>NZ_JARWME010000002.1:2500-2527500 GCF_030757975.1 Rhizobium sp. AN73
CCGCTGCGCTCCAGACAGGCCGGCCAATCATGGCCGACGGCCTTGCGGCCTGTATGGGTGAACTGATCGGCGTGAAGCGTTATCCTTTTGAAGAAATAAAAGTTTGCATCGTTCGCAAGAACTGATGCCTGTTCTGAATACATTGTGAAGAGAAGATATGTCTGGAAGCTTCCAGGTGTTTTGGGTTTAGGCCCAAGGCGTCCGAGCCCAGTCCCAGAGAAACCTTGTGATGGCTTAGTCGGCCGGAATTGGTGGAGGGATTGGAGGTAGGAAGGAAAGCTTGTCCGAGGCATTTTTGTTGTTTGAAGGTTTAGGCCTTCATCTGATGAAGATGCTGGATTGGTGTTGCCTGACCGCGCATCACCGGATGATATCTCGAGAAGCTGGTCTTAATGATACGACCTCGAAGTGCACCGGCGTGCCTTCATATGGGGATTGTATCGAACACGTCGATGTCATCAGGAAATGACCTGGTTGTAAAAGGTAACCGGGTTGCCGTTCCTTCGGAACGGCTATGGATGAGCATAGACAATGAGAACGAAGAAGTGAATTAAGGGCATTTGGTGGATGCCTTGGCATGCACAGGCGAAGAAGGACGTGATACGCTGCGAAAAGCCGTGGGGAGCTGCGAATAAGCTTTGATCCATGGATCTCCGAATGGGGCAACCCACCTTAAATGCTTGGAAAATCCAGTCTGTTTTATGAACGGCCTGGGTTTCCAAGCATTGTGATAAGGTATCTTACTTTCGAATACATAGGGGTAAGAAGCGAACGCAGGGAACTGAAACATCTAAGTACCTGCAGGAAAGGACATCAACCGAGACTCCGTAAGTAGTGGCGAGCGAACGCGGACCAGGCCAGTGGCAATGATGAATAAAGCGGAACGATTTGGAAAAGTCGGCCATAGAGGGTGATAGCCCCTTACGCGTAGAACAGTCATTGTCCTTGAGTAGGGCGGGGCACGTGAAATCCTGTCTGAACATGGGGAGACCACTCTCCAAGCCTAAGTACTCGTGCATGACCGATAGCGAACAAGTACCGTGAGGGAAAGGTGAAAAGCACCCCGACGAGGGGAGTGAAATAGAACCTGAAACCGGATGCCTACAAACAGTCGGAGCCCGCAAGGGTGACGGCGTACCTTTTGTATAATGGGTCAACGACTTAGTGTAACTAGCAAGCTTAAGCCGGTAGGTGTAGGCGCAGCGAAAGCGAGTCTGAATAGGGCGATTTAGTTAGTTGCATTAGACCCGAAACCGAGTGATCTAGCCATGAGCAGGCTGAAGGTTGGGTAACACCAACTGGAGGGCCGAACCCGTATCTGTTGCAATAGATTGGGATGACTTGTGGCTAGGGGTGAAAGGCCAATCAAACTCGGAAATAGCTGGTTCTCCGCGAAATCTATTTAGGTAGAGCGTCGACCGAATACCCTCGGGGGTAGAGCACTGGATGGGCTATGGGGACTCACCGTCTTACTGATCCTAACCAAACTCCGAATACCGAGGAGTACTAGTCGGCAGACACACGGCGGGTGCTAACGTCCGTCGTGAAGAGGGCAACAACCCTGACCTCCAGCTAAGGTCCCCAAGTCATGGCTAAGTGGGAAAGGATGTGAGGATCCCAAAACAACCAGGATGTTGGCTTAGAAGCAGCCATCATTTAAAGAAAGCGTAACAGCTCACTGGTCTAAATAAGGGTCTTTGCGCCGAAAATGTAACGGGGCTAAAGCCATGCACCGAAGCTGAGGATATGCCGTAAGGCATGTGGTAGCGGAGCGTTCCGTAAGTCTGTGAAGGGGTACCTGTGAGGGGCCCTGGAGATATCGGAAGTGCGAATGTTGACATGAGTAACGATAAAGGGAGTGAGAGACTCCCTCGCCGAAAGACCAAGGGTTCCTGCTTAAAGTTAATCTGAGCAGGGTTAGCCGGCCCCTAAGACGAGGCGGACACGCGTAGTCGATGGGAACCACGTTAATATTCGTGGGCCTGGTGGTAGTGACGGATCTCGTGTGTTGTACATTCTTACTGGATTGAATGTGCGGCGAAGAGGTTCCAGGAAATAGCTCCACCGTATAGACCGTACCCGAAACCGACACAGGTGGTCAGGTAGAGTATACCAAGGCGCTTGAGAGAACTATGTTGAAGGAACTCGGCAAATTGCACGCGTAACTTCGGAAGAAGCGTGACCCCATTTTACGCAAGTATGATGGGGTGGCACAGACCAGGGGGTAGCGACTGTTTATCAAAAACACAGGGCTCTGCGAAGTAGCAATACGACGTATAGGGTCTGACGCCTGCCCGGTGCTGGAAGGTTAAAGGGAGGGGTGCAAGCTCTGAACTGAAGCCCCAGTAAACGGCGGCCGTAACTATAACGGTCCTAAGGTAGCGAAATTCCTTGTCGGGTAAGTTCCGACCTGCACGAATGGCGTAACGACTTCCCCGCTGTCTCCAACATAGACTCAGTGAAATTGAATTCCCCGTGAAGATGCGGGGTTCCTGCGGTCAGACGGAAAGACCCCGTGCACCTTTACTATAGCTTTACACTGGCATTCGCCAAGGCATGTGTAGGATAGGTGGTAGGCTTTGAAGCATGGACGCCAGTTCGTGTGGAGCCATCCTTGAAATACCACCCTTATCTTCGTGGATGTCTAACCGCGGTCCGTTATCCGGATCCGGGACAGTGTATGGTGGGTAGTTTGACTGGGGCGGTCGCCTCCGAAAGAGTAACGGAGGCGCGCGATGGTGGGCTCAGACCGGTCGGAAATCGGTCGTCGAGTGCAATGGCATAAGCCCGCCTGACTGCGAGACTGACAAGTCGAGCAGAGACGAAAGTCGGTCATAGTGATCCGGTGGTCCCGTGTGGAAGGGCCATCGCTCAACGGATAAAAGGTACGCCGGGGATAACAGGCTGATGACCCCCAAGAGTCCATATCGACGGGGTTGTTTGGCACCTCGATGTCGACTCATCGCATCCTGGGGCTGGAGCAGGTCCCAAGGGTATGGCTGTTCGCCATTTAAAGCGGTACGTGAGTTGGGTTCAGAACGTCGTGAGACAGTTCGGTCCCTATCTGCCGTGGGTGTAGGAATATTGACAGGATCTGTCCCTAGTACGAGAGGACCGGGATGGACGTATCTCTGGTGGATCTGTTGTCCTGCCAAGGGCATAGCAGAGTAGCTATATACGGAATGGATAACCGCTGAAGGCATCTAAGCGGGAAACCAACCTGAAAACGAGTGTTCCCTATCAGAGCCGTGGAAGACGACCACGTTGATAGGACGGGTGTGGAAGCATGGCAACATGTGAAGCTTACCGTTACTAATAGCTCGATCGACTTCTTCGTTCCCATTGAATATGTTCATCGATGATGAACATCATCTGTTCTGTTCTGTCCTGACGCGCATAGCGCTCCGGACGGGCCGCGCCACAGGGCGCGACGACCTCTGGTCTGTATGGCTGCCACGCTCATCCTTGAGCAAAGGTGGAATACGGATCGGTCGCAGAAAGACGTGTTAAATTAAATGAAGCGCAAGCTTCCCAGCTTCTCGAAAACTGTTTCCATCTCATAAATGGAAATCGTTGCGTTTTGCCGACCTGGTGGTTATCGCGGGGCGGCTGCACCCGTTCCCTTTCCGAACACGGCCGTGAAACGCCCCAGCGCCAATGGTACTTCGTCTCAAGACGCGGGAGAGTAGGTCGCTGCCAGGTCTGCAAAACGCAACAATAAATCTTCTCATTCACATACCTCGGCCCAGCCGATACAAAGGGCCGCCATAAGCGGCCTTTTTGCATTGCGGAACATGAAAACATAAGGAAAACGCCCCGTGCGTCCCTTACAGGAGACAAATCGCCTTCGGCAATTTGCTCCGGCAGTATGCATCACAGCTTCCCTGTGATGCAGTCGCGATAAATCCCATAGGGATTTACGCTGGTAACGCGGGGTGGAGCAGCCCGGTAGCTCGTCAGGCTCATAACCTGAAGGCCGCAGGTTCAAATCCTGCCCCCGCAACCAAAATTACCAGATTATCAAAGGGCTCCGAGGAAACTCGGAGCCCTTTTTGTGTTTTGGTCTTCGCAGACGCGACCCAAAAGTTCTTCAAGCTTTCTTTCTCCTTAAGAAAGCTCCTGCAAACCCGGTGCGGCTCAAGGCACTTTACTCAAACTCAAATCATTCGATCTGGAGCTCGAGCGTTTTTGCAATCGCGTCATAGTGCTGCGACGACACAGTATTCTTTTCGGTCGCATATTTGGCGCTCACTTGCCGCGCGGCCTCGACTGCTATTCGAAATGCGTCAATTCGGGCCTGAGGCTCAAGCTCTGTTCGGTCAACGCCGTCATCGCTGAATGCAACGACCTGGTATCCATCGCCAAGATCAACGACACCGATCTGGGGAAGACCATGCTTCATTTGGCCAAAGAAAGCCGGCCCGGCCCGGTTACCGTCGCGGCGGCGCAACATGCCGGTACCCGTGGCCTTCCCGTCAACGCATGTGCCCGTCCAGAAAGTGGGTCCATTCGTCAAGGACGCCGGCGCGGTAAATTTGCAGTGGGTCATCGGATCTTCCGACCAATGATGATCGACTGATCCGGCGAATGCCGGCGGGACAGAGACCGTCATCAGCGCGATCCACGCGGCGTAAGGCAATTTTTTCATTTTATCGAATCCTGTCACCAAGTCAGAAACTTCCCTCTTCGGTACCGCTAGTGGTCATGGGCAAGCCTGATCCATAGGAGTTCGATTTGAACTCGTCTATTTCACGGGTGTACTTCGCTGCTCTTCATCCGACGTGCAGATCGAGCCTGTCGATACGCTGTTTGAATAACGGTTCGGCAATTCGGTGAGGACCGTGAATGTCTATTCCAGCGTCGCCATGTGTGACGACAATTGGTCCTCGAAGAATTTCGAGAAAGTGGCGATGCGGGGTGGCAGGGCCTGGTAGGGCGGATAATAGAGCGTCAGCCAAAGCTCCGGCGGCGACCAGCCACGCAGGACATGAACAAGGCGGCCGCTGCGGAGATGGCCGGCGATGTGAAACCCCGGTAGCATGGCCACACCCGATCCATCCGCCGCCATATCGGCGAGGACTTCGCCATTATTGGCGCTGAATGCACGGCCGGCCGCGATGGTGATGCTCGATCCGCCGTCTGAAAGCACCCAGTTTTCCCGTCTGCTTTCACCGCTATAGGCAAGGCAATCGTCCGGGGTCAGTTCGCTTGGATGCTGCATCCCGGTGAACCGGCTGCCGGGTGCCGCCACCAATATTCTCGGCACGGCTCTGATCTTGCGCCAGATGGTGAACTTGTCAGAAGGGGCCGAGGAAATGCGGATCGCCAGATCGTAGTCGTCATCGACTATGTTGACGAGGCCGTCCGACAGGGAAATCTCGAAGCACATTTTCGGATAAAGTTCCCGGAAACCCGAGAGGATCGGCGGTAGCACCGTCTTGCCGAGCCATGTCGGAGCGCTGATCCTCAGCCGGCCCTGATCAGCCTTATGAGCATTCCGGACATCGCGCCGGGCACTTTCCAATGCCTCGACGGCTGGCTGAATTTGTGCGGCAAAGACGGCACCGTCCGTCGTCAACGAGACCTGACGGGTGGTGCGGACAAAAAGCTGTACACCAAGATCATCTTCAAGCGCGGCGATGGCCCGGGTGACGGCCGCCGCCGTCATGCCCAGTTCGCGGGCGACCTGGGCGAAGTTACGCTTTTCGGCCGCCATCAGAAACGTTTTGAGAGCTTTATGGTCGTTCATCTTATTATTTCAAAATCCGCAATGCATTCGAGATAAATATTGCAATTCTGTAGCGCAATCAAGTGGGTTACATCTCTCTCCATCGAAACGGACACACGAATGAAGAAAGGCGCCGGCGATGATCAAGGATATCAAGGGCCTGCACCACGTCACCTCCATGGCGTCGGACGCACGGCAGAACAACAGATTTTTCACTGAGACGCTCGGCCTGCGCCGGGTGAAGAAGACCGTTAATTTTGACGAGCCCGGCGTCTATCACCTTTATTACGGTGACGAGCAGGGTACACCGGGCACGGTCATGACCTACTTCCCCTTCGCGCATATGATGGCCGGTCGTCCCGGCGTCGGTGAGGTTGGGGAGACCCAGTTTTCCATTCCGAAGGGCGCGCTTGGTTTCTGGAAAGACCGTCTCATTGCAGAAGGCGTTGCTGGCATTCAGGCCGATACGGTGTTTGGCGCCAATCGCCTGCGCTTCATCGGCCCCGATGGTGACGGCCTTGCGCTGATCGAAAAGGGTAATGATGCGCGTGCTCCGTGGCTGGCGGAAGGCATCGCCGAAGACAACGCCATTCGCGGTTTCACCGGCGCACGTTTTAATCTTCACGATACGGCCGCAACCGAAGAACTTCTGCGTTTCATGGGTTATGAGCGGGCCGAGGTTGAGGGCGATGTGACGCGCTTCGTCATTCCCGGTGGTAACGGTGCGGATACGATCGATCTTGCCGCCTTGCCGAAGACGCCTTTTGCGCGTCAGGGAGCGGGTTCGGTTCATCATATCGCCTTTGCGGTCGAAAACCGCGAAAAGCAGCTCGAGGTTCGCAAGGCGCTGATGGATACCGGCTATCAGGTAACCCCGGTCATCGACCGCGATTATTTCTGGGCGATCTATTTCCAGACCCCAGGCGGGATCCTGTTCGAGATTGCAACCAACGAACCCGGTTTCGACCGGGATGAGGATACGGCGCATCTTGGTGAGGCACTCAAGTTGCCGAACCGGTATGAGCCCTTCCGGGACAGGATCGAGGCCAACTTGGCTCCGCTTACCGCGTAAGGTGAGCATCCGATCCGCACCGACCTTCGATGCCGGGCATGCTTACCCCGGCATCGCGTGGTTGCGGGCGAAGCTGCCCGGTGCCATGCCGATCCGCTTGCGGAATGCGGTGCTGAAGGCGCTGGCGGATTCGTAGCCAATCTCGTCCGCGATCCGGTCCAACGGCTTTGCCCCACGCACCAGCGCATCCTTGGCGAGACCCATGCGCCAGCGGGCCAGATATTCTATCGGCGCACAACCCAAAATCTCAGTGAACCGCGCGGCAAAGGCCGAGCGCGACATGCCGGCTATCCCGGCAAGGTCGGCGACGGTCCAGTTCGCGCGGACGTCGGCGTGGATGGCTTTCAGCACGCGGGCAATGCCCGGCTCGCGCATGCCGTTCAACAGCCCCGCTGGAGCTAGCTCATTGCCGAGGCTGCGCCAACGCAACGCTTCGACCAGCAGCACCTCCAGCATGCGCTGGACAATCAGTTCCTTGCCGGGTTCGTTGGCGATACATTCCTCCGACAATAATTCTACCAGCCGCCCAAACCGTGATGCCCGCCCTGCCGATGCAGGGATGTGGATGAGATCGGGCAGCAATCCGAGCAGAAGCGGTGCGTTGATCCGCTCGAACGCAAAGCTGCCGCCGAGTGCGGTAAAGCAGGGTTCGCCTTCCTGATCCCCATGCCTGACTGCCTCGCTTCTCGGCTCGACCGGGATGCATGCGACACCCGGTTCGCTGCAAAGCGAGAAGGCGGGTGTTGTCGGCAACAGCAGGAAATCACCTTGCGCTAGCTGCAACGGCTCCCTGCCATCGAAGATGACCCATGCTGTTCCGGAAAGAACGATGGTGAAACCCGGCGCGTCGTGTGCCTGATATCGGACACCCCAAGTACCACGGCCTGAAATCGGCTTTGAAACGGCGGCACTGGGCTGCAGGAGGGTGATGATGTCGCTGAGTGGATCCATTCTGGACGATCAATAACTATTACTGGATTTCTGATTATGTATCGTCTTGATGGCGTTGTCTATGCTTCTCCTTAATGAAACCAAGGAGACAGATGATGTCGAAGACGATCCTGATTACCGGTACTTCATCGGGTTATGGCAAAGCGGTTGCCGAATTTTTTCTTTCCAAGGGGTGGAATGTCATCGCAACGATGCGGCGCCCCGATTTTGCATTGTTCGGTGGCAAAACAGACAGGTTGCGTGTGTTGCCCCTCGATGTGACGAGCAAACAGAGTATCGCCGCCCTCATCGAAGCGGCCGGGCCGGTGGATGTGCTGGTCAACAATGCCGGTATCGGCATGGTCGGCGCGTTCGAGGCCACGCCGATGGCGGCGATCCGCAGGATTTTCGATACCAACAGCTTCGGCGTTATGGCGATGACGCAGGCGATTATCCCGCAGATGCGTGAACGTCGATCCGGCACCATCGTCAACGTAACGTCCAGTGTCACGCTCGGATCGTTTCCGCTGGCAGCGGCCTATACTGCCAGCAAACAGGCGATCGAGGGTTTTTCAGGTTCGCTGGCGCACGAACTTGGCTATTTCGATATCCGCGTGAAGCTGGTCCAGCCCGGTTATGCGCCGACGACGAGTTTTACGGCGAATGCCATCCTGCCGCTGGATCAACTGCTTCCGGGCGACTATGCCGAATTTGCGCAGCCAATTCTTGCGGGCTTTGCCAGACCGACCCTGACGACGAAGGAAAGCGATGTTGCGGAGGCGGTGTGGAACGCTGTCCATGATACCGCCGGACAGCTCCGCTTTCCCGCGGGTCCGGACGCCGTGGCGCTGATGCAGGCGAACTGACAAAGCCCGCTGTATTCAGCGCCCCGGCGGTATCCGGGACTATGGCACAGGCTGGGTTTCTGCCGATTGCCTGCCTTGCCAAAGCCGTGCGACGATCACGAAAAAGACCGGAACGAAAAGCACGGCGAGAATGGTTGCCGAAATCATTCCACCGAAAAGGCCGGTTCCGATGGCGTTTTGTGTCTCGGAGCTGGCCCCCTTGGCGATCACCAGCGGAAGGATGCCCAGGGTAAAGGCAAGCGACGTCATGACGATTGGGCGCAAGCGCAACCGCGAGGCTTCGATCACCGCTTCCGACAAATTCAGCCCTTCCGCCTGCCGTTTTCGCGCAAATTCGATGATCAATACGGCGTTCTTGGCTGAAAGTCCTATCAGCGTAATCAGCCCGACTTTGAAAAAGACGTCGTTTTCCAGACCTCTGAGGTGAACGGCGATCACCGCACCCAGAATACCCAGAGGCACCACCAGCATGACGGACAGCGGAACGGTCCAGCTTTCGTATAAGGCTGCGAGCACGAGGAAAACGATCAGAAAGGAAAACGCCATCAGCAAGGGCGCCTGCGCGCCGGATTGCCGCTCCTGCAACGACTGGCCGGTCCATTCCACGGCAAAGCCCTTGGGCAGCCGGGAGGCGAGGCTTTCCATCTCCTCCATCGCCTTGCCGCTCGAGACACCGGCGGCGGCCGATCCGGAAATGCTCATGGAGGGATAACCGTTGTAGCGGGTTACCTGCAGAGGAATAGTCGACCATTCCGCCGTGACGAATTCCGAGAGCCGCACCATTTTTCCGGTGTCGTTTCTGACATGAAGGCTCAAGACGTCATCCACCTGCATGCGGCTATAGGCTTCGGCCTGCACGATAACCTGTTGCAGGCGTCCGGCACGCGGAAAGTCGTTGATGTAGGTGGAGCCTACCGCACCGCCCAGCGTGTCGCTGATCGCGGAATAGGCAACACCGAGCGCGCTTGCCTTCTGCCGGTCGATCAGCAGCGTGACGCTTGGCCCGCTCGGCAGACCATCTACGCGAACATCGCTCAGAAGGCTGCTTTTACCGGCCAGCTGCGTCAGCTGCGCGGAAGCGGCAAGAAGCGCGTCCGCGCCATGGTTGGCTCGGTCCTGCAACCGTAGCGCAAAGCCTGACGTCGTGCCGAGTTCGTCGATTGCCGGCGGTTTCAGGCTGAAGACCTGCCCTTCTTCGGCGGCGGACATGGCGGTCGTTGCGGCAGTCAGTTCTTCATCCACGGTCGTGGACCGTTTGCCCCAGTCCTTCAGCGTAGTGAAGGACATGGCCGTATTCGCACCGGAACCGGAAAAACCGAAGCCCATGATGGTCAGGTTGTTCTCGATGTCAGGGCGTTCCTTCACATGTTCTTCGAACAGATTGACGACCGCACGCGTGCGCTCCGCCGTCGCCTCGGCCGGCAATGTGAAGGACGTCATGAAGGAGCCTTGATCCTCCTCCGGCACGAAAGCCGTTGGCAAAGTGCTGTAACCATAGGCCAGCGCCGCGACGATGGCGGCATAGACCACCATAACCCGGCCGGTCTTGCCAATGAGGACCGCCACCCAGCCGGCATAACGGGTGGTAAGCCGCTCGAAACCACGATTGAAGCGAGCGAAGAAGCCGGTGCGCTGGTGGTGATCCGCCGCGATCGGTTTCAGCAGCGTGGCGCAAAGCGCCGGTGTGAGGCTGAGCGCCAGGAAAGCGGAAAACAGGATCGACACGGCCATCGAAACCGTGAACTGCCGATAGATCGCGCCCACCGAACCGCTGGCCATGCCCATGGGCAGGAACACGGCGGTGAGGACAAGCGTGATGCCGATGACGGCGCCGGAGATTTCGCTCATCGCCTTCCTGGTCGCCTCCCGCGGTGACAGACCTTCCGTCGCCATGATGCGTTCGACGTTTTCGACCACCACGATCGCGTCATCCACGATTATGCCGATTGCGAGCACCATGCCGAACATGGTCAGGGCATTGATCGAATAACCGATCGCCAGCATCACCGCGAATGTGCCGAGAAGCGCGATGGGTGCGACGATCGCCGGGATCAGGGTGTAGCGAATGTTCTGGAGGAACAGCAGCATGATGAGAAAGACGAGAACCATCGCTTCGGCGAGCGTCTGCACCACCTTCTGGATCGACACTTTCACGAAAGGCGCGGTATCGTAGGAAATCGCATATTCTAGACCCGCAGGCATCGTCGTCGCCAGTTCCGCCAGTCGGTCGCGCACACCTTTCGAGGTGCTGACCGCATTGGCTCCGGGCGTCATCTGGATGGCCGCGGCCGTTGCGGGCTTGCCACCGTCGAGGATCGAGAAGCTCGATGTCTGCGATCCGATCTCGATCCTTGCGACGTCGCCGAGCGTCAGTTTCGAGCCGTCGGGATTGGAGCGGAGAATGACTTGCGCAAATTCCTCCGGCGTCTGCAATTGTCCGTAAACATTCAAGGGAACGCTGACTTTCTGGCCGGGAAGGGCAGGGGCTTCACCCAGTCGCCCGGGGGCCACCTGTACGTTCTGCGACTGGATCGCCTGTGTGACTTCAGTCATCGAGATCGAATAGGACACAAGGCGTACCGGATCGACCCATACGCGCATCGCCGCTTCCGAGCCGAAGGATTGCACGCGCCCGACACCGGCTACGCGCTTCAGTTCCGGCGAGATGTTGCGCACGAGATAATCGTCAAGCGCGAGCGGATCGAGCCCACCATTGGTGGATTTCAAGGAGACGATCATCAAAAATCCGGAGGAAGCCGCCTCCACGGTGAGGCCGGCACGGCGCACCTGCTCCGGCAACCTCGGCTCGATTGCCTTCAGACGGTTTTGAACGTCGACCTGCGCAAGCTCCGGATCGGTGCCGGGCTTGAACGTGACGGTAATGTTGGCGCTGCCGGACGAGTCGGCCGAGGAGTCGAAATAGAGGATGTTCTTTGCGCTCGAAAGCTCGCGTTCGATCAGGCTGGTGACACTGTCGTTGATGGTTTGCGGCGTCGCTCCGGTATAGGTCGCATAGATCGAAACACTCGGCGGTGCGATTACCGGAAAGCGCGAGACGGGAAGCTGCGGGATCGAAATGACCCCGGCTATGACGATCAGAATGGCGATGACCCAGGCAAAAACGGGCCGGTTGATAAAGAACTGTGGCATGGTCGACCGCTCCTTAGCTTTTTATGTCGTTGGCGGATGGGCGGTAGGGCGTCGTTTGCAGTTTCTCGCCGGGCTGCACGCGGTCTTGTCCGAGGATGACGATGGTTTCACCGGCGGAAACGCCGTGCAGCACCATGTATTGGCCATCGACAAGAGCGCCGGTTTCGACGTTGCGCCGGTTGCCTGTGCCATCGGCACCTAAGACGATAAGCTGCGGTCGCCCCGATGGGTCCCGAAGCACCGCTTCCTGCGGCACCATCAGCGCCTGGGAATAAATGGCGCGCGGCACCTTGGCGCGGATATACATGCCAGGCAGTAATTGCTGGGCAGGATTGGGAACAAGGATCCGGATGCCGAGGCTGCCGGTGGCGGCATCGACGGAAATATCGGAGAACAATAGCTTTCCGGGTTGCTCGTATGGCTTGCCGGCGATGGAGAAGATTTTCACCGGCAGCCCTTCGGTCTTCTCGCCGCCGCCGTCGGAGGCCATGTCCCTGAGCAGTTCCTTGCTCATCGATGACTGCCGGACGTCAACATAGACCTGATCGATCTGCTGAACGACCGCCAGCGGCGCGGTTGCCGAAGACGATGCGAGGCCGCCTTCGCTCATGAAGGACTGGCCGATTACACCCGCAATCGGGCTACTGATCGTGGCGTAGGACAATTCGAGCTTGCGCCGCGCCAGATTGGCCTTCGCTTCGGCGACATTTGCCTTGGCCTGGGCGAGTGTCGCCGTGGCATTGTTAAAGGATTCCGCGCTCAGGATTTTCTGCGACGACAGAAGTCCGGCACGATCGAACTTGATCTGTGCGTTCAGCAGTTCGGCTTCGGCACGCGCCAGTACCGCAGCACTTGCCTCGGCGTCGGCAGCAAAGGGTGCCGGGTCGATCTGGAAAAGCGGCGTGCGCGCATCGACCGACGCTCCTTCCTGAAACAGCTTCTTCTGGATGATGCCGTTCACCTGTGCGCGTATCTCGGCGGTGCGGTAGGCAGAAATACGTCCCGGCAATTCGTCGTAAACGACCACTTTTGCGGGTTGGACATTCAATACGCTGACGCGAGCCGCTTCCGTATGTTCGGTGGCAGCCGCCTGGCGTGAGGCTTTCTCATCGCCGCAGGCGGACAGAAAAACGGCCGGAAAAAGGAGCACAGCAATTTTCAACCGGTGAGATGTGCGTCGCAGGGGCATTTTTTACCATCCAAAATCGTGAGAGACTTGTTATGCCGCAGCCCTTAGGCGCGTCAGGTTTCGGTTTTGTGGAGGTTGTGTTGCTGGCCGATGGAGGCGGGCGTGCGATGCTCGACGGCGGTCGCTTTCGGTGGCATTGATGGGCCAAGGAGTTCAAATAACCATGGCAGCACTAGTTTTGATCGCCGAGGACGATGTGAATATCGCCGGCATTCTCGAGGCCTATTTCACCCGCGAGGGGTTTCGCACGGTGCACGCCCGCGACGGCAAAGTGGCACTGGAACTGCACCTTTCACTGAAACCCGATATCGTTCTTGTCGATGTGACGATGCCGCGTCTCGATGGCTGGGAAGTTCTGGCCGAGGTTCGCAGGCGCGGGAACACGCCCGCCATCATGATCACCGCTCTCGACAAGGAGATGGACCGGCTTCAGGGTCTGCGGATCGGTGCGGACGATTATATCGTCAAACCCTTCAATCCCATTGAAGTCGTCGCCCGGGCCAAGGCGGTTCTGCGGCGGGCGGGCCTTGCCCATGCGGGTGCGGTTGTCCGGGTCGGCCCTCTCACCATAGATCTGGACAGCTATCAGGCACGGCTTGAAAAAGACGGCGATGTGAGGCCGCTGATGCTGACGCTGACGGAGTTCCGGCTGCTTGCGCATCTGGCAAGGACACCCAGCAAGGCGTTTACGCGCAGCGAACTCGTGGATGCCTGTCTTCCCGGTTCCGATGCGCTGGACCGCACGGTGGACAGCCATCTGAGCAAGTTGCGCAAGAAGCTCGATCAGGCCGGTGCCGAAGGCATGCTCGCGAGCATTCGCGGCATTGGTTACCGGCTGGCGGTGGATCCGTGATGCTGCGACAGGGGCTGAGCCGACAAATCCTGCTCGCCATGTCGGCCGTGACGGTGATTGCCGCGCTTGTCGTTTTCTTCGGGACCTACATCGCCTTCAGCATCATTTTCTATTTCCACCCCTGGTCGGAAACATCCGATGACTGGTTGACGGGTCTGGATTTCCTCATCCTGTCGGGCCTGATCTTCGTTGCGCTCATCGGGGCGGCGGTCGCCTCCGTCAGACTGGCGAAGCGTATTCTCGAGCCTCTTGAATCGCTTGCCCAAAGTGCCAGACGCATCAAGGACGGCGATCTGTCCGCGCGCGCGTTTCCCGGAGACCGTTCGCTTGGAGAAACGGCACATCTGGTTGCGGATTTCAATGCCATGGCGCAACGCCTGCAGGACATGGCGGCGGATATGACGCTGTGGAATGCGACGATCGCGCATGAACTGCGCACCCCGCTGACGATTTTGAAAGGGCGGCTGCAGGGCATTATCGATGGTGTGTTCGAACCCGATGAACACTCGTTGCAGGGCCTTGTTCTTCAAGTGGATTCCCTTGCGCGGCTGGTGGAAGATCTCCGAACCGTCACGCTTGCCGATAGCGGCCATCTCGATCTTCGTCTCGAGCCGGTTCCCCTAAAGGCCGAAATTCAAAAACTGGCTCTTCTGGTCGAGCCGGAATTGAAAGCGGATGGTTTCGAACTGAGGCTCGATCTGGCCGATATCGTCGTTCAGGCGGATGCGCTGCGAATCCGTCAGGCGCTTCTGGCCCTGATAACCAATGCGCGCCGGTACGCGGTACGGGGCGCCATCGAGATCGCGGTTGTCGAAGAAGGCCAACGGGCCGTCATTCGCGTTTCGGACGAAGGGCCGGGGCTTGCAAGTGATATCGCTCCGAGAGCGTTCGAACCCTTTACCCGAGGCGTGCAGTCGGGGCTCCAGGAGGCGGCGGGCAGCGGGCTCGGATTGTCCGTCGTTCGCGCCGTCGTCGAGGCGCATGGCGGCGAGATCCGCTACAGTCCATCTGCGAAGGGTGGCGCGATGTTCGAGATATCGCTTGGAAAACCAATCTCATAGTTAGCGGGGGGCGGGTTCTTTTTTGAACCCACCATCGATGCGGGGATGGGTGGCAATTTATTCCACTCCATACATTCTCCACATTTCCTCCATCAAAACGCAAAGCCCAACCGATAATTGCTGCGATGCGGAATTGGATTGTCGCAAGGCCGTACAAATTGGTCAGCGCCAGCTTTCCGTATCCCGAAACACAAGCGTGAACATCGGTTAAGAAAATGGCACTCTCCTTCGACAGCAAGATTACCCAGCCTCCAGAGCGCTCCAAGCGGAGATGGCTGATCCTCTTTGCGGTCATGCTCGCATTTTTGCCCGTCGTCCTCGACATGACGATCCTGCATATCGCCGTGCCGTCACTGACATTGGCATTGCAGGCTTCGAGCACCGAGGTGCTCTGGATCATCGATATCTACTCGCTGCTGATGGCCGGCCTGCTTGTGCCGATGGGCACGCTCGCCGACCGCATCGGTCATCGAAAGGTGCTGTTGACGGGTCTGATGATCTTCGGCACAGCCTCCATCGTCGCGGCTTTTTCCACCACGCCGGCCATGCTGATTGCCGGGCGTATCCTGCTCGCATTCGGCGCTTCGATGATCATGCCCTGCGTGCTTGGAATTATCCGTCGGACATTCGAAGATCCGGGCGAACGCGCCATGGCGCTGGGACTCTGGGGAACGGTGGGAGCGGCGGGTGCTGCCGTCGGCCCGCTCGTGGGTGGCGCTTTGCTGGAGCATTTCTGGTGGGGTTCGGTTTTCCTCATCAACATTCCGGTGGTTCTTCTGATCGCCCCGATCATCGCCTTCGCTTTGCCGAAAAATGAGCCGGTTGCGCCGGGAAAATGGCAGATCCAGCAGGCCCTGCTGCTTATCGTCGGCATCGTCGCTCTGGTTTTCGCAGTGAAATCCGGGTTTGGCGAAAAGCAGCCGCTCTGGATCGCGGCCGGTGCCGCATTCGCAGGGTTTGCCGCCGTCTTCATCTTCGTCAGAAGCCAGCTTGTGGCGGCAGAGCCGATGCTTGACCTGTCCCTGTTCTCCCGCCCGGCGATCGTTACCGGCATCGCAATGGCCATCGTCACTGCCGGCGCCCTTGCCGGGGTGGAACTGACGCTTGCGCAGGAATTGCAGTTCGTTCTCGACAAGTCTCCGCTCGAAGCCGGCCTTTTCATGCTGCCAATCATGGCGGCTGCGGCCCTGGGCGGCCCGGTTGCGGGCTTTCTTTCGAACCGGTTCGGACTGCGGGTGGTTGCAAGTCTTTCGCTCCTCGTTGCCGCCTTTTCGCTGGCGGCACTGGCGCAATCGAATTTTCACCAGCCGGGCACGGTCGTTCCGGCACTTCTGGCCTTGCTTGGCCTTTCCTTGAGTATCGGACTGACCGCCTCGTCGATTGCCATCATGGGTGCTGTCGAGGCTGAGAAAGGCGGTGCTGCGGGTTCTCTGGAAGCCACGGGTTACGAGCTTGGCGCGGGTCTTGGCATCACGCTCTTTGGTGTGGCGCTTTCGGCAATATATGCCGCCTCGATGACGGTGCCGGAGGGTGTTGCGCCGGAGTATGCGGAAGCGGCGATCCGCTCCATCGGCGACACCTATGTGGTGGCCGAAAAGCTTTCCGGCGATCTTGCCACATCGTTGATCGGCGCGGGCAAAAGCGCTTTCTCGACCGCACATGCCGTGCTTCTCACATCTGCCGCAACCCTGCTCGGCACTCTCGCCTTGGCGGTGTTCTTCACCTTGAAAAACGCCAGTGCAGAAACATGAGAGGTCGTCAAAAAATCAGGCTGTCCCAAGCAGCCCGATGAAACGTGCGATCCAACCAAACACTCGCCTTGGAGAAGGTTTTCATGTCCAGCCTGATAAAAACACGTCTTGTGGCAAAATACCCCCTGCCTGTTCGCTGTCTGCACTGGCTGCGGGCGTTGCTGGTCATCTGTCTGATCGCCTCCGGCTGGTACATGACGAGCCTGCCGGAGAGCGACATGGCAACGGCTTCGTTTCTCTACCCAAATCACAAGCAATTCGGTGTTCTGGTCTGGTTGCTGGCGCTCGTCCATCTTGCGCTTCGCTGGCGATACAAGAAGATCATGCCCACGACACCGCCGGCACTCGCGCCATGGGAAAAAATGCTCTCGCATGCGGTCCATTGGATGCTGATCACCTTGACACTTCTCGTGCCTTTGCTTGGCTATTCGCTTTCAAGCAGTTTTTCGCAAAGCGACGGCGTTCCCTTTTTCTTTATCCAGCACCTGCCGGAACTGCTTCCTAAAAATGATGCGGCCTTTGCCGTATTTGATGCGCTTCACAAATACGGCGCCTATCTGATGCTGGCCTGTATCGCTCTTCACGTTGCCGGATCGCTGAAGCACAGGCTGATTGACAGGGGCGGAGAAACGGACGTCATTCCCCGCATGTTCTGATGGTTGTGGGTCGTGAAATGTTGACCTGACAAAAATGCGTGTATGGGGCGGCGGCGACTAGCTTGCCGCCCTTTTTACAGTCAGGTACTTCCTCCATTTATAGAGCGATTGCCGGCTGAACCGAGCCGCTCCGAAACCGGATCACATTCCCGTGGGATGGGGCGCTACCGGCGCTTCATTATAAGTATTGATAAGTCACACTTAAGTCACTGTTAACCAACATCTGGTCAATTTATTCATATAAGAAGTTGTCTACGCACACTAATTTCGCGCAGACGCTTCATTCCCCTGACCGCATGACGCGGTCGTCTTTTCCCAAAAAAATGTTTCCTGATCCGTTGAATTCTCTCCGTGAAGCGGAGGAGTTCGCGCGTCCATTCGCCCGCAATCCAATGATAGCGAGGACTTGTGCAAATCGTATTGGTCGATGACAGCAAATCTATTCTTGTTGCCTTAAATGCGACGATCCGGGAGCTTTCGGATGTGCGCAACATTGTGGAGTTCACCGATCCCACGGAGGCGCTGGAATTCTGCCGCCACAATGCCGTCGATCTGCTTGTGGTCGATTATACGATGCCGAAATATAATGGCATACAGCTTCTCAAGGCACTGAATGCATATGAGCATTTCTCGCATGTGCCTGTCATCATGATCACCTCGGAAAGAGGCCGGCCTATCCTTATCGAAGCGATAGAGACCGGTGTGACGGAATTCATCCATAAGCCCTTCGACCCCGTGGAGCTGAAGGCGCGGGTGCGCAATCTCCTCGCCTTGCGCAAGGCGCAGTGCGATCTTGCCGGACAGGCAAGCAGGCTGGTGGATGAGGTGCGCAAGGCCACCCGGCAACTGGCGGCCCGCGAAGAGGAAATCATCTGGCGCTTGGCGCGCGCCATCGAATTCCGCGACGGCCACACCGGCGATCATATTTCCCGCGTCGCGCAAATCAGCATGCTGATGGCGAAGGATCTCGGCCTCGATGACGAGCATTGCCGCATGATCTATCTCGCCGCGCCGCTGCACGATGTCGGCAAGATCGGAATTTCCGACAGCGTGCTGCTGAAGCCGGGTCGTCTGACACCGGACGAGATCACCGAAATGCGAAAACATGTCGGTATCGGTGTGCAAATTCTCGAAAACGGATCATCCGACCTGCTGCGCATAGCGGAGGCGATTGCTGGCGGCCATCACGAAAAATGGGATGGAACGGGATATCCGCACGGCTTGTCGGGTGATCGCATTCCGCTGGAAGCCCGTATCGTCGCCATTGCCGATGTCTTCGAGGCTCTCTGCTCCGAGCGTCCCTACAAGAAGGCGTGGTCGGCCGAAGAGGCGTACGCCCATGTTATCGCGCAGAGCGGCAGCCATTTCGATCCCGCCTGCGTCGCGGCTTTCCAACGGCAATGGACCCTGATCGAGAGGCTCATGACGGGTCATGAGGTTCTGGAGATCGAAGTACCGAGCCTGGAAATGCCGGACGAGCCGGAAGAACAGTCGATCAAGGTGGACGGCCGCAAGGACATCGAAGCCGTTCGGGAGGTTCCCCATGTCTGATGAAACCACGAACGAAACACTGAAATTGCCGCAGGCACTTTCCATCCGGTCGATTGCCGCCGCGCATGGTCTTCTTCTGGACAATCTTCGAGACACCGACAGGCTGGTGGTCGAGGTGCCGGAAAACGCGGATGCCGATCTGAGCTTCGTGCAGCTCATGGAAGCCTCGCGCAATTTCGCAGCACAGAACAACAAGACGATAACATTGAAAGAGCCGGCCGGCGGTCAGGTTTTGCAGACATTGCGGCGGGGCGGTTTCCTGTCGCGGATGGATGCAGCCTCCCGCCAATTCTGGCTGCATGAAAGGACATAAAGTGAGCGCACATATTTTAACGGTTGATGATTCCGCCAGCATCCGGATGACGACGAAGATCGCTCTCACGGGTGCAGGTTACCAGATTACCGAGGCTGTCGATGGGCAGGATGGTCTTGCCAAGGCGAAGGGCGCGAATTTCGACCTGATCGTCACTGATCTCAACATGCCGAATATGAATGGTCTCGAAATGATCGAGGCGCTTCGGCAATCGCCGGCCCATACCGGCATTCCGATCATCTTTCTGACCACGGAATCCGATGCCGACATGAAGGCGCGCGCCAAGGCCGCCGGCGCCACCGGCTGGTTGACCAAGCCTTTCGATGCCGAACACCTGGTCAAGATCGTCAGAAAGGTCCTCGGAAAATGACGACACTGGACCCTATTCAGGTTTTCAGAACGGAGGCGGCGGAACTCTTCGAGCAAATCGAGGGGGGGCCTTCTGGATCTGCTTCACGATTTGACCGATCAGGATCAGATCGACGCCGTTTTCCGCGGACTGCATACATTGAAGGGGTCCGGGGCAATGTTCGGATTCGAGGCGCTTGCCGCCTTCACCCACCATTGCGAAACCGCCTTCGACCGGGTGCGCAAGGGCGAGGTCCCGGCAACCAGCGAGTTGGTCGCAGCCGTTCTCGAAGCGCAGGATCATATGCAGGCGCTGGTCGACAATCCGCACGGCGTGCAGGGTGATGTTGGCGAGCAGCTGCTTGCCAAGCTTCGTGCCGCAGTCGGCACCCATGGCGATGGCGGTGTCCTGACCCATATTCCTGCGCAGAATATCGCGAGAGAGAAGATAAAACCGAAAGCCGCCACATGGGAAATCCGGTTCCGGCTGCCCGTCAACGCCATGGCGAACGGAACCAATCCGCTCGGTCTTCTGGATGAGCTGGCCGAGCTTGGCGATTGTGAGATCGTCGCCGACACCTCGAAGGTGCCACCTCTCGACGCCCTCAATCCGAGCGACCTCCATCTTGGCTGGACAGTCCGGCTGACGACCGATCAGCCGCAATCGGCGATCGACGATGTCTTCATCTTCGTGATGGACGATATGGAGATCGATATCCGTGCAATCGAAGCGGTTGTCGAAGAACAACCGCCCGTTCCCGAAATTCTGCCGGAAGTCAAAAAAATCGCAGCCGACCCGAAGGGCGGCAAGACGGCTGAAAACGTGCGGGTGCCGGCTGAACGCCTTGACGAGTTGATGGACCGGGTGGGTGAACTTGTCATCGCCCAGTCCCGCCTTTCGCAGCTGGCCGGCGGCAGCGTCGATATTCTGCTGCGCTCGGTTTCGGAGGATGTCGAGCGTCTTTCCGGAGAACTTCGCGATACGATGATGGTATTGCGCATGGTGCCGATCTCCCAGCTTTTTGGTCGGTTCCGTCGTCTGATCCACGATCTGGCGCGGGAAACCGGCAAGCAGATCGAGCTGGAAACCGAGGGCGAGGGCACGGAAGTCGACAAGGCCGTGATCGAGCGTCTGGCTGATCCCCTCGTGCACCTTGTCCGTAACTCCTGCGATCATGGCCTTGAGAAAAGCGATGAGCGTGTGGCAGCCGGCAAACCGGCGACGGGACGGATCACCCTCATTGCCCGCCAGTCGGGTGGCGATGTGACGATTACCATCCGCGATGATGGCCGTGGCATCGATCGCCAGCGCGTCCGGGCGAAAGCGGAGGCTTCCGGTCTTCTGGCTCCGAACGCACAGGTCAGCGATCAGGAACTGCTGCAGATGATCTTCCAGCCGGGCTTTTCGACGGCTTCGGAAGTCACCAGTCTTTCCGGCCGTGGTGTCGGCATGGATGTGGTGAAGAAGAGTGTCGAGGCCCTTCGCGGCACGATCAGCGTCACCAGCACGCCGGGCGCGGGTTCGGAAGTTTCACTGGCGATCCCGTTGACGCTGGCGATCATCGACGGCCTGCTCGTGCGCGTCGGCAATGGTTGTTACGTCATTCCGCTGCCGGCGGTGGAGGAATGCCTCGAACTGTCGCCCGACGACGATATTCGCTCGCGGGGCCGGTCCTTCATTTCACTGCGCGAGAGCCTCGTTCCCTTCATTCGCCTGCGCGAATTGTTCAATACCGGAACGAAGCCCGATCAATTCCAGAAGATCGTCGTCATTTCCACCGGCTCCGAACGGGTCGGGCTTGTGGTCGACCAAATCATCGGCGACCACCAGACCGTCATCAAGGCCATGTCGAAACTGCACCATGACGTCGCGACCTTCTCCGGTGCAACCATCCTCGGTGACGGCAATGTCGCCCTCATCCTCGATGTCGCCCATCTGGTGATAGCGGGGCAACAGCAGGAGGCGCGCTTGCGGGCAGCGGGATGAACCAGTCTCTCTTGAAACAGACCGACGAATTTTGGGGCGCTTCCGACGCGGTGGAGGTGCTGACCTTCAACATCGCAGGCGAGACCTTCGCCATAGAGGCGGCGAAGGTGCGGGAAATTCTCGATCTCCTGCCGGAAACCGCTGTTCCCGGTGCGAAAACCTTCGTGGCGAGCGTTATCAACTTCCGCGGCAAGGTCATTCCACTGGCTGATATCCGCCTCGCCTTCGGCATGGACGCCACTGAGCGGACGATTGATAGCCGCATCGTTGTCATAGAACTGCAGTTCGACGATGAGCCGGCACTGATCGGCATCAGGACCGACAAGGTCAATGAGGTGACGACGTTCAGCAGGGCAGCAAGCGAGCCGCCGCCGAGTGTCGGCATGCGGTGGCGGGCGGATTATATCCACTGCCTGATCAAACGCGGCAGCGAGTTCGTCATTCTTCCCAATCTGACAGCAATTTTCACGGGGCATCGCGAGGCCGGACCGATTTCTTCCAGCGCGCGCGGCAACGTCATCGAACTTTCCAAGGAGCATTGAGATGCGATTTACAATCAAGATGAAGCTGGCGGTTGCCTTCGGCTTTCTGATCCTGATGCTTGCCGGAACGGCCGGCTACGGCATCTACAGCCTCGGTCTCGCCAAGGATGCGATGGACGACGTGGTCGACGGCACGGTCGTTCGCCTTGACAAGGTTCACCAGATGAACGCGCTGGCGCTGGCAACCGTCCGGTCGCAGAAAAACATCATCCTTGCCGCCACGCCGGAGGAAACCCAGCGTTTCAAGGCGGCCGGTAACGAAAGCCGCGACCAGTTGACGGCCATGCTGAACGAGATGGCAGCGACCGCCAGCACCGAGACGCGTGCGTTCTGGACGGATCTCCAGGCCATCTCCAAGGCTTTCGAGGCCAGTGACGACCATGTTCGTGAACTGGTTGCGCAGGGCAATACGTCGCTCGCTGCGTCGTTCTCCTCCGGCAAAGGCCGCGAGGCTGCCAATGCCCTGACCGGGAAACTGGACGAAGGCGTCAAGATGAACCGCGATCGCCTCGAAGAGTCGAAACAGGCGGCGGCAAGCGATTATGAGTGGACCCGTACGCTGCTGATTGGCGCATCGGTCATTGCCGTGCTCATCGCACTCGCGACGGCGTTCTGGATCGCGCTTGGTATCAGCAGCGGATTGCGCAAGATCATGACCGTGGCGGAAGCGGTTTCGATCGGCGATCTCGATCAGAATGTAGAGATCAAGACCAATGACGAGATCAAGGATCTCGTGGCACGTATCAACGTGATGACGGGCAATCTGCGCAATACGGCAGGTATTGCCGACCGGATTGCCGATGGCGATCTTACCGTCATGCCGAAACCACTGTCCGACAAGGACACTCTGGGTCTTGCGCTGGAGCGGATGGTCGAGCGTCTGCGCGGCATTGTTGCCGATGCGCTTTCCGCCTCCGATAACGTGTCCTCCGGCAGTCAGGAACTGTCGGCCAGCTCTGAACAGCTGAGCCAGGGCGCGACCGAGCAGGCGTCGTCTGCCGAAGAAGCCTCGGCCTCGATGGAAGAGATGGCTGCCAACATCAAGCAGAACGCCGACAATGCCGCCCAGACGGAAAAGATCGCACGTCAGTCGTCCAAGGATGCCGAGGCCAGCGGCGAAGCCGTCAACCGTGCGGTGGTCGCAATGCGCACCATCGCCGAGAAGATCTCCATCGTGCAGGAAATTGCCCGCCAGACCGATCTGCTGGCACTGAACGCCGCCGTCGAAGCGGCTCGTGCCGGGGAACATGGCAAGGGTTTTGCCGTCGTGGCATCGGAAGTGCGCAAACTTGCCGAACGCAGTCAGGCCGCAGCCAGCGAGATCAGCTCGCTCTCCGGTGAAACCGTCAAGGCTGCCGCAGATGCGGGCGACATGTTGAACCGTCTGGTGCCGGACATCCGCAAGACCGCCGAACTAGTGGCTGAAATCTCCGCCGCCTGCCGTGAACAGGATATCGGTGCCTCCCAGATCAACGAAGCGATCCAGCAGCTCGACAAGGTCACGCAGCAGAATTCCGGCGCTTCGGAAGAAATGTCGGCGACCTCGGAAGAGCTGGCCGCACAGGCGGAAGAGTTGCAGAGCAGCATCGCCTTCTTCAAGGTCGATGCCACCGGCCTCTCGTCGCGCCCTGCACAGGCCGCGCACCGGCCTGCCGCAAAGCCTGCGGCTGCACGTCCGGCGATGAAGCCGGCCCCGGTTCGCAAACCGCAGACGGACAATACCGTCAGCGCCCAGCAAGCCCGCGCCAAGGGTTTCGCACTGGATATGTCCATGGGCGGTCCCGATGCCGACGACGCGGATTTCCGCGAAAGCGCCTGAGCCCAGAGAATTTATCCGCCCCGGCAAAGCCGCGATGACCGGTTTTGCCGGGACGGAACGAACGACAGGATTTGAGATCTGCGGGAGGAGACGCGCATCCGATCGACCACGGCCGGTTCATGTCTGGCATCGATCAAGTGTCCCTCGAAATATGCTCTCAGGAGTTTGATGAATGCGATTTACGATTAAACTGAAATTGGCGCTTGTTTTTGCGCTTCTCATGTCCCTCATGATCGCCTGCGCCGCATTCGGTGTCTATGGCCTGAACCAGCTCGATGCTTACAAGGACGGTATGGTCGCCGGCCCGATCCAGCAGGATGACGTCGCCAACGATCTTGCTGCAGCTTTTGACGGGCTGGGCCTTGCCGAAAGCGATATGCTCCTTTCCTCCTCCACTGAGCGCATGCAGAAGGCGCTGGCCGCCATTGAAATGGAACGCAAGAATTTCCTGACCGCACTTGCGGCGGGCGAGCAGAATGCGCCGGAGAATTTTCGGCCCAAATGGAGCGAAGTCCGCAATTTCTGGGGCGAATTTGTCCCTTTGCAGGATCGCGTTATTCAGTTGATGCGATCCGGCCAGCGTGAAGCTGCCGTCGAACTCAACCAGACGGAAGGCACGGTCGCAGGCGAAAAGCTCGATGCCATGACCCAGGCTTTGGCAGGCCTGACGGAAGGCGCGATCAAGCAGGCCGACGATGAAAGCAACGCCGCTTATGACGTGATCTTCAACACTCTGGCAACGTTGGCAGGCGCGGCCGGTGTGATCTCGCTGGTCTCCGCCATCTGGCTTTCCCTGTCGATCAACAAGGGCCTGTCGCGCGCCATTGTCGCTGTTCGCGACGTGGCGGAGGGAGACCTGACGAAAACGGCTGCAATCACCAGCCGCGACGAAATCGGCCAGTTGCTCGAACATGTAAATATCATGGTGGAACGCCTGCGTGGTGTCGTGGCGGATTCGCTCAGCGCAGCCAACAACGTCTCCGGCGGTAGCCAGGAACTGTCGGCCAGCTCTGAACAGCTGAGCCAGGGCGCAACCGAGCAGGCGTCGTCTGCCGAAGAAGCCTCGGCCTCGATGGAAGAGATGGCGGCCAACATCAAGCAGAATGCCGATAATGCCGCGCAGACGGAAAAGATCGCGCGTCAGTCGTCCAAGGATGCCGAAGCCAGCGGCGAAGCCGTCAACCGTGCCGTGGTCGCAATGCGCACCATCGCCGAGAAGATCTCGATCGTGCAGGAAATTGCCCGCCAGACCGACCTTCTGGCGCTGAATGCCGCCGTCGAAGCGGCGCGTGCCGGGGAACATGGCAAGGGCTTTGCCGTCGTGGCATCGGAAGTCAGGAAGCTTGCCGAGCGCAGCCAGGCCGCAGCCGGTGAGATCAGCGCCATGTCGGGTGAAACCGTCAAGGCCGCCGCTGACGCGGGCGAGATGCTGAACCGTCTGGTGCCGGACATCCGCAAGACCGCTGAACTGGTGGCCGAAATCTCCGCTGCCTGCCGTGAACAGGATATCGGCGCCTCCCAGATCAACGAGGCGATCCAGCAGCTCGACAAGGTCACGCAACAGAACGCCAGCGCTTCGGAAGAAATGTCGGCGACCTCGGAAGAGCTGGCCGCACAGGCGGAAGAACTGCAGAGCAGCATCGCCTTCTTCAAGGTCGACAGTGCCGGTGCCAGGTCGGCGGACTTTTCCGCACCAGCGAAAAAACCGGCGCCGCGCAAAACCGTAGCGGCTCCAGTCCGGGCCACGGCGCACAAGCCTGCCCCTGCACACACCGTGGCCGCCCAGCAGAAACGCGCCAAGGGCTTCGCACTGGATATGTCCATTGGCGGTCCCGATGCCGACGACGCTCACTTCAGGGAAAGCGCTTGACCATGACCAGCACGTCTTCAGAAGGCCAGTTCGTGACTTTCAGCCTCGGTGAGGAGGTCTTTGCGGTATCCGTCGCGGTCGTCCGTGAAATCCTCGACCATGAGGACACTTTCAAGATTCCGCATAGCCCGGAATATCTGCTGGGTCTGAGAGATGTGCGTGGCCAGGGTGTGCCCATCATCGATCTGCGGCTGCGGCTCGGAATGAGCCGCAGCGTGCGGACACCGCATACCCGCGTGCTGGTGCTGGACATTCCGTTCCCGTCCCGCACGCTCGCCATCGGTCTGGTGGCGGACAAGGTCTTCGAGGTGACGCCGTTCCGCCGTGACCAGATGGAGACCGCTCCCGATATCGGCGTTCACTGGAATTCCGACTACATCGCCGGCGTCGTTCGCCGCGAAGGCGATTTCGTCGTCATCATCGATCTTGCGAAGCTTTTCTCGAATGAGGAAAACGCCATCGCCCGACAGGGCGGCAAGCCGGTTCAGGCCGCATGAGGAGGGCCGTTTCCGTGGATGCCTCCATTGCTTCCAGTTCTTCGCAGGATGGCCTAAGCCAGCGGGATTTTCGGCTGCTCTCCGAATACATCTATAATTACAGCGGCATAAAGATGCCGGACAGCAAGCGCACCATGCTGGAAGGACGTCTGCGCAAGCGCCTTCGCGCCACGGGCCACGCCACCTTCGGCCAATATTGCAATTTCCTTTTCCGCGAAGACGGGCTGGAAGAGGAAGCAATCTATCTGATCGACGTGGTGACGACCAACAAGACGGATTTTTTCCGTGAGCCGAACCATTTCGACTACATGGAGAAATTCGCGTTGCCGGCGCTCGCCAGCGAAGGCCACGGACGCATCCGTGCCTGGAGTTCCGCCTGTTCGACGGGTGCGGAACCCTACACGATGGCGATGGTGCTGGCCGAGGCGACCGAGAAACAGGTCATCAACAACTTCAGCATCCTTGCCACCGACCTTTCCACTGATGTGCTTCGGAAAGCGCACAGCGGCATTTATGCACGCGAACTGCTTGAGCCGGTTCCGGCAGAAATGATGCGGAAATATGTCATGCGGCCGGTCGATGCCGGGCGCCGGGAGGTCCGGATCGTGCCGCGGCTGCGTTCAAAGGTCGGTTTCGCCCGCCTTAACCTGATGGACCCGAACTACCAGATTGGTGATGCCGTGCATCTCCTCTTCTGCCGTAACGTGCTGATCTATTTCGACAAAAAAACGCAGGTGCATGTGCTCACCCAATTGTGCAAGCGCCTGGTGCCGGGCGGGTACCTTTTCATTGGTCATTCCGAAACGATAACCGGTATCGACCTTCCCCTGCGTCAGGTCGCCAATACCGTTTTCAAGAAGCAATAGCGGCAGAGAGCCATGTCGAAAAAAATCCGCGTTCTCATCGTCGACGATTCCGCCAGCGTCCGGCAGACCCTGACGGAGGTTCTCGAAAGCGATCCCGGCATTGAGGTGATCGGGGCCGCTGCCGATCCGTTTGTCGCGGCCAAGCGCATTCAGGAAGAAATTCCCGATGTCATCACGCTTGATGTGGAAATGCCGCGTATGGACGGCATCACCTTCCTGCGCAAGATCATGTCGCAGAAACCAATCCCTGTGGTCATGTGTTCGTCGCTGACCGAGGCCGGGTCGGAAACCCTGCTTCAGGCGCTGGAGGCGGGAGCAGTCGACATCATCCTCAAACCGAGGATAGGTGCCGCCGATCATCTGGCGGAGCAGGCCACGCGCATCTGCGAGGTCGTCAAAAGTGCGGCACATGCCCGTGTCGGTAATGCGCGGGCGGCACTGCGCGCGGCTGCCGCAAGCGGTCCGCAGGCCAAGCTGACCGCTGACGCCGTATTGCCGCCGCCTTCGGGCAAGGCCATGGCACGCACGACTGAAATGGTGGTCTGTGTCGGCGCATCCACCGGCGGCACCGAAGCTTTGCGCGCAATGCTGATGAAGCTGCCGGCCAATTCACCCGGCATCGTCATCGTCCAGCACATGCCGGAAAAATTTACCGCCGCCTTCGCAAAACGCCTGAACAGTCTCTGCGACGTCGAGATCAAGGAGGCCGAAGACGGAGATCCGGTGCTGCGCGGGCATGTGCTGATTGCGCCGGGCGACAAACATATGCTGCTGGAACGGCAGGGCGCCCGTTATCGCGTTTCGATCCGCTCCGGGCCGCTGGTTTCGCGACACCGGCCCTCGGTGGATGTGCTGTTTCGTTCTTCCGCGCGTGCTGCCGGTGCCAACGCCATGGGCATCATCATGACGGGCATGGGCGACGATGGCGCACGCGGCATGCTGGAGATGCATCAGGCCGGAGCTTTCACCGTGGCGCAGGACGAAGCGTCCTCCGTCGTCTTCGGCATGCCGAAGGAAGCGATTGCCCATGGCGGTGTCGACAAGGTTCTGCCGCTCGACAGGATCGCGCAGGAAATTCAGGCTGAGGACCGCCGCCGCTGACTGCCTGCCCCGATTTTTACCCCGCATTAACCAAACTCACCAATGATGTCGGCAACACCATGCGACAGGTGCGTTCCGCGAGGCATGACCGTCTCCGCCCAGTTTTCCGGATCATGCCATGCCAGTTATCACCTTCGCGAACACCAAGGGCGGTGCCGGAAAAACCACGGCGGTTCTTCTGTTGGCGTCCGAACTGGCGCGGCGCGGATCGCGGGTTTGCGTCATCGATACCGATCCGCAGCGCTGGATTTCCCGCTGGCGTGAAAAGGCCGATGCGCGGGTCGATTTTTCAGTCATCACCTATGTGACGGCGGCGACGCTGCAACAGCATGTCATCGACAGCCGCCGCGCGTTCGACCATGTGATCATCGACCTGCCCGGCGCGCAATCACCCTTGCTGGCGACTGCGATCGGTCTCTCCAATCATGTGCTGATACCCGTTCAGGGCAGCACCATGGATGCGCAGGGCGGTGCGCAGGTGCTGGAACTGCTGCGTTATCTCGATGAAAAGGCGAATATCCGGATCGAGCATTCGGTTGTGCTGACCCGCGTCAACCCGCTGGTCACGACCCGTGCACTTCTGGCGGCACGGGAATTGCTGGCGCGCAGAAACGTGCGCGTGCTCGATACGCCCATTTTCGAACGCTCGGCCTTCCGCGACATGTTCGAATTCGACGGATGCCTGCATATGATGAAATCCGGCCATGTCAGCAATCTCGACAAAGCCTTGCAGAACGCCGAAGCTTTCGCGACCGAGGTTCTCCGCCGCCTGGAAGCTTCCAGCACGAAAAGCCTCGGCAAACTGATGCACGCGGCCTGACGCCAGAAAACTTATCTTTTTGTTTTTACTCATTTTCCGGACGTAAAACGCTACGCGCTTTTACTGGAAATGCTCTAGAAAAGCGCGTCTGCGAACAGGTCGTCATCATCCTCGACGGCGGTGGAGGCCGGTTCTTTCTGCGCGGGCGCAAGATCGACCGGCAGATAGCGAAGATGCACGTCGCGCTCCTGCGCCATCGTGTAGAGCTTGTAGATTTGCGTCGAAAACGGCTGGATTTTCTCCGCGAATGCGGAAATGTCCGGGGCGTCGCCGCTTGTGAGATCGCTCGCCACCTGCCGGCATTCGTTCAGAACGTCGCCGAGTTCGCTTTCGAAATCGAGCTTGATCACGGCAGCGCTGATGCGGCTAAAAACGGCCTGGCCTTCCGTCGCAAGATCCTGAAGACCGGTTTCCATCTGATCCTTGGCGCGGCTTATGGCTTCCAGCGCTTCGTTCAACGGTTCCCGGAGGTCGCCGGCGCTCTGGTTTTCGGCCGTCATCAGGTTTCCAATCGCGCTTTCGATACGATGGAGATTGGAGACGATCGACTCCGCCGGGCTTTCCAGCTTGTCGGCAAAGACGCGCAGCTCGCCGCTGACGACATTGACCGACCGGCCTTCGTCACCCAGTTTCGAGCAGCGCAGGTTCGAGTTGAGCGCCATGTAGTGGATTTCGGTCTTGATCGAGCGCAGGACTTCAATGCCGTGCAACAGGTCCTGCGCGGTACCGGTGACGGAAGAGACGACGGCGTTGGCATCCGCGATGCCTTCCTGAACACGCCCGGCGAGATCACAAGCCTTGGCTATGTCCTTTTCAAGCAGCTGTAGCGCGCTGCCGCCATCATTGGCGGCGTCTTCGACCAGCGTGTCGCGCAGCGAAAGAATGGTTGCGGCATCGTCGGCAAAACTTGAGATGCCTGCAAATATCTTGCGGCAATCCTGCTGGAACGTGGTCGCCATCTCGTCGATCTGGGCGCTGACCATTTCGAAGACGGTGTCGTAAAGCGCATCCATTTCGGCGGCGTTTAAAGCCTGTGCCTCTTTGGAATTCAGATAGTCGTTGAACAGCGCCAGCGTCGTCTGCACATGTTCGACGCGCTGGCGGGTGATGTCACCGATCTGGAGAGACGACAGTGTTGCTGCAATCTTGCCCTGCACGCCCTGCGCGACCGATTTCACCTTGGTTGCCATGGCCGTCATGGCGCGATGCTGTTCGCCAATGCGACCGGAGTTCGTCTTCAGGCCACCGACAATACCCGGGATCGTCGCCTCAAAATCCGCACCGATAACGGCGGAAACATCGCGGGCTCTTGCGAGCTGCTTGTCCATGAGATCGAGATACTGCGCGAATTTACCGACTTCGTTACCGCCGAAATGGATGCGTTCGCGGATCTCTTCGGCAAAAGAGGAGAATTCAGCGATGCCTGCGCCGGTGATTTTTACCGTGACAGCAAAGGTTTTCAGGTAACGGATCGTCTCGCGGATATCATCGACATGGCCGCTTGCGGATTTGCAGAGGGAACTCATCTCAACAAAGGCGGCTTGCCGCACCTGTTCGGTTTCCGGCAGGCGGATCATGTCCTCAATGGTCTTTTGCATATTGGCCACTGCGGCATCGGCGGTGTCGCCGTCCATCGAACCCGTCATACGGTCCAATATAGTGATGAGCTGGCTCAGGATGTCCATGACCGAAACGAGCACGGATCCGCCTTCGAGAAAGGTTTTCTCGATACGAGACTGCGCGGTCGCAAGACGCGCGGTCAGATAAACTTGCGGATCACTGGCTTCAGCTTTTGGTTGATTTCTCACGACGACACTGTTTCCCATACTCGGATAGCGTGATCCTAACCAGCAGGAAGAAACGGACAGTGAATATTCTGAGTTGATCGGAGGTTAACAATTCAATTGATTGACGAATTCCTCCCCCTGGAAGGCCTTCGCAAAATCATCGGATCTGGACGTGGTCGGCGCCTATCGGAAAAGTCAGTTGCACCGTTGCGCCTTCGCCGGGCTTCGAGACGATGTGAGCTTCGCCACCACTTTGGCGGACAAAGCCGTAGACCATTGCGAGGCCGAGGCCTGCGCCGCCATGTTCTTGCCGGGTGGTGAAATAGGGCTCGAACGCCTTGTCGACGGCCTCGGGCGTCATGCCGATGCCCTCATCGGTGACGGCAATCACAAGTGTATCCTTCTCGGAAGTGGCCCTGATCGAAATCAGGCCACCCTCGGGCATGGCCGCTGCGGCATTGAGGCAGAGGTTGAGGACGGATTGCTCGAGGAGCGCAGGGTCGAGCGCTATCGAGGGAAGATCCTCGTCGAGGTCGAGTCCGATCCGGCATTTCGGGCCAACCGCAATCTCGAGGATATCCGCCATGCCGCGCAGCAGGTTTGCGACATTGATGCAACTCGGATGGATCGGCTGCTGACTGCCGATGGTCAGCATGCTGCTGGCGAGGGAACGGCCGCGATCTGCCGCCTTGCGGATACGAGCGATATGCCGTTTCTGACGATCGTTGAAACCGGCTTCGCGCTCCAGCAGACCAAGGCTGCCGGTGATGATGCCGATCATGTTGCCGACCTCATGGCTGACCTGATGGGTCATGCGCATGATGCCGTCCAGCCTCTGGGCTTTTGCGACCTCCGCCTCCTGTCGATCGAGAGCAGTCACATCGCGGGCAAGCAGCACGATGCCGCCATCCGGCTGGCGCGACATCGACACTTCGATCACCCGCTGATCCTCGGTGCGATGACGCACGACAGCCCGGTCGATCAGTTCGCCGCGCTCGCTATTAAAAGGCAGCAGCGACGGGTCGATTTCCGGAATCGGTTCGACAAAACGGCGAAGCTGCAGCTTTCGCGAGGAGCCGGAGCGCCCAACAAGCTCGATGATCCGGCGGTTCATGGTGATCGGCCGGCCGGTCGGATCGAACAGCGCTATTCCCTCATTCATGTTGCGGAAGGTGGAGCGGATGGTGCGGGCCGCCGCTTCCGCCGTGCGCCGGAGGCGGGAGACGCGATCCACGCTGTCATGGAAAGCACGGAAGGCATCCAGCAGGCGGATCAGCTCAGTCTCCAGACCCGGTATAGGAAGGCGGGCCGACATCCTTCTCTCCCTTGGCAAGTGCGTTCATGCCGTTGGAAAGCGTCGCGATCCCGCGCGAGACACGCATCACCGACCGGATCGAGAATGTCGCCATCACGAGAACCAGAAGCGAAGCGAGAGCGACGATGACCAATAGCCGGCTAAGAGCATCGGAGGTCGAGATCAGGTCCTCGTTAAGACTGCGGGCAACCGCATCGCTCTGGGTTTCCGTGACATGGGAGAGATCACGCGAGACGATGTGAAGCCGGGATACCGAGGCGCGGATCGCGAACATCTCCAGAAGGTAGCGGCTCTGGGCCTCGAAAACCCGCTCATAGGGTTGCATCTCGGCTGCGGGGAGCCGCTCGCCGGGATAACCTTCCTGCCGCGCCGTGGTTTCCGCGACGTAGCGGCGGCGCAATTCGCCAAGCTGGAAGAGGCTGTCAGATGCGGATGCGGCCTGCACGATGCCGTTCATCCGCCGGCGTAGTTCCGGATCGGCGATGCCGCGACCGGTGGCAATTTCGCCAAGCGCGGCTGCCGCTTCCGCCTTGTGGCCCTGTGCCGCATCGGCATCCTTTGCCAGGTCCAGCGTCTGTGTCCTGATCAGCTCGAGCAGTTCGACGATGCGCTCGTTGGCGAAGCCGCGGGCGACCCGGTCACCGTTGTCCGGCCCTGTCATCTGGAGCAGGATGTCGACCTGCTGAACTACGGACCGGCTTTCGCTGGAAACGCGATAGGGTGAGGCGGCATTCATCAGGAAAGGCGCGCTCGATACGAGATCGGAGACCTGCCGCGAAACCAGCGACGCCTTGGCAAGGCTCGAAAAGGCCTGCAGCCCGTAAGCCGCCATTTCATCGCGAGCACGCTGCAGGCCGTAGATGGCGATGGCGGAAAGGCTGAAGACGAGAATGCAGATGAAGACGATCGCAAAGGGCAGGCGAAAGGCGATCGAGGAAAGGAAGGAGCGGCTGATCACGGGGAAAGCTCGCCCTCGTCGGTGTGCAGCACATAACCCCTGCCGCGCCGCGTCTTGATGTGACGTGGCAGATCGGGGTTTCGCTCGATCTTGCGCCGGAGCCGCAACACCAGCACGTCGACGTTTCGATCGATGTAACGGTCGCTTTCCGAGCCTAGCCTGTCGAGGATCTGGGAGCGGCTGACGGGCTGGTTGGGCGTTTCTGCCAGGATTTCCAGAAGCGCGAATTCGGCGGTCGTCAGCGTTTTGCTGCGATCGCTGAGGCAAACCGCCCGCCGCGCATCAAGGTCGATTGCCCAGTCGCTGAGATGTAATGCTGCGCGGCCATGGTCGCGCTCGCTCTCCTTTTCCTGCTTCAGCGAGGGGATCGTCCGGCGCAGCACGGCCTTGATCCGTGCCGTGAGTTCGATTGGTTCGAAGGGTTTGACCACATAATCGTCGGCGGCCGTCTCCAGACCGAGAACCCGGTCGGCGGCGCTGCCGGCGGCCGTGACCATGACGATGCCGATGTCGATCTGGCTGCGCAGCCTCTGGGCAAAGGCGCGGCCGGAGGTGCCGGGCAGATTGTGGTCGACGAGCACAAGCTGCATCCTGTCCTTCGCCAAGATTTCGTCCGCCTCCTCGGCGGACCGGGCGCAGGTGGGCAGCCAGCCTTCGGCCTCGACGAGGTCTGAGATGAGCTCTGCCATATCCGGATCGTCCTCGACGATCAGAATGCGAACCTTCTGATTAAGCACTGTGTATTCCTCCCGCCGCCATCATAGGCACGGTGGCGGCGATCTTCAAAGGCTGGCTGGTTATCTCTGCTGTCATAATTGTAATAACTGTAATCTTGTTCGGCGGTGCGGTGAAAGATTGGTAACCATTCTTCGATTGCGGCGCGGACAGGATGTGACATGTTGTTGGCGGAGATTGGAACGGGGAGGTTCCAAGCAGGGAGGCTCAGTTGAGAGCATTGACCGCACTTGCGGCGAGCATGGCCTTATGGCTGTGCGGCGCGGGGCATGGCATGGCCGAAACCAAGTTGAACGTCCTGTGCGGCGTCGACGAGGCCTGGTGCGTGACCATGCAGCGGGCTTTCGAAACCCGGATGGGTGTCGAGATTTCAATGGTTCGCAAGAGTACCGGCGAAATCCTCGATCAGATCCGTGACGAACGATCCCATCCGACTGTCGACGTCTGGTGGGGAGGCACCGGTGACACTCATTTGCAGGCAGGCTCGGAAGGCCTGCTGGAAGAATACCAGCCCGCCCATCAGCAGGATTTGCTGCCCTGGGCACAGAACTTCTATGCGATGTCCGGGTCGAAATCGGCGGGGATTTATGCCGGTGCGCTCGGCTTTGCCTATAATTCGGAGCTGCTTGCCAAAGACAATCTGCCGGCCCCGACCTGCTGGAAGGATCTGGCGAAGGACATTTATCGCGGCCACATCCAGACTGGCAATCCGAACTATTCCGGCACGGCCTTCACCATGCTCGCTACCCTCGTCCAGCTTTTCGGCGAGGAGGAGGCTTTCAGTTTCATGGTGAAGCTCAACCGCAATGTGACGAGCTATACCAAGGTCGGTGCAGCACCCGTAAAGGCTGCGGCGCGAGGCGAAGTCCTGATCGGGATTTCCTTCATGCACGACGCGGTGACCCAGAAGATCGAAGGCTTCCCGCTGGTGATCGTCGCCCCTTGCGAGGGAACCGGCTACGAGATCGGGGCGGTCAGCATCGTCAAGGGCAGCCGTCACGATGCGCTGGCTCAGGCCTTCGTCAAATTCGCGCTAAGCCCGGAAGGGCAGGAGACCGGGGCCAAGGCGGGCCAGAATCAGGTGCCATCCAACGCCAAGGCGACCTTGCCGCTGACGGCGCCTGATATATCGATGATCAAGATGGTGGACTACGACTTCGCCACCTTTGGCCAGCCCGAAGAGCGAAGTCGATTGTTAAGCCGCTTCGACAACGAGATTCACCCCACCCAGTAGGGTCAGCAAATCTAGACCGCAAAAAAAGACAGCGTGGCAACACAAGGTGCCGCGACCGGCAGAGCCATGTTTTTGGCACTGCCCAACCATTCAGACGCAAGCTAACAGGAGGATAACCATGCGACTGACGATACTTTCCACATTGCTTTTTGCCGGCACGGCACTCAGCGCCGCATCGGTACAGGCGGCAGGTGAACTCAACCTGATCTGCTCGGCCGATGTCGTCATCTGCGAGCAGATGAAGGGCGACTTCGAGAAGTCGCATGACATCAAGGTCAATATGGTTCGCCTGTCTTCCGGCGAAACCTATGCCAAGGTGCGTGCGGAAGCCCGCAACCCGAAGACCGACATCTGGTGGGCCGGCACCGGCGATCCGCACATGCAGGCGGCATCCGAGAACCTGACGCTCGAATACAAGTCGCCGATGCTGGATCAGTTGCAGGACTGGGCCGTCAAACAGGCGGAAAGCACCGGTTACAGAACCGTTGGCGTTTATGCCGGCGCGCTGGGCTGGGGCTACAACACCGAAATCTTCAAGTCCAAGGGTTACAAGGAGCCGAAGTGCTGGGCCGATCTGCTCGCACCGGAACTGAAGGGCGAAATCCAGATCGCCAATCCCAACTCTTCGGGCACCGCCTATACGGCGCTTGCCTCGCTCGTGCAGATCATGGGCGAAGATCAGGCGATTGACTATTTGAAGAAGCTCAACGCCAACATCTCGCAATACACCAAGTCCGGTTCCGCGCCGGTCAAGGCGGCAGCGCGTGGGGAAACGGCACTTGGCATCGTTTTCATGCATGATGCGGTGGCGCAGACGGCGGAAGGCTTCCCGGTCAAGTCCATCGCGCCCTGCGAAGGCACCGGCTACGAAATCGGCTCCATGTCGATCATCAAGGGTGCCCGGAACCTCGAAAATGCGAAGACCTGGTACGACTGGGCGCTGAAGCCAGAGGTCCAGTCACGCATGAAGGACGCCAAGTCCTTCCAGCTTCCGTCCAACAAGACGGCGGAAGTGCCGAAGGAAGCGCCGAAGTTCGAGGACATCAAGCTCATCGACTACGACTTCAAGACCTATGGCGACCCGGCCAAGCGCAAGGCGCTGCTGGAGCGCTGGGACCGCGAGGTCGGTGCGGTCGCGAACTGATCTGAACTCCGGCGATTGGCATCCCGGCTTTTAAAAGCCGGGGTGTCCGCCATTCTTTCATCGGCATGAAATAAGCGAGGTCGGCCATGACACGTGGCAATCGCAGGCTGAACATTGTCCTGGCGCTCGGGGCTTTGGCCCTCATTTTTCTTCCCTGGTATCGCATTGAAGGCGGCTTTTTCAGCTTCCGCTGGCTGTCGGAATTCCTGTCTTCCCCCAGCAATGCGCCCGGTGTGTTGCAAATATTGGTTTATGGAAAACCCTGGCTTGCCGGTGCCGTCCTGTTTTTCCTTGCCGGATGCATTGTCCGCCCGATCAGCGATCCGATGCGGCGCGGCAAGCTGCTTGCGTGGATCGGTGCTGCCGGTCTCGTGGTTCTGATTTTGCAGGGACTGGCGATCGGCTTTACCGGCTGGACATGGAGCGTCAGTGAAAACCTGTTCGGCATGCTTTCCGATGGCCAACCCGCCATGGGCGCAGGTGCCGTTATCATGGCGCTGGTCTTCGTGCTTTTGTTTGCTTTCGGGCTTGCGGAACGTGGCGTGATGAAGGGCGACGCTTTTGTCGTCGGCTCGATTTCCATTCTGGCCTTTCTCGTCGCCGTTTTCGTGTTTTATCCGATCGGCAGCATGTTGATCGCATCCGTTCAGGATTTCGACGGCTCCTTCAATGCTGATGGCTTCATCCGCAATATCAAGGATCCCGGCATCTGGAGCCTAGGCTGCGTGATGGGCGAAGAGCGCTGCGGTGTTGCCTGGCGCACGCTGTTCCTTGCCCTGATGACTGCCTTCGGCTCAACGGTGCTTGGGCTCGGCTTCGCGCTGGTTGCCACCCGCACCCGCTTTCCTTTCAAGAAGGGTCTGCGCCTTCTGACGGTTCTGCCGATCATCACGCCGCCTTTCGTCATCGGCCTTGCCTTGACGCTGCTGTTTGGCCGTGCCGGTGTCGTTACCGAATGGCTTTCCTATCTCTTCGGCATCGAACCCGGCCGCTGGCTTTACGGCCTGACTGGTATCTGGATCGCGCAGGTTCTCTCCTTCACGCCGATATCCTTCCTGGTGCTGATCGGCGTCGTCGAAGGTGTCAGCCCGTCGATGGAGGAGGCGTCGCAGACGCTTCGTGCCGACCGCTGGCGCACCTTCTGGCGGGTGTCGCTGCCGCTGATGAAGCCCGGCCTCGCCAATGCCTTCCTCATCGGCTTCATCGAAAGCATGGCGGATTTCGGCAATCCGCTGGTGCTTGGCGGCACCCATGGGGTGCTGTCGACGGAAATCTTCTTTGCCGTCGTCGGCTCGCAGAACGATCCCTCGCGTGCCGCGGTTCTGGCCATTATCCTGCTGTGCTTCACGCTTTCCGCTTTCCTCGCCCAGCGTTTCTGGCTGGCCGGCAAGAACTTCGCGACAGTTACCGGCAAGGGTGACAGCGGAGCGCATATCGCGCTGCCGCGTGGTCTTTCGATTGGTGTCCATGCCGTTGTCGTGCCGTGGATGGTCTTCACCATCGTCGTGTACGGCATGATCCTCGTTGGCGGTTTCGTGAAGACCTGGGGTCTCGACAATTCGCTGACCTTCGATCACTACATCCGCGCCTTCTCCGTCAGCTTCTCCAATGGCTCGATTGCCTGGACCGGCGTGGCCTGGAACTCGTTCTGGACGACGATGGAGATTGCACTGGTTTCGGCGCCGCTGACCGCTGCCGTCGGTCTTCTGACGGCCTATATCATCGTGCGGCAGAAATTCGCCGGGCGGAACATCTTCGAATTTGCCCTTATGATGAGCTTCGCCATTCCCGGCACGGTCATCGGCGTCAGCTACATCATGGCCTTCAACCTGCCGCCGGTAGAAATGACGGGCTCGGCGCTGATCCTGATCGCCTGCTTCGTTTTCCGCAACATGCCGGTCGGCGTGCGCGGCGGCATCGCGGCGATGAGCCAGCTCGACAAGAGCCTTGATGAGGCCTCGCTGACGTTGCGTGCCGACAGTTTCCGCACGATCAGGAAGGTCATCCTGCCGCTGCTGCGCCCGGCAATCACGGCGGCTCTGGTCTATTCCTTCGTCCGCGCGATTACCTCGATCAGCGCCGTCATTTTCCTCGTCAGCGCCCAGTACAACATGGCAACCTCCTACATCGTCGGTCTCGTCGAAAACGGCGAATACGGTGTGGCCATTGCCTATTCCTCCATGCTGATCGTGGTGATGATCACTGTTATCACCGGCTTCCAGCTCATTGTGGGCGAGCGTCGCCTGCGGCGCGAAAACCGCGTCGCGGGACTGCCGTCCGCTTCCTCCGTTCCTCTCGCTCAGGAGAAAACCGCATGATTTCCGTAAAGCCCGGTTCCGTTACCTTTCAGAATGTCCGCAAGACCTTCGGCGCCTTCACCGCCATTCCCGACCTGTCGCTCACTATCGAGCCCGGAACGCTGGTGACTTTGCTCGGCCCCTCCGGCTGCGGCAAGACGACGACGCTGCGCATGCTGGCGGGTCTGGAGCATCCGACGGCAGGACGCATCCTGATCGGCGACAAGGATGTGACCATGCTGCCGGCCAATGAGCGCGATGTCTCGATGGTCTTCCAGTCCTACGCGCTTTTCCCGCACATGACGGCGCTCGACAATGTCGCCTATGGCCTGCAGTCCTCCGGGCTGCGCAAGGCGGAGGCGCGCGAAAAGGCGGAAGAAGGGTTGAAGCTCGTGGGTCTCGCCGGCATGGGGCATCGCCTGCCGGCCGAACTCTCCGGCGGTCAGCAGCAACGTGTCGCGGTTGCCCGCGCGCTGGTGCTCGAGCCACAGGTGCTGCTGCTCGATGAGCCGCTTTCCAACCTCGATGCGCGTCTTCGCCGCCGCGTCCGCACCGAAATCCGTGAATTGCAGCAGCGGCTGGGCTTTACCGCTGTTTACGTGACGCATGATCAGGACGAGGCGCTGGCCGTTTCCGACCGGATCATCGTGATGAAGGAAGGCGAGATCGCCCAGTCTGGTGCGCCGCGGGAACTCTACGAGGCGCCGGCCTCCTCCTTTATCGCCGATTTCATGGGCGAGGCGAATGTCGTCGGCTGCGAGGTGGTTAGCCTTGAGGGCGCGGATGCGCTGATCCGCGTCGGGGGGATCGATCACCGGGTTGCGGCACGCAACGCCAAGCCCGGCCCGGCCAAGCTCGCGGTTCGTCCGGGTGCGATTTCCATCGCGCAATCGGGCGGGCAGGGACTTGCCGGGCGGGTGCTGCACAGCGCCTATCTCGGCGGTCACGTCGAATATGAAGTCGAGACCGATATCGGCACGCTCTTCATCATCGACCACGCCGTCGAGACCAGCCTGCCGCCCGCAAGCGATGTCACACTCGGGTTCAAGAACCGTGGCATTGCCTTGATACAGGCTTGAGGTTCAAACCTTATTGCTGCGGGTTCTCTCAAATGTCCTTTGCGAGACGCAGCGCATCGTAGATCGCCGCATGCGTATTGCGTGCGGCGACCGCATCGCCGATCCGGAACAGCCGGTAGGCGCCTTCCGGGTTGCGGTCGATCGTCTGGGCTGCGCCCGCCAGCAGGGCGTCATAGGATGTTTCGCCAAGGTTCTTCGAGCCGGGCTTGAGTTCGAAATAGAGATCGTCCAGCGGAACTGTGCCGTGATTGACGACGATCTGGTCCACGGCCCTTGATTTCGTTACGCCGCCATAATCGCTGCCGACGCGGGCGACGAGCTGGTTGCCGTTTCTTTCCGCCGCTTCCAGCCGATAGGTAACGGTAAAGGTGACGTCGAGCTTTTGCAGCGAGCGCATGTAGGGAACGAGGTTCATCGCCATGACCTCCGGCGCGAAGGCGCGGTCCGGTGTCATGATCTCCACTTTTGCGCCCGCTTTTGCGAGAAATTCCGCTGCCTGCAGGCCCGCATGGTCGCCGGCATCGTCGAAGACCAGCACGTTCGTGCCCGGTTTGACGTCCCCGGAAATGATATCCCATGCCGAGACGACCAGATCGTTGCCCTTTGAAAGCACGTCGGTATGCGGCAGTCCGCCGGTGGCGATGATCACCACATCCGGGTTTTCGGAAAGAACCGTGTCCGTTTCAGCCCAGCTGTTGAAGTGAAAGGTAACGCCGAGCCTTTCGCACTGGCTCATGCGCCAGTCGATAATGCTGATCATTTCGCGGCGGCGTTCGCTTTGTGCGGTCAGGCGGATCTGGCCGCCGGGATTGTTCGCGGCCTCGAAGACGACGACCTCATGGCCGCGCTCGGCACAGACGCGCGCAGCCTCAAGCCCGGCCGGACCGGCGCCGATGATCACCACCTTCCGGCGTTCATCCGCTTTGGTGATCTCGTGCGGCATCGTTTCTTCGCGGCCTGTCGCCGGATTGTGAATGCAGAAGGCGAGGCCGCCCTGATAGATGCGGTCGAGACAGTAATTGGCGCCCACGCAAGGGCGAATATCGTCCTCGCGCTTCTCCATGATCTTGCGCACGATATGCGGGTCCGTCATGTGGGCGCGGGTCATGCCGACCATGTCGACCTTGCCGGAGGCGATCGCGTGGCGGGCGGTGGCGACATCCTGGATCTTGGCGGCGTGGAAGGTCGGGAAGTTGGTCGCTGCGCGGACTTCGCCAGCGAAATCGAGATGTGGCGCGTTGGCCATGCCCTGAATCGGAATGACGTCGGTCAGGCCGGGATCGGTATCGATATGGCCGCGAATGACGTTCAGATAGTCGATCAGGCCACTGTCCCGCAGTCGCCGCGAGATTTCGAGGCCTTCCGCCTTTCCGGTGCCGCCCTCAAGACATTCGTCGGCGGTATAACGGACCCCGAGGATGAAATCGTCGCCCACACGTTCGCGCATCGCCCTGAAGACGTCGAGACAGAAGCGCATGCGGTTGTCGAGCGAACCGCCATAGGGTCCATCCAGCTCGTTGGTTAGGGGCGAGACGAACTGGTCGATGAGATGGCCGTAGGCCTCCAGTTCCACCCCATCCATGCCTCCCGCCTTCATGCGCTCAGCAGCATCGGCGAAGTCCTTGATGATGCGCTCGATATCCCAGTCTTCGATCTTCTTCGGGAAAGCGCGATGTGCCGCTTCCCGCTGGTGGGATGGTGCCAGCACGGGTAACCAGTCGCCCTTGTCCCAGCGGGTGCGGCGGCCAAGATGTGTCAGCTGGATCATGATCGCCGCACCCTCTTCATGCACGGCGTCGGTCATCTCCTTGATCCACGGAACGATTTCATCCTTGTAGGCCAAGAGGTTGTTGAAGACGGGCGGGCTGTCCTTGGAGACGGCGGCGGAGCCGGCCGTCATCGTCATGGCCACGCCGCCCTTGGCCCGTTCGAGCGTATATGCGCGGTAACGCCCTTTCGGCATGCCATCCTCCGGATAGGCGGGTTCATGCGAGGTGACGATGATGCGGTTTCTCAGTGTGAGATGCTTCAGCTGGTAGGGCTGAAGAAGGGGATCATTCGACATGGCGACCGTGCTCCAAGAATGTTTGTGCAGGAAGGCTAATTGGGAATGTACATAAGTGTCAATTAATAAAACACATGTGTTTGTGATTTGAACATAGGTGGACATTCGCCTTGTCGCGACCAGACCGATTTGCTAGGAAATCATCATGGAAGCGACATTGAACGAGACCGGTTGGCGCGGATCGCAGGAGGGCTGGCTTGAGGCTGCCTACCAGACCCTTCTCGAATCCGGCGTGGATTCCGTGAAAATCCTGCCGCTGGCGAAAAAACTCGGCCTGTCGCGCACGAGTTTCTACTGGTTCTTCAGGGATCGAGAGGAGTTGCTGGCAGCACTCGTCTCCCGCTGGCGCGAGAAGAATACCGGCAGCATCGTCAGGCAGTCGGAGGCCTATGCGGAGACTTTGGCCGAAGCGATGCTGAATGTTTTCGATTGCTGGCTGGATTCCGGCCTTTTCGACAACAGGTTCGAATTTGCGGTTCGCAGCTGGGCTCTTCAATCCGATGATATTCTTGCCGAGGTGCGCGAAGCCGACCAGACGAGAATGGATGCGCTTTCGCGCATGTTCATGCGTTTCGGCCATTCCGAAACGATGGCGGATGTGCGTGCCCGGACCACCTATCTCGTGCAGATCGGCTATATCTCCATGCAGTCGGAGGAGGATGTGGCCGTGCGGATGAAAAGGATCCCGGACTACATCGCAATCTACACCGGTGAGGTGCCGCAGCAGCGCGAGCTTGACCGGTTTTATGCAAGGCATGGATACCGGCCGGTTTGAGTCTGGCAAGGCGGTAGAAGAAGAGTAATTTGGCTCCCGCCTGCAATGTAGCTGTAACATTCACCGACCAGTGGTGAGGACGGCAAGAGTTCACCCTTGAGGAAAAGTCATTGCGGATCTTGCTTCTTGAGGATGAACCCGAAATGGCGCGAGCACTGCTCGAAGCCCTGCGCCGGCGCGATGTGCTTGCGGATCACGTCAGCACGATTGCCGATGCCGATGTTCTGGCGCGTGACGGGTCTTACGATGTGCTGGTTCTGGACCGCCGTCTTCCCGATGGCGAGGGGCTTAACCTTGTATCCGCGCTTCGCAAGGCCAGGCACTCCGTGCCGATCCTCGTTTTGACGGCACTTGGAAGCGTCGATCACCGCGTTGACGGGCTTGATGCCGGAGCGGACGACTACCTTGCCAAGCCCTTTGCGATCGAGGAGTTGCTTGCCCGTCTGCGGGCGCTGCACAGACGCGGGCCTTCGCTTTCCAGCAAATATGTGAGTTTCGGAAATCTGAGCATTGATCCGAAGAGCAATGAAGTCACCATTGCCGGTTCCATCATCGAGTTTCGGCGTCGGGAATATCTGGCGCTCGAGGCTTTGATGCGACGCCCGAACCGTATCGTGACGCGATCCAATCTGGTCGAGGCGGTTTACACTCTGGATGATGAGATCGAATCGAATGCTCTCGATGCCCATATTTCCCGGATCAGGAAGAAGCTCGCGCAGGCCGAGGCCACGGTCGAGATAAGAGCCGTGCGAAACATCGGTTATCTCATCCGGTCGAACACATGAAGCAGGAGCGCAACGGATCCCTGCGGTGGGCGCTGATGAAGCGTCTTTTCGCCTTGCAGGCGTTTCTTCTCGTTCTCTTTGTCGCCCTGCTTATCAGCTGGATATGGATCATCAATCCGCAGCTGGAGGATGCCAATGAAGAAGCTGTCCGTGTCGTTGCGGAAAGCGTGACGAGAGATGGTCAGGGGCGGGTGCAGGTATCGGCTACGCCCGAATTGGCGGAGCTGAAACAACGCAACCCGGACCTGTGGTTCACGGTGCGGGATGGCGATGAAATCGTCTCGCAATATGGAGAAATACCCCTCGCTCTGATGGCGGCACTCCCGCACACCATTGAGCTGGCACGTCTGGAAGCCTCGGAAAGAATTCGCGCCACCATGGAAAATCGCGATACGCCTATTGGGCGGCTGCAATTCATGGCCGGGACGGAAAAGAGTTTTCCGAATGATGGTCTCAATCTCTGGATCAGCCTGCAGCTCGATCTGGAAAAAGACGCCGACGGCGCCGTCCGCTGGCTCACCGTATTGCCCGGTTTCGGCTTCATCATCCTTATTGTCGTTGTGCCCATGCTGTTCCTGACGGGCATTGCGACATTGCTTGTGACGCCACGGGCGGTTGGCCGTTCGCTGGGTGGCCTCATGGAAACGGTCAGTCAGGCGCAATCGATCAATTTCGAGAACCGTTCCGCCCGTATCAATCGTTCGAAGGTGCCCAGTGAAATCATTCCTTTGGTGAATGCCTTCAACGTTGCGCTCTCCAAGCTGGATGAGGGATATAATCGCCGTAACCGCTTTCTTGCCGATGCCGCTCACGAGTTGAGAACGCCGATTGCGATCGCACGCATTCGGGCCGATCTTTTGCCCGACGATGAGCTGAGCCGGCAGCTCCGTGCCGATATCGATCGCCTCTCGCGCGTCGCGCATCAACTTCTCGAAATGCAGGCGGTCGGCGCAGTGGAATTGCCCGCCGTACAGCAGGATCTGAACATTCTTGTCGAGCGCATCGCAACCGACCTTGCGCCGATTGCGATGGATGCCGGTTACGAGTTCGATTTCGAACCGAGCGAAGGGCCCGTCGTGTTGACGATGCAGACGTCGATCATCGAGATGGCGGTCGTCAACCTCGTCCGCAACGCGATCGACCATGGTGGCGGCAAGGGCGCTATCACGATCCGGGTCGGTGCTGCGGGCTTCATTGACGTTTGCGATGAAGGGCCAGGCATACCCGTCTCGGAACGTGAGCAGGTATTCGAGCCGTTTCACCGCGTCAACACGAACTCGCCGGGAGCCGGCCTCGGGTTGAACCTGGTTCAAAAGGCGGCCGAGCTTCATTGCGGACGTGTCCTGTTTCTCGATCTCAATCCCGGTTTTTGCGTCCGGCTGGAAATTCGCTCGGTGGCTTCGAAAGATGCTGCGACTGACATTGTCTAGCTGATGGGATTTTGTGCGATCAGGCGCGTTTCGATGATGAAATTTCTTACTATTTAGTTAAGGAAATTCGCGTAACTCTTTTAAATAAATGAATTATTTCTAATTAATTTTGTCGCATGCAATGCAGACGCAATTCTCGCGGGGGAAAATGCCCTTATCTGCTGAGTTCATTCGCACGTCATGGCGATGGGTGCAGCAGGCCAACGGGAGCCGGTTTCCGGTTCTTCAACGCGAACTGAAACCTTGCAAGCGCCAGACTAGGGTGCGTCGGTTTCGTCTGGAGTCATTCATGTCGATCGTCAAAAAATCGCTTGTCGCCGTTAGCATTGCCATTTTGGCTGCAACCAATGCCTATTCCGCAGATATTACGAACTACAATCAGCAATCTTTTGACTACAGCAACACGCCGGCATTCTCATGGAGTGGCGGATATGTGGGTGTGCATGGTGGTCTCGCCTCACCGAAGGTCAACCCCTTGGCCAGCGGCCGTGGTCTGACAGGTGGTGTACAGGCCGGTTATAACTTCCAGTTCGGCTCCGGCGTTGTCGGCGCGGAAGTCGAAGGTTCCTATCTTGGGAATGATGCGCGTGTGCCGAACGGCCGGTTGAGAGAGCGTTTCCGCGGTGCCGCCAAGATGAAGGCCGGCGTGGCACTCGACCGCACGCTTGTTTACGGCACCGCCGGCCTGACCACGACGAAGTTCAAGGATAAGGACGGCGTTACGGGTCCTGATGGCTGGAAACAGGGCTATCTGGTTGGCGCGGGCGTCGAACAGAGCTTCGGCGGCGGCCTGTCTGCCAAGTTTGAATATAACTATGTGAGCACGGGAAATGTGACCACGACGACCGCGAGCGGCAGGTCGAAAACCGATGTGAGCGATCACGTCATCAAGGCCGGCGTGAACTATCGCTTCTGACCGGTCGATCCGATGACAGATCCCAGGGAGAATGTTCAAAGAGCGCCGCCGCTTTAAGTATCAAAGCGGCGGTCAAACGCGGGGTAGCGGGTGAGTTTTGAAATCCCACAACGGTCATTCGCATTCGAGCGAAGGCTGCCGGAAGCTCGTCACATACCATTCGCTCCCGGAATTGCGCGTGTAGAAAGTATAGAAGCAATCGATGCGCTCGACATAACCCGGCGTCTCGGAAACCTCGTAACGTTCTCCGCGCCGTGTTGACCGCACTTCACCACTGGACGATCCGGCGACGACCTGTGTCTTGTTCTTCCGCCACTGATAGGCCTGCTGGCCGGGGCCGAGGCCATAAATATTATCCGGCGGCCCATAGTCCAGCATCACGCTGGTGATGGGAGCGCCGACGTAGCTTTTCATGACTGTCGAGGCGCAGGCCGCAAGCAGGGTCGATGCGGCGATAAGGGCGAGCGTTGCCGGGATTGCGGGTGACGATCTCTCAGGCATGGGGCATTCCTCTCAACTTCGGTTAAGTTTCCGCGAGGGATAGGAACCGGCCATTGCAAGTACATTGCACGCAGAGATCGTAAGGCGGGCGTCACGGGGACGCGGGCGTTGCGTCGGATGGTGGCGTCAGAGACCAGCGATATTGCGGCCGATATGCCGCAGGATGCTTTTGAAAAGTTTTACTTCCGCAGGGTCGAGGCCTTCGATTGCGGTCTTTTCGAACATGGCCGCGATGGGCATCAGTTCTTCGGCAAGTTCCTCACCCTTTGGCGTGAGCGTGATGCGCACGATGCGCGCATTGTCGACCGGCCGCTCGCGGCTGACGAGGTTGCGTCTGACGAGCAGGCCAACGAGCCGGGAAAGCGTGGAAATCTCCACTGATACGAGATCGGAAAGCTCGGTCAGCGTTTTGCTTTCCTGTTGTCTCAGCGTCGCCAGCACGCGGTACATCGGCAAGGTGATGTCGTAGGATGCCAGCCTTACGGAGAAACGCTCTCCAAGCCGAACGCCTACCCAGTTGAGCAGATAGGGTACCGAGTCAGTGAACTGATAAGACACAAGCAAATCCCCGTTTGACAACCATGTGCGCAAATCCTGCGACGCACCCATCGGCTGTACCGGCATAATCCATCAGTTTCAATAGTTTCGCTCCAGAAGACCGGGGACTGCGAGGCCATATCGCGATATCTGGCATCGAAAAACATTTGCATTGACAAATGTTGCAAATGAAAATAATTAAGAATGCAGGATTTGGGAGGATCTTATGACATCAGCACTATTTGGCCTGAACAATCTTGCGCCTGAAGGCGTCGGCCAGAATTTCCGCACGACGATGCGCCGTTTTCCGGCAACCGTGACGGTCATCACTGCCTGTGCCTCCGGTGATCAGCGCGATCACGGCATGACGGTTACGGCCGTGACATCGGTCTCGATGGAGCCGCCCTCTCTTCTGGTTTGCCTGAACAACCGCACGCTGCTGCACGAATTGCTGCTCTGCCGGCCTGATTTCATCGTCAACGTGCTGACGCAGGACCAGATTGCCCTGTCCGATGCTTTCAGCGGCAAGGTTTCGCCGGAAGAGCGCTTCCGCAACGGTGAGTGGCAGCGTCACGAAAACGGTGTTCTCTATCTGCCCACGGCCCATGCCGCCATCGCCTGCCGCCGTGTCGCGGCAATGCCATATGGAACGCATACGGTGTTCATCGGTCAGGTGGTTTCGGCAGACGTCAGCGAGACGACGCGGCCGCTGCTTTACGAAAACGCGCAATATTGTGCCGCAAGCCCGGCAGGCGTGCCCGCCTGATATTTTCCGGCCAAGTCATTTCCGGAAGGAGACAATCATGAACGATATGAGCCATGCGCCGCAGCCGGCGCAAACGATCCCGCCTGCCCGCCTCGTCAGCAGCGTTGCCGGCATAGCCGATCTTTTTCGGTCTAGCGCCAGACAGACCGAGGAGGCCCGGCGCGTTCCCGCCGCCCATCTCGAGGCGCTGCGCGGTATCGGCTATTTCGATATCGTCAAACCGCGCGCCTTTGGCGGCAAAGGCGGCGATTTCGCCGAGCTGGTCGAAGCCAATATCGAACTTTCGGCGGCCTGTGCGTCGACCGGCTGGGTCGCAGGCCTGCTTTCCGCCCACCAATGGCTGCTGGCGATGTTTCCAGAGGAGGCGCAGGCCGATGTCTGGGGCGAAAACCCTGACGCGCTTTTGTGCGGTTCCTATGCGCCGGTGAAGATGGCGGAGGCCGCCGATGGCGGTTATCGCCTGAGCGGCAAATGGGCCTTTGCCTCGGGCTGCGAGAATGCGCAATGGTCTCTCTGCGCCGCCATTCTGCCGCCGCAGGGCGAGGGCAAGCCGGTTCCCGCCTTCCTTCTCGTGCCCGCAAGCCAATATGCCATTGAAGACACCTGGCATGTTGTGGGGCTTGCCGGCACGGGTTCCAAGACGCTGGTGCTCGATGACGTCTTCGTTCCCAAACACCGGGTTCTGACCTTTCCGGACGCCACCAGCGGGAACACGCCGGGCGGACGCTATTATGCGGAAGAAGGCCTGTTCAATATGCCGCTTCTGACCGGCATTCCTTCCTGTCTGGCCTCAACTGGCGTCGGCGCGGCCAAGGGCGCGCTTGCCGCCTATGTCGATCACGTCGGCGGCCGCGTGACGCGTGGCGCGGTGGCGGGCGGCAACAACCGCATGGCCGAATTTCCAACCATCCAGTTGCGTGTCGCGGAAGCGGCGGCAAGCGTGGACGCAGCTTGCGAAATCCTGCTCCGCGATGTTGCCCGGGCACAGGCGCTCTCGCAGGCAAGGGTCGAAGGCAGGGCGGAATTTACGGTTGATGACCGCCTTCTGAGCCGTCGCGGCCAGTCCTTTTCCGTCTCGCTGGCGCTGCGCGCCGTGCAGGCACTCAACGATTCCACCGGCGGCGTCGGGCTCGATCTTTCCAATCCGGTGCAGCGGGCCTGGCGGGATGCGAACGCGGTGGGCCGCCATATCAGCATGAACTGGGATGCCGTGGGCACCATGATCGGCCAGAGCATGCTCGGCCTGGAACCCAAGGGCCAATATTGACCGCACATGTGGCGGCAACTGAACAGCGATTTTCGGAGGAAACAACATGCAAGGCAAGGTCGCTCTCGAAGAGCATTTCGCAATCCCGGAAACACTTCAGGATTCGGCCGGGTTCGTGCCCGGTGACTACTGGAAGGAACTGCAGCATCGCCTGCTCGACATTCAGGATACGCGCCTGAAGCTGATGGATGCGCATGGCATCGAAACCATGATCCTGTCGCTGAATGCACCGGCGGTGCAGGCCATTCCCGATAAAAAGAAGGCGATCGAGATTGCGCGGCGCGCCAATGACGTTCTGGCTGAAGAATGCGCCAAACGGCCGGACCGCTTCCTCGCCTTCGCCGCCCTGCCGTTGCAGGACCCGGATGCGGCAACAGAGGAATTGCAGCGCTGCGTCAACGATCTCGGCTTCGTCGGCGCGCTCGTTAACGGCTTCAGTCAGGAAGGTGACGGCCAGACGCCGCTTTATTACGACCTGCCGCAATATCGTCCGTTCTGGGGCGAGCTCGAAAAGCTCGATGTGCCTTTCTACCTGCATCCGCGTAATCCGCTGCCACAGGATTCGCGCATCTATGACGGCCATCCCTGGCTGCTTGGCCCCACCTGGGCTTTTGCGCAGGAAACGGCGGTTCACGCGCTGCGTCTCATGGCATCAGGTCTGTTCGACGAGCATCCGCGCCTCAACATCATTCTTGGCCATATGGGCGAGGGCCTGCCCTACATGATGTGGCGCATTGACCATCGCAATGCCTGGGTGAAGTTGCCGCCGCGCTACCCGGCCAAGCGCCGTTTCATGGATTATTTCAATGAGAATTTCCACATCACCACCTCGGGCAATTTCCGCACCCAGACCCTGATCGACGCCATTCTGGAAATCGGCGCCGACCGCATCCTGTTCTCCACCGACTGGCCCTTCGAGAACATCGATCACGCCTCCGACTGGTTCAACGCGACGAGCATCGCCGAGGCAGACCGGGTGAAGATCGGTCGCACCAATGCGCGCCGCCTGTTCAAGCTCGACGGAGCCTGAGCCATGCAGCCGTTCGTCTATATGGCGGCCCCCGCTCGCATCGTCTTCGGTGCGGGCAGTTCAGCGGGCGTGGCGGAGGAAATCCGCCGCCTCGGCCTGTCGCGGGCGCTGGTGCTTTCCACCCCTCACCAGAAGGATGATGCGGAAGTCTTGGCGGCTCGGCTCGGCCCACTGGCTACTGGTGTCTTTTCCGATGCGGCCATGCACACGCCGGTCGAGGTGACGAAAAAGGCGGTCGACGCCTATCGCGCCGCCGGTGCGGATTGCGTCCTATCACTGGGCGGCGGCTCTACCACCGGTCTCGGCAAGGCAATCGCCTTGCGCACCGATGCGGCGCAGATCGTCATTCCAACCACCTATGCCGGATCCGAGGTGACACCCATTCTCGGCCAGACGGAAAATGGCGTGAAGACCACCATGCGTGGGCCGGAAATTCTGCCGGAAGTGGTGATTTACGATGCGGAGCTGACACTCGGGCTGCCTGTCGCCATCAGCATGACGAGCGGGCTGAACGCCATGGCGCATGCGGCCGAGGCGCTTTATGCTCAGGATCGCAATCCGATCGTCAGTCTGATGGCGGTGGAGGGATTGCGGGCGATGATCGAGGCGCTTTCTGGCGTTAGAGCGCAGCCGCAGGATGTCAAGGCGCGGGAAGCCGCGCTTTACGGCGCATGGCTGTGTGGCACGGTGCTGGGCGCTGTTGGCATGTCGCTGCATCACAAGCTTTGCCACACGCTTGGCGGCAGTCTGGATCTGCCGCATGCGGAAACCCATGCGGTGCTTCTGCCGCACACCATCGCTTATGTGGAAGAGGCGGTGCCGGATTTGCTTGCGCCACTTGCGGCACTGGTTGGCGGCAGGGCCGGGGCGGGACTTTACGATTTCGCCGTCCGGCTCGGCGCGCCGGCTAGTCTTGCTGCGCTCGGCGTGCGGCCGGAAAATCTCGATCCTATGGCCGAGCTTGCGACGGCCAATCCTTACTGGTGCCCGCGGCCAATCGAAAAAACCGCGATCCGCGCCCTGTTGCAACGCGCCTTCGAGGGCGCACGGCCGGAGTGATGGGAGGAAGATATGACGGACATGAAAACGACCGGTGATGACGGCTATTTCGTCGAGGAACGTTCGGCCGAGACCGTGATCGCCCGCATGCGCGATTGCGACGATCCGCGCCTCAAGGAGATCATGGCGGTCGTTACCCGCAAGCTTCACGAGGCGGTGAAAGAAATCGAGCCGACTGAGGAAGAATGGATGAAGGCAATCCATTTTCTGACCGAGGTTGGCCAGATCTGCAACGAGTGGCGGCAGGAGTGGATCCTGTTCTCCGATATTCTCGGCGTCTCGATGCTGGTCGATGCGATCAATCACCGCAAGCCCAGCGGTGCCTCGGAATCCACTGTTCTCGGGCCTTTTCATGTGGCCGATGCGCCGGAAATGCCGATGGGCGCCAATATCTGCCTCGACGGCAAGGGCGAGGATATGGTGGTAACCGGGCGTATTCTCGATACCGATGGAGTGCCGGTCGCAGGTGCGCGCATCGATGTCTGGCAGGCGAATGACGAAGGTTTCTATGACGTGCAGCAGAAGGGCATTCAGCCCGATTTCAACCTGCGCGGCGTATTCGTCACCGGCGAGGACGGGTGCTACTGGTTCCGGGCGGCGAAGCCGAAATATTATCCGATACCGGATGACGGTCCTGTCGGACAGCTGCTGCGGGCCATGGGGCGGCATCCTTACCGGCCGGCACACCTGCATTATATCGTTTCGGCAGAAGGCTTCACCACGCTTGTCACGCATATTTTTGACCCTGATGATCCCTACATCCGTTCGGACGCGGTTTTTGGTGTGAAGGAAAGCCTGCTGGCCGATTTTCAGCGGGTGGAAGATGCGAAAAAGGCGGGGGATCTGGGTTTTGCCGGCGACTGGTTCTGGTCGGTGAACCACGATTTCGTGCTCGCCCGATGACTGGCGGCAGCGACCGGCCCGGGCTTTACGTGCGTTTTGCCGAGAGCGATCCCGCAGCCGTGGAGCAACGGGTGGCGCAGATGGACGCTCACAAAGCCCATTTGCGCAACGAAGATGGCGTGCCGGAAGGGTTCAGAATTCTTGCATCGGGGCCGATGCAGGCGGATAGCGGAGGGTCTGCGGCTGCCCTTGTCATTGTCGAAGCCCGTGAAATCGAGGATGTCATCGCTTTCAGTGACGCCGATCCGTTTGTCATCCACGGCGTCTATAACCGCATTCGTATTTTGAGCTGGACGCCAACGCTGTCGAGAATTTCGGGGCTGCAACGCGACTGAAATTCACACGAGCGATGGCAGCTGATTATCGTTAATATTTCAATTGCAATTTTTGCAAATGCAACATTTAATCAGAGGCGGGTGACATCGGCGATATGTGTCTTGACAGGAGCGGGACACACATCAGGGTGGAGCAAGCCGGGTACCCACGGAGCAATCGCAAGAACGGGAAGACGTCGATCCATTCCGGATGGCGCGTTCATGCGTGAAAGGGAGGAATATGTCCACGAACTATATGAGCGCCGCTTCAGTGCGGACGAAAAACCCGGCCGGCGTCATCGCGACATGCGGCCTGATGATCATGTTCGACGGGTACGATCTGGTCGTTTACGGCGCGGTTGCACCGGCGCTGCTGAAGGAAGGGGCCTGGGCGCTCAATCCTGCCATGGTCGGTCGTGCTGCTGCATTGACATTGATGGGAATGCTGCTCGGCGCGCTGTTTGCTGGCACCATGGCGGACCGTATCGGTCGCCGCAAGGTCGTTCTCATCAGCCTTGCCGGGTTTTCTGCGATGATGATCGCCTCGGCCATGACGCCGAACTTCCTCGCCTTCGAAATCACGCGCTTTCTGGCCGGTCTCGGCCTTGGCGCGCTTTTGCCGACGGTGACGGCGCTGGTGCTGGAATTCTCGCCGCCCAAACGCAGGGCGCAGGCAAATTCCCTGTCTTTCCTCGGTTACCTTATCGGTGGCATTTTCTCCGGCCTCATGGGCATCCTCCTGCTGGAGGCCTATGGCTGGCGGCCATTGATGCTGATCGGCGGCCTGCCGCTCATCCTTCTGCCGCTGTTCATGCGGCTTTTGCCGGAATCGCCTGAATGGCTGGCGAGCAAGGGCCGGCAGGCGGAAGCCGATGGGGTTTGCGACACCTATGGCCTGCAACGCATCGTGCCGCATGCCAAAATCCAAAAGGGTGGCGTTAGCGCCCTGTTCTCGGAAGGCCGGCTGCTTTCGACGCTGAATGCCTGGGGCATTCACTTTTGCTCGCTGCTCCTGACCTTCGGCATGGTCAACTGGCTGCCCACCATCATGAACAAGATGGGCTACGATATCAGCTCGGCACTCAGCTTCTCGATCATGCTCAATGTCGGGGCCGCGATCGGCATTCTCATCGGTGGACGCTTCGCCGATAAGGGTAACGTCAAGGTCGTCGTGGCAGTTCTGTTTGCCATCGGTGCCGCCTCGATCTGGGCTTTGGCGGTGAACAAGGGGCCGCTTCTCTATGTCTTCGTTGCCCTTGCGGGTGCCGGAACGATCGGAACCCAGATTCTTGCCAATGTTCTGGTTGGACGGCTCTATCCGGTCCATATTCGCGGCACGGGTCTCGGCTTCTCGCTGGCGGTCGGGCGGCTGGGCGGCATTGCCGGTCCGATGATCGGCGGCCTCGTGCTGCAACGGGGGCTGGCGCCGGAGTGGAATTTCTACATTTTCGGTTCGGTGGCGTTGGCGGGGCTGGCGCTGACCGTGTTGACCCTGCTTTATCGCACGTCTGGTGATGAGCGGGTTTGACGGAGACAGTGCTGGCCGCGGGATAAAACCTGCGGCCAGCACTGGAGCATTTCCGCTTTTCTCCGAAACGCAAAAACACTCTACTTCATTGTTTTTACGCATTTTCCCGACGTGAAACCGCTACGCGCTTTTACTGGAAATGCTCTAGCGGAAGTTTAGCCTCTGCGGCCGCTGCGGAGTTGCGCCAGGGTCGCAAGCGTATTGCCGCTGATCGACTTGGCGCCGTTGCCGAACAGAGCCAGACGCGGATCGGAGGTTGAATTGTTCGCCTCGAATGTCAGCAGAAAGCGGTTGACCAGCTTTTCCACCTTCTTGGGGTCCTGCAGGTCCTTTATCTTCAGCTTCTTCTCGATCATCTTTGCCTGCGCATCCACCTTGGAATTTGCGGTTTCGGCCGGAATTCCAAGAGCAGTGCGGGTGAATTCGGCAAGCGCCTTGTCAGCCAGTATGTCGTAAGGATTGGAAATACCGCCGGCCATCCGTTTGAAATAAAGCGCAAGGCGAACGCCGGAATTTTCTTCACCGGCCCGTTGCTCAAGGGTCTGGCGAACATATTTGTCGCGTGTTTCCATGAGGCTGCGGGTATTCTGCACGCCCTGGCCGGCTTTCGCGGCGATATTTCCCTTGGCGTCGAAATTGAAAGAACCGGCAAGCGCGCGGAAGCGGGCATCTTTTTCGGTATTGGCGAAGCTTTTGGCATCCTTAAGGTCGGACTTGAAAATCTTCTTCAGATAATCGGTGGTGACCGATTTGGGATCAATGCGTTCCGCAACCAGCATGAAATCGAGCAGGCGGCGGTCTGCAAGCAATTGGTCGACGGTTTCGAGCGTCTCCATTTTCTCGCGATAATAAGTGACCTCTTTTTGCCCCTTTTCCTTGATCTTCTTGTCCTTGTCCCAACGGGTGACTTCCGTCAAATAACTCCGCGAGATGCGGGTGATCTCGTTTTCCGCCTGGGCGAGCCGTGGCGAGCCGATCTTGCCCTCGGCATTGAAGTTGAAAGCCTTGGCCAGCCGTACAAAGCGATTGTCCTTCAGGGTGTTAACATAGCTTTTCGGGTCCGACAGATCGCTGGTGAATACCCGTTTGAGCTTGAAGGGTGACGCTTCCTCAGCGGGAATATCAAAGGCCTTGAGGGCGAAGTTTCGAATAACGACCGCAGCCTGCGCATTTGACAGGAAATCCTCGAGGTTTTTTGTCAGGCCGACATAGCGTTTGAAATCCTTGATCACCTTTTCGTCCGCCGCCTCGTCCTTGTCGTCGTAACGGCTGAAATAGAGGTTCATCATGGTGCTGAGCTGAGGTTCGGTCTGCACGACCTTTCCGGCCTCGACCTTGCCGTCCGCACCGAAATTGAAGGCCCGCGCCAGATCGACGAGGCCCTTGTCTTTCTCCTTGTGGATCGGGCTTTGTGCATCGTCCGGGTCTTGTAAAAGAGCCCACTTGATTTTCTCATCCGTTTTGTCGTTGTCTGTCAGATTGAAGCTGACGATGAGCATCGTTCTAACGCGCGCAAATTGGGTCATCTGGTTGACCTCGGTGATGGTTTTCATCTTGTCCGTGAAATAATCACGGTTGAGAACCGCTCCGGCCTGTGTCAGGCGAGGATTTGAGAGAACGTAGGTCTCGTTGGTCAGCCGCTTCTGGGCCGCCGTCTGCGCCGGCATGCCATCATCCACGCGGCCATCGTCCCGGAAATTAAACGCCGCCGCCATCTCGAACAGCTTGTTGGCATCGTTGATACGCTTGTTATATTGGCTGATCAGATAGTCGATCTTTGCGAGCGCCACCTTGTCGGTGGAGGCAATCTTCGCCCGCTCGATGCGCAGGTCGGCCGTTTTTGCCTGCCAGTCGGTGATCAACGGTTTGTAGGTCTTGTTGACGTAGCTATCGGCACTGCTGATGTCGCTGCTCAGAACATCCTTGATATGCTTGTAGCTGAAGGTTTCGGCATCAACGCCGAAGGATTTGAAAATATAATCCCGAAGCCGCGTGTTCTTGAAGATATCATCGACATGGCCAACCTTGTCGATGATGATGTTGTAAAAACGCGTCTCTTCCTTTAGTTCCGCGCCTTCCTGTTTGATCGTGTCGTGATAGGTGGCAATCAGCCGGTCCTGCTGGGATTTGGTCTGAACCGCTTTTTCTGTTTTGATATTGCCGAAATCGAACGCCGCGGCGAAGTCGCGGTAGCGTGTGTCCTTCAGCTTGTTGGCGAAACTGTTGGCATCGTTGAGGTCGCTTCCCAGCACCTTCTTCATGAAGGCCGTGGCATTGGTCATCTCTTCCAGGCCATAGGCTTTCATGGCGTAGGAGTAGAGTCTGTAGTCCTTGAGAAAATCGTCTAGGTTTTTGACCTTGCCGATATTGTCCGCATAATATTTGGCGTCGCGCGATACGACCGGGTCACTCGCGACACGTTTCAGCGACAATCCCAGATCACGATTGTAGAGAGCGTAAGTCGTATATGCGGGCAGCACCATGTGCCTCCGAAAAAACCATGGCTGAAATCCATGTGTTAACCAGTACTGCGGTGAATTATTATAGTATATCCTTGCGTGTAGCTGTACTATTAAAAATAATAATTGTAACAAGGATTTTATATTATTAAATTAGGCTGAATTTATATTGATGGATGGAGGATTTACGTTGCCGCGTTTAGGTCGTGTGCAGGCAAAAGCCGCCCGAGGTGCCAACACCACGCCGGCAGATAACAGGGTAAAGGCTTGTCAAAAGCGCATGCACCTGCATTTGTCTGGACTGCCGGAACAGGCATACGAAAATGCGGCCGGCAGCTGGTCCAGCGCAATTTTCGAAGCAAGGTGTATTGGACGCTTTTTCTGGAGCGGTTCCGGGTACTACCGTGGGTTTTTGGCGGACACCGGCGCGACCGTCGCCATTTGCTGCAATGTCCGTTCATTCGTGCGTTTGGCCCGCGCCAACGCATCATCGCGATCTTCCGGCAGCGTATAGGTCATATAGGACAGCGAGGTTTCGAGGTCGTTGTTGTTGTGTCCGAGAATGGCGGCGAAATAGCTGTTCTTGGTGACGTGGGGCGGTGCGAAATTGTGATACGCCACCTCGGCGTAAAGGTGCCGCAGGCCATAGGGCTTGGGCAGTTCTTCCTTCGGCCAGAGATCCTCGAACAGATTAAAAACCGTGTCTCGGAGCAGCAGGCGGGTTTCCGATGAAAAATCGTCTATCGACATGCCGTGCCACAGTTTTCCCTGCCCGCTTTCGCGCAGGCGCTGATAAGCGGAGAGAATGGCGGCGGAGCGGGCAAGAACCGGAATTTCGTAGGTAATCCCGAACTTCGTTCCTTCGCCCTGTTTCGTCTTGGCCTGGCCGTTGAACAGGATGCTCCATTTGGAAACGCCCTTGCCATAGGGGGCAGGGGAAAATTCCGCCTGCGTGAAGACCTCGTAGGGGCGTCGTCCCGTCATGCCAATCAGGCCTATGCCGATCATCAGGGGATCGTTGGACTGGAGGCAATCGGCGCAAATCTTCAAGACCTGCCGGTAATTCTCGAAGGTGATCAGCGCGCCATGCTTGTTGGCGATCTTCTCCATCTTAACCCGGCGCGCATCGTCGTACATCGCGGCGTCACCGGTCGCTATCTTCAGCATCGGATGCTCGTCGCCGAAGGCTTCGCGGATGGCGTTGCGGTACTTCGTGATGTAGGAAATGATCGTTGTCTGGGCTCTGCCCTTCATGATGCCGATTTCAGCGGTCCACAAAGCCTGCATCTCTTCTTTAGAGCCGAGGCCATTCATCGCTGCAATGAAATCCGCGATCCGCAAAAGGACTGTCGGCTTGCGGCCGGCTGTATTGAATTCCGCACGTTCGATTTTTTCGACGATGGATGTCGCCACACCGGTTTTCGGATAGTCGGCCCGCTCGATATAGGTGTTCAGACGCTCCCGCAGCTTTTTCATGTTGCAGATGGCAAGCGGCGTGCTCTTCGGGCCGAATTCGGCCTTCAGGGCATAGCGATATTTCATGATGTAAAGTTCGAGCGTCTTTTCCGTGCGGCCATTGTCGAAATGGTAGCGGACCTCGGCGTCCCACAGATCGCGGATTTTTTTTGTTTCGCAACGCGTCGCTGCTTTTCATCGCCTCCCTGACGCGGCCGACGAACTGGTCGATGCGTTCCACGAGAACTGGTGTTTTGGTCTTTCGTGCGGGCATGCGGCGGCTCCCTGAACCGGTCCGGAAATATAAAATCCATGATTGGTAATCAACAGAAGCATGGTTGCGGAAATGCCATGGATATTCGCCGCCAGCATATTTCTTTTGAATAATACTTTAATCGATTCCGCAAGTATGGCCATGACGCGGGGAACCTATCAAGGAAGGTTTCCGAGCCGATATCGGTCATTCGGGGAGCCGGCATGTTGCCGGTGGTACTTCAGGTGGGTGAATTCCGACGGAACCATCGGTGTGGCTTCGGGAAATCTCCCGAAGCCCTTCAGGTCGCGGCAGCCTATTTCGGTAGCCGGGTTTTCAACGAGGTCACGATGCGCTTGGCGAGCCCTTCGTAATCCTCATCGAAATGGTGGCCGCCTTCGATGCCGATCGTTTCCACGCCCTTCGCTTTCAGGCCGGGGCAGGGATCTTCATCCTCTTCCTCCGTGCCATAGACGCATTGCACCAGCTTCGGGTCTATTTTGACGATGTCGTCGATGGTCTTGCCGCCCTTGCCTTCGCCGGCAACGCCGAGCCAGCCCTGGACGGAAATCTCGAAATCGACTTCGGTCGAAAGTCCCAGCAGGGTGAGCTGCACGACATGCGATTTCGCGCGGTCCGGCAGAAGATTATAGGTGGCGGGAATGATATCGGCGCCGAAGGAATAACCGATCAGCACCACGTTCCGAACCTTCCATTCCTTGCGGTAGGTATCGATGATGCGTGCAAGGTCGTTCGCCACTTCCTGCGGCTGCTTTTCTTTCCAGAAGTAACGCAGCGCATCGACCCCGATCACGGGTATGCCCTGCTTTTGCAGGGCACCGCCGACTTCCTCGTCCAGATCGCGCCAGCCGCCGTCGCCGGAATAGATCACCGCCATGGTGTCCATCACCGGGGTCGTTTCAAGAACCGTGATCGGCAGGCCGAGCGGGCTGCTGGTATCGCCGGCTGCATCGACCTTGTCGGACAGGGTCTGGGACAGAACCTCGTTCGCCTTGCCGGTCACGTCAGTCACTTCGATATCGGGATGCAGCTTCACCAGGGCGTTGACGTGGTCGCGGCCCTTCTGATCAGCATCGGGCGTGAACAGCACGCTGACCGGCGCGGGCAACGGGCCATCTGTCAGGCCATAGACCGTTTCACCATCCACCTTGTCCTTGGTGGCGGGGGTGCAGAGTATCTTCTGAAGCGGCAGGCCGGCCTTGGGGTCGACCGCGATGGCTTCCTGGATTGTGGAAACCGGGCTTTGCGCGATCATTGCCAGCGCCAGCGTTCCGCCCTTGCCGATACCGGTGAGGATGGGCTGGCGATAGCTGGACGTTCCGGCGGTGCGCTGGATCTGCTGCGACAGCGACTCGATGTCCGAGATCATGTAGATGCACTCGTCGTCATCGGCCTCGAGTGCCTTCAGATATTCCTTGAAATCAATGCCGACCACGGCGGCACCCTTTTCCACCAGCGCCTTGGCGCGCTCATCATCCGCACTCGTCCATCCATCGGCGTCGGAGATCAGGAAGACGCTGGCCAGAATATCTCTGTCCGGCACCATGATGTGCTCGGCGGGGATCATGCCGGTGTCATAGGCCGGCTTGTCCTGCGAAAAGGCGGCACTGGAAGCAAATAGTGGGGAGACGAACAGGGCGGAGGCGGCAAGGACCGCTTTCAGCATGTTGTATTTTCTCATTTTCCGATCACTCCTCTGACACCGCCACTGATCAGAACCGTCGCGTCCATCAGCGCCAGAGCGGCGTCTGCACCGTTTTGCACGGCAAGGTAACGCGGTTCCCATTTCGGGTGGAACTTCGTCTTGAACGCGCGAAGCCCCTTAAAGTTGTAAAAACGTTCGCCATGTTCGAAAAGTGTGCTGCCGATGCGGTCCCACACAGGTGCTGCATCGCGCTTCGACATGCCGGACATGGGCGCCATACCGAGATTGAAGCTTTCATATCCCGCGTCGCGCAGATGCTGCATGATGCTGACGAAGAGGAAATCCATCGAGCCGCGCGGCGCATCCGCCGAAAAGCGCATGAGGTCGATGGTGGCTTCCTTTTTCGTGTCCGTCACCATGAGGTTGGCGAAAGCAGTGATTTTTCCGTCCTTGCGCAGCACGGCAACGGGCTGCGACAGGATATAGTCCGGCTCGAAGGCGCCGAGCGAAAAGCGTTTTTCCCGCGTATTGTGGTGCGCAAGCCAGCCATCGGAGACCTGCTTCAGCTCGTCCAGAATATCCGGAACTTGCGATCGCTCGACAACTTCGAACGTCAGCCCGTCCCGGGCGCCGCGGCTCAGGGACTGGCGAAGGGTCGCGAGCTTGCCGCCCTTCAATTCGAAAGCGGCGAGATCGACCAGCGCCAGTTCACCGAGCTTGAAGGCGCGCAGGCCAGCATCGGCGCAATGGGACAGGAGGAAAGGCGAAATCTGGTAAAAGGCGGCGCGTGCGCCTGCCGAACGGGCCGATTCCACAAATTGCCAGACCAGATCGGGGAAATCCTCCTCGTCGCCGACGGGGTCGGCAAAGGCGATCCACGATCGACCCTGAATGCCGTACATGATGAAGGCGCTGCCGCTTTCCGAGAACATCACATGCTTGTCGCCCATGCGCACCAGATTGGCGTCGGCCGAATCCTGTTGCATGACGATGTCAGTCGCGCGTTCGACGTCTTCCGGCTGGATCGAATCCGGCTTGAAGGTGACCGGCCGCATCAGGCTGAAAATTGCGATGGTCGAGGAGGCGAGCACCAGACCAAGAAGGGCGCGCAGCCCACGCGGGGCTTCTTCGGAGAATTCGAATTCCCACCACAATGTGTGACTGTAATCGGTATCGCGATAGACGAACAGAAGGATCGTTGCCGCGCCGGCGATGATGACGGCCATTGCAGCGAGCCAGCTTGGTCCGAGCGCCTGTTTGACCAGCGAGGCATGGCGGTTGAAGCTGCGCACATTGAGGGCGAGGGCCGCGATGAAGATGCCGAGGAAGATTGCCTCGAAAACCGCGATCGCCTTCAGCAGGGAAAGGATGAGCGCCAGCGATGCTGCAACGAGGGCAATCCACCAGGCCCCATCCAGCCGCTGTCCGAGACCGCGGGAGGCGACAACGAGGCCGAGGCCGAGAATGCTGGTCAGAAAGTGCGCCGCCTCGATGATCGGCAGGGGCACGAAGTTGGACAGGAAATCCAGATTGCTGCCGGGCGTCGGCGTCACGCTCGAAAAGATCAGCATGGTGCCGAGAATGATCGCGAAGGTGGAGAGCAGCGGTGGCGCCAGCCGCACGGCAAGCTGGCTGATATCGGAGACCACCGGCTTGGCCGCGAACTGCTTCATTTCGGAAACGATCATCACCAGAATGGCGACCACCAGCGGCAGGACGTGATAGATGACGCGATAAAGAACGAGGCTTCCGAGCAGCTGATCGACGCTGATCGCGTTGCCGAGCCCGGCGACCATGACGGTTTCGAAGACACCGAGACCAGCGGGAACGTGGCTGAGAACACCAAGGCCGACGGCGGTGGCATAGATCGCGAAGAATGTCGGCCAACCGAGATGCGTTTCGGGCAGCAGCACGTAGAGCACCGAGGCCGAGGCGGCGATATCGAAAGCGGAGACGAGAAACTGGCGCGAGGAGGTGCGGCTGTCGGGAAGGCGCAGTCGCCATTTGCCGAGCCGGATCACTTTACCGTTGCGGCCGACATAGGCGGTGGCAACAAGAACGGCAATGACGGCGAGCGATGCGCCCCTCAGAACAGTCGCGTCAAGGCCAATGATGGCGGCGATGCGTGGTGCGACGATGAAGGTTGAAAGCGCGCTGACCGACAAAAGCCCCAGCCCGAAGGACAGCGTGACGAAGGCGATGACGCGGGCGATGTCACCCGGCGAAAGTCCAAGCCGGGAATAGGCGCGAAAACGGATGGCGCCGCCGCTCAAGGGGCCAAATCCCGCAGTGTTGCCGATGGCGTAAGCGGCAAAAGCGGTGGCCGCCATGGAGGGGAAGCGAACCTTTTTGCCGACGTATTCGATCGCATTCGCGTCATAAAAAATCAGCGACAGGAAGCTTAGCGCCGTAAAGACGATCGCAAGAAGAATGGCCGGAAGCGAGGTTCCCAGAAGGGCGGAGATCACATCATCGTATCGTACTTCGGATGTGAGACGATAAATCGCAAACGTCATCATCACGAAGATGAGCGTAATGGCGATGGCCGTCAGATACGGCCGGTTTCTGGCAAAGAAGCTTTCAACCGGGGATTCGGTAATATCGGTCTGTATAATTTCGCTCTTGTCTGCCATTTGCTTTTTCCAGCGCCAGTCCCTTGGTTGGCGAACCACAGGATTGTGTCGCTAATTCGTTTCGGTTGAGGAAATTTGCTTAGCAGAAATGCATGACGTGTCGATGTGAAGTTTGTGGATAAACAAACGAGATTTTCGTCTCTAAAATGAAAAACGCAACCAAAAAGAGCGCGATTTGCTTTTTTGCTCAAAAACGCCGTGAATTGATCGTTCCGATTGCTTGGTTGCCCCGTTTGATGCGACTAACGCTCCTTTCAATTGAAGGGAGATGCAAATGAACTTGCCCACAAGGATAGTGCTTTCGCTGGTTGTCGCTCTTTTGGCGGGCGGCGGCTACATGACCGTTGACAAGATGCGGGGCGCTGAATGGGTCGTTTCGCCCAAGCAGATCGCCGATGCCAAGGCGAGCGGCCAGGCCGGATATGAATCGCGTCCGGGAACGGTGACGGTTCTGCCGATCCGCAGCGAAACGGCGGATGCGCTGCCGGTCAAATGGGCGATGATTGCCGTGGTTGCCGGTCTTCTGGCGTTTCGCGCCATGGGCAAAAAGAAAGCGGCAAAGGCCTGAGGGCCTGCCGCTTCATGTCTCCGGCGCGGATGCACCGGATCAGAGGTTGAAGTCGGGGCGCGTTATGCGCCCCAGGTCTTCTCCAGCACGCGCACCCAGTTGCCGTGGCAGATCTTGGCGAGTGTGGCGTCGTCATAACCGCCGTTGCGCAGGGCCGCGACCAGCAATTGCAGGTCGGCCGCATCCTTCATGGCGGCGGGAATGGTGGTGCCGTCGAAGTCCGAGCCGAGTGCGACGTGATCGATGCCGATGCGGTTGACGATGTAATCCACATGGCGGACCAGTTCGCCAAGATCGGTATTCGGGTTCTTCACCCCGTCCTGGCGCAGGAACAGAACGCCGAAATTGATGCCGGCCAGGCCGCCCGTGTCGCGGATAGCGTCCAGTTGACGGTCCGTCAGGTTGCGGCTGTGGTTGCACAGCGCATAGGCGTTGGAATGGGACGCCACGAGGGGGGCGTCGGAAATCCTGGCGATGTCCCAGAAACCCTGCTCGTTCATGTGCGACAGGTCGACCATGATCTTCAGCTCGTTGCAGGCCTTCACCAGCCGCTTGCCGGCATCGGTGAGGCCGGGGCCGATATCCGGTGTCGACGGGAAACGGAAGGGAACGCCGTAAGCAAAGATGTTCGGACGGCTCCAGACCGGTCCGAGCGTGCGAAGGCCGGCCTCGTGGAGAACGTGCAGCGCATCCAGATCGGTGCCGATCGCTTCCGCGCCCTCGATATGGAAAACGGAGGCGAAGGCGCCTTCAGCCATGGCGCTGCGGATATCGGCGGCCGTGCGGCAGACTTTCAGCGCGCCGCCCGATTGTTTCTCGGCGCGGAACAGCAGGGCAGCCATGCCAAGTGTCGCCTTCAGGGCGTCCGCTTCGGTCGGTGTCGGATAGTCACCGTTTGCGTCCTTGTCCATGCTGGGCGAGGGGACGTAGATGGCGCAGAGGCCGCCGGCCAGACCACCCTTTTTGGCGCGCGGCAGATCGATGTGGCCAACCGTATCACCCTCAATGAGAAGTGTTTCGGGCGAGGCATTGCCCGACCGCCATAACCGCAAAAGCACATCATTGTGGCCGTCGAAGACGGGTACGGTTTTTTCATCGGTCATGGTCATTCACCTTTGGATACGGGCGGGGCGCGAGCGCGCGGTCGTCAGAGTTTTGGGAATTGGTAGAGGAAAGGTCAAGGCCGGAGCAAATGCAATCCATGCATAGGCTCTGCCAAATTTGGAATTGGTCGCGCCTCGTTTGCTCGTGGTAATCGCGGGAAAACATAAAAAAAATGACTGGATTGGGGCAAACCCCCACCGTTTCCGAAAAATAAGGTCCGAAAGGGGATTTTCGATGATTTCAAGACGCAACCTGCTGATCGCCGGCGCAGCCGTGCCGTTCCTGTCCTATGCGCGCATTCCGGCATTTGCTGCGACGCCCAAGGATATTCTGGTGGTCGCCCAGCAGCTGGACAATATGACGAGCCTTGATCCGCATGAAGGCTTCGAAGCCGTCGGCGGTGAAATCATGTCCAACATGTACCAGAAGCTCGTACGCGCCAATCGCGAAGATTCCACCAAGGTTGATCCGGTCATCGCGAAATCCTGGGAAGCCGACGCCGAAGGCAAGGTCTTCACCTTTGTGATCGGTGACGAGGCGACCTTCTCCAGCGGCGCGAAAGTCACGGCGGAAGACGTTGCCTTCTCGCTGCAGCGCGCCATCAAGATGAACAAGAGCCCGGCCTTCATCATCAGCCAGTTCGGCTTCACGCCTGAGAATGCCGAGACGACCATCGTTGCCGCCGACGACAAGACGGTGAAGCTGACGACGGCAAAGCCGACCGCCATCTCCTTCCTGCTCTATTGCCTGTCCGCCAACATCGGCGCGATCGTCGAGAAGAAGGCCGTTCTGGCCAATGCTTCGGGCGAAGACCTCGGCAATGGCTGGCTGCAGAAGAACAGCGCCGGTTCCGGCGATTTCGTTCTGCAGGCCTGGAAGCCGAGCGAAAGCGTAGCACTCACGGTCAACCCGAACGGTCCCTACAAGGGCAACATCAAGCGCATCATCCTGCGCCACGTCACCGATCCGTCTTCCCAGCTTCTCATGCTGCAGAAGGGCGATATCGACATTGCCCGCGACCTCACCTCGGAACAGCTGCGTAGCGCCCAGAACGACGCGAACATCGAGCTGGAGCGCAAGAGCATTGCCTCGCTGGTGCTGATCTCGCTCAACCAGGGCAATGAGAACCTTGCCAAGCCACAGGTCTGGCAGGCCATCAAATGGGCACTGGACTACAAGGGCATGCAGGAAAACATCGTGCCGCTGTCCCACAAGGTTCACCAGAGCTTCGAGCCGGAAGGTTTCCCCGGCGCCGTCGATGACACGCCGTTCCAGCGCGATGTCGCAAAGGCCAAGGCGCTGATGGCTGAAGCCGGCCTAGCCGACGGTTTCGAGATCACCATGGATCATTACTCCGCACAGCCCTACCCGGATCTGGCGCAGGCGATCCAGGCAAACCTTGCCGATATCGGTATCAAGGTGCGTCTGCAATCGGCCGAGAACCGTCAGGTTCTGACCAAGATGCGCGCCCGCGAGCATCAGATGGCGCTTTCCGCATGGGGTACGGATTATTTCGATCCGCATTCCAATGCCGATGTCTTCAACATCAACAAGGACAATGGCGACGATGTGAAGTCCAAGCCGTTCCTGTGGCGTTCGCGCTTCAAGAACGACGATTTCGCCGCCAAGGCGGAAGCTGCCCGTGACGAGCAGGATCCGGCAAAGCGTATCGAGCTTTATGAAGCCCTGCAGCGCGAGCACATGCAGAACAGCCCGTTCGTCTTCATGTTCCAGACGACGAAGACGGCTGCCTTCCGCAAGGGCGTTTCCGGTTTTGAACTGGGCGTTCTGTCCGAGGGCAATTCCTACCACGATGCTAAGAAAGCGTAACATTGAACAAGCGCATCAAAAGCATATCGTCGACACTGAGCAGCGTCATTCTGACGCTGTTCGGTTTGATGATCATCACCTTCATGATCGGGCGCGTCATGCCCGTCGATCCCGTCATCGCGGCGGTCGGCGACAATGCGCCTGAAGACGTCATCGTGCGCGTGCGTGCCGAAATGGGCCTCGACCAGCCGCTGGTCGTGCAGTTTTTCCATTATGTCTCGCAGGTCCTGCACGGCGATTTCGGTAATTCCATCCTGACCCGCAATCCGGTCTGGGTGGATATTACCCGCGTCTTTCCTGCCACCTTCGAACTTGCCACGGCAGCACTCATTCTCGCTGCCCTGATCGGCATTCCGCTCGGTGTCTGGGCCGCTGTCAAACAGGGCAAGCTGACGGATCAGGTCATCCGCGTCGTCTGCCTTGCCGGCCATTCCGTGCCCGTTTTCATGCTGGCGCTGATTTCGCTCCTGGTGTTTTACGCCACACTCGGCATTGCACCCGGACCGGGCCGGCAGGACATCATCTATGACGGCATGATCACGCAGGTCACCGGTCTGATGACGGTCGATACGCTGCTCGCCGGTGACTGGGGCGCCTTTTACGATGCGCTTGCCCATATGGTGCAGCCCGTCTGTATCCTTGCCTATTTCAGCATGGCCTATGTTACCCGCATGACGCGCGCCTTCATGATCGATGCGCTGAAGGGCGAATATGTCATCACTGCCCGCGCCAAGGGGCTTTCGGCGATGACCGTCATCTGGGGGCATGCCTTCCCGACGGTTGCCGTGCAGCTCGTCACGGTTATCGCGCTCACCTATGCCGGCCTTCTCGAAGGTGCGGTGGTGACGGAAACCGTCTTCAGCTGGCCGGGCCTTGGCCAATACCTCACCGTCTCGCTCATGAACGCGGACATGAACCCCGTCGTCGGAGCAACCCTGTTGATCGGCCTGATCTATGTCGGCCTCAACCTGCTTGCAGACGTACTTTACCGAGTAATGGATCCCCGCGTTCGATGATGTTAGCTAATTTCAGAAACTGGGCGCTGGATGAGACGCCGCATTCCCGCAGGCAGGCTGCCTGGGGAAATCGGTACCGCATCTGGCTGAACCTCAAGTCCAATCCGCTGGCGGTGGTCGGTCTGACCATCATTCTCGTCTTCATCGCGCTGTCGCTGCTGGCTCCCGCCATCGCACCTTACGATCCCGCCGCGCAGAACCTCGGCAACCGCCTTGCCTTTCCGAGCGCAGTACACTGGTTCGGCACGGATGAGCTGGGCCGCGATATTCTTTCGCGCATTCTTTACGGCGGTCGCGTCACGCTCGGCATGGTCATTGCCGTCGTTGTTCTCGTTGCGCCGATCGGCCTCGCCATCGGCTGCATCGCCGGTTATTTCGGCGGTATCGTCGATACGGTGCTGATGCGGGTGACGGATGTGTTTCTGGCGTTCCCGCGCCTCATCCTGGCGCTGGCCTTCGTTGCGGCGCTGAAGCCGGGCGTCGAAAGCGCCATTCTCGCCATCGCGCTTACCGCATGGCCGCCCTATGCGCGTCTTGCGCGCGCCGAAACCATGACGGTTCGTGGCAGCGATTTCGTTGCGGCCTACCGGCTGACGGGTGCTTCCGCCTGGCGCATCATTGCCCGCCATATCGCGCCGCTCTGCGTGCCAAGCCTTATCGTGCGCATCACGCTCGACATGAGCTCGATCATCATCACCGCCGCCAGCCTCGGCTTCCTCGGCATGGGCGCGCAACCGCCGTCGCCGGAATGGGGCGCGATGATCGCCACCGCCAAGCGCTTCATCTTCGAACAATGGTGGGTCGCCACCATTCCGGGCATCGCCATCTTCCTCGTTTCGCTCGCCTTCAACTTCCTTGGCGATGGTCTGCGCGACGTGCTCGACCCGAAGGGACATTGAGCCATGCTGGTCGAAATCGAAAATCTGAAGATCGCATTCCAGACCCGCACCAGCCGTTTCGAGGCGGTGCGCGGTGTTTCCATGAAGCTTGGAACCGAAAAGCTCGGCATCGTCGGTGAATCCGGTTCGGGCAAGAGCCTCACGGCGCGCGCGCTGATGAAACTTCTGCCCTCCAATGCCGATATCAGGGCCGACAAGCTCTCCTTCGACGGTATCGATGTGCTCTCCGCCAGCGAAAGGCAGATGCGCCAGATTCGTGGCAAGCGCGCGGGTTTTATCCTTCAGGACCCGAAATATTCGCTGAACCCGGTCAAGACCATGGGCGCACAGATCGCGGAAGCCTGGCGCGCCCACAAGGGCGGCAGCAAGCGTGCGTCCATGGAAGCGGCAATCGCCCTGCTCGATCAGGTGAAGATCCGCAATCCGCGCCAGGTCGCCTCGTCCTACGCGCATGAGGTTTCCGGCGGCATGGGCCAGCGTGTCATGATCGCCATGATGCTGGCGCCCGATCCCGAGCTTCTGATCGCCGACGAACCGACGAGCGCTCTCGACGCCACGGTGCAGGCGGAAATTCTGCGGCTGATCGAGGAACTGGTGTCGGAACGCGGCATGGGTCTCATCCTCATCAGCCACGATCTGCCGCTCGTCTCGCATTTTTGCGACCGCGTCGCTGTCATGTATTCCGGCCGGGTGATGGAGGAGCTGAAGGCTTCCGAACTCCTGAAAGCCCAGCATCCTTACACGCAGGGACTTTTGAACTGCATCCCCTCGCTGACGCATCCGCGCGAGCGTCTTCCCGTTCTCAACCGTGATGCAGCGTGGTCCAGCCAATGATCGACGTCGACAATCTCCGTATCAAGTTCGGCGACCGTGAAGTGGTGAAGGGCGTGTCCTTTTCTGTTGAAAAGGGCGGCAGCTTCGGCATCGTCGGCGAAAGCGGCTCGGGCAAGTCCACCATCCTGCGCGCCATGGCCGGTCTCAATGAAAGCTGGGAAGGCCGCATCGCCTTTGCCGGCAAGGACGCACCGTTGAAACGCACGCCGGAATTCTTCCGGCAGGTGCAGATGGTGTTTCAGGACCCCTATGGTTCGCTGCATCCGCGCCAGACCATCGACCGCATTCTCAGCGAATTGCCGCTGGTTCACGGCATGGACAATATCGAAAAACGCATCCAGCAGGCTTTGTCTGACGTGGCCCTGCCGCAGGCGGTGCGTTTCCGTTTTCCGCATCAGCTCTCCGGCGGCCAGCGCCAGCGTGTCGCCATCGCACGCGCCCTGATCGCCGACCCTGAGGTTCTGCTGCTCGATGAGCCGACCTCGGCACTCGACGTTTCGGTGCAGGCGGAAATCCTGAACCTGTTGCAGGATCTGCGTGCGGCGCGCAATCTCACCTATATTCTCGTCAGCCACAATCTCGCGGTTATTGCGCATCTTTGCCCGCAGGTGGGCGTGATGCTGAATGGAGACATGGTTGAACAGCTGAGCGCGGGCGATCTGCGCGACGGCCGCATCAAACATCCGCATACGGAAGAGCTGCGCAGCCTGAGCATCCGGCTGGAAGAGCCGGCCTGAGGTCGGGTCGCCTAACCGACGTTGCGTATGGATCGAGTGGGTGCCGCTCGCTTCTTCTCCCCGCCGGGGAGAAGGTCGCGGCAGCGGGATGAGGGGGCAAGCTCTCCGAAATCCGGCAACGTTGCCCCCTCATCCGACCCTTCGGGCCACCTTCTCCCCGGCGGGGAGAAGAAACAAGCGGTGACGTCGAGGCTATCGGCGTCGAAACAAAGACACGAGACCGAACAATGTCACAGCAACTCGACTGGAACGCCGCTTCAACGCTTGCCGAGAGCTTTGTCTCGCAATGGGCGGGCAACGAGCCGGGCGGGGCGGTGATTGGTTTCGATCTCGGCGGCATCCGGTTTGCCCATGCGGGCGGCGTCGAAAGCCTTTCCACCTTCGCACCGTTTACGCCGAAAAGCGTGGTACGTTATGCCTCCGTCACCAAACATGCCTTCTGCGCCATGGTGCTTGCCCATTCCGATCTGATCGGGCTTGACGACCCGCTCGGCAAGCATCTGCCGGAGCTGCAATCGCCGCTCCGCGACGTCACTGTCGGGCAGGCGCTGGATATGAGCGGCGGCCTGCCGGATACGCGCGAGTGCCTCTCTCTGCTTGGCCTTTCCGTCTACACCGAAACGAAGGCGGGGCCGCTTCTCGACTATCTGTCGCGGTTGAACCGACTGAACTTTCCGGTCGGCAGCGAGGTTTCCTATTCGAATACCGGCTATCGTCTTGTGGAGGCGGCGCTGGAGCGCCATGGTTTCCGTTTCGATGATTTCGTGCAGGCGCAAATTGCCGGTCCGTTCGGTGTTTTCCTGAAGGCGCCGGATGTCTGGAACGATCCGGTTGATGGATTGGTACCCGGCTACTGGAAGGCGGAAAGCAACTGGCAGCTTTCGGCAGCCGGCCTACATATTTCCGCGTCGGGCAGTCTTGCCGGCAGTGCCGAAGCGTTGACCCGCTGGCTGCAGGGCCTGATGCGCGGTGAGGGCAGCTTTGAAGGCGTTCTGGACGGACTTTCCACCGAGCGGCCACTCGCCGATGGACGGATGAGTGAATATGGTCTCGGCCTGCGCTGGTCGCATCTCGGTGACAGACGTTTCGTCGGTCACGGCGGTTCACACCCGGGATACAAAACTTACTTCCTGCTCGATCCGGAAAACGGCACGGGCTTCGTCGTGGTGTCTAACCGCGAGGATACCAACGGCTTCAAGATCGCGCTGGAAAGCATGGCGACCCTGACAGGTCTGCCTTTGCCCAAACCCGCCGCCAGCCTGCCGGAAGGCCTCTACGTCACCGAAAGCGGACCGTGGTGGCTGGAGATCAAGGGCAGCACCTCCACCTTCATCGATGGCGACGACACGCTTTATGAAGTGGCCGATGGCTGGGTGTCGTCGCGCTCCGCATCCTCTCCGATGCTTCTGAAGCTCGAGGGCGATGCGATCGTCGGCGAGGCAGGCCACGCCGCCCGCCGCTTCCTGCCGGTCGGCGACCATGCGGTGCCCGATGGTCTTTCGGGGTCATGGCGCTCGGATGAGGGAGCGGAATTCACGATCAGCGGTTCGACGCTGACGATGGGCATCGGCCCTACGCGCCGCAGCATGCCTTTGAAGGCACTTGGTAATGGCCGTTTCCTGTTCACGCTCTCGGATGGGCCGTGGACGAAGCGCATCTGCCTGAACCGGCTGGGTGACGACCGGATCGAGCTGGTTTCCAGCCGGGCGCGGATGATCGAATATTCGAGAAGCCACTAACGGTTTGAGACTGATCCCGTCGCTTTCCGCAAACTCGACGTCATCCTCGGGCCTGTCCCGAGGATCTGCAAACGATTGATTTTGTTGACGTGCTTAGATCCTTGGGACAAGCCCAAGGATGACGGAAGCAAGGCCCAGGCAGTTTCCTCAACAGCTTGAGGTTTCCTAAAAGGGTTTCAATCAGCTGCCATTGCTCTTAATAAAGACCCCATGTTCCGGCTGAAGGCTAGGACAACATCTTTGTGAGGAGAACAGGCCCTTGGAAGTCAAATGGCTTGAGGATTTCCTGGCGCTGGCCGGAACGCTCAATTTTTCGAAGGCGGCGGAAGAGCGGCATGTCACCCAATCCGCATTCAGCCGCAGGATCAAGCAACTCGAGGCTTGGGTCGGCGCCACGCTGGTCGACCGCGCCTCCTATCCCTCACGGCTGACCGAGGCCGGGGTGAAGTTCGTTCCGGTGGCGCAGGAAACGCTGAAACAGCTTTACCACGCCCGGCGCACCCTGCTGCAGGAAGACGGTGCGGATGCCAGAACGGTGCGGCTGACGGCGCTGCATACGCTGTCCTTCACCTTCTTTCCGGACTGGCTGAAGCGGGTGAACGAGACGGCGGGGCCACTGTTTTCGGTGCTGCGACCCGATTCCGGCAGCATGGAGGAAAATCTCAATTCGCTGGTGGATGGGCAAAGCGATTTCCTTCTGACCTACGCTCACCCGGAAGTGCCGATGCTGCTTGATGCGCAGACCTTCGAATTCCGGGTGCTTGGCGCGGAAAACATTATCCCGGTCTCCGCGCCGACCGAGAACGGCTCGCCTTTACACAGCCTGACGGAAAACGCGAAAAAACCCTTTGCCTATCTGGATTACGAAAAAGCATCGTTCTTCGGGCCGCTGTTGCGCGATCTCCTGAGCGCGCGCCTGCCGAAATTCGAGCGGGTGCATGAAGGCAGTATGTCGGTAGGGCTGAAAGCTATGGCGATGGCGGGCTGGGGTGTCGCCTGGGTGCCGGAAAGCCTGATGCGGCATGAGCTGGATAGCGGCACGTTGGTTCGCGCCGCCGATCACAGCTTCGATATTGCCGTTGATATCAGGCTTTACCGTTCAAAGGAGAACCGCCGCCCCGTTGTCGAGCGAATATGGGCGGTTCTCGAAGATTGAGGCGTTCTCAGATCGCCGTGCGGCGGGCGTTTTCGAGGTAAAGCGCGCGCAGGCGGCTTACCATCGGGCCGGGCTTGCCGTTGCCCACCGGCTTGCCGTCGATCTTCGTCACAGAAACCACGAAGTTGGAGGCGCTGGTCAGGCAGGCTTCGTCAGCGTTTAGCGCTTCTTCCAGCGTGAAAGGCCGTTCCTCCAGCGTGAAGCCGGCTTCCTTGGCCAGTTGCAGGGCGGCAAGGCGAGTGCAGCCGGGCAGGGTCTTGTTGCTGTTGCCACGAGTAATGATTTTTTTATCGGCGGTGACGATATAAGCAGTCGAGGAAGCGCCTTCGGTCACGAAACCATCCTCGATCATCCACGCCTCGTCGCAACCTTCCGCCTTGGCAATGCGTTTTGCCATGACCTGCGGCAGGAGACAGACGGTCTTGATATCGCGGCGTTCCCAGCGCTGGTCGGGAACGGATTTCACCGCAATGCCGGCCTCTTCGACCGGGGTGCCGATGAGCTTCTTGGCCTGAGTGAACATGACCAGTGTTGGCTTCAGATCAGCGGAGAACAGGAAGTTGCGGTCTTCCGCACCACGCGTCAGCTGCAGGTAGATCATGCCTTCGACAAGGTTGTTGTCGGCAATCAGGCGACGTTCGGCCTCGACGATTTCCTTGGTCGTGACCGGCAGCGGCACGTCGATTTCGCGGGCGCTGCGTTCCAGCCGCGTCATGTGCAGGTCGCTGTCGATCAGCTTGCCTTCGAGAACCGAGGTGACTTCATAAATGCCGTCGCCGAACAGGAAGCCGCGGTCGAAGATGGAAAGGCGGGCTTCCGCTTCGGGCAGGAATTCGCCGTTGAGATAAACGATGCGACCGGATTGGCTAGTCATGAAAACTCCGTCTGGAAAAGTCAGGCTGAAAGAAGGGTTTTAAGGGTATCGATGGAAATGGCCTCGACCGTTGCGACCTTGCCGGTTCCGGCATTGAAGCCCGTTGTCGTCGCTGCCGCGCAGAGCGAATTGAGGATCGCCTCTTCGGTCGCCTCTATAGCGGCCTCGAACAGCGGCGAAATGGCATCGTTGGAAAGCTCGGGGAAATCCGCCACGGCTTTGCGGCGTGCGGATGTTTTGCGAAGCCGTTCATTGGTCGAAAATGCCAGCGCATAGTCGCCGGAACCGTTGCTCAGTGCCGCGCCTGTGCGTGCAAGGCCGCCGAAGCTTCTAGCGGCCAAGCGCTTCAGATTGCGCGACGATAGCGGCGCATCGGTTGCGACAATGATGACGATGGAACCGTCTTTGTCCTTGTGCTCGGGGCTCAAATAGGGCTTGCCGCAGACAAGGAGATGGCCGCCATAATTGGACTGCACGAGAACGCCGAGCGTATAGGTTTCCCCGGCAATCGTGGCGATGCGGGATGCGGTTCCGATGCCGCCCTTCATGCCAAAAGCCACGGTGCCGCTTCCGGCGCCAAGGCCACCTTCGGCCACCGGGCCTTTATCAGCGTTTTTCAGCGCAGCCGAGATTTCCTCGACGGTCGGGCGTCCGGCGCGGATATCGTTGAGGCGAGAATCGTTAGTCTCTCCGACGATGGCGTTGATAGAGACGACTTTTTCATTGCCCGGCTGCGACAGCGTATGGCGGTTGATTGCCTCAATCGCCCTGCCGGTCGCGAGTGTGTTGGTAAGGATAACAGGCGTTTCTATCTCGCCCAGTTCCTCGATCTGGGTCGAGCCGGCGAATTTGCCGAAGCCGTTATAGACCGCAAAACCCGCGGGCACCTTGTCCTGAAAGAGATTGCCGCTGTGCGGAAGGATTGCGGTCGCGCCGGTGCGGATCGTATCGCCTTCGATCACCGTGGAGTGGCCAACAAGCACACCTTCGACATCGGTAATGGCGTTGAGTGCGCCGGTCTTAAAATGGCCGGGCGGCAAGCCGATATCGCGCAGTCTCGGGCGGGTCGTCTCGTGCATCGGGTCGGTCACTTTTGCGGAATTAAGGCTGACGTGTCGGGCGAGCGCAGCTTCCGAAAAGCTTTGCCTGTCCGAACGTTAGCCTAGTTCGCAGCGAAACGGCATCGCAAAAATGGAATAGTTTTATGCGGACAACGTATGCGGTCGGGAGGCGCGCTCAGCCGGTTCCTGCTCCTGTGCCAGCCATTGCCGCATGGCTTCTTCGGCCTCTGCTCTCAAGGGTGCGCCGACGCGGCCGCCGAAGACGGTGCATTTGAGTGCGGCGGCAACGGAGGAGAGCCGTATGGCCGAGCGGCTTTCCATGCCTTCGGCAACTGCAAGCGCGAAGGTGCCGTGGAAAATATCGCCTGCCGCCAGCGTGTCCACCGCCTTGACCTGCATCGTTTCCTGAAAATGCACGGTCGGATCGCCAGCTTCCGTCCAGTAGCAACCTGCCGGTCCGGCGGTGACGGCGATGAAGGTCTGCGGGTAGCGGGCGTGCAGCACCGGCAGCATGTTTTTCACGGTCTCAAGCCCCGTCAGCCGGGCGGCGGCGGGCTCGGAAAAAACGATGTGGGTTGCGGCAGGCGCAAGCTTCTCAAGCGTTTCGACAGGCGCGACGTCTCCATCGAGAATGGCGGGTTTGCCGAGTGCTCGCGCCACATCAAGAACATCGAGCGCCAGTTCCGGCCAGCGCACATCCACCAGAACGGCGTCGAAAGGCGCGAGGTCTGCCGGCGTGCAGGAGCGCTTCTTCTCGTGCAGCCTGTGATCGTAGAAAGGCACGATCAGTCGCTCGCCACGATCATCGATTATGATTGTCGAGAGTGCGGAACGAGCGCCGGCAGCGACCGTCATGCCTGATGTGTCGATGCCGCTTTCGGCGAGATCGCGCAGGATGCGGCTGCCGGTCTCGTCGTCACCCACCGCACCCCAAAGGCTGGCGCGGCCGCCCATGCGATGCACCGCATAGGCTGCGCTGGATGCCATGCCCTCGGCGATCTGCAGCATCTCATAGGGCAGGACCTTGCCTTCACCCTTTGGCATGTCATGAACACGAAACAGGGTGTCGAGCACGGCGGCGCCCACACACAGCACATGCCTGCGGCTCTCGTGTTGGCTCTCCATACTTTCCACCCTGTATTTTTGTTTTACCGGAAATGCATCTCAGATGCGCTTGCCGCTTGCCTTGTCGAAGAGATGCACCATTTCCGGGTCGATGGCGATATGGATCGTATCGCCAAACCGTACATCCAGCCGTTCGCGGAACAGGCAGGCGATGTCGTCGCCCTTGCAGTTCAGCTTGGCGTAGATTTCCGAGCCGGTGCCTTCGACCAGTTCGACCCGGCCTTCGATACCGCCGCTTGCCGCGCGGATGTGTTCCGGGCGCACGCCATAGACGAGGTCGCGGCCGCCCAGTGCGGCAATATCGGTGTTGGTGGGCAGGGGAAGGCTTAAGCCCTTCACGGTGCGGAACACCCCTTCTTCGACGCGTCCACGAATGAAATTCATGGCGGGTGAACCGATGAAGCCGGCGACGAAAAGGTTGGCCGGGCGGTCGTAAAGCTCGAGCGGCGCGCCGATCTGTTCGATCACGCCATCATGCAGCACCACGATCTTGTCGGCCATGGTCATGGCTTCCACCTGATCGTGGGTGACGTAGATGGTGGTGGTGCCGATGCGCTGGTGCATGGCCTTGATCTCGCCGCGCATCTGCACGCGCAGCTTGGCGTCGAGGTTGGAGAGCGGTTCGTCGAACAGGAAGACCTGCGGATCGCGCACCAGTGCGCGGCCCATGGCGACACGCTGGCGCTGGCCGCCGGAAAGCTGGCGCGGATAACGGTCGAGCAGCTTGTCCAACCCCAGAATGGCGGCGGCCTTGTCAACCTTGGCCTTGGTTTCGTCGGCGCTCACCTTCTTCAGCTTCAGCGCGAAGCCCATATTGTCCTTCACCGTCATGTGCGGATAAAGGGCGTAGTTCTGGAAGACCATGGCGATATCGCGGTCACGGGCGGGCAGGTTGCTGACCTCGCGTGTGCCGATGTGGATTTCGCCGTCGCTCACTTCTTCCAGGCCCGCAATCATGCGTAGCAGGGTGGATTTGCCGCAGCCGGAAGGGCCGACCAGCACGACGAATTCGCCATCCTTGATATCGATATCGATGCCGTGGATGATGTTGACTGAGCCGAAGCGCTTCTGGACGTTTTGAATATTGACCGGTGCCATGTGGATGTTCCCGTATTTTTAATTGGTTGGTTCAGCCGCCCTTGACGGCGCCGGCGGTCAGGCCCGCCACGATCTGTTTTTGTGCGAACATGGTGAGCAGCAGCACCGGTAGCGTCACGATCAACGCGGCGGCGGCAAGCGGTCCCCAGCTCACCTGTTCAAAGGACAGCATGTTGTAGACCGCAACCGGCAGGGTACGCGTTTCGCGGCTGGCCAGCACGATGCCGAACACGAAGTTGTTCCACGAGAAGATGACCGCCAGAATGAAGGAGACGACGATGCCGGGCTTGGCAATCGGCAGCGCCACCAGCCGGAACACCTGCCATGAGGATGCGCCATCGATGCTTGCCGCTTCTTCCAGTTCCTTCGGCGTGGTCTCGAAATAGCCGATCATGATCCAGACCACGATAGGGACCGTCACCACCAGATGGATGATGATCTGCGGCCAGAGCGTGCCGAGCAGGTTCAGCCATTGGAACAGCAGGAACAGCGGGATGAGGAAGGAGAGGCCGGGTGTCATGCGTGCAATCATGATGACAACCGCCGACTTTTCCGCCTTCAGCCGCGCGATGCCGTAACCGGCGGGCACACCGATCACTAGCGCCAGAATGGTGGCGGCACCGGTGACGAGGACCGAGTTCCAGAAATAGAGGAAGAAATTATTTTCCTCGAACACTTTCACATAGTTCGACCAGGCGAAACGTTCGGGGATGAGGATCGGCGGATAGGCGCCGTTGTCGATTTCGTATTTCAGCGACAGCGAGATCATCCACATGAAGAACAGGATGACCGGCGAAATCATCACCAGCGCCACGAAAAAGAGGCCGATGCGGTCGAGGGTTTTACGTTTGAGCAATTGGCGGGTCATCAGCGGTCCTCCATCTCGTTCCATTGCGCGCGCTGGCGCACCATCAAAAGTACGAAGGACAGCGCCACGATGATGATGAAGAAGACGACGGCCATGGCTGAGCCGTAACCGATGTCGTAATAGGAAAACGCCGTATTATAGAGGTAGATGTTGATCGTTTCCGAGGCCGTGCCGGGTCCGCCTTGCGTCATCGCATAGATGATGTCGAAGCTTTTGACGGCATCGATGGAGCGGATGATGACGGCGATCATCAGGAACGGCGCGATCATCGGCATGGTCAGGTAACGGAACTTCTGCCAGGCGTTGGCACCGTCGATTTCGGCGCTCTCATAGGGTTCACGCGGTACGGCAGCGAGACCGCCGAGCACGATCAGCATGACCAGAGGCGTCCATTGCCAGGTTTCCACCAGTACAAGCGAGGGAATGACGGTGGATTGGTTGTAGATCCATTCCAGCGGCCCGATGCCGATCAAGGACAGAAGATAGTTCAGAACACCGAGCTGCGGGTGGAACATCATGGTCCAGACGAGCGCGATGGCGACCGGGGTCGCCATCATCGGCATCACGAAGACGCCACGCAGAAAACCGCGCAGCGGAAATTGCGCATCGAAAACCAGTGCCGCCAATGTTCCAAGGAACAGTGGGGCGACGACCGACAGCACGGTATAGATGAGCGTGTGCCACAGGGATTCCCAGAACCTGATATCGCTTGCGAGCCTTATATAATTCTCGAAACCGATGAAGCTCTGCTCCTGTCCGAGTGTCCAGCGGTGCACGCTCATCCACAGGGTGAAGACCCATGGAAAAACGATCACCGCCGAAATGACGACAAGTGCCGGTATGACAAAGGGCCAGTAGTTGGGAGCAAGCCTTGCCGGCTTGCTCCCTTCTCTACGACTGACGCCTGTTTTGGTGTTTTCGATGCTCACGGAGGCCATTATCCCTCGCTACGCGCCAGAACGGGTGCGAACTGTTCCGTCGCCTTTTTAAGTTCGGCTGCCGGGTCGGCGCCGCCGATCATGTTGGTGAGGCCGACGCCGTAGATGTCGCGGAATTCCGTCACCGGAATGATGACGGGCAGGGCAAGCTGCGAGACCTTGCCGGAACCGACAACCGCATCCAGCCAGGCGGCCGGCATCTTCACGCCTTCGCGCACCTTCTGGTCTTCGAGGATGGACTGGCGGAACGGAACGCCCGCACCTGCCTGCAGCAGACGCGCACCCATGTCGTGCGAGATCGCCCATTGGCAGAAGAGATAGGCCGCTTCCTTCTTGCTGCTGGCTTCGACAACACCCAGACCATCGCCGAAAGTGCCGGCGGCCTGTGTTGCCGGACCCTTCGGCATGACGCCGTAACCGACCTTGCCGACCACGCGGGACTTTTCCGGGTTCTCGATTGGCGGCGCAAAACCGACGCCATCGAACCACATGCCGATCTTGCCCTGCAGGAAGGCAGACTGCGCTTCCGCCCAGTTGAAGCCGGAGACGCCGGGAGGGGCGGCTTTGGTCATCAGGCGCTGATAGAGCTTGGCGGCTTCGACGGCTTCCTTGGATTCGGTGTCGATCTTTCCGTCCGCGCTGATCGGCTTTGCGCCGTAACCCAGCATCAGCGAGGTCCAGACCGGGGTATTGGCGTTCTTCAGGCCGCGCGCGACGAAACCATAGGTGTTGGTTGCGGGATCGGTGATTTTTTCCGCCGCCGCTACCAGTTCCTCGAAGGTCTCAGGATATTTCAGGCCCTTCGCCGCAAACAGTTCCTTGTTCCAGTAGACAATCCAGTAATCCACCGAGAAGGGCAGCGAGCGCAGCACGCCGTCGCTATCCTTGGCAAACAGCATGCCGGCTTCGGCGAAGTCCTTCTCGACGAGCGAAGGATCGGTCAGCGACGGGTCCTTCAGGAAGCCGCTGATATCGGCCAGCCACTTGCCCTTTTCGAACTGGCGCTTCTGAACGTGGTAGCTCAGATGCACCACATCGAAGCTCGGCTTGCCGGAGGAAAGCTCGATCACCACCTTCTGGCGCTGCTGCTGTTCAGGCGTTGCTTCGGCATTGACCTTGATGCCGGTCAGCGCTTCGAATTCGCCGAGATATTTGATCAGCGTTTCGCTGCGCGGGCTTTTGACGAGGTTGACTTCAAGGGTGGTGCCGGCGTGTTTTTTCCAGTTCACCGCCGCCGATGCCGGGCGAATGCCGAGCGCCGCGCTGCCGCCAAGCGCCGCCGTGCCTGCCAAAAAGGCGCGACGCGTGGGGTTGAGCAATGAATGCTTCATGTCAGTTCTCCTCCAGTTAGCCGGAAATTCTCCTCACCCCGGCTTGTTGCTTATTTTCTTGCAATTCCGGCGCAGGATCCTCTGTGTCCCTGCCGAAATTGCCCTACACCGCCAGCGCCCTGTCCCTTGCGTTGCGGATATGGGCGGTGAGCCGCTCCACGGCGTCTTCGACGGATCGCTTCTCGATGGCTTCGAGAATGGCGAGATGTTCCTTCATCACCGATTTGACGTGACCGGCGATGCGAAAGCGCTCCTGATTGATGAGGCGCATCTTGATGGAATTGACGCGGTAGGCATTCGAGATGATCGAATTGCCGAGCGCGTCGATAAAGGCATCGTGCATGCCCCAGTCCACCTGCTGCGCGTGCTGGTCCAGTTCCGGCGATTCCCCGCCTTTTTCAGCCGCTTCGGCAATATCGCGGTGCTGTTTCAACAGCTTGGCGATGGTCTCGTCGGAGGCCGAACGGGTAAAGAGCGCCACGGCCTCCTTTTCGAGAAAGATACGGAACTGGAACGCTTCGCGGATGAGGTTGATGTCGATATGGGCAACCTGCAACCCGCGCTGCGGCACGGTCTTGATCAGACCTTCCGCCTCCAGCCGTGGAATTGCTTCCCGGATCGCCCCTAGCGGCAAACCGGTCAATTCCACGAGGCGGCGTTGCGAGATGAACTGCCCCGGACGAACGTCGCGCGAGAGAAGGTGATGCGTAAAGCTTTCATACGCCCGTTCCCGCAATGTCTGTTCGCCGGTATCGTCCATGCTCAACCTTTCAAGGTCTGTTCAGGCGGCCTGCCTGCGAAACAGCGCATCAAATGCGCCTTCGATCTGCCGCCGGTCCTCCGGTGAAATGGCAACGAGCGGCGCGCGCACGTCAGACCAGATATTTTCCCCTGTCGTGTGTGATACCAGCACCTTTACGGCGGGCGTAACCGGGAATTTCAGAAGTTCCACAACAAGATCGACGATGCGTGGGTCGTCCTTGCCGTCAACGGCCATGGCGCGGACTTCCTGCGTCAGGAAATTGGCAACGCCGGAGATAGCGCCCTGACCGCCGAGGCGAACGCCCTTGGCCAGATCACGCTCATCGCCGATCAGGATGACGAGATCGCCATGCTCTTTCAGCAGACGCTCGGTATGTGCCCAATTGCCGGAGGAGTCCTTCACGCCGGTGACGATGCCCGGAAACGCCTTCCTCAACCGTCCCACCAGCTCGACCGACAGTGTCACCATGGTCACGGAAGGAATGTTGTAGACGAGTACGTCGCGCGCGCCCTTGCCGATCTTTTCGAAAACCGCCGAGAACCACGCAAACAGGCCGTCATCGCTGACATTCTTGAAATAGGAGGGTGGGGCGAGAAGAATGTTGCGTGCGCCTGCTTTCAGGGCCTCGGCCGATTGTTCGGCCGCATCCTCGATGGAATCCACCAGAACGCCGGTGACCAGACGGGAGGGCACAATGCCTGCCTGGATGAAGCGGGAGAGAATGACCTGCCGTTCGCGGCTGCCGACGGAGCATCCCTCGCCGGTGGTGCCGAAGAGCGTCACGCTGTCGCAGCCATTTGCAAGGCAGCGGCGGGCATGCGCGATCATGGCTTCGATATCGACGGTTCCGTCAGTTTTGAAAGGGGTCGTCAGGGCTGCCGAAAGGCCGAATTTCTGGGTCAATTAAGATGCTCCTCCAAGATGGCTGCAGATTGATGGCATACTGACATGTTAGTTGTAAAGCAGTAATTGCAAGATGATTGTTCGGTAGGCTGGAATGGTGGGCGGATTGGTTCCGGAGGCTGCTTGATGGGGTGTGTTGCATCCGGTGAGGCATGGAATGTTTACAGCGGTTTACGCGAATGTCATTTTTCCGCTGAACACCAAAAAATGCTAAAATAAAATTTGACTGTTTCAGTAAAGATTTTTATCAGGCAATCTGTTTGTGGGATAAAGGGAAGTATCATGACCGTTGTGGAGCCGTCAGCGCCTGTGGAAGAGATCGAGCAGAGCCGAGTGAAGCGCCTGAGGGCTGCGACGCGCGGCGCGCATGGCGGTCTCGATACATTCATCATGGCAGCCAAGCCGTTTGAGAGCCGGGAGAACTTCGGCAAATTCGTGGAAACGCAATATCTTTTCCATCGCGACCTCGATGCTTTCTTCTCCAACGCGGCGCTCGATGGCCTGCTGCCCGATCTCAAGGGTCGCCGTCGTCTGGCGATGATTGAGCAGGACCTTGCCGATCTCGGTCACGCTATTCCCGAAACCGCAGCGCCGCGCTTTACCGGCGAAACGCCGTTCGATCTGCCTGAGGCGATGGGCTGGCTTTATGTGGTGGAAGGCTCCAATCTCGGTGCGGCGTTCCTTCTGAAAGATGCGGCCAAGCTTGGGCTCAACGAAGAATTCGGCGCACGCCATCTGGCCGGCGCTCCTGAAGGACGCGGCCTGCATTGGCGCACATTTACGGCCGCGCTCGATGAAATTTCGCTGACGGTTGAAGAGGAAGAGCGTGTTGTCGCAGGCGCCGAGGCTGCCTTCCGCGCCGTACATGCCTATGCGCAGCAGCGCCTCGTTTGAGGTTTTGGCATAGCTCGGTGATAGCTATCCAAGATTGATCGTAGTTCTGAAAACTTCACGTCGTCATCCTCGGGCTTGTCCCGAGGATCTGCAACCGATTGATTTTACGCAACGTGGATAGATCCTCGGGACAGGCCCGAGGATGACGCAGAGCGTGAGCGTGCGTTTTCAAGACTTGCGGGCCATTGCGACAGCCGCCCATTTCCCATTTTGCACACTTCATTTATGCCGAATAAACAGGCAAATATTTTTACCAAATGATAAAATTTTTATCTTTTGGTCAAGGCTCGATGCGCCCCCAAATTTTATCCATTTGATAAAATTATTTTATTTGGTCTGGCACAGAACCTGCTACTCTTTTGTCAAGTCAGGAGACACCTGACGCCAAAAAGGGAACAGCAAAATGGAAGTTGGTGTTTTTATACCGATCGGAAACAATGGGTGGCTCCTCTCCGAAAACGCGCCGCAATACAAGCCGAGCTTCGACCTGAACAAGGCGATCACGCTGAAGGCGGAGCAATATGGTTTCGACTTCGCGCTTTCGATGATCAAGCTGCGCGGCTTCGGCGGCAAGACCGAATTCTGGGACTATAATCTGGAATCCTTCACGCTGATGGCGGGCCTTGCCGCCGTCACCTCCAAGATCAAGCTGTTCGGCACGGCCGCCACGCTGGTCATGCCGCCGGCCATCGTTGCCCGCATGGCGACAACGATCGACTCCATTTCCGGCGGCCGCTTCGGCATCAACCTGATTACCGGCTGGCAGCGTCCTGAATACAGCCAGATGGGGCTTTGGCCGGGCGATGATTATTTCGGTGATCGCTACGAATATCTCGGCGAATATACCTCGGTCCTGAAAGAGCTGCTGACCGATGGCCAATCGGATTTCAACGGCAAGTTCTTCAAGATGGAGGATTGCCGCATGAAGCCGGTGCCGCAGGGGGATGTGAAGCTCATCTGCGCCGGTTCCTCCAATTCCGGCATGGCGTTCTCGGCCAAATTCGCCGATTACAGCTTCTGCTTCGGCGTTGGCGTCAATACGCCGAAGGCCTTCGCGCCCACCAATGAGCGACTTCTGGCGGCAACCGAAAAGACCGGCCGCGATGTTAAATCCGTCGTGCTGACCATGATCCTTGCCGAGGAAAAATCCGAGGATGCCTGGGCCAAGTGGGAGCACTACAAGGCGGGCGCGGATGAGGAGGCGATCAAGTGGCTCGGCCTGCAGAGTTCTGTCGACACCAAATCCGGCTCCGACACCAATGTCCGGCACATGTCCAATCCCGTCTCGGCGGTCAACATCAACATGGGAACGCTGATCGGCTCCTATGAGGAGGTGGCGGCCATGCTGGACGAGATGAGCGAAGTGCCGGGAACGGGCGGCGTGATGCTGACCTTTGACGATTTCCTCGAAGGCGTCGAAAAATTCGGCAAATATGTGCAGCCGCTGATGAAGAGCCGCAAGCATGTTCTGGCCGAACTGGAGGCTGCGGAATGAGCGAAGCCGTCGTGGCGGGTTACAAGGGGCCGGAAAGCCGTTCGGAAAGTGTCACACTTCCCGCACGGCCGGAGCCGATTACCCTCAAGCCCAGCGAGACCGCCGTTGTCGTGGTCGATATGCAGAACGCCTATTCGACCGAGGGCGGTTATGTCGATCTGGCCGGGTTCGACATTTCCGGGGCCAAGGGCACCATCGCCAACATCAAGAAGACGCTGGATGCAGCGCGGGCGGCGGGCGTTCAGGTCATCTATTTCCAGAATGGCTGGGACAAGGACTATGTCGAGGCGGGTGGGCCGGGTTCGCCCAACTGGCACAAGTCCAATGCGCTGAAGACGATGCGCAAAAGGCCGGAACTGCAGGGCCAGCTGCTTGCCAAGGGGACGTGGGATTATGCCATTGTCGACGAGCTGCAGCCGCAGCCCGGCGACATTCTGGTGCCGAAGACGCGTTACAGCGGTTTCTTCAACACCAATATGGACAGCGTTCTGCGTGCCCGCGGCATCCGCAATCTGGTGTTCGTCGGCATCGCCACCAATGTCTGCGTGGAAAGCTCGCTGCGCGACGCCTTCCATCTCGAATATTTCGGGGTGATGCTGGAGGATGCCACGCATCATCTCGGCCCGGACTATATCCAGCAGGCGACGGTCTACAATGTCGAGAAATTTTTCGGCTGGGTGGCGACCGTCAATGATTTCTGCGGCGTCATCTCGCAGGCCGCACCCGTCACCGATTGATTGAGAAACACAAAGAGGAGAACGAAATGCCGAAAAAGATCGTCGTGCCTGCCGGTACCAGCAAACCCATCGCTCCCTTTTCGCCGGGAACCCTCGCCGATGGCGTGGTTTATGTTTCCGGCACGCTGCCCTTCGACAAGGACAATAATGTCGTGCATGTGGGCGATGCCAGCGCGCAGACCCGCCATGTTCTGGAAACCATCAAATCCGTTATTGAGACCGCCGGGGGCACGATGGAGGACGTGACGATGAACCACATCTTCATCACCGACTGGGCGAACTACCAGGCCGTCAACATTGTCTACGCCGAATATTTCCCCGGCGACAAGCCGGCGCGTTATTGCATCCAGTGCGGCCTCGTAAAGCCTGACGCGCTGGTGGAAATCGCCACTGTCGCCCATATCGGCAAATAGGGGCGACACGGCAAGATGATGCATTTCGAGGTTCATGGCCGGGCCGAGCCTGAGGCGCCCACTATCCTGCTGTCATCGGGACTGGGCGGGTCGGGCACCTATTGGACGCCGCAGATCGAGGCTCTTTCCGGTCATTTCCGGATCGTCACCTATGACCATCGCGGAACCGGCAGGACCGGCGGCGAAGTGCCGGCGGATGGCGGCATATCGGCCATGGCGGATGATGTGCTGGAGATCGTCTCGGCTCTGAACCTCGAAAAATTTCACTTCATGGGTCATGCGCTCGGCGGTCTGATCGGTCTCGATATCGCGCTGCGCCAGCCCGGCCTCATCGACAGGCTTGTTCTTATCAATGCATGGAGCAAGGCCGATCCGCATTCCGGGCGCTGCTTTGATGTGCGGATCGAGCTTCTGGAGAAATCCGGCGTCGAGGCTTTCGTGAAAGCCCAGCCGCTGTTTCTGTATCCGGCGGCCTGGATGTCGGAACATCAGGAGCGGCTTGCACGCGACGATGCGCATGGTGTCGCGCATTTTCAGGGCAGGGCGAATGTGCTTCGGCGCATCGCGGCGCTCAGGGCCTTCGATATCGATACCCGTCTTGGCGAGATCGACAATCCGGTGCTGTTGGTGGCGACGAAGGACGATCTTCTGGTGCCCTATACCCGGTCGCTGCGTCTTGCTGAGGGTTTGCCGCAAAGCGAACTTTGTCTCCTCGATTTCGGGGCGCATGCGGTCAATATCACCGAGACTGACCTTTTCAACGCGCGGCTTTTGCGGTTTCTGCTGCCGGCAACACGGCCATTCTGACAGGATTTTTAAGACAATGACGACAGCACTCGACGATAAGGCACTTGCAGCACTTTTCACCGCGGCACGCACCCATAATGGCTGGGCTGACAAGCCGGTCGGCGACGAGACACTGAGAGCAATTTACGATCTGACGAAGATGGGGCCGACCTCGGCCAATTGCTCGCCGGCGCGTTTCGTGTTCGTGCGCAGCCCGGAAGCCAAGGAAAAGCTGCGGCCCGCGCTTTCTTCGGGCAACCTCGAAAAGACCATGGCTGCACCGGTGACGGTGATCGCTGCTATCGACCGCGAATTTTACGAGAAACTGCCGGTGCTGTTTCCACATGCCGACGCGCGTTCGTGGTTTACCTCTAGCCCGGCCGTCGCCGAGGAAACGGCCTTCCGCAATGCCACTTTGCAGGCGGGTTATCTCATTATTGCGGCCCGCTCGTTGGGACTGGATACCGGGGCGATGTCCGGTTTTGACAAAGGCAAGGTGGATACGGCGTTTTTCGCGGGCACGACGTGGAAATCCAATTTCCTGATCAATCTCGGTTACGGCGATCCGTCGAAACTGTTCGGCCGTCTGCCGCGCCTCGGCTTTGACGACGCCTGCGTGCTGGCTTGAGGGCCTGTTAAGGAAGGATGGGTTAGATGCGGATGATGTCTCTTGAAAAGGAAGCGGAAATGGAGACGAAGACTGCTGAGCAGCGCAGCCTCGAATACAGGAACGCCATGGCGCGGCTCGGTGCGGCGGTCAACATCGTCACCACGGACGGGGTGGCTGGACGTGCGGGTTTTGCAGCGACGGCCGTTTGCAGCGTTTCCGACAATCCGCCTACCTTGCTCGTCTGCCTCAATCGCAATGCTTCCGCCTACAAGGTGGTGAAGAGCAACGGCGTCATCTGCGTCAACACGCTTGCCTCAAAGCACGAGGCGCTGAGCACCCTGTTCGGCGGCAAGACGCCGGCGGACGAACGTTTCGCCGCCGGGCGCTGGGGCGTGCTTGAAACCGGCGCTCCGGTTCTGGAAGACGCTCTGGTCTCCTTCGATTGCCGCATCCGCGAGGCGCACGATGGCGGCACGCACGATATTCTGATCTGCGATGTCGTCGATATGAAGATCAATGAAGGCGAAGAAGCGCTGATGTATTTCAACCGGCGTTACCGGGTGCTTTAAGGCGACCGTTTTGGCTGAGTACCAGCTCGAACCTCACCGTCGTCATCCTCGGGCTTGACCCGAGGATCCACAACCCGACGCGCGATGGATCCTCGGGTCAAGCCCGAGGATGACGTCAAGGTGGAATGCGTTCTCAGAAAATCAAAAGGGCGTTTCCGGTCTCCCGGAAACGCCCTTTTTGTTACTTGATGAGCGGCAGAAGTTCGTTGATCGACTTCTTGGCGTCACCGTAGAACATGCGGGTATTGTCCTTGTAGAACAGCGGGTTCTCGATGCCGGAATAACCCGTTCCCTGGCCACGCTTGGAGACGATGACCAGCTTGGACTTCCACACTTCCAGAACCGGCATGCCGGCGATGGGCGAGTTCGGATCGTCCTGTGCCGCCGGGTTGACGATGTCGTTGGAGCCGATGACGATGACGACGTCGGTATTGGGGAAATCGTCGTTGATCTCGTCCATTTCCAGCACGATGTCGTAAGGCACCTTTGCTTCGGCGAGCAGCACGTTCATATGGCCGGGAAGGCGGCCCGCCACCGGGTGGATGGCGAAACGCACGGTCTTGCCGTCGGCGCGCAGCTTGCGGGTCAGTTCGGACACCGCGCTTTGCGCCTGCGCCACCGCCATGCCGTAGCCGGGAACGATGATGACGCTGTCGGCATCGTTCAGCGCCGAAGCAACGCCTTCGGCATCGATCGCTACCTGTTCGCCATCGATTTCCATCGCCGGACCCGTCGTGCCGCCGAAGCCGCCGAGGATGACAGAGACGAAGGAGCGGTTCATGGCCTTGCACATGATGTAGGAGAGGATCGCACCCGAGGAACCGACCAGCGCGCCTGTGACGATCAGGAGATCGTTGCCGAGCGTGAAGCCGATGGCAGCTGCTGCCCAGCCGGAATAGCTGTTCAGCATCGAAACGACGACAGGCATGTCGGCGCCGCCGATGCCCATGATCAGGTGATAGCCGATGAAGAAGGCGGCAAGCGTCATCAGCACCAGCGTCCAAGCGCCGGCGCCGTTGCAATACATGAGGAGCAGCACGAGCGACAGGATCGCGGCGCTCGCATTGAGGACATGTCCGCCCGGCAGCTTCTTCGCCTTGCCATCCACCTTGCCGGCCAGCTTGCCGAAGGCGACGACCGAACCGGTGAAGGTGACGGCACCGATGAAGACGCCGAGGAAGACCTCCACCTTCATGATGGCCAGTTCCACCGGCGTCTTGTGGGCGAGGAGGGCGGAAAAGCCGGTCAACAATGAACGCGCCGTCTCATCGAGCGAAGCGACATGCGCTTCCTCGATATGGGCATTGAAGCCGATGAAGACGGCGGCAAGACCGACGAAGGAGTGAAGGGCTGCGACAAGCTGCGGCATCTCGGTCATCTGTACGCGGCTTGCGACGAAGTAGCCGAGAACGGAGCCACCCGCCAGCATCAGAAGCACGATGAACCAGTTGCCGACGTCAGGTCCGAAGACCGTGGCGACAATGGCAAGGCCCATGCCTGTTATGCCGTACCAGACGGCGCGTTTGGCGCTTTCCTGTCCGGAAAGGCCGCCGAGGGAAAGGATGAAAAGAACGGCTGCGGCAACATAGGCCGCGGAAACGATACCAATGGTCATAAAGTGTCCCCTACACGGCTCAGGACTTCTGGAACATGGCGAGCATGCGCCGTGTCACGAGGAAACCGCCGACGATGTTGATCGTCGCGATCAGGACGGAAAGCGAGGCAAGGAGCACCACCAGCCAATTGCCGGAACCGATCTGCAGCAGCGCGCCGATAATGACGATGCCGGAAATCGCGTTCGTCACCGCCATCAACGGCGTGTGCAGCGAGTGGCTGACATTCCAGATGACGGAGAAGCCGATAAAGCAGGCGAGCACGAAGACGATGAAATGGCTCATGAAGCTTGCCGGCGCATAGAGGCCGACAAGAAGCAGAACCGCCGTGCCGATGACCAGCAGGCCGACCTGACTTTTCGTCTGCGCCTTGAACTCAGCCCGTTCCTTGGCGTGCTTCTCCTCAGGCGTAAGCTCTTTTGCTCTTTCCTTGGGTTTCTGCGCGGCAATGGCCTGGATCTTCGGCGGCGGCGGCGGGAAAGTGATCTCGCCCTGATAGGTGACGGTCGCGCCGCGGATGACGTCGTCTTCCATGTTGTGAACCGGCTTGCCGTCCTTTGCGGGCGTCAGGTCGGTCATCATGTGACGGATGTTGGTGGAATAGAGCGTCGAGGCCTGCGTCGCCATGCGGCTCGGGAAATCCGTATAGCCGATGACGATGACGCCGTTGTCGGAGACGACGCGCTGGTCGGGAACCGTCAGGTCGCAATTGCCGCCGCGCTCGGCAGCAAGGTCAATGATGACCGAACCCGGCTTCATTGCCGCCACCATGTCGGCCAGCCACAGTTTCGGGGCGTCACGGCCCGGAATGAGCGCGGTGGTGATGACGATATCGATCTGCGGTGCCAGTTCGCGGAATTTCTCGAGCTGCTTCTCGCGGAATTCCGGCGAGGAGGGGGCGGCATAACCGCCGGTGGCTGCACCGTCCTGGCTCTGGTCGGCGAAATCGAGATAGACGAATTCGGCGCCCATGCTCTCGATCTGTTCGGCCACTTCCGGGCGCACGTCGAAGGCATAGGTGATGGCGCCGAGCGAGGTGGCTGTGCCGATGGCGGCAAGACCGGCCACACCTGCGCCGATGACCAGAACCTTGGCGGGCGGCACCTTGCCGGCGGCGGTTACCTGACCGGTGAAGAAGCGGCCGAAATTATTGCCCGCCTCGATGACGGCGCGGTAGCCGGCGATATTGGCCATGGAGGACAGGGCGTCCATCTTCTGGGCGCGGGAAATACGCGGCACCATGTCCATGGCGATGACGTTTGCGCCCTTTTCCTTCGCCTGCTCCAGAAGGTCCTTGTTCTGTGCGGGGTAGAAGAACGAGATCAGCGTCTTGTCCGAGGACAGGCGATCAATCTCCGACGTTTCCGGCGGACGAACCTTGGCGATGATATCAGCGCCGGCGTAAAGCGCATCGGCGCTATCGACGACCGTGACACCGGCTGCGCGATAGGCGTCGTCGGAAAATCCCGCCGCCTTGCCCGCACCTGTCTCGAGGATGCAATCATATCCGAGTTTCTGCAATGCCTGGGCGCTGTCGGGCGTCATACCGACGCGCGCCTCGCCCTCATATAGTTCCTTAGGCGTTCCGATCTTCAAAATGGCTCTCCCTCTGCCCGAAAATGTAGGGGGGGTCATAACCTATTCAGGGGGACTTTGTCTCCATATTGATTTTGTCTTACCTGCGACGGAATGTCAGGCCCCTGCGACAGTTCATTCGATATTGCGGCTCACCGCGCAATAAAAGAACCCGGCGCCTGCGCGCCGGGTTCCGAAAATGTCCGTCAGGCCCTTGGTTCACTCCATGGTGTGGATGTCGCGATCCTTGGTTTCCGGCAGGAACAGCAGGCCGATGACCAGCGTGATGCCTGCAAAGACGATCGGATACCAGAGGCCGTAATAGATGTCGCCCTTCGCCGCGCTCATCGCAAATGCGGTGGCGGGCAGAAGGCCGCCGAACCAGCCGTTGCCGATATGGTAGGGCAGCGACATGCCGGAGTAGCGGATGCGGGTCGGGAACAGTTCGACCAGGAGGGCCGCGATCGGGCCGTAGACCATCGTCACATAGATCACGAGGACGGTCAGAACCGCGATGATGACGACCCAGTTCACGGCGGCCGGATCGGCGACCATGGCGAAGGCACCACCACCGGCAATGCTGTAGACGGCCATTTCCGCAGCTCCAGCGGCCTCGGCCGGTGTCAGCAGCTTGTCCGTTACCAGCTTGTCGGTCGCAACCATCTTCTTGTCGGCGGCACGAACGGCCACCGCATTGAGGTTGAGTTCCGGATTGGCGGCAATGAAGGCATCCAGTTTGGCGTCCGGCACCTGTGCCGCGCCACGCACCAGCGGGTAGCCGCCGTCGTGCAACGCGATGTTGACCTGCTTCTGGAAGGCCTTGTCCTTCGCGGAAGCATCCGCGCCGGCTGCGATGGCGTCGTAGCTGGCAATGGTGGCGTCACCGATCTTGACGCTTGCCGGCTCGCCGGCTGCTCCCGCAACGACGTCATAGGGAACGGAGTTGCGCGTCAGGAACGAGGTGGCGATGTCGCAGGATGTGGTGAATTTCGCCGTGCCTGTCGGGTTGAACTGGAATTTGCAGTCGCCCGGAGCGGCGGTAACGGTGGCACGAACGGTGGATTGCGCCTGTGCAAGTGCCGGGTTGCCCGCCCATGTGAGCGCCTTGAACAGCGGGAAGTAGGTCAGCATTGCAAGAATGAGACCGGCCATAATGATCGGCTTGCGGCCGATCTTGTCGGAAAGCCAGCCGAAGAGCACGAAGAAGCCCGTGCCGAGGATGAGGGCCACCGCGACCATGATGTTGGCCGACTGGCCGTCCACCTTCAGAATACTCTGCAGGAAGAACAGCGCATAGAACTGGCCCGTATACCAGACGACGGCCTGACCGATGACGGCGCCGACGAGGGCAAGCAGGGCGATCTTTGCGTTTTTCCACTGGCCGAAGGCTTCGCTGAGCGGTGCCTTGGAGGTCTTGCCTTCTTCTTTCATCTTCTTGAAGGCGGGGGATTCGTTCATTTTCAGACGAATCCAGACCGATACGCCAAGCAGCAGAACTGAAACGAGGAAGGGAATGCGCCAGCCCCAGGCTGCGAAGGCTTCCTTGCCGAGTGCGAACTGCACGCCGAGAATGACCACCAGCGACAGGAACAGGCCGAGCGTTGCCGTCGTCTGAATCCATGAGGTGTAGTAGCCTCTGCGGCCGTTGGGCGCGTGTTCGGCCACATAGGTTGCAGCACCGCCGTATTCGCCGCCAAGCGCCAGACCCTGAAGCATGCGCAGGATGACGAGAATGACCGGAGCTGCGATGCCGATCTGGGACGCGCCGGGCAGGACGCCGACGAGGAAGGTCGAAACACCCATGATGAGAATGGTGATCAGGAAGGTGTATTTACGACCGACAATGTCGCCAAGACGGCCGAACACCAGTGCGCCGAAGGGGCGCACGAGGAAGCCGGCGGCAAATGCCAGAAGCGCGAAGATGTTGCGTGTCGTTTCCGGATATTGGCTGAAGAAGTTCGCGCCGATATAGATCGCGAGCGAGCCGTACAGATAAAAATCGTACCATTCGAAGACTGTTCCGAGAGAAGAGGCGAAAATCACCTTCTTCTCCTCGCCCGTCATGGGACGGGCGGCGCCGCTCACGGCTGCTACGTTTGCCATTGTCTGTCCTCCACAGATGTCAAATGGGCGCACTGCAGAGCCCTGTCTCTCCTCCGGACTCCCCCATAAGGGTGCAATGCGCATGGTGTCAGAGTGACAGAAAATTAACCCCAATAAGAGCGATGCTTTCGGATTATGACTTTAGTCTAATGTTTAACGTGCAAAAATGTCGCGAGGCGGTGTTTGCCGGTTTGTGTCCCGCGGCTCGGAACACGCCTTTTTCCTTGACACGAACACCAAACCTTCTAATAGCTTCTCGCGAAGAAGGAGCATCACCTTGCGCAAGCATGTTGCAGACATGATTGTTATGGAAGGACCGGCACAATCCGCCGGCGATGATCCGCGCCTTTCTTATTCCATCCGAATTACGGCCAAAACGACGATTAAAACCGTCTGACGTCTCTGGCCCGCCGCTCTCTCCCCGGTTTGGCTGGGGATCGAGGAAGCCGCAATGCGATGCGGGTTCCCCACCTCACCCAAAAGAGGAGAGACAGAAAGAGAGCTTGATCATGGGTTTCAAAGTTGCAATTGTAGGCGCCACCGGCAACGTCGGTCGCGAAATGCTCAACATCCTGGCCGAACGTGGTTTTCCGGCAGATGAAGTCGTGCCGCTCGCTTCCTCCCGCTCCCAGGGCACGGAAGTCTCCTATGGCGACCGCACGCTGAAGGTTTCCAACCTCGAAAACTACGATTTTTCCGACACGGATATTTGCCTGATGTCGGCCGGCGGCGAGATTTCCAAGAAGTGGTCGCCGAAGATCGGCCAGCAGGGTTGCGTCGTCATCGATAACTCGTCCGCATGGCGCTACGACCAGGACGTTCCGCTGATCGTTCCGGAAGTCAATGCCGATGCGATCTCGGGCTTCACCCGCAAGAACATCATCGCCAACCCGAATTGCTCCACGGCCCAGCTCGTCGTCGCGCTGAAGCCGCTGCATGATTTCGCCAAGATCAAGCGCGTCGTCGTCTCCACCTACCAGTCGGTTTCCGGCGCTGGCAAGGAAGGCATGGACGAACTGTTCAGGCAGACCCGCGCCGTGTACGTCGCAGATCCGGTCGAGAACAAGAAGTTCACCAAGCGCATCGCCTTCAACGTCATTCCGCATATCGACGTCTTCATGGAAGACGGCTACACCAAGGAAGAGTGGAAGGTTCTTGCTGAAACCAAGAAGATGCTCGATCCGAAGATCAAGGTAACCTGCACGGCCGTGCGCGTTCCTGTCTTCATCGGCCATTCGGAATCGGTCAATATCGAGTTCGAAAACGAGATCACCGCCGATCAGGCGCGTGACATCCTGCGCGAAGCGCCGGGTTGCCTCGTCATCGACAAGCACGAAGATGGCGGCTACATCACCCCGGTTGAATCCGCCGGCGAAGATGCGACCTATATTTCGCGTATCCGCGAGGATGCGACGGTTGAAAACGGCCTCAACATCTGGGTTGTTTCGGACAATCTGCGCAAGGGCGCTGCCCTCAATGCCATCCAGATCGCCGAACTTCTGGTCAATCGTGGTCTCATCAAGCCCCGCAAGGCGGCTGCTTGATACGATTTTTTAAGGTTCGTTAAGTATAACCCGTCTGTTCCGTGTGGGCAGGCGGGTTTTTTGATTGGTGACGATCACGGCCAGTTTATTTGCAGGTCTTGCTGCCGAAAGGCAATTTAGGCCGCCAAAAGGCAATTTGGCACCTAAATTCATACAGCGGTGACGTTTTGGTTCTCGGGATGAACTCCCCAAAGGATATCGAAGGCAGATTTTGATGCGGGCAATGAAGGCAATTCTGGCTGGTACAGCCATGGTTTCGGTTATGGCGGCGACGCCGGTTGTGGCTGCGCAATGCGGCAACACTTCGGCAGGCTTCGACGCCTGGGTCGGTGCCTTCAAGCAGGAAGCGGCGGGCCGCGGTGTCAGTGCCTCGGTGCTCGATCGCGCTTTCTCCGGCGTCTCCTACAACCAGCCGACCATTCGCGCCGATCGCGGCCAGCACAGCTTCAAGCTGTCCTTCGATCAATTCATGCAGAAGCGTGGCGGCCAGACGATCATCTCGCGCGGCAAGACCATGAAGAAGAACAATGCGGCTCTCTTCGCCTCGATCGAAAAGGCCTACGGCGTGCCGGCCGGCCCGCTGCTCGCCATCTGGGGCATGGAAACCGGATTTGGCGGCTTCATGGGCAACCAGCACACGCTTTCCGCCGTGGCGACGCTTTCCTTCGACTGCCGCCGTTCTGATTATTTCACTGAGCAGCTTTATGCGGCCCTGAAGCTCGTCGGCAACGGTTCGCTGAACGTCAACGCCAAGGGCGCTGCCCATGGTGAAATCGGCCAGACGCAGTTCCTGCCGTTGAACGTCGTGCGCTACGGTGTGGATTTCGACCGTGACGGTCGTATCGATCTCGTCGGCTCTCGCGCCGATGCGCTGGCCTCCACGGCCAATTTCCTTGTCGGTCACGGCTGGCAGCGCGGTGCGGGTTATCAGCAGGGCCAGACGAACTACGCGGCCATTCAGGGCTGGAACGCCGCAAGCGTCTATCAGCAGGCCATCGCCTTCATCGGCAAGTCGATCGACGGCCAATAGGGCCGTTGGTTTGACAGGCTTTGTGATCGCAAGGCCTTATCCGCATTCTCGACGTCATCCTCGGGCTTGTCCCGAGGATCTGCGACGCTTCGATTTTCTGTTGGGTGGTTAGATCCTCGGGACAAGCCCGAGGATGACGGAGTTACCGGAGCAGGCCCAAACGGTGCCCGCAGAACCACCCGACTCAATCACAGTTCCGGGCGGCGAAAGTCGCCCGTTTTGCTGTCCATCACCCACAATTCGCCGGTCGAGATATCGAACCAGGCGCCATGCAGCTTCACCTTGCCGGCGGTTTCCTGCGCCTTGACGAAGGGGAAGCCGCGCAGGTTGGCGATGGAGTTGCGGATGGAAACGCGCTCCAGTGCCGTCTGACGCTCGGAGGCGGTCATGATGTCGTTGCTCTGGATCTGCTCGGCTGCCGACTTGACCATGTTCATCCATTTGCCGATGAAATCGCCGGGCGACAGGGGCTCAAGGTTCGGGTCGAGCGCGGCCTGAATGCCACCGCAGCGGCCGTGGCCCATGACCACGATGTCCTTCACCTTCAGAACCTGCACGGCATATTCGATGGCGGCGGAGGTGGCGTGGTACTGACCATCAGGCTCATAGGGCGGCACCATGTTGGCGACGTTTCGCATGACGAATAATTCTCCCGGTCCGCAGTCGAAAATCGTTTCCGGCGCCGAACGGGAGTCACAACAGGCAATGAACAGGGTTTGTGGTTTCTGTCCGGTATCGGCCAGAACACGGTATCTTTCGCGTTCGTCGGCATAACGGCCGCTCATGAAGTTCTTGTAGCCGTTCAGAAGGGTTTCTGGAAAATCTTTCATGATATCGCAGTACCGTTATGCTTGGACCAAGATCAGGAGGCGAACCTGGTGCGTTGAAGACCAATCCTTAAAGGCGCTATTTGCGCTTGCTGCGTGAAGGATGCAAGAGATGGCGCATCTGCACCATGGCCATGGGTGTGGAGAGACTTGAAGCGTCTGTCTCCAGCGTCAATTCGTTCATGTCGCGTTTTTTGGTTCGCGCCAGTATTTCGAACACGCTGGCGGTGGCCAGTTGCAGCGCCTTTTCGTCGTCCATGCCTTCCAGCAGGCGGGCGAGGAACAGTGCCGCCATCAGGTCGCCGAGACCGTTCGGCGCGTCATCTATGGCGCGGTGTTCCGCAAGAAGGGCGTGCCGGCCGCTCAGATAGAGATTGCCGGTGCCGCCCGCCATCATCGGCACGGCTGACGTGACCAGCATTTTCGAAGGGCCGAGGGCGAGGGCGGCATCCATGATGGCGTTGTTGGTCTCAAGCTCCGCGCCGCTCATCCACGCCAGTTCATAGCGGTTCGGCGTTGCGACCGAGGCAAGCGGAATGAGTTCGTCGCGGATGGCTTCTGCGGTCTCCACCGGAATATAAAGCCCGCCCTTGTCGCCCATGACAGGATCGCAGGCATAAACGAGCGCCGGGTTTTTCTCCCTGAGATTGCGGATCAGCCTTGCGACCGAGCGGACCTGTGCGGCACTTCCGAAATAACCGGTGAGTATCGCTTTGACCTCGCCGATCCATTTGGCGTTTTCGAGGTCGGTCATGGCCTTGTCGAAGTCGTCGTCCTGGAAGCGCATCCGGGTGGACGGGCCGTGGCCGGGGTGCCAGGGCAAAACGATGGTGGGCACTGCCCATACCGGATAACCCAGCGTCTCCAGCGCGAAGACCGCGGCACGGTTGCCGACCGATCCACGCATGACGTGGCTGGAAATAACGATGACGGCGCCCTGTGTATTTTCCTGCATCACGGCCTTCTTGCTTTCAAACGCCGCAGAAGCCCGCAAGTGCCCCTGCTCACAGATCAAGATGCGCTCTCATGACATATCGCACCGTCACTTTCCACCGTTAATCCCGCAAGGGTCTGTCCCGCAAAAGGATGGGCGGAAAGCTCGTGGTCCACTCTTCTTGCAGGGCCTACAGTGCGGGGTTGTCATTGCGGGATCGCCGAACTGCTCTATAGTCGCAGCATGCTCGCTCTCGTCATCGCCTATTGGCCCCATATCCTTGCTGTTCTTTCCATTTTGATGGGAACCGTGGCGGCCGTGCATGCCACGATGACGAAGGAGGAGGTCCGCTCCGCGCTTGGCTGGGTCGGCGTCATCGTGCTGTCGCCGATCGTCGGCGCGGTCATTTATGCGATTGCCGGCATCAACCGGATCCGCCGGTCCAACATCCGGCAACAGCGATCCTTCATGCAGGACGAGATCATGGATCGCGTCGCGCGTCTGGATGCGAGCGGTGAGGTGATCGCTGCGCGGTTCGGGCGTCGTTTCGAGGCGATGAAGACACTCGGCGACCGGGTGACGCGCCATGCGCTGACAACCGGCAACGGTATCGAACCGCTTGTCACCGGTGACACGGCCTATGCCGCCATGCTGGAGGCGATCGAAGAGGCGAAACGGTCGATCATCCTCGAAACATATATTTTCGACAATGACAGGATCGGCGCCCGTTTTGTTGGGGCGCTCGAAAGGGCGAAGTTTCGCGGTGTGGAAGTGCGGGTGCTGGTGGATGCGGTCGGCGCACGTTATTCCGTGCCGAGCATCCTGCCGACGCTGCGGGAGAAGGGCATCGTTGCCGATGTCTTCAACGGCAATGTCATCATGGGGCTTCGGCTGCCCTATGCGAATTTGCGCACCCACCGCAAGATCCTCGTGGTGGACGGGCGCATCGCGTTTAGCGGCGGCATGAATATCCGTGAGGGTTTCACCCTGGAATTCGGTGGCGAACACCAGGCGCACGACACCCATTTCAAGATCAGTGGGCCGGTGGTGTCTGACTTTTTCTCCATCGCGGCTGAGGACTGGCGGTTCACGACCGGGGAGCTTCTGGACACGCCGGTCTGGGATATCGCCATTCCCGATGGCGTACCGGGTTCGCAGATCGTCGCCCGGGTTTCATCCTCGGGGCCGGACAAGAGCATCGAGACCAATCACAAGATGCTGATGGGTGCGTTTTCCGTCGCCCGTTCCTCCATTCTCATCATGTCGCCCTATTTTCTCCCTGATCGGGAGCTTATTTCGGCGCTCATTACCGCAGCAAGGCGGGGAGTCGTGGTGGATATCATCGTGCCGAAAAGCAACAATCTGGTGCTTGTGGACAGGGCGATGACGGCGCAATTCGACCAGATGCTGAAGAATTACTGCCGCATCTGGCGGGCGACGGGGGCTTTCAACCATTCCAAGCTTCTGGTGATCGACGGGTGCTGGAGCTATATCGGTTCTTCCAACCTCGATCCGCGCTCATTGCGATTGAACTTCGAGATCGATCTCGAGGTCATGGATGAAGAATTCGCCGCGACGATCGGGAACCGCATCCGGGATGCGCGCGCGACCGCCTTGCCCGTCCGGCTGAGCGAACTGAATGCGCGGCCATTCGTTGTTCGTTTGGGGGAGCGTATCCTGTGGCTCGCTTCGCCCTATCTTTAGAGCGCCACGCGTCTGAAAGGGCGCTCTGACACTTTCAATCTGTGAGGAGACATTGCAGCGTGAAGAAAAACGGTTTGCTGGACAGCGAAAAAACGGCCCTGGCGAAGAACAGCAGTTTGCCCGCCTTCGTCATGCAGTCGCTGCGCGACCGTCACCAAAGGAAGAAAGCGGGGCAGGCGGTGAGAGATCACTCCTTTCCCGTCATCGCCTCCTACAATGTGCATAAGTGCGTTGGCCGCGACCGCAAGTTCGATCCGGACCGCACCAGCCGCGTCATTCAGGAAATCGGCGCAGACATCATCGCGCTGCAGGAGGCGGACAGCCGTTTCGGTGAGCGCACGGGTCTGCTTGATCTTGCCCGGCTGGAGCGGGAAAGCGGGCTTATTCCCGTGCGGGTGCAGGCCGGGGTGAAGGCGCACGGGTGGCACGGCAATGTCGTGCTGTTCAGGGAAGGCGCTGTGCGGGATGTCCATACGCTGAAATTGCCAGGGCTGGAGCCGCGCGGCGCGCTCGTCGTGGAACTGGATTTGAAAAGCGGTGGCACGCTGCGCATCATCGCCGCGCATTTCGGTCTCTTGCGCCATTCCCGTGCCCAGCAGGCGAAGGCGCTTATCGGCCTTCTGGAAGCGCGCAACGAATGTGCGACCATCCTGATGGGAGACCTCAACGAATGGCGTCTCGGCAATGGCTCGTCGCTCAATACGCTGAGGGATGCTTTCGGCGCCTTGCCGCCCGCGGTGCCAAGTTTTCCGTCCAACCTGCCGGTGCTGGCGCTCGACAGGATCATCGCCAATCGTCAGGGATTGATCGAGCAGGTCGAGGCGCATGACAGCGCGCTGGCGCGCATCGCCTCGGACCACCTGCCGCTGAAAGCCGCGATCCGCACCGACCTGCTTCCGGCCTGATCCTCCGGCAGCATCAGACACGGCAGACGGAATTCAGAGCCGGTGCGCCACCGTCAGATGGCTGCGCGAACGGGCCTCCAGCAGCGATGTACGTATGGCTTCCATCAGCCGCTCGCGATTGTTTCTGGTCTTGCCCCTGTCCAGATTTTGCGCGGCAAGCGCCAGATCCAGACCTTCGTGCATCACGATCGAATAGGCAACGGTCGTTGCCCAGTTCTCGTATTCTTGCTCCATCATGTCGCCCCTGAACTAAATCATTTAGTCCGAATCACCCTGTTCTTCAAATTACCACAAAGCATAAAGAATAAAATAGCACTGTTTCTTTGTGTGTCTGTTGCCTTGTTTAGGTATAGTCTGTTCTGGGCGTCTTTATTGCGACGCAACATGTTTGTGATTTCCATCTAAGCCATTGAAACGGATTCTATTTCAGGCGATGCACATGGACATTCATTCCAACAAAAACGCCGCGCATCGTGGGATGCGCGGCGTGCTTGCGTCGAAGGTTTGCGGTGGATTGGAGTAAGTCTCAGCCGGCCTTTTCGAGTTTGTAGTCCGAATTGGCCGGTTCTTCCTGTTTGTGCTGGATGAGGGGACGGTTACCGGCCAGCTTGCGCAACAGAACGTAGAATACCGGTGTCATGAAGATGCCGAAGAACGTCACCCCGATCATGCCGGAGAACACCGCGACACCCATGGCCGCGCGCATTTCCGCGCCTGCGCCGGTGGAGATGACCAGCGGCACCACGCCCATGATGAAGGCGAGCGACGTCATCAGGATCGGGCGAAGGCGAAGCCGGCTTGCCTCGACCGCCGCCTGAAGCGGCGTTCGTCCCTCGAATTCCAGCTCGCGAGCGAATTCCACGATCAGGATCGCGTTTTTCGCCGACAAGCCCACAAGGACGACAAGGCCGATCTGCGTAAAGATGTTGTTATCCCCTCCCGTCAGCCAGACGCCCGTGAGCGCAGCCAGCACACCGAGCGGCACGATCAGGATGATCGCGATCGGCAATGTGAGGCTTTCATATTGCGCGGCGAGCACGAGATAGACGAGCAGCAGCGCCAGCGGGAAGACGACGATGCTGGAGTTACCGGCAAGGATCTGCTGGTAGGTCAGGTCCGTCCACTCGTAGTCAATACCGGCCGGCAGGTTTTCGGCAAGGATTTTTTCCATCGCTGCCTGTGCCTGTCCGGAAGAGTAGCCCGGTGCCGGTCCGCCGTTGATATCGGCTGCAAGGAAGCCGTTATAACGGTTGGTGCGCTCCGGTCCCGTTGTCGCATCCACCTTCAGGAGCGTGGAAAGCGGGATCATTTGACCGGTGGACGAGCGTACTTTCAGGCGGCCGATATCCTCTGCATGGGCGCGGAACTGCGCGTCTGCCTGTACACGCACGCTGTATGTCCGCCCGAAGGCGTTGAAGTCGTTGACATAAAGCGAACCGAGATAGATCTGCAGCGTCTGGAAGACGTCGCTGACCGAAACGCCCAGCTGCTCGGCCTTCGCACGGTCGAGATCGGCGAAGAGCTGCGGTACGTTGATCTGGAAGCTGGAGAAGATGCCTGCCAGCTCCGGCGTCTGGTATGCCTTGGCGATCACGGCTTTCGCCGCTTCGTCAAGCGTCTGGTAGCCGTAACCGGCGCGGTCCTCGATCTGCAGCTTGAAGCCGCCCGTCTGGCCGAGGCCGTTGACCGGCGGCGGCGGGAACATGGCGATGAAGGCATCCTGAATGCCCGCATATTTCTGGTTCAGCTGCATGGCGATGGCGCCGCCTGACAGTTCCGGCGTCTTGCGCTTTTCGAAGTCGTCGAGAACCGCAAAGACGATGCCGGAGTTGGAGCCGATGGTGAAGCCGTTGATCGACAGGCCGGGGAAGGCGATGGCGTGGCTGACGCCCGGCTGTTTCATGGCGATATCGCTCATGCGCTTGATGACGCTTTCGGTCCGGTCGAGCGTTGCACCATCAGGAAGCTGGGCGAAGCCGATCAGATACTGCTTGTCCTGCGCCGGTACGAAGCCGCTCGGGACCATGCTGAACATGCTGTAGGTGGCCGCGACCAGCGCCATATAGACCATCATCACCAGGCTCTTGCGCGTCACCAGCCCGCCCACGGTTTTGCCGTAGCCGTTGGAGGCGGCCCCGAAGGCGCGGTTGAAGCCACGGAAGAACCAGCCGAAAAGCCGGTCCATGACGCGGGTCAGCCAGTCTTTCGGCGCACCGTGTTCCTTCAGCAGTAGGGCTGCAAGCGCGGGCGAAAGCGTCAGCGAATTGATCGCTGAGATGACGGTCGAAATGGCGATCGTCAGTGCGAACTGCCGGTAGAACTGGCCGGAAAGACCCGAGATGAAGGCGAGTGGCACGAAGACGGCGACCAGAACCAGCGCGATTGCGATGATCGGCCCGGAGACCTCGCGCATTGCCTTGTAGGTGGCGTCACGCGGCGATAGCCCGTTTTCGATGTTTCGCTCGACGTTTTCGACCACCACGATGGCGTCGTCCACCACAATGCCGATTGCCAGCACGAGGCCGAACAAAGTCAACGCATTGATGGAAAACCCGAAGGCATACATGACGGCGAAGGTACCGATGATCGAGACCGGAACGGCGATCAGCGGAATGATCGAGGCGCGCCATGTCTGGAGGAAGAGGATAACCACCAGCACCACGAGGCCAACGGCCTCGAGGAGCGTATCAACGACCTTTTCGATGGACGAGCGAACGAATTTCGTCGTGTCGTAGACGATTTCGTATTTCACGCCATCAGGCATCGCCAGCTGCAGATTGTCCATCGTCGCGCGCACATTGTCGGCGATTTCAATGGAGTTGGAGCCGGGAGCCTGAAGCACGGCGACCGCCACTGCAGGTTCGCCGTCGAGCAGCGAGCGCAGCGTGTAGTCGGCTGCACCGAGTTCGATGCGGGCGACATCGCGCAGGCGGGTGATTTCACCGTTGGCACCGCTCTTGACGATGATGTTGCCGAATTCCTCCGGCGTCGTCAGACGGCCCTGGGCATTGACGTTGAGCTGTAGATCGACGCCGTTCGGGCTTGGCGAAGCACCGATGACACCGGCTGCCGCCTGTACGTTCTGCTGGCGGATGGCGTCGGAAACGTCGCTGGCGGCGAGATCGTGTTCGGCAACCTTCTGCGGATCGAGCCAGACGCGCATGGAATAGTCACCGGCGCCGAAGACCTGCACCTGACCAACGCCTTCGATGCGGGCAAGCCTGTCCTTGACGTTCAGCGTCGCATAGTTGCGCAGGTAGGTGATGTCATAGGCATCGGTTTTCGACACCAGATTGACGACCATGATGAAGTCGGGCGAGCTTTTGACGGTGGTGATACCGAGTGCGCGCACTTCCGCCGGCAGGCGCGGTTCGGCCTGCGAGACGCGGTTCTGCACCAGCTGCTGCGCTTTGTCAGGATCGGTGCCAAGCTTGAAGGTTACGGTCAGCGTGAGCACGCCGTCCGATGTCGCCTGACTGCCCATATAGAGCATGCCTTCGACACCGTTGATCTGTTCTTCAAGCGGCGTGGCGACGGTTTCAGCGATAACGGCCGGGTTCGCGCCCGGATAGGTGGCGCGGACAACGACGGATGGCGGAACGACTTCCGGATATTCGGAAATCGGCAGGGCGCGCATGCCGAGAAGGCCTGCCACCACGATCAGGATCGACAGCACGCCGGCGAATACCGGCCTGTCGACAAAAAATCTGGAAATATTCATATCCAGTCCCTCTCCGGGTATTTGGAATGCGAAGGCCGTTCCGGCGGCTTTCCTGCCGCCGGTCATGCCGGTTCTTTATGGAATGGCGTCCCGCAACGAAGGCGAGGCGCCGGGATCGTTATTGCGAGGCGGCGACCTTGTCTTCCGCCTGCGGTGCGATGGTTGCACCGGGGCGAATGCGCTGCAGGCCGTTGACGACGATCGTATCGCCGGCGGCAAGGCCGCTATCGATGATACGCTGGCCGTCTGCCGGTGCGCCGGGCTTGATCTGCCGGTAGCTCACCTTGTTTTCGGCATCGACGACGAAGACGAACCGCTTGTCCTGATCCGTGCCGATGGCGCGGTCACTGATGACGATACGGTTTTCCGGCTTCGGTTCACCCATGCGCACCCGCACGAACTGGCCGGGAATGAGCCTGCCATCCGGGTTTTCGAAGACCGCACGCACACCGATGGTGCCGCTGGCGGAATCGACCTGGTTGTCGATCAGGTGCAGCGTGCCCTTGATCGGCGTGCCCTGGTCCGAAAGCGTGCCGATTTCCACCGGGATCTGTTCGAGTGCGGGCAGAGCGTCGGTCGTTTTCGGCAGTTCGGAAAGCGCTTTCGCCACCGTTCCTTCACTGGCGTTGAAGCTGGCGTAGATCGGGTTGACCGAAACCAGCGTCGTCAGGGCAGGGGAGGTGGAACCGGCGGCGACGAGGTTGCCGGCGGTGATTTCGATGCGGCCGACCTTGCCGGAAACCGGCGCGATGATTTCGGTGTAACCGAGATCGAGCTGGGCCGTGGTCAGTGCTGCGCGGGCGGCGCGAAGCTGGGCTTCGGCATCCGCAAACGAGCTTTGCCGCTGGTCGAGATCGCTCTGGGAGATGGTGCGATTGTCGGAAAGCCTGCGGCCACGGTCAAGTTCCGTTTTGGCAAGGCCGACCTTGGCTTGCGCCGAGGCGACCTGGGCTTCAGCGCCCAAAACCGCGGCCTGATAGGGGGCCGGGTCGATGGTGAAGAGGGCGTCGCCTTCCTTCACCAGCGCGCCTTCGCGGAAATGCACGGCCTTGATCTGGCCGGCGACGCGCGAGCGGATCTGCACGCGGTCAACGGCTTCCAGACGGCCGGAAAATTCTTCCCAGCGCATCACGTCGCGGCTTTCCACCTTGGCAACGGTAACAGGGATAGCCGGGGGTGCGGCTGGCGTGGAGGCTGCCGTGGCGTCACGGCTGGCGGGCAGGTCGAAAATCAGCGCGGCAGCTGCAACGGACAAGGCAAGTCCGATACCGGCGCCCGTCAGGGCCCGGCGCTTGTTGTTCAGCGTCATGGGTTTCTCCTTGGCTCGGATCAGGAGCCGGTCAGTTTCTCAATAAATGCGGTATTCAGTGTTTTATCTGGTCAACGAAGGTCTTGAACTCCGAACAGACGGATGAAACCCATCCGCCGCCCTCTCCTTGATAAAGCCCCGTCCAGCCGATGCCGGCGGGGAAAACATGCTGCCGGACGCTGACACCGGAGGCGATGAGCCGGTCTGCATAGTTGACCGTTTCGTCGCGCAGAGGGTCATCCTCGGCGGTAAAGATCAGCGCCGGCGCCACCCGGTTCAGCCGCGTGCACTGGCAGGGCGCGGCATAGGGGTGGAAAAACCCGCAGGCCTTGGCAAGGTAATGGCTCCAGCCATCCGCCCAGCGCTGGCGCATGCCGATCCTGTCCGCGTCGCGGAAGGATTCCGTCGTCATCATCGGGTCGATCATGGGCGACAGAAGTATCTGTCCGGCAAGCTTGCCGGGCATGCGGTCACGGGCCTTCAGTGCAAGTCCCGCTGCCACATTGCCGCCCGCCTCTTCGCCGGCGACGAACAGCAGCGATTTCGCGCTGCCATAATGCTTTCGATCCCGGCTCAGATGGTCGAGCGCTTCGAAGGCGCAGTCGATCACCATCGGGAATTCGTTGCCGGACGACTTGCTATAGTCGGCCTCGACGACGATCGCTCCGCTTTCCGCGAGTGCGCGGGCCACGGGCGGCTCCGGGCAATTGCTGCCCGTTTCCAGAAACGAGCCGCCGCGCAGATAAAGGACCACGGGCGGGTGGCTGCAAAGGCCGGTGTTTTCATATCGGCGCAGGGAGAGCTGGGATGCGGAGCCCCCACAGCTTTCGATATTTTCCCAGTGCGCTTTCATCTGATCCGGTCCCGTGCGCCGCCACCAGGCAGCTCACCTTATTTGCAAAATCTGAAATTCATATTATTGTTCGGGCGAAATCGATCAAGTACGTCAAAATGAAAACACTATTCCAAAAATACGGATAATAGGTATATGGATCAGCTTTCTGCTATGCGAGTGTTCACGCGTGTCGTCGAAACAGGCAATTTCAGCCGCGCCGCGACCACGCTGAGCATGCCTAAAACCACGGTGACCAATATGGTGCAGGCGCTGGAAGCGCATTTGCAGACCACTCTTCTCAACCGCACGACGCGCCGGGTTATGCTGACAACGGACGGCGCTCTCTATTATGAGCGGGCCTCGCAGATATTATCGGAAATCGAAGAGCTTGATGGCAGCATGTCCAGTGCACAGGTACAGCCATCCGGCCGGCTGCGTGTCGAAATGGCCGGTGCCTTCGCGGACCTCATCGTTATTCCACATCTTTGCGAATTTTACCAGCGTTATCCGCAAATCCGTCTTGACCTCGGCGTCGGCGACCGTCTGGTCGATTATATCGCGGAGAATGTCGATTGCGCGCTGCGGGTCGGCGTGCTGCGCGATCAGTCGCTGATCGCCCGCAAAGTCGGCGAGCTCAGGTTCGAGACATTTGCCGCACCTTTCTATATCGAAAACTTCGGCATGCCCGAAAAACCGGAGGATCTGGAGAACGGCCACTATTCGGTGGGTTATCTCAATGCCACCTCCGGCCAGATCATGCCGATCTCCTTCGACAACGGCGTGCGCAGCGTCGAGCTGACCCCGAATTATGTCGTGTCTGTCAATGACAGCCGCACCTATCTCAATGCGGCGCTGGCGGGCATGGGCATCGTGCAGTTACCGGTTTTCATGGTCAAGGATGCGCTCGCGCGTGGCGAGCTGGTACCGGTTCTGCCGGAATGGCGGCGCGAACCGATGCCGATCTATGTGGTCTATCCGCAGACACGCCATGTCACCAACAAGGTCCGGGTCTTTGTCGACTGGCTGGCGAAGCTGGTTCACAGCGTGGTTTGACGTGATCCGGTCCCGCGCCGTTACCGCCCGACCCTTGCGGCGAGAAAATCGATGAAGGCGCGCACGCGGGCGGCCAGATGCTCGTGGCCGGCATAAACGGCGTGGATCACTTCCATGTCTTCGGGATTGTAGTCTTCCAGCACCCGAACGAGCAGACCGGCCTCGATATCCGGCTCGACATGAAATTCCCCGACCCTTGCCAGCCCAAGGCCGGTCAGGCAGAGCCTGCGCATCGCCATGCCGCTATTGACCGAAGCATTGCCGGTTACGGGAAGGCGGTACACCTCCGTTGAGCCGGGATCGCGGAACAGCCATTCGTTGAGGCTGCGGCTGAAGTTGAAGCTGAAGCAATTGTGACGCGCCAGATCTTGCGGCGTTTCCGGCATGCCGTGTTTTTCGATATAGGCGGGGGAGGCGACGATGACCCGGCGGACTTCTTTCAGCTTTCTCGCCTTCAGGGAGGAATCTCCCATCGCGCCGGAGCGGATCGCGATATCGGTGCGTTCCTCGATCAGGCTGATGACGCCGTCGGTCAGCGAAATATCCAGCTCGATTTCCGGATAGAGCGATAAAAACTCCGGCGCGAGCGGCAGAAGGTAACGTTCGCCGAAACCCAGCGTGGCGTTGACGCGCAGCAACCCGCGCGGCACCACCTTGCCGCCGCTTGCCACGATTTGCTCCGTCTCGGCAATATCGGCCAGAATGCGCCGTGCCCGCGAAAGATAGATTTCTCCCTCCGGCGTCAGCGTCACCACACGGGTCGAGCGGGCGAGGAGGCGGGTGCCGAGCCGGTCTTCGATGCGGGTGACGAGTTTGCTCACCGCCGAGGGCGAAAGTTTCAGCCTGCGTCCTGCGGCGGAAAAACTACCCAGTTCGGCCGCCGCCACGAAGACTTCCATTTCTCCGGCCCGATTGTCCATCGTCGCACCACCTGTGAAATCAATTCAAAGGCCTTTATCCAATCTTGCTGATTATCATGCAAGTCCCCTTCGCCCATATTGCACTCACACAATTGATCCAACCGGACAGCACACGCTGCCCACAACGCCCGTGATCTCGCTCCGGGTGAAGAGGTATTCATCATGCCACTGGCCATATTTGCCCTGACGATCGCGGCTTACGCGATCGGAACCACGGAGTTCGTCATCGTCGGCCTGTTGCCGACGGTCGCCAACGATCTCCACATCACCCTGCCGCTTGCCGGTCTCATCGTCAGCGTCTACGCGCTGGGCGTTACGTTTGGTGCGCCGATCCTGACCGCGCTCACCGGCAAGATAGAAAGAAAGCCGCTGCTGCTCGGTCTCATGGCGCTGTTCACCATCGGTAATGCCGCTGCTGCCCTGTCTCCCAGCTATGAGGCGCTTCTGGTGGCGCGGGTGCTTGCCGCCTTCGCCCACGGTGTGTTTTTCTCCGTCGGCTCCACCATCGCCGCCGATCTCGTGCCGGAAAACCGTCGCGGCTCGGCGATCGCCATGATGTTCATGGGATTGACCGTCGCCATCGTCACCGGCGTGCCGATCGGCACCTATATCGGCCAGATTTTCGGCTGGCGCGCTACCTTCTGGGCGGTTGCCGCTCTTGGTGTTGTTGCTTTTGCCGGCATCGCGGCCCTGTTGCCGTCCACACTGAAGAAAGCGCCGCCCGCAAGCCTTCTCGATCAGGTGCGTGTGCTGGGTTCCGGCCGCCTGCTCATCGTTTTCGCCATGACCGCGCTCGGTTACGGCGGTACCTTCGTCGCCTTCACCTTCCTTGCGCCGATTCTTCAGGACGTCACCGGCTTCTCCGAATCCAGCGTCAGCCTGATCCTCGTGCTCTATGGCATTGCCATTGCCGCCGGTAACATTGGTGGCGGCAAGATCGCCAACCATAACCCGGTCAAGGCGCTTGTCGGCCTCTTTCTGGCGCAGGCCATCGTGCTTCTGGTCTTTTCCTTCACCGCCGTCTCGCCGGTTCTGACGCTCATCACGCTGGCGGCGCTTGGCTTCCTGTCCTTTGCCAACGTTCCCGGCCTGCAGCTTTATGTGGTGCAGCTGGCCAAGGAACATCGCCCGGGTGCCGTCGATGTCGCCTCGGCACTCAATATCGCCGCCTTCAATCTCGGCATCGCGATTGGCGCATGGCTCGGCGGTCTGGTGGTGGAATCGCCGATGGGTCTTGCGGCAACCCCGTGGGTCGGCGCCATCCTCGTCGCGTTTGCCCTCATTCTCACCCTCTGGAGCGGCGCGCTTGATCGCCGCGCCGCGCTCACACTGAAAACCGCCTGAGCTTTTCATATAAATCCCGGCCATTTCCAGCAGGGCTGGCCGGGAAAACCCCTAGGAGAAAATATATGTTTGATGTAACCGCGAACGGCGCTTCTATCCCCGCGCTTGGCTTCGGCACCTTCCGTATTCCCGGTCCTGATGTTCTGCGGATCGTTCCGCATGCGCTGAAAGCCGGTTTCCGCCATATCGATACCGCCCAGATTTACGGCAACGAGGCCGAAGTCGGCGAAGCCATTGCCGGTTCCGGCGTTGCGCGTGGTGATATCTTCCTGACCACCAAGGTCTGGGTGGAGAACTATAAGCACGATGCATTCCTTGCTTCCGTCGATGAGAGCCTCGCGAAACTGAAGACCGATTATGTCGATCTCCTGCTTTTGCATTGGCCTAATGAGGCGCTGACGCTTGCCGAACAGATCGGCGCGCTGAATGCAGTTCGTGAAGCCGGCAAGGTCCGCCATATCGGCGTTTCCAACTTCAATACGGCGCTGATGGCCGAGGCGGTCAGTCTTTCCAAGGCGCCGATTGTCACCAATCAGATCGAATACCACCCCTATATCGATCAGGACGTGGTGATCGCGGCGGCCAAGGCCGCCGGCATGTCGGTCACGGGTTATTACGGCATGGCCGACGGTAAGGTTTTTGCCGATCCGGTCCTGAAGGACATCGCCGCAAGCCGGGGCAAGTCGGTGGCACAGGTGGTGCTGCGCTGGCTGGTGCAGCAGCAGGGCGTGGTGGCACTTTCGAAAACGGTGAGCGAAGCCCGCGTTGATGAGAACCTCGCGATCTTCGATTTCACGCTGTCTGCCGATGAAATGGCTGCGATCCGTGCGCTCTCCAGGCCGGATGGTCGCATCGTCTCGCCGGATGGGCTTGCACCTATCTGGGACAAGGCTGCCTGATAGTCATTGCCAGAGGGTAAGAATATACGACACCCGGACAGGCTGTCCGGGTGTCGTTTGGCGTGTAGATCAGAACTCGGACCAGGATTGCTCTTTCGAGGCGGTGGAGACGCCGAGTGCGGCGGCCACCTGGCCGATCATGCGCCGTGCCGGAGATGGCCTCGGTTGCGCGTTGTTGTCCGCAACGCGCATCGGTGTCGATGGTTGATATGCGGTTCTCGCCGTGCTGGTGCTGACGGTTATGCCATCCAGCTTGAACTGGCCAACGATCTGGCGGAGTTTCTCGGCGTCGCCTGCAAGCGATGCACTGGAGGCCGTCGCCCTTTCCACCATCGCGGCATTGTGCTGCGTCACCTGATCCATCTGGTTGACGGCGCTGTTGACCTCGGCCAACCCGACCGACTGTTCCCGTGCGGATGTCGCGATGGCGTCGAGTTGCGTGTTGATGGCGATGACGTGACTTTCGATGACCTTCAGGGCGTCGCCGGTCGCGGTCACCAGTTTAACGCCGTTCTGAACCTCGTCGGCAGAGTTGCGGATAAGCTCCTTGATTTCCTTGGCCGCTTGCGCCGAACGCTGGGCAAGCTCACGCACTTCCTGCGCGACAACCGCAAAGCCCTTGCCTGCCTCGCCGGCGCGGGCCGCCTCGACGCCTGCGTTCAGTGCGAGCAGATTGGTCTGGAAGGCAATCTCATCAATGACGCCGATGATGTTGGAAATCTGGCTGGAAGAGCTTTCGATGCGCTTCATGGCGTCGACCGCATTTGCGACGACCTGACCGGATGATTGCGCCGACCGGTTAGCCTCAACGGCCACGATCCGTGCCTCTTCCGTCCGCTTTGTCGAATTGCTGACGTTGCTGGTGATCTGGTCGAGTGCTGCCGCTGTTTCTTCCAGCGAGGCGGCTTGGGTTTCCGTGCGCTGCGACAGGTCGCCCGCACTGGTACTCAACTCACGAGAGCCGTCATCGATCGTGGCCGTGACATCGGCAACGGAAATCAGCGTCTTGTTGAGCTGGTTTACGGCCATATTGAAATCCGCACGCAGGCTTTCGAAGTCCGCTGCAAAAGGTGTTACCAGCTGGTAGGAGAGGTCGCCATTGGCCATATGCTTCAAGCCGTCGGCCAGGCCGCTTGTCGCTTCCGTCATTTCGGCGGCGCGTTTGCGGTCGATCTCGGCGGCTCTTTGACGGTCCGCTTCAGACTGGTCACGCACCTGTGCCGTATCCTCTTCCAGACGGCGGGCCTTCAACTCGTTGTCCTTGAAGACCTGCACGGCCTTGGCCATCGTGCCAACCTCGTCGCGTCGGTCCGCTCCCATGATGTTGGCGGAAAGGTCGCCGTCCGCAAGCGTTTGCATGGTGCCGACAAGTCCCTGCATCGGCATAACCAGCCAGCTGCGGATCGCGAAATATCCGAGGACAACGACGGTGATGAAGCCGAGGATGACCGCCACGACGGTCACGAGCGCAGTATTATCGCTCGCCTCGGTCAGAAGATCGCTCTGCTTGTTGCTCCGGGCCATAATGTCCGTGGCTATCTGCGTCAGATTGGCGCCGATCTTGCCGAAGACCGGCTGGCACTCGGTGCCGAACGCTTTTTGCGATGCAAGCGCCTCATCCACATTCGCTGCGGTTCGGCCCAGATGCCAGGCGTTCTTGCACGTTACGTCGTAGAGCGTCACGGCTTCCTGCTTGAGCGGAGGCAGGCGTTTGTCTTCAGGGACATTGGCGATGGCTTCATCCATCAACCGCGTGAACTCGCTGCGTGTGGCTTTTACCTCAACTTCAGCAGCGGCATTTCCCTCATCCGTAAAGGCAATCATCATATCGGCCAAAGCGGCTCGTCCGTTCGACAGGGCACGGTTCGCCAACGCCAGATTCAAGGCCGCCGCACTGTCATGATCAAGAAGCTCGGTATAACTTTTATCGATCGACTTGATCTGCACGGCGGCATAGGCCGCGATCAGGATCGCGCAAATGCCGAACAGCGCAAATACAGTCAAAAATTTTCCGACGACGGGAATATTTCTCATCGTTACAACCCTCAATAAGAAAAGATCGATCCCTTCATGGGTCTTGTTTTGGCGTCATGCACTTTATCGACGATGGATATACTTATACACTTAAGAAATAATTATGTATTATTAGCGATAGTGTATCTATAACTTAGTTATTTACTTCATTATTATCAATAAAAGTAATATTTAATACAGAAGAAAATGACGTCCCTTAACCGGCATCTCGATGCCGGAAGACGTGCCTTGTGCCGCTGAAAACGACCCTTCCGGGGGATAAGTTTGGCATTCAATGCGCGTGACTTTGGTCCGGGCGTCGGCTGGGCGAGTGCGTAGGGAGTTTGTGGCTGAAGACGAACTATCTAGATCGGCAGCCAAAAAATCAGAGCGGCGGCCTGAAAGCCGCTTCGATAGATCTGATATCTCTTAGGAAAACTGGAGCGGGCGAAGGGATTTGAACCCTCGACCCCAACCTTGGCAAGGTTGTGCTCTACCCCTGAGCTACACCCGCTCAAAATTCGCTGGTCCGGGGTAGTTCGCTGGACCGCGAGGCGCCTAACTGCGGCGACGGGTGCTATATCGCTCAATCGATTTTGGAATGCAACAGTTTCTTTTGCGGTTTCGGTGGAAATCCGCTTGGCCCACGGGTTTATTCGAAGCGGTCGGACCGATGCGGCGGAAAACAGCGCTATTCTGGACGAAGGTATTGTTTCGGCTGGCCTTTATTTAGGTTGTAAACGGGATGCAACCGGCCTGATGGCCAAAAAATAACCTGTTTACATTTGGTTAAAATCTGATTCGACAAGTGATTCGTTCGGGTGTACAAATTTTATGCCCACGAAAAGAAGAAACGATACTTGGCATATCATCATCGGGAGGATGAGCCTTGTCGTATGCAGCTTTTGAAAGAGTCGGCGCGCAATTGTCGCCCCAGCAGATCACCGATCTGCAGAATATTTTCGACGGCGTATGTTTCGAGTGCCTTCAAGATCGCAGCAGCCATGTCGCCAATGAGTGCGCCGCGGTTCTGATCCGTAGCGCCCAGCGCGGCATTCTCGACCACGAGATGCTGCGGGACATCGGGCTTGCCGTTCTGCGGCGGCATTGATGGTCAGGAATGATAAAAGCGCCCGGCTTGTCCGGGCGCTTTGTCGTTTGGCGGAGAGTTGAACCCGTTCCGGGTCAGCTCTTTTCCTGCACATGCGCTTCGAGGAACCACAGCGCCTTGTCGAGATCGCGTGAGGCGGCGGTGAAGATATCCGCTGTCGTCGGGTCGCCTGCCTCGTCGGAATCGTCAATCGCCTTGCGGATCATGTTGGCCACGTCGCCATAACGCGCGATCAACGCTTCGAGATGGTCGTGAATCTTGTAGATATCGGTCGGATAGGCCTTCAGCTTCGTTGTCGAGGAGACGGATTGCAGACTGCCGAGCGCCGTGCCGCCAAGCTGGACGACGCGTTCGGCAATGGTATCGCCGTGATCGTCAAGCTGGGTGCGGAAGCCATCGAGAAGTTCGTGGACGGCGATGAATTGCGGGCCTTTCAGGTTCCAGTGCGCCTGCTTGGTCGCAAGGGCAAGATCGATCACCGAAGCCAGCGTCTCGTTCAGAATGCCCATCACCGTCGACTTGGCGTTGGAAGGTAGGTCGTTCTTCGTCTTGTGCGTCTTCATCGATGTCTCCTGAAGTTGCGGACGGAATGCCGCTTGGGAAAAGGACCGTCGTTTAACGCCTGGGCCCTGGGCCCTGTTCCACGTTAAGGACAGCGGTGATGAAAATTCTGCACGGTCATCATGCCTCACTCATAAAACAGACAGATGCGCCGGCCGTCTATCTCATTGACGCGGATGCTCATGTCGTAGATTTCTCCCAATACCTCCGGCCGGATAATGTCATCCACCGGCCCCTGATGGCAGATTCGGCCCTCACGCATGGCGATGATGGTGTCGGAGTACCAGGAGGCGAAGTTGATGTCGTGCAGCACCAGAACGACGGTTTTCTTAAGCTCGTCGGCGGCCTTGCGCATGATCTTCATCATGCTGGAGGCGTGTTTCATGTCGAGATTGTTGAGCGGCTCGTCGAGCAGTACGTAATCCGTATCCTGACACAGCACCATGGCCACGAAGGCGCGCTGGCGCTGGCCACCGGAAAGCTCATCCAGAAAACGGCCGGCGAGGGTTTCGAGATGGAGATACTCCAGCGCCCGGTCGATATGGACCTTGTCCTCGATGGTGGGGCGACCTTTGGAATAGGGATAACGCCCGAAACCGACGAGATCGCGCACCGTCAGGCGCGATGAGATGTGGTTGTCTTGCCGCAGGATCGAGAGCCGCTTCGCCAGCATGTCCGAAGGGGTCTTGGTCACATCCAGCCCATCCACCGTTACGGTTCCCGCATCCATCGACATCAGCCGCGCGACGATGGAGAGCAGCGTGGATTTTCCCGCACCATTCGGCCCGATGATGGAGGTGACGCCGCCTGCCGGAATGGAGACTGAGACGCCATCGACAACGAGCGTGTCGCCATAGGATTTGCTGATCTGACTGGCGATGATCATCGCGCACCCCGCTTGAGAATGAGACCGATAAAGACGATGCCGCCCAGAAATTCGATGATGATGGAGAGCGCCGTATCGAAGGCGAATATCCGTTCCAGAACCACTTGCCCGCCGACGAGGCAGATGATGGCGATGAGGATTGCAGCCGGCAGTACATAGGCGTGTTTGCCGTTGCCGGTGAGATAATGGGCAAGGGCCGCGACCAGCAGCCCGAAGAACATGACTGGGCCGACGAGTGCGGTGGAGACGGCGACGAGCACGGAGACCAGAACGAGGATGACGGTGACGGTGCGCTTGTATTCGATGCCGAGGCTGATGGCCGTTGCGCGGCCGAGCGACAGGACGTCGAGCGTGTGCAGGAGCCTCAAGCCGATGATCGTCACCGCGCCGATAATGATGGCCGAGACCGCCAGAAGCGTCGGATCGATGGAATTGAAGCTGGCGAACAGCACATCCTGAAGCACCGCATATTCATTGGGGTCCAGCACCCGCTGCATGAAACCCGAGAGGCTGCGGAAGAACACGCCGAAGACGATGCCGACCAGCACTAGAAGGTGCAGGCTGCGTTCCGCGCCGACGAAAAGCCAGCGATAGAGCAGGGCGGAAAAGGTGACGAGCAGGGCGGTCTCAGTAAGGAACTTCAGCTGCGGATCGATCATGACAACGGTTGCGGAGCCGAAAACGAAAATTAGCCCCGTCTGCACTAATACATAGAGTGAATCGAAACCCATCACCGAAGGGGTGAGAATGCGGTTGTTGGTGACCGTCTGGAACAGCACCGTGGAAACGGCAATGGCATAAGCCACCAGCAGCAGCGACAGAAGCTTGATGCCGCGAAACGGCAGCACGAAGCTCCAGCTTCCCTTGGCGCCGAGCGTCATGAAGGCGGCCATGGAGATGAGCGCCAGCGCCAGAAGCGCCAGCAATACGAGTTTCGCCCGCCGGTCGGGATGTCTCTCACGCATGGTGGCGTTTCCGCAGCAGGAGATAGAGGAACAGCGCGCTGCCGATGACACCGACCACGGTTCCGATCGGCACTTCATAGGGCGCGCGCACCGTTCTGCCGATGATGTCGCAGGAGAGAACAAAGACCGCGCCAAGCGTCGCCACCCAGGGCACGGAGCGGCGCATATTGTCGCCGATCATCAGGCTGACCACATTCGGCACGATCAGTCCGAGAAAGGGAATCATGCCGACGGTCACGACAACGACGGCGCTGACCAGCGAGACGATGGTGAGGCCGAGCGCCATCACCCGGCGGTAGTTGAGGCCGAGATTGGTGGTGAAGTCACGTCCCATGCCGGCCACCGTGAAGCGGTCGGCGGCTAGATAGGCGGCGATGGCGAAAACGAAGCCGATCCACAGCAATTCGTAGCGGCCACGCAGAACACCGGAAAAATCCCCGGTCATCCACGCGCCGAGCGATTGTAAGAGATCGAAACGATAGGCGAAGAAGGTGGTGACGGCGGAAATGACGCCGCCAAGCATGATGCCGATCAGCGGCACCAGAAGCACGTCGCGCAACGGTACCTGTCTCCAGAATGCGCAGGAAAAGCGCTGTTCCAGCGAGCGCAAAAGCTGCCGCCACCAGCATCTTGCTGAATATGGGTGTTTCCGGCGCAAGCAGGGTGACGACCAAAAGGCCAAGGCCGGCGGATTCAGTGGTGCCTGCCGTCGAAGGTTCCACGAAGCGGTTACGCACCAGCATCTGCATGATGAGGCCGGCAATCGCCATCGAGCTTCCGGCCAGTATGAGCGCCAAGGTTCGCGGAATACGGCTGACGAGCAGCACGCGCAGCGCATCCGTGCTCGTGTCAGGTGAAAACAGCGTCGCCAGCGAGACGTTGCTCACACCGACGAAGAGGCTGACGATGGTGAGTGTCAGCGCCAGCAGAAGGGCAAAGATGAGAGACAGGGATTTCACGTTGGTGGTTTTTCGAAAATGGTGAAAGCTCCCGGTGGCTTCGCAGGCTGCCGAAACAGGTGTTCGACCTCTCCTTGGTCATCCTCGGGTCAAGCCCGAGGATGACGGGGAGTGTGGAGCAGCCTTCAGGAGCGGGTGCCCAGCAGTTTTTACGACTTCTTCTCGGATACGGCCTTGTAGACCTGATCGAGCAGGGTGGTGAGCGCCGTATAGCCGCTGCTGACGATATAGGCCGCCTGTGGGTCGAGATATACGATCTGCTTTTTCTTCCAGGCATTGGTCTGGTGGATCAGTTCGTTGTCCAGCACCTGTGCGGCCGCCTTGCCGGGGTCCGTCGCGCGGCCGACGCCGGCGTCGCGGTCGATCACGAACAGCCATTCGGGATTGACTTCAGCCAGATATTCAAAGGACACGACGTCGCCGCGGTCGAAACGGTCGTCAATATCGGCGGCAACCGGCTTGAAGCCGATTTCGGTGTGCAGCCAGCCGGTGCGCGAGCTGGGGCCATAAACGCCGACCTTGCCGGCATTGGTGACGAGGATCATCGCCGTGCCGGAATTCGGGGCGATCTCCTTCAGCTTCGCAACCTTTTCATCGATGACGGCGTCGAGTTTCTTGGCCTCTTCCTGCTTGCCGAAGATATCGCCGAGCTTGGTGATGTTGCCCTTGACGCTGTTGATGAATTCCTTGGAATCGATCGACATGTCGATGGCCGGGGTGATCTTCGCAACGTCAGGGTATTTCGCCCGCGAACGGCCGCCGACGATGACGAGATCGGCTTCCGCGGCATTGATCGCCTCGTAGTCGGGTTCGAACAGCGTGCCGACCTTCAGATATTTGCCGTCGGCATATTTCTGCAGATAGGTCGGCAGGTTGGAACCAACGACACCGGCGGGCTCAACCCCCAGCGCATCGAGATTGTCGAGCGAGGGGATATCCAGAACCAGAACCTTTTTCGGCGCGGCTTTCAGCACGGTTTCGCCCTGGGCATGCTTGATCGTCATTTCCTGCGCACCTGCGGTAAGCGCGCCAAAGCTGAAGAACGCTGCTGCCAGCAGCCGAACGGGGAAGGTGAAGTTGATGGCCACGGATATGTCCCTTGCAATATGGTTCTTAAGCCCGCGGACGCTATCCCGCAGGTTTAACTTGATGTTCGCCATCAGCTTTATTGGCAAGGTATGCGGAAATCAAAAATATGTTTTAGAACGGTTCTGAATTGCGGTGAGCGGGAAATGTAAGGGCTTCACCTCTCCCTCGACGTCATCCTCGGGCTTGACCCGAGGATCCATTGGTTTCAACGGGTTATAGATCCTCGGGTCAAGCCCGAGGATGACGTCGAGGGGGAGGAGGGGTCAACGTCAATCAGTGCGCTACCTTTCAGTCCGTCCTCGGCCTGTATGCGCAACGAACGCTATTGCCGCGCTTCAATCCGCCGGCCAGTCACCGACGATCTCGCGTCTTTCCAGTTTCAGCGACCGGTCCGGCTGGATGCGATAGGTTTCCAGCGCCAGCCGCCCATCATCCATGATGAATTCGTTGCTGAGCGTGCTGCCGATGGGAGATTTGGTCAATTTGGTGTGGGGCTGGCCGCCATAGGTGATGCTGCCGGGAATAGGCTGCACATCGGGTGCCGCGGTGGCGCAGCCGGCGAGGGCCAGAACCATCATGATCGCGATCTTGCGCATGTTTTTCTCCTGCGTTTGGACCGGGATTATATCATGGCCGGGCCTGCGCCATAACGCCCTTTGCGGCTGAATGAAAAAAGCCCCGCATCCGGGAGGATACGGGGCCAGTTGCCTTGAGAGGTATCAGTCCTCGTTGGCGGCAAGCTGCGTCAGCACCTCGCCGCGGCCGCGGATGCGCATGATGAGCGGGACGATGAAGGCGGCGGCTGCAACAAGGAACAGGCCGACGGCGATCGGCGAGGTGAGCAGCACCGTCGGGTCGCCCTGGCCGATGGCGAGCGCGCGGCGAAGCTGCTGTTCGGCAAGCGGGCCAAGGATCAGGCCGACGACGGCGGGCGCAATCGGATAACCGAAGATGCGCATGATGTAGCCGAGGATACCGAAGGCCAGAAGCATGCCGAGTTCGAACACAGACGGGTTGGCGCCGATGGTGCCGAGCGTGGCGAACAGCAGGATGCCGGCGTAAAGCCAGGGCTTCGGAATGGTCAGCAGCTTAACCCACAGGCCGACGAGCGGCAGGTTGAGCACCAGCAGCATCAGATTGGCGATGAACAGGCTGGCGATCAGGCCCCAGACGAGCTGCGGATTGGTGGCAAACAGAAGCGGGCCGGGCTGAAGGCCGAACTGCTGGAAACCGGCAAGCATGATGGCGGCCGTTGCCGTCGTCGGCAGGCCGAGCGTCAAAAGTGGCACCAGCGTACCGGCGGCGGACGCATTGTTGGCGGCTTCCGGACCGGCGACGCCTTCGATAGCACCGTGGCCGAATTCTTCCGGATGCTTGCTCAGCCGCTTTTCGGTGGCATAGGAAAGGAAGGTGCCGATTTCAGCACCACCGGCAGGCATGGCGCCGATGGGGAAGCCGATAAGGGTGCCGCGCAGCCAGGGTTTCCACGAACGCGCCCAGTCCTGCGCACTCATCCAGACCGAACCCTTGACGGCTTCGACCTTCTCGTCGCCACTCTGGCCCTGCGCGACAATGAACAGGGTTTCGCCGATGGCGAACATGGCCACCGCAAGCGTTGTCACTTCCACGCCGTCGAGAAGATCGGGAATGCCGAAGCTCATGCGGGTCTGGCCGGTCAGCTGGTCGATGCCGACGATGGCGAGCGCAAAGCCGATGAACAGCGAGGTGAGACCGCGCAGCGCCGAGTCCCCGAAGGCGGATGAAACGGTGACGAAGGCCAGCACCATCAGCGCGAAATATTCGCGCGGGCCGAAAACCAGCGCCAGCTTGACGATAAAGGGTGCAACAAAGGCAAGCGCGATGGTGGCGATGAGGCCGGCGACGAAGGAGCCGATGGCGGCGGTGGCAAGTGCCGGGCCGCCGCGGCCCGCACGGGCCATCTTGTTGCCTTCGAGCGCGGTGACGATCGATGCGCTTTCGCCCGGCGTGTTGAGCAGGATCGAGGTGGTCGATCCGCCATACATGCCGCCATAATAGATACCGGCGAACATGATCAGCGAACCGGCGGGATCAAGCCTGTAGGTAACGGGCAGAAGCAGCGCCACGGTCAGCGCTGGCCCGATGCCGGGCAGAACGCCGACGGCGGTGCCGAGTGTGACGCCGATCAGCGCATAGAGCAGGTTCATGGGTTGGGCGGCAACCTCAAGACCGTGCAGCAGGAATTCAAAGGTACTCATGGACAGATGTCCCCCTGTCGGGCGGAACGGCTGGCGTTCGCGTCATCGCGCGCCGGCGGTTTCCTGTGATCTCGAATTTAGGTCGGAATGGCCGTCAGAAGAACAGCCGTTCCAGAGGCCCGGCGGGCAGCGAAAGCTGCAGCAGCCGCGCGAAGATGATCCAGATGGCGAAGCTCAGAACGATACCGACGGGGATCGAATACCAGAGCTTGCGTTTGCCGAAGGCGCGCGCCGTAAACGCAAAAAGCAGGCCGGTGGCTATGGAAAAACCGGCGACATTCAGCAGCAGCATCTGCGCGGCAAGTCCGGCGACGACCCATATGACCGGGGCGACTTCCTGCTTGTCGCGTTCGGGGAAATCGCCGCGCCATGCTTCGATGGCGGTCCAGAGCGCAAGGCCTACAAGACAGAAGGCGATGGCATAGGGCACCGTTGCCGGACCGACCGGCGAATAACCGGTGACGCTGGCGAGACGGGCGCTGTCCCAGAAGATCACGCAGGCAACGAGGACGAGGGCGACGGCGATCGCTAGCGCCGCCCAGTCAGGGCGGCGCTTTTGATGCTCAGAAGGGTTGGAACCCTGGCTCATTTTACCAGCCCGATGTCTTTGAGGATCGTTTCGGTGGCAGCGGTGTCCTTGGCAAGCTGAGCCTTGAATTCGTCACCGGCAAGATAGGTGTCCATCCAGCTCTTGGTCTTCAGGGTTTCCTGCCACTTTGCGGATTTCGCCAGCTTCTCGATGTCGGCATTGACGGCCTTTTCCTGCTCCGGCGTCAGGCCGGGAGCAGCAGCGACCATGCGCCAGTTCTGGACCACGACATCAAGGCCGCTTTCCTTGAGCGTCGGTGCGTCGACGCCTTCCAGCTTCTCTTCGCTGGAAACGGCGAGCAGGCGCAGCGTGCCGGCCTTGACCTGGCTTTCGAATTCGCCGTAGCTGGAAATGCCCGCAGTGACCTGCGAACCGAGGATCGAGGCGAGCGCCTCACCACCGCCGGAATAGGCGATGTAGTTGATCTTGGTCGGATCGACGCCGGCTGCCTTGGCAATCAGGCCAACGGCGATATGGTCGGTGCCGCCGGCCGAGCCGCCGCCCCAGGAAACGCTGCCCGGGTCTTTCTTGAGCTGATCGACGAGGTCGCCGATGGTTTTCAGCGGCGAGGATGCCGGAACGACGATCGCCTCATATTCGCCGGTCAGGCGGGCAATCGGCGTCACTTCGTTAAGGGTGACGGGCGCCTTGTTGGTGAGGATGGCGCCGACCATCACGTAACCGCCGACGATGAGGGCGTTAGGGTTGCCCTTCTGCTGGCTGGCGAACTGTGCAAGACCGATGGTGCCGCCGGCACCCGGTACGTTCTGCACCTGAACGCTCTTGGAAATGCCTTCTTCCTGCAGCACGGCCTGCAGGGAACGCGCGGTCTGGTCCCAGCCGCCGCCGGGATTTGCCGGCGCGATGATGGTGTAGTCCGCTGCAACCGCCGGAAAGGCGATCACGCCTGCCAGAAATGTGCCGATGAGAAAATGTTTCACTCTCTAGACCCTCCTCAGGATGCCCTTTGCGGGCGTCGTTTTTCGTTTATGCGGAAGGGGTTTCAGGGCGCACTTATCCTTCGCTGCCGGAGCAGCGCGGAGCTATGGCAATCCTCAAGATTTCCTCCCACATCTTCTTCCGCCTCCACGGAAAGAAGAAGGATTGCAGAGCATCACAAAAAGCTGTCATCTAACTGACGCTACGCAAGTCCTTGCGCATTTACTTTCTATTAATTTCCGTCGGGCGTCTACTGTGACGTGTGTGACCGCGCTTTCAAAGCTTGCCGCTCCCTCATCCCTGTGCTTGTCACAGGGATCCAGCCGACGCGCGTCTGCGCGGCGAGAAGAGTCCTTTCAGCCCAAAGACTTGGGCTGGCTGGATTCCTGTGACAGGCACAGGAATGAGGGAGGCGCTCAACCTATTGCGAGCGCAACGCCTCGTTCCAGCGTTCGATCAGGCGGCTGCGCTTGACCTGATCCAGATAGACCATCAGGCCGGGGCTGACGGGGACGGGGCGTAATTGCGCGCCGTGGATGGCCTGCATGGTGTTGGCGGTGTTTTCGCCCGCCACTTCCGGGCTGACGGCGGGGATCTGCAATTGCCGGGCCATGATTGTCTGGCCCTCCTTGGACATGAAGAATTCGAGATAACGGCGGCCGAGCGCCGGGTTGGCGGCGGCTTCCGGCACCAGCCCGATGCGTGACATGACCACGGTATAGTCCTTGGGCAGAACGATGCCGACATCTGGATGGCGTGAGGCCCAGTCCGCCGCATAGGAGCCGAGAATATTGTAACCCAGCACGAAACGTCCGTCGGAAACGCGCTCCAGAATGGCCGAAGAGGTGGAATAGACCTTCACGCCCGCCGCCCCCATGGCCTTGATGACGCTCCATATGTCGCCGAACTGCTCCTGATCACGCGACATGAACAGGAAACCGACACCGGAGCGTTCGATGTCATAGGTGGCGATGCGGCCATGCACCTCCTTGGCGTGGCGTTCCAGATAATCGACGAATTCGGCGCGGGTGGCGGGTGGCTTTTCGGTGGTGAAGCTCGGTTTGTGATAGACGAAAACCGCAGGCTCGAAAGTCAGCGCATAGGCGGTGTTGCGCCAGTTCGCCCAGGCGGGCCAGCGCGCGCTCATGGCAAGGTCGGAGCGCTGGGCGTAGCCGTCATTGCTGAGCTTCACCTGCAAATCCATAGCGGATGAAAAGGCGAAATCGGCGGTCTTTTTGCCCGCGTCGGTTTCTTTGACGATGCGGTCGTAGATTTCGCCAGTCAGCATATCCTCGTAATGCACGGTGATATCGGGGTTGGCCTTCTGGAAACCCTCGATCATCGGCGTTGCCAGCGGTTCATCCAGCGAGGAATAGACCACCAGCGTTTCGGCACCCGCCTTGCCTGATGGTGCAGGAAAAACGGCGACCTGTGCAAGCGCCGGCGAGGCCATGCAAAGACTGAGACAGAGGAGAAGGCAGATACGCATGGAAAAGATCATGCCGCAGGCGCTTGCCATTCACAAGCGGTAAGGGCTTGGCTAAACTGGTGAATGCTGCGGGAGGAAGAATTGCGTATTTTGCTGGTCGAGGACAATCAGGTGCTGTCGGAAGGGCTATCCGCACTTCTGCGCGGCAGTGGTTATGCGGTGGATGTCGTTTCAGACGGCGCTTCCGCCGATGCGGCGATTGCGGCGGAAAATTTCGATCTCGTCATTCTCGATCTCAACCTGCCGGAAATGGATGGCATCGAGGTGCTGCGTTCCATGCGGTCGCGCCAGGACAAGGCGGCGGTGCTGATCCTGACGGCGCGCGGCACGCCGGAGGAAAAGGTCAAGGGGCTGGACCTCGGCGCCGACGACTACATGATCAAGCCCTTCGATATCACCGAATTCGAGGCGCGGGTGCGAGTGCTGCTGCGCCGCAATGCCGGCCTGCGCTCGTCTGCCCTCAGTTTTGGCAAGGTCCTGTTCGATCTGACATCGCGCACATTTTCGGCCGATGGGCGTCCGCTCGATATTCCGGCCCGCGAGGTGGCGCTGCTCGAAGTGCTGTTCATGCGGGCAGGCAAGGTTGTCGCCAAGGAGGCGATCGTGCAATCGCTGACGGGTTTCGACGAGGAGATTTCCGGCAATGCCATCGAGCAATATGTCAGCCGGTTGCGCAAGCGGCTTGCCCCCCACGGGCTGACGGTGAAGACGGCGCGCGGCATCGGTTATTATCTGGAAAAGCTGCCGGAGATGGCTGAATGAGAGAGGCCGCCTATTCGCTGCGGCGACGGCTTTTAGGCTGGCTTCTGATTTCCACCGCCATCATCGGCTGTATCGCGCTTGCCGATACCTGGCGCGAGGCGGTCAATACCGCCAATGTCGTCTCCGACCGGGTGCTCTCCGGTTCTGCACTCGCCATCGCCGAGCGGGTGGTGGTGGCCGAAGACGGCTCGCTGGAGGTCGACATTCCCTATGTCGCGCTGGAAATGCTGACATCGGCCGCGCAGGACCGGGTGTTTTACCGTGTCGACGGGCCGAACGGGCAATTCCTTACCGGCTATCAGAATCTGCCGATGGTGGAGAACCCGGCAGGCGAGACGCCGGCCTATATGGATGCGGTGTTTCGCGACGAGCCGATCCGCATCGCCGCCATCCGCCGTTTTGCGTCCACCGGCATCAATTCCGTTCCCTTTTCCGTGACGGTGGCTGAGACGACGATAGCCCGCAGCCAGCTCGCGCAGGCCATCATCCTGCGCTCGGCGCTGCGGCTGTTGCTGATGATTGCGGGTGCGGCGATCATCGTCTGGATCGCGGTGACGATTTCGCTGCGGCCGCTTTATCGGCTGAGCGAAGCCATTGCCGAGCGCAGCCCCAACGACCTGCATCCAATCCGGCAATCCGTGCCGGTGGAGGTGGAAAACCTGGTGGAAACGGTCAATTCCTTCATGGTGCGGCTGCAATCGGCGCTCGATGCGCTCCGGCATTTCACCGGCAATGCCAGCCATCAATTGCGCACGCCGCTTGCCATCATCAGCACCCAGCTTGCGCTTTCCGCCCGCGCTGCCAGCCTTGAGGAGGCGCAGGCAGCGGCGCGCAAGGGTGGGGCGTCGGTCGCCCATGCCGAACATATCCTTGCCCAGCTGCTGCGCATGGCCAATATCGATGCCGCCGGTTCGAGTGAAAAACACGACTTTTCCGCGATCGACCTCTTGGGCGTGGCGCAGAACGTGACGGCAGACTTCGTGCCGCGCGCGGCAGAGGCCGGCATCGATCTTGGTTTTGAAGGGGAGGGCGAAGCCACCATCCTTGCCGAACCGCTTCTGATTGGCGAGCTGATCGGCAACCTCATCGGTAACGCCGTCAATTATGCCGGGCGCGGGGCGGAAGTCACCGTGCGCGTCGGCAAACAGGCGGACATTGTCTGGCTGGAAGTGGAGGATAACGGCCCCGGTATCCCCACGGACAAACGCGCCATGGTGCGCCAGCGCTTCGCCCGCGGCGAAGCCAACGCCGCCCCCGGCGCCGGGCTTGGCCTTGCCATCGTCGAGGAGATTGCAGGGCTGTTCGGCGGGCGGCTCACGCTGGAAGACGGCGCGGGCGGGTGCGGGCTAAAGGCGCGGGTGGTTTTTGCTGTCGCCGAAAAGGCGGGATAGCTTGCCGTTACCCCATCCGCTCGGAAGCATAGCTGCCCGGGCTTGGCGGGAAGACGACGGTGCGGTTGCCGTTGATGAAGGTGCGGTGGTGGATGTGGGCGTGGATGGCGCGGGCGAGCACCTGGCTTTCCACATCGCGGCCGAGCGAGACGTAGTCTTCGGCCGACTGGGCGTGGGTGACGCGCACGGTGTCCTGTTCGATGATCGGACCTTCGTCCAGATCGGCGGTGACGTAATGGGCCGTCGCGCCGATCAGCTTCACACCGCGGTCATAGGCCTGCTTGTAGGGGTTGGCGCCCTTGAAGGACGGCAGGAAGGAGTGGTGGATATTGATGATCCGGCCAGACATCTTGCGGCACATGTTATCGGACAGTACCTGCATGTAACGCGCCAGCACCACCAGTTCGGTGCCGCTTGTTTCGATCAGGTCCATCAGCTGGGCTTCGGCCTGCGGCTTGTTCTCCTTGGTCACCTTGATGTGGTGGAAGGGGATGTCGTGGTTGACCACCACTTTCTGATATTCGAAATGGTTGGAGACGACGCCGACGATATCGATCGGCAGCGCGCCGATCTTCCAGCGGTAGAGCAGGTCGTTGAGGCAATGGCCGAAGCGGGACACCATCAGAAGTGTTTTCATGCGCTGGCCGTCGCTATAGATACGGGCTTCCATGCCGAATTTTTCCGCCACCGGCTGAAAGCCCTCGGTGATGGCCTGCATCGACACGCCCTCTTCGGAGATGAAGGAGACGCGCATGAAGAACTTGCCGGTCTCGAGGTCGTCGAACTGCGAACTGTCGACGATGTTGCAGCCTTTTTCCGCCAGATAACCGGAAATCGCGGCGACGATGCCGCGGGTCGATTTGCAGGCTACTGTCAGAACATAGGTTGTCATTCGTTTTCCCTCAAAGACGTTGCAGCCGGGTGAACCGGCGCAGTTGGCGCGTTCCATAGCGCAGCTCTGTGGCGGAGCAAAGCGCCAAGACGACCGCAGCCAAAGTCTTAAGGTGGGAAAAGGCCCTACGCCGTGCCGGAAGCGACATGGAATGTTCCACGGCCAGCACGGCGGAGGGGGCGTTGCAGCAGGGGCGTTACCGGCCTCAGGCGCGGCGCAGGCGCATGGCCGGGCGGCCGCGGCCGTCGATCAGTTCCAACGTGCCGCGGCGCGGTTCCAGGCGGAAGGAGCGGGCGCCTTCCAGCGCTTCGATGAATTGCCGTTCCTGACGCATGATATCAGGCGCGCAGGCCATCTGGGTGGAAATCATCCGGCCGAAATCGACGCGGTTGCGGCTGATCTTTATCTCGCCGCCGATGCCGTTGCAGCCGGCATTGCCGGAAACGCGACCCTCGCGGGAAATTTCCAGCGTCGCCTGACGGCGACCGCGAACCCGTTCGCCGCGGATTTCCTGCACCAGCCAGCGTCCGTCGAGACCGGCTTCCGGTTCCGGCCTGCCCGGAGCCGCCCCCACCCGTTCCAGCACGAGATCGGTGTCGTCACGCCCGCCGGCCAAAACGGTGTAACGGCGCGTGGTGGTGAACAGCAGCCGGTCAGCATCGCGGATTTCGGCACTCAGCGCATAGGAGCGGCGACCACGGATGTCGCGGTCGTCATAACGCAGCACGAAAGGCACAGGCACCTGCCCGCGCGGGCGGATGGTGGTTTCGGCGATCGTTTGCGAAGGTGCATCCGCCAGCGAGACGTCGATGAGGCGCACCGTCACTGTCGCACTCGGCGGCAGGGCGATCCGCTCGCGATAGGAAACGCTGCCGCGCAGGCTTGCCGGTGCGGCTGCTGCGCCGCCCGCTGCAAAAAGCGGTGCAAGCGCGACAAGCCCGGCGAAACTGCGGCGCGAAAGAAGGGGCTGGCGGTCGTTCATGGTGCTTGCTCCGTGCTGATGTCGATCGAATTTCAACGGATGATAGAAATTGGCACTGAACGGGCGATGAACCGTTGAATGTTTCGTCAATCTCATTCCTGTGACGAGCAGGAATGAGGATGGAGAGGCTGCCGGAGGAAACGCTCCCCCGGCGGCGTTCCGCTGTTTCAGCCGCGCAAACCGTCGCGCAGCGCTTCGAACTTCGCCAGCTGCTCGCTGCGCAGTTCCTTGTTTTCATCGCGGCGGACGAAAATCTTGAACATGGCGCTGCCGGCGGCATTCATGAACCAGACGGAACAGGAGCGGCGACCGTGAAAGCCGCGATCGACGAAGGTGATCGTGGCGCAATTGTCCTTCTTGATGTGACCGCCGATGGGGCTGTCGCCGTGGACGTTGAACCAGCCATGGCTTTCGCTGCCTTCCGGCAGGTGGCCCGGCACTTCCAGCACGATATCCTGCGTCTGCACGATCATCAGGATTTCGCCCCAGCCGCGTATCTCGTTCCAGATATCGGAGAACCGGTCGGCGGGAGCGGAAATGGCGGCGCCTTCGGGCAGGATCGCCAGAATTTCGGCTGGTGTCACCTCGGCCTTGGCGGCAATGGCTTCCACGATACCGTCAGGCTTTTCGGCAAGCGCGGCGGCGGCACGCGCCTGCCGGTCATCGTTCTCTCGGGCTAAAACGCTCATCGGGCGGCCTCAGGCGGCAATCGAACGGCGTTCGCCATTCTTGTCTTCATGGATGATGACGTCGAAACCTTCGAAATGCGGGCCGGAGAGGTATTCGACCTTGCCGCGGTTATCACCTGCGCGTGCATGGGCGGCGCGGAACTGCTCGGACTTCGTCCAGCTCAGGAAATCTTCCTTGGTGGCCCAGACGGTATGCGAGGCGTAAAGCGTGTGATCATCCGCCTTCGGGCCTTTCAGCATGTGAAATTCGATGTAGCCCGGCAATTCGCTGAGGTGCGATTTACGCTCGCGCCAGATGGACTCGAAGGTTTCCTCATAGCCCGGTACGACGCGAAAACGGTTCATTGCGATAAACATGTAAGTCTCCCTTTAAGTTTACAGTTACAGTCAGGATATCCAGCCGAAGCACGGATGGAAAGAGGCTCACGACAAAGCGAACAATTTTACTCCACTTATCGATTGCGCCTTCTATAAACATGTGCAAATAACTCAAGTTAAATAAGGTGGATAACCCCGTATCCGCCCGTGCCAGCTTGTATTTCAGGATAGCGCCATGTTGAATTTTCGCCTTCGCCCGTTCGTTTTTACCGTCCTCGTGCCCGCCGCAATCGCCCTTGCCGCGCCCGGTGCGAGCGCCTCGGACAAGGGCAATCCGGAAGCGAAACGCATCGTCGCGGTGGGCGGAACGGTAACGGAAATCCTCTATGCGCTGGGTGCCGAGGGTCGCATTGTTGCGCGTGACAGCACCAGCACCTATCCGGCCGATGCGCTTTCCAAACCCGATATCGGCTATATGCGGGCGCTCTCGTCGGAAGGCATCCTGTCGCAGCAGCCGGATCTCATTCTGTCCGAGGATGGATCAGGCCCGGCGGATGTCATCGCCATTCTGAAAGCCAGTGCTGTGCCCTTCGTCACGGTCGACACGCCGCCGAGTGGCGACGCTATCCCGAAGAAGATCGAGGATATCGGCGCGGCGGTCGGTCTTTCCGACAAGGCAAAGGCGCTGGCTGCGGAAACCAAAGCCGGGCTCGATGCGCTCGCCAAGGATGTCTCCACTGTCCCGGAAAAGGAGAGGAAGCGTGTGCTCTTCGTGCTCTCCAGCGCCGGTGGCCGTATCATGGCGGCAGGCAAGGATACCGAAGCGGCGGCGATCATCGAAATGGCCGGCGGCATCAATGCCGCGCAGGAGATCAGCGGTTACAAACCGTTGACGGATGAGGCTGTCATCGCGGCGGCACCCGATGTGGTGCTGACCATGGCGCGCGGCGACCATGCTGGCAAGGCGGACGAGATTTTCGCGCTTCCCGCCTTCCAGTCCACACCGGCCGCAGCCAAAAAGGCGCTCGTCAGCATGGACGGGCTTTATCTCATCGGCTTCGGTCCGCGCACGCCCGCTGCTGGCCGCGAACTGGCGGCCAAGCTTTACCCTGAGGTGGTGAAGCCGTGAGCCTTGCCGCCTTGAGTTCCACTGAGGGCACCGCCCCCGGCGACAGATCCCGGCAGGGGGTAATAACGCTTGCCGTGCTCGTCGGTATCCTGCTGTTTGCCTGCGCCGTGTCGCTTGTCAGTGGACCTACGGGCGTCGGCATCTCCGAACTCTGGGCCTATCTCACCGGTGGCGCCGACCAGCTTGCAACGCGCGACAAGGTCATTCTTGAAGCGGTGCGCTTGCCACGCACGGCGCTCGGCATCTTGATCGGCGCGGGGCTTGGTGTCTCGGGCGCGATGATGCAGGGACTTTTCCGCAATCCGCTGGCAGATCCCGGCATTGTCGGCGTTACCTCGGGTGCGGCACTTTTTGCGGTTGCTGCCATCTCTCTCGGGGAGGGCGCGCTTGCCACATTCGCCCTGTTTTTCGGCCCGCATTTCCTGCCGCTGATGGCGTTTTTCGGCGGGCTTTTGAACACCTGGGTACTTTACGCCATCGCCACGCGGGATGGCGCAACCTCCACCACCACCCTCATTCTGGCCGGCATTGCGGTTGCGGCAATCAGCGGCGCGCTGACCGGGCTGATGATCTTCGTTGCCGACGACCGGGCGCTTCGCGATATCACTTTCTGGTCGCTCGGTTCGCTCGGTGGAGCGACCCCCGCCAAGGTGCTTGCCACCTTGCCCTTCATTATCGTTGTGCTCGCCATCATTCCCTTTGTCGCAAGGGGGCTGGATGCGTTGATCCTTGGCGACGCTGCTGCCTTCCACATGGGCATTCCGGTGCAGCGGTTAAAGCGGATCGTCATTCTGGCCGTCGCCGCTGCCTGCGGGGCAAGCGTGGCGGCTGCCGGTTCGATCGGTTTTGTCGGCATCGTCGTGCCGCATCTGTTGCGGCTTGCCATCGGCCCGTCGCACCGGTTCCTGCTGCCGGCCTCGGCACTTGGCGGTGCGGCGTTGCTGTTGTTTGCCGACAGTTTCGCCCGCACGGTGGCGGCACCGGCGGAATTGCCCATCGGCGTGGTCACCGCGCTGATCGGCGCACCGGTCTTCCTGTTCCTGCTGCTTGGCCGCAGCGGATTTTCCATGCGGAACATGTCATGATCCGGGCCGAAAACCTCACCCTCATCCGCTCCGGCCGCCGCCTGCTCGATGCGGTCAGCGTCGATCTGCAACCCGGCAAGGTCAATGTCATCATCGGCCCGAACGGTGCCGGCAAATCCACACTGATGAAGGTCCTGTCGGGGGAAATGCGCCCCGAGGGCGGCTCGGTGACCTATAATGATATCGCCCTGCCGCTGTTCACGCCGGTCCAGCTTGCGCGCATCAGGGCCGTGCTGCCGCAGAATACCCAGCTTGCCTTTCCCTTCACCGCGCTTGAAATCGTGCGCATGGGGGCGGTGGCGCAGGGGTCGCGCACACCGGAAGATCAGGCTCGCCGGGCGCTTGCGAGAGCCGGGCTGCGCGGGTTCGAGCAGCGTTCCTACAACATGCTGTCGGGCGGCGAGCAGCAGCGGGTGCAGTTTGCCCGTGCTCTGGCGCAGGTGCCGCATCCCGTGGAAAACGGCGAGGTGCGGGCGCTGTTTCTCGACGAGCCGACGGCCAGTCTCGATATCGGCCACCAGATCGCGGTCCTGGAAACGGCGCGCGATTTTGCGGCAGGCGGTGGTCTGGTGCTTGCCATCCTGCACGATCTCAACCTTGCGGCGGAATTTGCCGATCAGCTTATCGTCATGCATGGCGGCCGGGTGACGGCGAGCGGTCCTTCGCTGGAGACGATCAGCGACGAGACGATCGCAAGGGTCTATGGCATTGGCGGCGTCGTCGGCCGGCTGCCGGCGCGGCATATTCCTTATGTGCTGCCGCAGTCGAGGCACCGCTGAAGGGATTTCGTTTCAGCTTTCCGGCCGGGTGACGATGAAGAGTGCAGAGCCGAGCATGACGACGGCAACGATTGCTGCGCGCAAAGCCGGCGGGTCGCTGAAGAACCAGAAGGCGGCGTAACTCACACACATGGCCGACACGGCTGCGATTTTCGCTTTGCGGGCAATTGCGCCGCGTTCACGCCACCGACGAAGCGAAGGGCCAGATCTGGGGTGGGTCAGAAGCCATGCCTCGAGCTTTGGCGAAGAGCGGGAAAAGCACCAGAGCGCCAGAAGCAGAAAGGGTGTTGTGGGCAAAACGGGAAGAAACGCGCCGACGATGCCGGTCGCGACCATAAGCCAGCCAAGACAGAGGTAAACAAGGCGCATGGCGTAAGCCGGTATCATGAGTTCTCTACTCATGATAGAGCGACGAGGCGAAAACTCTCAGCCATTTTCAGTGGAAATCCCGCATGTGCAGGCAATCCGCAGGCCTTTGTGCCATCACATTTGCCGTGATCGGGCCGTTGGGCTGCGTCGCAAAGCGTCTTTAGGGTTGAAAGCGCGGCCCTCTGTCTTTATCCCCTTGGGCCGCGATGTCCGGAACATAACCGGGCGACCACAAGATTAAGAAGAAGAAGGAAACACCATGGCCAAGCTGATCCACTCGATGGTCCGGGTGCTGGAAGAAAAGCGTTCGGTTGAATTTTACACGCAGGTTTTCGGGCTTGAGATTGCCGAGCGCGCCGAGTTCGAAAATTTCACACTGATCTATCTCAGCAATGCCGAAGGCGATTTCGAGCTGGAACTGACCGTCAACCGCGGTCGTGAAGTGCCCTATGCGCTGGGTGACGGTTACGGTCATCTCGCGGTCAGCGTTGCCGATGTGGATGGCGAACATCAGCGCCTGATCGACCTTGGCATGTCTCCGGGCAAGATCATCGAAGCCGAATACAAGGGCCAGCCTTTCGCGAAATATTTCTTTATCTGCGATCCCGATGGTTACAAGATCGAAGTGCTGCAGCGCGGCAACCGGTTCAAGTAAGAAGAGGCACATCATGGCAGAGGCAGGCGTGAAACTTGAAGACAGCTGGAAACGCGTTCTTTCCGGTGAATTCGCCAGCCCCTACATGCTCAAGCTGAAAGACTTCCTGCTTGCCGAAAAAACCGCCGGCAAGCACATCTTCCCCAAGGGGGCCGAATATTTCCGGGCGCTGGATCTCACCCCGCTCGACAAGGTCAAGGTCGTCATTCTGGGGCAGGACCCCTATCACGGCCCCGGTCAGGCGCACGGGCTGTGCTTTTCGGTCCAGCCCGGCGTGCGCATTCCGCCCTCGCTCGTGAATATCTACAAGGAATTGCAGAGCGATCTCGGCATCCGCCCCGTCAAGCACGGTTTTCTGGAAAGCTGGGCGAAACAGGGCGTGCTTTTGCTCAACAGCGTGCTGACGGTGGAAGAATCGCGCGCTGCCTCGCATCAGGGGCAGGGCTGGGAAAAATTCACGGATGCGGTCATCCGCGCCGTCAATGACGAAGGCGAGCATGTGGTGTTCCTGCTCTGGGGGTCCTACGCCCAGAAGAAGGCAGCCTTTGTGGACCAGAATAAACATCTGGTGCTGCGCTCGCCGCACCCTTCGCCACTTTCGGCCCATAACGGCTTTTTCGGCAATGGCCATTTTTCCAAGGCAAACGCCTTTCTCGCCTCGCACGGCCGGCAGCCGATCGACTGGCAATTGCCGGAAATGGCGGACGGCGATAAAAACCTTCTCTGAATACTCATAAATATCTTTACGCTTTGTGGTCGCCGGGATTAAAGATAACCGGACTATAAAGTGAAGGATTTATGCCCGTGTCTCTCCTGTCCGCAGAAACCTCTGTCTCGCTGCCCGATCCTCTGTCGATTGTCGATGCTTTCGAAGATCATTTTTCCGAGCATATGGAGATGGAGCGCGAGGGGCCGACGGTGCGGTTCAAGGCGGAATACGGCCATGGCAGCTTCAGCGCCGAAGGCGGTCGTTTCGCCGCCCGGGTAAGCTGCGTTTCCGAACATATATTGATGTCGGTGAAGGCTATGGTGGCCGAACATATCGTCGAGTTTTCCGGCGAGACGGGGCTGGATTTTCGCTGGAACGGCCATGGTGCCTATCAGCGAGAGCTGCCCAATCTCTTCGTTGGCAAGGTTGCCCGCGCCTATAATCTGACGACGCATATGCGCCGTCTGGTGGTTTCCGTCGAAAGCGGCATCGAAAGGCTCGTCACCGGCGGTATGCACGTCCGCCTGCTGCTGGTGCCGGATCAGGCCCGTGCGCCGGTCTGGCCGTATCTTGCCCCGACCGGTGCGATCGTCTGGCCGGCGGGTGACGATCTTCTGACGCGGCGCGTTTATACCATCCGTTCCGGCGATGTCGGCCGTGGCGAAGTGGACATCGATTTCGTCATGCATGAGGGCGATGACATGCCGGGTGCCAATTTCGGCGCCACGGCAAAACCGGGCGATGTTCTCGGCATCATCGGCCCGAGCGGTGTTTGCCCGGAAGCGGAGCGATATGTCTTTGCTGGCGACGAAACGGCGCTGCCGGTGATGCTGCGCATGGCAGCCGAAATGCCTGCCGGCAAGAAGCTCAGCGTCTATGCCGAGATCGACAACGAGGCGGAGCGGCAGGAGATCGTCTGCGCCGCCAATGTCGAATGGACATGGCTGTATCGTCGCGGCAAGCCCGCCGGCACCGCTGGTCTTATCGAACAGGCGCTGCGCGGCCATGCCTGGAGCGGCGACCATGAAGGCCTGCATGTCTTTGTTGCCTGTGAAAAGTCCGAGGCGAGGGCGGCGAAATCTTTTCTGACCGACGAGATCGCTTTCCCGAAGGCGTCGCTGCGCGCCGTCGGTTACTGGACCATGGGTGTCGCCGACGACCATTGAGACCCGTCACGGGGCTTGTTTCTGTGTTGGTTGAACAGTCGATTTGATTGTTCACCATTCGGGAACAATCCGTTCCGCTTGTCTGGTCTATGCCTTTTCGGCCTCTTACCCCATCTTCACGCCATGAACACGGCTGGCCCAATCGACGGGCCGCCAAGGCGAAAAGGGGTTTATCATGTTGAACCAGATCAAGGGCCTGCATCACGTCACGTCCATGGCTGCCAGTGCGCGCCAGAATAACGGCTTTTTCACCGATACGCTCGGCCTGCGCCGGGTAAAGAAAACCGTCAATTTCGACGCGCCGGATGTCTACCATCTTTATTATGGCGATGAGGCCGGCACGCCCGGCTCCGTCATGACCTATTTCCCGTTCCCGCATATCGCCCTTGGCCGTCCCGGCACCGGCGAGGTGGGCACGACGCTGTTTTCCGTTCCGGAAGGCTCGCTTGCCTATTGGCAGGACCGTCTTTCCAAGGCGGGTGTGGATGGCCTGAAGGCCGATGAGGCTTTCGGCAACAGGCGCCTGCATTTCGCCGGACCTGACGGCGATGGTTTCGCGCTGGTCGAGGTCAAGGACGACGCCCGTGCGCAGTGGACCGGCAATGGTGTCGGCGCGGATCAGGCTATACACGGTTTTCAGGGCGCTTCGCTGCGTCTTCGTGACGAAGGGGCAACCGCCGAACTTTTGAAGTTCATGGGTTATGAGGAAGTGGACCGCCAGGATGGCGTGTTGCGCCTCGGCATTTCCGGCGGCAACGGTGCCGATGTCATCGATATCGAGACCATGCCGAACATCTCCGGCGCGCGCCTCGGCGCAGGTTCGGTGCACCACATCGCCTTTGCGGTCGAAAACCGCGAAAAGCAGCTCGAAGTCCGCAAGGCGCTGATGGATACCGGCTATCAGGTAACCCCTGTTATCGACCGTGATTATTTCTGGGCGATTTATTTCCGCACCCCCGGTGGCGTGCTGTTCGAAGTGGCCACCAACGAGCCCGGTTTCGACCGCGACGAGGATACGGCCCATCTCGGCGAGGCGCTGAAACTGCCGAGCCAGCACGCACATCTGCGCGCCCAGCTGGAAAAGCAGCTGGAGCCGCTGGGTGACGAGAAGACGGCTTGAACGGCTGCGATCGATTTTAGGTGAAATTCGGCGGCCGTCACCCTCGGGCTTGACCCGAGGGTCCATGCGCTATCGGCGTGGATGGTCGGGTCTAGCCCGACCATGACGGGGAATAGAAGGAAGCAATTCATGAACAAGGACGCATATTTCCACAAATCCCGCCCCGGCAATGCGGGCGCACCGATCTTCGTCGTGCTGCATGGCACCGGCGGTGACGAAAACCAGTTCTTCGATTTCGGCTCGGGCTTGCTGCCAAAGGCAACCATTATTTCGCCGGTAGGCGATGTCTCCGAACATGGTGCTGCACGGTTTTTCCGGCGCACGGGCGAGGGCGTCTACGATATGGCCGATCTTCAGCGCGCAACGGTCAAGCTGGCGGATTTCGTGAAAGCCAACCGGGAGCATTATCAGGCCGGCCCCGTCATCGGCCTCGGTTTTTCCAACGGCGCAAATATTCTCGCCAATGTGCTGATCGAATATCCCGATCTGTTCGATGCCGCGGTGCTGATGCATCCGCTGATCCCGTTCGAGCCGCAGGCGGCTGCGGCCAAATCCTCGCGCCGCGTGCTGATCACGGCCGGAGAGCGCGATCCCATCTACCCGGTGCCGCTGACAAAGGCGCTGGAAAAGAGCCTTGAAGCGCAGGGTGGCACGGTGGAAACGGTGTGGCATCCGGGCGGGCACGAAATCCGCTCGAACGAGATCGAGGCGGTTCGGGCGTTTCTGACGCCTTACGGGCAATAAGACGCGCCGCGATTGTCGGCGTTCTACGTCAGGTCGGCCTTTGCGACCCCGCCTCGGAGTGACGACAAAGAGCTGTACAAACTCGACGTCATCCTCGGGCTTGACCCGAGGATCCACAACCCGTTGAACGATGGATCCTCGGGTCAAGCCCGAGGATGACGGAGGAGAGGTTTGGGTATTTTTCTAAAGCAGCCTCAGACCGGACCTACTCCAACCCCGCCTCAGCGATATCCGCATTGCTGCAACTGGGCTTCGTAGCGCAGCGCCATGTTGGCGGAGCGGCGGGCGGCTTTCTGGACGGCGGAATTGTTGCGCCAGCTGCCCTTGGCGTAACCGCCATGGCCGGAATAATAAGCGAGGTAGAGGTTATAGGGGTCGTTCAGCGCAATGCCGTTCTCGCGGCGGCTCTTGGCGTGGTACCAGCCGACGAAGTGGATCGCGTCGGTGAAATCGGTGCGGCTTGCCGACCAGCGACCGGTTTCGCGCTTGTAGACCTCCCAGGTGCCGTCCAGCGCCTGGGCATAACCGTAGGCAGTCGACTGGCGCGTCCAGGGAATGAAGCCGAAAAGTTTGGTGCGCGGCGGACGGGCATAGGGGCGGAAGGCGGATTCGGTGTAGATCGTCGCCATCATGACAGGCACGGGCACGCCGAACTCCCGTTCGGCCGCCTTGGCGTCGCGCCGCCAATTGTTGAAGAGGCCGTTCCGCTGCTCGAAAATCGCACAGGCATTGGTGACCTGCGACGGTGCAGTCGCGCAGCCGGCCAGAACAATCAGCAGAAAAACAACGGCAAATACGCCACGCATAACGGAACCCTTTCGTTCCGCTATTCTTAAATTGCTAACCATTAACGTCGGGTTTTAAGACAAGGTTAATTCAAATGCCGCCGAGCAGGCGCCTGTTAACCCGCTGAAAATTCCTGTGTCCGGGATGAGGCGAAACCGTGGGGCAAGCGGCGTTTTTTTCCGAATGGCATTTGCTACATCCCCGCACGTCCCCGGTCTTGCAAAGCCGCTTATGCTTGTTCCATCCCGGTCATTGAGCGTGCGCGCGGCGCAAGATGGGTGGGGCAGGCGGCCGAAACCGGGGAATTTCCCGATGTCACGGTTGACGCAGCCGGCATATGCCCATCCTCCAAACAGGAACCGGTTTGGTGGGCGGGCCATGTGTTGAAGCCGGGGCCGCATCGTCTGCAAAACCCTACCACACCATTTGATACCCCCCGCAGCGATGCGGCCCCTTTATCGCTCCCTGACGTTGCTCCGGAATTCGGGGCGGCGATATCGGCGCATGTTTAAAAACGCGCCCGCTGTACAAAAATGAAAACCGATAAAATTGTAGCAATCGGCTTAAAGCGGCCGAAAACAGTGATGTGCCATTGTGGGATCACAGACAAGGAGCGGACATCCTGCGAAGACAGGGCGCTCCGGAAAACAGAAATCGAGACCGGCAAAAGCCGGCGGATCGCCAAACGGGGTATGAAAATGCTGAAGAAGATCATTGCTGCCGCCATCTGCGGAATTGCCATTGCTTCCATGTCCACTCATGCCGATGCGGCTGGTGCCGCCGGTTTTGCCCGCAGCTTTGCCGCAGTCGAAAAAACGGCAGTCGCGCAGATCGCCATTTCCGCACCGGGTGGTTTTGATGGCTGCGTTCTCTCTGCCGGCCAATGTGTCTCGACGATTGCCGCGCCGCTGACCGGCGAGCGCCGCGATGAGCTGCTGCGCGTCAACCGCGATGTGAACGCCACCATGGGCGCGCTTGATGATTATTTCTCCGGTTTTGCAACCGATGTTCCGGCAACGCCTTCGATGAGCGCCAGGGATTGCGGCGATTGCGCCGCGATCAAGCGCACGGCACTTGCCGGTGCCGGCTGGTCTTCCGCAGCCCTGCGTCTCGCCTTTGCGCTTGATGATGACGGATCGCTGCAAAAAGTGCTCATCGTCACCACCGACAAGGGCGATATCGTGCTCGGCAACGCCGCATTCTCTCCGACAAAGCGCGAAACCGCGCTCTGATCCAAACTCTTTCATGCCTGCCAGACTGCGCCGGTTTTCCTGACCCTTACGGGATCAGGTAGCCGGCGATTTTTTGCGTTCCGCCACCGCTATGCCCGCCAGCGCCATCACCAGCGCCACGATCTGGTAGGTATGCAGGGTTTCGCTGAGCACCACGACCGAAAGCAGCGTGCCGAAGACGGGCACGAGATTGATGAAGAGGCCGGCGCGGTTGGCGCCGATCTGTTCCACACCCTTGATGAAGAAGATCTGCGCCACCAGCGAGGCGAAGATGCCGGCATAAAACACCAGCACCCAGCCCGTTTGATCGGGCCAGACGGCCGTGTCCTGTGCGACCTCCCAGAAAATCAGCGGCACCGAACTGATGAGCGCGAAAAAGGCGGGGATCGCCATCAGCGTGCGCCAGTCAACAACTGGTTTCCAGCGCAGGATGACGGTGTAGATGGCATAGACCAGCACCGCCAGCAGCATGATGGCGTCACCCGTGTTCATTTCCAGCGACAGCAGCGAGACCGGATCGCCATGCGAGGCGAGAAGCGCCACGCCGGCGATGGTGAGACAGAAACCGGCAATCTGGCCGAACAGCACCCGGGTGCGGAACAGGATGAAGTTCAGCACGAATATGACCATGGGAATGCCTGCCTGAATGACGGCGACATTGATTGCCGAGGTGTATTTGAGCGACGTATAGAGAAAGACGTTGAAGGCGGTGTAACCGACGCTGCCGAGCACGAAGAAATAGGGCAGGCGCTTTTTCACCACCGGCCAGTCCTTGATGAGCTGCGGCACGGAAATGGCGAAGATGATGGCGACGGCGAGAACCCACCGGAGAAAGGTGAAAGCCATGGGGCTGATGTGGCCGACGGCCAGCTTTCCGGCAACGGTGTTGCCGCCCCAGCAGAGCGTGGCGATGACGAGGGCGATATAGGCTTTCGAAGGCACGCTGATGTTTCGCTTCTTCAAGGGGGCGGGAAAACGATGCGGGGTGAACAGCGGCCTTCCACCGGCGCTTTCTCCCTTGCCGGGCGAGATAATGCGGAATTCGGCGATTTGTCACGGAAAAAGCAAAATTCACCATAAGAAACAGGGTCGCTTTCCGTAAAACAACGCAGTATACATTCGCGGGTTTGGGTTTCCCATCGGGTTATCGGGCGCGCAAGCGCCATGAGCAGGAAAGCAAGAAATGACGAATGTTGTGGTGGTCGGCTCGCAATGGGGCGACGAAGGCAAAGGCAAGATTGTCGACTGGCTGTCCGAGCGGGCAGATGTCGTCGTGCGGTATCAGGGCGGCCATAATGCCGGCCATACGCTTGTCATCGATGGCATCAGCTACAAGCTTTCGCTTCTGCCGTCCGGCGTCGTGCGTCCCGGCAAGCTCGCCGTCATCGGCAACGGCGTCGTGGTCGATCCGCATGCGCTGATTGCTGAAATCGGCCGTCTGGAAGTGCAGGGCGTCAAGGTAACGCCGGAAAACCTGCGTATCGCCGACAATGCCACGCTCATTCTTTCGCTGCACCGCGAACTAGACGGTATGCGCGAAGACGCCGCCTCCAACAGCGGCACCAAGATCGGCACCACGCGCCGCGGCATCGGCCCGGCTTACGAAGACAAGGTCGGCCGCCGCGCCATCCGCGTCATGGATCTGGCCGACATGGAAGCGCTCTCCGCCAAGGTTGACCGCATCCTGACGCATCACAATGCGCTTCGTCGTGGCTTCGGCGCCGCTGAAGTGTCGCATGAAACCATCATGGAAGAGTTGAGCTCGATTGCGGATCGCATCCTGCCGTTCAGCGAAACCGTATGGCTGCTGCTCGACAAGAAGCGCCGCGCCGGTGCGCGCATCCTGTTTGAAGGCGCTCAGGGGTCGCTGCTCGATATCGACCACGGCACCTATCCTTACGTGACCTCGTCCAACACCGTTGCCGGTCAGGCCGCCGCCGGTTCGGGCATGGGTCCGGGTTCGCTGGGCTACATTCTCGGCATCACCAAGGCCTATACAACCCGTGTGGGCGAAGGCCCGTTCCCGACCGAGCTGCATGACGAAATCGGCCAGTTCCTCGGCGAAAAGGGCCATGAATTCGGCACCGTCACCGGTCGCAAGCGCCGCTGCGGCTGGTTCGATGCCGCACTGGTGCGCCAGTCGGTTGCCACCAACGGCATTACCGGTATCGCGCTTACCAAGCTTGACGTTCTCGACGGTCTGGACGAGCTGAAAATCTGCGTCGGCTACAAGCTCGACGGGCAGGAAATCGATCATCTTCCGGCAAGCCAGGGCGCGCAGGCGCGCGTCGAGCCGATTTACGTCACGCTGGAAGGCTGGAAAGAATCTACCGTCGGTGCCCGAAAATGGGCGGATTTGCCTGCTCAGGCAATCAAATATGTCCGTCAGGTCGAGGAACTGATTGGAGCGCCCGTTGCGCTTCTGTCGACAAGTCCGGAGCGTGACGACACCATACTTGTGACTGATCCGTTTGAGGACTAATGTCCTCAACGATCTAGATTCATAAACCATATCGGGCCGGTACGTCGCCGGTCACGACGAGAAAGTGCTTATGGCGGATTTTGTAGCAGTCATTCGCAAGGCCGTGGATGGCTTGGCGAACAATACTCCCGAAAACCGGGCGAAGGTTTACGACAAGGCGCGCAGTGCGGTTGTGCGCCAACTCGAGAATATGAAGCCACGTCCGCCGGAAGAACTGTTGCGTCGGCAGATCGCCAAGCTCGACGCCGCCATAACCGAGGTGGACAGCGAATATGCCGAGGCTCTGCCGGCGCTGGAGGAGGACGATGCTTTCTCCCCGGCGGCGGAAGAGGCGGTAGCGTCCCACCATCAGCCGGATATCGCCGAAGAGCCTGCCGTCCATGCCGCCGAGCGGTATGAACCGGTTGAAGAAGAGCCTGCTCCGGTCGCGCCCGCACAGCCGGAGCCGGTTTATGAAGAACCCGCTCGCGAAGAAGAGCTTCTCCCCGAGGCACCCGTTGCCGCTGTAACTCCGCACGAGGAACAGCATTACGGGGAACGCGAACCGGAAGAGCTTTACGACGCACCGGAACCGGCTCGTATCGCGCCGGTTCATGCGGCCGAACCCCACGAGGAAGCCGGCACCTATTTCACCCGCGCGCATGAAGAGCCGGCTCATCAGCCGGAAGATGAGCATGCAGGCGACGTGGAGCCGGAAACCCCGCTCACCCATGCCGATGATTCCGTGCCGTCCCATTGGGCGCAGCCGGTTGACGAGGATGACTGGCGCAAGCTCGACGAAGCGCAGGACGAGGATGTTCGTCCGGCTGCCGAGGCCGAAGTGCGCTACGAGAGGGATGACCACCCCGTCGTCGCCGGTTATTCCGCGCAGCACTATCAGGCCCCGGATGTCAACTTCGAGCCTGAGCGGCGCGAAGAGGACAACCATGCCGGCCATCGCGCTGCTGCCGATCACGATCCGATTTTTGGCGGGCACGGCGATTTTTCCGAACCGCGTCAGACGGAAGACACGGCCCCGAAAAAAGCTGCCGTCGTCGAGGATTTCTCGTCCTATTTCGAAGACACCGATCTCGCCATTCCCGCGAAGGATGCCCCTGCGCTTCCGCGCGCCGATAACGATCCCTTCGATGACCGGACTGCTGCCGCCAAGGACAATAAGGAACGCTCGCCCTGGGACGATCTGGACGAGCTGATCGGTTATGACGGCGCGTCGTCGTCCAGCCGGGCAACGACGGGTGAAACGCCCGCCCTCGGTGCGGGGGCCGCAACGCCCGCTTATATGGTCAAGAAGAAGCCGCGCCGGAATTATGCCTCGCTGGTGCTTGCCCTTGTCGGCGCCGGGCTTCTTGCCGGTGGCGGTTATGCGCTCTGGCAGAACCGCGATGCGCTGAACGACATGGTCGGCGGCCTGGTGCAATCGGCACAGAAGGATGGCGGCACCCAGACGCCTCCAGCCAATACGGCGCAGACATCGACACCGCCGGCTGCCCAGCAGCCGCCTGCCTCCGGACAGCAGCCGACGACAAGCCCGACCGACCATCAGGCGCAGCCGCATGGCGATGACGGTTCCGTCACCGGCACGAAGTTCACCCAGCGGCTTCTGGCCGACGGGACCGAGCGCGACGAAGGACCTGCCGCTGGCGCCAACGGCCAGCCCGTCACCGCGGAAGGCCAGTCGGTCTACGAACAGAATGTCGCGCCGCCGCCTGCGGGCGAGGCTCCGGCCAATACTGCTGCGGGTACTCCCGCCGCTGGTACGCCGCCGGCACAACCGCCTGCCACGGCCGCTGCCGCCACGGGTGACCGCATGTTCCTTTACGAGGAAGTGCTGGGCCAGACGGTTCCGACCGCCATTCAGGGCAGCGTTTCCTGGTCGTTGCAGCAGGAAAACGACAATGAGGGCCGCCCCTCCGCGACGGTGCAGGGCCAGATCACGGTTCCCGGCCGTGGCCTCAGCGCGCTCATCACCTTCAAGCGCAACACCGATCCTTCGCTTCCGGCAAGCCATCTGATCGAGATCGTCTTCTCGGTTTCGCCCGGCTTCGAAGGCGGCGCGATCGACAGCGTCCAGCGCATTGCGATGAAGAGCACGGAGCAGGATCGCGGTAACGCCCTGATCGCGGTTCCGGCCAAGATTACCGACGATTTCCACATGATCGCGCTCAACGACTTCCCGGATGCGATGAAGACCAATCTGGAGCTGCTGAAGAGCCGCAACTGGATCGATATTCCGGTCTCCTACCGCAACGGCCGCCGGGCCCTTCTGACCCTGCAAAAGGGCAATGACGGCATCGCCGCCTTCGACACGGCGCTGCGCGAATGGGCGGCTGCAAAGCCTGCAACCGGTCAGTGATGATTTTGGGGATCGGCGTAAGGCTGGTCCCCTCATTCTTCCTTATGTCTTGCAAATGAAAAGCCCGCAGATCTCGCGATCTGCGGGCTTAAATATACTTGTCATTCTTCACTCGACGTCATCCTCGGGCTTGACCCGAGGATCATACCGTTCACGTCCTGTGGATGCCCGGCTGCCTCGAGGGCTTTCCTTTACGCATCCACCACACGCAGAGCGCGCGCGGCTTCAAGCGCTTCCTTCTGCACCGCTTCCTGAACCTTCTCGAAGGCGCGAACCTCGATCTGGCGCACGCGTTCGCGGCTGATGTCGAACTCCGAGGAGAGTTCTTCCAGCGTTACCGGATCTTCGGCAAGGCGACGGGCCTCGAAGATGCGGCGTTCGCGGTCGTTCAGCACGCCCATGGCCTTGGCCAGCATGCGGCGGCGGGTTTCCAGCTCGTCCTGCTCGATCAGCACGGCTTCCTGGCTTTCATGGTCATCCACCAGCCAGTCCTGCCATTGGCCGGATTCGCCTTCGGATGCCTTGATCGGCGCATTCAGCGATGCGTCGCCATGCAGGCGGCGGTTCATCGAGATCACTTCTTCCTCGGAAACCTGCAGCTTGGTGGCGATTTCCTTGACGTGTTCCGGCTTCAGATCGCCGTCATCAATCGCCTGGATACGGCCTTTCAGCCGGCGCAGGTTGAAGAACAGGCGTTTCTGGTTGGCCGTCGTGCCCATCTTCACCAGTGACCACGAGCGCAGGATATATTCCTGGATCGAGGCCTTGATCCACCACATGGCGTAGGTGGCAAGACGGAAACCGCGTTCGGGATCGAACTTCTTGACCGCCTGCATCAGACCGACATTGCCTTCGGAAACGACTTCGCCGATCGGCAGGCCGTAACCGCGGTAACCCATGGCGATCTTGGCAACGAGACGCAGATGGCTGGTGACGAGCTTATGGGCGGCGTCGCGGTCGCCATGCTCGGCGTAACGCTTGCCAAGCATGTACTCTTCCTGCGGCTCCAGCATCGGGAATTTGCGGATTTCGTCGAGATATCTATTGAGACCGGCTTCGCCGGCGGTAATCGTAGGCAAACTATTGCGGGCCATAAAGCACCCCCTTATCTATGGTCTGGAACGGCACCCTTTTTGGATTGGCGATTACTCGCCCAAGGCACACCGCTAGTGGCGGGTCGTTACCGACCCCGCACGAACCCATGTAACAAATATGTATGCACCCGCCGCGTTTCAAGCGAACGCAGTGTTCACACATGCGTTATGTCCCGGCGACACTTTCTTTGACCTGTTTAACTTTCGAACGGTAGATTCGTTCCGAAAAACCGCCAAGGCCCGAGCGCACCATCAGCTCATACATGACCCGCCTGCGGGTGGGGTTGTGCAGGCGGACAACGCTGGAGCCGAGAAACTGCGTTTCGACATGATCGAGTGCCTGCAACTCGTCCCCGGCGGCGATCGCGCCCGCATAGAGGGCGTGAAATTCGCGGCGGCAGACATAGGTCTTGTATTTGGTCATGGCGAAGCAGACGAGGCTGTGGCCATGCGTGCGCAGGAAATCGGCGACACCCACCGTTACTTCCGGCCATGCGGGGTTGAAAGTGTCGTCGAAGACGATGACGCCGTGCGGGGCGATCACCTCCAGCGCCAGTTTCGCATCGGCCAGAACATGATGCAGGTGGTGGCCGCCATCGATGCTGAAGAACCGCACGGGGCCGGTCCGGCAGGTGATATCGGCAGCAGCGAGCCGGGTGCTGTCGCCCTTGATGATCAGGTCCCTGTCCATCTCGAAACCCAGCCGCCTGCCGTTTTCCATCAGGCGGTCATATTGGTCGAGGCTTCCATCCAAGGGCGGGTCGAGTTCGAACAGGTCGACGCCCAGCACCTTCTCCTGCGGCTGCGCGAATTTGCGCAGCAGAAAATAGGAGCGGCCATAATAGACACCGATCTCCGCCATGCCGCCTTCCAGGCCGTCTTTTGTCTGCGCCTGCAGTAGCGCCTTGAAGACGAGCGCGTCGGGTGGGTCGATGTAACCTTCGACGCTGCGTAAATCCTGAAATATAAACCGGCGTTCATCGGTGTTCATGCGCGATAGATCCCGTCATCATGCCGGTTCCGTTCGGGGTATGCGGGTCGAACGGCGTTCCTTGCAGCGTCTGTCATTCGGCAAGCCCGATGTACGACCACGGCATTCGCGGTGACGATTTCAAGCTTTCCGGGCGTCGAGGAGGTGCGATGATTGAAGCGGAATTGGGGCGGTCTACAAAAAGGACCATCTGCGGAATATCGCTATCCGCTAATCTTTTTTTATTATCCGGGGCTTCCGGCGAGATAGACGGCGCGGTTTTTTTGGCCGCGTCGTGCAGCGTTTTCAGGTACGCAGGGCGGTGATCAGCTCTTCCATGTCTTCAGGCATGTCGGTTTCGAACTCCATCACTTCGCCGGTGCGGGGGTGTTCGAAGGCCAGAAGATAGGCATGCAGCGCCTGCCGCGGAAAGCGGTTGACGGTGGATCTCGCCGGCTCTTCCAGCAGGTTCGCCTTGGTGCGGAACGCCGCGCCATATTCGGGATCGCCGATCAACGGGTGGCCGATATGGGCCATGTGCACGCGGATCTGGTGGGTGCGGCCGGTTTCCAGACGGCACTCCACCATCGAGGCGAGGCAGGATGCGTCAGGCCTTTCATGGAAGCGCTCCATCACCTCGTAATGGGTGATCGCCTCGCGGGCGTCGTCCCTGTCCTCATGCTTGACGGCGCGTTTGGTGCGATCGGCACCACGGCCAAGTGCGGCGTCGATGGTGCCGCGCAGCGTACGCGGGCGGCCCCAGACGAGAGCCTTGTAGGCGCGTTCCAGCGGGCCGGTGCGGCCGTGGTCGGCAAATTGCGCGGCGAGATGGCGGTGGGCATTGTCGTTTTTCGCCACGACCATGACACCGGAGGTTTCCTTGTCCAGCCGGTGCACGATGCCGGGGCGTTTCACGCCGCCAATGCCGGAAAGGCTGTCGCCGCAATGATAGATGAGGGCGTTGACCAGCGTTCCCGTCCAGTTGCCGGCACCCGGATGCACGACGAGACCGGCGGGCTTGATGAGCACGATCAGGTCCTCGTCCTCATATTCCACGTCGAGCGGAATATCCTCGCCCTTGGGTTCGGGGTCTTCCGGCTCCGGCATCACGATCTCGATGCGGTCCTGCGGGTGCACCTTCTTTTTCGGTTCGGTTACCGGTGTGCCGTTGACGAAAACCGCGCCCTGCTCGATCAGGGCCTTCAGGCGGCTGCGGGACAGATCGCCGCCAACTTCGCCCGCCAGCCAGGAATCGAGGCGGCCTTCGGCGTCTTCGCCGGCAATCAGGACTTTCCTTGCGTCTCCGCCTTGTTTAAAGGGGTCGTTCATTCTTATTTTTCCGATCAATCAGCATTTCAGGGAACCCGATGACGCAGATCGAGCAAGACGAACAGGAAGACAAGCCGCTTGATCCGGCCATGGATAAAGTTCGCCGCAAGATGATCCGTTTGCAGATCGTATCGGGATCCGTGATGTTCATCAGCCTTATGGCTGTCTTCGGCGCGGTTGTCTACAAGGCGGTAGGGCCATCGAAAACCGTTGTGACGCAGAGCGCACCGGCAAATCTGGCCGTTCCCACCGGCAATGGACCGCTGGCCGTCACCGCCAGCCTGCCGCAGGGCTTCGTGATCGAAAATGTCAGCTACTCCGCCGGCGACATGCTGTTTTACGGCAAGCTTGCCAACGGCACCCGCAAGGCGCTGGTCTTCAACGTCGCGGCCGGCCGGTTTCTGGCCGATGTGACGGTCGATGCCCAGTGAGGGTATCGATCCGGCGGGCGCACCTGCGCTCCTTGACGGCCGGGGACTAATCCCGGTCGAAGACCCGGCCGATCCGCGCATCGCCGCCTTTCGCGACATCCGTGAGCGTGACCTCACCGGCCGGCAGGGCCGCTTCATTGCGGAAGGTACTGTCGTGCTGCGCATGCTGGCCGCCGCCCACAAAGCGGGCGGCGCCTTTGCGGCTGAAAGCATTCTCATCCTCAAGAACCGGCTTTCCGGCGTTGCGGATATCCTTGCGGATTTCCCGCCGGATGTGCCGGTCTATGTGGCGGAAGCGCCGGTGCTGGACGGTATCGTCGGTTTTCATCTGCATCGCGGCATTCTGGCGCTCGGCCGCCGGGTTCACGATAATAGGCTGGACGGGCTGACGGACACGCTTCCGGCCTCGTCGCTGGTGCTGGTGGGTTGCGGCATTTCCAACCACGATAATCTGGGCGCCATGTTCCGCAACGCCGCGGCCTTTTATGCCGATGCGGTGTTTCTGGACGAGACCTGCTGCGATCCGCTCTATCGCAAGGCGTTGCGCGTTTCCGTCGGTTCGGTCCTGTCGGTGCCCTATCATCGCGGTGGTAGTGCGGTGGAAATGCTGGAGCGGCTCGCTGCCGCCGGTTTTGCCATCTGGAGCCTTTCGCCCAATGGAAAGACCGAGATCGCGACATTCCCCGTTCCGAACGCATGGCGCTGGTCATCGGCACGGAAGGCGAGGGGCTGCCGCAATCGGTGCTGTCGCGTTTTCATACGGCGCGGATCGCGCAATCGCCGCAGCTGGACAGTTTGAATGCGGGGACGGCTTCCGGGTTGGCGCTTTATCAGATGGCGGGGGCGATCGGGCGGGTTTAGGTCTTACAGATCTGCGGATGAGGCTTACCCTTAGCGAATGCCGCTTACCCCCCCCTCTGCCCTGCCGGGCATCTCCCCACAAGGAGGGAGATCGACCTGAGGCGAGGTCTCGGCCATCTCGACATTTGAGAATAAAGTGGCGGTAGCGCTTCTTGCTAATCTCCCTCCTTGTGGGGGAGATGCCCGGCAGGGCAGAGGGGGTGAAGCCGCATACGCAAAGGCGTAGAGGTATCAACCCTTCCGCTTCTCCACCAGCGCACTCGCCTGCGCCGCCAGGCTTTCCCGACCGGATGCAGCCGCGGCCTTAGCAAGCAACCCCGGGATAGGCGATTTGTCGCCTTCCTGCACAGCCGTGAGCGCAATCATCTGGGCGGCGATGCGGGCGATTTCGCGGCGGATCGGTTCGTCGTTGCCGGTGCCGCGCACATTCAGCAGGCGTTCGGTGAGTGCCGTTCCCTGATTGCGGATATCTTCGATTTCCTGCTCCAGACCCTCCGGCGGCAGGGCCGTCGGTTGCTCCGCAACCGGGGAGGCCGGGGCTGCCTCGGCAGTTTCCACCTGTGGAGTGTCTGCCGCAACGACGGGTGCGATTTCAGGCACGGATACGGCCTGTTGCGGCTGGCTTGCGGTTTTCTCCACCGGCACGGCGGGGTTCGGCAGGCGGATGATCATGTCGTTGGCACGGCCGCCGGTTGCGGCAAGCTGTTCTTTCAGGCGGGCGACCTCCTGATTGCGCAGCGTCAGCATGGTGTCGAGATCGGCATTTTTCGCCATGGCATTGCCGAGCTGTTCTTCCAGCCGGGTGACCTTGCGGCTTTCGCGGGCAACCGCCGTCATGGCTTCCTTGTTGCGGGCCGCCACATCCTGCAATTCGCGGGTTACGGTCTCGCCCTCCTTGCGGAAACGCGAGGCAGTCTGTTTTGCCTGCTCGGCCTCCAGATCGCGGGTGGCGGCGAGGATTTTCGAGATCATCCAGTTCGCGCGTCAGATTGGTGAGGCGGGCGGTGATTTCCGACATCTGGGCGGCGCGCTCGTTTGCGGCTTTCTCCTGCTCCAGAAGATTTGCCTGTATCGTGCTGCCACGTTCCTGGCTGGTATCGAGCGCGGCGCGCAATTCGCCGATCTCCAGCGTCAGCTCCTCGATTTTCAGCAAAAGGCTGCGGTTCTGTTCGCCGAGGCGATAGGCATCGCTGGAAGTGGCCTCGTTGGCGAGGCGAAGCGAGGTGTTTTTTTCCCGTTCGGTATCCAGTTCCTGGCGGACCTTGGCGTTTTCGGCGGCATAAAGGGCGCGCGCCATGTCCTTCTGGGCGCGGACTTCCTGCGGGCTGATGGGCATTGTCGCGCGCAGACGGTTTTCCGTATAGGCAACGATGCGGCGATGGATCGCGGGCGCGATCAGCAGGGCCAGCAGGGTTGCGGTGAGAAAACCCAATCCGAAAAGAATGGCATATTCAATCACGCGAGACAGTCTCCGAAACTCAGATACGCGCGCATTCGGAAAGAGGGGCGCGAAAGCACGTTACGCTATTATTGCAACCGTTGGGAGGGGTGTCACCAAGGCAATTGCGGGGGAGGGCGCTAAAGGGTGCCTCCCCGTATTCGCGAATCAGAAGGGGTTCCAGGTCGGCTGCTGGGTGAGCTTCAGATAACCGACATTGATGCCGAGGCGCGCGCCGATGCCGGTGCGGATGGGTGCCAGCGTGACATCGCTGCTCTTGAGATAGGTCATGCCGACGCCGGCGACGATGAAGGCGGAACCGCTGACGCCGCCGTAACGGCGATAAAGCGCATCGACCGACGGCAGGTTGTAGACCAGCATCATGGCGCGGGTGCCCTGGCCGCCATAATCGAGGCCGAGCGACGGGCCCTGCCAGAAGACCGGATGCTGGCCGGCATTCTTGGTGTAAAGCGTGCCTTCGCCATAGGTGAGGCCCGCAACGAAAGCGCCGGAGCCTTCCTGCCCCAGAATATAACCGTTCGGAAGACCGTATTGCTGGAAGGCGCGCTCCACCACCTTGGCGAGGCCGCCGGTGGTTTCACCGAAGAATCCGTGGCCTGCATCCACGACTTCCTGGAAAGAATATTGATCGCTGTTCTGGGCCGAGGCCGGTGCGGCCCACATCAAGAGGCTGGCAAGGAGCGCAAAAATCTTTCCCAGTCCGAGGCGTGCAATGGTGCGGGTTTTCGTAAGGCGCATCGTCATGTCCGTCCGTCTGTTCGTTGGTGCATCAGCCCGAAAATCCGAATCGATTTTCGGCAGGACCGATGCGCAGATTCAAAGTTCCAGAGCATCCTTTATCCGTCCGAACGGACGCAGGGCGCTCCAGGGTGGCCTGTTAAGGCATTTGGCATTTTGAAACCATCCTATTAACAATCGGTTTACCAAATATGGTGTCATTATGGCTTAACAATTTCCACACCGTCCGCGCCTCCCTTGCGCAGGAGAGAATTTTATGACGAGCAAACTCAATATCACGCTGTCCGGTCCCGATCTGGCAGCTCTTCTGTGCAGTCGTGTGTGCCATGACGTGATCTCTCCTGTCGGCGCCATCAATAACGGCCTCGAATTGCTGGACGAGGGCGGCACCGATGACGATGCGCTGGATCTCATCCGCACGTCCGCTCTTAACGCATCCGTGCGGCTGAAGTTCGCCCGGCTTGCTTTCGGCGCCTCCGGCTCCGCCGGCGCTTCCATCGATACCGGCGAGGCTGAAAAAGCCGCCAAGGATTTCGCCGCCGCCGAAAAGAAGGCCGAAGTGAGCTGGAACGGCCCACGCGCCATCGTCGCGAAAAATCGTGTCAAACTTTTGCTCAACCTCTTTCTCGTTTCCTACAGCGCGATCCCGCGCGGCGGTAATGTGGATGTGGTGCTGGAAGACCCGGAGGGTGATGCGAGGTTCGAAATCACCGTTAAAGGGAAGATGATGCGTATTCCGGCCAAATTCGCCGAGATTTACGAAGGCAGGCTGGAAGAGGCGGTCGACGCCCATTCCGTGCAGCCCTATTACACGCTGCTCCTGGCAGAGGAGGCCAATATGGCGGTGGAATACAAGGTGCATGACGATCGCATCGTGTTTACCGCAAAAACGGTCGCCGAGTGATCGTTAAATTGCAAAGATGATTTTGTGAAAGGGCTGGGTCCGCGTCTACCGACGCGCCGGCCTTTTTTGCTTTGAGGAAGAGGTTCATGATACGTCTGAAAACCGCGCGCCTCGTCTTGCGGCCGCACACCATCGCGGATGAAGCGCTTTATTGCGCGTTCTGGAGCGCGGGTGTCCGGCCCATCGAAGGGGTCACATCGATTACGCCGCTGGACCCGGAACTCGCTTTCGCCCGCCTTTTGCGCTTTATCGGCCATTGGTCTGTCTTCGGTTTCGGTCCCTTCGTCGTGGAGGAGACAAGCTCCGGACGTATCGTGGGCGAGGTGGGGTTCGCCCATATGCGCCGTGGAAACGGGGCCGACTTCGATGGCGTACCCGAGGCGATGTGGAAAATCGATGCGGATCTGAACGGCAAGGGCGTCGCGACCGAGGCGGTGGAGGCGGCAAAAAAGTGGTTCGATGGCACCGGGATTTCGCAGCGGACCGTCTGCATGATCGATCCGCTCAATATCCCCTCGCTTGCCATCGCAGCCCGTTTCGGCTTTCGCCCGTTTCGCGAGGCGACATTTCGGGACAGTCCCATCCGGCTTTTTGAGCGGATGGCGGGGGCCTAGCGCCGCGCATCCCCGCCGTGCCGTCTTGATCGCGTTTCAGGACGACCTGAAACCTGTTTGAGGTCTCTGGCGGTGGCTGTTTGAACCCAGAGTTGGTCCCATATCCAACCCTGGAGCTTCACATGCGCTATTTTCTTCTGGCGGCAATCATCATTCTCTCTACCGCGGCGTCCGCGATGGCGGAAAATGCCATCGGTTTCAAGCAGCTTGAATTGCCCGATGATGCGGGTGCGCGGCCGCTGAACGTATCATTGTGGTATCCGTCCGCAGCGTCTGGAAAAAGCGAGATGGTGGGTGAAAACGCGGCCTTTTATGGTCTCGAGGTTCAACCCGCAGCGTCTTTTCTCGCCGGCTCCCGCCCTCTGGTGCTGCTGTCGCACGGATTTGGCGGTAGCTGGCGTAATCTGAACTGGATTGCCGGTGAGCTTGTTCAGCAGGGTTATGTCGTGGCCGCGCCGGATCATGCGGGCGAGATCTTTCACCGAAGAGAATGCGACGGAGATCGTGCCATTGTGGGAACGTCCGCGCGACATCAGCAGGACACTGACGGCGCTGCTCGACAATGACCAGCTCGCCGGCAAGATCGACAGGGCGCGTATTGCGGTCATCGGCCATTCTCTGGGAGGCTGGACCGCGATGGAGCTGACTGGTGCCCGCTATAGCGCCGATCTCGCTCTAAAGGACTGCAATGCGGAGAAAGCTCCGCCGCAATGCAAGGCGCCACGGTTGCTGGCCAAGGTCGGGATAGTTAACGACGGCAAGGCCGATCCGCGCCTTTCGATGGATTTGCGGGACGCTCGCATCCGTGCGGTAATCGCGCTCGACGCTGGGCCGGCTGCCGGTTTTCTGCCGGAAACGCTGCAACGTATCGATGTACCGGTTCTGGTTCTGGCCGCCGGTGTGGAAACGACCGAGATTGCCGCCATCAAGGCTGATTCGGAGTATATTGCCCGGCATCTGCCAAAGGCGACGACGGTTTATCGGGAAATACCGGATGCCAGCCACTTCAGCTTCATGCAGATATGCAAGCCGAACGGCGAAAAAATCGTCGAGGAGCTTTCGCCGGGCGAAGGTTTTGTCTGCCGAGACGGCGGCGGCAGGGACCGCGCCGCTATCCACCGGCAAATCGCAGAGGCGATTATCGGCTTTCTGAAAGTGGAAATGCATTAAGACGGATGTTCAGGACGTCTCGCTGAACCGTTGCGCGACGTCCTGATTTTTCAAGCCGCTTTGCGCTGAAAATACCGATAGGCAAGGTCTTCGGGGTCGGAGCGTGGCGCCGACGGGTCGAGAATGCCGCCGAGGCGCTGCGCAACCGCTGCGGATTTACTGTTGCGCGGTGAGACATAGCTGACCAGCGTTTGCAATTTCAGGGTCTCAAACGCCCAGTCGCGCAGTGCAGCGGCGGCTTCCGCAGCATATCCGCGTCCTTCATGGCCGTCGTAAAGCAGCCAGCCCAGTTCTTTTTCGGGAAACAGCGGTCCGTGATTGATGCCGACCTGGCCGATGCATTGCCCGGTTTCACCACGTTCGATCATTAGCGCGCCGTGGCCGAAAAAGTGCCAGTTGGCCAGATCGTGACAAAAAACGCCCCAGGTTGAGGGCAGGTCGTAAGGTCCGCCGACGCCGATGGAGCGGGATGACACCATGAAATCCCGATAAGCGGGGAAATCCGCCATGGTCTGCGGGCGCAGAATCAGGCGTTCGGTCCTGAGGGTGGGGATAGAATGGTCCATGGCGCTATCCAATCATGAAATCGCAACAAAAAACCCGCTGTCACCAGCGGGTCTTTTAAAAACTGCCATACCCTGAAAGGGATCAGGCGGTTTCGAGAAATTCCGTGGCTCCGTCAGGCTCGCGCAGAACATAGCCGCGGCCCCAGACGGTTTCGATGTAGTTTGCACCGCCGGCGGCATTTGCGAGCTTCTTGCGCAGCTTGCAGATGAAAACGTCGATGATCTTCAGTTCCGGTTCGTCCATGCCGCCGTAGAGGTGGTTCAGAAACATTTCCTTGGTCAGCGTCGTGCCCTTGCGCAGCGAAAGCAGCTCAAGCATCTGATATTCCTTGCCGGTCAGGTGAACGCGCTGGCCACCCACTTCAACCGTCTTGGCATCGAGATTGACGATCAACTCGCCGGTGGAGATGACCGATTGCGCATGGCCCTTGGAACGGCGGACAATTGCGTGAATGCGGGCAACAAGCTCGTCCTTGTGGAACGGCTTCGTCATGTAGTCGTCTGCGCCGAAGCCCAGGCCGCGAACCTTGTCCTCGATGCCGGCCATGCCGGAGAGGATGAGGATCGGTGTCTTGACCTTGGAAAGGCGCAAGGTTCTCAAGACCTCGTAACCCGACATGTCGGGCAGGTTGAGGTCGAGAAGAATAATGTCGTAATCGTAGAGCTTACCGAGGTCCACGCCTTCCTCGCCGAGGTCGGTCGTGTAGACGTTAAAACTTTCCGACTTGAGCATCAGTTCGATGCTCTGCGCTGTCGCGCTGTCGTCTTCAATAAGTAGAACCCGCATAATTATCCCCTTTGCCGCCCGCAGATTGGTAAATCATTGCCTCGCGCGATGCGGATCCAGACGTTGCCTGATTTGCAGGCTGCCACCAAATGGTTAACAAATTCTAATTGCCTTTGGCAAGGTGTATCGAATTTATTAAGCAAAGTAGGCATTTCGCTGTTTTTGCACGTGAATCCACCATCGCCAAAATTGAAGCTCAGCGTGAGGAAATCCCGCTAAGTGATTCAATCGACTCTTACATCGTCGGGTCCGTTTTTTTGGACCTGGCATTTACCGACCCTTAAATGATCGTGTTTATCATTAACGATGCCCGTAAACGAAAGGTTAACGACGGCGTTTTTTTATTAACGTCAGGTAACTTTTGGGAATCATTCCGGCACAACGGGTTAACCCGGCCGGTTGAACGGGCGGGTTAAACGGGCCGATTAAGGGGGCATAGTGCCTTTTTGATCCGGGTCTCGCTATCCATGGAGTATTGCGTATGAAGTCGCGTGACAGCCTGGTTCGCCTGAAAGAGTTTCAGGTCAACGAAAAACGCCGGCAATTGCAGCAGTTGCAGCAGATGATGTCCGAGTTTGAACGGATGGCTAAGGAACTGGTGCATCAGATATCGCTGGAGGAAAGCAAGTCGGGGATCACCGATCCGACGCATTTTGCTTATCCGACCTTCGCCAAGGCCGCACGTCAGCGGGCGGACAATCTTCAGGTTTCGATAAGGGAGCTGAAGACCCAACAGGAGGCTGCTGAAGCTTCTCTGGAAGAGGTGCAGGCCGAATATGAAAAGGCGGCGGCACTGGAAAACCGCGACGGAGCGATCCGCGCCCGCGCCTGAACAAGGCGCAAGATCAGACGAATGATCGTCCTCATTGACGGCTGCCGGTGGATCAGGAGGCGTCTTTCAATGACGGGACGCTATGCATTTTTTTGAAAGGCCGCCCTTGTGGCGGCCTTTTTGCTTTGGCAGGCCGCGAACCCTTTCCGGGGAGGATTTCCTGCGGGGCGACAAGGGCCGGGGGCATCCGGGTTTTCAGTTATCCGTGGCCTTTTTAATTGTCGGAGGTCGGGGAAAGGCGTAATTTACCGGGGTTCCGACCATGAGCCGGAGGCTTGTCCCACGCGCGTCCCGCGCGGACGCGGGTGGCCAAAAGCGGGGAGGAAAACAAATGGCCCGCCAATATATCGATTGCCGCGAATTCCCGAGCGACAGCAAATGCACGATCGCCATCTCCGCGGATTCGCAGGAGGAGCTTCTGGAAGCGGCCGTGCAACATGCCGTGGCCGTGCACGGCGCCAAGGACACACGCGAATTCCGCGAGGAGGTCCGCAGGAGCATGCATGCGGGAACACCGCCGTTGAAGGCGGCGTAACTGCCGGTAAAGTCCGAAAAACTTTCCGCCGTCATGCCGGACTTGATCCGGCATCCAGCCATGGCGCGTCTGCGCCGTGGAGAGACTCTTTTGCGATCAAAGACTTGATCGCGCTGGACCCCGGATTAAGTCCGGGGTGACGGGCTGCGGATGTTACGCCCGCTTACTGAATGACATCCGCCCATTCGGGGTGGCGCAGCGTCTGGGCCTTGAAGAACGGGCAGAGCGGGATGATTTTCCAGCCACCCTTGCGGGCCTCGTCGATCGCATGGGCCGCAAGCGCTTGGCCCACACCCTTGCCGCGCAGGGCATCGGGCACGCCGGTATGGTCGATGATGATCAGGGACGGGGAGGTGCGGGAATAGGTCATCTCCGCCTTATGGCCGTCGACGGTTGCCGAATATTCGCCGTGCGATCCGGTTTCGCTGCTGAGGATGTCCATCGTTTTTGCCTCCATGTTGCGTTCGTTGTCTCCACTGTAACGGCTCGCGCCCGAATTGAAACAGCGGGAGAGCGAACGCAGTGGACACAAACCGGCGACAATGGTTTGCCGAAGGATGGATATTTTCTGCGGGGAGAAATCCGAAATCAATCCAAAAGCCCCGTCGATGTTCCGGCGGGGCGTTTTAAGAATTCGGCTGTGGCGCGTTACCGCGCGAGCGCAATATCAGTGGCGATATTGCTGAATGCGCGTGGTGCGCAGGCCGGCAAGGCCATGATCGGTGATCGAAGACTGCCAGGACAGGAATTCTTCGACGGTGAGCGTATAACGCTCGCAGGCTTCCTCAAGGCTCAGCAGTCCACCGCGCACAGCGGCGACGACCTCTGCCTTTCGGCGAATAACCCAGCGACGGGTATTTGAAGGCGGAAGATCCGCAATCGTCAGTGGGCTGCCATCGGGGCCGATGACATATTTAACTCGTGGGCGTATCATTTCGGTCATTGGACACTCTATACAAACTCAAGACCATATGACGGGAATTCTAGCCCGGTACCTTTAAAAATTGACTAAGCAGCTCGTGACAATTTATTAAGAATTTGAACGGTTTCGCCCGATTTGTTCGAGTCGCCTTATTTTGCCGGGAAAAAATTTTTCCAAAAATCGCATTTTTTATCGTCCATCGGTTGTTTTCCTCACAGCGCCGCAAGCGAAAGGCACGTTTTCCCGCTGCCCTGGGTGAATTCCGCCGTTCCTTCATGCTGCAGCCGCAGGCGGTCGCCGGTATCGAGGAGGAGGATAAAGGTAGCCGACTGCGAGGTACCGGCATTGGAGGCGTTGCCGGCCACGCTCTGGCCGCCCACCGCACCGTTGACTGACAGCGATACCCGGTGGCCGGAGGAGGACACCACGGCCAGCGACAGGATGGCCAGATAGAGGCCTTTCACGGGAACGACGAGTTCCCTTCCGCCGCCGGTGCCAACCGCGTCGCCGAGAACAAAGCCGCCCTCATCGATGAAGAGCAGGGAGAAACCCGCCGCTGAACCACTAGCTGGCCTTGTCGTGCCCGCCGGCAGGCCTGCGAGAACCACGGGCCGGTTCGGCATCGTAACCCTGCCGTCGCCGCTGCACAAAAGCGCCGTGTGCCAGGAGGTGCCGTCAGCGCTGGTCTTGATGGAAAAGCCGTCATTGCCGGCAAGGCCCATTTCCGCCCGGCCACTCCAGCCGGACTGGAACAGCAGCGAGGCGGTGTCGGCCTTCGCCGCCTTGTTGACCGTCATGCGGTGGCTGCCGTCCTCCTCTGTGTGAGTAAAGAGGCTGGCGGGGGCGGCAAGCGCCAGGCGGTTGGTGGCGTCAGCCTCCGTACCGATGCCGAGCCTTTCAAGCGTGCCTGTGGCAGGCAACTGCATGTCCCGCCATGCGCCATCGCGCAGGACACGATGTTTTCCCTCCGCGGCAAACCATGCCGTCCAGCCGGGTTGCGGCACTATCGAGAGCCAAGCGCCATCCTGGCGGAAAGCGAGCTTTCCGCCCTTGCCGGCCCAGTCACCAGCGGCATCCACGGACAACAGGAAGCAGTCTCCCTCCGGCGCATTGTCGGGCGGTGCGGCGACCACGTCCTTGATGACCAGCTGGACGATCGCATCCAGCCGTTGCAGCGCCTCATTGTGGGTGACGTGTTTCTGCGCCTGCGAGGGCAGGATATAGGGAAGCCGAAGTCTCGCCGTCTGTTCCGTCATGATGTCTCTTCCGCGCTCGGTGTGTCGTTGCCGTCGATTGTGATGCGGCGGGACAGGACGGGGATGCGCGGGGAAGAGATTATTTTCCGAGATACCGGTTCAACGCCGGTATGATCGATATGGAGGAACTGATTTTGGGGCTCGGCGTATGCGGCTTCACCCCCTCTGCCCTGCCGGGCATCTCCCCCACAAGGGTGGAGATCGGCAAGCGGCTTTACCGTCGCTTCATTCTCAAACATCGAGATCTGCGAGACCTTGCCACGAGTCGATCTCCCCACCTGTGGGGGAGATGCCCGGCAGGGCAGAGGGGGTAAGCCGCAGACACCGAAGCGAACGCCTAAAAACGCCTGATCACCGAAGGAGGTCTAGCGGTCTCCTCGCAGGCTTATGTCGCGATTTCCACCGTCGCGGCCATCGCACCCTCGGCGATGAAATCCGGGTTGGCGAGGGCATCTTCACCGTCGCCTCTCACCTCATAGGCAAGCAGCCGACCCTCGCAATCCAGCGTTCTGCCGCCGGCGGCGCGCAGCACGGCGTCGCCGGCTGCCGTATCCCACATCATGGTGCGGCTGAAGCGGGGGTAGATATCGGCTGCGCCTTCCGCCAGCAGGCAGAATTTCAGCGAGGAACCGACGGAAATACAGTCTTTCAACCCGTGTTCGGCCACGAAGGCTTCGGTTTTCGCGGTGCAGTGCGAGCGGCTGATCAGCGCCACGGGGGAGGCGCCGCGCTGGCGTGCGCGGATGGGGTGGCGTGCAAGGATCGCGCCTTCGCCTGATATGGCGAGCTTTTCGGCGCTGTTGTCCTTGCCGGTCCAGGCCTGCCCGCGGCAGGGGGCGTAAACCACGCCTGCAACCGGAACGCCGTTCCTGATCAGGGCGATGTTGACGGTGAAGTCGTCCTTGCCGGAAATGAATTCCTTGGTTCCATCAAGCGGATCGACCAGAAAAATTCCTTGCCCGTCTCCGGCAGGATGCCGTTCGAGACAGCTTCTTCGGCAATGACCGGAATTTCGGGAAAATGGGCAGCCAGCGCCTGCAGAATGATCGTCTCTGCCCGCTGGTCGGCCTCGGTCACCGGCGAGCAGTCATCCTTGTAGGATACGTGCGGCCCGGCGCGATGGACCGCCATGATCACCTGCCCGGCGTCCAGCGCCGCTTTCGTCAATATGTCGATCATCTCTTTGCCGTTGCCATTTCGTGCCGTGGATCCTTCGATCCTGAATTTCGCTACTCTTTTGCCCGTCGCCCGTCAAACAATGCGTCAGACAATGCTAAAATAAGTATTCGGACGCCATTTTTTCAGCACTTCCTGCCAAAATCATGGCTATTCTGACCGGGAAAAGGGCAGTGAGTGTGGAAATTCCATATTTTGTGCAGGATCGCCCGTTTTTGACTTCACATTTTTAACGAACACGATATGGATTTTGCAGGTGGGGAGCTACCGAAAAGGTTCCCCCTATAATTAACATAAACGAGGCGTGGCTCATTAGAGGTCATGCCCAGGGGAAAGACATGGAGTATTTTATCCAGCAGCTCATCAACGGGCTGACTCTTGGATCGATCTACGGCCTCATCGCAATTGGCTATACGATGGTCTACGGCATCATCGGCATGATCAACTTCGCCCACGGCGATATTTTCATGCTTGGCGGTTTTGCCGCGCTGATCGTTTTTCTGATCGCAACATCGTTTTTTGCCGGCATTCCGGTGGCGCTTCTTCTGCTTTTGATGATGGTCGTCGCCATGCTGATGACCGGCCTGTGGAACTGGGTGATCGAGCGCGTGGCCTACCGCCCGCTCAGAGGCTCGTTCCGCCTTGCGCCGCTGATCACCGCCATCGGCATGTCGATCGCGCTGTCCAACTTCATTCAGGTGACGCAGGGTCCGCGCAACAAGCCGATCCCGTCCATGGTGACGGAAAGCTACCATTTCGGCTCCATCACCGTCTCGCTCAAGCAGTTCATCATCATGGCGGTGACGTCGGTGCTGCTTTTCGCTTTCTGGTACATCGTCAACAAGACCCCGCTCGGCCGGGCGCAGCGCGCCACCGAACAGGACCGCAAGATGGCGGCGCTTCTGGGTGTTGATGTCGACAAGACGATCTCGATCACCTTCATCATGGGTGCCGCACTCGCTGCCGTGGCCGGTACGATGTATCTGATGTATTACGGCGTGGCGTCTTTCAATGATGGCTTCGTTCCGGGCGTCAAGGCCTTCACCGCAGCCGTTCTGGGCGGTATCGGTTCGCTTCCGGGCGCCGTTCTCGGCGGCCTCCTGATCGGCCTCATCGAGTCGCTGTGGTCTGCCTATTTCTCCATCGCCTACAAGGACGTCGCGGCATTTGGCATCCTGGCTTTCGTGCTGATCTTCAAGCCGACCGGTATTCTCGGTCGTCCGGAAGTCGAGAAGGTGTGATCCCATGAGCCATATCGCTTCCGAAAACGGCGCTTCCAGCCCGAACCTGATGGCGACGGCCGTGAAGGAAGGCATCATTGCGGGCCTGGTCTCGCTCGGCATGTTCATTCTTTACGTCGGCATCGTCACCTATCAGGATATCAACAACCAGCTCATCTGGGGCACCCGCTGGGGGCTTCTGTCGATCTTCGTCGGCATCGCCGCCATTGGCCGCTTCCTCGTGGTCGGTTTCATCAGGCCGTCTCTGGACCGCCGCCGGCTTGCCAAGGCAAAAACCGGCATTCTGGAAATTTCCGAGGAAAAGGGCTTTTTCCACAAGCACTTCCTGAAGCTGGCGCTGCTTCTGCTGCTGCTCTATCCAGTCATTGCCGTTCAGCTGTTCGGCTTTCAGGGCTCCCTGAAGTTCGTCGACAATTTCGGCATCCAGATCCTGATCTACGTGATGCTGGCCTGGGGCCTCAACATCGTCGTCGGTCTCGCTGGTCTGCTCGATCTCGGTTACGTGGCCTTCTACGCGGTCGGCGCCTATTCCTACGCGCTGTTATCCAGCCATTTCGGCCTGTCCTTCTGGGTGCTTCTGCCGGTTGCCGGCATCCTTGCGGGCTTCTGGGGCATCATCCTCGGCTTCCCGGTGCTCAGACTTCGCGGCGACTATCTGGCGATCGTCACGCTTGCCTTCGGTGAAATCATCCGTCTCGTGCTCTTGAACTGGACTGATGTGACCAAGGGCACCTTCGGTATTTCGGGCATCGCCAAGGCTTCGGTCTTCGGCATCTGGTCCTTCGATGTCGGCGCGTCGAACAATTTCGCCAAGGCCTTCGGCCTGACGATGTCGTCCGCCTACTACAAGATCTTCCTGTTCTACGTGATCCTGTTCCTGTGCATGCTCACGGCTTACGTCACGATCAAGCTGCGCCGCATGCCGATCGGCCGGGCGTGGGAAGCGCTGCGTGAGGATGAGATCGCCTGCCGTTCGCTCGGCATCGATACCGTCATCACCAAGCTCACCGCCTTTGCGACGGGTGCGATGTTCGGCGGTTTCGCCGGTTCGTTCTTCGCCGCCCGCCAGGGTTTCGTCTCGCCGGAAAGCTTCGTCTTCCTGGAATCAGCCGTCATCCTCGCCATCGTCGTTCTCGGCGGCATGGGTTCGCTGACCGGCATCGCCATCGCCGCCCTCGTCATGGTCGGCGGTACGGAGCTTCTGCGCGAGATGGAATTCCTGAAGCATGTCTTCGGGCCAGACTTCACGCCGGAACTCTACCGCATGCTGCTGTTCGGTCTCGCCATGGTCATCGTCATGCTGTTCAAGCCGCGCGGCTTTGTCGGCTCACGTGAACCCACGGCCTTCCTTAAAGAACGCAAGGCCGTCTCGGGCAGCTTTACCAAGGAAGGTCACGGTTGATGGCTTCCGGAATGACGAACATGACACCCAATGTAACTGGCGATACGATCCTCAAGGTCGAACATCTCTCGATGCGGTTCGGCGGTCTGATGGCCATCAACGACTTCTCCTTCGAGGCGAAGCGTGGCGAGATCACCGCACTGATCGGCCCGAACGGTGCCGGAAAGACCACGGTTTTCAACTGCATCACCGGCTTCTACAAGCCGACGATGGGCATGATCACCATGCGTCGGCAGAATGGCGAGGCGCATCTTCTGGAGCGCCTGCCGGATTTCGAAATCACCAAGAAGGCCAAGGTGGCGCGTACCTTCCAGAACATCCGCCTGTTTTCGGGCCTGACGGTTCTGGAAAACCTGCTGGTGGCGCAGCACAATGCGCTGATGAAGGCATCGGGCTACACCATTCTCGGCCTTCTCGGCCTGCCCGCCTACAAAAAGGCGGTCGGCAGTTCGATCGAGAAAGCCAAATACTGGCTGGACAAGGCTGACCTCACCGACCGCGCCGATGACCCGGCCGGCGATCTGCCCTATGGCGCCCAGCGCCGTCTGGAAATCGCCCGCGCCATGTGCACGGGGCCGGAACTCCTGTGCCTCGACGAACCGGCGGCCGGTCTCAATCCGAAGGAATCGCTGGCGCTCAATGCGCTGCTGCGCGGTATCCGCGACGAAGGCACGTCGCTGCTCCTGATCGAGCACGACATGTCGGTGGTGATGCAGATCTCCGATCACGTCGTGGTTCTCGAATACGGTCAGAAGATTTCCGACGGTTCGCCGGACCATGTGAAGAACGACCCGAAGGTCATCGCCGCCTATCTGGGTGTCGAGGATGATGAAGTGGAAGACGTGATTGCGGAAGAACTCGACGGAGGAGCGGCCTGATGTCCGGTGAACCGCTTCTCAAAGTACAGGGCGTCGAAACCTATTACGGTAACATCCGGGCATTGGCCGGTGTCGATGTCGAGGTCAACAAAGGCGAGATCGTCAGCCTGATCGGCGCCAATGGCGCCGGCAAGTCGACGCTGATGATGACCATCTGCGGCAGCCCGCAGGCGCGGGTGGGCCAGGTGACTTTCGACGGCGAGGACATTACCCGCCTGCCGACGCACCTCATTGCCCGCAAGCGCATTGCCCAGTCGCCCGAAGGCCGCCGGATTTTCCCGCGCATGACGGTGCTGGAAAACCTGCAGATGGGCGCCAATCTCGACAACCTCAAATATTTCAAAGAGGACGTCGAGAAGATCTTCACCATGTTCCCGCGGCTCAAGGAACGCCAGAGCCAGCGTGGCGGCACGCTTTCCGGCGGCGAGCAGCAGATGCTCTCTATCGGCCGCGCGCTGATGGCACGGCCGAAGCTGCTGCTTCTCGACGAACCGTCGCTGGGCCTTGCCCCGCTGATCGTCAAGGGCATCTTCGAGGCGATCAAGAAGCTCAACCAGGAAGAGGGACTGACCGTCTTCCTCGTGGAGCAGAACGCCTTTGCCGCGCTGAAGCTTTCCGACCGCGCCTATGTGATGGTCAACGGCAAGGTGACGATGAGCGGTTCGGGCAGGGAATTGCTTGCCGACCCGCAGGTGCGCGCTGCCTATCTCGAAGGCGGCCGTCACTGAAAGATTTTACTTGCGCCGGAAATTTTGCGGCGCAAGATAACGAACCGGGGCCGGCAATTTTCGAAGGGGAAACTGCCGGTCGCAAACAATAAAATGCCTGCCGGAAAAACGGCGGGACGACAAACAAGGCAGGGCCGGACATTTGCATCCCGGCGCTGATGGGGAAAGAGATGCAGGGCCTTTTATTCGAGACCGATAGCGGCGTGCGTTATGTTCTGCGCGCACTGGTTGTTCTTCTTGGTTTCTGGACGGCGTGGCGCACGGGTAAATCCGTGGCCGATGGCTGGGGCGATTTTCCACGTGTGGTGATTTACACGCTGGCTTTGGGGCTCGTGATGCGGTTTCTGCATTTCGCGCTTTTCAACGGGCCGTTCATCAACGGCTTCTACTACGTGTTTGACGTCGTTCTTCTTCTGGCTTTTTCCAGCATCGGTTTCCGCATGCGCCGGACAAGCCAGATGGTCAATAACTACTATTGGCTTTACGATCGTACGTCGGCATTCTCCTATAAAAAGAAAGATTGACAGCCGGATTTCTTCGGCTGCACGATACTCGTGTGAGTGGAACGTTTCCTGTTCGGTTAAGGTGGGTACCGAACAGGTCCTCGTAATCAACCCATCCAAAGGAACTGGGAGTATAATAATGAAGAAGTCTCTTCTTTCCGCCGTTGCGCTGACCGCCATGGTCGCCTTCAGCGGTTCGGCCTGGGCCGATATCGTGATCGCTGTCGGCGGCCCGCTGACCGGCCCGAACGCCGCATTTGGCGCTCAGCTTCAGAAGGGTGCTGAACAGGCTGCGAAGGATATCAATGCTGCCGGCGGCATCAACGGCGAGCAGATCAAGATCGTGCTGGGCGATGACGTATCCGACCCCAAGCAGGGTATCTCGGTTGCCAACAAGTTCGTTGCGGATGGCGTCAAATTCGTCATCGGCCACTTCAACTCCGGCGTTTCCATTCCGGCCTCCGAAGTTTATGCCGAAAACGGCATTCTCGAAATCACACCTGCCGCAACCAACCCGGTTTTCACCGAGCGTGGCCTGTGGAACACTTTCCGCACCTGCGGTCGTGACGACCAGCAGGGCGGCATTGCCGGCAAGTATCTGGCTGACCACTACAAGGACGCCAAGATCGCCGTCATTCACGACAAGACCCCCTATGGTCAGGGCCTTGCCGATGAAACCAAGAAGGCAGCCAATGCAGCCGGCCTGACGGAAGCCATGTATGAAGGCGTCAATGTCGGCGACAAGGACTTCTCCGCGCTGATCTCCAAGATGAAGGAAGCCGGCGTTTCCGTTATCTACTGGGGTGGCCTGCACACCGAAGCCGGTCTGATCATCCGCCAGGCGGCCGATCAGGGCCTGAAGGCAAAGCTCATCTCCGGTGACGGCATCGTTTCGAACGAACTCGCTTCCATCGCCGGCGACGCCGTCGAAGGCACGCTGAACACCTTCGGCCCTGATCCGACGCTCCGCCCGGAAAACAAGGAACTGGTAGAGAAGTTCAAGGCTGCGGGCTTCAACCCGGAAGCTTACACGCTCTACTCCTATGCTGCGCTGCAGGCGATCGCCGGTGCCGCAAAGGCCGCCGCTTCCCTGGAGCCGGAAAAGGTTGCCGAAGCTCTGAAGAAGGGCACGTTCCCGACAGCGCTCGGCGACATCTCCTTCGACGAGAAGGGCGATCCGAAGCTTCCCGGTTACGTCATGTACGAGTGGAAGAAGGGCCCGGACGGCAAGTACAGCTACTTCCAGCAGGGGACGTGAGTCTTACTGGATAATTGCCTATCGAAGCCCGGCAGCGATGCCGGGCTTTTTTTGTTTTTTAGGGTCAAGTGACCTGCTGACACCTTTATGGTTTTGTCATCCTCGGGCTTGACCCGAGGATCCACCGCCGCGCGAGGAATGGATCCTCGGGTCGATCCCGAGGATGACGTCGAGTGTGGGTTGTGTTGGCAAGCAAAAGTCACTCGAGATACGCCTTCAGCCCACTTTCGCCGCCACCCTCTCCAATACCATATCGGCGCGCTCCGAAACCGGGGCTTTCGGCAGCACAATCGTCTCATAGTTCAACCGCGCATAATCACGCAGCAGGCGTTCATATTCCTCAACCGCCGCATCCAAACCGTGCTTGCGCTCGCTGTCGCCCCGGTAAATCTCCGGCCACGGTGGGGTGAGGAAAACCAGCCGGTTATAGCGGTGCGTTTGACGTAGTGTATCGATGAAGCCGTCACCGCTGACATGGTGCAGGGCTGAGGCGGCGTCGATCAGACCACGGTCGAAAAAGACGAGGCCTTCCGCCGGCGCTTTTTGCCGGTCTTCGAGCGCGATGGCGATCGCCCGGCGGGCAAAGGCTTCGATGTCGATCCAGGGCAGGGCGGCGCCATCATTGCTGACCTCCTCGATGACGATACGGCGGCCCGGTTCCTCGACGGTTGCAAAACCGCGCCGGGCAAGCTCGGCAAGCAGGGTGGACTTGCCGCCGCCGGAGCAGCCGGAAAAAATGATGAAACGGTCCATGGGAGCCTCCTGTACTGGGCTTGGGGTGGGAATGTGATGTTGGGAGTTACGGCATTGCCGCCTGTTTCTTCTCCCCGCGGGGAGAAAGTCGCGGCAGCGGGATGAGGGGAGCTAGGCCTGTGAAATACTGAGGAGGTTTCCCCCTCATCCGACCCTTCCGGCCACTTTCTCCCCGGTGGGGAGAAGAAACAAGTGGCAGCCGCTCGCTCAATAAATTGGTGTTCTGCGCTTAGGCGGAAAATATATGTTTGCCGAACCTTACCACACTAAATGCAGCCGTCAGCCCTGATGCAGAATATGCGCGGCCTTGACGGCCGCGGAAGCGCGGTTTTCGACGCCGAGTTTGACGTAGATCTGTTCCAGATGTTTGTTCACGGTTCTGGCGGAAAGGCCGAGAATGTCGCCGATATCGCGGTTGGATTTACCTTTGGCGATCCACAGCAGCACTTCCGATTCCCGCGTCGTCAGGGCGAAATGTTCTTTCAGCAGATGGTCGTCCGATTTCTCGTTGGCGGCGGTCAGGCGGAAGAGATGTTCGTCCGGACCCATCGCACCGAGAAATGAGAGTTGCAGGGCAGGGCGCCCGACCTGCGTGATTGTCAGCGGTGTGTCGCGCCCCGCGTCCACTGTCGCCCGTTCCTGGAGCCAGCGGCCGATGTGGCTGACGACGATCTCCAGCCCGTCATCGCGGCCGGTGGCGGCATTGACCAGCCGGGTTGCCTGCGGTGTCGACCAGTGGATGGCGCCATTGGCGCGCACGGCAAGCAGGTGGCGGCCGGCGGCATCGAGCGCCACGCGGGCGCTCTGCGCCGAGCGGGCATTGGTAAGGTGCACGCGGATACGGGCGCGCAGCTCATCGATATTGATCGGCTTGGTCAGATAATCGACACCACCAGATTCCAGCGCCCGCACCACATGTTCGGTCTCCGTCAGCCCGGTCATGAAGATGACAGGCACCTGCGCCACGGCGGCATTGGCCTTCAGGCGGCGGCAGGTTTCGAAACCGTCCATAACAGGCATGACGGCGTCGAGCAGGATGATATCGGGGGTGATACGCTCGGCAATGTTGAGTGCGGCCTGACCGGAGGTGGCGATCAGCGCCGAAAAGCCTGACTGTTCCAGCGCATCGGTGAGGAACCCCAGCGCCTCCGGGCTGTCATCCACCAGCAAGACGATGTCTCTCGGAGCCGCTGCGTGACCGCTCATGCCTTGCCGTCTCCCCTGTTGTTATTGTCGGAAAATCGCTTGAGAAAATCGGCATAACCGGCCAGATCGAAGGCCTGCACATAGGTGCCGAGCTCTTGCGTGAAGGGCAGGTTGTCCGTGTTGCGGGCAAGGTCGGCGAGTTTAGCTTCTATGCCGCGTATGTAACCTATTTCGCCGAGCCGCTGCAAATCCTTGATATGGATCGTGCCTGGATGGACGATCTGCGCCGGCGGCGGAGGTACGGGTGCCGGAGGCAGGTCCGTATCGTAAATCCATTTCAGACCGAGATGCACGGCAAGCCGGTCGCACAGGTGGCGGATATCGACCGGCTTGGCGATGGCGTCGTTGTGGTTGTCCTCGCCCGCACCCGCAACGGTGCCGTCACCGATATTGGCCGAGAGCATGATGAGCGGGGCCGTCTGGCCGGCTTCGCGCAATTTCGTCACGAGCTGCCAGCCGGTCATGCCGGGCATGGAAATATCGATGAGGAAGAGATCGGGCTTCACGCCTTCGATCAGCGTCAGGCAATCCGGTCCGCTCTGGGCGGTCAGCACGACGAAATCCAGCGGCGAGAGCACCTGCCGCATCAGCTCGCGGTGATCCTCATTGTCATCCACCACCACGATGGTGCGGCGTGGGCCGGAATAGGAGCGGATGGTCTTTTCCGGCGCAGGCGCCGTGCTTGGCCGATGCACGGCGGATAGCATGAGACGGACGCGGAAGGTGGAGCCGTTGTCCTTTTCGCTGGATACGGAAATCTCGCCGCCGAGCGTGTTGGTCAAAAGCCGGGTAATGGTGAGCCCGAGGCCGAGGCCCGGCATGGGACGCACGCTTTCGGCTTCGCCACGCTGGAAGGGTTCGTAGATGCGGGCGAGGTCCTTCTCGGCGATGCCGCGCCCGGTATCGGACACCGTGAAGCTTGCCACCTGGCTGCGATAGGCGACATCGAAGGTGACGCTGCCTTCATCGGTGAACTTGATGGCGTTGGAGAGCAGGTTGACGAGAATCTGGCGCAGCCGCTTTTCATCCGTGCGCACATATTGAGGCAGCGAATGGGCGCGTTCGTGCCGGAATTCCAGCCCCTTCGCCTGCGCCTGCGGACGGAACATGTCGACGATCTGGTCGAGGAAATCCTGAATGTTGATCTCGTTGGAGTAGACCTGAAGCCGGCCCGCCTCGATTTTGGAAATATCGAGAAGCCCGTCGATCAGGCCGGAAAGGTGGTCGGCGGAACGGCGGATGACCTTGATGGCCGATTGCCGCGGCGCGGGAATGGTCTCGTCACGCTCGAGGATCTGGGCATAGCCTAAAACGGCATTGAGCGGCGTACGGAGTTCGTGGCTGAGGCCGACGACGTAACGGCTCTTGGCGCGGTTGGCGGCTTCAGCCGTTTCCTTGGCGTCCTGAAGGGCGGCGTCGGTCTTCTTGTGGGCGGCGATTTCTTTCAGCAGCAACGTGTTCTGGCGCGAGGATTCCTCTTCCGCCACCACCCGACTGTCATGGGCAAGAACGAGGAACCAGCAGACGATGCCGGCAATGACGGCGAAGACGAAAAACACGATGAGGATGGTGCGGTTGACTACGTCAGCCGTTGTCGGCGAGGCGGTGCCGACCTGATGGGCGATCAGCGCCAATATGCCGCCGATGGCGGTGACGGCAATGGCCGCCGCCATGCCGTAACGCCCGAGCCGGGTGGCGAGCTTTGCCACCAGTTGCCGGGGCAGGAAGGTCTTTGCGACGGTTGCGACCTGATAATTGAGCTTGGCCTTCGGCTTGCACATGTCATGGCAGCGGCTGTCCAGCGAGCAGCAGAGCGAACAGATCGGCGCCGCATAGGCCGGACACCATGCCATGTCTTCCGGTTCAAACGGGTGTTCGCAGATCGAGCAGGTGATGGCGCTCAGTTCGCGCCATTTCTGACGCGGTTTGCGGGCCAGATAGAACCGGCCCTTCGTGCCCCAGGCGATCAGCGGCGAGGCGATGAAGGCGACGATCAGGGTCAGATAGGGCGCAAGCGAGGCGGCGAGCGCGCCGAAGGTGCCGAAATGCGCCATCAGCGCGATGGTGGCCGAAAGCGCCATGGAGCCGACGCCGACCGGATTGATATCGTAGAGATGGGCGCGCTTGAACTCGATGCCGGGCGGGGCAAGGCCGAGCGGCTTGTTGATGAAAAGATCGGCGGAGATGGTGCAAAGCCAGGCCATGGCGACGATGGAGAAGATGCCGAGCGTTTCTTCCAGCAGGCGGTAGATGCCGAGTTCCATCAATAGCAGCGCGATCGCCACATTGAAGACCAGCCAGACGACACGGCCAGGATGGCTGTGGGTGAGGCGGGAGAAGAAGTTGGACCAGGCGAGCGAGCCCGCATAGGCGTTCATGACGTTGATCTTCAGCTGCGAGACTACCACAAAGGCGACCATCAGTAGCATGGCCGCCGTCTCGTTGGGGATCATGTAACCGAAAGCGGTCAGATACATCTGGGCCGGATCGGCGGCGCGGTCCACCGAGACGCCGGAGCTGAAGGTCAAGACCACGAGGAAGGAACCGGCCAGCAGCTTCGGCACGCCGACGACAACCCAGCCGGCCCCGGCCAGAAACACCGCGATGCGGTGGCGAAGGCGGCTCTGGCCTTCGGCGGGCAGGAAGCGCAGAAAATCCACCTGTTCGCCGATCTGCGACATCAGCGCGAGAATGACGGCGGACGCCGCGCCGAATTCCACCAGATTGAAGGGCGCAAGTGTGCCCGGCGGGCCGGAGGCATGACGAATGCCGGAAAAGGCCCGCCAGAGATCGTATTTTTCCCAGTCCATCAGGGCGATGAAGATGAAGGGTAGGACGTTCAGCACGATCCAGAAAGGCTGGGTGATGATCTGGAACCGGCTGATGAGGCGCACGCCATGGGTGACGAGCGGAATGACCATGACGGCGGAGATGATGTAGCCGATCCACAGGGGAATGCCGAGCGCCAGTTCCAGCGCGCCGGACATGATCGACGCCTCGATGGCGAAGAGCATGAAGGTGAAGGCGGCATAGATCAGCGAGGTGATGGTGGAGCCGATGTAACCGAAGCTTGCGCCGCGCGTCAGAAGATCGATATCGACGCCGTGGCGGATGGCGTAACGGCTGATCGGCAGGCCGACGGCGAGCATGGCGATGGCGGCGACGATGATGGCGTAAAAGGCGTTGGTGGTGCCGTAGGACAGCGTGATGGCGCCGCCGATGGCTTCCAGCGCCAGAAACGAAATCGCGCCGATGGCGGTGTGGGAAATGCGGTTGGACGAAAACTGCCGGGCGCTTTTGGCGGTGAAGCGCAGCGCATAATCTTCCAGCGTCTGGTTGGCGACCCAGCGGTTATATTCGCGCCTGACGGGGATGATGCGTTGCCGTGCGGCCATGCTTACGATCCAGCCCCTTTCCGCAACGGGTGTTCCGTCATGCCTCCCGCCGCCAGAGGCCCGGTTTTGCCGAAACAATGTGGCCGCGGGTGGGTGAGGTCTCTCACAGCCGCACCGACATGCCGCCATCCACCGTCAGCACATGGCCGTTGACGAAGGAGGCCGCGTCGCTCGCCAGAAACAGCGCCGCACCGGCTATTTCATCCGGCCGGCCCCAGCGCTCCAGCGGCACGCGCATCTTGGCGAAGGCGGCCATCTCAGGGTTTTCGGCAAGAGCAGCATTGGTTTCCGTGGCGAACATGCCCGGCGCAATGGCGTTGCTGGTGATGCCGCGCGCGCCATATTCCACGGCGATGGCGCGCATCAGCCCGGTCAGGCCCTGTTTGGCGACGGGGTAGATCGCATCACCCGGCCGGACGATGTGGCCGAGAATGGAGGTGATGGTGATGATGCGGCCGTAACCATTGGCATTCATGGCTTGCGCGGCATCGCGCGACAGCGAGACGGAGGAGGTGAGGTCGGTGCGGATCAGTTCCAGCACATCGTCGTCGCTGAATTCGGCAAGCGGGCGGCGGTCACGCGCGCCGACATTGTTGACGAGAATATCGAGATGGCCGAATTCGTCCATGATGCGGCGAACAAGGGCGCTTCCGGCGGCCGTATCGGCGATGTCGAAGGCCGCGTAATCGGCTTTTCCGCCGGCGTCACGAAGGGTGTCTGCCGCCTCTTCCAGCGTCTCGGCATTGCGGCCGGTCAGCCACACATGGGCGCCAGCCTCGGCAAAGGCCTTGGCGATTTCGAAACCAAGGCCGCGGCCACTGCCGGTAATGACGGCGATACGGTTTTCGAGAGAGAATTTGCGGAGAATGCCCATCGCTCACTTTCTTGCTTTAGAGCATCGGACCGAAAGCTGTGTCGCGGTTTTCGGAAAATCCGATGCAGTTGCTCGAAGCCACGCAACATTTCTGAATTTGCGCATAAGAAAGTCTATGTCGCGCACGGCGATGGCGAAAGGTCGCCTGTCCGGTCCGGCCGTTCGGTGGACATAAAAATGGCGTCGCCCGGCTCGGGGCGACGCCATGTCTTGGTTTATCAGGCAGCAGCCGACTTTGCGAGCGGCACTTCTGCGATCGTCTTCAGAACGACGGAAGCGATCTGGTAGGGGCAGCCCTGCGAGTTCGGACGACGGTCTTCGAGGTAACCACGGTAACCGTTGTTGACGAAGGAATGCGGAACGCGGATCGAGGCGCCACGGTCGGCAACACCGTAGGAGAACTTGTTCCACGGAGCGGTTTCGTGCTTGCCGGTCAGGCGCAGATGGTTGTCCGGACCGTAAACGTCGATGTGCTCCTGCCAGTTCTTGGCGAAAGCGGCCATGAGGGCTTCGAAATATTCCTTGCCGCCAACTTCACGCAGGAACTTGGTGGAGAAGTTGCAATGCATGCCGGAGCCGTTCCAGTCGGTATCGCCGAGCGGCTTGCAATGGAACTCGACGTCGATGCCGTACTGTTCGCAAAGGCGTACCAGCAGGTAACGGGCGATCCAGATCTGGTCGGCGGCGCGCTTGGAGCCCTTGCCGAATACCTGGAACTCCCACTGGCCCTTGGCCACTTCGGCGTTGATGCCTTCGTGGTTGATGCCTGCTTCGAGGCAGAGGTCGAGGTGCTCTTCAACGATTTCGCGGGCAACCGAGCCAACGTTCTTGAAGCCGACGCCGGTGTAATACGGACCCTGTGGAGCCGGGTAGCCCTGCTCGGGGAAGCCGAGCGGACGGCCGTCCTGGTAGAAGAAATATTCCTGCTCGAAACCGAACCATGCGTCCTCGTCGTCGAGGATGGTCGCGCGGCTGTTCGATGCATGCGGGGTGACGCCGTCAGGCATCATGACTTCGCACATGACGAGTACGCCGTTGGTGCGGGCCGGATCGGGATAGATCGCAACGGGCTTCAGCACGCAATCCGACGAGTGGCCTTCGGCCTGCTGGGTGGACGAGCCATCAAAACCCCAAAGCGGCAGCTGCTCGAGCGTCGGGAATTCGTCGAATTCCTTGACCTGTGTCTTGCCGCGCAGGTTAGGGACCGGCTTGTATCCGTCCAGCCAGATGTACTCGAGTTTGAACTTAGTCATTACGAACCTCTCATAGGTAACAATGCGAAGCCTTGAGGCCTCCGTGGCTTTCGCCGCCGGAAGCGCATTCGCGTTCAAGGGCTGACCCCTTAGATGCATGCCGCGTGCCAGATTGGCGATGTTTGACGAATTCTTCGAAAAATCTTTCAGGTGAGTATCGGGCCAGCGGGGCCAATATCCCTGTCATCAGCTCATGTTGCGCTGCAACAGATAAAGCGAACCCTAATGTTTCGTCAGTGATTCCTAACAGATAGCGGGTGGCATCACTTGAAATGCCCTGTTGCGGTGCAATGTTTTCGATTGCGAACGACGGATCGGCATTTGCCCCAAAAACCGGCGCTTCCGGAATGGTTTTTCTTGCTGAACGACCATTTAATGCCTATATTTTTCGCAACGTGATTTTTTTTTAATCAGATGGAGCGAATCCGGTCTTTAGGGGTTTGCTTCAGGACTAAAGTGCTTCGATGCAAACAAAGTGAGATGTTCGATATGGCAACTGGCTTTCATCGCGATACGGCAACGATCTACCAATTCCCGGTTGGCGGGCGCGCTGGCGTTCCCAAGTTCCGCAAGAGCGGCCTGAGCGACCTTGAGGAACAGGCGAAAGCGCCGCATATCGACTTCGGCTCCTGGTATCACGACGACGCTATCCGCGACGAAGACCGGGACGACAAACCGCACGCTTGATGTGGGTTTTGTAAACTGCGGTCGATTGCCAGATAATCGGTTTCTCTGTTTGTGTTTCCAGCGCTATCCGCTCACTCCGCGTCATCCTCGGGCTTGACCCGAGGATCCACTATCTGGAGCGGCCATGGATCCTCGCGTCAAAGGCGAGGATGACGTCGAATAGCTGGCGACGGTCCGGCGTGAAACCGCTTTGTGTTTCAACAACCACCTTCCCTCCCCAAAACGCTCCCTGCAGCTTTCGCCACCCCGCCTACGTCAATTGACGTATACGGTTTCGCGTCCACGAGATCGATAGTCCCTTCCAGCAGCGGTCAACGATGCCGCTGAAGCCCGATGAGGGCTAAACAAGGAGAGGGGTTCTTCCGATGACATTCCGCAAGACGCTGACAAAGACGCTTAGCGCTGCGCTGCTTGGCGCAATCATGTCCACCACCGCCTTCCACGGCGCATTCGCCGCTGACGATACGATCAAGGTGGGCGTGCTGCATTCTCTTTCCGGTACCATGGCGATTTCTGAGACGACGCTGAAGGACGCCATGCTGATGCTCATCGACGAGCAGAACAAGAAGGGCGGCGTTCTCGGCAAGAAGCTCGAAGCCGTTGTGGTCGATCCGGCCTCCGACTGGCCGCTGTTTGCCGAAAAGGCCCGCCAGCTGATTTCGCAGGACAAGGTTGCCGCCGTTTTCGGTTGCTGGACGTCTTCGTCGCGCAAATCCGTATTGCCGGTTTTCGAAGAGCTGAATTCCCTGCTGTTCTACCCGGTGCAGTATGAGGGTGAAGAATCCTCCCGCAACATCATCTACACGGGTGCAGCACCCAACCAGCAGGCCATCCCGGCTGTCGATTACCTTGCCAAGACCGAAGGCGTCGAGCGCTGGGTTCTGGCCGGTACGGATTATGTCTATCCGCAGACCACCAACAAGATCCTGAAGGCCTACCTGATGTCCAAGGGCGTCAAGGAAGAGGACATCATGATCAACTACACGCCGTTCGGCCAGTCCGACTGGCAGACGATCGTGTCCGACATCAAGAAGTTCGGCTCGGCCGGCAAGAAGACCGCCGTGGTCTCCACCATCAACGGCGACGCCAACGTGCCGTTCTACAAGGAACTGGCAAACCAGGGCATCAAGGCCGAGGATATTCCGGTCGTCGCCTTCTCGGTTGGCGAAGAAGAGCTTGCCGGTCTCGATACGCAGCCGCTGGTCGGGCACCTTGCCGCCTGGAACTACTTCCAGTCCGTCGATACCGAGGTCAACGCCGAATTCATCAAGACCTGGCATGCGTTTACGAAAAACGACAAGCGCGTGACGAACGACCCGATGGAAGCTGCCTATATCGGTTTCAACGCCTGGGTAAAGGCCGTCGAAACCGCTGGCACTACCGATACGAACGCGGTTCTCGACAGCATCATCGGTGTTTCGGTGCCGAATCTTTCGGGCGGTTATTCCACCGTCATGCCGAACCACCACATCACCAAGCCGGTGCTGATCGGCGAAATCCAGGCCGACGGCCAGTTCCAGATCGTGCAGCAGACCTCGCAGGTCGTGGGCGACGAATGGTCCGATTACCTGCCGGACTCGAAGGACCTGATCTCGGATTGGCGCAAGCCGATGTCCTGCGGCAACTTCAACGTTGCGACCGGCAAGTGCGGCGGCAAGGGTAGCTGATAGGGTTTGGTTGCCGCCCCCCTCGTAAGGAGGGGCGGCTCCGATAGTTGAAAACTGAGCCAGCATGCCCCCCTCTGCCCTGCCGGGCATCTCCCCCACAGGTGGGGAGATCGGCAAGACGCGATTTCGCCGCTCCACTCTCAAACTTTGATATGGGCGAGGCCTTGCCGCAGATCGATCTCCCTCCTTGTGGGGGAGATGCCCGGCAGGGCAGAGGGGGGTAGCGGCACCCACAGACGGCGCTTTTACCGGAAACGCTCTAAGGAACCGACATGACGATCCGATCTTTTCTCGGAGCTGTTTTTCTCTGGCTCGCCCTTGGGATCGCTGCGCAATCCATGGCGCAAAGCGATCCGAAGGCGTTGATCGATGCGCTCGGCACGGCGGATTTCAAGCAGGCTGAAACGCTGATCGGCCAGATCGCCACCACGGGTGACGCGCGGGTCGTGCCGGCGCTGGAGGCTTTCGCTGCGGGCGAGCTTTACGTGCGCAAGGCCGACAATCTGGTGTTCATGGTGCGGGCCGCCGGGTCCAGTTTCACGCTTCTCGATCCGCTTTCGGGGGAAAGTGTCGGTGAAGCGCCGAAGGCCGCTGTCTCCAAGATCAAGATCAACAACAATCTGCGCCGGGTCATTCGCGCAGCACTCGGTGGATTGACGCTGCTCAGCCCGGAAAAATCCGTGCGGCTTTCGGCGGCAGATGCCGTTCTTAAAGCGCCGAGCGCGGAAAATCTCGAATTGCTGGAAGCGGCCATCGCCAAGGAAACCGACAGTGAGGTGCGGACCCGGATGGAGGAGGCGCGAGCCGTTTCGCTGCTCTCCTCCGACCGGTCGCTTGGTGAGAAGAAGGACGCGATTGCGACCATCAAGAAGCTTGGCGGGCGTGACGCGATCGGCATTCTGATGGCGGCGTCCCCTTCCGTCGATCCAAGCCTGAAACCCGATATCGACAGCGCGATTTCAGGTATTCAAAGCTCGCTTGCCATCTGGGATTACGCACAGAACATCTGGTATGGCCTGTCGCTAGGTTCCGTGCTTCTGCTGGCCGCCATCGGCCTCGCCATCACCTTCGGCGTGATGGGCATCATCAACATGGCGCATGGCGAAATGGTGATGATCGGCGCCTACTCGACCTTCATGGTGCAGGAGCTGATCCGCACCCATTTCCCCGGCCTGTTCGACTGGTCGCTGGCCATCGCTCTGCCCGTCGCCTTTCTGGTGACGGCATTTGTTGGCCTCGTCATGGAGCGCGGCGTCATCCGCTTCCTTTACGGGCGGCCGCTTGAGACGTTGCTTGCCACCTGGGGCATCTCGCTCATGCTGCAACAGGGCGTGCGCTCCATCTTCGGCCCGACCAACCGGGAAGTCGGCAGCCCCGGCTGGATGTCCGGTTCCTTCAGCGTTGGTTATCTCAATTTCACCTGGAACCGGGTGTGGATCGTCTGTTTCTCGCTGTCGGTATTCTTCGCCTTGCTGGTCCTCCTGAAGCGCTCCTCCTTCGGCCTGCAGATGCGCGCCGTGACCCAGAACCGGCGCATGGCCTCTTCCATGGGCATCCGCACGCCCTGGGTGGATGCATTCACCTTCGCGCTCGGTTCGGGCGTTGCCGGCCTTGCCGGCGTGGCGCTGTCGCAGATCGACAATGTCTCTCCCAATCTCGGCCAGAGCTACATCATCGACAGTTTCATGGTGGTGGTGTTCGGCGGGGTCGGCAATCTCTGGGGAACGCTGGTGGGTGCCCTGTCGCTTGGCGTGCTCAACAAGTTCCTTGAGCCGACGGTCGGCGCCGTGCTTGGCAAGATCCTCGTGCTCGTCCTCATCATCCTGTTCATCCAGAAGCGGCCGCGCGGTCTCTTCGCACTCAAGGGAAGGGCGATCGAAGCATGATTACCGGCTTCCTCCTGCGCGCGCTCGATCGCCGCATCTCCATCGCCATCGGCATCATTCTGGCCATTGCCGTGCTGGTGCCCGCCTCCAACCTGCTTTTGCCAGCTGATAGCGCATTCCGTATCCCCACCTACATCATGTCGATGCTGGGCAAATATCTGGCCTATGCGCTGCTTGCGCTGGCGCTTGATCTCGTCTGGGGTTATTGCGGCATTCTCTCGCTCGGCCACGCCGCCTTCTTCGCGCTCGGCGGTTATGCCATGGGCATGTATCTGATGCGGCAGATCGGCACGCGCGGGGTCTATGGCCATCCCGTGCTGCCTGACTTCATGGTGTTCCTGAACTGGAAGGAACTGCCGTGGTTCTGGCACGGCTTCGACATGTTCTGGTTTGCGGCGCTGATGGTGCTGGTGGTGCCGGGGCTGCTCGCCTTCGTGTTCGGCTGGTTCGCCTTCCGCTCGCGCGTCAACGGCGTTTATCTCTCGATTATTACCCAGGCCATGACCTACGCGCTTTTGCTCGCCTTCTTCCGCAACGACATGGGCTTCGGCGGCAATAATGGCCTCACCGATTTCAAGGACATCCTCGGCTTTTCCGTGCAGGCGGATGGCACCCGCGCCGTGCTGTTTGCCATGACGGCCGTGATGCTGGCGATTTCACTGCTGATCGCATCCGGCATCGTCAATTCCAAATTCGGCAAGGTGCTGGTGGGCGTGCGCGATGCCGAAAGCCGGGTGCGTTTTCTCGGCTTCCGGGTGGAAAACATCAAGCTTTTCACCTTCGTCGTCTCAGCCATGATGGCGGGCATTGCCGGTGCGCTGTTCGTGCCGCAGGTGGGCATCATCAATCCCGGCGAATTCTCTCCCGCCAACTCCATCGAAGTGGTGGTGTGGACGGCGGTGGGCGGACGCGGCACGCTGATCGGACCGATCATCGGCGCTGTTCTGGTCAATGGCGGCAAGAGCTATTTCACCGGTGCTTTTCCCGAATTCTGGCTGTTTGCGCTGGGCGGTCTCTTCATCGCGGTGACGCTGTTCTTCCCGAAGGGCATTGTCGGCACCGTGCAGCATTATCTCATCGGGCGTCGTGAAAAGCGGGTCGCGCGTGCGGCAAGTGCGGCCGGGCAACCCGGCAATGACAGCGCCGCAACTGTGGCGCAACAGGCGGCGGAGTGAGGCTGATATGAACACGATTTCCGAAAACAGAACCAAGAGCCTGCTTTATCTGGATGGTGTTTCCGTTTCCTTCGACGGGTTCAAGGCGCTCAATTCCCTCTCCTTCGTGGTGGAGCCGGGTGAACTACGCGCCATCATCGGCCCGAATGGTGCGGGCAAAACGACGATGATGGATATCATCACCGGCAAGACACGGCCGGATAGCGGCAAAGTGTTGTTTGAGGACAGCATCGACCTCACGAAAAAGGACGAGGCGGATATCGCCCAGCTCGGCATCGGGCGGAAATTCCAGAAGCCGACGGTGTTTGAAAGCCATACCGTCTGGGACAATCTGGAACTGGCGCTCAACCGCAAGCGCGGCGTTTTCGCCACGCTGTTCTACCGGCTGACAGCGGAGGACAAGGCGCGCATCGAGGAAATCCTCGCCACCGTGCGTCTCAGCCACCGTCGCGGCGATCTTGCCGCCAACCTGTCGCACGGCCAGAAACAATGGCTGGAAATCGGCATGCTGCTCGCGCAGGAACCGAAACTGCTTTTGGTGGACGAGCCGGTGGCCGGCATGACGGATGCGGAGACGGCCGAAACCGCCGTGCTCTTGAAGGAAATCGCCAAGACCCGGTCGGTTGTGGTGGTGGAGCACGACATGGGCTTCATCCGCGAACTGGGTGTGAAAGTGACGTGTCTTGCCGAAGGCTCGGTGCTCGCCGAAGGCTCGATCGATTTTGTGTCCAGCGATCCGAAGGTGATCGAGAATTATCTGGGGCGGTGATGGGGCGGCTCATTGTTTCGGTTGTTTGGCGCTTGCCGCTGTGGATCCTCGGGTCAGGCCCGAGGATGACGTCGGTGGTTTTGTCGATGCCAGTGCCACACTCTCTGCCGTCATCCTCGGGCTTGACCCGAGGATCCATCCCCACCCGCTCATCCAAACTCCTCATAAAGATCGCGCCACTCCGGATTAAAATCCTCAATCAGCTTGATCTTCCAGTCGCGATACCAGCGCTTCAACGATTTTTCTCGCTGGATGGCGGTGCCGATGCTCATATGCTCCTCGTACCAGACGAGCCTCGTGCACCCGTAAAGGCTGGTAAAGCCCTTCGTCAGTTTTTCGCGGTGTTCATAAATTCGCTGCTCAAGGTTGGACGTCACACCGATGTAAAGCGTTCCGTGCCTGCCGCTTGCAACAATGTAGACGAAGCCGCTCATGGTGCGTTCTCGGGGGTGGATCCTCGGGTCAAGCCCGAGGATGACGGGTGGGTGGGGGTTACGTCTGGAAACTACCCTGAGAATGTTGCACGAAAATTTTCACGATATGGCGTTCTGCCCGTAAGACGAAATTGCAAGCTGAAATCGGTATTCGGTAATGTCGCTTTGCGTCTCCTGCTCCCCTCAACGTCATCCTCGGCTTGACCCGAGGATCCATGCCACACTCTCCTGTCAAGCTTTTTCAGACAAGGTAGCACCATGCTGAACGTCAACGACATCAACCTCCACTACGGCGCGGCACAGGCTCTACGCGGCGTGTCGCTCACGGCCGAGATGGGGAAGATCACCTGTGTTCTTGGCCGCAACGGGGTGGGCAAAAGCTCGCTGTTGCGCGCCGTTACTGGTCAGCACGCCATCAGTGCCGGGTCGATCAGCTTTGAAGGGGCGGCGCTGGATGGGCTGGCGCCTTACCATCGGGCCAAGCGTGGTGTCGGTTACGTGCCGCAGGGGCGGGAAATCTTTCCGCTGCTCAGCGTGCAGGAGAACCTTGAAAGCGGTTATGCGCCTTTGCCGCGCAAGGAACGTTTTATTCCTGATGATATTTTCAGCCTGTTTCCGGTGCTGCAATCCATGCTGGGAAGGCGCGGCGGCGATCTCTCCGGCGGGCAGCAGCAGCAGCTTGCCATTGGCCGGGCGCTGGTGACGCGGCCGAAAATTCTGGTTCTCGACGAACCGACCGAGGGCATCCAGCCGTCGATCATCAAGGATATCGGCCGAGCGATCAAATATCTCAAGGACTCCACCGGCATGGCGATCCTGCTGGTCGAGCAATATCTGGATTTCTGCCGCGAGCTTGCCGACTATGTCTACATCATGGACCGGGGCGAAATCGTGCATGAGGGGCTTGCCGAAACGCTGGATACGCCCGAAGCGCGGCGTCATCTGACAGTATAATTCGAGACTAAAAGCCATGCGCGCCGATCACGGCGTGCAAACGGGCGATTAATATTTTGAAAGCCTATGCGCCTGAGCATGGCTTTCATGCGTGATTTAGCGTTTTTTTGAATAAAAACCTGTGATATTGCCAGCGAAAATGCTGCATGCGAGACACAGGACAAGTCTATTCGCACGCCGCGACAGTTGATCCCTTACATTCCATGCACGTCCGACGTATCGTTGGAGAAATTGTGCCCATAAAGGCGTGTCAATGAAAGCAGACTTTGCCCCCGGCCGGGCCGCCCGGCTGTTCCGTTCCGCCCGCACCCTCGTTCTGGGCCTTGCCATGTGCGCGAGCGCCGGTGTCGCAGCGTCGGCATCGACCTGCGGTCAGGTTTCCGGACCCGGCATGGAGCAGGGCAGGCACGATTTTTCCATTCTCTCCAGTGGTCAGAAACGCCAGGGCGTCTATTTCGTTCCATCGGCCTATGACGGAAAAAAGCCGCTGCCTGTCGTGTTCGATTTCCATGGTTCCAATAGCAATCCGCACGGCCAGCTGAACCGCAGCGGCTGGGACAAGCTTGCCGAGCGCGACGGCCTTGTCGTGGTGGCGCTGGCGGGCAGCCTCAATGGCGAAATGCCCGGCACCCATGCCTGGAATGTTCCGGGGGTTACCACGCGTCCCGGCGGACTGGATGAGGTGAGCTTCATTCGCGATGCGATTGCCATGGTGAAGGGCAAGTTCTGCGTGGATGAGGAGCGCTTTTACGGTTCCGGTTATTCCGGCGGCGGGCGCATGCTGTCGCAATTCATCTGCAACGGCAGCACAGATTTTGCCGCTGCCGGCTTTGTTGCGTCGCTGCGTGCGGGTTATCCGCTGGAGACGGACGGCAAATGGGGACCGGATGCGGCAAGCTGCAAACCGGTGCGACCGATGTCGATCATCGCCTTTGCGGGGCTGAAAGATCCGGCCAATCCCTATCAGGGCGGCGGCAAGTCCTACTGGCAATATGGCGGCGAAACGGCGCTGAAGCGCTGGGCCGAAATGGATGGTTGCAAAGGCGGCGCGAAAACCAGGCCGGGCGAGAGCTTCACTATCAATTCCTATGATGTCTGCAAGGGCGGCGCACGCATCCAGTCCTATGTCATCAATGATTGGGACCATGCCTGGCCGCGCGCCACCATGAAGGCGGAAGTGCTGGCTGCGAGCGCCGTCGTCACCCGCAAGCCGGGCGGCGAGCAGACGCCGAAGGCCGAACCCGCGGTGGAGCGCAAGATGCCCACAGGCGAAGTGACGCGCACGGTTGATGCGGCGGAAAGAATGTGGGATTTCTTCCGCAACACGGAAGGACAGATGGTGGTGGACGCCGTCGTCAAAAAGGATTGCGGCGCCAAGGCCGGGTCCGCTTCCGCAACCGTTTCGGAGACCGCGTGCAGCCAGAACAGCAAGCCATCCGCCCTTCCGGTCTCAAAGACGGTGAACCTGTCCGGCAGCAACGCGCCCGTGGCAGAGGACGCATTGTAACCAAGGCTGTCGAAGGGCGCAGCCGGCTGGACCAGCTGTTTCAGGAAGGCTGCGCCAAAATCCGCCTGCCGGATACTTTTTCCAGCGAAATCGAGGCCATCCTCATCAACTCCTCCGGCGGCCTGACCGGCGGAGACGAAATGGAATGGCAGGCTGTTGCCGGTGCCGGCACCTCGCTGGTGGTGACAACGCAGGCCTGCGAGAAGGTCTACAAGGCATCGTCCGGAACCGCTGCCGTCACCGCCCGCGTTTCCGCCGGGCCGGGCGCGCGGTTGCACTGGCTGCCGCAGGAAACCATTCTTTTCGACCGGGCGTCGCTGACCCGCAGGCTGGAAGCCGATCTCGACGCAACCTCCGAATTCATTGCCGTCGAAGCCGTTCTGCTCGGGCGTCAGGCCATGGGCGAGGCGATGCAGCAGGGCCTGTTCCGGGATCGCTGGCGCATTCGCCACGGGGGCAAGCTGGTGCATGCCGAAGAGCTGCTGCTTGCGGGCGAAGTGGCGGAGCTGACCGCGAAACCGGCGGTGCTTGCCGGGCAGGTGGCCTTTGCGACGCTTCTTTATATCGGGCCGCTGGCCGAAGCGCTTTTGCCTAAAATCAGGGCTATTGCCGGTGAAAGCGGCGGTGCCAGCGAATGGCAGGGCAAGCTTGTCGTGCGCGTTTCCGCCGCCGATGGTTTCTCGCTCAGAAAATTACTTTTTCCGATCATTTCGCTCTTGCGAAACGGCGCGCCAGTGCCGAAAGTCTGGAATCTGTAAAGCTCTGGATTGCCCGTTACCGGCGACTTCCGGGGTCTGTCAAACAAGTCGGATTTTGCCCCGGAAACGCTACCGGTTAAAGGGGCTGATGCGAAAGCTGCGGGACGACGATGAACCTTACTCCGAGAGAAAAAGACAAGCTGCTGATTTCCATGGCCGCCATGGTGGCGCGCCGCCGGCTGGAGCGCGGCGTGAAGCTGAACTATCCCGAAGCGATTGCGCTGATTACCGATTTCGTGGTCGAGGGTGCGCGCGATGGCCGTGCTGTCGCCGACCTGATGGAAGCCGGCGCGCATGTTATTTCCCGCGATCAGGTGATGGAAGGCATCGCCGAAATGATCCATGATGTGCAGGTGGAAGCGACGTTTCCCGATGGCACCAAGCTTGTGACTGTTCACGAACCGATACGGTGAGGGGGCCAATATGGCGCTGGAGCTTCGGCCCAATTGTGAATGCTGCGACCGTGATCTTGCCCCCGACAGCCGGGATGCGATGATCTGCTCGTTCGAATGCACCTTCTGCGCCGATTGCGCGACGGATGTGCTCCACGGCGCCTGCCCGAATTGCGGCGGCGAGCTGGTTCGCAGGCCCATTCGCCCGGCGGCCAGGCTCGTGAACAACCCGGCATCGACGAAGCGGGTGCTGAAGGCCGAGGGCTGCGCGACAGTGACGGCCGCTTGAGAGAGATAAAGGGGAGCACCATGAAACCAGGCGAAATCATTGCCGCAGAAGGCACCATCGAACTCAATGCCGGCCAGCCGACGGTGACGATCGAGGTGGCCAATACCGGCGACCGGCCGGTGCAGGTGGGCAGCCACTACCATTTCTTCGAGACCAATGCGGGGCTAGTCTTCGATCGCGACAGGGTGCGCGGCATGCGTCTCGATATTCCGGCTGGCACTGCGGTTCGTTTCGAACCCGGCCAGAAGCGGGAAGTGACGCTGGTGCCGCTTTCCGGCAAGCGCGAAGTTTACGGTTTTCGTCAACAGGTAATGGGGAGGCTCTGACATGACCACGGCGCATTATCACGGAAGCTGCCAGTGCGGCAGCGTCAGCTTCGAGGTCGATGCCGACCTCGACCACACAGTTGTCTGCAATTGCTCGCGCTGCAAGCGCCTCGGTTCCACGCTTGCCTTTGCGCCGCGTGACAAGTTCACGCTGCTTTCCGGCGAGGACAAGCTGACGGAATATCTGTTCAACAAGCACAAAATCCATCATCTTTTCTGCTCCACCTGCGGCATCGAAAGTTTTGCCTATGCCGACGGCCCGGACGGAACGCCGATGGTGGCGGTGAATGCCAATTGTCTCGACAGCGTCGATCCGCGTGCGCTGAAGTCGCAGGCTTTCGATGGCGCGGCGGCCTGAATGATGGCCATGACAGTGCAAAAATTCCATGTCGCGGCTGCGCTGCTGTTTCTGGCGGCTGGCCCTGCGTTTGCCGACGATGCGCCCGATTGCACATCGCCGCAAACCCAGACCGATATGACCATCTGCGCCGGGCAGGAATACGACAAGGCCGACAAACAGCTGAACGCCGAGTATCAGAAGGTTCGCAAGCAGCTTGCCGAGCGCGACAAGTCGGCGGAAGAGAGCGACAAGGGCGCAACCGACGCGTTGATTGCCGCCCAACGCGCCTGGGTGGCGTTTCGCGACGCCAATTGCGAAGCCTTCGGCTTTCAGGCGCGCGGCGGCACGATGGAGCCGATGCTGGTTTCCTCCTGCCTTGCCGATATGAGCAGCAAACGCGCCGACGAATTGCGCGAACTTTCCGAAGGCTTCTGAACGGCATGGGGCGGCGGATCATGATTGTCGGAAACGGGGAAATGCCGCAGGGCGTGGCTGATCTCATCGACCTTTCCGACATCGTCATCCGCTTCAACGATTGCCGCTCGCTGGGCGCGGGCGGCAGCCGCACGGATGTGGTTGCCGTCTGCAATACCGGGCGACCCGGCCGCGAGATGAGCGAAGGGGCCGAGTGGCGCGACAATGACGGGGTGCAGCGGGCTTCCGCGATCTGGTCGGTTCGCGATCCCGTGAAATTTGCCGAAATGGAGCCGGATATCCGCGCGCGCTGGCCGGAACTCACCGATTTCTGTACCGATTACACCGCCGGTTTCGCTGAGATCGCCGAAGCAACAGGCAAGAGCCACATCGTCATTCCGCGTGGCGTGCATGAGCGGCTCGATCACGTATTGCAGGCCTATGCGCCGGCCCCATACGTCTGCCCGAGCACCGGGCTTCTTGCCATTGCCCATGTCCTTGAGACCGTGAGCGGCGATGATGACGAGGTGGCGATTGCCGGTTTTGGTCATCACGGCTGGAACGGGCATCCGTTTGCCGCCGAAAAACAGCTTGTAGAGGCCCTCACACATGAGGGCCGACTGACACGAATTTCTCCCACATCGATTTTCTCCGCGTCCGAAGGAGCCTGAACCCATGCCTTACAAGATTTCCCGCGCCGCCTATGCCGGCATGTTCGGCCCGACCGTTGGCGACAAGGTGCGTCTTGCCGATACCGAGCTCTTCATCGAGATCGAGAAGGACTACACGACCTATGGCGAGGAAGTGAAATTTGGCGGTGGCAAAGTCATTCGCGACGGCATGGGCCAGAGCCAGGCGACGCGGGCCGAGGGCGCTGTCGATACCGTCATCACCAATGTCGTGATCGTTGACCACAGCGGCATCTACAAGGCGGATGTGGGCCTGAAGAACGGGCGCATCCACGCCATCGGCAAGGCTGGCAACCCCGATACGCAGCCGGGTGTGACGATCATCGTCGGTCCCTCGACGGAGGCGATTGCCGGTGAAGGCAAGATCCTGACCGCCGGCGGCATGGATGCGCATATTCATTTCATCTGCCCGCAGCAGATCGAAGAAGCGCTGATGAGCGGCGTCACCTGCATGCTGGGCGGCGGTTCCGGCCCCGCGCATGGCACGCTTGCCACCACCTGCACCGGCGCGTGGCACATCGAGCGCATGATCGAGAGCTTCGACGCCTTCCCGATGAATCTCGCGCTCGCCGGCAAGGGCAATGCCTCGTTGCCAGCACCTCTGGAAGAAATGATTCTTGCCGGCGCTTCCTCGCTGAAATTGCATGAGGACTGGGGCACGACACCGGCTGCCATCGACAATTGCCTGACGGTGGCCGACGAATACGACGTGCAGGTGATGATCCACACCGACACGCTGAACGAAAGCGGTTTCGTGGAAGACACGGTTGCCGCCATCAAGGGCCGCACCATCCATGCCTTCCACACCGAAGGTGCCGGTGGCGGCCATGCGCCTGATATCATCAAGGTCTGCGGCAACCCGAACGTCATTCCGTCATCCACCAACCCGACGCGGCCCTACACCATCAATACGCTGGCCGAGCATCTGGACATGCTGATGGTGTGCCACCATTTGTCCTCGTCCATCCCTGAGGATATCGCGTTTGCCGAAAGCCGCATCCGCAAGGAAACCATCGCTGCCGAGGATATTCTCCACGATATCGGCGCGTTTTCGATCATTTCGTCCGATAGCCAGGCCATGGGTCGCGTTGGCGAAGTGGCGATCCGCACCTGGCAAACGGCCGACAAGATGAAGCGCCAGCGCGGTCGTCTCAAGGAAGAGACCGGCGAAAACGACAATTTCCGCGTTCGCCGTTACATCGCCAAATATACCATCAACCCGGCCATCGCCCAGGGCGTCAGCCACGAGATCGGCTCCATCGAAGTCGGCAAGCGCGCCGATCTGGTGTTGTGGAACCCGGCATTCTTCGGCGTGAAGCCAGAAATGGTGTTGCTCGGCGGTTCCATCGCCGCAGCCCCGATGGGTGATCCGAACGCCTCCATTCCGACACCGCAGCCGATGCATTACCGGCCAATGTTTGCCGCCTATGGCAAGCTGCGCACCAATTCCTCGGTCACGTTTGTCAGTCAGGCGTCGCTGGATGCCGGTCTTGCAGGGCGTCTCGGCGTCGCCAAGAAGCTCTTGGCGGTGAAGAACGTGCGCGGCGGTATTTCCAAGGCGTCGATGATCCACAATTCGCTCACGCCGCATATCGAGGTCGACCCGGAAACCTACGAGGTGCGTGCCGATGGCGAGCTTCTGACCTGCGAACCGGCGACCGTGCTGCCGATGGCGCAGCGTTATTTCCTGTTTTAACGGCACCTCATGTTGAGACGTATCATAAGGTGGATCGGTGGCGCGGTGCTGCTGGTCGCCCTGCTTCTTGTGCTCGGCACCGTTGTGCCGCGTCCATTTTTCGCTGATGAAGCAAGCGTCGTGAGGGATCGCGAAATCCTGCTTTTATCCAACCCTATCCACACCGATATCGCCCTGCCGGTCGATGACGGTCTGCGGCAGGTCTTTGCCGAATTGCAGGAGGGCGGTATCGCGGTCAACCATCCCGCCGCAGCCTATCTGGTGTTCGGCTGGGGCGGCCGGTCATTCTATATACAGACGCCCACCTGGGCCGATCTGAAACCCATGCCTGTGTTGCGCTCGCTGACGCTCGACCAATCGGTGATGTATGTGGACGTGACGGGGGGATTTTCCGGCCGACCTTGCCGGGGTAAAACGCCTTCGCATTTCCGAAGCGGGGTATCAGCGCCTTGTGGCGGGAATTCGTGCGAGTTTCCTGCGGGAGAACGGCGAAGTTCAGCTTATACCCGGTGCTTCCTACAGCCTGACGGATGGATTTTTCGAGGCGAATGGCTGGTTCAACGCGCTCGCCGGCTGCAACACATGGTCGGCCGCCATGTTGCGGCAAGCCGGTATTCGCACGGGCTGGTGGACGCCATTGCCGCCTTTGCTGCGCTGGTCGGTGGCGCTGCACAATTGATCTTCCGGCGGTGCGACGTTTCGTTCATTTGACGTCTGGTAATCCGATTTTTATGCTGCACCGCAATGCTTCTTGCGCTATGGAAGCCGCAAAAGAATTTCGTGCGGAGCGATCCCAAGCGATCCGCGCAAAACGCCAGAAAATTGAAGACAGATCAGGAGAAAGACATGCTCGGCAAGAAAGTGCCCGCGGTTACATTCCGCACCCGTGTTCGTGATGAGGCCGTTGGCGGCCCGAACCCTTTCCGTTGGCAGGACATGACCTCCGACGATTACTTCAAGGGCAGACGAGTCGTTCTCTTCTCACTGCCCGGCGCTTTCACGCCGACCTGCTCGACCTTCCAGCTTCCCGATTTCGAAAAGCTAGCGGGCGAATTCCGCGCGCTCGGCGTCGATGAAATCTATTGCCTGTCGGTCAACGACGCCTTCGTGATGAATGCATGGGCAAAGGGCCAGAGCCTCGAAAACGTCAAGGTCATTCCTGATGGTTCGGGCGAGTTCACCCGCAAGATGGGCATGCTGGTTGCCAAGGACAATCTCGGTTTCGGCATGCGCTCCTGGCGTTACGCCGCCGTCATCAACGACGGTCTGGTGGAGCAGTGGTTCGAGGAAGAGGGCTATTCGGACAATTGCGATAGCGACCCCTATGGCGTTTCCTCGCCGCAGAACATTCTGGAAAACCTCAAGAGCCGCGCTGCGGCCTGATTGTGGTTTGATTTTTTTTGACAAGGCCCGGCAGCGATGTCGGGCTTTTTCGTTTTCCGAGATGCGTTCGACCTGAAATCGCGCCTTGAAATCATCCCGCCTATCCGTCAACAATCGGAACCCCAAGACTGTTTCTGAAACGGATCATCCCATGCTGCGCGTCACCTCCTATCACCCCGCCGGAACTCCAGCCGACGAACCTTCCGGTTATGTCACTCTGGCACATGACCAGCGGCATCTGCGCCGCAAGCTGCTGCATTTGCAGAACGACGAGATGGTGATGCTGGATCTGAAGGAGGCCGTGCTGTTTGCCCATGGCGATCTGCTGGTGGTGGAGAACGGCGATCTGGTGGAGGTTCGCGCGGCGGATGAAAAGCTGTTCGAAATCAAGGCGAAAGACCGTCTTCACCTGATCGAACTTGCCTGGCATCTGGGCAACCGGCACCTTTCGGCGCAGATCGAGGAAGAGCGTATTCTCATCCTGCGCGATCACGTCATCCGCGCCATGCTGGAAGGTCTCGGTGCAACCGTGCGCGATGTGGAAGAACCTTTCCAGCCGGCACGCGGCGCCTATCACGCCCATGGTGGTCATTCCCACGGGCACGGCCATGATCATGGCCACCATCACGACCACGGCTGAGGCGTGAGCGAAGATCGCGGCGTTGCCGCGCTGCTACGGCTGATGGCCTGGATGTCGCCCGCCTTTCCCATTGGCGGTTTTTCCTATTCCGGCGGTCTTGAAAAGGCGGTGGAGGACCGGCGCGTCAGTGATGCCGCCGGTCTTTACGGCTGGGTGGAGGTGCTTCTGCGTTCGGGCAGTCTGTGGAACGATGCGGTATTTCTGGCTGATGCCTGGCGAAGCTCGCAGGATGCCATCGCACTGAGCGAAACGGCCGATCTGGGCCGCGCGCTGGCCGGTTCGGCGGAGCGCTACCGCGAGACCGTGCTTCTGGGAGATGCCTTCGTTTCCGCTGCCGGGGCATGGCCGCATGCAGTTTTGGAGTTGTTGCCTAAGGAGGCTCCCTATCCCGTTGCCATAGGGGCGGTGGCAGCCGGGCATGGCGTGCCGCTTCGGGAAACACTTGCCGCGTTCCTGCATGCCGGTGTTTCGCAGATCGTTTCGGCGGGCATCCGGCTCGGCGTCGCAGGACAGAAGGATGGTGTCGCCATTCTCGCCGCAAGCGAGGTGACGATCGGCGAAATGGCGGCTCGCGCCGTGCAATCCACGCTCGACGATCTCGGCAGCGCCACTGTTATCGCCGACACGGCGGCCATGCGCCACGAGACGCAGGCGACACGGCTTTTCCGCTCCTGAGCATCACACCGCAATGCAGCATTGTCGCCCTTGAAGCGGCGGTGTGAAGCGTTATGGTGGGGGAAATATCAAAGCATATCGAAGGGAACATGGTTGTGACATCGGGCATGAAATCGGGGGGCATGAAATCGGGCAATGGCCCGCTGCGCGTCGGTATTGGTGGACCGGTCGGTTCCGGCAAGACCGCGTTGACGGAGAAGCTCTGCAAGGCGATGAGCGCCGATTATTCCGTCGCCGTCGTCACCAACGATATCTACACCAAGGAAGATGCGGAAGCGCTGGTGCGCATGCAGGCGCTGCCTTCCGAGCGTATCGTCGGCGTCGAAACGGGCGGCTGCCCGCACACGGCCATCCGGGAGGATGCGACGATCAATCTTCAGGCGATTGCCGGTCTCAATGCCCGGTTTCCCGATCTCGACGTGGTCTTTATCGAATCCGGCGGCGACAATCTGGCGGCGACCTTCTCGCCCGATCTCGCCGATATCACCATCTATGTGATCTCCGTCTGCCAGGGCGAGGAAATTCCGCGCAAGGGCGGGCCGGGCATCACCCGCTCGGACCTGCTGGTCATCAACAAGAAGGATCTGGCGCCCTATGTCGGTGCCGATTTGACTGTCATGGACAATGACGCGACCCGCATGCGCAACGCCATGCCTTTTGTCTTCACCGACATGAAACGCGGCGAGGGTGTCGATCGCATCGTCGGTTTCCTGAAAGAGCAGGGCGGTCTCTGAAACATGACGACGTCCCGCCGTTTCGGTCCCTATGATGTTTCCCGTTTTGTCGATGGTGTCTACAAGGCGCCGGTCGGCCATCTCCTCCATCGGCAGGGCGAAGCCGCCCTGACTACTGCCCTTGCCGGGCACGAGGGCGAAACGGTGGATATGGATGTCAACTGTTTTGCGCTGTCCGGGCCTGATGGCATTTCGCTGATAGACACCGGCTGCGGCACGGCCTGGGGTCCGAGCTACGGCCATGCGCGTGCCGCGATGATTGCCGCTGGAATTCAGCCGGGCGATGTCAACCGGGTCATCCTTACCCATATTCACGGCGACCATGCGCTCGGTCTTATCGATGGCGACCGGCCTTATTTTCCCAATGCGGAAATATGGGTTCCCGAGGCCGATCTTGCCTTTTTCACCAGTGAGGAGGCACGAAAGACCTTGCCGCCCGCCCGGCAGGGTGCTTTCGACATTGCCGCCCGGCTGCTCGATATTTGCGGGGCCATGCTGCGGCCGATCCCTGTCGGCAGGATTGCCGAGGGTATAGAGGCAATCGCCATGCCAGGCCATACGCCGGGACATGTCGGTTATCTCATCGACAATCAGCTGCTATTGTGGGGTGACGTGCTGCACATTAGCGAGCTGCAGGCAAACGATCCCGGCATCGGTTTCGTTTACGATATCGATTCCGAGCTTGCTTACGCGACACGCATCAAGGCGCTCGCCGATGTCGCTGACCATGGCTGGCTGGTTTCCGGCGGCCATCTCGGCGGATTTTTCCGTGTCGAGCGGCAGGGCGAGACCTTCCGTTTCGTGCCGCAACCCGCCTGATTACGGGTTCCGCGACAGGCGGCTATTTCAGCGCGAATGAATCCGCACTGCAGGCGCCGAGCGAGTTGGAATTATATTTGTGCCAGTCGTCGATGCTCAGCATGCCGACGCGGATAGCGCCTTCACCCAGTGTATCGCTGGAATCCTTGACGGTAACCCACTTGACCGGCTTGTCACAAAAGCCGTTCTTGCCTTTGTTCTGTGCGAAAAACGCGTCGGCGTTCAGCACCTGATAGACGTCTCCGCCGAATTCCGTATCGCTGCTGTTTTTCCAGGTGTCGGAATATTGAAGCTTCATTTCCCCTTTTAGCAGCGAGAAATGTGCGGAGGTGCGGCTGAGTTTCATGGTTTCGCCCAGCGTTGCCGAGGTGCCGTTTGACACGGCGACATAGGTACGCGGGCTCTTCGTTGGCATTGCCTTCACATTCGATTGGGCGATGGCGCCATGTGCCAGGAACGCACCCAGCGAGGCTACGGCAAACAGGCTTGTTAAATGTCGGTAGCGTGTCATGGACGTCCCTCTTTAACGTTGCAGCTGCATATTTTGCATCGCTGTTATAGCGGGCGGCCGAATAAACCGAAATGGGCAACCTGTTCAATGCTTAAGATAGCCTTGTGGCGAGCCGGGCATGCGCCGCGGCGACACGAAAAAGGGCCGCGACGGCGTGGCCCCTATCATGCGGCCGGGCCACGCTCTAGATCTGCTTCAGCGCCGCGACGTCGTTGACCTGCACGATGCGGCCGCGCACGGTGACGCCGGCCTTTTTCAGTGCGGAAAAGGCACGCGACAGGGCTTCCGGCGCAAGGCCGAGCTTGCCGGCGAGCAGACTTTTCTGGAAGGGCAGCCGCAACGAAAAGGATGTGGCGTCACGCGGCCCCTGATTGATGAGGTAGTGGGCGACGCGTTGCGGCGCGGTTTGCAGCCGGTCGTTGGCGATGCAATCCATGGTGCCGAGCAGGCTGTTGGACAGGCAGCGCATCACGGCCTTGGCGATTGCCGGTTCCTGATCGATGAGGTTGCGGATTCTTGTGAGATCGAACCGCGCCACGGTGCAGTTCTCGGCCGCCTGCGCGCTGTAACGATAGCTGTCGCTGCCGAAGATCAGGCATTCGTTGAAGGTATCACCCGGACCGCTGACCCGCACATCCGCCTCGCGCCCGTGCCTGTCCAGCCGGTAAAGGCGCACATAACCCGACAGGACGCAGTAGAAATATTGCGCTGCCTCGCCCTCCTTGAAGAGCACATGGCGAGCATTGAGATTGGTGACGGTTGCCGCCTCCATCAGCTTCAACGACGCCGCTTCGTCCGCAATCCCTATCAGGGGTGCGCGCAGCAGAATGTTCCTGTCCCTGTTGCTCAGCTTCACGGTCTTGTTCACGTCCATCCGGCTCCCGCTCAAACCTTTTGCCGGGTTGTCAGAGGCGATACGAAACCGGGGATGTTCCTTTTCCCTCACGCCTATCTGAAAAGAGCTCATCGCATTATCCTTCGACCGGCAATTCCCGATGCGAGGGAGATTAGCAGCTGGGCCGAAAAGGGAATTGATTTCGATCAAATGGGCGTTGGCGTTGTTACGTCGAGGGGAGAGTTTTGCCACAAAAAGAAACGCCGGGCACTGGGCCCGGCGTTTTTACGTTCACTCGGCGGCGAGCGGCGGCAGCCTTAATATATTACTGCCCTTGTCGCCGGATTTTTCGCCTGAGCCCTTTTCCATGCTGGCGACCCGTGCCTCCAGCGAGGAGAGCGCCTGGCTGTTTTCGCGGGCGATGTCGGAGAGTTTCTCGTTGGAGAGGGACTCTTCCTCCTCTTCCTTCTTGCCGACGAAGCGGCCGAACAGGTGGGCGAGCAGGCGCGACAGGTCGTCCATGATCAGGAAGAAGGCCGGAACCACGATCAGGGACAGTACCGTCGAGACTATGATGCCGCCGATCACCGCAATCGCCATCGGCGCGCGGAAGGAACCGCCTTCGCCGACGCCGAGCGCGGAGGGCAACATGCCCGCCGACATGGCAATCGAGGTCATGATGATCGGGCGGGCGCGCTTGCGGCCGGCTTCGACCATGGCATGCACCCGTTCCATGCCGTGTCGGCGCATTTCGATGGCGAAATCCACCAAGAGGATGGCGTTTTTCGTCACGATACCCATCAGCATCAGGATGCCGATGAGAACGGGCATGGAAAGCGCGTTCTGCGTGATGATGAGCGCGACTGCCACGCCGCCGATGGCAAGCGGTAGCGAGAACAGGATGGTGAAGGGCTGGATGACATCCTTGAACAGCAGGATGAGCACCACCAGCACCAGCAACAGGCCGAGCAACATGGCGTTGACGAAGCCCTGCTGCATTTCGCCCTGCACCTTGGCGTCACCACTTTCGGCAAGGCGAACGCTTGCCGGCAGATGGGTTTCCGCCACGATGCGCTTGAACTCGGCCGTTGAAGTATCAAGCGCCGTGCCGAACGGCACGTCGGAGCCGATGGAGACGACGCGGTTGCGGTCGTTGCGCTTGATCGAGCTTGGACCTTCCGAATAGTCGATATCGGCAACGCTATAGAGCGGCACCAGCGAACCGGATGCGGTCTTGATCTTCAGCGCGCGGATGGTGGCGAGATCGCGGCGGGTATCGATGGATGCCTGCACGCGGATCGGGATCTGCCGGTCATCAAGCGAGATTTTCGTCAGCTGTGCGTCGATGTCACCGATGGTGGCGACACGCACCGTCTGCGAGATCTGCTGCGGCGTGATGCCGAGGCGGGCAATCTCGTCCTTGCGCGGGCGGATCTGCAGTTCGGGTCTTGGCAGGGCGCCTTCCGAGCTGACATTGGCAAGGATGGGCGAGGCGCGCAGGCGGCTTTCGAGAATGCCGACGGCGTCGTTCAGATCCTTCTCGTTCGAAGAGAGGAAGTTGAAGCTCAGTTCACGCTCGGCACGGTCGTTCAGCTTGATGATGCGCACATCCGGGATGGTGCGGACCTTGGCGAAGATATCCCGCTCCACATCCCATTGCGGACGGACGCGGCCCTTTTCTTCCACCTTCGGAAGATATTGGCCGATGAGCGGAATGGAACCCAGCCCCTTGTTGACCACCAGCTTGAGCAGCGAATGGTCGATATGCTGGAGAATGACGTTGACGGTGGCGCGGCGAAGCTCCAGATCGCCCTTGGGCGAAGCGCCGCCGAGGATGAAGACGCTCTCCACACCGTTGATATCGCGGATGGCGTGGTAGATTTCGGTCGTCGTCCGGTCGGTTTCATCAAGCGTCGCATTGGGCGGCAGTTCCACCGAAAGCGTCACGCGTGAGGCGTCGTCCGGCGGCAGGAAGCTGCCCGGCACCTGGCTCAGAAGCATGACGGAAGCGATGAGGAAGCCGATGGCGCCGACCAGCGTCAGGTAACGCGCCCACCATTTGCGGGTGGTGGCGGAAACCATGCGCGTATAGGCCTTCATCAACCAGCCGTCATTGTCGGCATGGTCGTCCATCGCGTCTTCGGCGCGCATCAGATAGGCCGCCATCAAAGGTGTGATGAGGCGGGCAACCGCAAGCGAGAAGAACACCGAGAAGGCGACCGTCAGACCGAACTGGATGAAGTACTGTCCGGGAATGCCGGGCATGAACGACACCGGCACGAAGACGGCGATGATGGTGAAGCTGGTGGCGATGACTGCGAGGCCGATTTCGTCGGCAGCTTCAAGAGAGGCTCGATATGGCGTCTTGCCCATCTTGATGTGGCGGGCAATGTTCTCGATTTCCACGATGGCGTCGTCCACGAGAATACCCGTGGCGAGCGTCAACGCCAGGAAGCTGACGAGGTTCAGCGAAAAGCCCATCAGGTCCATGATCCAGAATGTCGGGATCGCGGAGAGCGGCAGGGCGACGGCGGCAATCAGGGTTGCGCGCCAGTTCCTGAGGAACAGCAGAACCACGATAACGGCGAGGATCGCGCCTTCGATCAGCGTATCGAGCGCCGCCTTGTAGTTGCCATAGGTGAAATAGACGGCGTCATCGACCATCTGGATCGATACGTTCGGATGATCCTTGCGGACCTGATCGAGGCTTTCCGCCACGGTTTCGGCGACCGAAACCTCGCTGGCGCCCTTGGAGCGGAACACGGCGAAGGTGACGGCGGGGTTGCCGTTGAACCGCGAGAAGGACTTCTGCTCCTGATAGGTATCCTTGACCGTGCCGAGTTCGGAAAGCTTCACGAAGCGGCCGTTGGAGAGCGCAATGGTGGTGTTGGCAAGCTGCGTCACGTCACGGGTGTCACCGAGCGTGCGGATCGTCTGCTCGTTGCCGCCAACCTGACCGCGGCCAGAGCCGAGATCGATGTTGGTGCCGCGCAGCTGGCTGTTCACTTCGCTTGCGGTGATGCCGTAGGCGTCGAGCTTTTCGGGGCTCAGCGAAACGCGCACTTCGCGGTCGGCGCCGCCGTAACGGTCGACCTTGCCGATGCCGGACTTGCCCTGCAACGAGCGCTTGATGGTGTCATCCACGAACCACGACAGTTCTTCCAGCGTCATGTTCGGCGAGGACACGGCAAAGGTCTGGATCGCCTGGCCTTCCACGTCGATCTTGCTGACGACAGGCACTTCGATATCGGCCGGCAGATCGCTGCGGATCTTGTCGATGGCGTCCTTGACGTCCTGAACCGCCTCTTCCGTCGGCTTTTCGATGCGGAAGACAACGGTGGTCAGGGACTGTCCGTCGGTGACGGTCGACTGGATTTCGTCGACGCCGCTGATGGCGGCGACGGCGTCTTCGATCTCCTTCGTCACCTGCATCTCCAGTTCCGACGGCGAAGCGCCGCTCTGGGTCACGGTGACGGCAACGACGGGAACGTCGATGTTCGGAAAACGGGTGATCGGCAGGGCGTTGAACGCCTGTATGCCGAGGAAAATCAAAAGCGCGAAGCCGAGCAGCGGCGCAATCGGGTTACGGATTGACCATGCGGAGAAGTTCATTTCATTCCCTCAGTCAGTTGGACGCAGCCGTCTGGGCTTCCACCGGTCTTATCCGGTCACCATCACGCACGAATGCTCCAGCTTTCTCGACAACCTTGTCGCCAGCGGCAAGCCCGCTGACAATCTCAATGAAACCGCTGTCTTCGATGCCGGTCTCGATCTTCACCTGCTTGACGATGTCGCCTTCCACCTTGCGGGTGGTCGAGCCTTCACGCCCGGAGGTGACGGCCGAAAGCGGCAGGGCAAGCGCGTTCGTTTCTTTTACGATGATCTCTGCGCTGGCATACATGCCTGACCGCGCCGGGCTATCGGTCGGCAGCACCACATGCACGGAACCGAGGCGCGTCGACGGATCGACGGTGGGCGACACGAGCCGCACCTTGCCCTCTATTTTCTCAGCTCCGCCCGCAACCGTCAAATAGGCTTTCTGGCCGGCCTTGACCTTCATGATATCGGTCTCGGAAAGATCGGCGACGAGTTCGATCGCGCCGTCCTTGATAACGGTGAAAAGCGGGGTGCCGGCGCCGCTGGCAATGGCACCCACCTTGGCGTTCTTGGCGGATACGATGCCGGAGACCGGGGTTTTCACACCCGTGCGCGTCAGCTTCAGATTGATATCGTCGATCTGCGCGTCGACAACCTTGCTGTCGGCCTCTCCTGCGGAAACGGCCTGTTTGGCGGCATCGAGGCGGGCCTGAGCAACCTGGGCTGCGGCTTCGGTCTTTTCCGTCTCGGAGACCGAACCGGAGCCGCTCTGGCCGAGCCTTGCGGCGCGGTCACGCTGGCGAACGGCATCGGCCAGATTGGCCTGCGCTTCCAGCACCTGCGCCTTCGACTGGGTTACGGAGGCCTCGGCCTTGGCCTTGTTGGCCTCAAGCTGGCTCTTTTGCAGAAGCAGACTGTCGGAAGAGAGCACGGCCAGAACCGCATTGGCCTCGACCCGGTCGCCGATATCGACATTCAGCTCATCGATCGACAGGCCGTCGACCAGCGGCTGGACATAGATCTCGTCCACGGGCCGGATCGTGCCGGTGGCGATGATGCGGTCCACGAGATCCCGTGTCGTGGCTTTCGCGACAATGATGGAGGGAAGGTTCTGCTGTTTGACCGGTTCCTGCGCTTCTCCTTCGGCCACGGCCGAGAGTGGCAGGGCCGTTGCGGAAAGAAGAAGGAAAACAAAGCGGTTAAACGTGACTCTATGCTGCATGTGTCTTGGCTCGCGCAATATTCGATCGCATGTCCTTCAGCCTCAAGGCGTGTTTTAAAAGGTCATGCGAGAACGAATGTGAAACAAGGGGTCACAATACTTCCTTTTCGATCCTCCCGATTCAAACGCCCCTCAACGCGAATCTCAAGCACCTTTGCCGCGTGCTTTTTTACAAGATCAAATTTGGCAGTCTTGTTGGCGGGGACTCTAATGTTAGTTGTTATACAAATCAATCCGCATAGCCATCATGGTTGATATACATTTTTGTATATGTCGAGACGTTGTAATTCATCAATGGGGTCACCAACGCGTAAAAAAACGCGCGGACAGTGCCGCGCGTTCCATGCTTTCGGGTTCGATTTGACTATTTCAGCGCCGCATCGGTGATTTCGGTGGTGTAGGCGCCAGTCGGTTCCTTGGTGATGACAGGATCGGAACCGCCGCCGAGCAGCGTCTTGACGGTGCGCTCGTAATCCGCCTTGTCCAGCGCGCCTTTCGAGCCGGCCGTCAGCTTGGCGACTTCGCCCATCATGCGCTTCTGGTGCTTTTCGGTCTGGGCGCCCGAGGCATCGTTTTCGAGAACGATACCGGCGGCGTCATCGGGGTGTTCTTCCGCCCATTTCCAGCCCTTCATGGAAGCACGGACGAATTTGACCATGTCTTCCTTGAATTTGGCGTCCTTCAGCTTGTCTTCGAGAACGTAAAGACCGTCCTCCAGCGTCGCCACGCCTTCCGCCTCGTATTTGAAGGTGACGAGTTCCTCCGGCTTGATGCCTGCATCGATGACCTGCCAATATTCATTATAGGTCATGGTGGAAATGCAGGCGGCCTGCTTTTGCAGCAGCGGATCGACGTTGAAACCCTGCTTGAGAACGGTAACGCCATCCGCGCCGCCGGTGGTCGGGATTTTCAGGTGCGCCATCCACGACAGGAACGGATATTCATTGCCGAAGAACCAGACGCCGAGCGTCTTGCCCTTGAAATCTTCCGGTTTGGTGATGCCGGTTTCCTTGAGGCAGGTCAGCATCATGCCTGACGATTTGAAAGGCTGGGCGATGTTGACGAGCGGAACGCCCTTTTCGCGGGTGGCGAGTGCAGACGGCATCCAGTCGACGATCACATCCGCGCCGCCGCCGGCCAGAACCTGTGCCGGGGCAATGTCCGGGCCGCCGGGCTTGATGTCGACGTCAAGGCCCTCTGCTTCATAGAAACCCTTGTCCTTGGCGACGTAATAACCGGCGAATTGCGCCTGGGTCACCCATTTCAGTTGCAGGGTGATCTTGTCGGCGGCTTCGGCGCTCACCGCCGTCAGAAGTGACGCACCGGCAAGAAGCATGGATGCAAGTTTCATTTTCATCGCTGTTCCCTTTTTCGTTATTTACGTTCGTCCCCCACGGACGGACGGATGCCAGAAGGTGACGGCCCGCTCAGCGAGCGCCACCAGACCATAAAAGCCTGAACCCGCAAGCGCCGCGACGGCGATTTCGGCCCAGACCATATCGACATTGCTGCGGCCCATTTCCGCCGAGATGCGGAAACCCATGCCGACGATGGGCGTACCGAAGAACTCGGCGACGATGGCGCCGATCAGCGCCAGCGTGGAGTTGATCTTCAGCGCATTGAAGATGAAAGGCCAGGCGGCGGGCAGGCGTAGTTTCACCAATGTCGGCCACCAGCCGGCGGCATAGGTGCGCATCAGGTCGCGCTCCATGTGGCTGGAGGCGGCAAGCCCCCTGAACCGTGTTCACCAACATCGGGAAAAACGTCATGATGACGACAACGGCCACCTTGGACTGCCAGTCGAAGCCGAACCACATGACCATGATCGGCGCGATGCCGACAACAGGCAAGGCGGAGACGAAATTGCCGATGGGCAGCAGCCCACGCTGGAGGAAGGGCGAACGGTCGATGAGGATGGCGACGATGAAGCCGAGGCCGCAGCCGAGCACATAACCCGTCAGCACCGATTTGAGGAAAGTCTGGCGGAAATCCGCCCAAAGGATCGGCAAGGATGTGAGAAGGCGGGCTAGGATGGCGCTCGGCGCGGGCAGCAGGATGGGCGGCACGGAAAAACCGCGCACCACACCTTCCCAAAGTGCGAGAATGGCCAACCCGAACAGAAGCGGTACGGCCATGCGGCTCATACGCTTTGCTGCTGGCGAGGAGAACCGGCGGCGCACCAGCCATTCGTTGAAGGCCCAAGCGGTAAGCCAGAACAGGATCGCGCCGATAAACCAGCCGGGATGGGTCATGGCCGGGCTCCCATTCTTTTAAGGACGGCGGCGTGGGCAATGCCGATGATCGACACCAGAATGGCGGCGACACCGGCGGCCATGAACAGCGCCGCCCATATCTGCACCGTCTGGCCGTAATAGGAGCCGGAGAGCAGGCGTGCCCCGAGACCGGCGACGGCGCCTGTCGGCAATTCGCCGACGATGGCGCCGACCAGCGCAATCGCGATGGCGATCTTCAGCGAGGTGAAGAGATAGGGCAGCGCCGAGGGCCAGCGCAGCTTCCAGAAGATCTGGCCAGGCGAGGCATTATAGGTGTGCATCAGGTCCAGCTGGATGGTTTCGGGGCTTCTGAGGCCTTTCACCATGCCGACGACGATGGGGAAGAAGGAGAGATAGGTGGAAATCAGCGCCTTCGGCAACAGCCCGGAAATGCCGATGGAGTTCAACACGACGATGATCATCGGCGCGACGGCAAGGATCGGGATCGTCTGGCTGGCGATGATCCACGGCATGACCGAACGATCCATGGCGCGGTTATGGATGATGGCGACAGCCAAGAGGATGCCGAGGACAGCGCCGATGGCGAAACCGAGCAGGGTGGCTGAGAGCGTGATGCCGGCGTGATAAACGAGGCTGCGCTTGGAGGTGATCGCCTTGTTGACCGTGGTGTCCCACAGTTCCGCGACGATCTGGTGTGGGGCGGGGAGAACCGGGCGCTCCTGCGCGAAGGTTTGCGGCAGAAGCTCCATGAAGCTCGGCGTCTGGCCGGCACGGTTTGCCTGATCGCGGGCGAAGGGCATGTTGAGATAGACGACGGCGAGGTGCCAGATGATGAGGATGGCGAGGAGGACGGTGAGGATGGGGAGGATGCGGTGGCGGATGAGGGTCATTGCGGCGCCCTCGGTGGGTGGGAGGTATCGCCAATCCGTGGGTGGGGCTTACCCCCTCTGTCCTGCCGGACATCTCCCCCTCAAGGGGGAGATCGACTCGCGGTTGGGTTTCGCCCATCTCAACGTTTGCGAATGGATCGGTGGTAGGGCTTCCTGCCGATCTCCCCCTTGAGGGGGAGATGCCCGGCAGGGCAGAGGGGGTAGAGCCTCCCGCAATGAGTTTGCGTCGAAAATCACCCCTCATAGCTATGCCCCGCCTTCAGCCCCTCGCGCACGCGATGCGCAATCGCCAGAAACTCCGGCGTCTCGCAGATCTCAAGCGGCCTTTCCCTCGGCAGCGTGGACGTGATCACATCCGTCACCCTGCCGGGCCGTGGCGACATGACGACGATCTTGGTCGAGAGATAAACCGCTTCCGGAATGGAGTGGGTGACGAAGCAGATGGTCTTGCCGGTCGTATCCCAGAGTTTCAGAAGCTGCTCGTTCAGATGGTCGCGGACGATCTCGTCCAGAGCGCCGAAAGGCTCGTCCATCAACAGCAGGTCGGCATCGAAGGCGAGTGCGCGGGCGATGGAGGCGCGCTGTTGCATGCCGCCGGAAAGCTGCCACGGGTATTTCTTGCTGAAACCGTTGAGGTTGACGAGGTCGAGCGTGCGCTCGATGCGCTCGCGCTGTTCGGCTTTCGTATAACCCATGATTTCGAGCGGCAGTGCGATGTTCTTTTCGATGCTGCGCCATGGGTAAAGTGCTGCGGCCTGAAAGACGTAACCGTAGGAGCGGTCCTTGCGGGCGTTTTCCGGCGTGGTGCCGTTGACGGTGATCTCTCCCGAGGTGTGTTTTTCAAGATCGGCGATGACCCGGAGGAACGTCGTCTTGCCACAGCCGGAAGGGCCGATGAAGGAGACGAATTCGCCCTTGCCGACCTCCAGATCGACATTGGAAAGCGCGTGCACCGGGCCATCGCCGGTCTCGAAGGTGAGGTCGAGATTTCTGGCGGAAACGACGGAATAGGAAGAGGCTTCATTCATCGTGGCTTGTTTCCACTTTCCGTCAGGGCTGCGCGCGCCAGCGGCAGCATACGTGTTTCCGTGAGTTTGGCGATCGGCAGATTGGAGGTCGCATCGACATCGAGCCAGCGCACCTCCTCTATCTCCGCCTGCGGGGCAACATCGTCATAAAGCCGCGCGACGAAGGCGTGGGCGACGACCTCCGCCCCCGTCTCATTGGCGGCTTCCTCGCGAAAGACGCCCTCATATCGGGCGGCATTTTCAGGAAGCGTCAGGCCGATTTCTTCGGCAAGCTCGCGGTGAAGCGCCTGCTCGGGTGTTTCACCCGGATCGATCTTGCCGCCCGGCTGCATGAATTGCGTGGTGCCGCGCTTGCGCACGACAAGCATTTGCCGCCGCGCATTCAAGAGAACGGCGGCAGCGATGACGATTTCGCGTTTCGGATCGGTGCTCACGGTCATACACCCGATGCCGGAATGCCGCTGCGTTCCACCTTGCGCGGCGCGACGAGTTCTTTCCATGTGGAAAGTGCCTTGCTGACGGCGGGATAGGGATCACGGGCGATGAACTGGCCGTGGCCCTCCCGCGTCTTGACGGTGCTTTCCTCGATGCTGACGACGCCGCGCGACAGGGTGAAGCGGGGCAGGCCCTTGACCTTCTGTCCTTCGAACACGTTGTAATCGATGGCCGATTGCTGGTTTGCCGCGCTGATGGTCTTTTCCCGCGCCGGGTCCCACACGACGATATCGGCATCGCTGCCGACAAGGATCGCGCCCTTTTTCGGATAGGTGTTCAGGATCTTCGCAATATTGGTGGAGGTGACGGCGACGAATTCGTTCATCGTCAGGCGGCCGGTTGCGACGCCGTGCGTCCAGAGCAGCGGCATGCGATCTTCCAGCCCGCCGGTGCCGTTCGGTATCCTGCGGAAATCGCCAAGGCCGAAGCGTTTCTGATCGGTGGTGAAGGCGCAATGGTCGGTCGCCACGCATTGCAGCGAGCCGGAAGCCAGACCCGCCCAGAGGCTGTCCTGATGCTGCCGGTTGCGGAAGGGCGGCGACATGACGCGGCGGGCAGCATGGTCCCAATCGGCATTGGCATATTCGCTCTCGTCGAGGATCAGGTGCTGGATCAGCGGTTCACCATAGACCCGCATGCCGTTCTGGCGGGCGCGGCGGATCGCTTCATGCGCCTGCTCGCAAGATGTGTGGACGACATAAAGCGGCGCACCCGCCATATCGGCGATGATGATGGCGCGGTTGGTGGCTTCGCCCTCCACGGAAGGCGGCCGGGAATAGGCGTGCGCTTCCGGCCCGACATTGCCCTCGGCCATCAGCTTTTCCTGCATCTGCGCGACGATATCGCCGTTTTCCGCATGGACGAAGGGAATGGCGCCAAGCTCGGCGCAGCGCGAGAACGAGGCGAACATCTCGTCGTCATTCACCATCAGCGCGCCCTTATAGGCCATGAAGTGCTTGAACGAGTTGATGCCTTTTTCCTGAACCACCGTCTTCATCTCGTTGAAGACCTGCTCGCCCCACCAGGTGACGGCCATATGGAAGGAATAATCGCAATTGGCGCGCGTCGCTTTGTTGTCCCATCTTTGCAGGGCATCAAGAAGCGACTGGCCCGGCTCCGGCAGGCAGAAATCCACCACCATGGTCGTGCCGCCGGCAAGCGCCGCCCGCGTGCCGCTCTCAAAATCATCGGCGGAATAGGTGCCCATGAACGGCATTTCCAGATGCACATGCGGATCGATGCCACCCGGCATGACGTAACATCCCGTCGCATCGAGCAGGGTGCCGCCCGTCAGATCAGCGCCGATCTCGATGATCTTGCCGCCTTCGATTTTAACATCGGCGCGGTAGGTCAGGTCGGCGGTGACGATGGTGCCGTTCTTGATGATGGTAGTCATAATCGGCCCCCTAAGCTATTTCCGAATAATATCGAGTTTTCCGGCGGTCTATCTCTCGCTGCATATGGCTAGTGTGTTTGGTGAGTGTAATTCGCTTTTTTTGTAGCGCATTTCCGCTGGACATTTCCCCAAATGTCATTTCCAGCAAAGCGTATCTTTCTGTTATTGAATCAAGCATATATTTCGTTATTTCAGTTAGACTTTCGGCGTCTTCTAAATCTTCTATTTCTGCCCAAAAGGCATCTGAAGATGAATCCCATGCCCTGTCGCCGATTAAATCATCTTGTAGAGCCAGAACAATCTCTAAGTCTAAGGCTTCTAATGTATGCAATCTCGGTACATTTGGCGTTGCAGAGTAAGATAGGTACCAAATAACAGTCGTTAAAAAGCGAAGCGTCCATATATCCGTGATATTCGAAAGATAAGAATGCGCTTCAACTTTTGATAGTAGTCGAAAATTGCCTTGTCTTCGTCTCGCCATTTTGAATTTTATTTTTGATTTAGCGATTTTATTTTGATCTTTCTCTCTTTTTATGTTCTCTAAAAAATCGCCAAACAGTCCTATGTAATCGAGATGTATGACTCTGATATTTTGATATAGATTTCTATATTTTTCTTCTGGCTGAAACATCGAAAAATGTGCATCGCGAATATCTCTTAAGATGTTTTTTAATAAACGGTAGTATACTTGCGCGTCGATTGCCTTAATTATCATTCCACAATCTCCACAATCTCCACAATCTCCACAATCTCCACAATCTCCACAATCTCCACAATCTCCACAATCTCCGCAGTCTCCAGCACCGCATGCAGCAGTACATCGCAGCCGGCCGCCGCCCATTCCGGCGAAATCTCCTCCGCTTCGTTGTGGGAAAGCCCGTCCACGCAGGGGCAAAAGATCATGGTGGAGGGGGCCACCCTTGCCGTCCAGCAGGCATCGTGGCCGGCGCCGGAGATGATGTCCATGTGGCTGTAGCCCAGTCTTTCGGCAGCGGCGCGTACGCGGCCGACCAGAACGGGATCGAAGGCGACGGGATCGAAATGACCGATGGCCTCGATTGAGCAGCCGACGCCGAGTTCTTCGGCGATAACAGGCACCTCGCGTTCGAAGATGGCGCGCATGTTGTCGAGTTTCGCCTGCGAGGGGGTTCTGAGGTCGATGGTGAAAACCACCTTGCCGGGCAGCACGTTGCGGGAATTGGGCGTGAAGATCATCTGGCCGACGCCGGCGACTGCGCCCGGCTGATGGGCCATCGCCACCTCCTGCACCTTTTCGAGAATGCGGGCGGCAGCTAGGCCGGCATTGACGCGCATGGCCATCGGCGTCGAGCCGGTATGGGCCTCCTTGCCTGTCAGCGTCACTTCCAGCCACCACAGGCCCTGACCATGGGTAACGACGCCGATCTGCTTGCCTTCCGCCTCGAGGATCGGCCCCTGTTCGATGTGATATTCGAAATAGGCGTGCATCTTGCGGGCGCCCACCTCTTCCTCACCCAGCCAGCCGATGCGTTTCAGCTCCTCGCCATAGGTCTTGCCGTCGGTATCGGTGCGGCTATAGGCGTAATCGAGATCGTGAATGCCAGCGAAGATGCCGGAAGCCAGCATGGCGGGGGCGAAGCGCGCGCCTTCCTCGTTGGACCAGTTGGTGACGACGATCGGGTGTTTGGTTTTGATATTGAGGTCGTTCAGGCTACGCACCACTTCCAGCCCGGCCAGCACGCCGAGCACGCCGTCGAACTTGCCGCCGGTCGGCTGGGTGTCGAGGTGGCTGCCGATATAGACCGGTAGCGCGTCCGGGTCCTCGCCTGCGCGGGTGGCGAACATCGTGCCCATGCGGTCTACGCCGAGCGACAGACCCGCGGCCTCGCACCATGTCTTGAACAGGCTGCGGCCTTCTGCGTCCTCATCCGTCAGTGTGCGGCGATTATTGCCGCCGGCAATACCGGGGCCGATTTTCGCCATGTCCATCAGACTGTCCCACAGACGGTCGCCATTGACCGTCAAGTTTTTACCCGCCGCCATGAAGTGTCGTCCTCACCCTGTTTTGTTTTTATCGAAGCAAAGCTTGTGCCGTTCCCTTTTTTGCCGGTTAAGATAACAGCCATTGCCTTGTGATGGCGATGGGGGATAAATTGACCGGCTGGTAAACATTGCAAATTCGCCATGATGTCAGCAAGGGATTTTCGTGACGAATCGCACAAATTTTGCCTAAACTGTACGCGACGATTATTTTTTAAGCATACTGTAACGGCAATTGCATCGAAAAGAAACAGAGAGCTGAGAATGGCCATACCGCGAGCAGCGAAAACACAGAAGCGGACCCGTATTCAGGAAGAAAAGCAGGAAGCGATTCTCGAGGCAGCGCTCAGTGTATTTTCCACCAACGGCTTTCGCGGTTCCACCATCGACCAGATTGCCGAGGCGGCCGGCATGTCGAAACCGAACGTGCTTTATTATTTCCGCACCAAGGAGGCGATGCATCGCGCGCTGATCGAGCGGGTGCTGGATACCTGGCTCGATCCGCTCAGGGCCTTTGACGCCGAGGGCAATCCCGAAAGCGAAATCCGCTCCTATATTCGCCGCAAGCTGGAAATGTCGCGCGATTTTCCGCGTGAAAGCCGCCTGTTCGCCAATGAAATCCTGCAGGGCGCGCCGCATATCGAGGACGAGCTGAAGGGGCCGCTGAAGCAACTGGTGGATGAAAAAGCCGAGGTGATCCGTCTTTGGATCAAGGCCGGCCGGATGGCCAAATGTGATCCCTATCACCTGATTTTCTCGATCTGGTCGACCACCCAGCATTATGCGGATTTCGACGTGCAGGTGCGGGCGGTGCTGGGCGACAAGAATGGCGGCGATGGCCGTTTCGAAGATGCGGCCCGGCATCTGGAGCAGCTTTTCATGGGCGGATTGCGCATAAGCGGCTGAACGAAACGGTTCTCGCGAATATGTGATCGATTCTTTATGTCAAAACATGAGGAAAATTATCACCTTTATACTTTACTCCAAAACTCATCTTTACTATGGTGCCGGCATCCTGATCAAAGGGGCCGCTCATGGGGCCCGAACATCGGGGCATTGAAAAGACAACCGGCAGGTGAGGGCATGGCACGCAAGGAAAAGAAGAAGCCGGGACGCGGCGAAAAGCAGGGCAAGGGCGCGCCACAGCCTGAGAAGGACGTGGCCGAACAGCAGCTTTCCGGTCCGAAGAGCTTTCTTTATGTCGGCGGCCGTGACTGTCAGGTTGCGCATCTTCGCCAGATCGCCAGCAATTTCGGCGCCGAGCTTATCCACCACGATGGCGGATTGCGTGAGGCGGTCTCGCGCATCGATACCGTACTTCCCTCCGTCGACTGCGTTTTCTGCCCGATCGACTGTATCAGCCACGATGCGTGTCTGCGGGTGAAGTCCGGTTGCAAGAAATTCGGCAAGACATTCATTCCGCTGCGCAATGGCAGCAAATCCAGTCTGGAGCGGGCGCTGCAGACGATGAATGAACGGACCTCCGGCGATGAGCGACGAGCGCAATAATTTCCATGATGAAGACCCCGCGGCGGCGGAAGCCCGCCGCGTGGAACTGCACAAGATGGCCGAACAGGCAACAGACCCGGCTTTGACGGACATGTATGAAATCGTCGGCGAACGCGAGCGGCGCAACCGTGCCGCAGCTGACGGTGGCAATGTGGTGAACTTCCCGCATCTGCGCACCCGCCAGCCCGGAGAAACGCCATCTTTCGATATCGGCGATGTGGCCGAGAGGGGCCGCAACATCTTGCCGTTTCGCTGGACGCGGGGTTAGGGTTGAAGCCTCTCCTCCGTCACCCTCGGGTTTGACCCGAGGACCCACAATTTCTGTGGTCCATGGTTCCTCGCCTCGAGGGCGAGGATGACGCCGAGTGTGAGGGAAGCTCCGCTCGCACCATGCGTCACAACGCAGATGCTCTAAAGCACAATCAGCCCTTCGGTTTCAGGAACGCGCCGGCGCAGAGCACCAGCCATCCGGCAATCATGCCGAGGCCCCCCAAGGGCGCTGCGTAGGGAAACAGGCTGTGGCCGGAGAAATGCCTGACAACGAGATCGCCGACGAAAATAGCCGTTCCGAGGCCGAGGATCAGGCCTGCCGGAATGGCGGTTCTGATGCGGTCCGCGCCGATATGCAGTGCCACCAGCACCGGCGCATGGGCGAGCGCCATAGCCGAGGCATTGCCCAGCATGTAGGTTTCACCGGTATGGGTGGCGGCGGCGGCAAGCATAACGCCGGCAGCCCCGAGCAGGCTGCCCAGCAGCAAAATGAAGGCGCGCAGTCTTTCGTGTGTCATGGGGTGTCCGCTTCCTGATTTTGCATATGAAAGGCCAGCCGCTCCACCGGCCCCCAGATGATGTCCCTGAGCTTCGGGTTCTCGATGGTCTCGTCCATCGCACGGCGGAAGCAGAGCAACCATTCGTCCCGCTCGGCGGGGCCGATCGGGGCTGCGAAATGACGCCGCCGCAACATCGGGTGGCCGTGTTTCTCGACATAGACGGGCGGTCCGCCAAGATATCCCGTCAGATAATCGTAAAACTTGCTTTCGCTGCCGGAAAGATCGGCCGGATGGATGGCGCGGCAACGCGCCGCCTCGGGAAGGGTGTCCATCAATTCATAGAAGCGCCGGGCCAAGGCCCTGACCGTCGCATCGCCGCCGATCGCTTCATAAAGGGTAATGGTCTCGCCGCTCACATCCCGCCTCCTTGAACCCTGCGGCCCTTATCGCTTTCCGGAGCGGGAAGAGCAACAGGCAAAGGCGGGATGCGACATTTGCGACAGTGCGCTGGAAAAGTCTTCAGGTCTCGTTTCCGACGGACCGTTGAATAGTCTCAACGGTCGTCAATTGCCTCCAGAATTTCGTCCAGCACCGGCCCAATCTTGCGCTTGATCATCAGAATATCCGCACTGCGGATTGCTCAATGTCAGTCCGAAGCAGCGGGTGAAGGCTGTTGCGTGTCGTCACGTCCACTTCCACCGCCAGTTCTTCTTCCAGAAACTGCTTGATACCGACGAGATCGAGTAGTGAGAAACGGCGGCCCGGATCATAGTCGATGAAGACGTCCAGGTCACTTGAGGCCACAGCTTCATTACGGGCGGTCGATCCAAAAAGATAAAGCGAAGTCGCGCCCATGCTTTTCACCGCATGGGCGTGCTGTTTGAGCTTTCTGATCGCGTCCGTTCTCGTCATGCGTTCAACTTACATCATCCCGCATGCGCCATCCACTATCATCCAAAATTGCGGATGAGATCGAGCCCTTTGGTCAGAAGCGTTTCGGCTTCGTCCTGATTGGCGGCTTCGACGTAGCAGCGCATTTCCGGGGCGTTGCCGGAAGGGCGGAAATGGATGGTGCTGCCGTCGGTGAGCGCCACGCGCAGGCCGTCAATGTCGCTCAGTGCCTTGACCGTGCCGACAGGGGCGAGGAAGGTTTCGAGATTGTCCCTTGATGCGCGCAGATGCGCCATCAGGGCAGCGCTCTTTTCCTGTGCAAAGTTTTCCAGACGATCCGCAGCCGCGACCGGCAGCTTGTAGGCGGCGGCAATCTGCGACAGCGGTTTTTTCTGCTCGGCGGACAGAAGCAGCACGGCGAGGATCGGCAGGAAGCTGTCACGCGTCGGCAGCGGCGAAAGCGGCTTGCCGTTGAGGGTGAAGGCGGAGGCGGTCAGCAGGCCGCCATTGGCCTCGAAGCCCATGACGCCGTTGTTTCCTTCGGCAAGCGCCTGCGCCATGCCGGCAATCACGAAAGGCGAACCGACTCTGGTGCGGATGACCTCGAACGACCCGCTCGCTTCAATCCCGGAATTGGAGGTGACGGGGGTGACGACCACACCGGCATCGAGGAACTTAGCAGTGATAAGCCCGATCAGGTCGCCGCGCAGCGGCGTACCGTTTTCATCGGCGAGTAGCGGACGGTCGCCGTCGCCATCGGCGGAAACGATGGCGTCGAGGCCGTGTTCCGGTGCCCACTCCTTAAGAAGCTCCAGCGTTTCCGGCGAAACGGCTTCGGTATCGACCGGGATGAAGGTCTCGGAACGACCGAGCGGCACGACGTCAGCGCCATAATGGGCAAGAACGTCAACGAAGAGATCGCGCGCCACCGTGCTGTGCTGGTAAACGCCGATCTTCAGGCCCGACAGCGCCTTTTCCGGCAGCAGCGCGATGTTGCGTTCGTAAAAAAGTTCGGCTGCGATTGCGGAATGGTCGTCCGTCGTTGCGGCCTCGTCGCTGATGCCTTCCGCCTCGACTTCGGCTGCCAGTGTAGCAATCGCCGTCTCGTCCTGCTTGTCGATTTCGCCGTCCGGGCGGTAGAACTTGATGCCGTTACGGTCGGCCGGAATATGCGAACCGGTGATCATTAGCGCACCGGCTTTCAGGGAAAGTCCGTAAAGCGCCAACGCCGGTGTCGGCACCGTGCCGCAATCGAGCGGCGTGAGACCGGCCTTTTTCAGCGCAGCGATGCAGGTTGCCGAAACATCCGGGCTCGAATCGCGGAAATCGCGGGCCACGAGGATGGGGTCGCCCGCCTTTGCCTGACCCGATGTGAGAAGATGCCTTGCAAATGCGGTAGCATAGACGGCCGAGGCCTTTCCTTTCAGATCGACAGAGAGGCCGCGAAGGCCGCTCGTTCCAAATTTCAGGCTCATGCCAAACTCCGTTTCGATAAAATCTTTGAGGTTCAAATGGATAATACAAAAATATAACGCCAGAAAGAACCGTATCGATCCATTCAAGTCAATCGTCTCTTTCATGGCGGCGGCGAATAGGCGATGATGGTGGGAATGACGCGGGTAACCTAAAATTCACCCGTTATATTTAAACTTGCCGGTTAATAGTGGTTCTGGCGACGATGAAGACCATCTGTTGCAGGCCTTTTTTGTGGTTCGTTCAAGTTGGATTGGCTGATGTACAGGCTTCAAAAGGCGGGACATAAGCAGACACGTCCGCTGGATGAAAAAGCGGCGCCCGCCGCCAGACCCCACGGCTCTCTGCTGGACGATCTGGTGGACGAGGACGAGGTTTTCGAGCGCACGGTGCTGAAAGAGCATCTTGAGCCGAGGCCGGCGGCTGCCGTTGCCGAACCTGCCCCGGCTGAGAAGCCCGCAAAGCTGGTCTCGCCAAGCAACAGTCTCGTGGCGGCGCTACCGGGCTTGAAATATATCGACAGGATCGGCGTGGACGAGGTGCTCGGCTGGCTGCGCTCCGGCATCGTCTGGATCGTGCTTGCGATCATTCTCTGCGTCGCCGCCGCACTCTCCTATGCCTATATGACGCCGCCGCGATACACCGCCTATACGGATATCGTCGTTAATCCCTCCAACCTCAATGTCGTCAGTGACGGGGTGTTTTCGCCTAACCAGCAGCGCGACACCCAGATTCTCGAGGTGGAGAGCAAGCTGCGCACGGTCACTTCGCGTAACGTGCTGGCGCGGGTGGTGGACGAACTGAAACTCGATCAGGACCCGGAATTCATATCCCCGCCGCCGCTTGCGCGGCTGAAGGCGCTTTTTTCATCCAAGCCGGAAGATGGCGACAACAAGGTCGGCGCGCTCCGCTCGCTGGGGGAGCGGGTGGCGGCGGAACGTGATCCGCGCTCCTTCGTGGTGACGCTTGCTGTCTGGACCAACGATCCGGACAAATCCGTGATGGTCTCGAAGGCGATGGTGAAGGCTTTCGAAAGCGAGCTGTTCCAGACGACCTCCGACAGCAGCCTGCGCATCGTCGACGATCTCAAGAAGCGGCTGGAGGAAATGCGCGAGAACGTGACGGTTGCCGAAAAGCGCGTCGCCGACTTCCGCCGCGAAAACGGCCTGCAGGAGAATAACGGCCAGCTGGTCAGCAATCTGGCGTCCGGCGAGCTGAATGCGCAGGTTCTTGCCGCGCAGCAGCGCGTCATCCAGGAGGAGTCGCGCCTCAAGCAGATGCAGGCGGCGATTGCCCAGAACCGCACCCAGAGCGACGCCATTTTCGACAGCCAGACCATGAACACCATTCGCGCTCAATACAGCACCCTGCAGCAGCAGATCGGGGCGATGACACTGACCTATGGCGCCCGCCATCCGCGTCTGGCGACGGCAGGGGCGGAACGCGACATGCTGGAACGTGGCATTGCTGATGAGGCGCAGCGGATTTTGCTGGCGGCCAAGACCAATGTCGCCGAGGCCCGCTCCTCGCTCGATGCCCTCAGGCTGAAGGCCGTGGCGGAACGCGCCAACGTATTCACCGACAATGAGGCGCAGGTGCGGTTGCGCGATCTGGAGCGTGACGCCAACTCGGCCGCGGCGATCTACGAGACCTATCTCAACCGCTCGCGCCAGATTGCCGAGCAGCAGACAATCGATTCCACCAATGTCCGGGTGATTTCGCAGCCGGTGGCGCCCAATTCCAGAAGCTGGCCGCCCGGCAAGCTGGTCTTCCTGATCGCCGGCGGCATGGGCGGCCTTTTCCTTGGCATTGGCATTGCAATAGCACTTGGGCTTCTGCGTTATCTGCGCAGGAACGACCACCCGGAAACCGCCGCGCGTTACGCCTGAGGGCGACGACCGCGCGAGCCTTATTCCTCGGACATCAGGCCGTCATAGACCTCGAGCAGGGCGGCGGCGATGGCAGCCCCCAGCGCATTGCCGGCATCGCGAATGCCGGTCTCGTCGCCGTCGCGGACCGAGACGGCCAGATCCGACGCCTCGTTGGCGACGATTTCTTTTGCCCGTTCGATTGCCCAAAGGCCGAAATCACCGCGGTTGTCGATCGATATGGTTTCCATGGCCGGGACCTTTTCTATGGTGTGGTTTCGCCGTCCCTTAACCCATCGGTTGGAAAACCGGAATAGGGCGGAGGAGAAGTGTAGGCTTTACTCAACCTTCAGGCGTATAATTGCTTGCTTCAAGCTGCGATTTATAAAAATATTAATGATAGTTCTTCGTAGTGTTTGAAGCCTTATACCTTAAGCATAAGCGTGAATATAACAGTGAAACGATGCCTATCTTGGACACCGGACAGAATATGACAGGGAGAGATGTCCCGGATGCGGAAAGGCCTGGCAACCACTGGCCGGTTGTTCCGCTTGCGGCTCTGCCCATCACCGACGCGACCATTGAAGAGACGGCGCAGGATTTTATCCAGCGGGCGGAACGTGGACATGTGGCCGGTGCAAAGCCGTTCTATTCGACATCGGCGAACGGTCAGGTCATCGCGCTCTGCCACCACGACAAGGAATTCGAAGCCCTGCTGCGGCAGGCGGACCAGATTCATGCCGACGGCATGTCGCTGGTGATTTTTTCCCGCAAGTTCTGCCTGAGGCCGCTTCGGGAACGTGTGGCGACGACGGATCTCGTGCATGCGGTGGCCAGCCGGGCCGAAGAGACCGGCACGCGGTTCTATTTCCTCGGCGGCTCCGAAGAGGTGAACCGCGCGGCGGTCGAGGAAATGCAAAAGCTCTATCCGCGCCTCGTTTTTGCGGGACGGCGTAATGGTTATTTCAAACCGGGCGATGAGGAGACGATCCTCGCCGATATCGCCGCATCGAAGACCGATGTTCTCTGGGTCGGTTTCGGCATACCGCTGGAGCAACGTTTCGTTTCGCGCAATCTCGACAGGCTTTCCGGCGTTGCGGTGATCAAGACCTGCGGCGGCCTGTTCGATTTTCTCGCCGGCAAGAACAGCAGGGCGCCGCAATGGATGCAGGATATGGGGCTGGAATGGCTCTATCGCGCCATGCTTGAGCCGAAGCGTCTCGGCAAGCGCTACCTGCTGACCAATCCCATCGCCATATATTCGCTGCTGAAACACCGCTACGGATTCAGGACCGGCAAGGCCTGAGATTGGCGAGCATTTCCCGCTGAATTTTGCAGAATTGCCTCTGGCCGTCATTGCGGTTCGGGGCTGAAATCATGCAAGCGGGATATGCCAATGCCCGTAACCGTCGGATCGCGCCACGTTACATGAGGCTGTTCTAACGTATTGAGCGGATGCGGCCCGCCGCCGAAAATCGTTGCAAGTGGGCGCAACGGCGGTACACTAGGCCGATATTACAAATTTATTCGAATCAGAAATATATTGAGGACAGCGATGGTGATTACGTCCATTTCTCTTTTCGTATATGGCATTGGCACCGTTACTTCTCTTGCCATGACCTATATAGAAGGCGCCCGCCGCGACAAGGATTGGGACTTTTACCGGGTGACCGGTATCATCCTTTGTTTCTTCTGGCCGGTTCTTGTGCCGCTTCTCATTCTCGCAGCCGTTTTTTCGTCATTGGTTTCCCAGAAGCGGCCTATGAATGCGATCTCTTTGCGCAGGGAAAAAACCCTGAGCTGAGAAGCCGGGACATGCGGCCGGACGATCCCGTGTTCAGGCCTTTTTTGCCGGCGCCTTGTAGGGCGTGAGTGTAATGCCGAGGCTTGCCATGACGCGGCCGATGGACACCAGCGGCGGATGGGTGGCGGGCAGCAGCGCCCCGGTTTTCAGGAATGCGGAAACGGCGCGGACCAGCGACAGGCACAGGCTGACGGCGTTTTTGGCGGCCAGCAGCAGCCCGCCTTTCAGGCCCGGGCGACGGGCGCGGTCGATGCTGTAATTGATGATGCCGGTTCGGAGCGAGCGCTCCATGATCCAGCGCGGCGCCATGCGGTTTTCCGGTACATATTCGATGATGAGGGCTTGAGCGTTCCAGGCGAATTTGAAGCCCGCCTTGCGGCAGCGGGTGAAGAAATCCATGTCGCCGCCGCCGAGGAAATTGAACCGCACGTCGAATTCCGGTTTCGCCAGTGTTTCGAAAACCCGCTTTGAGATCAGGCAATTGCCCGATCCGTGGATTTGATCGACCGGGCCTGTCGGCGCCTCGATGGAACCGAACAGCGGATGTTCCAGAACAGCCTTCGGCGCGGGCGCATCGAATTCACGGTTGACCGGCCCGCCGACGATATCGACGCCGAAGGATTTTGCGGCAGAGACCATTTCAGCCAGCCAGACGGGCGAAGCCGCCTCGTCGTCATCGATCATCAGGAACCACTGAGCGGAAGGGTAGCTCTGCCGGGCGGTGCGGAACGCCGTGTTGATGGCGTAACAATTGCCCTGCGTCGGCTCGACCAGCGTTTGGCCCGTCATTCCGTTCTCGGCAAAAAACGCGCGCGCGATGGCCAGCCCCGCCTGGCCCACGCCATCATTGTCGACCACGACGATGGCAAAGGGAAAATCGACCTTCTGGGCCGCCAGCGAATTCAGCGTCTTTTGCAAACCTTCCGGCCTGCGGAAACTTGGAATGCACACCACCGCTTCCGGCATGATCTCGGACATGGACACTCCTAAATTCCGGCAAGCGCTGCGGCGGAAAAAACGACGGCGCGCAGGCTTTGGCGCGGGCGATTGAGAAACGTATCGGCAAGTGCCGAGAAGGCCTCGCGATAACGCCGGGCGCGAAAGGCCTGCGCCACGGTATAGGCATTCATGTGGTTTTCGGATTTGCGGCGAAGACGCTGCAATTCCTGCGGTGGGATGGCGGCGACGATGGCGGGATCGGAAAACACCGCCTCGATGGCCGGTTCGCAATCCCGGAAGGTCAGAAGGCGATTCATCATAACGCTCGTCCGGTGCACCCGGTAATCCAGCACATGGCGGCCAGGCAGATAGACAAAACGGCCGGCGGCGGCCAGCCGGCACCAGCCATACCAGTCTTCCGCATAACGCAAGGTTTCGTCGAAACCGCCGAAATCCTGAAAGACGCGGGTCCTGACCAGCATGATACCGCCATTGACGATGAAGTTTCCGCCCAGAAGCGGCTGGAGGATGAAACCATCAGGTTTTTCCCGCCGGCGAATGAGGTTGCGCCGCCCGATCTTGACGCCATTCTCGTCAATGCGCTCATAATCGCCGTAGACGGCAACGACATCCGGCCCGGAGACGCCGGCGCAAAGGGCGGCAATGGCGCCCGGTTTCACGCGGTCGTCGGCATCGAGGAACATCGTCCATTCGCCGCGCGCCTGCGACAGGCCGAAATTGCGCACGGCGGAAACGCCCTGGCGCCCCTGTGGCCGGGCAAGCAGTTTTACGCGCGGATCGGAGAAACTTTCCACCTTTTGCGCCGTCGTGTCGGTGGAGCCGTCATCGACGACAAGCACTTCGCAAACGGCTTTGCCCTGAAACAAAACGCTTTCGATCGCTTCCACGATGTAACGCTCGCCGTTGCGAACGGGAATGACAATCGAAACGGAAACCAATATTTTTACTCCATCAGGGGCGGGTCAACAATTCTCACAGTGAAGTTACTACCGGATTAAGCCGGCTTGCGCCAATTGTGACGTGGTATAGCGTCAGTTAACCTTGCAAATCTTTAATATCCTTTTGGCATGATCAAGATGTTATGTTTTGAGAATTAGAGCGTCGTGCGTCCATTCGGATGGATCAGGGAGGCTCTGACACTTTTGATTTGCGCATCGTTTCCGTCGAAAATCGATTCCGATTTTCAGGCCGATGTGCCGGGGTTGGGGAGGCGGGCGAATGCGGATCGGGCGGCGGAATTTTCTGGGCGGTGCTGCAAGCGCGGGCCTGCTGCATGCCATGGCCGGGGAGAGCGTTGCCGCGGCTAAGAAACCGCCGGCAAAAATCGCCCCTTACGGTGCGGCCATCTATCTGCCGGACCTTACCGCCGACAGCCGTATCGGCGAGGCGGTAGTCAAATATTGCTCGCGCATCACCCCCGTTACCGAAATGAAATGGGAGGTCATGCGGCCTTCGGCAGACGTCTTCGATTTTGCCGCCGCCGATGCGCTTGCGAACTTCGCGCGCCAGAACAAACTCACCATGCATGGTCATCCGCTTATCTGGTACGCTTCCAACGCGCCCTGGCTTGCCAGCATCGGCAGCGGCGCGAAGGTCGAGAAGCTGATGGAAACCCACATCGTCAAGGTGATGGAACGGTACAAGGACGTGATCCACAGCTGGGATGTGGTTAATGAGCCGATCCCCGATGTGCCCGGCAATGTGCGCTCACGCCGCGACGCCTGGTATTACGGCGCAGGCCCTGACGCCATCAAGAAGGCCTTCGATATCGCCCATGCCGTCGATCCGAAGGCCCAGCTCGTCCTCAACGAATATGATGTGGAATTTGCGGTCGAGAAATCGCCGGCCAAGCGCGCGGCCTTCCGCAATCTCATTCTCGAGCTGCTCGAGAAGGGCGCGCCGATCAATGCTGTCGGCCTGCAGGGTCATCTGCGCGGCGGCTGGCCCATCGCCAAGGACGAGCTTGCCGCCTTTACCAAGGAAATGCGCAGTTACGGTCTTGCCGTGCTGGTGACGGAGCTGGATGCGATGGACCAGACGCTGCCCGCCCCGGAAGCCGAGCGCGACATGCTGATAAACGGTCAGGTCCGCGATTTTCTCGAAGCCGCCTGCGAAGGTGGCCCGCTTTCCTCCATCACCACATGGGGCATTTCGGACCAATATACCTGGATCCGCTGGGCCTATCCCCGCCGGGATGGCACCGCGAACCGGCCGCTGCCGCTCGACTGGAGCTTCAAAGAAAAACCGATGATGGCCGTCATCAATGAATTCCGGAACCGTGGTGCATAATTATGAGTGCTGAAATGCCGCTTCCTCCCGTACAAAAGGCGCTGCAAATCAATCTGCACCCCTTCGACGCACCGCATGCGGCTCTTACCGTGCCGCATCAGCTGCGGGTCTGGGGCGGGCAGGTGGACCGTATTCTCCTGACGGTGGATACCGGTCAGGTCGGGGCAGGCCGCTACAAGGGCAACGGTTTCGAGGCCGCCAGCAAACGCCTCTTCGACATGCTGGATGAAATGCAGGCCAATTATCCGCATCTGCATGTGGATACCGTTGATTATGGTGACGCGGCGCGCAGCGCGGTGGCGGAGACCTTCTTTTCGCGCTCGCCGGTTCCCTATCCCGCCAAGGCCTTCGACGGCGGTCCGTTCCATGTCTATTTCCACGGGTTGAAACGCGCCAACGCCCGTTATGTGCTGCATATGGACAGCGACATGATGTTCGGCGGCGGCAGCCAGAGCTGGTTCGGCGAAGCCATTGCGCTGCAGAAGGCCAACCCGGATGCCCTGTGCATCACGCCGTTTTCCGGGCCGCCCACCGTGCGTGGCGATCTCGATATTTCCCGGCATGTCGGCATGCCGGGGGTGAAGAACATCCCCGAGCCGCGCAAGCTGCCGTCGCGCATTCCCACATGGCGTTTCGCCACGGTTTCCACCCGTCTTTTCATGATCGACATGGACCGTTTCGCCAAGCGTATCGGCTCGCTGGAATTGCTGAGACCAGACGTCAAACGGCGCATCCGCTCCTATGCCTATAACCAGCAGCCGGTCTCGATGCCGGCCGAAGAGGTGCTGAGCAACAACATGATGCGCGCGGGCGTCTACCGGCTGGATTTTCTCGGCACGGCCAAGGGCATGTATTCGCTGCATCCGCCCTATCGTTCGCCCGAATTTTACGCGGCGCTGGGGTCCATCGTCGAGCGCATCGAAAAAGGTGATGTTCCCGAAGGCCAGCTCGGTGATTTCGATATCAACGGATCGATGGTGGACTGGGCGAGCGCGCTTGCGGCCAAGACGCGCTCCAAACGTTACGCGAAAGCGCTGCGCCACCTGATTTCAGCGAATGTCCAGCGTTTCACCAAGGCATAGAGGCCGGTAAAGGCCTCAAAAATCGGTGATGAGCTTGCTCCAGCTCTCCGAGCTTAGGCCGCCAATATAGATATCGCCGGCAAGCGCCCGATCCTTGAGGGCTTCATCCCGGGTGGCCATGCAGAAATAACCGCGATGATGGAAGGTCACGTGGTTCTGGCGGTACAGCGCGTTCATGAGAAAGGGCTGCGACATGCCGGTGACGTGGGCATAGTTCTCGTCATCGAAATGGCGGAACAGCGCGCCGAGCACGTCGTTTTCGCGGCCGGCATCGCAGACGAGGTTCAGCACATAGGCGGTTCGTCCGGCCTGTCCGAAAAACAGGGCGGCGCCGATGGCGCGGCCTTCGGCATTCTCAATCGTCAGACTACGCAATTCGCCGAGCGTGTCGTTGGTCCTGCTCATTTCGATCAGCCAGTGGAATTCCTCGTGGGACCATTCCGGGCGGACGGAAAAACGCTCGATCATCGTCAGCGCGTTGCGGCGGAAAGTTTCGAAATCCACCGGTCTTACCGTGGTGCCGGCGATCTCATTGGGCCTTATGCCTTTTTTCCAAGAGCGCAGGAGACGGTCCACAAATCCGAGCGCCATAAGGCCGGGCCTGGATTTGACCAGTGGCGAACGGCGTGGCATGCGCAGGGCAATCGCGCTGAAGGGCTTGAGCGCCTTATGCCATTGCAGGCTTTCCATCGGCAACATGCTGCCGCCGATCGCGAGCCAATGATCGGCGCTGACGGGTGAGGCCGTGTCCGAAAACAGCATATCGTGTTTCGTCGCCCGCATGCCGCGGGACAGGCGCGCGGCTCCGAGCGCGCCGAGTTTTCCTTTCGACGCGAAAGCACATAACAACCGTGCGGTAATGGTTTTTCCATTCGCGACAAACCGCATGGGGACGGCGAGGATAACGCTTGTTACCCCGTTCTCTCCCGCATCGTAGACGACGCTGCCATATTCCGGATCAAAGGCGGGGCTGCTGAAAAACAATGTTTCGACGTAAGCGCTGAAGTCGAAGTTTCTATCAAGCCCGGTCTTCTTGAACGCGCTGTTGAGCACAACCTCGACGGCCGGGACATCGTCCCTGCGCATGGGGCGAACACCGGGCGCACTTGGCTGAACCGGGCGTTGTGGCGGCCCTTCGTTGTCGCTCTCGTCCATATTGGTGTGTATCGGAACGTTCACCGTCGGTTTCCAGCTTTTTACGCGTTTATGAAATCAACAAGCCAAAGATATATCCAGAGTTGTTAATATACGTTAAACAGAGTTTCGGATCATCGCCCCAATATATCCGTAACGCAGCGAAATAGCGCTTCCGTCAGGTAGACATAAGCAACCTTGACGGTGGCGTATGTTTAGCGAATAATAGGGAAATCAGCAACTTAAATTTGAAGTATGAAGTTTGACATGGTCGAAATTCTATTGGCGCCCATATGTTGACTTCGAAAATCCGGCTCCGTTTCTCTTTTTTTGGTTTATTTCCTTTATAGCGGAATTACTATTCATCCGTGTATTATGAATAACTAAAAAATAGGGTTTTGGCGGGATATTCACGTGACCGAGATGCAGCATCGGATACGATGTGGGAACGTATGGAAAAAGGCAGAGAAAAACACCTTATGGATGCAGCGCATGAAGAGCAGGCGAGTGTCGCTTGGCGCAATGCTCTGTTTTACGCGACGTTCTTTTATTTCACCGTCGGCTTCTCGCCCTATATCTCGCTGTCCTCGACCTATCTGGGATCCGCCATGGCGGCCGGGTCCAACCTGCTCAACCAGCTCACCGCGATCATCCTGCTCATTAGTTTCGTGGCGTTCATGGCAAAGGAGCGGTCGTCTTCCATCGTCTTCACGCCGCGTCTGCTGATGGTGGCGATCTTCGGCTGGTATATCTTCACCTCGCTGGTGGGGGAGGCGCCGATGTTTTCGCTGCGGCGACTTGTCATGTGCGCCATTATCTGCGTGCTTGCCAGTTGCTTCCTGCAATTGCCGCGCACGGAGCGGCATTTCACCACGCTGCTTGCCACATGTGTGCTGATTGTCCTGTTCCTGTGTTATTTCGGCGTCGTCGTCCTGCCCTCACGGTCGATCCATCAGGCAAGCGACGCGCTGGAGCCGCTTCTGGCGGGCAACTGGCGCGGGGTCTTCCGCCACAAGAACGAGGCCGCCTCGATCATGGCGGTGCTGATGATCGTCGGGATCTATCTGTGCAAGCGCTGGTCCTTCGTAGGCGGCCTCGCGGTGCTGTTGCTGTCGTTGATCTTTCTGGTCAAGTCGGGCGGCAAGACGGCGCTCGGCCTGATGCCGATCATCATCGCGACGGGTTGGTTCATCGTGGGTTGGCCCAGATGGCGCTACCTGGTCGTGACCCTGCTTGTCGGAACCTTCGCGATCGTGATCGTCGGCACGACAATCGATCCGGTCTTTTCGCAGATGCTGACGAAGAGGGGGATCGACGCCAGCTTCACCGGCAGAACCGATATCTGGACCGTGGCCATCGAGTATATCCGCCAAAGCCCGATCCTCGGATACGGCTATCAGGCCTTCTGGCGCAGCGATGCCCTGATGACGAGCTTCACCGAGAATAATACCTGGGCAACGACGGCGCCGGATTCCCACAATGGCTATTTCGACCTTGTGCTTGGCGCTGGAGTGCCGGGCCTCATTCTGGTGCTGATGTGGATTTATCTGATGCCGCTTCGCGATCTCGGCAAGATGGACGAGGCCACGCGCAACAGCCCGCTGACGAAGCTTTATGTCGGCGTCTGGCTTTATGTGCTGCTCTACGGCTTTCTGGAAACGATGTTCTTTCTCAGCACGGGCTTCGTCTGGTTTTTCCTCGTCGTCGCCGTGATGGGCCTGCGTCTGCAGGCCAATGCCAGCCTTGTCGTGGACGAGGCGGAGCCTGAGCCTGAGCCGGAACCTGCCCTGACGGGCAGGGATGCGGCCAGCGTGATGAAACGCATCCGGGGCAAATCGCGCAGATCGTTCCTCTCAAATGATGTTTTGAAATGATTTTTCGTTGCAGATGTGTAAAAGAGCCGATTGTTGCGCGCGTTTGCGGCTGATTTCGCTAAACATGCGTGGCTTAAGTCTTTGTTGTTATGCATGTCCTGTCGCAAAACCGCTCCGCATTTTGCTCGACACGCAATGAACCGGATCGGCAAGGTCACTAGATGGCAGATACAGGCGCCTGTGCGCTCGAAGCGGATGACATCCACAAGAGCTTCGGCACGCATGAAGTTTTGAAGGGCGTTTCGCTGAAAGCCCACAAGGGCGATGTCATATCGATCATCGGCTCGTCCGGTTCCGGCAAGAGCACCTTCCTGCGCTGCATCAACTTTCTCGAAACACCGGATCGTGGCCGGGTCATCGTCAATGGCGAGGAGATCGCCACGAAGACCGGCAGGGACGGCAAGGCCGTGCCGAAAAGCTGGCGGCAGGTGGAAAAGCTGCGGACCGGGCTTGGCATGGTGTTCCAGAATTTCAATCTCTGGGCCCATCGCACCGTTCTGGAAAACGTCATCGAGGCGCCGGTCCATGTGCTGGGCGTGAAGCGGCACGAAGCGGTGGAAAAGGCCGAAGCCCTACTGAATAAGGTCGGCCTTTACGACAAGAAAAATGCCTATCCGGCATTCCTTTCCGGCGGGCAGCAGCAGCGCGCCGCGATTGCGCGTGCCCTTTGTGTCGAACCTGCGGTGATGCTGTTCGACGAACCCACCTCGGCGCTCGACCCGGAGCTGGTGGGCGAGGTGCTGAAGGTCATCCGCGATCTGGCCGAAGAAGGCCGCACCATGTTGCTCGTTACCCACGAAATGCGCTTCGCGCGTGATGTTTCCACCAATGTCCTGTTTCTGCATCAGGGTCGTGTGGAAGAGGCGGGGCCGCCGGCGCAGGTGTTCGGCAATCCCTTAAGCGCCCGTTGTAGGGAGTTTACCGGCGCGCTGGCGTAATGACCGTTTCGCTTCGCCGTTTGTTTTAACAGGAGAGACTTGAATGAAATTCTTCGCCACGCTGCTTGCCGGAACGGCATTTGCGGTTTCCGCCTTCACGGCCAGCGCCGATGTTCGCTTCGGCATCATGAACGAGTCCTACCCGCCCTTCTTCGCCAAGGATGCCAGTGGCAAGTGGCAGGGCTGGGAAATCGATCTCATGGACGCCGTCTGCGCGGAAATGAAGGAAAAATGCTCGATCGTCGAGCTTTCCTGGGATGGCCTGATCCCGGCGCTGCAGACGAAGAAGTTCGATGTCATCTGGTCGTCCATGTCCAACACGGAAGAGCGCGAGAAGGTCATCGATTTCACCAACAAATATTACAACACGCCGAGCAAGCTGATCGGCGCCAAGGACGGCAAGCCGGGTGCTGCGCCGGAAGACGTCAAGGGCAAGACCATCGGCATTCAGGTCGCGACCATCCAGTCCGAATATTACAAGAAATATTTCGCGGCTGTTGCCGACGAAAAGACCTACCAGACGCTGGACGAGGCGTTTCAGGATCTCGCCGCCGGCCGTATCGACTATGTCTTCGGCGACTCTCTTGTTCTCGATGCCTTCGTGAAGAGCGATGCCGGCAAGGATTGCTGCGCCGACATGGGCAATGTGGCTGACGATAAGGAAATCCTCGGCCTTGGCGTTTCCGGCGGCCTGCGCAAGGACGACACGGAACTGAAGAACAAGCTGAATGCTGCTCTTGCCGCCGTGCGTGCCAGCGGGAAGTATGACGAGATCACCAAGAAATACTTCACCTTCGATATCTACGGTAAGTAATTCCTCCTGACCGGTCCCGCAAATGGCAAGCCTTGAAACCACGCTGCAACTGCTGTCACCCTATCCTCCGGGATGGGGCGGCACCCTTTTGAAGGGTGCGGCGTCGACGCTTGCCATTTCGGCCGGTGCCTATCTGATCGGTATCGTCATCGGGCTTGCCGGCGCGCTCGGCAAGCTTTCCGGCAACAGGCCGCTTGGCCTCTTGCTCAATCTCTACACGACGGCAATCCGCGCCGTTCCCGAACTGATCCTCATCGTCGGGCTTTATTATGCCGGAACGGACGGGCTGAACCGGCTGTTGCAGCTTGCCGGCCTGCCGCCTTTGGAGGTCAACGGTTTCGTTGCCGCCGTCGCGGTTCTCGGCTTCGTGCAGGGCGCCTATATGACCGAGGTGCTACGCGGCGCGATCCTTGCCATTCCGAACGGGCAGATCGAGGCGGCGCGCGCCTTCGGCATGTCGCCGGCCTTGCGTTTCCGCCGTGTGGTCTTGCCGGCACTGCTGCCGAACGCCCTGCCGGGTCTTGCCAATCTCTGGCTTGCGGTCACCAAGGACAGCGCGCTGGTGGCGGTCGTCGGTTATCAGGAACTGGCGCTGGCGACACGTCTGGCGGGCGCCAGCACCAAGCAGTATTTCCTGTTCTTCCTTGCCGCCGCTTTGCTTTATCTCGCCATCACGCTCGTCTCCAACCTTGTCTTTTCACTGGTGGAACGCCGCGTGCGGCGCGGTCAGCCGGCCTTGGCCTGAGGGGGGAACGGCATGGATTTTTCATGGGTCGCCAAATATTGGCCGCTGCTTCTGTCCGGTGCTTGGCAGACGCTGGCGCTGCTCGTCATCTCCGTCAGCATCGGTTTCGTGCTTGCCATCGGGCTTGCCTTTGCGCAGGTCAGCGGCGGGCGGGTGACGAAAATTCTGGCACGCGCCTATTGCACCTTCTTTCGCGGCACGCCGCTGCTGATCCAGCTATGGCTGCTTTATTACGGCGTCGGCTCGTTTTTGCCGATGATACCCGGCTTACGTCAGAGTTTCATGTGGCCGGTGCTGCGCGAGGGGTTTTTCTTCGCCGCCGTCAGCTTCACACTGAATTACGCGGCCTATGAGGCCGAGGTTCTGCGCGGCGCGCTGCTGGCCGTGCCGAAGGGCGAGCTGGAGGCCGGCCGGGCTTTCGGCATGGGCCGTTTCACCCTTATTCGCCGCATCTGGCTGCCGCGCGCCATCCGCATCGCGCTGCCGACAATTGCGGGCGAGGTGGTGATGCAGCTCAAAGCCACGCCGCTTGCCTTCACCGTGACGGTGATGGACCTCTACGCCGTGGCCTACAAGGTGCGGCAGGACACGCTGCTGGTTTATGAGCCGCTGATCGTCGTCACCGTCTTTTATCTCATTCTCACCGCCATCATCGCCCGCTGTTTCGGTCTCATCGAGCAGCAGGTGCCGGTCCGTCGGTAAATCGTTCAAGGAGTATGAACATGGGCACTATCCGTATCCTCGACGGCGGCATGAGCCGCGAATTGCAGCGGCTCGGCGCCGAGCTGAAACAGCCGGAATGGTCGGCGCTGGCGCTCATCAATTCGCCTGAGATTGTGCGGCAGGTGCATCAGGAATTCATCGAAGCCGGTGCCGATGTCGTCACCACCAATTCCTATGCGCTGGTGCCGTTCCATATCGGCGAAGAGCGTTTTCAAAAGGATGGCGCATCGTTGATCGCCCTTTCCGGCACATTGGCGCGCGAGGCGGCGGATGCGAGCCGCCGTGACGTGCTGGTGGCCGGTTCGCTGCCGCCGATCTTCGGCTCCTATGAACCGCAGAACTTCGATGCCACGCGGGTGCAGAACTATCTCAAGGTGCTGGTCGACAATCTCGCACCTTCCGTCGATGTCTGGCTTGGCGAAACGTTGAGCCTGATCGCCGAGGGTGAAGCTGTGCGTCAGGCCGTTGCCGCAACCGGCAAGCCGTTCTGGATTTCCTTTACGCTCAATGACGACGCGGCTGCGACAAGCGGCGCTGAGCCTGCGCTGCGTTCCGGCGAAACGGTAAAGGCCGCCGCCGAATGGGCGGCACAATCGGGCGCTGCCGCGCTGTTGTTCAATTGCAGCAAGCCGGAAATCATGAAAGCCGCCGTCGAAACGGCGTCGTCGGTCTTCGCGGACAAGGGCGTATCGCTGGAAATTGGCGTTTATGCCAATGCCTTCGAAGGTGAACAGGGCGATTCCGCTGCCAATGAAGGTCTGCATGGAACCCGCGCGGACCTGACCGACGACGTCTATTCGCGTTTCGCCTGCTCCTGGGCGGATGCCGGCGCGACCATGATCGGCGGCTGCTGCGGTATTGGTGCGGCCCACATCCACACGGTCGCGACTGCGTTGCGGCGCGCAGCCGCCTGAAGTCTTAGACAGGCTCCCAGCGACATTGAGTTGAAAGCGGCAGGCTCAACGCCTGCCGTTTTTTTTTCGTCATGGCCATTGACCTCAACTATAGTTGAGGAATTATCAGGGAGTGGAACATTACTGAAGGACGTTCCATGAGCGATAATACACTCTCCATCCGGATCATTTTTGGCAGCGCCCGCAATCCGCGGTTCTGCGATGTCATCGGCAAATGGCTGCAGGACCGGCTCGGCGCATTGCCGGGGATCGAGTTTGCGGTGCTCGACCCGCGTGAGCTTGATCTGCCGCAGGGCCACACGCCCGACCGCGCCTCCGTGCGGCAACTTCGCGAAAGCCTTGATGCCGCCGATGCCTTCATCGTCGTCACACCGGAATATAATCGCAGCTACCCCGGCGCGCTGAAGGTCCTGATCGATTCCGCCTATGACGAATGGGGCGCCAAGCCGGTGGCCTTCGTTTCCTATGGCGGGATTTCCGGCGGCCTGCGCGCTGTCGAGCAGCTTCGCCCGGTGTTTGCGGAACTGCATGCCACGACGATCCGCGATGTCGTCAGCTTTGCAAACCCCTGGGACCGTGTCGATGCCGCCGGGCAGTTCGACCCCGGAGCGCCGGCGGCAAGCGCGCTGGAAACGATGATGGGCAAGCTGGGCTGGTGGGCGCATGCGTTGAATAAGGCGCGTTCCGCAACACCCTACAAAGGGGCTTGAGAATGACTGACAATTCCCCGGCGCTGAAACTCACGCTCCTGTTCGTCGCCACGCTCACCATCATGGCCGGGACCACGGTTGCGCCCTCGCTGCCCGCCATCGAACAGAGCTTCCTGTCGACGCCGAATGTCGAGATCATGAGCCGCATGGTGCTGACATTGCCATCGGTTTTCGTGGCTCTTTGCGCGCCGGTCGCCGGCGTGCTGGCGGATCGGTTCGGCCGCAAGCGGCTGCTGCTCGGAGCGATCCTGCTTTACAGCCTCTCCGGCATGTCCGGACTTTTTGCCGATAGTCTTGCGGGCCTGCTCGTTGGCCGGGCCTTTCTGGGGCTTGCGATCGGCGGCATCATGACGATCGGCACGGCGCTGGTGGGCGATTATTTCGAAGGCCCGGCGCGGGAGCGTTATCTCGGCCTGCAACAGGCCTTCACCCAGCTTGGCGGTGTCGTTTTCGTGGTGGCTGGCGGCTTACTGGCGGATGTTCACTGGCGCGCGCCCTTCGCGGTCTATGCCGTGGCGCTGCTCATTCTGCCGGCGGCCCTGTTGTTTCTGCGGGAGCCGGCAAGAAACAATAGCGGCGTTAAAAACGGCGGCGAACAGGCTTTTGCGGTCAACTGGTTTCTGGTGGCCGTGCTGGCGCTGGCGGTGTTTCTCGTCAACGCCCTGTTTTACACCATCCCTTCGCAATTGCCGTTTTTCCTGCGGGAGCTTGGGCTGTTTTCCGGCAGCGTTGCCGGATACGCCATCGGCATCTTCAATCTGGCGGGCGCGCTGATGGCGCTCAACTTCGGTCGGTTGCGGGCGCGGATTGGCGTAACCGTCATTCTGGCGGGCGGGCTGGTGTTGATGGCCACGGGTTTTGTCCTGCTTGCCGTGGCCGATGGGTTGGTATCCATGCTTTCGGCACTCGCTGTGGTGGGGCTTGGCCTCGGTGCCGTGATGCCGGCTATCATGTCCACAACGATCATGCTGGCACCGCTGCGATTGCGCGGGCGCATCGCCGGCATCGTCACGGCCTCGATGTTTCTTGGGCATTTCATATCGCCGCTGGCAAGCCAGCCGTGGATTGCCCGGTTCGGTTTTGCCGTGACCTATCGCGATATTTCCACGGCGTTCGCCGTCATGGCCGGTCTTGCCGTCATGGCTTCCATCATTCAGCGATGGGCGGCGCTGCGAAAGCCACGGTCTTTTGCCCGGGGTGGATGACACGCTCTCTTTGACGTTGTCACTGATCGATGGGGACGGGGGCATCAGCCCTCGTCCATGCTTTGCCGGTTGATATTTCCTGTAGCCGGCATGAACAAATTGTAAAGTATTTGAATATAATCATTTACTAGAAAACCAACGAAGCGCGGCTGTGAGACAATCAGCCGTTTTCCGGTCATTTTCCTCGAAATACGGCTTGGCGTTTCCGCTTGCTGGCGGCCCCGCTGTGCCACCCGTTGAATAGTGACCTGTCCGTATTTGAGAGGGCAGGCCGGCTTTCTTCGGCGCATGCATGATGCAGCTGCGGTCAAAGCCGATGTTACGGCTACCGAAGCCTTGATGATCGAGGTGATCGACGTGCAATGTCAGTTTTGCCGAACACCTCCGGCACGGGGAAGGAGCGGTCTCCCACTTTCTTCAGGGGTTCCCCGTGTCCTTTCTTCAAAATGCCAGCATCCGCACCAAAATTCTGTCGCTCATTCTACCGCTCTGTATCGTCGGCCTTGGCGCCACCGTCTTCATGTCCAGCCGCTACAAGGAATCGGACACGGCCTATTCGGATTTCATCGCCAACGATAACGCCGCTCTGGTGGAGCTTGCCCGTGCAAACCGCAATCTTTCGGCGGTGGCCTACGGCGCCTATCAGATCATGGCTTATGATGTGAATGGGCCGGAGATAAAGGTCGCCAAACAGACTTACAATGAAAGCAAGATGTTGCTTCTGAAGCGCCTCAACAATGTGAAGGCTGTTTTCGCTGAGGAGGCTGCTTCCATCGATGCCTTCATCGCGCAGTCGCAGGCCATAACCGAGATGACGGACAAGGCTGTCGAACTTGGAATGGCTGACCGCAATGCGGAATCCGCCGCGCAACTGCTCAAGGCGGATACATCCATTCAGGCGACTTCGAATGCCATAACGGCGCTGGTAGACAAGCTGGCCAAAGGCATCGTCAAGGGAAGTGATGAGCTGACGGACAAGACCAATTCGACCATCCTGATCTCGCTGGTGGTTGTCGGGATCGTTTTCCTCGCCGGCATCATTCTCGCACTTTTCGTGGCGTCGCGCGGCATCACGACGCCGATTGCCCGCCTGCGCGCGCGCATGGTGTCGCTTGCCGGTGGTGAGACGGCGGCGGAAATCGACGGCATGGACCGCAAAGACGAAGTTGGCCAGATGGCGGTTGCGGTTCAGGTTTTCCGCGAAAATGCGATCGAGCGCATTCGTCTCGAGCAGGAGACCGAAGCCAATCGCAGCCTGTCGGAGAAAGACCGTATCGAGCGCGAAAAGCAGAAGGCAAGCGAAGCGGCCGACGTCAAATTCGCCGTCGACAATCTCGCAGCCGGTCTTTCTAGGCTTTCGGACGGCGATGTTTCCTATCGCATCGGCCAGCCGTTCACAGCGACGCTTGATGGCGTTCGCAATGACTTCAACATGTCCGCCGAAAAGCTGCAATCGGCATTGACCCGGGTTGCGCAGAACGCCGGTGGCATCGGCGCGGGCGCAAACGAGATCAAGTCGGCCGCCGACGATCTGGCCAAGCGCACCGAACAGCAGGCCGCTGCCGTGGAGGAAACCGCCGCTGCTCTCGAAGAAATCACCACGACGGTGAAGGATTCCACCAAGCGCGCCCAGGAAGCCGGCCTGATCGTCAGCCGTGCCAAGGCGGGTGCCGAACAATCCGGTGAAGTGGTGCGACGCGCCGTGGTCGCCATGGAGCAGATTTCCAAATCCGCCAACGAGATCAGCAATATCATCGGCGTGATCGACGAAATCGCCTTCCAGACCAACCTGCTTGCACTGAACGCCGGTGTCGAAGCCGCGCGTGCGGGTGAAGCGGGCAAGGGCTTTGCCGTCGTTGCACAGGAAGTGCGCGAGCTCGCGCAACGCTCTGCCAATGCGGCGAAAGAGATCAAGGCGCTGATCACCACCTCGAACGATCAGGTGCAGCAGGGCGTTCAGCTGGTGGGCGACACCGGAAAGGCGCTGGCGACCATCGTCACGGAAGTGCAGGAAATCAACCGGCACGTCGTCTCCATCGTGGAATCCGCACAGGAGCAATCCTCTGGCCTCCAGCAGATCAATACGGCAGTCAACCAGATGGACCAGGACACGCAGAAAAATGCGGCCATGGTGGAAGAGACTAACGCCGCAAGCCACAACCTTGCCAAGGAAGTGGCTTCGCTCAACCAGCTGCTCGCACAGTTCAAGCTGGCCGATGCCGCCTATCAGCAGAAGAGCCAGCCCGCTCCGGTCCGCAATGCCGGCCGCGACGACAAATACGTGGCGTCCCCCGTGCGTGCGCTTGGCCGCAAGATTGCTTCGGCATTCTCGGGTAACGCCGCTGTCGATACGTCAAAGGACGATTGGCAGGAGTTTTGATCGAAGATCGGTCGCCAACATGAGCTTCGGCGGGGAGATATCCCCGCCGGTCTTCAACGAACATGCCTCGCAAGCGAAAATCGTTTTGTTAAAGCCGATTACAGAGCGGCCGTGCCGTCTATGCAGGTGGCTACATCTCCGCCAATCCAGATATCCTGCCCGTCCGAAGAGACGTGAAGTCGCCCTTTTCGTCCGACTACTGTCCCTTGAGCCGCCACATAGGACGATGGAGCAATGCCGCTGCCGATGAGCCATTGGGCAATACCGGCATTCGGGCTGCCCGTAACGGGGTCTTCGAAACCAGCTGCGGTGAAGGCACGAACTTCGAAATCCACGTTATCGCTTCCGTCTTCGCCTTCGCACGCGGCCACGATGCCGACCCTTATCCCCGAAATTGCTGCAAAATCCGGCCTTACCGCCAAAACGTCGGCTCGCGTCTTCAGACGAAGGGCTAACCATCCGGGGCCGTTGTCCACCCATTGTGCGTCGACGACAGCTCCCTCCTCAAGGCGCAGACCAGCGCACACCCGTCTGAACAGTTCGGGCTCAATCGACCCTCGCCGAACAAGCTCCGGCGCTGCAAAAGCCAACCTCCCGTCAATTCTGCGAATACGAATGAGACCAGCTTCGCATTGCTGGATGATATCGTTGCCTTTTGAGTTTCCACCATTGGCAAGCCAGACATGGCAAGTTCCCAAAGTAGGGTGCCCGGCAAAGGGAAGCTCTCCGAGGGGTGTGAAAATCCTGACCCGATAATCGGCATCGGGAACCGTGGGTCGGAGAAGAAAGGTTGTTTCGCTAAGATTCGTCCATCGAGCAAAACTCAACATCTTCTCTACAGGTAAATCATCTGCATCGATAACCACCGCCAGGGGGTTCCCCAGCATCGGTTCATGCGAGAAAACATCGACTTGTTGAAACCTGAAATTTTCGCTGCCCGGCCTGTACATGTTGATTCTCGATTTACTTTGTTCGAAACATTTCACTTGATATGCCGCGAAATTCCCAGGAAAGGGAGGCCTTTCGCGGCGTTGTTTTGCAAAGCGCATTTTCGCGCTGGGGCGCAGGCGGCGATCTTGCCGAAATCTATCCGACTGTCCAGGTCGGGATCAAACCGGTCGTGGGGATCGACGAACATGTCTGGCAATTTTCGTTACATCTCATCCTTCAGGCAGCGCATCATGCCCATGATCTTGGGGACGATTTTGCTGGCTGGGAATCTGGAACCGGCATTCGCGCAGGACATGGATTCGCGGGCCCTGTGGGCCGCATCAGCGATGGCGGAGGCCGATTATCACCGCAGCAATCCTTGCAAGCAGTGGAAGGTCGATGAGCAGGCGGTCAAGAAAGTCATTGCCTGGAGCGGCCGAACGCTCAAAGAATTGCGTGCGTCCGAAGACTACCAGTCGCAATGTGACGCCATAAAAGGCGTTGCCCAGCAATATAGTGCCGAGATGGTATGCGAAGCGAGTGGCGCAACTTTCGACGTTGACGAACACGACTACGGTGTTCTCCGTCACTCAAGCTGGTAACGAACGATCTTCCAGCCATCCATGATGGCGGATTGAAAAAAGTGGCTCTTTGCAAACATCTTCAACCGATCCTTGCGGCAGAGTTATGAGCGGGAAACAGCCGTCCGATGTTTCCGCCGCATATTGCCAACCACATTCGTTCCCATTGCCGGCAGGTCGTTGACTTTTAAGGTTCTCGCGTTGATTTTTGTTCGGTTGCAGTACCCATGCCTGCAGTGGGTGTCGGTTCAGGAGGCCCACCATTCATGGATACAGATCGCGAAGAACGCTGTGCGGCAGTGCCCGTGCCCGCGGAAATGTCCGCAGATCTGACAGGTTACGAGTGGGCGCGGAACACCGTTGGCGAATCCGGCAGCGCCGTTTACCGGCTTTATGGCAAGCCCGGCGCATCCGATCTGTTTCTGAAGCACGGCCGGGGTGCGAGCTCTGACGATTTGCTGGACGAGACGAGCAGGCTGCGCTGGATGACCAGGCATGTACCGGTACCCGCCGTCACGGGTTTCGTCAGTACTCCTGATGAGGCGTGGCTGTTGATGACGGCTTTGCCGGGGGAAACGGCCTATCAGGCTCTGGAAGCACGCCCCGAAGACAGGGCAGTCATTATCGATGCGCTGGCGGACGCCATGCGGCAGATCCACGCCATTCCCGTCAACGAATGTCCGTTTAACAGCGATCATGCCTATCGGCTCAGCCTCGCACGACGGCGCATCGACGCGGGTCTTGTCGAGGAAGACGATTTCGATGACGAACGGCAGGGCTGGACCGCCGGACAGGTCTGGCAAGCGATGCACCAGTTGCTGCCATTTACGCCCGATCCGGTCGTCACCCATGGGGATTTCTCACTCGACAATCTGCTGGTGGTCGATGATGAGGTAATCGGCTGCATCGATGTCGGGCGGGTCGGCATCGCCGACCGTTATCAGGACCTTGCCATACTCTGGAACTGTCTCGGTGAGTTCGAAGCGTCCCTGAAGGACAGGTTTCTTGCGCGATATGGCATGTCCGGTCTGGATCGAAACAAGCTGGAATTCCACCTGATGCTCGACGAACTATTCTGACTTAGGTTCAAACGTCGGCTGTTCCGCCGTGTCGGTCTTGCGTGCTTTTCGTGTGAAACGGCCCGATGAGGTAGTCGATGATGGGATCCTGCCCATCCTGTTCTTCGGTGTGGCGCTGTCGCAGGCCTAAAAAAGGGAGCACGGAAGCCAGCCGCAGGCTGTTAAAATAGCAGCGGCCGGCTTCCATCTCCGGAACTCAGGCGGATAGCTGGTTAGCCGTCCATGCTCTGTGACATCCGCCACAACAGGCGGTCGGTCAGTCGATCGGGAAGCAACCAGGTCAGGAACATGATCAACTTGGCGCCGCCGCCGGTTGCGTAGCGTGGGCGCGGATTGCGCGCCGCCACGACCTTGCCGATCGTCCGCGCGACGACTTCGGGCGGAGAGGCCATGGGCGAAGCCTCGGCGCTTCCCAGCATCGCGGCATGGCGTCGTGCATACTGGCCGTAGGCAGTGGCTCCTGATCGCGCAAGCAAGCTGTCGCGCGCGATTTCGTTCCATTCGCTACGGATTGCGCCGGGTTCGATCACGATCACGCGAATGCCAAATGGTTTGAGTTCGAGCCGCATGCAATCGGAGAGCCCTTCCACCGCGAACTTGGTGGCGTGATACCAACTACCGAACGGCTCGCCGAGTTTGCCGCCAACCGAAGTGACGTTGACGATCGTTCCAGACTTTTGCGCCCGCATGAGCGGAATGGCGAGCTGGCTGAGCCGCGCCAGACCCATCAAGTTCACTTCGACCTGGCGGCGGCCCTCGTCCATCGGCACATCCTCAAGCGCGCCATAGCTACCATAGCCGGCATTGTTGACGAGCACGTCGAGCCGCCCGCCGGTAGCGCGTTCGACTTCCGCCATCGCCGCAACGATCGAGGCGTCGTCGGTGAGATCGAGCGGAACAAGTGTGACCCCCAAGGCTTCAAGCGGCTTCATTCGGTCTAGCCGCCGGGCGGCGGCGAATACCTTGTATCCGTCTTTGACGAGTTGACGGGCAGTCGCTTCGCCGATCCCCGACGATGCGCCGGTCACAAGAGCAGTTTTTATCACGATTTTTTGACTCCAATTCAACAGAGCCATACCCCATAAGGGTGGAGTATAGTCCATGGTCAAGAGATAATCGCATCATGCTGATTTCGGAATTTGCGCGCGCGGCGGGAATGAGTGTCGACACCGTCCGTTTTTATGTGCGCCAGGGGCTGCTCCGCCCGCAGACGGGTATGAAGGGCGGCGCCAATCCCTATCAGATATTCGACGCCGAGCAGGTCAATGGCGCGCGCGTCATTCGCTTGATGCAGAGCCTCGGCTTCTCGTTGAAAGAAATCGGCGGCATTGCCGAGGAATATCATCGCGGCGATATAACTCCCGAGCGCGGACGCGCAATCATCGCCAGTCAGCTCGGCAAACTGGAGGCCAAGCGGGATGGGCTCGACGCGATGATCGCCTATACGCGTGCAAAGATTGCCTGGATGGACGGCGGGAACCAGGGCCCGGAGCCGGAACTGGCCGGGTTCGACGCATGCGGCGTCAATGGGACACAGCCCGCAACTTCGGCTGCCCCATAAGCCAGCCTGGATTCGGGTTGCCGATTTTTCCGTCAACTTTCGCCGATCCATCGATCGCCGAACGCGTCAATCCGCAGAGTGGCTCATATTGTGAAGGGCCTAAATCTCCGTCGCCACATAAGCGCGGATTAATGATTTCTGAAATCATTAGCGTTTTCAGGTCTCCCGCACACATAAATCCGAACTGTGAACCCATAAACGCGGATTAGGACTGCGCCTGAAGGCATAAGTGCGGATTCGGATTTTCGCCCTCGAATCGTGAAGATTCCTTCAGAAAAGCGTGATCTAATCAGGGCCCGCGATCAAGTCCTGAGGTATGAGTGCCGACGGGGAGGAGCGTTCCGGTGGCCGAACCTGAGCTGTTCTGAATGGGGAACCGATCAGACTGGTATCGGGATCAAATCGAGGTCGCCGAATCCTCTGAGCCAAAGCCTTTTGAACTGGTGACCGGTCAAATCGACCTCTATCTCAGAGGTGAATGGCTCGAGGTAGGTCGCGGCATCGAACCCGATGAATCCTATTTTTGCAGCCTTCATCGCCTTGAAGACCTTGCATACGGAGGAAACGAAGACAGGCATCAGATCAAGATAAACCTGATCCGATGGGTAACGCTCTCGCATAGCCCGCTTTCGAATATTCGGTAGGGCCAATCCCTCGCTTATCAGCTCGAACCGCTTCTCCGCACGGCCGCTATTCATGAAGGTGTCGAGATAGGGTGACGCAAAGGAAGGATCCAGACGTGAATCCACGTCGTCTAACCTGACACAGTGCGACATCGCGATCTGACCGCCATGAGTGGTCGGGTGGCCTGCAAGCAGGAATGACGCGCCACCAGAGCGTTGCAGTCCGCCCTGAATATGCAGCCGATGATTAAGTGTGCGAAAAAGCGGGTGATTGCGGTGGTGGACCGCATTCCTGACGGCGATCAGAAGCGAAGTGTCAGGGTGATCGAAGTAGGGGAATAGATCCTTCGACACGTCGTAGAGCGTGTGAAATGTTTCCAACTTCATCTCGAATGCGCGATCCACATTATCAATCGCTTCCTCTCGATCGACTTTGAAGATGTCTGCGAACCGCAGGTTAGCTTCCACAAATATACGCATGGAGTTTGCGAGGTTGCTGATTGCGCCCTCTACGATGCTGTTCTGATTCAATGCCGCCTCATATTTCCGACCGACCTTCAGCGCTCCGCCAATCTAGGCGCGGATCCTTCAGGCCTCTGTGTGCTGCGTTACAGACATATTCGAATGCATGAGCCATCGGCGCAAATGCATTTGGGAAGTGTTTTGGGGAAACTAAGTGGAGTTCCATCGTCGCCTGGATAGTTCCGCCCCATACCTACGAAGTCGGGTTCGCCTTCCGTGTGGATCCGGAGGACTTGAGACCGGCAGCGGCGAGCTAACAGAGATATCGGCGCCGCAGCCGCCCGGAATAATGGCTCATGACCTTTGACGGCGACGATCTGCGAGGCAATACGCGATGCCACGTATCCGATAAGTAGACTAAATGGCGCACCCGACAGGATTCGAACCTGTGACCTTTGGAATCGGAATCCAACACTCTATCCAGCTGAGCTACGGGTGCAGCAGTCACGCTTGAATCGCGTGCAGCGGTTGGTTCATACCCCAGCTTTCTTTCCGCATCAATGTCTAAAAATCAAAGATTTGCGAAACGGGGCCGGTTTTCCGGCCTTGGGGAGGGCGTGGTTTGTCGTGAGGCGGCGGCACTCGTGGTTGTGATGAAAGGGGGCGGTGCGTTGTTTGATTTATTGTGTTTTTTCTTGAGGGTGCACTTCCCTTATAAGTAGTATGTTATGGCCGGATTCGGCGGCTGTTTCGGCGCTGTTGCGCAGAGACGGGGAGATTGTCGCAATGCCTTTCAAGCAAGGCGCGGGAAGCGGTTTTTGACCCTAAAAATCGGCGGGTAAATAATCATACTTTTATCGCTTGCCGGATGGTGATCTGAAGGTAGGAATTGGCTCGGTGGGTATTAACTGTCAAATTATTATACAATATTAGTATCATCTACATTTATTTGGGATACAGTTTCGTCATGTTGTCGGTTATGATTCCGGCAGGGTAAGGAACGAATCAGGCGGGGGATCGGATGGCTTTGCAATTGGCACATAGCAACGGGCCGCGGGCGGAAAAGGCCGAAAGCGGCAGCGCGCAGGCGACGCATCTGACCACGATCGACTATGGATTGTTGACGACCGCGATCGGTTATCATTTGCGCCACTCGCAACTTGCCGTGGCAAACAGCTTTTCCGATGTGCTGGCGGAGATGGGATTACGGCCAGCCGATTTTTCCGTTCTCGTCATCGTTGGCGGCAATCCGGGCCTCAAACAGAGCGATGTGGCCGAAGCGCTCGGCATCCAGCGCGCCAATTTCGTCGCGATCGTCGACAGCATGGAAGAGAAGGGGCTGCTTGTTCGCCGCAGGTCGGAAGAGGACAGGCGCGTTCATTTCCTCGACATGACGGATGAGGGCGGCAGCCTTCTCGACCGCCTTTCCGACGCCTGGCGCGACCGCGAGGAAAAGCTGATCGACAGGATCGGCGGCAAAAAAGCCCGCGACCAGCTGCTGGCTCTGCTCGGACGCCTGCGGGACTAAGGCATCGGTCAAGCCGATGCGGCAATCGCTGGCTTTGCCTTTCACGTCAGCCTGATTGGTAGCGGGTCGATTTGCGTTGCAATTTCCTTTCGAAACGGCCAAGACGCCTAAGTGTGTCTACGCCTTTGGCGCGCGCAATGCCGTAGCAGTCCAATGTTCTGGAAAGGCCCGAAACGGGAACGCCATGCTGATTATCGATACGAGCCATCCGCTTTATCGCCGCCTGTGGGTCAGATTGCTCATCGTCGGCTTTTGCGCCGCATGGTCCGTCATCGAATTCGTCAATCGCGAGGCCTTCTGGGGAACGGTCGTCGGCGGCGTGGCGGTTTATTCGGCCTATGAGTTGTTGCTGAAGTTCAAACCCGCCAGCGGCGAGAATGCTGTAGCCAAGGGCGATGCGGGCAAGGACGATACAGACGAGCCAGCCGAAAGCGCGCCCGCTGATAAAAACGACGCCGGTTGAGGCGCGTTTTCCCGACGTAAAACCGCTACATATTTTACTGGAAATGCTCACGGGTTCGAAGCATCCGGATCGCCTGGTCGATCAGGAGATTTGCCGCCGTCATGCGCAGGGTCGCATTGTGCCGGAATTCCGGCCGTACCCCATCGGGATGATTGAGCCTTGCGAAGGCGCGGCGCTTTTCCGCAAGCGTTGCGGCGGTGTCGGTCTCCTGGATCGCCAGTTCCGCGGACACATCCGCGAGTGAGGTCTTTTCGAGGTGAGCCGGCATGGTTTCCGGTTCGGGTTCCGGCGGGGGCTCGGGAAGCGGAGCGGGGTCCGGCAGAAAGGCGAGATAGGCGTTAAGATTGCCGTTTCCCGGTTGCGGCGCATCAAAATGCGTATCGACGACGAAGCCCGTGCTGAAACCGGCGATGCGGTGACCGGCGGGCGGTTGTTGCTCCGCGATTTCGTCTTCTTTTTCCTGTCTCAGTCTTTCGACGACCGACTGGAAGACGGATTGTCCGAAAAGCATGCGGCTGTTCCCTGCGCCGATCCCAATAAATCCGGCCTCTATATACAATGAAGGTGGTGTCGGGCTTGCCTTCCTCAAAGCCCCGTCAGCTTGCGGCTTTCATCCAGAACCAGATCGTAGAGCAGGCGGGCGCTGGGCGGCAAAACGCGGCCTTTGGTGGTGATGATGCTGTAGGGCTTGACGACAAGCTCGAAATCCGTCGGCAGAATGCGGGTGCGGCCGATATCGGCCTGCTGGCCGGCCACGAACTCGGCCATGTCCTGCGCAATCGGCGCGATCGCATCCGTGTTGCAGATGAGGGCGAGCGTGAGCACCACGGATGGCGTGTTGATGACGTTGCGTGGCATGGCGACGCCGTGGGTGAGGAACACGTCCTCCGTCGTTCTCCTCAAAAGCGCGCCGGGCGGCTGGAACACCCAGTCGTAACCGGAAAGCTCCTTCAGGCTCACGGGTTCGCCGTGAAGCAGGGGGTGACCCTCGCGAACCACCAGACAGGCGCGCTCTATGCCGATTTCATGGATGGAGAACAGGCCGGGGTCGAAATCATCCGGGATGCGGCCGATGATGAAATCGTGACGTGCGGCCAAAAGCTCCCGGGCAAGCACGTTGCTGCTTTCCACCTGCACGTTGATTTCGATGCCGGGATAGGTGTCCATCGCCCGTCTGATGGCGGGAACGACGAGACTGATGGCCGGCGCTGTGACGGCGCCGATATAGACCGATCCGCCGCTGCCGGATTTCATCTGGTTCAGTTCGCGGCTCGCCTCGCGCAATTCCAGCAAGATGGTACGGGCGCGGCGCGCCAGCGCTTCTCCGAACTTGGTCAGCACCACGCCGCGCGATGCCCTTTGACAGAGCGGGCTTTTGACAATCGCTTCCATTTCCGAGAGCATGCGCGATGCTGCCGGCTGCGTCATGTTCATGGCGGCGGCGGCCGCGCTGACCTGCCCGTGCTCCTCGATCATGACCAGCATGCGCAGGTGGCTCATCTTCAGGCCGGCACGCAGCAAAGGGTTGTCTTCGAAGACAAAGAGTGCATCTGCGGTTTGCGTCTGCTCATACACTTTTTGGTTGCTCATTCGCCGCTTCATACCCCTCAACGGTTATTGTATCGATTTAATATATCATAATTGATATATGGAAACTGATTTATTCTATTTGACAGTTATATGGATTCAGAACAATTTGCGGAATGCCGGGGAGGAGCGGCATCTGTTCCATTTCGCAGTTGCGAGATCGGAACGGGCGCAATGCGGCTTCTTCCTCTGATGGCATGAATTTTATGGTGCGTCGCAACATGCGGGTACCAAAGAAGGGTTCAAGGGAGAGAGTTAATGAAGTCCATTATTTCGCTGATGGCGGCTTGTGCCATCGGTGCTGCTTCCTTCGCAGCGCCGGCTTTCGCACAGGACAAGGGTTCTGTTGGCATCGCCATGCCGACCAAGTCTTCCGCGCGCTGGATCGATGACGGCAACAACATCGTCAAGCAGCTGCAGGAAGCCGGTTACACGACCGACCTGCAGTACGCCGACGACGATATTCCGAACCAGCTTTCCCAGATCGAAAACATGGTCACCAAGGGCGTTAAGGTCCTCGTGATTGCTTCGATCGACGGCACCACGCTGTCGGACGTTCTGAAGCAGGCTGGCCAGCAGGGCATCAAGGTCATCGCTTATGACCGCCTTATCCGCAACAGCGGCGACGTCAGCTACTATGCAACCTTCGACAACTTCCAGGTTGGCGTATTGCAGGCGACTTCGATCACCGACAAGCTTGGCCTGAAGGACGGCAAGGGTCCGTTCAACATCGAGCTGTTCGGCGGTTCTCCGGACGATAACAACGCCTTCTTCTTCTATGATGGCGCGATGTCCGTTCTGAAGCCTTACATCGACAGCGGCAAGCTGGTCGTAAAGTCCGGCCAGATGGGCATGGACAAGGTCGGTACGCTGCGTTGGGATCCGGCAACGGCCCAGGCTCGTATGGACAACCTGCTGTCGGCTTATTACACCGACGCCAAGGTTGACGCCGTTCTGTCGCCTTATGACGGTCTGTCCATCGGCATCATCTCCTCGCTGAAGGGCGTTGGTTATGGCACGAAGGACCAGCCGCTGCCGGTCGTTTCCGGTCAGGACGCTGAAGTTCCGTCCGTCAAGTCGATCATCGCTGGCGAACAGTATTCGACCATCTTCAAGGACACTCGCGAACTCGCGAAGGTTACTGTTGGCATGGTCAACGCCGTTCTGCAGGGCAAAGAGCCTGAAGTAAACGACACCAAGACCTATGAAAATGGCGTCAAGGTTGTTCCGTCCTACCTGCTCAAGCCGGTTGCCGTGACCAAGGACAACTACAAGCAGGTTCTCGTTGACGGTGGTTATTACACCGCTGACCAGCTGAAATAAGCTTGAAACACATGCGGGGATGGCTTCACGCCGTCCCCGTTTTTCCATAAAAATAAAAACGCCTGAATTAATCGGGCGCTGGATTGCGATATGGCCAATACCATTCTCGAAATGCGGAACATCACCAAGACGTTTCCGGGCGTGAAAGCGCTGGAAAACGTCAACCTTAAAGTAAAGGAAGGTGAGATCCACGCACTCGTTGGCGAGAACGGCGCTGGAAAGTCGACCTTGATGAAGGTCCTTTCCGGTGTTTACCCCGCTGGCACCTATGAGGGCGAAATCCATTATGAAGGCGCTGTGCGAAATTTTCGCGCTATCAACGACAGCGAAGATATTGGTATCATCATCATTCACCAGGAGCTTGCACTTGTGCCGCTCCTGTCGATTGCGGAAAATATTTTCCTTGGTAACGAGGTCGCTTCGAACGGCGTCATCAGCTGGCAGCAGACCTTTAACCGTACCCGCGAACTTCTGAAGAAGGTGGGTCTGAAGGAATCGCCGGAGACGCTGATCACCGATATCGGCGTTGGCAAGCAGCAGCTGGTCGAAATCGCCAAGGCACTGTCGAAGAGCGTGAAGCTGCTGATCCTCGACGAGCCGACCGCTTCGCTCAACGAAAGCGATTCCGAGGCGCTGCTCAATCTGCTGATCGAGTTCCGCAAGCAGGGCATGACGTCGATCATCATCACCCACAAGCTGAATGAAGTGCGCAAGGTGGCCGACCAGATCACCGTGCTGCGCGACGGCATGACGGTGAAGACGCTCGACTGTCATGAAGAAGAAATCAGCGAGGATGTCATCATCCGCAACATGGTGGGACGCGATCTTGAAGATCGTTATCCGCCGCGCGACGTGCCGATCGGCGAGACCATTCTCGAAGTGAAGAACTGGAACGCCTATCACCAGCAGCATCGTGACCGCCAGGTTCTGCACGACATCAACGTCACCGTGCGCAAGGGCGAAGTCGTCGGCATTGCCGGGTTGATGGGCGCAGGGCGCACGGAATTCGCGATGAGCGTTTTCGGCAAGTCCTATGGCCACAAGATCACCGGCGAAGTGCTGCTCAACGGCAAGGCCGTGGATGTCAGCACCGTGCGCAAGGCGATCGATGCCGGTCTTGCCTATGTGACGGAAGACCGCAAACATCTCGGTCTCGTGCTCAACGACAATATTCTGCACAACACCACGCTTGCCAATTTGGCCGGTGTGTCGAAGGCCAGCGTCATCGACGACATCAAGGAAATGAAGGTGGCGAGCGATTTCCGCGCCCGCCTTCGTATCCGCTCCTCGGGCATCTTTCAGGAAACGGTCAATCTTTCGGGCGGCAATCAGCAGAAGGTTGTACTTTCCAAGTGGCTGTTCTCCAACCCTGATGTCCTGATCCTCGACGAGCCAACACGCGGCATCGACGTTGGCGCGAAATACGAAATCTACACCATCATCAACCAGCTCGCTGCCGACGGCAAAGGCGTTCTGATGATCTCATCGGAAATGCCCGAACTGCTCGGCAATTGCGACCGCATCTACGTCATGAACGAAGGCCGCATCGTCGCTGAATTGCCGAAGGGAGAGGCGAGCCAGGAAAGCATCATGCGCGCTATCATGCGCTCAGGGGAGAAGAACTCATGAGTTCGGCAAACACCACAAACGAAGAAAGCAACGTCATCTCGGTCGGGTCGTATATTCGCTCCAACATCCGCGAATACGGCATGCTGATCGCGCTCGTCGCCATCATGGTTTTCTTCCAGTTCTACACCGGCGGCATCCTGTTCCGCCCTGTGAACCTGACCAACCTCATCCTGCAGAACTCGTTCATCGTCATCATGGCGCTTGGCATGCTGCTTGTCATCGTGGCCGGGCATATCGACCTTTCGGTCGGTTCCATCGTCGCCTTCGTCGGCGCGATTGCGGCCATATTGACCGTGCAATGGGGCATGAACCCGTTTCTTGCGGCGCTGATTTGTCTTGTTATCGGCGGCATCATCGGTGCTGCCCAGGGTTACTGGATCGCCTATCACCGCATTCCGTCGTTCATCGTGACGCTGGCGGGCATGCTGGTGTTCCGCGGTCTCACGCTGTTCGTGCTCGGCGGCAAGAACATCGGTCCTTTCCCGACCGATTTCCAGGTCATCAGCACCGGCTTCCTGCCTGATATCGGCGGTATCGAAGGTCTCAACACCACTTCGATGATCCTGACCATGCTGATCACGGTGGCGCTGTTCTATCTGGCGTGGCGCCGTCGCGTGGTGAACGTGAAGCATGGCATCGACGTGGAGCCGTTCGGTTTCTTCATTGTGCAGAATCTGCTGATCTCTGGCGCCATCCTGTTCCTGGGTTACCAGCTGTCGACCTATCGCGGCCTGCCGAACGTGCTGATCGTGATGCTGGTTCTGATTGCGCTTTACAGCTTCGTGACGCGCCGCACGACGATCGGTCGCCGTGTCTACGCCATGGGCGGTAATGAGAAGGCGACCAAGCTTTCCGGTATCAATACCGAACGCCTGAGCTTTCTCACCTTCGTCAACATGGGCGTGCTGGCCGGTCTTGCCGGCATGATCATCGCGACCCGCCTCAACTCGGCAACGCCGAAGGCTGGTGTGGGCTTTGAGCTGGATGTGATCGCGGCCTGCTTCATCGGCGGTGCTTCGGCTTCCGGCGGCGTTGGCAAGATCACCGGTGCGGTCATCGGCGCCTTCATCATGGGCGTCATGAACAACGGCATGTCGATCGTCGGCCTCGGCATCGACTTCCAGCAGATGGTCAAGGGCCTCGTGCTGCTCGCCGCCGTGTTCTTCGACGTCTACAACAAGAACAAGGGCTGATCGCCCCACCCATATTGCAAGTCAAAAAAGTGGCCGGTTTCCGGCCACTTTTATAAGGTGCAGGCGCAACGCGCCGAAGAAGATAAGGCGCGCAGCGCCGGAGGAAGGAAATCCCGTGCTAATTTCACAGATCAAGGATGCCAGTGGCAAAATCACCGTCGCCGTTCGCGAAGAAGGCGGACAGGCGCACGCCGTCAAGGGCGCCCAATCGGTTTACGCGCTGGCCATGGAAGCTGCCAATGGCGGCAAGAGCCTTGCCGATGTCGTTTCCGCGCATGGTCTCGGCGATGCCGTCGATCTCGAAAAGGCCTATGCCGAGGGTCGCTTCCTGCCGCCGATCACCCATCCCGATCCGGCGCATCTGCATCTGACCGGCACGGGCCTCACGCATCTCGGCTCTGCTGCTACCCGCGATAGCATGCACAAGAAGACCACGGAAGCCGCCGAGGAAAGCCTCACGGATTCCATGAAGATGTTCCGGATGGGTCTGGAAAACGGCAAGCCCAAGGCTGGCGAAAAGGGCGTTCAGCCGGAGTGGTTCTACAAGGGCAACGGCCATGTGGCGGCGGCACCGGGTGCGGCTCTCACCTCTCCGTCCTTTGCGCTCGATGGCGGCGAAGAGCCGGAAATGGCCGGCATCTACGTGATCTCGGACAAGGGCGAACCCGTGCGCATCGGCTTTGCCGTCTCGAACGAGTTTTCCGATCACGTCACCGAGCGGATCAACTATCTCTACCTCGCGCATTCCAAGCTGCGCCCGGCGAGCTTCGGCCCGGAAATCCGCGTCGGCGTTGCACCCTCGGATATTCGCGGCACATCGCGCATCCGCCGCGGCGACAAGGTGATTTTCGAAAAGCCGTTCGTTTCGGGTGAGGACAACATGTCCCACACCTTCGCGAACCTTGAATATCATCACTTCAAATATGGCCTGTTCCGTGCACCGGGCGATGTGCACGTCCACATGTTCGGCACGGCGACGCTCTCCTTTGCCGAGGGTGTCAAGCCGGAAGCCGGCGACGTGTTCGAGATCGAGGCCGCCGGTTTCGGCCTGCCGCTGAAGAACCCGCTTGCGGTTGACGCCGAAGAAGAAATCACCGTCCGCCAGATCTGATCTGCGGACTGCACGTCAAACGGTTGAGGGGGTGGCACCCTGCGTTGCCCCCTCTCGACGTCATCCTCGGGCTTGTCCCGAGGATCTGCAACAGATTGATATTACGCGACGTGGATAGATCCTCGGGACAAGCCCGAGGATGACGTCGAGGAGGGCTTGAAGTTCCCTTCCTCTACAGCTGCGGCAGAGGCGGCTCTGCTACGCTATTCGAACCCCCACAGCTTGCCTTCACCCACCTCAACGGAATTGCCCGCCGGGTCGCGTATGTAGACGGAATAGCTGTCGTTCGGCCAACGGTGATAATGTTCGATGGCAAGGCCAAGTTCTTCGAAGCGTGCCTTCCAGTCGTCCACTTCCGACTTGTCTTTCGCGTAAAAGCAAAAATGGCCTTGCCCGACCGCGCCGTGGCGCGGGATCGGGTTGTCAGGCGTGGCCTTACGTGATTGCTGCGGATCGAAGACCAGCAGCATCTGCCGGCCGCATTTGAAGAACACGAATTGGCCGGGTAGCTTGCGCACCACTTCCAGCCCGAAGACATCCCGATAAAAGGCCTCGGCGGCATCGAGATCATCGCTGTAAATCGCGGTTTCCATAAGGGCGGCTGGTGGTTTCATCGTGGTCCTCTTCTCAGGATGGAAACTTTTCTCGGGCCGGTGAGAACGGCCATTATGCCATTAGGTTGGTCATTGAAACATTGCTGGCTGTTTGTTTTTACGGAGTGGCGATCGGCTATTGAGCAAAGGGGGTCTTTCAGAGCAAATTAGCAATGAAAGAGGGAGTTTTGGATGGTCGAGAAAAGCATAAGACGCCTGACGCAGGAGGACGTGGATATCTTTCGCCAGATGCGGCTTGAAGCGCTTCATACCGAACCCGCGGCCTATGCGAGCAGTGCGGCGGACTGGGAAAAACTGACCGTGGACGAGTGGCGGGCACGCCTGACCCAGAATGATGTGTTTGCGGCGTTTTGGAATAATGCGCCGGTTGGAATTATGGGGTTGATGCGCCAGGCAGCCAGCAAGATGGCGCACAGGGCGACGCTGATCATGGTTTACGTGCGGGCAGAAGCGCGCGGATCGGGTATCGCCTCCGAGCTTCTGGAGGCTGTGAAGTCCTTCGCACGAGACAGTGGCATCCGCCAGATCGAGCTTGCGGTGAGTGCTGAAAATCCTGTTGCTGTCGGCTTTTACCAGCGCGCGGGCTTCTCACAGATTGGACGTGTTCCGGGCGGATTTCTTCACGAGGGCAGGGAAATCGACGATATCATGATGGCCTGTCGCGTGGATGCCGAAGGCAAACGATAAAATGAAACAGTAGCCGTGAATATCGCGTGGTCCCGTTTGCAGATGGTCAAGTCTGGCGTAGGCGGGCGACGCTACCCGGCAGCTTGGGTTTTCGTGCTGTAGGTCAGCACCGTCAGATCGTGTTTGCCGACGCCGCGTTCCAGAACGGTCCAGCCGCAGTTGGTATAATAGGTTTCGAGATCGCGCTGGCAGCAGAGGTAGCTGGTATCGTGACCGAGTTCGGCGGCCCTTTGTGTTGCCGCCTGCATCAGCGCCCGGGCCACACCTGAGCGCCTGCTGTTTTCCTCCACCCAGAGGGCTGCGACCCATGGCAGATATTGCGGCCGTTCCTCCAGATCGCAATGGATGAGGAAGGCGGAGCCGACATAACCATTGTCATCATGGGCGACGAAGCCGGTTGGCAGCGTGTGGGGGCTCACCATATCCTTCAGATGTTCCGCCACGTCGCCGATCTGGAGGCCGCTATCCTGCCACCACGCCGTCCAGACCCGTTCCGCAATGGTGGGGCCATGGGACTGGCAGTCGCGATAGTCGGAAATTCTGTACAAAAGCCGTCTCCCTGATCGATCAATGCCGCGATTTATACGGGCGCGGCATGTTTTCGCAACCGCTTGGGCCATGAAAACGGATCAGGATTTTGTCGCGGTCACATGCAGCCAGTCGGTCGGCAGCTTGTCATATCCGCTGCCCTGCCGGGCTTCGATCTCCAGGCTCGCCCAGCCGAAATGCCGATACAGATCCTCCAGCCAGGCTTTGGAAGGATAGTTGTAATAACGGCCGAACGCGTCGCGGCCTTCCGCTTCCCCGGCCTTGAAGCTGGCGTAAAAAACGCCGCCCTGTTTCAGCGCCGTGTGGATGCGGCCGATAATGCCGGGCAGGGAGGGGCGCGGCACATGCAGCAGGCAGGCGTTGGCCCAGACGCCGTCATAAGCCGCCACGTCACGGATATCTTCGAACAGCAAGGTGGCCACGGGAATGCCAAGCCGAAGTTCCGCCTCCTTGGCGATTTCGGGTGTTCCGTCCGTAGGGCGCACGTCGAAACCGGCGGCCAGCATGAATTCGCTGTCCTGCCCGCCGCCGCACCCCAGTTCGAGGATGGTTGCGCCATCCGGCAGGCGAGCCAGGAATTTTTCCAGATGGAGGCGGTCCGGTGCCTGTCCCCGCGACGTATAGGCTCCGGCATTATCCGTATAAAAGCCGATGGTTTCGGCGTCCTTGGCAGTCATTGTCTCAACTCTGTGATTGGCTCTGGCTTTGCGATTGCTGCACGGTCACCGAAACGCTCAGCGTCTCGCCCGCCGGGCCGATCCGCATGCCTGATATCGGCGCGCAATCGCGATAGCAGAGGCCGAGGGCGATGCGGACATAACGGTCGTCAGGGCAGATGTTGTTGGCGGCGTCGAAGCCAACCCAGCCAAGCCCCTGCAGATGCACCTCGGCCCAGGCATGGGTGGCGGTCTGTTCCGCCACTTCTTCCATCATCAGATAACCGGAAACATAACGGGCGGGCAGACCCATCAGCCGGGCGGCGGAAATGAGGATATGGGCATGGTCCTGACAGACGCCCTTGCCGGCTTCCAGCGCCAGTTCGGCCGTGGTTTCGGTGTCGGTTGAACCCGGCACATATTCCACCTTGCTGTTGATCTTCTCCATAAGGTCGTGCAGGCGCTCAAGTTCGCTGTCGCCGGTGCTGGCCTTCGCCAGTTCGCGCACGAGCTTTCCCGGCTTGGTAAGCGGCGTTTCGCGCAGGAAGAGCCAAAGTGGCGCACTGCCGGTGTGGGGGCCGACCATGCCTGCCTTGTCCTCGGTGATGACGGTGCCGCTTGCCACGACCTTGACCTTGCGTTGCGGGCCTTCCGTTTCCACCAGTGCGACCCGGTTGCCGAAATGGTCGTCATAGGTCACTTCGACGGTGGCGCCGTCGACCGATACATCCCAGTCCTCCACCGTCTGGCACGGGCCGGTCTGTGGCGTCAGGCGCAGCCGCTGCAATGCATAGGGCATCGGCTCGTCATAGACATATTCCGTCGTATGGGTGATTTTCAGACGCATAAGCTGTCCCCGTCCACGCGCTTATTGATAGAAGCGGTAGCCTTCCATGATTTCCTGCCCCAGCTGCCCGTTCCGGTTGACGAATCTCTCCAGAAACTCGTGCAGACCTTCATCCATGACGCGGTCGATCGTTGTCTTGCGCAGGCTGTCGCGAATGCTTTCCGCCGTCTCGTGTGCCTTGTGCTTTTCGCCGTAGTCCTCGGCTATATAGTTGAGGTTGCTGGTGATCTTTTCGTAACAATAGGCGAGCGAACGTGGCATGCGGCCATTGAGAATGAGGAAGTCGGCAATATTGGCCGGTTTGTATTCCGCATCGTAGACCCAGCCATAGGAGCGGTGCGCCGAGACCGAGCGCAGGATGGATTCCCACTGCGCATTGTCGAGCGAGGAACCGACATGCGCCACCGCCGGCAGCAGCACGTAATATTTCACGTCCAGAATGCGGGCGGTGTTGTCGGCGCGCTCGATGAAGGTGCCGATACGGGAGAAATTATAGAGATCGTTGCGCAGCATTGAACCGTGGAAGGCGCCGCGCACCAGACCGGCGCGATGTTTGATGACATCGATGGTCTGCGGCATGTCCGCCGGCTTTACCCTGCGCTCGAGGCTGGTCTTGAGCTCGATCCAGAATTCATTGGTGGCTTCCCATGTCTCGCGCGTCAGCGCCGTGCGCACCATGCGGGCATTGTTGCGGCCCGCCTCGATGCAGGAGAGAACGCTGGAAGGGTTGGCTTTGTCCCGCAGCAGATAATCGATCGCATCCGCGGTCGTCACCTTGTCGTGCGTTTCGAGGAACGCCTCGTGCACGCCGGCGCTCTGCAACACGCCGTCCCAGTCCTCATCGCCGCTGCCGCTGCGCGTCAGTGAAACGCGCAGGCCCGCATCGATCAGCCGGGCGATGTTTTCAGCGCGCTCGATATACCGGAACATCCAGTAGAGCCCGTTTGCCGTTCTGCCCAGCATGGCTTAGTCCTCCAGTACCCATGTATCCTTGGTGCCGCCGCCCTGGCTGGAGTTGACCACCAGCGAGCCCTGCTTGAGGGCAACACGGGTCAGTCCGCCGGGAATGATCTTCACCTTGTCTGAAACCAGCACGTAAGGACGCAGATCGACATGGCGCGGCGCGATGCCGTTCTTCACCATGATCGGCACGGTGGAAAGCGACAGCGTCGGCTGCGCAATGTAGTTGGAGGGGCGGGCTTTGAGCTTTTCTGCAAAAAGCGCCCGTTCCTTTTTCGACGCGGTGGGGCCGACCAGCATGCCGTAACCACCCGAACCGTGGACTTCCTTGACGACAAGTTCGGCAAGGTTGTCGAGCACGTATTTCAGGCTGTCCGGCTCGGAACAGCGCCATGTCGGCACGTTTTCCAGCAGCGGCTTGCGGCCTGTGTAGAATTCGACGATCTCAGGCATGTAGGAATAGATCGCCTTGTCGTCGGAAATGCCGGTGCCGGGGGCATTGGCGATGGTGATGTTGCCGGCGCGGTAGACGTCCATGATACCAGGTATGCCAAGCGCCGAATCCGGCCGGAAGGTCAGCGGATCGAGGAATTCGTCATCGACGCGGCGGTAAAGAACGTCGATCGCCTCATAACCTCGGGTGGTGCGCATCTTGACCTTGCCGTCCATGACGCGCAGGTCGGATCCTTCCACCAGCTCCACGCCCATCATGTCGGCGAGGAAGGAATGTTCGTAATAGGCGGAATTATAGATGCCGGGGGTCAGCACCGCGACGCGCGGCTTGCCGGAACAGCCGGGCGGGGCGAGCGAGGCCAGCGACTGGCGCAGAAGGTAAGGATAGTCCTCCACCCGCCGCACCTTGTTCTCATGGAAAAGTTCCGGGAACATCTGCATCATCGTCTCACGGTTTTCCAGCATGTAGCTGACACCGGAGGGCGTGCGGGCATTGTCTTCCAGAACGTAGAACTGGTCTTCGCCGGTGCGGACGATATCCGTGCCGACAATATGGGTGTAAACGCCGCCGGGCGGGGTGAAACCGATCATTTCCGGCAGGAATGCGACGTTTTTCTCAATGATCTCGCGGGGGGATACGTCCGGCGCGGATGATTTCCTGCTTGTGGTAGATGTCATCAAGGAAAGCATTGAGAGCGAGAACGCGCTGTTCGATACCTTGGGCCAGTTTGCGCCACTCGCGCCCGGAGATGATGCGCGGAATGATATCGAAGGGGATCAGTTTTTCTGAACTATCGGCATGGCCGTAGACTGCGAAAGTAATACCGGTTTTTCGAAAGATGTTTTCCGCGTCTTTTGACTTCTGGATCAGGTGTGCCCTGTCCTGCCGGCTGTACCACTCGTTATAGTTTTCATATGGGCTTCGCGGCGCGTTGTCCGCATTTATCATTTCGTCAAATGCCAACTTCGATGTCCCCTTTTTTGCCATATGAATACAACGACAAATGCAATGCAAGAACTATGCGGACGCCTCCGTGAAGATTTTTTACCGTCCTAGAGTTTTAAAAAAGAAGCGTTTTTTCGGTTTCAGCCTATAAATGCGGCATTGGTAAATTGGTTGCAGGGCAAGGCGGGGCGGAACGGGGTGGTGGCGCTGTGTGCGGTGTGGGCGAATGCATAAATTTTGTTCGTTCGCTTTCGGTTGATGGATTGCGGTTGCCACATCAGAAAATCTGAAAGATGCGATCACGAAAACACCTTTGACCTTTTGCGGGGATGGGGATACCGCCTTGCTCGAACGGCTGCGTTTCGCCACGGGGTATTCACTGAAACCCGGCCCGGTCATTGACCGGTTTGCGTCAAGCCGTAGAAATGTCAATTCGCCGCCTGCCTCATGTCCCGGACGACGTCCGGTTGCAGGGTATCATGCGGCAGAGGGGATGTTCCCATGTCGCTCGACCGTCTGGCTCCGGCCATCTTCGTCTTTCTCTGGTCGACCGGCTGGGTCACCGCCAAATATGCCGTTTATTATACCGGGCCGCTGACCTTTCTCTGTCTGCGTTACGTATTGGCGGGTGCGTTGTTGTGGGCGATCTGCCGGTTTTCTTCCATTCAGTGGCCTGAGCGGCGCGCAGATGTCTTCCGGGCTATCCTGTCCGGCGTGTTCCTGCACGGTCTTTACCTTGGCATGATCTGGTGGGCGATCGGGCAGGGCGTGCCGGCGGCGATCGGCGGCATCATCGCCGGTTTGCAACCGTTGATGACGGCGGTGGCCGCCCGCTACATGATCGGCGAAAAAGTCTCGCCAATTCAGCGTGCCGGCCTGCTGCTCGGCTTTGTGGGCATTGCCATCGCCGTGTTGCCGAAGGTCATGGCCACTGGTGCGCTTGGCCTCTCCGTGCCGCTTTATGCCGTGGCGGTGAATGTGCTGGGCATGACGTCCGTGACCTATGGCACCCTTTACCAGAAGAAATATGTCCATGGCGGAAACATCATGGCGGTGGCCACGCTGCAATATGTCGGCGCCCTCATCGTTACCGTTCCCTTCGCGCTTTTGCTGGAGGACGGCCATGTGGACTGGAGCCTCGGACTTGCCGCAACGCTCGTCTGGTCGGAGGGTGCGATCTCCATCGGCGCCGTGGCGCTGCTGCTTTATCTCATCCGGCGTGGGCAGGTCTCGCGCGCCGCTTCGCTGATCTATCTCGTGCCGCCACTTGCCGCCGTGGAAGCGGCCCTGCTTTTCGGGGAAACGCTGACGCCCGCCATGATTGCCGGCACGGTTCTGGCGGTAACGGGGGTTTATCTTGCCAACCGCCGGCCGGCAGCTTCGGTTGCGGCACGTTAATTCCTACAACCTCATATTAGAGATTTGTTAACCATAAAATTATACCTCTCGTTAATCTAGAGATTTGGCGGGGGTTACATGTCTATTTCACGTCGTGGTGTTCTGTTCGGATTGCCGTTGTTGCTGGCCGGCTGCGCGAGTTCCGGTATCGGACAGCAAACACTCAATTATGCAGCGAAGCCGGAGGAGAAATTCCCGCTTCCCGCCATGCATCTCGATAAGGTGAAGCCGGAGCTGCGCCGTCAGGAAGTGGCATATGCGACCGCTCATCCGGCCGGAACGGTGGTTGTGGATACGCCGGCGCGGCGTCTCTATTACGTTATGGGCGACGGACGGGCGATGCGCTACGGCGTCGGCGTCGGACGGCAGGGGCTTGCTCTCAAGGGCGATGCCTATATCGGCCGCAAGTCCGAATGGCCTTCGTGGACGCCGACCGCGAACATGATGCGCCGCGACCCGCGCCATCTGAAGTTCGCCGGCGGCATGCCTGGTGGTCCGAACAATCCGCTCGGTGCGCGCGCCCTTTATCTTTATCGCGGCGGCAACGACACCATGTTCCGCCTGCACGGCACCAACCAGCCGCAATCCATCGGCCATGCCATGTCGAGCGGCTGCATCCGTATGCTCAACCACGATATCATCGATCTTTACGGCCGCGTGCCGGTCGGTTCGAAGGTAATTGTACTGCAGGCGTGAGGAGAGGCGGATTTTTCCGCCTTTTCCACGCGAGAAAATGCCTGTACCCTTGAGTTGATTTTTTTGGCGGAAGGTCAATTTTATGCTGGAAAATCAACCATGTGTAGAATGCCTCCCTTTATGTATTTAAGGGAGTTCTGCTATATCGGAAACGTGATTTTCGGTGTTCGAGACGTGTATCCATAAAGGCTTAAATGCACTGTATCGAGCGCGGGACCACTTCAACGGGGACACATGAACATGGCAACTTTCGACACTCTCTCGCGCTATCGCCCGCAGGCACTCGGGGCGCTGCGCATCATGACGGCGCTGCTTTTCATTGCGCATGGAACGCAGAAGCTATTCGGTTTTCCGGCATCGCAGATGGACGGCTCTTTGCCGACGATGCTCCTGGTGGCCGCGCTTCTGGAACTCGTCGGCGGCATTCTCGTGCTGATCGGCCTGTTCACGCGTCCCGTCGCCTTCATCCTGTCCGGCCAGATGGCGGTCGCCTATTTCATGGCGCATGCGCCGAGCAACTTCTTTCCGGCCCTGAATGGTGGTGATGCCGCAATCCTGTTCTGCTTCATCTTCCTCTATCTGTTCGTTGCTGGTCCGGGTGCTTTCTCGGTGGATGAGCGCCGGGCCTGATCCCGTCTTCATAACTGTCTCTATTGAAGCTCCGCATGGTCACGGCCGTGCGGAGCTTCTTTTTTGACGGGGTGGAAACTTCGGCCGCCACCGAAGCATAGATGCTTGTTTCCGGGGTAGGAACGGTTCATCCTGAACGCAGTTGGAAAATTGATCCGTGACCACTCAAAATCCTATCGCCCGCGAATTGCTGCTGCTCGCCTTGCTGTCCACGCTTTGGGCTGCATCCTACACTTTCATCAAGATCGGGGTGGAGACCATTCCGCCCCTGACCTTCATTGCCGCAAGAACCTTGATTGCCGGTCTGTTGCTGCTGGCGGTCATCCGGCTGCGCGGGCTGCGGCTGCCGAGGGATTTTGCGACATGGCGGCTTTTCTTCGTACAGGCCTGCATCAACAGCGTCTTGCCCTTCACACTGATCGCCTGGGCGGAGCAGAGCATCGATGCCGGTCTCGCCGTCATCCTCAATGCCACGACGCCGATCTTCACCTTTCTTCTCACCGCGCTGGTCATCCGGCATGAACAGGTCAGCGGGCGCAAGCTGTTCGGCACCATTGCGGGCATGACGGGCGTCTGCCTCATCATCGGTCTGGATGCGTTAGGTGGCGCGGGTGAGGCGCTGTGGAGCCAGCTTGCGGTGCTGACGGCGGCCTTTTCCTACGCCTGCGCTGCCATTTTCAGCAAGAACTTCAAGGGGCTGGATCCCGTCATGCCGGCCGCTGGCTCGCTGATCTGCGGTGCCGTCCTTCTGTTGCCGGTGAGCCTGATCGTCGACCGGCCCTGGACATTGGCGCCATCGTCGGCGTCGCTGACCGCACTTGTGTGCCTGAGCGTCTTTTCAACCGCGCTCGCCTTCATGATCTATTTCCGGCTGATGCAGACGCTCGGCTCGGTCGGCACCACGTCGCAGGCCTATCTCCGTGTTCCGGTCGGTGTTGCTATCGGCATGGTGTTTCTGGGGGAAGTGCCGACATCAGCCATGTGGGTGGGTCTCGTCTGCGTCATTGCCGGCGTGCTGGCCATGACCCTGCCGTCCCGGCGTCGTCCGTTGGCGCAGGGCGGTTGAGAACAAAAAACCCCGCAAGCCTGAGCTTGCGGGGTTTGACGACAGACGCCTTCAGGCGTCGCAATTTCTGCTGCGCAATGCCGGGGAGCCCGGCTCGCGCAGAGTTACTTAGCGGTTACGGCCGCGATTACCGTTGCCATTTCCGTTGCCGGAAGCGCGCTTTTCCTGGCCGTTGCCACCAGCAGGCGCGTGGCGGTTGCCACCGCTGCCGCCGGGCTTGCGGGCCGGGCGACGCTGCTTGCGGGGGCCGGTTGGGCGACCTGCGTCGCCTTCGGCCGTCTTGACGCGCTTGAAGTCGGACGTGACTTCCAGATCGTTGTCCGCGTCGCGCGGAGCGTGGTGACGCGAAGGACGCGGTTCGCCATTGTGACGTCCGCCTTCGCGGGGTCCACGCGGCTGGCCGCCATTGTTGTTGCGGCCACGGTTGTTGTTGTTCGGGCGCGTCGGGCTGGCAAGACCGGCCGGACGTTCACCGGATGCAACCGGGATATCGATCTTCATCAGCTTTTCGATGTCGTGCAGCAGACGGGTTTCGTCCGGAGCGCAGAAAGCGATGGCAATGCCGTCGCGGCCGGCACGGGCGGTACGGCCGATGCGGTGGACATAGGCGTCAGGCACTTCCGGCAGGTCGTAGTTGAAGACGTGCGTCACGGCCGGGATGTCGATGCCGCGGGCAGCGACGTCGGTTGCGACGAGGACCTTGATTTCACCGTCCTTGAAGCCCTTCAGTGCCCGCTCGCGCTGGCCCTGGCTCTTGTTGCCGTGGATGGAAGCGACCTTGAAGCCGATATGTTCGAGATGCTTGTAAAGCTTTTCCGCGCCGTGCTTGGTGCGCAGGAAAACGATGGAGCGACCATCCGGGTTGTCGTTCAGCGACTTCTTCAGGAGATCGGTCTTGTCGTTCTTGCCGGCAACGAAATGCACGTACTGCTCGACCTTGTCGGCAGCCTTGCCAGGAGGCGTGACTTCGACCTTGATCGGGTCCGTCAGGAAGTTGCTGGCAAGCTCGGAAATCGCCTTCGGCATCGTCGCCGAAAACAGCAGGGTCTGGCGCTTGGCCGGAACCATCTTGGAAATCTTGCGCAGGTCGTGAATGAAGCCGAGATCGAGCATCTGGTCGGCTTCATCAAGCACCAGATAGGTGACCTTGGAGAGCGAGATCGCGTTGCGGGCGATGAGGTCCAGCAGGCGGCCGGGTGTCGCCACCAGGACGTCCGTGCCTTTTTCGAGCTGAAGCTGCTGCTTGTTGATCGACGCGCCGCCGACAACCTGGTTGATGCGCAGCGGCGTCTTCTTCACGAAGGAGCGCAGGTTTTCGCCGATCTGGTTCACCAGTTCGCGGGTCGGTGCGAGGATGAGGGTGCGGGTGGTGCGGTTTGCCGGGCGGTCGGCCTGCTTCATCAGCATTTCGATGATCGGCAGGCCGAAAGCGGCCGTCTTGCCCGTACCGGTCTGTGCGAGGCCGATGAGGTCACGGCCTTCAAGCAGCAGCGGAATGGCCTTTGCCTGAATGGGGGTAGGGGTGGTGTAGCCAAGCTGGGTAACGCTGGCCACAATCTTTTCAGAGAGGCCGAGTTCGCTAAAACTGGTCAATAGTATTGCCTTTCGGGGCGCCAAAAACCAATCGTCCGGAGCAGTTGCTGCTGTCCGGCGGTTTCGGCGTCAAGAACCCCGCGTGAATTGGGAACTTGTGGGTTGGAATAACTTTCTGCGCATCAGTGCGGCAAAGCGCCGTCTTCTGTATTCGTTGCGCTTTTCCTTCATGCGGGCCAAGTCATCTTGGTCATACGCTGCAGCTCACGCGGCTGCCGAAGGTGAAAGCTTGACCGGCATGTGGGCGTTTTGTGGGCTAAAGTCAAGCAATAGTTTTGTAACACCGCCTCGCGGCGGCGCATGGCAGCCATGCAGAAGGTGGGCTGGCGATTGCCGATGCGGCGCGGACGGTTACGAATAATTATGGTTAAAAAAGGGTAAAGCGACCATTCCGCACGTAGCAAATAGCTGTTTTCTCACATAACGTTTTGGCAATGACGTCCGGAAATATTTGATTCGAAAAGGATGAACTGCACGGTGTGGAGTATCGATTGACCGAGGGTCGCGGGTTGCTGGAAAAAGCTTACGGGGCCATCGCCGCCCTGGATTTGCCCGCGTGCATCAAGGACAGCGAGCTGCGCTACCTCATGGTCAACGCCGCCTATGGCCGGGTCATGGGACGTTCGCCCGAGGCGTTCAAGGGTCACACCAGCCTTGCTCTTTCCGCAGATATTCGCGATGCCGAGCGCGAGGACAGGGAGCGCCGCTCGCTGGTCTTCGCCACGGATGAGGTGATCGCCTGCCATGGTGCGGCGGCGTCGGGGCCTTACACGCTGCGCTGCGAACGTTTCACCGGCGATGACGGCAATCTGTTCCTGTTCGAGGTATTCGAGGAAAAACCGGCTGCCATCTTGGCGGGTGTCTCGGACGGCGGCAGCGCCGACCTGCTGTTCGGCAGCGGGGTGATCGATCTCATCGATGCCGGCATCGTGATTTATGACAGTGAAAACCGGCTGGTCTATTGCAATGCGCGTTTCGTGGAATTCTACAGCTCTTTCAATGTGGAGCTGAAGCCGGGCACCCGGCTTGAGACGCTGATGGAGGCGGTCTATTTTTCGAGCGGTTACCGCCAAGGAAAAGAGAACGATCCGGAATACGAAGCCTGGCTGCAGGAGCAGTTGCGGGACTTTTCCCTGCCCTATCTCGAAAGGGTGGAGCAGTTTGCCGATGGCCGCTGGGTGCGCATGGTCAACAAGCGGCTGGAAAACGGCATGCTGGTCGGGCTTCGCGTCGATGTGACCGAGTTCAAGGCGCATGAGAACCTGCTTAGCAAACAGATCCGCGAGACCTGGCTGCTGCGTGCAGCCCTTGAGCAATTGCCGGTGGCGGTGTTCCTGCGCGATCACGACAGGCGGCTGACCTTTGCCAATGCGGCCTATGAAGAGCTTTATGGAGACGATCTCGCCAACTTCATCGGGATGACGGAACGCGAGATGTTTCCGGATTCCGGCGATGAATTCCAGCTCGAAAACGAGCGTCTTCTCAAGACCGGCGAAGCGACGGAGAGGACAGAGATATTGCCGCTGCCGGATGGCGGTTCCGTTCCGGTTATTACCCGTGCGGGGCGGGTGGTGACACCTGACGACGAATATTATCTGGTTGGCTCGGTCACCGATGTCAGCCTGCTGCAGGACCGGGAAAATGCGTTGATTGCGGCGCAGGCGCAGGCCGAGGCGATGCATCGCCAGCTGGAGGCTGTCCTTCACGCCCTGCCGGTGGGCGTGCTGCTGCTCAACGCCGATCTTGTCATCGAATATGTCAATCCGTTCTTCCACGAAGTCTGGGGCGAAATCGGCGACGAGAAGTCGCTGGTCGGCAAAAGCTATCGCGAATTCATGGAAATGAATTTCGAAAGCGGCCTTTACGACTACGGCGACGTGCCCTTCGACGAGCTTTATATTCAGCGGGCCGAGCGGCTTCTTAATGAGGAGGCTTTCACGCCCCGCGAGGTGCGCAGCAAAAGCGGCAAGGTCACGGTCATTTCGAAAACCCGCCTCGATGGCGGAAAAATCCTCAGTACCTATGCCGATGTGACAGATGTGCGCATGCGCGATGCCGAGATCAGCAAGGCGAAGGCCGAGCTTGAGCGTGTCGGCGAATATATGCAGGGCGCCACCCGCGCCATGGCGCAGGGGCTGGTGCTTGTCGAGCAGGGCACCGTCATCATGTCCAACGAGGCCGTGGTGCGAATGTTCGACGTGCCGCCGCAGCTGCTGGAAAAAGGCTGCAACTGGTCCGGTTTCTTTGCCCATTGCGCCGGGCGCGGCGATTTCGGCACTGCGGACGAAGCGGCGGCGACGCTGAGCGCGTGGAAAGAGAATATCGCCGCCAACAGGCCGTTCTCCTGGCTCATCCATGTCGCCGGCAAAACCTGGCTCAATCTGGAGGCCACCAACAGTTCCGGTAATTACTGGCTCATCATCGTTACCGACGTGACCGAGATGAAGATGCGCGAGGAGGAGTTGCAGCGGCTGCTTTCACGGGCGGAAGCGGCGGATCGCGCCAAATCGGAATTCCTGGCCAATATGAGCCACGAAATCCGCACGCCGATGAACGGCGTGCTCGGCATGGCGGAGCTTTTGGCCAAGTCCAATCTGGATACGCGCCAGAAGACCTTCACCGATATCATCGTCAAATCCGGCAACGCGCTGCTGACGATCATCAATGACATTCTCGATTTTTCCAAGATCGAGGCCGGGCAGATGAAGCTGCGCAGCGTGCCTTTCGATCCGGCGGAAGCCGTGGAGGATGTGGTTTCGCTTCTGTCCTCCGCGGCGCTGGAAAAGGACATAGAGCTGGTCGTGCGGATCGATTCGTCGGTTTTCGGCAAGGTCATGGGGGACGCCGGACGGTTCCGCCAGATCGTCACCAATCTTGTCGGCAACGCCGTCAAGTTCACGGAAATGGGGCATGTGCTGATCGAGCTATCGGCGCAGTCGGCGGAAGCTTCAGAGACGATTTTGTCGCTTCGCGTCGAAGACAGCGGCATCGGCATTCCCACAGACAAGCTCGAGACCATCTTCGATAAGTTCAGTCAGGTCGATGGTTCCGCGACGCGCCGGCACGAGGGAACGGGGCTGGGACTGGCGATCACGGTCGGTCTCGTCGGTCTTTTCGACGGCACGATCAATGTGGTGAGCGAAGTCGGCAAGGGATCGACCTTCGAGGTCAATATTCCGTTTCACGTCACGGAAAAACGGCGCGACGTTCCGCTTCTTGCAGTCACGATCCAGGATATCCGGGTGCTCGTCGTCGACGACAATGATGTCAATCGCCGCATATTGACGGAGCAGCTCAATACTTGGGGTATCGACGGTCACGCAGTCGCGGACGGGCCTTCGGGCATCGCCATCCTGGATGAGGCCGTGTCGCTCGGCTTTGCCATCGACGCCGTAATCCTCGACTATCACATGCCTGTTATGAACGGGCTGGACGTGGTCGAGCGGATCAGGGCGGATGCGCGTTTCGACGATATCGCCATTGTTTTCCTGACATCCATGGATGTCGTCGGTGACGAAACCCTGTTCACCGATCTCAGTATACAGGCGCATCTGATGAAGCCGGCGCGGGCGCGGCTATTGCGCTCCACCCTGTTCGATGTGGTGCGGGATGTGCGGCAGAAGCGCGCCCGGCAACACCCGCAGGCGCTGGGGGCAGGTGGCGATGACAAGCCGGTTCGGCCGGAAAACAGCCCCGTTGAAAAGAAGCGGCGGGTTGCGCCGCCTCTAGCGTCGGCTCCAAATCGGAGCCGGCCTTGCCTTGTCGATGTGCTGGTGGCCGAAGACAACGACGTCAACCAGATCGTCTTCACGCAGATTTTGCAGCAGGCCGGTTTGCGGTTCTTGATTGTCGGCAATGGCAAGAAGGCCGTTCAGGCGTGGGAGGAGCACAATCCCGCGGTCATCCTCATGGATGTCTCCATGCCTGTCATGAACGGGCACCAGGCGACGCTGGCCATCCGCGCCGCCGAACAGGCCGCCGCCGACGGCCGGCATGTTCCAATCATCGGCGTCACCGCGCATACGCAGGAGGCGGACCGCGAGCTTTGCCTTGCTGCGGGCATGGACGACTATCTGTCGAAGCCCATCAGTCCCGAAATTCTCGAGGACAAGATTGCGCAGTGGCTTGGAGACAGCATGCCGCGTCGCGACGTGCCGACCGCCTGACAATGCGGGACGGTTGCTATGTTCGGGGTCGCCTCAGCTCGACGGCTTGATGCCGCAGAGCATTTCCCGTTTCCCGGCAAAACCTTTGCGGCGTTCCAGACCAAAACCGGCGGCAATGAGATTGCGGCGGACGAAGCCGGCGGCGGCATAGGTGGCGAATGTGCCTTCCGGTGCGGTCTTGCCCAACAGCGCCTGCATGATCTCCAGCGACCACATGTCCGGATTGCGCGCGGGGGCAAAGCCATCCAGAAACCAGGCGTCGAAGCTTTCGGTGCGGCTGGCAATGCCAGCGAGCGCTTCGCCGCACACCACCGTCAATCGTGTCTGGTCGTCCAGTTCGATCTCGACTTCGCCCTTCGGCTCGTCGGGCCAACGGGCGACCAGCGCCTTGCGTTCGGCGTCCACCTCCGGCCAGCGGGAAAGCGCCCGGTCGATTTCATCCGTCTTCATCGGGTAGAGTTCGAAGGACATGAAATGCAGCGTCGAGCGGCCGTTGCACGCCTCTTTCCGGGTCTCTTTCCATTGACGCCAGGTCTCGCAGAGATTGAGGCCGGTGCCGAAGCCGAGTTCGCCGATGCGGAAGGTGCCTTCCTGTTCAAGCCAGCGCTGCGGCAGGCCGTTTCCGGACAGGAAGACATGGCCGCATTCCAGCCTGCCATCCGTCTGGCAATAAAAATGATCGTCAAAGGCCAGCGAATAGGGCATATCCCCCTCACGCCAGTCGAGCGCCGTCTGGGTTTCTCCGGTTGCCGAACGGGTATCCGGGCTGGTCTCTGCGATAGTTTCGTTGGAATGTTTCATGGCTAAAGCCGATAATCCCGCTTTTGAACCGGGTCAATCACCAAGATTGCCGGCACCAGGATTGCCGGGCTCCGTGCCGCTCCTCATCATCGGCGGCGGCATTATGGGTCTTTGGGCCGCCGTCAAGGCGGAGCGGCTGGGCATTGATGCCCTGCTGGTTGAGGCGGGCCGTCTTGGCGATGGCGCAAGCGGCGGGCTTTTGGGCGCGTTGATGCCGCATATGCCGGACCGCTGGTCGGACAAGAAGCAATTCCAGTTCGATGCCCTCGTCGCGCTGGAGAAAGAGATCGCCGGGCTGGAAGCCGAAACCGGACTTTCCGCCGGTTACCGGCGCTGCGGCCGGATCATCCCCCTGCCGAAACCGCATCTTCGCAACATTGCCGAGCGGCATCAGCGGGATGCCGGGGAAAACTGGGTATCAGACGAGCGCCGGTTCCATTGGCATGTCAGTGACGGCCCTCCTGTCGCGGGATGGGTGGACGACGCGGCGGGGCAGGCGGGCTTTGTGCTGGATACGCTGGCCGCAAGGGTTGCGCCCCGCGCGATGGTCGCGCTGCTAGCTGCCTTCCTGCGGAGTGCCCGGCATGTTCGGCTGGCGGAACAGTGCCGTGTTGTCTCGCTTGATCCGGATGGTGGGCGTGCGGTGCTGTCGTCGGGAGACGAGGTTCTCTTCGGCCACGTTGTTGTTGCGAACGGGCACGGTTCTTTCGCCCTGATTCGCGATGCCATCGGCCTGGAACCCGGCATTGCGCTTGGACAGGCGGTGAAGGGGCAGGCGGCACTCCTCGATGCGGCGGTCGACCCGGCCATGCCGGTCGTATTCCTGAACGGCCTTTATATCGTGCCGCATGAGGATGGCACCGTCGCCATCGGCAGTACCAGCGAAGATTGTTTTTCCGATCCATTCGGTACCGATGAGAAGCTGGAAAAACTACTTGCGGATGCGCGCGCAGTGGTGCCGTCGCTTGCCCATGCACCGGTGCTCGAACGCTGGGCCGGGCTGCGGCCAAAGGCGGTGGGAAGGGACCCGATGGTGGGAGCGCTCTCCGAATATCCGAAACTCGTCGCGCTGTCGGGTGGCTTCAAGGTCAGCTTCGGCCTTGCCCATTTCCTTGCCGATGCTGCGTTGCAGGCCGTGTGCGGTCACACGTTTGACGTGCCTTCGGGTTTTCGCCTTCAAGAACACGTGAGTATTGCGTCTAGGACTTTAGAAAGTTCTGATTAGTTCGGTCCACGTCGTTAATCTGTTACGCAAATCGCTTACTTGCTGGCCTGCAAAGAGCCCGGTTTGACCGCATTTGCGGCGAGGTGACAGCATGCGATACGCCATTCATTTCACGCCTTCCCCCAATGATCCCCTGACGCAGGCTGCCGCCGCGTGGTTGGGGCGCGATGCCTATTCGGGCCATGCGGTGGAGCCGCCGGGCACGATCGATCTTGGCATGCAGGAAATTTCCTACCACACCGCCCTGCCGCGCCGTTACGGTTTCCACGGTACGATAAAGGCCCCGTTCCGTCTTGCTGAAGGCCATTCCGAGGCAGCGCTGTTGCGCGATCTGATGTATTTTTCCGGCAAGCAGGATCCGTTCACGTTGCCACAACTGGTGGTGGCAAGACACGACAATGTCTTCAGTCTCGTTCCCGAACGCCCCTGCGAAGTGCTGCATTTCTTTGCGGCCCGCGTGGTGCAGGAATTCGACCGTTATCGCGCGCCGCTCTCCGAAGCGGAGATCGAGCGGGCGGATCCGGACCGGCTTTCGGCGTCGCAACTGACCAATCTGCATCGCTGGGGCAGCCCGCATGTGATGGACGAGTTCCGTTTTCAGATGTCGCTGACGGGCGGCGTCGAGCCTTCCAGCAGCCAGAGGATCGAGCGCGCCGTGCGCAAGGTTTTCGAGCCGTTGCTTACCCGATCGCTGTCTTTTTCCAGCCTTGCGCTTTTCATCGAGGATGAACCCGGCGCGCCTTTCCGCGTGCATTCGCTGCATCCCATGGGCCGTGTGTCCGCCCGCAAGATCGCCTGAGAAACGCCGCTCAGAAATCGTACACAAAAAAGCATCGGAATGTCGGCAAAATTGCTCTCGACATTCCGGATGCGGATGCTACCGTTCGCGCATCGCATGTCTGAAGCGTGTCGTGTTCACCTGTTGCGGGCTGGCACGTTCTGGATGTTTGTTTTGCTCATGTCTCCCAGAACCGGCTTTCGTTTCGGGAGAGATGTTTTAGGTGGCTGAATGATTTCCGAAAACTACTCCCGTAATCTGGTGGGCTACGGCCGCAATATGCCCGATCCGAAATGGCCGGGCGGTGCGCGCATTGCCGTACAATTTGTCATCAATTACGAGGAGGGCGGCGAAAGCTGCATTCTCGACAATGACAAGGCGTCGGAATCGCTGCTGTCGGAAATCGTCGGCGCACAGCCCTGGCCCGGCCAGCGCAACCTGAACATGGAATCGATCTACGAATATGGCTCACGCGCCGGTTTCTGGCGGCTATGGCGCATGTTCACCGGGCTTGGCGTCACCACCACAGTTTATGGCGTGACCGCTGCGATGGCGCGCAATCCCGAGGCGGTTGCGGCGATGAAGGAAGCTGGCTGGGAGATTGCCAGCCACGGTTATCGCTGGCTGGAATACAAGGATTTTTCCGAAGAGGAAGAGCGCAAACATATTGCCGAAGCCGTGCGCCTGCATACTGAACTGACGGGCGAACGCCCCTTTGGCATGTATCAGGGCAAGCCTTCCGACAATACGCTGCGGCTCGTCATGGAAGAGGGCGGCTTTCTCTATTCATCGGATTCCTATGCCGACGATCTGCCCTATTGGGTCAAAGGGCAGAAGGACGAGCCGTTCCTGATCATTCCCTACACGCTTGACACCAACGACATGCGTTTTGCGACGCCTCAGGGCTTCAATTCTGGCGACCAGTTCCTCACCTATCTGAAGGATGCCTTCGACGTTCTTTATCAGGAGGGAGTTGAAGGCGCGCCGAAGATGATGAGCATCGGCCTGCATTGCCGTCTCGTCGGCCGCCCCGGCCGCGCCGCAGCCCTTCGCCGTTTCATCGAATATGTGCTGGGCCATGACAAGGTGTGGATCCCGCAGCGGATCGACATCGCCCGCCACTGGCATGAAAATCACAAGCCGGCGGCCCTGTGATGGTGACGCAGCAGGAATTTGTCGCCCGTTTTGGCGATGTGTTCGAACATTCGCCTTTCATCGCCGAACGGGCCTATGACGCTGGCGGTATCGACACTGCCTTGACGGCAAAAGCGGTTCACGCGGCGCTGTGTGTCCAGTTCCGCGCCGCATCCGAGGCGGAGAGGCTCGGCGTCCTGCGAGCGCATCCCGATCTTGCCGGCAAGCTGGCCATTGCGGGTGAGTTGACTGCCGACAGCCGCAACGAGCAGGCGGGCGCCGGGTTGGACCGGCTTTCACCGGAGGAGCATGCACGTTTTACCGAGCTGAATACCGCTTATACGCAAAAATTCGGCTTTCCGTTCATCATTGCGGTCAAGGGGTTGAACAGGCACGATATTCTCTCCGCCTTCGAGGCGCGTATCGGTAACGATGCGGCGACAGAATTTGCGACCGCCACGGCGCAGGTGGAAAAGATCGCATGGCTGCGTCTTTCCTCGATGTTGCCGGAGAGCTGAACTGGTGATCGGCGGCGGTTCCGTTATAATCGCGCTGTCTGGAGATTGAGGCCATGAGACCTTCCGAGGTGCTGGAAAAGAACAGGGAAGCGATCCGCGAAGCGACGAAGCGCTTCAACGCGGCAAACCCGCGCGTGTTCGGCTCCGTCGCCCGCGGCGAGGACCGGCCGGACAGCGATCTGGATATTCTCGTGGATGCGCTGCCGGGCTCTACACTGCTCAGCCTTGGCGGTTTGCAGGATGAGTTGGAGCAGATGATGCTCGGTACAAAAATCCATTTATTGACGCCGGGGGATTTTCCCGACCGCATAAGGGGCAAAGTCCTCTCCGAGGCAAAACCCATATGAGCAAGGACCGTCGGCTGGACCACCTTGCCGATATGGAGCGGGCGGCAACTGCCGCTGTCGGGTTCGTTGCCGGGATGAAGAAAGATGAATTCTTTTCTGATGCGCGAACCCAGCATGCAATCGGAATGTGCCTGATCGTCATCGGCGAGGCCGCGGTTCGGCTGGTAGAAACCTCCCCTGATTTCGTTGTCGAACATTCCGATTTTCCGTGGCATGCGGTTCGTGGATTGCGAAACCGCATTGCTCATGGCTACTTTGCTCTGGATATGGAAATCATCTGGGAAACGGCACAAACCACAATCCCCGATCTGCTCGCCAAACTGCAGGCGATGCGCAACTGGCATGCTCAAGGTGAATGACATTTGACTGATTTTCTCGAGATAAGGCCTCTGACCAAAGAGGCGTTCGCATCCTTCGGTGATGTGATCGAAATAACGCCCTCTTCCATGCGGCACATCAATGGCGGCCAGACCGAGCGGCATCATGCGCTTGCAGCACCGGAGGCAGCGGGCGATGGTGCGCGTATCATTCTCAATATTTTCCGCGGACAGCCACGTATCTTTCCCCACAAAATTGAGATGATGGAGCGGCACCCGCTCGGCAGCCAGAGTTTTTCGCCACTGTCCGGCAGACCCTTCCTTGTCGTCGTTGCCGAGGATGACGGCGGCAAGCCCGGTCGGCCGCAGGTATTTCTGGCGCGCGGCGATCAGGGCGTGAACTACCGCCGTAACGTCTGGCATTACCCCTTGATGCCGTTGCAGGCGATTTCGGATTTTCTGGTTGCCGATCGCGAGGGGCCGGGCAACAATCTGGAAGAGCATTTCTTCGATGCGCCCTACATGATCGCGGAGCCCAACCCATGACCGGTTTGACCACCCATGTCCTCGACGCCGCCCATGGCACGCCCGCTGAAGGGCTGACGATCGAACTTTTCCGGCTTTCCGGTGATCGTCGCGAGAAGATAAAGACGGTTGAGACCAATAGCGATGGCCGCGTCGATGGCGGTCCGCTGCTTGTCGGCGACAGTTTCAAGGCGGGGGAATACGAACTGGTTTTCCATGCCGGCGATTACCTGCGCGGTAAGGGTGTTGCGCTCCCGGAGCCGGCCTTTCTCGACATTATTCCAATACGTTTCGGTATTGCCGATGAGAGCGGCCATTATCACGTGCCGCTTCTGCTTTCGCCTTATAGTTACTCCACCTATCGAGGAAGCTGACCGCCATGATCTTTGCCGCCATCGCCGATATTCATGGAAACTGCGCCGCACTGGAGGCTGTGCGATATCGCGAGGCTCGGCATCGAGGATGTCGTCAATCTCGGCGATTGTTTCAGCGGGCCGCTGGAAGCAGGTTTCACCGGTGATGTGCTGCTCGGCAACTGGATACCGAGCATTCGTGGCAATCACGACCGCGAATTGATCGAGCGTGCGCCGGAAGAGATGGGGAGCTGGGAAAAACCGGCCCACGCGCAGCTGACGGCCGCACATCTGGACTGGCTGCACACCCTGCCGTTCAGCATAGTCTTCAAGGATGTTGCCTATTGCTGCCACGGTTCGCCGCGTGGCGATCTGGAATATTGGCTCGAGACACTTTCGCCGGAAGGTGTTCTGAAATTACGGCCGCTGGCCGAAATCGAAGCCATGGCGGAAGGTATCGCGCAGCCGCTTATGCTGTGCGGCCACACACATATCGCCCGCACCGTGCAGCTTTCCGATGGCCGGCTGATCGTCAATCCCGGCAGCGTTGGTTGCCCCGGCTGGAAGGATAACACGCCCTTCGACCATCATGTCGAGGTTGGGCACCCGCTTGCCAGCTACGCCGTGCTGGAAGAGACCGCACGCGGCTGGCAGGTCTATTTCCGCCAGATACGTTACGACAATCTGGCCATGGCCGAGATGGCGAAGGTCAACGGCATCCCCTATCTGGCCGAAGCGCTTACAGGCGGTTGGCTACGTAAGGATACTTGAATTGCCCGAAGAGTTGTACTATTTATCGTACAACTCAGTCGAGGTACAATCATGCGCACGGTGATGTTTTCAAAAGCACGCGAATCCCTTGCATCACTTCTGGATGAAGTGGCGCAGGATCGTGTCGCCGTGGAAATTGTCCGGCGCGACAAGCCGTCTGCCGTCCTTATCGATAAGGATGAATACGAAGGTTTGATGGAAACGCTGCATCTTTGCTCGTCGCCGGAGAATTTTGCCAGACTTCGAAAGTCGATGTCCGATGTGGACGCCGGCGTTTTCGAAAGCCATGATCTGGTCGACTGATTTTTCACAACCAATCGCGCATGAGTGCGAGCTTCTATCAGGAGAAACTCTCATGCAGCAAAAGGGCGCGATTGCTCTCGGCTGGAGCCATCGGGGCTGGGAAGATTATCTTCACTGGCAGCAATATGATCGCAAGATGCTGGAACGCATCAACGAACTCATAAAGGATTGCCGGCGGCATCCATTCGAAGGCATCGGAAAACCCGAGCCGTTGCGTTTTCAGTTGAAGGGCCTCTGGTCACGTCGGATTTCGCAGGAGCATCGGCTTGTTTATGAGCTTCGCGGCGAAGGGGAAAAAACGGTCCTGATTATTCATCAATGCCGCTTCCACTACTGATCCTCACCCCTCGCTGTTCATTACCACGCAGGTATAAGACTGCGCCTTCAGTTCCTTGCAGGCGGAAACCGCGGAGGACTGGTCTTCGAAACCGGTGAAGCGGGCGCGGTAGAGCGTTGCCGATCCGCTCTGCACCGCTTCGGTGTAAGGTGCGATCCCGGCATAACTTCCCGCGATGTTGGAGCGGGCATTGGCGAGCAGCGAGCGGGCGGCGGCTTCGCTGTCGGTGGCGGCGATCTGCACTTCCCAGCGGCTGCGTTGACCGGCAGATGGAGCAGCAGGTGCGGGTTTGGGGATTGCCGAGACCTGGATCATGTCTGCCATCTGGCTGTTGGCCGTGGCGATCTGCATGGCGACCGGGTCGCTGCGGCGTTCGGCAAACATCGGCAATGGTACAGCTTTGGGGGTTATGGATGCAGGGGGAACGGCATCGAATGTGCGGCTGACATTGGCGCTAGCCACCAGCTGTGTGTTGCCGCGGCCTCTCGAGGCTTGCGGCATGGCCTTGTCCAGAAGGGCGGCCATCTGTGCATCGCGGCTGCGTGCGGTCTTGCCTCCCAGCACGACGCCGACGACGCGGCGGCCGTTATCATTGATGGCGCTGACGAGGTTGAAGCCGGAGGCATTGGTGTAACCGGTCTTGATGCCGTCCATGCCGTTGTAGCGATACATCAGATTGTTGTGGCCACGGATGCGTTTGCCCCTGAAGCTGAAGGATTCCATGGCGAAGAGGCCGTATTCCTTGGGAAAATCCCGCTGCAGGGCAAGGCCGAGCCGCGCCATGTCGCGCGCCGTCGTCACCTGCGATTTGCTGGGCAGGCCGGAGGCGTTGCGGAAGACAGTCTTCGTCATGCCGAGCTGGCGGGCCTTGCGGGTCATCATTTCGGCGAACCTCGCCTCGGAGCCGCCGAGATGATCGCCCATGCCTTCCGCCATGTCATTGGCGGATTTGACGATCATGCCATAGACGGCCTCGCGCACGGTGAAGGTCTGGCCCTGTCGCACATAAAGCTTCGAGGGAATGGTGGCTGCGCCGTTCTTGGACATGGTTATCTTCTGGTCCCAGCGGAGCCTTCCGGCATGCAGCGCCTCAAACGTCATGTAGAGCGTCATCATCTTGGTCAGCGAGGCGGGGTGGTTCAGCACATCGGCATTCTGCGCGGCGAGAACCTTGCCGGTATTGGCGTCCATGATGAAATGGGCGTAACCGGCGTTGGCGGGCGATGCCTGCAACGAGAGGATCGCGCAAAAGAAGGCGAGTGCGAATACCCATGCACCCGCCATTCCCCGTCTGATCGTTCCCGACATGATCCACCCCTTTTTGTTCGATCGCCGCAATGGGCGAAGTTTTACTGACACTTTCCGGCAACAAAACCGTTAAAACTTTAGAGATCGTTTTCATGCTTAATTAAGTATGAATTTCAACCCGCACGCGGCCTCTACAATTTCCTTGAAAAGAAACCAACCATCCGGTATGTTTCGAAACATGAAAAATGCACACGAACGCAAGAAGCAGCCCGAACTCGTCCGTCGCAATCTTCTCGATTGCGCGGCGAAACTTGCTGCCGATCAGGGTGTTGCGGCACTTTCCGTGCAGGCGGTGGCGGATGCGGCGGGGGTGACGAAGGGTGGCCTGTTTCACCATTTTGCCTCCAAGCAGGCCTTGCTTGAAGCTGTCATGGCGGACCTGTTGGCGGCGCTGGATGCGGAAATCGACGTGCTCATCTCACAGGATCGTGAAGCCCATGGATGCTTCACCCGCGCATATGTGAACGCCGTTTTTGCTGATCGCGACCGGGAATCGGGCAGGCAATGGGCTGCGCTGTCGGTGTCGATGATCAGTGAACCGTCGCTTCGGCGGATGTGGACACGCTGGTTCGAGGGGCGTCTCATCCGTCATAAAGAAACGGATGACGGGGTGGTACTGGAACTCGTGCGGCTTGCGGCTGACGGCATATGGTTTGCCGATCTTCTGGCCGATGACGGCAAGGCAGGTGGCGACAGGGCGGTTCTCAAGGCCCGGATGATCGCCCAGACGAAAAAGGAAATGGAACGATGAACGCGGCTGTTTTTACCTATGGGGCGCTTGTCGCGGCCATTGTTTGCGAGGTCATCGCGACGTCGTTCCTACAACAGTCGCAACAATTCACTAAGCTGTTGCCGACGGTGCTGATGGCGCTGTTTTATGGCGCGGCCTTTTATCTTCTGTCGTTCACGCTGCGCGCGCTGCCGGTCGGTGTCGCTTATGCGATCTGGAGCGGGCTGGGCATAGTGCTGATTTCCGGCATTGGATATTTCGTGTTCCGCCAGACGCTGGATCTCGCGGCTGTCATCGGCCTCGGATTCATCATCACGGGCGTGGTGATCGTCAATGTGTTTTCGAAGACGGTGGGGCATTGAGCTCAACCTCATTCCTGTGCTTGTCACAGGAATCCAGCCGGCGCGCGTCTGCGTGGCGGGGAAAGCCCTTTCAGCCCAAAGACTTGGGCTGGCTGGATCCCTGTGACAAGCACAGGGATGAGGGAGGAAGCGTATCGGCAAGAGTCTTGCCGGCGCACCGGCGTCGAGCTTTGTCCCGTCTACTGTGTCGTCACCATCACGCCAGAATACTGCGGTCCACATCGGTGATCAGCCGTTTGCCGCAAAGCGCCATGCTGATATCCATTTCCTTGCGGATGATCTCAAGCGCTGTCGTCACGCCCTGTTTGCCATCGGCGCCGAGGCCATACAGGAACGGGCGGCCGATATAGGTGCCCTTGGCGCCGAGTGCGACCGCTTTCAGCACGTCCTGTCCGGAGCGGATGCCGCCATCCATATGCACCTCGACCCTGTCGCCGACGGCATCGACGATCTTCGGCAGCATGGCGATGGATGAATGCGCGCCGTCGAGCTGGCGGCCGCCGTGGTTGGAGACGATGATGGCGTCCGCGCCGGTATCGAGGGATGCGCGCGCATCTTCCTCGTCAAGGATGCCCTTGAGGATCAGTTTGCCGCCCCAGCGCTGCTTGATCCATTCGACATCCTTCCACGATAGGCGCGGATCGAATTGCTCGGCTGTCCAGGAAGAGAGCGATGACAGGTCGGAGACATTCTTGGCGTGGCCGACGATGTTGCCGAAGCTGCGGCGTTGCGTGCGCAGCATGTCGAGGCACCATTTCGGCCGCGTCGCCATCTGCCAGATGTGTTTCGGGGTGAATTTCGGCGGTGCGGAAAGGCCGTTGCGCAAATCCTTGTGGCGCTGGCCGAGAACCTGCAGGTCGAGCGTCAGCACCAGCGCGGAGCACTTGGCCGCCTTTGCGCGGTCGATCAGATTATTGACGAAATCCCGGTCCTTCATCACGTAAAGCTGGAACCAGAAGGGTTTCGAGGTGACGGAGGCGACATCCTCGATGGAGCAGATGCTCATGGTGGACAGCGTGAAAGGCACGCCGAATTCCTCCGCTGCCTTTGCGGCAAGCATTTCGCCATCGGCATGCTGCATACCGGTCATGCCGGTGGGGGAAAGTGCCACGGGCATGGACACCTTCTGGCCGACCATTTCGGTGGCCAGCGACCGGTCGGTCATATCCACCATCACGCGCTGGCGCAGCTTTATCCTGGCGAAGTCTTCCTCGTTGGCGCGGTAGGTGCTTTCCGTCCACGCACCGCTATCGGCATAGTCGAAAAACATCTTCGGCACACGGCGCTCGGCCTGTTTCTTCAGGTCTGCGATGGTCAGGATTTTGCCCATGGATAAAGCCTTCACATTTGAATGTTGGCTTCATGTATCATGGTTGCGGTGGTTGCGACATAAAAATCGTCGTTATTTCACCCCCAGAAAGCCCGCAAAAACAGCTCGGCCCCCAGCAAAAGCAGGCAGATGAGGAACCAGCGCCGGAATGTCGCGGGGCTTACGATGCGACGGATTTTCTGGCCGAGCCACATGCCGAGAAGCGCCGGCAGAACGGCGAGCGCTGAAAGCGACAGGTGCTCGACGCGGAAGGCATCCTGAGAGGCAAGGCCAGCCGCGAGCGCGATGGTCGAGACGGTGAAGGAAAGGCCGAGCGCCTGCACGAGATCGTCGCGGGTAAAACCGAGCGACTGGATATAGGGCACGGCGGGCACGACGAAAATTCCGGTTCCGCCGGTCAGAAGGCCGGTCGCCAGCCCCACGGCCGGGGAGAGCTTCGGTTCCAGCCGCGCGGGAATGGCAAAGGGTTTTGCAAGAAGGCTATAGGCCGCGTAAGCCGCAAGACACAATCCGAGCGCCGAGGTGGTCCAGACCCCGGTGCCAGCCGTCATCAGCCGGATGCCGAGAAGGGTGCCGGCGGCAATGGCGATCATCATCGGCCAGAGCCGCGAAACGATGGCCTTAAAATCCGGCCCGGCCAGCAATTGCCAGATATTGGTGATGAAGGAGGGCAGGATGAGCAGACCCGCTGCGACCACCGGCGGCATGAAAAGACCGAGCACACCCATGGCTACGGTCGGCAGGCCCATGCCGGTCACGCCCTTGACGATGCCCGCGACAATGAATGTCGCGAAAACCATGATCATGGTGGTTGTCTCAAAATCCGGCACGGCGCACTCCAGAAGTCATTCGCATTTTGGCCGGTATAATGAAGGCTGAGGCCGAATGTTTCGGCCTCAGCCGAACTATGCAAGCGTGCTTTTCATCGCCTTGCCGGCCACATAGGTCTCGACGACGGTGCGGTCGTCGCCCATGGTCAGCATCAGGAACAGTTCTTCGGTCAGGCTTTTCACCACTTCCATCTTCAACGCCATGGCGGGCGTGGAGGAGGCGTTCAGCACGGTTATGTCGGCGTCCGTGCCGGCGTCGAGCGTGCCGATGCGGTCGACCATGGAGAGAGCTTCGGCATTGCCGCGCGTCATCAGATACCAGCTTTCCAGCGGGTTCAGGCGCTCGCCCAGCAATTGTTGGACCTTGTAGGCCTCATCCATGGTGCGCAGCATCGAATAACTCGATCCGCCGCCGATATCGGTCGCAACCGCGATCCGCACCGGCTTTTCGCGACGCTGCAGCTTTTTCATCGGGAACAGGCCGGAGCCGATGAACAGGTTCGATGTGGGGCAATGCACCGCCACGGCGCCGGTTTCCGACAACACGTCCGCCTCGCGCTCGGAGAGGTGAATGGCGTGGCCGAGCAGGGTCTTGTTGCCCATCAGGCCGTAGCGCACATAGATGTCGGTGTAATCGGTCGCATCAGGGTAGAGTTCGCAGGTATATTTGATCTCGTCCAGATTTTCGGAAAGATGCGTCTGGATGAAGAGATCGGGAAACTCCTGCGCCAGCGCCTGGGCGGCTTCCATCTGTTTCGGTGTGGAGGTGATGGCGAAGCGGGGCGTGATGGCGACGTGGTTGCGGCCCTTGCCATGCCAGTCGGCGATGACGGCCCGGGTCTCGTCATAGGAGGTTTCCGGCGTGTCCAGCAGGCCCTGCGGGGCGTTGCGGTCCATCATCACCTTGCCGCCGATCATCAGCATGTCGCGCTTCATGGCTTCCGCGAAAAAGGCGTCGGCGGATGTCTTGTGCACGGAGCAATAGGCGGCAGCCGTGGTGGTGCCGTGGCGCAGAAGTTCGTCGTAAAAATGCGTGGCGATGCGCTGCGCATGTGCGGTTTCAACGAAACGGCATTCTTCCGGGAAAGTATAGGTATTCAGCCATTCGAGAAGATTGGCGGCATAGGAACCGATGACCTGCATCTGCGGGAAATGCAGGTGCATGTCGATAAGGCCCGGCACGATGAGATGCGGTCGGTGGTCCTTTTCCTCGATGTCTTCCGGTGCCTGTTTGCGAATATCGGCATAATCGCCGATCGCGGCAATCTTGCCGTTTTCGAGAAGCAGGCCGCCATCCTCGATGTAAAGATAGCTTTGCGTATCATCGATGGAGAGCGGCGCGCGGCGGAAGCTCAACAGGCGGCCACGCAGCAGAACCATGCTCATTCGGTTTTTTCCTTGGCGTCTTTGCCCCCGGCAACGGCACTTTCATACCATGCGGTCAGCATTTTGCGCTCTTGCGGGGTGATGGCGGTGATGTTGCCGGGAGGCATGGCATGGCTGCGGCCGGCTTGCAAATAGATTTCGCGGGCGTGCGCCGCGATCTGCGCGTCGGTTTCCAACTTCACCGATTTCGGTGTGAAGGGCACGCCGTCCCACACCGGCTCGGCGGCATGGCACATGGAACAGCGGCCCTGAACCACATCGCGGGCTTTGGCGAAATGGGCATCGCTGACGAATTGCTGCTGCATCGGCGAAAGCGTTGCCGCCTTTTCTTCCTCTTCGCCGGTCAGCACTTTCGGCACGGTGGAAAGCCACATGATGACGATGAAGATGAGGGCGGTCAGCAGCCAGGTCCATGTCGGCTTACCCTTGCGGGCATGGGTGGTGTTGAACCAGTGGCGGATGGTGACGCCCATCAGGAAGACGAGGGCTGCGATGATCCAGTTGAACTGCGTGGCGAAGGCCAGCGGATAATGGTTCGACAGCATGAAGAAGATGACGGGCAGCGTCAGATAGTTGTTGTGCAGCGAGCGCTGCTTGGCGATGCGACCATATTTCGGGTCCGGCGTGCGCCCGGCGATCAGGTCGGCGACCACGATCTTCTGGTTGGGAATGATGATGAAGAACACGTTCGCCGACATGATGGTGGCTGTGAACGCGCCGAGATGCAGGAAGGCGGCGCGGCCGGTGAAGACCTGCGTATAACCCCAGGCCATCGCCACCAGCGCGACGTAGAGCACGATCATCAGGCCCCAGGTATTGTTACCGAGCGGAGATTTGCACAGGAAATCGTAAAACAGCCAGCCGATAGCAAGCGAGGCGAGCGACAGACAGATGGCCTGAAACTGGGTGAGCGCCAGCACGGAATGGTCGATGAGGAAGAGATCCGCGCCACCGTAATAAACGATGCAGAGCATGGCAAAGCCTGAAAGCCAGGTGACGTAGCTTTCCCATTTGAACCAAGTCAGGTGCTCGGGCATCTGGGCGGGGGCGACCAGATATTTCTGGATGTGATAGAAACCGCCGCCATGCACCTGCCATTCCTCGCCATAGGCCCCCGGCGGCAGATGCGGCCGTTTGACCAGCCCGAGATCGAGCGCGATGAAATAGAAGGATGAGCCGATCCAGGCGATGGCGGTGATGACGTGGAGCCAGCGAACGGCAAAAGCCATCCATTCCCACGCAATGGCGTATTCGTACATGCGGTTCCCCTGATCCTTGTGCAGCGCACATTGCGAGAAATTTGATCGTTAGGAAAGGGAAAAGCAAAGGCCGCATGATGATTGTTCACAATCTGGCGCGCTCGTGTCCACAACCTTGGTGCAGGTGCAGACCCGGCGGCGGCAAACCCGGCAAAGTTGCAACGAACGCCTCTTGCCGCATAGTTTGTGCTTAGCTGGGTAACGCGACTCAGCTATTATCCTTTGTGCAGTCTTCCGATGTGCTAAAATATAAGGCTGCGGAGCCTTAAGGCTTCGATGACATGTTTTCGCTGGCGGTTCATTCCGAAAGCGGGCGCTGCGAACCCCGGGGTGGGGCAGATCAGGGGCGGGTGTAGCAGTTCCCGGTACCGTTGCGTCCGGGTGCGCGTTGATGTTTGTATTCTGAATAAAGGGACGCAATGACCTTCCGGCAGCCGCCGTTGTTTTCAACGGAGACCATGCCGATGCGCCTTGTTCTGACGGTCCTTTTCCTGCTGCTGGCATTCACCGCCACGGCGCTTGCCCATGAATCCCACAAGGGGTTCAAGTATGAAAGCTATTGCTGCAATGGCGACGCCGAAACCGGCGATTGCCAGATGATCCCCACGCGAAGCGTTCGTGTCACGCAGGACGGTTACGAGGTCTCGCTTGCACCCGGCGATCATCGACTGGTGACGCGACGCCATGTCTTCAGCTGGTCGCAGCGCGAGGCAAGACGGTCCGAGGATGGCGAATATCATCTCTGCCTGTTTCCGGACGAGGATACGCCGCGCTGTTTTTATGCGCCGGACATGGGGTATTAAGACGTTTGCGGCCAGTTTTCTTCGATCCGCTTCAATATCCAGTCGCGAAACAGCCTTATCTTGCGAATGTTCCTGCGGTTTTCAGGATAAACGAGCCAATAGTGTTTTCCTTCGCTGCTGAGGTGCTCGAAGGGCTGATAAAGCCGGCCGAGTGCAATCTCGTCCGCATAGAGTTCCGGGGTGAGCATGGCCACCCCCTGGTTGGCGATGGCCGCTGCAGCTTCGAAGGCCTGCACGTTGAGGCGGCTGCGCGGATAACGGTCGAGGCCCGGATTTTCGACGCCAACTTCCCGGAACCATTGGCTCCACCAGATATCGCCGGGATCGATGATGCGCAGGCGCAGAAGATCCTCCGGCTTTTTTAATCCGCCGATGGTTTCGGCAAGGTTCGGATGCAGCATCGGCGTATAAACGCCCCGCAGCAGTCGATGATAGACCAGCCCTTTGCCATCGTCGCTGCTCCAGCGGATGGCGACATCGCAATCGGACTGCGTAAAATCGATCAGCGCGCTTGATGTATCGAGCCGCACGGCGATGGAGGGATGTTCCAGCTGGAAAGCTCCCAGATGCCGCGAAAGCCAGCGCGATGCGAAAGTGGCGGTGGAGTGAATGGTCAGGGTGGTGTCGGAGGTGTCGCGCACATTATCGACGGCCTCCCGTAAAGTGTTGAAGGCTTCCGCAACCTTCGGCGCCAGTTTCTGCCCGGCCTCGGTCAGCACAACCTGCCGTGCCTTCCTGATGAAGAGCGGCTCGCCAACATTCTCCTCCAGCAGTTTCACCTGATAGCTGACCGCCGTCTGCGTCATGCCCAGTTCCTCACCGGCCTTGGTGAAGCTGAGATGTCGGGCGGCGGCTTCGAACACGCGCAGGGCGTTCAGGGGGAACTGGCGGGACATTTTCATGGATAAGTTCTCTTTATGTCAACTGCCAAAGGTTTCATTGGTTTTTATCCGGAAAACAGAGCATTTTTAGCCCAATTCATCAACTGAGCTTCTGACATTTTTTAAATGGAGACGAACATGCGCACAGCAATCTTGCGCGCGTGGTCCCGCATGCGTGCGGGTCTGCGGACAGCGGAACGGTTTACCCTTGAAAGCCTGGCACCAGACAATCTGGCGGATGAAAGCTTGCCCGACGGGCTCAAGCGTGATCTTGGTCTTGAGGATGGCCGCGTTGATTTTCGTTGCGACGGGTTTCGGCAGCGGAAAATGCTTGCAGTAACTCGGCTGCCACAAGGGCCGCTATGATTGCAGGCCGCTTGTCCCTGACGCCATTGCCACCGATGGGCAGGACGAGTTTTTCAAGGCGGGAAGGGGGCTCGCCCTCCCGCTCCAGCCAATGGGCGAAGGTGGCGCGTTTGGTCTTGGAGCCAATCATGCCGACATAAGCGAGATCGTCGCGGGCCAGCGCTTCCCTGGCGATGAGGAAATCAAGCGCGTGATCGTGGGTGACGATGATCGCAGCCCCGTTTGCCGGGATTTTCGCAACGAGCGCCTCCGGCATGGGGGTCAGCACGGATGTGACCTCCTGCGGAAGATCGTGCAGCTCGTTCTCACGCGTTTCCACGACTGTCAGGGTCAAGGGCAGGAGCGACAGAGCCTGCGCCAGCGCCTTGCCGACATGACCCGCCCCGAAAATGAAGATGGCCGGCTGTTGTTCGGCTTCGCCCTTCAGCCTTGCCTCGAGCGCTGCCGCGATTTCCGCCGTTATCAGCCGGAACCGGAGCAAGGTGCGCCCGCCGCAGCATTGGCCGATTTCCGGTCCAAGCGGAATATCCAAGTGGTCTTCGGTGGCACCTGTCCGCAACATGGCGCGGGCGTGGTCTATCGCCATATATTCGAACTGCCCGCCGCCGATGGTTTCCCACAGGCCGTTTTGCGAGACCAGCATGAAGGTTCCGGCCTCGCGCGGCGATGAGCCTTTGACGGACTCGATTTCCACGAGGATCGCAGCGGGGTATTGCGCGAGGAAGCTGGAGAGGGAGGTCATGTGTCTCCCCTCACACCTTCTTTAACCGTTCCACCGCCATCAGCACCCGCTCGGGCGTTGCCGGCGCGTCAAGCCGCGGGCAGACCTTGTAGTCGGCGACGGAGGCGACGGCCATGGAGAGCGCTTCGAGAACCGAAATCGCCAGCATGAAGGGCGGTTCGCCCACGGCCTTGGAGCGACCGATGGTGGGCTCGGCATTTTCCGACCATTCCGCCAGTTGCACGTTGAAGATTTTCGGCCGGTCTGAGGCAAGCGGGATCTTGTAGGTGGAGGGCGCGTGGGTGCGCAGCCGCCCCTTGCCGTCCCACCACAATTCCTCCGTCGTCAGCCAGCCCATGCCCTGCACGAAGGCGCCTTCCACCTGGCCGATATCGATGGCCGGGTTCAGCGACTTGCCGACATCGTGGAGAATATCGGTGCGTTCCATCATATATTCGCCGGTCAGTGTATCGATCGATACTTCCGAGCAGGCCGCGCCATAGGCGAAATAATAAAACGGCGTGCCGCGGCCGGCGGCGCGATCCCAGTGGATTTTCGGCGTCTTGTAAAAACCGGCGGCTGAGAGCTGGACGCGGGCGAAATAGGCTTTTTTGATGAAATCATTGAAGGCGATTTCTTCAAGCCCGATGCGCACCCGGTTCGGCAGGAAGACGACTTCTTCTTCCGGCACATTCCAGTTTTCAGCGGCGAATTTGACCAGCCGTTCGCGGATCTGGCGGGCGGCGTCATAGGCCGCCATGCCGTTGAGGTCAGTGCCGGATGAGGCGGCGGTGGCCGAGGTGTTGGGCACCTTGCCTGTGGTCGTGGCTGTTATCTTTACCCGGCCGATATCCACCTGGAAGGCATCGGCCACCACCTGCGCCACCTTGGTGTAAAGGCCCTGGCCCATTTCGGTGCCACCATGGTTCAGGTGGATCGAGCCGTCATTGTAGATATGCACCAACGCCCCCGCCTGGTTGAAGGCAGTGAGGGTGAAGGAGATGCCGAACTTAACCGGCGTCAGCGCTATGCCCTTGCGGATGATCGGGTTGGTTTTGTTGAACTCGATAATCGCCTGCCGGCGCGCGCGATACTCGCTCGAGGTTTCCAGTTCCTCGACGACGCGGGCGATGACGTTGTCCTCGACCTCCTGATGATAAGGCGTCGTGGTGCGGCCCGAGCCGGTCTCTTCATAGAAATTGAGCTTGCGGATATCGAGCGGATCCTTGCCGACGGCGTAGGCGATCTCCTCGATGAAACGTTCAGCCCCGAGCATGCCCTGCGGGCCACCGAAACCGCGAAAGGCGGTGTTGGAGACGGTGTGGGTTTTCAGCGGCCGGGACGTCAGATGCACATGCGGATAGAAATAGCTGGAATCGGCGTGAAACAGCGCGCGGTCCGTCACCGGGCCGGACAGATCGGAGGAAAAACCGCAGCGCGCCGCATAGGTGGCGTCGACGGCATGGATGCGGCCTTCCTCATCGAAGCCCAGCTCGTAATCGACGCGGAAATCATGGCGCTTGCCGGTGGCCGTCATGTCCTCGTCGCGGTCGGGGCGGATTTTCACGGCTCTGTTCAGCTTCTTGGCGGCAATGGCGCAAAGGGCGGCGAACTGGTTGCCCTGCGTTTCCTTGCCGCCGAAGCCACCACCCATGCGGCGCACCTGCACGGTGACGGCGTTGGACGGCACCTGAAGAATATGGCTGACGATGTGCTGGATTTCGCTCGGATGCTGGGTGGAACTCCACACGGTCACCTCGTCATCCTCACCCGGCACAGCCATGGCGACGTGGCTTTCGAGATAGAAATGCTCCTGCCCGCCGATGCGCATCGTGCCGGTGAGCCGGCGGGGCGCAACATCCATTTCCAGCTTGGCGTCGCCACGCTTCAGCGTCATCGGGTCGACAACCAACGCGCCGCCATTTTCAATCGCGGTATCGATATCGGTGAAATGCGGCAGGTCCTTGTAGGTGATCTTCGCCTTGCGTGCGGCCCTTCTGGCAATATCGCGGGTTTCGGCAAACACCGCGAAGATCGGCTGGCCGTGGAATTCCACCTTGGTTTCCGCAAGCAGCGGTTCGTCATGACGCCCGCCGGAGGAAACATCGTTTTCGCCGGGCACATCCTTGGCAACCATCACCCAGAGCACGCCGGGTGCGGCTTCCACCTCGGAAAGGTCGATCGAGACTATTTCGGCATGCGCGCGGTCGGAAAGGCCGAGTGCACCGTGAACGAGGCCGGCGGGTTCGGGAATATCGTCGATATATTCCGCGCTGCCGGTTACATGCTTATGGGCGGAATCGTGCCGAAGCGACGCATGCATCGGGCCGTCGATTTCGGTCTTGGTCTTGTCGAAGCTTGTCGTGTCCATGGTTCAAGCCTCCTCCAGAGTGAAGCGTGCAAGTTCCTGCATTTCGCCCGAAGTCTCGAGGAAGAACCGCGTCAGCAGGTTCTTGGCCGTCAGTTGCCGGTATTCGGCAGTGGCGCGCCAGTCCGTCAGCGGGGTGAAATCATCGTCCAGCGTGTCACGCGCCGCGTCGATCGTGTCCTGCGACCAGGGTTTGCCGAGAAGTGCTGCCTCAAGATTTGCTGCCCGTTTCGGTGTGCCGGCCATGCCGCCAAAGGCGATGCGGATATCTTCGACGGTGCCGTCGGCGTCGAGCGTCAGATTGAAGGCGGCGCAGAGGGCGGAAATATCCTCGTCGCGCCGCTTGGAAATCTTGTAGACGGCGTAATGGCTTTCAGGTCTCTGGAACGGGATGAAGAGTTTTTCGACGAATTCGCCGCTCAGCCGATCCTGTTTGCCATAATCGATGAAATAGCTTTCCAGCGGTAAGGTGCGGTTACCGGAAGAGGAACGGAGCGTCAGCGTCGCGTCGAGCGCGATGAGCGCCGGGGGCGTATCGCCGATGGGCGAACCGTTGGCGATGTTACCGCCGATGGTTCCCATGTTGCGCACCTGCTCGCCGCCGAGGCGGTCGAACAGCCGGGCAAGCGGCGGAAAATGCTGTGCGATGATCTTGAAGGCCTGACTGTAGGTGACGCCGGCGCCGAGCGTGACACCTTCCTCGTCCACGATAATACCCTGCAGATCCCCGAGATTGTTGATGAAGATCACCGGGTTCAGCGCTCGCATCTGCTTCGTCACCCAAAGACCGACATCGGTGGAGCCGGCGACGATGGTCGCCTTGGGTTCGGCTGCGTAGATTTCGGTCAGATCAGCGAGTGTCGCCGGAATGATGGTTCTGTCATCGCCGCGCGTCACCACGATCGTCTCGTTGGCGCGGATGGCCCAGAGCCTTGCCATGATATCGGTGCGGTCGCGTTGCAGCGGGTCGAACAGCGCGCTCGGGCGGGCGGTTGCGATCTTTTCGGCGGCCCGCACGATCGGCTCGTAACCCGTGCATCGACAGAGATTGCCTTGCAGCGCTTTTTCGATGTCTGCCCGCGTGGGGTTTTCGCTGGTAAGCCAGAGGCCGTAAAGCGACATGATGAAGCCCGGCGTACAGAAACCGCATTGCGAACCGTGGAAATCCACCATCGCCTGCTGCACGGGGTGGAGCGTGCCATCGCGGCCAGCCAGATGTTCTACCGTCACGATATGGGTGGCGTGCAGCGAGCCTAAAAAGCGGATGCAGGCATTGACGCTTTCATAACGCAGCGAACCATCGACAAGCCGTCCGACCAGCACCGTGCAGGCGCCGCAGTCGCCTTCGGCGCAGCCTTCCTTCGTCCCGGTCAGCCGCCTTTTCAGGCGGAGATAATCGAGAAGCGTGTCTGTCGGTCCGAATTCCTTCAGCGAAATCGTTTCGCTGTTGAGGATGAAGCTGATCGCGTCGTTCATGCACTGCCCTGCTTTTTTGACCGGCTACCGAGCCGGTTTCTTGTCATTGTTCCTGCACATCTATGCACGCCCGCAGGCGTATATCGATTTCCGTTTTGGCAATTCATTGTTTCCATTACGGAAAGAAAATCTGGCAATTATTGCGCCGTCCAGCCGCCATCCACGGAAATATGCGTGCCGGTGATGTTGCTTGCGGCGTCGCTTGCCAGAAAAACCGCTGCCGCCGCCACGTCATCGACGGTGACGAATTGCTTGGTCGCCTGCAATTCCAGCATCACGTCGTTCTTCACCGACTCTTCGCTGATGCCGCGCACCTTGGCCATTTCCGGTATCTGTTTTTCGACGAGCGGCGTCAGCACATAACCGGGACAAATGGCGTTGACGGTAACGCCGGTCTGCGCAAGCTCAAGCGCTGCGGTCTTCGTCAGGCCCATGATCCCGTGTTTGGCCGCCACATAGGCCGATTTGAACGGCGAGGCGACGAGACCGTGGGCGGAGGCGATATTGATGATACGGCCTTTGCCGGCCTTCTTCATCAGCGGTATCGCAGCGCGCATGGTATGAAAGGAACTGGTCAGATTGATGGCGATGATCCAGTCCCATTTTTCGGGCGGAAACTCCTCGATAGGGGCGATGTGCTGAATGCCGGCATTGTTGACGAGCACATCGACTGAACCGAGTTTTTCATTTGAGGAATTGATGAGATCAGCGATTTCGTCCGGTTTGGTCATATCCGCCGGGTGGTAAAGCACGCGCCCGCCGCTTTCGGCTTCCAGCAAAAGGCGCAGTTTTTCGATCTCGTCTTCGTCGCCGAAGCCGTTCAGCACGATATTCGCGCCTTCTCTCGCAAACCTCTGGGCGATGGCAAGGCCGATGCCGCTTGTGGAGCCTGTCACGATAACAGTCCGATGCATGCTTTCCCCTTTTTGCATTACTTCGCACATGTTTAAGCAAGGTATGCCCAAAGGGGGCGGGCTGGCAATCGCGATTTCGGGCGCCATTTCGGAGGAGGCCCGCATGGCAATCGGAGCAGGGCAGAAAGGGTGGGGGATGTGGCACGCCCATCCATTTTTTCGAAGCTAAACTTCCAGATTTTGCATTTGTCTGCGAGGTTGTCCGTGCCTATCTCTCAGACAATCAAATAGAGGTATCGCTTATGGAACTCGGTCTTTACACTTTTGCGGATGTCAATCCCAACCCCGCCGATGGCCGCGGGCCGGAAGGCGCGCGCCGGTTGCGGGAGCTTCTCGAGGAGATCGAGCTTGCCGATCAGGTTGGGCTCGATGTCTTTGGCCTTGGCGAACATCACCGTCCGGACTATGTCGTGTCCTCGCCCTCCACCGTGCTTGCGGCGGCGGCGGTGAAGACGAAGAATATCCGCCTGACAAGCGCCGTCTCGGTTCTGAGTTCGGACGATCCGGTGCGGGTCTTCCAGCAGTTTTCGACCGTCGATCTCCTGTCGAACGGCCGCGCCGAGATCATGGCCGGGCGCGGTTCCTTCATCGAATCCTATCCGCTGTTCGGTTATGACCTTGAAGACTATGACGTGCTGTTTGCCGAAAAGCTCGATCTGCTTTTGGCGCTGCGTGAAAACGAGATCGTCACCTGGTCCGGCACCAAACATCCGGCCATCAACGGACGCGGCGTCTACCCGCGCCCCTTGCAGGAGCGTCTGCCGGTGTGGATTGCCGTTGGCGGCACGCCGCAATCGGTGGCGCGGGCAGGGGCCATGGGACTGCCGGTGGCGCTTGCCATCATCGGCGGCGAATATCGCCGCTTCGCGCCGCTGTTCGATCTCTACCATGAAGCCGCACGCCGGGCCGGTCAGGAAAAGACGAAACTGCGCACCAGCATCAACGTGCACGGCTTCATTGCCGACACCACCGACAAGGCGGCGGACCAGTTTTACGGACCGCAGGCGGAGGTGATGAACCGGATTGGCCGTGAGCGCGGCTGGGGGCCGACGAACCGTGCGCATTTCGATGCCGCACGCGGTCCGGAAGGCAATCTCTTCCTCGGAGAACCGGAACTGGTGGCGGAAAAGATCATCAAGGCGCATGGCGTTTTCAGGAACGATCGTTTCCTGTTGCAGATGGCCATCGGCTTGATGCCGCATGACCAGATCATGCGCGGTATCGAGCTTTATGGTACGAAAGTCGCCCCTATTGTCAGAAAAGAATTGACGGGGAGTGCCGATCCGGTGAAAGCCACGGCCTGATTATTACCAAGGCGGGTATCTTGATACCCGCCATTCGGAACGACGGACAGAAACATGGTCATCTCCACCGACGAAGAACTGGTTTTGCTGAAGGATATCGGCCGCATTTGCGCCGTGGCGATGCAGACCATGGCGGATGCGCTGGAACCCGGCATTACCACGGCGGAGCTGGATGCGATCGGCCGCAAGGTGCTGGAGGATAGCGGCGCGCAATCGGCGCCGGAGTTCTGCTACAAATTTCCGGGCGCGACCTGCATTAGTGTCAATGAGGAAGTGGCGCACGGCATTCCCGGCCCCCGCATCATCAAGGCTGGCGATCTCGTCAATATCGACGTCTCGGCGGTGAAGAACGGTTTCTTCGGCGATACGGGTTCGTCTTTCGCGGTGCCGCCGGTGAAGAAGGAAATCGAGCGGCTGTGCCGCGATGGCAAACGCGCCATGTGGACAGGCCTGCAGCAGGTGAAAACCGGGCGGCCCTTTGCTGACATTGGCAATGCCATCGGCTCATTCGCGAAAAAGAACCGCTACACGCTGATCACCAATCTGGCGAGCCACGGCATCGGACGTTCCCTGCACGAGGAACCGAAGGAACTGGCGACCTGGCCGGACAAGGACGAGCGGCGCATCATGAAAGAGGGCATGGTGTTCACCGTCGAGCCCTTCCTGTCGACGGGCGCCTACTGGGCCGAAGACGGTGACGACGATCCGTGGACGCTTTACAGCGATCCTAGCGCGCCGACCGTGCAGTATGAGCATACCGTGGTGGCGACGAAAAACGGGCCGTTGGTGCTGACGCTCGCCGAGTGACAGATAAAGACCGCTTATACGGCCGATCAAAATAACTCGCTTGTCCGTCATCCGCACGGTTGCGATAAGCCAAACATGAGCATCGACAAGCCACTCTCCGACAAAAATCTGATTGCGCTCGGTTTTTCCGGGGCACTCATGATGGCCTCCGCCATGGGGTTTGGTCGTTTTTCCTTCACCCCCATTCTTCCCGGCATGATGGCGGATGTTCCGCTGTCGGCGGGGGATGCGGGTATTGTCGCGGCGGGGAATTTCGCCGGTTATCTGGCCGGTGCGGTTCTGGCCGCCCTGTCCTGGGGTTCGGGACGGGAACGGCTTGCCGCCCTTTGCGGCCTGTTTTCCACCGGCGCATTGCTGCTTGCCATGGCCGCCTTCAACTCCGTTGCGGCCTTTACCGTCATCCGGTTTCTCGCCGGTGTCGCCAGCGCGATGACCATGATCTTCACCTCGCAGATCGTCATCGGCCACGCCATGAAGGCCGGCAAGGACCATATTCAGGCGCTGCATTATGGCGGTGTCGGCGCGGGCATCGCGATTTCGTCACTCGTGGTCTATCTCATCGGTGTGGTGTTTAACGGCGGCGGCTCCTCCTGGCGGGAGGAGTGGATCGCCGGTGCCGTGTTTTCCTTCGCAACATTCCTTCTCGTCTGGCGGGTGCTGCCGGCGGGGCCTCCCCGGAACGCCTTTTCGGTGGCGGAGCCGCCGCTTAAATGGACGAAGCCGCTTTTCCTGACGACGCTTGCCTATGGGTTGTTCGGTTTCGGTTACGTCATCACCGCCACCTTCATCGTGGCGATTGCCCGCATGGCCGCTGCCGGCGCCTTCGTGGAATTTCTGGCCTGGTTCGTCACGGGTTGTGCGGCCGCCGCCTCGCTTTTCCTCTGGAAGCCGGTCTTGAAGTCGCAAGGGCTGAAGCGTGCTTTCGTGATCGTTCTTGCCGTGGAAGCCATCGGCGTCTTCGCTTCCGTCACGCTGCCGCCCGTGCCGGGCGTGCTGGCGGGTGGTCTGCTTCTGGGCCTGACCTTCATGGTCATCACCGCCTATGGCCTGCAGCTCGGCCGGGAGTTCGCCGGACCAAGCCCACGCCGCGCCTTTGCCCTGATGACGGCGGCCTTCGGCACGGGGCAGATCATTGGACCACTCGCCGCCGGCTGGATTGCCGAGGTGACGGGAAGCTTCACCGCGCCGAGCGTTCTTGCCTCCGCCGTGCTTGTCGCCAGCATTCTGCTGATGTTGCCGGTCCTTGCCACGGAGCGGCGGCGCTAGACCCGCCAGCTGCTTTTTGCGCCTTATAAGGGGCGATATCCGGGGACTTTTGCGGGGATCGATCCGCCGTTTATGCCTTACATCTTGTTAAGGTCGTCGCTTCTTCGTTGCTGTGCACAAATTTCTGCCCTAGGTTCGGGCCAAACAAGTGCTTCGCCAATAATGGCTGACTTCAAACGCGCGCGAGTTCGAAACGTGTTTCATTCTTTCTTTCCCAAACCGAAATTGTTCTTCACCTCTGCCATCGTCTGGGCTTTTGTCGCCATTCTTGGATGGTACTTCATCGTTGAAGGGCTAGGCAGGTCTTGGGGCTACGTGATGCCCGAGCACGAACCTTACGATCTGAGCTATTTTCTGGTTCCCGCCAATCTGTTCTTTTACGCCTATCTTGCATCCTGCCTGGTGCTGTTCGGGGCTGTCTGGACCGTTCTCGCCAAGGATCATCCCTGGAAGCTCTGGTCCATCTGGGGATCGCTGCTGATCATCGCGGTGACCTATTTCGGCGTGCAGATTTCCGTGGTCATCAATAATTTCCGGCGGCCTTTTGGCGATCTGCTGCAAAATGCCCTGTCAAAACAGCCGGGTATCGAAGTCTGGGATTTCTACAGCCTTCAGATCGTCTTCGCCAAGATCGCTTTTCTCAGCATGGCGGTTTCGATCCTGACGGACTTCTTCACCAGCCACTACATCTTCCGCTGGCGTACCGCGATGAACGATTTCTACATGTCCAAGTGGGAAAAGCTGCGGCACATCGAAGGTGCCTCGCAGCGCGTTCAGGAAGATACGATGCGGTTCTCTTCCACGCTGGAAGGATTGGGCATTACCCTGATCAATTCGGTGATGACGCTCGTCGTGTTCCTGCCGATCCTGTTTGCGTTGTCGTCCTATGTCTCCGAACTGCCGATCCTCGGCGAAGTGCCGCATGCGCTGTTCTGGCTGGCAATCGTCTGGTCCGTGTTCGGCACGGTGCTCCTGGCGACCGTCGGCATCAAGCTGCCCGGCCTGAATTTCCGCAATCAGCGTGTGGAAGCCGCCTATCGCAAGGAACTGGTTTACGGTGAGGACCACGCCGACCGCGCCCAGCCGCCGACAGTCAAGGAGCTGTATTCCAATGTGCGGAAAAACTATTTCCGCATGTACTGGCACTATCTCTATTTCAACGTCGCCCGGTATTTCTACATTCAGGCCGACGCGGTGTTCCTGCTTCTGATGCTTGTTCCCACCATTGTCGCGGGCAAGATTACCTATGGTATCTACCAGCAGATCGCCACGGCCTTCGGTCAGGTCAGCAATTCGTTCCAGTATCTGGTCAATTCCTGGACGACGATCATCGAGCTGCTGTCCATCCACAAACGTCTCGTGGCCTTCGAAGCCGCAATCGACGACCAACCCCTGCCGGATATCGATCAGCGTTATCTTCAGCGCGAAGCGGAAAGCGGAGAGCTGGGCGCCAGCAAGGCTTGACGGAAAACAAAAAAGGGCGGCCGGTTGGCCGCCCTTTTTGCATGACACGGAGCGAGTTACCCTTCGATCTTCTGTTTCTTGCGCGCCTTGATGATCGGCATGGCCTCGGCATAGCTGACGCAAGAGACGTCTTGCTTGCGGCAGACTTCGCGCAGCAGGCGCTCATAGGCGTTCCAATAGGCGCCACCGTTCATCTTCACGAAATGAAAGCCCATCTGCAGGGGAATGCGCTCGCCGTTATATTGCTTGTCGAAAGCGGCGCGGAAGGCCGCATAGGCGCGGTCTTCGAATTCCTGCGCGCGGTCCGGCGTCTCGACGCCGATGGAGTGGCGGATGAAGAGGTTGTAGTCCATGGCGATGATCGGACGATTGCCGGGACCTTCCGGAACGAGCGGCAGGCCGAAATGTTCGATGCCGTCGCGCTCCACCGGCCATTCCGGCCCCTTGGTGATGCTGGTGGCGTCATAAATGAAACCGTGCTTCTTCTGCGCGGTGGTCAGCGCCGGTCCCTGCGAAAGATAGGGCGCGCGAAAACCGTTGATATTTTTCACCATGCTGCGCCAGCCTTCGGGTTCCTCACCCTTCTTGCCGATCATCTGCCAGGCATTTTCCAGCGTGCTGGTGAAGGTGGTGAATTCACCGTCCCATTGCTCGGCTGTCCACTCTCCGCCATCGAAATGGCCGCAGGTGTGGTTGCCGATCTCGTGGCCTTCCTGATGGGCCGCCCAAATGTTCCTGAGGCGAGCCTCTACTTCTTCGGGCGACTGGCCGAAGCCGACATTGGAGCGGCCGGCCTTCTGGCCGGGGCCTTGGTAGGTCTTGGCGCTGGTCTTGCGGTCCATCACCAGCGTGCAGGCGAGAAAATAGGTGAAATGCGCGCCGACCTGCTTTGCCGTCGCCCGGCTTCTTTCCCACAGCGTGTTGTCGCCCGCGCCGTCGAAGGAGACGATGACGAGCTGCTTCGGCTTCTCCGCATCTTGGGCAAAAGCGGGAAGGGCGAGGCAGAGAGACAGGGAAAAAGCGGTAAATGGGCGAAACATCAGTCATCCGTCATATGAAACACCGTGGCCTTTTGCGGGTGGAATAAGGCGAAGCTTTGAATAAACTGGCTTTTTCACGTCTTTCGGCCTAATTCGTTTTCTGCGTCGCGGTGATAGGGCCGCATTCGTTGCACCGGGGGACCGTGTTCCATGCTTTTTCTCGTCGTCTGTCTTGCCTTGTTTTTCCTGACGCATCTTCTGAAGGTGTTTGCGCCGCAATTTCGTGCGCGGATGATCGCAAAGATGGGCGAAGGCCCCTTCAAGGGCGTCTATTCCCTTGCAAGCCTCATAACGCTCGGTCTCGTCATCTATGCGTTCGGTCAGGCGCGACAGGTAACCGGCATGGTCTGGTATCCGCCGGTCTGGATGAGCCATATCGCCGTGACCCTGATGCTGTTTGCGATGATCTGTCTTATCGCCAGCCTCATCCCGGCTGGCCACATTGCGACGAAGACGAAGCATCCGCTCATTCTTTCCGTCAAGATCTGGGCGCTTGCCCATCTTCTGGCGAATGGCGAGACCTCTTCGATCCTCCTCTTCGCATCGTTCCTCGCCTGGGGCGTGGTGATGCGGATTTCGCTGAAGCGCCGGGAAAGAGCGGGCGAAAAGGTGGTCCGTCCCTTCGTTTCGGGTCGCTACGATCTGGTGGCCATCGTCGGCGGCATCGTTCTCTGGGGTGCTTTCATCCTGAAACTGCACGAATGGTTGATCGGCGTTCAGCCGATCGCCATGTAGGAAATCAACGTTTCCCCCTTACATATCAGGCAAAATAGGCTAGAAGGCCGACCATGACCCGGTTGGCCTGAATTTCGCTGACCCGGGTAAGCGGCTTGGTATGTCCGCGAACGGATGGATCGGCGACGATCTCCGCGCGGGTAACGGAGAATTTGATGGCAAACGAAAATGATACCTTTATCCGCGAAGTGAACGAGCAGATCCGTTCCGAGCAGCTTTCCCGTTTCTGGGGCCGCTACGGTATCGTGGTCGTTGGCGCCGCCGTTCTCGTGGTTGTTGGCGCCGCAAGCGCCGGCATCTACGAATACTGGAACACCAGCCGCGCTTCCAATTCTGGCGACCAGTTCATTGCGGCGCTGAAGCTTGCTTCGGACAACAAGACGGATGAGGCGCTGAAGGCCTTTGCCGATCTTGAAACCTCCGGTCATGGCAATTATCCGGTGCTCGCCAAGTTCCGTTCCGCCACGCTGCTTTCGCAGAAGGGCGATGCGGCCGGTGCCATTGCCGCCTTCACCGCCATCGGCAACGATGCGTCTGCTCCGCAGGTCTTCCGCGACACGGCTAAGGTGCGCGCGGCGTGGCTGCTGGTCGACAACGGCACCTATGATCAGGTCGCAGCGCTTGCCGAGCCGCTCAGCGCCGAAGGCCAGACCATGCGCGCCTCCGCGCGCGAGGCGCTGGGTCTCGCCGCCTACAAGGCTGGCGATTTCACCAAGGCCAAACAATGGTTCGAGCAGATCGTCAGCGACGCGCAGGCACCGCGCAACGTGACGAACCGCGCGCAGATCATGCTCGACAATATCACTGCTTCGGGCAAAGCTGTCTAATACAGCTTTCCCACCTCCAAGGATTAACGATCAATGAGCTTCACCGTCGCCATAGTCGGGCGCCCCAATGTCGGCAAGTCCACGCTTTTCAACCGTCTGGTCGGAAAGAAGCTGGCGCTTGTGGACGATACGCCGGGTGTCACCCGTGACCGCCGCCCCGGCGACGCGAAGCTTGTCGACCTTCGTTTCACCATCATCGATACCGCCGGTCTGGAACAGGCAGGGCCGGAGACGCTTCAGGGCCGCATGTGGGCGCAGACGGAAGCGGCGATCGATGAAGCCGATGTGACGCTGTTTGTCGTCGACGCCAAGGCAGGCCTGACGCCCGCCGACGAGACGCTGGCCGAAATGCTGCGCCGTCGCGGCAAGCCGGTGGTTCTGGTGGCCAACAAATCCGAAGCGCGCGGTTCTGATGCGGGCTTTTATGATGCCTTCACGCTGGGTCTTGGCGACCCTTGCGCCATCTCTGCCGAACACGGGCAGGGCATGATCGATCTGCGCGACGCCATCGTCGAGGCGATCGGCGAGGACGTTGCCTTCCCGCCTGAGGTGGACGAGGCGGAAACCGATATCGTTCTTCCGCGTCACGAACCGGGCAGCGAGGAAGAGGAAGAAGAAGAGCCTGTTTATGACGAGACCAAGCCGCTGCGCGTCGCCATCATTGGCCGGCCTAATGCGGGCAAGTCCACGCTCATCAACCGTTTTCTCGGTGAAGACCGCCTGCTGACCGGCCCGGAAGCCGGTATCACCCGCGACAGCATTTCCGTCGAGTGGGACTGGCGCGGCCGCACCATCAAGATGTTCGACACGGCCGGCATGCGCCGCAAGGCCAGGGTAACGGAAAAGCTCGAAAAGCTTTCCGTTGCGGATTCGCTGCGCTCCATCCGTTTTGCTGAAACGGTGGTGATCGTGTTCGACAGCACCATTCCGTTCGAAAAGCAGGATTTGCAGCTGGTCGATCTCGTCATTCGTGAAGGCCGCGCCGCCGTGCTCGCCTTCAACAAATGGGATCTGGTCGAAGACCCGCAGGCATTCCTTGCCGATCTGCGCGAAAAGACCGAACGTCTTCTGCCGCAGGCCCGTGGCATCCGCGCCGTGCCGATGTCCGGCCAGACGGGCTACGGCCTCGACCGGTTGATGCAGAACATCATCGATACCGACAAGATCTGGAACCGCCGCATCTCGACCGCCAAGCTCAATCGCTGGCTGGATTCGCAGACGACGCAGCATCCGCCGCCGGCCGTTTCCGGCCGTCGCCTCAAGCTGAAATACATGACGCAGGTAAAGGCCCGCCCGCCAGCTTTCATGATCTCCTGCACCCGTCCGGAAGCGATCCCGGAAAGCTATACGCGTTACCTCGTCAACGGCCTGCGCAAGGATTTCGACATGCCGGGCGTGCCGATCCGCGTGCATTATCGCGGCTCCGACAATCCGTTCGAGAGCAAGGCGAAGAAGAGGCGTTAATCTCACGCACGGGCAGACGTTGACTAAGGGGTCTCCTCATATCGGACGTCATCCTCGGGCTTGACCCGAGGATCCACAACTCTCTGATTTGCTGACGTGCTTGGCTCCTCGGGTCAAGCCCGAGGATAACGTCGAGCGAAAATAACAAGTCAGCGAAAGGGTACAGGCATCATGTTGATCAAGCAAACCGACTATCACCGGATTTACCGCGTCATCAACAGCCTGCTCGTCAACGACAATGCCGATCCCGCTTCGGCCAGCATGTATTTCAGCACCTTCGGTGCGTTCATCCTTCAGCAGCATTACAAGGTGAAGGCTGTGCCGAAGGGCGGGCTTGCCGCTTACAATCTGGGTGGGACTGTCCTGCTTTTCGCAGACCATCGTGATGATGGATACGTGACCGGCGCCGGTGACAATTTCCATTGCTGGGTCGAGGCCGACGGATGGGCGATTGATTTCATGGCGCCCGCTTTCTCGCAAAGTGCGCAGGGATTGACCGTGCCGCCGAAGATGTTTCAACGTCCGCTGTCGGCAATGGCAGCTTCCATCAACGATCTTAATCAGTCCGGCGATTTCTTCTACCGATCCGAGCCGGAAGCCACTGCGCGACGTTTTGCCGACTGGCACAAACAGGCGATGATCGGCGATCTCGCAAGCGTTGCCGCGAAATGGTTTCGAAAGTCGCCGAAACAGATGTCGGCCTCGCTTTCGGTCACGGAGCGGGATGGCAAGGCGCGGACTGTGCCGCTTTCCGGCCAAATGCTCACCGGAGCATGGTAAAGGCAGGTTACGCTGCACGCCGTCGATCCCGAAGATTTTGGCAGCAAAAGGCCTTTTGATTTATAAGGGCAATCGTTGCTACAAGACTGAGCTTCAACAGCGACGGGATTGATGTGCTCCTATGGCCGATGACACCATTTCAATAAGCTTTACGCCCGACCCGGAACATGTCCCCGCCTATGTCTACGGCTATCAAAATCAGGCGTATGAAAATTACAGCATGATTCTCGACAAGTCCTGGACACGCCATTTTGCCTCGGCAAGAGTGAAGCTGTCGATATTTGCGGGACTGGCTGCCGGTTTCATCTATTCCCTAAGCCTGCCGTGGTTTCCGGGCGTCTGGCCGGTGGTCGGTTATTGGGTATTTGCTCCCGCACCGTTTGTGGCTCTCGTCATCTGGTGCATTATCTGGCAGGGCGCGAGACGGGAGATGAAATCCTATTACGAGGTCCTTGCGCACTGGAATATCGCCAACGAGCGAATGTATTCGCCTCATTATCAGATAGAGATCGGGCCTGAGGGCTACAAGCAGATCACACGACTGGACACCGTGCAGCTAAGCTGGGCACGCTATCATCTCGCGATCACGCCGCCGGACAGTTTGGTACTTGTTTTCCATGGAACGGTGGCTGTCATACCCAACAGCGCCTTGCCGATCGCTCCAAAGGACCTTGTCGAAAAAATCAATCATTGGTGCACAGCCCAACAAAAAAGAAATCGTCCGTTTGTCCGGAAATTAGGACGGCCAGCGTGTCCTCGCGGCAGCCGCCTGACGTCAATCAGCAGCCCGACCCCGTTCTAAAGATAACGGCGGTCGCGTCCAGATCGTCTTGTGACACTCCTGTCGTGTTTCGTCCACCGTTCCCCGATAAAATGTCGGGGATCAAAGCGCCGTCGCGTCAGGCAAGCCGTGAGCGGGACAGGAGCGGCAGGGATTTTCCGGCAGCATGAATGACATTGTCGAGGAATTGCCGCGACGCCTTTTCCCAGCTGTAGCTTTTGGAAAGCGCCAGGGCCTCCTGCGGTGAACAATGAAGCGCTGCAAGGCAGGCATCGCGCAGATTGTCGTTCAGCGCTCCCGCCGCGGGATTGCCGCCGAGAATATCGATCGGCCCGGTAACGGGGAATGCGGCCACCGGCACGCCGCTTGCCAGCGCTTCCAGAATGGTGTTGCCGAACGTATCGGTCTTCGAGGGGAAAACGAAAACATCGGCCTGCGCATAGGCATCGGCCAGTTCTTCACCGGTCTTGATACCGGTAAACAGCACGTCCGGGTATTTTTCCTGCAGCTCGTGGCGGGCAGGGCCGTCGCCGATCACGACCTTCGATCCGGGCAGGTCGAGCTCGAGGAATTCCGGCAGGTTCTTTTCCACCGCCACGCGCCCGACCGTCATGAAGATCGGCCTCGGCAGATCGAAGGGAAGCGTGGTTTTCGGCCGGGGATGGAACAGTTCGGCATCGATGCCGCGGCTCCAGCGTTTCAGGTTGCGCACACCACGGGCTTCAAGTTCGGTCTCGAGGCTTGGCGTTGCCACCATGCAGGTGTTGCCGCCATTGTGGAACCAGCGCACGAAAGCATAAAGCCAGCTTTCCGGGATCGGGAAACGCGCCGCGACATATTCGGGAAAGCGTGTGTGATAGCTGGTGGAAAAACGCATCCCGTTCTTCACACACCAGCGCCGCGCCATGAAACCCAGCGGCCCTTCCGTGGCAATATGCACGAAGGAAGGCTGGCTTTTTTCGATCTCCGCTGCGACACGGCGATAGCCGGCAACCGACAGGCGGATTTCCGGATAGGTCGGGCAGGGGATGCTGTAGAAACTCTGCGGCGTCACCATGTGCACATCCACGCCCAGCCGCGCGAGTTCCGTATTGGTGTTTTCGATGGAACGAACCACGCCGTTGACCTGCGGGTGCCAGGCATCTGTGACAATCGTGATTCTCGTCATGAAACACCGATCCTGCTCAACTGCGCGCGGGCGATTCCCCACCACCCGGCTTCCGCCCGTATATGCGGCGTGCGTGTTACAGGATCATGTCAGGGCGAATGAGGGTAGAGAAGTGTCCTTTGCGCACACAAGCTTGCTCTTGTCCGTAATGCGCGCTCCTCCTCATCCCTGTGCTTGTCACAGGGATCCAGCCAGGCCAAGTCCTTGGGCTGAAAAGACTCCTCTCGCCGCGCAGACGCGCGTCGGCTGGATTCCTGTGACAAGCACAGGAATGAGGGAAGCCGGTCCGTCTGGCGTTATCCGACCAGCGGGAGAAGCTCGGGGCTGATCAGCGCGCCGTGATGGCCGATGACGGTTGCCGCTGCCCGTGCGGCGAACACGGCTGCCTCTTGCGGCGAGCTGCCGGTCACATAACGGGCAAGGAACGCGCCGTTGAAGCTGTCGCCCGCACTTGTCGTATCCACCACGTCCACGGCTTCCACCGCCGGTGCGTGGCTGCGGGCACCGCCGAAATCGAGTGTCGCACCCTTCGCGCCGTCCTTGACGACGATATTGGCGACGCCGAGCGCACGGTAGCGCTCAATGGTCGCTTCCACGGAGCCGTCGCCGAAATGGCTGGCTTCGTCATCGAAGCTCGGCATGACCAGCGTTGCGGCGCGCGCGCCGTTGGTGATCGTTTCGAGCATCGTGTCCTTGTCGGACCAGAGGCGCGGGCGGATGTTCGGGTCGAAGACCACGGGCTTGCCCGCCGCCTTGGCGCGGCGCAGTTCCGCAAGGAAGGTATCGACATCATTCGGCGAAGCGAGAATGGCGAGTGTGATGCCGGAGAAATAGACGACGTCGGCGCTTTCCACCGTCCTGCGCAGGTGATCCGCATCGGCCGCGAGCTGTCTTGCAGCGGCGGCGTTGCGCCAGTAGCTGAAGGTGCGCTCGCCGTCCTTGAGGTTGATGAGGTAAAGGCCGGGCGTGCCGCCCTTTATGATGCGGATTTTTTCCGTTCCGATACCGGCTTCAGTGATGAAGGCCAGCATGTCCTGCGAAAGAGGATCGTCACCGAGTGCGGTGAAATAGTCGACGGACCAGTCGTCGGGCAGGCAGGCACGCGCGTACCAGGCCGTATTGAACGTATCACCGGCAAAACCCTTGCGCAGCAGCCCGTTTCCGGCCTGCGACAGTTCCACCATGCACTCGCCAATCGACAGAAACCGTCCGCCCACGCCGTCATCCTCCCGTTTTTTCCAGCCATGCGGCTTACGACGAGTGCAGGCCGCTGACAAGTGCGGTTTTGGCCGATTGTGCATGTGCGAAGTTCCGGTTTACGCGGACGCATTGGCTTTATATTCTCGCGCCAGATACCATCAGGAGATCGCCGATGACGCCAACCCATGCCACGGTCCACAAACCCCAAGCGCAATCGGACTGGTGGAAGGGAGCGGTGATCTATCAGGTCTATCCGCGCTCCTTTCAGGACACGACCGGCGACGGATATGGTGATCTTGCGGGGGTGACGAAGCGGCTGTCCTATATCGCCTCGCTCGGCGTCGACGCCATCTGGCTTTCGCCTTTCTTCACCTCGCCCATGGCCGATATGGGCTATGATGTTTCCGATTATTGCAATGTCGATCCGATGTTCGGCACGCTCGCCGATTTCGACGCGCTGATGGCCGAGGCGCACCGGCTGGGGCTGAAGGTCATCATCGATCAGGTGATCTCGCACACATCCGACAAGCACCCCTGGTTCGTGGACAGCCGCGCCAGCCGCATCAACAGCAAGGCAGACTGGTATGTCTGGGCCAATCCCAAGCCGGATGGCACCGCACCCACCAACTGGCTTTCGGTGTTTGGCGGGCCGGCATGGGAATGGGACGGCGTGCGCAAGCAATATTACATGCACAGCTTCCTTGCCTCGCAGCCGGACCTGAATTTCCACAATCCGGAGGTTCAGGACGCGCTTCTGGAAACCGTACGGTTTTGGCTTGATCGCGGCGTCGACGGTTTTCGCCTCGATACCGTCAATCACTATTTCCACGACAAGCTGCTGCGCGACAACCCGCCGCTTTTCGACGACGAAAGCTTCGGTCTCGATGCGTCCGACGTCAATCCTTACGGCATGCAGGATCATCTCTACGACAAAACGCGGCCGGAAAACGTGGCCTTCCTCAAGCGCTTCCGGGCGCTGCTCGATGAATATGAGGGCCGCGCCACCGTGGGCGAGGTGGGTGACGGCGCGCGATCGTTGAAGACGGTTGCGGCCTATACATCCGGCGATGACAAGCTCAACATGTGCTACACCTTCGATCTTCTGGGCCCGGAGTTCAGCGCAAAACACCTGCGCAGCTCGGTGGAGACTTTCGGCAAGGTCGTTACGGATGGCTGGGTATGCTGGGCCTTTTCCAACCACGACGTGGTGCGCCACCTCAGCCGTTTTTCCGAAGGCACTGAAGAACAGACGCGGGTTGCGAAGCTCGCCATCTGCGTTCTTGCCAGCCTGCGCGGCTCGATATGTCTTTATCAGGGCGAGGAGCTTGGTCTGACCGAGGCCGAACTCGCTTTCGAAGATCTGCGCGATCCCTATGGCATTCGTTTCTGGCCCGCCTTCAAGGGCCGCGACGGATGCCGCACGCCGATGGTGTGGGAGACCGGCAAACCGAATGCCGGTTTTTCAAGCGCTGAGAAGCCGTGGCTGCCGGTGCCTTACGCCCATGCCATGCAGGCGGCGGATGCGCAGGAGCGCAAGCCGGACTCGGTTCTCAATCACTACCGTGCAGTTTTGTCCTTTCGCAAAACCCATGGTGCGTTGCGCGACGGCGACATGGACTTCATCAAGACCAACCTTGATGTGCTGGCCTTCACGCGCCACAAGGGTGACGAAAAACTGCTGTTCGTCTTTAACCTTACCCGCGACGCGGTTGAATTTCCAGTTCCGAAGGGCATGCGCGTCACCGATATCTTGCCTATGCCGGGCTTTGAGCCGCTGTTCGATGCTGGCACCGTGAAGCTTGAGGGGCTGGATGTGTTTTGCGGGGTCGTCGCGTGAGCAGGCAATTTGTCATCAAGGACGCCGCCGTATCGCTGGATGACTGGTCCCTTTTGCGACACCGTTTATGGCCCGATGCCTCACCTGCCGAACACAGGGCGGAATTGCAGGACCTCTCCGACAACGAGGTCGGATTTATGGCCTATGATCTGGCCGGAGTGGCTATCGGTTTTGCCGATGTCAGTCTTCGGCATGACTATGTCAACGGATGCGATACTTCGCCCGTGGCCTTTCTCGAAGGCGTTTATGTGGAAGAGGCATTCCGCGGCCAGGGCGTCGCTGCCGCGCTGATCGATGAGGTGACCCGTTGGGCAATCAGCAAGGACGTGAGCGAACTTGCCTCTGATGCCGATATTTCCAATGTCGATTCACACCGCATGCACGCGGCGCTTGGGTTTGAGGAAACGGAACGGGTCGTTTATTTTAGGAAGTTTTTGTCCTCGGATTCATAACTTGTCGACACAGTTAAACCAGCTGATTTAACAATCTGTCCGTATAGCGTTGTCTGAACCGGGCATTTTGACGCTAACTTTGTCAGCGAAGTAGCTCGGCTCGTTTATGCTCGATCCGGGAGCCCGCATGGGGCCGCCACCTGAGTTGGGTCTTGGCTGCTGGATGCAAAGCCATCTCCATCATTAAATAATAAAATATCAGATTAATAGTATTTTTAATTATTATTATAATTTAAAGGACGCATATTTCGGTCTTATGCATGTGTATATCCTTTGGTGTATCGTAAAAATTACGCGTTACGGATGATGGTTATTTACATTGCTTGGTGAATTGGTGAGTTATAGGCAAGGTTCGAATATTAATGTTTGAATTACACCATATTTTTCGGTCGCCATCCATAAAGCGAAGCAGGGATTGTCATGTCCGTATCATTCAAGGATTGGAATCAGAGCAATTCCACATCCTCACGCACGCGAGTTCAGGCAACCGCCGCGCCATCTGTCAAAAGTATTTTCCCTTCCGGACAATCCTCCGTCCGCGCAGCCACAACGGATTCAACGCGAAAAACGTCTTCAATCGACTACCTCGCGTCGTCCGCATTTATACGGAATCTGAAGACCAAGCTTTCGACGACAGGAGACGACCCGGCGCAATATCTGCGTGCCCAGTCGATGATGGGCGCTTTTGAGCGCGGGCGCCTACAGGTTTCCGACCCCACGCAGGGCAAATCGATCAATGCCTGGGATCCGAGTCAGAAAAATGCCAAGCCGACAGCGGCTACGGAGATCGCCAAGACTAACTGGGTTGACTTCCTGAACTCCCAACTCAAACGCACCGAGGATGGAGCGTTTTCCAAGGACGGAAGTGGTAGCTATGTCGACAAAGCGACAGAAAAGCACGCCTATTTTGGCAGAATAGCTGGCAACTATTATTATGTGACTTGGCCTTCTGAAACGAAACCATAAGGCTATTGGCGGGACATCTCAGAAGGCGTGTGGTCGATCATGCTGCGGCTTCACGACGAAAATGCACGCCCCCAAGGCTGTCAGTGACGCCCCGTTCGCAACTTAAATCAGCGTAAACCGGTCCACATCCACCATGCCCATATCGGAAATCTTCAGATGGGGGATGACGGGTAGCGGCAGGAAGGCGACCTGCAGGAACGGTTCCTCCAGCGTCGTGCCGAGCGCATAGGCAGCCTTTCGCAGGGTGTGAAGCGTATCGCGCACCGTTTCGTAGGGTTCGAGGCTCATCAGCCCGGCAACGGGGAGTGGAATTTCGCCAGTCACCTTGCCGTCTTCCACCACCACGAAACCGCCTTTGATTTCGCCGAGGCGGTTGGCGGCCAGCGCCATGTCGTCCTCGTTCACGCCGACAACGCAGATATTGTGGCTGTCATGGCCGACGGTGGAGGCGATGGCTCCCTTTTTCAGCCCGAAGCCCTGCACGAAGCCATTGGCGTGGTTGCCGTTCTTGCCGTGACGTTCGATGACGGCGACCTTGATGATGTCGTTCTCCAGATCGACGGTCGTCTGGTTGCCATCCGTCGGCAGCTTGTAGCGGCGATGTTCGGTGATGATCTTGCCGGGAAGTACGCCCATGACAGGGGTCTCGCCTTCGGTAACCGGCACGCCGAAATGGGAGGTCAGCACCGGTCTTGCCTTGACGCTGTCGAGACCGACGGGTGCTACCGGCTTGCGGGTGGCAAACAGGGCGTCATCGACGACGCGGCCGCCGGAGAACACCATGCTCGCCTTGCAGTTCTGCAACGTGTCGATCACCACGAGGTCCGCGCGCCAGCCGGGTGCTATAAGACCGCGATCGCGCAGGCCAAAAGCCTTTGCTGCGGAAATCGAGGCGGCGCGGTAGATGGCGAGCGGCTCCACGCCGCTGGCGATGGCCGTGCGGATCATGTAGTCGAGGTGGCCCTGCTCGGCGATATCGAGCGGGTTGCGGTCATCCGTGCAGAGCGCCAGATAGGGAGAAAGGCGCTCGGTGATGATTGGCATCAGGGCGTGCAGGTCTTTTGAAACCGAGCCTTCGCGCACCAGAATATGCATGCCCTTGCGGATCTTCTCCAGCGCCTCGGCGGCAGTCGTGCATTCGTGCTCGGTGCGGATGCCGGCTGAGAGATAACCGTTCAGCGCTGCCCCGGAGAGAAGCGGGGCGTGCCCGTCGATATGCTGGCCCTGAAAGGCTTCGAGCTTTGCCATGCAAACCGGGTCCTTATGGATGACACCCGGGAAATTCATGAATTCGGCAAGCCCGATAACCTTCGGATGATCGCGGAACGGCAGCAGTTTTTCGATCGGCAGATCTGCGCCCGAGGTTTCCAGATGGGTTGCGGGCACACAGGAGGAGAGCTGCACGCGGATGTCCATGATGGTTTCCATGGAACTGTCTAGGAAGAACTGAAGTCCTTCCACGCCGAGAACATTGGCGATCTCATGCGGGTCGCAAATGGCGGTGGTAACGCCATAGGGCAGAACGCAGCGGTCGAATTCGTGCGGCGTGACCAGCGACGATTCGATATGGAGATGGGTATCGATGAAACCTGGAACGACGATCTTTCCGGAAATATCGATTTCCCGGCGGCCTTTGTAGTTTTCACCGGTTCCAACGATGGTATCGCCGCAGATGGCGATATCAGAGGCAACAAGTTCTCCAGTCACGAGGTCGAAGAATCGTCCGCCCTTGAGGACCATATCTGCAGGCTCTCGGCCCGTACCCTGATCGATGCGCGTTTCAAGTTTCGAATTCATGCGGCTTTTCTTCGGCTCCTGGTTTACGTCGTGTGCGAGAATTTTCAGTATTTACATTCTAGGGTTGTTTCTTGTTTTATTCGGACTAATTCTTTGCGTTTTAAATATATCCAGAGTAAAAAATTTTCATATTCGTGTTATCTTATCTACTATGTTGCATATTTAAACAGTTTCGGGAGGCGTAACTTTATCCGTTCAGGCAGGCTGGGTTTATACCGGCGTTTCACCAATGACGGTCTAGGTTACCATTCCCGGGAAGGAAAATAAAAGCGTCTGATGCTCAAACGAATTTCCACCCGGCAATTAACTGTTGGCATGTTTATCGAAGCGGTCGAGGGAGCGCTTTCGAACAGTAAATTTTTGCAGCGACATCGGTTTCTTCTGCGGCATGAAGAGTTGATGCGTCAATTGAAACTGAGCGGCGCTGAAAGCATCATCATCAACACGGCCAAGGGAAACGATATCGAGGGTAAGCCGGGTTCCACCGGAACCGTCGCGCCGCACTCGGACAATGGTCCCGACAGCATTGCCGCCGTCACCCACGCCGTGCGCTCGGCTGCCGACGCGATTGCCGAGACCTTTGCTGTTGCCGAAGCCGGCGGCTGTGTGTCGCTGAAGGGCATGGCGACGGCGGCAGGCAAGATTTCCGATGCCATCCAGCTGAACCCGGCGATTTTCATCGGCGTCACCCGGTTGAAGTCGAAGGATGAGACGACCTTCGTGCATTCGGTTTCCGTCAGCGGGTTGATGATCCATTTTGGCAATCATCTCGGGCTGGACAGGGAAACGGTCGATCTGCTCGGCATCAGCGGGCTGCTGCACGATATCGGCAAAGTGGAAATTCCCTCGTCGATCCTCAACAAGGCGGAAGGGCTGAACGCCAGCGAGCGGGAAATCATCAATCTTCACCCGACATTCGGTCGAGATATTTTGTCGCGCAACGAGCAGATGCCGGCCATGGTTCTTGATGTCTGCTTCAATCATCACGAGCGGATGGATGGCGGCGGTTATCCCAGCGGCCTTGCCGGCAACGAGATCAGCCTCTACGCGCATTGCGGCGATCTGCGATGTCTATGATGCCGTGACCTCGGTGCGGCCCTACAAGAAGCCGTGGACGGCAAATGATGCGCTGACATGGATGTTGCGCCGGGAAGGCCACTTCGACCCGCAGCTTCTGAAGAAATTCGCCTTGTGCATTTCGGCCTCGCTGCCGCGCAGTTAGCCGATCTCGACGTCGCATGGTTTGAGGCTTGCCCGGCGGCGCCGAAGTGACGCCGCCGATGCAGAATGTTTAGGCCGCCTTGGTTTTCGCCTTGCGGGTCAGATGCACCACGACGTTTTCGATCATGCGCATGCCGGCGTCCTGGCCGAGTGTCATGATCGATTCCGGGTGGAACTGAACGGCGGCCACCGGCTCCTTGGCGTGTTCGATGCCCATGATCGTACCGTCCTCGCTTTCCGCCGTGATGATGAAATCACGCGGAAGCGTGGCGGGATCGGCAAAGATCGAGTGGTAACGGCCAACGGTCACTTCCTTGCCGAGACCGGAGAAGACCAGGCCCGGTTCCAGCACGCGGATGCGCGAGGGTTTGCCGTGCATCGGCACCGCAAGCTGGCGAAGCTCGCCGCCATAGGCTTCCGCCAATGCCTGAAGACCGAGGCAGACGCCGAAGATCGGCAGCTCGCGGGCGCGGGCAGCCTTGATCGTCGCCTTGCAGTCGAAATCCGTCGGGCTGCCGGGGCCGGGCGAAAGCACGACGAGATCGGGCTGGAAGCGATCGAACACATCAGCTGCGACCGGCGATCTGACGGTGGAAACCGTGGCGCCCGTCTGGCGGAAATAATTCGCCAGCGTATGCACGAAACTGTCCTCGTGATCGACGAGCAGGATCTTGACGCCGTTGCCCACCTTGGCCGCATCGCGTTTGGTGGCGGCCGAGTTGGTGCCCTTTGCATCGCGAATGGCTGATATCATGGCGGATGCCTTCAGTTCGGTTTCGGCTTCTTCTTCCTGCGGGTTGGAATCGTTGAGTAGCGTCGCACCGGCGCGAACCTCGGCAATGCCGTCCTTGATGCGGATGGTGCGCAGCGTCAGGCCGGTATTCATGTCGCCGTTAAAGCCGACCATGCCGATCGCTCCGCCATACCAGGCACGCGGGCTCTTTTCATGGCCTTCGATGAAGCGCATGGCCCAGAGTTTCGGCGCACCGGTGACGGTGACGGCCCATGCGTGGCTGAGGAAGCCGTCAAAGGCATCCATATCGTCGCGCAGGCGACCCTCGATGTGGTCGACCGTGTGGATGAGGCGCGAATACATCTCGATCTGGCGGCGGCCGATGACCTTCACCGAACCCGGCTCGCAGACGCGGCTCTTGTCGTTGCGGTCCACATCCGAGCACATGGTCAGCTCGGATCTGTCCTTTTTCGAGTTGAGCAGTTTCAGGATCTGCTCGCTATCGGCAATCGGATCGTCGCCGCGCTTGATGGTGCCTGATATCGGGCAGGTTTCGATGCGGCGGCCAGAGACGCGCACGAACATTTCCGGCGAAGCGCCGACCAGATATTCCTGATGGCCGAGATTGATGAAGAAGGAATAGGGCGACGGGTTGATCGCCTTCAGGCGGCGGGAAATCGCCGACGGATTGCTTTCACAGCGTTCCATGAACTTCTGGCCGGGAACGACCTCGAACAGATCGCCGCGCCGGAAGCTTTCCTTAGCCTTGACTACCAGTTCGGAATATTCGCCGGGACGGTGATCGCCCTTGGGCGGGATCGTATCGGTGGTCTTGAAAGGATCGGGCGTAATGTCGGAGGATTTGCCATCCGTCGTCACGCCGCCCTTTTCGAAATCGTAACGGTCGATCCAGGCCTTGGCGGAATAGTGGTCGACGACGAGGATTTCGTCGGGCAGGTACAGAACCATGTCGCGCTGGTCTTCCGGCCGCGCCAGCGACAGCTTGATCGCGTCGAACTGGAAGGCGAGATCGTAACCGAACGCGCCGAACAGGCCGATGGCCGAATCCGCATTCGAATAGAACAGGTCGACGACGGCGCGCAGCGCGGTGAAGACGGTCGGGATCTTCGAACGTTCTTCCTCGGTGAAGACGCGGTCCGGTTCGTTGACGGTGAGATCGAGACGGCGGACGGAGGATGCGCCGAGCGTAAGATCGGGCGTCGCCTTCAGCTTTTCAGTGATGAAGTCGAGCAGGACTTCGCCGCGGCCGTTATAGGCTTCGATCCACATCTTGCGGCCGAAACAGGAAATGCCGAGCGGCGGGTCGATGATGGCCGTATCCCAGCGGGTGTAACGGCCCGGATATTCGTAGTTGGACGAGAAAACCGCGCCGCGATGTGCATCGAGCTTTTCGATGTAGTTGTCGATTGCGCTGGCATAATCGGCGGCGCGACGCTTTCGGCTGACGTTGATGCCGCCTTTCGTCTCGTAGGTTTCCGCTCCGTCATCCTGAATGATCGTTACCATTTCTTTCGCACTTCCCGTTGTTCAGGCCCGATGACAGGCGGCAGAATAACAAAAAAGCCGCCTGAAAATTCGGGCGGCTTGGACTTTGTCTGAAGACATGACTGGTCAAGGCCGCGTGAAGCTGCCCCACCACCAGTTAGCAATGTTCTTAGACACGATGTTCATGGCAAAATTGTTAGCCTGCACAATTCGCCTTGGCAAGGGGATTCCGGCGACGGAATGAACCTTACGGGCGCGAGTTGCGTTCCTGCCCTGCTGAAACAGTCAGGAGTGCCCCGCAAAATGCTTCATCGCCTGTGTCTTCTGATGATGAGCCTCGCGTTTATTTCCGCCTCCGAACCGCCACCGCAGGTGCCGGTGCCACAACCAAAACCGGGCGAGCAAGCGCCCGTCAATACGGAAAAGCCGGACGATAAAGGTGCGCAAACGCCCGAGGAGGCACCGAAGCCGACCCCCAAGCCGCAACAACAGGAACAAGGGAAACCCGAGGCAAAGCCCGACCCGGACGGGCAGGGGGACGTGGACAAGAAGAAAGACGACAGGGGACAGAAGGGTGACGAGACCGGGGCACCGGCTGGCGAGACCGCCAAACCGGAGGAGAAGCCGCCGGAACCGGTGAAGCCGGAAGACCCGGCAGCACTTCAGGCCTGCCTTGGCGCATTGAAGGACATCGGTGCGGAATTCAAACAGCTCGCGCCAATCCGCGATGAGGAGCAGGGATGTGGTATTGAGACACCGATTGAGCTTTCCGTGGTGCTGCCCGGCATCAAGCTCGAGCCATCAGGCACCATGCGCTGCGAAACCGCTCTTGCCCTTTCCCGCTGGACCAAGGAGATGATGTTACCGGCGGCGGCCCTTGCCCTGCCGGAGAAAAAGGTGACGGCGATTGCCAATGCCTCGACCTATATCTGCCGCAACCGCAACAGTGCCGAAAACGGCAAGATTTCCGAACATGCCAAGGGCAATGCCGTCGATATTTCCACCATCGCCTTCGACAAGGGCGATCCGCTGGTGATGAAACCGCGCGGTGAGGACGGAACGCCGGAGGGTGCCTTCCAGCGTACGATTACAGCCGCCGCATGCCTGTTCTTCCGCACGGTTCTTTCTCCCGGCAGCGACGCCACCCATCAGGATCACCTGCATCTCGATGTGCTGGAGCGAAAGGGCGGTTATCTCTACTGCCGCTGATAAAAAAGGGCGGCCCGAAGGCCGCCCCGACTGGAGATGATGGTCTGACCCGGTTTAGAATTTCTGGGTCAGAGAGATTTTGAAGGTACGGCCTGCTTCCGTATAAAAGTCGACAGGCTGGTTGACGGTGCTGACGGCGTTGGGGTTGACGTCGCGAACACCGACGGCATTCCAGTATTGCTTGTCGAACAGGTTATAGACACCGGCCTGAATGCGCAGGCCCTTGGTCTGCTCCGGTTCCCACCAGCCGGTCAGGTTGAAGATGCCGTAGCCGGGTGCGTCGTAGGTGGTGGGCACGTTGTCGTCACGCATATGCGAGGAGAAAATGCCGGTAAATTCCGTACCCCATGTCTCCTGGGCGTAACCGACGCCGAGGACAGACTTGAACGGTGCAACCGTGCGGATGAATTGGTTGGTGTCGGTGTCCTTGCCATAGGCGTAAGCGAGCGACGCATGGGCGAAGAAGCCGTTTGCGAGTTCCTTGCGAACCTTGGCTTCAACGCCGGAGATTTCAACATTGTTACGGTTGCGATAGGTGAAAAGGTTTCCAGCAGAACCTCTAAAGGAAAAGAGGTTGGACGTCGTCGTATATTGCTCGATGAAGTTCTTATACTTGTTGTGGAACAGCGTCAGGCTTCCCGTCAGGTCGCCTGACGCGTAGTTGGCGCCGATTTCGAAACCATTGCTGGTTTCGGGATTGAGGGTGGAGTTGCCGACCACGGCATAACCCGAGCTGATATTCGAGAAGTTCAGGTACAGCTCGTTGATCGTCGGGGCGCGGTAAGCCATGGACCATTGCGCGAAAAGCTGCAGTTCCGGCGTTACGTCGTAGGTGGCGAGCAGTTTCGGCGAGAAGCGCGAGCCGCTATTGCCGCTCGGCAGGCCGAAAGTTCTGTAGCCGCCGTTGCTGGCAACCGAACCATCAGGGTCGTAGTCGTAGGAATCGAAGCGCAGGCCGGGGGTCAGACGGAAACCGTTTCCAAACGCGATTTCGTCATCAAGATAAAGACCGAGGCTCTTGCCGCTCACGTCCGGCATGTCCGACTGTGACGACGAGGTTACTCCGCCCGTGTTGGCGTAAAGCTCCTGGCTGAAATCGGTGGTCATGGCGTTACCGCCGAAGCGTACTGTATGCTGCACGCCGCCGAGTTCGAAGCCGGATTCAAGGCCGCCGACGATACCGAAAGCGCTGTTGCGCATGCTGTCTTCGCGAATATAGAGCGAATTGTTTGTCAGCCGGTCGCCGGCGCCGGATTCCTTGGAAAGGCGCGTCCAGTAAAGCGACAGATTGGCGGCATCGATCAGGCTGTCGGTCGAAGGCGCTTCATATTCGTAGTCAAGCGAGACGCGGTCACGCTCCGTATCCTCGTAGCCCCTGTAATCGCCGATCCGGTATGTCGATCCGGTTCCCGTTACACTGACACCTTGCAGGGTCCTCATGTCGCTGCGATCCCGCAAGGAATAACGCTCGGCCGTCAGGCCGATGCGGTGGCCGCCTTCCAGATCCTGCCGGATCTTGAACATCAGGTTGCTTTCATAGGTGTCGGCGGGGTTAGGCTTGGTACGGCGGATGCCGTAGACATCGGCGAAGCCCTTGTTGTCCGTCTCGTTGCCGCGCTTGTAGGACCCCTGGAAGAGAACCGAGGTGTTTTCGATCTTCTTGGCAACGGCGAGCGATCCGCCGACGCTTCTGTCTTCGCTGTCATAGGTGGTTTTGGCAACGCCGCCCCAGTCCCTGCCTTCACCGATCAGGTCTTCCGGCTCGAGTGTTCGCAGAACGAGTGCGCCGCCAAGGGCACCGGAACCGATGCGGCTGGAATCTGCGCCGCGAACCACGTCAACCGTGGAAAGTGACGAAAAATCGAAGCTCGAATTCGTATTGCTCAAGGTGGTGGTGGCCTGTCCCTGGCGGGCGAAATTCTCGAAGAAGGGAACGGGAATATTGTCGATCAGCGTCACGACACGGGCGCCGCCCAGACCGCGAATGAACAGACCACCGGGCCTGCCGGGCTTGGCATCCACATAATCGACGCCCGGCTCGGTGGAATTTCCGAGGTCCTTGATGCTGCCGATGTCTTTCTTCCTGATGTCTTCCGCCGTCGTCTGGCTTGCAAGCGGCGTATCGGCGACAGCGTTCGCGCTTTTGACGCGCTTGCCCTTGACCACGATCTTCTCGAGCGTGGTGGTGCCGTTCGTCTGCGAAGCCGCGTCCTGCGATTGCGCAGGCCCGGCAAAGGGCAGAAGAGACATGGCAGTGCACAAAAGCAGCGCGGAATGCGTGCGCGAGATGGACATTGAATACCCCCGGGTAGGCGCGCGGAGAAGCTACGGCGCGCAAAAACGCGCCGCGCCTGCTGTCGCGGCTGAAACTGTTTTGAATCGTTACGGGCGAGCCGATAAGCGAGGACTAAAAAACATGATCATAACTGTCAACATATTATATATGACTTTTAGCATCATGTTTTAAAGCATAACGGTCCGTGGCAAAAATGTGACGCTCCGTCAGGCCGTATCCAGAGCGGTGGATAGGGCTGAAAACGACCTGATCCGGCCAAAGTCGCGACATTGCCGCTTGCTAGGATATTCGCAGCCAGTTTAGATGGCGAAAGAATGCGTGCCTCAACAATAGACAAAAAATTAATCGGATACGGAAATGAAGTCACTTGAACTGCTCGTCGAGCGGATCATTCTCTCCAGCCGCTGGCTGCTCGTCGTGTTTTATCTCGGGCTCGTCGCGGCGCTGGCGGTTTATGCGTTTTCCTTCGTGCTCAAGTTCCTGAAGGTTGCGAAAAACGTTTTCGTTTACGACGAGTCGGAAATGATCCTCGCCATGCTCGGGCTGATCGATGCGGCGCTGGTCGCGAGCCTGATCGTCATGGTGATGATCTCGGGCTACGAGAATTTCGTCAGCCGCTTCGATGAAGCGGATGCCGAGGTTTCGTTTCTGGGCAAGCTTGATGCCGGCAGCCTGAAAATCAAGGTCGCGTCGTCGATCGTGGCGATTTCGTCGATCCACCTGCTGCAGATATTCCTCAACGCCAGTCAGTATACGGACAGCCAGCTGATGTGGTTCACCATCATCCATCTGGCTTTTGTCGTCTCGGCGGTCATGCTCGGTTTCCTGGAAAAACTGATGGCCAAGCCGAAGGACAAACCCGAAAAACCGGTGCTTTAATCAAGGTAGTCCGCCCGATATGAAGGTCGCAATCGTCTTTGCCCATGCCGCATGTTCTTCGCTCCGGGGTGTTGCATCCCCGCCCGGCGGCGGCGCCTGAATGTCGAAGACGGAGCGCCAGGCCAGACTTTGCCGTGACCTTTCGACTGCTACCGACAAGCAGCAATGGCTGGCGGCGCTGCAAGAAGTGATGCATGCGTTCGATTATTCCTATGTGACCCTGCTGAGGTTGCCGGGTGGCCGCTCCGGTTATGCCTTGCCGACGGTTGTGGAAAGTAACCTGCCGATCTCGGTCGTGAATGTAATGACCAAGGATGGTGCGCTTGGCGACTGCGCTGTGATACAGCGCGGCGCTTCATCGCTGATGCCGCAATATTGGACGCTGGAAGAGGACGAGATCACCACCGGGCCGTTGGCGGAGGTAGGGGTGTCCTTGCGCGGTTTGGGCGTCACGGCCGGTCTCATGGTGCCGGTAAACGGCATGAACGGAAACCGGCATCTGATGAACTTCGCCGGCGATCGCGACACCCTGTCGCAAGCATCACTGAACGAACTGGGCATGATCGCATTACATGCTCTGGAGGCCTATGACCGCCTCTGCCACACCGGCTCCAAAGGCCGGTCGCCCCTGACGAAACGGGAACTCGACGTGGTGCGCTGGACGGCGCAGGGAAAGACCTCGGTGGAGATCGCCGAGCTTCTCTCCATCTCGGAACACACCGTCAACACCTACATGAACAACGCCATGCGCAAGCTCGATTGCGTCAATCGTGTGCAACTGGTGGCCAAGACCATCCGCCTGCGCCTGATAGACTGAGCCTGAGAGGTTGGGCCGGCCGCAAGGCCGGCACCATTATCGGTCGAGAACGGAGCGCAGTTCGACGAGGTTCGAGCGAACCCGCAGAACGTAAAATCCCATGGTGGCAAGGTGCGAAGGCATGATCCATCCGCTTTCCTCGCCGTTGGAAATGATCGCCGGCTGGATGCGAAGGGCCGCACGGGTCTGCCCCAGCGTGTCGTTCCACAGATTGGTCAGGTTACGTTCGCGGATGACCTGCGCGAAATCCGACCCGGCTGCGGAAAGCACGCCGTAATAACCGTAGAGCTGGCCATAAGCGAACCAGAAACGGTCATCGGCGCGGGTGTCGAACCAGCCGCCATTATAGTTTTCCGAGCGCTCGCGCAGAATGGCCGATGTCGAGCCGATATCGCCGGCAATGCGGTCGATGAACTGGATCAGGTTGTCGGCACGGGTATCGAAAACGGCCTTGCAGGCGACAAGTTCGCCGTTGAATGCCTGGAAGCTGCGGATGGCGGCGCGATAATAGCTGGGTGTCGGTGTCTTCGGGCCAAAGGGATCGAGGCCGAAATACCAGGAATATTCGCTGAACTGCATGTTCCCGCGTGCTTCCTGAAGATTGTTGTTGATGCCGGAGGTTCCGCGAACGCGGCCAAGCGTATCCACCAGTTCCACCGAAGTGCGGCGTACGGCCTGATTGACGCCGCGCTGGAAGGACGCCTTGTTGTCCAGAAACGGCGTGCTGTCCCAGTCCATCCCGAAAAAGCCGAGACGGTAGAGCAGCATGGAGGAAATCCATGCGTTCTGGTTGACGTTGAAATCGGTAAGATCGGCGGCGGCATCAACGATGGCAGAGCGCTGGCACACCGGCGCGGATGTGTTTGCGGCAGCACCGGTTGCGCCGGCGGCGGCAGTCGGGTTTGCGGCGGGCAATTCCTGTCCGGGCGGCACGGTGCGTTCGGCAAGCTTGTAACGGGAAATGTAATCCGGGTCGAAATTGCTCCAGACCTGCGTCTGCCAGACGAAATATCCGTAGAAGCCGGCAAGGAAAATGAGCACCAGAGCGATCGGGCCCTTGATGATCCAGTTGCGGTCGCGATACCAGCCGTGGGCGGCCATGAAAGGCCACAGAAGCCAGGCGACGGCAAGACCGGCGGCCTTGCCGATGGCGTTGAAGGCTGCCTGAATCAAAGCGGTTATCCGGTCGATCATGTCGTCATAGTCTCCTCTGCCCGTGGGGCTGGACGCCGGAAGGAAAACCCGCGGCCCGGTCGGGCGCCTTTCGGCGCCTGATAAAAGCCGCGGTCATTTATTGTCTTCCAGATATGTCCCTACCTACCGGGATACAACATGATTGCGAAACTTTTCTCAACCTGTGGTCCGCGTCGGCGCTTGCATCGTCCTTGGACTACGCGCAGAACATGCACCGCCCGAATATCCGGTTACAGGCCGAGCCTGGCGATTTCGGCATCCAGACGGTCCCGCGCCTTTTTGGGCAGCTTGCCATTCTTTATGGCATCCAGATTGGCCGGTGCCGCATCACCCACGACGACGAGCGCGACCATGCCCATGCCGAGATGCGGCGGGCATTTGATGACGTAGGCGCCTTCCTTCTCGACTGTCACCGTCAGCGTCTCGTTCATCTTGCCCTTGAAATCGGCGGCCCCCTCGGGGAGCATTTCCTTGACGGCTGCCGCGTCATGGCCCTTGTCGACGGGCACGAAGGAGATGACGTCGCCGACGGCCGCCTTGACGCTTGCGGGTTCAAAGACCATCGCCTGACCGTCGCTGCCCTTGTTGAGCATCTTCACCTCGATTTCAGCCGACAGGGCTGGAAAGGCAAAAAGGCCGGTGACGATGGCAAGGGCGGCGATTGTGGCGGTTTTGTTGTGCATATCTTTTGCTCCTGAGAGAAAGCACATCCACGCGAATGTGTTCGCATGGTTCTAGCGCAGGAGCAGGGAAACCATCTTTGCGAAAAATCAAATGCGGCAACGGGCCGCAGAGGGTCATTCGCCCTTGACGGTTTCGACCCAGTGGCGGCGGCAGAAGGAAACGTATTTTTCGTTACCGCCGACGTCGATCTGCGCGCCTTCCTTGACGACATTGCCTGCATTGTCGAAACGGGCAACCATCGTCGCCTTGCGGCCGCAATGGCAGATGGTGCGGATTTCGCGAAGCTCGTCGGCAATGGCGAGCAGTTCTCTCGAGGCCGGGAAGAGCTTGCCCTGAAAATCCGTGCGCAGGCCGTAAGCCATGACCGGAATGTTCAGCCGGTCGGCAATGCCGGCAAGCTGCCAGACGTGGTGTTCGGACAGGAAGTTAGCTTCATCGACGAAAACGCAGGCGACGGGCGTCTCTGCATGCAAGGCCGCTACCTCGGCGAAGATATCGGTGCTTCCGTCGAAGGTTCGCGCGTCGGACGAAAGGCCGATGCGCGAGGCGACGCGGCCGAAGCCCGCCCGATCGTCAAAGGCGGCCGTGAAAATCAGCGTGCGCATGCCGCGCTCGTGATAATTATAGGACGCCTGCAACAACATCGTCGACTTGCCGGCGTTCATCGCCGCATAATTGAAATAGAGTTTTGCCATCATCCACTCCCGGAGCGCCTTTGCGTCATTCGGACGCTTCGCAAGGATGCTCCTGCCTATTTGATCCGCGCATCGGCGTCACAAAACCGATTCCGGTTGTTGCCCGATGCTGCAGCCCGCGTGTTTTGACGGCGAAGGGGCGGATTGAAAAGTGCCGCGACGGGAAAAACACAGATTTCCGCACGCCGGCACGACCCGCATTGCCCGGCACGAGCCGGATATTTTCACCAATTTGTCGCAAACGGCGGGCCAAAGCACGCAAACGCACGCGAGTTGATTGTGTCTGGCAGATATTGATAATGGCAAGGGAACAAAAAAAGGGAGCAAGCGATGTTTGCAAATAGAAGTCGCTGTCTGGCTTTGGCCGCAGCAATCTCCGCCATAACGTTCAATGCGGCCAGCGCTGCCGAGCCGGCAAGTTGCGGCAAAGTGCGTTTCTCCGACGTGGGCTGGACCGATATCACGGCCACGACGGCGACTGCCACGGTGCTGCTGAAAAGCCTCGGTTATGAAACCGACGTGAAGCTTCTTTCGGTGCCTGTCACCTATACATCGCTTAAAAACAAGGACATCGACGTCTTCCTCGGCAACTGGATGCCGACCATGGAAGGCGATATCGCGCCTTACCGCGCCGACAAGTCGGTCGAAACGCTGCGCGAAAACCTGACCGGCGCGAAATATACGCTGGCGACCAATGCCAAGGGTGCTGAACTCGGCATCAAGGACTTCAAGGACATCGCGGCCCATAGCAGCGATCTCGGCGGCAAGATCTATGGCATCGAGCCGGGCAATGACGGCAACCGCCTGATCCTCGACATGGTGGCCAAGGATACTTTCGGGCTGAAGAGTTTCGAAGTGGTTGAATCCTCCGAGCAGGGCATGCTGTCGCAGGTCGCGCGTGCGGAAAAATCCCATGAGCCGATTGTCTTCCTCGGCTGGGAACCGCATCCCATGAATGCGAATTTCAAGCTGACCTATCTGACCGGCGGTGACGAGGTGTTCGGCCCCAACCTCGGCGGCGCGACGATCTACACCAATGTCCGCAAGGGTTACACGCAGGAATGCCCGAATGTCGGCGTTCTTCTCAAGAACATGGAATTCACCCTGCCCATGGAAAACGAGATTATGGGCAAGATCCTGAATGACGGCCTTGAGGGCGAAGCGGCTGCGACCGCCTGGCTGAAGGCCAACCCGGCGGCGATCGAGCCGTGGCTCGCCAACGTCAAGACCAAGGACGGCAGCGACGCCTTGCCCGCCGTCAAGAAGGCACTGGGCCTCTAAGCCGCAAGACAATGCATGACTGCATCCGACCTGTCCTTCGACAGGCCGGATGCAGCAGGAAATATTGATGCCCCTGCATGACCCTGGCCCGCGAATTTTCAGCGCGCGTCAGGTCATGCGCAAGCACCGCGTCCGGCAGCCCCGCTGGCGGCCGCCGTTTCTGCATCACCAGCATTTCCGGTGAAACGGGATCACCTTCAATGCTTTTTCTCCTTGTTTTTGGCAATTCCGGACCCAAAACCGCACCGCTTTTTTACTGGAATTGCTCTGGTTCACGAAAGGTCTTTTCTTACCGTGGAATGGCTCAGCGCTCCTGAAAACCGCCTGCCCGTCGGCCGATATGCCAAGGAGGCCATCGACTGGCTGACCGGCAATCTCGCTTTTTTCTTCGATTGGCTTTCCTTCATTTTCCAAAGCGTCATCAACGCCCTGCTTTACGTTTTGCAGGCGCCGCATCCGCTGGTCATCGTCGCGATCCTAACAGCTCTTTCGGCCTGGACGCGTCGTTCCGTCGGCATGCCGGTCTTCACGGCGCTCGGTCTCCTGTTCATCATCAATCTCGGATACTGGAAGGCGACCACGGAAACGTTGGCGCTCGTCATTGCCGCCAGCGCGGTGTGCATGATCATCGGCATTCCGCTTGGAATTTTGGCGGCGCGGCGCAGGTGGATCTATGCCGGCATGCGCCCGGTGCTGGATCTGATGCAGACCATTCCGACCTTCGTGTATCTCATTCCGGCGCTGGTGCTGTTCGGCCTCGGCATGGTTCCGGGGCTTATCGCCACCGTCATCTTTGCCATTCCGGCGCCCGTGCGCCTGACCCGTCTCGGCATCGTTTCGACGCCGCCGGCGCTGGTGGAGGCGGCCGTTGCCTTCGGTGCTACGCCGTCGCAGGTTCTGCGCAAGGTGGAGCTTCCCTTCGCCGCACCGCAGATCATGGCGGGCCTTACCCAGACGATCATGCTTTCGCTTTCGATGGTGGTCATTTCCGCCCTTGTCGGCGCCAATGGTCTCGGCGTGCCGGTGGTCCGCGCATTGAACACCGTCAACATCGCCATGGGCTTCGAAGCGGGATTGTGCATCGTCATACTGGCGATCGTTCTCGACCGACTTTTCCGCCTTCCCGGCACGGAGCATGATCTATGAGTGACGCAATCATCTTCGGAAATGTCGATATCGTCTTCGGCGACCGTCCCGACGCGGCGCTGGCGCTGATCGACAAGGGCAGCACGCGCGACGAGATCAATGCTGAGACCGGGCTGGTCCTCGGTGTCGCGAATGCCTCGCTTTCGGTCAATGAGGGCGAGATACTCGTGCTCATGGGGCTTTCCGGCTCCGGCAAATCGACGCTGCTCAGGGCCGTCAACGGTCTGGCGCCCGTGGTGCGCGGCAATGTCAGCGTGAAGACGGCGACCGGTTTTGTCGATCCTTACCGCACGACGGCGAAATCGCTGCGCGATCTGCGCATGCATACGGTTTCGATGGTCTTCCAGCAATTCGGCCTTCTGCCCTGGCGCAATGTGGCCGACAATGTCGGTTTCGGGCTGGAGCTTTCCGGCACCCCGGAAGCCGAGCGTAAGCGCATGGTGGCCGAGCAGCTGGAACTGGTGAACCTGTCCGCCTGGGCCGACCGCAAGGTGGGAGAGCTTTCCGGCGGCATGCAGCAGCGTGTGGGGCTGGCGCGGGCTTTCGCCACCGGTGCGCCCATTCTCCTGATGGACGAGCCGTTCTCGGCGCTCGACCCTCTCATCAGAAGCCGTCTGCAGGACGAGCTTCTGGAATTCCAGAGCCGGCTGAAGAAGACCATCCTCTTCGTCAGTCACGATCTGGATGAGGCCTTCCGCATCGGCAACCGTATCGCCATGATGGAAGGCGGGCGCATCATCCAATGCGGTACGCCGCAGCAGATCGTCAAGCAACCGGCCACGCAATATGTCGCGGACTTCGTGCAGAACATGAACCCGATCTCCATGCTGACCGCCGCCGACGTGATGAAGCACGGCGTGGATGAGCGAAACGGCCGGCTGACGGTTGCCGCCACCGCCCGTCCGACATCGCCGCTGATCGACATTCTCGATGCGCTGTCGAAACATTCCGGCGCGATCGGCGTCGTCGACAATGGCGCGATTATAGGCACGATTTCCGCGGATGAAATCGTGACCGGGCTGACCCGCCACCGAAAGAAATAGGATTCACCCGCATTAGTAGAGAAAACGAAAGGCCTTCCTCCCCGGGAGGCCTTTTTGTATTACTTAACGCTGGTATAATGAAAAAGAATATTCCCGATATTATAAGTTATGCATTAAAATAATTACGAATAAAAAGCATATTGCAAACTCTGAGAAAATTGCGCAAAGTAAAAATAGATTCTGTACCTCCTTGCTAAATTTAAGGTGGTGGTAGGTTGCGGTCATCAGGACGAACATTGGAACACGGAATTTGAGTGCTCAATTTTTGATTGTTTTTTTCTTCAATCTCTACTGGTAATACATTGGGTTGTTGCTGAAATAGCAAAAAACGGGCAAAAATCTGAAAATTTGCGCACGATATCTTGGTAAATGATCAATGAAGAATAGTCTTTGAAAGGGACACGATATAAGCAAGATTTAGGTATATACAACGTATCAACTGAATTATAAAAAACACCTTTTGGACCACCTATAATAGCCACCATGACGGTCTTTCCGACTGTCATCAGGAGACTTGAGCGTATGGATAACCAATCTCTGTCGGAACATAGCATCGCCGCTGCAGACTTGCTCTCAGCGATGGCGAATCCCAAGCGCCTGATGATCTTGTGCACGCTGGTGGATACGGAAGTGCCGGTCGGTGTTCTTGCCTCCCAAGTTGGTCTCAGCCAGTCCGCGCTCTCGCAGCATCTTTCGAAATTGCGTGCCCAGCGGCTGGTGAAGACAAGAAGGGATGCTCAGACCATCTATTATTCCAGCAATTCCGAATCCGTCAAAAAGATCCTCGCCTCCCTCGAGGAAATTTATTGCCAGGTGCAGAAGAGCAGCAAGACTGCCGCCTGATCCCACGGCCATCTCAAGGCCCGGCGGTACTATTCCGTTGAAACCGGCGCTCGACGCCGGTTTTTTCGTTTTTGGATGTCTGGCATGTGTCCCGTAAAGACGCAGCCAGCCTGGTTCACGGCGAAGACGCAGCCTGCATCTGTTGCTTGAGCCGGCTTGCCGCAGCCGCATATCCGCCGTCGGCGCCATCCACGAAATGCATGTGGTCCTTCGAAAGCGGGGAGGGAACGATACAGGTCATCAATGCGGCGTCCTGCTCGTGCAGGCCGAAATAACAGGTTCCGGAGAGACGGCCCAGTTCCAGCCGCGCACGGATTTTTTCGAGCCGTGTGGTGTCGATATCCACCGTCATCTTCAGGCCATCGTCAAATTTCCTGAAATCGGTGTTGCTGGCGACCGAGCGCCGGTAGCGTGCAGCATTGAAGCGTCCAAGCGACAGTCCCGTTATGCCAAGAAGACAGATAAGCAGGCTTTCGCCAAGGATGCGCAGGGAACGGCGCATTTTGCCCCAGCCATCGTGATATGCCGCACCGGCCCGGGCTTCGAGACCGAGCCCCTCCTTGACGAAGCCGAGTTGCGGCCCGTCCTCCGGCACGGGGTGGCCGTGTCTTGCGTCCTGCTCGGCCAGATCGACAAGATCGATAACGAGCTGGCGGAATGCCGGCATGTCCCGCGACGGTCCCGGCACGGCGATGATCGACACCACCTTGCCATGGGAGGCGGGAATGGGGTTCCAGCGGCACGAGAGGCCAGTCAGGTCCGGTCGCCCGCCTGTCGCCACCACAGGCAGGGCGTATTGCCCGTCTTTCATCCGCGCTTCGGCCCAGCTGTTGCCGCCGCCCGAAAACATGGCGTAGGAAACGTCTTCGCTCGCCTGAAAGCGTGCGACACGCACATCAAAGCCGTTCTCGCGAATGTCCTCCACCGGAACCAGTGCCACGCGCATCGAAAGGTCGAGATCGTCCTTCACCCAGCACTGCACGTTCGAAAGGGCGATGCCCGCAAGGGATATCCCATCCGGCGGCACGGCGACGGCGGCTCCATCGCCGCCGAACACGAAGGGCAGATCGTGCCGCCCAAGGCTGTTCGATATGCCTGAGATGACCGCAGCGCCCGCCATGTTGACGGCCTTGTATCTGCCGGCGCCGATCGCCCCCGTCGAGATCGACGATATCGGCGATGGCCAGTCCCCATCCCGGCGGCAGGGCGCGATAAAGCGCCGGGTCGGCCACGTCTTCAAAATGCCGGAAGACGGGCAGGCCCGTCAGAAATTCGTCATCTGCTGCGATCATGCCGCCATTATCTCCCAGCGGCGGCCAAACGCCAAGCATTTACGCCGTGCCGAACGCCCGTTCCGACGACACGATCGAGGCCGGCCTGACGATAGATTTACCGGGAATAGACCTTATCCAGCAAAGGTGACTTGCATAAGTCATCAAACCTTCCGTATGAGTTGAGTTGAAGGCTCGGAATTCAAAGATGGAACGGGTTTTCGCCGGGAGGCGTCCGCGAAGTTTCATTCGGTCGGCGCCCAAGGCGCTCATCGGGGCAGAGCCCCATTTCCAAGGAGACACCAGGATGAAACTGAAGACATTGACCAGCGTGACGCTCGCAGCGTCCTTCGCATTCGCACCGCTTGCCCATGCCGAAATCGTCATCGGCCTGATTGCACCGCTCACGGGTCCCGTCGCCGCCTATGGCGATCAGGTCAAGAACGGCGCCCAGACGGCAGTCAATGAAATCAACAAAAAGGGCGGCATTCTCGGAGAACAGGTCGTCCTCAAGCTTGCCGACGATGGCGGCGAGCCGAAGCAGGGCGTGTCCGCGGCAAACCAGCTGGTTGCCGAAGGCATTCATTTCGTTGTCGGTCCGGTCACCTCCGGCGTCGCCATTCCGGCATCGGATGTTTTCGCTGAAAACGGCGTCCTGATGATCACGCCGACGGCGACCTCGCCGGGCCTGACCAATCGTGGCCTTTCCAACGTCTTCCGTACCTGCGGCCGTGACGACCAGCAGGCCGAAGTTGCGGCGAAATACGTTCTTGCCAACCTCAAGGACAAGAAGATCGCCATCATTCACGACAAGGGCGCTTACGGTAAGGGTCTGGCGGATGCCTTCAAGACCACGCTGAACGCCGGTGGCGTTACCGAAGTTCTCTATGACGCGCTGACACCAGGTGAAAAGGATCTCGGCGCGCTGACGGCTCGTCTGAAATCTGAAAATGTCGGCATCGTCTATTTCGGTGGTTACCACCCGGAGGCCGGTCTTCTGGTGCGCCAGCTGAACGATATCGGTGCCAAGGCTGCCGTTATCGGCGGTGATGGCCTGTCGAACAGCGAGTTCTGGAACATCGGTGCAAAGGCCGGCGAAGGCACGATCTTCACCAACGCTTCCGACGCCCTGAAGAACGACGATTCCAAGGCTGCTGCCGAAGCGCTGAAGGCCGCCAACATCCCGGCGGAAGCCTTCACCCTCAATGCTTACGCCGCCGTCGAAGTGCTGAAAGCCGGCATCGAGAAGGCTGGAAGCGCCAAGGATTCCGAAGCTGTCGTCAAGGCTCTGAAGAGCGGCGACGCATTCGCTACGGCAATCGGCAAAGTCACCTATGGCGAGAGCGGCGACCTGACGTCGCAGGCCTTCTCGCTCTACAAGTGGCAGGACGGCAAGATCGTCGCAGCCGAGTAAGGTCAAAGGTACCGGCCGCATCCATTGCGGCCGGTACCGTCTCCATCGCCTGAAAAAGGGGTAAGCAGAATGGGCAATGATCTTGACGCCCGGGATGCGGGCGCGACGAATAAGGAAAACCTTCCTGAAATTGGCTTTGGGCAGATATTCCCGATCCTCAGAATTTTCGACGAGGCCAAGGCCCGGGAATTCTACATCGATTTTCTCGGTTTCGAGGTCGACTGGGAACATCGTTTCGGTGAGAACTCGCCGCTCTACATGCAGGTTTCGCGGGCCGGAATGGGGCTTCACCTCAGCGGCCATCACGGCGATGCGACGCCGGGTTCCAATATATTCGCCACCATGCATGGCGTTCACGCCTATCAGCAGGAACTGGTAGGCAAAAAATACCGCTTCCTCAATCCGGGCGTTGAAGAGTTGCCTTGGGGCGATATCATGGAAGTCATCGATCCGTTCGGCAACCGTATCCGTTTCTGCGAGCAGAAAAGCGGGGAGTGACGTCTTTGACGCGACCTCGCGGGTCTTGACCTTGTCTGCGGTTTGAACGATAGAAAATGCAAATAGTGAACCGCGTGCAGGGAAACCCCTGCGCGCGGTTCATGCGTTTTGGCAGTCGGTTCTGCAATTCGTTCGCATACGCACGGGGGCAAAAAATGAACAGTGAAGGCAATGCACTGGTAAGGAAGCTCGCATTCTGGGGCATTCCGCTTTCTTTCGGCGTGCTGGGTCTCAAGCTTGTGGCCTGGTGGGTCACGGGGTCGGTCGCACTTCTGTCTGATGGTCTGGAATCGACCGTCAACGTGGTTGCGGCCTTCATTGCCTATTTCGTTATTAGATATGCGCAGAAGCCCGCCGATGACGACCACCAGTTCGGTCACCACAAGGCGGAGTATATTTCCGCAGTCGTGGAAGGCGTGCTGATCGTCGTTGCCGCTCTCCTGATCGTGCAGGAGGCCTGGGGCGGTCTCTTCAACCCGAAACTGCCGGAAGCACCGGTTCTCGGTCTTGCCATCAACATGTCGGCAGGCATCATCAACGCCGTCTGGGCGACGATCCTCATCCGCGTTGGCCGGAAATATGCCTCGCCGGCGCTTGCCGCCGATGGCCATCATATCATGTCCGATGTCGTGACGTCGGTTGGCGTTCTCATCGGCCTCGTTCTGGCGCTTCTCACGGGTTACGCCATTCTCGATCCGCTGCTTGCCATTCTGGTCGCCATCAACATCCTGTTTCAGGGTTCCAAGGTCATTCTGCATTCGCTCGGCGGGCTGATGGACCGGGCGGTTGAACCGGAAGAGGACGAGGCGATCAAGAAGGCTATCGCCGAAAATTCCGGTGGCGTCATCGGGGTGCATGATCTCAGAACCCGCCGCGCCGGCTCGGCCGCCTTCATCGATTTCCACGTCGTCGTTCCCGCAACGATGACGGTGCGGGCGGCGCATGATATTTGTGACCGCCTTGAAGATGCCATAAGGGACGTCATACCGGGTGCCAGCCTTGCCATTCACGTCGAGCCGGAAGGCGAAAAGGCGCATGGCGTCAAAGTGATCGTTTGAATAAGCAGGAGTTTTCCATGTCCGTGACGGATGTTTCCAGCCTGTCGCAGCTGGGCACGAAGGTCGATACCCCCGAGAGCCCGGAAAAGGCCATTCTCGAAAAAGTGCCGAACGGCAATGCCGGCACCGACTACGTGGTGCGGTTTACCGCGCCCGAGTTTACCTCGCTTTGCCCGATGACCGGCCAGCCGGATTTCGCCCATATCGTCATCGACTATATTGCCGGTGATTTTCTGGTGGAATCGAAATCGCTGAAGCTGTTCCTGCAATCCTTCCGCAACCACGGCGCATTCCACGAGGATTGCTCGGTCTATATCGCCAGACGGCTGGTGGAGCTGTTACAGCCGAAATGGCTGCGGATCGGCGCCTACTGGTATCCGCGCGGCGGCATTCCGATCGATGTCTTCTGGCAGACCGGACCGGTGCCGGAAGGTGTGTGGTTGCCGGATCAGGGTGTCCCGACCTATCGCGGTCGCGGCTGATCCGGCTTTTCACAATTGAAAACGATCAGGCGAACGAACCGTCGTCGCCTTGATCGGAATCGTCATCGGCGCTGTCGTCGTAATCGGCCTGCTGGACATCATTATCGTTGTCCCGCTGGGCGGAATTGTCGCCGTAGTAGTTGTTGATGACGGTTTCTTCGACCGGCGGTGCGTTGTTGCCCAACGGATTGCCACCGCCGAATGGCGAGCCCATGCCGAGGGACGATGCGTGGTTGCCGAAGATACCGCTCAGCGAATTGGCGAGCAACATGCCGCCTGCAACACCGGCAGCAGCGCCGAGCGCGCCCTGCAGGAAACCGCCGCCGGAGCGTCCGGCCGCTGCGGGTTGCTGGCTCCAGAGACCGCCGGGCTGCTGATCAGGTGCGCGGCCGGCGGGTGAACCCCAGGGACCGGCTGTCTGACCTGCCGTATCATTGCGCCACGATGTCTGAGGCGGCGGCGAGGCGGGTGCGGGAGCAGGTGATTGCTGTTGGCCGGTGCCAAAGATCGAACTCAGAAAACCGCCCTGTGCGGCCGCTTGCGGGGCTGCATTGCTGCTTTCCAGCGCGTGGATGCGGTCTTCGAGCTGTTTGATATGTGCTGCCGCCGCTTCCAGACCCTTTTCCTGAACGATCACCGCCTGGGCGAGATAATAGGGGGCTGAGGGCTGATCGCGCACGGCATCTGCGATCAACGTTTCCGCCTCGCGGTCACGCGGGGTGGCGGATGCGGTTTTGGTCCTGTCGAACAGGGCCTTGAGAAGCTGGCTTTCTTCCGGTGACATATGATGCCTCCTTACCGTGAAGCGTAAATCCACGATAAGGAGGTAGGCCTAAATTCAGGCTTTTCAAAGCGGCCGAAACTTTAAATTTCGGTAATGATCGTCAACCGCCGAAAGCGAGCGAAAGGCCCGCTATCGCCGTCAGCGCACCGGCGGTGCGGCTGGCGGCCGTGCCGAAACGGGCAATGCCGAGGCCAAGCGCGATACCGGCGAGATGCAGGATCGCGGTTGCGATCATGAAGCCGATGCCGAATTGCAGGGCGCCGGCGCTGCCGAGTTCACCGCCATGCGCATGGCCATGGAAAAGGGCGAAAGCGCCGACCACGGCTGCTGCCGCTGCCACCGGAAGCCGTGCCGCCATGGCGACGAGCAGGCCGAGACCGATGACGGAGGCCAGAATGGCAGGTTCGACAAAGGGAAGGCCGATGCCGAAAACGGCCATCAGGAAACCGACGGCCATGGTGCCGACGAAGGCGGACGGCACCATCCACAGTGCCTTGCGGTCGTTCTGCGCCACGGCGATCTGCGAGGCCCAGAGGCCGACGGCCACCATCGCCAGAATATGGTCCGCGCCGAAGAAGGGGTGGGAAACGCCGGCCATGAAGGAGCCGTGTTCTTCCGGGTTCAGATGGGCGAAAGCGGGCAGGGCGGTGGCGCCGAGTGCGGCGGCAGCGAGGCTTAGTCTTTTCAGCATGATTCCCTCTTTTGATTATCGCCGCCGGCAAGGCATCTTGGGGTTCCCGCAACGGGCGGCACTGCAATGACAAACGGACGATATAGCGAACCCCGAGAGGCTGTCCATGCGTCATCTGCCGGGGGGTATTGTTTATTGTTCGGGTGCAAACCTTGTCTTTTTTGCTCATTGCCTTACGTAACAAGTCGCACTATGTCCGAAGGGCATGCATGAATTACGCTGGAGAGCCGTTGATGAACGAAGACGAAGACGACAAGAGCAAGGAACTGCCGATCGGCAAGGAAACGGAAGCGAGATCTTTTCAAGTCGCGTTCGATCTTCATCTATGGTGGCATCACGCAGGAACTGGCGCAGAAGGTCTGCACGCAGCTGGTCGCACTCGCGGCCGCCAGCGACGACGACATTCGCGTTTACGTCAATTCGCCGGGCGGTCATGTCGAGATCGGGTGATTCTATCCACGACATGATCAAGTTCATCAAGCCGAAGGTCTATATCATCGGTACGGGCTGGGTCGCTTCCGCCGGCGCGCTGATCTATGTATCGGTGCCGAAGGAGCGTCGTCTCTGCCTGCCGAACACCCGCTTCCTGCTGCACCAGCCCTCCGGCGGCACACGCGGCATGGCGTCCGATATCGAAATCCAGGCACGCGAAATCATCAAGATGAACCAGCGCCTGATCAAGATCTTCTCCAAGGCCACCGGCCAGAGCGAAGAAAAGATCGCCAAGGACATCGATCGCGATTACTGGCTCGGCGCGGAAGAGGCCAAGGGTTACGGTCTCGTCGGCAAGATCGTCGAGAGCCAGTCGGAACTTTAAGTTTTTGACTTTCGTTTGAGAAAGCCCGTGTCGGTGAAAACCGACACGGGCTTTTTCCGTTCAGGCCGGGGGATACGCCCGGTTCCCGGTCACGCGGGCCGGATGTTGGGCCGGCATCATTTCGCTTGCATCATTTCATCGTGTCGCAGGTCTTCATCATGTGGGCTTTTTTTCATCTTGTTCATTTCCATGTCAGCCTTGTGCATGCAGTCCTTTTTGGCCGCCATGGACATGCCGCCCTTTTTCATCGTCTGCATCTTCATGGTGTCGTGGTGCATTTTCATCGTATCGGTTTTCATGCTGTCGGCATGGGCGATGCCTGCGAAAGAAAGAACGGACAGCATGGAAGCGGTAGCGATGGCGGCAAAAATGCGGGTCATGGAAGGTCTCCTCTGGACGTCGTTGAATGTCCGCCGGCGTTGTGCCGCGGTCCACGATTATCCATTCGGTTAGGAACGACCGGCCGTTACATCTTCACGCGTTTGTGACGGCATCTTCGAGCGAGATTTTTTAAAAGCCATTATGTAACAATATCCCGCCGATTGCGAATAAACCGATAGTGACGATGACAGGCAGCCTTTCGGAAGAGACATTAAAAATGCTGATGCTGCGTTCTCTTGACGGGGACGAAAGCGCCTACAGGCATTTGCTCCATACCTTGCGCAGGCTGCTTATCGCCTATTTCGACCGGCGCATGGGGGCCGCTTCGCGGGGGATGTGGAAGATCTCGTACAGGAAACCCTGCTGTCGCTGCATGCCAAGCGCGAAACCTATGATCGTGAGCGACCCTTCACGGCCTGGTTCTTTTCGATAGCGCGCTACAAACTCATCGACCACTATCGTGGCAGGGGCGCGCGCATGCTGGCGGAAGTTGAACTCGATGAGACGCTGGAAGCGGGCACGTCTGTCGATGCCGTCACGGCGCGCATGGATGTGGAACGGCTGCTCGATGAGTTGCCGGAGCGGCAACGCGAGCTCATTCGCAGGGTGAAGCTCGAAGGTCAGTCCATCGCCGAAGCGGCAAAAAAATCCGGCCAGACCGAGCTTGCGGCGAGGGTCGGCATTCACAGGACGCTGAAAATCCTGGCGGCAAAGTTGCGAGGCGAGACGTGAGGAAGACGGAAGACATCATCGAACAACTGGCGACTGGTCTCAAGCCCGTGCCCGCCTTGGCTGTGGAACGTCGGCTGGCGTTTGCCGTTGTGCCTGCGCTCGGCGTTTCGCTGCTGCTGATGCTCGTCATTCTCGGGCTGCGTGTCGATATGCACGACGCCTTGACCGACGTGGGTTTCTGGATCAAGTCCGCCTACAATGCCTTGCTGGCCCTGACTACGTTTTTCGCTGTCAGCCGCCTTGCCCGACCTGACGGGAGCAGCGGCTGCCTTTTTGTCTGGCTTGGGTTGATTGTCGTCGCGATGGCGGCGATTGCGCTCGTCCAACTGGGGTTTGCTTTTCCAGACAATTACAGGACGCTTGTTCTGGGATCATCGGCGCTGCATTGCCCTTTTCTGATCGTTGCTTTCGCGCTTCCGATGTTTTTGGCGAATTTTGCGGTTCTGAAGCGCGCTGCCCCCGCTGACCCGGCGCTGGCCGGTTTTGTCGCGGGCATTGCAGCGGGTGCGGCCGGAGCCTGGGTCTATTCCTGGTTCTGCACCGAAAACGGCATGGCTTTCGTGCTGATCTGGTATTCCCTGGGTATTCTCTTGACCGGCCTGATCGGCGCTGTGACCGGTTCGCGCCTGCTCCGCTGGTGAAGGACGCATCTTTTGCCGCATCGCGTCAGTTGCTGATACCGGCTCGAACATCGTTCCGAGCCGGTATTTTCGCTGTCGAGTGTTTCACTGGCCCAGATTGGCGGGCACTGCGAATGCGACAAACTGGGTGAATTGCTGGGGATTGAAATTGTCGTCCGAGGCGATGAAGAACAGCTGCTTGCCATCCACCACCGGCCCGAATGCGAAGCTTTCGATATTGTCGATGTCGAGGCCGAAATCGCCTTCGTTGATTTCGAACCACGGCGTTTTCGATACGCTGCGCACATTTGCCGCATCGATCTTGTCCTTGCCGAGGATGTTTTCCGCGCCTGAGAAGTCGGCGATGAAAAAGCGGATATGGTTGCCGACGCCGGAGGCGAAGTTGCGCTCCACGGCCACAAACCGGCCATCCGGCAAGGCTTCCATGGCCGAAAGACCGTTATCGTTATACTTCGGTTCGGCGGCTGCGGTGGGGGTCTTGGAGATCGCCTCGGTCACATAGACGTGCTCGGCGACCGGTTTCAGCGTCGCGGTGTCGATCACGAGGATGCGGGCCGGACTGCCGGCCTGTGGTGTCGCCTTCTGGCCGTCCTGGATCAGCGCATTCTCCGTGGCGGCGATGAGCCGGCCGGAGGCCAAAGTCAGCCCCTCGAAGCCAAGATTGTTCTGCACGCCCTTGGTCTTTGCATCATCGATGAGGTAGGCATCGGGCAGTTCCAGCCGCTTCACGTTGCCGCCGTCGATATCCGAGACATAAAGGGCTGGCTGGTTTTTCAGGTCGCGTTCAGAGGACCAGTAAAGCTTGCCCCCTTTGCGGTCGAGCGCGATCCCTTCCGCATCGATACCCTTCGATGCGAAGGCCGCCCCGGTCTCGTCCTTCAACTCGTGCATGGCGGCGATGTTCAGGGAAACCGCGCCTTTGGTCACAGCCAGCTCCAGCTCGTAATAACGGGCCGGACCATTTTCAACCCGGTCATCGGAGATCGCCAGATAACGGCCGGTCTGGCTGTCAAAGGTCAGATCGGAAATGCCGCCGAATGCGACGCCATTGATGGAGAGGCCCGAAGGCACGACGATCTGGCCGAGAAAAGTCGGGGCTGGCGGGGTTTGCGCTGCAACCGGAAGGGCCGCAAAACAACAAGCGGCGATGGTGACGATGCGAAGCATGGCGAGTGTCCCTCTTGTGGCGTATGCCGGGAGGATTAGCGCCCTGCCGCTAAACTTTGATGACGTTTTCCATGCCGCCGTACCTGAAGTCCGGTGACTTATCTTGCCAAGCCGCGTCTTTTTTGATCCAGAATGATATCAATGCTCATCCAAAGCGTGTTGCCGTTCGCGGATCCGCGCTCCACCTTGCAAGTTTTGTTTCTGCCTGTCGCCAATGCAGACCGCTATGCGTCTTCCGCGACAGCCAGCAGGCCGTAGAGTGCTTTTATGCTGAGAGATTTTTCCGTCCAGAGCCTGTTCATGGGTTGCCTGACCGCCTTTGTCGGCTTCGCCAGTTCTTTCGCCGTCATCCTGCAGGGCCTGAAGGCTGTCGGCGCGACGGATTTCCAGGCGGCATCGGGATTGATGGTGCTGTCGGTAGCGATGGGTCTATGTGCCATCCTTCTGTCGGTTGCCACACGGATGCCGATCAGCATGGCGTGGTCGACACCCGGCGGCGCCCTGCTGGCGACCACCGGGGTTATCGAGGGCGGTTTTCCGGCGGCCGTCGGCGGCTTTGTCGTCTGTGCTATCCTGATCATCATTGCTGGCCTGTTCAGGCCGCTCGGAAGAGCCGTTGCCTCGATTCCAGCGCCGCTGGCCAACGCCATGTTGTCCGGGGTCATTATTGGCCTGTGTTACGCGCCGATCAAGGCGATCGGCTTCAACCCGGCGTTCGGCCTGCCGATCATTCTCGCCTGGATCGTGGTGGGGGCCTTCCGGCGGCTTTTCGCCGTGCCTGCGGCGCTTGCTGCTTTCGTGCTGGTGATGATCTTCGGTATTGATATTCCCGCGGGCGCGCTGGACAGTGTTGCGCAATCGCTGGCGCCTCCGATGGAGTGGGTGACGCCCGTCTTCAGCCTGCATGCCGTCGTCTCCATTGCGCTACCGCTCTTCATCGTCACCATGGCGTCGCAGAATATTCCCGGCATCGCGGTGCTGAAGGTCAACCATTACGATCCGCAGCCCGGACCGCTTTTCGCTGCGAGCGGCTTTTTCTCACTGCTTTCAGCGCCCTTCGGTGGCCATGCGGTCAATCTTGCCGCAATCACGGCCGCGATGTGTGCGGGCGAGGATGCCCATCCTGATCCGAAGCGTCGCTACTGGGCGGCGATCATCGCCGGCGTCGGTTACATCATCTTCGGCCTATTGGCAGGTGCGGTCACGGCCTTCGTGGCGCTCGCGCCGCCCATCCTCATTCAGGCGGTGGCGGGCCTTGCGCTGGTGGGCGCCTTTTCCGGCTCCGCCGTCGCAGCCTTCAAGGAACCCGAGACGCGGGAAGCTGCGGCGATTACCTTCCTCATCACCGCATCCGGCCTATCTTTCGCTGGCGTTTCCGGGGCCTTCTGGGGGCTGATCGGTGGCGGACTGATGATGGCGTTGACCGGTTTTGTAAAAGGATTGAAGAGACAATAGCCCTTGCATCAAAATATTTCGCCGATTATAAGCGTGCCCATGAGCAACAGCATCGCAACCATTTCCGGCATGAGCGCGCAGATTTTTGCGAACGCCTCTCCGTGCGGTGCACTCTCGCTTCTTAGCCTCGACCTTACACGCGGTTGCCGGGTCCAGTGAGGAGCGCCCGGCGGCCGAAAGCCCGCTGGCGCAAACGCTCCTCATCTCGAAATCTCATTTTATACTGGATTTAGGCCCTTGAGGGCCGCGCATCCGCCGATGGCTCGAGAAGCCCGCGGACTGCGCAAGGAGGAAGCGAAATGGACGGCAAGATCACCAATATTTCCAAGGGCATGTCGGACGCGAACGTCAAGTATCGCCCTTACCCGACCATCAATATTCCTGACCGCACATGGCCGGGCAAGACCATCGACAAGGCGCCGATCTGGTGTTCGGTGGACCTGCGCGACGGTAACCAGTCGCTGGTCAACCCCATGGGTCACGACCGCAAGGCCCGGATGTTCAAGCTGCTCTTGGAAATGGGCTTCAAGGAAATCGAAATCGGTTTTCCTTCCGCCTCGCAGACGGACTTCGACTTTGCCCGCTGGTGCGTGGAAGAAGGCAATGTGCCTGACGACGTTTCCCTGCAGGTGCTGGTGCAGTGCCGCCCGGAACTGATCACCCGCACCTTCGAAGCGCTGCAAGGCGCCAACAAGCCGATCATCCACTTCTACAATTCCACCTCGGAATTGCAGCGTCGCGTGGTGTTCGGCAAGGATGTACACGGTATCAAGCAGATTGCCGTTGATGCGGCCAAGATGATCACCGACATGGCCGCCAAGGCCGGCGGTGGTTTTCGCTTTGAATATTCGCCGGAAAGCTTTACCGGCACCGAGCTGGAAGTGGCGCTGGAAATCTGCAACGCCGTCGTTGAGGTGGTGAAGCCGACGCCGGACAACAAGCTGATCCTGAACCTGCCGTCGACGGTGGAAATGGCGACGCCGAACATCTATGCCGACCAGATCGAATGGATGTGCCGCAATATCGACAACCGCGAAAACGTCATCATCTCGCTGCACCCGCATAATGACCGCGGCACGGGCATCGCCGCGACGGAGCTGGGCCTGATGGCCGGTGCGGACCGCGTCGAAGGCACGCTGTTCGGCAATGGCGAGCGCACTGGTAACGTCGACGTCGTGACGCTGGCGCTGAACATGTACACGCAGGGCGTTGATCCGGAGCTGGATTGCCGCGATATCGAGCGTATCAAGGCGGTCTACGAATATTCCAACGAGATGACGATCCCCGAGCGTCACCCTTATGTCGGTGAACTGGTCTATACGGCGTTTTCCGGCTCGCATCAGGATGCGATCAACAAGGGCATGAAGGCGATCAAGGTCGCAAATCATCCCGTCTGGGAAGTGCCCTATCTGCCGATCGATCCGAAGGATGTCGGCCGCTCCTACGAGGCGATCATTCGCATCAACTCGCAATCCGGCAAGGGCGGCATCGCCTATATTCTGCAGCAGGATTACGGCATCAACCTGCCGCGCAACCTGCAGGTGGAGTTCCGTGAGGACATCCAGCGCATCACCGACGAAGAGGGCGTGGAACTGCCGGCCAAGCGCATCTATGAGCGTTTCATGGAGCGTTATGTGACGCAGCCGAATGCGCGCATCAAGTTCGTCGATCACCACACCTATCCGGCCGGCGATTTCAAGGGCGTGCGCATCGTTGCCGCCGAAATTACCGACAATGGTGAAGTGAAGCGTATCGAGGGCAAGGGAACCGGTCCGATCGATGGGTTCATCAATGCGCTGTCGGTCTATCTCGGCATCGACCTGTCGGTGAACGATTATTCCGAGCACTCGCTGCAGCATGGCTCGAATGCTTCGGCCATCGCCTATGTTGAGATGGAGCATCCGGGCGGCAAGCTGTTTGGCGCCGGGGTTAATACGAATATCGTTGGTGCTTCGCTGGAAGCGATTGTTTCTGCTGCCAATCGGGTGTTGGAAGAGCGGGCTAAGTAAGCTGGGTTTGAGGGTGGGGCAAGCACCCCCTCTGCCCTGCCGGGCATCTCCCCCACAAGGGGGGAGATCGACCGGAGGCACGGTCTCGCCCATCTCAACGTTCAGAATGAAGTGACGAAAGAGCGTCTTGCCGATCTCCCTCCTTGTGGGGGAGATGCCCGGCAGGGCAGAGGGGGGTAAGCCCCAACCTCAGCGCCGGCGAACCTATTCCCTCGGCAAAGAAAACCCCAACGGCCGCCCATTTTCATAAAACACCCGCACATCCTCAAGCGCGACGCCCGTTCCTGTCTCATTGAGACTGTGGCGTTCGCAGGCGACGTTCCAGGTGCCGGGGCCGCCGGAAATGTGGAAGAGATTATAGGCCGCGCGTGGTTTTTCGCCGCCCGGTCCCTGGCTGGCCGAGGAAATGCCGACGACCGGAATGTGGTCCTGCCCGTGGTGGGTATTCAGCCAGTAGACCGTGTTGAGATGGGTGTGGCCATGCAGCACAAGCTCCGCGCCGCCAACGCCGAGCGCTGCGGCGAAACGGCGAACGCCGAACATGCGTTTGTGGGCGGCAGTGGCGCCCCGGATCGGCGGGTGATGGATCATCACCACGCGGAACAATCCCTGTTCGCCGGCTTTTTCAAAAGCTCCGCCGTTGCGCGCGCCTGCCGGTTGCCGAAATAACCGGTGGCCGAGAAGGGCGGCGTTGCAATAGAGGTGGAGCAGCCGATCAGCGCAACGGGGCCGCGCACGCGCATATAGGGAAAAATCTTGCGGTCTTCGTCCCATTCCGCCGGGTCGCCATCGCCGCGCACGTAAGGGTACCAGGCGCGCATGGCCTTGTCGTGCGCGCCGGAAACATAGGCGTCGTGATTGCCGGGAACGACGGAGGTTTTGTCAGGATCGCCGACCTCTTCCAGCCAGTCGGCGGCCGCGCGAATTTCAATGCCCGTCGCAAGATTGACGAGATCGCCGGTAATAGCCAGATGATCCGGCGATTTGGCCTCCAGATCGTCGAGCAGCTTTTCCAGCGTGTCGGTGAACAGGTGCTTGCGGCGGTTGCGGTGCCAGTTGACGAAACCGGTAATACGCTTGGATGCAAGTTCCCGGAAAGTGAGTTTCGGCAGTGGCCCTAAATGGACGTCTGAAATATGCGCAAGTTTGAACATGGCGGCAGAGATAACCTATGATATGCGGCACGTCCAATAAAAGCCTGCCAGCGGGGAGAAACCAGGGTGAATGACGAGATAATCGAGCGGCAGGCCCGCCCGTTCCACAGGCGTATCCTCATCCGCCTGATGCATTTCGTTTTTCTGTTCACGCGGGGCGCCACCCTTGGTGTGCGCGCACTCTGCTTCGATGATACGGGCAGGATTTTTCTGGTGCGGCATACCTATCTGCCCGGCTGGTATCTGCCGGGCGGCGGGGTGGAGCCCGGCGAAACCCTGCTTATGGCGCTGCACAAGGAAATCCGCGAGGAAGGCAATCTCGAGGCCGCCTCCAAACCCGAGCTGGTCCATGTCTACCTCAATCTGGAAGGCAGCAACCGCGACCATGTGGCGCTCTACCGGCTGGAAGTGACCCAGATCCGGCCGAAAAAGCCGGATCACGAAATTACCGAAAGCGGCTTTTTCGATCTCTCGGACCTGCCGGAAAACCTGACGCCCGCCACCCGCCGCCGCCTTGCCGAACTTTCCGGCAAAGCGGCGATTGCCGACTACTGGTAGCGGCGGCGTTTTTCGTCAGCCTAGAGCGTTTTGTTTTGACGCATTTTCCGTACGTAAAACCGCTGCGCACTTTTACTGGAAATGCTCTAACGCCTCGCGGCCGTGGGCCATGGTCAGGTCCAGTTCCGGGCCGACGGGCACGATGCCGGTTGGATTGATGGTGAGGTGGCTGCGGTAATAATGTTCCTTGATATGGCGTATGTCGACCGTCTCCGGCACGCCTGATGTCTGGTAGAGATCACGCAGATAACCTGTGAGATGCGGGTAATCGTGAATGCGGCGGATGTTGCATTTGAAATGGCCGACATAAACAGGGTCGAACCGCACCAGTGTGGTGAACAGGCGCCAGTCCGCTTCGGTCTGCTGCGCACCGAACAGGAAACGCTGGTCCTTCAGCCGGTTCTCCAGCATGTCCAGCGTCTCGAACACCTTCACGGCGTTTTCCTGATAGGCTGCCTGTGTGGTGGCGAAACCGGCCTTGTAGACGCCATTGTTGACGGTGTCGTAGATGACGTCGTTCAGCGCGTCGATGTCTGCGTGCAGGGCCTCCGGATAATAATCCGCCGTCGATCCGGTGAGATCGTTGAAGGCCAAGTTGAACATGCGGATGATCTCCGCCGATTCATTGGAAACGATGGTGCCGCGCTGTTTGTCCCACAGCACCGGCACGGTGACGCGTCCGGAATAATGGGGGTCTGCCTTGGCATAGACCTGCCATAGCCTGGAAAAACCGAAGAGGTGATCTTCGGTCGCTCCGGGCGTGCGTTTGCTCTGCGGTCTGAATTCCCAGCCGTTTTCCAGCATCAGCGGATCGACAACGGAGACGGAGATCAGGTCTTCCAGCTTTTTCAGTTTGCGGAAAATCAGGGTGCGATGCGCCCAGGGACAGGCCAGCGAGACATAGAGGTGGTAACGGTCCTTCTCAGCCTTGAAACCACCCTCTCCGGAAGGGCCGGGTGCGCCGTCAGCCGTTATCCAGTTGCGGAATTGCGAGGCGCTGCGCTTGAAATGCCCCTTGGTTTCCTTGGTGTCGTACCAGACGTCTTTCCATACGCCTTCCACCAGCATGCCCATGACGATCTCCTTGGTTGGTTCCTTGGCAGCGATCCTAACCGTTTAGCGCGGTCTCGCGAACCCGCAACGCGTTGAACAATGCGTTTCCTCTCTTGAGTTGGCTGAATGGGATGGCGTCGAGATTTGTTCTGGACGGGTGGGAATTTTCCTGATAATTGCGATTTTCACAAATCTGAGGAAATTGTCGATTATGATCGAAACACGGATGCTCCGACGACGCTGACGCTCCTGAACGCCTTTACCGGCGCAGCCGTCATCTATTGTCGCATCCGCATTCTGGAAGTTTCGGTCTCTTCATGTCCAAGCACGATCTTGTCTACCTCACCGAGGACGCGTCCCACGACGCCATCATCGAAATCATCAACGAAGAAGCGTTCGGCCCCGGCCGGCACACCCGTGCGGCTGCGCGCATCCGCGAGCAGGGGCCGCATGACCGGTCGCTGTCTTTCGTTTGCGCCGACGATGGTGAGACGATCGCTTCGGTGCGCATGACGCCGGTTCTGGCCGGTGGGGTGAAGGGCCATATGCTCGGCCCGCTTGCGGTTCGGCCATCGCACAAGAATATGGGCATTGGCCGTGAACTCGTCCGGATCGCCATTGCCGCCGCCCGGCGGAAGGGCTCCGAGGCCGTGATCCTGATCGGTGATCCGCCCTACTACATGCCGCTCGGTTTCGAAAAGGTCGCTTATGCGGCGCTCGATTTTCCGGGTCCGGTGGACCCCAACCGGGTGCTGGTCGTGCCTGTTGGCGACGATGTGCACCAGCGGCTGAAGGGCAAGATCGGCTGGCGCAAATGCGAGGCCGCCACGCCCGCCGCCAAGGCGGAAGACGAGGGTTTCGAGGAGCCTCTCCGGGTTTACGGCTGACGGATTTTCTTTTCGACAGGTTTGATGTTTTGCCAAAGTACCGGCGCCCGTCATTCCGGCCTTGAGCCGGAATCCAGCCGACACGCGTCGGCGTGGCGGGAAGAATTCTTTCAATCCAAGGACTTGGGCTGGCTGGATCCCGGCTCAAGGCCGGGATGACGGAAGTTGGAGTGGTGCGAACTGCATCGAGTATCGAGGGCGACGCGCCCATTTACATTCTTGCATGATGGAAACCAAGGGTGGTGCCGTGGCGTTCTGCCTTGAAACCATGCATCGCACTTCGCAAAATTCAATTCCGTTTCCTGCCCCCATGCGATAGCACTCGAATGTCGATTTCGGCGAAGGGGCGGGCATATGACGGCAATCACCATGAACGATGCGCTGGAGCGCGCAGGCGCAGGCGCCTATCAGCGGCGGCTGATGGGTATTTTCGGCCTTGTCTGGGCGGCGGATGCCATGCAGGTTCTGGCGGTCGGTTTTACCGCTGCCTCGATTGCCGCGAGTTTCGGACTGACTGTCCCTCAAGCCCTGCAAACTGGAACGGTCTTCTTTTTCGGCATGCTTTTGGGAGCGGCCGGTTTCGGGCGTCTGGCGGACCGTTATGGACGTCGCCGCGTGCTGATCGTCACCGTGGCCTGCGACGCCGTGTTCGGCGTGCTGTCCGTGTTTGCGCCCGACTTCACTATCCTTCTTGTTCTTCGCTTTCTGACCGGGGCGGCTGTCGGCGGCACCCTGCCGGTGGATTACGCGATGATGGCGGAATTCCTGCCGGCAAAGAACCGCGGGCGCTGGTTGGTGTTTCTGGAAGGTTTCTGGGCCATCGGCACCCTGATCGTGGCGCTTGCCGCCTGGGGCGCCAGCCTTGCCGGTGTTGCAGATGCCTGGCGTTATATTTTTGCGGTCACGGCCTTTCCCGCCGTTCTTGGTCTCGGCTTACGATTCCTTGTGCCGGAATCGCCGCTTTACCTGATGCGGTCAGGGCGATCCGATGAGGCCAAGGCTGTCGTCAATCGCATGCTGGTGGTGAATGGTCGCGCGCCGCTTGATGCCGGAACCGGGCTTTTCCAGCCTGAAGTCGGCAAGGGGCAGGGGATATTTTCACCGGCGCTCAGACAGCGCAGCATCATGATCCTTGCCATCTGGTTCCTCGTCTCCGTCTCCTATTATGGTGTCTTCACCTGGATGCCGGCGAAACTGGCGGGTGACGGTTTCGGCTTCGTGCGCGGTTACGGTTTTCTGGTGCTGGTGGCGCTGGCGCAGATCCCCGGTTATGCGCTTGCCGCCTATGGAGTCGAGAAATGGGGCCGTAAGCCGACGCTGATCGGTTTTTGCCTGCTGTCGGCGCTCGGTTGCCTGCTCTTCACGCTCGCCACTGGTGGCGCGATGATTGCCGCCTCGCTTCTCATCATGAGCTTCGCGCTGCTCGGCACATGGGGCGCGCTTTATGCCTTTACGCCGGAACTCTACCCGACGGAATCGCGCGCGACTGGGATGGGGGCTGCGGGCGCCATGGCAAGGCTTGGCGGCCTTCTGGCGCCATCATTGCTGGGTTATGCCATCGCACAGGGCTTCGGTTTTGCAATCGGCATCTTTGCCGGGCTGCTGGTGCTGGCTGCCATTGCGGCAACGATGATCAATGCGGAAACGCGGCGGGTGGCGCTGACATAGGGCATGTTCGCGTGGCCGATGGCCTGACCTTTTCAGGTCAGGCCATCGGTTTCACTGCCTTATAGTGCTGTGTAGTTGACCGGCAACCAATCGTAATTGGTACTGTCTGTGCGCACATGGCCTATGCCGGGGAAGGCGATATGGGCGCCGGCCACCAGATATCTGCCTTCCACCGCCTGCCGGAACGCCAGATCACGCGCGATGACAGCGGCCTTCTGGTCGACATCGAACTCGATGGCGACGTCAGGCTCATCGAATTGGAGGATGTCGCCATGGGTGATATCGCCCCAGAAGACGATCTTTTGTCCTTCGCTTTCAACCATGATACCGCTATGGCCCGGCGTATGGCCAGCATAGAGGATTGAGCCGAGGCCGGGAACCGGTGCGGCATTATCCGCGAATGTCTGGAACTTTCCGGCATCGATATAGGGCTGGATGCTTTCTTTCGCTTCGGCATAACCCTTCTTCAGTGCTTCGGGTGCTGCCTTGGCCTTTGCCTCATCAAGCCAGAAGGTGGCCTCGCGCGTGTTGACCCTGAGCGTCGCATTGGCGAACACACGCTTGCCCTTCGCCGACAGCCCGCCGGAATGGTCGGTATGGATGTGGGTCAGGATAACGTCGTCTATGTCCCCTGCCTTATAACCGGAGGCTTCGATATTGGCGACGAGCCTGCCAAGGGACGGGCCGAGATAGGTGCCGGTGCCGGCATCGATCAGCACCAGCCTGTCTCCGGTGTTGACGAGAAACGCATTGACCGAAGTGGGCGTCTCTTCCGGCAGGAAGGCATCTTGCAAGACCTTGGCCGCATGTTCGGGCGTGGTGTTGGTGTAGATTTTTGCGAGCGGCAGGGCGATGACGCCGTCCAAAAGGGCGGTAACCTCCACCTTGCCGATCATCAGCCGATAAAAGCCGGGCGCCTGGGTGGCGGCGAGCGGCGCCTTGGCGAATGCCACGGAAGGCGCAACGAAGGGGGCGGCGATGATGGCGCTGGCGGCGCCTTTGAGAAGTGAACGACGTGACGGCATGGTAAGCTCCTGAGTTTTGGGGAAGCCTTGAAAGTTTCCGTACTCCAGCTAAGTGTAGTGAGGCCAGCAATCAAATCGATGTGACTTATGCAAACTATCGATCATTTCAATCTTCGTTCTTTTGACCTCAATCTTCTCATTGCCTTCGATGCGATGATGGAAGAGATGAGCGTCACGCGCGCCGCACGCCGGCTCAAAATCCAGCAGCCGGCCATGAGCCACAATATCTCGACCTTGCGGACCCTGTTCCAGGATGAGCTTTTCATCCGGGTAGGGCAGGAGATGAAACCGACGGCGCGGGCGCTCAATCTGGCGGGACCTGTGCGGCAGGCGTTGCGACAGGCGCAGGCGGCGGTGATGACGGCGGATGTGTTCGATCCGGCGACGGAGCGCCGCACGTTTCGGCTGGGTATGTCGAGCGAAGTGGAGCTGTTGCTGCTGCCGGATTTGACGGCGCGGCTGCGCGAGATCGCGCCCGGCATCGGCATTCTGGTCCGCAATGGGCAGGAACAGGAAATCACCGCGATGCTGGATACGGGCGTGATCGACATCGCCGTGGGATGTGCCTATTCGAAAGAGCAGCGCCACCATTGCGAACCACTTTATTCCTCCAGCGTTCTCTGCTGTTTTAACCCGGCTTTGCTCGATCTGCCCAATCCCGTGGGACTGGACGCCTATATGCAGGCCAAACATGCGGTCATATCGCAAACGGACAGCCTGCATGGCTGCATCAAGGACGCGCTGGAGTTGACCGGCGTCGAGATCGACGTCGTCGCGGCAGCACCTGATTTTCTCTCGGTTCTGGCAACGGCGCGATCCTCGGCGGTGCTGGCGACCGTGTCTTCACGCATCGCGCTGCGTTATGCGCCGATGCTGGGACTGGAGATAAGCCCGGTGCCGGTGACGCTGAAGTTCCCGCCCGTCGCCATGGTCTGGACATTGCAGACCGATGCGGATGCCGGAGCCGTGTGGCTTCGCCAGCAAATCCGCGAGGCTATGGGGCGAACGGTGGACGGTGAGGTGTCGGGCATTGCCGCCTAGGGTTACGTTCTAGAATCGCTTTTCAAGCCATGTGATCGACTGGCCCGTGGAAAGCGGCGCAAGCGAGCCGATCCTGGTGAAACCGCAGCGTTCATAGAGTCTCAGCGCATCCGGGTTCATCGTGTCGATATAAGCGCCCATGCAGCCGCGCTTTTTCGCTTCCTCTTCCGCCATGCCGAGAAGCTTCGCACCCGTGCCCTGGCCGCGTAAGGTCTCGGGGATGAAGAGAAGCTGCACGTAAAGCCAGCCGCGAGCGGTATAGCCTACAAGACCGCCGGTCACGGTGTTCTCGTCATCGCGGATGGTGATGGTGAGGTCGCGTTTGCCGCTTTGGCCGAAACGGGCGAGATTATAGGCCACCAGCGGGTCGCGGATGGCCTTTTCAGCTTCTGCATCCGCGATGTCGCTCAGAATGAAATTCATGATCATCTTTCCCGGGTCGCCGAGCGGCGGCCATTTCTCGTTTTCCAATCCGAGACGGGGAAGCGCCTGAAGCTCCCACCGGAAAGTTCCTACCGGCCCTCACGCCACCACAGCGCGGAGAAGGCAAGCAGCAGGGCGGCAAGCCCGGCAAAACCGGCAAACAGCGGCAGGGTGTTGACACCCTTCAGCACCGTCTCGTCGGTCATGCGTATCAGCATGCGATCCTCATCGGCAACCCTGATATCGCCTCTTACGGGCAGGATATCGGGCAGCGCCACGCGGCCGGAATTGTCGGCGACACGGTGCACGCTACCCTTGGTGGCGTCCGCCAGCGGTTTCAGCGTTTCGGTCGTCGAAATCATCGCCTTGAATTCCGGCGCATCCACCGCGCCGACATGGACGAGGGTGGTGAAATCGCCGTTGCTGATTTCGAACAGGCCGGTTTCATCCATACGGCGCTCGATCTTGTAAAGACCGGGCTCCGTATTGGTGAAGGCCATGTTTTCGGTTTTTCCCGAGGGGAAATGCACGGTTGCCTGACCGGGATCGTCACCGATGGTCTGGCGGGTGATTTGCAATGTGCGGCCGTTGGCCCGCGCTGTCAGCGCCTCTTCCTCAAGCTCTGGTTCCTTCATCAGCCAGTGCGCGATGCGGCGATAGAGCGCCACATGCGGGCCACCGCCTTCGTAACCGCGCGCCCAGAGCCAGCCCTGATCCGAAAGCAACATGGCGACACGGCCTTCGCCCTGGCGGTTAAGCACCAGCAGAGGGTCCTGCCCGTCGCCGAGCATCACGGTCTGGCCCTGTGGCGGCTCGACGCTGACGGTGCGGAACCAGCGGCCCCAATGCGGCGGCTCGTCGCCCGATCCATCCAGCCCGCGGGTGACGGGGTGTTTCTTGCCGGCTTCCGAGAGGCGGGGATAAAAGGCAGACTGATGCACTTGACCCGTCGGCTGGGCCGGCAGCACGGATGCCAGCGGCGTCATGGCGATCGAATCCTGACCGGCATGTTCCGGGCCGGCGGCGATCAAGAGCGCACCGCCCTTTTCGACATATTGTGCGATGTAATCGTAATAGAGGATCGGCAGCACGCCGCGATGCTGGTAGCGGTCGAAGATGATGAGGTCGAAATCCTCGATCTTCTCAACGAACAATTCGCGTGTGGGGAAGGCGATCAGCGACAGCTCGTTGATCGGCGTTCCGTCCTGCTTTTCCGGCGGGCGCAGAATGGTGAAATGCACCAGATCGACCGAGGCGTCGGATTTCAGCAGGTTGCGCCAGGCGCGCTCGCCGGCATGCGGCTCGCCGGAGACCAGAAGCACGCGCAGGTTCTGGCGGATGCCCTCGATCAGGTGAACGGCACGGTTGTTTGCTGCCGTTACCTCTCCGGGAAGCTCGGCAACGGAAAACTCCATGACATTGTTGCCGCCACGTGGAACCTTGAAGTTGAAGGGGGTCGGCTGGCCCGGGGTCGCCTGCAGGGTGGCGATTTCCTGCCCGTTCATCTTCACCGTCACTTCCGCCGAACCACCGCCTGCGGGGCGACCGTCGTCGAAGACGCGCAGCGTCAGCTGCTGTTCCTCGTTGACGATGCCAAAGCGGGGGGCGCGGACGATCTCGATGCGGCGGTCGAATTCATTGGCCTTGCCGGTGATCAGCCCGTGAACGGGCGCGCGGAAACCGAGCGCTTGCTCGGCATTGGGCAGCGCGTTCGGAATGTCGTGGATCTGGCCGTCGCTGAGGAAGATCGCACCGCCGACGCGCGAGGGCGAAACATCCGAGACGGTGGAAGAAAGGGCCGAGAAAAGCTGCGTCGAGGGCGAATCGCTCTCGCCATCGTCGCGCACTTCCACGATGCGCGGCTCGATGCGCGGGAAGCGGGACAGGCGGTCTTTCAGCGTCTCCAGCGCCGTGTCCGTCATCTGCGGACGGTCCTGTACGTCCTGGCTCTGCGAGCGGTCGACGATAACGGGGACGATGGTAGAGAGTGGCTCGCGTTCCTCCTGCGTCAAAAGCGGATTGGCGATGGCTGCGAGCAAAGCGGCAAGCGCCAGCCCGCGCAGCCATGCGCCGCGCACACCACGCCACAGACCGATGAAGGAGAGGAGAAGGGCGGCGACGGCCAGAACGGCAATCACGATCCACGGCAGGAAGGGGGCGAATGTCAATGTCATGTCACTGCCCCAATCGTTCGAGAAGTGCCGGAACATGGACCTGATCGGCCTTGTAGTTGCCGGTCAGCATATACATCATGATGTTGACCCCGGAACGGAAGGCATGTTCGCGCTGCAGCTCGTCCGGCGGCACGGTCGGCAGAACCGGCGCGCCCTGCGCGTCGACGGCCCATGCGCCGGCAAAATCATTGCCCGTTATCATGATCGGCGTCACACCATCGCCGGAGGAGGAGAGGCCGGACGTCGTCTTGGCCGCCCCCTGTCGCGATTCCACCCAAAGCGGCGAGCCGTTGTAACGCCCGGGAAAATTGGTGAGCAGATAGAAGGACCGCGTCAGGACGTGGTCTTCCGGCACGGGCTCCAGCGGCGGAATATCGATATTGGCGAGGATCGCCTGCAAACGTTCGCCGTTGGGGCTGGTCGCGCCGGTATCGAGCGAGGAGAACTGGTCGCGCGTATCGAACAGCACGGTACCGCCGGCGCGCATATAGGCATCGATGCGCGAGATCGCGGCGCTCGACGGCATGGGGGCGGAGGCCGACACCGGCCAGTAGATGATCGGGTAAAACGACAATTCGTCCTTGGATATATCGAGGCCGACCGGCTGGCCGGGCTCCAGCGTCGTGCGCCAGGTCAGGAATTCGCTCAATCCCTGCAAACCCTGTTCGGAAATGCGGTCGACATCGTCTTCGCCGGTGCGGACATAGGCGAGATGCGTGGTATCCAGCCGCTCGAAGATCTGCTCGTCACCGGGTTTGGGGTCGTCGGCGCGCGCCTCGCCTGGGGACATCGCGGCAAAGGCGCCAAGCGCCAGCAGCACGGCGGCAGCCGAGGCGCTTCGGGCTTTCGGCAGGCGTGCGAAGGCGCCGTTCATGAACAGCACGATCAGGCTGTCGGCGATCAGCATGAGGAAGGCAGCGATGAACAAGGAGGGGCGCAGCGATTTTGCCGTTTCGCCGATCAGCGCTTCGCTGGTGGTGCTGACACCGGCGATCGACGTGTCGAGCGGGCGAAGCGTGGCGCCAGCCGGCAGAAGATTGAGAGCCACGAAACCATCCTCTGTGCCGTAAAGGCCGGGGGGATTGTCAAAACCGGTGCGAGGCGGTTGACCCGGGCGCATTTCCAGCGGCCGGGCAGAGCCGACGTCGGCGGACAAGGCACCTTCGGCTGTCAGCAGCCGGAAGGGCGGCAGGGCCGCGGCCGGAGCATTCGCGGCGGCGGAAGCACCGCCCGCCTTCGACAATTGCACGATACGGCGCAGCATATCGACGAAATGGCCTGAGATCGGCAGATCTGACCAGCTTGCCTCGGCGCTGACATGGAACAGTACGATGCGGCCCGCCTCGACATTGCGCGTGGTAACTAGCGGCGTGCCGTCGGCAAGGCTTGCCCAGGTGCGCTCGGCAAGGTCCGGTGTCGGCTCGGCCAGAACCTGACGTTTGACAAGCACGCCATCGGCCTTCGGCATGCCAGCGAAAGCGCCGAAATTCGGGAAATCGGCGAGCGGCTGTGGCTCGGCCCAGGAGAGCGCGCCGCCAAGCGCGCGTTCGCCCTGTCGCAGCGTCACCGGCACCAGCGGATCATCGGCGGGGGCTGCTGCAAGGCGCGGTCCGGCAAAACGGATCAGCGTGCCGCCGGCGGCAAGCCAGCGCTGCATCGGCTCATAGGTCTCCTGCGGCAGACGTCCGATATCGGCCATGACGATGACGGAGGGGTTGGATTGCAGGATTTCCGGGATCGCCTGCGCAAGATCTGCCTGTCGTTGCGGGATGAGATCGACAAAAGGCTGAAGGGCGCGGCTGATGTAATAAAGCGGCTGCAGCAGCGGCTGGAAATCATTGCCGGTTTCACCGGCCAGCAGCGCCACGCGGCGGCGGCGGAAACCGTCATCCAGGAGATGCACCGCGCCCGCCGTCGAAACTGCCTCGATGGAGAGGCGGGCGAAGTCGTTGCGCAATTCGAAAGGCGCTTCCACCGTCGCCGTCGTTTCCGCTTCGCCGGGAGCGAAACTGGCGGTGCCAGTGGCGAGGATACGGCCCTGGCTGTCCTGCGCATTGACGGTCAACCGGCTGGGGGAGGCCGTGTCGAGCCGCGATAGCGTGACGCTCATCGCATCGGCATTGTTGGTGGCGCCGGTAATGGCGGCGATGGATTTCCCATCACCCGTGACGATGCGGAACTCGGCAGCTGAGAGGCTGGCCAGCGTTTCCAGCGCGCTTTCATCCTGTGCTGTTGCAACGCCATCGGCAATATAGGCGAGCGTGCCGGGGGCCGTGCCGTTCAGCGCCACGGCGATCGCTTCCGCCGTGCGCACGCGGTCGGGAACAAGCGGTTTCGGCTTGGCGGCGGCAAGCTTGTCCAGCGCTACTGCCGTCGTTGCGGGCACGGCATCGTGTTCGGCATCGGCGGTGAAGCTGATGGAGACGGGGCGGTCGGCCCGCTCCGCATCACCGATCAGGGCCTTGGCCGTATCGACGCGCCTCTGCCAGTCGGTGGCGGATGCCCAGCTATTGTCCACCACAAGCACCAGCGGGCCGGTGCCGGCAATGCTGTTGTTGCGCGGGTTCACCACCGGATCGGCCAGCGCAAAAATCACGGCGGCGGCGAGCGCGATGCGCAGCAATGTCAGCCACCACGGGCTTTTGGAAGGCGTTTCCTCGCGCTTCAGCACCGTTGCCAGAATTTTCAGCGGCGGAAACACCTCCGCCTTGGGGCGTGGCGGAGTCAGCCGCAGCAGCCACCAGATGGCGGGCAGCGCCAGAAGGCCGAAGAGAATATAGGGGCTGGTAAAAACGAAAGGCAATGCGCTCATTGGTTGCCACCGCCTTGCGCGGGCGCACCGGACAAATACATGTGAACGGCGACGAGCGCCTCGGAGGCGAGATGATCGGTGCGGTGGAACACGAAGTTCCAGCCGAGACGGCGCAGCGAAGACGACAGCGCCTCGCGCCGGGCGAGATAGGCGCGGGTGTAATCCTCGCGAATGGTTTCTGCACGGCCTGAAACCAGTTTTTCGCCGGTTTCCGGGTCGGTGAATTCGGTGCGGCCAGAATAGGGGAAGGTTTCTTCGGCCGGATCGGCGATTTCCACCACATGGCCACGTAAGCCCCGCCGCGCGAGCGGCGAAATCCGCTCCATCACGTTTTTAGCGTCATCGAGAAAATCGCCGATGAGGACGATGTCGCTCGCACCGCGGATCATGGCCGTATCCGGCATGCCTGATGTGAGCGGCGCGTGCATGATGGCGGCGGCGAGCCGTTCGGCGGCGTTTCGGGCCGAGACCGGCTCCATGATACCGGGACAACCGATGCGCTCGCCCGAGCGCGCGAGGATTTCCGCCAGCGCCAGCATCAGCACCAGCGCCCGGCTTTCCTTGGAGACGGAGCCGAGTGTAGACTTGAACATCATCGACGGCGACATATCCGCCCAGAGCCAGATGGTGTGGGCGGCTTCCCATTCGCGGTCACGGACATAGGTATGGTCGTCGCGGGCCGAGCGCCGCCAGTCGATCCGCGACAGGCTTTCGCCTTCGGCATAGGGCCGGAACTGCCAGAAATTCTCGCCGATGCCGCGTTTGCGGCGGCCATGCCAGCCGGCGGTGACGGTATTGGCGATGCGCTTTGCCTCGACCATGCAGTCCGGCACCAGTGCGGCACGCTGGCGCGCGCGCGCCAGAACTTCGCTTCCCGGCGTCTTGTCTACGATCTGGCCGATGGATGCCACATGCATTCCTTTCGCGAACGCGCTTTTAGTTCTTCGCCTGCTCCACGAGGGCTGCGATGACATCGCGCACCGACATGCCTTCGGCGCGGGCCGCAAACGTCAGCGCCATGCGGTGTTCCAGCACCGGCTCGGCCAGCGCATAGACATCGTCCAGCGACGGCGCGAGCCTGCCTTCGTAGAGCGCACGGGCGCGTGCCGTCAGCATCAGCGACTGGCCGGCACGGGGACCCGGTCCCCAGACAACGTGTTTGTCGGTCAATTTGTTGCCGTGGCCGGGGCGGGCGGAGCGGACGAGCGACAGGATTGCATCCACCACCTTGTCGCTAACCGGCATCTGGCGGATGAGCGCCTGGATTTCCATCATGCGTTCGGCGTCGATCACCTTGCGCGCCTCACCGGAGGCGGTGCCTGTCGTGTCGAGCAGGATCTGGCGTTCGGCGGCCAGCTCGGGATAACCGACATCCACCTGAAGCAGGAAGCGGTCGAGCTGGGCTTCGGGAAGCGGGTAGGTGCCTTCCTGTTCCAGCGGGTTCTGGGTGGCGAGAACGTGGAAGGGTTTCGGCAGCTCGTAATGCTGGCCGGCCATGGTGATGTGGTATTCCTGCATGGCCTGCAGAAGCGCGGATTGCGTGCGCGGGCTGGCGCGGTTGATTTCATCCGCCATCAGCAATTGCGCGAAAACCGGACCCTTGATGAAGCGGAAAGAACGGCGGCCGTTTTCGTCCTGATCCATGACTTCGGAGCCGAGAATATCCGACGGCATGAGATCAGGCGTGAACTGGATACGGTTGGCATCCAGGCCGAGAACCGTTCCGAGCGTGGTGACCAGCTTGGTCTTGGCAAGACCGGGAACGCCGACGAGAAGCGCGTGGCCGCCCGAGAGGATGGCGAGAAGCGTGTTCTGCACCACTTTTTCCTGGCCGAAGATGACCTTGGACACTTCCGCGCGGATGGCGGCAATGTCCGAAAGCGCCTTTTCCGCCGAGGCGACGATGGCTTTTTCGTCGAGGGTTTCGCCGGTATTCATCACGCCCATGTCGCTCTCCTCATACCTTTGCCGCCGACCCATTCCTGCCCCGTCTTCATGGCCGTCGGCCGGGGCGGATTTCGCGCTGCAGCTAGCTTATTGCTCTCTTGGCCGCTGACAAGCGCCATTCGAATGACTATGTCGTGACTTAGTATTTCCTTATCGGCAAAGCGAGACTCGAATATGGCAGCGGAGACGATAAATTCGGCAGGCGATGCGGCGGGGCTGGCGGCGATGATCTCCCGTGCCGCCGAGCAGACCGGCGATGCCAAACGCGGACCTGCCCCGGTGGAACGCTGGAATCCGCCCTTTTGCGGTGATCTCGACATGGAAATCCGCGCTGACGGCACATGGTTTTACCTCGGCACGCCCATTGGCAGGGCGCCGCTGGTGCGGCTGTTTTCGACGGTTCTGCGCAAGGATGCGGACGGCCGGACCTATCTCGTAACTCCTGTGGAAAAAGTCGGCATCCGCGTGGTGGATGCGCCTTTCGTGGCCGTGGAGATGAAAGTGACTGCGGCAGAAAAGGATGGCGAGCCGCTGCTCACCTTCCGCACCAATGTCGGCGATGTGGTGGAGGCGGGGCCGGAGCACCCGCTGCGCTTCGAGATTTTCGGTGAGAACCGCGAATTGAAACCCTATATTCTGGTGCGCGGCAGGCTGGAAGCGCTCGTTTCGCGGGCGGTGATGTATGATCTCGCAGCACTCGGCGAGGTGATCGAAGTTGATGGTGTCGAGATGTTTGCCGTGCGCTCGGGCGGGATTGTCTTTCCCGTGATGCCTGCCAATGAACTGGAACGGCTTTCGCAATGACTATGACGACAACGGGCCTTCAAACCTTTACCGCCGCCGATTTCCGCCGCCGGGTGCTGCAGGATGGTGAAGGCGTGGCCGAGCGGGAGAATGGCGATCACCTGCTCAATCCGGGCGTTATTCTCTCTGGAAACGGCATAAGGCTGAAGGATGCCGCCGTGCTGGTGCCTGTTATTGACGACGGCAACGAAGCGCGGGTGATCTTCACCCAGCGCACCGCAACCCTGCGCAAACATTCCGGCCAGATTTCCTTTCCGGGCGGCGGCATCGATGCTGAGGACCGCACACCGGAAGAAGCGGCGCTGCGCGAGACGGAAGAGGAGATCGGCCTTTCGCGGTCATTCGTCGAAACGGTCGGACGTCTGCCGGACTATATTTCCGGGACGGGTTTCCGCATCAAGCCGGTGCTGTCTGTCGTTCGTCCCGGTTTCGACCTGACGCTTAATCCGACGGAAGTCGATGAGGTTTTCGAGGTGCCGCTGTCTTTCCTGATGGACCCGGCGAACCATGGGCGCGGCAGCCGCATCTTTCAGGGGAAGGAGCGGTTTTTCTACGAAATGCCCTATGGCGAGCGCTACATTTGGGGCATTACGGCGGGCATCGTGCGGACGATTTACGAGAGGTTTTATTCATGAGTAGCCTTGCCGGGCGGGACTGGTTCGAAAAGCCGGCGCTGAAGCGCATCTTCGCGCTGTTGAATGCCGATGGCGGCGAGGTGCGGATCGTCGGCGGCGCGGTGCGCAATGCGCTGATGGAACAGCCGGTGGTCGATGTCGATATGGCGACGACGCTTACCCCAGATGTGGTGGTGGAGCGGGCGAAGGCGGCGGGCATCAAGTCGGTGCCAACAGGCATCGAGCACGGCACGGTAACGCTGGTAATTGATGGGGAAGGTTTCGAGGTGACGACGTTGCGCCGCGATGTCGAAACCAACGGCCGCCATGCGCAGGTAGCCTTCGGCACTGACTGGCAAACCGATGCCGAGCGGCGGGATCTCACCATCAACGCGCTTTATGCCGACGAGAAGGGCGAGATCATCGACCTAATCGATGGTCTTCCCGACATTGAAACCGGCACGGTGCGCTTCATCGGCGATGCGGCGATGCGGATTTCGGAGGATTACCTGCGGATTCTGCGGTTCTTCCGCTTTTTTGCCCATTATGGTTCCGGTCGCCCCGATGCCGATGGTTTGCGCGCCAGTGCGCGGGCCAAGGACAAGCTGGGGACGCTTTCAGCCGAGCGGGTGTGGAGTGAGTTGAAAAAGCTGCTTTCCGCCCGCGATCCTTCCCGCGCCCTCCTGTGGATGCGGCAATCGGGCGTTCTGGCGGAAATTCTTCCCGAGACGGAAAAATGGGGCATCGACGCCATTCACGGGCTGGTGGCGACGGAGCAGGCTCTGGGCTGGGCGGTGGACCCGATGCTGCGGCTTGCCGCCATCGTGCCGCCGGACAGGGACAGGCTGGCCGCTCTTGCCGCGCGCCTGCGGCTGTCGAAAGCCGAGGCGGCTTATCTTGCCCATTGGGCTTCGGCTCCGGCGGCTGATCCCGAGCTGAAGGAGACAGCGCTCGACCGGCTGCTTTATCGTCAGGGCGTCGAGGGCGTGAAGACGCGGCTGAAACTGGCGCTTGCTTCGGCCCGTGCCGATCTTTCCGCTGGCGACACGGCCATGCAGAAAGTGGCGCGGCTTTCGACTTTGCTGACGAGGGCGGAAAAATTCCACAAACCGGGTTTTCCGCTAAGCGGTGCGGACGTGATGGCCGCCGGGGTAGCGGCTGGCCCGAAGGTGGGCGAGGTGCTGAAAAGCCTCGAGGAAAAGTGGATCGACGTCAATTTCTCGCTCGACCGGGCAGCGCTGACCGCCCGGCTGAAGGATATGCTGGAGAATTGAGATCGCAGTAACGAAGGCGTTGCGGCTTACGCCGCATTTGCCTCGTCGCGGATGCGGGATTTGATGTTTTCGATCATGTTCTCGCGGATGATGGTTTCGCCGTGGGCCGATCGCATATGTTCCACGGTGCGGCGCACGACTTCCGCGTCGTCGTCTGCGCGGGTGTGCCAAGCGCAGCCGGGCACAAGCGTTCCACATTCAAACAGTCTCATGGTCTTGCCTCCCTGTTTTAGACAGAGGGACAGCGTGCAAATGCCTGCTGTCCCTCTGACAAGAAACGAACGTTCGCCGCTTATGTTCCAGAACGGCGTCCGCCGACCCTATTCAGGTCCCGATCAGGGGCCCTATTCAGGCATTGCCCAGCACTGGAAAACAGAGGATGTGCCGGCTGCCGGGATTTTTGTACGAGGCATTTCGTCATTGTCAGCGCGCTTTACCGTTTTTCCGGCAAGCGTGCGTTTTACCTGTTCGACATAAAAGGAATGCGGCAGTTCGCGATCACCCGTGGCACGCATTTCCGCGGCCAGACGGTCGATCAATTCCGGGGTACTAACGGAATGCGAGGCTTCCTCGGCGGAAGCAGATATAGGCATGCTGTTCGAAGTAATCATGACGATAGCTCCTCCAGTACGTCTGCGGGAGGAGATTATCACTGCCTTGATTTTTCCATAAGTCCTAATTTGCGCTATTTGCGACGAAATGGCTGATGAGCGTCAAATTTTTGTGAGCTTTTTTAAGGCCAGCGGACCACGGGCGGCAGGGACGACAGGATCGATTCTGACATTGCCGCCGGTCTTGAGGCCGAAGATCGTGCCGCGATCGTAAAGCAGGTTGAATTCCACGTAGCGGCCGCGGCGGATGAGCTGCTCGTCGCGGTCCTCTTCCGTCCAGGGCTGGTTGAAATTGGACCGCACGATTTTCGGGTAGACCAGATTGAAGGCGCGGCCGACATCCTGCACGAAGGCGAAATTGGCGTCCCAGCCGCCTTTTTCCTCTTCTGGGTGCAGCCAGTCGAAAAAGATGCCGCCAACGCCGCGCGGTTCGTTGCGGTGCTTCAGGAAGAAATACTCATCGCACCACGCCTTGTATCGCGGATAGTCGGCGACAGGGTGGCGGTTGCAGGTGATTTCGAAGCCGCGGTGGAAAAGCTGGCTGTCCGGGTCCTGCTCCGTCCGCCGGCGTCCGAGCACGGGTGTCAGGTCCGCGCCGCCGCCGAACCAGTGGCTGGTGGTGACGACCATGCGGGTGTTCATGTGCACGGCCGGCACATTGGGATTGACCGGATGGGCGATGAGCGAAATGCCCGAGGCCCAGAAACGCGGATCTTCTTCCGCACCCGGTATCTGCTTGCGGAACTCCGGCGAGAATTCGCCATAGACGGTAGAGGTATGCACGCCGACCTTTTCGAAGACGCGGCCTTCCATCATCGACATCTTGCCGCCGCCGCCCTCACCATTGTCGCGCAGCCAGTCCTTCTGGACGAATCGTCCGGGCTCCTGGTCGGATAGAGGACCGGTCAGTTCGTTTTCGAGGGTTTCGAAGGTGGCGACGATGGTGTCGCGCAGATGCTGGAACCAGGCCTGAGCGGCGGCCTTCTTGTCTTCGATGTCCTCGGGCAAGCCCTTCGGCAAAGATGGCCGTTCCATGCATGTTCTCCTTTGGTGAAGTCGATTCCCTGTCGCATCTAGCAGGTGCTGGCCTTGCGCACAAATTCGACTCGCCAAGTTCACATGCGGACACTATCTTTATCGATGTAGGTGCCAGAGGTGAATATCATGACGAAATTTGCCGGACCGCCGCCCCTCGACGGGCTGAAGCGCAGGATCGCCAATCACCGCAAGGCGCGTGAAAGCGCTGGCGGCGAGCAGACGCAGAACGGCATGTTCGTGCGGCAGACCTTCTGTCTTGGCCGTGAGGAAGCCCGCGCCAAGGCGCGCGAATGGTTCGACAGCTTTCCGAAAGCCGCCTATTGGACGGAAGTGGAAAGCTGGCGGCAGCTCGAAGGCGACCGCATAGAATTCACCATGCGACGGCTTCCCTCGGCTGACTGAGATTTTCCTTCAGGAGCGAGGTTCGGCGTAACGCAGGCGGCTTTCGATCAGCACGCCGCTTTCATCCAGAATCGGGTGGGCCACCGAAACGATATGGGCGTTGATGCGCTTCAAATCCCTGAGCATGTCTAGATGCAGCGAGCTGGTCTGCATGCTTTCCGTTAGGCCGTCGCGCAGCCGCTCCAGATGGCGGTTTGAGGACTGTTTTTCGAGGCGGCGTATATCCACCTTGCTTTCCATCAGCCGGCGGGCGAGATCGAAATCGCCGGTTACCAGAATGCTCTGGGCGGCCCGCAGATTTTCGATGGTCATGTCGAACAGCGTCTTCAGTTCCTCATAACCGTCGTCGGAAAATTTGAAGCTGTTCAGCACTTTCTTGCGGATTTGCTCGCAAATGCCTTTTTCGATGATGTCGCCGATATGTTCGAGATTGATCGCATAGTCGATTATGGCGATCGAACGGCGCGCTTCCTCGTCGGTAAGCCCTTTGCGCCCCAGTTGCGAAAGATAGACCTTCACCTCCTGCTGACGGCGGTCGACCTTCTTTTCAAGGAGGGAAACCTCCTGAAGCGGCGCCAGATCATTGTGCTTGAAGGCGTTTTCGGCACGGATCAGCATCCGCTCGATGCTGTCGCCGACGCTTAAGACCTCACGGGTGGCATTGGCAAGTGCGACGACCGGCATATCAAGCGCCTGCTGGTCGAGGAAATTGGGACCGTCTTCGGCTTTCGGATCGCCCGGCACCAGCTTTGCCATCAGGTCGGATATGAGGGCTGAGAAGGGCCACGCAACGGCTGCCAGAATGACGTTGAAGATGAGATGCGCATCGACCGGCAATTTTCCCGGTGAAAGCGGCAATTGCTGCAAAAGCGTCGCGCCATAGGAGGCGAGCGGCATGGCGATGAGGCAGCCGATGGTGCGCACGACAAGATTGCCGATGGTGATACGCCGCGCCGAGGCGGGGCCGGAGAGCGTGGCAATGACGGGCGGAATGGCGCCGCCGAGATTAGCGCCGAGAATGAGAACGATGATGAGACCGGCGGATAGCGTGCCCGTCGCGGCCAGCGACAGGATCAGCACCACGACGGCGAGGCTGGAGGAGGAGACGAAGGCCAGCACGGCAGAGAAGATCAGTGCGACGGGCCACGCGCCATCCAGCAGGCCGATAAATACACCGAGAGCGGGTGAAGCGCGCATTGGTTCGGTCGCGCCGCTTAGGAGATGCAGTGACAGCAGCATCAGGCCGATGCCGATCAGCGCCGTTCCACCGCCCTGTCTGGCGTTGGAGCTGCCCTTTTTCAGCACGATGCCGGCAAGGATCAAAAGCGGCGACAGCCATTCCACGCCGGCCGCAACGATCCAGGCGGTGACGGCGGTGCCGACATTGGCGCCAAGCAGCACCACCTGCGCCATGCGCGGCTTGATGAGATCGCGTTCTGCGAAGGAGGCGACGGTGAGCGCCGTCGCCGTCGAGCTTTGCAGCGCCACGGTGGCAAAGAAGCCGGAAAAGAAGGAACGGGGGCCGTTCTGGGTGCCGGTGGCCAGCACGCTTCTGAGTTTCATGCCGAAGGCGCGGGTAACGCCGTCCTTGACCTGCGAGAGACCAAAGAGCAGCAGCGCGACTGCGCCGAGAAGGTTGACGATGACAATGGTAGATTGCATGCGACGTCTCCTCACACCCGCTGGCGGATGGTTCCGGCGAGCACGATTTTATTGTCCGGCTAATGAGTATAGGAGCCTGAACGCCTCGGGTACAGGCCGGGTTGCGTCAGTTTTGAACCAAAAACGGTCAATTTCTGTATTTGCCGGAAAAAATGGCGTTAAAAATGGCGCCTACGACCATGCGGTCTGGCGCAAAACCTCGCCGGTGATCATCGCCGCCGACATGGCGACGTTGATGGAGCGCTGTCCCGCGACCATCGGGATGATGATTCGCTCTTCCGCCTTTTCGTGCACATGGTCTGGCACGCCGGCACTTTCACGTCCGAAAAGCAGGATATCATCGCTGCGATAGGTGATTTTTGTATAGGGCAGGGCGGCCCTGGTGGAGGCGAGAACGAGACGGCGGCCGGTGGTTGCGCGCCATTCCTCGAACCGGTCCCAGCTGACATGGCGTGTCAGCGCCGCTGCCGCGATATAATCCATGCCCGCCCGTTTCAGGTTGCGATCGGAAATATCGAAACCCGCCGGCTCGATGATATCGACGCCAAGGCCGAGACAGGCGGCCAGCCGCAGGATCGTGCCGGTATTGCCGGGAATATCGGGCTGGTAAAGGGCGATCCTGATATTGGGCCTGATCTCTTGCATGGTCTTCTCGTGGCGGTTGGGATGCCGGACCGATTATCACGGGCGGGCGGGACGTGACAGATGCGGTAGAGAAAAGTCGCTTCCAAGGATTGCCGCCCACCGGATGTTCATTCGCGTGACACATGGGCAGGCTACCCATTCAGCAACGTGTCGTCAGGCCGATCCGGAACATCCGGGTAGGCCGGAGCGGCGTACTTCGAGCCGGATCTGCAAGCAGCAAAACAGGAAGATATCATGTCCGAACGGGTGAATTTCGTCCATCTGACCGATCTGCATGTGGGCAATCCGCAGGTGCAGGACGATGATCTTTATTCCGATACGTCGGCCACGCTCGTCGACACGCTGGCGCAGGTGAAGGCGCTTGTGCCGCAGCCCGAATTCATCGTTGTCAGCGGTGACCTGACCAACAGGGGCGATGCCGGCAGCTATGAGGAACTCAAGCGCCTGCTGGATGAGGCCGAGCTTGATGTGCCTGTCCTCTTCGCACTCGGCAACCATGACCGCCGCGACGGCTTTTATCCTGTCATGCTCGGCCGTACCGAGGATCTGGATGTCCCTTACGACCATGCCCAGGTGATTGCCGATATCCACGTCATCGTGATGGATACCAGCATTCCCGGCAAGGTTGGCGGCGCTTTCGAACCCGGGCAGATCGAATGGCTCGCGGAAGAAATCGAAAACCACCCCGAACTGCCGAAGCTGCTGGTGATGCACCACGCGCCGGCGCTCGATTTCGACCGCCCCGAAGCCGAATGGGAATCCCTGTCCTTTGCCGATACCGAGGTTCTGGACGAGGTGCTGTTCGAATATGACGTCATCGGCATTCTGGCGGGTCACATCCATTACGACCGCGTGTCGCACTGGCAGGGCATTCCCGTGGTGGTCGGCATCGGTCAGCATTTCACCACCGATCCGCTGTGGTTGCATGAGGGCGTGCGCATGTTGTCCGGCGCGTCCTTCACCATCGGCACGGTGCGGGACACCGGTCTGACCGTTACTTTCGTACCCCAGCCCAGTGATCGCCGCGAGATCAAGCGCCATACGCAGAGCGATATGGTCGAGCTGATCAACGAATATGAGAGCGGTCAGACGCAGGACGCTGCCGAGTAAGGCAACGCATCCAGGTTTTGTGACTGGCGGAGACCTTTGCGGGCACTCTCCGCCCGTTCGGCCTTATTGGTCGCAATCGAGAGCTTTTCTGACGCGTTCGGTATCTTTCCGGCTGGTCAATGATTAAATTTTGCGCTACAAGGCCACATCTTCAACACCAGCTAGGGAGGTCCTGATGCAAAATCATGTTCGTAGTCGCTTCCCGGCCCCAGTAGTGCCACTGCTGGCCTAGGTGTTACGCCGCGGTTCGACCGCGTTTCCCATATTCCGATTCGTCATGTGGCCGTCACGGCCATATTCAAATATTTTTCCGTTCCGTCGTGAGCTATATTTGCGTTTGCTCACGTTTCACGATGGAGCGATTGTTTGCCGGAGCTTGGCCTATGTTTGGCTGGTTTGAAAAACGCCTTGATCCTTTTCCCTCTTCGACGCCTTCCGTGCCGCCGAAGACGCTTTTGCCGTTCGTGTGGCATTATGTGCAGCCCGCATGGCCCTGGCTGCTGCTGCTGGGCCTGATGTCCATGGGCATCGCCATTGCGGAAGCCATGCTTTATAAATTCCTCGGCAATATCGTCGACTGGCTTTCCACGGCCGATCGCGCGACGTTCTTTGCCGATGAGGGTTGGCATCTGATCGTCATGGCCGGGCTGGTGCTCGTCGTGCTGCCGTTGATGGGTGCTGTCCACACCATGACGATGCACCAGACGCTTGCCGGCAATTTCGGCATGATCGCGCGCTGGAAGATGCATCGTTTCCTGCTGCGTCACTCCATGAACTTTTTCGCCAACGAGTTTGCCGGCCGGGTTTCGACCAAGGTAATGCAGACGGCGCTGGCGATCCGCGAAGTGGCGCTGAAGGTGATCGACGTGTTCGTCTACGCGATCAGCTTCGTCGTCTCTATGCTGTTCATGGTCGCGGCGGCGGACTGGCGGCTGGTCATTCCGCTTCTGGTATGGCTCGGCATCTATATGGGCATCCTCACCTATTTCGTGCCGAAGCTCGGCCGGCTGGCGCAGGAGCAGGCCGATGCGCGCTCGATGATGACGGGGCGGATCGTCGACAGCTACACCAACATCTCGACGATCAAGCTGTTTTCCCATGCGGGCCGGGAGGAAAGATATGCGCGTGAGGGCATGAACGTGTTTCTCGGAACCGTTCACCGCCAGATGCGCAAGATTTCCGGCTTCAACATCCTGATCGACCTCAACAATGCGGTGGTGCTGTTTTCCACGGCATCGCTCGGTCTGTATTTCTGGATGCAGGGTTCGGTCACGGCCGGCTCGGTCGCCATCGCCATCAGCCTTGCCATGCGCGTCAACGGCATGTCGCAGTGGATCATGTGGGAAGTCACCTCGCTGTTCGAAAACATCGGCACGGTCTATGACGGCATGTCGATGATGACGAAGCCGCACGATATCGTCGATGCTCCGAAGGCGCCGCAGCTTGCAGCACCGCAGGGCGCCATCCGTTACGACAACGTCCGCTTCCACTACGGCAAGAACAAGGGCGTGATCGACGGGCTGACGCTGGATATCAAGCCGGGCGAGAAGGTCGGGCTGGTTGGGCGCTCTGGTGCCGGCAAGACGACGCTGATGAACCTGCTTCTGCGCTTCTACGATCTGGAAGCGGGCAAGATCACCATCGACGGGCAGGACATCTCCAAGGTGTCGCAGGACAGCTTGCGCGAGCTGATTGGTGTGGTGACGCAGGATACTTCGCTGCTGCACCGTTCGATCCGCGACAACATTGCTTATGGCCATCCAGAGGCGACCGACGAGCAGGTGATTGCGGCGGCAAAGCGGGCAAACGCCTGGGACTTCGTGGAAACGCTTGTCGATATGCATGGCCGTCAGGGCCTCGATGCCCAGGTCGGTGAACGCGGTGTAAAGCTGTCCGGTGGCCAGCGTCAGCGTATCGCCATTGCCCGCGTGTTCCTCAAGAACGCGCCGATCCTGGTGCTGGACGAGGCGACCTCGGCGCTCGACAGTGAAGTCGAGGCGGCGATCCAGGAAAACCTGTTCTCGTTGATGGAAGGCAAGACGGTTATCGCGATCGCCCACCGCCTGTCGACGCTGACCGAAATGGACCGGCTCATCATCCTCGACAAGGGCCAGATCGTGGAATCGGGTAGCCATGCGGAACTGGCGGCGATGGGCGGCATCTATGCCGATCTGTGGCGGCGCCAGTCCGGCGGCTTCATCGCCGACCACGAGGCGGAAGTGGCCGCGGAATAAGGAAAGTGTGAGGGCGGGGAACATTCTCCGCCCTTTTTCATTTCCGGAATGTTACCGAAATATAATCTCTTGCCGAAGGCTCGGCGGCTGTTCCCGTTCGGGGAATCCGCCTATATCCGGATCATGGTCATTACCCGCATCTTCGAGTATTTCGAGAACTGGATAAAGCCCTTCGCCCGCAAGGACGATTTGCGGCCGCCTGAAAGCACATTCGCCTTCATCTGGTTCTATATCTCGCAGGCCAAGGCGCCGTTTTTCGCCATGCTGGTGCTGGGCGGGTTGACGGCGGCCATCGAGGCGGCGCTTTTCTGGTTCGTCGGTCGGCTTGTGGATATTCTCTCGACTGTGAAGCCGGAAGAAGGCTGGGCGGGGCTGCTTGCCGCACATGGCGGTGAGCTGGTTGGCATGCTGGTTCTGATCGGCATCGTGCGTTTCATCGTCACGATGATCACGGCGCTGGTGGACCAGCAGATCATCACACCTGGTTTTTACAATCTGGTGCGCTGGCAATCCTACATGCATGTGGCGCGGCAATCGCTGAATTTTTTCCAGAACGATTTTTCCGGGCGCATCGTCACCAAGGTCTGGTCGGGCGGGCAGGCGGCGGGCGATCTCGTTACCTCGCTGATGGAAAGCGTCTGGTTCGTCGGCATTTACTCCGTCTCGATGCTGCTTTTGATCGGCGGGCTGGACTGGCGGCTTGCGGTCGTCGTCCTCGTCTGGGTGATCGTCTTTTCGCTGCTGGCGCGTTATTTCGTGCCGCGCATCCGTTCCCATTCGAAAGAGACGGCGGAGGCCGCCTCCATGCTGTCCGGCCGCATGGTGGATGCCTATAGCAATATCCAGACGCTCAGGCTGTTCGGGCGCGACGATGCCAATGACCGTTACATGCGGCAGGGCTTCGATATTTTCCAGAACGCGACCATGACCTTCACGCGGTTCATCACCGGTGTGCGCGCCTCCATGGCGCTGTTGTCGGGCGTGATGATTACCTCGATGGCGGCGCTGTGCATCGATCTGTGGCTGTCCGGCAAGATCAGCTCCGGCGCGGTCGCCTTCACGCTGGCACTGGTTCTGCGTCTCAACTTCCTGCTCGGGCGGCTGATGACGCAGTTCAACGGCATCATGCGCAATTTCGGCACGGTGCAGAATGCCGCCGAGTTGATCTCGCAGCCGATCGGCCTCGTGGATGCGCCCGATGCGACGGTGCTGGAAGTGAAAAGGCCGAGCATCCGTTTTGAAAATGTCAGCTTCCATTACGGGCGGACGAACGGGGTCATCGACAATCTCAATCTCGATATCAAGGCAGGCGAGAAGGTCGGTATCGTCGGACGCTCCGGCGCGGGCAAATCTACCCTCGTCAATTTGCTCCTTCGTTTTTATGACGTCGAGAAGGGCCGTATCCTGATCGACGGGCAGGATATCGCCAGGGTGACCCAGGAATCGCTGCGCGCTCATATCGGCATGGTCACGCAGGATACTTCACTGCTGCACCGCTCCATCCGCGACAACATCATGTTCGGCCGAACGGATGCCACCGAAGCGCAATTGCTGGAGGCGACGCGCCGGGCCAAGGCGGATGATTTCATCGAACGGTTGGAAGACCAGCGCGGCCGCGTGGGTTTCGACGCGCATGTCGGCGAACGCGGCGTGAAATTGTCCGGCGGCCAGCGCCAGCGCATCGCGATTGCCCGCGTGATGTTGAAGGACGCACCCATCCTCGTGCTCGACGAGGCGACGTCCGCGCTCGATTCTGAGGTGGAAGCGGCGATCCAGAGCAATCTGGACGAGCTGATGCAGGGCAAGACGGTGCTGGCCATCGCGCACCGACTCTCGACTATCGCCGCGCTCGACCGGTTGATCGTGATGGATCAGGGCCGTATCGTCGAGCAGGGCAACCATTCCGATCTTGTTTCACAGGGCGGGCTCTATTCGGAGCTTTGGGCTCGACAGTCGGGTGGGTTCCTTGCCGCCGACGAGAGCGTTTGAGGCGATCTGGCCAGCTGTTTTTTTCTCGTATTTTATGAAATATGAAATCAGTGGTTGCTTATATCTGCAACGAGCCGGCGTGTGAAATATTTATACAACTAAAAATAATGCTTGGCCGGTAAGTTCTTATTTATCCGTGCATGCAAAAACAGGGCCGCGGGAGGATTCGCGCTCATTTTTTGAGGATCGGAAACAATGCATTTTTTCAGAATTCGTATTCTTCTGCCGGCATTGTTCGGCATCACGGTCTTGTTCTCCATCGCTCAAGGGGTCGCCAGCATGCGCTCCGTGGGAGAAATGGAGCAGCACGCCAGCAATATCGCTCGCCGGATGGAGCGGTCACTGCTGATCGCCGATCTGAGCGACAAGCTTAACGAAATTCGCCGCAATTATCTGGCAGTCATGACTGCGGCAACGCCAGAGGCGCGAAACGCCCTGTTCCAGCGTATCCTCAAATCTCAACAGGAGCGCGCCGAAGGATTCGACGCCTATGCCGCAGACTTGCAATTGCCTACGACGATTGAAAAATTCAAACGTCTGAATGGAATGGTTGCAAACTACGAAGCCATGGGCGCGGAGCTTAAAAAAGTTGTCATCGCCGACGATATCGACGCCGCGCGGGCGCAGATTTCCCGCATGACGCCGGCCGGTAACGCCGCCGGTGCGTTGATGAAAGAGATGATCGAGGACAATCGCGAGCGTGGTCTGGCCGACAAGCACGCTGCGGAAGCCGCAGGCGATTTCGCCTTCGTTATATCGCTTGGCGCCATGCTTCTTGCCGCCGCGGTAGCACTTGCTGCCGCGCTCTTCAGTTTCCTGCGTATCTCGCGCCCGATCTACGACATCACACGCGCCATGAACGGGCTGGCGGCAGGCGACAATGAAAGCGCCATTCCGCATTCCGGCCGCAAGGACGAGATCGGGGAAATGGCCGCAGCCGTTGCCGTATTCCGGGACAACGCCGTCGAGCGCGAGCGGCTGGAGCGTGAAACTGAAGCCAATCGCAGCCTCAGCGAGCAGGAGCGGATCGAGCACGAGGCGCAGAAGGCGCACGAGGCGGAGGAGGTGCGTTTCGCGGTTGAAAATCTGGGCGCCGGGCTGAAGAAGCTGTCGCAGGGCGACATGACCTGCCGCCTGGAAACTGCCTTTGCCGACCGGCTTGACGGCTTGCGTGGCGATTTCAACGAATCCGTCGCCACGCTGGAGACGGCGCTGCGCTCGGTTGGCGACAACGCCCGGGTCATCGATGCGGGTGCGGGGGAAATTCTGGCAGCGGCAGGCGATCTTTCCCGCCGCACGGAGCAGCAGGCGTCGTCCGTCGAGGAAACCGCAGCCGCTCTCGAAGAGGTGACGACGGCGGTGAAGGATTCGGCCCATCGTGCCGCCGAGGCTGGCAGGCTTGTGGAACGGGCGCGCGAAAGCGCTGAAATTTCCGGCGAGATCGTCACGCGCACCGTGCTTGCGGTGCAGGATATCGAAAAATCCGCCAACGAGATCAGCAACATCATCAGCGTCATCGACGAGATTGCCTTCCAGACCAATCTTCTCGCCTTGAACGCAGGTGTCGAGGCCGCCCGTGCGGGCGATGCCGGCAAGGGTTTTGCCGTCGTGGCGCAGGAGGTGCGTGAACTGGCGCAACGTTCGGCCCGCGCCGCCAAGGAAATCAAGATACTCATCAACCGTTCCGGGGAACAGGTGCGCGAGGGTGTCTCGCTTGTCGGCAAGACCGGCGAGGTGCTTGCGGGAATTGTTGGTGAGGTGCGGGAGATCAACACCCACGTCGCATCGATCGTCGTCTCCACACGCGAACAATCGACCGGGCTTTCGGAAATCAGCTCGGCTGTGAACCTGATGGATCAGGGCACCCAGAAAAACGCGGCCATGGTGGAGCAGACGACGGCTGCCAGTGACAGCCTCGCGTCTCAGGCGCGTGCCCTGAACGTGCTGCTTTCGCAATTCAACCTGGGACAGGCGGCGGATACCATTGTCGTGGCGGGTCCGGCTTCGGTTCCGCAGCCTTCGCCCGCACGCGCCATGGGGCGCAAGATCGCAGCCGCCTTCGGTGGTGGGCGGCAGGCAGCGGCGGCACAGGAGTGGTCGGAGTTCTAATCCGCCTCCTGCTGTACGCGTATGAAACATGGACGGCGGCTTTCGAGCCGCCGTTTTTGCGTGGCGGAGCGGGTGGGCCTCATCGGTCGATCATGAAATCCGCCATCAGGCCGTAGTGATTGGAGCCGAGGCTGTCGGGCAGGCGGGTGGTTTTCATCAGCGTCGCGGGTTCGCGGGCAAAGATATGATCGATGGCGATGCCGAAGCGACCTGCCTTCGTTGGCCATGTGGCTGGCTCCCACGGCGCTTTTTTGAGGTCGTTGGCGGCGAGGAAATCGCGCATGTCGGGGGCGATGCTGGCTGAATTGAAGTCTCCGGCCAGAATGAGCGGTCCGGTGATGCGAAACAGAATTTCGCTGACCTCGTCCAGCTCGTCCCGGTGATAGTCGTCGAAATAGGGTTTGGTGATGTGGCCGGCGGCAAGTGTCAGCTCCGTGCCGTCGAGATCGATGCTGGCAATCGCGAAACGGTCGCGGCGCAGGTCGCTGAGGCTATGGAAACGGCCCTCCTGCAACGGTCGCTTCGAGAGGATCAGAAGATCGCAGGTCGGCGTCCCGGTATAGCAGCCGAGCTTGTGGGGGTACATTTGCTGCAGCCGCGGCAGAACCGCTTCCAGCGCGCCGGCCTCGAACAGATAGACCGCATCCGCGCCCGATTCGAGAATGGTATCGGCAATCGCATCCGCATTGGCGGCATTGTCCATCAGCACATTGAAGGACAATAGCCGGAAGGGTCTGGCGCCGGGTGCTGCGGTGGCGGCTGTGGAGAATTCCATGAGCATGGCGACCGCATGGATGGCGAGCGCAAGCGACCAGATCACCAGAAAAGCGGAAACCGCGTCACGCGTCAGCCAAAATACCAGACATGCCAGCAGGATACAGACGAGGGCGATGTGAAGCTGGAAACTGGTGACGAAGGCTAAAAGCCAGAAATCCGTCACATAACGCAGGCTGGCAATGAAAAGAACGGCAGCCACGACCGTGGAGACCATGCAAGCGAGCTTCGCCGTCATCCGAATCCCTGCTTTCCAAGCTCTCCCTGCGCGTCTCGTAACATGCCGCACGAATGGGCACAATGTTGCCCGTCTGCCGGGGCTTATGAAAAAATGAGAAACAAATCCGCCTCTTCAGGCAGAATTACGGCGGCTTTGTGTGCTTTGCTCTTGCCAAGTCAGTCAATATTTTGCGATCAAACAGAATGACGCGGTTTCTAAAACGCCGCGAGGATGACCGAGACATGGGACGGAGATTGTCTTGGATCAAATCATAGCGGGAGGACTCATGCGATTTACGGCAAAAACAGCGCAGAGGATGGTGTAGCGGTGAGCGAGCACGTAACCAATCACGACGCCTCGGGTGAACCGACCCGTCGCGATTTTCTTTATCTAGTAACCGGAATGACGGGCGCCGTTGGTGCCGCCGCAGTCGCATGGCCCTTTATCGACCAGATGCGTCCGGACGCATCGACGCTGGCGCTTGCCTCCATCGAGGTGAACGTCGCGGCGGTCGAGCCGGGCATGTCCTTGACCGTGAAGTGGCGCGGCAAGCCGATTTTCATCCGCAACCGCACGGAAAAGGAAATTGGCGAAGCCAATGCGGTCGCTCTCGGCGACCTGAAGGATCCGGTGGCACGCAATGCCAACATTGCCCCCGACGCGCAGGCGACGGACATTGACCGTTCCGCCGGTCAGGGCAAGGAAAACTGGATCGTCATGATCGGTTCCTGCACCCATCTCGGTTGCGTTCCGCTCGGCCAGGCCGGCGATTTCGGCGGGTGGTTCTGTCCCTGCCATGGCTCGCACTACGATACGGCGGGCCGCATACGTAAGGGTCCGGCGCCGCAGAACCTCGCCATCCCGACATTTGCATTCACATCCGATACCGTGATCAAGATCGGATAAGGGGACAGATATTTATGAGTGGTCATTCCAGTTATCAGCCGTCCACCGGCATCGAGAGGTGGATCGATTCGCGGCTTCCCTTGCCGCGCATGATCTATGACAGCTTCGTCGCTTACCCTGTCCCGCGTAATCTGAACTACGCCTACACATTCGGCGCGATGCTGGCTGTGATGCTGATCGTGCAGATCCTCACCGGCGTCGTGCTTGCCATGCATTACGCCGCTGAAACGACGGTCGCCTTCAATTCCGTCGAAAAGATCATGCGTGACGTCAACCACGGCTGGCTGCTGCGCTACATGCACGCCAACGGTGCGTCGTTCTTCTTCATCGCGGTTTACCTGCACATTGCCCGCGGCCTCTATTACGGCTCCTACAAGGCGCCGCGCGAAATCCTCTGGATCCTCGGCTGTGTGATCTATCTCTTGATGATGGCGACGGGCTTCATGGGCTACGTTCTGCCCTGGGGTCAGATGTCCTTCTGGGGTGCAACGGTTATCACCGGCTTCTTCTCGGCTTTCCCGGGCATAGGTGAGTGGATCCAGCAGTTCCTGCTCGGCGGCTTTGCGGTGGACAATCCGACGCTCAACCGCTTCTTCGCGCTCCACTACCTGCTGCCGTTCATGATCGCGGGTGTCGTCATCCTGCATATCTGGGCGCTGCATGTGACCGGCCAGACCAACCCGACCGGCGTGGAAGTGAAGAGCAAGACCGACACGGTTCCCTTCACACCCTATGCGACGCTGAAGGATGCGCTTGGCGTTTCGGTGTTCCTCATCGCTTATGCGTGGTTCATCTTCTACATGCCGAACTTCCTCGGCCACCCCGACAACTACATCATGGCGGATCCGCTGAAGACGCCGGCGCATATCGTGCCGGAGTGGTATTACCTGCCGTTCTACGCGATGCTGCGCGCCATCACCTTCAATGTCGGGCCGATCGATTCCAAGCTCGGTGGCGTTCTCGTCATGTTCGGCGCAATCATCGTGCTGTTCTTCCTGCCCTGGCTCGATACGTCGAAGGTTCGCTCTGCCGTCTATCGTCCCTGGTACAAGATGTTCTTCTGGCTGTTCGTGGTCAACGCCATCCTGCTCGGCTGGCTGGGATCGCGCCCTGCGGAAGGCCTCTATGTCATCATGTCGCAGATCGGCACGCTCTATTACTTCGGTTTCTTCCTCGTCATCATGCCGGTACTCGGTCTGGTGGAAACGCCGCGGCGTATTCCGAATTCGATTACCGAGGCCGTTCTCGAAAAGAACGCCAAGAAGACTGCCGCGCCAGCGGCGGCCGAAGTCTGAGCGCGAAGGAAGGATGACGACAATGAAGACGCTTCTCAAGAGCATCGCGCTTATCGCCGCCATTAGCTGTTCCGCCGCCGCTTTTGCGGCGGAGGAGAGCCATGATCTCGCCGCCAAGGCGGAACATGCGATCGCCGGCGGTCACTTCCCGGTCATCAAGCCCAAGGAAGAGAGCTGGTCCTTTGCCGGGCCTTTCGGCAAATACGACAAGGGCCAGTTGCAGCGCGGCCTGAAGGTTTACAAGGAAGTCTGCTCCGCCTGCCACTCGATGAACCTCGTTTCCTTCCGCACGCTCGGGGATCTCGGTTATTCGGACGAGCAGGTAAAGGCTTTCGCTGCGGAATACGAAGTGCAGGACGGCCCGAACGCCGATGGCGAAATGTATAATCGCAAGGCTGTGCCTTCTGACCATTTCCCCTCGCCATTCCCGAACCATGAAGCGGCTGCCGCCGCTAATGGTGGGGCTGCTCCGCCCGATATGTCGCTGCTTGCCAAGGCGCGCGGCGTGGAGCGCGGGTTCCCGCAATTCGTCATCGACATGATCCCGATCATCGGCGGTTATCAGGAAGGCGGCCCGGATTATATCCATGCGCTGCTGACCGGATATCAGGACGCGCCTGCAGGTGTTGAAGTGTCGGAAGGCACGCATTTCAACCCGTATTTCGCCAGCGCCGTGGCACTGAAGATGGCGCCGCCGATCAGCGCCGATCAGGTGACCTATGACGATGGTGCGCCGCAGACGGTGGATCAATATTCCAAGGACGTGTCTGCGTTCCTGATGTGGGCCGCAGAGCCGCATCTGGAAGCGCGCAAGCGCACCGGTTTTATGGTCATGGTGTTCCTGTTTATCTTCACGGCCCTGATCTATCTCACCAAGAAATCGGTCTACGCCAAAAAGGAACATTGACCGGCTTCAAATGCCTGCAATCATTGGCCCCCATGGTCTTGCCCTGGGGGCTTTTTCATGGGTCGAAGGAGGATGAGACATGACGAAAATCCGTAGCGGTGGTTGCCTGTGCGGTTCCGTCCGTTTCGAGGCCGCGGGTGAACCCGGTAATCCGCACAGCTGCTCCTGCGATACCTGCCAGCGGCATTCCGGCGCTTCCAGTCTTGTTTGGGTGGAATTCGACAGTGATGCGGTGGTCTGGACAGGAGAAGGTGGCGCACCTTCGGTTTTCCGGTCTTCCGATTATTCCAGCCGGGCCTTTTGCCCGGTCTGCGGCAGCACGCTCGGCGCAATCGACGATGCGCCGACGGTCGCGCTGGTTTCCGGCTCCTTCGACGACAGGAACGATGAGGCGCTGCGGCCTCTGTCGCATTCCTTCGAGGATGTCTGCCCGGTCTGGGCGCGGATCGAGGGAATGTCGGCGGCGGAATGAGCTTCGGTCCTTTTTAGTTGGTCCGCAGCCGGCAAATTGATAGGGTGGTTCGAACCTTCTGATCCATTCCCATTTTAACTGGAAATACCATGACCGTTATCGCTTCGGAGCTTTCCGCTGCCATCCGCTCCATTCCCGACTATCCGAAGCCGGGCATCATCTTCCGGGACATCACGACGCTGCTCGGCAATCCGCGTGCTTTCCGCCGTGCGGTGGACGAGCTTGTGCAGCCCTATGCGGGAACGAAGATCGACAAGATCGCCGGTATGGAAGCGCGCGGCTTCATTCTGGGTGGGGCGGTTGCGCACCAGCTGTCGGCCGGTTTCGTGCCGATCCGCAAGAAGGGTAAGCTGCCGCACACCACCGTGCGTGTTGCCTACAGCCTGGAATACGGCGTCGATGAAATGGAAATGCACGTGGACGCCGTACAGCCGGGCGAAAAGGTCATTCTGGTCGACGACCTGATCGCGACCGGCGGCACCGCCGAAGGGGCGGTCAAGCTCTTGCGGCAGATGGGCGCGGAAATCGTTTCCGCCTGCTTCGTCATCGACCTGCCCGATCTCGGCGGCCGTAAGAAGCTGGAAGACCTTGGCGTCGAAGTGCGGACACTGGTGGAATTTTCAGGCCATTGAGGCCGGCTGCCGGTTAGGAATGTTGCGACAGGCCGGTCTTTTGTCCGGTCTTTCGTAGTGCAATCCATGTCCAGTGGACGCCCATGGCACGATTGCCCGCCTGAACGGAGGCGACCTCCACCTGCCGGACCAGCGTGAACCCCAGACGGGCTGCACTGCCCGTCGTTTCCGCCGGTGAAATGGGAAAAGCACGACGGCCCTCGGGTGCAGGGCCGTGACGCAGGGACATGATCAGCAATCCGCCCGCCGCCGTCATCTCCGAGAGGCTTTCCATGGCGGTCTGCCTTGCCTCATCATCGATATGGTGCCAGACGCCGCACAGGGTAATGAGATCGAACGGGCCGTGGCGGCGCGCTTTCGCGAGATCTGGCAAACTGTCGTCCAGCCACGTTATCTTGTTCGACGGGTGCAATCGCATACCGGGTTCGCGAAGCTCCGCGACCGGTTCGACGGCCAGAACGTCATGGCCGCATTCGGCAAACCAGGCGGCATCGCGACCGGTGCCGCTGCCGATATCCGCGACGCGGGCCGCTGCGACCGGCAACAGATCAATGACCGGCGCGTAGATTTCCCGGCAATCCAGCCTGTCGAACCTGGCAATCAGCTCCGGCGTCGCCGCTTCAGCATAACCCCGTAGAATATCATTCATTCTTGCCTTCCCGCCGCGACACCGATTCCAAGGGTATCGCGTGCGGGTGATCTCAGCCAGCGTCTATTCGAATTCCAGAACTCCGCTCCGGAAGGTCAGCACCGTGTCTCCGGACTGGTTCACGCCCTCGTTGAAGGTGGTGTTCAGCCAGACACCGGCCCTTGATTCCAGCGGTCTTGCATCGAGCAAAGTGACGAAATAGGTGATGTCGTCGCCGGCGAATACCGGCTTTTTCCATTTGAGTTCGCGAAAACCGGGGGAAGGGCCAAGCTTCGGTGGCTCGAGGCCAAGTTGTTTCAGCCTCTTCACTTCCTTTGCCCAGTGGGAAAGGAAACATTTCATCCAGCCCGCGCCGGTGTGCCAACCGGAAGCGCAAAGCGCGCCGAAGACGCTGTTCTTTGCCGCTTCGGCATCCAGATGAAAGGGCTGCGGATCAAAATCGCGGGCGAAACGGATGATGTCTGCGGCGGAAAAATGCAACGTGTCGAGGGTGACGCGTTCGCCGATCGGGGAAAGTTCTGCCAGTCTCATGCCGCAACGCCTCCGTCCGCACGCATCAGGAACATCACGGTGTTTTCGCCGTGTGATACCAGGACGCCGCGCTGGTTATAAAGCTCGTGGCGAAACTTCACGAGGCCGATGCCGGGGCGTGAGCCGGAGGTGCGCTGTTCCAGCACGATGGATTTTCCCGAAATTGTATCACCCGCCAGAACCGGCTTTTTCCAGTCGACATAATCGATGCCGGGACTACCCTGCGAGGTGGAGTTGGTGATGTAGCTCTCCGCCATCATCCGCATCAGCAGGGCGCAGGTGTGCCAGCCGGAAGCCGCCAGCCCGCCGAGAATGCTCTGGCGGCCAGCCTCTTCGGACAGATGCATGGGCTGGGGGTCGAATTCGCTGGCGAATTCGATGATTTGCGCTGCGGAAATCGATTGCGGTCCGAGGGGAAATTCCCGACCGACGGAAAAATCCTCATAGGCATATGTCGCGACTGGCGCCATGGTTTCCTCCCTTCGCACAGTCAATATCGCCGGCATCTAAAATGATTTTTCCCTTTACGTAAAGGTCAAATCTAGGGCGCGGATACTCAAATGATGGCAAACGCGGCGGCTTATGGGAATGTGTGGCGCAGGGGCTCTACCCCTCCGCCGTCATCCTCGCCCTTGAGGCGAGGATCCATCTCACACGTGTCACGACATGTGGAACCTCGGGTCAAGCCCGAGGAGGACCGCCGGATTTGGGAGAGGTCTTAATCTTAAGCGCCACTCCCCAGAGGCGGCTCCGGCTTTCTCCGCTCCGCAGAATGGCGAGATGCAATTCGGCGGAGCAAAGCAAACGGCTCCAGTCGAGATCAGGTATTAAAGCGGAAGTGGATGACGTCGCCGTCCTGGACGACATATTCCTTGCCTTCGTCGCGCCCCTTGCCGGCTTCCTTGGCGCCGACTTCGCCCTTGTAGGCGATGTAGTCGTCAAAGCCGATCGTGAATGCGCGGATGAAGCCGCGTTCGAAATCGGTATGGATGACGCCGGCGGCGGCGGGCGCTTTGGTGCCGCGCACGATCGTCCAGGCGCGCGTTTCCTTCGGGCCGACGGTGAAATAGGTGATGAGGTCGAGCAGGTGATAACCGGCGCGGATCAGCCGGTCGAGACCTGCCTCGGTGAGCCCGAGGGCTGAGAGGAATTCCTCGGCTTCATCGGCCGGAAGCTGCGCGACTTCAGCCTCGATCGCCGCCGAGATGATCACGCATTCGGCGCCCTGTTGCTTTGCCATCTCTGCCACGGCCGCGGTGTGTTCGTTGCCGGAGGATGCATCGGCTTCCGAGACGTTGCAGACATAAAGCACCGGGTGCGACGTTAGGAGATTGAGGCCTTTGAGGATTTCGATTTCCTCGTCCGCCAGCGTCTTCAAAAGCAGACGTGCTGGTTTTCCGTCGTTGAGTAGGGCAATTACGGCTTCCATCACGGGCAGCTGGGCCAAGGACTCCTTGTCCTTGCTGTTGGCGCGCTTGCGCGTCTGCTCGACGCGGCGCTCCAGGCTTTCGAGGTCGGCGAGCATCAGCTCCGTCTCGATCGTGTCGGCATCGCCAACCGGATTGATACGGCCTTCCACATGGGTGATATCGTCGTCTTCGAAGCAGCGCAGCACATGCACGACGGCATCGACTTCGCGGATATTGGCCAGGAACTTGTTGCCGAGGCCTTCACCCTTCGACGCGCCGCGCACCAGACCGGCAATGTCCACGAAGGAAATGCGGGTCGGAATGATTTCCTTCGATCCGGCGATCGTCGCAAGCTGCTGCATGCGCGGGTCCGGCACGGCAACCTCGCCGGTGTTCGGCTCGATGGTGCAGAAGGGATAGTTGGCAGCCTGCGCGGCCGCCGTTTTCGTCAGCGCGTTGAAGAGGGTGGACTTGCCGACATTCGGCAGCCCGACGATACCGCATTTGAAGCCCATGGCTTGAAACCTGTCCGTTTGAAAGAATTCGTTGAGGAGCCTTTTGCGGAAAGGGCAGGGCAAGGTCAAGCCCGCGGGCCGATTTGGGCGGGCAAAGCCCTGCGAATGGCGCGGAATTTCACGCGCGTGCCGCGTCCGGGGTTGTCGATAATGCGGTTGCGGCGCAATATGACGCCGGTCAAGCGACCGATCTTTCGCCATCAGTGGGATTTTCCCATGAGAGACAATTGAGCGACACTCACGAGCGACGATGATGAGTGACAGTCCAGTCGATCTGAAGCCGAAACCGAAAGTCAAACCGAAGCTGGAGCGGCCGAAGCTCTACAAGGTCATTCTGCTGAATGATGACTATACGCCGCGCGACTTCGTGACCCTTGTACTGAAGTCTGTCTTCCACATGGGCGAGGACACCGGCCACCGGGTGATGATGACGGCGCATCGTTTCGGAAGCGCGGTCGTCGTTGTCTGCGTGCGCGACATTGCCGAGACCAAGGCCAAGGAGGCGACCGATCTTGGCAAGGAGGCCGGATTTCCGCTGATGTTCACCACCGAACCGGAGGAGTGATGGTTTTTATGTTCAATCCTGCCGGATCTGGAACCCGGTCTTGTTCTGCACGAAGCCGCAGCTTTCGTAAAAGGCATGGACTTCCGGGCGCTGGCGGCCGGTGAGCAGCATCACCTTGTAGCAATTTGCGGCAAAGGCGGCCTCGATGGCGTGGCGCACGACCGCGCGGCCATACCCATGGCCGCGACGGGCCTCCAGCGTCACCACATTTTCGATGAAGGCGTAGGGGCGGGCGGCGCGTGTCAGGTTCGGAGCGATCAGAAGCGTGGCGGTCGCGACGGGTTCTCCGCCCTCCATTGCCAGAAACACGGTGAGGCCGGGCTGGTTCAGCATGGCGGCGAAAGCGGTGCTCGCCGCTTCCGTCGTCAATTGCGGGTCGGATGGATTGAGCGCCCGGTAAAGTTCAAGCAGGCCGGGCAGATCGGCGGAGCCGGCTTCGCGCAGGGCGATGGTCGCTGAAGACATGGCGATCTAGTCCTTCTTGCCGAACATCCGTTTCAGCATTTCGGCCATCGGTCCGGTTTCCGGCAACTTTTTCGGCTGGGCGCTGTTGCGTGCCTGATGGATGTGGGACTGCGCGGCCGGTTTGGCAGCCTTGGCCGGTTTTTCGGCTTCCGGCTTGCTGCCGGTGGCAAGCGCCAGCTTGTTCATCAGCTGCGAATCTTCGCCCTTCAGCAACATGGCGGCGTTGTCGGCAATGGCGTCCAGTAACGGATCGAGCCAGACCCGGTCGGTCTTGGCGAAATCGCCGAGAACGTGGCCATGCACCCGTTCCTTGTCGCCGGGATGGCCGATGCCGAGGCGTAGGCGGCGATATTCCTTGCCGCAATGGGCATCGAGCGATTTCAGGCCGTTGTGACCGCCATGGCCGCCGCCGATCTTGATGCGTGCGCGGCCGGCGAGCAGATCGAGTTCGTCATGGATGACGATGATATCGGCCGGGGCAAGCTTGAAGAAGCGCATGGCCTCGCCGACGGATTCGCCCGACAGGTTCATGTAGGTGAGCGGCTTCATCAGCAGGACTTTTTCACCGCCGATCTCGCCTTCGGAAATCTCCGCCTTGAATTTTCTCGCCCAGGGCGAGAAGGAGGGCAGGCGCTGCAGCGCATCAACAGCCATGAAACCGATATTGTGGCGGTTTCCCGCATATTGCGAGCCGGGATTACCAAGTCCTGCGATGATCTTCATGGGGCATGTCCGCGTTTTTGCCTAATGATGCCTGTCACCACCCCGAATTCTCCCGGCTGTCAATCTTTTTATCGATTTACGGGGATGCTGAGCGGATGCTTACGGGCTGACGAGATGGTAGCGGTCATATATCTTCTGCTGTGTTCCATCGGCGATCAGCCTGTCCAGCCGTGCCTGCAATTTTGCGATAACCTCGTCGGGAACACTCTTGTTGCAGGCAAGACCCAATTGTTGCCGCGCCAGCGTTATCACTTCCTTGAACGTGCCTGCGGGCAGGCTTTTGAAAGTGCTTTCCGACATGGGCATCAGGTCGATGCGGCCTGCTTTCAGCTTGTGAAGTGTGATCTGGAAGTCCGCGCCGACATCCACCTGCTGGAAGCCAAGCGTACCCAGAAGGGCCTCGGTGTAGTCGCCGCGCTGGGTGCCGACCCGGTATTTCCTGGCCTCCGCCAGACTGGAGACGTTGATATCCGCATTGTGGCGCGTCACGAGGATGTTGCGGTCGCTATGGATCGGCGAGACCCATTTGAAAAGCTTTTCCCGTTCGGGCGTTCTCGCCGTAGCAAAGACGCAATGCATGGCCTGCGTTGTGGCCAATGCGATCGCCCGCGCCCAGGGCATGACGGCGACTTCGTAATCGGTGCCGGTGTCTTCAAGTACGATCTTGAGCTGGTCGATGTAGACGCCTGCGACGCTGCCGTCGCTGGTCTGCAAATTGTACGGGGGGTAGACCTCGGTCGTCAGGAAAAGTTTGGCCGCGCCGGCCGGGCTGGCGAGAGCAAGAAAGATCAGACAGAAGCGGATCAATCCCATGGTCACCCCCGCCTCACGCTTGTCGTACTGTTGCGCGGTCTGCGCCGTAGTCCGCGTTCAATGCGGCGATCAGCCCTTCGATGGGTTGTGGCCGTGCGAAATAATAGCCCTGTCCATAATCCGCGCCGATCATTGTCAGAAGCTCCTTCTGCTCTTCCGTCTCGACGCCCTCGGCGATGACGGCGCAATTCATCTTGTGCGAGATGGCTGCAATGCCCTCGACCAGCATGCGGCTGCGTTGTCGTATTTCCACCGTGTCGTCGCAGATCGAGCGGGTGAAGGACTGGTCGATCTTGACGATATCGACCGGAAAACGGCTGAGATAGCTCAGCGAAGAATAACCCGTTCCGAAATCATCCAGTGCGATGCGGCAGCCAAGCTGGTGAATGGCATTGAGGATCGCCCGGATTTGCGGATCGTCCTTCATGATGACGGCTTCGGTTATCTCGATGACTAGCCGTTTGGGAAGAATGCCGTGCCGGTGCAGGACGCCGGCGATACGTGTCGGCAATCCCGGTTCGAACTGCAGCGGCGAAAAATTCACCGCCACATAGGATTGCTCCATGCCCGGCAGACGTGAAAGCCTGGCGAGATTGGCGATCGATTGATCGAGGATGAGATTGCCGATGCGATGGATGGTGCCGTTTTCTTCCGCAAGGCTGATGATGGTTGCGGGGGAAGTAAACCCTTTTCCGGGTGGTTGAGACGCAACAGCGCCTCGAAACCCGCCGTCTGGCCGGTTGCAAGATCCTGGATCGGCTGGAAATAAGCCTCGAACCAGTTTTCGGAAAGCGCCTGCGCGATATCCCGCTCCAGCTCGGCATGTTCGCGGGCGCGGTCCATGATCGAGCTGTCGAAGATCTGCGAGCCATTCTTGCCCGTTCTTTTGCGGGTATACATGGCCATGTCGGCATTCTGCAAAAGTTCAGAGGCGCTGGAGGCATGCAGCGGGTAGATCGCCATGCCGATGCTGGCGCTGAGGCGGATGCTGTTGCCTTCGATCTCGAAGGGTGTGTCCAGCATCGAGCAAATCCGTTCGCAGAACAGCAGGGCGCGTTCTTCCACCTTGTCGCCGGCCAGCAGAATGGCGAACTCGTCGCCACCCAGGCGCGATGCGCTGTCCAGCGGCGTCAGCAGGGGTTCGATTTTCAGCGTGAATTCCCGCAGAACCGCATCGCCCGCCGCGTGGCCGAGATTGTCGTTGATGGCCTTGAACCGGTCGAGGTCGATGAACAGGCAGGCCAGTTCACTGCCGTTCCGGTCGGCATCGCGGATCTGCACGTCGAGAATGGCCTCGAAACCCTGACGGTTAAAGAGGCCAGTCAGATGGTCGGAAATGGCCTGCTGGCGGTTGCGTTTTTCCGACTGGCGCAGTTCGGTCACGTCAGTCATGACGCAAAGATATGTGCCCTGATGTGCGTTGCCGGAATCGAGGGCTTTTTCAAGGATGAGGGCGTCCATAACGCTGCCATCCATGCAATGAAAGCGCACGGTGATGCCCGCATGTGCTGCGTCCGGCGATTGCTGTGCCACCTTGCGCTGCTGGAACATCGACCGGTCATCCGGGTGGATGAGATCGGCGAAGTTCAGGCCGAGTATTCTGGCGCGATCGTAACCGGTCGCCTGCACCCAATAGTCGCTGACCGCGGCAATCCGGTCGTATCTGTCGAGCGAGAACAGCATGGCGGGCGTGCGGTTATAGATTTCCGTCTTCCGCTCATGGGCGTGCTTGATTTCCAGCTCTTCCTTTTCAAGCTGGGTCTGCATTTCGTTGAAGCTTTTCGCCAGTCTGCCGATCTCGTCCTTCGACCGCCAGTCGACGTGGTGGCGAGAGCCGACGCGACGCGTCGCCTCTATCGCGGCCGCCAGCCGCATCAGCGGGCGGATGACCATGAAGCGGTTGCCGGCGATGGCCGCAAGAACGGTGGTTAGAACGGCAAGGATGAAAATCGTGATGAATGCCAGCTCGGTCCGGCTAAGGGAGGTCAGAAGGCCGACATCGTCGTAATAGACCGTCAATTGCCCGACGGTGACGACACCGTTCGTGGTCTTGTAGGTCACTTCGCGCGTTGTCGAGGCCGCATCCTGAACGAAGTCGCTGCCGGCCGTCTGGATGATATCGAGTTGGCCGGAGGTATCCTTGACCTCGACCATGCGGATCACGGGGTCGGAAACGAGGGTTCCGGTAATCTGGTTTATGGTGTCGTCGTCGAGATCCCACAGGGGCCGGGCAAGCGCCTGCGCATTCGTCGACAGCAGAATCTCAAGGTGATTGCGCTGGCTACGGATAGCCTCGTGATAGGAGAGCGTCAGCAAAAGCGTGAAAAGCGGGGCGACCACTGTAAGAAGTGCACCGGAAACAATCGCGATAAAGCGACTTTCGACGGAATGAGCCATGTTCGATTGCAGTACCCTCTACCCCAGAATGACTGCGTCCCGTTTCCGCCCGTCCGGAGAGACATCCGTGAGGTTTCGGCAAAGGCCTTGTGTCCCCACTGTATTTCTTCAACCCGCCCGGTGTTTTCACGATAACGCAATGGGCATCGTTTCATGGAATTGTTAATTGACGCTGAAACGGGGGCCGCCTCCTGCGTGCGGCGGAAGGTTTCTGTTTTTAAAGTTCATAAAAACTAAAAGGCCCGTTCCGAAAGCGGAACGGGCCTTAAAGCTCAAATCGGCTTGGCCTTGCGGCCGTCGATTATTATGCGGAAGCTTCGTCGGTTGCTTCTTCAGCAATGCCGCCAGCCGGAGCAACGATCGTTGCGATCGTGAAGTCACGGTCGGCGATCACAGGCGTGATGTTCTTCGGCAGCTTCACATTCGAAATGTGAACGTTGTCGCCGATCTTCAGACCGGAAAGATCAACCGTGATGAATTCCGGAATGTCGTTGGCCGGGCAGTGGAATTCCACCGAGTGGCGAACGATGTTCAGAACGCCGCCGATCTTGATGTCCGACTTTTCTTCGTTGACGAAGTGAACCGGAACTTCAACGTTGACGAGCGTGTTGCCCGTAACGCGCAGGAAGTCGACGTGCATCGTGAAGTCGCGGACCGGATCAAGCTGGTAGTCCTTCGGCAGGACCTTGATCTTCTGGCCGTCGACGTCGATGACCGCAACAGTCGTCATGAAGCCGCCAGCGTGGATACGCTTGGTTACTTCGTTGGTCGACAGAGCGATGGAAATGGGGGCCTGCTTGTCACCATAGATGACAGCGGGAATCAAACCGTTGCGGCGAAGTTCACGAGAGGACCCCTTACCAACTCGTTCGCGCGCCTCGGCCTTGAGCTCATACGATTCTTTGCTCATGGCAATTCCTTTCGAGGTTATATGGAGAGTTCATGCCGAACAGAGCGGCCTGAACTGGAGAGGCGCTCACGCCATCTCGCCCGCGTTGCCTCCAAGGGTGTCTACACGGGTGCGGGCGCTATAATACAAACGGAAGATAAAGACAAGAGCGGCGAGTTTTTCACGGAAGTTGCGCGATGATTTTATTAGCTCGGTCTAATTCACTCGTGCGTTGCAACTTTTAATATATGCTTATCCATTCATATAAACCCACTGCAAACCTGGCAAATGATAAGGCTGCCCGGAATTCCAATTGTGTAGATGATAATGTTTAAAGTTCTCCAGTGCCTCACCGTCGATCATGACTTCCGATACACCATAGCAGCGGTCTTTGTCTGCATGCTCGGAAGCTTCGTCACGATGCGTCTTTTTTCGAGGGCGCGTTTGGCGACGGGATGGCAAAAGGTCAACTGGCTTTTCCTGGCCGGCGTCAATGGCGGGGCGGCGATATGGACCACCCATTTCGTGGCGATGCTGGGTTATGTCGCCGCAGGCGATGTGGGTTATGATCCCTATCTGACCGGGCTTTCGCTTCTGATCGCCATTACCACGACGACCGCCGGCTTTGCCATTTCCGCCTATGGCGGACGCACCGCGCTGGTGGAAGCGGGCGGGGCGACGGTCGGTCTCGGCATTGCGGCCATGCATTATACCGGCATGGCTGCGTATCAGATTCAGGGCATGCTTTTCTGGAACCAGACCTATGTCATCGCCTCGCTGGTGCTGGGGGCAGTGTTCGGCGCCATCGCGGTCAATCGGATTGCGCGTCCCATCAACCGGTTCTGCCAATATAGTGCGGTGGCGTTTCTCATTCTGGCCATTGCGTCCATGCATTATACCGGCATGGCCTCGATGGTGTTCGAGTTCGATCCGCGCATCGTCATTTCGGAAAACCTGCTGCCGCCGGCCATCATGGGTGGTGGCGCGATTGCGGTGACGCTTCTCCTTTTGGCGCTCGGACTTTCCACCTATGTCATCGATGCCCAGTCCACCCAGCAGGCGGTTGCCCGCTATCGTCATCTTTCGCTGCACGATCCGTTGACGGGCATCCCGAACCGGGCGGCATTTATCGAGCATCTCAACCGCCGCACGCGCCATCTTTCCATGGGTGCGCATACGGCGCTTCTGTCCATCGATCTCAACCGTTTCAAGGAAATCAACGACGTTCACGGCCATGCGGCGGGCGATGCCGTGCTGCGCGCCATTGCCGACCGGGCGAGTTCCGTTCTGAAAGCCGGGGAGTTTCTGGCGCGCATGGGTGGCGATGAATTCGTGGCGATGACCCATTCCTATTATACCCGTGCCGATGGCGCGGAATTCGCCCAGCGATTGATCGAGCAGATCAGCAAGCCGGTCGAATGGAACGGGCAGATATTTTCGGTTGGCGCGAGTGTGGGCATATCGGTGCGCAATACCAGCGCCGTCGACGCCGATACGCTGATGGCGCAGGCCGATGTCGCCATGTACCGGGCAAAAAGCGGGACCTCGGACACGATCTGCTTTTACGACAAATCCATGGATGAAGCCGCGCGCGAGCGCAACGCGCTTGCCATCGCCATGCGCAGCGGCCTCGCCAACAACGAGTTCGAGCTTTATTACCAGCAGCAGAACGATACCAGAAGCGGCAGCATTGTCGGTTTCGAGGCGCTGTTGCGCTGGAAACATCCCGAGCGCGGCATGGTCTCTCCGGCCGAATTCATTCCGATCGCCGAACAGACCGGCTTCATCGTCGAACTGGGCGAATGGGTTCTGCGGGAAGCCTGCGCGCAGGCCGCTCTCTGGAAAAAATCACTTTCCATCGCCGTGAATGTCGCGCCGCAGCAGCTTGCGGACAATGATTTCCCGGACAAGGTTGAGAGAATTCTTCGGGAGACGGCGCTTGCGCCGGAACGGCTCGAGCTGGAAATCACCGAAGGCAGCATCATCGCCGACCACCGCCATGCGCTCACCACGATCCGCAAACTCAAGGCGCTCGGCGTCAAGATCGCCATGGACGACTACGGCACGGGCTATTCCTCGCTGTCGACCCTGCAGAGCTTTCCCTTCGACAAGATCAAGATCGACCGGGCCTTCATCGATGGCCTGTCGACCAATGTGCAGTCGGAGGCGATCGTTCGCTCGACGCTTATCCTCGCGCACAGCCTCAATATTCCGGTGCTTGCGGAAGGTGTGGAGACCAAGGCCCATATCGAATTCCTGCGCCGTGAAGGTTGCCTGCAGGTGCAGGGCTTCTTCTTCGGCAGGCCCGGTCCTCTAACTTCCATCGCCAGTCTTGTCGACGATACGTTCCTCTCACCCGAGGACGAGCCGGAAGTTGCCACCACCGGCCAGCGCTATTTCAAGGCGGTCTGATATTCAGGCGCAGCCCGCGGTTGCGCCTGACAATGCCGGTCGCGAAGTTTTTAGTTGAAACACGGACGCTTCCAGCGCACCATCGCCGAAAAGCTTTGGGAGGAGCGTATGCCGACAGACATCGCCCATGCGGACCGCGTGTATGAAACCGCGCGCCAACGTTCCGCAGCCGCAAGTTCTCCGATTGTCGCCTCGTGGCGCCGTTGCATGGTCAAGCACCGTCTTGCACCGGAGGAAAACCGCAAACCGATCTTCCTCAGCGATTTCGAATTTCGTCGCGCCCGCGAAAGTGCGGCTGGCCTGATCGCCGAAAGCACGGATGAACTCGACCGTATTTTTCACAGTGTCGGCAAGTCCGGCTGCTGCCTGCTTTTGACCGACGCGCAGGGCGTTGCGCTGGAGCGCCGGGGTGCAGCGGCTGACGACCGCGAGTTTCGGGCTCTCGGCCTCTGGTCCGGGGCCGTTTGGAGCGAGGCGAGTGTTGGAACCAACGGCATCGGTACGGCGCTTGTCGATGAGCGTTCGGTGGTGGTCTATCGCGACCAGCATTTTTTTACATCGAACACCGAACTCTGCTGCACCACGGCACCCATTCGCGACCACACCGGCCGGGTGACGGGCGCTCTCGATATTTCCACCTGCCGCGACGATATCAACGAGATGACTTTCTCTTTCGTCACGCAGGCGGTGAGGGATGCGGCACAGCGCATCGAGGGCAATCTTTTCCGCCGGGCCTTTCCCGGCGCGCGCATCGTCGTCGTGCCGACCGGTTTTGGCGCTGCTCTTTCGCTGCTGGCCGTGGATCAGGACGATCTCGTTCTGGGGGCGACACGCGCGGCGCGGATTGCGTTGAAGCTCGACGACAATTCAATCGCGCAGGGGCTGCCCGCCGCCGATATTCTGCAGGAGCAGCGTCATGATGGCGGCTCCGATCTTGCGGAAGCGGAACGCTCCGCACTGCGCCGGGTTCTGTCGCGCACCAACGGCAACGTCACGCAGGCCGCGTCCCTGCTCGGCATCAGCCGCGCCACGCTTCACCGCAAAATGAAGAAACTCGCGGTGCATTGAGGCGACCCGAAATGATATCCGGGCAATTTGGCCGGATCGGCGCGGGTTTGTCGCAGATGTGAGACAATGTGCGATGCGGAACCACGCCGTGCCACTACCCCCCGCCACTATCTAGGCCCACCTTCCTCCCATGCGGTCCGTTGCGGATCGTTTTCATCAGGGAGGATGAAATCATGAATATTCAGGTTCAGCAGAAAGCCGGCGAAGCGCCCTTCAAGCTGAAATACGGCAACTTCATCGGCGGCAAATGGGTGGAGCCGAAATCCGGCCGCTACATGGATAATCTGTCGCCGGTAACGGGCCACAAGATTTGCGAGGTTCCGCGCTCCGATGCGGCCGATATCGAACTCGCACTGGATGCCGCCCACAAGGCAAGGGAGAAATGGGGCAAGACGAGCGTTACCGAACGTTCCAACATCCTGCTCAAGATCGCCCAGCGCATCGAGGACAATCTCGATCTCATTGCGCGGGCCGAAACATGGGATAACGGCAAGCCGCTGCGCGAGACGACCAATGCGGATATTCCGCTGACGATCGACCACTTCCGTTATTTCGCGGGCTGCATCCGCGCACAGGAAGGCACGATCGGCGAAATCGACAACGACACGGTCGCCTATCATTTCCATGAACCGCTCGGTGTCGTCGGTCAGATCATTCCGTGGAACTTCCCGATCCTGATGGCGGCATGGAAACTCGCGCCGGCACTCGCCGCCGGCAATTGCGTGGTGCTGAAGCCCGCCGAACAGACACCTGCCTCCATTCTGGTGGTGATGGAGCTTATTGAAGACCTCCTGCCGCCCGGCGTCCTCAACATCGTCAACGGCACAGGCGTCGAAGCGGGCAAGCCGCTGGCGCAGAGCAAGCGCATCGCCAAGATCGCCTTTACCGGCTCCACCCCGGTCGGCAAGGAAATCATGCGTTATGCGGCTGACAACGTCACCAACATCACGCTGGAACTGGGCGGCAAGTCGCCGAACATCTTCTTCGCCGATGTGATGAACGAAGATGACGCCTTCCTCGACAAGGCGCTCGAAGGTTTCGCCTTCTTCGCGCTCAACCAGGGCGAAGTCTGCACATGCCCCTCGCGTGCGCTGGTCCATGAATCGATCTATGACCGCTTCATGGAAAAGGCGATCAAGCGCGTTCAGGCCATCAGCCAGGACGATCCGCTCAATCCGTCGACCATGCTGGGCGCACAGGCCTCGCAGGAACAGTTCGACAAGATCATGCGCTATCTGGACATCGGCAAGAAGGAAGGCGCCAAGGTGCTGACCGGCGGTGACCGCAAGACGCTCACGGGCGATCTGAAGGACGGTTATTACATTCAGCCGACGGTCTTTGAAGGCAACAACAAGATGCGGATTTTCCAGGAGGAAATCTTCGGTCCTGTCGTTTCCGTCACCACCTTCAAGACGGTGGAAGAAGCGCTCGAAATCGCCAACGACACGGTTTACGGTCTGGGTGCAGGTGTGTGGAGCCGCGATACCAATGTCGCCTACCGGGCGGGCAGGGGTATCGAAGCGGGTCGCGTGTGGACCAATTGCTACCACGTCTATCCGGCGGGTGCGGCCTTTGGCGGTTACAAGCAGTCGGGCATTGGTCGCGAGACCCACAAGATGATGCTCGATCATTACCAGCAAACCAAGAACCTGCTCGTATCCTACAGCCCGAACAAGGTCGGCTTCTTCTGAGATCCTCCCCGGAAGCCGGCGGCGGATCGTCATGATCGCAAGCCGCCGGTGTGCTCCCAGGGGCTTCGGCTCCTGGGAGCCCGGATCAGGTTTTCAGGCAAAATAAAAGGCCGGAGGTTTTGCCTCCGGCCTTTTTTTGTTGTGGCTTACGCCGCGTAGCGCTGTTCGCGGTGCCTGATGGCACCGACGGAGAATTGGCCTACCTGTTCGGTCAGGCCATCCGCCTCGCTTGCCAGCGAGAATGCAGCGGCCGTCGTTTCCTCTACCATTGCCGCGTTCTGCTGGGTCACATGGTCGAGTTCGTTGACGGAGGCGTTGATTTCACCGAGGCGGCCGGATTGTTCGCGCGATGCGGTGGCGATTGCACCGATCTGGTCGTTGACGGACTGGATGCGTTTCTGGATTTGCTCCAGGCTTTCGCCGGTCTTCAGCACCAGCGCCACACCGCTTTCCACATCGCCCGCAGAGGTGGCGATCAGCGTCGTGATGTCACGCGCAGCCGCCGCCGATTTCTGGGCGAGTTCACGCACTTCCTGCGCCACGACCGCAAAGCCCTTTCCGGCTTCGCCGGCACGCGCCGCCTCGACGCCGGCATTCAGCGCGAGAAGATTGGTCTGGAAGGCGATCTGGTCGATGACGTCGATGATCTGGCGGATCTTGGACGACGAAGTCTCGATGCGCTCCATCGCGACGATAGCTTCCTTGACGACAACAGTGGATTTATGGGCGTCCTGCATGGTTTCCGCCGTCGTTCCGACCGCAACGTCGCAGCGCGAGAGCGAGATATTGACGGCCTGCGTCATGTCGCCAAGTGCTGCTGCGGCCTCTTCAAGAGCTGCTGCCTGACGTTCCGTGCGCCGCGACAGGTCTTCCGATGCGCTTTTCAGCTCGCCGGAACCGGAGCGGATGGCATTGGCGCTTTCGCCGATATTGGAGATCGTCGCATCCAGCCCCGCTATGGAGTTGTTGAAGTCGATGCGCAGATGATCGAGCGACGGCACGAAGGATTTTTCGATGCGAAGATCGAGCCTGCCTGCCGCAAGGTTGGCAAGACCGGTCGCAAGCGCGTCGACGGCTTCTTCCAGCTCCTTGGCGCTTCTTGCCTTTTCCATTTCGCGCTGGGCGCGTTCTTCGTCCAGTTCCTCGCTCTTGCGATGGGACTCAGTCTCCATGCGCTGCTTGTCCAGAATGCCCTGACGGAAGGATTCCAGTGCGCGCGCCATGGTGCCGATCTCGTCGCCACGGGAAACGGCCTTGATCTCTATATTATTGTCGCCGCCGTTCAGGCGCTCCATCAACCCGGCAAGGCCGGTCAGCGGCTTGGTCAGGCTGGCGGAAACGAAAATGCCGACCAGCGTCATGACCGCGAGAACCGCAAGTGTGGCAAGCGTTGCCCAGAAAGCGAGATCGTTGGCGGCTGCGAGAACCTTGCTCTCCTGCTGGCCGATGGCCAGAAGATGCTTCTGTCCGAAGACGGAGACCGGGCGATAGGCATAAAAGATGCTGCCCGCAGGTGTCTTCGCCATGACCGTTCCGGCTTCGCTGGCGCCCGAAAGGGCCGTGAGGCTTTCGGAAACGGCGGCGTCCGCACCGCCCGAGAGCACGCCCGCCCGAAGTTTGCCTTCGGCGCTCAGAAGAACGGCGTCGTCGATGGACTTGCCGGTTTCCTCGGGCGTGACCACCGCGCCGATGCGGTCGGCGGAAATGCGCATGATGACGGCGCCCTTGCGCTGGAGCTGGCCCCAGTTGGAGACCGCAAGCGGCATGCCGATCAGGGCTGCCTCATCGGCCCCGCCGTGGCTAAACCCGGTGGTGCTGACGACACCATCCTTGCCGGCCTCGATGCGGTCGAACAGTTCCTTGATCGCGCTATTCTGCGGTTCCGTCACGTTGGTCAGGAAGTTCTTGCCCTTGGTCACGGAATAGATAATGAGGCCCGTCTTGTCGATGACGTAGATGTCGCTGACCCGGGTGTTGCGCCAGACGCTGGCAATAGCCGCGTTGATGGTGGCGTGACGGATGGCATAGAGCAGCCGCAATCCTTCACCGTTGAAGGAGGCGCGCTCCTCTTCGGATACGCCCTCGCGGCGGAAAGCCTGGATAATCGCATCCTTTTCCGTCGGCACGACAGTGGTCATGGTTTCCAGCGCCTGAGCGATCGCAGCGTTCTGCGACAGCTCGGAGATGCTTTGTTCGACACGCAGCGTATAGGCATCAAGCTGCTTGGACTGGTTTCCCGCAACCGTCTCGAGCCTGATCTTGCTGGCGTCGATCAGGCCTGATTTGCCCATCTCGTAGGACAGCAGTCCCACGGCGAGGCACGAAACCAGCGTCGCGCCCGTGACGAGCGCTGCGAATTTGGCCTTTATTGACAATGATTTAGCTTTGACAGCAGTCGGATTTGCACCCGGCATCCTGTTTCCTCCCCCCAAAAGAACGTTGCCGTACCGTCGCAACAATTGTTTACGGTCGCGTTAAGGGGGGTGGGAATTGTATGATTATTTCCCGCATGCCGCGAAAAAATCGCGGCCTTCGCCGGCGCATGCACCGTAATAAAACTGCAATAGTACGGGCGCATACCGAGCCAAGTTCAACGGCTGTTCATATTCATGCAAGCTTTTCGCGCTCCTGCTCTTGCCACTATCGACGATGTTTGCGGAACACCCGCGGATGGATATGACGGAGCCCCTTTGAGATCGATCCCGGATTTCGCCGTTATCGTGCCTATGCATAATGAAGAAGCGAGCGTTGAAACGCTCGTGGCTGAGATTGTTGCTGCCTGCCAGCCGGTCGGTCCGTTCGAGATTATCGTCGTGGACGACGCATCATCCGACCGCACGGCGGATGTGGCGCTTTCGCTTGCCGGGCGTTATCCCATGCTGCGGCTGGTACGGCACGACCGTCAGGGCGGGCAATCGGCGGCGATTCACAGCGGCGTGCAGGCGGCGCGCGCGCCAGTCATCTGTATGCTTGACGGCGATGGCCAGAACCCGCCGGACAATCTGCCGGCACTCCTTGCACCGCTTCTGGCTTCCGACGCTCCGAGCCGGCTTGCACTTGTGGCCGGCCAGCGCGTCGGCCGGCGTGATACGCTCGGAAAACGTCTTTCCTCCCGCTTCGCCAATGGGCTGAGGGCGCGGATATTGAAGGACGGCACGCGCGATACCGGCTGCGGCCTCAAGGCTTTCCGCCGCGATGCCTATCTCGCCTTGCCCTATTTCGATCACCACCACCGCTATTTTCCCGCGCTGTTCAATCGCGACGGCTGGCAGGTCGCCCATGTCGACGTCACGCACCGCGCGCGCCTGCATGGCAATTCTCATTACACCAATATCGGCCGTGCGCTTGTCGGCATCCACGATCTGATCGGCGTCGCCTGGTTGCTGCGTCGGCGCAAGCGGGCAAGTTGGGCCGAAACCTTCAAAACGGAGACATCGCCGTGAATGCACCGGCTTTATGGTCCATGCTGCATGTGAGCAGCTGGAAGGAATTTCTCTGGGTCTGCACCGGCTTCATGGGCCAGATGCTGTTCACCATGCGTTTTCTGGTTCAATGGATTTCGTCGGAACGGGCGAACCGTTCGGTCATTCCGGTGGCCTTCTGGTATTTCTCCATCTTCGGCGGCCTCGTGCTGCTGTTATACGCGATCTGGCGTCGCGATCCGGTTTTCATTCTCGGGCAGGCGTCCGGCCTCTTCATTTATGCCAGGAATCTCTGGTTGATTCATGCAGAACGCCGCCAGCATGCATGAGAGTGCGGCATTGCCATATGCGCAGGCGAGTGAACAGCGCCAGTGGATGACGCTTGCACTCGCGGCAATCGTGCTCGTTACGGTGCTGCGCGTCCTTGGACTTGCCTTCAACCGCACCGATCTTTTCGTCGATGAGGCGCAATATTGGCTGTGGGGCCGGGAGATGGCGTTCGGCGCCTATTCCAAGCCGCCGCTGATCGGCTGGATCATTCGCGCGGCTACCATTCTGAGCGGTGGTGAGAGCACCTTCGAGGTGCGGCTGGCCGCGCCGGTAATCCATGGCATCGCGGCCGCGGCGATCCTTGCGCTGGGTCGCATGATCTACGACGCGAAGCTCGCCTCGCTGGCCGCCGTTGTCTATCTGACGTTGCCCGCCGTGACGCTCGGCAGCCTGCTGATCTCGACCGATACGCCAATGATGCTGTTCATCGTGCTGTCGACGATCTGCGTACGCAAGCTCGCGGAAGCACGCGCCGCCGGCACGTCTGCGACGCTCTGGAGCATCGCGCTCGGTCTCAGCTTCGGCCTCGGGCTGATGTCGAAATATGCGATGATCTATTTTCTGCCCTGCTTCATCGCTGCCGGATGGCTGTGTGTGGGCTGGCGCATCCGTTGGCGTGATGCCGGTATCGCTGTTCTTGTCTGCGCCGCCGTCATCGCTCCCAATCTGTGGTGGAATGCCGCGCATGATTTCATGACCGCGCGCCACACGGCGGACAATGCGAACTGGCATGGCGTTAAGCTGAAAATCGGTCCGGCGCTCGAGTTCTTCTTCTCGCAGGCGGGAGTTGTCGGGCCGTTCGTCTTCATCGGCATGATCGTTGCGACGTTCAGGGCGAAAAATGCTGAAACCCGGGCGCTGATCGTCCTGTCTGTACCGATCGTGCTTCTGATCACCGCGCAGGGGCTGATGTCGCGGGCGCTGGCCAACTGGGCGGTCGGGGCCTATGCGGCGGGCGTGCTTCTGGCGGTGCCGGTTCTGGCATCCCGGCGCTGGCTCACCGTTTCCACCCTCGTGCTTGGCGGCATCGTCGCCATCGCGCTGCCGTTGATGACGATTGCCGGAACGGAATTGCGCCTGCCGAACGGCGAATTGGCGATGAAACGTTATCTCGGCAGCTCGGAGCTGGTTTCGACCGCCCTGTCACGGGCGCGCGAGGCGGGGGCGGATGCAATTGTCGCTGCCGATCGCTCTATTCTGGCCGAGCTTTTTTATCAGCTGCGTGACGAAAAGCAGGTATTGCGGCGTGCGCTGCCTGAAACCGGCGCTCCTTCCAGCCACTACGCGCTTCTTTACCCGCTGAAGGCCGGAGAAGCGGCCAATCCCGTGTATCTCGCGAGGTCGGACAGCCTGCCGGGCTGTCTCAACGGCGAGGCGCCGCTCTCGACCTGGGTTGGCGGGCCGGGCTCCTTCGAAGGCCAGACAATTGGTCTCTGGCGGCTGCCGCCGCAATGCATCCCGGAGGCTGCCGATGGACGATGATCTTTCGCATATGCGGATCACGCTCTGGGTGACATTCGCCACATTGGCGCTTGTGATCCTGTTTGCGACCTTCCCATCCATCGACCTCAGGTTTTCCTCCCTGTTCTTCTCTCCCGATGGGGGCCTGTGGTCCGGCCGTGAGCCGCTTCCCGAATGGTTCCGCGACACGTTGCGCGAGCTGACGGAACTGGCCGCTCTTCTGGCTTTCATCGTTCTGGTCGGCAACATCCGGCTGGGCGCATTGCAGCGCACCGGCTGGCGCGTCTGGGCCTTCCTTTGCGGACCTGTGGTTCTCTGCGCCGGGCTTCTGGTAAACGGGGTGCTGAAGGCCAATATCGGTCGCGCCCGGCCGTTCAGCGTCAGCGATTTCGGTGGACAGCAGCTTTTCACGCCGCCTTTCCAGTTCAGCACACAATGTCATTCGAACTGTTCGTTTTCCTCCGGGGAAACGGCGCTCATAGCTTGTTTTTTCCTGCCGCTCTGCGCGCTTGTCTGGCACCGCCTGCAATGGGTCGGGCGTCTTTTCGTGGGCGGGACTGCTGCCGGAGCGATCATCCTCATGTCCGGTCTGCGAATTGCCGCTGGCGGGCATTTCCTGAGCGATGTGGTGATGTCCGTCCTGTTTTCCGCCCTGACGACTTTGTTTCTTTACCGGGCGCTGGCGATTGCCCGTCACCGTCATCTGTTTACGGGCGATGCCGTCATGGCCGATACAGTCAGCCTGTGGCGCAATGGCAGCCATGCCGTTCGCGCCCGCGTTCGGCGCTGGTGGCCGAAAATCAAGGCCGCCGCCACACGCCTGCAACGACCGCCGGATGCGGGTACGGCGTCTTCCTGAGCAGCGGTTAAGCGCATTGCGGCTGCTGCGGCCCTATATGGCTAGAAGTTGATGGCGAACGTTGCGGATTATCTCGACGTCATCCTTGGGCCTGTCCCAAGGATCTAAATACGCCGATAAAATCAATGCGTTGCAGATCCTCGGGACAGGCCCGAGGATGACGGAAGAGTGGTTTTCGGATTTTGCCGTCATCAGGCATCTGCATTCAGCGGACGCGATTTAAAAATGTGCCTCCGTCTGCCCGGTTTGCACATTTCTCTCTTCCACGATCGATCCCTGTTCCCGGTCGGATAAACGGGACCGGGAGCGTATCAGTCGAACAGGCCGGAAACCGACTGTTCCTGTGCAGTGCGATTGATCGCTTCGCCAAGGAGGCCCGCAGTGCTGATCACGCGGATATTGTGCGCGGACTGGACGCTGGTGGTCGGCTGGATGCTGTCGGTGATGACGAGTTCGCGCAGCTTCGAGGAGGCCACGCGGGCAACCGCGCCGCCGGACAGCACGCCGTGCGTGATATAGGCGGTGACGCTGGTAGCGCCCTTTTTCAGCAGTGCTTCGGCCGCATTACAGAGCGTGCCACCGGAGTCGATGATATCATCGATCAGGATGCAATCTTTTCCGGAAACGTCACCGATGACGTTCATGACTTCGGATTCGCCCGGACGGTCACGGCGTTTGTCGACGATTGCCAGCAGACAGTCCAGACGCTTCGACAGGGCACGGGCGCGAACCACACCGCCGACATCAGGCGAAACGACCATGACGTTGTTGGTGTCGTAATGGTCCTTGATATCGCGGGCCAGAATGGGGGCTGCGAAGAGATTGTCGGTCGGGATGTCGAAAAAGCCCTGGATCTGGCCGGCGTGAAGATCGAGCGTCAGAACGCGGTCAGCGCCGGCTTCGGTAATCAGATTGGCGACGAGCTTGGCGGAAATCGGTGTGCGGGGGCCGGCTTTGCGATCCTGGCGGGCGTAACCAAAATAGGGGAGCACTGCCGTGATGCGCTTTGCCGAGGAGCGGCGCATGGCATCGATCATGATGAGCAGTTCCATCAGATGATCATTTGCCGGAAACGATGTGGACTGGACGAGAAAAACGTCCTCACCGCGCACGTTTTCACTGATTTCTACGAAAATTTCCTGGTCAGCAAACCGCTTTACGGTGGCATTTCCCAAGGGAACGTTGAGATACTTGCAGATCGCTTCGGCAAGGTGCCGGTTCGAATTGCCTGCGAAAACCTTCATTGCGCCCGCCTGTTTCCATGCAATCGCCTTGCGCCACGGAAAAGTGTTTGCCGTAACCAAGCGTCGTTCAAGGGGAGGAACATCCGGCTGAAAAGCCTTTGCCGGATACGCCTTGTTGCCATGCGCGCCTTAATAGCGTTGTTGCTTCCGATTGCAAGAGGACTCCGCGCTTTCGCAATGATTTTCGTGAAATCTCTGTGACTTCTCCCTCCGTTTCACCTCATCCGCGTTGAGACTGCTTCCAGGACGTATAATCGTTGAGTGTTTTTGCGGCGATATCCTGCATGACCTTGTCGTTGACTGCGGCCCATGGATCGCTGCCCCTGGCGGCCACCGTTTCCTGTCCCTGAAGGCGATGAAGCCGCACACCATTGGCGTCGAGAACGTCCCAGACGTAGATGACATTGACCTTGCCGCCATCGGCGAAGGCGGAGAAATACCCCTTGAGGATGTTATCGGCGGAATTGTCGTTGGAAGCGCGGATGGTCAGCCCCTTTGCCCGCGCCTCGGCGCCCAGTTGCCGCGATAGCGGCGTGACGGCCTGAACGGGCGCGCCGATGATCGGCAGGAAGCGGATGGTGTTGCCGGAAGCGGCGGGGGCAAGTGCTGCCGTCTGCTGTGAAGGCGGTGGCTGGCTGTTGGCGGGTGCGTGGCCCGTGGGTTGGCCGGCAGACTGGTTCTGGCCAAGCGGTTCGCCGTACTGGCTGCCATTGGAAATCGCCTGTGCCTGCGCTTGCAAGGAGTTCTGCGGCGCATAGGCGGGCACGGAAGAGGCGGTTGCCGGTGCGCCCGCAGGCGCGCGGTCGGCGGCGGCGGCCATCTGGTCGAGATCGCCCTGCGTCACCGGTGTCGATTGCGAACCATTGTGGCCGACATTCACCTGCGGCGTCAGCGCCTCCGTGGTGTTGCAGGCCGACAGGGCCAACACCAGCGCCGGAATGACGAGGACCGGAACGACAAGGCTAAACCCCGTCCGGCTCATGCGACTTTCCCTCTCATGTTCCGCTCCTTCTTGCCCAAGGTGGCGGCAATGTAGGGCGGGTTTTCCCGCTCTGTCAAACCCGGTGCCGATTTAAGCTGTGAGAAGATCGAGGCTGTGACGCGAGAGAGGCTCAGGCGCACCCTCCGTGGTCAGATAGGTCTGGCCGAGCGTCATGGCGGTGCCGGAATCGGAATCCATCACGATCATATGCACGAACAGCGTCATGTCGCTGGCGATTTCCTGCGGATTGCCGGCGTGGAACATCTGATGCTCCATCCATGACGGGGAGAAACGCGCACCCAGCGAATAGCCGCAGGAGTTCAGCCGGTGGCGGGTCAGTCCGCGTTCGTCCATGACGCGGGCATGCACGTCGAAGACATCGCCGAAGGTCATTCCGGGCCGCAGCACCTCTTCGATGGCGATAAGGTTTTGCAGGCAGGCGTTATAAAGCTCCTTCTGGCGGAAATCCTGCTCGCCGATCACCACCGTACGCATCATGGCGGCATGGTAATGGGCGCTGACACCCGCCCATTCCAGCGTCAGCTGGTCCTTGGCGTCGAGCCTGCGGCGTCCGGCCTTGTAACGGCACAGCAGCGCATCCGCGCCGGAGCCGATGATGAATTCGTTGGCGGGATAATCGCCACCGCCGGCCAGAACCGCGCCCTGCATCGCCGAGAGGATCGCTGCTTCGTCCGCGCCGGGCTTGATGAGTTCCAGTGCCGCGTCCAGAGCCTCATCGGCCAGTTGGCCCGCCTTCTTCGCATAAGCGATCTCGGCGGGGCTTTTGATGAGCCGCAAGGTGCTGACCAGATAGGAGGCGTCGATCATCTGGCAGAAGCTGGCAAGCTGGTTGTCCAGCAGGCGCGCAACGCGTCCGGTCATGCCGTGGGTGTCGTATTCCACGCCGATCTTCGCTCCGAGGAGGTCGAGGTCGCTGAGGAGGTTTTTAAGATCGAGCGTCGGGTCGGCATTGGGCCGGTCGACCCAGACGAGAATATTTTCGATCGTCGAGGTATTGCGGGCCTGCCGCATATCCGCCGAACGGGTCAGAAGCGTCATGGAGCCGTCCGACTTGACCACGAGCGTCTGGAAGAAGCAGTAACCGAAGGTGTCGTAGCCGGTCAGCCAATACATGCTTTCCTGGGCGAAAAGCAGGATGGCGTCCAGCTTCTCCTCCGTCATTTTCGCAATCAGCCGCTCGCGGCGGGCATCGAATTCCGAAAGCTCGAAGTGCAGGGCCATTTAGTCCTCCAGAATTGCGATTGCGGAAATCTGCCGCCCGTAATCGGGCTCGGCCCGGTGGGTCGTACGGCGGTAGGAATAGAAACGTTCTTCATCGGGATAGGTGCACAGGCCGAGGTTTTCCGCTCTCACGCCAGCCGCCAGCAGGCGATCCACTGTAAATTGCTTGAGATCGAACAGCGCATGGCCGCCTTTTTCCGATGCGGTGAAATAGGCCGCATAGGACGGATCGAAATCGGTGAAGCGCGCCACATATTCCGGCCCGACCTCGTAATTGGCCTGGCTGATGGAGGGGCCGAGCGAGGCTGCGATGCGTTCGCGGTTGGCGCCCAGTCTCCTCATGGTCTCAATGGTGTTTTCGAGTACGCCGAACAATGCGCCCTTCCAGCCGGCGTGGGCGGCACCCACAATGCCTGCTTCGGCATCGGCAAACAGGATCGGGCCGCAATCGGCGCTCAGCACACCAAGCACGAAACCCGGCGTTGCCGTCACCATCGCATCTGCCTGCGGGCGGCTGCCGTCATAGTTTTCATCGACCACAAGGACATCAGGGGAATGGACCTGGTGCACGGTGGCGAGGCGCTCCGGCGACAGGCCGAACCATTGCGTCACGCGACGGCGGTTTTCATGCACCAGTTCCGGTTCGTCATGGGAGCCGAGGCCGACATTGAGACCCTGATAAAGACCCTCCGAGACACCGCCCTGACGGGTGAAGAAACCGTGACGGACACGGCTTTCGCTCAAGGCGGCGAGCAGGGGGCTCTGGATGGGGAGCGGCAGCGTTTCGTTCTGCATGGTGCGGGAGTTCCTTGGAGAATGTCGCTGTTGGCCAGTGGAATGCGTTAAGCGAGATGTTTCCTGTTGCCACGGCGTTGCGCGGCGTTTGTCTGTTGCAGTGTGCCTGCGTTTCGCTTGCGTCGTTCTGGGCCGATGTTGGCCCAGAGGTGATTGCACTGTCAATCCACCGCGCGAAACGGCATGAGATGGAGCGCGGGACTTGAAACGGCGATGACCTTGAAAAGTTCCCCCATCTTGCCGGCGCCTTCGCCGGCGAGGCGGTTGACCGCTTCGGCGATTTCAAGCGTCTGGTCGGGTGTCGCCTTTGCGGCAAGGGCTTCTGCGCGTTCCTTGAGGCCAAGACCATAAAGAAAGTCGCCCTGCCTGATGCCACCATTGACATGCACGCCAGTCGCTTCGGCTGTCCTTATAAGATTTTCGAAATCGACGTGGCTGGTCAGATCGGCTTGCCCCGGATGGGAAAGCGGCGGGTCGAAGGCGTGGTTGCGCATGGCCTGCAGGGTGTCGCCATATCCGGCGACCAGATGGCCGTAATCGATGGCGAGCGCCGTACCGCCGTGGGCGGACAGGCGCTGGCAGATCGCCGTCATCACGGCTTCGCGGGCAGGCGAAATTTCAAATATGGTGCCGATCGGCTGCCGCTCAGGCAGGGGCGGCAGCAGCGTCGGGTCGATGCCGGCAAGCCCCGTTGCGAAGACGAGTTCGTCATCGGCACCAAGGCTGACTACCCGTTCGCGGAAACCCTGCTGTGTCCTCACGAATTGCCGGATCGGGATGGCGTCGAAAAGCTCGTTGGCGACGAGAAGCAGGAAACCATCAGGCACATCGTCGAAACTTTCATGCCATGTCAGCCTGTCCGCATGCGGCGCCAGCGTTTCCCTCTGGATGGCGGAAAGGCGTGGGCTGGTCTCGACCAGATGCACCCGCATCGTCTCGTAAAGCGGCGGGGCGATGCGGCGGATGACGCGCAGCATGTCTGACATCATCGTGCCGCGGCCGGGGCCGATTTCCACCAGCCGCGTCTCTGTGGGCGCGCCATGGCGCTGCCAGGCATGGACCACGAAAACGCCGAGCATTTCGCCGAAAAGCTGGCTGACCTCAGGCGCAGTGATGAAATCACCCGAGCGACCGAAGGGCTCGCGGCTCTTGTAATAACCGTGTTCAGGATCGGCGAGGCAAAGCGAGAAGAAATCGGTGACGCTAAGCGGGCCGTTCAGGCGGATGAGGGATTTGATGCGTTGCGCAAGCGGTGTCGTCATGGCAGGCCATACCGCTTAGGCGCTTGTTTTCGCGCGCCGTGCACGCAGGACCGCCCAGAGGCCCAGAAGGAACATCGGCGTGGAGAGCACCATGCCCATGGTCAGCCAGTTGCCGGCAAGATAACCGATCTGGGCGTCCGGTTCGCGGAAGAATTCCACGAAGATGCGCGACAGCGCATAACCGCAAACGAAGATGCCGGTGACGATGCCGGGCGTTTTCAGCGCCCTGAAGGCGTAGATGGCGACCGCCAGAACGGCGAGGAGCACGAGGCCTTCAAGGCCCGCTTCGTAAAGCTGGCTCGGGTGCCGCGCAAACGGGCCGCCGGTCGGGAACACGACTGCCCACGGAACGTCGGCGATACGTCCCCACAATTCACCATTGATGAAATTGGCGATACGCCCGAACAGCAGGCCAACGGGCGCGACGGCTGCAATGATGTCGAACATGCTCCAGACCGGAATACTGTTCTTGCGGGCAAAGAGGATCATGGCGATGGTCGTGCCGATCAGGCCGCCATGAAACGACATGCCGCCGTTCCATATTTCGAGCGCTCTTATGGGATTGGCGGCGACGGCGCCGAGATCGTAAAACAGGATGTAGCCGATGCGCCCGCCGAGCACGATGCCACCGGCTGCCCACAGGATGAAGTCATCAAGATGCGGCGCGGAGATCGGCGACGTGTCGTTCGGCCAAAGGCGTGCCGCCAGCGCAAGGCGGCGGGCATAATACCAGCCGAGCATGATGCCGGCGACATAGGCTATGCCATACCAATGGATCGCCAAGGGCCCAAGGGACAGGGCAACCGGGTCGATATTCGGAAATGGCATGATGGCAAGTTGGGTAGGAGCGGCTAACAATCGGTATATTCCGTCATCGTTGCTGGGCGGACAACAGAGTGACCTGTTGCCTCAAGGAGCCGGGCGATGATGCTCACCGGTCTCTTTACGCGAGGAAAATGGCGATTGCCGCAGCGGCGGTCAAGGTTATTCTTCAAGTGAGGCTTTGAGACGCCGAAGGCCACCGCCGCCGCCCGCAAATTTGCGATTTTGCTTGCAAGGCGACTGTCGAGTGCCTACCTGAAAGTCATCAACAGCAGGGAACGGAATGCTCCCTGAACCGACGAAGGAACAGCGCCATGAGCACGACAGGCACCAATCGTTTTCTGGATGAATTCGCCAAGCTGATGACCGATGCGGCAGGCGCAGCGCAGGGCGTGCGCAAGGAAGCGGAAGCCGCCTTTCATGCGCAGGCGGACCGTTGGCTGAACAGTCTGGACGTGGTCCGGCGCGAGGAATTCGACGCCGTGCGCGAAATGGCCATCCAGGCGCGCGATGAAAACGATGCGCTGCGCGCCCGCATCGAGGCTCTGGAAGCAAAGCTTTCCGCCACCAAGGATTGATTCTTTAGCGCTTTTTCCTGACAGGTCCCGGATCGCTTGCGATTCCGGGACTTTTTGTTTGCGGGTCATGCAACCCGAACTATTCCCCGTCGATCCGGTACGGCCTGTTTCACTTTTTTGAGGCCTGTGGACACTGCCAAAAAACGCAATTGCCAGAGTCGCTTATGTATCTCGCCTGAGGTGATGGGGGAGAAGATATCCACTGCTCAAAAAGCAAAAATGGCGACCGAGGGGTGGCAGCAGGACTCGGCCATTATACACTGATTTTAAATGATGATTCGAAACGAACCTGGTAAGCTCCACACAGGGTGAATGTGTTAACTCTGTTGGTGTCGGGCAATCGTCTCAAGTATTGAATCCGGTTTGTGTGTGCGTTTTGTGCCCGGCGTTCAAAACAGAACATCCATACCGGATGAGAAGGTGCCGCATGAGCCTGATAGAATTTGTAATTGAGCGCCAGTCCAATCCTGTGGACATGATCGAGATTGTCGCCGCCTCGAACGACTGGTCGTTCGAGCGTTCCGGCGAAGACGAGATCGCCATGACGGTGGCTGGTCACTGGGCCGATTATCATATCTCCTTCTCGTGGATGGAAGACTTCGAGGCGCTGCATCTGGCTTGCGCCTTCGATATCAAGGTGCCGGACCAGCGCGTCAACGAAGTCATTCGCCTGCTGTCTCAGATCAACGGTCAGGTGCTTATGGGTCATTTCGATCTGTGGCGTCAGGAAGATGTGGTGATCTTCCGCCAGTCCCTGCTTCTGGCCGGTGGTGCCGAACCGAACAACCAGCAGGTGGAAGTGCTGCTTTCAAGCGCGCTTGAGGCTTGCGAACAATATTATCAGGCATTCCAGTTTGTCGTCTGGTCCGGGCTGGATGCGAAAAGTGCAATTGAAGCGGTCATGTTCGAGACCGTCGGAGAAGCTTAAACATGGTCTACAAGGCTTCCGGTCCGCTCGTCCTCGTAGGCGCGGGCAATATGGGCGGCGCTTTGCTTTCGGGCTGGCTGAAAAAGGGCGTGGCGGGATCGCAGGTAGTCGTTATCGATCCGCGCCCGTCCGACGCCATGCGCACGACGATTGCGGAAGCCGGTGCCGCGCATAGCGAAAGCGTGCCTGACGGAGTGACTGCGGGCATTCTTTTCGTTGCGGTGAAGCCGCAGATGATGGAAGCCGTGCTGCCTTCCCTCAAACCCCTGCTGGGACCGGATACCGTTGTCGTTTCGATCGCGGCCGGCACCACCATCGGTACTTTCGTTTCGCATTTCGGTTCTGTCGCCGCCGTGCGGGCAATGCCTAACACGCCCGCCATGGTGGGTCGTGGCGTGACGGGAGCCTATGCCAACGAGCTGGTGACGCCGGCGCTTAAGGCCGTGGTCGACGGTTTGCTGAAAGTCAGCGGCCCTGTCGAATGGGTGGAAGCCGAAAGCGACATCGATGCGGTGACTGCGGTTTCGGGTAGCGGCCCGGCCTATGTCTTCTATCTGGTGGAATGCATGGCGGAAGCCGGACGCAAGGCTGGCCTGCCAGCGGATGTGGCCATGCGTCTGGCGCGCGAAACGGTGGCCGGTGCGGGCGAACTGCTGCATCAATCCCCTGACGAGGCGGCGCGCCTGCGCCAGAACGTGACCTCGCCGGGCGGCACGACGGCTGCCGCACTTTCAGTGCTGATGGCCGATGACGGTATGCAGCCTTTGTTCGACAAGGCGGTCGCTGCGGCGAAAAAACGCGCCGAAGAACTGGCTGGTTGAAGCAGGCTGGCGGGAGCAGGGCATGAGCGGTGAAATTTCCTATGCCGATTTCGAGAAGGTCGATATTCGTGTCGGCACGATCGTCGAGGCAGAACCTTTTCCGGAAGCGCGCAAGCCGGCGATCAAGGTGAAGATCGATTTCGGGCCGGAGATCGGCATCAAGAAATCTTCGGCGCAAATCACGGTGCATTATACGCCGGAAAGCCTTGTTGGACGGCAGGTGCTGGGCGTGGTGAATTTTCCACCGCGCCAGATCGGCCCGTTCCGCTCCGAGGTTCTGACGCTGGGTTTTGCCGATGGCAACGGCGACATCGTGCTTGCCGCTGTCGAGCAGCCGGTGCCGAACGGCGAGAAAATGTGCTGAAACAGCGCCTCTTTTCGCTCGACCTTTTTGTCTGAGCCGGATTTTCCGAAAACTGCGCTACACCTTTCGGCCCTGTGCTTTATGCCGGGATTTTGACGATCACCCGCAATCCGCCCATCGGGCTGTCATCCAACGACACGTCGCCACCATGGCTGCGCGCGATATCGCGGACGATGGAGAGACCAAGCCCCGTGCCCGAGGCGTTGAGGTTGCGCGCCTCGTCCAGCCGGAAGAACGGCTTGAAGACATCCTCCCGTGACGCTTCCGGAATGCCCGGCCCATCATCGTCAAAGGTCATGATGATGGAGCGTGGCGCTTTGCGGATATCGATATGGAGCTTGGTGGCATAGCGTCGCGCATTCTCCGCCAGATTGGCAACAAGGCGGGAGAGGGCATTCGGACGCGCGATGATCCGTTCGATATTATAAAGCTCGTAGCTGAATTTCTTGCCGTGCAACTCGAAGTCAAGGTCGATTTTTTCCAGAAGGTCCGGAAGCTCCAGCGTGCCGACATCCTCCTCGACATCGGTGCGGGCGAAGGTGAGATAGGCCTCCAGCATCGACTGCATGTCCTCGACATCCTTATCCAACCCTTCGAGGTCCGGATTGTCGCCCGCCAGAGCCAGTTGCAGCTTGAAGCGGGTGAGGATGGTGCGCAGGTCGTGGCTGACGCCATTCAGCATGGCGGTGCGCTGTTCCATCTGCCGCTCGATGCGTTCACGCATCAATATGAAGGCAAGGCCCGCCCGCCGCACCTCGTCCGCGCCGCGTGGGGAATAGGGGCGGATCTTCTGACCCTTGCCGAAATCCTCGGCTGCCTTGGCAAGTGCCTCGATGGGCTTGATCTGCCCGCGCAGGAACAGGATCGAGATCGTGAGCAGAACCAGCGATGCGCCGACCATCCAGACGAGGAAGATATGGGTGTTGGAGGCATAGGCCGCGCTGCGGCTGGTAAAGACGCGCAGCGTCTTGTCCTCAAGCTGGACACGGATTTCGACCAGCGAACCATTGCCATAGGTATCGATCCAGAATGGCCGGCCGATCTGCTGGGTCAGCTGATTGGCGAGGATCGTGTCCAGAATGGAAAACAGGGGTTCGGGTCTCGGGGCCGGCAGATCCGCCTTCGGTTCGATGTAGATGCTGAGACCCAGCTTCTCGCGAGCGATGCGGATGACGCGCTGATAGTCGTCTTCCTCCTCATCGGTTTGCAGAAGCTCGATGATCGCGGCGATGTCACGCGTTACGGCGGAGGAGAGACGTTCCGTCACCAGCTGCCAGTGCCGCTCCATGAAGACGGCGGCGACCACGGCCTGAAGCAGGATCATCGGCAGGATGATGATGAGCAGCGAACGCGTGTAAAGCCCGGTGGGCAGCCAGTGGCGCAGCCATCTGGTGAACGTGCGCCAGCCCTTCGCTATGCCGCTATTCCTGACCGTACTGAGAAAATCGAGGCTCGCCATGGCTGTGCGCCCGCCTTTCGTTTGTCCTTGTCAATCCACGCTCAGGCGGTAACCGATGCCGCGTACCGTTTGCAGATAGACCGGGTTGGCAGGATCGTCCTCGATCTTGCGGCGAAGGCGGTTGATCTGCACGTCGATGGTTCTTTCGCCCACTTCCGATTCCGCTTCGACCAGCTCGTGCCGTGGAATGGTGTCGCCGGCGCGCAGCGCAAAAAGCAGCATGATCTCCTGTTCGCGATCCGTCAGGCGGATCGTTTCAGGGCCGCGCCGCAATTCCTTCTTGGGGATTGAGAAGCTGTAGGGGCCGAACATGATCTGTTCGATCTTGGGCGTATCGGGCGAGGTGTTGCGCCGCAGGATGTTGTTGATGCGCAGGACAAGCTCGCGCGGATCAAACGGCTTGGCGAGATAGTCATCCGCGCCGGCTTCCAGCCCGGCAATGCGGGAATCCGCTTCCGAGCGGGCGGTCAGGAGAATGACCGGCACGGATTTGTTCTCATTGAGCGAGCGGGTGAGCGAAAGCCCGTTTTCTCCCGGCATCATCACGTCGAGAATGAGGAGGTCGAAACGGATGCCGATCATCTTGCGCCGGGCTTCGGCCGCATCCGCTGCGACAGTGATGCGGTATCCCTTGTCGCCCAGAAAGCGTTGCAGGAGATTGCGGATGCGGGCATCGTCATCAACGATCAGCAGGTGGGCGGCATCGTCGTCCGCGGGGGGAGTTTTGTCGTTGCCGTGGCCATCGTCACTCGCCTTCCCCCGGTGCCGGGCTTCGCATCTGCGCCAGAAACTTGCGAACGCAGGCGCGGGCATCGGGGCCAAGCCCTTCCAGCGCGCGGTCGATCCGCCGCGATTGCGGCTCGCTCAGCGCCAGCGCCAGTTCGCGGCCCGTCAGTGTCGGATAGAGCCTGCGCTGGCGGCGGTCTTCGGGGCCTGCCATCTGGCGGATATAACCATCGTCGATCAATTGCTTGAGCACGCGGGCAAGGCTCTGTTTGGTGATCTGCAGGGTATCGAGCAAATCCGCCACCGTCATGCCGGGCTGCCGGCTGACAAAATAGACCACCCGGTGGTGCGCCCGGCCATATTCCAGCTTTGACAAAATGACATCGGGATCGGAGACGAAATCGCGATAGGCGAAGAACAGCGCCTCGATCGTATCGAAGTCGATCTTGCCGTCGTCAACCTTCGGGAGTGCCGGTATCTGCCTGGCGGCTGCGGTTTTGAGCGATTGCGGTGGCACTGCGGTTCCTTCATATTCTGCGGCTGACATACGTCGATGCGCCAATATTCTGTAAACATAGCCGAAAATGCGTCCGCTCGGGAGAATGCCGCTGATCATTTTCTGTTGCGGTGGATAATATGCTGCGGGTGCCGGTGCAACTGGAATCCTGAGTGGCCTTTACCGCAAATAGAAAAGAGCGCGGAAAGCCCGCGCTCTTCATTCGTTTCATGCCGTCATCATCGATCCGGCCTTGAGAGTGCCGGTTGTGTTTACTGATAGACGTAGACGATCCGGTGCGTCGATGGTTCGACCAGAACCGGCACGTCGTTCACCCGTACGTAGCGATACTGGTAGTTGGGAACTTCGACCAGTCGCGTATCGGAGGGCAGGGTGCTGCCGACAACCACGTCGCCATCGAAGGTGACGGTACCTGCGGGATGCTCGTCGATATAGGTGATGACCGTTTCGGGCGGGGTTATCGCGTCGATATCACCGACGCGGCCGAGGTTGGGGTCGCCAGGATTGGGTTCGGCCTGTACACTCGAGGTCTTTTCATAGGTCACGATCGGGACGCTGAGTTCCGTGCGACGTTGTTCGAGAATGACCGGAGAGCCCTCATACAGGACATTCAGATAATCGGCATGCGCCCAGCCGTTCAGGCCGTTGACCTGGATGCGGCACCAGCTGCTGTCTTCCATGCAGCCATCGAGAACCGCATTGCTTCCACGGGTGGCAAGTCCGACTTCGGGATAGTCTTCACCGGGGCCTGAACGAACGGAAACGTCCGATGCGGTGGTGGCGACCATGGCGGCGTTTGCAAAACCGGCCATCAGTGCGAAAGCACCGCCAGCCATGAGCATTTTAAGCGTCTTGTCCATGTGTCTCACTCCTTTCAAGACTGGAGCTAAAACGTAGCAACCACCACGGCGTTCCACATTTTTCGCGGAAACCCCTCGTTTTTGGCTGCGGTAATTCCGTTATCTAATTGAATATGATGTTGTTTTTAGGCTGGTTAGGGCGATCAAAAATCGACCTCTTTTCCATCGCCATTGTGCGGGAACCTGTCGCAGGTTATAGCAGACGGGATTTGTCAGGCAGGAGTTACGGCATATGGGAAAGTTGCAGGCGGGCATTATTCCGGTCACGCCGTTCGAGCAGAATTGCACCATTCTCTTTGATGAGGACACGAAAGAAGGCGTCGTTGTCGATCCCGGCGGGGATGTGGATGTCATTCTTCAGGTGGTTGCTGAAAACGGCATCACGCTCAAGGAAATCTGGCTGACACACGGCCATCTCGACCATGCCGGTGGCGCCAAGGAATTGCGCGAAAAACTCTCTTTGCCGGTGATCGGCCCGCATGAGGATGACCGCCCGCTGCTCGAGAGGATCGAGACGCAGGCCGAGAAATACGGCATCAGCGGTCTTCAGAACGTTTTGCCGGACAGATGGCTGAACGAGGGCGACAAGGTTTCCTTCGGGGACCATGTGTTCGAGGTCTATCATTGCCCGGGCCACGCCCCCGGCCATGTCATCTATTACAATCGCGACCAGCAATTTGCCCATGTCGGCGACGTGCTGTTTGCGGGATCGGTCGGGCGCACGGATCTGCCCGGTGGAAACCACGAGCAATTGATGGCGTCCATTCGCGACAAGCTGCTGCCGCTCGGCGATGATGTCGGTTTTATCTGCGGCCATGGCCCCGGCGGGCGGCTTGGCGAGGAGCGGCGCACCAACCCTTATCTCAAGGGAATCTGAGTTTACGGTCCATATTGACACGCACTGGACGGGCACAAAAAAACCCGGCATTCCTGCCGGGCTTCAACTAGAAATGAAAGCCGTTTTAGGGTTAGCCAGCAATCTGCAGATTGACTGCCTTCGGGCCCTTGCCGCGACGATCCGGTTCCGTGTCGAAGCTCACTTTCTGATTTTCTGAAAGTCCGGACAGGCCAGAAGCCTGTACGGCAGAGATGTGAACAAAGATATCAGCGCCACCATTGTCTGGCTTGATGAAGCCGAAGCCTTTGTCTGTGTTGAAGAATTTTACGGTGCCAGTTTCGGCCATGCATCAGGTCCTTTTCGCTCTGCCCGCGTTCAGCTACAGGCAGCATTACAGTTTTGCCCCGCGAGGGCGTTGGCAGGCAGTTCTTGACTATTGAGAAAAAGGACCTTCACAGCGGGAAGTAATGGCGTTCTCATCCAACGTTTTTCGTCCCACCGCCCGAGGTTTATAGCGTCCCCAGTGCGCAAATTTATAGGCCTTCCCATGCTCGCAAATTGCCCGAACCGCGGTAGATTGCTGCGTTTATCGAAAATTGGCAAGCAAAAGTTTTCACGGGCTTTTTGTCAGATAAAAACCTGCGGTAGAATTCTTGCGCGCAATCGCACAATTTTTCTGCATATTCGATAATTGATGAAATAATTGCCGGTTGCGCTCGATTTTCCGGGCAAAATTTTGAATGCGGAGGCGCGATTTTTCACCGAAAGAGAAAAATCCGTTCTTTTGGCGTCAGGTCGTTCCGGCAATGGTTTTTTGCCGTTTGCGTGTCAGTTCCGGCACCAGTTCGACGATCAATATGGCGACGAAAATGATCACGCAGCCGATATAACCGGCATTGGAAATGGTTTCCTTCAGGAAAACCGAGGCGAGCAAAGCACCGAAAAGCGCTTCCGATGACAGGAATATCGCGGCCTGCGGCGCCGTCGTGTAACGCTGGGCCACGACCTGCAGCACGAAGGCGAGGCCGGAGGAAACGAGGCCGACATAGAGTATTTCCGCCAGTGACCCCTCTATGGAAGCCATGCTGATGGGTTCGACCGCAAGGCCGATCATGCAACTAAGGAGAGAGCAGGTCGCGAACTGAGTGCAGGAGAGCGCCAGCGGCCGCCCGCTTTCGGAGACGAAACGTCCCGCCAGCGTGATCTGGATCGCCCAGAAGAAGGCGCAGATGATGCTGAGAATATCGCCCTGCGTCAGTGTCTCGAATGCGCCGCCTGAAAGCAGGAATATGCCGCCCAGCATCATCAGGGCGCAGGGCCAGACGATCCAGTGGGGATGGCGCCGGTAAAGGACGACGGCGATGACAGGCACGAAGATGACGTAAAGCCCCGTCAGGAAGCTGGAATTGGTGACGGTCGTGGTCAAAAGCCCGACCTGCTGGGTGGTGGCGCCGCCGAACAGGGCGAGGCCGACGAGAATGAAGCCACCGATTTCCCTGCGACGCGGCGGCGACTTTTGCGAGCGGGTTTCCATCAGGGCGAATGGCAGCACGGCGATGGCGGCAATGGCGAAACGCAGGCCGACGAACCAGAACGGGCCGATCGAGGCCATGGCGGAGGATTGTGCGACGAAGCCGCCTCCCCAGATTGCTGCAGCGAGCAGAAGCAGCATGTTGGCCTGAATACGCGTCATTGATGGCACCAGCACAGCAGGGGCCGGAAGATCATTCCATCACGGCCTTGGTATTTCGGGGATTTTTGAAACGTCGTTCTGACGGTTTCCCGGGTGCTTTAGCAGCAACATGCCAATGTCGCAAGTCGAGGAGAGGGCGGTTCACTTGTAGCGGCGGGCTTCGTCCTTCAGGCTTTGCCGGGTGAGTGTGAGGCCGCCTACGCCGAGGCTGATGAAGGCGGCGGCCGAAAAGATGATGAGCCACAGGTGGCCGCCCGCGTGCGAGGTAGCCGTCACCTGCGGAATGGAGGAGGTGTGCAGGGTGTCGATCACTTGCGGGGCCGCGTTGGCCGAGGTCGCGATCCCGGCGGCCATGGTGACGACGACGAGAAAAGCCGCGACCGCCATCCAGAGGGAAAACAGCGTTCTCTGCGCCCTTAACCTTTCAACCGATGTCCTGTCGTTGGTAAACATGGCGATCGCCTCTTGTCCCTGTTCTGAAAGGATAAAAGAGGCTTCGAAATGGACGGCTTGGAGACCGAATTCAGGCGTTCCGCGGTATTTATTGCGGCAATATCGTGGCAAGGCCGATTACGGGCCTGTTTTGCTGCAAATGGTGTCAGAGGCCGCGTTTTCCGAAGGTCCGGGTCTGGCGTGGGGTATGCGGTTCAGCGGGGCGTTCTTCCCGCATAAATGCCGGTGCCGCACCGCCCCTGTCCGACCTTGGGGAAGGGGAAAAATATCCGCTGCCGAGTTCGGGAAAGCGTGTGTCAAAACTTGTCGGAGCGAGTTCGGGTTTTGCCAGTGCGTAACCCTGCATCAGCAGGACGCCGAGTTCCTCGCAGAGATCCACCTGCCAGCCGGTTTCCAACCCTTCGAACACAGGCTCTATTCCGTCGTCACGAAACTGGCTGACGATGACACGCAGAAGGGCGGCGCCGGCCGAATTCTGCATGAAATCGCGCACCCAGCCTGCCTCAAATTTCACATAGTCCGGCTTGATGAGTTTCACCCGGTCGATGTCGGAATCGCCAGCGCCGTAATCGTCCAGCGCCACGCGGAAGCCGATGTCGTGCATATGATAGGCGAAGTCTGCGACCATCTGCGTGTCGGAGGCTTTTTTCTCGGAGATTTCGCAGACGATGCGGTCTGCCGTCATGCCGGCCTCGTGGGCGGTGAGGCGCATGCGCTCCACCTCCTGCCGCATCTTGGCCGGGGTCTGGAACAGGCCCGGATGGAAGTTGACGAAGATGCGGGCGCGGGAACGATTGAGCCTGCCGGTATTGAGGATGTGGATGGTGCGCAGGATGCTGTCGATATTCTCGATATCTTCAGGCGCCACCAGCGAGAAAAACTCACCCGGCGTCACCGGCTCGCCGTTGCGATGGGGACGCACCAGACCCTCGAAGGAATCGATGTCGAGGGCGCCGTTCATCGTTCGGCGAAAGATGGGCTGCAGGGCGGATTTCAAGTTGAAGGTGCCATAGGCCGTGGACCATGTGCCATCGACCTCGCGGACAAGACTGGAAAAGATGCTTTTGGGCGCCATTTTTCAACCAGCTATAGAGACACGACCTCTAGCTGGCGATTTTAGCCTATCAAGCGTTACTTCCGGGTTAAGGAAGGTTTAAATTCTTCTGCGTGTCACATATGCTGCTTTTGACCTTGAAAGAGCGCCTGTCTTTCGACATAGAAAATGCCGCAGAAGACAAGATTTCCAGCCTCTGCCGATGTCAACCACAACAGGACCGATTAAAAATGGCCTTCCTTGCCGACATTCTCTCCCGCGTAAAGCCATCCGCCACCATCGCTGTTACCCAGAAAGCCCGTGAGCTTAAAGCGAAGGGCCGCGATGTGATCAGCCTTGGCGCCGGCGAGCCGGATTTCGATACGCCCGAAAACATCAAGGAAGCCGCCATTGACGCCATCAAGCGCGGCGAAACGAAGTACACGCCCGTTTCCGGTATTCCGGAACTGCGCAAGGCGATCGCCGACAAGTTCAAGCGCGAAAACGGCCTGGACTACAAGCCGGAGCAGACCATCGTCGGCACCGGCGGCAAGCAGATCCTTTTCAACGCCTTCATGGCCACCCTTAACCCGGGTGACGAAGTCGTCATTCTGGCACCCTACTGGGTCAGCTATCCGGAAATGGTGGCGATCTGCGGCGGTACGCCTGTATTCGTCGACGCCACGCTGGAAGACAATTTCAAGCTGAAGCCGGAAGCGCTTGAAAAGGCGATCACGCCGAAGACCAAGTGGTTCGTTTTCAACTCGCCTTCCAACCCGTCGGGTGCTGCCTATTCCCATGACGAGCTGAAGGCGCTGACCGACGTTCTCGTCAAGCATCCGCATGTGTGGGTTCTGACGGACGACATGTACGAGCACCTGACTTACGGCGACTTCAAATTCGTCACCCCGGTCGAGGTAGAGCCTTCGCTCTACGACCGCACGCTGACGATGAACGGCGTCTCCAAGGCTTATGCCATGACCGGCTGGCGTATCGGCTATGCGGCCGGCCCGCTGCCGCTCATCAAGGCCATGGACATGATCCAGGGCCAGCAGACCTCCGGCGCCAGCTCGATCGCGCAATGGGCGGCTGTCGAAGCCCTGAACGGCACGCAGGATTTCATTCCGACCAACAAGAAGATTTTCGAAGGTCGTCGTGATCTCGTCGTCTCCATGCTCAACCAGGCAAAGGGCATCAATTGCCCGGCTCCGGAAGGCGCGTTCTACGTCTATCCGTCCTGCGCCGGTATGATCGGCAAGACCGCGCCGTCGGGCAAGGTCATCGAGTCGGATGTGGATTTCGTCTCCGAGCTTCTCGAAGCCGAAGGCGTTGCCGTCGTGCAGGGATCGGCTTTCGGCCTCGGCCCGAACTTCCGCATTTCCTACGCCACGTCGGAAGAGCTGCTTGAAGAAGCCTGCAAGCGCATCCAGCGCTTCTGCGCAGATTGCCGCTAATCGGCTGATCGGCTGATACGATATTGAAGAAAGCCCGGCAGCAATGCCGGGCTTTTTTTGTTTGGGGAGCTCTCCGCCACTCGACGTCATCCTCGGGCTTGACCCGAGGACCCACAACCCGGAGCGATGGATCCTCGGGTTTGACCCGAGGATGACGGAGGAGAGGTTTCTACGCCTTGTCAGATGCTTGAAAGCGCGACGCCCGTTTTAAAGCCCGAGAAACAGCAGCATGATGAACGTGGCGAAGAGGATGAAATGCGTCATCCCCTCGATTGCGTTGGTTTCGCCGTCATTGAGATTGATGGCGGCGGCAATGAGGGTGATGAAGACCATGACGGTCTGAACCGGCGTCATCGCCATGATAAATGGCTGGCCGGTATAAAGCGCGATGCCCTCCATCACAGGAACGGTCAGGATCACCGTCGAGAGCGATGCGCCCATGGCGATATTGACCACGGCCTGCATGCGGTTGCGCAGTGCGGACCGGAGCGCGGTGAGGATTTCCGGCGATGCCGAGATCGTCGCGACCACGACGGCCATCAGGGCGGGTGGCGCGCTCGTGCCCTCGAGGCTCTCGCTTAAGAAGGCCGCCATGAATTCCGCCAGCACACCGATCAGCACGACGCCGGCGATGATGAGGCCGATGGAGAGCGGCACGCTGCCTTCATCCTCCTCCTCCGCGTGGCTCTCCGATGATTGCCCGCCCGGATGCGCCTTGCGCGGATAGGCGTAGCTGAAGAAATAGCTGTGCGGGCCAACCTGCATTTTGAGGAACAGGGCATACAGCGCAATCATGGCGACGATGGTGAAGACGGAGTAGACGTGCCAGCTTTGATCGGGAATGAATTCCGGCACGATCATCGAGATGCCCATGGCGGTCAGGATCATCACGCCGTAGGTCTTGCCGGAATCGTCATTATAGGGCTGCTCGCCATGGCGAAGACCGCCGAGCAGGGCGGCCAGGCCCAGAATGCCGTTGATGTCGATCATCACGGCGGAATAGATCGTGTCGCGCACCAAAGTCGGTGAGCTGGATTCGCTCATGATGATGGCAAGGATCAGCACTTCCACCGCGACTGCCGACAGCGTCAGTATCATCGTGCCATAGGGATCGCCGACCTTGGCGGCGAGGATTTCGGCGTGATGCGCAACCCGCACCGAGACCAGAATGATCATCCCTATCAGAGCGATCGCGGCAATGAGCGATGCCGTTTTGCCAGCCTCGAATACCGCATGTTCGGCCATATAGGCGACGATTGCCGCCGGTATGGCCAGAAGCAGCATGCGCTCCTGTTTCAGAATAGAGCCCACCATAGATTTCCCTTCCCCTGAGAGTGTGAGGCTGTGACGTATCGTCCTTCAAATCAAGCAGGATTTGCGCTTGAGTGCTTTTGGTAGGATAGTGATGTCTTCTGGACATGCTGCTCGTGCCGCGGTGTCCCTGTCGGGTGCAATGCTTGAAGCGCGGTTGTGGTTGCCATGTCACCTACTGAAGCAGGAGGAACATGCATGACCAAAGTGGTATATGAAATCGTTGAACATGACGGGGGCTTCGCCTACCGCATGAACGGCGCTTATTCCGAAACATTCCCGTCCTATACCGATGCCGTCGAGGCCGCGCGCATCGTTGCTGCCGAACAGCAGGTGGGCGGCGATGACGAGGAAATCAGCTATCAGGACGAGCGCGGCCAATGGCATGAGGAATACAGCCAGGGCGGTGACCGGCCGGAAGCGGAAGTGGTCGACAAGGTCGCTCCCCCCGCCAGACCGTTCTGATGAAAGACCTGAGCATTTCCGGCGAAAACGGCATCATCCTCCATGCTTTGCCGGTTTGTTTTATGCAGGTGCGGATACAAGGTCGCGCGGCGTCGATGCGGTAACAGCGTTAGCGTCGTTGCGGCGGGGCGCCCGGATCGGTTTCCTTGAGATGGGCCTTGAGGCCTTCGACAAGGGCGCTGAACACGGCACGGCATCGCGGCGAGGTCTTGAGATTTTCATGCATCGCGACCCAGGTGTGTAGCGGAATGTCGATTTTCGGAAGGACCTGGACAAGCCGGGGATCCTTGCGCGCCAGGCCGATCTGGCAGACGCCGATACCCGCGCTGGCGCGGATCATGGCAAGCTGGGCGAGATTGCTGTCGGCGCGGATCGCGAAGGAAATTTCTTCCGTATCGGGTATTTCCGGATCGATAGAGCGCATGCGCTGCACGGCGGCGCGAATGAAAGGCGTCTTGCGGTCGAAGCCGACGAGACGGTGATAGTCGAGGTCGCTCATGGTTTTCGGAGTGCCGGCTTTCGCCAGATAGTCGCGCGTCGCATGAAATCCCAGACGGAAATTGCCGATATAGCGCATGACGATCGCATCTTGCTGGGGTTCGGTCATGCGAATGGCGATATCGGCCTCGCGCCGTAGAAGGTCTTCCAGCGTATCGGAGAGCGAAAGCTCGATTTCAAGCCGGGGGTGAATCTCCTGCATGGCCGTAATGATCGGCGGCAGCATTTCCACACCGATGATGTCAGATGCGCTGATGCGTACGGTACCTTCGATCTTGCCGACTTCGCCGGAGGCCGCCCGCATGAGGGCCGCCGCAGTCGCTGCCAGATTTTCCGCATAGGGCCGGAGCGCAAGGGCCGCTTCCGTCGGCATCAGCCCATGCGGCGAGCGGATGAACAGCGGGAAGCCCACAGCCTCCTCCAGCGCGCCGATGTGGCGGCCAGCCGTCGGCTGGGTAATGCCGAGTTCGCGGGCGGCGGCGGAAAGCGAACCATCGCGCAGCACGCTGAGGAAGGTGCGGTAAAAATCCCAGCTGACATCGCGGCTTCTGATCATAAGATTTTGTATAGCGGCTCCACTCATTTCGATAATTTCGTATATCGCCGGATGGGTCGATACTCCAGCCTAGAAGAAGGAGTAATCGCGATGATATATGAAAACCACGCAAATACAGCAGAGAATGACAAGCCCCTGGCCCTGATCGTTGGGGCCAATGGCGGTGTCGGCATCCACGTCTCGAAGATGCTGCTGCAGCGCGGCTGGCGGGTGAGGGCGATGACGCGCCAGACAGCAGCGGCTGATGCAACCGATGGCGTCGAGCGCGTCACCGGCGATGCCATGAACCAACAGGATGTGGTCAAGGCGGCAGAAGGCGCCAAGCTCATCGTCCATGCCGTCAACCCTCCGGGATATCGCAACTGGGACAGCCAAGTGCTGCCGATGCTCGACAACACCATTGCCGCTGCCGAGGCCAGCGGTGCGAGGATCGTGTTTCCGGGCAGCGTCTATAATTTTGGATCGGATGCCTTTCCGCTCCTGACCGAAGACAGTCCGCAAAAGCCGTTTACCCGCAAGGGCGTCTTACGTGTCGAAATGGAGCGGCGGCTGAAAATGGCGTCGATGCGCGGCGTGCCGGTGCTGATCGTCCGCGCCGGGGATTTCTTCGGTCCGGACGCGAAGAATAACTGGTTTTCGCAGATGCTGGTGCGGCCCGGCAAGCCGGTCCGCAGCGTTCAGAATCCCGCGGCACCTCATGCCGGGCACCAATGGGCCTATCTGCCTGACGTCGCGGAGACGATCGGGCGGCTGCTTGATCGCTCGGACGAGCTTCAGACGTTCGCCGTCTATCATATGGAGGGTGTCTGGGATTTCGACGGGCTGCAACTGATTGGCGCGATCGAACGGGTGGTTGGCCATCCGGTCAAGAGGCGGCGGCTGTCGTGGCTGGCCGTAGGGTTGGCCGCGCCGTTCGTTCCACTGTTCCGCGAAGTCGTGGAAATGAAATACCTCTGGCAGATGCCGATCCGGATGAGCAACCGCAAGCTTGCGGATTTTCTCGGAAAAGAACCACAAACGCCGATCGACGTCGCGGTATCGGCAACACTGGCGAGCCTCGGTTGTCTTGGTGAGGTGCAGCAACCGGCGAGCCTTCACCGTCCGGCTGATGCCGGGGGCAGGGTGTGATGGCGACGGCGGCGAAGGGATTGTCCCGCCGGCGCATATTTGCGGTGATTTCGGCAATCGTGCCGGTGCTGATTTTTGCGCAGGTGGTGCTGGCCGGACTGTCGATCTATTATGACGGATCGCTGCTTTCGCTGCACAAGGGGCTTGGTATTTTCATCGCCGTTCCCATCGTGTCGCTGGTGGTCTTCGCCCTGCGCTATGAAGATGTGCGACCGAACCTTGGCCGAGCGCTGGTGCTGCTGGCCCTCTACTGCCTTCAGGTGGCGCTGATGAGCATCGGCCGGGAAACAGGCAATGGATTTCTGCAGGCGCTGCATGTGCCCAACGCCTTCGTGATGGGCGCGTTTTCCGATTTTGCCGCTCGGCAGGCGCGCAGCCTGTCCTAAAACAGTAAAACGCCGCACCGCTGTGGAGCAGTGCGGCGTTCTGGGTCTATCAACTATCAGCCAAGCGCCGGATAGTCGGTGTAGCCTTCGGCGCCGCCACCATAGAAGGTCGGCTGGTTCGGCTCGTTCAACGGTGCATCGTTCTTAAAGCGGCGCACCAGATCTGGATTAGCGATGAAGGCCTTGCCGAAAGCCACGGCATCGACCTTGCCGCTTTCAACGGCTTCGATGGCGCTTTCGCGGTCATAACCGTTATTGGCGATCCACAGGCCCTTGCCGCCGGTGTTGCGATAGGCGGCCTTGAAGGCTGCGTAATCGAAGGGCTTGTCGCCCTGCTTGAAGTCGCGTGGACCACCGGTTGCACCTTCAACGACATGGATGAAGGCGAGACCCCGCTTGCCGAGTTCTTCCGCCACGTAATTGTAGAGCGGTTGCGGATCGGCCTCGAAAATGTCGTTGGCAGGAGTGACAGGGGAAAGGCGGATGCCGGTGCGGCCCGCGCCAATCTCTTCCGCAACCGCGTCGACGACTTCGAGCAGGAAACGGGCGCGATTTTCGATTGAACCGCCATATTCATCCGTGCGCTGGTTGGTGCTGGACTTCAGGAACTGCTCGATCAGATAACCGTTGGCGGCATGGATTTCGACGCCGTCGAAACCGGCCTCAAGTGCGGCGCGTGCGCCGGTGCGGTAGTCTTCGAGGATGAGGCCAATGTCGTCGATGGTCAGCGCGCGGGGTTCGGAGGTTTCCGCAAAGGCGCCGGTGCCGTCATCATTGATGATATAGGTCTTCGACTTGGCGGTAATGGCGGAAGGCGCGACCGGCTGGCCGCCATAGGGCTGCAGCGAGGTGTGGGAAATGCGCCCCACATGCCATATCTGCGCGACGATCTTGCCGCCCGCCGAATGCACGCCGTCGGTGATCTTTTTCCAGCCCTCGACCGCTTCATGCTTGTAGAGGCCCGGAACGTCCGCATAACCCTGACCCTGCTGGGAAATCGGCGTGCCTTCCGTAACGATGAGACCGGCTGTTGCGCGCTGCTCGTAATAGGTGGCGTTGAGGTTGTTGGGAATTGCCCCCGGCGAGCGGTTGCGGGTGAGGGGAGCCATGACGATACGGTTGGCGAGTGCGATATCGCCGGCCTGTGCCGGTTCGAAAAGACTGGTCATGCGACTTCACTTTCTGGTCGGTTGGCGAAATTGCGCGGCTGGCGCGCTCTCTTTTGTGCTTGGGCATCGGAGGGAGAACCGCCTTACGGTTTTCGGTCCGATGCCCCGGTCAACGAGCTTGGGAGGCTCAAAGATTGGCTTGCAGATAATTGCGGAAGGCGTCGATGGTTTCCTCGTTGCGTTCGAAAAACACCCATTGCCCGACTTTCTTTGACCTTATCAGGCCTGCCGCCTGCAAAACCGCCAGATGTGACGAGACCGTCGATTGCGACAGGCCGCTGATCTGGAACTGGTTGGCGCATACGCCCATGCTGAGCGGATGGTCTTGGCAGAAGTGGCTTTCCGGGCTTTTCAGCCATTCAAGGAACTTCAGCCTTGCGGGGTGGGAAAGGGCTTTGAGGATTTCCTCCGGGTTCATCTCGACTTCTCTAATATCTGGCATGACCGATGTTTATATCGATGGATTCCGATATACAATTCACGTCTCCGTGAGGGCCTGTCTGCGGGAGCGGAGCGTCTTCCAAAAAAGAAGGCCGCTGGATTTCTCCGCGGCCTGATAAGTTTGAAGGTTAAAACCTCCAGAGGGGAACAGCTGTCGCGTGCATAGGCAACCGTGACAGCTAACTAAAATATGGGAGCGGCAAGAATGCAAAACAAGGTTGCATCATGCGATATTTCGCCAAATTGGAGAAAATTCTTGCGGGTAAAAAAAGAGGGCCGCCGGATAAATCCAGGGCCCTTTAAGTGTGAAGGTCAAAAACCTCCAGAGGGGAACAGCTGATGCGGTGGAACTGGGAGGAAAAGCCACCGTGTGCATCAACTGAGAGCGATATGGTGCTTTTTTGTGCACGAAACAACTCTTTTTTGTGCAGGTCAGGCATGCGTGCGATGCAGGTCTAGATATTTCCGGTATAATTTATGTGCAATGCTGATGAGGGGCGCTTGCGCGCCCCTCTCACACATCATCGTACAAGATATTGAATTCAAAGAACTATACCCGACCGTCGACTATTTAAACGTCAGAAGTTCCAGTTCCGCGCCTTGGCAACAACGAAGTCGCGGAAGGCTTTGAGTTTTGCAGCGTTTTTCATCTCGTCCGGGTAGCAGAAGTAGGTATCGAACGAGGGAATATCTGCGGCAAGCGACAACTGGATCAATCCCGGATCGCGCCCGACGATGTAATCCGGCAAACAGGCGATACCGATTCCCAGCAGGCAGGCGCGTTTGATCGAGGTCTGGCTGTTGATCTGCAGATGCGGAATGCGGGTGTTGTCCGACGAGCGCCCCGCATTTTCCAGCCAGTTGACATCAAGCAGGTAGTTGGGCGCCGGTTCACCGAAAGAGATGATGCGGTGGTTGTCCAGATCCTCGATCGACTGTGGCTCGCCATGGCGGTTGATGTAGGAGGGCGCCGCGTAGACGTGCATGTGCACCGTAAACAGCTTGCGCTGGATAAGGTCGGACTGTTGCGGCTGGCGCAGGCGGATGGCGCAATCGGCGTGCCGCATGTTCACGTCGAGCTCTTCATTGTCGAGGATGAGCTGGATCGACATTTCCGGATAGAGTTGCAGGAATTCCTGCACCTTGTCCGTCAGCCAGCCCTGACCGAGACCGACGGTCGTCGTCACGCGCAGCTTGCCGCTCGGCTTCTCCGTCGTTTCGGTCAGCTGCATCTTGACGGTTTCAAGCTTCAGCAGCACGTCATGGGCGGTGCGATACAGCAGCTCGCCCTGCTCGGTGAGGATCAGACCTCTGGCGTGGCGATGAAACAGCTTGACGCCGACATCCTGTTCCAGTGCGCTGACCTGACGGCTGATGGCCGACTGGGACAAATGCAGCTTGTCGGCAGCGTGGGTAAAAGACCCCGCTTCGGCTGCGGCATGAAATATGCGCAGTTTATCCCAGTCCAATGGCATTGCCATGCCTATCCTGCCTTTCGGTTATTCGGCTGCTACCGCAAGCGGCTGCTGCGCGGTGAGGTACCGTTCTGCTTCAAGGGCGGCCATACAGCCCATACCGGCGGCGGTGATGGCCTGACGGTAAATGTCGTCGGTGACGTCGCCGGCCGCGAAAATACCTTCCACGTCGGTTGCGGTGGAATCGGGTGCGGTCCACATGTAGCCATTGTCCTTGAGCTTCACCTTGCCCTTGAACAGTTCAACCGCCGGCGCGTGGCCGATGGCGACGAAGACGCCGTCGATGGGCGTGTCGCTGATCACACCGGTCTTGGTGTCACGCAGCCGTACACCCGAGACAGAGGGTGGCATGGGCGGCTTCGCGGGAGCGCCGGTGATTTCGGCGATTTCCGTGTTCCACAGGATCTTGACGTTTTCCTTGGCAAAAAGCCGTTCCTGAAGGATTTTTTCCGAGCGGAAGCTGTCCCGGCGGTGCACGACGGTGACCGACTTGGCGATATGGGCAAGATAAAGTGCTTCCTCCACGGCGGAGTTGCCGCCGCCGACCACGATCACATCCTTGTTGCGATAGAAGAAACCATCGCAGGTGGCGCAGGCCGAAACGCCGAAGCCCTGAAATTGCTGTTCGGTTTCAATGCCGAGCCACTTGGCCTTGGCACCGGTGGCGATGATCAGCGTGTCGGCGGTCCAGACCTGACCGGAATCGGTCCTGACCACGAAGGGCCGTACATTGGTTTCAACTTCGGTCACGAGGTCGCTGACGATTTCAGCACCCACATGCGTCGCCTGCTTCAGCATCTGGTCCATCAGCCAGGGGCCCTGGATCGGATCGGCGAAGCCCGGATAGTTCTCGACATCGGTGGTGATCATCAGCTGGCCGCCCTGTTCCATGCCGGCAATCAGCACGGGTTTCAGCATTGCGCGGGCCGCGTAGATCGCCGCCGTATAACCGGCGGGACCAGAGCCAATGATCAATACCTTGGTATGGCGGGCAGACATGGAAACATTCCTTTTTTTGGTAGCGGGGCCTTTCGGCAGCGGACCTTCCAGCCGTAGCACGGCGGACAGGCCACAACCCCTTCGTTGGCAGGTATTTAAGGTTGTCTAGTGCCTTTATTCAAGGGCAGCCTTGCGTTACCAACAAGGCAGTTGTGGATGCGCGCGCAATTTTGTGACCGGCCGGCGGCATATTGTTGCGAATCCCGCACCGAATAGTACAAGGAAGTTCTCCAGCTTAACGAGGAACGTCTCCGTGACCAGCGTCGAACTCGATGCCATCGATCTGAAAATCCTGCGCGAATTGCAGCGCGACGGGCGCATGACCAATGTGGAACTGGCCGAACGGGTCGGGATTTCTGCTCCGCCATGCCTGAGGCGCGTCCGCAAGCTTGAGGAAGCGGGTGTGATCGAGGGTTATCACGCCATGTTGAACGCACCGAAGCTCGGTTTTGATCTCGTCGCCTTCTGCATGGTCGGCCTCAAGCGCCAGTCGGACAGCAATCTGAAAGCCTTCGCGGCGGCGACGGGCGGATGGTCACTGGTGCGGCAGGCATGGATGGTATCAGGCGAAAGCGATTTCCTCCTGCATTGCATCGCCAGAAACCTGACCGAGTTTCAGGATTTCGTCATAGAGGTTCTGACGGCCGACGAAAATGTCGACACAGTGCGCACCATGCTCACCATCCGTCAGGTCAAGCGCGTCGGTCTTGTTGAAATCTGAGCGTTACCCGCGACGCAACCCGTCATAGATTGCGCCGAGGCTTGTCGCCTCTTTTTCCAGCGGAAATGCCTTGCGCACATGCGCAAGTCCGGCACGGGCGTGGTCTTTGGCGAGAGCCGGATCGGCAAGATAGGGCTTTATCGCATCCCGCAGGGATGTGTAGTCACCGGCCTCAACGACCATGCCGGTCTCGCCCTTGATGATCATTTCCTCATAGGCGCCGGCATTGCTGGCAACGACAGCCGTGTCAGACGCCATGGCTTCCAGTGGTGTCAGGCCGAAACCCTCGTTGCGCGACGGCGCGACATAGAGCGTCAGCCGCCGGTACCAGGGCTTGATGTCATCGACTTCACCCTGAAACACGATCCGGTCCGAAAGACCGGCGGCTGTCACATCAGCCATGAGCTTGTCGGCGAAGGCCTTGTGCTCCGCCGTCACGCGGCCGGAAACGACAGCCGTCCATTCAGGGTAGGCTGGCAGAAGTTCGATCATGGCGCGCACGAAGAGGTCGGTGCCCTTCTGGTGACGCACCCGCCCGAAGCAGCCGATCAGATATTGCCCCGGCAACCCGGTCGAGGCGATCGTGTCCTCGGGACCGTTTCCAGGATGGAACAGATCAGTATCGACGCCATGCATGACGACGCTGTGGGGAACTTGCAGAAACGAGCCGGAGCGGCCGTTTGTCGCGACAACCGCATCCATCTTCGAAATCAGAAAGCGGGTATAGGCGGAATGCCGCCTCTGCGCTGCCGAAGTAAACAGCAGTTTGACCTTCATGCGCAGCACGTCGCGCATGAGAATGCCCGGCAACATTTCGAGATTGCGGCGGGCGTGCCAGATGCGGGGGCCACTGAGCGGGCCGTCTTGCCAGAGCTGCCACAGATCACGGAAGCGCACATGCGGCAGGTGCTGCGGCAGGCCCGGCCCGATGACCGCCACCTTCTGACCCAGCCGGTTCTGCACCGGAATAAGCTGAACGATGGTGGAGGTGACGCCGGAAAGCCTGCGCTTGAAGTTCGGCGCAAGCACCTGCACATCTTTCAGACTGGCGTGGGGCAAGATGGGCTTCCGTCTTTGCGGCTAAGGCAGGGTGTTCAGTTCAACACGTCAGAAAGTAATGCGCCCGTTGGGGCGCATTACATTAAAAGGACGATCAGCCCCACTGTACGGCGAGAATCTCGTAACCCTTGGCACCGCCCGGTGCGTTGACTTCGATGCTGTCGCCGACTTCCTTGCCGATGAGGGCGCGGGCGATGGGCGAGGAAATGGAAATACGGCCAGCCTTCACGTCGGCTTCCTGGTCGCCAACGATCTGGTAGGTTCTTTCCTCGTCGCTATCTTCGTCGATCAGCTTGACGGTGGCGCCGAACTTGATCTTGGAACCGGACATCTTGGAAAGGTCGATGACTTCCGCGCGCGCGGTCAGGTCTTCGAGTTCGGTGATGCGGCCTTCATTGTGGCTCTGTGCTTCCTTGGCAGCGTGGTACTCGGCATTTTCCGAAAGGTCGCCATGGGCGCGCGCTTCCGCAATTGCCTCGATGATACGGGGACGCTCCTCCTGCTGGCGAAAGCGCAGCTCCTCCTGCAGCTTGATGAATCCACCGTGAGTCATCGGTACTTTTTCTACCATTTTTTTATCCTTCGCAGTCCTGTCGCTTTACTTGCAGACACAAAAAGAAACAGGTTCCGGAGGGGAACTCCGGAACCATGCCAAAATCATAACTGAGCCGACTATATCAGAAGACGACAGCGAAATGCCAGCAAATTTGAGGCTAGCATATTTCCGCATGAATTCATTGGCTTAACTGGCATGATTGACATTTTTCAAGTGGACATAGAGTGAACATTTCCGTGGGGAAACCAATCAGGGCAACGGTTGGCGATTTTTTCCGACGCGGCGAAATTCGATGTGTCGTGCCCCCTGCGAAATGACGTAACGCAACTCTCCGGCATCTGGCGGCATGGGCTCCACGGAGGGGTCTCACCTCTGCCCGACAGGCGGGAGAAAGGGGGCGGAAAAAGCGCACTTCGGAAAGAACAGGGATATTCACAATATTAGTCGGGTATCTTTTTTATGTGCATTTATGATCGTTTATTTATTTTTTTACTTAAAATAATAATTTACTATTTATCAAGTCGTGAAATTTATTGAAATTTTATACTTAATAACATAATTGAGTCGTTTGGAATTATCTATTGCGTGGACACGTTATGTTTGGCGAACTCGATCTTACAACAGTCATACTGATGCAAAAGTGTTCTTACATCGTTGGGCTGTTGAGTTTCATCTATCTGAAATTGACAAATCGCAGTTTGCCCGGCCCGGTTGCTCTGGCGATGGGCTTTGCAGCCATGGCAATCGGCTCCACGCTTGCGGGTTATGGCGAATGGGGAATGGTTTCGCCGGCCTTTTGGCAGTTCGGCAGCGTCATATTCGGTATTGCTGGTTATGCGCTGATCTGGCTCGGTCTGAAAAGCCTAAGCGATGGACGCGCGCCCGGCTGGCGCATTGTCTCCGTTATCTGTCTGATCGCGGTGTTGGCGATTGTCGTGGCGCAACACGTTGCTGACAACAATGCGTTTCGTGCGGCGCTGTTTAACGGCTGCGCGGCTCTGGCCTATATTGGGGGGCGGCCGTTCTTTTTGCCGGCTGGCGCAGGGAGCCGCTCCTGTCCCGATTGGCGCTTGCGGCCATCACGGGTATTTCCGGGCTGGTATCGCTGTTGGTGGTGAAAAGCATGCTTTTCCCCGGTTATGCCACCATCGATATCGTCGATGCGTTTTTCTTCATCATCACATTGAACTTTGCGATTGCCCTGTTCGTGATGATCCTGGTGGCGGAGCGTTCCGAGCGGAAATTGCTGTTTCTTGCCAACACCGATCCGCTGACGGGGGTCAAGAACCGTCGCTTCTTTTTCCAGGCCATGCCCGCCGTGCCTGATCCTGCCGATGCGGCGATGCTGCTCGATATCGATCACTTCAAGTCGATCAACGATCGCTTCGGCCACGCCGTCGGCGACACCGTTCTGCAGGAAGTGGCGAAACGAATCGGCGGCAGCATACGCGGCGGTGATGTGCTGGCGCGTTATGGCGGCGAGGAATTCATCATTTTCCTGCCGGGGGCGGGCCTTGAGAAAGCTGGTATGATCGGCGAGCGCATTCGCGATGCGGTGTCGGTAACCGAGGTCGATTGCGGCAGCTTGCGTGTCGGCGTGACGATTAGCATCGGCATCGCGACCAGCGGCGACATGCGCTGCGACCTCCAGGCATTGGCGGAAATGGCGGATCGCGCCCTTTACCGCGCCAAGACGGAAGGCCGCAATTGCGTGCGTGAGGCGCTGGCCGCTTAAGATTCCCCGACTTTCGCGAGGTAAAACAAAACGCCACGGGCATGGTGACCCGCGGCGTTTTTATTATCTTCAGTGCCGGAAAACTCTGAATGTTTCCCGCTTCGGCAGAGCTTACTGGAAGTAGCTCTGCAATGGCTTCACTTCCAGATTGCCGGCCTTCAGCGCCTTGATGGCAAGCGCAGCTGCTTCCGCACCGGCCATGGTGGTGTAATAGGGCACCTTCTGCATCAGCGTTGCGCGGCGCAGCGACTTCGAGTCTGAAATCGCCTTGTTGCTGTCGGTGGTGTTGATGACGAGCTGGACCTGACGGTTACGGATGGCGTCTTCGATATGCGGACGGCCTTCCTGCACCTTGTTGATCTTCTCGGCATTGATGCCCTGTTCAGCGAGGAAACGCTGGGTGCCGCCGGTTGCCAGGACCCTGAAGCCGCTCTCGACCAGAATACGGATGGCGGGCAATACGCGGTCCTTGTCGTCGTCGCGCACGGAGACGAAAACGGTGCCGGAACGCGGCAGGTCAACGCCCGCGCCGAGCTGGCTCTTGGCGAAGGCCAGCGCGAAGTCCGTGTCGAGGCCGATGACTTCGCCGGTCGAGCGCATTTCCGGTCCGAGCAGGATGTCGACGCCCGGGAAGCGCGCGAAGGGGAACACGGCTTCCTTGACGGCGATGTGCTTCAGATTGCGCGGATCGGGCTTCTCGCCATAAGCGGCAATTGCCGCATCGAGCTTCTCACCGGCCATGACGCGGGCGGCGATCTTGGCGATCGGCGCGCCGATGGTCTTGGCGACGAAAGGCACGGTACGCGAAGCGCGCGGATTGACTTCAAGAACGTAGATCGTGCCGTCCTTGATGGCATATTGAACGTTCATCAGGCCGCCGACATTGAGCGCCTTGGCAAGAGCCGTCGTCTGGCGTTCCAGTTCGTCGAGCGTTTCCTTGCTCAGCGAACGCGAAGGCAGCGAGCAGGCCGAGTCGCCCGAGTGGATACCGGCTTCTTCGATGTGTTCCATGATGCCGGAGACGAAGACGCTTTCGCCGTCGCACAGCGCGTCGACGTCGACTTCGACGGCGTTGGTCAGGTAGCTGTCGAACAGCAGCGGGTTCTTGCCGAGCAGAGTGTTGATCTGGCCGGTCTTGTCGTTCGGGTAACGCTGCTTGATGTCCTCAGGTACGAGGCCCGGAACCGTGTCGAGCAGATAGGTCTGGAGCTGGCCTTCCGAGTGGATGATCTGCATGGCGCGGCCACCCAGAACGTAGGAAGGACGCACGACCAGCGGGAAGCCGATTTCGGAGGCGACGAGACGCGCCTGCTCAACCGAGTAGGCGATGCCGTTGTTCGGCTGGGCGAGATCGAGCTTCATCAGCAGCTTCTGGAAGCGGTCGCGGTCTTCAGCGAGGTCGATCATGTCAGGCGCGGTGCCGAGGATCGGGATACCGTTCTTTTCCAGCGCTTCGGCAAGCTTCAGCGGAGTCTGGCCACCGAACTGCACGATGACGCCGACCAGCTCGCCGCGTTCCTGCTCGGCGCGCATGATCTCGATCACGTCTTCGGCCGTCAGCGGCTCGAAATAGAGGCGATCGGAGGTGTCGTAGTCGGTTGAAACCGTTTCCGGGTTGCAGTTGATCATGATCGCTTCGAAGCCGGCATCCTTCAGCGCGAAGGCGGCATGGCAGCAGCAATAATCGAACTCGATGCCCTGGCCGATACGGTTCGGACCACCGCCGAGGATGACGACCTTCTTGCGGTCGGAAACCTGCGCTTCAGAGCGGGCAGCACCGACGAAGGGAATTTCGTAGGTCGAATACATATAGGCGGTAGGCGAAGCGAACTCGGCCGCGCAGGTATCGATGCGCTTGAAGACCGGGCGAACGTTGAGGCTGTTACGCAGCTCTGCCACTTCCTTCGGGCGCTTGCCCGTCAGAATTGCAAGGCGGGCGTCTGAAAAGCCCATGGCCTTCAGCATGCGCAGGTTTTCGGCGTCCTGTGGCAGGCCTTGCTCGCGGATACGGGCTTCCATATCCACGATGGCCTTGAACTGGGCGATAAACCAGGGGTCGATCTTCGAGTTTTCGTGAACTTCTTCCGCCGTCATGCCCATGCGCAGGGCCTGTGCGACCATGCGCAGGCGATCCGGCGTCGGCGTGCCGATGGCGGCGCGGATGGCGTTCTTGGAGCCTTCACCTTCCTCGAAGCCAGGAATTTCGATTTCATCAAGACCGGTGAGGCCGGTTTCCATGCCACGCAGCGCCTTCTGCAGAGATTCTGCGAAGGTGCGGCCGATGGCCATGACTTCACCGACCGATTTCATGGCGGTGGTGAGGATAGGCGAGGCGCCGGGGAACTTTTCGAAGGCGAAACGCGGGATCTTGGTGACGACGTAGTCGATGGACGGTTCGAACGAGGCAGGCGTTGCGCCGCCGGTGATGTCGTTTTCCAGTTCGTCCAGCGTATAACCGATGGCGAGCTTGGCGGCGATCTTGGCGATGGGGAAGCCAGTTGCCTTGGAGGCGAGAGCAGACGAGCGCGATACGCGCGGGTTCATTTCGATGACGACGAGACGGCCGTCTTTCGGGTTGACGGCGAACTGCACGTTCGAGCCGCCCGTCTCAACGCCGATCTCGCGCAGCACCGCGATCGAGGCGTTGCGCATGATCTGGTATTCCTTGTCGGTCAGCGTCAGCGCCGGCGCAACCGTGATCGAGTCGCCCGTGTGGACGCCCATCGGATCGATGTTTTCGATGGAGCAGATGATGATGCAATTGTCCGCGGTGTCGCGGACCACTTCCATCTCATATTCCTTCCAGCCGAGAACAGACTCTTCGACCAGCACTTCGGTGGTCGGCGAAGCGTCGAGGCCGCCGGAGACGATGTCGAAGAATTCCGAGCGGTTATAGGCAATGCCGCCGCCGGTGCCGCCGAGCGTGAAGGACGGGCGGATGATGGCGGGCAGACCGACATGGTCAATGGCCTGAGCGGCAATCGCAATAGCATGCGCCATGTAACGCTGCTTGCGGTCGGTCTCGCCGAGGTTCCACTGGTTTTCCAGATCGTCCAGCGCCTTGTCCAGCTCCGCGCCGGAAAGTTTCGCCTTGAGTTCGGCACGCGCGGCTTCGTGCTTCTTGCGATCGGCGTCCTTGATTTCGGTCGCATTGGCGAGCATGGACTTCGGCGTTTCGAGGCCGATGCGGGCCATGGCTTCGCGGAAGAGGGCGCGGTCTTCAGCCATGTCGATGGCTTCGGGCTTCGCGCCGATCATTTCCACATTGTAGCGGTCGAGAACGCCCATGCGCTTCAAGGAAAGCGCGGTGTTGAGCGCCGTCTGGCCGCCCATGGTCGGCAGCAGTGCGTCCGGACGCTCCTTGGCAATGATCTTGGCGACGACTTCCGGGGTGATCGGCTCGACGTAGGTTGCGTCGGCAAGGCCCGGATCGGTCATGATGGTGGCCGGGTTGGAGTTGACCAGGATGACCCGGTAACCCTCTTCCTTCAGCGCCTTGCAGGCCTGTGTGCCGGAATAATCGAATTCACATGCCTGACCGATGACGATCGGTCCCGCGCCAATGATGAGGATGGACTTGATATCTTGGCGCTTCGGCATGGCTCTCTCGTTCCGCGTTTTGGTTGCGCAAAACACCAGCCAGGGTGAAAGATCACCGGCCGGGGCGCGCAATTCAAAGTTTTCAGGCTAGAAGCGGCTTATAGGCAAATGTTTTTGAGAACGGAACCCCATAAATTCCGGAATCGACAGAAACTCTTAACGGGCAGGGGCATGTGCGGCGAAACGGGCCTGCACCGCCATATTATGAGAGCGGCTGACGGGGATTTCCGAACCGTCCCTTGTCATGACATGCAGACGGCCCGCCTGTTTACGCAATGAGACGACGTCGGCATCGGCAATCCAGTGGGAGCGATGCACCTGCAAGCCTTGCGTATCGCCGATTTCCTTCATCGCATCGGCAAAACGCAACAGAACCAGCTGACGCCCTCGCGTCGTCACCACCTCGGTATAATGATCCTGCACCGACAGTCGCAGCAATTCGCCGCGCTTTTGCGGCGGCAACCGCTCCAGCAGCGGCGCGGCGCTTTTCACCGCACGATCGGCATCTCCATTGGCGTCCGTAACAGCCTCCGCTGCCGTTTCGAGCGTTTGGCAGGCGGTGAGATAACTCAGCAGGCAAAAGATCGCACAGAGCGGCAGGGTGGACAGGCTGCTTTTCAGAAAGGAGGCGAAACTCATTTCCTTGCCGGAAAAGACCTGGTTCGTGATGGTAAGCAGCAGCCCGATCGGCAGGGCTGCCGTTAGAGAGCCGATCATCATGCGCGTCAGCATATTTTCGATGCTGCCAGCAAGCATGGTGTTGGCGAGGATGGAAAAGGATATGGCGATTGTCCAGGCACCGGCCTGAATGACTGTCCAGTAAAGCAGCCGGTCGGCGAAACTCATGGTTTCACTTGTTCCGAAAGGCCCGGTCACGATGAAGATCGCCAGCACGGCGAGAAATGTCAGCCACAGCCTGCGCGATTGCAGGGTGGCGTGCATTTCACGAAGCGTGGATTGCAAATAGGGGTGATCCACGAAGTTTTCCTGCGGTTGGCGCCAATCCGTTTTTCCTGCGCGCATGTTTTGCCGAAATTGCTGGCGATTTCAACCGAGCCGAAACAGCATCCATGTCATTACAGCCTTTGTTAGATGCACCGCTTGCCGTGCAGTTCCATGTCGCCACCGTCATTCCAGCAGCCGTTCTCGGCGCCTTCATTTTCCTGCGGCCCAAGGGGACAGCCATTCACCGGCTGCTCGGCAAGATCTGGGTGGCGCTGATGATCGGGACGTCCGTTTCGACTTTCTTCATCCATGAATTGAGGGTGTTTTACGGTTTCAGCCCCATCCATCTTTTGTCGCTTTTGACCATATATGGCTGTCTGCAATCGGTCTATTTCGCGCGCCGAGGCAATATCAAGCGCCATATGCGCATCATGCAAAGTGTTTATCTCGGCGGTATTGTGATTGCCGGTGGTTTCACCTTCGTTCCGGGGCGCATCATGCACGAGATTGCTTTCGGTGACGGTAACCCCGGTTTTGTGGTGCTTTTCGCCGGTGTTCTCGTATTTGCCCTGCTGTTTCTGACCGTTCTGCGGCAAAGGCGGCGAACTGCCTGAGCGAATGCGCTTTCTCCTCAAGCTTTCCTCCGGAACAAGATGTATTATAGTGCCGTTATAAGGTAGCTTGTTCAGGCTACGTTCGCGGGGAGAAAAGCATGGAATGGAGAGGGCGCCGCCAGTCGGACAATATCGAGGACCGGCGCGGCATGTCGGCGGGACCGGGGTCATCCGGTAACGATCCTTTTTCCCGTGGTGGAATGCGCGTGCCGATCGGGCGTCGCGGCGGTGGCATCGGCATCGGCGGTCTTCTGCTGATTCTCGCAATCAGCTGGGTGCTCGGCATCAACCCGTTGACGCTGCTTTCGGGCGGTGACATTTCACTGGATGGTGGCGGCACCACGCAGCAATCCGGTACCCAGCAGGCGGGCACGCGGCCGCAGGGACAATCGTCTGACGATACGACGGCTTTCGTCCGTACTGTGCTTGCCGAGACCGAAGATACCTGGAGCGGCATTTTCCAATCCGCCGGCCAGACCTATGAAAAACCGACGCTGGTGCTGTTTTCCGGGCAGGTATCGTCCGCCTGCGGTTACGCCTCGGCTGCCAGCGGCCCGTTCTATTGCCCCGGCGACCGCAAAGTCTATCTCGACACCAGTTTCTTCAATGAACTGGACAAGCGTTTCGGCGCGGCCGGCGATTTCGCGCAGGCTTATGTGATTGCGCATGAGGTGGGTCACCATATCCAGAACCTGACCGGCGTCCTGCCGGAGTTCAACCGCCGCCGCCAGTCCATGAGCCAGGTGGACGCCAACAAGATGTCGGTGCGTGTCGAACTTCAGGCGGATTGTTATGCCGGCATCTGGGGCAAGTTCACCGAACAGAAGGGCATTCTTGACGCCGGCGACCTGGAGGAAGCGTTGAACGCCGCCCACCAGATCGGCGACGATACCCTGCAGAAGCAGACCCAAGGTTACGTGGTGCCGGATAGTTTCAACCACGGCACCTCGGCGCAGCGCATGGAATGGTTCAAGCGCGGCTACCAGAACGGCCGTGTCGCGGATTGCGATACGTTTTCGGCGAATATCTGAGAATGAGACAGGCGAGGGGGCTTTAAAGGCCCCCTTTTTTATTTAGCGCATCAGCAGCGCCACGGCGTACATGCCGAGCGCGAAGACCGTATGGGCAACGAGGTTGAGAAGGCGGACCTTGGCGGGGTTCGGCGTCTTCGATGCCGCCCAGCCGATGCCAAGCCCAGGCTGCAACAGGAACCAACCAGCGCCGACGGTGACGATGCCGATGATCCATGGCTGAATGAAGGACGGGTTGGAAAACCAAGCGGCCGGGACCACCAGCGCCAGAAGGACGCCATAGGCAATGCCGACGGCATAATGCGAGACCCAGCCGAGCGCCAGTTCATGCTCGTAAGGCGCTGCCGTCGCGATACTGTCGTGAAATATCCTGCCCTTCGGCACATGCCAGAACCAGCGGCCGACCGGCGCCCAGTTCGGGGCGGATTGGCCGAAAAACCGGTGCAGCACAATCGCCCATATATCCATAAACACGGTGCCACCCACTCCCATGGCAATGCCGCGCCAAATCAAATCCAGCATAGATCCCTCCGCAAATCATGATCGATCAAGCTCTAGCGGATCGTGTCAGTGGCGTGAACAGGGTTTTTCGATTGCGAGGGGTGGATAAGAAAAATGGCCGGAGCGATCCGGCCATGAGAGAGACTGAAACCTCTACTCCGTCATCCTCGGGCTTGACCCGAGGATGACGTCGCGCGTGTAGAGACCTGGCCGATGCAGAGATGGCCGGGTCGCTCCGGCCAGCTCTGTCCTTGCTATCAAGCAGCACGCCCATATTCGGCCTGACGCCGTGTTGTCGTGGCAAGCTGGAATTGTGCGAGCAGCTCGTTGAGCGCTGCCGCTTCCGAGGCAAGGCCGTGGCTTGCCGCCGTCTGTTCCTCGACCATGGCGGCATTCTGCTGCGTGCCCTGATCGATGGTGTTGATGGCGGTGTTGATTTCCTGAAGGCCGGTCGACTGTTCGCGCGACGACGTCACGATGGCGTCGATATGGCGGTTGATCTCCTGCACTTCGCGGACGATGGTTTCCAGCGCCTTGCCGGCATTGCCGACGAGATCGACACCGGATTGCACCTGCGATGTCGAGGCATTGATCAGCGTCTTGATCGCTTTGGCCGCATTGGCGGAGCGCTGGGCCAGTTCACGCACTTCCTGCGCGACGACGGCAAAACCCTTGCCCGCTTCACCGGCGCGGGCGGCTTCGACACCGGCGTTGAGCGCCAGAAGGTTGGTCTGGAAAGCGATTTCGTCGATCACGCCGATGATGTTGCCGATCTCCGACGACGATTTTTCGATGCCTTCCATGGCGCGAACGGCATCTTCAACGATGACGCCCGACTGTTCGGCATTGTTGCGTGCGCGCTCCACCAGACGACCCACTTCCTCGGCACGGCGGGCGGAATCCTTGACCGTCGTGGTGATTTCCTCAAGTGCCGCCGCAGTCTCCTCCACGGAGGCGGCCTGTTGCTCGGTGCGCCGCGCCAGATCGTCGGCGGACTGGCGGATTTCTCCAGCACCGGCATCGATTGCCCGTGCATTCTGGCCAACGTTGCTCAAGGCGGCATTCAGCTTGGCGACGGAATTGTTGAAATCGTCGCGCAGGCGGTCGATGCGGGTCACGAATGGCGTGTCGATACGGTAATTGAGATCGCCGTTCGAAAGATGCGCCAATCCCTTGGCAAGCGAGATCGACCGCGAACTGGATATCCGCTGCGTCTTTCGCCACCAGTCTTTCGCGGTCGTTGCGCTCCTGTTCGGAAAGCGTGCGGTTCTGTTCGGCATCGCCTTCGAGACGCAGGCGTTCCATGGCGTTCGATCTGAAAACGGCAACTGCCGCCGCCATCGAACCGATCTGGTCGCGGCGTTCCTGGCCGGGAATGGCGACATCGAGATTACCGGCGGCCAGACCTTCCATGGCTGATGTCATCTGGGTGACGGGACGGACAATGAAGCGGGAAAGCACGGTTGCGAGCAGGCCGATCATGATTGCAGCGGCAAGGATCGTGGCGATGGTTGCCGCCAGCCGGAACTGGCCGATCGCACTGTAGGCGACGTCGGAATCAACGACGAAACCGAGATACCAGTCGACCGAGGGCAGGCCGGCAACCGGAATGAAGCTGGTGATCTTGCCCTTGCCGTCGATCTCGGTTTGCGAAATCGCAGAGGAAATCGCCGGCGTATTGACCTTGAAAAGATCGGTCAGCGGCTTGTCGACGAATTTCGCATCCGGATGGATGAGGATCTTGCCGTCCTTGCTGACGAGGAAAGCGTATCCGTCCGTGCCGGCATCCACCGCCTTGATCATCTCGACCAATGAAGCCAGCGAGAAGTCGCTACCCGTCACGCCGGCGAGCTTGCCGTTGATGGAAACGGGAATGGCGGCGGTGATGACGAGGCCGCCTGTCGATGCGTCGTTGTAAGGTTCTGTCAGCACCGGCTTGCCGGCCTTGACCGCGTCTTGATACCAGGGGCGCTTGCGCGGGTCATAACCTTCCGGCAGCGGCGTCTTAGGGAAAGTTGTGAAGCTGCCGCTTTCGGCATTGCCGAAATAGGTGGACATGAACTGTGCCGTCAGCACATCGTTTTGCAGGAACTGCACCTTGGCGTCGTCATCGGGAAGCTTGGCGAGTGTCTTCGCCACCGTATCGGTCAGCATGACACGGCCGTTCAGCCAGTTGGCGATGCTTTGTGCGGCCTGCTTGCCGGAGGAATCGATATTTTCCGCCACGGCTTCCGTCGTTACCCGGTGCTGAAGGCTGTCGATGTAGAAAGAAAAACCGGCAAAGGCCGCAACGACAAGTGAAGACGCCGCAAACAGAATGCGCGTCATGAGATTGGTTTTTTTGGGCAAGCTACACGTCCTTGAATCCGGGTGAGCCCATTCGGCTCATCTTGGAAAGTGGTGGGAAAGACATGCCTCAATGGCGGGAATATTCTGCGTCATGCAGCTTATGGTTTGAAAGAACTACGTGATATTCTAATGGGTAAAGTGAAATGGTAAACTTCGGCTAAATTTGTTTTTTGTCATGCCGTTTCAGCCGATGTGGCTCCAACATTGCCGTTCTGCGTAAATTTTGATCATTGATCCGCAAAGGTTGCGTGCAGGAAGGGAATATTTTATTCATCACCTGCTGCCGTTGCGCAATTCGCGGGCAACGGCCAAGATTCAGGTGAATTACAATGTCTTCGTCGGTTGTTGCAGGAACCGTTCCCTCCGGATCGGGGTCGTGGTTTTCGCATTTCAAGGCTACGCTTGCTCTCGGAATTCCACTCATCGGTGCGCAGCTCGCACAGCTTGGCATCCATACCACTGACATGGTCATCGTTGGCCAACTGGGGGCGGAAAAGCTGGCGGCCATGGTGCTGGCCGGGCAGTTCTTCTTTGTCGTCTTCATTTTCGGCTCGGGATTTTCCGTGGCCGTGGTGCCGATGGTGGCGCAGGCCTACGGGCAGGGGGATGCCACGGCTGCCCGCCGCTCGCTGCGCATGGGCATGTGGGTGGCGATTGCCTACTGGCTGCTCGCCCTGCCGATCTTCTTCAATGCGGAGCGCATTCTTGTCTATCTCGGGCAAAACCCCGATGTCGCAGCACTGACCGGCCACTATCTCGCCATTGCCAAGTTCGGCCTGTTGCCGGCGCTGCTTTTTTACGTGCTGCGCGGACTTGTCAGCGCCATCGGCCGTGCGGGCATCATTCTTTATGTCACCATCATCATGCTGGTGATGAACGGTATCATGGCCTATGCGCTGGTATTCGGTCATTTCGGTTTGCCGGTGATGGGCATGAACGGCGCGGCCGTCGTCGCCGTCATCGTCAACACCTTCAGCTTCATCTTTATCGTCGCTTATGTGCAGACGCGTGAGGAAACGAAGAAATATGAGCTGTTCGTGCGCTTCTGGCGGCCGGACTGGCATGCGCTCTTCGAAGTGCTGCGCCTCGGCCTGCCGATCAGCGTCACCATCCTTGCCGAAGTGACGCTGTTTGCCGCCGCCTCGATTCTGATGGGCCAGATCGGCACCGTGCAGCTGGCGGCGCACGGCATCGCATTACAGCTTGCGTCCATCGCCTTCATGATCCCGCTCGGTCTGTCGCAGGCCGCAACCGTTCGTGTGGGAATAGCGCGCGGTCAGGGCGATTTCAAAAACCTCATTCGCGCGTCCATCATGATTTACGCGATCGCCTGCGGCATTGCGATTTGCGGCGGCATCCTGTTTGCGGCTGTTCCGGAATTTCTGGCGAGCTGGTTCCTTGACGCAAAGTTGCCGGAAGCCACGGAAGTGCTTGCCTATGCCAGCAGCCTGGTGGTGATTGCCGGTATTTTCCAGCTGGTCGACGGCATTCAGGCTGTGACGGCAGGCTTGCTGCGCGGATTGAAGGATGCGCGCATCCCGGCGATGCTGGCGCTCATTTCCTATTGGCCGATCGGGCTGGCGCTCGCCTGGACCATGGCCTTTCCGCTCGGTTTTGGTGGGCGCGGAGTCTGGTTCGGCTTCGTAATCGGCCTTTCGACGGCGGCCGTCCTGCTGACCGTGCGGTTCGTCATTCTGGTGAAGCGCGAAATGCAAACGGCCCGCTAAAAGCGGGCCGTATCTTCTTTCCTGATTTTCCGAAGGTATCAGCGCTCGGCGAGCGCTGCCTCACCTTGTCTCTCGCGCAGCAGGTTGACGAAGCGGCGGAAGAGATAATGGCTGTCCTGCGGGCCGGGCGATGCTTCCGGGTGGTGCTGGACGGAGAAGACCGGCTTGCCGACGATGCGCAGGCCGCAATTGGTGCCGTCGAACAGCGACGTATGGGTTTCCTCGACGCCGTCAGGCAGCGACTTGGCGTCGACCGCAAAGCCGTGGTTCATCGACACGATTTCCACCTTGCCTGTCGTGAAGTCCTTGACCGGATGGTTGGCGCCGTGGTGGCCCTGATGCATCTTCTCGGTCTTGGCGCCGACGGCAAGGCCGAGCATCTGGTGGCCGAGGCAGATGCCGAAGATCGGCAGGTCGCTTGCGATGAGGTTCTGGATGACCGGCACGGCGTATTCGCCGGTAGCCGCCGGGTCTCCGGGACCGTTGGAGAGGAACACGCCATCCGGCTTCAGCGCCAGAATGTCTTCGGCTGAAGTCTGGGCCGGAACCACGGTCACCTTGCAATCGAGACCGGCGAAGAGGCGCAGGATGTTGCGCTTGACGCCGAAATCCACGCAAACGACATGATACTTGGCGTCAGCTTCGTTAAGCGTGCCATAACCCTCGTTCCATACCCAAGGCGTTTCCGTCCAGGTGGAGGATTGGCCGGATGTGGCTTCGATGGCGAGGTCGAGGCCGACGAGACCGCTCCATGCCTTTGCTTCCACCTTCAGCGCCTCGATGTCGAACACGCCGTTCGGGTCATGGGCGATGACAGCGTTCGGTGCGCCGTTTTCGCGGATCCATGCCGTCAGCGCGCGGGTGTCGATGCCGCAAAGGCCGATGACGCCACGGGCCTTCAGCCAGGCGTCCAGATGCTTGGCGGCGCGGAAGTTCGAAGGATCGGTGATGTCGGCCTTGAAGATGACGCCGACGGCGCCGCGACGGGCGGCGGGTGTCAGGTCTTCGATGTCTTCCTCATTGGTGCCGACGTTGCCGATGTGCGGGAAGGTGAAGGTGACGATCTGGCCGAGATAGGAAGGATCGGTCAGGATTTCTTCGTAACCGGTGAGCGCCGTGTTGAAGCAGACTTCGGCCTGTACCTTGCCGGTTGCGCCGATGCCTGTTCCCTCGATCACTGTGCCATCGGCAAGAACAAGCATTGCGGTCGGTTTGCGGGTAGTCCAGGGCGCTGTCTCGGTCATCTCGTTCCGTTTCTGCCGCTTCGCACCCCGCCTCTTGAAAGGCAGGGGGAGAGGGGCCATTTTTTGTGCAGGCTTCGTGACATAAAGGGACGCGCGAAAAACTCGCGTTCCGACCCTTCGTTAAAATCTCGTGCAGGTGCCGGAAAATAACGAAAGCTGCTTAAGCGGTCAACCGCAGGCTCAAGATTTACGCGGAATTAAACCTTCGCACATTCAAGGGCTTATGCATTTGATTTGCTTGAGCGGGTTTGCTCGGTTATGTCGTTTCGAAAAATAAGGTGGAAAGTTTCCGTGTTGATAAGCCTCGGAATGCGCTTTCCCAAGGAGAAGAAGAAATGATGCGCGACACGTTCGCTAATACTTTGAAAGACGCGCTGAAGGCTCGTGACGCCCGGCGTACATCAACCGTGCGTCTCATCCAGGCGGCCATCAAGGATCGCGATATCGCCAATCGCGGCGTGGGCAAGGACCCCGTCAGCGATGAAGATATCATGCAGATTCTGACCAAGATGGTGAAGCAGCGGGAAGAGTCTGCCAGCATCTATGAGGGTGCCAGCCGTCCCGAGCTTGCCGCGCAGGAGCGCGAGGAAATCGTCATCATCAAGGAATTCATGCCGGAAGAAATTCCGGCCGAGAAGGTGCGCGAATTGTGCCAGGCCGTCATCACCGAGACCGGCGCCTCCGGCCTGCGTGACATGGGCAAGTGCATGAATGCGCTCAAGGAACGCTATCCCGGCCAGATCGACTTCGCGAAAGCCTCCGGCGTCGTGAAGGATCTGCTGAAGTAGGTTTTCGTCAGTTCAGAAAAAGTAAAGGCAGGGTAGCCGTGGCTACCCTGCCTTTTTGCTGCCGACGAAGGCGCATTTCGGCGGATCAAAATGCGGTCACGCGCAGGCTTTTTTCGGGGGACGGGCCTGCGGGCGTCAGCAGCTTTATGGGAATGCTCAAGCGCTGCCTTTAAATATGTTTTATATCGCTGCGACGGGCGGCTCAAATTACAAAAACATAATTCTTTGTGATGTTGCGCTGCCATAAATTTGCCCGAAGCGGGCGGCAGTGGCGACGCAATTTTTAGCGCCATGGCCTGTGAATATCGGGTATTGCGGTTCTTAGGGTTTGGTGCTGAGGCCTTTCTGCGCTTATATGAAAGACTGGCCTCGAACAGGTAACCCATGCGCTTTTCCAATTCTTTTCTCGATGAGATACGCGACCGCGTGAACATCTCCGATGTGATCGGCCGACGTGTGTCCTGGGATAAGAAGAAGACCAATACGCCGCGGGGCGATTATTGGGCCTGCTGCCCGTTCCATGGCGAAAAAAGCCCAAGTTTCCATTGTGAGGACCGCAAGGGGCGATACCATTGTTTCGGTTGCGGCGTTTCCGGCGATCATTTCCGGTTTCTGACCGACCTTGAAGGCCTGAGTTTTCCCGAAGCCGTGCAGCAGATCGCCGACATGGCCGGCATCTCCATGCCGCAGCCCGATCCTCAGGCGGAAAAGCGCGAACGCGAGCGCACGTCCTTGCAGGACGTCATGGAAATGGCGACGCTGTTCTTTCAGGACCAGTTGCAGACGGCGCTTGGCGCGCGGGCGCGGGCCTATCTGCGCGATCGCGGGCTGACCGGGCGCACCATCGAAACGTTCAGGCTCGGTTTTGCGCCTGATAGCCGCAATGCGCTGAAGGAGCATCTGGCGAGCAAGGGTGTGGCGCGCGAACAGATGGAAGCCTGCGGGCTGGTGGTGCATGAAAACGTGCCGGTCTCCTATGACCGGTTCCGCGACCGCATCATGTTCCCGATCCTGTCGTCGCGCGAAAAGGTGATCGCTTTCGGCGGCCGCGCCATGGCGGCGGATGCGGTGGCCAAATATCTGAACTCCAACGAAACAGAGCTTTTTCACAAGGGCAACGTTCTCTACAATTTCGCCCGCGCGCGGCGTGCTTCGCAGGCTTCCAGCGGCACTGTCATCGCCGTCGAAGGTTATATGGATGTCATCGCGCTCTATCAGGCGGGTGTCGAAAATGCGGTGGCGCCGCTTGGTACGGCGCTGACCGAAAGCCAGCTTGATCTGTTGTGGAAAATGTCGCCGCAGCCGGTTCTCTGCTTTGATGGTGACGGTGCGGGCATTCGCGCCGCCAACCGCGCGGCCGATCTCGCTTTGCCACATATCAAGCCTGATCGTTCCGTCAGCTTTGCGCTTTTGCCTGACGGCAAGGACCCTGATGATCTCGTGCGGCTGGAGGGGCGTGCGCCGTTCGACCGGGTGCTGTCCGAGGCAAAGCCGCTGGCCGCGATGATTTGGAGCCGAGAGACCTCATCGGTTACATTCGACACGCCGGAGAAGCGTGCCCAGCTTGAAAGCCGCCTGCGGCAGATCGTTGCCGTGATCGGCGACGAGGCGGTACGGCGTTTTTACCAGCAGGATATGCGCGACAGGCTGAACGCCTTCTTCCAGCCGCGTTTTCAGCAGGGTGGATCGCAGGGCGGAAATTTCCGTCGTGATGGCGGGCAGGGGAACGGGAACGGTCGCGGGTTCCAGCGGAACGCTCCCGGACGGGGTGGGGCCATGGCCGCGCCGGCCAGCAATATTTCCGACCGGCTGGCGCAATCCGGTCTGGTCAGGGGCTATCAGACCAAACCGTCGCTCAGGGAAAGCGTTCTTGCGATCACCATCGTCAATCACCCCGAGCTGCTGCTCGAGGAATATGACGAGATTGCCGCGATCGATTACGAGAACCGCGATCTGCAACGCCTATGGTCGACGGTGCTGACTTTTGCGGCGGAAAGTGCGGCGGAGATATCGCGGGCAGGCTTGATCGAGCGACTGTCGCAGCAGGGTTTTGAGGTGCTGTTGAAAACCATGGACCAGCAGGTGCGCAATGCGCGCCTGTGGACGGCCACCGAACAGGCGGCGCTGGAAGATGCGCGTGAGGGCTATGTGCAGGCGCTTTCCCTGCATAAAAGGACGAAATCCCTGCTCTGGCAGAAACGCGAACTTGAGCGGGAAATCGGCGAGGCGACGGACAACGAGCGCGGCACACTTCTGGTGCGGGCGCTGGCCGAAGTTCAGCTGGAAATCGGCCGTATGGAAAATCAGGAAGCGATCATCGACGGTTTCGGGGTCATGTCCGGACGTGTGAAGGGGCCGGCCGTCGGTCACGGCTAAGGGCTGCGGCCAAGAATAGAAAGACGTGTGGGGTTGCCTTTTGCTGCAAGCGTCCTAAATAGGGGGTAGTCTGGTGATAACTCGCAAAATGCGGCCTTTTTTAAGAGTTTCCGTGGCTGTCTCGCCCTCAAAGGCTTGACGGGGCGGGAAATAGCGGGAATCACCATTTCAGGAATAGTAAGGTGGAATGAGCCTTGGCGGATAGAAATTGCATGAGCAAGCATTTCCGGGTGCACTGTCTTTGCATTCTGCCTGAGGCTGCCGTGGTTAATCGGCAATTAAAGATCACTCCGTTAGGTGTCTGACAGTGATTCGCTGTTATCAGCCGGATGCTCGCAAGGCGGACGGCGATGCGGCGGAACAGGTGTTAGCGTCAGGGAAAGCGACGAGATAGATGGCAACCAAAGTCAAAGAAAACGAAGAAGCAGAAAACGAACGCGACGGTGCGACGGACGGTCCGCTTCTCGATCTTTCGGATGACGCGGTCAAAAAGATGATCAAGGCCGCCAAGAAGCGCGGCTATGTGACGATGGACGAGTTGAATTCCGTCCTGCCGTCCGAAGAAGTGACGTCCGAGCAGATCGAAGACACGATGGCGATGTTGTCCGATATGGGCATCAACGTTATCGAGGACGAGGATGCCGAGGAAGCGCCGAGCGAAGCCGAAAGCGACGATTCCGATAACGAAGAGTCCGAAGGCGGCGAACTGGCACCTTCCGGCGGCACCGCACTTGCGACCGCAAAGAAGAAAGAACCGACCGACCGCACCGACGATCCCGTGCGCATGTATCTGCGCGAAATGGGTTCCGTGGAGCTTCTGTCGCGCGAAGGCGAAATCGCCATCGCCAAGCGTATCGAGGCCGGCCGCGAAACGATGATTTCGGGCCTTTGCGAAAGCCCGTTGACGTTCCAGGCGCTGATCATCTGGCGCGACGAACTGAACGAAGGCACGACGCTTCTGCGCGAGATCATCGATCTCGAAACCACCTATTCCGGCCCGGAAGCTAAGGCTGCCCCCCAGTTCCAGAGCCCGGAAAAGATCGAAGCGGACCGCAAGGCCGCCGAAGAGAAGGAAAAGACCCGCAGGCTGCGTGCGCCGACGGGTGACGAGGATGTGACTGACGTGGGCGGCGATGGCCTTCCGCCGGAAGAGGAAGAAGAGGACGACGACGAGTCCAACCTTTCGCTTGCCGCGATGGAAGCCGAACTGCGCCCGCAGGTCATGGAAACGCTCGACACCATTGCCGACACCTACAAGAAGCTGCGCAAGCTTCAGGACCAGCAGGTCGAGGCTCGCCTTGCCTGCACGGGAACCCTGTCTTCCGGTCAGGAGCGCCGCTACAAGGATCTCAAGGACCAGTTGATCACGGCTGTGAAGTCGCTGTCGCTGAACCAGAACCGTGTCGACAGCCTCGTTGAGCAGCTCTACGACATTTCCAAGCGTCTGATGCAGAACGAAGGCCGGCTGCTGCGCCTTGCGGAATCCTATGGCGTCAAGCGTGATAGCTTCCTCGAGCAGTACCACGGTGCCGAACTCGATCCGAACTGGATGAAGTCGATTGCCAATCTGGCCGCCCGCGGCTGGAAGGAATTCGCACGCGAGGAAAGCAACACGATCCGCGAAATCCGTCAGGAGATCCAGAATCTCTCGACGGAAACGGGTATTTCCATCGCGGAATTCCGCCGTATCGTTTCCATGGTGCAGAAGGGCGAGCGCGAAGCGCGTATCGCCAAGAAGGAAATGGTCGAGGCCAACCTGCGTCTCGTGATCTCCATCGCCAAGAAATACACCAATCGCGGTTTGCAGTTCCTCGATCTCATTCAGGAAGGCAATATCGGCCTGATGAAGGCGGTGGACAAGTTCGAATATCGCCGTGGTTACAAGTTCTCGACCTATGCGACCTGGTGGATCAGGCAGGCGATCACCCGTTCGATCGCCGACCAGGCACGCACGATCCGTATTCCGGTTCACATGATCGAGACGATCAACAAGATCGTTCGCACCTCGCGCCAGATGCTGCACGAGATCGGCCGCGAGCCGACCCCGGAAGAGCTGGCCGAAAAGCTGGCCATGCCGCTTGAAAAGGTGCGCAAGGTTCTGAAAATCGCCAAGGAGCCGATTTCGCTCGAAACCCCTGTGGGTGACGAAGAAGATTCGCATCTTGGTGACTTCATCGAGGACAAGAACGCGCTGCTGCCGATCGACGCCGCCATTCAGGCCAACCTGCGCGAAACGACCACCCGCGTATTGGCCTCGCTGACGCCGCGTGAAGAACGTGTTCTGCGCATGCGTTTCGGCATCGGCATGAACACCGACCATACGCTGGAAGAAGTAGGCCAGCAGTTCTCGGTCACGCGCGAACGTATTCGTCAGATCGAGGCGAAGGCGCTGCGCAAGCTGAAGCATCCGAGCCGCTCCAGGAAACTGCGAAGCTTCCTCGACAGCTAAGCCTTCAGCTTCCTTTAAAATTGAACCCGGTCAGTCACCTCTGGCCGGGTTTTTTGTTTCACGCACTGGCGATCTCTGCGACAAGCCTTATGTGTGAAAACAAAGCATTCCGCCTTTACTGGAAATGCTCAGGTTCGATGACATGCAACAGGTTTCGGCAAGCAGATGGCGTGGGAAGGGATGGGCAGTGCCCGTCTCCGTGCTGCTGCATCTGGCCGTTGTCGCGATCTTCCTTTTCGAACTGCCCGAACGCATAGCCGAGCCACAGGAGCCGGAAAGCATCAGCGTCGATCTGGTGCCGCCACCCGAGGAGAAAAAGGCGGAAGAGCAGAAGCCGCCCGCTGCCGAACAGGCGAAGGAAGAAAAGCCGCAACCTCCACCGCCGCCGCCCGCTCCACCGGCAGAAGAAGCAAAACCTTCACCGCCCATGCAGGCGACGTTGCCGGCCATCGCCATGAGGCCGGAGGAGACGCAGGCGGACCCGGAGGACAAGCCGGGGAAGGTGGAGGAGGCAGAAAAGACCGAGCCATCCAAGGAGCCTGAAAGCCAGCCTGAAAAGACGGTTGAGGACAAACCCGCGCCAGCTGCCGCCAATAGCGATCTCAAGGCCTCCGCCGAGCAGGGGGAAATTGCGGTCTCACCCGTCAAGCAAGAGGTCGAGCCCGAAAAGGCGCCGGTGCCGCAAGTGAAACCGGCTGAGGAAAAACCTGCGGAAGAGGCAAAGGAGAAGCCAGCGAAGCTTCCGGCTGCTAAAAATCTGTTGTCCTCAACGGTTCTTTCGCCGGCGCAGAGACGCCAGATGTTTGGTGATTTGCCGCCACGTCGTCGCATCGTTCAGCTTTGCAGCACGGAAGCCCTGGCGCAAATTCAGGGCGCGGGCTTTGCCGCCCGTGGCATGATACCCTATTCGGATACCGGCGGCAGGATTTCCGGGAACTCGATCGACGCTTCCGGCGGCGCATTCAACACCGGCGATAGCTGGCACGATGTGTCGTTTCAGTGCGAGGTCGATCTGGAAAATTACACCGTCACGGAGTTCCGTTTTAAAATCGGGAATGCCATATCGCCGGAAGAGGCAAAAAAGCGGGGCTTCACGCGATTTCAGTGAGGGATTGGTGTCGCCGATGGAGGCTTTCACTTCTCCGTCGTCATCCTCGGGCTTGACCCGAGGATCCATTCCGGCTGCTGTGGATCCTCGGGTCAAGCCCGAGGATGACGTCGAGTGTAAGGAGGCGTTCGGCGAAAGTTATCGACGCCCGCGCCGCCGTTACACCCGCTCCGTATCGCCCACCAACAGCCCGATTCCGGCCATCAGCGCATCCTCATCATAAGGCTTCCTGATAACAGGCACGGTTCCGAATTCATTCGGCACCATGCTGGCATCGGCATAACCGGTGGCGAAGAGGAAGGGGATGCCGCGGCGGTGAAGTTCGCGCGCGACCGCGATGGAGGTGTCGGAACCGAGATTGATGTCGAGGATGGCCACATCCGGCACGTAGCTCTTCAGCTTTTCGATGGCCATCGCCGACGAGGTCGCGGTTTCGATCGTCTTGATGCCGTTGTCCTCCAGCATGTTCTCGACATCCATGGCGATCAGCATCTGATCTTCAACGAGCAATATTTTCAACGATTCCTCCCGGTTGGAACGCCTCTTGTGCGGCGCGGTTTGATCCTCGGTTTTTGTGTCGGAGACCGCCATTGCTGACGAGATATGGCGGGCGGGCAGGAGCATTTTCGCTTCCAGCCCGTCCGGTAGATATTGCATCGTGCTGCGTCCGCCCAGATCATAAGGGATGCTGCGGCTGATGAGCGCCGTGCCGAAACCGGCGCGGGACGGCGTGGGCAGTCTGGTCGGCAGAATTTCTCGCCACCGCATTTCGCAATCGCGGTTTTCATTGATTTCCCAGCGCACATGCAGTTGTCCGCCGGTTTGCGAAAGCGCGCCGTATTTTGCCGCATTCGTCGCCAGTTCATGCAGGACCAGAGCCATGACGGAGAATGCGCGCGAATCGAGCGTGATCTGTGGTCCGGCAAGATCGACAATCGTCTCGGGCGAACGGTGCGGCGACAGTTCGGCTTCCAGCAGATCGCGCAGCGATCCGCCACCTTCACCGCGAATGATCTGGTCATGGGCAAAGGACAATGCCTGAATACGACCCTTCAGCGCGGTCACGTATTCGTGCAGGGTTTTGCCCTCCTGCGAGGGATTGCCGACCAGCGATTTGATGATGGCCAGAACATTCTTGACGCGGTGATTGAGTTCCTCGTTCAGCATGCGCTGGCGCACTTCCGCGCGCTCCCTTTCGCCTGCCATCAGCTCGCTGTGATGGAATGCGACCTCAACCAGCGCTATTCTTGCGGCTTCGGCAATTTCCCGGTCCGCTTCGGACCAGGGCTGCGCTTGCAGGCGGACGGTTTCCTTCCAGATTGCAAAGCTCTTGCGCGGGGTGAGGCGATCGCCGAGCGGACCGGTCTCATAGGATTTTTCCGGATTGCCGGCCCAGTTCAGGTTCTGCACGATCTCCCTGCGGAAAAACAGGAGATAGTCGTTCTTGACCTGCGACAGCGGAATGGCGAGCATTCCGGCTGCGGTACTGGCATAGATTTCCGCTTCCGGTATGGCTTGCGAGATGGCGTGGGTGGCCCAGACCTTTCCTTCGCTGGCCGAGGCAACGAAGCGCGCCAGCCTTGGAATGGCGTCTGGCGGCGGCGTTGCGCCGTGGCCGTGCCAGTTGTTTGCCACCCAGAGCCCGACGCCATCACATGGCATGAGATCGGCAAAGTCCTGGAAACTGTCGATCAGCAGTTCCTCTATATGCGCGTGATGGGCGGCAAGCCGCAGGAAGCGGTCAAGAGCGGCATGGGCATGGTTGACCGTATCAAGCTTGCGCTTCTGCTTGAGGACCTGCAAATGCATGGAGAAGAACTCTCCGAACATTTCGGCGGCGATCCTCACCGACATGGTCAGAACCCGCGGCGAATAATGGTGGCAGGCGATGAGGCCCCAGAGCGCGCCATCGACGATCACCGAAATCGACATGGAGGCCGCAACGCCCATGTTGCGAAGGTATTCGCAATGGATGGGCGAGACGCTGCGCAGATGCGCGAATGACAGATCGAGCGGTTCGCCGGACGCATCGATGGCGGGCAGGACAGGAACCCGCGCTCCGTTGGCATCGGAGATGATGCGCAGCGTGTTTTTCAGATAGAGCGCGCGGGCCTGCTGCGGGATGTCGCTTGCCGGGAAATATTGTCCGAGAAAGCTTTCCAGCTCCGGCTGTTTTGCCTCCGACACGACCTTGCCGGCCCCGTCATCCTCGAAGCGGTAGATCATAACCCGGTCGTACCCCAGGGTCGCTTTTACCAGCCGGGTCGTTCGCGAAATCAGGCTCTCGACACTGTCCGCCTCGCGGATGCGATCGACCATCTTGCGTGCGGTGCCAAGCGGCGGCATTTCGCTTCGGGATGGTTCGAATTCGATGATCGTGGTGGATTTGTAGCGGTGGAGTGCAATATCGAAGCTGCGGCCATCGCGTATTTCCGTGTTGGGCAACAGGGCGGGGCGCGTGGTTCTGCCGGTTACGGTGAGCGCATTGCGAAGATCGTGGACGAGGTTTTTACCAAGCACCTCTTCGGCGGTCCTGCCGTTGATATCGCCATCAAACCCTAAAAAGTCGCGACAGTTTTCCGAATGCCGCAGGATCATGCGCAGGGCATTGTCGCAAGCGATCAGACAGCCGTGCGGTTGAATATAACCTGGGATGTGAATGGGTTCACGGTCGCAATTGGTCAGGTCGACATGATAGTCAGTGGATGCCATGAAACAGTCTTTCGCACCCTGTGCCTGTCTTGCGCTGAAAATATTTTCGTCGTTGAAGAACGGGAAAACCTGAATAATTCATTCTGATATTGCCAACCCTTCCCCGTTTTTTGCAACCGTGACGCCGGTTTTCCGTTCTGCTTTACAGGCCGCCGTCACATGATCGTCGTACCCCTTTTGTCATCGGGTACAATTCGACATTGTGCAACGTTTGCAGCGTCGAATTTGTTCCGAATTATTTGAAGGAAAAAATGTGCCGCAGAAGAAAATGACCATTGCCACCACGCGCGGGCAGGGCCTCTACGAATTCACATCCGAGGCCGAGCGTTTTGTGAGGGAGGCGGGCATGGAAGAAGGACTGCTGACCATTTTTGTCCGCCACACATCCTGTTCCCTGCTTATTCAGGAAAATGCCGATCCGGATGTCAGGCGCGATCTGACGACATTTTTTTCACGCCTCGTGCCGCCTTCTGACGATGCCTCCATGCGCTGGGTCGTCCACACGCTCGAGGGGCCCGACGATATGCCCGCTCACATCAAATCGGCTCTGACGGCGGTTTCCATCGGGGTACCGGTCAGCGATGGCAGGCTTGCGCTCGGCACATGGCAGGGCCTTTATCTTTTCGAACATCGCGACCGCCCGCACCGGCGTGAAATCGTAATGCATATCTCGCCTTGATTCCTTTCATAAGACGCGTCTTTTCCTGTTAATGTCTCTGAACGTCTGCTGAACACGCGGTTTGGTCCGCGTTCAGGCGGGCGGGTCTAGGGTCTCGTCAATCGCCGAGGGACGTCCCCTGCCGGCGCAGAAACAAACGGAGTGAGTTCATGTTCAGCACCTTCGCAAAAGCCGGCCTGGCTGCCCTCATCGCCCTCGGTGGAATTTCCGCCACCGCTTCAGCCGCTTCGGCTGGCTCGGATGTTCAGTTCAGAGTTCAGGTTCAGGATGGGTACGGCCATGACAGAGGTCGCGGTCAGGGTTGGGGCCGTCCCGATCGTCATGGCCCGGGTTGGGGTCGTCCTGATCGCCCGCGTCTGGGTTGTTCGCCGCAGCTTGCGGAAGAAAAGGCAAGCCGTATGGGCATCCGCCGCGCTCGCGTTGTCGATGTCTCGCCGCGCCGCGTTGTGGTTGCTGGCTTCGACCGCTACGGCCGTGACCGCGTTGTTTTCGCCAATGAGCGTGGTTGCCCGGTAATCCGTCGCTAAAGCATTTCCCGTAAAGGTGCGTAGCGGTTTTACGTCCGAAAAATGCGTAAAATCAAAGGCCTAGAACGATCGATATTGATCCGCCGAAACCCCCGCCCTTCGCGCGGATCAAAAAAAACGCCCCTCGCTTGTCCGGAAAGACAGGCGAGGGGCGTTTCTTTTTGGGCCTGACCGGTGGCGGTTGCGCGCCGCCGAGTGGCAAATGCGGGCGACGGGCAATGCCGCCGCCCGAACAGTTTATTCGCCGAGAGCGAAGGTGACGTTGACCACCACGCTGTAGCTGTTCTCACCCGAAGCGATCGGAACGCTGTCGGCTTCCTTCGCCATCGATGCGCGCATCATGCCCTGCGGCACCGGCATCGGGCGCTGCATGTTCTCGCTGATCTGGATGACGCGGCCGAGCTTCACGCCTGCCGCTTCGGTCAGCGTTTTCGCCTTGGCCAGCGCATCGGCAACGGCCTGCTTGCGGGCCTCGGTGACCGTTGCTTCCGGCTTGTCGTTGGTGAAGGTGATATCGCCGCCCTGGTTGATGCCGAGCTTGACGGAGGTATCGAGGATATCGCCGAGCTTCTTCAGGTCGCGCACGCGCACGGTAAGCCCGTTGGAAACCTGATAACCGGTGATCTCAGGCGCGACGTAAACGCCGTCCTTCGGCTCATAATGCTTGTAAAGCGGCTGCACGGAGAAATTGCTCGTCTGCAGGTCGCGGTCTTCGATGGCAGACGCTTTCAGCGCTTTCAGGACTTCGGCGAGCGCCTTGGAGTTCTCCGTAAGAGCCGCAGCCGCCGTTTCCGCCTGCTTGACGACGCTGAAGGACAGGATCGCCATATCGGGCGCGATTGCCGCCTGGCCTTCGCCGGAAACACTGATGGTGGCTTCGCGCGGGGTAGGTTCCTGCGCCAGGGCATAACCGGTCAGCGGCATCGTTGCCGCCGCGGCCAATGCGGTAAGTGCGAAAAGGCGGGCCTTTGTCGTCGTCATGGTGTTTCCTCGTTGATTGTGTCCCTATGCAGGGTATTGCCTTAGATTGTGAACCTAATACGGCAGCGGCAGCTTGCGATAGCATCAATGGCTTGTCGGGCTGTAAAAATTACGTTAGAGCGTGACCCACCGGATTCGAACCATTGCGAAGCCGGTATTTCGGATCACCTTTTCCGAAAGGGCCTGTAGCTCAATGGTTAGAGCCGGCGGCTCATAACCGCTTGGTTGGGAGTTCGAGTCTCTCCGGGCCCACCATTTTCCTTAGAAATCAAAGTCTTAGATATGTTTTTCCTCGGGGATGCAGCCGGGTAATGCTCCTGCTGGTTCTTTCGACAGGAAGAACTTGAATTTTTTTCCTGCTTCTGTCGAATCTACCTTTGCTCGTTCGTCGTGTAGTCGAACCCACGCAAGCAAGGAGATAAACCAATGCGTTTTATGATGTTGATGATTCCGGGCGGCTACGCTTCTGCAGCACCTGATGCCATGCCCAGTGCCGAGGCAATCGACAAGATGATGAAGTATAATGAAGAGCTCAAGAAAGCGGGCATTCTGCTGGCTCTCGAAGGTCTTCATCCTCCAGCCACGGGTGCCCGTGTCAGTTTCAAGGAAGGTAAGCCGGTGGTCGTCGATGGCCCGTTCGCCGAGGTCAAGGAAGTTCTGGGCGGTTACTGGATGCTCGACGTGCGTTCTCGCGAAGAGGCAATCGAGTGGGCACGCAGATGCCCTGCCTCGGAAGACGACATTATCGAAATCCGTCGTGTCCATGAAATGAGCGAATTCCCGGAGGACGTCCAGAAGGCGGCCGAGAGTTTTAGCGAGCTCAAGGGTTGACCACGGTCGGTACAATCGAGGCAGTCTGGCGGATCGAGCAGCCGAAGCTGGCCGCCAGGCTCACCCGGATGCTGCGTGACGTTGGCTTGGCCGAGGAGATCGCGCAGGATGCGTTCGTGCTGGCTCTGGAGCGCTGGCCTCGGGAAGGCATTCCGAGAAACCCTGCGGCTTGGCTGACCCAGGTTGCCAAGAACCGGGCGCTGGATCGTCTCCGCAGAACCACCTTGATCGATGGCAAGCACAGGGAGCTTGCCATCGACCTCTCGGAACTGGAGCGGAAGGCACCGGATATCGAGTCGATGCTCGATGAGGACATCGATGACGATATGCTGCGGTTGATCTTCACCGCATGTCACCCTGTCCTGGCGCCCGAACAAAGGGCTGCGTTGACCCTGCGGCTGCTGGGAGGCCTGTCTACGGCCGAGATCGGACGCGCCTTTCTCATGCCGGAAGTTGCGATCGCCCAACGCATTGTCAGAGCCAAGAGAACGCTCCGCGATGCCGGAATATCATTCGAGACACCCCGCAATGAAGAGCGCCGCCGCCGCCTCCCGGCGGTCCTCGAAGTCGTCTACCTGATATTCAACGAAGGCTATGTCGCCACAGCCGGATCGGCATGGCTGCGGGCCGATCTCTGCGGTGAGGCCATGCGGCTGGGCCGCTCGCTGGTGTCGCTGATGGGAACCGAACCCGAAGTGCTGGGATTACTGGCATTGATGGAGTTTCAAGCATCCCGCTTCGCCGCCCGTGTCGATAGTGCAGGGAACCCCATCCTTCTCCTCGATCAGGACCGGGGGCGATGGGACTGGTCCATGATCCGGCGAGGTCTCTCCTCTCTGAACACGGCGATGACGCTCACGCCGACGCCCGGTCCATATCAATTGCAGGCGATGATCGCTGCGCGTCATTCTCTGGCGATGACCGCTGCCGATACCGATTGGATTGCCATTGCAGCCTACTATCAGGCGCTTGCACTGGCGGCTCCGTCACCGATTGTCGAAGTCAACCGTGCTGTTGCCGTCGGTATGGCGTTTGGACCATTACAGGGTCTGGTCATTGCGGATGCCCTGAAAGACGAACCGAGCCTAAAAGGCTCGCATCTCCTACCCACAGTGCGTGGGGATCTACTGGAAAGGCTGGGGCGAGGCCTCGAAGCGCGCGCCGAGTTCCTGCGTGCAGCGGAACTGACCGACAATGAGAGAGAGCGAAGCGTATTGCTTGCACGGGCGAGTTCCGCCACCTCATAGAGGCTCCCATCGACTCTCGTTGATATTCAAAAAAAAGAAAATCAATTCCGTCGTCTCGCGAAGCCCACGCCGGCACGACCTAGCCGCCTCGCGAGAAGATTGCTTGCGCATATATCGAAAAACGGACCGACGACGCCGTGAATTTGCTGAAAGACTACATTGACGGGGCACGGCAATATCTGCTTGGAGTCAAGGCTGACTGAGCACGCCTCACTCAAAATCCGGCCGCCAGGGTTGATGCAATTCTGCGATAGCGACAATTCATGAATATTCAAACGAACCCGATATGCAGGGGCTTTCTCCTATGACTTCAGCGTCTTCTCATCGTCGCCTGCCAACGGTAAAGGTTCGTGTCCGACGCAATTCGACGGAATTGCATCATGGAACGCTCTCGATCGACGACTGGACGGTTCCTTGTGTTGTCGGGCGTGGCGGATTGATCACCACTTCGCTGAAACGCGAGGGCGATGGCTGCACCCCCATCGGCGTTTTTCCGTTGCGCTACGGCTTTTTCAATTCCAGCCGATGGGCTCCTCCCGCATCCGGACTGTCGTTTCCGTTCGTTCCGATGACGGATGAAATGGTTTGGGAAGAGGACCCCGGGAGTCCAACCTACAATCGCCTCACGATTACGCCCGGAGGTGCTCCGGACGCAGAGCGTATCAACAGGGTAAGGTCGGAGCCGCTGTTTGATATCGTCGTGCCGATTGGTCACAACGACGCCAGCGTGGAGCCTCATCGAGGAAGCGCCATTTTCATTCATGCCGCCAGATCCGACATGTCGGGAACGGCAGGATGCGTCGCTCTCTGGGAAGACGATCTGAAACGTCTGGTTTCTCTGCTTGTGCCGGGCATGGTCATTGATATCGATTTCGACGAACCAATAGACCAGCAGCAATCTCAGCCCGGCCCGATCGAGATATATCAGTTCAGAAGCCTGCGGCCCGGCCCGCGTCTTCTGGTTCTGGGTGCGGTGCATGGCAATGAAACATGTGGCCCTGAGGCCATCCGGGAAATTATTGCCGAATGCACGGGACGCAAGCTGAAGATCGAGCGCGGTCTGGTGACCTTCGTTCCCGTCGTCAACCTGAAAGCATTCCTGAAAGACACGCGCGAAGGGGACCGCAATTTCAATCGAGATTTGCGCGAGGTAACCGTACCAAAGCAGTATGAAGACTACGTCGCGAACCAGATTTGCGCCATGATGCGCGAGCACGACGTACTTCTGGATCTGCATTCGTTTCGGTCGCAGGGATCGCCTTTTGTATTTGTCGGGCCGCGGGACAATGATGGCTCGATTGAACCATTTGCCCGTGCTGCCGAAGAGGAAACATTTGCTTCCGTGCTGGGGCCTGACCTGATCCTCGACGGCTGGCTTTCTACCAATGTGAATGGTCTTGCGAGACTATCCGGTCGCGCAGGGGCAAATCCTGCCGAGGCTGCGCTGCCGTTGTCATCAGGCGTGGGAACGACAGAATACATGCGGTTTGCCGGCGGTTACGGCGTCACTCTCGAATGTGGTTCGCATCTGGATCCACAGGCGCCCGTCGTCGCAGCGAATGCCATACGCCGGGCTCTTGCGGTCTTGAGGCTCATCGATGCGCCTTCTCCGGAACGAACCGTCAAGCGGGCGATCGAGCTTGTTGATGTGGTATTTGCAAGGGATCAGAATGACCGCCTGGCTGCGGCATGGAAAACCGGAGATCAGGTCAGTGCGGGCGATGTCATAGCCTATAGAGCTTCTGGCGAAGCGATCAGAGCACCGGACGCGGGCTACATCATATTTCCGGATTCGGCGCCTGAGCCGGGGAAAGAACTCTTCTACTTCGGCAAGGCCAGCAACAGGTTTTCGTGAGGTCCTGCTGGCTATCGTGGGCAGAGATCGGCTCGGCGACAGCCACGCAATCGGAACCAGGGCGGGTTGCCGAGGGCTCTAAAACGCTAAAATCCGACCAGCCGGTCAGGCTGATCGGATCATCCGGTGCGGACTTTCAAGCGATGGGGTCAGTTGCAGACCCGCATGCTTTCCGTGTGCCAGCCGCCATCATAGGAATTGGGCACGCGCCGGTCTTCGAACCAGCAGCGCGGGCGGGGCGGCGGTGGCGGTTCGTAGTAGCGGGGGCCACCGTTATTATTGGCGATCGCGCCGCCGATCAGGCCGCCGATGACGCCTGCAGCCAGGCCGCCGGCGATGATCGCGCCGTCATTGTGGCGGCGGTGTTCGCGGTAGGGCGGTGGGGGCGGGCCGCCACGGTCATAACCACGGTCGTAGCGCGGACGATAGGGATAGTCCTGCGCGGCGGCGGTGCCGTAGGACGCGAAGACGCTGCCGGTGGCAACCAGCGCGGCAAGGGTGGAAAGAATTATCTTTTTCATCGAGGGCTACTCCATAAGCCTGCTTTGGGAGATAGAGGCTCATTATGCCCGCATGATGGCACGGGCCGGCTGAACGGTTTGTGAATGTTTCATTTTTATCGGGTTCATATTTTTAGCGATTCTCAAGGCGCGGGCCGCCGCCTTTCAGGAACGAAAAAGCCCGGCGAATGGCCGGGCTTTCTACGTTGGGGCTGGTTGACGGGGATCAGAACTTCACACCGAGGCCCACCTTGACGGTGCTCTGGTTGACATCGGTATTGATGCCGAAGATGTCCTTGTCGCCATAGTCGTTGAAACGATATTCAATCCTGCCGAACACGTTGTCGGTGAAGGCATAATCCAGACCGGCGCCGACGGTGTAGCCATTGAATGTGGCACTATCCTTGCCGCTGCCGGGTGTTTCGATGAAGCCGCGCGTGGCTGTCCAGCCGGCTGTGCCGTAGATCAGGGCACGGTCGAAGGCATAACCGACGCGGCCACGAACGGAGCCCTGCCAGTCGGTGCCGATTTTCACGCCGGCATAATCATTGTCGTTCCAATTATAATCGACGTCGCCCTCAATGCCGAGGACCACATTATTGTCGAACTGATAATTGTAACCGGCAAAAGCGCCCAGAATACCGCCATCGAAACTATCCGACGCGACGGGGCCGCCCGCCGAAAAATCGCCGTTCGCCCAGCCCGCACCGCCTTGAATACCAAGATAGGGACCAGACCAGGTGAAGACCGGCAGGGTTTCCTGCGCGACCGGAGGCGCCGGATTTTCGTAGACGGCATCCGCAGCCATTGCGGTGCTGGCCGACAGGGCCAAGAGTGACGTTACGATCAGCGTTTTCATCGTTTTTCTCCCTGAGCTGACTAGCCTCTATAACATATATTAGGTGCATTTAATATGGGTTGGGGATCGGCAGTTCCAAGGGGCACGGTGTCCTCTTGCATTGCTGTTCTGATGCGGCGAACGCCTTGAGCGGCGTTTGGTTCCTTTCGCAGCTTTGTTAAAGGCACGGGAGCGGAGTCACGCTTGGTTGTCTTGACAGCGGGGGGCACGACCATAGAGTTGTGCCAGTCTGCGGCAATGCCGGTGCTTCGGCGTCTGGGTAAGTCGGTTGTTGTGGGCAAGAATGGGTAAGGGAGGACAGGATCGCATGCGGGTTAGTTTTTATGGGGGAGGGGCGACGTGATTGTCGGAGCCGTTCTCAGTGCCATTCTTCTTCTCACCCTCATCGCGTTTCCGCGGCATCTCAAACCCGTCGTCATCTGCCTGCTGCTGATCTGGACGACCACCGCCGCCTTTGTCATTTATGACTGGCGGCGCGGGAGCCAGCGGCTCGACCATATCGTCGCGACGGCCAGCTTCGATGCGGCGTGCGCGGATGCGGCCTTGCCCATTCGCGTCAGCTTCCGCAACGACAACGATGTCGCCGTACAGCGCCTGACCTATACGCTCGAAGGGTTCGAGCCGGCCTTCCGTGCTTCAGTCTCTTTTGATCCCTATCAGGTAAGCGAAAGACGGATCGAGGCCGGGGAGACTTTCGCCGTATGCCGCGCATTCCGGTTGCGCAACAATGAAACGGTAGAGCCGCAACGGCTGGAATGGCGCGTCACCGTGATTTCCGCGGAGTTCGATTGAGCGGTTCCCGGCTTCCTTCGGCCATCACGGCATTTTGAAGGTTTTCGCGCTGGCGCGTGAGAACCCCTGTGCCGCAACGGGTTCTTGAGGGTGCTCACGTTCTCGCCGGCCGCGCCAAGGCGGCCTTGGCTGGCAGGGGACTTGTTTTCGCCGGTTTGCAATGCCACCTGCCCACCCGTCCGATGAATGTTGCGGGTTGAGGTTTTGCGTATTGTTCTGAAGTTTCTGAAAATTGCCGCCATCGGCCTTGTCGCCCTGCCGGTTCTGGCCGGCGCACATATGGGTATCGGCCAGCTGACCGGAAATTTTCATGAGGTCATTCCCGGCGAACTTTACCGTTCGGCACAGCCGAGCGGCAAGGACATCACGGCCTATGCCAAGACCTACGGCATCAAGACGATCATCAATCTGCGCGATGAAAAGCGTGAAGGCTGGTACGACGCCGAAAGCCGGGCGGCAAAAAACAATGGCATCCGGCTGGTCGATTATCCATTGAGTTCAAGCGAGAAACTGCCGGTGGAGGAAGCGGAAATGCTGGCGGCCGTGCTGCGCAACGCTGAAAAGCCGATCCTCATCCATTGTGAACACGGCGCCAACCGCACCGGGCTTGCCTCCGCGATCTATGTGGCGGCCGTGGCCGGCAAGAGTGAGGCCGCCGCCGAGTTTCAGCTTTCGCCCTATTACGGGCATGTGCCGATCCCCGGCATCGGGCGGTATGAAATGTACCAGTCCTGGGATGATTTCGAAGAAACTATCGGGTTTTGAGGGTAGCCCGCGAGGTTTTTTGAGGTTGCGAAAGCTTGAGGCCGATGGCCTCAAACGCGACGTCATCCTCGGCCTTGTGCCGAGGATCTACGCACGTAGCATCCTGCATATAGGTTGCAGATGCTCGGGACAGGCCCGAGCATGACGGAAGAGAGGTTCGTGAGCCTCGTCAGCCGCCACCCACCTCCCGCAATGCTGCTTAATACGCCCCGCCGCTTTCCTTGATCACCTTGGTCAGGCTCCCCGTTGCCGGGAAAAGCGGGATAAGGCACGCCTGAAGCGCGTGGTAGATATCGCCCTTGCCGGGGAAAAGCGTGTGGGCCGGAACCAGATCTTCCGTCAGCTCCTCATACCAGCCGCCATTGTCGTGGTCGATGAAGTTGTTGGCGATGGTGCTCCAGATGCGGCGGTAGCTGTCTTCGTAAAATGCGTCTGCCGGCAGGTTTTCGTTGAGGACGTGGGCTGCACCCGCCGCCTCGCACATGGGCCACCAGAGCTTTGCCGTCTTGTCCGGATTGTCGTTCCAGTCGAGCGTGTAAAAGAAGCCGCCCTTTTCCCGGTCCCAGCCGAGCGTCATGGATTGCACGAAGAGCGATTTGGCCGCCACCGGCATCCAGTCGTGGCGACGCTCGCCCAGCACCCACAATTGCAGAATGAGGCGTGCCCATTCCAGCCAGTGACCGGGGGTGGAGCCGGAGGGGCGGAACATTTCGTTGCCGCGATAATCCTTGTCGAGCGTCCAGTTCTCGTCGAAATGCTCCGGCACGCGGAAATCCAGCTCACCGGCGCGGCGGCGGATGACGAGGTCGGCGATGCGTTCGGCCTTGGTCAAATAATTGCTGTCGCCGGTCGCCTCATAGGCCGCCATCAGCGCTTCGGTCAGATGCATGTTGGAATTCTGGCCGCGATAATTGTCGATGGGCGACCAGTCGCGATTGAATTCCTCGGCGATCGCGCCGTGTTTTTCTTCCCAGAAACGGGTTTCCAGAACCTCGGTAATGTCGGCCAGCATCTGGTCGGCAAGTGGGTGCCCGACAGTCTTGGCGGAGGAGGCGGCCAGAAGCACGAAGGCGTGGCCATAACCCTGCTTGGTGGCATCCACCGGGCCGCCATCGTTCACCTGCCAGAAATAGCCGCCGTGCTCGCTGTCGCGATGCTTGTTCCAGAGATAGGTCATGCCGTGGTCGACGATATCGCCACAGCCGGGCCGTCCGAGCAGATGGCCGATGGAGAAGCAATGCACCATGCGCGCCGAGGCATGGATGCCGCGCACCGGGTTGTTTTTCTGCAGCGGCGCGCCCTTGGCGTCGAGATCGAAGAAGCCGCCGGCCGTGTTGACGGCGCGGTACTGGAAGAAATCGAAAAGCCCATCGGCCTGTTTGACCAGCCATTGGCGGTGCCATGGCAAGGTGTTCCAGTTCCGGTTGTTATGGTCGTCCTCGGGCATTTCGTCCTCCATACGGTTTGCTGCTTCGGCTTATATCCTTGCCGTATAAACCTGTCATCTGTCGTTGAAATTTCGTAGTCTGCCGCAAAGGCGCAAAGCCATACCTATCCCTTGAAGATATATTGACATAAACATATCTTTATGTGACTTGACGGCTTGCGATCTTGCAAATCGAAATGAGGAGTGTGCCCGTGTTTGACGATCTGTTTGGCCCTGAAGGGGCAAAGCGCGACGGCGCGGAAATTTTGCAAGCGCTGCGCGATGCCGCCAGCCAGCGCATCCTCATTCTCGATGGCGCGATGGGCACGCAGATCCAGGGGCTTGGTTTTGACGAAGACCATTTCCGTGGCGATCGGTTTATCGGCTGCGCCTGTCACCAGCAGGGCAATAACGACCTTCTCATCCTGACCCAGCCGGATGCCATCGAAGAGATCCATTACCGCTACGCCATGGCCGGTGCGGATATTCTCGAAACCAACACGTTTTCGTCGACGCGCATCGCGCAGGCCGATTACGAGATGGAAAATGCGGTCTACGACCTCAACCGCGAAGGCGCGCAGATCGTCCGCCGCGCGGCCATCCGTGCCGAGCGTGAAGATGGCCGCCGCCGCTTCGTGGCGGGCGCCATTGGCCCGACCAACCGCACGGCCTCCATTTCGCCTGACGTCAACAATCCCGGTTACCGTGCCGTCACTTTCGATGATCTGCGCATTGCCTATGGTGAGCAGATCGATGGCCTGATCGATGGTGGCGCCGATATCATCCTGATCGAGACGATCTTCGATACGCTGAACGCCAAAGCGGCGATCTTCGCCTGCGAGGAGCGTTTCGAGGCCAAGGGCATCCGCCTGCCTGTCATGATCTCGGGCACGATCACCGACCTTTCCGGCCGCACGCTTTCCGGCCAGACGCCTTCGGCGTTCTGGAACTCGGTGCGCCACGCCAACCCCTTCACCATCGGCCTCAACTGCGCGCTGGGCGCCGACGCGATGCGTCCGCACCTGCAGGAGCTTTCGGATGTGGCCGACACCTTCGTCTGCGCCTATCCGAATGCCGGCCTGCCGAATGAATTCGGCCAATATGACGAAACGCCTGAGATGATGGCGCGTCAGGTGCAGGGTTTCGTTCGTGACGGTCTCGTCAACATCGTCGGCGGTTGCTGCGGCTCGACGCCGGAGCATATCCGGGCGATTGCGGAAGCCGTGAAAGGCTACAAGCCGCGCGAAATTCCGGCCCATAAGCCGTTCATGTCGCTTTCGGGCCTCGAGCCTTTCGTGCTGACCAAGGACATTCCCTTCGTCAATGTCGGCGAACGTACCAACGTCACCGGCTCGGCCCGCTTCCGCAAGCTCATCACCGCCGGCGATTACACGGCGGCGCTGGCTGTTGCCCGCGACCAGGTGGAAAACGGCGCACAGATCATCGACATCAACATGGATGAAGGCCTGATCGATTCGCAAAAGGCGATGGTCGAGTTCCTGAACCTCATTGCAGCGGAGCCGGATATTGCCCGCGTGCCTGTGATGATCGACTCATCCAAGTTCGAGATCATCGAAGCCGGTCTGAAATGCGTTCAGGGCAAGTCGATCGTCAATTCGATTTCGCTGAAGGAAGGTGAGGAGAAGTTTCTCCAGCAGGCGCGGCTCGTCCACAATTACGGTGCGGCGGTCGTGGTCATGGCCTTTGACGAGGTCGGGCAGGCCGATACCTATCAGCGCAAGGTGGAGATCTGCTCACGCGCCTACAAGCTGCTGACCGAAAAGGCGGGCCTCTCGCCGGAAGACATCATCTTCGATCCGAACGTCTTTGCGGTGGCGACGGGTATCGAGGAGCACAATAATTACGGCGTGGACTTCATCGAAGCCACCAAGACGATCCGCGAAACTATGCCGCTGACGCATATTTCCGGTGGTGTTTCCAACCTGTCCTTCTCCTTCCGCGGCAACGAGCCGGTGCGTGAGGCGATGCATGCCGTGTTCCTCTACCACGCCATTCAGGTCGGCATGGATATGGGCATCGTGAATGCCGGGCAGCTTGCCGTTTACGACAACATCGATGCGGAACTGCGCGAAGCCTGCGAAGACGTGGTGCTGAACCGCCGCGACGACGGGACGGAGCGGCTGCTTGAAGTGGCCGAGCGCTTCCGCGGCACGGGAGAAAAACAGGCGAAGGTGCAGGATCTTTCCTGGCGTGAGCTTCCGGTCGAAAAGCGCCTTCAACACGCGCTCGTCAACGGCATTACTGAATTCATCGAGGCCGATACGGAAGAGGCACGCCAGCAGGCCGCCCGTCCGCTGCATGTGATCGAAGGGCCGCTGATGGCGGGCATGAACGTGGTCGGCGACCTGTTCGGCTCGGGCAAGATGTTTCTGCCGCAGGTGGTGAAATCCGCCCGTGTGATGAAGCAGGCGGTTGCCGTGCTGTTGCCCTACATGGAAGAGGAAAAGCGCCTGAATGGCGGGTCCGAGCGCAGCGCTGCCGGCAAGGTGCTGATGGCCACCGTGAAGGGTGACGTGCACGATATCGGCAAGAACATCGTCGGTGTCGTTCTCGCCTGCAACAATTACGAGATCATCGATCTCGGCGTGATGGTGCCGACGACGAAAATCCTTGAGACGGCGATTGCCGAAAAGGTCGACGTGATTGGCCTTTCCGGTCTCATCACGCCGTCTCTGGACGAGATGGTGCATGTGGCGGCTGAAATGGAGCGGCAGGGTTTCGACATCCCGCTTCTGATCGGCGGCGCAACGACGAGCCGTGTGCATACGGCGGTGAAAATCCATCCGCGTTACGAGCAGGGACAGGCGATCTATGTCACCGATGCTTCGCGTGCCGTGGGCGTCGTCTCAGCACTTCTCTCCGCCGAGCAGAAGCCCGCCTATATCGACGGTATCCGAGCCGAATATGCCAAGGTGGCGGAAGCCCATGCCCGCAACGAGCGCGAAAAGCAGCGCCTGCCGCTTTCCCGTGCCCGTGAGAATGCGCACAAGATCGACTGGTCGAGCTATAGCGTCGTCAAGCCGCAATTCTTCGGCACCAAGGTTTTCGAGACCTATGATCTGGAAGAGCTGTCCCGTTACATCGACTGGACGCCGTTCTTCCAGACATGGGAGCTGAAGGGCCGCTACCCGGCGATCCTCGAAGACGAGAAGCAGGGCGAGGCGGCGCGGCAGCTTTACAGCGATGCGCAGGCGATGCTGAAGAAGATCATCGAGGAAAAGTGGTTCCGGCCGCGTGCGGTGATCGGCTTCTGGCCCGCTAATGCTGTGGGCGACGATATCCGGCTGTTTACGGATGAGAGCCGCAAGGAAGATCTTGCGACCTTCTTCACGCTTCGTCAGCAGCTTTCCAAGCGTGATGGACGCCCCAATGTGGCGCTTTCCGATTTCGTGGCGCCTGTCGATAGCGGTGTTGCCGATTATGTCGGTGGCTTCGTGGTGACGGCGGGCATTGAGGAAGTGGCGATTGCCGAGCGGTTCGAACGGGCCAATGACGATTATTCGTCCATTCTCGTCAAGGCGCTGGCCGACCGTTTCGCGGAAGCCTTTGCCGAGCGTATGCATGAGCGGGTGCGCAAGGAGTTCTGGGGTTATGCGCCCGACGAGGCTCTTGCCGGTGATGAGCTGATTGGCGAAGCCTATGCCGGTATTCGTCCCGCGCCCGGTTATCCGGCTCAGCCCGATCATACCGAGAAGAAAACGCTGTTCTCCCTGCTCGACGCCACCAATGCGGCGGGTGTGGAGCTGACGGAGAGCTATGCGATGTGGCCCGGCTCATCCGTCTCCGGCCTCTATATCGGCCATCCCGAAAGCTATTATTTCGGCGTTGCCAAGGTGGAGCGCGATCAGGTGCAGGATTACGCACGCCGCAAGGATATGCCGTTGGCAGAGGTGGAGCGCTGGCTTGGACCGGTGCTCAACTACGTGCCGGTGAGCGGCGCTGAGGAAATCGACAGCGCGGCTTAACGCTGGTGGTATCGAGTGTTGCAATAAAAAGCGCGGGTCTCGCCCGCGCTTTTTTCATATGCGCTTGGCTGTCGTTCGGATTTAAGCTTGAGATGGCTGGTTATGCTGCAGGTACACGCAGGGGAAATCATCGGGTTGTGCTGTATGTCTAAATCGTAATTTTCATTATTATAATATAATTACCTTGTATTTGCAGTTGTTATGATCTCTATTCTCAGTTTTACTTCGATTAATCGCAGGTCTAACTATGTGATAAACTTGGAATTAACTTGATCGTGGCAATAGTCTTCCATTCTCAACGCTGGCGCGAGGAGTGGATGAATTACATCATATTATTTTTTGCTGCTGCCCTGTTCTCTTCGATATCCGTTAGCCATGCGGAGGCGCGAAAATTCAGGCTATTTGCCGTTCCCGGTTTTGGCGGCGGTGAGACGATAGATCGCGTCTACGATCTGCCGAATGCTCCACCTTTCCTTCAAGAGGGAAAAGCATTCGATCTTGGTTATCTGAATGGCAGCGAGGACAATGCTTACGTCCTGTATCACGGCGACCGCTACACCAAGCTGAGCGATGCGGAAATCGCGACACTAAAGGCGAGGCTCGGTTTCGACCCGACGGCGAGGCATCGTATGGAGCAGGAGGACCGGGATGCCGAATCGCGTCGCTGGAGCACCGCGATTTTCATTCTTGTTCTGGTCGGTGGTCTTTTCGCGCTTCTTCGTCTGGGCCTGCTCATCTATCGATGGATTGTGCGATCTTTGACGAACCCCGCGATTGTTGGAAATGGTTCAACGGATGCGGTTGATACGCCGCTTGAGATCCGCAAGAAGCAGCTGATCCATCGTCACTGGAGCGATACTCAGACCAATCACGACGGGCGCGCCTCGGGACTATCGGCGGTTCCCGCATCTTCTCACGCAGGCACTGCGGCCAAGACGTTTGGGCGCAGGAGCGCGTGACCTGCGCCGAGACTCCATAATCTGAAATCGTCGCCAAAACCTGGCGGCTATTCGAACCGGTCGATGATACTGATGCCGCTTTCCTGGAAGCTGTTCATGGCGGGCAGGGCCGTGATGGCATCGGTAAGGGTGATGTGGCGGCCGATCAGTTTTTCGGGCGCAAGCTTGCCGCTCTCGATCATCGCCAGCATGTCCTCGTAGCGCCATGCCTGCATGCCGTGGCTGCCGTAAATCTCCAGCTCGTGGGCGATCACCCGCGCCATGGGAATGGCGGGCATGGCGTGATCGGCCAGCATCAACCCCACCTGAACGTGACGACCACGCCGGCGCAGGTTGCTGATGGAATTGCAGCATGTCTGCGGGTGGCCGAGCGCGTCGATGGAAACATGCGCGCCGCCGCCCGTTATCTCACGCACCGCTTCCGTGACATCGGCGACCGAGCGGCTGTTGATGGTGGCAGTGGCGCCGAGCTGGCGTGCAAGTTCGAGCTTGTCTTCCGCAATATCGATGGCGACGACCTGCGCGCCGAGGCCTGCGCCAATCATGATGGCGGAGAGGCCGACTCCGCCGCAGCCATGTACCGCCAGCCATTCGCCACCCTTCAGGCGTCCCTGGTCGGTCACAGCGCGGAAAGAAGTGGCGAAACGGCAGCCGAGACCGGCGGCGGTGGCATAAGTCATCGATTCCGGCAGATGCACGAGGTTCTGGTCGGCATAGTCGATTGCGACGTATTCGGCGAAGGAACCCCAATGGGTGAAGCCGGGCTGGAACTGCGTTTCGCACACCTGTTGATTGCCGGAGCGGCATTCATGGCAATGGCCGCAGCCGGAAACGAAGGGAACGGTGACACGGTCGCCAGTCTTGAAGCGGGTAACGTTCTTTCCAACTGCGGCGATGACGCCGGCAAATTCGTGGCCGGGGACATGCGGCAGGCGAATATCCGTGTCGTGCCCCATCCAGCCGTGCCAATCGCTTCGGCAGAGACCAGTGGCCTTCACCTCGATGACCACGCCGCCGTCGGTCGGTTCCGGATCGGGCAGGGATGCGACAATAGGGGTCTCGCCGAACAGTTCGTAAAAAAGCGCGCGCATCATGCCTCACATCGTTGGTATGCAGGTTCGAATTTATACCTGCTCTATATCTTTGTTTTTCGCATTTTCCGGACGTAAAACCGCTACGCACTTTTACTGGAAATGCTCTAACTTCTTCCGCCGATGGAGAAAAGCGATTTAGTCCTTGATCACCATAAGATCACCCGCCGCGAATTTAAGCGTTACTTGTTCGCCAAGTGCGGGCGGTGCGGTGCCGGGATCATTGAACATGTCGAAAGACAAGGTCGAGCCGCCGAGATCAAGACGGGTGCGGATGACCGAACCGAGGAACTGGCTTGAGGTGACGATACCGGAAATAGCGACGTCGCCCTTCGCGTCAGCGCCGAGTGCGCCAGCTTCCGGACGCAAGGCGAGGGTGATTTTATCACCGTTCGCGGCATCGACCGGCTTGTGCAGGGTGATCTGCTGGTCGCCGACACGGATGGTGTTGGCGGAGGAGTCGATGACGGTGGCGTCGATCAGGTTCAGCGTGCCGACGAAGGAGGCGACAAAGCGGGTCGCGGGCTTGTTGTAGATATCGAAGGGCGAACCGATCTGGTCAGCGCGGCCGGAATTCATGACGACGATACGGTCGGAGATCGACAGGGCTTCTTCCTGATCGTGGGTCACGAAAATCGTGGTGATGCCGAGCTTTCGCTGGATCTGGCGGATTTCCTCGCGCAGCGATACGCGGATCTTGGCGTCGAGCGCCGAAAGCGGCTCGTCCAGCAGAAGCACTTCCGGCTTCGGGGCCAATGCGCGGGCAAGCGCTACGCGCTGCTGCTGGCCGCCCGACATCTGATAGGGGTAACGGTCCGCCAGATGCTCCAGATGGATGAGCTGGAGCATTTCCTTCACGCGCGCATCGATCTCGGCTTTCGGCTTGCCGGCGACTTTCAGGCCGAAGGCGACGTTCTCGTAGACATTCATGTTGGGGAACAGCGCATAGGCCTGAAACACCATGCCGATATTGCGCTGGTTGGGGCGGAGCGTCGTCTGGTCCTTGCCGTTGATGACGATGGAACCGCCGGTCGGGATTTCAAAACCGGCGATCATGCGCAGCACGGTGGTCTTGCCGCAGCCCGATGGCCCGAGAAAGGAAACGAACTCGCCCTTTTCGATGGCCATGTCGAAATCATGCACGACCTGCACGGAGCCGAAGGATTTCTTGATATTGCTAAGTGTCAAAAAGCTCATGAAAATCTTGTCCTCAGGCCTTGGGAGGCGCGCCCTTCTGGTAGCGTGAAACGAGTTGGATCAACCCAAGGCAACCCCAGGTGATGCCGAAGGAAATCACGGCAAGTGCTGCCGGTTCATAGGCGCGGTTGGCGCCAAGCAGCTGCATGTAGGGGCCGAAGGCCGGGCGGTTCAAAAGTGCCGCCATGGTGAATTCACCGATGACGATGGCGAAGGTCAAAAATGCGCCCGAAAGGACGGCGACCAGCACATTGGGCAGGATGATGCGCGACAGGATGGTTGTCCACCCCGCGCCAAGGCTTTGCGCGGCTTCCGTCAACGTCGCGACGTCGATGGTCCTGAGACCGGTATCGACGGCGCGGTACATGTAGGGCAAAGCGAGCGTGGCATAACCAAACATCAGAAGAAGGTTGGTGCCGAAGGTCGTGCCGGTCAGCGGCAGCCAGCTCGAAGTGTTGTAAAGCCTGATATAACCGAACACGATGACAATGGCCGGGATGACCAGCGGCAGCAGCGTGATGAATTCGATATAGGGGCGCAGGCCCGGCAGTTTCAGGCGCACCCAATAGGCCGTTGGCACCACCAGCAGAACCCCGAAAACGATGGTGAACAGCGCCATCATCACCGAATAGCTGAAGGTTTCCTGAAAACGTGGGTCACTGAGCACCTTGCCATAGGCGTCAAAAGAATATTCTCCGCGCCGCATTTTCAGCGAGAAGTTGGTCATGCCGATCAGCGGCAGGGCGAAATAGAGCAGGCCGAAGATCAGCGCGCCCCAGGCGAAGAACCGCTTCATTTCAGCCACCTTTCGCTGCGGGCGCGCAGCCAGATATAAAGCGCATTGGCGATGCCGGTAACGACGATCATGCCGAAAGCGAGTGCGTAACCCAGATGCGGATTGCCGAGAACGTCGCCGCGGATCTGCGCGAAAAGCAGGATCGGCACGATGTTGAGCGAGGAGCCGGTGAGCGCAATTGCTGTGGCCACAGCACCGAAGGCGTTGGCAAACAGCAGCGACATGGTGCCGAGCAGCGACGGCAACAGGATGGGGAAGGCCACCATGCGCCAATATTGCAGGCCGGTCGCGCCGAGGATTTCGGCAGCCTCGCGCCATTCGCGCTTCAATCCGTCAAGCGCCGGCGTGATGATGAGGATCATCAGCGGTATCTGGAAGAACAGATAGGTGACCGTCAGGCCCCAGAAGGACAGGATGTTAAAGCCGAGAAGCCTCAGATCAATGCCGACCTGCGTTTTCAGGAACACGGTGAGCAGACCGACCGGGCCAAGAGTGGCGATGAAGGCGAAGGCGAGCGGCACGCCGGCAAATTGCGATGCGACGCCCGAAAAGGTGAGGAGTGGTCCGCGAATGCGCTGGGGCAAACCGCCGAGAACCACGGCGGCGGCGACGGCAAAGCCGATCAGGCAGCCGAGAGCCGCCGAGGCGAGGCTGATCTTGATCGAAATCCAGTAGGCCGCGAGGATGGACGAGGTGAAAAGCCCGGCGACGTTTTCGAGCGTCAGGCTGCCATCGGGACGCTGGAATGCACCGACCACGATCTTCATCGTCGGAAAAATCAGAAACAGCAGAACAAAAACGGCAAAAGGTACGACGCCTAACCAATGAAGCGGCAACTTCCTGCCCGCATCGGATGGTCCGCCGGTGTTGGTTGATGGCATGCCTTGTCCCCAAACGCCGTTTTCAAACGGTCTGTCTATAAAGGTCTTTTCTCGAGCACGTCCGGTTAAAACGGAAATGTCGGACGCGCTCTCGATTTTGTCTTGCGCATTTTCCGGACGTAAAACCGCTACGCACTTTTACTGGAAATGCTTTTAAAGAAGCACCCCGGCTTTTCGAGAAGCCGGGGTGTATTTTTTCAAAGGTTACTTCACGTTCGCGCCGACGACTTTGTCCCAGCCGCCGGTTACGGCTGCCTTGTTGGCGTCGACTTCGTCGAGCGTCGGGAAGAATGCCTTTTCATAGGCTGCTGCCGGCGGCAGGCTGTCGATCAGTTCCTGCGGAACCTTGCCAGCCTTAACCATCGCGTTGAAGCGGATCGGGTGGCAATAGCCCTTCAGCCAGCCAAGCTGACCGTCGTCGGAATAGAGGTGTTCCATCCAGAGCTTGGCAGCGTTCGGATGCGGGGCGTAAGCGGAAATGCCCTGAACGTAAACGCCGGCCAGAACGCCTTTTTCCGGAACCACGACTTCCGTGGGCGGGTTGTCGTTCAGCGTCTTCTTCCAGGAAAGGGCGTTATAGTCCCATGCGACGATGATCGGGGTAGCGCCCTGTGCCAGCGTGCCGGCCTTGCCGATAACCGGCAGGAAGTTGCCAGCCTTGTTGAGGTCGGCGAAATATTTCAGGCCAGCTTCACCAGCTTCCTTGCCGGACTTCGCACCGCTGGAGAGACCAGCAGCGAGAACGCCGAGGATAGCCTGGTTGGAAGCGCGCGGATCGCCGGCGAGTGCTACCTGAGCGGAATATTCCGGCTTCTGCAGGTCGGCCCAATCCTTCGGCACGTTCTTGACGAGGTCCTTGTTCACGAAGAAGGACATCACGCCGTAGTAGTCGCCGTACCAGTAACCGTCCGCGTCCTTGACGTTGTCAGGAATTTCGTCCCAGGTGGAGACCTTGTAAGGCTGCAGCAGGCCTTCGGCTTTCATCTGTGGGCCGAAAGCGAGACCGACGTCAACAACGTCAGGAGCCTGCGGGCCCTTGTTGTCCTTGTTCGCCTTTACCGCTTCGACTTCATCGGCAGAGCCGGCGTCGGGGTTCAGTTCGTTGACGGTGATTTCCGGATATTTCGCCTTGAAAGCGGCGATCACGTCGCCGTAACCACACCAGTCGTGCGGCAGCGCAACGGTGGTCAGCATGCCTTCCTTCTTGGCGGCAGCGATCAGTTCGGCGCTCGGCGCGGCAGCAGCGATCGCGGTGGAAGCCATTACCAGAGCGGTGGTGGCAGCAAGCAGTCGACGGCAATGAGAGATCACTTTTTTCTCCTCTTCGTGTTCTCGTATTACGGACGCTGATACGGATTCTGGATGAAGCTAATGTGACGGTTGGAAAGCAATTTATTTATCCGGATTCCGTCAGTTTACGCTCATTTTCCGCCATCACCCGGCTTTGTGCCTGCAATTGCGGGAGAATCCCATCATCATTCGTGTTGGCCAGATACGTTCCCCAGCTTGTTTTTATCCCGCTTTATCGCGCTGGTAGCGATTTCAGGTATCCAATCAGCCGGCGGTTTCCGCGTCAAGCACTGTGCCGGCTACTGATGTTCATGTCCGGTCCGGTCTGCGGAACAGACGCGTCTGCTCGAACAGGCCTTCCAGCGCATTCATGCGCTCTTTGGTTTCATCCCAGGTACCGCTTTGCACCGCTTCGATCAGCGCTTCGACGACAAACAACGTGACGACCGAGGAATCCCATGCCGAGGGCGCTTCGATCTTCACACGAAAGGTGTGCAGCGCGTGGCGCGCCACCGGCGACGTCCATTGATCCGTAAAAAGAATGATCTGCACGCCGTTTGCCTTTGCCACCTCGGCAAGCGTCGTCATGTCGTGCTCGTAGCGGCGGATGTCGAAGATGACAAGCACGTCGCCGGCGCTCATGTTCAACATATATTGCGGCCAGGCGCTGGAATTGGACGACATCAGCGTCGTCTTCGGCCGGATCACCTGCATATGGGTGAAGAAATATTCGGCTATCGCGCCGGTGATGCGACCACCGACGAAATAGATGCTGCGTTTGCGGTCCGAGAGCAACCTTGCCGCATTGTCGAAAACGGCGGTGTCGAGATCGCTCAGCGTGTCGCGCAGATTGCCGGTGATGGCGTCGGCGAAGCGGTTGAGAATGTGCAGTCCCGGCGCATTGGTCGCCCACCGGTCATGTTTCGCAACAGGGCCGGAGATCGTCGCCTCCAGTTCCTGGTGCAGATGCGCCTGAAACTCCGGGTAGCCCTTATATCCGAGCTTCTGCACCATGCGCGCCACGGTCGGCGTCGAAACGCCGGCGTTTTCGGCAATGGTGGTGATGCTGCCGAGACCCGAGACGGGGTAGTTGCCAAGCAGGCTCTCCGCCAGCCGTTTTTCCGAACGGGTCAGCGCATCGTAGTGGGCATGGATAACATCCGACACGGTGGCCGTCGTACTGCGCAAATCTTTCCCCTTCCGGTCTTTTTGCCGGTGTATCGGTCAATATAAACATCTGTGCCAGCTATCGAGTCAATGGGAAAAATGAAGAGATAATTTCAAAATTCCATTTGACACTCGCGATAATGTGAAGAATTCTTTTCTTCATTGGCGGGATACGGGTTTCGGGGCGGGATGCGTGCATGACGGTGCGTTCACGGTTTTTCACAGAAGCGGAAGGGCAGGCTGTCGGCGTCGAGAACGCCGCGGCGAAGGGCGATGTCATTCTCGTCTGCGAACATGCCTCCGCCACCATTCCGGAAAAATTCGGCACGCTCGGTCTTTCGCCAGAGGTGCTTTCAAGCCATGCGGCCTGGGATCCGGGTGCTCTGGCTGTTGCGAGACTGCTTTCGGAACAGCTCGACGCCACGCTTGTCCATCAGCGGTTTTCGCGGCTGGTCTATGATTGCAACCGGCCGCCTGAATCACCTTCCGCCATGCCGGTGAAAAGCGAGATTTACGATATTCCCGGCAATCTCGATCTCAGCGAAGCGGAGCGGTTTGCCCGCACCTCGGCGCTTTACGTGCCGTTTCACGACCGTGTCAGCGAGATTATCGCGGAACGGCAGGCAGCAGGCCGCAAGGTCGTTGTGGTGACCATGCACAGTTTCACGCCGGTCTATCATGGTCAGTTCCGTCAGGTGCAGATCGGCATCCTGCACGATACCGACAGCCGTCTCGCCGATGCGATGCTGACGGGTGCTGAAGGTTCTGCGCTCACGGTCAGGCGCAACGATCCTTACGGCCCGGAAGACGGCGTAACGCATACGCTGCGGCTGCATGCGCTGCCGGACGGACTTTTGAATGTGATGATCGAGATCCGTAACGATCTGATCGCCAATGAAGGAGACCAATCGGCAATTGCCGGTTTTCTCCACGAGCTTATGGGGAAGGCGCTCTCATCTATCGATGAGTGAGGGAGCAAGGGGGCGGCCGATGGTGAAAACACCGGGGCCGACCGTCAATGAGACTGCCGCAATCAGATAAAAGCCGGAACGGCATGAAGCGGCAGGGGAACAGCAGATGCGTGCGGCGCAGCGCGGGAAACATCCCGGGCGATGCCGGAAACTGGGGGCACAATCGGCCAATAACGGCTGACTGGCTTTTTTTTTCTTATTCAGGAGAGAAGGGCATGGACGGTTCATCATCAGGCGTCAGCTACAAGAAGGCTGATGCATCCTATTTCGAAAAACGCGGACTATCCCGTTATGCGGGCGTTTGGTCGTTGTGGGCGCTTGGCGTCGGCGCGGTCGTTTCCGGGCATTTTTCCGGATGGAATTTCGGTTTCTCCACCGGCGGCTGGGGCGGCATGCTGGTGGCGGGTATCATCATCGCCATCATGTATCTCGGGCTGACATTCTCGATCGCGGAAATGAGTCCGGCTTTGCCGCACACGGGCGCGGCCTATTCCTTCGCCCGGACTGCCATGGGGCCGTGGGGCGGTTTCGTCACCGGACTTTGCGAGAATGTCGAATATGTTTTGACGCCGGCGGTCGTCGTCACCTTCATTACCGCCTATGTGAATTCTATTCTCGGGCTAGACCCCGCATATTCGCCATTCGTCTGGATCGCTTTTTACGCGATGTTCCTTGCCCTCAATGTCTTCGGGCTGGAGCTTTCCTTCAAGGTCACGCTGGTCATCACGCTGATTTCGCTCGGTGTTCTGGTGTTCTTCTGGATCAGCGCCATTCCGAACATGGATTTCTCACGTTATGCGCTGAATATCGGCGTCGGGCCGGATGGCAAGGCGGTGGAGTTGCCGGAGGGCGGCGGTTCCTTCTTCCCGTTCGGTTTTTCCGGTGTCCTCGCCACGCTGCCTTTCGCGGTCTGGCTGTTCCTCGCCATCGAGCAGCTGCCGCTTGCGGCTGAAGAATCGGTCGATCCGAAACGCGACATGCCGAAGGGCATCATCCTTGGCATGGTCACGCTGATGGTTTCGGCCTTCATGATCGTGCTGCTCAACCCGTCCTTGCCGGGTGTCGGCGCCTTCCATCTCAGCTCCTCGCTCGAACCGCTGCTGGATGGTTTCAAGGCAATCTATGGCGATGGTGGCGTGGTGCTGCTCGGTCTCGTGGCGCTCACGGGCCTGATCGCCAGCTTCCATACGATCCTCTATGCGCAGGGCCGCCAGATCTATTCGCTGTCTCGTGCGGGTTACTTCCCGACCGTGCTGTCGATCACCCATTCGAAATTCCGGACGCCATACGTGGCCAATATCGCCGGCGCGCTCGTCGGTCTTGCGGTCATGCTCGTCATCTGGTTCTCGCTGGGTGCGGAACAGGGCGGCAGCATCATCGGCAGCGTTCTCCTCAACATGGCAGTGTTCGGGGCGATGTTCTCCTACATCCTGCAGGCGATTTCCTTCATTCTGCTCAGGAAAAACCTGCCGCATATCGAGCGGCCGTTCCGTTCGCCCTTCGGTATTCCGGGCGCGGTGCTGACGATCATCATCGCCATCGTAACGCTGCTCTACCAGATCCAGGATCCGAACTTTACCAAGGGCGTGCTCTGGGTGGCCGTGTGGTTCGCCGTCGCGATCGCCTATTTCGCCTTTGTCGGACGCCATCGCCTCATCCTGTCGCCGGAAGAGGAGTTTGCGCTGGAGCACAAGCAGGCTGCCGTTGCGGCAGCGGCTGCGAAGGCCTGATGTTCAAATAAAACGGGCGGCCGCATCGCGGCCGCCCTGTCTACACAATTAAGGGAACGGACAAAATGACGAGCTATACATTCGACGCGCTTAAAATGGATGTCGCCGAGGGGCGCATCGACACGGTTCTGGCCTGCCTTGTCGACATGCAGGGGCGTCTGATGGGCAAACGGTTCCAGGCGGAGTTTTTCGTCGAAAGCGCCTTTGAGGAAACCCACAGCTGCAACTATGTGCTTGCCACCGACATGGAGATGGAAACCGTTCCCGGTTACAAATCCTCAAGCTGGGAGAAGGGATATGGCGATTATACGCTGAAGCCCGACCTTTCGACGCTGAGAAGGATACCGTGGCTGGAAGGCACGGCGCTGGTTCTGTGCGATGTGCTTGATCATCACACCCATGAAGAAGTACCGCATTCGCCGCGCGCGCTCCTGAAAAAGCAGGTGGCGCGGCTGGAGGCGATGGGGCTGAAGGCCTACATGGCGACCGAACTGGAGTTTTTCCTGTTCGACCAGACCTTCGATGCCGCACGCGCCAGCGGCTACAAGGGCCTGAACCTCGCCAGCGGCTACAACGAGGATTATCATATCTTCCAGACGACCAAGGAAGAGGACGTCATGCGGGCGCTGCGCAAGGGCCTGCAGGGTGCGGGAATTCCGGTCGAGAATTCCAAGGGCGAGGCGTCTCCCGGCCAGGCGGAAATCAACGTGCGTTATGCCGAGGCGCTGACCATGGCCGACCGGCATGCCATCATCAAGAACGCCACCAAGGAAATTGCCTGGTCGAAGGGCAAGGCGGTGACGTTCCTTGCCAAGTGGAACTACAATGCCGCCGGCAGTTCTTCCCATATTCACCAGTCGCTGTGGAGCCTGGACGGCAAGCCGGCTTTCCTCGACAAGGACGGCGAACACGGCATGTCGGATGTGATGCGGCACTATGTTGCCGGGCTTCTGGCGCATGCCAGCGACATCACCTATTTTCTGGCGCCCTACATCAATTCCTACAAGCGGTTCATGGCCGGCACCTTTGCGCCGACCAAGGCGATCTGGAGCCTCGACAACCGCACGGCGGGATATCGCCTTTGCGGCGCGGAAACGAAAGGCATCCGTATCGAGTGCCGTGTTGGCGGGTCGGATCTCAATCCCTACCTTGCCATGGCAGCACTGCTTGCGGCGGGCATTGACGGCATCGAAAATAAACTCGAACTTGAGCCCGCTTTTGTCGGTGACGCCTATGGCGGGAAGGACGTGCGCGAGATACCCAAGACGTTGCGTGACGCGACCGCCTTTCTGGACGGATCGAAAATGCTGCGCCAGGCCTTTGGCGATGACGTGGTCGATCACTACGTGCATGCCGCAAGGTGGGAGCAGGAAGAATACGACCGCCGCGTGACCGACTGGGAAGTGGCGCGCGGTTTCGAGAGAGCCTAATCATTACGGGAAAACATCATGACCATGATCCAGAATATCTCGCCCATCGACGGCTCGGTTTATGCCGAGCGGGAGGCGATGTCGCTGGAAGCGGCGCGCGCCGCCGTTTCGAAAGCGCGCAAGGCGCAAAAGGACTGGGCACGGCGTCCGCTTGAGGACCGCGTTCAGCTGGTTCTGAAAGGTGTGGCGCGCCTTAACGAAATGGTGGCCGAAGTGGTGCCGGAACTGGCGCATATGATGGGCCGTCCGGTTCGTTACGGCGGCGAGTTCAAGGGTTTCAACGAGCGCTCCAACTATGTCGCCTCCATTGCGGCCGATGCGCTGGCACCGCTCGTCATCGAGGAAAGCGGCAATTTCGAACGCCGCATCGAGCGCGAGGCGCATGGCGTTGTCTTCGTCATCGCCCCGTGGAACTATCCTTACATGACGGCCATCAACACCGTCGCGCCCGCCCTGATGGCCGGCAATACGGTTGTTATCAAACATGCGGCGCAGACGCTTCTGGTCGGCGAGCGGATGGTGCGGGCATTCGTTGAGGCCGGCGTGCCGGAAGATGTCTTCATCAATGTCTTCCTCGACCATGCCACGACCTCGGCGCTGATTTCCGAAGGGCTGTTTAATTTCGTCAACTTCACCGGTTCGGTGGAAGGCGGCCGCGCCATCGAGCGTGCTGCTGCCGGCACCTTCACCGGTCTCGGTCTTGAACTCGGTGGCAAGGACCCCGGCTATGTGATGGAGGACGCCGATCTCGACGCCGCCGTCGATACGCTGATGGATGGCGCGACCTATAATTCCGGGCAATGCTGCTGCGGCATTGAGCGCATCTACGTCAACGAAAACCTCTATGACGAATTCGTCGAGAAGTCCGTTGCCTGGGTGTCCAACTACAAGCTCGGCAATCCGCTGGAACAGGAAACCACTCTCGGGCCGATGGCCAACAAGCGTTTCGCCAAGGTGGTGCGTGCGCAGATCGCTGATGCCATTTCGAAGGGTGCCAAGGCGCTGGTCAATCCGAAACTTTTCCCCGCCGATGACGGCGAGGGGGCCTATGTCGCGCCGCAAATCCTCGTCAATGTCGATCATTCCATGGAATTCATGACCGAAGAAACCTTCGGCCCAGCCCTTGGCATCATGAAGGTCAAGAATGACGACGAAGCCATCGCGCTGATGAACGACAGCAAATACGGCCTCACCGCCTCGCTCTGGACGCAGGATGCGGCGCGCGCCGGGCGGATCGGCCGCGAGATCGAAACCGGAACCGTGTTCATGAACCGCGCCGATTATCTCGATCCTGCCCTTTGCTGGACCGGCGTGAAAGAAACGGGCCGCGGCGGCTCGCTCTCCATTTTTGGTTTCCAGAACCTGACCCGACCGAAATCCTACCATCTGAAGAAAGTCACGAAATGAATATCGTCGCCAACTGGAGCTATCCCACCGCCGTCAAGCTTGGCCGTGGCCGGATCAAGGAACTGGCGGAAGCCTGTAAGACGCTCGGTATCAAGAAGCCACTTCTCGTCACGGATCGCGGCCTTGCCAATATGGCGATCACCGCGCATGCGCTCGATGTGCTGGAAGAGGCCGGGCTTGGCCGGGCGATCTTCGCCGATGTCGATCCGAACCCCAACGAGATCAACATGGAAGCGGGCGTGAAAGCCTATCGCGATGGCGGCCATGACGGCGTTGTCGCCTTTGGCGGCGGTTCAGGTCTCGATCTCGGCAAGACCATCGCCTTCATGGCCGGGCAGACGCGCCCGGTCTGGGATTTCGAGGATATTGGCGACTGGTGGACACGGGCGGACGCCTCGAAGATCGCGCCCATCGTCGCCGTGCCGACCACTGCCGGCACCGGTTCGGAAGTTGGCCGCGCCAGCGTTATCACCAATTCGCAGACCCATGTGAAGAAGATCATCTTCCATCCGAAGCTTTTGCCCGGCGTCGTCATCTGCGACCCGGAACTGACCGTCGGCATGCCGAAGGTCATCACGGCGGGAACGGGCATGGATGCCTTTGCCCATTGCCTCGAAGCCTATTCGTCACCCTTCTATCATCCGATGAGCGCCGGTGTGGCACTTGAGGGGCTGCGTCTCGTCAAGGAATTCCTGCCGCGCGCCTACAAGGACGGCACGGATATCGAAGCACGCACCAATATGATGGCGGCGGCAGCGATGGGGGCGGTTGCCTTCCAGAAGGGACTTGGCGCCATTCACTCGCTCTCGCATCCGATCGGTGCGGTCTACAACACCCATCACGGCATGACCAATGCCGTCGTGATGCCTGCGGTGCTGCGCTTCAATCGCCCGGCCATCGAAGACAAGATCGCCCGCGCGGCCGCCTATCTCGGTATTTCCGGCGGCTTTGACGGCTTCTATGACTATGTGCTGGAGCTTCGCAAGGAACTCGGCGTGCCGGAAAACCTGACCGCCATGGGCATCAAGCCTGATCGTATCGACGAGCTGGCGGCGGAAGCGATCAAGGATCCGAGTTGCGGTGGTAATCCGGTGCCGATGACGCTTGAGAATACCAAGGCGCTTTTCGAAGCCTGCTTTTAAAGGGTATCGGTAGTGAAGAAGAGAGCGTCTGTTTTTGCGCCATTGCTCGCCATGGCACTTCTCGGTTTGCCCGTTGCAGTGCAGGCCGCTTCTTTTGGGGAGCTTTCCGGTCAGGGTTACAAGGTCGGAACTCTGTCGAGCAATAAGGCAGGAATCCGAGGATGGACCCTGTCTAAAGGCACAGACCGCTACTTCTGTGACATGCGCGCGACTATGGCCTATTCCGGAAAAAACGGCATGGTCTCCTTTACAAGCGCCGGGCGCATGATCGCGCTTGATCGCGCTACTGTTGAGAAGAGACTAGGCGGTTCCCTGAATTTGCCGAAATACGAAGATCTCAAGGCCGGCCGGCTGCGGTCGGACGATGTCGGATCCTGCCGAAAGCTAACGTAATCAATAATATGACAGAGGCCCACGATACCGATCGCGGGCTTTTTGTTGTTCGCCAAAACGTTCTTAGCCTTTTCTTAACCATGTTCGTAAAGGTTATGGAAAGCACCATGATTGGTTCGGTGCGTGAATGAGCATGAAACGGCTCTGATCAATCGGGGATATCATGCCTGTCATTACTTTTGCCAACACTAAGGGCGGCGCAGGAAAAACGACTGCCGTGCTGCTTCTGGCGACCGAACTTGCCCGCAGCGGCCACCGTGTGACGGTGCTGGATGCCGATCCGCAATTGTGGATTTCCCGCTGGCACGAATTATCAGGCGAGATCGAGAATCTCTCGGTGATTTCGCATGTGACGATGGCCTCCCTTGAAGGCCATATCCGCGAAAACACCATCAATACCGACTGTTTCATCATCGATCTGCCAGGAGCGAAAAATCCGCTGCTGACCATGGCGCTCGGTATTTCCGACCATGTGCTGATCCCGGTGCAGGGCTCTGCCATGGATGCGCGCGGGGCGGCCGAGGTTCTGGATCATATCGAATTCCTGAACCGCAAGATGGGCAAGGCCATTGCCCACTCCATCGTGCTGACGCGGGTCAACGCCATGGTGGCGACCCGCTCCCTGCTTCTCGTCAAAATGCTGCTGGCCGAAAAGAACGTGTCGGTTCTGAATACGGCGATTGTCGAGAGAGCTGCCTATCGCGACATCTTCGATTATGGCGGCACGCTTCTCTGTCTCGACAAGGACAAGGTCAGCAATATCGACAAGGCGGTGGAGAATGCGAAAACCTTTGCGGACGAGGTGCTTGGCCTTTTACCGAAACGCCTGACGCGGCTCGGCACGCAACCCACGCGCCTTTTCACCCGCAAGGCGGCTTGAACGACATTCCCAATGCCCGGACCGCTTGAGGTACGGGCATTATTTTGCTTGATTTGGAAATGATCGTTTCCTATATTGCAGCCATGACCGATACCAGCCACACCCATTCCCCGGAACAACGCCATCGCGGCAGGCCGCGCGAGTTCGATATCGACCGCGCGCTGGATGGAGCGATCCGCGTTTTTTCGAGACGCGGATATCACGCCACCTCCGTAGGTGATCTCACCGATGCGATGGAACTGGCGCAGGGCAGTCTTTACAAAGCCTTCAAGGACAAGAAAGCCATCTTCATCGCCACGATGGAGCGTTACAGGGTTTTGCAGACGGCGCGTTTCGAAGCCGCCATCGCCGGTTATGAGACCGGTTACGAGCGGTTGAAAGCGGGCCTGATGTTCTATGCGGAACGATCATACGGCACCGTTGGCTCGGATGGATGCCTTGTGGTCGGTGCCGCCTCCGATCTTGCCGCGCTGGACGACGATATTGCGGTTGTGGTCGAGCGGGCGGTGAAGGCGAGGGAGCGGATCGTCGCCCGGCTTGTGGCTGAGGGGCAAAAGGACGGTTCCGTCCATTCGAAAGCCGATCCCGACGATCTTGCCAGAGCGTTGTTGTGCATGATGTACGGCATGCGGGTGGTTGGAAAGACCGGGCGGAGTTTGGAAGAGATGACGGCCGTGGTGAATATCGCCATGAAACTTGCCGAGTGATTTTGCAACTATTTAGGAAACATTCGTTTCCATTTTGGAGAAAATGATGACGACGCGTGTAGTTGAAGGGGAGGATGTTTACGAGACATCCATTTCCCCGGCCCTGACTTTTCTGCTGGCAAGCGCCTGTGGATTGATTGCGGCCAATCTTTATTACGGCCAGCCCCTTGCCGGTATCATCGGCGCGGAGCTTGGCCTGTCCGCTGGCGCCACCGGTCTGATCGTTACCCTGACGCAGATCGGTTACGGCGTCGGCCTGCTGTTTGTCGTGCCGCTTGGCGATCTCGTCGAAAATCGCAGGCTGGTCGTCAGCGCCGTTTCGATGGCGGTACTGTCGCTGGTGGCGGCCGCTTTCGCGCCGCATGCGGCACCGTTTCTGATTGCCGCCTTTTTGGTCGGCATCAGTTCCGTGGCGGTGCAGGTCATCGTTCCCTATGCCGCCCATATGGCGCCGCACGCCATTCGCGGCCGGGTGGTCGGCAATGTCATGAGTGGATTGATGGTCGGCATCATGCTGGCACGGCCCGTCTCCAGCCTTTTGTCGGAAGTGGTCTCCTGGCGCGGCGTCTTTCTGACATCGGCAGGCGTCATGGCAATTCTCGCCGTCGTTCTCTACCGCCTTTTGCCCGTTCGTGTGCCTGAGGCGAGGCTGCGTTACGGCGCGTTGATGGCCTCCATGGGCAGACTAGCCGCCCACACGCCCATCTTGCGGCGCCGCGCAATCTATCATGCCTTCCTGTTCGCCGCCTTCAGCCTGTTCTGGACTACGACACCGCTTTATCTGAGCGGTCCGCATTTCAATCTCAGCCAGGGTCAGATCGCCCTGTTTGCGCTTGCGGGTGCGGCCGGTGCCGTTGCCGCGCCGATTGCGGGGCGCATGGCTGACCGGGGCTGGACATATCTGGCCACTTTTGCCGCATTGGTGGCGGTGGCGCTGTCATTCGCCGTCACGCATCTTGCGCCCGAAGGATCGCATCTGGCTCTCGGCATTCTTGTCGTCGCGGCCATCGTTCTGGATTTCGGCGTCACCACCAATCTGGTGCTTGGCCAGCGCGCCATCTTCACGCTCGGGGCGGAGTTCCGCAGCCGGCTGAACGGCATCTACATGGCGACGTTTTTCATGGGTGGGGCAATCGGCTCTGCCGTGGGCGGCTGGGCCTATTCCGTCGGGGAATGGGGTGCCGCCTCGTGGATCGGTTTCGCGCTGCCGGTGGCGGCCCTGTTGTACTTCCTAACCGAAAAGCGCGGATAAAATCCCGCCAATAAAAAAGCCCGGCGGAATGGCGTCCGCCGGGCTTTTTCATTCTTCTTTACTATCGATATTATTCCGCGAATTCGACCACGACGCCGGGGCGGACCATTTTTGCCAGCTCGGTCGCATCCCAGTTGGTCAGGCGGATGCAGCCGTGGCTGTTTGTCTTGCCGATCTTCGACGGTTCCGGCGTGCCGTGGATGCCGTAGGTCGGTTTCGACAGGGCGATCCAGACCGTGCCGACCGGACCGTTCGGACCCGGCGGAATTTGCAGGATCTTGTCGTTCTGGCCCTGCCTGAAGTTGATCTTCGGATTGTAGGTGTAACCCGGATTGAGCGCGACGCGCTCGACCGTGTGCGTGCCACTCGGTGACGGCGTGTCCGTCGAACCGATGGTGGCGGGATAGGCGGCGATCAGATTGCCGTCCTGACCATAAGCGAAGACCTGCTTGATGCCCTTGTGGGCGACGATGCGGGCGACCTGTCCCTTTTTCGGTTCTCCCGGATTGACGACCTTGATGATGGTGCCGGGCACGGAGAAATCGATGCCGCGGTTCAGTTCCTTCAGGTAGGTCTCATCCATATGGAAACGTTCGGCCAGCGCCTCCGAGGTGGAGGTGAAGGACAGAGCCGGCAGCTGCGATTTTGCGGCATAGTCGTCCGGAATGGAGGCGACATAGGGACCGGCGGCATCGGCTGCGGTGATCGTATAATCGACAATCGGCATGCCGCCGGAGGCGCGCAGCCGCTCCAGAATGTCGTCGGAATTGTTCGGGTCGAGCTTTTCGCCCGTCATATCCTGCCAGGCGGCAATCGCCTTGTTGACGTTGTCGCCCATCTTGCCGTCGATCACGCCAGGCGAAATACCCTCGCGGTCGAGGAAGGTCTGGAGCGCGACGATCTCCTGGCGGGACCGGTTGACCGGCGTGGTGACGGGTGTGTGGCGCTCAATCAGATGTTGCGGCTGCGGAACGGCGGCCGTGGTGCTTTCATCGGGCATCGGCTGGTTGAGCGGTGCGCTTTCGACTGCGCCGGGGCCGGGAACCGAGCCGGTATAGACATCGTCGCCGGAACCGTTGCCGCGATATTCGCGGTAATCGCGCACGCTGCCATTGTCCTGATAACCGTAGTCGCGCGCCGGCTCACGGTACTGGCCGCCGGGCGGCGGGGGGTAATAGGTTGTGTCGCGCTGCTGGGCCTGCTGCCGCTGCTGGTAGCCGGAGGGCATTTCGGTGGCCAGTAGATTGCCGTAACGGTCATAAAACACCGTGCGGCCCATATTATCGCGGCTGATGACGATATCGCCGCGCTGGGGCACGAAATCGAGCACGCGACCGTCCGGGGTCACCAGAACCGGTTGCTCCTGATAGCCATAACGCTGCTGCGCGCCAGCCTGTAGCGGCGCGAAAACCGACGCCAGGGCGATCGTCAGACCCAGAGCTGCGTTAAGAAACTGTTTCACGATTCTGCTGTCCTTACTTCGTTCACCGATAAACACACCGCAATCTTGACCCTATTGTGAAAAAGGTGAATTCACGGTTAATGCAATCTTAATTTACGTCACGGTTAGTAGCATTTCCGTGATTATTGCGCTTTTACTGCCACAGGGAGGTTGTCTTGCGTCCGTTTCAGGCTGGCAAATCGCCACGCATTTTCCTCGATGAAACCTCCGTTTTCGATATTGGCGCCTGTGTCGTCGATGGCATCAACATTGCGCCTGGTCGCGCGATTCCCGATGATGGCGATCCGCGCATCGACCATTCGCTGGAAGGCTTCCTGTTCACCTGTGGTCCTGATCATATCCGCCACCCCGTACCGATCGACGGTGACGGCGAGGGGCGTCGATATCCCTTGCATGGGTCCTTCTCCTCGCATCCGGCAAAGATAGTCGAGTTCGAAACTCATGAGTCCAATGCGCTGGCCCGGGTCGAAGTTCCCGTGAGTCTTGCCGATGGCGGCACCGCACTTCTGGAACGGACGTGGCGTATCGACGGCGGAAGCGGTGAGGTCAGCCTTGATGACAAGATCATCAACACGAGTTCGCAGCCGATCCCGGTCTTTCTCATGTATCACATGAATGTCGGCGCGCGCCTCTTTGACGATGCCGTTCAGCTTGAGGGTGCGATGCTCAATGGCGGCGGCCATGGATGGCGTTTTGGTGAAGAGCCGGGCACTGTTTTCTGCGTCCCTGCCGGTAACGGGGAATGGGCGGAACTCGCGCTTGGTCCGATTGCCGCGATCGGCGGCAGGACGCTGAAAGTGCGTTTCAGCACGGAGACGTTGCCCTATCTGCAGATGTGGCGGAACCAGCAGGACCCGGCCAACGTACTTGGTATTGAACCGGTTTCGCATCGCTGGGTGGCACGCCGGGAGCTTGAGGCTGCCGGCGAGTTCAACATGCTGCAGCCGGGCGAAAGCCGCTCCTATGGCCTGCGCTTTTCCATCCTCTGAATGATGGACTGAATGAAGACGCGGCATCATTGACGCAAGGGTTTTGACCGCTTACATCGGATGCGGATTTCAGACGGTGGCGAGAGCGTGCCAGCGGCGCGCAGGCGCCAGTTTCAGCGGAGGCATTAAGATGGATATCAGGCGTATAGACGACGAATATTCGGTCACGGGGCAGATCAGCGTTGCCGATCTCGACGAGGTCAAGGCACTTGGCTTCAAGTCGATCGTCTGCCACCGCCCTGACGGCGAAGAAGACGGCCAGCCGCTTTTCGCCGATATTGCTGAGCGTGCCGAACAGCTGGGCCTCACCATCATGCATGTACCTGTCGGCCGTTACGGCGTCGATGCGGATGCGGTTTCCGGCATGGTGGACGCGCTAGATGAACTGCAGCGCCCGATGCTCGGCTATTGCCGTTCCGGCGCGCGTTCGACGGCGATCTACGAAAAGACCCATCACCTGCGCGGTTGATCCGCGCCTTTCATTCGATTTTGCAATGCCAATCAACAGGAGTTTTCCATGACCATCAAGCGTATCGAACCGGGCAAGCGCATGAGCGGCGCCGTTGTTCACGGCAACACCGTTTATCTGGCTGGCCAGGTTGGTGAGGGCGTGTCCGTGACCGATCAGAGCAAGTCGGCGCTAGCTGAAGTCGACCGCCTGCTGGCCGCTGCCGGTTCTGACAAGTCGAAGATCCTGCAGACCATCATCTACCTCTCCGACATGTCCACCTTCGGCGAAATGAACGCCGTCTGGGAAGGCTGGATCGACCCGGCAAACCCGCCGGCCCGCGCCACCAGCGAAGCAGCGCTTGCGACCCCGGACTACAAGGTTGAGTTCATCGTGACGGCTGCTCTCTGAGCAACGGTTTGATTTGCTAGTTGTGAAAGGCCGGGTTGCGGAATGCAGCCCGGCCTTTTTGCTGAAGGTCATGCCACCGGAAACAAGGTGGTTTTGACGCTAGAGCCTGTTGAATATCGGTTATTTCGGGGCTGATGGAGCGAGTTGCACTGCAAGCGCCTTTTCGCAGCCATGCTGCTCGATTGCCGCATCCAGTGCATTTTCGTAAAAGGCGCGCGCGCTTTCGATGCGCGCACGCCCGTTATCGGTCAACACCGTATAAACACCGCGCTTGTCGTCCGGACAAAGATCGCGAACGGTAAGCCCTGTCCGCTCGAGGCGTTCCACCAGTCTGGAAACCGAACTCTGGTTCAGGCAAAGATGCGAGGCTAGATCCTGCATCCGCAGTTCGCTGTCCGGTGAGCGCAAAAGCGCTTCCAGTGCGCGATATTCCGAAAGGCCGAGCCCATGGGCGGTTTGCATCGCTTTTCCAAGGTCGGCTTCGACATTGCCAACGGTCTGGGCAAGCTTCAGCCACGCATCGTGTTTTGAGGACATATTGGCTACACGCTCCTACGGGAAGTATCAGGCCATATGTATGCTCATGCAATAATATCTTCAAGCGGACGACGTTATGATGCCAGGCCGTGCTCTTCGTTGCTGGGCTTGGCACTGTCCGCCAGCTTGAGCCAAACGACGCCAGCGATGATCACCGCCAGCCAGAACGCCTGGATGAGGTTTAACGGCTGATCCAGTAAAAGACTGCCGAAGACCGCTGCCCCGACTGCGCCGATGCCCGCCCAAACTGCGTATCCGAGCCCCACGTCTATCGTCTTCAAGGCCGTGCTGAGAAAATAAAGCGTCAGCAGGAAGAAGATCGCAGCGGCGATCGACCAGCTCGGTATCGTGAAAGCCCGGCTCGCGCCCACGCTGAGCGCGTAGCCGATTTCGAAGCCTCCGGCGAGCAGCAGCATGAGCCACGCGCGCGTGCCATTCGCGTTATTTGTCATATCCATATCCTTCCAGATTTGGTTGTTTGTATGAGGTGCTGTCGTCCGGTCTTTACGCCGCGCCGCTGAGGCGGAGGCCGATGACCCCACCAATCACCAGAGCGATCCCGGCGATTTTCCTCCAATTCAGTCGCTGGTTGAAAAAGATCGCTCCGAGAACAACAATGCCGACGCCAGCGGCAGAGGTCCAAATTGCGTAACCGACGCCGACGTCAAAGGTGAGGAGCGCAAAACTCAGAAAAACTGTCGCGATGGCGCCGCTGACCAGAGTAGCGGCGGTCCACCACGGGTGAGAGAAACCCTTGGCATTTCCTGCCGATATTGCGACCGCGATCTCAAAGATCACTGCGATTGCGAGATATATCCAATGCATTGTCGTTCTCCGTTAGGATGGTCGTATGAGGGAATTGGTTCAGTCTCCTCCGAGCCGAGAAATTGGCCTGATGGAGCATGCAAAGCTTGAGAAAGACGACCGTCTCGGTCGCGCTTATTATTTATTTGCATGTGCATGCATATTGTTTGCGAAAAGCAAGGTCAACCGCTTTGTGCGCGGATAGCTGCGCACGCTTGTTTCCAGTTGATGCGATAGTCGAGCAACAGGGCCGTTCGCGATGCCACGGATAGACACCAGCGGTCGAGACCGATGTATAAGGCAAGACGTGTGTTTGCGTTTGTTTTGAATCCCTTGGCGGGTTCAGTTTGTGATGAGAGTCAAATATCTCGCAAACTGATTCAACGTCGTCACCCGTTCCGTGAACCACAGCCGGGCCAGATCGCCGGTCGAGGCGAGGTCGATGCCGTCAGGGTCGATGGCGGTGATTGTCCAGCGCCCGGCTTTGGCGCCGGCAAGAACGGCCAGCCGTGATGCTTCAACCTTGATGGCGTTGAGGCGGGCTGCTTCATCCGCTGTCGCCGCCATCAACTCGTCCGCCCCTGACAGATCGGTGCGCAGATCGGCGGCGGTGATATTGCTGGCGTTGCGGGCAGGACCGCCATTGATCTGCACGCCTTCCGTCCGCAGCCGGTAAAACCTTGTATCGGGAAGGGAGAGATAGAGTTTCGCCTTGGGATAACGGGTGATGTAACGCTGTCTGGCGAGCGGCGCGTCATCAGCGTCCATCACTTCCGCCTTGCCCACCAGTGTCAGCCGCGGCAGCGTCAACGCGTCGCCCTTGTTGAAAGGGGCAAGCGTCAGTGAGATGCGCGGATCGGCCTCCATGTTGCGGGCATGCAGCGTCAGGCCCGCCGCGAAGAAGAACGGCGTACCATCTGGCTCGATGCCGATATTGGTCGCGGTCGTATAAGGGTAACCGCTGACCGGATCGAGGGTTGCAAGCGCCGCCGTGCGGGATGTGTGCAGGACATCGCGGGCCACGCGCACGGCCTCGAACGGCGCGCCAGCCGAAGGCTCGATCTTTGCGCCGCGCGGTGTGATGACGGGAAGGGCTGCCTCCGGCATGTCGTTTCCTAACCTGTAAGTGTTAGTCAGGATTTACACCATGCCGGAGCCATGTCCATCACCAAAATCGGAGGCCGATATCAGCTCCGGTTTCTGATCTGGGTCAGTGTTCGGGTGGGCGTGATCGCTTCCGGGTCCAGCTTGACCTCGATGATGGCGGGCTTGCCGCTTGCACGCGCACGCTCAAAAGCGGCGGCGAAGTCTTCGGTTTTTTCGACCGTTTCGCCGTGGCCGCCATAGGCTTTCGCAAAGGCTTCGAAATCTGGATTGACGAGATCGGTGCCGCTGACGCGGCCGGGATATTCCCGTTCCTGATGCATGCGGATCGTGCCGTAGGTGCCGTTATTGACCAGCACGGTGATGATCGGCAGGCCATACCGCACGGCGGTGATGAATTCCTGCCCATGCATCATGAAGCAGCCATCCCCAGCAAAGCAGATCACCTCCCGCTCGGGGAAGAGGTGCTTGGCGGCAACTGCAGCCGGCAAGCCGTAACCCATCGAGCCTGAGGTCGGCGCAGATTGCGTGTTGAAGCGGCGGAAACGGTGGAAGCGGTGCACCCAGGTGGCATAATTGCCCGCACCATTGGTGAAGATCGCATCATCAGGCACATTGGCCTCGATCCAGTCCATGATCGGACCCATCTGCACTGTGCCGGGGCCGGTCTGCGGCGGTGTCGACCATTTCAGATAGGCGTCGTGCATGGCGGCCGTGCGATCCGCCCATGCGGCATTGGCCGAAAGCGTGACGGCGGAAAGGGCGGCGACGAAATCCTCCGGCGAAGCGCAGATGGCGAGATCGGGACGATAGACGCGGCCAAGCTCTTCGGCTTCCGGATAGACATGGACGAGTTTCTGTGACGGGTAGGGAATGTCGAGCAGGGTGTAACCGGAGGAGGGCATTTCGGAGAGGCGACCGCCGAGCAGCACCACGAGGTCGGCTTCCTTGATTTCCTTCGCCAAGGCCGGGTTGATGCCGATGCCGACATCGCCCGCGTAAGAGTGGCTGAGATGATCGAACAGCATCTGGCGGCGGAAGGAACAGCCGACCGGTAGTTTGTTCTTTTCCGCAAATGCCTTGAAGCTTGCGACACTTTGCTCCGACCAGCGTGTGCCGCCGATGATGAAGATGGGCCGCTTGGCCTCGCCCAGCATTTTCGAGAAGGCGGCGATCTGCGACGGACCGGGATGCGCTTCCACAGGCGTATAGGGTTTTGCCTCGGGCGCTTCGACCTCTTCCACCAACATGTCTTCGGGCAATGTCAGAACGACCGGGCCGGGGCGGCCGGAGGTGGCGACGGCGAAGGCGCGGGTGACGAATTCCGGAATGCGGCGCGCATCGTCGATCTCGCCCACCCATTTGGCAAATTCGGTGAAGGCGCGACGGTATTCCACCTCCTGAAACGCCTCGCGCTCGCGGGCTTCGCGCTGCACCTGGCCGATGAACAGGATCATCGGAATGGAATCCTGCCGTGCAATGTGCAGGCCGGCCGAGGCGTTGGTCGCGCCCGGACCACGCGTTACCATGCAGATGCCGGGTTCGCCCGTCAGCCGGCCCCATGTGTCGGCCATCATGGCGGCGCCGCCTTCCTGGCGGCAGACCACGGTCTCGATGCCGCTTTCATAAAGCGCATCCAGCACCGCCAGATAGCTTTCGCCCGGAACACAGGAAACGCGGGAGACGCCATTGGCTTTCAGCGCTTCGACGATCAGTTCTCCACCGGTTCTCTTCATGGCGTCGTATTCCTTTCGATGGTTTCCAGTTCGGCCAGCACTTGCGCCTGATGTTCGCCAAGCTTTGGACTGGGGCGTTCGTATTGCAATGGTGTTTGCGACAGCACGATGGGGGTGCGTACGCCGGGAATGACGGTGCCGTCTTCCGTTTCAAGGTCAACGCGTAAAGCCCGCGCCTGAATTTGCGGATCGGCGAACATGTCTTCGATGGAGTTGATCGGCCCGGCCGGCACGGCATTCTGTTCGCAGGCGGTCAGAAGATCGCGCTTCTGCCATTTCAGTGTCTCGGTGGAAACGATCTGCCGCACCTCTGCCTTATGCGCCACGCGCGCCTTGTTGGTGGCGAAACGTTCGTCATCGGCGGCGGCCTCAATGCCGAGGATCTTGCAGAGGCGGCGGAACTGGCCGTCATTGCCGACCGCGAGGATCAGGAAACCATCTTCTGTCGGCATCACCTCATACGGCGAAATGTTCGGATGGGCGTTGCCGAGCCTGACGGGGGCCTTGCCGGAAATCAGGTAGTTCATGTTCTGGTTGGCGAGCACGGCCGATTGTACATCGAGCAGCGCCATATCGATCTGCTGACCCTCGCCGGTGCGCATGGCGTGGATCAGCGCGGCCTGGATGGCGGTGACGGAATAGATGCCGGTGAAGATATCGGCCACCGCGACACCCGCCTTCATCGGCTGGCCATCCGGCTCGCCTGTTATCGACATGAAACCGGACATGCCCTGCACGATATAGTCGTATCCGGCGAAATCGGCATAAGGCCCGGTCTGGCCGAAGCCGGTGATGGAGCAATAGATCAGCTTCGGATTGAGTACCTTCAGGGTCTCGTAGTCGAGGCCGTATTTGGCAAGCCCGCCGCGCTTGAAATTCTCGATGACGACATCGGCGGTGCGCACGAGGCGACGTACCAGCGCGCAGCCTTCCGGCGTCTTGAGATCGGCGACGATGGAGCGTTTACCGCGATTGGTGGCGTGATAATAGGCGGCGGAGAGGTTTTCGCCATCGGCGCTTTCGACAAAGGGCGGCCCCCATGCGCGGGTGTCGTCGCCGCCCTCAGGGTTTTCGACCTTGATGACATCCGCGCCCATATCGGCCAGCATCTGTCCCGCCCAGGGACCGGCCAGAACACGCGCCAGTTCGATGACGCGAATGCCGGAGAGCGGCGGTTTCCTGTTCGGCATGTCGGTCATCTGTCCCCCGGTATTTTTCTGCTTGCCGGTTTATAGACGTCTCCCCGCATTGCCGCATGTGATTTTATCTCATGGACTTATTCCGTTTCGGCAAAGGCTCGTCAGTTGCCGACGACGCGGCCGCACCAGGCGGCGAAATCCGCGGCCACGGCCTGCCAGCCGATTTCGTTCAGGGTTTCGTGGCGCATACCCCGGTAGATCGTATGTTCGACATGGCTGAAACCCGCTTGCCGGAAGCGTTCGGCAAGCCAGACGATCTCCTTGCCGTTATTGGTGGCGGCGTCCTGATCGCCGCTGACAAGCAAAAGCGGCAGCGTCTTCGGCAGGCGCTCAATGAGCCTCGGTGCGCGATAGGAGAGTTTGAAAACATCCTGCCACAGGGAGACGCTGGCCTCGAACTGGCAAAGCGGGTCCTCCACGTAGGCATCGACAGCCGCCTTGTCGTGGCTCAGCCAGTCCGCAAGGGTGCGCTTTTCCGGCATTCTGGCGTTCCAGGCGCGGAAGGTGGCTTTGGGCAGGATGGCGCTCGGCACATCAGAGCCTTTCAGCATCTTTTCAAGGCGCAGCACGGCCTGCGCTACACGGCCCATGACGCCGGGATTGAGATTGGAATTCCAGATGGACAGGCCATCGAAGGCATCCGGATGGCTGACGGCGGTGTTGAGCGCCACGAGGCCGCCCATGGAATGGCCGAACAGGATCACCGGCAGGCCGGGGTGCCTTTCGCCAACCATCACGCGCATCGCCATGACATCGGCGACGACCTTTTCCACACCGTCCTTCCAGGCGAAACGTCCGATCGGCGCATCCGCCGCTTTCGTGCGGCCATGGCCGCGATGATCGTGGGCGTAGACCTCGAAACCCTGTTTTGCCATGATGTCGGCAAAGCGGCGGTAACGGCCGGCGTGCTCCACAAGGCCGTGGCAGATCATCAGCACGCCGCGCGCCGGGGAAAGGGCGGAGGGCTGGTGGCGAAAGGCGATGGATGCGCCGGAAGGGGCGTCGAGCCTCTCAATCCGGCTGAACGTCAAGTCGTCCGTCGTCTCATTCATGATTGCGCCTGTCTCCACCATGGTGTCCCTTGTCATAATCATGGGGTCATAATCGTGCCAGAGGTTGCCCCAAGGTCCTATTTACCCTACATAGCGGCAAATTTCCCGATACGTACTCTTTAAAATCCGATGTGGAGCATTCGCTACAATGGCACGTCAATTCATCTATCACATGGCCGGGCTGAACAAGTCCTACGGCGCGAAGAAGGTTCTGGAGAACGTCCATCTCTCCTTCTACCCCGATGCGAAGATCGGTATTCTCGGCCCGAACGGCGCCGGCAAGTCGACCGTTTTGAAAATCATGGCTGGTCTCGACAAGGAATATACCGGTGAGGCCTGGCTCGCCGAGGGCGCGACGCTCGGTTATCTCGAGCAGGAGCCGAAGCTCGACGAAAACAAGACCGTGATGGAAAACGTCATGGAAGGCGTGGCGAAAAAGACGGCGATCGTCGACCGCTACAACGAATTGATGATGAACTATTCCGACGAAACGGCGGATGAGGGCGCAAAGCTTCAGGACATGATCGACAGCCAGAACCTGTGGGATCTGGAAAATCAGGTCGAAATGGCCATGGACGCCCTGCGCTGCCCGCCCGGCGACTCGGCCGTAACCGGCCTTTCGGGCGGTGAGCGCCGCCGCGTGGCGCTTTGCAAGCTGCTGCTTTCGCAGCCTGACCTGCTGCTGCTCGACGAACCGACCAACCATCTTGATGCCGAAACCATCGCCTGGCTCGAAAAGCACCTGCGCGACTATCCCGGCGCCGTGATGATGATCACCCACGATCGCTACTTCCTCGACAACGTCACCGGCTGGATTCTCGAACTCGACCGCGGCCGCGGCATTCCCTACGAAGGCAACTATTCCGCCTATCTGCAGGCAAAAGCCAAGCGCATGCAGCAGGAATCCCGTGAAGACGCCTCGCGCCAGAAGGCCATCAGCCGCGAACAGGAATGGATCGCTTCCAGCCCCAAGGCTCGCCAGACGAAGTCCAAGGCGCGTATCCGCGCTTATGACGAACTGGTGGAAGCCGCTGAAAATCGCCGTCCCGGCGACGCGCAGATCGTTATCCCGGTCGCCGAGCGTCTCGGCCGCGTCGTTATCGAAGCGGAAAACCTCACCAAGTCCTATGGTGATCGGGTTCTGATCGAAAACCTCACCTTCAAGCTGCCTCCGGGCGGCATCGTTGGCGTCATCGGCCCGAACGGTGCGGGTAAGACCACGCTGTTTCGCATGATCACCGGTCAGGAAAAGCCGGATAGCGGTTCGGTAACTGTCGGTGAGACGGTGCAGCTCGGTTATGTCGACCAGAGCCGGGATACGCTGGCGGGTGACAAGACTGTCTGGGAGGAAATCTCCGGCGGTAACGACATCATCAAGCTCGGCAAGTTCGAGGTCAATTCGCGCGCCTATTGCGGCGCCTTCAACTTCAAGGGCGGCGATCAGCAGCAGAAGGTCGGCAATCTTTCCGGCGGTCAGCGCAACCGTGTGCACCTTGCCAAGATGCTGAAGGCGGGCGGCAACGTGCTGCTGCTCGACGAACCGACCAACGACCTTGATACGGAAACGCTTGCAGCACTCGAAGAAGCGCTGGAAGCCTTCGCCGGTTGCGCCGTTATCATCAGCCACGATCGCATGTTCCTCGACCGTCTGGCCACCCACATCCTCGCTTTCGAGGGTGACAGCCATGTGGAATGGTTCGAAGGCAACTTCGAAGACTACGAAAAGGACAAGGTCCGCCGTCTCGGCCCGGAAAGCATCAAGCCCGGCCGCGTCAGCTACAAGCGCCTGACGCGCTGATCCTTTTCCCGCATTCCTTCGGAAAGGCCCGCCCAAAAGCGGGCCTTTTTCCATGCAATAAATCGGGCTGAAGGGACGTGCGCGGCAAATTGCGCTTGCATCTGATGCTGCATCGACATAAAGATATCTTTATATGTTGATTAGCTTGCGAGGTGCAACAGACGTGGCGTTCGGTTTGGACAAATTGGTGGATCTCTTGAAGGCGGCCGGCGAACCGACGCGCTTTCGTTTGCTGGCGCTTCTGGCGGCCGGCGATTTGACCGTCACCGATCTTACCGAAATTCTCGGCCAGTCGCAGCCCCGTATCTCCCGTCATCTCAAGCTTTTGACGGAAGAGGGTCTGATCGAGCGTTATCAGGAAGGCGCCTGGGCCTATTTCCGCCTGCGGCAGGATGGCGAGCCCGCCGTTGTCGTCAGGCAACTGCTTGGCGCCGCATCGCCCTCTGACGCCGTTCTCCAGCGTGACAGCGAACGTCTTGCCACCGTCAAGCGGGTGCGGGCTGAGCGGGCGCAGGATTATTTCAGCCGCAATGCTTCCGCCTGGGACGAGTTGCGCCGCCTGCATGTCAGCGACGAGGCCGTGGAAGGCGCGCTGCTGAAGCTGGTGGGAACCACTCCGATCGATCTCGCTTCTCGATCTCGGTACCGGCACTGGCCGCATCCTGCAGCTTCTGAGCGGCATCTATCGCCGTGCGATCGGGGTCGATGCCAGCCGCGACATGTTGTCGGTGGCGCGCGCCAATCTCGACAAGGCGGGCGTGGGCAATGCATCGGTGCGCCATGGCGATATTCTCAACCTGCCGCTGGAAGGCCAGGATTTCGACCTGATCGTCATCCATCAGGTCCTGCATTTTCTCGACCAGCCGGAGATCGCGCTTTCCGAAGCCGCACGCATGCTGCGTCCCGGCGGCCGGTTGATCGTGATCGATCTTGCGCCGCATTCCTTCGAACATCTTCGCGACGAGCATGCGCATATCAGGCTCGGATTTTCGCATCCGCTGATGGAAGAGTGGCTGAAGAAGGCCGGGCTTTCTCTGGACCGTGCCGTCGATCTTCATTCTGAACGGGCGTCCCACGAATCTCTTGACGTCACGATATGGGTTGCCCGCGACCAGCGGCTGCTGATGGCAGACGATGTGGTGCAAGAGGCCGTTTTACTTGGCTCCAGGAGGGCATGATATGTTGAGGTCGGAAACCGCGCGCCGCGATGGCGATATCCGCTTATCTTTCGAGTTCTTTCCGCCCAAGAATCCCGAGATGGAAACCCAGCTCTGGGAAACTGTTGCCGAGCTGAAAAAATGGGATCCGGATTTCGTGTCCGTCACCTATGGCGCTGGTGGTTCCACCAAGGCGCCGACGCTGGATGCGGTGCGCCGGATGATCGGTGACAGCCATCTGTCGACTGCGGCGCATCTGACCTGCGTGGATGCCAGCCGTGACGACGTGCATCAGGTCGTTGAAGAGTTTCGCAATGCCGGCGTTCGCCATTTCGTGGCGCTGCGCGGCGACCCTCGACCGGCATCGGCACGGACTACAGGCCGCATCCGCAAGGTTACGAGAATGCCGCCGCATTGGTGAAGGGGTTGCGCGAGATCAGCGATTTCGAGGTATCCGTTTCGGCCTATCCCGAAAAGCATCCCGAGAGCGCCAGCGATGCGGTCGATATCGATATGCTGAAGCGCAAGGCGGATAACGGCGCGACGCGTGCACTGACGCAGTTCTTCTTCGATAACGACGTATTCGAGCGTTATATGGAGCGGGTGATAGCTGCGGGCATCACCATTCCGGTGGTTCCGGGCATCATGCCGATCCAGAACCTGACCCAGCTCAAGCGTTTTGCCGGTCGTTGCGGCACCAGCGTTCCCGGTTTTCTGGATGAGCGTTTTGCGGGTTATGACGATGACCTCGAAGGGCGTGCCCGCGTGGCGGCGGAAGTTGCCGCCGAGCAGATCGCCGATCTGCAGCGGCGTGGTGTCAACGAGTTCCATCTCTACACCATGAACCGTGCGCCTCTGGTCGACGCGGTGCTTGAAAATCTCGGGCTGGAGCGTCTGCGCCGCAGCGCCGCCTGATCTCAGATATTCTATTTACGACATGAAAAAAGCGCAGGCCCGGTAGGACCTGCGCTTTTCTAAATTGTGTCATCTACGGTTCTTATCTGCGTTTGGTCTTCACGTCTCGTCAGATGAAAAGCATCATCGCTACGAACAAAAACGCCAAACCGACTGCCAAGGCATTGAGAGATTTTGTAAGTCCCATGGGTGCCTCCTGTTGTTGACAGGTTCGATAATATGACCGTTTTGTGGCAGTTGAAAAGCGGTTTCTGTGATGCGGTGCAACATGCTTTGCGACCGGTTAAAAAAGTAACTTCTGTAATACGTTGAAAATAAAAGATTATTTTTCTATCACGCAGTGCTTCATATCTTTAAAAAAAGTAAATGACCGGGGTGTTATCCCCAGTCATCTGGTCGAGATTAACAGATTATGCCTTGATTCCGGCCGATAGATTAAGGGCCGGAGGACGCCGTTAAGATTGCTTAAAGCGCCTGGAGAAGTGTCTGGGAAGGCCAACCGTCCGCCGGGATTCCCAGCCGCTGCTGTTCCTTCTGAATGGCGATGCGGGTGCCGGAACCGAGAATGCCATCCACCTTGCCGACATTGTGTCCGTGCGCTTCGAGCTTGGTCTGAAGCTCTTTCATGGTTGCGTCATCGAAACCCGGCTCGGGATTGCCCTTGTTATAGACGGGGGCGCCCATCAGGCGGTTGGCGAAATAGGCAGCCGAGGTCGTGTAGATGAACGACTGGTTCCATTCCAGATAGATGTTGAAGTTGGGATAGGTGATGAAGGTCGGTCCCTTGCGGCCCTGCGGCATGATGAGGGCTGCGGGCAGGGAGGCAAAGTTTTTGTTGCCGTCGCGCGGCGTCACGCCAAGCGCGAACCAGTCGCCGGCGGTCAGCGAACCACCGAGGCCGGATTTTTCCCAGGGCAGGTTTTCCGGCACGGAAACTTCCTGAATCCAGGGTTGGCCCTTCTTGAAGCCGAGGTGCTGGATGAATTTCGCCGCCGTCAGGATCGCATCCGGCGCGCTGCTCTTGACGTTGATATGGCCATCGCCATCACCGTCGACACCAAAGGCGATGATGTCCTTGGGCAGCATCTGCACCTGGCCGATTTCACCGGCCCATGCGCCCGTGTTGGTGGTGGGATCGAGATCGCCGTGCTGGACCATTTCGATGAGAGCCAGCAATTGCGGACGGAAGAGTTCCGGGCGGCGGCAATCGTGCGAGAGGGTCACCAGCGCATTGCGGGTGTTGAAATCGCCCTGAACGGCGCCGAAATCGGTCTCCATGGCCCAGAATGCGGCAATGACACCGGCCGGTACGCCGTATTCGTTTTCGGCGCGGGCAAAGGTCGATGACAGTTCCTGCAGCTTCTTGCGGCCGATATCGAGACGGGCCTGGCTGACGGTGCGCTGGGAGAATTCGAGGAAGGTCTGGCGGAAGACGCCCTGTGCGCGGTCACGCGAAAGCACTTTCGGGTCGATCTGTGCGCCGGCCAGCGCCTTTTCGATGGCGGCAGCTGGAACGCCCTTGGCAACGGCCTCTGCCTTCACACCTTCAAGAAATGCGCCGAGATCGCCGCCGCAGGCAACCTGCTTTGGATCATCAGGCGAGGCCACTGGCGGTGTGGCAAGGGCGGAGCCGGTGGAAAGAAGCGACAAAGCGGCGGCAAAAATGATGCTGCGCGACCGAAAAGTGGGCATGGGAATTTCCTCAATAGGTTGTTATCCCGCTTTACCCATATGTTTGCGACAAAAAAACGGGTCGAGCGATCTGCTGATGCAGAAGAACGCCGATTTTTCGAATGTGTTGCTTCTTCGCCGTTTTATTTGGCGGAAGCGATCCATTTGCGCCAGTTTTTCTCCGTTCCGGCAAAAACATTAATGTCGGTCGGGCCATTGACGCCGGGCACGACACCGGTTGCCGTATATTGCCAGAAGGCCCATTGCCGGTCTTCGTAAATCTTGGCCGGATGGGCAGCGACGGAGCGCACCCAGAAGTGGTAGTTCTTGAACTGGCCGACGAGGTTGTCGCGGTGGAAGTCGACCGAGGTGTAGATGATCGGGCGCTTGCCGTAATGGGCCTCGAGGCGGTCGAGGAACCGCTGCATTTCGGCGCGAACGACGCCGGGGGCAGGGCGTGTCTTGCAGGTGGGGGAGGAGGGGTTCCATTCCACGTCGAGAACCGGCGGCAGGGTGACGGCTTCTTTCGGCACGTTGCTGATGAACCAGTCGGCCTGCGCGTCCGCTGTCGAGCAGAAATAATAGAAATGGTAGGGCGCGTGCAGAATATCCGCCGCCGCCGCACTGCGCCAATGGTCGCCGAATTTCGGGTCGATACGGTCGGAGCCTTCCGTCGCCTTGATGAAGACGAAGGAGACGCCGGATTTGCGCACCGTCCGCCAGTCGACATCGCCATTCCACTTGGACACGTCGATGCCATGGACCTCATGGCGATGCGGGTTGTTCGTGCCGAAATTCTGTGGGTCGGTATCCGCGAATTTGGGCCTGGACACGGATGCGGTTTCAAGCAGGTCATAGCTTGTGGACGTGCAGCCGCTGATCAACAGCAAAGCCGACAATAGTGCCGATAAACGCAGCCGCATTTGAACCCTGATGATTATTGTTGCCCATCCCGCGGCCGCAAAACGACGCACCGCATCTCCCGATTTACCCATAACATGGTAAACAAGCCGTTATGGCAAGGGGCAGCAGCCCTTTTCGGCCTCGCAAGCCGCTGACCAAGAAGCGATTTACGGGCTTTCCGTCCAGAAAAAGTGTCTGAGCGCCCTGTTGCGGGTAAGGGCAAGAATGACGTCTGGTGATGCCTTGCCCGCTTTTGCCAGGGCAAGGCGCTGTACCCCAGAGAATCAGGCGTCGGCCAGGATGCGGCTGACCTTCGGCTGCACCTCGACGACCGGAAGCGTGATGACGGCCCGCCAGGCGTAACCCCTAGCGATTTCCTCGAATTCGAGATTACCGTCAAAACGGCCGGCCATGTTGGCCAGAACGTAGCGGAGATTGGCGCGGGGCGTGACGTGAAAACGGGTGAGCCATGCCTGCAGAAGCGCACGGAACCACTTCGGTAATTGTTCCTGCTGGCCGAAATCGACGATGTGCAGGGAACCACCGGGCTTGAGTGCTGTCAGCGCCTGTTCGATCGCCTTTTCCCAATCCGGTATCATCGACAGCGCATAGGGGATCATGACGCGGTCGAAACCGTCGGACAGGCCGAATTCGGAAGCGCGGAAAGCGGTGGCATCGGCCACCCGCAGAATGGGACGTTCCGCCTTGCCGGTAAAATTCTCGGATGCGGTCAGCAGCATTTCGGCGGAGATATCGAGGCCGAACAGTCTTGCTTCCGGAAACTTGCGGCTGGCCAGCAGCAGGTTGCGGCCTGTGCCACAGCCGACTTCAAGCAGCGTGCCGCCTTTGGGCACGTCGAGGCCGGAAATGGTCCTGTCGCGGCCAAGAAGGTAATATTTGCGGGTGATATCGTAGATATGCCGCTGGTGCCGATACATGCGATCCATCAGGCCCGCATGTGCAACATCTGCAAGGCCTACATTCTCGCCAACGGTTTTCATGCCAGAGCCCTCTGATAGATATGGAAACCGCCGTAGATGGCCGAACGGTCCAGGGCATTAAGCTCATTGGAGCGTTCTTCGAGATAGACCCACTGATTGCGGATATCGGCCGAGAGCCGGCCTTCGATCACGCTCTTTTCGGCAGCGGTGCGGAAGATGACGCGGGCGCCGGGAGCGGCGGTGCGGCTGATCTGTGACCACAATTCGTTGAGCTGTACGTCCGTCATCCAGTCCTGCGCGTCGAGGAGAATGTAGCGGTCGACGCCGTTTGCCGGCTTCTTGGAAAGAAGCTCGGTATAGGTGGCGTGATGCACAGCAACGCGGGCGGTGTTGTTGCGGATCGTCTCGTAATATTCCGGCTTGAGATAGGCGGGCAGGGCACCCTCATGCGGCTCGGGATAACGGCGCGCGAAGGCCTGCCAGGCGAAATAATTGTCGCTGAGCGGGAAATTGCAGGCGAGCTTCTCCAGCCGCTCCTTGAGCACGGAGGCAACCGTGCCGTCGTCGGAAAGGCTTGCCAGCTCGTCATATTGACGGGGCGGAATGCCGAGGCCGAACAGCGAGCTTTTGCGCTTCGTCAGCCAGCGCACCACCGGCTTGTCGAACAGCGGTGCGACCTTGCTGTCGAAAAACTGGCGCTGTTCGTCCAGCGTGCGGCTATTGGCCATTTCCGTCAGCTTGACGCCGTGCAGGCGGGCCATCAGGTGGCCGGCACCGATGAAACGGCCAAGCAGGCCGGTGCGGTAGATGTTCCTGTCGAACACAGAGATGCGGCGGCGGCCGGAAAGGGTGCGCTTCGACCAGTAGGCCTTGGTCGTGTCGTCGAGATGGTCGGCGATGAAACGGTCGTAGCCAGGGCTGTTGCTGCGCGTATTGGCGCGGCCGAATTGCCGCACGACATCCTGATGGGCAGGAAGGTGGCGGAACGCGGCAAGCTTCAGCTTGTTGAGGGCGATGTGGTGCGGATTGAGATCCACCACATCGATGCTGGCCGGGTTGCGGGAGAGATAGGCCAGCATGTTGCAGCCGCCCGAACCGATGGTGACGATGCGGTGGCCTTCGCCAAGCTCCATCGCTTCCATGTCGATCTCAGGGTCTTCCCAGATTTGCGGATAAACCAGACCGGAAAAGAGAACCCCGAAGAACCGTTCGGAAAAACCGCTTTTCGAGAGTGCCTTGTGCTGAAGCAATGCGGACTTCAGTTTCGTGTTCTTGCCGAAGCCGGTCTTGGGTGCCGCACTCGTCATATGTTCACCTCTCAATAGATTGAGAGGCGTCTACAGTCATGAAGCTACAGTTTGATGACAGGGGCTGTGGGCCGAGGCAACGAATCGAAAAGACGATGGGAAACCATTCGGCGTCTCAGTCTGCCGATAAAACTCTCGTCACACACGACGTCGTCCTCGGGCTTGACCCGAGGATCCATAACCCGTTGAAATTGTGGATCCTCGGGTCAAGCCCGAGGATGACGAAGGGGTGTTTTCGGCGCTTTTCGTCACCAATATCGAGAAATAGCTTGGATTTGGGCGGCATTCCCGGCGCGGCGCGAGGCGATCACTTCCGCAGAACGTGCAGCATGCCCTTGCGCTTGGCGTCGTAATAATAACCGCGTGCATAAAGCCGGACCGCATTGTCCCGGTTGTTGTCGGCAACGAGCCATGCGCCGCGCAGATATTTGACGGCATATTTGAGGTTGGTTTCGGCATCGAACAGGCCCGACGCCGGGCCATCGAAGCCCATGGAGCGGGCCGTGGCATGCTTGATCTGCATCAGGCCGAAGTGGCCGCCATTATAGGCACCGGGATTGTATCTGCTTTCACGCTGCACCACGCGATGCACCAGATCTTCCGGCACATTATACATGACGGCGTATTTCGAAATCAGCCCACTCAGCTTTTCGCGGCCGGCCGGCGCTGATTTGTACGGCGCCGTCATCGTTTCATTCTGACGAATAGCGGCAAGCGCGGCATTGGTCGGGCCGGCGGCATAGGCCAGAACCGTGCTGTCCGGCTTCGGCAGGGGAATGACTTTCCGTTCCGCCGTCAGTTCGGTGCCGAGCGACGGGGTGCCGGGCGGCGGCGGTGCGGGCGGGAAGCTGCCCTTGACGGCAACCACCTGCGGCAGGTCGGCGGCGGAGGCATGCGCTGCCGGTTTCGCTGCGGCGCTCGCGGTTTCGATCGCAGTGGCTGCCGGCGTTGCGGCGTGTGATGCAAGAGCTGCAGCCGTTGTCGGCGCTGCTGTCGTCACCGAAGCCTGTGCGACCTCGGTCTGTTGTAGATGCGGCTGCATCTGCGTGGGGCTTGCCACTGCTGCGGCGATTTCGGATGCCGGTGGCAGGACCACGCGGCCACCCTTGACGGCGGCAACGTTGGGAAGCGATGCGGGCTGGGAAGAGGTTGCCACGTCAGTGGCGTGTGCTGCCGGTGCGGCTGCGGCCACGCCCGCCGGAGTTTCAGTCGTTCCCGGCTGTGCTGCGGCCTGCGTCGGTGCCGTGTGGTTGACAGTTGCGATTTTCGGGCCGTCCGGCCCATCCTTTGCGGCATATTCGACGCTGGTACAGCCGGCCAACGCCAATGCTAGACCCACGGTGGAAGACAGAAGAAGTGCGCTTCTTCCGCGGAATTTTGCCGAATTTCGCATGTTGCCGCCTTCGTTATGCCTGTCTTTCGATACCCCCGCGTCGAGCGAAGCAGGCAGTGTCCCGTCGAGCCTTCATTAACCTATTGTAAGGATAGCGGCAAGCCGGGACGTGGCGCCCCGGCTTTCAGGTGGTTTTTCAGGCCGCGATGCGCCTGTATCCGGCGCTGACGGCGCGGCCGGAAATGAAGTGAGTACGGTATTTCGGGCGGATTTTTTTGTTGCCGGACATGCGGCGCACCAGCGCCAGCGTGGAACCGGCAAAAAGGGCCTGAACGGCCAGAATCACAAGCGCCAGCAACAGGATTGCGGCCTGTGCTACGGCGAGCGTTTCGACGGCATTGCCGGAGGTGGAAACGAATTGCGGCAAGAGTGCCAGAAAGAAAGCGAAATAGCGCGGACGCAACGCGGCAACCGCGTAACAATCACGGAAAATACCGCTCCAGGATTTACCCGGCAGATTGTCATTGTCGGCATTGGCCGCCTGGGCGGCCGGCGTTGCGAAGGTCCACAACAGGAAAAGAATCAGCCAGCCGATTCCTGCCCATTGGATGATTTCCACAAAGGAATGCGGCAAATAAGCCAAGCCGGCCACGGGAATGGCCGAAATCGTCATGGCCGTGACGATGCCGAGCGCACCGCCGCTGACGGAAGCGAAGACCGTCTTTCTGCCGCGAACGCCGGCATAGGAGGCGACAGAGAATACAAGGGGAGAGGGAAGTGCGAACACTAGGGCACATGCTGCACAAAAAACCAGCCAGGCCTGTCCAGACATTCTCTTCCTCCTTGCCCTCCCTGTCACCGCGTCCTTTAGCCTATCGTAAAATTAGGCCGCTGTGAACGGTTGACCGACGTGTTCCATCACTTCGGTAAACCATTTTGCAGAAAGGTCGAAATGCTTTCCGCCCTTGATACGCGGAAACTCGATGGTCCGCAATTTGCCCTTCTGGTCTTCGTCATGGCCGGTGACGCCTGACACCTTGTTGAGCGCACTTTCAACGGCCAGATCGACCATGCCCTGGATGAGGCGCAGGTCGTCGCCATTGGCAGGAGCGGAGCGGGCGAAATAGCCTGACTTCTGCACCATGGAGCGTTCGGCACCGATGAGGCCGGCAAACTGCTTCTGGAACCAGCCGCCGACATTGATGGTGTCGATCTTCACATGGCCGAAGGCATCGCGCTTGACGGCTTCACCGGAGGCTTCGCGTTCGGCAACGATCGAATCAAGGCCCGCACCTTCGGAAACGAACAGCGTGACATAGCCATGTTTGTCCATGATCGCCTTCAGGCGTTCGGCTTCCGCTTCGATGTCGAAGGCCATTTCCGGCAGGTAGATGCCGTCTATGTTCTTCATCTGCGTGTTCATCATCAGGCCTTCGACATATTCATTGCCGTTGGTCTTCTGGATGTAGGCGCGGGCGGTGGCAGCCGTCAGCCAGCCGCAATGGCGGCCCATGACTTCGTGGATGACGAAGGTCTTCGGCGCAGCGCTCTGTTCGTTGCTGACGTTATCGAAGAAGGAAGCGCCCACTTCGGCGGCTGTCCATGCGCCCAGCGACTGCCTGATCGGAACCACGTCGTTGTCCACCGTCTTCGGCAGGCCAACGACCGTTAGGTCGTAACCATTGGCGCCGAGATAGGCGGCAAGGTCGGCGGCCGTCGTGTTGGTGTCGTCTCCACCGATGGTGTGGAGAATGGTGATACCGTCGCTGGCCAGCCGTTCGGCGGCCACACGCAGCGGATTTTCACCCTCTTTCACCAGTCCGCGCTTGGCGCAATCGGCGGCATTGGTGAGCTTGACGCGGCTGTTACCGATCGGCGATCCGCCATAGCGGTGCAGCAGATGCGCCTTTTCGCGCATGTCCTTGGTGATCTCGATCCGGTCACCGAGAAGCACGCCCTGATAACCCGAGCGATAAGCCACGATGTCGATATCAGGCGCAACGTCGCTATAACGCTCGATCAGGCCGCCAACGGCCGAAGAGAGACAGGGAGCAAGGCCACCCGCGGTCAGCATTGCGACTTTCTGTTTGGCCATCATGGCTCTCCTTTTTGCATATACTCAAAGACATGTCTGACAAATGGATGCGACAGCCGCGTGTAGGTGTAAAGTGAATTTATCAAGAAAAACGGCAATTTCTCGCGGTTTTTCAGCGGCTTGACGAAAGAAGCCGAATATAATCGTTTCAATCCGTTTGGTAGGCCGCATCGTCTGCGTCATCTGTGGAAAACCGCGTCCACCCCGCTTTCCGCTCGCCTGTTCATGAAGCTAAACTGTCGCAAAGATGAATAAAAGTTAATGCCGCAGGGGTGCCGGGCATATTGCATTCCCGGCCATATGCCGTCATGCTTGCCCGCATGATGTTCGATTTCGCCTGTCTGCATATTTCATCCCTGTGGGAGCGACTGCTCGGCGCGATCGGCGACGCGGCAGGTGGCGCGCTTTCGCGCGTGGTGGAAGCGATCCGCACGCTCTTTGAGGGCGATCCGGAGACCCGCCGCAAGGTTTCCTTCTCCGTAGCCATCATCGCACTTTCCGCCAAGATGGCGAAAGCCGATGGCGTCGTGAACGACGCCGAGGTGCGCGCCTTTAGGCAAATCTTCGATTTTCCGGAAGAAGAAGCCAAGAACGTGGCCCGTCTTTATAATCTCGCGCGTCAGGACGTTGCGGGTTATGAGGCCTATGCGGAGCGTCTTGCCGGTCTTTGCGGTTCCGGCCACGACAATTGCGAGATGCTGGAAAGTGTCATCGACGGCCTGTTCCACATCGCCAAGGCCGATGGGTTGATCCACGAGCGGGAACTGGCCTTCCTCGGGCGTATCGCGGAAATCTTCCATATCACTGAAGATCACTTCGAAACGATCATGGCGCGGCACGTTCACATGGATGGGCGTGACCCCTACCGCGTGCTCGGCGTTTCGCCCTCGGACGACTTTCTGGATATACGCAAGCGTTACCGTTCGCTGGTTGCCGAACACCATCCGGACAAGCTTATTGCGCGGGGCGTTCCGATGGAATTGCATGCCGCCGCGAATGAGCGTATGGCGGCTCTCAATGCCGCCTATGCGGCCATCGAGAAAGAACGCCGCGTCGCATGAGTGAATTTCTGCCGGACTTTAAGGGTGCAGCCGTTGCGCCTTCGCCCAGCCATGGCGAAAGACAGGGTGTGGCAGGCCCGGATATAATTCTCCTGCACTATACCGGCATGAACACGGCCGATGGTGCGCTTTCGTGGCTCTGCAACCCCGAAAGTCAGGTCTCCAGCCACTATTTCATCTTTGAGGACGGCCGCGTCGTCCAGCTGGTTCCGGAAACCCGCCGTGCCTGGCATGCGGGTAAAAGCACATGGGCGGGGGAGCAAGACATCAACTCCCGCTCCATCGGCATCGAAATCGCCAATCAGGGCCATCCCGGTGGTTTGCCGGAATTTCCGGAAAAACAGATAGCCGCCGTCATCGAATTGTGTCGCGATTGCGGCCAACGGTGGTCTATCGCCCCGGAAAGGGTGCTTGCGCACTCGGATATAGCGCCGATCCGCAAGGTTGATCCAGGCGAAAAATTCCCGTGGGACATCCTGTCGCAGCACGGTGTTGGCCATTGGGTTGAACCCGCGCCGATCCGTGGCGGACGCTTTTTCCAGCGCGGCGATCACGGCCAGCCGGTGGAAGCGCTTCAGTCCATGCTCTCCATTTATGGATATGGCGTTGAAATAACAGGCGCTTATTGCGAGAAAACCGAAGGCGCCGTGGCCGCCTTCCAGCGGCATTTCCGCCCGGCGCTGGTGGATGGCATCGCGGATTTTTCCACGATCGACACGCTGCATCGGCTTATTACCAGTCTTCCGAAATTTTCGGCTGCCTGAACGCGATTTCTGGAAAAACCTTCCCCGTTTCCCGGCGGCTCAAGTCGCTTTTTTTGTCGTGCCACAGTTAATCCGCATTAAAGAAGTTTAAGAGCGGCACTGAATGCGGTGCTGTTCTTCAGGGGAGCTTGCCGTCAATATCAATCAAGGAGACTGGACTGCAGAAGGTCGAAATCGACTTTCCGCGCACTGGACATTTGTATCGTTTCATTGTTCCGGTTATCCGATCTGGAGACTATTTCAACAGATGAACAGAGTTTTTGTTGCTGTCGCAGCGGGCGTTGCTATGCTCGTTTCGCAGGCGGGGATTGCTTTTGCCAAAGACGAGGACGTCAAGACCAAAACCGTGACGCTGGGGACCTTCTTCCGTTCGTCCGGTTATCCCACTCCCGAAAAGAGCCTGCCTTCGTCGCTCAGGAGCGGCTATTCCGATCTGATCGTCAAATATGCCAAGCGTTACGGCGTTCCCACCAATCTGGCGCATGCTGTGGTTTCCGTGGAAAGCAAGTTCAACCCCAAGGCTCGCGGCAGTGCAGGCGAGGTCGGGCTGATGCAGATCAAGCCGGCAACGGCACGCATGATGGGTTTTCGCGGTACGACCAAGGCCCTTTTTGACCCCGAGACCAATATTCGCTGGGGTATGCAATATCTGGCAACCGCCCATCAGCTTGGCGGCGGTGAAGTTTGCAGCACTATCCTGCGTTATAATGCCGGCCATGGCGCGACCCGCATGAACCCGGTATCCAAGCGTTATTGCGGCAAGGTACAGGCGCTTCTCGCCAGCTAAGGCCATTTAATCCGCTTCACGGAAATCGATTCCGGTTTGTGATCGCATGCTGTAGTCAGGAACAAACCTGATGCGGAGCATGACATGCCGGATTTCAAATATATCGTGGTCGGTGCCGGAATGATGGGTGCGGCGGCAGCGCGGCACCTTTCGGCGCAAACGGATGGCGTGGCGCTGATCGGACCCGACGAGCCCGCCGATCGCAAAACCCATACCGGCGTGTTTTCAAGCCACTATGACGAAGCGCGTATCACCCGTGGTTTCGACGGCGATCCCGTCTGGGCGGAACTGGCGCAACGCTCCATCCGGCGTTATGCGGAGATCGAGGCAAAAAGCGGCATTCGTTTCTTCACGGAAGCGGGCTGCCTCTTCACCGGAAACGGCAAAGGGCTTGCCGGAGATTATGTCTCTCGGGCGCTTTCCTCGACCGGCCGTCTCGGTCTTGGCGTGGAAACGATCGGCAGTGGCGCGCTTGCCGGCCGCTTTCCGATGTTCTCCCTGCCCGCCGATCACAACGGTTACTTCGAGGCGCTTAATGCCGGTCACGTCAATCCGCGTGCGCTGGTGAGGGCGCAGTGTACTATTGCCGCGGCGCAGGGCGCGCGGCGGCTGCGCGAGACGGCGGCGCATATTCGCGATACCTCCAACGGTGTGGAGGTTTCGACCCGGGAAGGGGCTGTGCACACGGCTGAAAAGGTCATCGTCGCGGCCGGTGGTTTCACCAACATGGCCGATCTCCTGCCTTCGCCGGTCGATATGGCGGCGACGGGCCGCACCATCGTGTTTTTCGAACTCGATGAGGCGAGGCAGGCCCTCTTCGGCGCCATGCCCTCGACTATCGTGCTGGCCGAGACCGAGGACGACATCGTTTATATCCTGCCGCCGGTGCGTTATCCCGATGGCAAGGTCTATCTGAAGATCGGCGGCGAGAGCGAAAAGGGCAGGCTTGAAACGCTGACTGATGCGGTCGGCTGGTTCCATTCGGACGGCACGCCGGGCGAGGTCGATTTCCTGACAAAACGGGCGCTGTCGCTGATGCCGGAACTTGCAGGCTGCCCGGTGACATCAGGCTCCTGCGTCGCCTCCATCACTCGCAGCGGTTATCCCTATATCGGCTATACGCAATCTTCCAATATCGCGGTTTTGACCGGTGGCAATTTCGTTTCCGCGAAATCTTCGGACGAGATCGGGCGGCTGGGCGCGGTGCTGCTTCTGGATGGCCAGCTGACCGAGAGTGATTTTGCCGCCGAAATGTCGCCGGTTTTTGTCTGACATCTCGAGACGAAGCGGCTACAAAGTAGCGGCTGAATGGAACGTGTTGGGGCAAAGAGGGCGGCATGTCGGGACATTTCAAATATATCGTCGTGGGTCGTGGCATGATGGGTGCCGCCGCCGCCCGCCATCTGGCGGAAAAGACCGATGGCGTCGCACTGATCGGCCCCGGTGAACCCGCCGATATCAAATCTCATTCAGGCGTTTTCGCCAGCCATTACGACGAAGCGCGCATTACCCGCACCATCGATGGCGATGCCGACTGGGCGCTGCTCGCCAACCGTTCGATTGCGCGTTACGCCGATATAGCGGCAAGAAGCGGCGTGGAATTTTACGCGCCTGTCGGCTGCCTGATGGTGGGGCCTGAACGGGGCGGGGACAATCCTTTTATCGACGATGTTCGCAAGGCAGCGGCGCGGCTCGGTGTTTCGACGGAAATGATCGATGACGGCGGCCTGAAGAGCCGCTTCCCCTATTTCTCCTTTGAGCCGGGCTGCGAGGGCGTGTTCGAAAAGGACAATGCCGGTTACGTCAATCCACGCGCGCTGGTGAAGGCACAGAGCATTCTGGCGGACAAAGCCGGCGTCACGCTCATCGACGATGTCGTTGTCTCGACGCGGGAAGGGGATGGCTGCGCGCGGGTAGAGACGGCCTCCGGCGCTGTTTATACCGCTGATCGGGTGCTGGTTGCGGCGGGTGGTTTCTCGATCACCAAGGATCTGCTGCCGCAGCCCGTCGCTCTCAACGTCTATGCGCGCACCGTCGCTTTCTTCGAGATAGATGAGGCGGATCTGGAGCAATATGCCGACATGCCGTCGCTGATCCATGAGCCGCGCGATACGACGAAACATATCTATCTTCTGCCGCCCGTGCGTTATCCCGATGGCAAATTCTACCTGAAAATCGGTGGCGATCCCGACGACAAACCGGTTGGCAGCGATCCTGAAATCCGCGCATGGTTCCGTTCCGGTGGGCGCGACAGCGTCCGTGATCATCTCTCGGCCATCATCGGTACGCTGGTGCCGTCCATTAACCGGTCTCGCGTTTCGATGGCCGCCTGCGTGGTGTCGAAAACGCCGGGTGGTTATCCCGCCATCGGTTTCACCTCCTCGCCGCGCATCGCGGTTCTGACCGGCGGCAACGGTACGGCGGCCAAGAGTTCCGATGAGATCGGACGGCTCGGTGCCGCGCTGCTGCGGGATGGAGAAATTGGCGACGGCGCCTATGCCACGGATTTCAAACCGGCATTTCTTTGATGTTTCCGTTCGCTTTTCGGTGGCTTTCGCCAAAGAACATGGTTATTGACGCCATGCCAGTTGGCTGGGCAGCCGCGCTTTACCAATGTCGAAAGACGGTAAGGTGAGGAAAGTCCGGGCTCCACGGAAATACGGTGCCGGATAACGTCCGGCGGGGGTGACCCCAGGGAAAGTGCCACAGAGAGCAAACCGCCATGCCTGGCATGGTAAGGGTGAAAGGGTGGGGTAAGAGCCCACCGCGCCACTGGTGACAGTGGTGGCAAGGTAAACCCCACCGGGAGCAAGACCGAATAGGGATGACACGGGATGGGCGAAAGCCCGTCTACAGCCGGTTTCCGGGCCCGTCATCCGGGTGGGTTGCGAGAGGCGGCATGCAAATGCCGTCCCAGATGAATGGCTGCCACGTTCCGGGTCAAACCGGGGCCATACAGAACCCGGCTTACAGGCCAACTGGCGAATTTTCCTGTCTGTAGCGATGCGTCGCTATGCAAAAAATAGCACGGTCTCCGGTTCGAGATTGCTCTGGCGTCAACGTGCCTTCGCCGCTGATGGGCGCCCTCATTCGGGTGCTGCAATACGGATTGGACGGGTCCCGACCGGGGCGCCGGTCGCGCGGTCGATGGTGATGGGATCGATCTCCGTTCCGGTCTCGGCATCGAAGAACCGGGTCACCTCGCCCCCGCCGCGATGCTTGCGCCCCCAGGCACCGATCGCAAACAGCACCGGTAGAAAGTCGCGGCCGGCTTCCGTCAGCACATATTCGTATCGTGGCGGACGTTCGGAATAGCGGCGTTTTACCAGCAGTCCGTCCTCGGTTAGCGAGGAAAGCCGCGCCGTCAGCATCGTTGGCGCGATGCCGAGGCTTTTGCGGAAATCATCGAAGCGGGTAAGGCCCGCATTGGCATCGCGCATGATCAGCATACTCCAGGCATCACCGACAAGGGCGAGACTACGAGCGATCAGGCATGGCTGGTCCGAAAGATTTTTCATGTCAGTATCTTTTTAGTAGTGACTTTGTATCGATTTGATAGTAACTCATTCTTCATTGTTGTTCCATAACAAAATGAAAGTGGAAACCGATGAGTAAGACAGAACGCGGCGTTGCCCTGGTTACGGGTGCTTCCTCCGGCATCGGGCTGGTGACGGCACATGCCTTGCGGCGCGATGGTTACCGTGTGTTCGGCACCAGCCGAAAGCCGATGCCCGATAGCGCGGATGGAATCACGATGCTGATCTGCGACGTCACCGACGATGCATCCGTGCAGCGCACCGTCGATGAGGTGTTGAGCCGGACGGGGCGGATCGATCTTCTCGTCAACAATGCCGGAATCGGACTGCTGGGCGGTGCCGAGGAATCCACGACGGAACAGGCGAAGGCCGTATTCGACGTCAACGTATTCGGTGTCATGAGGGTAACAAATGCCGTTCTGCCCGTCATGAGGCGGCAGCGTCGCGGCCGTATTATCAACCTCAGTTCCATACTCGGGCTGATCCCCGCGCCTTACAATGCGCTCTACGCGTCGACCAAGCATGCCATTGAGGGCTATTCGGAATCTCTTGACCACGAAGTGCGAACGCAGGGTATCCGCGTCGTGCTTGTCGAGCCCGGGGTAACCCGTACGTCCTTCGAAGAGAACCTCACGCGGCCGGACCGGCCGCTTGCCACCTACGATACGGTTCGCACGGATGCGGAAAAACTGATGCGTGAGATCGTTGAAAAGGGCGATGCACCCGAGGTGGTCGCGAAAGTCGTCGTCGGGGCGGCTAATGCGGCATTACCCAAACGACGCTATACTGCCGGAAAAGCCGCGGGACAGGTCCGCTTCATCCGCCGCTTCCTGCCGGAGTCGTTCGTCGACAAGAGCTTCCGGAAATTCAACAGACTCTCCGACTGAGCTTACATTGCCGGTGCTGCCGGCTGGCCGCAGAAACGAAAGTTAATCCGATGAAATCATTCCTGATCGATCGCTATGCCAAAGGTGGCGCTTTGCGGTTCGGCGAAAGCCCCGAACCCGAGTTGCGTGTAAACGACGTTCTGGTCGAAATTCGAGCCGCCGGCGTGAACCTTCTGGACAATAAAATCAGGGACGGCGAGTTCAAGCTCATCCTGCCATACCGTCTTCCACTGGTGCTGGGCAACGATGTGGCGGGCGTCGTGGTCCGGGTCGGTTCCAGTGTTCGTAAATTCAAGCCCGGTGACGAGGTCTATGCGCGTCCGGCTCAGGGGCGGATCGGGACATTTGCCGAGTACATTGCCATCGATGAGGCCGATGTCGCGATAAAACCGAACAATCTGACCATGGAAGAGGCGGCATCCGTGCCGCTTGTCGCCCTGACGGCGTGGCAGGTGCTTGTTGAGCGAGCCAATGTGCAGAAGGGACAGAAGGTCTTGATCCATGCCGGCTCGGGCGGCGTGGGCACTATCGCGATCCAGCTTGCCAAATATCTCGGGGCATATGTGGCCGCCACCACAAGCACGAGCAATATAGATCTTGTGAAAAGTCTCGGCGCAGACAGCGTGATTGACTACAAGAAGGATGACTTCGAAAAAGTGCTGCAGGGCTATGACCTGGTACTGAACAGCCTTGGGAAGGACACGCTGGAAAAATCCCTTGCCGTGCTGAAGCCGGGCGGGAAGCTGATTTCGATTTCTGGTCCACCCGATCCGGACTTTGCGCGGCAGAATGGCTCCGGCTGGCTGTTTCGGCAGGTCATGCGCCTGCTAAGTTCTAGCATCAGGAGGAAATCGAAACGGCTGGGGATCAGTTATTCCTTCCTTTTCATGACCGCGAATGGTGTGCAACTCGAAAAGATTACCTCATTGATCGAGACGGGAAATATACGCCCCGTGGTGGACCGGGTCTTCCCCTTCGAGAAGACCAACGAGGCGCTGGACTATGTCCAAACGGGTCGCGCGAAGGGGAAGGTCGTCGTTGCGGTGAAGTGATGTCCCGCTTGTGGTTTTTCGCGGTTGGATCAATCGCGGGGCCTCCTCTAAAAACACTCCCTTGTTTTCAAAAGAAAAACGGTGATTTCACCGCGCCTGCGTGTGCCGTGAAAAAGCACCTCCGCGCCCGAAGTAAACCATTCGTTAAACTTAACGGCTTATGAATTTCCGATGCGAAGTCGGCATCGTGCGGGCTTCTCCCATTGACGCCCATAGTGTCCCATGGTATCCCAAATGCACACCACACTGGGTCGTGTTTTTGACCCGCAATCGCTGAAACGAGTGAGGAGCCTGCAACGGGCTGCTGCAGGGCATGTCGCCCTGGCGCTTGGCGATGTGTCGTGCGTACCGGTGTTGCCTGTGGGGCGGATGATTCGCTTTGCGGAATGCGGTTTTGGCGAGTTGAGTAATGGACCGCTTTTTATCGAACGTGACGAACAGGATCGACGCCAAGGGGCGCGTTTCGGTTCCGTCTCCGTTTCGTTCGGTGCTGGCGAAGCGCGGTATTCAGGAGCTTTATTGTCTCCAGGATTTTGCGTTTCCGGCAATCAGTGTCGGCGGTCCGGATTTGCTGGAGCGCTACGAGCGGCAGATCGCGTCCATGGATGCCTTCTCGCCGGAGGCGAACGCGATGTCGCTGCTGGTTCACGGCGGCGGCGTCTTCATGAAGCTCGATCAGGAAGGTCGATTGATGGTGACGGATTTCGTCCGGGAATTTACCGGCATATCCACCGATGTCACCTTCGTTGGACGAGCGGATCATTTTCAGCTTTGGCAACCGCAGGCGTTTTTGGCGGCGCAGGCGGCAGCAAGAGCGGGGCGCGGTTTTTCGGCTGCACGCCCCGCATAGGACGGGGACACGGAATGGCGGCGAATTCTGGCGGGCGATCTTCTGATGCCGGTGAGGGACCTCAGCGTCACATCCCGGTCCTGCTTCGCGAAGTGATCGCTGCGCTCGAACCCGCATCCGGCAAGACCATCCTCGACGGCACTTTCGGCGCCGGCGGTTATACCCAGGCAATTCTCGACCATGGTGCCAATGTCATCGCGCTTGACCGCGATCCGAATGCGATCGCCGGTGGTCAGGCCATGGTTGCCGCAAATGGCGGCAGGCTTACCCTCATTCAATCGCAATTTTCCAATCTGGCCGCACATGCGCCGGAAGGCGGCCTTGACGGCGTGGTTCTCGACATCGGCGTTTCCTCCATGCAGATAGACGAGGCCGAGCGCGGTTTTTCCTTCCAGAAGAACGGCCCTCTCGACATGCGCATGTCCAGTTCCGGCGTTTCGGCGGCGGATGTCGTCAATCGCGCCAAGGTCGGCGATCTCATCCGTATTTTCGGTTTTCTCGGTGAGGAAAAGCAGCCGGGCCGCATCGCCCGCGCCATCGAGAAGAGGAGGGCGGAAGAGCCCTTCCGTACCACGCGCGATCTGGCGGGCCTCATCGAGATCGTTACGCCGCGCAAGGCGAAAGACAAGATCCATCCCGCCACCCGGGTGTTTCAGGCGCTTCGCGTTTTCGTCAATGACGAACTCGGCGAGTTGGCGCAGGCCCTGTTTGCTGCGGAGCGGGCTTTGAAGCCCGGCGGGCGGTTGGTTGTCGTGACGTTCCATTCGCTCGAAGACCGCATCGTCAAGAAATTTTTCTCCGAGCGTTCCGGCAAGGCTGCCGGTTCGCGCCATCTGCCGATGGTGGAAGACAAGCCCGCCATTTTCGAAAATATCGGCAAGCCGATGGTTGCGGCAAGCGAGGAGGAGGCGGAAATCAATCCGCGCGCCCGTTCTGCCAAGCTGCGTGCCGGCCTGCGCACGACGGCACCGGCGCGTGCGGCAGATTTTTCGATTTTCGAACTTCCCGATCTCGCCAGCCTTGAAAAGATGGGAGGCTGATATGCTGCGCACATTCGATGTCGTGTTGATGGGGGTCATGGTCGCAGCGGCCGTGGTGACCTATTCGATCAAGCACAAGACCGATCTCAAGCTGGAGCAGGTCCGCAAGCTCGAGACTGAAATCAAGCTCGAAAAAGACACGATCGACCTTTTGCGGGCCGACTGGGCGCTGCTGACGCAGCCGAACCGTCTGCATCGTCTCGTGAATGCCTATCAGAACGAGCTTGGTCTTTCGCCGACGCTGCCGACACAATTGGCGCAGCCGCGCGAACTTCCCATGTTGCGCTCGCAATTGCCGAAGCCGCCCGAGCCGGAAGGCATGAGCGTCGCGGATGTCATCGCTGCTGCCGTCAACGGCTCCAAGCCCGGCGCGACGCTGGGTGGGGCTACCAAGAAAAAATCACCGCCCGCCGGCCAGATCGCCGCCAATGGCGCTCCTGTTCCGACACCGCGGGCGCGTGTTTCCCGTCCCACTGCTGCCCCGGCTCCGACTGTGGCCGCTGCCGCAGGTGATGAAGACGGCGATACGGATGAAACCATAACTGGATCGGTGGACCGCTGATGTCTTTTCTCTCCCGTGCCATGGTTTTGAAGAGCAAGGCTCACTTTTCCGCCAGCACCACCGGCATTCATACCGACCACGCTGCTTTCGAGGGCGCCCGCAAGAAGAGAGCGGCGCAGGCGAAAAGCCGCGTTGGCCTTATCATTTTCGGCTTCCTCGCCTTTTACGGCGTCGTGGGCGGCCGTCTGGTGCAATATGGTCTTGCCGACCAGGAAACGGTTTCGAGCATTGCTCCCGCCGACCGGCTGATGGCGTCGCGTCCCGATCTTCTCGACCGCAACGGCGAGGTTCTGGCGACCGACATCCGCACCGTCTCGCTGTTTGCCGAGCCGCATCGCATCGTCGATATCGATGAAGCCATCGAGAAGCTGCGCACCGTGTTGCCAGATCTCGATCAGCGCGGCACCTATCAGAAGCTTTCCTCCAATTCGCGCTTCCAGTGGCTGCGCCGTCGGCTGACGCCGAAGCAGCAGAGCCAAATCCTTGCGCTCGGCATTCCCGGTGTCGGTTTCCGCCCGGAAAAGCGCCGCTTTTATCCCGGTGGCCCGACAGCCGCGCATATCGTCGGCCACGTCAACATCGACAATCGCGGCGTTGCCGGCATGGAACGTTATGTCGACAATCAGGGGCTTGCGGACCTGACGGCGCTTGGCATGACCAGCGACCAGCCGCTTGAGCCGGTGAAACTTTCGATCGATCTGCGCGTGCAGTCCATCGTGCGCGAAGTAGTGACTGCCGCCATCGCCAAGTTCCAGGCAATCGGCGCGGGCGCCGTGGTCATGGATGTGCATACCGGCGAAATTCTCGCCATGGCCTCGGTGCCGGACTATGATCCGAACAACCCGGCCGAAGGCGCGAAAGAGGGCTGGCTCAACCGCATGTCGAACGGCACGTTCGAAATGGGTTCCACCTTCAAATCCTTCACCATTGCCATGGGTCTCGATTCGGGCCGCGTCCGTCTCGGCGATATGTTCGATGCGCGTTATCCGATCCGCATCGGCGGCTTCACCATCAAGGATTTCCACGGCAAGGGCCGCATGCTTTCGGTGCCGGAAATCTTCCAGTTTTCGTCCAACATCGGTACGGCCAAGATCGCCGATACGGTTGGAACGGAAGGCCACAAGGAGTTCCTGACGCGGCTTGGCCTTCTGAGCCGCATGCAGACCGAATTGCCGGAAGTGGCGCTGCCGTCGCAACCGCGCGAATGGAAAAAGATCAACTCCATCACCATTTCCTTCGGCCATGGTGTTTCCACGACGCCGCTGCAGACGGCGGTTGCCGGCGCGGCACTCGTCAATGGTGGTAAACTCATCGAGCCGACCTTCCTGCCGCGCACCCGCGAACAGGCGGATCTGGTGGCCAAACAGGTTCTGAAGCCGACCACCAGCAAGGACATGCGTTTCCTGTTCGAGTGGAACGGCGTCAACGGCTCCGGCCGCAACGCGCGCGTCGACGGTTTCAATGTCGGCGGCAAGACCGGCACGGCGGACAAGGTCGTCAACGGCCGTTACGTTCACGACAAGAACTTCAACGCCTTCCTGTCGGCCTTTCCGATGGATGATCCGCAATATGTCGTGCTGTCTTTCATCGACGAACCGAAGACGGACAAGGGCAATGGTGCAGCACTTGCCGGTACGTCCGCGGCGCCGATGGTGCATGACATTATCACCCGCACGGCGGCGGTGCTGGGCGTGAAGCCGAAGTTCGGCAAGGATGGCTCGGCCTTGCTCGTGTCTTATTGATTGTTAGAGCTTATGATGTTCCGGCGATTCGCGCCGGGGGGACAAGACGGACACAGTCGATGAATTTGCGAGATATATCCGGAGCCACGTTTCCGGAATTGAATGAATTGCTCCTGTCTGAGACCGGAGCGATCGAAATCGGGGGAATTACCGCAGACAGCCGCAAGGTTCAGCCGGGCAGCCTGTTCGTGGCGGTTGCGGGAACCAAAGCGGATGGCGCGGCCTATGTGCGGGACGCAGTCACCAAGGGCGCGGTCGCCATTGTCTCCGGACACGCGCTGGACGCCGATGTCCCGGTGCTTTCCGTTACGGATCCACGCCTCTATCTCGCACTTGCCGCTTCCCGTTTTTACGGAAAACAGCCGGAAACCATGGTCGCCGTCACCGGCACCGCGGGAAAGACCTCCGTTGCTTCCTTCGTGCGGCAAATCTGGGCTTTCGCTGGCCATGCCGCAGCACAGATCGGCACGACCGGCGTGATTGCACCCGGCCGTGAGGATTACGGTGCACTCACGACGCCCGATCCGGTGACGCTGCACGCACTTCTGGCCGAGCTTGCCTCCGAAGGCGTGACCCATGCGGCGATGGAGGCTTCCAGCCACGGTCTCGATCAGCGTCGTCTCGATGGCGTGAAGCTCGCGGCGGCCGGTTTCACCAATCTCGGCCGCGACCACATGGATTATCATCCAACCATCGAGGACTACATGGCCGCGAAGATGCGGCTGTTCGACACGCTGATGGAAAAGGGGGCGCCCGCCGTGATCTTTGCCGACGACCCATGGTCGGAGCAGGCAATTCGCGCGGCGCGCGAAGCGGGTCTCGATGTGCGCACCGTTGGCCGCAAGGGCGAATATCTGACATTGAAGCGAGTGGAGCATTTCCGTCATAAGCAGCTGATCGAAGTGCATCATGACGGCGTGATCCACGAGGTTGACATTCCGCTGGCCGGTGATTTTCAGGTGGCCAATGCGCTCGTCGCAGCCGGTCTTGCCATGTCCACCGGCGTTTCTGCCGCAACGGCCATGAAGGCGCTTGAAAAGCTGATCGGTGCCGCTGGCCGCCTGGAACTGGTGGGCCAGACGAATAATGGCGCTCTCGCTTATGTGGATTATGCCCACAAGCCGGATGCGCTCGAAAATGTGCTGACCTCGGTCAGGCCTTTCACCTCCGGCCGCATCATCACCGTCTTCGGCTGCGGCGGTGACCGTGACAAGGGCAAGCGCCCGATCATGGGCGAGGTGGCAACGCGCCTTTCCGACATCGTCATCGTCACCGACGACAATCCGCGCTCCGAAGACGCCGCAACGATCCGTTCAGAGGTGATAGTGGCGGCGCCGGGTGCATTGGAGATCGGCGACAGGGCAGAGGCGATCCGCCATGCGGTATCGCTTCTTTCGAACGGCGATACGCTGATCGTCGCGGGCAAGGGGCATGAAGAGGGGCAGATCGTCGGTTGCGTGACGCTGCCGTTTTCCGATCATGAACAGGTGCGCACTGCGCTGGCAGGGCTGGAAGGATTGAAGATTTGAACTGGTTATGGACAGTCGCCGACATGATCGTCATCACGGCAGGGCGTCCCGTGGGCAACCTGCCGACCGGTATCACCGGCATTTCCATCGACAGCCGGACGGTTAAGGCTGGTGAAGCGTTTTTTGCCATCAAGGGCGACCGGGTCGACGGCCATGACTATGCGAGTTTTGCTGTCGCTAACGGAGCCAGCCTTTTAGTCATAGCCGAAGGCAAGCTGCCGGCTCTCGGCCGCCTGACCGTGCCGATGATCGTTGTTGAGGATGTTCTCGCCGCACTCGGCAAACTCGCCATTGCAGCGCGCGAAAGAACCACGGCGCGGATCATCGCGGTGACCGGTTCTGTCGGCAAGACCACGACGAAGGAAATGCTGCGGCAGGCTCTGGAGCCTTCGGGCCGGGTCCATGCGGCGGTGGCGTCCTTCAACAACCATTGGGGTGTACCGCTGACGCTGGCGCGCATGCCCGCCGACACCGAATTCGGTGTTTTCGAAATCGGCATGAACCACTCCGGCGAAATCCGTCCGCTGGTCAAGATGGTGCGTCCGCATGTGGCGATCATCACGGCCATCGCACCGGCTCATTTCGGCAATTTCAAGAACATAGAAGAGATCGCCGCCGCCAAGGCGGAGATATTCGAAGGTGTGGAGGAGGGCGGTTCCGTCATCCTCAACCGCGACAACGCCCAGTTCGAGCAACTTGAAGAGGCGGCCCAGGAACAGGGTATCGAGCATATCCTGACCTTCGGGCAGCACGCCAAGGCCGATTTCCGGCTGGCCGATTTCGAAAGCACGCCTGCGGGTTCGACCATCTGGGCAATCCTGAACGGTGAAACGAGCGAATTGCACCTGAATGTTCCCGGCAGGCACATTGCCGATAACGCCATGGCCGTGCTTGGCGCGGTTGCCGTCACGGGCGCCAATCTCGACCGGGCTTTCGAGGTGCTGGGAGCGCTTGAGGCGGTCAAGGGGCGTGGCCAGCGTCATCGCCTGACGATAGATGGCGGGTCCTTCCTGCTGATCGACGAAAGCTACAACGCCAACCCCGCCTCGATGCGGGCGGCGATTGCCGTGCTTGCGGAAACGGAGACTCAAGGTTATGGCCGCCGTGTTGCCGTTCTCGGCGACATGCTGGAGATGGGCGAATTTTCCGCTCAGCTGCATGAGGAACTGGCCGGACCGTTGCTGGCAGCGGGTATCGAACATGTCTGGCTGGCGGGCGAGGCAATGGCTGCTCTTCGCGATGCGCTTCCGGACAGCGTCACGGTTATCTGGTTCCCGACGACGGCGGAACTCACCGATTTTGCCCTGCAATGGGTGCAACCGGGAGACGCGCTGATGGTAAAATCGTCACTTGGGCTGGGTTTCGGCAAGATTGTCGCGGCACTGCTTGACAAGTATCCGGCATTCCCCGAGACGGAACGCCAAGTCTGAAATAGCCTTTTGAAAGGGCAATTATGCTGATCTGGCTCGTCGAACTGTCGGATAAAATTCAAGTCTTCAACCTCTTCCGGTACATTACCTTCCGGGCGGGTGCGGCGATGTTCACCTCCGCGCTGATCGTCTTCCTGTTTGGACCGGCGATCATCAATTCGCTGCGCGTGCGCCAGGGCAAGGGCCAGCCGATCCGCGCCGACGGACCACAGACGCATTTCAAGAAGGCCGGTACGCCGACCATGGGCGGGCTGATGATCCTTGCCGGTATCCTCGGCGGTTCGTTGCTCTGGGGCGACCTGTCGAACGTCTATGTCGTCGCCGTTCTGATGGTGACGCTCGGCTTCGGTGCGATCGGCTTTTACGACGACTACCTCAAGGTGACGAAACAGAGCGACAAGGGCTTTTCCGGCAAGGCGCGTCTCGGCATCGAATTCCTGATTGCGGCAATCGCCGTGTTCTTCATGATGAAGATGGCGCTTGCGTCGTCCCCGCATGGCGGCACGCTCGGAAGCTCCATCGCCTTTCCTTTCTTCAAGGAACTCGTGATCAATCTCGGCTATTTCTTCGTGCTGTTCGGTGCTTTCGTGATCGTTGGCGCCGGTAATGCGGTGAACCTGACTGATGGTCTCGATGGTCTCGCTATCGTGCCTGTCATGATTGCCGCCGCCACCTTTGGCGTGATCGCCTATCTCGCCGGTAACGCGGTGTTCGCCAATTATCTGCAGATCAATTTTGTGCCTGGAACGGGTGAGCTCGCCGTCATCGTCGGCGCGGTGGTCGGGGCTGGCCTCGGCTTCCTGTGGTTCAACGCGCCGCCCGCGGCAATCTTCATGGGCGATACGGGTTCGCTGGCACTTGGTGGCCTCATCGGCTCCATCGCTGTCGCCACCAAGCACGAGATCGTCATGGTCATCGTCGGCGGCCTGTTCGTGATGGAAACCCTGTCGGTCATCATCCAGGTCTTCTGGTTCAAGCGCACCGGCAGGCGCGTTTTCCTGATGGCGCCCATCCACCATCATTTCGAGAAAAAAGGCTGGACGGAAAGCCAGGTGGTGATCCGCTTCTGGATCATCTCCGTCGGTCTGGCGCTGCTCGGCCTCGCCACCCTGAAGCTGAGGTGAGCGATGATCCCGGTCACGTCGTTTGAAGGTAAGAAGGTCGCGCTTTTCGGGCTTGGCGGTTCGGGTCTCGTCACGGCCCGGGCGCTGGTCGCTGGCGGAGCCGATGTCGTTGCTTTCGACGACAATCCCGACAGCGTTGCCAAGGCGCAAGCCGAAGGCATTACGACGGCTGACCTTCGAACGATAGACTGGTCTTCTTTTTCATCTTTCGTGCTGGCGCCGGGCGTGCCGTTGACGCATCCGAAGCCGCACTGGTCGGTCGATCTTGCCCGAGCGGCGGGCGTCGAGGTTATTGGCGACATTGAGCTTTTCGTTCGCGAGCGCCGCGCCCATGCGCCGGATTGCCCCTTCATTGCCATCACCGGCACGAACGGCAAGTCGACGACAACGGCACTGATCGCCCATATTCTCGCATCATCGGGCCGCGACACGCAGCTCGGTGGCAATATTGGCACGGCGGTGCTGAGCCTCGATCCGCCGAAAGCACAACGTTTTTACGTCGTTGAATGCTCGTCCTACCAGATCGATCTGGCGCCGACGATCAATCCGACCGCCGGCCTTCTCCTCAATCTCACGCCTGACCATCTCGACCGGCACGGTACGATGCAGCATTATGCCGACGTCAAGGAACGGCTGGTGGCCGGCAGCGGCACGGCGATTGTTGGCGTTGATGACAGCTATTCCATGCTCATTGCCGACCGCATCGAGCGCGCCGGCGTAAAGGTGGAGCGCATTTCCAAGCGCAATGTTGTTTCCGAAGGCCTTTATGCCGAAGGAAGCCGCATCCTGCGGGCGCATGGTGGCACTTTCTCGTTGCTCGCCGATCTCGACGGTATCCAGACGCTTCGTGGCAGCCATAACGCGCAGAATGCGGCGGCTGCGATTGCCGCCTGCCTTGCTGTCGGGGTTTCCGAAGAGGAAATCCGTGCCGGTCTCAAATCCTTCCCTGGCCTCAAACATCGCATGCAGCCGGTTGGTCGGCGCGGCAATGTCACCTTCGTCAATGACAGCAAGGCCACCAATGCCGACGCTGCCGCTCCGGCGTTGTCGAGCTATGAGCGTATCTACTGGATCGCCGGCGGTCTGCCGAAAGCGGGCGGCATAGCCAGCCTCTCTCCGCTGTTCCCTCATATCGCCAAGGCCTATCTGATCGGCGAGGCGGCGGCGGAATTTGCGGCAACGCTTGGTGAGGCTGTGCCTTACGAAATATCCGGCACGCTGGACAAAGCTGTCCAACATGCGGCGGCGGATGCGGAAAAAGATGCGACGGCCGGTAATATCGTGATGTTATCCCCGGCTTGCGCAAGCTTCGATCAATATAAGAATTTTGAGATCAGAGGTGATTCGTTCGTCGCGCAGGTTGCTGCGCTCGATGGCATGACGATGCTGGTTCACTCTGGAAAAGGGGGCTGAGGCCATGGTAAGCCGAGTTGATCGCGGTCCGGTCGCGGAGTGGTTCTGGACGATCGACCGTTTCTTTCTGGCGGCGTTCATCGCACTGATGGGCATCGGCCTGATGCTGTCTTTCGCGGCATCGCCGGCGGTTGCCGAACGCATCGGTCTAAACAGCTTCTTTTTCGTCGAACGTCAGGCGATGTTCATGGTGCCGTCGCTGGCAATCATGGTCGGTCTTTCCTTCCTGTCGCCGCGTCAGGTCCGGCGTGTGGCGGTGGTGATGCTGATCGCTGCGTTGCTGATGATGATTTTTGCGCTTTTCTTCGGTATCGAGGTCAAGGGTGCGCGCCGCTGGATTTCCATCGGCAGCTTCTCGATCCAGCCATCGGAATTCATGAAGCCCGCTTTCGTTATCGTTTGCGCCTGGCTTTTTGCCGAACGGGCGCGTCACCCTGAAATTCCCGGCAACCTGTTTGCCATCATCACCTTCGGCATCGTGGCGGCGCTTTTGATCGCCCAGCCCGACTTCGGTCAGACCATCCTGACGTCAGTGGTCTGGGGCGGCATGTTCTTCATGGCCGGCGTGCCGTGGTTCTGGATCGTTGTGCTCGGTGGCCTCGGCGTTGCCGGCATCGTCTCCGCCTATCTACTCCTGCCGCACGTTGCCGGCCGTATCGACCGGTTCTGGACCGGTGAGGGCGATACTTTCCAGGTGGATACGGCGCGCGAAGCGATCATTCGCGGCGACTGGTTCGGCCGTGGGCCGGGTGAGGGCATCGTCAAGCGGATCATTCCCGACAGCCATACCGACTTCATCTTCTCGGTGGCGGCGGAAGAATTTGGCATTGTTTTCTGCATGTTCCTTGTGGCGATCTTCGCCTTCATCGTGTTGCGCGGCCTGTCGCACGCCTTCAAGGAAAAGGATGATTTCTGCCGTTTTGCCGTGGCCGGGCTTGTGCTGCAGATCGGTGTGCAGTCCATGATTAACATCGGCGTCAATCTGGAGCTGATGCCCGCCAAGGGCATGACTCTGCCGCTGATTTCCTATGGCGGTTCGTCGATGATGGCGATCTGCGTCACGGCAGGCTTCCTTCTGGCGCTGACCCGCCACAGGCCGGAAAAGAGAGCGCAGGAGCGCAGCTTTTTCCGCGTCGGTTCCGGCGTTCCTGCGGAGTAAATTGAAATGAGCAAGGGTATTGTTCTGCTTGCCGCCGGGGGAACCGGCGGCCATGTCTTTCCAGCCGAGGCCTTGGCGCACACGCTGAAAGCGCGCGGCTATTCTGTGCATCTCGTCACCGACAGCCGCGCCGAGCGTTATGCTGGCAAGTTTCCGGCGGATGAAATCCATGTGGTGCCGTCGGCCACCATCGGTTCGAAAAATCCGATTTCCGTGGTGCGTTCGCTCTGGAAGCTGTGGACAGGGTTGCGTGCGGCGCGCCGGCTGGTCGCGAGACTGAAGCCGGTCGCGGTTGTCGGCTTTGGCGGTTATCCCACCGTGCCGCCGCTTCTTGCCTCGACCGGACTTGGTGTTCCCTCGATCATTCATGAGCAGAATGCGGTGATGGGCCGCGCCAACAAGGCGCTGGCTGGCCGTGTGAAGGCGATCGCAGGCGGTTTCCTGCCGCCGGCCAATGGCCAATATTCCGAAAAGACGGTTGCGACCGGCAATCCCGTGCGTCCGGCGGTGCTGGCGGCCTCGGACATACCCTATACGCCTTCACAGACGGGCGAGACGTTCCAGCTCGTGGTTTTCGGCGGCAGCCAGGGCGCGCAGTTCTTTTCCAGCGCCGTTCCGGCGGCGATCTGCCTGTTGAAGGACGAGCAGCGCAAGCGCATCGTCGTGACCCAACAGGCCCGTCCCGAAGACAAGGACAGCGTGATCGCGTCCTATCAGAAACTCGGCGTGAAGGCCGATGTCTCGCCGTTCTTCGGCGACATGGCCTCGCGCATCGGTGAGGCCGATCTCGTCATCAGCCGCTCGGGCGCTTCAACGGTTTCGGAGCTTTCGGTGATCGGACGGCCTTCGATCCTCGTGCCCTATCCGCATGCGCTGGATCACGATCAGGCGGCCAATGCGGCAGCGCTTTCGGCGGCCGGCGGTGCAAGCGTCATCAAGCAGGCGGAGCTGTCGCCGCAGAAGCTTTCCAGCCTGCTGTCGTCGGCGCTTTCCGAGCCGGATCGTTTGTCCGCGACCGCGGCGGCTGCCAAGGCAACTGGAAAACCGCATGCGGCGGATGTGCTGGCCGATCTGGTCGAGGCGATCGCTTCCGGCCAATCCGTACAGGAATTCAAGAAAAAGAATGAAGGAGTTGGGGCATGAAGATGCCGAAAGCCATAGGCCTTGTCCATTTCATCGGCATAGGCGGGATCGGCATGAGCGGCATTGCCGAAGTGCTTCACAATCTCGGTCATCGCGTACAGGGCTCCGACCAGGCCGATAGCGCCAATGTGCAGCGCCTGCGCGACAAGGGCATCGAGGTATTCGTCGGTCATACGGCTGACAATCTCGGTGATGCCGAGGTCGTGGTCGTTTCCACCGCGATCAAGAAGAACAACCCGGAACTCATCGCCGCGCGGGAAAAACACCTGCCGATCGTTCGCCGCGCCGAAATGCTGGCCGAGCTGATGCGCTTCCGCAACGCCATCGCCATTGGCGGCACCCACGGCAAGACCACGACGACCTCCATGGTCGCGACCCTGCTGGAAGCCGGCAATCTCGACCCGACCGTCATCAACGGCGGCATCATCAACGCCTATGGTACCAACGCCCGCATGGGCGAGGGCGAGTGGATGGTAGTGGAGGCCGACGAATCCGACGGCACCTTCCTGAAGCTGCCCGCCGATGTGGCCGTCATCACCAATATCGATCCGGAGCATCTGGATCACTATGGTAATTTTGACGCCGTGCGCGCCGCCTTCCGCCAGTTTGTGGAGAATGTTCCGTTTTACGGTTTCGGCGTCATGTGCCTCGATCATCCCGAGGTGCAGGCACTGGTTGGCCGGATCGAGGACCGCAAGGTCATCACCTATGGCGAGAACCCGCAGGCCGACGTGCGTTTTTCGAATGTGCGCATCGACGGCACGCGGTCGATCTTCGATGTGGAAATCCGCCGTCGCCGCACCGGCAAGATCTTTTCCTTTACGGACCTCGTCCTGCCGATGCCCGGCCGCCACAATGTTTCGAATGCCACGGCCGCGATTGCCGTTGCCAATCGTCTCGGCATTTCGGAAGCCGACATCAAGAAGGGCCTTGCCTCCTTCGCAGGCGTCAAGCGGCGCTTCACGCTGACAGGCGAAGCCAATGGCGTGCAGGTCTTCGACGATTACGGTCACCATCCGGTCGAGATCAAGGCCGTGCTTGCGGCCGCGCGCGAAGCCTGCAAGGGCCGCATCATCGCTGTGCATCAGCCGCACCGTTACAGCCGTCTTTCGAGCCTGTTCGATGATTTTGCGCATTGTTTTAACGATGCCGACACGATTATCCTTGCTCCGGTCTATGCTGCGGGCGAAGATCCGATCGAGGGCGCAAGCTCGGAAGCGCTGGTCTCTGCGATCAGGGCCGCCGGCCACCGCGACGCCCGTTTTCTCGAAAAACGGGCAGATCTCGCGTCAGTGGTTGCAGGCATTGCGAACCCGGGTGATTTCGTGGTTCTCTTGGGGGCTGGAAATATCACGCAATGGGCGGCAGTGCTGCCTTCGGAATTGAAGAGCATATCAGGAAAGTCTGAATGAGACAGGTCGATGGGGTTAAATTGCTGGGGAGGCTCGGCGACGGGGTAAATGAACTGAGGGGACGGCTGACACCGGATGCGCCCATGGACCGCGTGACGTGGTTCAGAGCTGGCGGTCTTGCGGAAGTGATGTTCCAGCCGCACGACACCGACGATCTGATTACCTTCCTGAAAATCCTGCCGGAGGATGTGCCGTTGACCGTGGTCGGCGTCGGCTCGAACCTTCTGGTGCGCGATGGCGGTATTCCCGGTGTCGTCGTCCGTCTTTCCGCCAAGGGTTTCGGCTCGGTGGAGCTTGCCGGTGAAAACCGCATCAAGGCAGGCGCGATCTGCCCGGATAAACATATTGCCGCGATGGCCATGGATAATGGTATCGGCGGTTTCCATTTCTATTACGGTATTCCCGGCTCCATCGGCGGTGCGCTGCGCATGAATGCGGGCGCCAATGGCGGTGAAACGCGTGAGCGGGTGGTGGAAGTCTATGCGGTCGACCGTCAGGGCAACCAGCATGTGCTTTCCAATGCGGATATGGGTTACAGCTATCGCCATTCCGGCGCTGATGCCGGTCTGATCTTCACGGGCGCGCTGTTTGAGGGTTATCCCGAAGACAAGGCGAAGATCCGCGCCGATATGGATGCGGTGCGTCACCATCGCGAAACCGTACAGCCGATCCGTGAGCAGACGGGTGGATCGACCTTCAAGAACCCCGAAGGTCATTCCGCCTGGGAGCTGATCGATGAGGCGGGCGGTCGTGGTCTGGTCATCGGCGGTGCGCAGATGTCATCGCTGCATTGCAATTTCATGATCAATACCGGCCATGCGACCGGTTACGATCTGGAATATTTGGGCGAGACCATCCGCAAGCGTGTGTTTGAGAAGTCGGGTATCCGGCTGGAGTGGGAAATCAAGCGGCTGGGGCTATTCATGCCGGGCCGCGAGGTGGAACCGTTTCTAGGGAGCTGAAGTTCCCTTTTCTTGTCGGCGCGACACTAAAAGCTTTTTTACGGCCTGGCGTTTATCGTAACGCCCGGTCAATAGTTATGGTTTATTATCAGATGGCGAAAACAGGAAATGCCAAGCCCGTTTACGCAGCCTTTCCGGTATTTTAGGCGGTTTTAATTCACGCGACATCAGGTCAAGCCCGTTGGGGGTTACGTTGGATCTCTGGAATAAACTGATCCAAGCCATAAGTTTTTCGGTTGCGACGCCCGAAGGCCGTCAGCGGCTGGAACCGCTGGATTTTGCGCTGCGTGTCGCCGTTCTGGTCACCATTATTGCCGTCGTGATAGATACGATGGGGCTGTACATTCTGTCGAAGTTCGGGCTGGTGACCGACCTTGCGAACGGGCTGATGCTCGGCACGACCCTGTCGGCAACGATCGCATTTACTCTGGCTTTCCTGATTTGCTGGATCAATGCGAGCGAAGTGAAGGTCCTTGCCCAGTCGCACGAGCGGTTTCTTCATCTCAGCCATACCGACGCCTTGACTGGTCTCAATAACAGGCTGGGGCTTTATGCCAATTGCGTCAAACTCGACACGCAATATTGCGTCGCCTTCTTCGATATCGATCACTTCAAATCGGTGAACGACAGGTACGGCCATCATACGCGATAGCTTCGACGACACCGCGCATGTTTCGCGGTTGGGTGGCGAAGAATTCGTTGTCGTGCAGGCGCTTGCTCCGCAGCACTTTCTGGAGGTGTGCGAAAGGGTACGTGCGAAGATCGCGGTGATCCCTATGGATTTCCAGGACGTGCGGATCAATACCACGGTCTCGGTTGGGGTGGCTTTCCGGGCGAATTGGGAGATCTTTGAGAAAGTGTTGCACAATGCCGATATGGCGCTTTACGAAGCGAAACGAACCGGGCGCAATCGCGTCTGTCTCGCCGGTCATAAAGTCAGCCGCCAGAGTGTCGCATAGGTTTTGATATCTAGATATTAAAAGGCCGCGAAACCCGGTTTCGCGGCCTTTTTGCTGTTGCGGTTTTCGGTTGGCTCAGACTTCGTCCTTGCGGGAAAGCAGGATGCAGGCGAGCGTGATGAGGGCGGATACGCAGAGGTAATAGCCGACATATCCCATGCCGTAATTCACCTGCAGCCATGTGGCGATGTAGGGCGCCAGCGATGCGCCGAAGATGCCGGCCATGTTGAAGGTGATGGACGAGCCGGTGTAGCGCACGCGGGTAGGGAAGGGGGCGGCGAGCGCCGTACCGATCAGGCCGTAGGTCATGCCCATCAGCATCATCGCAAGAGCCGCGAAGACGAAGATCGAGCCTTCGCCGCCGGTCATCAGGCTGGGCAGAAGGAACGAGAACAGGCCGATCAGCACCGTTGTCGCGATCAGAACTTCACGACGGCCAAACCGTTCGGCGAGCTTGCCGGCGATCGGGATGAAGATACCGAAAACGATGGAACCGAGGATCTGCACTTCCAGCGCGTCGAGGAACGGGATTTTCAGAACCTTGACGTTGTAGGACAGCAGATAGGCGGTGCCGATGTAGAACAGCACGAAGGTGGCCAGCGCCACGAATGTGCCGAGCGCGAGGCTGCGCTTGTGGTTGCGGAACAATTCCACGACCGGCACGGCAACACGTTCTTCCTTTTCGATCGCCTTCTGGAAGTCAGGCGTTTCGGTGATCGACAGGCGAACCCACATGCCGACCGCGATCAGGATGATCGAGGCGACGAAGGGAATGCGCCAGCCCCAGCTCAGAAGGGCTTCCTGCGACATGAAATGCAGCAGGATCCAGAACACGCCGGAGGAGAGGAACAGACCGACGGGTGCGCCAAGCTGCGGGAACATGCCGTACCAGCTGCGTTTGCCGGGCGGTGCGTTTTCGGTGGCGAGCAGGACAGCGCCGCCCCATTCTCCGCCAAGACCGAAACCCTGACCGAAGCGGCAAAGCGCCAGCAACAGCGGCGCCAGAACACCGGCCGTCTCATAGGATGGCAGAAGGCCGATCACGACCGTCGACACGCCCATGGTCAAAAGGGCGGCGACAAGCGTTGCCTTGCGGCCGACGCGGTCACCATAGTGGCCGAAGACGACCGCGCCGAGCGGACGGGCGAAAAAGGCGATGGAGAAAGTTGCGAAGGACGCCAGAAGCGCCGTCATCGGGTCGTTGTTCGGGAAGAACAATACCGGGAACACGAGCACTGCGGCCGTGGCGTATACGTAAAAATCGAAAAACTCGATGGTCGTGCCGACCAGGCTGGCAGTGAGAACTCGTGCAGGCGAATTTGTCTTTACAACGTTCGAATTGCCAGCCGTCGGCGATACCGGAGATATCGCGTCAGTCATGGTTTTGGTTCCATTTTGGTTGATTGCAATGTCATGCCTTTGCAGGCGATGACTGCGTTAACGCAATTTTTGTTCTTTTGAAATGCCAAAAAAGAAATAATGCGGACAATGTGATCCATTGGCGCGACAGGTGCAGTGGTGTCCTCCGAGGTGCAGTCTTGCGATTGAGAGACTGATTCAGGCTGCGGATTTAAAACGCTGAAACGTCTGATAATTTTCGCTGGGGAAAAGCGCTATCTGTTAACGTTTTGATCTTGTCTTTATCGGGTGCAGAGGGCCGCGGCACCATGGTTCTATTTCCGATCATTGAAAACCTGCATGTTGCAATCCGTGCAACTCTCTGATTCCAAGGAGGGAATTCGGATCGATGCTGATTCTTTAATGGAACTCGGCATGTTGGACGCGGCGGTTAACGAAAGTAAACGATTCATTAACCTTAATGGCGTTTAACTGATCCCAAGGATCATGTGCCAGAATCACCGTTCGTCAAATTCGGTCGGTTCCGGTGTGGTTCGTAGCGGAGAGTTGGTGTCAGAGGTATCGATGGGCGGCAAGCACGTAGCTGTTCTTTTGGGTGGGTTTTCGTCGGAGCGGCCAGTCAGCCTTTCGTCCGGGAACGCTTGCGCGCTTGCCCTTGAGGGTGAGGGGTACAAGGTCACCCGTGTCGACGTGGGGCGCGATGTCGCCGCCGTGCTCGGCGAACTGCGCCCGGACGTTGCCTTCAATGCGCTGCACGGCCCCTTCGGCGAAGATGGCACCATTCAGGGCATTCTCGAATATCTCGCCATTCCCTATACCCATTCCGGCGTGCTCGCCTCCGCACTTGCCATGGACAAGGCGCAGGCCAAGAAGGTGGCCGCGGCTGCCGGCATTCCGGTGGCTGCCGAACGCGTCATGAACCGCTTCGATTTCACCAGCGAACATCCGCTTGCGCCGCCCTATGTCGTGAAGCCGGTGCGTGAAGGTTCCAGCTTTGGTGTGGTGATCGTCAAGGAAGATCAGTCGCATCCGCCGCAGATTCTTACCTCGTCCGAATGGCGTTATGGCGATCAGGTGATGGTCGAGCGCTATATCCATGGCCGCGAACTGACCTGCGGCGTGCTCGACGGCGAGGCGCTTGGCGTCACGGAAGTGGTGCCGCTCGGTCACAATTTTTATGATTTTGACGCTAAATACGCTGCCGGTGGCTCAAAGCATGTCATTCCGGCAGAAATTTCACCGAAAATTTACCAAAAAATTCAAACACTGGCGGTTATGGCGCATCGGGCGATCGGGTGCCGTGGCGTAAGCCGTTCAGACTTTCGTTACGACGACCGCTTCTCAGAAGATGGCGAAGTTATCTGGCTTGAAGTGAATACGCAGCCGGGCATGACGCCGACCTCCCTGGTGCCGGAAATGGCGGCCCATGCTGGCCGCTCCTTTGGTAACCTTGTCAGCTGGATGGTGGAGGACGCTTCGTGTTTGCGGTGACCGGCAAAAAGTCGACGGCAAAAAAGCGCGAGCAATTCGCGGCGGCAGCAAATGCCGACGATCGCATGGTGTTGCCGCGCCCGCTGCGTCGCGTCGTGCGTTTCTGCGTCAGCCTTGCGACCGGACGCATCCACATTCCCGCCCATACCGGCACGATTTCGGCCGTCGCCTTTTACGCTGTGACCGGCCTTTACGGCATGTCGCTTGGCGGACACACTAATATCGTCACGCAGACGACGACATCGGCCGCCGGTTTCGCGGTCGAGGACGTCAAGGTATCCGGCAATTTGCAGACTTCGGAAATCGAAGTCTTCCAGCTTCTCGGCCTCGACGGCAGCACCTCCCTGATTGCGCTTGATATCGATGCGGCGCGCCGCAAGCTCGTCCAGCTTCCCTGGGTGGAAGACGTCGACATCCGCAAGGTCTATCCGAAGACGGTTGAGGTTCGCCTGAAGGAGCGTGAAGCTTTCGGCATCTGGCAGCATGGTACGGAACTGTCGCTGATCGAAAAAAGCGGCAGCGTGATCGCACCGCTGCGTGACAACAAATTTGCTGCCCTGCCGCTGTTCGTCGGACGTGACGCGGAAACGGGTGCTGCCGGTTTCGTAGCGCAACTGGCCGACTGGCCGGAAATCCGTAACCGCGTTCGCGCCTATGTTCGCATCGCCGGTCGTCGCTGGGATCTGCATCTCGACAACGGCATCGTCGTCAAGCTGCCGGAAGAGAACCTGCCGCAGGCGCTGCAATTGCTGGCGCGGCTCGATCTCGAGGAAAAAGTTCTGTCGCGCGATGTCGCCGCCGTTGATCTGCGTCTGACGGACCGCACCACGATCCAGTTGACCGAAGGTGCGACGGAGCGCCGTCAGACCGCTGTCGACGCACGTACCAAGGCCCTCAAGAAGGCGGAGAAGAACACATGAGCTTTTTCGGTTCTTCCCATTTCGGTCTGCCTCGTCTGAAGCCGCTTTCTTCCAAGCGCAGCCACATCGTCTCGGTGCTCGACATCGGCTCGACCAAGGTCGTGTGCATGATCGGACGGCTGACGCCGCGTCAGGAAAGCGAAATCTTACCCGGCCGCACCCACAAGGTCGAAATCATCGGCATTGGCCACCAGCGTTCGCGTGGTGTGAAGTCGGGTGTGATCGCCGATCTCGACGCACTCGAAGGTGTGATCCGTCTTTCGGTCGATGCGGCCGAGCGCATGGCGGGCCTGACCGTCGACAGCCTGATCGTGAATGTTTCCGCCGGCCGGCTGGCAAGTGATATCTATACCGCGAGCATTGATCTCGGTGGCCAGGAAGTGGAAGCGAGCGACCTGCGCAAGGTTCTGGTGGCGGCAAGCCAGCAGTCCATGCGTCAGGACCGTGCGATCCTGCATTCGCTGCCAACAGGTTATTCGCTGGATGGCGAGCGCGGCATTCGTGACCCGCTGTCGATGTATGGCGATCTTCTCGGCGTTGACATGCACGTTGTGACTGTCGAACGCACGGCGCTGAAGAACCTCGAGCTTTGCGTCAACCGCGCGCATCTTTCGGTCGAGGGCATGGTGGCAACGCCCTATGCCAGCGGTCTTGCGGCACTGGTGGACGACGAAGTCGAGCTTGGCTGCGCGGCCATCGACATGGGCGGCGGCACCACGACGATCTCGGTTTTCGCCGAAGGCCGTCTCATTCACACCGATGCGATCGGCCTTGGTGGCCATCACGTTACTACAGATCTTGCACGTGGCCTCTCGACACGAATCGAAGATGCGGAGAGACTGAAGGTGGTGCATGGTTCGGCTTTGCTGAATGGCGCGGATGAGCGCGACATGATTTCGATCCCGCCGATTGGCGAAGACGATCGCGATCAACCATCGCAGGTTTCAAGAGCACTAGTTACCCGCATCGTGCGGGCGCGTATCGAAGAGACGCTGGAATTGATCCGTGATCGCATCCAGAAGTCCGGTTTCAGTCCCATCGTCGGCAAACGCGTTGTCCTGACCGGCGGCGCAAGCCAGCTGACAGGGCTGCCGGAAACGGCACGGCGCATTCTTGCCCGCAACGTTCGTATCGGCCGCCCCATGGGGGTTGCGGGTCTTCCGGTTGCGGCAAAGGGACCGGCATTTTCAACCGCATGCGGACTGATGATCTATCCGCAGGTGGCGGACGTGGAAATTCATGCGGCGCAAGGCGGAATGTTCTCGCCGTTTGGTACGGGTAGCGGCCGGATAGCCCGGGTAGGGCAATGGCTTAAAGAGAGTTTTTGAGTGGCCTCGTGGCGTGAGCCGGAGGTTTACAAGTTGAGTTTTCAAGAATCGGCCAGCGGGGCGATGCGGCCAGAGAAAGAAGGAATGGTAAAATGACGATACAGCTGCAAAAGCCTGATATCACCGAGTTGAAGCCACGCATCACCGTTTTCGGTGTCGGCGGTGGCGGTGGTAACGCTGTCAACAACATGATCACGGCCGGCCTCCAGGGCGTCGACTTCGTCGTCGCCAATACGGATGCGCAGGCGCTGACCATGACGAAGGCAGACCGGGTCATCCAGCTCGGCGTCAACGTCACCGAGGGTCTCGGTGCCGGTTCCCAGCCGGAAGTCGGACGCGCCGCCGCTGAAGAGTGCATCGATGAGATCATCGACCACCTGAACGGCACCCACATGTGCTTCGTCACCGCCGGTATGGGTGGTGGCACTGGCACGGGCGCTGCTCCGGTCGTCGCACAGGCCGCCCGCAACAAGGGCATCCTCACGGTCGGCGTCGTTACCAAGCCTTTCCACTTCGAAGGCGGTCGCCGCATGCGTCTTGCCGAACAGGGCATCGAGGAACTGCAGAAGTCCGTCGATACGCTGATCGTCATTCCGAACCAGAACCTCTTCCGCATTGCCAACGACAAGACGACCTTTGCTGACGCCTTCGCCATGGCCGACCAGGTTCTCTATTCGGGCGTTGCCTGCATCACCGATCTGATGGTGAAGGAAGGTCTCATCAACCTCGACTTCGCCGACGTTCGCTCGGTCATGCGTGAAATGGGCCGCGCAATGATGGGTACCGGTGAGGCGTCCGGTCCGGGCCGTGCGATGCAGGCTGCGGAAGCGGCAATCGCCAACCCGCTGCTCGACGAAACCTCGATGAAGGGTGCGCAGGGCCTGCTGATCTCCATCACCGGCGGTCGCGACCTTACCCTGTTCGAAGTCGACGAGGCTGCAACCCGTATCCGCGAAGAAGTCGATCCGGATGCCAACATCATCCTCGGCGCGACCTTCGACGAAGCTCTGGAAGGTCTCATCCGCGTCTCCGTCGTGGCAACCGGCATCGACCGCGTTGCGGGCATTGGCGAACAGAACATTGCCGATATGCGCGCTGCAGCCGTCAAGCCGCTTATCCGTCCTTCCGCGGCCGTTGCTCCCGCTCCGGCCGCAGTTCAGCCTGCACAAGCAGTATCGCAGGCACCAAAGACCGTAGACCAGATCGCTCAGACCATCCGTTCGGCGGAAGCCGAAATGGAACGTGAACTTGGTTTCGCAGCACACCAGCAGCCTTCTCAGGATTTCCGTCCGCAGAGCAAGCTGTTCGCATCCGCTCCGGCTGAAGCGCCGGCGGCTCTCCGTCCGGCCCAGCCGGTTCAGCAGGCCGCTCCGGCTCCTGTTGCCCAGGCACCGGTCTACCATGCGCCGGAACAGGTTGCCGCTCCGCGTCTGCAGCAGCCGCAGGCTCCGGTCTATCAGGATCAGGCTCCTGTTGCCCGCCAGCCCGAGCCTGTCCGCATGCCGAAGGTCGAGGACTTTCCGCCGGTCGTGAAGGCTGAAATGGATCACCGCGCCCACGCAGCTCCGGCTGCCCAGGAAGAGCGTGGCCCGATGGGTCTTCTGAAGCGCATCACCAACTCGCTTGGTCGCCGCGAAGAAGAAGAAGTTCCGTCCGAAATGATGGATGCACCGAGCATGGCACCGCAGCAGCGCCGCGCACTTTCGCCGGAAGCCAGCCTCTACGCTCCGCGTCGTGGCCAGCTTGACGATCACGGTCGTGCGACGCCTTCTTCGGCAAGCCACCATGACGACGACCAGCTGGAAATTCCGGCCTTCCTGCGCCGCCAGTCCAACTAACGGCGATTCCACTCGCCTCTCCAAACGCCCGGGTCACACGACCCGGGCGTTTTGTTTTGTCATGTGTTGTTAACAGTAAATTAATTCACGTTTTCAATGGTTTGTGCGTGTAACAATCCGAAACGAACAGTGATTTGTCCTGGCACTTTCATGTGCGTATGTATGAGGCTGGGTAAGGGAAACATTGACCTCGCCGGTTGTAAAAACCGGCTTGAAAAACTTGAACGGCGCTGAATATACGGCGCGGTTTTCAAAACAAGGCATATACGCATGACTATCGGACTGCTCGGATTTCAAACGACTATCGCAAATGCTGTTCAGCTCAAGGGCATTGGCGTGCATTCCGGCAATCCGGCTTCGATGACCTTCCAGCCCGCAGAAGCCGGAACGGGCATCGTGTTTCAGCGCCTTCATGAAAATGGCAGCGTAACCGAGTTGAAGGCGGTTTCTTCCAATGTCGGCAATACCGATCTGTGCACCGTGCTCGGCCGCTCGCTATCCCAGTCAGTGGCAACGGTTGAGCACGTCATGGCCGCCATCTACGCCATGGGTCTCGATAACCTCGTCGTTGAGGTAGACGGTCCGGAAGTGCCGATCATGGATGGCAGCTCTGCGCCTTTCATCGATGCGATCGGATCGGCCGGCATCAAGAATCTCGGCGTGAAGCGCCGCTACATTCGCGTCATCAAGCCTGTCCGCATCGATTCGGGTGCGTCCTGGGCAGAATTCCGCCCTTACGACGGTACGCGGTTCGAGGTCGATATCGATTTCGACACGCCGCTGATCGGCAAGCAGTCCTGGAAGGGCGACCTGACGGCGGATACGTTCAAGAACGAGCTTTCGCGCGCCCGCACCTTCGGCTTCATGCGTGACGTGGAGCGCCTGTGGGCTGCCGGTTACGCACTCGGCTCCTCGCTTGAGAACTCGGTTGTCATCTCCGACGACAACAGCGTCATCAATATGGAAGGCCTGCGTTACGCCAAGGACGAATTTGTCCGCCACAAGACGCTGGACGCCGTCGGCGACCTGGCACTTGCCGGTGCGCAGTTCATTGGTTGCTACCGCTCCTATCGCGGCGGCCACAAGGTCAATGCCAATGCGCTGAAGGCTTTGCTGAGCGATCGTTCGGCCTATGAAATCGTGGAGGCTCCGGCCCCCGCAACCAGGTACGTGCCCGCGAATTCGTTCCGGTCAACATGCCGGAATTTGCACCCTGGTCGGCTTGAGTTTATTCGCAGGCTAATCGATTGACAGGAAAAGCCGCTCCTTTCGGGGCGGCTTTTTCACGATGCGGGGCGAGATGTTTCGTCATACCGCCTGATATTCATGCGATTGCACGGGCCGATGCCATAAAAATGCGTTAATGCATCATCATTGCGTTGCCCTGCAGATGCTTTTATGGCTAGAAACGCCAGTGCAAAGCCGATGCTTATGTATTTGCGCGGGAAGTGGGAACTGTCGAATGAAGCATGTAGGGTCTGGTGCAATGAAGGGTACGATGCGGGGGATCGCCGTTTCGTTGATGTTGGTCGGCGCCAGTGTGGTGGTCACGGCCTGCCAGTCCGATCCGGATATCGACATTACCAAGCTCGGCGTCGAGACCGATCCGCCTGACGTTCTGTACAAGCAGGGGCTTGCCAACATGAACGCTGGCAACATGACGGAAGCCTCACGCAAGTTCGAGGCGATCGACAAGCAATATCCCTTTACCGAATGGGGCCAGAAGGCGCTTGTCATGCAGACCTTCATCGCCACTCGCACCAACAAGAACGACGTGGCCATCGCGTCGGGCAGCCGCTTCCTGCGCCAATATCCGCGCTCCAAGGATGCCGCTTACGTTCAATACATGATCGGTCTTGCCTATTCGAAGCAGATTTCCGACGTGACGCAGGACCAGCGCGCCGCGCAGCGCACGGTTGAGGCGATGAACAAGGTGGTCAACGACTATCCCGATTCGGAATATGTCGCTGACGCGCAGGCCAAGATCCGTTTCGCCCGCGACCAGCTCGCCGGCCGTGAAATGCAGGTCGGCCGTTATTACCTTGAGCGCAAGGAATATCTCGCCGCCGTGTCGCGTTTCCGTATCGTCGTCGAGCAATACCAGAACACCAACCAGATCGAGGAAGCGCTGGCCCGTCTGACGGAATCCTATTATGCGATGGGGCTTGCCGACGAGGCGCAGACTGCGGCCGCCGTTCTCGGCAATAACTATCCCGACAGCCAATGGTATGCGGATTCCTACAAGCTGCTGAAGGGCGGCGGGTTGGAGCCGCGTGAAAACAAGGGGTCCTGGATTTCGCGTGCCGGCAAGAAGCTTATCGGCGCCTGAGACAGGGCATAGGCCATGCTGGTCCAGCTCTCGATTCGTGACATCGTTCTGATTGAAAGGCTCGACCTCGGCTTTGAGGCGGGCCTTTCCGTGTTGACGGGTGAGACGGGCGCGGGCAAATCCATTCTACTCGACAGCCTGTCGCTGGCCCTCGGCGGCCGCGGCGATGGCGGCCTGGTGCGCCACGGGGAAGACAAGGGGCAGGTTACCGCCACTTTCGAAGTACCCACCAGCCATCCGACCCGGCATCTCCTGCGCGAAAACGGCCTTGATGACGATGGCGACCTGATTTTCCGCCGGGTGCAATCCGCCGACGGACGAACCAAGGCCTATATCAACGATCAGGCCATCAGCGTGCAGATGATGCGCCAGCTCGGGCAGCTGCTGGTCGAAATACACGGCCAGCACGACGACCGCGCCCTTGTCGACACTGATGCTCACCGCACGCTGCTGGATGCCTTTGCCGGGCTCTCTGACGATGCCCGTGCCGTGCAGAGTTTCTACCGCACCTGGAAAGATGCCGAGCGGGCGTTGAAAACCCACCGCGCCAAGGTGGAGGCTGCTGCCCGCGAGGCGGATTTCCTGCGTTCTTCCGTCGAGGAACTTGAGGTGCTCTCACCGCGTGATGGTGAGGAGGACGAGCTTGCCGAACGTCGGGCGGTCATGCAGAAATCCGAACGCATTGCCGGCGATATCGCCGAAGCGAGCGAGTTCCTGAACGGTAATGCCTCGCCCGTGCCAATGATTGCCTCGATGATGCGGCGCCTTGAGCGTAAGAGCCATGAAGCGCCGGGATTGCTGGAAGATACCGTGCAATTGCTGGATGCCGCGCTCGAGAGCCTTTCCAACGCGCAGATGGAAGTGGAGGCGGCGTTGCGCCGCACCGAGTTCGATCCGCGCGAACTGGAACGGGTGGAGGAGCGGCTGTTTGCGCTGCGCGCCGCCGGACGCAAATACAATGTCGCGGTGCCTGATCTGCCGGCGCTTGCGGAAAAAATGGTTGCCGATCTCGCCGATCTCGATGCGGGCGAGGAAAAGCTCGGCAAGCTCGAAGCCAATCTCGGCGCCGTGAAAGCCGATTTCGACCATGCGGCAAAGTCGCTTTCGGAAAAGCGAAGCCATGCGGCGAGTGCACTTTCCGAGGCTGTCATGGCCGAGCTTCCGGCACTCAAGCTGGAGCGGGCACGTTTTACCGTCGAGGTTAGCTCCGATCCGGAGCAGGCGACGGCTGATGGCATCGACACCGTGGAATTCCACGTCCAGACCAATCCGGGAACGCGCCCCGGCCCGATCATGAAAGTCGCTTCGGGTGGCGAATTGTCCCGTTTCCTGTTGGCGCTGAAAGTGGCGCTGGCGGATCGCGGTTCTGCACCGACACTGGTTTTCGACGAAATCGACACGGGTGTCGGCGGTGCGGTGGCTGATGCCATCGGCCAGCGGCTTCGTCGCCTGTCGAAGACCGTACAGGTACTGTCCGTTACCCACGCGCCGCAGGTGGCAGCGCGGGCGGCCACGCATCTGCTCATTTCCAAAGGCCCTTCCGGCGACGGCAGCGAGCGCATCGCCACACGCGTGGCGACGATGGAGCCGAAACACCGCACGGAAGAAATCGCCCGTATGCTCGCCGGTGCTTCGGTGACCGATGAGGCGAGGGCTGCGGCCGCCCGCCTGCTCGCCGCCAAGGATTAACGGCTGACGGCCACTGCCACGCCGGAGCCGATCATGACGCCGCCCGCTGCCCGGTTCACCCTGCGGACGATTTTCGGCTCACGCAGCAGCTTTCTTGCCCGCACCGCCAGAACAACATGACCGCCGATAACAATCGCTTCCACCGCGACGATGACGGACGCCAGCGCCAGAAGGTGATCGACCGTCAGCGAAGCGCCGACGACGTTTGGCAGCAATGCCACGTAGAAGAGCGGCATTTTCGGATTGCCGAGGTTAAGTGCGGTTCCGGTGGCGAATATCGAGATGAGGTTGCGGCCATCATTCATGGGCTGTAGACCGGGAACGACAGGTTCCGCCGTCCAGAGTTTGAAGCCCATCCAGATCAGATAGGCCGCCCCGCCATAACGCAGCACGGTCATTACCGTCCCCATCTCCGCAGCGACGACCGACAATCCGAAGGCTGCAAGCGTGAGGAAAATCAATATTCCAGCGACAGTCCCGGCCCCATAGGCAAGGCCGGAGGCGGCGCCGTGGGTGATGGTGCGGGCGACGATTGTCATATTGTCCGGTCCGGGACTGGCCGCGAATACGAAGAAGGCTGCCGCAAAGGCAATGAGGGTGGTGACTTCCATGGGAGGCTCCGGCATCTGTTTCATCCGGATGTTCAGAATAACGAATTCCCGCCTGTTGAAAAGCGAGGATGGTTTTGCGTTTGGCAATAATTCGCTAAAAGCAATGCAGATTCACCCGTGAGGCTTCTTCCATGTCGAAAGATCAGATTCCCGTCGAAAACCTGACCGAGCTTGAAGCCTCTTCCGAGCTGGCATTTCTGGCGGCCGAGCTTGCCCGCCACGATGCGCTTTACCACGGCAAGGACGCGCCGGAGATTTCGGACGCGGAATATGATGCGCTGAAACGGCGCAACGACGCCATCGAGGCGGCTTTCCCGGCGCTGGTGCGGGCCGACAGCCCATCGAAGAAAGTCGGTTTCACGCCGCTTCCGACCTTTGCGCCGATCGTGCATGCGCGGCCGATGCTGTCGCTCGACAATACGTTTTCCGAAGAGGATCTGCGGGATTTCGTCAGCTCCGTCTATCGCTTCCTCGGGCATCTGCCGGATGATTCGATCGCCTTTACGGCCGAGCCGAAGATCGACGGACTTTCCATGTCGATCCGTTACGAGAATGGCAAGCTGAAGACGGCGGCGACGCGTGGCGATGGCACGACGGGCGAGAACGTCACCGCCAATATCAAGACCATCAAGGAAATTCCAAACGAGCTGCCGTCCGATGCACCCGATGTGGTTGAGGTGCGCGGCGAGGTCTATATGGCCAAAAGCGACTTCATGGCGCTCAATGCCCAGATGGAGGCCGACGGCAAGCAGACCTATGTGAACCCGCGTAATACCGCCTCCGGTTCGTTGCGCCAGCTCGACGCCAATGTGACGGCGAAACGCAAGCTGAGGTTCTTTGCCTATGCGCTGGGCGAGGTCTCGAATGGCGGCCAGCCGACGCGGATTGCCGACACGCAATATGGCATCGTCGAGAAATTCCGGGAGTGGGGTTTTCCGGTCAATCCGCTGATGAAGCGATTCACCTCGACCGAGCAATTGCTTGAACATTATAATGAAATCGGCGTTGCGCGACCCGATCTCGATTACGATATCGACGGCGTGGTCTACAAGGTCGACCGGCTTGATCTTCAGGAACGGCTGGGTTTCCGCTCGCGCAGCCCGCGCTGGGCGACTGCGCACAAGTTTCCGGCCGAACAGGCCTTCACCACGGTCGAGAACATCGAAATCCAGGTGGGGCGCACCGGCGCGCTGACGCCGGTTGCGCGACTGACGCCGATCACGGTCGGCGGTGTTGTTGTCACCAATGCAACCTTGCACAATGCCGATTACGTTGAAGGCATCGGCAATGGCGGCGAGCGCATTCGTCCTGAGGATCACGACATACGTATTGGCGATACGGTGATCGTGCAGCGCGCCGGCGACGTCATCCCGCAGGTTCTTGATGTACTGCTGGAGAAACGCCCGGCTGATGCGGTGAAATATGCGTTCCCGGAGAAATGTCCTGTTTGTGGCAGCCATGCGGTGCGGGAGCGCAATGAAAAGACCGGCAAGCTAGATTCGGTCACGCGCTGCACTGGCGGTTTCGTTTGCCGGGCGCAGGCAGTCGAGCATCTGAAACATTTCGTCTCGCGCAATGCCTTCGATATCGAGGGGCTGGGCACCAAGCAGATCGATTTCTTCTTCGAGAGCGAAGACCCCACTTTGTCGATCAAGACCGCGCCAGATATCTTCACGCTGAAGGCGCGGCAGGAATCCTCCGCGCTGACTAAGCTCGAAAATATCGACGGCTTCGGCAAGGTCAGCGTCAAGAAACTGTTCGATGCGATCGATGCCCGCCGCGAGATCGATCTTCACCGGCTGATTTTTGCACTTGGCATCCGTCATGTGGGCGAGACCACAGCAAAACTTCTAGCGCGCTCCTACGGCACCTATGAACATTTCGAAGAGAGCATGAAGGCGGCGGCTGATCCGGCGAGCGATGCCTGGGCCGAACTCAACAGCATCGACGGCATCGGCGAGGTCGTGGCCCGTGCCATTATCGAATTCTACAAGGAGCCGCGCAATCTCGATGTCATCGACCGGTTGATTCGTGAGCTTCAGCCGAAGGAGGCCGAGAAGCCATCTACCGAAGGCAGCCCGGTGGCAGGCAAGACGGTAGTCTTTACCGGCTCGCTGGAAAAATTCACCCGCGACGAAGCCAAAGCTCGTGCCGAAAGCCTCGGCGCCAAGGTGGCCGGGTCCGTATCGAAGAAGACCGACATTCTGGTGGCCGGGCCGGGGGCGGGCTCCAAGCTTGCCAAGGCGGCGGAGCTGGGCGTGCAGACGATGGACGAGGACGAGTGGCTGGCGCTGATCGGTGGCTGAGGCGCCGTCATCGCAATGTTGTTCTGGACCGCTAGAGGTTTGCGCCTGAAACGGGGAACACACCATGGATGATCGCATCGTCGTTACCACGCAGCAGGTCCGGGCGCTGGTCGAGAGCCAGTTTCCGCAGTGGGCGCACCTTGATGTCAGGCCGGTGGAACTGAGCGGCTGGGACAATCGCAGCTTCCGCCTTGGTGACGATATGCTGGTGCGGCTGCCAAGTGCCGAGCGTTATGTGGCGCAGGTGGAGAAGGAGCATCGCTGGCTGCCGGAGCTTGCGTCCCGGCTGCCTCTTCCGATCCCGGAGCCATTGGCGCTCGGTCAGCCGGGACGGGATTATCCGTTTTGCTGGTCGGTTTATGGCTGGCTAGAAGGTGAGCCTCTTGCCCGACATCTCGACCATATCGATCTCGCAACCATAGCCGTCGATGTGGCGACGTTTTTAAAAGCTCTGCACGGTATCGATGCCTCGAATGGTCCGCTTGCGGGCGAGCATAATTTTCATCGCGGCGGATCGCTCGCGGTCTATGACAGCGAGGCGAGGGCAGCGGCGTTGCGTCTTGCCGATGAGGTCGACCAAGCACAGGCCACTAAGATATGGCAACTTGCCCTTTCTAGCCGCTGGCAGGGGCCGGGCGTGTGGGTGCATGGCGATATTGCCGAGGGCAATCTGTTGGTGAGAAATGGCCGCCTTTCAGCCGTCATCGATTTCGGCAGTTCCGGCGTTGGTGATCCTTCTTCCGATCTCATTCTCGCGTGGAATGTGCTGGACACCGAAAGCCGGGCCGTTTTTCGTCGCGCGATGAATCTGGACGATGCCACATGGCAGCGCGGACGCGGCTGGGCGCTGTGGAAAGCGTTGATCACGCTTGAAGCGCAACGCGGCCGCGACGAAAAACTCGCCGAATGGTCACGCAGGACCATTCGGGAAGTGTTTGCGGATCATCTATCCGCTTGAAGCATCAGCGCAGACGCGCCATCACATATGAATCGGCATATTTGCCGTCGCGATAGGCATCGTTGCGCAGGGTGCCTTCGTGTTCGAAACCGAACTTCTCATAGAGCCGGATAGCGGCGAGATTGTCGGTGAAGACGTTCAACTCGATGCGGCGAATATCGTGCCAGTTGTCGGCCGCGTCGAGCAACGCCGCGAGAAGCTTTGAGCCGATGCCTTTGCCGGCGAAATCGTCATGGATGCCGATAGCGAGGCCGGCGACGTGTTTCTGCCGTCCGGCTCTGGCATGCAGGCCGGCGTTGCCCAGAATCCTGCCGCGCCATTCGGCCGCCACGACGATATCGGAAGGGGAGAGGCCTTCGATATATTGCCGCGTGCACGCGATGCTCTGAAAGGGCTGGCGCAATGTTCCCCAGCGCACGCCGGGCATGTTGAGCACCTGCGTCAAGCCTTCGGCATCATCGGGTCTGATGCCACGGATGAGCAACTCATCAATCTTGAAATCCTGAAAGGGCGGTATGTCGCTTTGCGGCTGGGGCATTGGCTGTTCTCCTGTTGGGCCGGAGAGCAGGGGACCATTCGCCCTGCTCTTGCGGCAGGGCATGATGGACAAGGATCGCTAATCTATCGCGACAATGCTCCACCGCCCGCCGGCTTGCCGGAGGTGGTATTGATGAGCATGTTTTTGCGCGACTGTGCGATCATGACTGGCAGAATGGTCGGGGCCGGAAAACTTGTCAATGCTCTTGCCCGTGCCCCTTCCGGTTTCAGGCCGCTCGAAAGCGTCTGAACAACCTGCCGTCGATCGCCGCAAGCCCGGCCGCGATCATCGCCATGCCGGCGAAGTGCTTGATTTCCAGCTGTTCGCCGAGAATGAGCGAGCCGAGCAGGATGGCGCTGACAGGGATGAGAAAGGTGACGAGCGCGAGGTTGGTGGCGCCGGCTGTCGCGAGAATGCGGAAGAAGATGAGATAGGCGAGCGCCGTCGACAGCAAGGCGATGCCGATAAGCGCGCCCCAGGTTCCAAGGCTCGGCATGGCAAGCGTCCAAGGCTTGTCGATGAGGAGCGCAGCCGGGATGAGCATCAGCGTCGAGGAGGATATCTGGCCGGTGGCGGTCATCAGCGGCGGTACGCCCATGGCCTTGAAGCGGCGGCCGAATATGCCCGCGAAGGAATAGGAGATGGCCGCGCCGAGAACGGCGATCTGGCCCCAGAGGCCGGAGATCGCACCGCCAAAGGCTGCCGGGCCGATCATCGTTGCCACGCCGACAAAACCGATGAGAACACCGGCGAGTTTGTTGCCGGTCATCTTCTCGTCAGTGGTCAGGAAATGGGCGACGATGACGGTGAAAAGGGGCGTCGTCGCGTTGAGGATCGAGGCAAGCCCGCTGGCAATATGGGTCTGACCCCAGACGATCAGGCAGAAGGGAATGATGTTGTTGAGCAGCCCCATGCCAAAGAAGGCGCGCCACACGGCCCATTGCCGCGGCAGGTGAAGGCCCATGATCCGGCAGACGATTAGAAGTGCGATGGCTGCGAGGCTGACGCGCAACGTGACGATGGTGACCGGCGGCAGTTCCTTGACGGCGATGCCGATGAAAAAGAACGATCCGCCCCACAGCAACGAGAGCGCGACAAGCATCCCCCATTCGCCGGCATCCATCTGTTTTTGTATCGCCATCTTTGTCTCCCAAGGGCATGAATTCTGACATAGTCGCAGACACGAGCGCCGTCATCCACCCGATATCGGTTGAGTTGACCTCAAGCTGGTATTTTCAGGTTTCCGGCTGCTTCGCGTCGTGTTGCTTCTATTTACTCCCCGTTTTATGCTGTTTTCAAACGATAGTTTCTCGTTAGATAATTGAGCTGAGCTAAATCATGGCAATGGAACTTCCGTCCCTCAAGGGATTGCAGGCCTTTGAGGCCGCCGCACGGTATCGCAGCGTCACGCTTGCTTCCAACGAGTTGAACGTCACCCCCGGCGCGGTCAGCCTGCAGATCAGGGAATTGGAGGCCCGGCTTGGCGTACAGCTGTTTGTCCGCAAGCCGCGCAGCATCCAGCTGACGCGGGAGGGCGAGCGTTATTATGGCTCCCTTCGCACGGCATTCCGGATGATGCGCGAGGCGACGGCAGAGCTCACGGCTCGATCCGAGATTACGGTTTTAACTCTGAGCTGCACGCCGACTTTCGCCGTGCAGTGGTTGATGCCGAGGCTGCCTGGCTTCCAGCAGCGACACCCGCATGTGGATGTCCGCATCAGCGTCACCAACCGGCTGGTGGATTTTTCGAGGGACGATGTCGATCTGGCCGTTCGGCACGGGTTCGGCCGTTATGAGGGGCTGGAGAGCATCCTCTTCATAGACGACAGCACCCTGCCGGTCTGCTCGCCGCAGCTTTTTGAAAAATACGGGCCGCTTCGGGTGGCGGGCGATCTGCAGTCCATGCCGCTGCTGCACGATGAAAACCGCAATGAGTGGCGGCGGTGGCTGGAAACGGCGGGCGCGTCCGAGGTCGATGCTTCCGGTGGCACCGTATTCATCGACAGCAACGGTGCGCTGGATGCGGCCAAGGCCGGGCATGGTGTTGCGCTGACGCGACGCTCGCTGGTTTCCCGCGAGCTGGAGGAAGGAACGCTGATTGCGCCGTTTGGTACGGACATTGCCAGCACGCTTGCCTATTTCCTGGTTTACCCGCGGCGAATGCTGGATAATCCCGATCTCGTGACGCTGCTCGACTGGATGCTTGCGGAGGCGGGGTCGACCGAGGCCGGTTCTCTTTGACGCCAATCCGGTTTATGCCGGAATGAAACAACGGGAATCACTCTTGAAAACCATTGCCATCGATTTCGAGACCGCCAATGAGGAACGGGGCAGCGCCTGCTCCGTCGGGCTTGCGTGGATAGAAGACGGCGAGATCGTTCGCGTCGAGGAACGGCTCATCCGGCCGAAGGACATGCGGTTTTCGCCCTTCAACATCGCCGTGCACGGGATTCGACCTGCCGATGTCGAGGACGCGCCGGAATTCCCTGATGTGATGGAGGAGTTCATCGACGATTTCCAGGGCGCCACGATGATCGCCCATAATGCCGCCTTCGATTTCAGCGTCATGCGCGCCTCCTTCGATAAATATCGGCAGTCCTATCCGGATCTTTCTTATCTTTGCAGCGTCAAGATTGCCCGCCATGTCTGGCCGCAGCTGGAATCACACAAGCTGAACGTGATTGCCCATCATCTCCAGCTTCGTTTCGTGCATCACAATGCCGCCGAAGATGCCGTTGTCTGCGCCGCCGCGTCGATTGCAGCGGCCAAGGCGCTGCGCGTTGCCCATATTCGCGACCTGCCGGAAAAGATCGGCATGGTCGCCGGTCGTCTCACATCCACGGGTTACCAGCCCTGCAGCATGAAAAAACGTGCCGTCTCCCGGGTTGCGTAACGGCTCCGTCCACCTATGTTGAATGCAACGTAACGGAGAAGATGCGATGACGATGAAAACTCTGTCGGGTTTGTTTGCGGGCTTTTTGACGTTGCTTCCGGTCACGGCTGCGCATTCGCAAGTCGTCGGTAAGGTCGGGGTGGACTGGATCGGCAACGATATCGTCATTGAGGCGATTGCCGATCCCAAGATCAAGGGCGTGACCTGCCACGTCACCTATTTCGAGCGAGGTGTCATCGACCGGCTGAAAAACGGCAACTGGTTCGAAGACCCTTCAAACAATGCCATTTCCTGCAGCCAGACGGGGCCGGTGGAAATCGGCGACATCGATCTGTCCAAGGGCGGGGAAGAGGTCTTTCGGCAGGGCATGTCGCTGGTCTGGAAAAAGCTCGTCGTCAGCCGCGTTTACGACAAGGCCAATGATGCGCTGATCTATCTGGTGCATGCGCGGGAACTGACCGACGGTTCGGCCAAGATGGCGATTTCCACAGTGCCGCTTTATAATCAGCAGGTGACGTGGGAAAAGGGCAAGCCGTAAGGCTCGCCCGTTGCTTTTACAGCATTGATTGCTTCAGGCTCGATCAGGCTGCTTCGCGCGCCAGCTCGTCGGCGATGACGGTGTCGAGGTTGAGGAAGCAGACCATGCTCTTTTCCAGCGCGACGATGCCGCGGCAGAAGCTGCGCTGCTCTTCCGGGATGATATCGGGCGCGGGCTGCAGGTCTTCGGAGCGGATGGTCATCATGTCGGAGACCTGTTCCACCAGAAGTCCGACCAGCTTGCCGCCGATATCGGTAACGATGATGGCGGAGCGCTCGGATGGCTCGGTCATTTTCATGCCAAGGCGGCCGGCCATGTCGATGACGGGGATGACGGCGCCGCGCAGGTTGATGAGGCCGAGAACATAAGGCGGCGTGTGCGGCATCGGTGTGACTGGCGCCCAGCCGCGGATTTCGCGGATCGCCATGATGTCGATGCAGAATTCCTGACCGCCGAGATGGAAGGAAACGATTTCGAGATATGCGCCGGATTGCTTGATGGCGTTGGACATGACGGCAGGTTTCCTCTGGCGGCTCTTAAGGCAGGCCCATGCATGATTGAGCTTTATGCGGTGGCCGGAGTGAACCGGGAGACATCATGTCGGGACTTAGAAACCGCTATGGCCATAATGCACAGCAAGATTTTAAACTTTCCCTAACAATTGCCGGCGCTGTCCCTGCAAAACCCAGTATTTTGGCGGTTTTCGCGCTGATGCAAACAGGTTATAACAGGTGCATGAACGCACTCGTTTCCAATCCGCTGAAGTTTATTCTGGCAAGTCTTGGCGTAGCGGTCTCGCTTGCCGTCGTGCTGCTTGCCTTCGACGGCTGGGTGCGGCACAGCACGGATATTTTCCTGTCCGCCGTGCAGAGCGGCATTGCCTGGTGTCTGTGATCTGTCTGCCGGTCCCGGCTTTGTGACAAATCAGCGCGGTTCCGGCAAATACGCCCAGTTGATTTGCCGTCGCCACCGCTGTTCGTTATCAGACGATGGAGGCTTGCTACATGCGGCCGGCCTTCGGGGGTAGGATTAGGACAATGAGAAATATTCGCATCGTATTGTGGGCAGTGGTGGTCGTTCTTGTCGGTGTCGTCAGCTGGTTGACGCTCGAAATGACGAAAACCCGTGAGGAAATGGTGGAAACGGCCTATGGCGTGCCGTTCGAGCTGACGGCCCAGAATGGCCAGCCGATCACCGAAAAAGCCTTTCAGGGCAAACCCACAGCGCTGTTCTTCGGTTTCACCCATTGCCCGGAAGTCTGCCCGACAACGCTGTTCGAGCTGAACGGCTGGATGCAGAAAGTGGACCCGGCCGGCGACAAGTTGCAGGCCTATTTCGTGTCCGTTGACCCCGAGCGCGATACGCCTGACATCATGCAGCAATATGTCTCCAACGTCTCGAAGCGGATTACCGGCATCACCGGTCCGGCCGACAAGATTGCCGAGACGCTGAAAGGCTACCGCATCTATGCCAAGAAGGTGCCGGTGGACGAGAAGGATCCGAACGGTGACTACACCATGGATCACACGGCTTCCGTCATCCTGCTTGACGCCAAGGGCCGTTTTTCCGGTACCATCGCCTATGGCGAGAACCCTGATGTTGCCGAGCAGAAGCTTCAGAATCTGCTGAAGGGCTGAACGAGACGGCATAATTGTGCCTGGCTTATTGGACTGGCGATGGTTTTGTGGCAAAGGCAAGCCTTAAGAACCTTAGCTAGAGAAAGCAGCCCGCCGTGAGCGAAATCCGACTTTACGTCACCACGACCGAAATCAAGGCCGGTGAAATCCTCGATCTCATGTCGGACTATTTCGGCGAGGAGGATGTCGCGATCGCCACCACCGAGGTGGATGAGAAACGCGACATCTGGGAAGCCTCGGTTTACCTCATGGCCGGGCAGGAAGACGAGTTTCGTGAGCGCATCGGCGGCTTGCTGGCACCAGCCTTTCCCGGCCTTGCCATCGAGAAAGCGATCGTTCCCGATGTCGACTGGATCGCCAAGTCGCTCGAGGGGCTGAAACCGGTCCGGGCAGGGCGCTTCATCGTTCACGGTGCGCATGATCGCGACAAGGTCAAGGCGAACGATCTGGCGATTGAAATCGAGGCAGGGCAGGCTTTCGGCACCGGCCATCACGGCACAACGGCTGGCTGCCTTGAGATGATCGAGGAAGTTCTGCGGGCACGGACCGTGCGCAATGCGCTCGATCTCGGCACCGGCAGCGGCGTGCTGGCGATTGCGGTGCGCAAGATGCGCCATATTCCCGTGCTTGCGACGGATATAGATCCCATCGCCGTGAGGGTGGCCAGGGAGAATGTGCGCCTGAACGGCATCGTCTCCGGTTTGGCGCTCGAAACCGCACCGGGTTTCCATTCCGACGCTTTCCGCAAATATGGCCCGTTCGATCTCATCATCGCCAATATTCTGGCGCGGCCACTCATCAAGATGGCGCCGCAGCTCGTCACGCATCTGGCGCCCGGCGGCACCGTCATCCTGTCGGGCATTCTCGCATCGCAGCGCTGGAAGGTTCTTGCCGCCTATAATGGCGCGCGGCTTTCCCATATCCGCACCATCTGGCGCAACGGCTGGGTCACGCTGCATCTGCGCAAGGACTGAAGCAGCATCTCTTTCGGGCAAAAGAAAAGGCGGCGCTTCCGCGCCGCCTGAAAACCCGCGAGCACTGAGGGAGGAGAGTGCTCAAGCGGGTCGACGTATTCCTGTTCAGACGCGGTGGAGGGAGGATCGCCGCGCCGGAAGTTATCAGAATACGTAGCTGGACTTTGCCTTGCGACGAAGATCGGCGCGGTTCACGCCGAGCGCTGCGAGCGACTTGTCGTCGAGGTTCAGAAGAGCGGCGTTGACATGACGGCTGACCTGACGCTCGCGTGCTTCAATGACGCGATCGAAGGCGGTGCGGAGGAAAGATTTTGCCATTGCTTCAAATCCTTGTTTGCCAGGAGAGTGTTTCTCTCGCCGTGTTGACTTGAAGATAAGCGATGTGTTTTTGTTTGGTTAGGGGTGTTATCTCAATGTAGGCATGCGTTTTTCGCATATCTATGGCTTTTCAATATTACTTATTTAGAGAAAACTGCCCAAATTAGCGGCTTCCTTTCCCAGTCTTTCACGTAAACGGCAGCGCGAGTGCCTGCCGCGACCGACGCTGTCATATATGGCTTGAAACCGGGTTTGCCCGCATGGCATTGTCGTCGCGCGCCGACGATTTGGGCGTGCGGCCAAACCGCTTTTCTCATGACAGTTCCCGAAAGACGCCCATGTTCCAGACCTTCGAAAACAAATCCGCGCCGCAATTCGGCAAGGCCCGCGTCGAGGCGCTGCGCGCCAGTTTCGACGCCCTTGGTATAGACGGTTTTCTGGTGCCGCGCGCCGACGAATATCAGGGTGAATATGTGCCGGAATCCTCCGAGCGCCTGTCATGGCTGACCGGCTTTACCGGCTCTGCCGGCATCGCGCTGGTGACGCGCGAGCAGGCGGTGGTTTTCGTTGACGGTCGTTATACGACGCAGCTCACCTCGCAGGTCGATCAATCGGTGTTCACCGGCGGTGATCTGGTCGGTGCGCCGCCCTCCGTCTGGTTGTCTGAACACGGCTCTCAAGGGTTTCGGCTGGGCATCGATCCGTGGCTGCATACCGGCGCTGAATTGAAGCGGCTGGAAAAGGCGCTTGTGGCCAAGGGCGGCTCCGTCGTCCTGCTCAAAAACAACCCGCTCGACGCGCTGTGGCTGGACCGCCCTTCCGAACCGCTGGAACCAGTTGTCATCCAGCCGGAGGCCTTTACGGGCAAGCTGGCGAAGGAAAAGATCGCCTCGCTTGCCGAGACGGTATCGGCCAAGGGAGCGGACGCCCTGCTGGTCACCGATCCGTCTTCCATCGCCTGGATTTTCAATATTCGCGGCAATGATGTGCCGCACACGCCGCATCCGCTGGCCCGCGCCATTATTTATGCGGATGGTAAGGCAGATATTTTTCTCGACAAGCGCAAGACCGGTATCGAGGCCGAGGCCTATCTCGCACAACTTGCGACACAATTACCGCCTTCGAAGATCGCCGATCGCCTGCACGCCATTGCCAGCGCCAAGGGCCGCGTCATGGTCGATGCCGATCTGACACCCGTGGCGCTGACAGGGGCGATCACAGCTGCGGGCGGCACCTTGATTGAGGAGGCCGATCCCGTCCGCTTGCCGCGCGCCTGCAAGAATGAGGCGGAGCTTGCCGGCTCGGCTGCAGCACATGTTCAGGATGGTGCGGCGATGGTTGAATATCTCTGCTGGCTGGATCGCCAGCAGCCGGGCAGCGTCACCGAAATTGCGGCCGTGAAGGCTCTGGAGGCAGCGCGCGCCAAGGTGGGGCAGGGGCTGCAAAACCCGCTGAAGGACGTATCTTTCGATACCATTTCCGGCGCCGGCGAACATGCGGCCATCATCCACTACCGCGTCACCACCGATACGGACCGCACACTTGCCGACGGTGAGATGTTCCTCGTCGATTCCGGTGCGCAATATGTCAACGGCACGACGGACATCACCCGTACCGTGGCGATTGGGAATGTTCCGGAAGAGCAGCGGCGATTCTTCACGCTGGTGCTGAAGGGCGTGATCGCCATCAGTGCCGCACGGTTTCCGAAGGGAACGCGCGGCTGCGATCTCGACCCATTGGCGCGTATTGCGTTGTGGCGGGCTGGCGCAGACTACGCCCATGGCACCGGCCACGGCGTCGGTTCCTATCTTTCGGTGCACGAAGGGCCGCAGCGTATTTCACGTCTTTCGACGCAGGAACTGCTGCCGGGCATGATTCTGTCGAACGAGCCGGGTTATTATCGCCCCGGCGCTTTTGGCATCCGCATCGAGAACCTGATCTATGTGCGCGAGGCGGAAGCGGTGACGGGCGGCGATCAGCCGATGTTGTCGTTCGAGACCCTGACCTGGTGCCCCATCGACCGCAGGCTGGTTGTCACGGCACTCTTGACCGACGACGAGCTTGAGTGGCTGAACGCCTATCATGCCGGCGTTCTGGAAAAGCTGTCGCCTTTGATCGCGGATGAAGAGGTGAAGGCGTGGCTTGTTGCGGCCACGCGGCCTCTGGAGCTTACCGCTTAAAAAAGCGAAAAGTGCCTGATTGCGATGACGATGGCCCAGCCCACGGCCAGCATCGTCAGGCCGGGGAAACGCAGGCAGACCAGAAGAGCGGCCACCATGGCGATCTTCACTTCGTAACCGCCTTCAAAAAAGGCGGGTGCGACAAGGGTCGTCAAAACCGCTACGGGAACGGCGTTCAGTCCCGCCTCCATGCGCGGCGGGATGGATTTCATCCGCGTCATCAACACATAACCGCCGATGCGGGTAAGATAGGTGGCGATGGTGGCGAGCGCGATGAGGATCAGTGTGTCGGCGTGCAGCATGTCGCTCATGGTGTTTCCACCTTGCTTTCGGAATTGGCTTCGCCGGTTGGTTTCGGCGGATAGAGAACTGCAACGAGAATGCCGGCAAGCGCACCGAGGCTAACATGCCAGGGCGAGCCGACGATGTGATACGCGACCGTTGCGCCGAGCGCGCTTGCCAGCATCACCGGGTAAAAATTCTCCCGCTTGCGGAAGCTTAAAACCATACCCATGAAATAGATCGGCAACAGCACATCGAGGCCGATGGCCTTCGGATCACCGACCATGTTGCCCAGCGATGCGCCGACAATGGTCATGACCAGCCACAGGACATAGATCGGCGTGGCAAAACCCATGTACCAGGCGAAACCCACCGTGCCGGTGTTTTCGTATTTCCTGACTGATTCGGCGAATTGCGGATCGACCAGCACGAAGAACCCCACCGCTTTTTGCAGCAGAGACCAGTTGGTGATCATTCGGGCAATGGCGGCCGAATAGAGGATATGGCGAAAGTTGACGGCAAAGACCGACAGAACGATCAGCCATGGGGCAACCTTCTGGCCGAACAATTCGATGCCGACAAGCTGGCTTGCGCCGGCATAGACGGTGCCGCTCATGATCGTGGCCTCGGCGACGCTCAGCCCGTTATCGACCGCGACTGCGCCGAATAGTGCGCCGAAGGGCGCGGCGGAAAGGGCGATCGGAAAGCCGCTTTTAAGACCCTCGCGAAAATCTTCATTGGACATTGTACAGGAACTCCTTGCCGCCGCTCTATCGCCGTCCCGGCTGGCTGGCAAACAAATTGCATGAATGGATCGATTGATTCCCTTGAAGCATCCGTTACGTTAGCTGCATCCCGGCGCATCGGCGCCCAAATCGCGAAATCACGGATGATCGATGCTCGAGAAGCAGGAAAAGGCGGTTTTAGCCGCACGTATAAAGGATTATCTTGCGAGGGAGACCGAAACCGAGATCGGTTTGCTGCAGGCGGAAATCTTCGTGGACTTCCTGGCCGAGGAAGTCGGATATGTTTTCTACAATCAGGGGCTCAAGGATGCGCATGCCGCGATCCTGAGGCGTCTGGAGGATGCTGCGGGCGATATCGACGTGCTGGAAAAGCCCAGACTGCGCTAGAGGTTACTCAGTCGCGCAATATGTCGCGGCTTTTGAGGATGGCCACGCCTTTTTCCCGCATGGTCGCAATCGACGCCTTTATGCCGTGCGGATCGATGCCGCGGCTTGCGTCTTCGATGAAACGCACCTTGACGCCGGGCAGCATGTCGAGGGCATCGAGCACCGAAAAACTGACGCAATAATCGGTGGCGAGGCCGCAGATATCGAGCTGCGTCACGCCCTGACGGGTCAGATAGTCGGCAAGCCCGGTCGTTGCCCCCTGATCATTGTCGCGAAAGGCGGAATAGCTGTCGACGGCGGGATTTTCGCCCTTCTGTTGAATGTAGTCGAAAGCTTCCGTCTTCAGATCGGGATGGAATTCCGCATCCTGCGTGCCCTGCACGCAATGGTCCGGCCACATCATCTGCGGTTTGCCGGAGAGTTCGCCCATATCGAACGGCTTCTTGCCGGAATGCTGCGAGGCAAAACTGCCGTGATTTTCCGGGTGCCAATCCTGCGAGGCGACGATCAGATCGTAACCGCCATTGTCGATCAGGGCGTTGGCGACGGGCACGATCCCGTCGCCATCGGCAACAGCCAGATTACCGCCCGGACAAAAGCCGTTCTGGATATCGATGAGCAGCAGCGCCTTCATGATTTGCCTCCCTTATTTCCGTCAGGATGCCAAGCCGGCAGTGGCGGATCAAGTACCCTTACCACCTTTGTCCGGGCTTGATTGGCCGACCGCATAGATTTGCTCCGTCGCAGTGCTGCCGCATTTGCAGCAAATTTCCGGCCAAGTCAGAATTTACCTGACGATGCGGCGACGGAAACTTTAAAGGTCAATGACGCCCGGAAGGGCATTTTTCGCGACAGGACGGTGCTTGTTATTGAACCGGCGCAGCGTGCCTCGCGAAAATCGAGTGCGATTTTGCGCCGGGGCGCTCGGACGCAACAGTCGCGCAAGTCGTTGTTTTGCCTTCGCCTGACAATGCGCAGACCTTAACGAATTATTTTTGCAGGGACTCGTAAACACTTTGGTTACCATAATTCGTCATGCTTCGAACCAGTCAGTTCCGAAATCGGACGGGTGTCCGCCCGCTGTTCGGATGCCCCAAAATCCCTCCGGCGTCGGCCGGGTGTGCGTGAACGGTTCGAGTAACGAGTATCATGGCGTTTTCTGCTGCGGCTTATAATGGCGCCGGTGTTGCCGGTTCGTCTTGCCTCAAGAGAGGCAAATCCTTTTCGCTTGGCCGAATGTCCGCTCTGCTTGGCGGTGGTGCCTTTGCCGGCCTGTTCGCCGTGGCTGCCTTCGCCTCGCTTCACAGCATCGCGGCGGCTTCGCATGGCGTCGGTCAGTTTGAAAAGACGCTGGTGGCGCGGCTTGATTCGGCAGAGACGGCGATCGATCGCGCAGCCGTTCGAGATATTCACGTCCGCAAATTTTCCCGCCTGAGTGACAACAGCCATGGCCAGCAGAAGGCCGTGCGCCTTGCCGGCATCATGCCCGAGATCGGCGCGAAGGAATTCCGCGAACGTTTTGGCGCGGCTGCGAATGCAAAAGGGCAGGCGACGGTCAAGGAACTTGCCGCTCTCCGTCCGTCCGCAATCGTCGATTCGGCGCTTGGGCGCACTTCCGAGGTTGCCTATCAGAGCGCTGCCTCGCAACATCCGGCATTTGAAGTGGCACTGGGGCGTCCGCAGATCGAGGAGGAGGCAAGCAGCCTTCTTCCGGACGACGTGCCGCTGCCAAGCTTCCGGCCAGAGGTGGCGGCTGCAGAGGCGGTCGAGCCGTCGCCGCGCCCCGCCGCTCTTGCAAAGACCGATGAACACCCGGCGGCCGTTGCTTCCGCACCCGCTTTTGATGCGCCGGTTCCTGCGCGTGCGCCGCAGCAGCCGCGGCAGGGCACGGCTGGCATGCTCGCCTTTGCGAAACCGGACAATCCGGTGCGCGAACCGAGCAAGATGGATGCGGTTCCGTGGCCGGATCGCGGCAACGGTACGGCGATCTACGATATTTCCTCCGGCCTGGTTCACATGCCGAACGGCGAGAAGCTCGAAGCCCATTCGGGCATCGGCAAGATGCGCGACAACCCTGATTATGTTCATGTGAGAATGCGCGGTTCGACGCCGCCTTCCAGCTACCGGTTGACGATGCGCGAGGCGCGGTTCCATGGCGTCGAAGCCATTCGGCTGACGCCGGAAAACGGCGTTAACCCACATGGCCGCGATGGTCTTCTTGCCCATACCTACATGCTGGCGAAACGCGGGGAATCGAACGGCTGCGTCGTGTTCCGGGATTATTCCCGCTTCCTTGCGGCCTTCAAGCGCGGCGAAGTCAAGCGCATGGTGGTGGTGCCGAAACTGAACGGCGGTCGCCCGACCCTTGCAAGCACCGGTGGGAAAAGCGGCGGCAAGACCCTGTTTGGCATGTTCTCGCGCGGCAACGATACCTGAGCTCTAACGGAAATGCCGTAAAGCACGTCCAGTTTTTACGCATGTTCCGGACGTAAAACCGCTTCGCACTTTTAGCGGAAATGCTCTAGCGGCGGCGCTGCGTTAGCACCATGCCGCCCAGGATCAGCAGAATGCCGAGGGCGCTCGCCCAGATTTCCGGCGGGTGATCGCTGAAAAGATCGAGCACGACGCCTGACACCATCTGGCCGCTGATGACCAGAAGCGCGGTATTGACCGCGCCGATGCGGGGGATGAGCCAGCTTCCCGAAGCGATGAAGACGACCCCGATGGGGCCTCCGATAAAGGCGAGCCACGGCGCATCGGCCGCGCCCGGCGGAATGAGGCCGCCGACGATGAGGCCGATGATCGTCAGCACACCAAAACCGACAATGTGGTTCCAGAAGGAGGCAATCAGGGGCGAGTTCGACAGGCTGAGGCGGCCGTTGATCTGGCGGCTCAGCGCCACGAAGACGCCGCCGGTAAATGCCATGGCTATCCAGACGATCATGCCGTTCTCCCGACGAGGATGATGAGTGCGCTGCCGCAGAGGATCAGCGCCACCACCGTCATGTCACGCAAATCCGGCCGCCGTTTGGGCAGGCCGAAAAGGCCGAAAAAATCGGCCAGCAAGCTGAAAATTACCTGCCCGCCGAGGCCGAGCGCGATGGTGCCGGAGAGCGCCAGCGGCGAATTGACGGCGGTGGAGGTGAGGATGACGATGGCCGCGCCCACGACCCCGCCGCAATAGGCCCAGAGTGGCGCTTTCGGTTTGGCCGGCGCGCCGGCTTCTTTCTTAGGGCGCACGATTGCGAGATAGATCAGCGCCGCCACCGTGCCGGTGCCATGCGCCGTCCAGGAGGAAAAGAGCGCGTTGCCATAGTGGGCAAGCTGGCCGTTGAAATGCACCATCAATGTCAGAAGGCAACCGCTTGCGAAGGCGGCGGCAAGGTGCAACGGGTTCAGGCGGGGATGGGTCGTTTCTGTCATGGCCAGCCGAAAATATGATTATTCAGCGAAGCGTTACAGCATCGGCCCCTGAATCGAAATCGATTTGTCAGTTGTTTCCAAAATCATGTGCAACCAAGCGGCTCGGCGCCTTCACTTGACGCTGTCTGACATCACGTCCGCGAAAAAATCGGCTATCTGCGTCGATACGCCCTGCGGGTTTTCCCAATGCGGATTGTGGCCATGTCCATCAAGGGTAACGGCTTCAGCTCCCGGAAAGGCTTCAGCCAATTGCTGGCGATGCGATGCGTCGAAAAGGGGGTCTTCGGAACCGGCGAGGCAGAGCACTGGTTTTTTTATTCTCGAGGCGCTGTGGTGCAGGTTTGTATCGGCAAAACCGGTAACGATCCCATGCCAGATCGCAGCCGGCATGTTGGCTGCGTCCTGTTTCATTTTTGACAGAAAATCCTGGTCGACAGGCTGACTGCACGAATACCAGTCGCGCAGGAAGCCGACGGTCGGCATGATCGGATCCCGAAGCGCGAGTATATCCCTCGTCAGTTGACTTTCCGCACCGAAATCCGGCTCGAGCGTTGCCGAGATGAGGGCAAGAGCCCGGATCGCATCACCCCGCCGGGCGGCAAGTTCGATGGCCGTCATCGCGCCCATCGAGTGACCGAGCAGAAACAGCCGCGAAACACCCATGAGCGTCAGAAACCGGTCGATCGTTTCGGCGAAATCAGCGACATGCAGGCCCTGTCCCGCCGAGGAAACCCCATGTCCGGGCAGATCGGGAATGATGAGCCTGTACTCGCTGAAAAAAGGCTCCAGCATGGAAAAGCTGCGACTGGTGTCCGAAAAGCCATGCAGCATCAGGAGCACCGGGCCGGGACCGCGGCTGTCTATGAATGCCAGCCGGCGGCCCTGGGGCAATTCGACATATTGCTTCCGCTTCTCCCAATCATCGAAGAAGATTGGCGTCACAGGCCGAGCCCCGTCTTGACGGCTGCAAGACCATCCTTGCCGTCGAACGTCGATACACCCTTCAGCCAGGCGTCCAGTCGCTGCGGCTCCTCCTTGATCGCCTGCTTTGCCGCGTCTTCCGGAGCCATTCCACCGTTCATGATGTAGTCCATGCCCTTGTTCTCGTAGTTCACGTCGAATGCGAGATTGTCGAGCAGCTTCGCCACATTCGGGCATTCCTGCAGGTAACCTTTGCGCACCTGCGTATCGACGGTGGCGGCGCCGAAGTCCGGGCCGTAAAATTTGTCGCCGCCGGTCAGGTATTTGATGTCGAACTTGCTGTTCATCGGGTGCGGAGCCCACCCCTGAAAAACGATGAAGGACTTGTTGCGGACAAGACGAGCCACCTGCGAAAGCATGCCCTGTTCGCTGGATTCGACCACCTCCCATTTTTGAAGGCCCAGTGCCGGATCGTTGACGGCATCCAGCATCAACTGGTTGGAGCCCGGCTCGATGCCGTAAAGCTTGCTATCGAACTTGTCGGCGAATTTTTGCAGGTCGGAAAAATCCTTGACGCCGGCCTCCCAGACGTAGGTCGGAACCGCGAAGGTGTATTTGGCGCCTACCAGATTGGTCCGGACTTTTTCGACCGATCCGTCCTCTTTGTAGGGCTTGTAGTAGTTCACCATTGCCGGGTTCCAGTAACCCAGAAAGACGTCGAGGTTCTTGCTTTTCAAGCTCGTGTAAATGACGTCGATACCGAGGAGCTGGCTTTGCGGTTCATATCCCAGTGATTTCAACAGCGACATGGCGATGCCGGTGGTGAACGCAAGGTCGTTCCAGCCCGGTTCGGCCAGTCGCACAATCTTGCAAGCTTCAGCATCCGCCGCGAGCGCGGAGGTTCCGACGCTCGTCAGGAACATCGTTGCCGAAAAAAATCCTGCCCATTTTTTCATTGCTCCACCTTTTTGTCTGTTGGGTCATTAGATTGACCGGTGGGACAATAATTGATCTTTGCGGAAAACTTGTCAATATTCCGGGCAAGGAGACAAAGATGCGACTGACTAAAATAAGCGATATTCGCCGGGCGGAACTGAGACGGGCAGCATTTGAGGTCCTGCAGCGAGAGGGAATGGCGGGTGCCACGCTTGAAAGGGTGGCGGCACAGGCAGGCGCCTCGAAAGGCATCGTGCTGCATTATTTCGCCAACAAGCAGGAATTGTTCGAGCACGCGATGCGCGAAGCCAATACGAAGCTGAAGGAGGTTGTGGTGGCGCGCCTCAATCAGGCGACCAGCCCGCGCGCGCGGCTCGATGCCATTATCGAGGGGAATTTCGACGAGAGCTTCTTTCAGCCGTCGATCTGCCACGCCTGGCTATCGCTTTGCGCCGAGGTTCCGCGAGAACCGCAGCTTGCCCGCATCCAGAAGGTTATTCATGCGCGAATGCGTTCCAACCTTCTTTCGGCTTTGTCGCACCTCGTTCCGAAAGAGGAATGCGAAGCTGTCGCGCTCGGTATCACTTCGCTTATCGACGGGCTTTGGCTGCGCTTGGGGCTGCAATCAGGAGGTTTGACGCGCGAGGAAGCAATGGAACAGATGCGGGATTACCTGTCTCACAGGTTGCCGAATGCAGAATCCGCCGCCCGATAGGGAACCAGTAAGCGCGTTCCGCATTGTTCCAGCATGAAGAAAACGACGCGCAAGCCATTGAACCGGATGACGATTTTCGTCATTTCGATTTTCATTCTCGCAGCCATGATAGCCGCCGTCTATCTGGTCGGTTTTACACCCGGAGAAGTGTAAGCCGTTCGGTCAATGGGCGGCTGGAGCGGTCTTGCCCTTGCCGCGTTCCATCGCCACGCGCAGCTTGGCAATGGCGAAGCGGATGCCGCGCAGCAGGAAACGGCTCGTTTCCAGATAGGCGCGGTAGGGCAGGACGGTGAAATAACGCCAGCGCGGCAGGCGGTAGATGCGCAGATTGCTCTGGATCTGGCTGTCCATGTCCGCATCCTGCGTGGCGCAGAGCGGGTAAATGAAAGCCGCTTTTAGACCGGCGAGATATTCCAGATCGAAAGCAATATCGTAAGCGAGCCGCATGGGGATGAGTTTCGATATCCATTTCCCGGCGCGGCGGTTGACGAGATAGGCGCCCGAGCCCTTTTCCCGCGTCAGTGCTATGGCAAGCGAACGGCCGCCTTCGAGCGGGCGGAATGGAAATTTCCGGCCATTGCTGACGGTGGTGAGCCGAAGCACATCCCAGTCGTTGCCGTTGAGCACGGCTTCATCGAGTGCCTCCAGAAAGTCGCTCTGGAAGATCACGTCGTCTTCGAGGATGAGCGCGATATCGGCATCGCTGTCCATGAATTTGCCGGCGCAGGCAACATGACTGAGATAACAGCCGATTTCCGGCGGCGAGGTACGGCGGCCATGCATGAGCATGTAGGAAAGCTCGCTGAATTCCGGGATTGGATAATTCAGTTCCCTGCCATTGACGCCGGCGACCCGCTCCGCCTTCAGGCCGATGGCGTCGAGGCGGGTAGTCATATCCTCGAGGCGCTTGGTGGCGCTGTCCATATTGATGAGGAAAACGGCGAGCTTACGCCGGCTTTTCGGTAATATATACAAAGCAGTCCCCGCCCGATTTCGCTTCTTGTTGCAACTTCTTTATTGCAACGGCATGACGCGGGCTATGGAAAAAGCGGCCTCCGGGCACTTATAGTTGTCGGATCAAACCTTTTCCACAAATCCATCCAGCACGCGCTTTTGTCCGGCGCGATCGAAATCGATGGTCAGCTTGTTGCCCTCGATGGCGGAGATATTACCGTTGCCGAACTTGATGTGGAAAACGCGGTCGCCGACCACGAATTTCGACGGTGTCGCGGCAACCGATTTGGCCACCAGTTCGCCGTCGATCGTGCGCGCGCGCGGGCCGCTTTCGCCATAACCGATCCGCTCCACCGCATGGCCGGAGCGTGTGCCCCAGTTATCGCGGGTCGCGTCGGACTTGTTGGCCTGCGCACGTTTCCACCCGGGGGTAGAATAATTGTTGGCGAAGGGTTCCGCCTTGTCGAAACGGGACTGGCCGTAGCCGCCGCGTCCGCCATAACCGCCGTAATTGCTGTCGGACGCCGCGACATCCACATGGGCGGGCGGCAGTTCGTCGAGGAAACGGGAGGGCAGGGTGGATTGCCACAGGCCATGAATGCGCCGGTTCGAGACGAACCAGATATGGCAGAGCTTCTTGGCGCGGGTGATGCCGACATAGGCGAGACGGCGTTCTTCCTCGAGACCCGAACGGCCACCTTCGTCCAGCGCCCGCTGGTGCGGGAACAGGCCTTCTTCCCAGCCGGGAAGGAAGACGGTGTCGAATTCCAGACCCTTGGCGGAATGCAGCGTCATGATAGAGACGGCATCCAGCTCGGCATTCTGTTCCGCATCCATGACGAGCGCGACGTGCTCGAGGAAGCCGCGCATGCTTTCGAACACCTCCATCGAGCGGATGAGTTCCTTCAGGTTTTCCAGCCGTCCGGGCGCTTCCGCCGTCTTGTCGGCCTGCCACATGGCGGTATAGCCGCTTTCGTCGAGGATCTGCTCGGCGAGCGTGGTGTGTTCGGTGTTTTCCAAGAGGCCCTGCCAGCGCCGGAAATCCTGCACCACATCGAACAGCGCCTTGCGCGCCTTGGGTTTCAGCTCGTCGGTCTCAATGATGTCGGTCGCCGCCGCCAGCATCGGAATGTCGCGGGCGCGGGCGTAATCATGCAGATTGCGGATGGTCGTGTCGCCAAGGCCGCGTTTGGGTGTGTTGACGATACGCTCGAAGGCCAGATCGTCGGCCGGCTGGCAGACGAGCCGGAAATAGGCCATGGCATCGCGGATTTCGAGACGCTCATAAAAGCGCGGACCGCCGATGACGCGGTAATTGAGGCCAAGCGTGACGAAACGGTCTTCGAACTCGCGCATCTGGAAGGAGGCGCGAACGAGAATGGCCATGTCGTTCAGCTTGTGGTTCTTGCGCTGAAGCTGCTCGATTTCCTCGCCAACGGCGCGGGCTTCCTCTTCGGAATCCCATGCCGCATGCACCACCACCTTCTCGTCATCCGGGCTGCTGCGCTCGGTGAACAGGGTCTTGCCGAGACGCCCTTCATTATGGGCGATCAGATGGCCGGCGGTGCCGAGAATATGTTCGGTGGAGCGATAGTTGCGCTCGAGCTTTACGACCTTGGCGCCGGGAAAATCCTTGTCGAAGCGAAGGATATTGTCCACTTCTGCGCCGCGCCAGCCATAGATCGACTGGTCGTCGTCGCCGACGCAACAGACGTTCTGCGGCTCGCCTTTCGGGCGCTGGGCAAGAAGCCTGAGCCACATATATTGCGCGGTATTGGTGTCCTGATACTCGTCCACCAGAATGTAACGGAACTTCTGGTGATACTCTTTCAGAATATCGGCGTGACGGCGGAAGATGCTGATCGGGTGCAGTAGAAGATCGCCGAAATCACAGGCATTCAGCGTTTTCAGCCGTGCCTGATAGGCGGCGTAAAGTTCGCGACCCTTGCCATTGGCGAAGGCGCGGGAATCACCCTCCGGAATATCCGGCGGCGTCAGCCCCTTGTTCTTCCAGCCGTCGATCATGCCGGCGAATTGTTTGGCGGGCCAGCGCTTGTCATCAAGACCTTCGGCCTGAATAAGCTGCTTCAGAAGCCGTACCACGTCATCGGTGTCGAGAATGGTAAAGTCCGACTTCAGACCGATGAGTTCGGCATGGCGACGCAAAAGCTTGACGCCGATGGAGTGGAAGGTGCCAAGCCACGGCATGCCCTCCACCGCGCCGCCGACCAGAACGCCGATACGTTCCTTCATCTCGCGGGCGGCCTTGTTGGTGAAGGTCACGGCAAGGATTTGACTGGGATAGGCGCGGCCGGTCGCCAAAATATGGGCGATGCGTGTCGTTAGAACGCGGGTCTTGCCGGTGCCGGCGCCCGCAAGTACCAGAACCGCACCGTCAAGCGTTTCCACGGCCTCGCGCTGTTCCGGGTTAAGGCCGGAAAGATAATCGGGCGTGGGCCGGGCCTGATCGCGCGCCGCCATGGCGCGTGCAGCAATGCCAAGCCCGCCGCCGCTCGCCACATCGGCATTGTTCGTCGCCTTGCGCGGCGCTTCGGGTTCTTCGTCGAAGAACGGCATATCGTCAAAACTGTTGCTCATGCGGCCCAATGTAGTGATTCGGGATATAAAGGCCAGAACCGTGTTCTGCTTTTATTCCGGTATCGTCAGTCAAAATGCCTATTCCAAGGCGTTTTTTCGTCTCATACCCGCCTGTCGGCATCAAAAGCGGCATCGACAGGCACTTGCAGCGCCACGGCCAGCTGGTTGGTCTTGGCGGCAAGGGCGATCACCCGCAGCAAATCGGCATGTTGTTCGCCCGTCATTCCCTTGGCTTTCGCGGCTGCCGTATGGGAGTGCGCGCAATAGGAGCAGCCATTGGTAACGGAAACGGCGATATAGAGCATTTCCTTCACAAGTGGATCGAGCACTGAGGGTGTGGCCATCACCGCCTTGACCTCGGCCCAGGTCTTTTCCAGAAGATCGGGATCGAAGGCGAGATAGAGCCACATATTGTTGATGAAATCCGATTTGCGGGTGGCGCGGATATCATCGAACACCGCCTTGACGCGGGGATTGGCTTCGGGATTCTCGGCTTTCGTCACGGTGCTCATGGCTTCCTCCGGTCACGGCTGTTTCCGCGGCAGATTACCGGATCGGCAAATATTTGCGACCGAAATGGCCGCCGGGCTGCTTTTGGACGACAATTCATCACAAATTACAATTATGTAAGAAACGGATTTGTGCGTTGCCTTCGTTAAGGCATGCGGGAATACTTCGCCCGGTCCGAAAAGGTCTTTTTCGGGGCGGATTTATGCTGTGCGGATAACCGGAGAATTGTATGCGGGTGTGGAAACAGGTGGGTGTCTGTCTTGCCGTGGCGGGAGCAGGGCTCTGTCTCTGGGGCTTTTATGCGCCCGAGGCCCGCAATGTGCTTGCCAGCATCGGCATCGGAAAAGCACCGGCCGCAGCGACAGAGGTTGCCGCATCTGGTGCCGCGCCATCCGGACAAAATGCCGGCGGCGCGCGCCGCAACAATGCGACCCTGGTGGTGATGACCCCGGTCAAAACAGGTACAGTCAACGACAGGTTGAACGCCATCGGCAATGGCGAGGCAATCCAGTCGGTCGTCGTCATGCCGCAGACATCCGGCACGCTTTCGGAAATCCGCATTTCATCCGGCGCCCGCGTCGTGAAGGGGCAGGTGCTCGCACGGCTCGATGACGAGGAGCAGGTGATCGAGCGGGACAAGGCGCAGGTGGCACTTCGAAGCGCCGTCGAAAAATCGAGTTCCTACAGTAACCTGAAATCCGTATCGCGCCTTGATGTGCTGGGTGCGCAGATTGCCGAGGAAGCCGCAAAGCTTGCGCTGAGCACCGCCGAACTGAACCTCAGGCGCCGCGACATCGTTGCGCCGATAGAGGGTATTGCCGGTATCGTCGCCGCTAATATCGGCGACAATGTCACCACGCAATCGACGATCGTCGGCATCGACGACCGTTCCGAAATTCTGGTCAATTTCTGGGCGCCGGAGCGGTTCGCAACCGCGATTGCGGTTGGAATGCCTGTCGAAGCCACCTCGATTTCGCGTCCCGGCGAGACGTTCAAGGGTGAGGTCGAGGCGGTCGACAACCGTGTCGATGCGGTGAGCCGCACCATCCGTATCCGGGCGAGGCTCGACAACGACAAGGACGAGTTGCGGGCCGGCATGTCCTTCGGCGTCACCATGCGTTTTGCCGGGGAAACTTATGCCTCCGTCGATCCGCTGGCTGTGCAATGGGATGCCGAAGGGTCCTATGTCTGGCGCGTGACCGACAATAAATCCGGCAAGGTGCGAGTGCAGATCGTGCAGCGCAATCCCGACGCCGTTCTCGTGAAGGCGGAACTGGCCGAAGGCGATCAGGTCGTGACCGAAGGATTGCAGCGGGTGCGGGAAGGTGGTGCCATCCGCGTTGCCAACCAGCCGAAGCCCGAGGAGGTTGCCAGCCAATGACGACACAGCCGCCTTCGGGTCAGGATTCCAAGCTCGCCTTCACCGCATTGTTCGTTCGCCGTCCCATTCTGGCGGCGGTTCTCAATACGTTGCTGGTCGTTGCGGGCCTTGCCGCGCTGGTCGGCGTCGAAGTGCGCGAATTGCCTGACGTGGACCGGCCGTCCATCAGCGTCAGAACGACCTATGAAGGTGCGGCGCCCGAAACCATCGATCAGGAAGTGACGCAAACCATCGAGGGCGCGGTGGCGCGCGTCAGCGGTGTCAAATCCATCTCCTCCAATTCGCAGTTCGGCACCAGCCGCGTGACGATGGAGTTCGGCGACAATGTCGATATGGCCGTTGCCGCAAACGATGTGCGTGATGCCATCGGCCGCGTTACCAACCAGTTGCCTGAGGACGCCGACGAGCCGCAGATCATCAAGGCGGATTCCGACAGCCAGCCGATCATGCGCCTTGCCGTCACATCGTCCACGCTCAGCATGGAAGATCTGACCAAGCTGGTGGATGACGAGGTCATCGACCGTCTCGCCGCCGTCGACGGCGTGGCGGATGTGGAGCTTTACGGCGATCAGGAAAAGGTTTTCCGCGTCGATCTCAATCAGGCGGCACTCGCCAGCCGTGGTTTGACGGTTACCGATGTCTCCACCGCGCTTGCAAGCGCTGCGCTCGACGTGCCGGCGGGATCGCTGAAAAGCTCCACGCAGGATATCGTCGTGCGCGCCACGGCCAGCCTGACGAAGCCGGAGGATTTCTCCAACCTTCTCATCAAGAACAATGTCCGCCTGCGGGACGTTGCAACCGTGATGCTGGGCGCGGATGACGAATCCACCTCGCTGCGTTCTAATGGCGTGCAGGGCGTCGGTCTTGGAGTCATCCGGCAGGCGCAGTCGAACACGCTCAATATTTCCACCGGCGTGAAAGCCGCCGTCAACGCCATGTCGGCCAACCTGCCGGAAGGCACGCGCATCATCGTGACCAATGACGACGCCGTCTTCATCGAAGGCGCGCTGCACGAAGTGCAACTGGCGCTCGGCCTCTCCGCGCTCATCGTCGTGGTCGTGCTTTATCTGTTCCTGCGCGACTGGCGGGCGACGCTTATTCCGGCGATCACCATGCCGGTGGCGCTGATCGGCACCATCATCGCCATCTATATGGTCGGGTTCTCGGTCAATATCCTGACGCTGCTTGCCATCGTTCTGGCGACCGGTCTCGTGGTCGACGATGCGATCGTGGTGCTGGAAAATATCGTGCGACGCCGGGCGGAAGGCATGGGGCCGCGCGCCGCGGCCGTTCTCGGCACCCAGGAAGTGTTCTTCGCTGTCATTGCGACGACGGCAACGCTTGCCGCGGTGTTCATTCCGCTTTCTTTCCTGCCGGGCCAGCTTGGCGGCCTTTTCCGTGAATTCGGTTTCGTGCTGGCTTTCGCTGTCGGCCTCTCCTCCATCGTGGCGCTGACGCTTTGCCCGATGCTCGCCTCACGGATGCTGAAAGAAGGATTGAAGGAGCCAACCGGACCGCTCGCCTGGTTCGGCAATGTCTTTGCTTCCACCTACAAGACAACACTTACGGCCTGCCTCAACAACCCGCTCATCGTCATCATCGTTGCGCTCGCCTTTTCCGGCCTGTCGTGGATTGCCTTCGGCATGATCCAGAACGAACTGACGCCGCGTGAGGACCGCGCCTCGATCATGATGCGCGTGACGGCGCCGCAGGGTGTCAGCCTCGAATATACGCGCGACCAGTTGCAGCGGATCGAGGAAAATCTCCAGCCGCTGCGCGACAGCGGTGAAATCCGCAATGTCTACTCCATCACCGGCATGAACGGTTCCTCCAATACCGGCTTTCTGGTGCTGACGCTGGCGCCCTGGGCCGATCGTGAGCGCACGCAGAACCAGATTGCCGCCGATGTCACCTCTGCCGCCAACAGTGTGCCGGCGCTGCGCGGCAACGCCATGCAGCCGAATAGCCTGAGGATCCGCGGCGCGGGCAACGGCCTGCAGATGGCGATGGTCGGCAGTAATTACCCCGCACTGACCGCCGCGACGCAGAAATTGTTGCTTTCGATGGAGGAAAGCGGCCTGTTCGAAACACCGCGTTTCGACAACGAGCCCAATCAGGCGCAGCTTTCCGTCTCCATCGACCGCGAGCGCGCCTCCGATCTCGGCATAGATATCACCGGCCTGTCGCGCGCCATGCAATCGCTGCTGGAAGGCCGTTCCATCGTCGACGTTTTCGTGAATGGCGATGCGATCCCGGTGCGGCTCATGTCGTCCACGCGGCCGATCAACGACCCGACCGACCTCGAAAACGTTTTCCTCAAAACGGGTGACGGCAAGATCGTGCCGATGTCGGTCATCGCGACGCTGAAGGAAAATGCGGTCGCGCCACAGCTCAACCGCGAACAGCAGCTTCCCTCCGTCGGCTTTACCGCTAACCTCAAGGACGGCGTTTCGCTCGGCCAGGCTCTGGAAAAGGTGAACGAGCTTTCGCAATCCATCCTGCCGCCCGGCGCCCGTTTGCTGCCGCTTGGCGAGGCGGCGACGCTCGAGGAAAATTCGAGCGGCATGCTGCTGACCTTCGGTTTCGCCATTGCCATCATCTTCCTGGTGCTGGCCGCGCAGTTCGAAAGTGTCCTGAGTTCGGTCATCATCATGACGACAGTGCCGCTCGGTCTCGCCTGCGCGGTGATCGCGCTGCTCGTCACCGGATCCAGCCTCAACGTCTATAGCCAGATCGGCCTCGTGCTTCTGGTCGGCGTGATGGCGAAGAACGGCATCCTCATCGTGGAATTCGCCAACCATCTGCGCGATCAGGGTGCGACGGTGCGTGAAGCCATCGAAAAAGCCACCAGCATCCGCCTGCGCCCCGTAATGATGACGATGATCGCCACCATTTTAGGCGGTGTGCCGCTTGTGCTGGCGCAGGGGGCGGGGGCGGAAGCCCGCATCGCGCTCGGCTGGGTCATCGTCGGCGGTCTGGGCTTTGCGACGCTGGTGACGCTTTACATTACCCCGGTCTCCTACCTGCTAATTGCCCGTTTCGCCAAACCGCAGGCCGATGAGGAAATTCGCCTGCACCGCGAATTGGAACTTGCCGCGCGTCGCAAGGCGTTGGAGGAGGACAATCAGCTGCTTGCGGCGGAATAAAAAACGGTTGCCGCCAAACGACGTCTGACGCAATCGCACTGCTGGACAAAGCGTTAACCGTATCCCATACCACGCAACGGAATTTCGTAACGGATCGAGTCCGTTACGGCGGTATCTTGCGGTGGAGATGGACGATGGCGCTGAAAGATGTGGTGGCGGGAAAACGCAACGAAGAGGGCATCGCGTCAGTGCTGGCGGTGCTGAAGCAGCAGCTGGGCGACAAGGTCCAGACGGGGCAGGCGTTTCGCGAGCAGCACGGCCACACCACCACCTATCTGACCTTGCAGGCACCTGATGGCGTCGTTTTTGCCGAAAACGCAGACGACGTGAAAGCCGTGGTGAAGGCCTGCGCGCACTATAAGGTGCCGGTCATTCCCTTCGGAACCGGATCTTCGCTGGAAGGGCAGGTCAATGCGCCGAATGGTGGAATCTGCATCGATTTCAGCCGGATGAATCGCATCATTGAGGTAAACGCCGAAGATCTTGACGTGACGGTGGAGCCGGGTGTTACGCGCGAGGACCTTAACGTCTATCTGCGCGACACCGGCCTGTTCTTCCCGATCGATCCGGGCGCCAATGCCTCGATTGGCGGCATGGCCTCCACGCGAGCATCGGGCACCAATGCCGTGCGTTACGGCACGATGAAGGACAATGTTCTGGCCGTTACCGCCGTTGTTGCCAATGGCGAGGAAATCCGCACGGCACGCCGCGCCCGCAAGTCGTCGGCCGGTTACGATCTGACGCGGCTTTTCGTCGGCGCCGAGGGCACGCTCGGGGTTCTGACTTCGGTTACGCTGCGGTTGCAGGGCATCCCGGAAAAGATTGCCGGCGGGGTCTGCACCTTCGACAGCATCAAGGCGGCCTGCGATGCCGTGATCATGACGATCCAGATGGGCGTTCCGGTCGCTCGCATCGAATTGCTTGATGAGGTGCAGGTACGCGCCTGTAACGCCTATTCCGGCTTGAACTACGCTGAAAAGCCGACGCTGTTCGTGGAGTTCCACGGCACCGAGGAGACGGCAGCGCTGCAATCGCAGCAATTTGCCGAGATCGCGGCGGAATGTGGTGGCGTCGATTTCCGCTGGACCAGCGACGCAGCCGAGCGCAACAAGCTCTGGAAGGCGCGGCATGACGCCTATTGGGCCTCGCGGGCGCTGGCCCCGCATCTCGACGGGCTTTCCACCGATGTCTGCGTGCCGATTTCGCGGCTTGCGGATTGCGTGGTGGAAACCCAGCAGGATATTGCGGAAAACGGCTTTCTGGCGCCAATCGTCGGCCATGCCGGCGACGGCAATTTCCATGTACTCATCCTGTTCGATGGTAAGGATGCCGAAAGTGTCGCCAAAACCGAAGCCTTTGTCGCCCGCCTTAACCGCCGAGCCATCGCCATGGATGGCACCTGCACCGGCGAACACGGCATCGGCCAGGGCAAGATGAGTTTTCTGGCGGAGGAAGCGGGAAATGCGCTCGATGTGATGCGCGCCATCAAAACGTCGCTGGATCCCGATAACATCTTCAATCCGGGCAAGTTATTCCGTCTTGTCTGATCATTCTCATATTTGATTGGTACAAAAGGCTGCTTGCCGTTAAGGCAAATAAGAATAGGTTTGCAGCGTTCGCGAAGGGAGATGCAGGTCAGTGCTCGGGCGTATTCTGGTTTTTCTGGGCGGACTGCTGGCCGTGGTGCTGTTTTCGGCGCTGCTCATTCCCTATTTCGTTGACTGGACGGATTTCCGTCGTGATTTCGAGGATCAGGCAAGCCGCATTCTGGGCAAGAAGGTGGTGGTGCATGGCCGCGTCGAGGCCCGGCTTCTGCCTTTCCCTTCGGTGACGCTGCATGACGTGCGCGCCGGAACGGATGCGGATGGATCGCCACTCATTCAGGTGGCGCGTTTTTCCATGGATGCCGAGCTTGCGCCCTTCCTTTCGGGTGAGGCGCGTATCTTCGACATGCGCATCGAGGAACCCAAGGCCAAGATCCGGCTGCTGAAAGACGGTACTCTTGACTGGATGCGCGGTAGCCGGGCGGAAATTCCCGCGCGCACCGTTGTTCTGGAAAGCGTACAGATCGAAGGCGGGCAGATCGAATTCATTGACGAGCAATCCGGCCGCAACCGCGTGGTGACGGGCCTCAACGCCGATATGTCCGCCAATTCGCTGGCTGGACCATGGAAGGCGGAAGGGCGCGCCGCCGTTGACGGGCATCCGGGTTCGTTCTCGCTCTCCAGCAGCGAGCCGGATTATGCCGCCGGTCGCATGGGCCTGCGGGTCCGCGTGGTGCCGGACGAGCATCCGGTCGAGGTCGATCTGGATGGCGCTATTGCCGCAACGGCGGGAAAGCCCGCCTATAGCGGCTCTTTCGCGTTCAGTTTCCGGGAAGACGAAAAGCAGAAGCAGCAGGCCGGACAATCGCTCTTTTCTTCGCCGCGCACCCGCGGCAGCTTTGAGCTGACGAATGAAAGCGTGCGCATACCGAGCTACCGCATGGAACTCGGCGGCAGCGAAAACCCATACGTCGTGACCGGTGAGGCGACGCTGGATACCGGCGCGAAGCCGGAATTCCTGCTGACGGCGGATGGCCAGCAGATCGACGTCAACCGTTTCGCGCCGCCCGTCGTACAGACCGGCAAGACTTCGCGCCAGCCCACGGTTTCCGTGCGCCAGCGTATCGAGGCCTTTGCCGCCATGGTTGCCCGCATTCCGGTTCCGCAGGTGCCGGGCAAGGCCAGCATCAGTCTTCCGGCACTCGTTTCCGACGACACGACCATTCGCGACATTCGGCTGGATGTGCGCCCGGAGGGTACCGGCTGGCAGGTGGTGAACGCCGTGGCGACGCTGCCGGGAAGGACGCAGCTGGAAGCCAAGGGATCGCTCACGCTTCTCGGTGGCCCCGCCTTCAACGGTAATCTGCTTGTTGCGTCCAACCAGCCGTCTGGGCTGGCGAACTGGCTTTCCGGTTCCGTCGATCCGGCAATCCGGCAGCTCAATGCCGCCGGTTTTTCCGCCGATGTTTCGCTGACGACGCTCAACCAGCGTTTCGACAATCTCGAGCTTGCCATAGGCGACGCTTCGCTAAAGGGAGAGCTGGAACGGCGCTCCGATGGCAAGACCTCCAATCTGTCCATCGATCTTGCCGGTAACGAGATCGACCTCGATGCCCTGAAGGCGCTCGGCAGTCTGGCGCTCGGTGATCAGGTCGGAAGCTCGGTGCTCGATCATCGCATCGACGCGAAGTTCAAGGCCGACCGGTTCAACATGGCCGGTGTGACCGCAAATCATGTGGAAACCGCCTTTACCATGGCGGGTGGCGTTCTCTCGCTTGAAAAGATGACGGCTGGCGATATCGCCGGTGCCGAAGTCAAGGCGAAGGGGCAGTTGCAGGGCTCACTGCTGAAATATGCGGGCAAGGGCACGGTGAACCTGCATGCGACCGATATGCAGCCGTTCTTAGCGATGCTGCAGCAGAAATTGCCTGATCATCCGTTTCTCAGCCGCTTAGCGGCGAGTGCGACTTGGTATGCTAATTCCGACCTTTCCATGGATGTCTCGGTCAACAGCGAAAATGGCGGCGCCAATGTTGCCGTTTCCGGTACCGTCAATGGCAGCCGCCTGTCGGCCGTGGCCAAGATGCCGGATTTCCTGTCGATCACCGACGATACGGCGATGTCGCTGGAAGCGGTTTTGAAAAACCAGTCGACGGCGATCCTGTTCGGGCAGGCAGGGCTTGATCCGCTGCCGTTCGATGCGGACGGGGAGGGGCTTCTTTCCGTCAAGCTTAACGGTACGCTCGGCTCTCCTGCGCAGACCGATATCCGCTTCTCGACGGAGCGCACGCATTTTTCGATGATCGGGTCCTTTGGCGTTGCTGCCGCCAATTTCGGTGAGGGCAGTGCGGATCTGGCGCTGGAAAGCGCCGATATCGAGCCATATCTCATCATGAACGCCGTCGGCCTGCCGCAACTCGGCGGCGGCATGGCGTTGAAGGCGAACGGAAAAATGGCGGTGGATGCGCAAAAGATTGCGTTTTCCTCCGTCGGTGGACAGGCGGGCGGCAATCCCTTCTCGGGTAATCTGGCATTCCAGCGCGCAGCGCCCCATCCTGTCACCGGTGACCTGGCCTTGAGGACGGTCGATCTTGCCTGGCTCGGCGACGCGATCTACGGGCCGGTGATCGATCCGGAAACCGGCGCGCTTAACGCCAAGCCGCTGGCCATGCCGGCTTTCCCGCAGCTCAAGGCTTCGTTGTCGCTGAAAGCGGAAAGTTTCGAGGCCGGTTCGTTCGGGACGGTCACGGGTCTTTCGGCCAAGGTCACGCATGATGAGGGCAGTCTCGCGCTCGACGATGTCGCCGGCACTTTCATGGGTGGCAAGCTGACCGGGCGGGTCGCCATGTCCACAGGGCAGGGGGCAGGCATTTTCCGCACCAAGATTGCGGTGAGTGACGCCAATCCGGAATCGATATTATGGGCGAACGCCAACGGCCCGGTCGCGACCGGCCGGGTGGCTATCGACCTGACCGCCGAATCGACGGGAAAAAGCGTTGGCGAAATCCTGAAATCCGCAGGCGGTTCGGGCGAAGTCCGCGCCAGCGGGCTTGTGCTCAAGGGACTTAATCCCGGAGCCTTTCCGCCGATCCTGCAGGCGGCGGAAGGCTTGCAGCAGCCGATCGATGCGCCCAAGGTGCGGCCGCTGGTCGACCAGAGCCTGTGGCAGGGCGAAATACCGCTCGGTAACGTGGCCCTGCCGTTCTCCCTGAATGGCGGTGCGCTTCACTTCCAGAATTTGCGCGCCGGGATCGATCCGGTGACGCTTGCCGGCGATGCGACGGTTGATATTGCTGCATCGACGGTGAATGGCGATCTCGATCTCATCTTCAATCCCGGTACCGAGGTGGTCGCCGGGGCCGAGCCGTCGCTTCGCCTGAACTACAACGGTCCGCTTGCCGCGCCTGCCTTGACGACCGATGTTTCGGCGCTCGGCAATTATCTGTCGCTCCGGGCTTTCGAAAAGGAACGCCGTCGCGTCGAGGCCATGCAGGCCAGCGTTCTTGAAAAGCAGCGGCTGCGCCGTGAAGCAGCACTTTACCGTTCTCAGGCGGCCGAACGTCAGGCCGAAAAAGAGCGGGTGGAGGCGGAAGCCAAGGCCAAGGCGGAAGAGGAGGCGCGGCTGAAGGCCGTGGCCGAAGAACGTCTGCGCCAGGAAAAGGAACAGCAAGAGCGGTTGCAACAGCAACAGCAACAGCAACAGCAACAGCAACAGCAACAGCAACAACCCGCTCCCGAGCGGCAATCCGCGCCGGTTCTAACGGTGCCGCCAACGGAAAACGCGATCAGGCAACTGGCGCCGGAGAACGCTCCCGCCACTCCGTGACTTCTCTTCGCAAGGGTAAAGATGGCCGAATCTCAGAGTGAGAAGGTGCCGAAAACCGTGGAGGACGGGGAGAAGAGCGAAGCCGCGTGCCTGTTCCTGAGATGGTTGACATCATGGTTCGCCTCGAGGCGAATGTGCGGGCTGCAACGGTCTGAAAACAAGGCTACGCAATACGGGAATGCCTTGCAACGCAGATTAGGCCGGGAATGTTTAATGAATACTTTCACGGCGTTACGAGTTTTCGGCCTGAATATTTGTAGTCGGCGAAGCGAGATACCCTGGCCGGGCATAGCGGGATGCGGCCGGATCAGGCTCTAGCCGGAAAATATCAGCGGGTCTTGAGCCAGTTCAGCACATAGACCCGCAGGGATGAGGACAGATTGCTGTCGGCGGGCCGATTGTCGTCTATTTCCGCAAGCAGGGCGGCGAAACTGATCTTGCGCTTTTCGGCTATGATTTTCAGCTCGTCCCAGAAGGCATCCTCCAGCGAAATGCTGGTGCGGTGGCCGTGCAATGTCGTGGAGTGTTTGCGGATCATCAGATCGGTCTCCGGCTGGAAATCTGAATCATGTTTCGCCGGTAAGCCCCTGTTTTGTGATTCTCTTCTGATTTTTCCGGGAAGAGTTCCGGTTAGCCGGCTCGTCAGTCCCTGTCGGTCCTGTCATCGTCTTTTTCGAGCCGCCCCTGATCGAGCGCCTTTTCGGCTTTCTCGTTAAGGGCCGATGTGAGATTTTTTTCAGCCTTGGTGCGGCCGAAGGACAGGCGGTTCTGATCCGCCTGCTTTTCTTTTTCGCTGCGGGCTTTCTGCTTCCGAAACTGACGCAGATTGACGATATCGGCGGCCATGCGGATATGTCTCCTTGAGCTTCGCGCGGTCGGGCAGAGAGCCGTTATTGCTTCTTGCGGAAGGAATCCAGCGAAACGACGGAGCCTTCCTTCTTTTCCTCGCCGGACTTGGGGGTCTCGGAAGTGGAAGCAGGCTTTGCCTCGTGGGAAACGGGATAGGCGGTGATTTCGGCCTCTTCCAGCTCTTCCTCGTCGGCCAGAGGCACATCGAACTCAAGCTCGAAATTGACGGAAGGATCGTAGAAACCTCTGATGGCGTTATAGGGAACAACCAGCTTTTCCGGCGTATCCGAGAAGGACAGGCCGATTTCGAAGCCGATTTCCGTAACTTTCAGGTCCCAGAACTGATGCTGGATGACGATGGTCATCTGCTCGGCATATTTGGACTTGAGGTGCTGCGAAATCCGCACACCGGGTGCGCCGGTCAGGAATGTAATGAAGAAATGGTGTTCTCCGGGCAGGCGGCCGGTTGCGGCCACTTCACCCAAAACTTTACGAATAACGCCGCGAAGGGCATCCTGTGCGAGAATGTCGTAACGGATATGATCCTGCCCCATGCGGTCCTGTCTTTCCCTTATTCGAACGTCTTTTAAAGCGCTGCGCGCCATGTGCGCCAAGGACGCTGTAACACTTTGAATCTTCGCGTAATCCTGAAGCCGGGATCAATTTCGATCCAAGCGGCTACGCATTACCCAAGTATACGCAATGTCCTGAACGGCAGCAACGGAAAAGCCGATGCTGTTTGCAAGTCAGCTATCATATAACCAATTCAGGCAAAATGGAGAAGGTGGAGGTTTCTGTTGCCAGGTACCTCCGAACCCCGCCTCACGGGGCTAACCGTGAGGACTTAGAGCGGAATTCCCGCACCGCCATTAGGCAGCGAGAGCGTATTCCTTAGCGTTGTTGTCATTTGCAACTACACTTGTGACCCGATAACGGCGGTATCATGCCGAGCAAAAGTTCGATCTTTACGCCCTTGTCGATCCTATTTCGCCCCCATCAAAAGCCGGCCTTTATCTTGAAAAGCCCGCCGGTTTTTGGTGGAGGCGCCGGGTACCGCCCCCGGGTCCAATAGGTTTATTACACCGACCGTTTATCGCCATAGCCGGGTTGCCCCGGCAAGGTTCATATAGGCGTTTCCCTTGGCCGAGAAAAGGGGCCGATGACAATTCCATGAAAAGATTTCGCATTCGTCGCCCGCAATTTAGACAATTCTTGACGACGAGGGATTGCTGACACATTCTCCCTACAACCGGTCAACAGAAGCAACACCGGGCCGGGGACACACGAAGGAGTGGACATGACTGACTATCTCGCAGATGTGAAGAAATACGATGCAGCAGCCGACGAAGCCATTGTCGGCAAGATCGTCAAACATCTCGGTATTGCATTGCGCAACCGGGATTCATCACTGGTGTCCGCTACCGATCCGGAAGAGCTTGCGCGTGTCAAGGCGAGCTGGTGCGGCAAGAAGCTTGGCATTACCGACAGCAGCGCCGATGAGGCGATCGCCGCCGTTTGCAAGATCATGGCAGGGGACCGCTCCAAGTCGCGCGTGACCTTCTATTATCTGGTGGCGAAGGAACTGGGGAAGCTCCAGTCGCTCTGATTTTCCCGGAAAAACGGGGATAAACGACCCCCGGTGATTTGTTCTGCCGCCCCGTGCTATTATATTCCCTGGATATCAGGGAATCGGCGGCAGAACGCATGAAACAATATCTCGATCTTCTCCGGCATGTGATGGATACCGGCTCCGACCGCGGAGACCGCACCGGCACCGGCACGCGTTCGGTCTTCGGTTACCAGATGCGTTTCGACCTCGCGCAAGGCTTTCCGGTTCTGACCACCAAGAAGCTGCATCTGCGCTCGATCATCCATGAACTCCTGTGGTTCCTGAAGGGCGACACCAATATCGCCTACCTCAAGGAAAATGGCGTTTCCATCTGGGATGAGTGGGCCGATGAGAACGGCGATCTCGGCCCGGTTTATGGCGCGCAGTGGCGTTCCTGGCCGGCACCGGATGGGCGTCATATCGACCAGATCGCGCTTCTGATCGAGGCCTTGAAAACCAACCCCAATTCCCGCCGTCACATTGTTTCGGCCTGGAACCCGGCGCTGGTGGACGAGATGGCGTTGCCGCCCTGCCATTGCCTGTTCCAGTTTTATGTTTCGGATGGAAAGCTGTCCTGCCAGCTTTACCAGCGCTCGGCCGATATCTTCCTCGGCGTGCCCTTCAACATCGCCTCCTATGCGCTGCTGACGCTGATGGTGGCGCAGGTGACGGGGCTGAAGCCTGGCGATTTTGTCCACACACTCGGCGATGCGCATATCTACGCCAACCATTTCGAGCAGGCGGAACTGCAGATGACGCGGACTCCCAAGGCCCTGCCGACGATGCGCCTCAACCCGGATGTGCGAGACCTTTTCTCCTTTAAGTTCGAAGACTTTACGCTCGAAAACTACGAGGCGGATTCAAGCATCAAGGCACCGATCGCGGTATGAGCGAGCCACGCGTCACCATCATTGTCGCAGTTTCGGAAAACGGCGTTATCGGCCGTGATCTCGATATGCCGTGGAAGCTTTCCACTGACCTCAAGCGCTTCAAGGCGACGACGATGGGCAAGCCGCTCATCATGGGCCGGAAGACGTTTCTGTCTGTCGGCGAGCGCCCCTTGCCGGGCCGGCCGCACATCATCGTCAGTCGCAATGCCGATTACAGGCCGCAGGGCGTGGATGTCGTCTCGTCGCTGGAAGAGGCCCTGAAACTTGCCAAAAGCAAGGCGGCCGAACTGGGCGTGGATGAGGTTTTCGTGGCCGGTGGTGGGGAAATTTACCTTCAGGCCATGCCGTTTGCCGATCAACTTTCCGTCACCCATGTGGCCGTAAAGCTCGATGGCGACACTTTTTTTCCGGAAATCGATCCCGCCGTCTTTGAGAAAATCGAGGAAAATGCCGTTCCCGCCGGGGAAAAGGACAATTATCCCGTTCTGTTCACCACTTATTTGCGCAGAGCCGCGTCAAAGTGAACTATTTACCCTGATTGGGTATTTAGTTACCACCTCTGCGTTGAAACACACGCTTCTCCTTCTTATAACGGGTCCATATTCCCGCCGCACGCGAGCAATCGCTTTCGAACGGGATCGGGAGAGGCTTTTATAAAGAGGTATTGATGCCCTGGAGCAATCAGAATGGCGGCGGCGGCCCTTGGGGCGGCGGCGGTGGCGGAAACAACCAGGGCGGCGGTGGCGGCCCATGGGGGCAGGGGCCTAACCGGCCTCGCGGCGGTGGAGGCGGCGGCAATGGCGGCCCACCCGATCTGGAAGAGATCATCCGGCGCAGTCAGGACCGTTTCAAGAATGTCCTGCCGGGCGGCTTCAACGGCGGCGCGGTTGCGATCGTCGCTCTTGTCGTTCTGGTATTCCTCGGCATTCAGTCCATTTACACCGTCCAGCCGGACGAGCGCGGCGTGGAGCTGCGTTTCGGGCGTCCCAAGGATGAAATCTCGATGCCTGGCCTGCATTTCCATCTGTGGCCGATCGAGACGGTTGAAATCGTCAAGGTCACCGAACAGCAGCAGAATATCGGTTCGCGCGCGTCGTCTTCCTCGGCGAACGGCGTGATGCTGACCGGCGACCAGAACATCGTCAACGTGCAGTTCTCGGTGCTCTATACCGTTTCGGATCCGAAATCCTACCTCTTCAACGTCGACGCCCCGGCTGAGACATTGCAGCAGGTTTCCGAAAGCGCCATGCGCGAAGTCGTTGGCCGTCGTCCCGCACAGGACATTTTCCGTGATAACCGTCAGGCGATCGCGGCGGATGTGCGCACCATCATCCAGTCCACCATGGACGGTTATGGCGCCGGCATCTCCATCAATGCGGTGGCCATCGAAGACGCGGCGCCGCCGCGCGAAGTGGCCGATGCCTTCGATGAAGTGCAGCGTGCCGAACAGGACGAGGACCGCTTCGTGCAGGAAGCCAACCAGTACGCCAACCAGAAGCTGGGTGCCGCACGCGGTCAGGCAGCTCAGATCATCGAAGAGGCGAACGCCTACAAGTCGCGTGTCGTCAACGAGGCTGAGGGTGAGGCGCAGCGCTTCATCTCCATCTACGATCAGTATCGCACGGCACCGGAAGTGACCCGCCAGCGCATGTTCCTTGAAACCATGGAACAGGTCCTGAAGGGCTCCAACAAGGTCATCATCGACGAAAAACAGGGTGTGGTGCCTTATCTGCCTCTGAACGAGATCATGCGCGGCAATCCGGGCGCGGCACAGCAGGGAGGCAACTGATATGGGCAACCGTCTTACGGCCATTCTCGTCGGTCTCGCCGCCGTGCTTTTCCTCGCCTATTCATCGATCTTCGTCGTCACCGAGCGCCAGCAGGCCATCGTTGTGCGCTTCGGTCAGATCCAGGACGTGAAAACGGCGCCGGGCCTCTATTTCAAGCTGCCCTTCGCCTTCATGGATGCCGACCGGGTGCAATATATCGAGAACCGGGCGCTGCGCTTCGATCACGACAACATTCGTGTTCAGGTCTCCGGCGGCAAGTTCTACGAGGTTGACGCCTTTGTGGTCTATCGCATCACGGATGCGCGCCGCTTCCGGCAAACGGTCTCCGGCGATCAGATGTCGGCTGAATCGCGTCTTCGCACCCGTCTCGACGCATCGTTGCGCCGGGTCTACGGTCTTCGCGGCTTTGAATCGGCACTCTCGGATGCGCGTGCATCGATGATGCAGGAAGTGCGTGACGACCTGCGCCCCGACGCGGAATCGCTCGGCATCAGCATCGTGGATGTCCGCATCCGCCGTACCGATCTGACGCAGGAAGTGTCGCAGCAGACCTTCGAGCGCATGAAGTCGGAACGTCTGGCCGAAGCCGAACTGATCCGCGCCCGCGGTAACGAGGCGGCACAGCGTCGCCGCGCTATTGCCGACCGTCAGGTCGTGGAATTCGAGTCCGATGCCCAACGCCAGTCCGAAGTACTGCGCGGTGAAGGCGATGCGCAGCGTAACAAGGTCTTCGGTGAGGCTTTCCAGCGCGACCCGAGCTTCTTCGAGTTCTATCGTTCCATGGCGGCCTATGCCAGTTCGCTGACTGGAACCGGCACCACGCTGGTCCTTTCCCCGGACTCGACCTTCTTCCGTTATTTCAACAACATCGACGGCGCTCCGTCCACGGCTCCGGCCAAACCAGCGCCGGCGAACTGATAGCGGATCAAATAATGATGGAGGGGCCGGTTTTTACCGGCCCTTTCTTTTTGAGCTGATGGCTGGGCGGGTACAAAGCTGAAAACGGGACAAAATCCTGTTGTCCCGTGCCCTGAAAGGGATATCCGTTTTCGCGCCGATGCTGTAGGCAGTGAACAAGGCAGCCGCTGCTGTTCACGAAAAGGTATTTTTACACTTCATCATTCCGCCTTATGCTTTGACGATATAGCAGGGCGAAACTATTTGAAACGCGAGGACGCTTATGGCCGTGACCCTTCTTTCGCCTTTTCGCAGCATTGCCGCAGTCGCGGGCATCGCGCTTGTGGCGGGTAGCCTTTCGGCACCGGTTGCGGCATGGGCGCAGAGCCATGGGCCGGCATCGGTGGCCGATCTTGCCGAGCCGCTGCTCGATGCGGTGGTGAATATTTCGACGTCGCAGAACGTCAAGACCGACGGCAAGGGACCTGTTCCGCCGAAGCTGCCGGAAGGCTCGCCTTTCCAGGAATTCTTCAAGGATTATTTCGACAACCAGAAACCGGAAGGCGGCGACAAGGTCAATTCGCTGGGATCCGGCTTCGTTATCGATCCGGCCGGCTACATCGTCACCAACAACCACGTCATCGAGGGCGCGGATGCCATCGAGGTGATTTTCCCGAACGGTTCGAAGCTGAAGGCAACGCTGGTCGGTACCGACACGAAGACGGACCTTTCCGTTTTGAAGGTGGAACCGAAGGCTCCGTTGAAGGCCGTCAAGTTCGGCGATTCGCGCAGTATGCGCATCGGCGACTGGGTGATGGCCGTCGGCAATCCCTTCGGTCTCGGCGGGTCGCTGACCGTCGGCGTCGTCTCGGCGCGCGGTCGCAACATCAATGCCGGACCCTATGACAACTTCATCCAGACGGATGCGGCGATCAACAAGGGCAATTCCGGCGGCCCGCTCTTCAACATGAAGGGCGAGGTGATCGGCATCAATACGGCGATCATTTCGCCGAGCGGCGGTTCGATCGGCATCGGTTTCGCGGTTCCGACGGAACTCGCCCAGAATATCGTCGAGCAGCTGATCGAATTCGGTGAGACCCGCCGTGGCTGGCTCGGCGTTCGCGTCCAGCCCGTTACCGATGACGTGGCTGCAAGCCTTGGTATGGAAAGCGCCAAGGGCGCCCTGATTTCCGGTGTGGCCAAGGGTGGTCCGGTGGAAAACGGCCCGATTCAGGCCGGTGACGTCGTGCTGAAGTTCGACGGCAAGGATATTCACGAGATGAGAGACCTCTTGAGGATCGTGGCGGAAAGCCCGGTCGGCAAGGAGGTCGATGTGGTGGTCTTCCGTGATGGCAAGGAAGAGACCGTCAAGGTGAAACTTGGCCAGTTGCAGGACGCGCCGGACGAAAAGGCCGCGACCGACGATCCGCAGGCCGAGGACGGCGACGGCGGCATGGCTGTGCCTGATGACAAGGGCGGCGCTGACGATCAGGCGCAGGACCAGACGCCGGAGGTGCGTGAAGCGCCACAGCGCGTGCTCGGCATGAACCTCGTGGTGCTGAGCAACGAGCTGCGGACGGAGAAGGGCATTGCCGAAAGCGTCGAAGGCGTGCTCGTCGCCAGCGTCGATCCGGGTTCGCCGGCCGAGCAGAAGGGCATGAAACCGGGCGATGTCATCGTCGAAGTCGGACAGGACTTCATGGAGGTTCCGGGTGACGTGCTGGTGCGTGTCAACGGCCTGAAATCCGAAGGTCGCAAGAATGCGCATATGATGGTTGCCGATGCGCAGGGCAATCTGCGTGTTGTGGCACTGCCGCTGGAATAAACGCATTTCGCCCGATCCGTCAGGAATCGGGTGGTTGTGGGCAGGCGCGGTCTCTATCCCTTGGTCTCCGAACACAGGAGGCCAGGGATATGAAATTACTCGAAAACAAGATTGCGATCATTACAGGCGCGTCATCCGGCATCGGCCGGGCGACGGCAAGGCTGTTTGCCGAGCAGGGTGCCGCCGTCATCATCAATGCGCGCGGTGCTACGGCGCTGGAGGATGTGGCTGCCGCCATTCGCCAGACCGGCGGGCGTGTCCACACCGTTGTGGGTGATGTCTGCCTTGCGGAAACCCATGCCCGGCTGACGGATGCGGCCACAACCGTCTTTGGCGGTCTCGATATCGCCGTCAACAATGCCGGCGCAGTCGGCGCCATGAAGCCGCTTGCGGAGATTTCTCCCGAGGAATGGGATTATGTGCTCACCGCCAATCTCACATCCGCATTTTTGGGTGCGCGCAGCCAGATTCCGCTGATGTTGAAGCGGGGCGGCGGCTCGGTCGTCTTCACCTCCAGCTTCGTCGGCACCAGTGCCGGCATACCCGGCATGGCGGCTTACGGCACATCGAAGGCCGCACTGATGGGACTGGTGAAAGGCATTACCGCCGATTATGCCGTGCAGGGCATTCGCGCCAATGCGGTGCTGGCGGGTGGGGTCGATACGCCAATGGCGGGAGATGCAGCCCAGAAGGAATGGGCTGCGGGTCTGCATGCGATGAAACGCATTGCCGAGCCGGAAGAACTGGCGCAGGCCGCGCTCTTCCTTGCCAGCCCAATGTCGAGCTTCGTTGCCGGGGCGGCGCTGTTTGCCGATGGCGGCAATGCGGCGGTGAAGTAAGCTTGTGGGATTGGCGGGCGAGGGCGTTACCGCGCCTGCCGTTCCCGCCACTCCTGCAATGTCAGCGCGTAGGTCACATGCGGGCGCAGATGCGGGTGGGTATCCTCCGGCACGCGCGGATGGTCGAAGTCGCGTGACGGGTCACGCTTCAGGCCAATGCGTTCCATCACCCGGGTTGAGCGCTGGTTGTTATGGACGGCGAAGGAGACGATTTCCGGCGTTTCCTTTTCATCGAAGGCCATGGCGAGCAGCGACTGCGCGGCTTCCGTGACATAGCCGTGCCCCCAGAAACGGGTGGCCAGCCGCCAGCCGATTTCCATGGTTCCGAGCGGGAAGGGCGGATCGAGGTTCATGACCGGCGATATGCCGCAGAACCCCATCGCTTCACCGGTCTCGCGCAGTTCCATGGCATAAAAGCCATAACCGCTGCCGCGGATCATGCCATTGATGGTTTCGAGAACGGCATCCGCCTCCGCATGGCTGCGGCGGAAGGGAAAAAATTCCATGACCTTTTCGTCAGCGTTGATTTCGCGGAACAGGTCGCGGTCGCTCTCCTTCCACTCGCGCAGAATGAGTCTGGGTGTTTCGTGGATGATCATGGGGTGACAAAATCCGTCTTGCGGTAACCCTGAATGTAAAGGAGCGCGGTCAGATCGCCATGGTCGATGCGCATCTGCGCCTCGGCTGCGACTGCGGGCTTGGCGTGCAGGGCAACGCCCGCGCCGGCCACATGCAGCATGCCGAGATCGTTGGCGCCATCACCGACCGCCATCGCCTCTTCCGGCGAAATGCCGAGCTTTGCCGCGATATCGTTCAGTGCGTCGACCTTGGCCTGTTTGCCGAGGATCGGTTCGGCAACGGTGCCATCAAGCTCACCATTGGCCTCGCCGAGAAGATTGGCGCGGTTCTCATCAAAACCCAGCATGGCCGCGACGCGGCCGGTGAAGACCGTGAAGCCGCCGGAAACGAGCGCGGTGTAATAACCCTTCGCCTTCATGGTTGCGATCAGCTCCTTGCCGCCGGGCGTAAGCGTGATGCGCTTTTCGATGACGTCATCGATAACCGAGACCGGCAGGCCCTTCAGCAGCGCCACGCGTTCCCTGAGCGCCGGTTCGAAGGCGATCTCGCCATTCATGGCGCGGGCGGTGATGGTGGAGACCTTGTCTTTCAATCCCACTTCGGCGGCCAGTTCGTCAATGCACTCCTGGCCGATCATGGTCGAATCCATATCGGCGATCAGAAGCTTCTTGCGCCGTTTATCCTGCTCTTGCACCACGATATCGATCGGCTGGCCGGCAAGCGTGCCGGCAATGGCGTTGCGGGCCTGCTCCGCATCCGTTCCTTCTGGCAGGGCAATATCGCAGGCGATGCCATCGGCCAGCCAGTAAAGACCGGAGGCTTTTACGGCGTTGGCGGCCGCTTCGCCGAGGGCCGGTGTCAGAACAGGATTTGACGGATTGGCGATAAGCGTGGCAACGAAAGCCATGATGAAAAACCTTGATGAGAATTTTGATGCGATCCTGATAACCGGCCCGACGGCAAGCGGCAAGTCCGCGCTTGCGCTTCGTTTGGCTCGGGAGCGGAACGGTGTCGTCATCAATGCCGACAGCATGCAGGTTTACGACACGCTGAGGGTACTGACCGCCCGGCCATCCCAAGAGGAAATGGAGGGTGTGCCGCATCTGCTCTACGGCCACGTGCCGGCGAGCAGCCTCTATTCCACGGGCGAATGGTTGCGTGAGATTTCGGCCCTGCTTCCCGATTTGCGCAAGCAAGGGCGTTTTCCCGTTATTGTCGGCGGTACCGGGCTTTATTTCAAGGCGCTGACGGGTGGACTTTCCGATATGCCCACCATTCCCGACGTCATACGCGACAGGCTGCGTGCCCGGTTGCTCGAAGAAGGGGCGGCGGTCCTTCACGCGGAATTGTCGCAGCGCGATCCTGCGATGGCGCAGGGGCTGCAGCCGGGGGACGGCCAGCGGATCGTCCGGGCGCTTGAGGTCATCGAGGCGACCGGAAAGTCGATCCGGTATTTCCAAAAGGCCAGTGGCCCGGTGATCGTCGATCCGGACAGGGCGCAAAAATTCGTCGTCCTGCCGGAAAGGCCTGTGCTGCATGACCGGATCAACCGGCGTTTCGAAACCATGATGGAGAGTGGTGCGGTGGAAGAGGTGAAGGCTCTTCTCGCGCTCGACCTTGCACCTGACGCCACAGTGATGAAGGCGATCGGCGTTACCCAGATCGCCGATATGCTGGCCGGCCGTATGAGCGAGGCCGAGGTGATCGAGAAATCGGCGGCCGCGACCCGCCAATATGCCAAGAGGCAGATGACCTGGTTCCGCAACCAGATGGGTGCGGACTGGGTCCGTATCCAGCCGTAAAGGCTGGCGTTAATCCTTACGGTAGAGACTGCCGAGCGGCTTTTTCAGCAGGCTTTCCCGCAGCGACGGGCGTGCGTCGCCGGGGGGCGGGCCATTCTGTGCGTGCATCTGGAAACCGGCCTTACGCAACTCGTTGATGGCTCCGGTATCCGGCGCGGTTGCTGGGTTTTGCGGCGCTGAGGTCGCGCGTCCGGGCAGCATGTCGGGGCGGTAAGGTTCGTATCCGTCCGTTGCGGCTGTCCCCAATTCGCGCTTCCAGCGGTCGATGTCGTCCGCCTCTCTGGGGGCGGGCATCGGTTCCGGCAGGTCGGAAAAAGCCGCTTCGACGCTCTGCTGGAAGCCGGTGATGACCGGTTTGGCTGCAGCGCGCATGCGGGTGACGATGGTGTTCAGATCGACGGTATCGGGCGTTTCGTGGGTCGCGTGGGTGGTTGCGCCATTCGCCTTCGGCAATTTGGCTGTCGATACGCGGTCGAAGCGCATGCGCATCGGCACGCCCACCGCCTCGCCGAAGGCGATGGCCTCGCCATTGCCGATGGAAGAGAGAAAGCTGGTGGTCGAGGTCGAGGCATTCGGCACGGCAGACAGAATGATCTTCTGGTCGATCTCGTTCGACAGCCGCATGGCGAAAACGGTCGAGCATTGCGACAGGATGGTCTGGTCCAACTCGCTTGGCCGCTGGCTGATGACGCCGAGCGAAATGCCGTATTTGCGGCCTTCCTTGGCGATCTGCGCGATCGATTGCCGGGTGGGGAAAAATCCGCGCTCAGGGTCGGCCGGAACATAACGGTGCGCTTCTTCGCAGACGACAAGCATATGCAGCGACCCGCGCGCCAGCACCGCCAGTTCGAAGGACATGCGGCAGAGCACAGAGACCACCGAGTTCACCACTTCGGAGGGGATGCCGGACAGCTGGAAAACCGAAATCGGCTTGCCTTCGCCGGGAATACGGAAGATATGCGCCACCGTTTCCAGAATGGTGTCGCTGATCGTATTGCTGGAGAACATGAAATTGTAGCGCGTGTCGTTGATGGCCGAGAGGATGCGGCCCTTCAGGGAGCGCAGCGCCGGTTTTTCGCCACGCCCTTCCAGCCGTCCGATACGCTCGTCGATGAGAGCCAGAAGATCGGCCATGCGGTAAGGCACCGGCGTATCCGGCGTAATCGCGCTTTTGTCGGATGTGCGGCGAACGGCGGAGCCTTCCGTACCGCGAAACGCCTTTTTCGCCTCCGGGATGAGATCGCGCAGAACGTCCATCTCTTCCGGCTCGGGCTTGCGGCCTCGGAAGATTACTTCCGCGAATTCCTCAAGGCGCATCAGCCAGAAGGGGAGGTCCAGCGTGTCGGTATCGATGACTACAGAATGATCGGGAAAAGCGGCGGCGAATTCATTGTGCGGATCGAGAATGAGGACGCGCAGCTTCGGATCGGTCTCGATCGCCTTGTTCAAAAGCAGGGAGACCGCGGTGGTTTTACCCACGCCGGTCGATCCGACGACGGCGAAATGTTTTGCGAGCATTTGCGGAATGCTGATGGCCGCACCGATCGTGTCGTCCTGCGTGAGCTTGCCGATGACGCAGGTATCGCGCTTGCCGCTGTCGTAGATCTTGGAAAGGTCTGTTGTGCGGATGCGATGTGCGACCGCACCCAGATAGGGGTAGCGGGAAATGCCGGTGGAGAAGCGCTCGCTGCCGTCTTCGGTGCGGTAGACTTCGCCGACGAGTTCCACGTCGATCAGCAGCCTGTTCGGCCTGTCCGACGACCAATGTTCTTCGCCGGTACGCATGGCGTATACCAGCGCGGCGACCCTGCTCGTTCCCATTTCGATGGAGATCAGGCGCCCGACGGACCAGAGTTGCGAGACATCGGTGGAACCGGGTTCCGTTTCGGCGGATATGGTCGCATGTGCGCCGTTGCAGGCTATGACGCGGCCCAGCATGCGGTTTGCCGGCTGTTCGCCTGCTCGCCGCTCGTTGTCGTCCATGCGGGACGCTTTATGAAACTCGTCGTTATTCACGTCTTATCCCGTTACATGCGGATGATCGCGGTGGTTCGGGCAGTATCTGCGTCTTCGATCATAAAAGATTATATTTAACAACATGTGTACCGTTTACGTTCGAAAATTTCGTCGCAAGGCCACTTCGAGCAATAAAATAAACCGCCGCCGATTTTTTCCGCAATATGCGTTGACGGCTGGGGGTTTTCTGGCTAACACTCCGCCCCATGAAAAATCTTAACGTACTTATCGTGGTGGGACGGCGCATGGGCAGGATGGTGTAACCATCCGGCGAAAGCACCCATGCGCTGAACGAGGCTCCTCTAGGGGCCTTTTTTTATGTCTTCAAACAGGCCCTCGGGCTCCTCGATATCCAAAGCCAAAGCGGGATGGAAACAGGCAATGACGGATAAGGACAATACGGAAAACAGCAATCGCATGACTGGTGCGGAGATCGTTCTGCAGGCGCTGAAGGACAACGGTGTCGAGCACATCTTCGGTTATCCGGGCGGTGCCGTGCTTCCGATCTACGACGAGATTTTCCAGCAGGAAGAGATCCAGCACATTCTCGTGCGCCATGAGCAGGGTGCCGGCCATGCCGCCGAAGGTTATGCCCGCTCCACCGGCAAGGTCGGTGTCATGCTCGTCACGTCAGGTCCCGGCGCCACCAATGCGGTAACCCCGCTGCAGGATGCGCTGATGGATTCCATTCCGCTCGTCTGCCTCTCCGGCCAGGTTCCGACATCGCTGATCGGCTCCGACGCGTTTCAGGAATGTGACACCGTCGGCATCACGCGCCCCTGCACCAAGCACAACTGGCTGGTAAAGGACGTCAACGAGCTGGCGGGCATCATCCACGAGGCCTTCCGCATTGCGCAGACGGGTCGTCCCGGCCCCGTCGTTGTCGATATCCCGAAGGACGTCCAGTTCGCCACCGGCACCTACACGCCGCCTTCCGCCGCTATCCAGCATGAGAGCTACAAGCCGAAGGTTCAGGGCGACCTCAATGCCATTCACGCGGCCATCGAACTGATGTCCAAGGCGAAAAAGCCCGTCTTCTACACCGGCGGCGGCGTCATCAATTCCGGCCCGGCTGCCACAAGGCTGCTGCGCGAGCTGGTGGAGCTGACCGGTTTCCCGATTACCTCGACGCTGATGGGCCTCGGCGCCTATCCGGCTTCCGGCAAGAACTGGCTCGGCATGCTGGGCATGCACGGTTCCTACGAAGCCAATATGACGATGCATGATTGCGACGTTCTGGTCTGCATCGGCGCGCGTTTCGACGACCGTATTACCGGACGCCTGAATGCGTTTTCGCCGAATTCCAAGAAGATCCACATCGACATCGATCCGTCCTCGATCAACAAGACCGTACGTGTCGACGTGCCGATCATCGGCGATGTCGGCAATGTTCTGGAGGATATGGTTCGCCTGTGGCGTGCCCTGCCGAAGAAGCCGGAAAAAGCGCAGACGGCGGACTGGTGGACGCAGATCGAGCGCTGGCGCGCCCGCAACTCCTTCGCCTACAAGAACTCCAAAGATGTCATCATGCCGCAATATGCATTGCAGCGGCTCTATGAGGCATCGAAGGGACGCGAGACCTTCATCACCACCGAAGTCGGCCAGCACCAGATGTGGGCGGCGCAGTTCTTCGGCTTCGAGGAGCCGAACCACTGGATGACATCGGGCGGTCTCGGCACCATGGGATACGGCCTGCCGGCGGCCATCGGTGTGCAGGTCGCGCATCCTGAAGCCCTGGTCATCGACATTGCCGGTGACGCATCGATCCAGATGTGCATCCAGGAAATGTCCTGCGCCATCCAGTACGGTTTGCCGGTGAAGATTTTCATCCTGAACAACCAGTATATGGGCATGGTGCGGCAGTGGCAGCAATTGCTGCACGGCAACCGCCTGTCCAACTCCTATACGGAAGCCATGCCTGATTTCGTCAAGCTGGCGGAAGCCTATGGCGCGGTTGGCATGTATTGCGACGATCCGAAGGAACTGGACGACAAGATCGCCGAGATGATCGCGGTCAACAGACCGGTCATCTTCGATTGCCGCGTCGCCAATCTCGCCAATTGCTTCCCGATGATCCCATCTGGTAAAGCCCATAACGAGATGCTGTTGCCGGATGAGGCGACGGATGAAGCTGTTGCCAACGCCATCGATGCCAAGGGCCGTCAGCTAGTCTGAGCCGGGAGAGGAAAAGGACATGAACGCACACCTACAACCCACCGGCTCCGCCTATTTCATCCAGAAGGAAACGGCTGCCGTCGAAAATCACACGCTGTCGGTTCTCGTCAGCAACGAGCCGGGCGTTCTCGCCCGGGTCATCGGCCTGTTTTCCGGTCGGGGCTACAACATCGAAAGCCTGACGGTTTCGGAAACGGAACACGAAGCGCATCTGTCGCGCATCACCATCGTAACGCGCGGCACGCCGATCGTGCTGGAGCAGATCAAGGCGCAGCTGGAACGCATCGTTCCAGTGCACCGGGTTCTTGATCTCACCGTCCGCGCCCGGGAACTCGGGCAGGAACGGCCGATCGAGCGCGAAGTGGCGCTCATCAAGGTTGCCGGTTCGGGCGAGGCCCGCGCCGAGACGCTGCGCCTTGCCGATGCGTTTCAGGCCAAGGTCGTAGACGCGACAGTCGAGCATTTCATCTTCGAAATCACCGGCAAGTCGTCCAAGATCGACCAGTTCGTGGCCATCATCAAGCCGCTCGGCCTGATCGAGATCTGCCGCACGGGTATTGCGGCGATGAACCGTGGTTCGCAGGGGATGTGATCTTCGCACACGAGGCAAATGCCCCGGAATTATCCAAGCCCGCGCTACGTCGCGGGCTTGTCGTTTTCCCAACTACAGTCCTGTGCGTTTTCCAAAGGGAATGATGCGTGCGTTTCCGGTACGGCCGGGGTTCTGCGATGGCTCATCCGCAGGTCGTGTCACGACGAGACGGCCGCCGATACCTTCGGCCAGCGCCTCGCTTTCGCGCATTTTGCGAAGCTCGGCCCGTGCTTCCGGCGTTGCCGTGCCGATCAGCTGTTCAACGCCGTTGACACCACCCGGAACCGTTAGCCGGCGTTTGGCATCCTGCGTCGTATAGCCATGTTCACGGGAGTAGCGAAGGGTTAGTTGGTAGTGATCCGGCAAGCCTTGTCCGGATTTTGCTTCGACATGGCGAACCCGGAAGGAAACGGAATCGTCTTCCACCCCGAAGGTGTCGTTATCGGGGATAATGTATCCGTTTTTATGGGTAGCAATTTTGATGAAACTCAGGGCGCCCGCATATAGCTCCGTCCAGGGAACCGGCGCGGCTTCCATGTGGATTTCCCGCCCGATGTAGTCTGCGGCCCCCAGGGTGTGGATGCCGATGCATTGTTCCGTAGTGCCCCGCGACGACGTTTCACTGTAAATGCGGGGATGAACCGTCAGTGGGCCTATCGGCTCTTCCACAAATGTCGTGAAACTCTCCGCAGGAAACACCATGTTGCTCTGCGTCCAGTGGATAAGGCCTGCTTGCGTGTTTGCGCAGATCGTTTCGCAGGCGATCGACAGGACCCTGATCCGCTCGAGAAATTCGGCAAGCGAATGGCCAGGCTGGTGCATGCCGATCTGGTTGAACAGGTCCGCAATACCCTTTTCCTGCATCACTCCGCCAAACACACCGTGCTGGACATAGACCAGTATATGGGATTTGTGGCGCCGGATCCGCTCTGCGGCATCGGGCACAAGCATGACGGAGATCGGCGAGCCAAGAGTGGGAGCGAAAACGCCATGATCCGCCGGCCGCGCCATGAACTCGATAGCGATCTGGAGATCGTTCGGCCCGAACATCTGCACATAAGCCGGAGATATTGCGGGGCACGTCAGGCCGATGCCGAGCCGGTTGAACACGGTCTGGAACTGCTTGACCAGATCTGGCAATGGTGAGGAGGTGATGTTGCCTTCCAAAAGGATGGCTGCTTGCATCTGGTTGGTATATTTCCCGATCATAATACTGGTGATCCTGATGAGTATTCCAGTATATTCACGTATACGGGTTGATCTCTCGTAAATAGAACTCACGTAATTTAATCAATGTCACATTTTTATTTACATGCGATTATGATTATTAGCATGTTTGTGTGCTGATATGCACCCGCGCCCATATTTCGCTCTTTGTGCCTCGACGTTTACATTTCAAAGAGTACCCGGTTGGCGATAAAGTTTCCCCAAATCCGATTCCGTCCCGAAAGCTCGACTGTTGTCAGCCGTTCGGCCTGCGGTTTGTCGTAGCCATTCTAGCCCGTTTCCATTCGCTGGATTTATATTCAACCATATGGTTGACTTTTCGGACTGGCAATCTATATTCAACAACATGGTTGAATTATCTGTTCCACACCTCGACACTGTCTTTCATGCGCTTGGTGATGCGACGCGGCGCACGATGTTGCGCGATCTATCCCGTGGCGAGCGAACGGTGAGCCAGTTGGCCGCGCCGTTCGACATATCGCTGGCTGCGGCCTCGAAGCACATCAAGGCGCTGGAAAATGCCGGGCTTATCCGCCGCGAGGTGAGGGGGCGTACCCATGTCTGCCGCCTTGCGCCGGAACCGTTGGCAGAGGCGCATGAATGGCTGGATTTCTACCGGCGGTTCTGGAACAGCCGCTTCGATATTCTTGAGCAGATGCTCAGGGAGGATGATCAGGGGAAATCCCCTGCAGATGGAGGAAATGACAATGGCTGATATTGCAATGTCTGACACCTATGGCCAGCTCGTCGAACCGGCGACCCTGAAGATCGAACGCGTTTTGCCCGGACCGATCGAGCGTGTGTGGGCCTATCTGACACAAAGCGACCTTCGCCGCCGTTGGTTGGCATCCGGTGAAATGCGGCTTGCGCCCGATGCGCCGTTCGAACTTGTCTGGCGCAACGATGAGCTTTCCGATCCGCCGGGCCGCCGTCCGGAAGGGTTTTCCGAAGAGCACAGGATGGCCTCGCGCATCATCACCGTTGTTCCACCGCATCGCCTCGTCTTCACCTGGGGTGAGGGCGCGGAGGTGTCAATCGAGCTTCAGGCTCTGGGCAAGGAAGTGCTTCTGACACTGATCCATCGACGGCTGGCGGAGGACCGTACGACCAAGCTCAATATCAGTGCCGGCTGGCATGCGCATCTCGATATTCTTGCCGCCCGTCTTCAGGAAAAGGAACCGGGACCTTTCTGGGACACGTGGCTGGGGCTGAAAAAGGAATATGAGCACCGCATACCATAACTCGGCGCTGCTTGTTTTGAAGACTGACGGCGCGGTTTGCCGCGCCGTCTTTGGCCGTTGCAGCGGCTCCCCGAGGGTCGGCTTTCAGCGCTCACACTTTGATTCAGCTGCTTGCGCACCTGATTCCGAAAAGTCTCTTAACGCTCTGTTAGATCAAAGCATTTCCAGCGACGTCTTGCGTGTCGGCGGTGGGAAGGCGGCATCCAGCGCGGCCCAGTCCTCGTCGGTGATTTCAAGATCGGTGGCACCTCGGTTTTCTTCCACGCGGGCAGCGCTGGCGGATTTTGGAATGGCGATGACGCCCTCCCTTTCCAGCAGAAATGCCAGCGCCAGCTGCGCCGGGGTTGCCTGATAGGCCTTGGCGATGCGGATGAGTTCGTGGTTGTTGAGGATACGACCCTGCTCGATCGGGGAATAGGCCATCAGCGGCACGCTGTGCCACTGGCACCAGGGCAGGAGTGCAAACTCCGGTCCGCGCCGGGAGAGGTTGTAAAGCACCTGATTGGCAGCGCAATTCTTGCCGTCGGGAACCGCGAAAAGCTCCTCCATGTCATCGACATCGAAATTCGAGACGCCCCAGTCGCCAATCTTGCCTTCCTTTTTCAGCCTCTCGAAAGCCGCCACAGTTTCCGCGAGCGGGCTCTCGCCACGCCAGTGCAGCAGGTAGAGATCGAGACGGTCGGTGCCGAGCCTTTCGAGGCTGCGCTCGCAGGCCTCCACCGTGCCTTTGGCGCTGGCGTTCCAGGGATAGACCTTGCTGACCAGAAACACCTCGTCGCGGCGGCCGGCGATCGCCGTGCCGACCACCTCTTCGGATCGGCCATCGGCATACATTTCGGCCGTGTCGATCAGCGTCATGCCGAGATCGATCGCCTTGCGGATGCTCTCAACCTCTTGCGAAGCCGATGATCTCATCTCGCCCATATTCCAGGTGCCGAGGCCAAGGGCTGGAACCTCTTTTCCGGATGGCAGGGTGACGGAAGGTATGTCGTCAAACATCGGTTCGCTCCAGCGGTTGTTGAGGGAACAATAGCCCTTTGTTCCGACTTCTCAAACCCGGCAAGGGAAGGATCGACCCATCAAAAAATTTGACCTCGCCTATCGGCCTGGCTGGCTGGTTTGATGGTGGTTCGGCGGATAGGGTCTTTTTACAGGAGAGATCATGACTGTCGAAACCTTTGCTGCACTGGTGCTGTTTGCCTTCACCACCTCCATTACACCCGGCCCGAACAATATGATGCTTTTTACCTCCGGCGTGAATTTCGGTTTCCGCCGTACCATCCCGCATATGCTGGGCATCGGGGTGGGGTTCTTTTCGCTGTTGATCGGCGTCGGCTTCGGGCTTGGCGCGTTGCTGCATTCGGTGCCCGCGCTTTACACGGGGCTGAAATTCGCAGGCGGGCTTTATCTCGTCTGGATCGCGTGGAAGATCGGCACCTCCCGCAGCCTGAGCGAAGGTTCTGCCGCATCGGAGCCGATGGGTTTCCTTGCTGCCGCCGCGTTTCAATGGGTCAATCCCAAGGCGTGGGTGATGGCCGTGACGGCGATGGCGACCTACACCAGTGAGGGGCAATATTTCCTCACGGTCCTGATCGTCGGCCTGGCTTTCGCCGCCGTCAATCTTCCCAGCGTTTCGACCTGGGCGGGCTTCGGCTCCGCCCTTCGCGATTGGCTGTCCGTGCCCGTCCGGCTCAAATGGTTCAACATCACCATGGCCGTACTGCTGGTCATCAGCCTCTGGCCGATGCTGAAATAGCTGTTCTCAGGCCGGGAACTGGCGATAACATTCCTCGGCGATCTTCTGCACCTCGTCGCGCGTCAGTTCCGCGGAAACGGCGTAGCCTAGTTCATTGTCGATCCAGTAGAAGGTCTCGACGCCATCGGCGCTGGCCATACGGAAGCTGGTGGTGCGGTTTTCCTCGTTGCGGCCGATCAGCACTGTCACCCGGCGGCCGGTCTTGTCCTGATACATCAGCATCGCGCCGGGCTTGCCGCTGACGGGAATGAGGCGTCCGCCGACAAGGTCGTATCCGAGTTTGGAAAGATCGGGGATCGCGAAGGGATAACCGAGCCGTTTGCCGAGCCATGCCGCAAGGTGCGGCTGCTGTTCTGCTCCGACTTCGACGGGATGACGCACTTCGCTGGCATAGATGAGATAGGCGGATTTCGCCTGTGCGGGGATGTCCGTCGTCTGCGATGCCAGAACCACGTCTTGCGGCGTGGACGGGGAGGATGGCACAAGCCTGCCGGCTGCAGCGCCCGCTGCGAAGATCAGCAACACGGCCGCCGTTCGCAGGAGAACCGGTTTCAGCCTCCATGCGGAGCCTGTCTTGGGGATAAACATCGAAGTGTCATGCGGATGTTCGGTGGCATAGGCGGCGAATGCATTTCGCAGAGTTTCAGCCTGTTTTTTCCAGTCGGCGACACGTTCACGCTCTTCCGGCCGCTCGGTCAGCCACGCCTCGACAGCCGCGCGGTCGTCGTCGGAAAGAAGCCCGTCGACATAGGCGTGCAGGTCGTCTTCGGTTATGGCATCGAGCCTTTTCATCGTGGTCTCCGCAGGGGAATGATATTGTCCGCCGCCAGGTGCTGGCGAAGTGTTTCGCGGGCGCGGGAAAGTCTCGACATGACGGTGCCCACGGGGATCGACAATGTCGCTGCCGCTTCCTGATAACTGTAACCTTCCACCGTCACCAGCATCAGCACCGCCCGCATTTCGGGCGAAAGAAGTGCCAGAGCGCCGTGCAGCCGGTCGTTCTCCAGCGTGTCGCCGAGCGTATCGGCAACAGCGATCTCTTCATGGCCATCAAGACTTTCGGACGGGTGACGTTTCGCAGCGCGGTGGCGGTTGCGATAAAGATTCGTCATTATCGTGTAAGCCCATGATTTTAAAGCCGTTCCGTGCCATTGTCTTTTGTTGGTCAGCGCCTTTTCCACGCAGTCCTGCAAAAGATCCTCGCCATCGGCGTCGGAGCGGGAAAGGCTGCGGGAATAACGCCGCAGCATGGGTATCAGCGCCAGCATCTCCGCTTCGAAGCTGCCGGCTGCGGGGGAGAGGCTCCCCCGCGTCTTGCCATTCATGCCATCAGGGTTTTGCGGCATCCCATACACCGTTCATACCGTCGCCGGTAGCATCGCCTTTTTTCATGTCTTTGGCCCAGTAGTAGAGCGGCATGCCGTCCTTTGCCCACTGCATCTTGCCGTCCTTGCGTGTCACGACGGAATAGGTGCCTTCGGCCTTGTCGCCAGCGGCTGCGAAAAACGGTGGCCAGTTCGTGGCGCATTTGTCATAACAATTGGATACGCCTTTCTTGTCGTTCTTGAAAGTGTAGAGCGTCATGCCTTTTTCGCCCGCAAGCACATTGCCTTTGGCGGTCTTGACCGTTTCGACCGCGGGGGCCGCATAGGCCGTTCCGGCAAAAGCCAGAACAAGGGCGGGAACGATAAAGCGGATCTTCATGGACATATCCTCCTTGGTTCGAGCGGCTTTTGCCGCCAGCACATCAAGAGACACCGCAAGGTCCCGCTTTATTCCCTGTTACGGTAAGATTTCTGCGATTTTTAAACTTACCCATTGAGCTAAGTGTTTCGTCGTGATAGTTAGCCTTGTGGAAAACTATTCAGATGAACTCGACGGTATCTTCCAGTCCCTTGCCGATCCGACCCGGCGGGCCGTGCTTCTGCGGCTGGGGGGCGGGGATGCGAGCATCGGCACGCTTGCCGAGCCCTTCGCCATGGCCCTGCCGTCGTTCATGAAACATATCCGCCAGCTGGAAGGGGCGGGGTTGATCGTGACGCGCAAGCAGGGCCGGGTGCGGCTCTGCTCGCTGGAGAAACAGCGGTTTTCCATGCTGGAGGGCTGGCTTTCACAACAGCACGCCATCTGGGAGGGCCGGACGGACCGGCTTGAACAGTTCGTCATGGCGCAACAGGACAGGACCTCACGAAAAGGGGAGAATGACAAATGACCGACACTTTTAATCCCGATCTCGATCTGAAGATTTCAAGGGTCATAAGGGCGCCACGCCGGCTCGTTTGGAACGCGTGGGTCGACAAGGCCAGTCTCGAACAATGGTGGGTGCCGCATCCCGGCAAATGCCGTGTCGAGAAAATGGAGCTTTTTCCCGGCGGCGCGTTCGAGACGCGCTACAGCGAGGACGGCACGGCATTCGGCCCGCATATCAGCGGATGTTTTCTGGCGGTGGATAATGAGGAGCGTCTGGTCTTCACCGATGCGCTGACGGCAGGCTTTCGCCCGTCCGCACGCCCGTTCCTCACCGCCGTGATGAGTTTTCGCGATCATCCTGAAGGCATGGAATATGTGGCCTATGCCATGCATAGAAACCCCGGGGATCGCGATAAGCACGCGGAGATGGGCTTCTTCGACGGCTGGAACACGGTTGCCGAGCAACTGGCGCAGCTTGTCGAAAGACAGGCGGTCAATTGAGGCGCATCAACCGAACAGGGCAATGTCCGGCTTGGTGAGCATCAGCCAGATGATGCCGAGAACCGCGAAGAATGCGGGAAAGCCGAAGGCAAACCAGATGCGGTAGAGGCGAAACCATTGCGGCGGCAGGGCTTCATCTGCCGCTACGCAGTCGCGGGCGATATCGCGCAGCTTGATCTGGATCCACACCACCGGCAGCCAGAAAATGCCGGTGAAGACATAAAGACAAAGCGAAAGGGCGATCCAGCCTTCGCTCAGCGGCCAGCCGATGACGCGAGCGAGGAAGTAGCCGGTGACCGGCTGGATGATTGCGGCCGTGGCGGTGAAGATGGTGTCGGCGATGACGACCGTGCCCGAAACATGGGCGATCAGCGCCGGGTTTGCCGTCCGCCGCGCCATTACCATGAAGAAGGCGATGCCGGCACCGGTGCCGAACAGCACGGTTGCGCCGATGACATGGGCGAGCCGCAGCAATTCTTCAAGCGTCATCAGCGTTCATCCAATGTGGCAAGGGCGACAAGTGTCAGTGCGATGGAGGGCAGGACCTTGACGAGGGGGCCTAGCGGATCGAACCACAGACCCGGCTCCAGCAGGCTGCCGCCGGTCAGATAGGCGGCGGTGACCAGCAGCATGGCGACGAGCGCTTTTCTGGCAAGCGGGCGCAGCAGGACCGTGACGCCCAGGGCGATATCGATGAGGCAGGTGGTGACCGTGAGGGCAGCGGCCGGGATTTGTGGCATGAAGGGCAGAAAATGCGCCGCCGCCTGCTCGATATTCAGCAGCGGCACTAGGCCGGACAGCAGCCAGAAAATTGACAGGCACAGAATGAGAAGCGGTTTCAGTAGATATAATCTGGCAAACCACAGATCCTGTACGCCGGAAGGGTGACCGGCCAGCGTTTCCTTCAGGGTCTTGAGCGATGATGTCCCTGCTGGTGCGTTGTTCTCGGTCACGATACCTTCCGACATCACCGTCATGGCCGTCGAACGCAGCGGCGACCGCCAGCCGAGCGTCCCGGCAATATCTGCGACAAGGGCGACCGGGCGCGTGAGGGCAGCCGGGAGATTTATGGCTGGGGCAGGGGCAAGGCCTAGCCATTGCCGGTGCGCATGGACCACGTTTTGCAATGTCAGCACTTCATCTGCGGAAAGTTCGAGATCGCTGCCCGACGGGATCTGGCCGTCGATTGCGGCGCAAACGGCTGCCGCCACATCTTCGACCGCGACAGTCTGTACGGGCATCTTTCCGTTAACGAGGGGCGTCACGAAGGGAAAGCTTGCAAGCGCGCGCACCAGCGCGGTGCCGCCATGGGCGTTGCGCCCGACAACCAGCGCGGGACGGAGAATGACAAAAGGCAGGCCGCTTGCGGCGAGCGCCGCATCGGCACGGCGTTTGGTGGCGAGGAAGGGCAGGCGTGATGCGGCTCCGGAAGTCCGGGCCGATATCTGGATCAGCAGCTTGCCGCCCGCATTCACCGCTGCCTCGTAAAGCGCCAGCATCGCTTTTTCCTGCGTCGCGGCAAGATCATCCGACAGGCCGTCCTGAAGCGCGCCTGCGCAATTGACGATGGCGTCATGGTCGCTCACGAGTGCCGCCCAGTCGGCAGCGCCGGTCATGCGGGCAAGATCGGCCGAAACCCAGCTGGCGAAAGGCCACTTGTCTTCGGCATGGGCGACGGAACGCGCCAGTCCGGTCACGGTATGGCGTTTGCCGTGAAGGCTCCGCACCACTTCGGAACCGATGAAACCTGTTGCACCGAGAATCAATATCTTCATGCGCGGCATGATACCCACCATGGTTTAAAAACCAGCCGTGTTTTATTGCCGCATTCTGGCGGCATGATTCATCTTTCGTTCTTTTTCTGTTGCGCATGACGCTCGAATCCTGCGATGAGGGCGCATGTTATTTTCACCGCAACAGGACGAAGCGCTCAAGGCTGTTTCCCGCTGGCTTAAGGAAGGCCGGACGCCGGTTTTCCGGCTGTTCGGTTATGCCGGAACCGGCAAGACGACGCTTGCCAAACATTTCGCGGAAAATGTCGACGGTGAAGTGTTGTTTGCGGCCTTCACCGGCAAGGCGGCGCAGGTGCTGCGCTCGCGCGGGGCGACCAACGCCCGCACCATCCATTCATTGATCTACCGCCCGCGCGGCGAAGAAACGGTGGAAGACGAAGAGACCGGCAAGACCTCGGTCGCGCCGATGTTCTCCATCAACCGCCAGAGCCCGCTCGCCAAGGCAGCACTCATCATCATCGACGAATGCTCGATGGTGGACGAGCAGCTCGGCAAGGATCTGATGAGCTTCGGTACGCCGATCCTCGTGCTTGGCGATCCCGGCCAGTTGCCACCGGTTTCGGGCGGCGGTTTCTTCACCGAGCAGGAGCCGGATTATCTGCTGTCCGAAATCCATCGACAGGCCAAGGATAACCCCATCATCCATCTTGCCATGGATGTGCGCGAAGGCCGCGAGATCATGCGCGGTGACTACGGCGCTGCACAGGTGATCTCCAAATCCGAGGTGACGCAGTCGCTCGTGCTCGATGCCGATCAGGTGCTTGTCGGCACCAATCGCACTCGCCGCCGTTATAACCAGAGGCTTCGCGAGTTGAAGGGCTTCACGACCGACTATCCGCAGTCTGGTGACAAGCTGGTCTGCCTCAGGAACGATCCGGCCAAGGGATTGCTGAACGGTTCGCTCTGGCAGGTCATGAGCTCTTCGCGCGAAACGGTGAAACCCGGCATCAACCTGATGATCCGTCCCGAAGACGACGATATGGATCGTGGTGCAGCCAAGATCAAATTGCTGAAGGCCGCGTTCGAGGATGTGGAAACGGAAATTCCGTGGACCACCCGCAAGCGTTATGACGAGTTCGATTTCGGCTATGCGCTGACCGTGCACAAGGCGCAGGGTTCGCAATGGAACAATGTGGTTCTCTTTGACGAGAGTTATGCCTTCCGCGATTCGCGCGAAAGGTGGCTTTACACCGCCATTACCCGCGCCGCAGAGACTTTGACCATCGTTCGCTGAGATAGAGCGTTGCTCTATCTCTTTGCGCTTGCGCATTGTCCGGACGGAAAACCGCTACGCACTTTTCCTGGAAATGCTCTGTCTCACGCGCGGATGACGCCGAGCAGAACCGCCTTGGCGACCGCCTGAAAGCGGTTGCTGGCATTGAACTTGCCGATGATCTTCGCCTCCAGCATGTTGAGGTCGCTGCCTGAAAGACCAAGGGCGCGGGCGAGCCGCACCGGCGCATAACCCTCTGCCATCAGTTCCAGACATTTCCGCTCGGTGTCGGTCAGCGCGATATCCTTGGCCGGACCCCGCTCGGTGCCGTCGAAGCCGTCCATATCGGTGTCGGTGACGAGCAGTTCCTCGATCTGCTGAGCCTGACGCTGAAGGGTGGACCGCTCGGCAGTCAATTCCCTCTTCCGCTGCCGCAGCGCGTCGTGAAATATGTCGTCTGCCTCATCCTGTGAAAGTGAACGGACAAGTTTTTCCATGATATCGGTAATGGATGCGACGGAAATGCCGACTTCGCGGCAGACATTGATGACGGCCATGCGCTGCACGTTGCGGTGGGAATAGACCCGCATCTGGCCGATGCGTTTCGAGGTCAGCAGTGCCTTTTCCTCGTAAAAATGGAGGGTCCGGTGCGTTACTCCGAAGATGTTGGCCATGTCGGCGATGGGGACCGGTTCGGCGGGCAGGGATGAAGGCAAGCTCACATCCGGTAGAAAGCTGCTGATCCTTAGATTGGGTTTGTCCTCGTCGCCGTGTTCAAACGGCATCCTGCCATCCTGCATTGCTTCCCCCTTCACGCTTTTTGACAGTGTGCCTGCTTTTTATGGCATCCGTTATTTGTTCCCCGCCACGAACATGCCTTCTGATCAAGACATTTTGCCGAACGCTGCATGAGAACCGTAACGTGTATTGCCTTCTTTCGTTCCCGTATCCTTAAAAAATTTTATCGGCCTCCTTGCGGTCGGCGTCAACCTGCGTGAAACAGGATGTCAATTCCGAACCGGAGCCCCGATGCCATGCCCGCAAAACTTTCCGTCAATCTGAACGCAATTGCCATGCTGCGCAACCGTCGCGATCTTCCATGGCCGGATGTCGCGCATTTCGGGCATATTGCACTGGCGGCGGGGGCAAGCGGGCTGACTGTACACCCTCGTCCCGACCAGCGCCATATCCGCTTTTCGGACCTGCCGGTGCTGCGTGCGCTCATCGATGACAGTTTCCCCGCAGCGGAATTCAACATCGAAGGTTACCCGACCGAGGATTTTCTCGTTCTTTGCGAACAGACCCAACCGGAACAGGTGACGCTGGTGCCTGATGATCCGTCACAGGCGACGTCCGACCATGGCTGGGATTTCCGGAAACACGCCGTTTTCCTGAAAGAAGTGGTGGGACGTCTCAAGGCTGGCGGCATGCGGGTCTCGCTTTTTGCCGATGGCGATGGTGAGCGCGAAGCGGTGGAGCTGGCGGCTGAGACGGGTGCTGCCCGCATCGAGCTTTATACCGGTCCCTATGGCGGCTGTTTTGACGATCCGCAAAAGGGCGACGCGCTTCTGGAGAAGCTCGGGGAGACGGCGGATCATGCCAAAGCGTTCGGGCTTGACGTCAATGCCGGTCACGATCTGACTGTCGCAAACCTGCCCAAGCTGATGACACGCATACCATATCTGGCGGAGGTCTCGATCGGCCACGGGCTGACGGCGGATGCGCTGGAATATGGCATGGCTGAAACAGTCCGGCGTTTTTGTCGCGCCTGCGGTCAGGCTATTTCATAACCAAAGTCAATTTTTTTGCCTATAGTTAGCGAGCGCATGCTCCGTGCGCGAGCTTTTGAAGGCAGAGACATATGCAAGAACATCATGTTGTCGTCGTGGGTGGAGGCTTCGGCGGTTTGCAACTGGTACATGGGCTGGAGGGGGCCCCTGTCCGCATTACACTGATTGACCGCCGCAACCATCACCTGTTCCAGCCATTGCTTTATCAGGTTGCGACGACGGCTCTCGCGACATCCGAAATCGCCTGGCCGATCCGCCACCTCTACCGCGACCGCAAGGAAGTGACGACCTTGCTTGCGGAGGTGAACGGTGTGGACCGGGCGGCGCGGACCGTACATTTAAGTTCAGGTGAAACCATCGGTTTCGATACGCTGGTGCTGGCCACCGGCGCGCGCCATGCCTATTTCGGCCGCGACGAGTGGGAGCGCTCCGCACCCGGTCTCAAGACGCTCGAAGATGCGACGACGATCCGCCGCCGTCTTCTGCTGGCTTTCGAACGTGCCGAACTCGCCACCAATGAAGACGAACGGCAGGCGCAGCTGACCTTCGTCATCATCGGGGCAGGCCCGACGGGCGTGGAAATGGCAGGCATGATCGCCGAGCTTGCCCACAAGGCGCTACCGCCGGAATTCCGCAATGTGGATACCAGAAAGAGCCGCGTGCTGCTTGTCGAGGCAGGCCCGCGCGTCCTGCCGGTTTTCACCGAAGACCTTTCGTCCTATGCGAAGGAAGCCCTCGAAAAGCTCGGCGTCGAGGTTCTGCTCGGCACACCGGTAACGGCCTGCACCGATGAGGGCGTGACGGTGGGTGAGACCTTTTATCCCTGCCGCACCGTGGTCTGGGCCGCCGGTGTGCAGGCCTCTCCCGCTGCCAAGTGGCTGAATGCCAGCGCCGACAGGGCGGGACGCGCCGTTGTCGGGCCGCATCTCAATCTGGAAGATGACGAAAATATCTTCGTTATCGGCGATACCGCCGCCGTCAATCAGGAAAATGGCAAGCCGGTGCCGGGCATTGCGCCCGCGGCAAAACAGCAGGGCGCCCATGTGGCAAAGGTCATCAAGGCGCGGCTCTCGGGCCAGCCATCACCATCGCCGTTCCGCTACAGCCATCAGGGCAATCTGGCGACGATCGGCAAACGCGCGGCGGTGATCGATTTCGGCAGATTCAAGCTCAAGGGCGTGCTGGCATGGTGGATCTGGGGGCTTGCCCACATCTACTTCCTGATCGGAACGCGCTCGCGGCTTGCCGTCGCCTGGAGCTGGCTGTGGATTTACCTCAGCGGCCAGCACAGCGCGCGGCTGATTACCCAGAAAGAGACCTTGAAGGACGAAGCCTGAGGGCAGGGTGGACAAAGAAAAGGGCGGGAAGCATGGCTTCCCGCCCTTCTTCGACAGCGGGAGCAGCTTGCTCCCGCATATCCATTCATCAGGCGTCGAGCGATGCCATGTCGATGACGAAGCGGTAACGCACGTCGCTCTTCAGCACGCGCTCATAGGCTTCGTTGACGTCCTGGATGTTGATCGTTTCGATCTCCGAGACGATGTTGTGCTCGCCGCAGAAATCCAGCATTTCCTGGGTTTCCTTGGTCGAGCCGATCATCGAACCGGACAGGCTCTTGGCGCCGATGATGAGCGAGAAGGCGTGGACCGGGATCGCATGTTCCGGCGCACCCACCACGACCATGTTGCCCTTGGGCTTCAAGAGGCCGAGATAGGCGTTCCAGTCGATCGCCACACCTGCCGTGCAGATGATCAGATCGAAGGTGCCGGCCAGCTTCTCGAAGGTCGAGGCGTCGCTGGTGGCGTAATATTCCTTCGCGCCGAGTTTCAGGCCGTCTTCCTTCTTCGACAGCGTCTGGGACAGTACGGTCACATCTGCACCCATGGCGGCGCCAAGCTTGACGCCCATGTGGCCGAGGCCACCCATGCCGACGATCGCAACCTTCTGCCCGGGACCGGCGTTCCAGCGGCGCAGCGGCGAGTAGAGCGTGATACCGGCGCACAGAAGCGGTGCGGAAGCGTCGAGCGGCAGGTTGTCCGGGATCGACAGGACATAACCTTCCTTGACGACGATCGAGTCGGAATAACCGCCGTGGGTGGCAGTCTTCGTATAGGGATCGACGTCATTGTAGGTCTGGACCAGACCCGGCATGTATTGCTCGTTGTCGAGGTCGCGGGTGGCGCAGCCGACGCAGGAATCGACGAAGCAGCCGACGCCGACGTGATCGCCGACCTTGAACCGGGTAACCTTGGAACCGACCGCCTTTACGACGCCGGCGATCTCATGGCCGGGAACGATCGGGAATACGGCGTTCTTCCATTCGTTGCGGACGGTGTGGATGTCCGAGTGGCAGATGCCGGCATATTTGATATCGATGACGACGTCGTCATCGTTCGGCTCACGGCGTTCGAAGGTGAACGGGGTGAGCGGCTTCGACGCGTCGGTCGCAGCATAACCTCTTGCAATAGCCATCTGAAATATCCTTTTGGGAGTTGGGGACGGCGGAATATGCAATGGAAGTGTTGAGAGACGTTAGAGCGATCCTCCGAGCTTTTTGCACGATCCTGCAAAAAAATACCCGGTGCACTCTTTGCGGAAGTCGGCTGGCTTTCTAGATAAGGGTCAACTAACGCATATTTTCCTTCATTTAAGGGATTTCCCCTATGTCCTTGCCGTTCAATCTCTATCAGGAGATCGCCTCCATCGCCGCGCGACATGCCATCAGCGATGGCGAGGTGCAGACGGCGATCGAATCCCTCGGCATCAGCCGACGCACTGTTCCCAGCGCGCCATGCCACGGCAGCTACCGCCCCTGTTTCGCAATGGTGATCCAGGGGTCGAAAAGCGTTCAATTGGGAACGGATACCATCAATTACGGTGCGGGCGACTATCTCCTGACCTCGGTCGACCTGCCGGTGACCTGGCGTGTGGTGGAGGCGAGCAAGGAGGTTCCACATTTTTGCATCGGACTTGCGATCGACAACGAAAAGCTGCTCGATCTCATGCGCCGTATGCCCATCGATCCGCCTGCGGAGCCGGTGAACGGGCAGCGCGGCATCGTCGTCAACGCCGCCACGCCGGAGCTTCTCGATGCGGCCATCCGGTTGTTGCGCTTGCTTGATCGTCCGGCAGACATTGCAGCCATGGCGCCGCTGATCGAGCAGGAAATCCTCTACCGAATCCTGACGGGACCGGCTGGCGGGCAGTTGATGAACATTGTCGCGGCGGGTAGCCAGGGTAACCGGATCGCCCGCGCCATTGCCTGGCTGCGTGAGAATTTCGCGCGCCAGCTGCGCATCGAGGATCTCGCCGAACATATCGGCATGAGCGTGTCGTCCTTCCATCACCACTTCAAGACGATCACGGCCATGACGCCTATTCAGTATCAGAAGCAGTTGCGGCTGCATGAGGCACGGCGGCTGATGCTGCTGGAGCGGCTGGACGCTGGCACGGCGGGCCATCGCGTCGGTTATCAAAGCCCCTCGCAGTTCAGCCGGGAATATAGCCGCTTCTATGGACTATCGCCGTCGCGTGACGTTATTGCGGCGGAGCAGGCCGTTCCGCCATCGGCCCTCGGGGCTTGATCCGGGGGCAGATGTTTTCAAAGACGCGGGCCGAAATTTCAGCCGAGCAGAGCGGGTTTATGCGCCCTGAAGAAATCTGCCGCTGATTGCGGTGTTGCCCCCGTTAGTGTTTTGAAGTCTCTGGTCAGGATATCGAAGTTGCCGGCTGCGATGTTGGCGTCGGCGGAGGCGATCATACCAGCGATGATTTCCGGCAATCCCGTCGCCGCTATTGCCTGTTTGAGCTGTTCCGGCGTTACCTGCACCACGGCAAGCGGCTTGCCCGTCACCTCGGTTATGAGGGAAGCCAGCCCGTCGGCTGTCGATGTTTCCGCTCCGGTCAAGGTATAGATCCTGTTTTCAGCCGGTTTCAGCAGTGCGGCGGCTGCGGCACTGGCGCAGTCTTCCCGGGAAATATCGGCGAACCTGCCATTGCCCCGCGCCGTGAACCATTGGCCGCTTTTCAGATTTTGTGGCATGCCGTGCAGATGGTTGTCGAAATACCAGGCATTTCGAAGGATGGTGTAGGGCAGGCCGCTTGCCTTGATCGCCGTTTCCGTCCCCAGATGATCGGGCGCGAAGCTGACGAGCGATTTGGCGGGGTTTGGCATCGAGGTATAGGCAATGTGCCGGATACCGGCCTTTGCGGCTGCCTCCACCGCGGCCTTGTGCTGTCTGAGACGAAGGCCGGGAACCGTGAGCGCATCGGTGGAAATGACCAACAGGGTCGTTACGCCGGAAAAGGCCGTGTCGAGCGATGCGGGATCGTCGAAATCCGCCCGCCGCACTTCAACGCCCTTTTCGGCAAGCGCGGAAAGCCGGGATACATCGCGGCTGGCGGTGACAATGTCGCCCACCGGGACCCGGTAGGTTTCGAGGAGGTGGCGGATGACGGCCTGTCCAAGCTGTCCGGCGGCGCCGGTCACCAGAATTTTGCTCATATTTCTATCCTTTCGGTGGTCTCAAAAAGAGAGCAGCTATAAAATAGGAATTGCCGAAAAGTTGTAAAGAAGGCAGGTTCTTGGCGGATCGTTACCAAAAGGGAACCATGCTGATGAACATTGTCAGGCCCACACGGCAGGAAAACTCACTGGAGGAGGCGTTTGGGTTGGTGTTTTCTGTCACGAATTTCGCCGATTGCCCCGTGCGTGACGTCATGAGCCAGATGGGCGGCAAATGGTCCACCCTGCTTTTGGGGGCGATCGCATCAAAGCCCTATCGTTTTGGCGAGTTGCGACGCATGGTGCCGGACATATCCCAACGCATGCTGACCCAGACGCTGCGCGACCTGCAGCGCGAAGGTTATGTTCACCGGCAGGTTTTTCCGACGAAACCGCCGAGTGTGGAATATAGCATCACCCCGCTCGGCACATCGCTTTACGCGCCGCTCAAAGTTGTTATTCAATGGGCGCTCGACAATCACGATGCAATACGCACGGCGAGAAGCCGTTTTGACGTCGAAAACTGACTGCCCGCACCCGCCTTGCGTCATGGTGCGGCGCATCGAACTGTCGCATCGCGTCAATTCTCACCTCCCTCTGAAGAATCCGCTTGACGGACAAGCTGCCTCCGCTTAAATGGCGCTCGAACCGTACCGTACGGTACATTAATCGAGCCTCTGGAGTGGAAAGACGTGGCCTCCGACCCGATCACAGCGCAGGAATTTTCGCCGCGCCAGAACGCCGTTCTGGATCAGGCATTGCGTCTTCTGGTCGAAGGTGGCGAGAAAGCGCTCACGACATCGGGCCTTGCGCGCGCCGCCAACTGTTCCAAGGAAAGCCTCTATAAGTGGTTCGGTGACCGGGACGGCCTGCTGGCCGCGATGATCACTTTCCAGCAGAGCAAGGTTCGCACCTTCGAGAAGGCGGGCGATCGCGTGTCTGCGCCGCAGCTTGCCGATCATCTCGAGGTTTTCGCGCATGATCTGCTCGACGTGCTGGCGGGCGACGTGTCGCTGGCGCTCAACCGTCTGGCGATCGGGCAGGCGAGCCGTGATGGTTCGAAGCTCGGCGATCTGCTGCTGGAGCGTGGCCGTCGCCAGATCGACCGCCGCGCCCGCGGACTGATCGAAGCGGGTCGCCGCTCCGGTTATCTGCGTTTCGATGACGCCGAAGAGGCGTATCGCAGTTTTTACGGCCTCATCGTTTCGGATCTGCATGTGCGCATGCTGCTGGGCGAGGCGCCGGAAAAGGATTTTTCCGCCCGGGCAAAGAAGGCGGTCGTCGCCTTTCTGACACTCTACGGCACGGAAAAGGTACATTCGGAACTGGGCGGCAAAGTCGCCTGAAGTTCCGGCCCACACAACAGAGACAAGCGTTAGGGAAGGACCATAAAATGCGCGTTTATTATGATCGTGATGCCGATCTCAATCTCATCAAGTCCAAGAATGTCGTCATCGTCGGCTACGGCTCCCAGGGCCGCGCCCATGCGCTGAACCTCAAGGATTCCGGCGCAAAGAACGTCGTCATCGCTCTGAAGGCTGAATCGCCGACCGTCAAGAAGGCCGAAGCCGATGGTTTCAAGGTCATGACCGTTGCTGAAGCCGCCAAGTGGGGCGACCTCCTCATGATGGCAACGCCTGACGAATTGCAGGCCGACATCTACAAGGCCGACATCGCCGGCAACATCCGCGACGGCGCAGCGATCGCTTTCGCACACGGCCTCAATGTTCACTTCGGCCTCATCGAGCCGAAGGCATCGCTTGACGTCGTCATGATCGCACCGAAGGGCCCTGGCCACACGGTTCGCGGCGAATACCAGAAGGGCGGCGGCGTTCCCTGCCTCGTTGCCGTTCACCAGAACGCTTCCGGCAATGCGCTTGAACTCGCTCTCTCCTACGCCTGCGGCGTTGGCGGCGGCCGTTCGGGCATCATCGAAACCAACTTCAAGGAAGAGTGCGAAACCGACCTCTTCGGCGAACAGGTCGTTCTGTGCGGCGGTCTCGTTGAACTGATCCGCGCCGGTTTCGAAACGCTGGTCGAAGCTGGTTACGCACCGGAAATGGCCTATTTCGAGTGCCTGCACGAAGTGAAGCTGATCGTCGACCTGATCTATGAAGGCGGCATCGCCAACATGAACTACTCGATCTCCAACACGGCCGAGTGGGGCGAATACGTCACCGGTCCGCGCATCATCACTGCCGAAACCAAGGCTGAAATGAAGCGCGTTCTGCACGACATCCAGACCGGCAAGTTCACCTCTGACTGGATGCAGGAATACCGTTCCGGCGCCGCCCGCTTCAAGGGCATCCGCCGCATGAACGACACCCACCAGATCGAAGAAGTCGGCGCAAAGCTGCGCGGCATGATGCCCTGGATCGGCAAGAACAAGCTGGTCGACAAGGCTGTCAACTAAGCTTCGTTATCGATTGGAAAAAGAAAGGCCGGGGCGAGAGCTCCGGCCTTTTTGTTTGTTTTGGTGACGCACGCCCTATCAGGGAGGCGGCTTGCGCTTGATCACACGATGGCGTCGTCTTCCTCGATGATGACGGAAACCGGGAAGTGATCGGAAAATCCGCCGAGATTGACGTTTTTGACCGCATCGCCTTTCGATAGGCCGAAACGGATCGGTCCCTCGTTCTTGCTATGGCTGACCATGGCGGCAATGGCTTCGATTTTTGCGGTTTCTTCGCGCACCTTGAAGCCGCTCGTACCGCTCAGAAGCGATCGGGAAACGAGGATCTGATCGAAGATGTTGGCGTCGCCGTTGAAATAGAGCGTACCGTAGATCGTCCTTGCCGTGCCGACTGAATCCACCACCGACTGGCGCAGATAATTCCAGGTGAGATTGTAGAACATGGCCGATTGCGAGCTTTCGACATCGTCGCGCTCGCGGGTGGAATTGGCGTGGTAGCGCAGCGATGCATCCGAGGGGTCGTCGTTGAAATCGCCGAAGGCGACGACGGCGATGTCGTTGCCTTTCTCTTCCCTGATCCGCTGGTGCCAGTAACCCAGCGTTTCGCCGGCGGTCATGCGAAAACCGGCGCTCTCCACAGCGCCGCCGGAACGTGATGGCCAATGATTTGACAGCGCGATAAGCTGACGGCCGCCCTTGGTGATGAAGGTGCATTGGGTAATGTCGCGCGTGCCGGTGCGGCGCATCACGAAATGGCTGAAAATCTCGTTCTCGTCGATCAGCAGCTTTTTGCTGTCATAGATGAATGCGGTATCGATGCCACGCTGGTCCTTGCTGGAATCGGCGTGCACCACGCGATAGGCGCGCTCGGGCATGAGGTCGTTCAGATGTTCCGCAAGCGTCTCCAGAACAAAACGGTTCTCGACCTCACAGACGCCAAGCAGATCAGGCCCGGCACCGCCGATCTGCCGGATGATCGAACCGAGTTGCCTGATCTTGGTTTTGAACAGGTCCTCGGTCCAGCCTTTCAGATCGTTCTTCAGCCGCTCGGCAATCCACGGTTCCCGCGCCGGATATCCCTCCGGCGCAAACAGGTTTTCGACATTCCAGAACGCCAGGACATATTGTGTCATGATACCTCACCCCTCCGGTTGGTTTTGCAAACCCAGTGGAAGTTTTTGCCATAACAACTTGAAATTGTCATGACGGGTGAAGCGCCCGGCCCATTTTGTCGTTCGATCTTATTCGCCCGGCGGGATGACGCCTTTGGTCAGGAGAAAGCAGCCGTAAAAGCGGGTCTCACCTGTCGTGATGACGCAATAGGCTTTTTTGGCCTGTTCGTAGAAGGCGAAGCGCTCGATGCCGTACATGGGGGCGGATTTTCCCTCTGCCGCATCTATTTCCTTCTGCACTTCGGCCTGTACCGGTTCCAGCTGATCGGGTGCGCCCATCACTTCCATCCGGCCGACCGAGGGCTGCAACGGGGTGTCGAGCGGCAATACCGACAGGATCGCCTTCATGGCGCGAGCGGCGGAGATGTTGTCCATGCGCAGCACCTTGCCGATCGTCGTATCGCGCGCCACCGAATCGGAAGGGAAGTTGGTGTCGGAGATCACCAGCGTATCGCCGTGACCCATGGCGCGCAGCGCGTGCAGAACATCGGCATTCAGCGCCGGGTCGATATTTTTCAGCATGTTGTCAAACTCCCATAATGCTTTCGCTGCTTCGCGACGCGCCCGCAATCCAGCCGGAAAACCTTGCCGCGTCAATCGCAAAGGTGAGATTGTGAAGCTTTGCGGGAGGGTGTATTTGGCTTTGTCCGCCGAAAACGGGCCTAAATGCGGGTAACGTGCAGGGAGGCAGAAATAATATGAAAAACTGATAAGTCAGTATTGCTGACGTATCGACATTTCTGTAAAGATGCACGCATAAAAACGACACAAGAGGAAACGTACCCATGCTTGATTGGGAACAAATTTTCGCCACGCGCTCTTCGCGCATGAAGGCGTCTGAAATCCGCGAGTTGCTGAAGCTGCTCGAGCAACCCGATATCATCTCCTTTGCCGGCGGCATTCCGGACCCGGCTCTCTTCCCCCGCAGAGGAATTCCAGCAGGCTTATGCGGATATTTTTTCCGGCGCGCAGGTCAACGCGGCGCTGCAATATTCTGTCAGCGAGGGTTACAAGCCGCTGCGCGAGTGGCTGGCAGGCGAGATGGCCGAGATCGGCATCGAATGCACCGCCGACAACGTTTTCATCGTTTCCGGTTCGCAGCAGGGCCTCGACTATCTCGGCAAGCTGTTCCTGTCGCCGAAGGATACGGCGCTGGTGACCTGGCCAACCTATCTCGGCGCGCTTTCCGCCTTCAACGCCTATGAGCCGAATTACGATCAGCTCAACCCCGGCGGCAACCGCACGCCAGAGGCTTACCGCGAAACCGCAGCCAAGCTCGGTGGTGCCGTGAAGTTTGCCTATCTCTCGGCCGATTTCTCCAATCCGACCGGGGAAACTGTCGATCTTGCCGGCCGCGAAAAGGTTCTGGCGCTGGCCGACGAGCTGGATATCGCCGTCATTGAGGACGCTGCCTACCAGTCGCTGCGTTACGATGGCGAAGCAGTTCCGCCGATCATGGCGCTGGATATCGCTCGCTCGGGCGGCATCGAGAATACCCGCACCATCTATTGCGGCAGCTTCTCCAAGACCCTCGCACCCGGCCTTCGTGTCGGTTACATCGTCGCGTCTGCGCCGGTTATCCGCAAGCTGGTGCTGATGAAGCAGGCTGCCGACCTGCATTCCTCCACCATCAACCAGATCGCCATCGAGCATGTCGCCTCGCGCGGTTTCGACAGCCAAGTCGCCAAGATCAAGGCCGCTTACAGCGCGCGCCGTGATGCGATCTTGGCCGCGCTCGACAAATACATGCCGAAGGGCACGCGCTGGACCAAGCCTGAGGGCGGCATGTTCATCTGGGTCACGCTGCCGGAAGGCATGGATGGCGCCGCACTTCTGGCGAAATCCATCGCCACGGAAAAGGTCGCCTTCGTTCCCGGCCGCGCCTTCTTCGCGGATGGCTCCGGCACGAATACGCTGCGTATCAGCTTCTCTTGCGCCAACGAGGCGATGATCGAGGAAGGCATGATGCGTCTCGGCCGGTTGATCGCGACGGCACAGGCGACGTCGGGTGAGGTGGTTCCGGCGATTTGATAGTGGTCTCGGCAACGGCGGAGGGAACGGCGTTACCCCCTCTGCCCTGCCGGGCATCTCCCCCACAAGGAGGGAGATCAGCAAGACGCTCTTTCGTCACTTCATTCTCGAACGTTGAGGTCGGCGAGACCGTGCCTCTTGCCGATCTCCCCCCTTGAGGGGGAGATGCCCGGCAGGGCAGAGGGGGGTAAGCCCCGATCTCCACCTTGGCTACAGAGATACCACCCTTAAAATCCTGCCTGTCACATACATGTTATGCAGGCATGGTTTAGCGGTCCCACGAAACAAAAGGGACTGGACCTATGAAAACGCTGCTTTCCGCTTTCACCGCCATCGTATCGCTCGGCTTCATCGCCACCGCCGCCAATGCTGCCGATCTGGTGCTTTATACCAGCCAGCCGAACGAAGATGCGCAGGCGACCGTTGATGGCTTCAAGGCCGCCAACCCCGGTATCGAAGTCGAATGGGTGCGTGACGGAACGCCGAAGATCATGGCCAAGCTGATGGCCGAGATCAGCGCCGGCAATCCGGTCGCCGACGTGCTGCTGATCGCCGACACCGTGACGCTCGAGCGTATGAAGCAGGCTGGCCAGCTTCTCGCCCACAAGTCTGTGGAAGCGAAGAACATCGACGCCTCGCTCTACGATGCGGATGGCTATTATTACTCCACCAAGCTCATCACCACAGGCATCATGTATAACACCGCCGCTGCGATGAAGCCGACGAGCTGGAAGGATCTGGCCAAGGCGGAAGCCAAGGGTCTGGTCACCATGCCGAGCCCGCTGACATCGGGTGCAGCTCTTATCCATGCGCAGACGCTGGCCGCCGTAAAGGATCTCGGCTGGGACTACTACAAGGCGCTGAAGGCCAATGAAGCCATCTCCGGCGGCGGCAACGGTGCGGTGCTGAAGTCTGTCGCTTCAGGCGAGAAGGCCTATGGTGTGGTTGTCGACTACATGCCGATCCGCGAAAAGGCCAAGGGTGCACCGGTTGAGTTCGTCTTCCCGGAAGAGGGCGTATCGGCCGTCACCGAGCCGGTCGCGATCCTCAAGGGTACCAAGCACGAGGAAGCCGCCAAGAAGTTCGTCGACTACGTGCTTTCGGAAAAGGGCCAGCAGGGCTTCGTTAAGCTCGGTTACATCCCCGCTCGCGCCGATGCCGGCATGCCGGAAGGTTTCCCGGCCCGCGACAAGCTCAAGGTTCTGCCGCTCAATGCCGCAGACGCGCTCAAGAATTCCGAGCAGGATCTGAAGACCTTCTCCGACATCTTCGGCTCCAAGGGCTGATATAGCGGCATGTCCCGTTCAAATGTCTATGGAAACAGCCAGCCGCGCTGGCTGTTTCCTTTTGTGGTGAGCGTCGTTTTCGCGCTCAGCGCCCTGCCGCTCGGGCGGCTTGCCTATACCGGCATCGTTTCGTCACTCAATGGTGACATATGGCGCCTTCTGGCCGATCCCGCCCTTTGGAATGCGGCGCTCAACACACTGTCTACCTCGTTTTTCGGCATGCTGATTTCGCTGGCGATCGGCGGCGCTTTTGCGCTGGCGCTGACGCTCTGCGACATACGCGGCAAGTCGATCTTGAGCTTCCTCTTCATGTTGCCGATGATGATCCCACCGCAGGTGACGGCGCTGTCGTGGATCGGCATGACCGGCCCGTCGAGCACACTATTAAAGGCGATTGGCCTTGCGCCTCCGATGGGTTCACCGCAGCCGCTTTATTCCGTCGCGGGTATTGCGCTTTTGCTCGGCGTGCAGCATGCGCCACTTGTCTATCTCTCGCTGCGTGCCGGTCTGCTGGCCCTGCCACAGGACGGTATCGAGGCCGCCAAGCTTTCCGGCGCTTCGCCACGCCGGGTGCTGTTTGATATCATCCTGCCGCTGTCGACGCCGGGGCTGATTGCTGGTGCGGCGATCTCCTTCGTTTCCAATGTCGGCAATTTTGGCATTCCGGCGATCCTCGGCATTCCGGCGTCGATCTTCACCCTGCCGACGCTGATCTACAGCCGTTTTGCCAGTTTCGGTGCGAGCACATTCGGCGATATCGCCATTCTCTCCACCATGATCGCCATCATCTCCGTGGCCGGGCTTGCGCTTCAGGAACGGGCGATGAAGGGGAGGGACTATCGCATCATCGGTCTTTCCGGCAAGGCGGCAACGTTCCGGCTTTCGCGCTGGCGGCCGGCGGCCGAATTTGTGCTCTGGCTCGTCCTGTTCTTCATGCTGGTGGCACCGCTCGCCGCGCTGGTCGCAAGCTCGCTGGCCCCCGCTTATGGCGTGCCGCTCAGCCTCAAGACCGCGACGATGCATGCCTATGAGGAATTGCTCTACCGGCAGAGCGTGACCCGCACGGCCTTCCGCAACTCGCTGTTTCTGGCGACGGTTACATCACTTTGCCTGCTGGCGGTGACAGTTCTGACCGCCTATTTTCTGGTGCGTGGCAAAAGCCGCTTCATGTTCCTGCTGTCGGCGCTGGTGGATATTCCCTATGCGCTGCCGGGCGTGGTGATTTCCGTATCCTACGTGCTGCTTTTCGCGGCGCCCATCCCGTTGCTCGGCGCCACACTTTACGGCACGATCTGGATCATTCTGCTCGCCTATTTCTCCTCCTTTTTTGCCGTCAGCCTCAAGCCGATGGTCAGCGCCTTCCTGCAATTCGACCCGTCGCTGGAAGAGGCGGCACGGCTTTCCGGCGCCGGTTTCTGGCGGCGGTTGAAGGATATCATCCTGCCGCTGGTCGGACCTGCGGCGGGTGCCTCCGTCATCCTCGTTTTCCTGATCGCCTGCAACGAACTGACGGTATCGGCCTTGTTATGGTCCGCCGGCACGCAGACGCTCGGCGTGCTCATCTACAACCTCGATGACAGCGGTAGCTTCGATCTCGCCTCGGCGCTTTCGGTGCTTGTCGTCATCATGGTGATTTTCCTCATGCTGCTGCTCGAAATTCTGGGGCGCTATCTGCCGAAAGGAGTCGTGCCTTGGCGAAACTGATCCTCAATCGTCTGACAAAAAGCTTTGGGGCCGGTTCGAAGCCTGCCGTCGACGATGTATCGCTGACCGTGCGTGAAGGCGGGTTTCTGGCTTTGCTTGGCCCCTCCGGTTGCGGCAAGACGACGGTACTGCGCATGATCGCCGGTTTCGAGCAACCGACGGATGGTTCCATCCTGCTCGGCGAGCGGGTGCTGGCCGACGCGGGAAACATGGTGCCGCCGGAGCGGCGCAACATGGCGATGGTGTTCCAGTCCTATGCGCTGTGGCCGCATATGTCGGTTGCCGACAATGCCGGTTATCCCTTAAAAGTTCGCGGCATTTCCGGCGAGAAATATCACGAGAAGGTTCGCCAGGCGCTGGCAGCCGTCCGTCTCGAAGGTTTTGCGGATCGCCGCCCCGCCGAATTGTCCGGCGGCCAGCGGCAACGCGTGGCACTGGCCCGCTGCCTTGTTACCGAACCCGATGTCGTGCTGCTCGACGAGCCGCTCGCCAATCTCGACCGGCATCTGCGGCAGGAGATGGAGGAGACGTTTCGCGAGTTCCACATCCGCTCCGGCGCGACGATGATCTATGTGACCCACGATCAGGCCGAAGCCATGGCGCTGGCAACCGATGTCGCCGTCATGTCGCAGGGCAAGCTTTTACAGGTCGCGCCACCGTCCGAGCTTTATGCGCGGCCGGAGGGCAGGCTCGTTGGCTCGCTGGTGGGGCAGGGGTCAATTCTCAACCTGCCGGCGCCGGAAGGCGCTTCGCGCGATCTCGACTGGGCCGCACTTCGGTCGGTGATGGATAGCGCGGCGGCATCGTCGAAGGCGGATATTCTCGTGCGACCGCAGGATGTGGTGCAGGATGCGGAAGGCATTGTCTGCACTGTCACCTCGGTTCTTTATGAGGGCGAGCGTTATTCCCTGCGTCTCGATCTGCCGGACGGGCAGGCGCTCCGGGCCTATTCCCGGGAAGCGGTGGCCATTGGAGACCGGCTGCCGGTGGCAATTCGTGCGGCCTGGCGTCTATAGACCACTGGCGAGGCGGGGCGGGAGCGGCTAAGCTCCCGTTCCAGCAATAGGAATGAACCATGTCGCTTCGGCTTGCCACCTTCAATATCGAAAACCTGCTGACCCGTTTCGATTTCACCGGCTTTCGCAACCAGACGCGGCGCGACAGGGCGATCCAGCTTTTCGACATTCGCGACGAGGCGACCTATCAGGCGCTGGAAAGCGCGCGGGCCGTCTCTTCCACCGACGATACGCGGCAGCTTTCGGCGCTGGCCATTGCGGATGCGGATGCCGATATTCTCTGCCTGCAGGAAGTCGACAACATGGCCGCGCTGCAGGCTTTCGAATATGGCTATCTCTACCGCATGGTCGGCAATGGCTACCTGCAGAAATATCTGGTCGAGGGCAATGACAGCCGCGGCATCGATGTTGCCGTGGTCATGCGCGAGCAGACCCGAGACGGTGATAGAATAGAGGTCGTCGACATCAAGAGCCATGCGGCGCTGACCTACCGTAATCTGGATCTCTTCACTCCTGCGCTGGCTGCGACCAACCAGATCGACGACAAGATTTTCAAACGGGATTGTCTGGAAATCGATCTCAGGATCGGCGGCAAACCGCTGACGCTCTACGTCACGCATTTCAAATCCATGACCAATTCCCGCGACCCGGTCGATGCGCGGCTCGCCACCATGCCGATCCGCGAGGCGGAAGCCCTGGCCGTTCGCCGGATCATCGAAAACCGCTGGGGTGCGGGCAATACCCGCAACAAAAATTTCGCCATCTGCGGCGATATGAACGACTATCAGGAGCGCATTGCGATTTCCGGAGATCGGCGCAACGGCTATACCTTCACGCCGGTCAAGGAGGAGCGCAGCGCGCTCGATATCTTCACGGCGGATGATTTTGTCAGCAATCCGATGATGCGGCGCGACGTCATGGATCGCTGGACGCTTTATCATTCGCGCGGGCCGCAGGAGCAGCATCTCTGCCAGCTCGATTATATCTGGCTTTCCCCGCATCTTGCGCAGATCAATGCGACGAGGGTTCCCGAGATCATTCGCGCCGGCCAGCCATACCGCACCATTTTTCCGCCGGGGCAGGAGGTGGAGCGTTACCCGCGCACCGGCTGGGACCGCCCGAAGGCCTCCGACCATTGCCCGGTTGTGATGACGCTGGACCTGATCTAGCGTCCGGTAAAATCTCGGTGCGGCCTATCCGTTGGCGACCTTCGGGAAATAGGTCGCCCAGACCCGGTTGCGGCCGGCGCGCTTGGCCTCGTAGAGCCGGTCATCGGCAACCGCGATCAGCTCGTCCCAGTTCTTGATCGCGCGTGCTTCCTGCCAGACCACGCCGAAACTTGCCGTGAGCGACAGCCCGCTCTGTTCATCGATGATCTGGGCTTCGATCAGGCGGCGCAGACGGTCAGCGGTTGACGTTGCCGTGGCATGGCTGACATCCTGCAGCACGACGACAAATTCCTCGCCGCCGTAACGCGCCAGAATATCGTGTCTGCGCAATGCGCCTCTTAAAAGTTCAGCCGTTTTTTGCAGCGCGAGGTCGCCCATGGCGTGGCCATAACGGTCGTTGATCGATTTGAAGTGGTCGATGTCGACAATCATCACGCCGAGCGACTGGTATTGCTCCTCGCCGCTCAATATGGCGCGAACGGTTTTTTCAAGCGCACGGCGATTGGACACGCCGGTCAAGGCATCGGTTTCGGAGAGTGTGCGTAATTGTTCGGCCAGGGCGGACTGCTGCTTCTCCATTTCCTCCTTCTGGCGAAGCTGCTCGCGCAGGAAATCCAGTTCCTGGAACATTTTCTTCACTTCGGGGGCAGCCTTGTCCTGATACAGGGCTTCGGAAAGATCGCCGGCGGCGATCGCCGCGATCTGCGTCCGGACGGATTGCATGGGTCGGAACAGCGCCGTTCTGTAAACCGATGCAAGCCGCAGCAGTACCAGAACCGCGATGAAGGCGAGGAGGAGAGACGCTCCGCCATAGATCAGCGCCTGCTGTTTGTTCTTTTCTATCCTGGCCCGTGTTTCGGCGAGAATAAGGTCGCGCAGCGTGCCGGATGACCGCATGCCGAGAATGTAGTTTTCAGAGAATTCGCGAACGCTCGGCTGGGCGGATGGCACCACCATCGCTATCGTATTCTGCGCGTAGGGAAGCGCCTGACCGAAATAGAAGGTTTCAAGATCGCGAAACGCCGCATCGACACGCGGTGTCGACAGGTAAGCGGCGGTGTAGTTCGTCAGCGATGATCTCAGCAGCGCAAGGCTCTGCATTTCCGTGTCGAACTTTGCGCGGAAGCTCAGCCTGTCCTGCCTGTTCGCCCGCATGCTCATGATCACGTAAGAGCCGAGGCGGCCGATCCTGTCGCGCATTACCCCGGCGGTTCCGGTCATGGCGATGTCGATCGCCACATTGGGCGTGACCTTGATGATTGCACGCGCGGTCTTGCCGCGAAGCAGGTTGACGCTGTCTGCCGCCTTGAACATCGACAGAATTGCGTTGGACATTGCCGTATAGCTGCGTTCAGACGCCGGAATTGCTGCAACCTGGTCCACCGCCGCTCGGGACTGCGCCAGCTTTTGGCGGGTGTCGACAAGCGATTTTGCGAGGTCGGGCTGCGCCTTGATTTCCGCGGCAAAGGAGGTTTCGAGTTCCGCCAGCTTGTCGTCCGTTGCCTTGCGTGCCGCGGCAAGCCCTACGATCAGCGTTGCATCGGGGGAAGACGCTCCCATCAAATTATTGGCAGGACCACGCTCTGCCGATACCAGCCACGCGGACTGGAGAGCGGTTTCGAAGCGGTTGAGTTGCTGGGCATTGGTCCGGTAGCGTAAATAATTGGAAACGCTCGGCAGTGCGGCAAGGGTCGCCAGCAAGATGGAAGTCACCGCGATGACGATCGTACCGGTCAGCTGTATTTTCTGTATGCTTGCGCGCATTGGATGCGTTATTCCCGATGGGATTGTTATGAGTTATCGCCAATTTAGCTCTATCGCGTAAATACTTCGCTTATTTTACGGGCTTTTCGCCGCAACTTGACGATCCCAACCCGCAGGCACCGTGTGGAAAAGAAATTTCCCAACGGCGTATAGTCAATTTTTGCTTTACACGAAGTGAGAATCTGATAGTTGGCAAGGCACTGGCTTGCCCTTGTAGCTCAGTTGGTAGAGCACCTGATTTGTAATCAGGGGGTCACGAGTTCGAACCTTGTCGGGGGCACCAGTATTTCGTTTATTTTTCAATACTTTATGTGATTTCTCAAAAACATGCGTTTTACAGCATGTCGCGCATTTTACTTTTTGTTGCTAGCGCGTTCCCTTGCTGATGGCGTCAATGACCTCCTGTCCAGCCAAATAATGACGCCGAATAATCCCCTCCGCTTCCTCCCGAGAATGCCCGGAAATCTCAGCGATCAGCTGAACCTTGTCTTCATGTGATCTGTCCAGATGCGCATAGGCGTAGGTGATGGCGGTGCCTCGCAGATCGTGAAACGTTACCCCCTTGATGCTCAGACGCGCCATTTCCTTGCGCCATGAAGACTTGAACCCGCTCGGTGTCCAGTTCTGGCCGAAAGAGTTCACCAAGACGCGCTGGCGGCTGTTTTCCTTTGCATCCTGCAATATTGGCAGGATTGCCGGCGCTGCGGTTATGCGCACGCGCGCGCCTGTCTTCCCCTGTTTAATTGATACTCTTTGACCGTCGAAAGCTATCATAGGCATTGAAAGTATGTCGGCCTGCCTCTGCATGGTCCATAGAGCGATACAGGCCACGTTCCGGATATGTGGGGCGGCTTTCGTGAGAACGGTATTGATCTGGTCCATCGTCCACACGGAATCTCTTCTGGTGCCCTCGTGGAGATGCTCCACGCGCTCCAATGGATTGCGAAGGATGGTTTCATTGTCTTTTGCCCATGCGAAGACACGCGCCAAAAGCCCCAGATGCATATCCTTTAACAGCATGTCCGCTGCGTAGTGGGCCTTTGCCTGCTCCAATAGCTCAATGTGCTTTTCCATGCTGTCGTCATCTCCGGTTCTTGTGGTGGCAGCGAGATCGGCGGGGGCTTCTTCGTCGCTGCTGATGACTATTTGTGCCACATGGCAAAAATAATGACAAGTGGCAAAATGCCATCTGGCAAAAATAATTGCCGTATGGCACAAAGGGTCATGCTAAAAACCAATGACGACGGCCAAGCAGCCGCAGCCTTCTATGACAAGCGGCGAAAGTGGCTCGATTTCATCTGTGAGATGGACGCGCTATCGGATCGCGCCTTCCGCGTCGGCTACTGGCTGGCGAAGCGGATGAACGGGCAGGACCAGTCATGCTGGTACGGGATCAAGGAAATCGCCAAGCGGCTCTCCATGTCCGAGGACAAGGTTTTGAGAGCAGTCGCGGAGCTGGAAGGCGAGGGCGTCCTGATCGTGGTCAGGGAACATCGAAAATCGAACAGCTACTTCATCCGTCTGCCATTCGAATAATGCCTTGGGTCGCAAATCTGCGGGTCAATTGGGTCGCAAATCTGCGGGTCCAATCTATAAAGCTGAATTTCTAAAGGGTTATTTGTTTATAAGGTTCTTGCTCTGAGGGTAATTGGTAGCAACGGGAGATAAAGGAAATCTCTTCCATTTCCAGAGCAAAAAGAAACCCGCCGGAGCGGGTCACTGTGTTCCAGTCGCGATGCCTAGAAACTGTTGTATCTGGCCTTGGAAAAGGGTGATTGCCGCAATCAATGCGCTCACGATTCCGTAGACGCTAAACACAAACGTCTTCGTCGCCATTCGCTCTTCGATCTTTACTGCCCTGTCTCGGACATCGCGCATATCGGTGCGCAGTTCGGATACGTCACGTTTGACGTACTCCATATCGGCTTCAAGTTTGGCTATGCGTCCATCCATGCCGCCATTATTGCCACCATCGCCGCCGTTGGGCAAGGAGAACGTATCTTCGAGGTTTCTCAAGGTGTGGTCTCTCCAAGAAGGAATATTGGGGCGGACAACTTTTTCATTCATCTTCTGGAATCCGCTTGTCGAGATCAATCAATCCTTCGCTGATCACCTTGATGATTTCTGCGTGATGTTCCTTCATTTGGATTATTTCAGGCATGCTGAGGCGGCGCTGGTTCAGCGCGATGTCTGTAACGGTCATTAGCTCATCGTGGATGACGAGAACCGATCGATAAAGGCGTGCGAGATCAGAGACTGTGACAGGCTCACTACGCCCTTCAAAGCGCTGCCAAACTTGATCCCTGAACATCTCACTTGTTAGCTCTGTCTCTTCGCTCAATGCTTCTTCACCTCGTCCCGTTTTATCGATAAGCCAGCTTCTCCGAGAGAATCCGCAACGCGTCTGCTGCATCAAGGAGAAGATGCGTGGTTTCGTTTCTCGAAAGCCGGTTCGCTCGGCCAGATGCGATGCTCAGGTAGTAAATCAGGCTCTGAACAGTCGGGTCATTCGGCATTTGCTTCTGCAAATGACGCACCATGTCCACAGTCTTGTCCATCAACAAACTGAACTCTGCCGGATGGATGTCTCCTCTAGCTGCTGTTAGTTCCAGCTCTGAGATAAGCCCATTTGGCATTTCGTTTGTCAGATCCCCTTTAACCCGACCGCGGTGCAGCCACGATTAAAGAAAACACGCAAAACGTTTAGAGTCCATGAATTTCAATCTACGTGTGGCACAGTGACCTGATTGAAATGCGTCCCGTTACTGCTTCTTCACCTCGTCACGTTTCATCATCTCTGCCAGGTCTTCCAAGAGAGCAGACGGGCCGAGCGCGCCGTTATGTGCGAGATCTTGTGCTGCATGGAGAAGGGCTTTCTTGTAGTCCTTCACCTTCATTGCGCCGGCATCTTCAAGTGTCTTTGCGAGAGCAATCAACGCCGTATTGTTGGCCGCCTGCATGTTGGCCATAACCTCGATAATCTCTTCAATCGGATCGCGTGCCTTTGCCATCAATCTGATCCTTCTTCGCGTTTCATAGCCGCAAGCTCATCCGCGCCAAACACCGCCTCAAGCACCGCGTCCACCTCTGGCAGGAAGCTTTCCCACATTGGCCGTCCGTCGAACTTCGTGTTCTCTGGCACGTCGCTCAAGCGGCACAGCGCACGGGCGGCGCGTTCGCGGGGAGGTTGGGGCCGCGTCATCATCCTCTCCACTGGAACCATGCAACAACGCGGCCGTACACGCGGACTTCTTCTCGGAGAAGCTCGTCAGGTTGTCCGTACCGTTCGGTGTTATCGGAAATCACCAAGATCTTGTCGCTTCGAGGTACGAGCTTGAGCCGCTTGATGACTAGTCCATCGCCCACGTCGCAGGCATAGACATCCTCTGGGTTTGGGTATGTGTAACTGGTGTCGATGAAGACGGTTGATCCCTTGATCAGCGTCGGCTCCATGCTGTCACCTATCACAGGAAGGGCCTTGATGTGGTCCAGGTTCTTCCACCCAGCCTTGATGCTTTCAGGGAAGCTCCAGAAGCCATCCGTCATAGCTGGGTCGACTAACCGGCCGTTGTCTCGATACTCGACATCAAGCGTCCCGCCGCCGCCGGCTCCCGAAACGATAGTCAGGTTCTCGACATCGCCGTCTTCCGGCTTTGCGGAGATCAGTGACGGAAGCTCCGCAGCCCGTTCAAGGTCTTCGTGGTTGAACTCGTCCGTGATCTCGACCGGTTCAACATCAAGACTGCGGGCGATCTTTATCACGTTCTCGAGGCTCAAGCCGCGCTTGCCGCCTTCGATGCGCGATAGGTGGGTGTACGATATGCCCGTCGCCTCGGAAAGCTCTTCCAAGGTTTGGCCACGCTTCTTGCGGATTTCACGGATTCTGTTCGCCATTCCCTAGCTATTTTCCATTTGGCAAAGAAATCCACCGCCAGATGGCAAATTGCCAGTTGACAATATTGTGCCATGTGGCAAATTGAGCGACATGAAGCTCGAACAGTATCTCACCCAGAACAACATCAAGCCGGTCGCTTTCGCCGCCAGCATTGACGTGGCACCGTCCACGATCACGCGTATCGTCAAGGGAGAGCGCACACCGCGCATTGACCTGATCGCCAAGATCAAGGCTGCCACAGGTGGCCTTGTGACCATGGAAGACTGGATGCACCCGGAGAACGTGGCATGACCACATTCTCGCAAAACTTCAAGAAGGCCAGAATTGCTTCCGGTCTGACGCAGAACGAAATAGCCGACCATTTCGGCGTTACGCGCGGCGCTGTCGCGCAGTGGGAGTCGGGCGCGATTTACCCCGAAGCCAATCGACTTGCAGAGATTGCTGAGCTTCTGGACGTGTCTCTCGACCAGCTTTTCAGGGCGCACAACGAAACTGACGGGGGCGTGATCCGCCCTAAACTCGGCAAGTTCTGGATGGTCTACGGGATTGACCAGCGCGCGCCGGTTTGCCGCCACTGGTCGGAAGACAGTGCAAGAACCGAAGCTTTGCGGCTGTCCAGGCTGCATACTGACATTGTTTTTTGCGTGCTGGAGGCGACATGGGCCATCGCGGCTAAATCCGTCGTCACTGAGTTCGAAGTCGCTTTGAGCGACGACGACATCCCATTCTGAGGCTGGCCATGATGGACACATCACTCCAAGCCCCCAACCGTCACATCCACGACCGCAGCGCGATAGACGCAATGACTGCGGAGTGGATTGCCAAGAACGGCGAGCCTCGGAAGTTCGAGAACGGCTTCTGCACCGATCTGGATTATCTCAAGCATCTCATGTCCCGGTACGGATACAACGTGCTTTACCACGGTCACCGGTTCTTCTCGATGGAGAAGGCGGACTTCCGTGGTTCTCCCCGGCGCATCAGCCATGAGCAGCTTTTCAAGCGTATCGACGCGGTTCTGATCAAGAACGGCAAGCAGCCTTTCGGATGGAGGAAACCATGACCTCCGCCCGTCTCGAAGCCGCCACGCAATCGCGCCGTGCCGAGTTCCGACAGAAGTACGTCGGCTGCCGCGAGTGCCACCGTCCACTTTCCATTGAAAACCAGATCGAAAAGTTCTGCGACGACTGCGGGACTGTGAAGCCGGTCGAAATTCGTGAGGGGAATTGATCATGAAGAAGCTGGTTCGCAGACTGATGGCTGGGATGGCGATCATAGGGTTTGCCATCTCCGGATGGCGGGTCGTACCGACGCTTTCAATAGTCGATGCATTTGCCGTGTCCCTCGGTCTTTTCGCGATCGTTACACATCAGGTTGATGTTCTTATCACAGGGGAGTGGCCGGCATGATCGCCTCTATGCACCCTGATCAACAGCAACTCCTCATCTACGCATCGGTATTCTTCTCGGCATTCATCGTGTCGGCGGTACTAGCGCACCTGGCATTCTCGGGGCGGAAGTGATGAGCAATCTCAGTTCCAAAGATATCAAGTCGGTACGCAAGGCTCATGTTTGTGAGCAGTGCAACACGACAATCGAAGTGGGTCATCCAGCAGATTACTCCTTCGGTATTTGGGAGGGGTATCCCTACAGCGTCTACGTCCACCCAGAGTGCAGGACGGCAGCGCATGAATATGCCGAGCTGAACGACCTGTGGTTCGAAGATTACCCGTGGTTTCAGTACATGGATGACAGCGAACATGGCCATCATGGCTGGCTTCTTGACAAGCACCCGCTCGTAGCAAAGCGGCTCAATATTGAACCCAAACTGAGCGGCACGTCCCCCTGACGCTCAGCGCTGGTCGCTTTCATCCCGCTCCCGATGGGCGACCAGCACTCTTACTAACGTCCTCCCCCGCAGCCTTGCGATGACTGCGGCAAGGGGGACGGCAAGTGGTTCGAACCCGACGAGTGCGGCGGGCCTGGAGACGGCGGTTTGATTGGCATCTGTGCCGCCGTCTCCATCAGTTTCAAAGCCTTTGTGCATGTTGGCCTCCGTTGACGCCGCCAACCTCGCACAAAGGATGAAGAATGTCTGACAATAGGTTTTCACGAAACGTAAATTTTGTTTCAGAGGATGAAATGTCTAGTACTGCGTTAGTCGAAGCAAAGGACTGGTACGACAAGCTTATGGCCTTGGAATTTCGAGGCCGTGGTGATCGTGAAAAGTCTGCCCGTGGGCGAGTAGCCGATAACATCGGTGTCCCTGAGACGTGGCTGTTCGACCTTCAATACAAGTCCAGTGGCAAGAAAGACGTACGCGGTGCGCTCTATCGAGCCCTCATGCTTGGCATCCAGAAATACGACGACCTTTGCCAGAAAAACGAGGAAGCGGCGGATCGGTACAAGGCCGATCGCCTGAAACGACGAGGCAATCATGAAACGGCTGACGAAAAGCCTGCTCAGGCGGGCTTGGGAATGGATTCGTCTGAGGTTTGAGAGAAGGAAAGGATAGCGGAATGGCCAGCATCACTGTGAAAACTGGAGTAGCGAAGAGTGTTCGATACCTGAAAGCAGACTGCGGCGTCCGTTATTGGGAAGATGCCGAAGTTAATGGTGTTGAAGACGAAGACGGCAACATCCCGTGCAGAAATGGAGACAGTTGGCAGCCCGTAATCGATCTCAACACGGGCAAGATAGAAGGATGGCCAGAAGGTACAACCGCAGATCTGCACTACAAAGTCTGTGATGCGGGTGTTTACACGCTGCTAGATGAAAACCGGGAAGCCGTTAAGCAGATTGATGGCTATGTGCCGAAGATCATGTGCCCCGGAGGTTCTGGTTATGGCGATTACGTCATCATGAAGATTGGCGCAGATGGCTTGATCGATAATTTCAATCTCGACCTCGGGCCGTTCGAGGTCGATGAATGAGAACTGCAGAGATATTCCTCCCGTGGCCAGACAAACGGCTCAACCCCAACGCACGGCACCATTTTATGCAGGTCGCCCGCGCCAAGAAGGCCGCGAAGCGCACCGCCCATTATCTCGTGCTGGAAGCGGGTATCGGCAAAATCAACACCACAGCCATCAACGTGAAGCTGTCGTTCTATCCGCCAAGCAAGCGCCACTACGACGCCGACAACCTCATAGCAGCCCATAAGGCAGCGCTTGACGGCATTTCGGATGCCATCGGCATTGACGACAGTAAATTCATCATCAGCGCCACGCCCCACGGTCCAGTCGAAAAGAACGGCATGGTGAAGGTTTCGCTGTCTTGGGAAGACGCGGGCGAGGTGGCAGCATGACCGGTCCTGAAAAAGAAGCCCTCAACGTCCTGCAGCCCTTCCTCGGTGAAGAACTGGCTAAAGCGATTGTCGAATTCCGCCGCCACACAAAGAAAGCGCCACTCACGGGTTATGCCGCCAAGCTTCTGATGAAGGAATACCAGATCACCGGAAACCCGCTTGCGGCTGCCGAAATGCAGATTTCGATGAACTGGCAGGGTTTCAAAGCCAACTGGTATTTCAACGAGCTTGCCAAGACAGGCCAGCGCCACCCGCACCAGCCGCCGCAGCGCCGCACTGGCGACATGGCAGATTTCACCAACGATTTGATGGAGGGGTTCTATGAACGCTCAAAGCTTCCGACCATCAACCATTGAGGCGCTGAAATCTCTTTGGGTGGCGTTGCCGGTCCGCGCGTCTAACGATGGAGCCGACGGCGATCCTCGCGAACGGCAGATGGCTATCCTCCAGCTTTATTGCGACGTGCTTTCAGAGTGTAGCGAGACGGCTATCTGGAACACGGTCAACAACCTGCGCGCAGGCAAGATTGAAGACGCAAGCAAGAGCTTCTGTCCGAAGGCGCCAGAACTCGCCGTAATGGTTCGGAGTGAGCAGGCGCGGCTTGATGCCATCAACCGGCCGAAGGCGATACCGTATCAGCCCAAGCCCAGAGACTATCTCGTCCATGCTGTGATGCAGCGAAAGGTAACGGGCGAGCTTGCCAAGCAGGGATATCGCTGCATCGCCAAGGATGTTGACCACATCATGTCGATCAACATGTGGAAGAAGAAGGAGCGGTCTGTAGGCTCCCGCTGGTTCGCATCGTTGCAGGAAGTATGGGAGCCGCCGCATGTGTGATTGCCCTCTCTCCGAAACAGAACTGCGCATCGTGCTCTGGTTATCCGATGGAAAGGACTGTCAGGACATCGCCATAATCCTGGAGCGCAGCAAGATGACTGTCACCCGGCATATCGCCTCGGCCTACAACAAGACCGGCACCCACAATATGCACGGCCTCGTCGCCTTCGTTCTTCGGAAGGGATGGCTCGAATGACCGCAGTTCCCAAGGGCGTCCATCACGCCAAATCGGCAGGAAGCGACCGCAAGAAGCGAGAGACGGCCATCCACCGCATCATCGACCAATACCAGCAGGGGCGCGGTGCATCGGCCTGTATGGACGAGATCATGCGCATTCTCGGCAGGAAGTGAACCATGGCTTTTCTGATGACCCACCCCATCCAATGGAACGGCTCAAGCACCAGCTTTGGACCGGCGTTTGACGACTGCCACATGTCGAGGAGGTTGGTGTGATGGCCGCCTATTACAACGAGATCGACCCCTATGCCGCTCAATGGCTTCGCAACCTCATAGCAAAGAACCTCATCGCTCCGGGCGATGTTGACGAAAGGAGCATCGTTGATGTCCAGCCGGATGACCTCAAGGGTTATACGCAGTGCCACTTCTTCGCAGGCATCGGCGGATGGCCGTATGCCCTCCGACTTGCTGGATGGGATGACGATAGAGAAGTCTGGACTGGCTCCTGTCCGTGTCAGCCGATTTCGAGCGCTGGACAGCACAAAGGCCATGCCGACGAACGCCACCTCTGGCCCGCTTTTCACCGCCTCATCTCCGAGTGCGGCCCTTCAGTTGTCTTTGGAGAGCAAGTTGCAAACGAGGATGGCAGGGAATGGCTCTCCGCTGTTCGAGCTGATCTGGAAGCACTGGGATATGCATGCGGGGCCGCCGATCTATGCGCTGCGGGCGTTGGTGCGCCGCATGCACGACAAAGGCTGTTTTGGGTGGCAGACGCCGAGGGCACGGGGGGACGCTGGAGGGAGGGCCTGGAGGCGAGGACACGCAAAGCGGCTGGAGGACCAAGCCCGTCTGTTCGGGATGAGCCTTGGCCTGACGGAAGAGGAAGCGGCTCGTCACTCGCTGTCGGTGACGTTCTGTCGCCGTCTTATGGGGTACCCCAGCGAGTGGGCCAACTGCGCGCCTACGGCAATGCCATCGTGCCGCAAGTCGCGGCAGAAGTGATCGGCGCCTACATGGAGATCGCAGCATGAACCACTTCGCCGCATATACCAAACCAGTACCCGGCGGCCATTGGGCCATGTGCCGCTTCGCCCAGAACGCGCAGCCGTGGCCGATCCTTGAGGGCGACAAGCCGAAGGTTTTTCCGGTGCAGGCCGACGCGCTTATCGCGGCCCAGGGACACGTCATCAAGCACATCAACGGCACGATGCGCCGCGACGGTGAGACGATCAAAGCCGTCAGCGATGCCGATGCCCACTTTAACCTCAAGCCCTTCGTCAAAGCCAAGGGCAGCAACAAGCGAACCATTGTCGAGAAGGTGGGACGCAAGGGCAAAGAGATCAGTGTGGAAAGGAGGGAAATGGCATGAACCACCACGTCACCCTAACCCCATCGCAAAGAGCATGGCACGAAGCTGCAAAGGCCAGAGAGGCGGATAGAGCGCTGAAAGCCAGCCGTCTGGCTCTGCGTGTCCAAAGTGAAAGTGTCTCGTCTCCAGTCTTCGTGCGGGCAAACCGCTCACCGACTTGGAGCAAGGAGCCATCCAATTTCGATGCACATGTCTGGTGCTGGCGGGCTTGGATACGAGAGCAAGTCGATATCGCGGGCAGTCCAACGCGGACATACATCAGAAAGCGCGCGCTAGACTTCGGGCTGAGCTACGCGCAGATGGCCGATTGCCGACGGTTCAAGCACGTCGTAATCGTGAAGCACCTCATCATGTGGGAGATCAAGACCAAACTCGACCCGGACATGAGCTTTCCAGAACTGGGGCGTCACTTCGGCGGTCTCGATCATACCTCGGTCCTTTATGCCGTCCGCAAGATACAGGTGATGGTCGACAACGGTACGCTTGAAGCTGCATTGGCAAAGTGGCACAGGGCCAACGGGAAGGCGAGGGCGCGATGACCAGCCACCCGGCAGCCGATCTGTTCCCCGAGACTATCACCAAGCGCCCACGGTCGCCAAACGGCATCAATGTGCACCGGTTCCTTGAGGGTTATGGCATCAAGGTTCTCCCCTACACAGACGCTCGAGGCTGGAAGGACCGGCCGGCGAACGTTGTTTACGGAGGGCGAACAGTAGCGCGCCTGATGCGCAGGGACATGGAATTGACAGGGCTGGTGGTCCGCTGCATTCAGACCAGCAACCCCACATGTTTCGATGACGTGGTGATCCTGTCGGTATGGAGGTTTATTTCGGCCCATATGGCCCACAGGAAGGCCCCAGACGTCATTCAGGAGTTCGGGCGCGTAGACCTAGCCCAGATCAAGAAACGCGCTCACCGCCTCGTAAATGGAAGCTACGGGCGGATGGGCAAGACATGGGAAAAGATCGGCACGTTGTTGGCCGATGCTATGATTGAACAGGAGCAGGCGGCATGAGGATTTCCGAGCAACAGACCTACCTCGATATGGCTGGGCGCCGAGTGTTTATCGTCAGGCGAGAAAAGCTCATAGATCAAACTACCCGGCGTCAGGATCAATTCTGGACCTACATCGGTTATCAGGTGGACCGAGACGGAAACCGTATTGGCGAGCCACGCGGATGGAAGTCAGACGGTAGAGACTGGACCGGCGACATGGATGGCAACATTATCCGTGAAGCCGATATCGGCATGTCGATAACGGAGCCGCAGGCCATCATTCTGGAGCGGCTTATCGAGGCCATGGAGACGGATATGGCGCTCCCTATCGCCACCGGTCCTAAGCTGTTCGGAAATGCCTGGCCTGAAACCTCCTCAACCAGCACAGAAATCCGTGGGCATGAAACGGTGGAGCTTGTCGCGGGAGAAGAGCACATTACCCGGCAGCGCCATGCAGCGGTCAACGATCTGACCGAGCGCAGGGCGAAGTGCAGCAGGCCTCGTATCGGGCGGATGGAAGAGGCTTTCTCCTGGGTGTCGTTGGTGTTTGATGATGAAGACCGCAAGATTTTGCTTGCCTATGCAGAAGTGAAGGCGAAAGGATGGGAGTTTAAGCGCTTCATCGAGAACAGAAACCGCCGTAGCCCTCACAAAAATGCATGGGTTAAACGAACGATATTGCGTAAAATTACAAAAACACTGCAAGAAGTTGAAACGAAGTTGCGCAAGCGTGCAATTATCTTGCGTGATTGTGCCGGTTTACATGTGTCACACGAAGAGGCAAAACACTCATGCAAATCGATAACGTCAACGGTTTGTGGGCGGGATGAAGAGATAAACCGGCATGCAGCGCCGATGAATAGCCCCGCAAATATCACAACGGCCGCCGAACGTGAAGCACGACGGCGCGCCAAGCTGGAGGCGGCATAATGCAGCAGCCCCAAACAAAACGAACCGGCGAAGGCTACGTCAAGAAGATCGTGCATGAAGGCATAGACTGCTTTGCACTCTTCGATGAAGACGGGAACGCCATTGTCATCACGGATAACCGGTCGGTGACATTCTTCACAGCGGCGGATCGGGATATCACCGTCCGCATGCTGAATTAACACTCGGGAGCGCGTTTGCGTGCGAGGCTTCGGCCTCCCCGGTGACATCAGGAAGCGGCCAGCCAACTCGGGCATGGGCGGGCACGATAAAGAGAAATGCCAATCTCTGCCGCTCCTGATAAAATTCGCATGACGACGCGGTAATTAGCCAAGGCCGTCCTCCCCGCAAGGGTGTAGAGTAATCTGGGTAGTTGGCGCCCAGCATGCGAAAGTTTCGGTCGATTGGCCGAAGAACTCCAAGGTTGCGCGCTTCCGATAGCGCCTTGGTTTAAAGATTCTCGGAGCGTGGTGGCAGAGTGGTAGTGCCGCAAGGTAGAGACGCCTAGATGCCATGAGGGACGCGAAACCGATCAGTACGTGCGCGGCAAATTAAGGCCCCGCGGAATCTCGGCCCGCTTATTCGCCCAACAGGGCAACGGAATGCGAGGCGGCGCTGAAACGCAGAAGCGCATGCGAGATGCCAAGCTTCATGCTGGTGGTGTCAGGGCATATTCTAGATAAGCCACGGTAGCGTGTGGCCCTCGCAGCAAATCAGGAAGGCGGGCATAGCTCGTGAAGGTTGGGGTTCGTGCCTGGCCGTTCCTTCCTGCGCAGCCGACGATCGGCTCTAAACTTCGCAGTCGGGTAACGGGTCTGGGGAAGCCCTCGTAGACAGACGCCGCATGCGGGCCGATTAAGGCGTACACCAAAAGGTTTTGGCATACCTGCATGCTTGGGTTGAACCATCCATGCTAAGTCATTTCACCAGCCCCGCCCGTAACAAGGTGGGGCTTTCTGCATTCACGATCCCGACAGATCAAGATGTTGCGCAACGGGCGGGCGGGGTGTCGGCCCCGCTCGTCCATCCTTCCGACAAAGGATTTCAATATGACCGACAATGCTATTGCCCCGCTCTCCCAAGTTCAGGAGAACATCCGCAACAAGATCAAGGCCGAGTTCGTCAATCTCATCCCGGATGAGATGTGGAGCGCTATGGTTGCCAGCGTGGTCGAGGATTTCACGTCTAACGTTGAGGAGCGGTATGGCCGCATGGAGAAGCGAGAGTCTCCGATGAAGCGGATGATCCGCGAGGAGATCGAAGCGCAAGTCAAGGCGTCCATCAAAGCCAAGATTGATGCCCTCGGGCAATCAACATGGGACGGTTTAGGCGAACGGATTATGTCCGATGCGATGAACAAGCTCATTGCCGAACACTTTGAAACGGTCCTGGCATCGGTCAACGCAGGTATGACCAGCATGATGATCAATGCTGCTATCAATAACTTGCGCCAATCGATGATGCGCTAACCCTATTCCCCCGCCCACATGGAGAGAGCGATGACGACCATCCAACTGGATAACCACCACGTCTACACGCAGAACCGGGAAACAGGGGAGAGGGAGAAGGCAATCCCGTCTCCCTACTATCACAGCCTCTTCAAGTGGCTCTGGCTTCGTTTGACTGGGTATCGCGACGGCTACGGGCGCAAAGCAGCCCTGTTTGTGCCTTGGCGCTGACACCCCATGACCACCACCGAGCAAGAGCGGTCTATAGGCCAATCTCTGCTTTGATCCAGTTTAGCGGTTGGGTGACCATGAAACCTTCGGGATCTCCGATAGTGCAAATACGGGTTCCCTGAGGAATACCCCACATCGATGCCACGTGGTTGAAATTCACCATCACTTCGGTGCCTGTTAAAGAAGTCAGTTTCAGCCACATTCTCGAATCCCCCAAGGTTACCCATGCCAGTACTCAAGAATGCACGGCACGAGACTTTCGCGCAAGGGTTGGCAAAGGGCCTGACTGCGGATGAGGCGTACCAGAAGGCGGGCTTCAAACCGAACCGGGGCAACGCAGCGACACTAAAGCATAATCAAAGCATTTCAAAACGCGTGTCCGAGCTTTTGGAATGGGAGCAAATAGTAGAACGCAGAGCCACAGAGAAGGCCGTAGAGAAGCTCGCCATCACCAAGGAGCGTGTTCTAGCAGAGCTTGCGAAGATCGGCTTTGCGGACATCAGGAAGGCCATCAGATGGCAAGGAACGCTGGTCACTGAGGAAGACAACCCAGATGGCGGTGACGTGCTGGTCATCAAGAATGTGGTGACGAACAACGTCCAGCTTATTTCGAGTGACGAGATAGACGACGACACGGCCGGCGCCATCGCTGAGATCAGCCAGAACGCAACGGGCGGTATCAAGATCAAGCTTCACGACAAGAAGGGCGCTCTTGTCGACATAGGCAAGCACCTGGGCATGTTCGTAGAGCGCCATGAGCATTCTGGCCCCGAGGGTGGCCCCATACAGACAGAGACGAGGACATGGCGAGAGGTTCTGCGGCAAGAGACGAAGGACTGATCGCCGCCGCCACGCTTACCAACCCGGCGCTATTCGACTTCTGGGAGCAGGTATTTTTCGGGGAGAATGACATTGCCGTTCTCCACGGTGGTCGCTCAAGCTCGAAGACGAGGGACACGGCCTGCCAGTTGGTTCGGCTGGTCAATCACGTTGGCGTCAGGATGCGCGTTCTCTGCATCCGGCGCTTTCAGAACCGCATTCAAGAATCGGTCTACACCGAACTGAAGTGGGCAATCGCTCATCTCGGCCTGACAGACGCCTACGAGATCCAGAAGACAACTATCATCCACCGGGCAACCGGCTCGGAGTTCATATTCTACGGGATCGAGCGAAACCTTGAAGACATCAAGGGTACGTCCGACGTTGATATCCTCTGGGTGGAAGAAGCAGAGAAGCTTACAGAGGATCAATGGCTGGTCATCGGCCCCACGATCCGCAAGGAAGACAGCCTGGCAATCCTCCTCTTCAACCCGAAGATGGTCACGGATTACGTCTGGAAGAACTTCGTCATCAATACGCCACCTCACTGCGTGGTGCACCAGATCAATTACACCGAGAACCCTTTCCTGTCGGAGAAGGCAAAGCGTGATATCGCGGCAATGCAGGCGCGCGACAAAGAGACGTTCGAACACATCTATGGCGGCGTCCCGCTTGGTGACAGCGAGCTATCCATCTTCAAGCGGCGCTGGCTGGATGCCTGCGTGGATGCTCACAAGGTGCTCAAGATCGAGCTTACAGGCCGAAACATCATCGGCTTTGACCCCGCCGACGACGGCGAGGACAAGAGCGCGACTGTCGATAAGATCGATGGCATTTTCACGGATGCCGAAGACTGGTCGTCGGGCAAGGATCAGCTGGTGCAGAATGCCAAGCGGGTTTGGGCCAAGGCGAAGCACGCAGGGGCTACCGTGTCATACGATACCATCGGCGTGGGTGCCTTCGTCGGCGGCTACATCGATGAGCAAAACGAAGAGAACGGATCCAGCGTAGATCACTTCGCCTTCCATGCCGGCGGGGCTGTCATGGACCCGGATGAACCGAGCGATACGCTGAACAGCAACAGCCCGCTCAACAAGCATGAATATCTGAACCTGAAGGCGCAGGCGTGGGCGAACACAGCCCGCCGCGCCATGCTGACGTTCAATGCCGTCACACGAGGGCAAGCGATACGCACAGAGGATGTTCTGTCGTTCTCGTCGGCTATCGGCAAGGAAAAGCTCGAAGCGCTGTTTACGGAACTCTGCGTGCCTTGGTGGGTCGAGACGGAAGGCAAGAAGCGCGTCGTACCCAAAGTGAAGCTCAAGAAGGATCTGGGCGTCAAATCGCATAACCTGGCCGACGCACTGATCGCGGCCGACAATGTGAACATCGCAAGCTCTGGCGTTGCCATGTTCCTGACATCACGTCACCGATAAGAGGCACCGATGAACAATGTTGTGATGCTGGCGAACAGAGCAGTGCGCCAGCTGGGCGCTATGTTCCCCGGCTTCTTTCCTGGTCAGAAGCATGACTATAACAAGGATTTCGGCTACCCAGACGCGCTAACGTTCGATCTGCTGTACCGCATGTATTGCCGCAACGGCATTGCAACGGCCGCCGTCGACAAGACTGCACTCAAGACATGGCAGGACACGCCATTCTTGCTTGAACAGGAGCGTGACGGCTCACAGAAGGGCAAGAGCAAAGAAACCAAACTTGAGAAGGAGGTTCGCCTCAAGTTCGCGTCCATGCGTCTCTGGACCAAGCTGGCGGAAGCGGATCGCAAGTCGATGGTTGGCGGCTACTCCGGTGTCATTCTTCGGCTGAGGGATGGAAAGGAGTTTGACCAGCCTGTGGACCGGGTTGGCGGCGGCCTCAAAGGCCTCTATCGCATCGATCCAGTTTGGGCAGGCCAGTTGAAGGTAGCCGATTGGGATACGAACACGACGTCGGAGACCTATGGCGAACCGACGATGTACGAGTTCAACGAGGCCAATGTCGCTGACGACAACCCGAACAAGCGCAGCCTTCGAATTCATCCTGACCGCGTGCTGATCTGGTCGGAAGATGGATCGATCAATGGCCGCTCCCTTCTTGAGCCTGGCTACAATGACCTGATCGACCTAGAAAAGATCAAGGGCGCCGGCGGCGAGGGGTTCTGGAAGAACGCCAAGAGCGCTCCGGTGCTGGAAATGCCAGCCGACGTGCGTATCACGGAAATGGCCAAGGCCATGGGTGTTACGGTTCAGGACATAGCCGACAAAATGAATGAGCAGGTGGCCGACTTCCAGAAGGGGTTCGACCAGATGCTGATGCTGCAGGGCATGCAGGCCAAGACGCTCGGCGTCACGCTGCCAAGCCCGGAGCATTTCTGGTCTGCGCCACTTCAGTCTTTCGCCGCCTCTGTTGGCATTCCGTTGAAGGTGCTGGTTGGCAATCAGACAGGCGAGCGCGCATCGACGGAAGACGCCGACGAGTGGAACACCACCAACATGGCGCGGCGGGCGAACATCACCCACCCGAACGTCATGGAGCTTGTCACCAGACTGGTGACATGGGGAATACTGCCGGAGAAGGACTGGTTCATTGACCAGGCTGACCTCACCGAAAGCTCAATGACTGAAAAGGTCGATCGCGCCAATAAGATGGCCGACACCAACCAGAAGATGGGCACCACAACCTACGTCTTCACCGATGACGAGATCCGCGCAGCAGTCGGCTATGAGCCGCTGAGCGATGCAGACAAGTACCGGGATGAGACCGACGACGAGACGCAAGCCGCCCTCGGTAAACCGGCACCAACACAAGAGGAATAGTCATGGCTCCGCGGAACCAGTTTCCGTCGCGTGGTTCGCTTGACAGCGCCACCGACGCGTTTTCGATCGCGCCCAGCGACGGCGCCGACCTTGCAGATATCCCCCGCGCGATATGGGTAGGGACCGGCGGCAACGTCGCACTGGCAATGGCGTCTGGCAACGTCACGCTGCAGAACGTTCCAGACGGCACGATGCTTCCCGTTCGTCCCAGCAGGGTACTGGCTACCGGCACAACGGCCTCCAACATGGTGGGGTTGCTGTGATGGGTAAAACAGTTCGCATCAACATTCGATCTGTCGCCAATACGACGGCCATCCGTAAAGAAAAGCGCAACGGCCGCGATGTGGTGATCGTGCCCAGCGCCACGCTGCCGGACAACATCGTGATGAACGGTATCATGTACCCGGCCGACGAGATCGAAAAGAGCTTCGCCGGTCTGGAGCGGACGCCTGCTCCCCTTGGCCACCCGACCATAAACGGCAAGTTCGTCTCTGCCAAAGACCCGGAAGGCATCAACCTCGGCTGGATCGGGGCATGGAACGAAAACCTGCGCCGTGAGAATGGCCGGGTATTCCTCGACAAGGTGATCGACGTTGAAATGGCAAGCCGCTCAGAAGGCGGCAAGCGCGTCCTGAACGCGATCGAGAAGGGCGAGCCTGTCCACACCTCGACGGGCCTCTTTGCTCTCCTTGAGGCTGCAAACGGCGATGTGCCGTACAAGAATATCGCTCGCGAGATCGAGTTCGACCATGACGCAATCCTTCTTGATGAGGATGGCGCGGCTACGCCTGCTGACGGCGTTGGCATGATGGTCAACTCCAAAGGCGAGCAAGAAGAAATCGAGGTCATAAACTCCGCAGTAGAAGACGCGGATCGTGACCTGGATTGGGCAGTGGAACATCTCGCCCGTGCTCTGGACCGTCGGCAAAAGGCCGGCGTTCTAGATCGAATGAAAGCCGCGATATTGGAAGCCCTTGGCTTTTCCGAGCGGGAATCCTCAACCAATCGAAAGGAAGACGAAATGTCTGTCTCTGATGAGCAGTTCAAGGCGCTTTCCGATGAGGTCAAGACCCTCTCGGAGGGCATGGCCAAGATCGGCGAGACCATCGGCAATGCGGTGACTGCGGCACTCAAGCCCGTACTCGACGCACAGGCCGATCTGGTAGCCAACCAGAAAGCCAAGGAAGGTGCCGAAAAGGCTGAACTGGTCGAGAAGGTCGTGAAGGCGAGCCTGCTCACCGAACCCGTCGCCAAAGAACTGACGCTGAACGCGCTCAAGGAACTGGCGCCCAAGGCTGAGGTCGGCAAGGCAACCGGTCTCAATTCCGCATTCAAGGGCAACGGCGCTGACAAGGCCGCCCATAAGGCACCGGAGGGCGAATAATCATGGCTCGCTTCAACAAAATCTTTGCAGGCCCCTTCACTGAGGCAACCCCTCAGGTGCAGGAACGCGTCTGCGCCACCGCGGTTCTTCCCGGCACGGCGCTCGTGGAATCCGGTTCCAGCTTCGCCCAGGCCGGCGCTAACGCTGCTGGCAAAATCTACATCGCCCAGGACAACTACCTGGCGCTGAAGGACGTGGACACGGCATGGCTGGCGAACGACCGCGTCATCGGTATGGAGCCGCTCGATGAGCAGTTCTTCAACGTCCGTGTTCCGACCGGCACCAACATCACCCGTGGGGCCAACCTGACCACCAATGCCTCTGGCAAGTTTGTCCTCGCGACAACTGGTCAGAACGTCAAGATGGTGGCCGAAGAGGCCTACAACAACACGTCTGGCGCAGACCAGCTGGTGCGAGCCCGTAAGGCTCAGCCCGGTACGGTCCAGGCATAAGGAGAACCCAGATGCGCTATTTCTCTTCCCAGCTCATCGCCAACTCCCGGCCGCACGCCGCGTGGTGGGATGAAGTGAACGCCGACCGCGACTGGTTCCACAACATGGAAAACCAGATGGCGGCGGTTCAGAACGCTTCTGCCGTTCTTCCCCGCGACGCGTGGCTCGAACTCGACGGCATCACCCGTCGCGTCATGCGCGCCGACGAAGGCCAGGTGTGGATGGCCGACCTTATGCCGCTGGCCAAGCCGGTCAACATCGGCAAGCTCGTGGTGCTGAACCGCGTCTCCGGCGATGCCGGCGTTGTTGTCCGCTCCATGTCCGGCCAGGTGCCGGTTCCTCTGGACAAGGTCAACTACGACTACCGCGGCACCCCGGTCCCGATCTTCTCCACGGCCTATGGTCGCGAATGGCGGGAATGGAACACCCTTCAGTCGGAGAACTTCGACGCTCTGTCTGACGATCAGGAAGCCCACACCGCGAAGATCCGCCGTGACATGGCGCTCTACGCACTCAACGGCGACTCATCGATCGTCTTCCAGGGCTACACCGCCTACGGCATCCGCACGTCGCCGTTCTCGAAGATTTTGAACGTCGGTGCATCCGGCGCCAACATCAACCTGACGACGGCGACTGCTGACCAGATCGACGCATTCTTCACCCAGACCATGGGTGCAATGCTCGATGCCAACCTGGTCACCGGCAAGGTCAACCTCTATGTGTCGCCCGATATCGGCCGGCGCCTGGATATGTCCTACTCCGGCTCCTCCGGCTTCAAGGGCGGCACTCTGCTTCAGTACCTGCTGACCAACCGTCGCATCAACAAGATCGAAGTCAGCTTCGAACTGTCGGGCAACGAGTTCTTCGGCTTCGTACCGAGCGCCGAGTACATCCGCCCGCTCGTCGGCATGGCCGTGAACACGACCGCCAAGACCCGCCAGAACCCCACGGACAACTACCAGTTCCTCATCATGGGGGCGATGGGTATCGAAATCCGTGCGGACATCAACGGCAAGTCCGGCGTGTTCTACTCCACCAACACCTGATGACTGGCCTCGCTCTCGGGCGGGGCTGATCCTTCTCAACAGGAGACAATCCAATGAAAATTCGGATCAAGGCACCTTATACCGGCGCCACGTCGTCTGGCATTTATGGAGCCGACGCGAAGGAAATCGAGATCGGCACGGAACTGACGGTCAAGGAAGAGCCGATCGGCTGGGCTGGCCGGTACGATGTGATCGACAGCACTGACGCCAAGGACAAGGGTGGCGCCAAGACTGCCATCGTCAACCCCGCTGAAGCCAAGGCGCCATTCCAGGCCAAGGACAAGGGCGGCGGCTGGTGGGCCATCTATGACGCAGACGGCAAGGAAGTGAAGTCGCTCCGCAAGGATGACGCGGAAATCTTCAATGCCCTGTCCGACGAAGACAAGGCCGCGCACGTCGCGAGCCTGAAAGCGGAGTAACGAGACATGGCAGGCTATGGTGATGATGGCGGGTTTACCACATGGCTATCCGATAACGGGTATGTTCTCCCCGCTGAAGCGCCAGCGCCTGCTGTTCTCCGCAATCGTGGCAGCCAGTACATCGATGCGGTGTATGGTTCTCGGTTTCTCGGTTCTGTCGTTGACGCCACGCAGGAACGCCAGTGGCCACGTGAAGGCGCTATCGTGAATGGCAAGCTGTTGCCTTCCAATGTTGTGCCGGTCGCCGTCATCAATGCCTCCTATGAGGCGGCGTGGCAGGAGGCGAATAACCCCGGCGGCCTCAGTGTGGTCGGTTCGGCATCAGGCGCCGTTGTGCGTGAAAAAGTCGGCTCGCTGGAGGTGCAGTATGCGCACGCCAAGGAAGACGGCACGGCAGCATTCCTGACCCCTCTGATTTCGCTGGTCGACGGCATGCTGGCGCCATTCCTCAAGGATGAAGACCTGCAGTACATCGGCATCTGGTCTGTGGGGTGCTGAATTGGTAAGTTTCATTTGTGGAGCGGCGTATGAGAAATCAGAGGCCGACTAACGGCAGGGTTCCAATCTCCGGAGTAGGCGTAAGCTGAGTCCCGTAAAGCCCCGGTAGCCGCTCCACCCTCCAAGATAAAGGCCATCAAATGGCAACCTTCGACTACGCCCGCGCAAGGGCCACGGCTGAACGTCTGATCGCCAAGTTCGGCACTACCGGCGCCATCCGCCGCGCGGTGACGTCCGGCCCAGATTACGATCCAGAGATCACCGAGACGGACTATCCGTGCACGCTGGTCACGCTGGAGTATGAGGACCGGGATATCGACGGAACCTTGGTTCTGTCCACCGACAAGAAGATTTACGTGAGCACTCAAGGCCTGTCGATCACGCTCGAAAAGAGTGACAGGGTAATTGCTGACGGCAAAGCATATGCCATTGAACGCCTCAAGCCGCTGTCACCGGCTGGTATTGTGGTTTATTACGAGGTCCAAGGCAGGCGGTAGAGGGCATGACGATGACAGAGACGATCATTGAACGGGTTGCCCGCGCGCTGTTTGTGAAAACCAAAGAAGAGGCATCCTCGCGAGGCATACAGTCGTCATGGGAAAACTGCCCGATCAAAGGACACTACATTGATCTGGCCCGAGCCGCAGTAGCCGCCATGCGAGAGCCAACCGAAGCAATGGAAAGAGCGGCGTTCAGCAATATGGATAAGAACGGATATGCCGCGGGGAACCCTACCTCTGACTATTCCGCGATGATCGATGCGGCACTAAAGGAGTGACCAGTGGCGGAGACTATGATCGACAGGGTGGCAAAGGCCATCAAGGCCGAAACTGACAAGTTCGATATGCCGGTCAATTTCTACATCGAGCCGGAAGCTGGCGCCAGATTTGAGCGTGAGAACCCCGGCAAGGATCGCTTCCTTGACGCTGAGTTAGATGATCTGGAAAGCTATCGGATTATTGCGCGAGCAGCCTTGGCAGCTATGAGTGATCCCACGCCTCAGATGAAAGAGGCGGCTAATTTTTCATTCGGCTCTGGCGAGGAATCGTATCAAGACGCCATCAAGGCCGCCCTCAAGGAATAACCATTGAACGACAACGTGCCGCCGTCGATCGCAGCCCGCATCCTCGTGCGCGGCGTGATCATCGGCTTCCTTATTGCATGCGCCGCAAGGCTTGGCTGGGCCGCTGGTGGCTGGATAATCGGGTGATTGATGGCACGCAAACCAACAGCCAAACAGCAAATCCGAAAGCTGCTGGATGATCTTGAGCCGACGGTTCAGAAGGCCTTCTTCGATAGCATCGACAACCTGAAATCCAACATCGAACTGAACCGGATTGTCGAGCGCCTGGAGCAACAGGATGTTGACGGGGCCATGAGGGCCTTGAACATCGATCCAGCCGCCTACAGACCGCTACAGAAGGCCACGGAAGAGGTTTTTGAGAGCCGTCTATCGCGGCAAAAATCTATTCCACGTTGGCGAATGGAACTGCGGCGGTCGTCGTGTTTTTTGTTCTTTCTGGCCTAGTGTTGCCCATGTCGTTTTTTCGGTCTGGCGGTGACAATGGCGTGATTTCCGTAGGCGTTTTGAGCCGCTTTCCACGCCTTCTGTTTTTGGTCTTCGTGACGGTAATGGGGTCTTATCTTCTTTCGTCCTGGGGATTGATGTATGCGACGGAGGCTTCGCAAGTCGGAGGATCGACTTGGTTGGGGCTGTACGGGCAACCGCAGGAAAGTGAGCATTTTCAAATCACGTTCTACACCGCTCTTTGGCAAGGCCTCTTCGGGACGCTGCTGGAGAACCGCAGCGAATACAATTCGTCGCTTTGGACAATGCACCATGAGTTATATGGCAGCTTCGTTACATTTGGTCTCGCCATGCTGCTTTTCCGAGCGCCCTTGAGGGTGGTCGTGATAATTTCCGCTTTTGCATATGTTGCGTTGCAAGCAACGGCGTGGCGCTTGGCTCCCTTCGTCGTCGGCACGGGTCTTTCGGCCTTCTTTTACAGCCGCCCGCAGTTTTCACTAAAGCTTCCCGCCTCGCTCCTGTGTATCGGTGTAGGGTTCATTTTCTACAGCTACAACCATCACGAGGAATCCCGATGGCCAAACGCTTTCATTCCGTGGGGGAATGATGAACAAAAGGCATGGGTTGTCTCCACTCTGGCCGGGGTTTGCTTCATCATTGGCGTTGTTGGGAATCCTGTCCTCAGAAACCTGATGAATGCGCGTTGGCTGACCGCGCTAGGGCGTTACTCCTTCGCGATGTACGCGGTCCACATGCTCCTCGTGGGTTCGCTTGCAAGCTTCATATTCGCAAATGTCGCTCCTGATTGGGGAGTGGTGCTGGCGCTGATGGTCACTACAGCCGCGTTCATACCGGCGCTCGCGATGTTTTCATATTTCCTCACTAGAGCGGATGAATGGTGGGTTCGGCATTTGCAGCGGGCTGTGAGGAAAATACTTTCGCCGCGCTCGTCAGTTGTCGCGACTCATCCTCTGCCACGGGTCGACGGTTCGTATCCTTAGGTCGCATCATGAATTAGAACATAAGTCGCACGCGGACCGATTGCGGCCCGTTTCGCTTGTTTTTCCCGGAATGGAAATGGAATATATGCCCATGTCTGCGCCGGAAAAGGTGGATTTTCAGGAAGCAATCGCCGTTCGGGACGTGGGGCTTTCCCAATGGAGCATCTTGTGTGATACCGTGGCTTAACTAAGTGACACGATCAATGCAGGAAGCGTCGCGTCACCAACCCCAGTCAATATATCTTCAGATGATACACCTGTTAGACGCAATAGAACGAAGCTTACAGTCAAGTAACTGGGAGGCGGCGCTTATCGTAGCAGTAAACCTTCCTGATGTCTGCGCGAAACTGGAGGACATCCAAAAGCAGGGCAAAGTTAACCGATACGTGATCTGGGCGCGCCGGTGGGTCCAACCACTTTACACCCAGAAGAAATCTGCTTCACGAATTGAGCAGCTTAACAGGATGAGGGAAGATACTTCTTTACCCGAAGATTTCAGGCGGTTTCTCAAACAGGAAGTAGAGACTGACGATCGCGTTTTCATGTCTGCCGAAGACCTGTATGCGCTAAGATGCGCCTTCACTCATGGTGCCGAGCACGATCTATCTGAGCACAATATCAATCAAACGCTTAACTCGTTTCACATCACAGCCCCTAGCGAAAATGGATTGGTCGTTCACCGAAATTATAAAAGACATAAAGGGCCAAACGGAGAAGATCACTCGGCGCTACAAGTTCAAGTGGACTATCTATGTCGAGACATCTGCGCTGCCGTTAGGTCTTGGCTCGATGAAAACAAAAGCAATGATGCCCTGAACGAAAAAATATCGCGTATGCCAAAAATTTCTCCATTTAGTTCTTGGTGATTGCTTGAAGACCGACAATGAAAGGTCCCTAATCATCCCTCAAGTCTGCCAATGAGCACGGAACCACTCACAACTTATCCACAGAGGCCGTTTTCTGTGGATTTCATTTTTACAATTTGATGTTGATAAAACTGGAAACATTGGGTGTTTTCGGGCTGTATTTTACAGATCGTGGTTTCTCACACATTTGAAATCATTGAAAGTGCGATGGGATTTGTAATCAGGGGGTCACGAGTTCGAACCTTGTCGGGGGCACCAGTATTTTCAATGGCTTGGCCATTCCCCATCCATATTCTATTCTTGGCTCCGTCAATGCCTATGGCTTGATGTGATAAAGCTTGTGCACGATCGCCCAGTTGCCTTCGTGTTCCAGCAGGGACAGATATTCGTAAAAATCCATGCCGTCGAAACGGGTTGTCAGCTTCACCGAGGCGCTGTCGCCTTCCTTGTCGATGCCGAGGATTTCGAAGGTGGGATCATGGTCGGGAAGGCCGCGTTCGCTTTTGCGCATCTGACTGACGAAATCCTCCAGCGAAAGCCATTCGGTTTCGCCTTCGTAAGTGCCGACGATGTTGGCGCGCGGATCGAAAACGTCACGCATCAGGCCCTCATCCGCATAGGCCATGGCATGCACATAGTCCGTGACGGTCTGGGTAATGGTTTGCGGCATCGGATCGTCCCTCCCTTCAGATCCAAAAGCCAAGCTTACACCCGTTGGCGCGGTTCCACCATAACCTCCTGAAAACGTGCCGGTTACGCCTTTGCTAAGGTATTTAGCGGCGGTTTTTGGAGAAGATTGCGCGCATGGCGCGGCATGTTTTACCGGCGCTTTCCACAATTTTGTCCCGCCCGTCATTATAGTCGCCTTGGGTCCGACAAATTTCGGTATCAAGGGCTTTTCCGCCGGTCACGGTGTGGCATGTCGCCGAGGTTTTTGTGTGGGCTTTGCCGGTTTAAGCGCCCGTGCGGGGTGCCGTGCGGGTGGATTTGGCCTATGATCCGCGCGCGTGCCGCACGGGAATGGCGGATGGCATGCGGGTAACAGTTTGCGTTTGAAGGTGTTTTTGTGATCGATCCCTATGTTTTGCTTGGCGTGGAGCGCGATGCCGACGAGGCGGCGATCAAATTGGCTTACCGCAAGGTCGCCAAGGCCGCCCACCCCGACAGCGGCGGCGATACCGACCAATTCGCGCGCCTGCAAACGGCTTACGAGCTTTTGAAGGATCCGGTGCGCCGCAAGGTGTTCGACGATACCGGTTACGATCCGCAGCTGGCCGACGCCAAGGATCTCAAAGGGTTGCTGATGCTGGAAACGCTGGTCAACGAATTCATTCTGGACGAGCGCGAGCCCGGCAGTTTCGATCCCGTGGCTGCCATGCGCCGCAAGCTGACTGACGATATTCTGAAAAGCCGGTTCCATATTCTCGAGCTGGAACGGCACCGTACGCGTGTCCGCAAACATATGGACCGGCTGGGCAGGAAGCCGGAGACCGACGTGCTGAGTTCCATGCTGCGCGCCCGCAGCCAGTCCATCGCCGAAGCCATCCGCAATGCGGAATCCCAGATCGAGGCGATTGAGCAGGCCTATACAATGCTGGAAGGTTATTCCTATGAGCTGGAGAGCATAACGCTCTCCGCGCCGTTGCTGAAAGGCGAGGCGGCGGAGTAGCCGCCTTCTCTGCGGGTGCTCAGGGGCCGTTGGCAAGAGCCAGAATGAGCTGATGCACCCGGCCGCCGGGGGAAAGCTCGTCTCGGTCGAAATCGCGTCCGCGCTGGCGCTGCTCGTTGGAAAGCTCACCCAGCCGCTGCTGCAGAACCACACGCACCTGCTGGCATTTCGGATCGTTTTCCGCCCTCAGACCCGTGCTGAAGGCCTCGATCTTCCTCACCATGTCGAGGATGTGTTCGCCATGCACGCGCTCATGGGTTTCCACGCCGGAAATGAAGCTCTTCCAACTGGCGGCGACAGCGGGCGGCAATTTGGCGGGCGCTTTCGGCCAGGTATAGATGATGGTGAGGTTGGGCTTGGCGGTGGCCAGCACGCAGGCGCCATCCGGCTGCGGGCGATAATCCCGCCGCCATGTCAGCTTGAAGGTGGTGTGGGCGATTGCCTGTACACCTGCGGTCGGGCCTCGCTCGCCGATGGACTGGTAGAGCGCTCCGCCGGTATCACCTGTGATGGCATAGGTTTTTATCTGCTCGGCGGGTTTCCAGCCGGCCGTCTGTGCTGAAAGCGGAAGGGCGCTCAGCAGTATCATGGCGGCGCTGGCGGCGAGGGAAGAGGAAGTGTTGGCGGGCACGCATCGATCCTTGGTGTTGCGCGCCGAAGATAGGCGAGAGGTGGGCCGCTAGGCAAGGGCCGTGAGGGCACGTTGCCGGGGCATTCCACGCATGAAAACCCCCGCGACGGTGCGCGGGGGGCCAAGCTTTGGACTGGAGGGGAGATCAGTCGTTCAGCTTGTTGTAATCGAGCTTTGGTGCGTTTTGCAGCGCTTCCTTGGTGGTGTCGACATAGGCCTTCCAGGTGCCGTTGTCGTTGTGGACAGCGACGGAGGCCGGATCGAGCACCACATAGCTCTTGTCGATGCCGAGGAAGCCGCCGACGCTGGCGACAAGGCCGATCACCGATTTGCCATCGCCGATGACGACATCCTCGATCTCGCCGATGTTTTCGTTCTGGGCGTTATAGATATCCAGACCGTCGAGCTGGGAGGCGGTGAGATCGGTTTTCTGGACGTTCACGAACTTTAGCGGGCCAGTGGCCTTGGTGCCCATGGTGATGCCCGGACCCGACAAAGTGGCATCTGCGCCGACAGCAGGGGCGGTGGTTGCCGTCTGGGCAAATGCCATAGAAGAAGAGAGCGCTGCTGCCGCAGCGAGTGCGATGACATTGATTTTCATGAAGTTTCTTCCCTTTGTATGCTGAACATTGCGTTCGGGGAAGAAACGGCGAGGGGCGGATTTGGTTCCGCGTGGGATGACATGAAAATTTGGTCTATGCTGACGCCGGGAGCGCGGGCGTGGTAAAATCGGGAGGATGTTATGGCAAAAAACATGATGGACAAAGATGCGGAGGAGACCGCACCTTCGGTCGTCATCGACCGCATGATCGCGGAACTTGGCGACTGGCGGGGAGACACGCTCGCGCGCATCCGGGCGCAGATCAAAAGAGCCGATCCCGAGGTGACGGAAGAGGTGAAATGGCGCGGCGTTCCCGTCTGGGAGCATGCCGGCATCCTCTGCACCGGCGAAACCTACAAGAACGCGGTGAAGATGACGTTTGCCAAGGGCGCATCGCTGGACGACCCGGCGGGCCTGTTCAATTCGAGCCTTGAGGGCAATACGCGACGGGCGATCGACTTTCACGAGGGCGATATGGTGGACGAGGATGCGCTGGTGGCGCTGATCCGGGCTGCGGTGGCGTTGAATGTGGCGGGCAAGACCGGGAAAAAGCGGACGAAGACTTAGGCCGGGCGATCCGGGGGAGATTGGCGCCGATGCGTCAATCCTTCGCGACATCCGTTGTCTTATCCCATTCGCTGTCGATGAACTTCAACGCGTCGATAATCGAAACTTTCCACACCGACCAGACATGATCACCGTCGGTCACCCGCAATTCGGATTTGCGATGGTCGGCCTGAAGCGTTTCGTGCAGGGCGATGGCGCCGCGCCAGAGGAAGAAACCGTCGTCATCGCCGACCGTCAGATAGGTCGCGGGCAAATCCTCGCTTTCGGCAACGTGCTGCGCGACGAGGGTGAAGACGTTCTTTTCATTGAAAAGTCTCGCATCGAAGGGCGTGCCGAAGGCGCCGGAGAAGTGATCGCCGGTCGAGGGCAGAACGATGCCGCTGGTCACGGTGTTGCGGTCGACGCGATGGAAGAAGGCGCTGTCTTGAATGAGCTTGAGTTCGGCGGGTGTCTTGTCGAGATCGGAGGTCGGCACGTTCTGCCAGATTGCGCCGGACAGGCTGGCCACCGCGCCATAGAGGTCCTCGTGGCCATAGGCGAGATGCAATGCACCGAAACCGCCCATGGAGAGGCCGGCAATGGCCCGGCCTTCGCGATCCTTCCGCACCGGTAGCGTTTTTTCGACATGGTGGCGCAGGTCGCCGGTCAAGGCCGTTTCATAATCGCCGGGACCGCCAACGGCGGCGGAATCCACGTACCAGCTGTTCTTGACGCCGGGCATGACGACGACCAGCGGGCGGATGGCACCTGCCTCGATGAGTGTGTCCAGCGTCTTCTCGATATTGCCGAGATCGCGCCAACTGTTCTGGTCACCATCATGGCCATGCAGGAGATATAGCACCGGCCAGCCGTTTTCCGGCGGCGAGCCATCCGGGCGGTAGATGTTGACGGGAAGTGGCGCGTTCAGGGCGGCACTGTGGAATGTGGCATCCTCGATCTGGCCGGCAAAGCTCGGGGTACAGGAGAGGAAAAGGTATGAGAGCGCCAGATTTCTGAGATGCATGCCGTGTCTCCATGCTGCTTGCCATTCCATAAGGGCGGTCAACGTTCAAGGGAACCGTGAGTTCCGGAAGACGTAACGCTGCTGCAATGTCACTCCCTCACATCTGCGGACCGGTATGACGGTGTCAGGTCCGGAAAGGATTGTTCCCGCCAAGGCCATTGCGCACATTTGATAATTTCGGATTTAAAACATGGTGACATTGATATTATCGCGTTTCACACGCTCGCTTATTTTACTTTTTCTCCTTACCGGCTGCATGACCACGCCCATCTCGAGTATTCCCAAGCTGATGCGGCTCGACTTTCTGACGATGAATTTCGAGCATGTGCGTGTAGGGCTGCAGCTTCCTGCCCATCTGTCATTGGGTTCCGGTGATGCGGTGATGATTATTCGCAGCGTTACTGACGGCGTAAAGGGCGAGATTGTCGAGACGTTTGCGTTGATCGAGGATAAGGACGCCGCCGCCCGCGCGCAGTTCCACGCGGAAAAGCGGGCGGGAACCGCCACAAGCGTGTGGAGAATAAAGCCTGAGGAGGTTTCAAGGCTTGCAACATTGCAGGAGAAGGTGCGCCTTTCCCGCATCGAGGGGCCGCGCATCAGGGGGAGTACGGAGATCGAGATATTGCGCGCCTGTGTCACAGGCGTTCTCCCGACCGGCCCGGTCTATTTCTCGACTTACATCAAGCCTGCGGAAAATGAAGACTACATTGCCATGACCGTGGATGCGGATCTGACGAAAGTGTTTGGTGCGGGCCAGGTCGCGGCGCGGATCAGACAGTGCGAAAGCTGATCGCCGTTGCCGGGGCGCGCGAGTGCTCCGGCCATATTTCGAGATAGCCATGCATGGCGCTGAATAACGCCTGGGGCGCGTTAGCGCCCCGGCCGACCCGTCTTTCCCTTCGTCCGGCTTTTGCGCTTCTCATCTGCCGGATCCTCATAGGAACCCGCGCCGACCTTGCCGCGCACGAGGGGTCTCGGATCGTCCTTGCCTCGCTCGGTCTGGCCTTCCGGCAGCGACGGGAAACGTTTGCCGGGTTCCTCGGGCTTGCCGGGAATTTCACCACGCACGGGCTTTTCGGTGCGACCCACGGTCATCTCGTCCAGCGTGTTCCTGCGGAACAGCGGCTTGCCCGCGTCGGCGCTGGGCCCCATTTCGTCGAGCGAGGGTTTCGCGAAGAGGGATTTTTCACCGGTAGCGGCACCGCCCTCTGTCCTGCCAGACATCTCACCCTCAGAAGGGGAGATCGACAAGTGGCTGCGCCTGTTGTTTTTTCCGCCGCCTTCGATGGTGCGAGCCTCTTCCTTCGCCATCGGGTCGTCCATGGTGGCGAGTTCGGCGGCCTTGAGGCGTTTGATTTCGTCGCGCAGGCGGGCGGCCTTCTCGAAGTCCAGATCGGCTGCGGCATCGCGCATGGATTTTTCCAGCGCGTTGAGATGGGACTGCAGATTGTTGCCGACGAGATGGCCGCCGTCGGCGAAGCCCTTGCCGGAAGCGCCTGATATATCTGCCCTTACGTGATCGCGCTCATAAACTGAATCAAGAATATCGGAGATCTTCGCCTTGACCGATTCCGGCGTGATACCGTGCTCGGCGTTATAGGCCACCTGCTTTTCGCGGCGGCGGGAGGTTTCCTCCATCGCCCGCTTCATCGAGCCGGTGATATTGTCGGCATAGAGGATTACCTTGCCGTCGACGTTACGGGCGGCGCGGCCGATGGTCTGGATCAGCGAAGTTTCCGAACGCAGGAAGCCTTCCTTGTCGGCATCGAGGATCGCGACGAAACCGCATTCGGGAATATCGAGGCCTTCGCGCAGAAGGTTGATACCGACAAGCACATCGAAGGCACCAAGGCGCAGGTCGCGGATGATCTCGATGCGTTCCAGCGTGTCGATATCCGAGTGCATGTAACGCACGCGAACGCCCTGTTCGTGCAAATATTCGGTCAGGTCTTCAGCCATGCGCTTGGTCAGCACGGTGCAGAGCGTGCGGTAACCCTTAGCGGCGGTCTCGCGAATTTCGCCGAGAACATCGTCCACCTGGCTGCGCGCGGAGCGCACCTCGACCGGCGGATCGATGAGTCCTGTCGGGCGGATGACCTGTTCGGCGAAGACGCCGCCGGCCTGTTCCATTTCCCACGAGCCAGGGGTGGCCGAAACCGCGACCGTCAGCGGCCGCATCGCATCCCATTCCTCAAAGCGCAACGGGCGGTTATCCATGCAGGAGGGAAGGCGGAAGCCATATTCGGCCAGCGTCGCCTTGCGCCTGAAGTCGCCGCGATACATGCCACCGATCTGGCTAACCGATACGTGGCTTTCGTCAATAAAAAGCAGCGCATTATCAGGGATATATTCGAACAGCGTCGGCGGCGGCTCGCCGGGATTGCGACCGGTGAGATAACGCGAATAGTTTTCGATACCGGCGCAGGAGCCGGTCGCTTCCAGCATCTCGATATCGTAGCGGGTGCGCTGCTCCAGCCGCTGGGCTTCCAGCAGACGTCCTGCCTTCTCCAGTTCGGCGAGGCGGACCTTCAGCTCTTCCTTGATCGACTTGATCGCGCCGTTCAGCGTCGGGCGCGGGGTGACATAGTGCGAATTGGCGTAGATCTTGACGGATTGCAGCTCGCCGGTTTTCTGGCCGGTCAGCGGGTCGAATTCGGTGATGGAATCGATCTCGTCGCCGAACATCGAGATACGCCAGGCGGCATCCTCAAGGTGGGCGGGGAAGATTTCGATGGTATCGCCGCGCACGCGGAACGAGCCGCGCTGGAAATCCATGTCGCGGCGCTTGTATTGCTGGGCCACGAGGTCGGCCAGAAGCTGGCGCTGGTCCAGCCGGTCGCCCACCTGCATCTGGAAGGTCATGGCGGTGTAGGTTTCCACCGAGCCGATACCGTAGATGCAGGAAACCGAGGCGACGATGATGCAGTCGTCGCGTTCCAAAAGCGAGCGGGTGGCGGAGTGGCGCATCCGGTCGATCTGTTCGTTGATCGAGGATTCTTTCTCGATGAAAGTGTCGGAGCGCGGCACATAGGCTTCCGGCTGGTAATAATCGTAGTAGGAGACGAAATACTCTACCGCATTGTCGGGGAAGAAGTTCTTGAACTCGGAATAGAGCTGCGCAGCCAGCGTCTTGTTGGGAGCAAGGATGACGGCCGGGCGCTGCGTCGCCTCGATCACCTTGGCCATGGTGAAGGTCTTGCCGGAGCCGGTGACGCCGAGCAGGACCTGGCTGCGCTCGCCGGAATTGATGCCTTCCACGAGATCGGCGATAGCCGTCGGCTGGTCGCCGGCGGGCTGGTACTCCGAGTCCATGCGGATGGTAACGCCGCCTTCGGATTTCGGCGGACGGGCGGGCCGGTGCGGCGTCCACATCTTGCCGTCCTTGAACAGCGGATTGCCGCTTTCGATCAGCGCCGATAGCGCCTCGACCGTGGCGGTGACGGCACCCGGTGCGAGGTTGGCGGCCTCCTCCAGAGAGACGTCCATGCCTGCAACGGGGTTGAGACCCGCAGCGGCACGGGTTTTCGGATCGCTCGATGCGCCGATGGAAACGCCGCGCGAAGTTTTGGACGCGGTGGTGTTCTTGGCCGTCTTCGTGGCTGCCTTTTCCGCTTCCTTGCGGGCCTCGATCTCGATCTTCTTGCGGTGCTTGCCTGCTTTCGAGGCGACCTCGCGCTGGGTTTCCACCGAGCCCGCTTCCGCTTCCGCCTCGAGCTGCTTCACCCAGTCGGCGACGCTGCCGCTGAGCGGCGCGCCTTCGAACGACGATTGCGGGGCTTCCTCGAAGCCGGAATTCGAGGGCGCGGGATTTTTCGGTGATCTTGCCATGCGCGAAATATGGAGGGAGTCACGCGCAAAGGGAAGGGGAGGCTACGAAAAAATGAGTACAAAAAGGCAACGAAGCGCGGGGAACAAAATTTGGCCGGATACGTTGCATAGCGGCCGAATACAGTTTGATAGAAACCTGTTCCGTTTCATACGACGGTAAGTTAAAGCAAATACAAAAATGACGGTTGCGTTTTCAGACTGCCTTTTGTGACATCCCTCCCTTCATCTTCCAGGAACAATCATGCCGTTCTCGATCAGCCCTGCCCACATCTGGCCTGTCCTGATGCTCGTCCTTTCCAATGTTTTCATGACTTTCGCCTGGTATGGGCATCTCAAGCACAAGGGTAGCGCTCTCTTCCTTGCGATTGTCGCAAGCTGGGGTATTGCCTTCTTCGAATATGTTCTCGCCGTTCCCGCAAACCGCATGGGGTCGGAGGTTTATTCGACGGCGCAGCTCAAGACCATTCAGGAAGTCATCACGCTCGCGGTCTTTGCACTTTTCTCGGTCTTCTGGCTGAAGGAAAGCATCACGATCAACCATGTGATCGGTTTTGCGCTCATCGCTTTCGGCGCGTCCTTCATCTTCCGGTCCTGAACCCCCAAAGAATGAGACCGCGTGTAGCCGACTAATCGCAACAGAAGGTGATGTATCGATGAAAATACGGCCTGCAAAAGTTGGCGATGCGGCGGGAATGGCGGCGGTTCAGAACGAGATATTCGCCGCCGGCCTTCGAAAAGCGCCGACAGACGTTGCCACGGTGCTGGAGAATTATATCCAGCACGCGGACCGCATCGAGTGTTCGGTCGCCGAGGACGAGGACGGTCGCATTCTGGGGTTCCAGTCGCTGCGTTATGCGCAGGCGGACAATCCTTACGGCGTGGCGGAAGGCTGGGGCATTATCGGCACCCATGTCAGCCCCCACGCGGCGCGAAGGGGTGTCGGCTCCGCCCTCTTCGCCGCCACGCGAAAAGCGGCTGTGGATCGCGGCCTGAAAAATATCGATGCCAGCATCGGCGCTGACAACGAACTAGGGCAGAACTATTATGAGGCCATAGGCTTCAGAACCTATCGGCAGCCGGAGGGGTTGGTCTGCAAGGTTTACCGGCTGGATTAGATGCCGCGTCCTTGCGGATCCGTGCCGGCTTGACGGTCAGCTACGCTGATCGTTTCCGGAGTAATCCAGCCGCGCCTTGCAGATGCGGACATGGTTCTCATCGGCCCATTGCACCAGCAATTGCATCGGCACCAGGAACGAGCGGCCAAGATTGGTCAGTTCGTATTCCACGCGCGGCGGCACCTGCGCATAAAGCGTGCGGCGGATGAAACCGTCTTCCTCAAGACGTTTCAGCGTGCGCGACAACATCTGCTTGGAAATATCGTCGATCTTGCGGTTCAATTCGTTGAAACGCAGCATGCCGCCCTGAAGCGCTTCCAGAACCAGCAGGCTCCATTGATCGCCGATGCGATCCAGCACATCGCGGATGGGGCAGGGCTGGTCGAAGACGAAGATTTCTTTGGTTTGCATATCTGGCATTTGCCTCGCCTTTTCCAATTTCTTACCCCTTCAGGTCATCGCCGTGTGACCTGATCAGCGGCGGCTGACTTCTTGCGGCCGGGGTTGCGATATCATAGCTTTCATTAGCGGTCTATTATCTAGACCGATAACGATGCCGACAAAGGAAGAAGCCATGGCTAAAATCGCGCTCATCGGAGCCTCCGGCAATGCCGGATCCCGTATTCTGAAGGAGCTTTCTGACCGGGGCCACAAGGTGACGGCGATCGCCCGCAGCCCTGAAAAGATCGCCAACCTGCCGAACGTGGTGGCAAAACAGGGCGATGTTTTCGATCAGGCAGGGCTTTCGGAGCTGCTTAAAGGTCACGATGCCGTGATCAGTGCGGTGCACTTCACTGCCAGCGATCCCGTCACGCTGATCGAGGCCGTGCGTGCCTCCGGCGTTCCCCGTTATCTCGTGGTGGGTGGTGCGGGCAGCCTTGAAATCGCACCGGGCCAGCGCGTTGTCGACCTGCCGGATTTCCCGACCGCCTACAAGGCCGAAGCGACCAAGGGCGCGGAATTTCTGGACCGCCTGAGAGGGGAAAAACAGCTCGACTGGACATTCCTGTCGCCATCGGCCGAATTTGTGCCGGGGGAAAGAACCGGCAAATTCCGTCTCGGCAAGGATGAGCTTCTCAGCAATGCTGAAGGCAGCCGCATTTCCTTTGAGGACTACGCAATCGCGCTTGTCGATGAAATCGAGAAGCCGCAGCATTCCCGCCAGCGTTTCACCGTCGGTTATTGAGAGGTATCACCTATGAATTTCGTAACACGTCGTCTTGCCATCGCCGTTCTCGCGCTTGCGCCTGCTCTGGTGGCCGCGCCGGTTCTGGCGGAAACCGCAAAACGCGATCTGGCTCAGGAAGAAGCCAATCGCAAGCTGGTGATCGAGTTTTACGACACCGTCTTCAACAAGCACGAGGTGGAAAAGGGCGCTGCCGTCATCGTCGACAGCTACAAGCAGCACAATCCGATGGTGCCTGACGGCAAGAAGCCGTTCGTCGACTACTTCACCGGCTTCTTCAAGGAAAACCCGCAGGCGAAATCCCGGATCGTGCGCAGCGCCACGGATGGCGATCTGGTTTATCTGCACATCCATTCCACAGATAAAGAGGGTGCTCGCGGAGCCGCCATCGTCGATATCTTCAGGGTCACTGACGGCAAGATCACCGAACATTGGGACGTGATCCAGCCGGTTCCGGAAAAGGCTGCAAACAACAATACGATGTTCTAGGGCAGGCTTCTGCCAAAACGCCCGGAATTCAGAAGGACACGGCCGGGGGATATTCTCCCGGCCGTTTTTTTGTCAGGCCGCGCCTGGCCGCTGGCGGGACTGCACGATCAGATCCAGAACAAGCATGACCAGCAGGCTTGCGCCAACCAGCGGGAACAGGATGCCGCCGATGGCGAGCAGGGCCAGCAGGCCGCGCAAGACGCGTTTATCCTGCGGCAATGGTGGCACGCCGAGCGAACCTCTGGGGCGTCGTTTCCACCACATGATGCCGGCGGAAACGGCAAGCAGGACGATGCCGACACAGGCTGCCAGCAACACGATCTGGTTGGCGAGGCCGAATTGCTGGCCCATATGCACGTTGATCCCCCATTCCAGCGCCTTTCCAAGCGGACCGTAATCGGCATAGCTCATGTCGATCAGCGGTTTGCCGCTATATTGATCGAGATGGACGACGCGTTGTTTCGCTAGATCGTCGGGATAGACGGAGCCGCTATAAACGCCCGTCGGTTTGGTCGGCAGCGTGACGGCATAACCAGCGGCAAGACCGAGCCCGTCGAAATGCGCGATGGCCGCATCTATTCCGATTGGTTCCCCGTTGGTGGATGCGGTCGATTCCGGGACTTTCGCCTGCTCCAGCGACCAGCTGGTCTTGGCTACGTGGTCGAGATGTTCGCCGGACATCGGAACATCGGTACGCACACCTGCCGGATATCCGAAATTGCTGCCGTTTGCCCATTCGTTGACCTTGGCGCCCCACACGCCCGACCAGGGCATTCCGGTGACTGCGAGGAATACGATGAAAAAGCCGACGAAAATGCCGGTGACGGCATGGGTATCGCGCCAGAAGACCCGCTTTTTCGGCGTGCCGCGCACGGTGATGACACCGCCGGTTTGCTTGCGCGGCCACCACAGATAGATACCGGTGGCGACGAGCAGGATGGACCAGCCCGCGGCGATCTCGATCAGATAGCGGGTATAGGTGCCGAAATATTTCAGGCTGTGCAGGTATCGGATCGTCCACATGACGGTGCCGCGATCCGGCAGGGAACCGGCAACCTGCCCGGTATAGGTGTTGACGTAGACGGCGCGTTTCCCATCGGCGGTACTGACGGTAACTTCCGTTGAGGCGCCCGGATCGCTTGGCGTGGTGTATTTCACCGCAGTGCCGGGCACGGCCGCAACCGCTGCGGCGAGAATATCGGAGGGGGAGTGCTTTCGGCACGTTCTGCACCACTTCGATGCGCTTCAGGTCCGAATGAATGAGATTGTCGAATTCGTCCCGGAAGAGATAGAGCGCGCCGGTGACGGCCAGCGATATCAGAAAGGGCAGCACAAAAAGGCCGGCGTAGAAGTGCCAGCGCCATACGGCGCGATACAGGTTGACGGACGAGGATTGCGCAGGCGCGCTCTCGCCCTCGAAAGAGGTCGTAACGGACATGGATGTCTCCGCAGAAAAGTTGATTTTCCGGCAGGGCCGGATCGCACTTCAAATTTGCAGAGAGGGAGGCGGGGCGCGTGGGTGCGATTCCAGATTGGGTGGTGGCGGCGGCAATGCCGTGTCGCGGTCCAGAAAGTCGACTTCGACCGCCGGGACGATCCTGTCCGCGCGCTCGACGGGAGTGACTGGGAGAGCGGCAATGGTGGTGGATGCCAGACGGCAGAGCGTGCCGCAGCAATTGTCGGCGAGCTTGCCGGCAGGGTTGGAGGCCGGGTTCTGTTTGCCCGAATCGCCTTCTGGCATGTGGCTGGAACAGATGATCTCACCGGTCGCCAGCGCGGCTGAGGCCATGTTGCCGCTGGTCAGGCCATTCACGAGGCCCTGCAGCAGAAAAAGCAGGACCGCCAGCGTGGCGATGGCGCCAGCCGAACTTCTGTCCTGCATTATCCTGCGAATGAATCCCATTTCAGCGAAATGCCATAATTATCGGGCCGTGTCACCGCGACACGATGGCGAAAGACGCGGCCTTTTTTCCTTGTCATCCGGCGCCGGAATGACGTTGTTCAGGCCAGCAGGTCGTAGGTGCGGAAAATCCAGGCGATCTGGTAGATCAGCGCAAAAACCACCAGGAACCTGTGAAAGCGGCGATTGCTGATGAAAGCCGCCAGCGTGAACAGAATGACGTAAATAGCTGTACGGATGAGATATTCTGCGCCCAGCGAGGAGAGGTAGTCCTGCCCCTTCAGCAGCGTATCGCCGACATCGGTGACGAAAAGTGCGGCGAGAAACGCGAAGAACCAGCTTTTGCGCGAAAAGAAATAGTCCTCGTATCCCTTGTATTCCTTCATGTCCGTGGGGAACAGCAGCACACACAGGAAATAGAACAGCGAGCAGAACAGGATGAGGAACAGGAACGCGCCGAAGCCGAGGGTGTGGCCGGTGGCGGAAAGCCGATGTTCCCACCACCAGAAATGTACCAGCATCAGAAACAGGAACGCCACCCAGCCGATATGCAGCAGATAGATACGTTCTTTTTGGGATGCTGCACGAAACCGGCAAGGCCGGTCAGCAGGCGTGCGAGGCTGAGGCCGACCACCATGCCCATGACGGCACGGATATGCGAATAGGCTTCCGCGGCGTTGACGGCGGCCTCCATAGCGCCTTACTCCGCCGGAGGAATGGGCGTCGGCTGCCCGTTTTCGTCCATCGCCACCATGATGAAGGTGCCGGCGGTGACTTTTTCCAGCTTGTCGTAACGCGACCGCTGTGCCCAGGCCTCGACCGTGAGTGTAATGGAGGTGCGGCCGAGACGGGCGATATCGGTATAGATGGACAGCGTGTCGCCGATCTTTACCGGCAGTTCGAAGGCCATTTCCTTGACCGCCGCCGTGACCACGCGACAGCGGGACCGCTCCGCGGCACGGATGCCGCTGGCCAAGTCCATCTGGGACATGACCCAGCCGCCGAAAATATCACCGGCCGGATTGGCATCGGCCGGCATGGCGAGCGTCCGCAGCGTCAGCTCGCCGGTCGGTTTGATGGGCAGGTCGGTCATGTCGGGATTTGCTCCTTGCGAATGTCAAAGGCGCAGCATGCGTTGCGCTTTGTGATTTCGCAAGGAAGGTCAAGCGTCAGGACGACGCTTTGCCCAGAAATTGCTGCGTTGCATAAAGGGCGATGGCCGCCGCATTCGATACATTGAGCGATTTGATCTCGCCCGGCATGTCGAGACGGGCAAGCGCCGAGACGGTTTCACGGGTCTTCTGACGCAATCCCTTGCCTTCGGCTCCCAGCACCAGCGCGATTTTTGCGCCGCTGAAGGTCTGCTCGATCGGGGCGGGGCCTTCCGAATCCAGGCCGACCGAGAAAAAGCCGAGCTTGTGCAGCTCGCCCAGCGTATCGGCCAGATTGGTGATCTGGATATAGGGGATGAGTTCCAGCGCTCCGGATGCGGATTTCGCCAATACGCCTGACTCAGTCGGGCTGTGGCGGATGGTGGTGATGACTGCGCCGGCATTGAAGGCGACCGCCGAGCGCATGATGGCGCCGACATTGTGCGGGTCGGTGACCTGATCGAGCACGAGGATCAGCGGGCTTTTCTTCAGCGCGTCGAGCTTCTTGACTGGAAGCGGCCTGGTTTCCAGCATCACACCCTGATGGATCGCCTCGGGGCCGAGCACCTTGTCGATATCCTGCGGCGAGACAATCTCGACCGGGAAGGGCTGGGCATCCGCTTCGCCGATATCCAGACGCGCAAAGGCATTCAGGGTAACCGACAGCTTGATGAGTTGCCGTTCGGGATTGGAAAGCGCCGCACGGACGGTATGCAGGCCGTAAAGATGGACCTGATCCGGCGCAAGCTGCGGCGGCTTCCAGTCGTCTGCGCCACGGTTCCGGCGCTTCGGCTGTTGCGGGGTCGGAATTTCGCCCCGCTCGCGTTTGGCATCGCGTACGGCACGGCGCAGGGTGGCGTAGTGCGTGTCGCGGGTGGATTTGTCGTTTGGATCGTCTTTGCTCATGGCGCCTTATATCTCCGGGACGCGACGCGCACCAGCCCCCGCGATAATCCACAGGCCTGCAAAGAGGTTTGAATTTTTTTCCCGAAAATTCGTGAAACGGCGTGTTGACAGAAACGAACGAGGCCGTCATATACGCGCCACAGACGACGCAACGGCGCTTCGCCGCAGCGAAATCTGAAGAGCTTGGTCGCTCGATCCTAGCAGAAAGCTGGAGGGATGCCCGAGTGGTTAAAGGGGACGGACTGTAAATCCGTTGGCTACGCCTACGTTGGTTCAAATCCAACTCCCTCCACCATTCTGCACGGATCGAAATCACCACCGCGGGTATAGCTCAATGGTAGAGCAGCAGCCTTCCAAGCTGAATACGCGGGTTCGATTCCCGCTACCCGCTCCAGCTTGCCTGCAGGGCCTTTAGCCGTTTTTCCATTGAAAATTCAAAGAGTTTTGCACCTATGTTCGCATTCTGGCGTCATTTGGTCGCGTGATCACTTCGCTCTTCGCTGAATTCCGGCCCCCGTAACGGCAAATGATTCTTTCAACCGTCTCTGCTTGCCATGCCATCATTTCCGCGCTGACGGACTTCAGGTCAAGAACGCTGGCTGACAGGGCGGCTTTCCTGAGCCGCCCCTTTGCTTATACGCTCCGAACGCGCTCTACTGGTCGAGCCTGTCGATGATCTGCATCAGAATATCGGCGCAGGCTTTCATCGGTTCGTCATCTGCACATTTGACGTCGACCTTTACCTCACCTTCTTCGATGTGGAAGTGAGCGCCCTTAGGTGGTGGCGGAGGCGGCGGCATCCTGCCGTGCGGCCCATCTTCCTCAGGTCCCCTTGGTTTCGGGGGTGGCGGCGGCGGTGCATCGGGTCGCTTGTCGGCTTCAGCGGTGCCTGCGGGAGGAGGCGGAGCGGGCGGCTGTTGCGCATAGGTTTGGCCTGCGATCATGAGAAGCACAGTGCCGGCAAGAAGAACGTGTTTCATAAGAAATGCCTTTCGGTTGAAGACAGGATTGAAACGGCGCAGCCTGCGAGAAGTTGCCATTCGCGCGAGGTATTTCGGCAGACGACGAACTTTGCATTCAGGTGCGAAGGGTAACACCTCCCATTGTTTGCAATTGAGGTCGGGAGCTGCCCGTGGTTCCATGCTGCGTGCGTAGCTGATTCCTCCCCGTCGATACCAAGTTGTGATCCGAGAGGCCCATGTCGATTTCAGATACGATATTTCGCCCTTTCGAGACGCTGATACGGCCGCTCGACATTCCCTTCCGGCCGCTGCCCTCGAAAGGCCCGGTCGCGGTGCTGCTGCATTTCATTTCGATGTTTCGCGGCGTCCTCATCGCTCTCGCCCTGTCGTCCATGGCCGTGGAGGCCATCAATCTGTCGATCATCTGGGGATTGTCCGTTATCGTCGATGGCGTGACCGCGCAGGGAGCGGAGGCATTTCTGCGCAACGAATGGCTGCTGCTCGCAATCCTCGGCGTGCTGATCTTCCCGGCCATGCCGATCGCGTCGTTTCTTCTCAACACGCTGAACTCGCATACGCTCGGCATCGCGATGCCGGTCGCCATCCAGTGGCAGGGCCACAAGGCGGTGGAGCGGCAGGATCTTGCATTTTTCCATGAGCTTTATGCCGGGCAGGTGGCTTCGCGCCTCTCGCAGGTGTCGTCGGCCGTTCAGCAGCAGATCATCAACGCGTTTCAACTCGGACCGCGCTTCCTGCTGCAAATGGTTGGTTCGCTCGTTTTGCTCTGGACGCTCTCCTGGCAGCTCGCGTTGCCGGTGTTGATCTGGATCGTGCTGAATGTGATTCTCGCCGTCAAACTGGCGCCTGTCTTCACGGAGCGGTCGCGGCGGTCGGCAAAACAGCGAAGCCTTGTCTCCGGCGCGATCACCGATCTCTACAGCAATATGCAGATGATCAAGCAGTTCGCCGCCGAAGACAGCGAGGCGGGAGCTATCCGTCGTATCCTGAACAAGTCCGTCCACACCCAGCATAAGGAACAGCGAGTCTACCGCATGTCGGAACTGGTCGTCGTTGCGCTCAACATGGCGCTATGGCTGGCGATCCTGTCGGTCGGTTTTTCCGGTCTGGTGAAGGGCTTCATCACGGTCGGGGAATTTGTCGGTGCCGTCTATATTCTGCAACGGCTCTCCGGGCACACATTCACCTTTTTGCAGATGGGCCAGCAGATATTTCAGGCGATAGGCACGATCAAGGACGCCATGCCTGTCATGACGACGCCGCCGACCATTACCGACAGAGCGGATGCCACAGACCTGACCGTTTCGCGTGGAGAAATACATTTCGACAATATCCGCTTCGCCTACAAGTCCGGCAAACCGGTGGTGGATGATCTGTCGCTCACCGTCCGGGCAGGGGAGAAGGTCGGGCTTGTGGGTTTGTCGGGCGCGGGAAAGACGACGCTGGTCAACCTGCTCCTGCGTTTCTACGACATTCAGGATGGCGCCATTCGCATCGACGGTCAGGATATTCGCGATGTCACGCAGGCGAGCCTGCGCCGCAATATCGGGGTGATTGCCCAGGATGTCGCGCTGCTGCATCGCTCGGTTGGCGACAATATCCGCTACGGGCGGCCGGAGGCGACGCAGGAAGACATAGAGCAGGTGTCGAAAGTGGCGAGGGCCGACGCCTTCATTGCCGATCTCGCCGACAGCGAAGGGCGCAGGGGATATCAGGCCTTTGTCGGAGATCGCGGCATCAAGCTCTCGGGCGGACAACGCCAGCGTGTTGCCATTGCGCGCGTGCTGTTGAAAGACGCTCCCATCCTGATACTCGACGAGGCGACGTCCGCTTTGGACAGCGAATCCGAGGCGGCCATTCAGGACAAGCTCAACCTTGTGATGGAGGGCAAAACGGTGATCGCGATCGCGCATCGGCTTTCCACGATCGCCAGAATGGACCGGATCATCGTGCTGGATCACGGCCGGATCATTGAGGAGGGACGACCCGAGGAACTGGTCGAACGGGGCGGATTGTTCGCGCGGCTCTGGAAACGCCAGACAGGCGGCTTTATTCCGGAAGACGAGTGATCAGGCGAATATTTTCATCCGCGCCACGATTAAAGCCTTAGCCGCCTTATGTTGCAATGCGTTCAAACCCTTGGTCCTTATCGCACTGCTCGTTGACAAGCGGAAAGTCCGGTCGGATAGTCTGCCGGCAATCATGCAAACGGGAGTCTTCAATGATTAACAAGGTTGTAATTCTCTCATCCTTAGCGCTGCTCGCATCGGCGGCGTTTGTCTCCCCCGCAGCCGCACTCACCATGAAAGAGTGCAGCGTGAAGTACCAGGCGGCGAAAACCGACGGGTCCGCGAAGGACGTCAAGTGGAATGACTATCGCGCCAAGTTCTGCGGTAGCGATGCAGCTGCCGAAAGTGCTGCCGACGACAAGCAAGTCGCGGCCACAACCGACAAAGAACCCGCGAAAGCAACGATGAAAGCCCCGAAGGGCGTCGTTTTTCCGAGTGCTGTCGATAAGAAATATTCAAGCGAGACTCCTGGCAAGGCCCGCCTGAAGACCTGCGTCGACTCCTATCATAAAAACAAGGATGACGGCACGCTCGGCGATCTGAAGTGGATTCAGAAGGGCGGCGGTTACTGGAGCCTGTGCAACACTGCGTTGAAGAGCTGAGGCGAGTTTTTTGGGGTGGCGGCTGATCGCCGTTGCCCCAACAACGGCGCGTCATCCGCAACCATATCGGAAGGCGCGACGTGTCGATTCGGCCAGCCGGAGCGTGTTTGAATCATGTCCAGGAAGGACGTGAGGCGTCTTCGTGTGCTCTGCAAATCCATCGTCGGCTTATGTTCGGCGGGGTCCGCAACCCCGCTTTCGGGCGGGTAAAATCTGCGAATGGTTTGCGATTCGGCATCTTGATAGAAAGAGTTGATCTTGCGGTTCGATCCGCATCCAGCAATCAAACGGTTACGGCCTTCCCGTGGTGGCCGGCCGGTAATGTGGGCGGATGACCAGACGATTTCGAAACTACCTCGCCATACTCGCCATATCATTGCTGATGTGGACGATGGTTCTTGGCATCATTTATTGGCTGTTTCGATAGGCATTGCCGCAGTTTTGGGGCCGAGATGAATATGCGGTGACGCATATTGGGCGGCATAACCGCGAGATGCAGCTGATATTCCTGCGAATTTCATATGTTTAGGGCGGCGGTCCTGAAGGGGCGGCGGCAGGGCGGTTTTAGGAAACCTTGCCATGCCGCCGTTCAGCGTTGGATTGCGCGCAGCGCGTTCAGCCTAGAACGAGCGCTGTCAAAAGTGCCAGCAGGATGAGAGAGCTTGCAACAGCGCCCAGCTTCATCCGGCGAAGGCGGCGGGTACGACCGCCGCTCCAGTCATAAGCCATTGGCAGCTTTACCTTTCTTTTTATTTTTATGACTTATTAACTAGCTCACTAGGCTTGCCCGTGGCTTACCTCAATTGCCAAAACCCACAGGCGAAAAATCATGATTTCCCTGTCTTATCCGAATGTTGCAGCGGGGGCCGCACCTGATTCCCCCGTGTGCCGTTCCGTATTCCGGGCGCGTCTGCGGTGCTGTGCGGGTGAGGGGGCCTTGGCGTCCGCACGTCAGAAAAAAGGCCCGGAAACTTTCGTTTCCAGGCCTTTCGGGAAGGGAATGCGACAGTCGGTCCTAGCCGAAATAGGGCTTGATGTAGGGCAGGACTTCGATCACGCCGTGGTAGAGCATGTTGAGCGCCACATAGATGATGACCATCAGGCCGAGATAGGAAATCCAGCGATAGCGGTGCAGCAGCTTGGCGACGTAATTGGCGGCCAATCCCATAAGAGCGATCGAAACGACGAGGCCGATGATCAGCACCGTCACATGATCCTGCGCAGCGCCGGCGACGGCGAGGACGTTATCCAGCGACATGGACACATCGGCGATGACGATCTGGGTCGCGGCCTGAAAGAAGGTCTTGTGACCCTTGGTGAGGTCAGCTTCTTCGTCTGTCACTTCGTCTTCGATGGAACCTGCTGCCTCGCGCAGTTCGGACCACATCTTCCAGCACACCCAGGCAAGCAGAAGCCCGCCGAACAGTTGCAGCCCGACGATGGAAAGCAGCTGCACGGTGACGGCGGCAAAACCGATACGCAGAACGGTGGCGGCGATGATACCGACCAGGATCGCCTTGCGGCGAAGATGGGCGGGAAGGCCTGCGGCGGCAAGGCCGATGACGATGGCATTGTCACCTGCGAGAACAAGATCGATCGCGATGACTTGCATGAATGCCGTAAAGCCGGCGGCTGTGAAGATTTCCATGGAATGGTCCTGAAACGGATATAAGGTCGCGCGGGAGCGCGCGGCTGATCAATATGTGGCATGAGGTGGTGCGCCCGGCGCATCGTCCCGCTCGCCCGTCTCCCCCCGGGATGAAATTTCCTTAAGCCATGATGCCGGTCGAGGTAAAGAAGTTGTGATGAAGAAAAAGCTTGTTAAGTGATCCGATTGTGCGAATAGGGGGCAAGGGCAGGGGGCCGTCCATGTGTCTTCCCACCCGTCCGCCGAAAGGCTGGACCGGCTTTGAATATCGCAAGAAACACCCCATATAGGCGCCTTGAGGCACGCTATGAGCGTGCGCGACTGCGCTTTAACAATTAAGTCTTGCGCATTCGCTTACAAAGCCTTAAACGGCGACACCAAACCGGTTCGCCGGGAAAACTACTTCACGTTCACAGGAAGCAATTCACATGGCAAAGAGCAAGTTTGAGCGCAATAAGCCGCACGTCAACATTGGCACGATCGGTCACGTCGACCACGGCAAGACGTCGTTGACTGCTGCGATCACGAAGTATTTCGGCGAGTTCAAGGCGTATGACCAGATCGACGCTGCACCCGAAGAAAAGGCTCGCGGCATCACGATCTCGACGGCTCACGTCGAATACGAAACGCCTGCCCGTCACTACGCGCACGTCGACTGCCCCGGCCACGCCGACTACGTGAAGAACATGATCACCGGTGCTGCCCAGATGGACGGCGCGATCCTGGTTTGCTCCGCTGCTGACGGCCCGATGCCGCAGACCCGCGAGCACATCCTGCTCGCTCGCCAGGTTGGCGTTCCGGCAATCGTCGTGTTCCTCAACAAGGTCGACCAGGTTGACGACGCCGAGCTTCTCGAGCTCGTCGAACTGGAAGTTCGCGAACTTCTGTCGTCCTACGACTTCCCGGGCGACGACATTCCGATCGTCAAGGGTTCGGCACTTGCCGCTCTTGAAGATTCTGACAAGAAGATCGGTGAAGACGCAATCCGCGAGCTGATGGCCGCTGTTGACGCCTACATCCCGACGCCTGAGCGTCCGATCGACCAGCCGTTCCTGATGCCGATCGAAGACGTGTTCTCGATCTCCGGCCGTGGTACGGTTGTGACGGGTCGCGTTGAGCGCGGTATCGTCAAGGTTGGTGAAGAAGTCGAAATCGTCGGCATTCGTCCGACCTCGAAGACGACGGTTACCGGCGTTGAAATGTTCCGCAAGCTGCTCGATCAGGGCCAGGCTGGCGACAACATCGGTGCACTCGTTCGCGGCGTTACCCGTGACGGCGTTGAGCGTGGTCAGATCCTGTGCAAGCCGGGTTCGGTCAAGCCGCACAAGAAGTTCATGGCAGAAGCCTACATCCTGACGAAGGAAGAAGGCGGCCGTCATACGCCGTTCTTCACGAACTACCGTCCGCAGTTCTACTTCCGTACGACTGACGTGACCGGCATCGTGTCGCTTCCTGAAGGCACGGAAATGGTTATGCCTGGCGACAACGTCACGGTTGAAGTCGAGCTGATCGTTCCGATCGCGATGGAAGAAAAGCTGCGTTTCGCTATCCGCGAAGGCGGCCGTACCGTCGGCGCCGGCATCGTGGCCTCGATCGTCGAGTAATTTCAAACCCGCAAGGGCTTGAGGAAAACCCCGCTGGAGACAGCGGGGTTTTTTTGTTGCGCGAAAAGGCTCAGCAGTCGATCCGCACGATGTCGCCGTCGTTCAGATGGAAGAACGCGTCCTGTGGCACATCGAGGCGCAGTGCTACTTCTTTCGAAAGGTTCGCATAAACGCCGCGCAATATACGGCTCGTTATGCCGTGGCAGATGACGATCGCATCGCGGGCCTGCCTCTGCCTGATCGTCTCCAGACTGCGGGCCACACGGCCCGTCATTCTTTCGAAGGTTTCGCCACCGGGTGCGTGAAAAAACCATTCGTGCTGATCCAGCCCGTCGCGCATGCCGGGATATTCCTGATCGATCTCGTAATCCGTCAGGCCGTCCCATGCGCCCATGCCGATTTCCATCAGGCCGGGATCGAGGGTGATGCCGTCGATCATGCCGATCTCGCCCGCGACGATCTCGCAGGTCTGCCTTGCCCGCCCGAGCGGACTTGAGAAAATATGCACCTCATCGGTTCTGGTCAACGCGGCGAGTCTCTGTCCCATGCGCATCGCCTGTTGCCGCCCAAGTTCCGTCAGGGGCGATCGACCTGACCTTGCCAGCGGCGGGCGGCGTTAAATTCGGTCTGGCCGTGGCGGACGAGATAAATACTCATGGGCTTTCCTGCAAAGTGTGTGTGGAAGATCAAGGAAATAAGGAGTGTGCGGTGGCGGGGCAGGCGTGGTGTCGGCGTATTTTGCCAGACTATGTGAAAAAACAAAAAACAGACTTGCCATTCTTTTCCGTGCGCCTTAAAGGAACGCATACCGAAGCGGCCAAGTGATTTTCTTGGTCGTCTACGGTGTTAAAGGGGTATAGCTCAGTTGGTAGAGCGGCGGTCTCCAAAACCGCAGGTCGTAAGTTCGAGCCTTACTGCCCCTGCCACTTTCCATTCGCAAGCGCGGTCATCGCTGCATGGCAGATGGGTGCCGGTTTTCCGGCGAATTTCGCCGAATGTCGATTTCCTCTTGTTAAAAGGGGAATCGACGTTTATGTAAGGTCAAAACAGACACGCGGTGCGTGGGGCTGATTAGTTCGGCTTTACGCGCCGTAATTGCGTGGGCAGTCAATGGCATCCAAAACCAATCCGTTTACGTTTCTGCAGCAGGTTCGCGCCGAAGCGTCTAAAATCACATGGCCGTCTCGCCGCGAGACCATGATTTCGACGGCAATGGTGCTGGTGATGGTCATTTTTGCGGCTCTGTTCTTCTTTGCTGCTGACCAGCTCATCGGCTGGGTGCTTAGCCTCGTGCTGAACGTCGGCCGGTAACGGATTGAACGGAGAATAAAAAAAATGGCAGCGCGCTGGTATATCGTTCACGCATATTCGAATTTCGAAAAGAAGGTCGCTGAGTCGATCGAAGAGAAGGCCCGTCAGAAGGGTCTTTCTCATCTTTTCGAGAAAATCCTCGTGCCGACCGAAAAGGTTGTCGAGGTGCGTCGTGGCCGTAAGGTCGACAGCGAGCGCAAGTTCTTTCCGGGTTACGTGCTGGTGCGCGCCAACCTGACGGATGAGGCCTATCACCTCATCAAGAACACGCCGAAGGTGACCGGCTTCCTCGGTTCGGACAATAAGCCTGTTCCGATTCCGGATTATGAAGCTGATCGTATTCTCGGTCAGGTTCAGGAAGGTGTCGAGCGTCCGAAGTCTTCGGTTTCGTTCGAGATCGGCGAACAGGTTCGCGTTTCCGATGGTCCGTTCGCGTCGTTCAACGGCGTTGTTCAGGATGTCGACGAAGAGCGTTCGCGCCTGAAGGTGGAAGTTTCGATTTTCGGCCGCGCTACGCCGGTCGAGCTGGAATACAGTCAGGTCGAGAAGGTCTGACTGGAGGGGTGAAACCCCAATCGCGTGGAAGGCAAACGGGCTCCCATAGCCGGGGCAGGGCGCTGCACCACGCAACCGCAGCCGCCGGAGAGATCCGGCCCAAGAGAGACCGGGAAACCGGTTTGAATTGAAAGGCAGAGAGAAATGGCTAAGAAAGTTATGGGCCAGCTCAAGCTGCAGGTGAAGGCAGGGTCGGCTAATCCGTCCCCGCCGATCGGTCCTGCACTTGGTCAGCGTGGCATCAACATCATGGAATTCTGCAAGGCGTTCAATGCCGCCACGCAGGAAATGGAAAAGGGTATGCCGATCCCGGTCGTCATCACCTATTACCAGGACAAGTCCTTCACCTTCGTCATGAAGCAGCCGCCGATGACCTATTGGTTGAAGAAGGAAGCAAAGATCACCGCTGGCTCCAAGACGCCCGGCAAGGGTGCTTCGGTTGGTTCCATCACTAAGGCTCAGGTCAAGACGATCGCTGAAGCCAAGATGAAGGATCTGAATGCTGCCGATATCGAAGGCGCAATGGCAATGGTTGAGGGCTCTGCCCGCGCCATGGGCCTGGAAGTGGTAGGTTGATCATGGCCAAGGTAGCAAAGCGTATTCAGAAGATCCGCGAAGGCGTGGATCCCAACAAGCTCTACGTTCTCACCGACGCCATTTCGATGGTCAAGGAACGTGCAATCGCCAAGTTTGACGAAACCGTTGAAGTTTCGATGAACCTCGGCGTTGACCCGCGTCATGCGGACCAGATGGTTCGCGGCGTTGTCAACCTGCCGAACGGCACGGGCCGTGACGTTCGCGTCGCCGTTTTCGCCCGTGGCGCCAAGGCTGATGAAGCCACGGCTGCTGGCGCTGACGTTGTTGGTGCGGAAGAACTGGTTGAAATCGTTCAGGGCGGCAAGATCGACTTCGATCGTTGCATCGCGACCCCGGACATGATGCCGCTCGTCGGCCGTCTCGGCAAGGTACTCGGCCCGCGTGGCATGATGCCGAACCCGAAGGTCGGTACGGTGACGATGGATGTTGCCGGCGCCGTCAAGGCGTCCAAGGGCGGCGCTGTCGAGTTCCGCGTCGAAAAGGCCGGTATCGTACACGCTGGCATTGGCAAGGCTTCGTTCGACGCCAAGGCTCTTGAAGAAAACATCAAGGCTTTCGCCGATGCGGTCATCAAGGCAAAGCCGACGGGTGCCAAGGGCAACTACGTCAAGCGCGTTGCCATTTCCTCGACCATGGGTCCGGGCGTCAAGATCGACCCTTCGTCGGTTTCGGCTTAATCAATTCTCGCGCTCCCTTGGGGGAGTGTGAATAAAAGAATTTCCGGCTCTCAGGGAGCCGGAGATTTCCGGGGAAACCCGGAACTCCTGTCCGAGATTGCGGGTGGCCATGTCCTTCGGGGTTTGGCCTTAATCATTCAACCTGCATGAGACGGGTGAGGCTGGATTTGAGGCATCGCAGATGTCTGACTGTCCGGTTCGAACCTGGTGTGCCTGTGCCTGAAGCCGTTTGCGGCGACAGAGCGGGGGACAGGATCCTCGAGCGTCGCTCGGGATCTTTGTAAAAAGGTCCCTTGGGGCAAAGGCAAACCCGACGGGTTCACACTTATGTGGCCCCGTCTACTGGAGACAGACAGTGGAAAGAGCGGAAAAACGCGAATTCGTCACGGAGCTGAACGAAGTCTTCAAGGCTTCCGGTTCGGTTGTCGTGGCCCACTATGCTGGTGTCACCGTTGCGCAAATGAACGACTTCCGTTCGAAAATGCGCGCTGCCGGAGGCACCGTCAAGGTCGCGAAGAACCGCCTGGCCAAGATCGCTCTTCAGGGCACGGAGTCGGAAGGGATGACAAATCTCTTCAAGGGCCAGACGCTGATTGCATACAGCGTCGACCCTATGATCGCTCCGAAAGTCGTCATGGATTTCGCGAAGACCAACGATAAAGTCGTTGTTCTCGGCGGTTCCATGGGCGCAACCACGCTCAACGCCGAAGCAGTCAAGTCGCTTGCGACCCTGCCTTCGCTGGACGAGCTTCGCGCAAAGCTGCTGGGCCTTCTCAATGCCCCGGCAACTCGCGTCGCTACGGTTGTCGCAGCACCTGCAAGCCAGCTTGCACGCGTGTTTTCGGCTTACGCCAAGAAGGACGAAGCCGCTTAAGGCGGTTTTTCGCTGTAAATATTCTAACCGGTTCGAACCGAATTAAAGGAACTGAAACATGACTGATCTCGCAAAGATCGTAGACGACCTCTCCGCATTGACCGTTCTGGAAGCTGCAGAACTGTCCAAGCTTCTTGAAGAAAAGTGGGGCGTTTCCGCTGCTGCTCCGGTAGCTGTTGCTGCTGCTGCTGGCGGTGCTGCTGCTGTTGTTGAAGAAGAAAAGACTGAATTTGACGTTGTCCTGGTTGACGCTGGCGCCAACAAGATCAACGTCATCAAGGAAGTCCGCGCTATCACGGGTCTCGGCCTGAAGGAAGCTAAGGACCTCGTTGAAGGCGCACCGAAGGCTGTCAAGGAAGCTGTTTCCAAGGCTGAAGCTGCTGATCTCAAGAAGAAGCTTGAAGACGCAGGCGCCAAGGTCGACGTTAAGTAATCTTGCGATTGCTTGCGGGGGAGGCTGTCTCAGCCTTCCCCGTCTGTCCTCGTTATCCAACTTATTACCCAAAAGCCGCGTGAAAATGGCTTTTGGGTAATGGGTTCTTCAAGAGAATGGTTCCGAACCGGCTCATCTAGGCAATCCGGCCTGATCGATCCGGGATGTGGAACGAGATTGATGATACCCATTGCTTGACGGGATCGACTGGCCATCGGTTCCCGTCCGTTGCAGGCCCGGATGCAATTTTAAAGGAGCGACGATGGCTCAGACCATTTCGTTTAACGGTCGCAGGCGCGTACGCAAGTTTTTCGGCAAAATTCCAGAAGTAGCGGAAATGCCGAACCTCATTGAGGTTCAGAAGGCTTCGTATGACCAGTTTCTCATGGTTGACGAGCCCAAGGGTGGCCGTCCCGACGAGGGATTGAATGCCGTATTCAAATCCGTATTCCCGATCACCGATTTTTCCGGCGCGTCCATGCTCGAATTCGTATCCTACGAATTCGAAGCGCCGAAGTTCGACGTCGAGGAATGCCGTCAGCGCGATCTGACCTACGCAGCGCCGCTGAAAGTGACGCTGCGCCTCATCGTATTCGATATCGACGAGGATACAGGCGCGAAGTCCATTAAGGACATCAAGGAACAGTCCGTCTACATGGGCGACATGCCGCTCATGACCAATAACGGCACGTTCATCGTCAACGGTACAGAGCGCGTCATCGTTTCGCAGATGCACCGTTCGCCGGGCGTATTCTTCGACCACGACAAGGGCAAGAGCCATTCTTCCGGCAAGCTTCTGTTCGCTGCCCGCGTGATTCCGTATCGCGGTTCCTGGCTCGACATCGAGTTCGACGCCAAGGACATCGTCTACGCGCGTATCGACCGCCGCCGCAAGCTGCCCGTGACCTCGCTCCTGATGGCGCTTGGCATGGATGGCGAAGAAATCCTGTCGACCTTCTACACAAAGGCTTCCTACGAGCGCTCCGGCGATGGCTGGCGCATTCCGTTCCAGCCTGAAACGCTGAAGAATGCCAAGGTCATCACCGACATGATCGACGCCGATACCGGCGAAGTCGTTGTCGAAGGTGGCAAGAAGCTGACCCCGCGTCTTATCCGCCAGCTCGTCGACAAGGGCCTGAAGGCACTGAAGGCGACTGACGAAGACCTCTACGGCAACTTCCTTGCCGAAGACATCGTCAACTACTCGACGGGTGAGATCTATCTCGAAGCCGGCGACGAAATCGACGAGAAGACGCTCGGCCTCATTCTGCAGTCCGGCTTTGACGAGATTCCGGTCCTCAACATCGACCACGTCAATGTTGGCGCCTATATCCGCAACACGCTGCATGCGGACAAGAACCAGAACCGCCAGGAAGCACTGTTCGACATCTACCGCGTCATGCGTCCGGGTGAGCCGCCGACCATGGATTCGGCTGAAGCGATGTTCAACTCGCTGTTCTTCGATGCCGAACGTTACGATCTTTCGGCTGTTGGCCGCGTGAAGATGAACATGCGTCTCGACCTCGACGCGGAAGACACCGTGCGCACGCTGCGCAAGGAAGACATCCTCGCTGTCGTCAAGATGCTGGTCGAACTGCGCGACGGCAAGGGCGAAATCGACGACATCGACAACCTCGGCAACCGCCGTGTACGTTCGGTCGGCGAGCTGATGGAAAACCAGTACCGCCTCGGCCTTCTGCGCATGGAACGTGCGATCAAGGAACGTATGTCCTCGATCGAAATCGACACCGTGATGCCGCAGGACCTGATCAACGCGAAGCCGGCAGCTGCTGCTGTTCGCGAATTCTTCGGTTCCTCGCAGCTGTCGCAGTTCATGGACCAGGTGAACCCGCTTTCGGAAATCACCCACAAGCGCCGTCTTTCGGCTCTTGGACCGGGTGGTCTGACCCGTGAGCGCGCCGGCTTCGAAGTCCGCGACGTTCACCCGACCCACTACGGCCGTATTTGCCCGATCGAAACGCCGGAAGGCCCGAACATCGGTCTGATCAACTCGCTTGCCACCTTTGCCCGCGTCAACAAGTACGGCTTCATCGAAAGCCCGTACCGCAAGATCATCGACGGCAAGGTGACGACCGACGTTATCTACCTCTCCGCCATGGAAGAGGCCAAGTACTACGTCGCACAGGCCAATGCTGAACTCGATGGCGAAGGCGCCTTCACTGAAGAGTTCGTCGTTTGCCGTCACTCGGGCGAAGTTATGCTCGCACCGCGCGACAACATCAACCTGATGGACGTTTCGCCGAAGCAGCTCGTTTCGGTTGCGGCGGCTCTCATTCCGTTCCTGGAAAACGACGACGCCAACCGCGCTCTCATGGGCTCGAACATGCAGCGTCAGGCCGTTCCGCTTCTGCGGGCGGAAGCGCCGTTCGTCGGCACAGGCATGGAACCGATCGTTGCCCGTGACTCCGGCGCTGCCATCGCGGCTCGCCGCGGCGGTGTTGTCGACCAGGTGGATGCGACCCGTATCGTTATCCGTGCTACGGAAGAACTCGATGCCGGCAAGTCGGGCGTCGATATCTACCGTCTGCAGAAGTTCCAGCGTTCGAACCAGAACACCTGCGTCAACCAGCGTCCGCTGGTCTCCGTCGGCGATGTCATCTCCAAGAGCGACATCATCGCGGACGGCCCGTCGACCGACCTCGGCGATCTGGCACTTGGCCGCAACGCGCTCGTCGCGTTCATGCCCTGGAACGGCTACAACTACGAAGACTCGATCCTGATGTCGGAACGTATCGTTTCCGACGACGTGTTCACCTCCATCCACATCGAAGAATTCGAAGTGATGGCGCGTGATACGAAGCTTGGTCCGGAAGAAATCACGCGCGACATTCCGAACGTTTCGGAAGAAGCGCTGAAGAACCTCGACGAAGCCGGTATCGTTTACATCGGTGCGGAAGTTCAGCCGGGCGACATCCTCGTCGGCAAGATCACGCCGAAGGGCGAAAGCCCGATGACGCCGGAAGAAAAGCTTCTGCGCGCCATCTTCGGTGAAAAGGCTTCCGACGTTCGCGACACCTCCATGCGTATGCCTCCGGGCACGTTTGGTACCGTTGTGGAAGTCCGCGTCTTCAACCGTCACGGTGTGGAGAAGGACGAGCGCGCGATGGCAATCGAGCGCGAAGAGATCGAACGTCTGGCGAAGGACCGCGACGACGAACAGGCAATTCTTGACCGTAACGTCTACGGCCGCCTGATCGACATGTTGCGTGGTCATGTTTCCATCGCCGGTCCGAAGGGCTTCAAGAAGGGCGTCGAGCTTTCCAACGCCGTCGTCTCCGAATATCCCCGCTCGCAGTGGTGGATGTTCGCGGTCGAGGACGAAAAGGCTCAGTCCGAACTGGAAGCGCTTCGCGGCCAGTACGACGAATCCAAGTCGCGCCTTGAACAGCGCTTCATGGACAAGGTCGAAAAGGTCCAGCGCGGCGATGAAATGCCTCCGGGCGTCATGAAGATGGTCAAGGTCTTTGTTGCTGTGAAGCGCAAGATCCAGCCGGGCGACAAGATGGCCGGCCGTCACGGTAACAAGGGCGTCGTCTCGCGTATCGTTCCGGTCGAAGACATGCCGTTCCTCGAAGACGGCACGCATGTCGACATCTGCTTGAACCCGCTTGGCGTGCCTTCGCGCATGAACGTCGGCCAGATCCTCGAAACCCACCTCGCATGGGCATGCGCTGGTATGGGCAAGAAGATCGGCGAGATGCTCGAAGAGTATCACAAGACGCTGGACATCAGCGAGCTTCGCACGGAGCTTACCGAAATCTATGCGAGTGAATCGCATGATGAGGTACAGCGCTTTGACGATGCGTCGCTGGTCAAGCTTGCCGAAGAAGCCAAGCGCGGTGTTTCCATCGCGACCCCGGTCTTCGACGGTGCGCATGAGCCAGACGTTGCCGCGATGCTGAAGAGGGCAGGTCTGCAGGAATCCGGTCAGTCCGTTCTTTATGACGGTCGTACCGGTGAGCAGTTCGACCGCCAGGTCACCGTCGGCTACATGTACATGATCAAGCTGAACCACCTTGTTGACGACAAGATCCACGCTCGCTCGATCGGTCCTTACTCGCTCGTTACCCAGCAGCCGCTGGGCGGCAAGGCGCAGTTCGGCGGACAGCGCTTCGGGGAAATGGAAGTCTGGGCACTGGAAGCATACGGCGCGGCTTACACGCTGCAGGAAATGCTTACCGTCAAGTCGGACGACGTGGCGGGCCGCACCAAGGTCTACGAAGCGATCGTCCGTGGCGACGACACCTTCGAGGCCGGTATCCCCGAGAGCTTCAACGTTCTCGTCAAGGAAATGCGGTCGCTCGGTCTTTCGGTCGAACTGGAGAACTCGAAGGTCGAGAACCAGTCCGAGGATCAGCTGCCCGACGCAGCGGAATAAAATTGAGAGAGGTGGGCGCCTTTTAGGCGCCTGCCGGTTCCCCGGCGACCTGCGGTTGCCGAGGGACACTTTCGCCGCATTGTGCGGTTAATCCGTATTTAAAGCTCTGGACGGTGACCCGGGAAGAAGCCGGTCCGGATGCAAACAGGGGCAGCAGCTAGCCTCTCAAGGAGACAAGGCATGAACCAAGAGGTCATGAATCTTTTCAATCCTCAGGTGCCTGCGCAGCATTTCGATTCCATCCGGATTTCGATTGCTTCGCCGGAAAAAATCCTGTCGTGGTCCTACGGCGAGATCAAGAAGCCGGAAACCATCAACTATCGTACGTTCAAGCCGGAACGCGATGGTCTTTTCTGCGCGCGTATTTTCGGACCGATCAAGGACTACGAGTGCCTGTGCGGCAAGTACAAGCGCATGAAGTACAAGGGCATCATCTGCGAAAAGTGCGGCGTTGAAGTGACGCTGTCGCGCGTTCGCCGTGAGCGCATGGGCCATATCGAGCTCGCAGCTCCCGTTGCCCATATCTGGTTCCTGAAGTCGCTTCCCTCGCGTATCTCGACCTTGCTCGACATGACGCTGAAGGATGTCGAACGCGTTCTCTATTTCGAAAACTACATCGTCACCGAACCGGGCCTCACCTCGATGAAGCAGAACCAGCTTCTGTCCGAGGAAGAGTACATGATCGCCGTTGACGAATTCGGCGAAGACCAGTTCACCGCCATGATCGGCGCTGAAGCCATCTACGAGATGCTGGCTTCGATGAACCTCGAAAAGATCGCCGGCGACCTGCGCGCCGAGCTTGCCGAGACGACGTCGGATCTCAAGCAGAAGAAGTACATGAAGCGTCTCAAGATCGTTGAGAACTTCATGGAATCCGGCAACCGCCCGGAATGGATGATCATGAAGGTCGTTCCGGTTATCCCGCCGGACCTGCGTCCGCTGGTTCCGCTGGATGGCGGTCGTTTCGCGACGTCCGACCTTAACGATCTCTATCGCCGCGTCATCAACCGTAACAACCGTCTGAAGCGCCTGATCGAGCTTCGCGCGCCTGGTATCATCATCCGCAACGAAAAGCGTATGTTGCAGGAATCCGTCGATGCGCTGTTCGACAACGGCCGTCGCGGTCGCGTCATCACGGGTGCCAACAAGCGCCCGCTGAAGTCGCTGTCCGACATGCTGAAGGGCAAGCAGGGCCGCTTCCGCCAGAACCTTCTCGGCAAGCGCGTCGACTATTCCGGACGTTCGGTCATCGTGACCGGTCCGGAACTGAAGCTGCACCAGTGCGGCCTGCCGAAGAAGATGGCGCTCGAGCTGTTCAAGCCGTTCATCTACGCCCGCCTCGACGCCAAGGGTTACTCCTCGACCGTCAAGCAGGCCAAGAAGCTGGTTGAAAAGGAAAAGCCGGAAGTTTGGGATATCCTCGACGAGGTCATCCGCGAACATCCGGTTCTCCTGAACCGCGCACCGACGCTGCACCGTCTGGGTATCCAGGCTTTCGAACCCATGCTGGTCGAAGGCAAGGCAATTCAGCTGCATCCGCTCGTCTGCACGGCCTTCAACGCCGACTTCGACGGTGACCAGATGGCCGTTCACGTGCCGCTGTCGCTCGAAGCCCAGCTTGAAGCCCGCGTGCTGATGATGTCGACCAACAACATCCTGCATCCGGCAAACGGCCATCCGATCATCGTTCCTTCGCAGGACATGGTTCTCGGCCTGTATTACCTGTCGATCATGAACCAGAATGAGCCGGGCGAAGGCATGGCCTTCTCGGACATCGGTGAATTGCATCACGCGCTTGAAAACAAGGTCGTGACGCTGCATGCCAAGATCCGTGGTCGCTTCAAGACCGTGGATGCCGATGGCAAGCCGGTTTCGAAGATCCATGAAACGACCCCTGGCCGTATGCTGATTGGCGAACTTCTGCCGAAGAACGTCAACGTGCCTTTCGACGTCTGCAACCAGGAAATGACCAAGAAGAACATCTCCAAGATGATCGACACGGTCTACCGTCATTGTGGCCAGAAAGACACGGTCATCTTCTGCGACCGCATCATGCAGCTCGGCTTTGCTCACGCTTGCCGCGCCGGCATTTCGTTCGGCAAGGACGACATGGTCATTCCGGACAGCAAGGTTAAGATCGTCGGTGACACCGAAGCCTTGGTGAAGGAATACGAACAGCAGTATAACGACGGTCTCATCACCCAGGGCGAAAAGTACAACAAGGTTGTCGACGCATGGGGCAAGGCAACCGAGAAGGTCGCCGAAGAAATGATGGCGCGCATCAAGGCTGTGGAATTCGACCCGGAAACGGGCCGCCAGAAGCCGATGAACTCCATCTACATGATGAGCCACTCCGGCGCCCGTGGTTCTCCGAACCAGATGCGTCAGCTGGGCGGCATGCGCGGCCTGATGGCCAAGCCTTCGGGCGAAATCATCGAGACGCCGATCATCTCGAACTTCAAGGAAGGCCTGACCGTTAACGAGTACTTCAACTCGACCCACGGTGCCCGTAAGGGTCTCGCAGACACCGCCTTGAAGACGGCGAACTCGGGTTACCTTACCCGCCGTCTCGTCGACGTGGCACAGGATTGCATCGTCAACTCCGTGGATTGCGGCACCGACAAGGGCCTCACCATGACCGCCATAGTCGATGCCGGTCAGGTCGTTGCCTCGCTCGGCGCACGTATCCTCGGCCGTACGGCTCTGGACGATATCGACAACCCGGTCACTGGCGAGAACATCGTCAAGGCCAGAACGTTGATCGACGAAGCCGACGTTGCCATCATCGAGAAGGCTGGCATCCAGTCCGTCCGTATCCGCTCGGCACTGACCTGCGAAGTGCAGGTCGGCGTTTGCGGCGTCTGCTACGGTCGTGACCTTGCTCGCGGTACTCCGGTCAACATGGGCGAAGCCGTTGGCGTCATCGCCGCACAGTCGATCGGTGAACCGGGCACGCAGCTCACCATGCGTACCTTCCACCTTGGCGGTACGGCAAACGTGGTCGACCAGTCGTTCCTGGAAGCTTCGTATGAAGGCACGATCCAGATCAAGAACCGCAACATCCTGCGGAACTCCGATGGCGTTCTCATCGCCATGGGCCGTAACATGTCGGTTACGATCCTTGATGAGCGCGGCGTGGAACGTTCCTCGCAGCGTGTCGCTTACGGTTCGAAGATCTTCGTTGACGACGGCGACAAGGTAAAACGCGGCCAGCGTCTTGCAGAGTGGGACCCCTACACCCGTCCGATGATGACGGAAGTGGAAGGTACCGTTCACTTCGAGGATCTCGTCGACGGTCTCTCCGTTCTGGAAGCCACCGACGAATCCACCGGCATCACCAAGCGCCAGGTTATCGACTGGCGTTCGACGCCGCGTGGTTCGGACCTCAAGCCTGCGATCATCATCAAGGATGCTTCGGGCGCTGTTGCCAAGCTTAGCCGCGGTGGCGAAGCTCGCTTCCACCTTTCCGTGGATGCGATCCTGTCGGTCGAGCCTGGTTCGAAGGTCTTCCAGGGTGACGTGCTTGCGCGTTCGCCGCTGGAAAGCGCCAAGACCAAGGACATCACCGGTGGTCTGCCGCGCGTTGCCGAACTGTTCGAAGCACGTCGTCCGAAGGATCACGCCGTCATCGCCGAGATCGATGGTACGATCCGCCTCGGTCGCGACTACAAGAACAAGCGTCGCGTGATGATCGAGCCTGCGGAAGACGGCGTCGAGCCGGTCGAATACCTGATCCCGAAGGGCAAGCCCTTCCATCTTCAGGAAGGCGACTACATCGAGAAGGGCGAATACATTCTCGACGGCAACCCGGCACCGCACGACATTCTGGCGATCAAGGGCGTGGAGGCTTTGGCTTCCTACCTCGTGAACGAAATCCAGGAAGTCTACCGACTGCAGGGCGTTGTGATCAACGACAAGCACATCGAAGTGATCGTTCGCCAGATGCTGCAGAAGGTTGAGATCACCGATGCGGGCGACAGCCACTACATCGTTGGCGACAATGTCGATCGTATCGAGCTTGACGACAACAACGACCGCCTGATCGAAGAAGGCAAGAAGCCCGCTTACGGTGATCCGGTTCTTCTCGGCATCACCAAGGCGTCGCTGCAGACGCCGTCCTTCATCTCGGCCGCATCGTTCCAGGAAACCACCAAGGTTCTCACGGAAGCTGCGATCGCCGGCAAGACGGACACGCTGCAGGGCCTCAAGGAAAACGTCATCGTCGGCCGCCTCATCCCGGCCGGTACCGGCGGCACCATGACGCAGATCCGCCGCATCGCCACCTCGCGCGACGACCTCATCCTCGAGGAACGCCGCAAGGGTACGGGTGCTGGCTCTGCAACACAGATGCTGCAGGACATGACGGATCCGGCTCCGGCCGAATAAGGTCAGCTAAAGGGCAGGGGCTTTACGAAGCCCCGCCAAAGTTCAGTAAAACGCCCGGAGCAATCCGGGCGTTTTTTGTTTCGGGATGGTTCAAGGGGGGCGGGTCTTTCAGATTACCTGCCGCTTTGCGGGGCTCAGCCCTGTTCGCCGATGGTGTAGCGCGTCAAAACGGAAAGCCGGCGAACGAGATCGGTCTGGCCGGTGCTGCCGGTCTTTGCATAGATAGACTTGGCGTTGCTGCGAACCGTTTCATGGGAGATCTGGAGTTGCTTCGCCACGGAGGGAAGCGAAAGGCCTTTCAGGATTTCCTGAGCGACGCGGGCCTCACCCTTGGTGAGATCGTACAGCCCCTTCAGGAGCGACGTGGCGTCGGCAACAGTGTCCGACGGTTGCGATATCAGTACGATGGCGCTGCCGTTCGGGGATAAATCCAGTGCGTCCTTGCGCAGCGGTATGACATGAAGGATGCAGGCCCTGTCTTCGCAGGGCGGCAGGGGGAAGGAACTGACGCCGCCCCCGGCGAGCGCCTTGTAGAGCAGCCGGTTTAGTCTCTCGTCAAAGATCAAGATCCTGTCGCGGGCGCTGGTGGAAATACACTTTCTGGTCGTCTCAAACAGAGTGTTGGTGGAAAGAACACGTCCGCTCGCCTGGAGCACTGCCGCCGGCGCGCCGATGGCGTTGAGGCCAAGTGTCATGGCATTGGCCTTCTGGCGTTGCAGCCCTGTCGCGAGGGTGAGGCTACGGGCGATATGCGGCCTCAGCCAGGCGAGCGCCGCCATCGTCTCCGGTCCGATGATGCCGCTGTCGAGCTTGCGTTCGAACAACACCGTCATCTCAGGGTGGTCCGGTGGCGCGACCTGCGTCGCCACCCCATATCCCAGTCCGCGCGGCATGAGGAAATCACGCACGATCGGCAGCCCGGCCCATTCGTTATGGGTGAAAACATCGAAATCGTGCACGAAGGAAAACTGCCCCTCGCGGACAGCGCGGGTGAGGCGGTCATTGCGGTGGTTCCAGCCACCCTTCATGAAGGCTTGCATCAACTCCTGGAAATTGGCCGTATAGAGCCAGGCTTCATCCGCGCCCTTGCCCCAGGTAAGGGCACCGCCCCAGAAATCGAGCCGGTGGCCGATTGCGGCTATGACCTTCGCCCAACGGTCAGGGAAAAGCGCTGCCTCGTAGATGTCATCGATAATGTCTGCCGAAGATATATTATCCAACCCGCCACCGGAATCATGCGTCTGGACTACTATAATATTATATCTTTGAGTTATTCAATGGAAATGCAAATAATACTATTGTATCCAAAGTATATATTCTATGAGTGACTTAATATATTGAAAGTTTCGCCAAAGGGGTCAGGCGCGAACGGGCGACCGATACAGCGGGTTTCTGTAGTGGGATCGAGCCAGGGAAGACACCCGCCCTTGCGAGGTCGGGTGTCATTATGTCGGCGACGATGCGCTTCGCCGCCTTGGAGGGCCATGCCTCAGGCGAAACGGATGATGGCGACTTCGCCTTCGAGCGCGCCCTGATAGGCGGAAGCATGCGGTTCTTCATCCGGAACTTCGGTCAGCATGCCGATCTGGTCGAGGTCGGCTTCGATGAAGCCTTCCTCGGAAAGCGCGTTCAGCGTTTCGCGCACGGCGGTGTCGTCATCCGGCGCCCGCAGGATGACGTGGATGTCGATGCCTTCGGAATTGTCGTGCTCGTAAGCCTTGCCGATGACGATGAAGACCATCGGCTCGTCGCGTCCGTTGTCGTTGTCGGGGAGGGTGGTCATGACGCGGTTCCTTGATATGTCGTTGTGGAGTATGCGGGCCGGCCGGAATCGGTCTTGCGCGCGGCGGGGCCAGCTCCGGCCCGCTTGAGGGAATCAATAGACGGATTTTGTGAAAAGCCAAAGGTCGGAGGTCAAAATTGCTGCTGTCGGCGATGACTTATGTTAGAAGGAGGGGGAAATGGCCCGTGCGCAGGCTTTGTGGCCGCGGGTGCCAGCGCAAAATGTGAATTCGCCCTTGACGAAAGCTGGCTAAAACAGTAGTACGCCCGCCATCGGAGCCTCTATCTGTGCTGGCCGTTCGGAAACGTTTTTCCCGAACATCATCTCAATTGAAGCTTCATTGCACGTAGAAGACACGAATGTTGCACGCAAGACGCCTCATCCGGCGTCCTCTGCTCTTGGTGGTCCATCCGTGAAAACGGATCGGGCCACGTTTTGCGCATGAGGATATATGCGTGCTTCGTCGCCGGAAACGGCATAGCCGCCACCCGTGAGGGTGGCTAAAGTAGTTTTTGCAAGGGATGGTTATATGCCTACCGTAAACCAGCTGATCCGCAAGCCTCGCCAGGCACAGGTAAAGCGCAACAAGGTTCCTGCACTTCAGGAAAACCCGCAGAAGCGTGGCGTTTGCACCCGCGTTTACACGACGACCCCGAAGAAGCCGAACTCGGCTCTGCGTAAGGTTGCCAAGATCCGCCTCACCAACGGCTTCGAAGTCATCGGCTACATTCCGGGCGAAGGTCACAACCTTCAGGAACACTCCGTGGTCATGATCCGCGGCGGCCGCGTAAAGGACTTGCCGGGCGTGCGTTACCACATCATCCGCGGTGTTCTCGATACCCAGGGCGTCAAGAACCGCAAGCAGCGCCGTTCGAAGTACGGTGCGAAGCGTCCGAAGTAATTTTCGGCAACAACAATCAGGCGCTGCGCGAGGTTCTCCGCGTGGTTTAGCGTCAATAACATTGAGAGACAAAGAATATGTCCCGTCGCCATAGTGCAGAAAAGCGTGAGATCAACCCGGACCCGAAGTTCGGCGATCTGGTCGTCACCAAGTTCATGAATGCCATCATGCTTCACGGCAAGAAGTCTGTTGCGGAAAGCATCGTTTACGGCGCGTTCGACGTCGTTCAGGGCAAGACGAAGCAGGAGCCGCTCGGCGTGTTCCACTCCGCCCTCGACAACGTTGCTCCGCACGTTGAAGTACGTTCGCGTCGCGTTGGCGGTGCCACGTATCAGGTCCCGGTCGACGTTCGTCCGGAGCGCCGCCAGGCTCTCGCCATCCGCTGGCTGATCACTGCTGCTCGCAAGCGCAACGAAACGACCATGGTCGATCGCCTTTCCGGCGAACTCATGGACGCTGCGAACAACCGCGGTTCTGCTGTCAAGAAGCGTGAAGACACGCACAAGATGGCCGACGCAAACCGCGCATTCTCGCATTACCGCTGGTAATCTTAAACGGTCGCATATCGAAAGGCAGTCCATTATGGCTCGCGAATATAAAATCGAAGACTACCGCAATTTCGGTATCATGGCGCACATCGACGCCGGCAAGACCACGACCACCGAGCGTATTCTTTATTACACCGGTAAGTCGCACAAGATCGGTGAAGTCCATGATGGCGCTGCCACGATGGACTGGATGGAGCAGGAGCAGGAGCGTGGTATCACTATCACCTCCGCTGCAACCACGACCTTCTGGAAGGGTCGCGACGGCAAGATGCGCCGTTTCAACATCATCGACACCCCCGGCCACGTCGACTTCACCATTGAAGTCGAGCGTTCGCTGCGCGTTCTCGATGGTGCCATCGCTCTGCTCGACGCCAACGCCGGTGTAGAGCCGCAGACGGAAACCGTCTGGCGCCAGGCTGAGAAGTACAACGTTCCGCGTATGATCTTCTGCAACAAGATGGACAAGACCGGTGCTGACTTCTACCGCTCGGTAGAAATGATCAAGACCCGTCTCGGCGCCATCGCCGTTGTCATGCAGCTGCCGATCGGCGCTGAGACCGAGTTCAAGGGCGTTATCGACCTGATCGAGATGAATGCTCTCATCTGGCGCGACGAATCGCTCGGCGCTCAGTGGGACGTCGTTGAAATTCCGGAAGATATGAAGGCCAAGGCTGACGAATATCGCGAAAAGCTGATCGAGACGGTTGTTGAAGTCGACGAACAGGCGATGGAAGACTACCTGAACGGCATCATGCCCGACAACGACAAGATCCGTGCGCTCGTTCGCCGCGGCACCATCGACGTGAAGTTCCACCCGATGTTCTGCGGTACCGCGTTCAAGAACAAGGGCGTTCAGCCGCTTCTCGACGCCGTCGTCGACTACCTGCCTTCGCCGCTGGACATTCCGGCGATCAAGGGCATCGACTTCAAGACCGAAGCCGAGATCGAGCGTCATGCCGACGACAGCGAGCCGCTTTCCATGCTCGCGTTCAAGATCATGAACGACCCCTTCGTTGGTTCGCTGACCTTCGCCCGCATCTACTCCGGCAAGCTCGAAAAGGGTACGTCGGTCATCAACACGGTCAAGGACAAGCGCGAGCGCGTCGGCCGTATGCTGCAGATGCATTCCAACAGCCGTGAAGACATCGAAGAAGCCTTTGCCGGCGACATCGTTGCTCTGGCTGGCCTCAAGGAAACCACCACTGGCGATACGCTCTGCGATCCGCTGAAGCCGGTTATCCTCGAGCGCATGGAATTCCCCGAGCCGGTCATCCAGATCGCGATCGAGCCGAAGACCAAGGGCGACCAGGAAAAGATGGGCCTCGCGCTCAACCGTCTGGCTGCTGAAGATCCTTCGTTCCGCGTCAAGACGGATGAAGAGTCTGGTCAGACGATCATCGCAGGCATGGGTGAACTTCACCTCGACATCCTCGTTGACCGTATGCGTCGCGAGTTCAAGGTTGAAGCTACCGTCGGTGCTCCGCAGGTTGCCTACCGCGAAACCATCACGCGTCAGCACGAAGAAGACTACACGCACAAGAAGCAGTCCGGTGGTACCGGTCAGTTCGCTCGCGTGAAGATCATCTTCGAACCGAACCCTGAAGGCGAAGAATTCAAGTTCGAATCCAAGATCGTCGGTGGTGCTGTTCCGAAGGAATACATCCCGGGCGTTCAGAAGGGTATCGAAAGCGTTCTGTCTTCCGGTCCGCTCGCTGGCTTCCCGATGCTTGGTGTCAAGGCGACGCTGATCGACGGCGCATACCACGACGTTGACTCCTCGGTTCTGGCGTTCGAAATCGCATCGCGTGCCTGCTTCCGTGAAGCAGCAAAGAAGGCTGGTGCACAGCTTCTCGAGCCGATGATGAAGGTCGAAGTCGTGACCCCTGAAGATTACGTCGGTGACGTGATCGGCGATCTGAACTCGCGTCGCGGTCAGATCCAGGGTCAGGAATCGCGTGGCATCACCATCGTGATCAGCGCACACGTTCCGCTCGCGAACATGTTCAAGTACGTCGACAACCTGCGCTCCATGTCGCAGGGCCGCGCACAGTACTCGATGACGTTCGATCACTATTCGCCGGTTCCGTCTAACGTGGCGCAGGAAATCCAGGCAAAGTACTCCGGTCAGAAGTGATCGGGGTACGCCCCATCAGAGATTTGAAGATTATTCCCGTCAAGGGACAAGAATGGAGAGCCACTAATGGCAAAGAGCAAATTTGAGCGCAATAAGCCGCACGTCAACATTGGCACGATCGGTCACGTCGACCACGGCAAGACGTCGTTGACTGCTGCGATCACGAAGTATTTCGGCGAGTTCAAGGCGTATGACCAGATCGACGCTGCACCCGAAGAAAAGGCTCGCGGCATCACGATCTCGACGGCTCACGTCGAATACGAAACGCCTGCCCGTCACTACGCGCACGTCGACTGCCCCGGCCACGCCGACTACGTGAAGAACATGATCACCGGTGCTGCCCAGATGGACGGCGCGATCCTGGTTTGCTCCGCTGCTGACGGCCCGATGCCGCAGACCCGCGAGCACATCCTGCTCGCTCGCCAGGTTGGCGTTCCGGCAATCGTCGTGTTCCTCAACAAGGTCGACCAGGTTGACGACGCCGAGCTTCTCGAGCTCGTCGAACTGGAAGTTCGCGAACTTCTGTCGTCCTACGACTTCCCGGGCGACGACATTCCGATCGTCAAGGGTTCGGCACTTGCCGCTCTTGAAGATTCTGACAAGAAGATCGGTGAAGACGCAATCCGCGAGCTGATGGCCGCTGTTGACGCCTACATCCCGACGCCTGAGCGTCCGATCGACCAGCCGTTCCTGATGCCGATCGAAGACGTGTTCTCGATCTCCGGCCGTGGTACGGTTGTGACGGGTCGCGTTGAGCGCGGTATCGTCAAGGTTGGTGAAGAAGTCGAAATCGTCGGCATTCGTCCGACCTCGAAGACGACGGTTACCGGCGTTGAAATGTTCCGCAAGCTGCTCGATCAGGGCCAGGCTGGCGACAACATCGGTGCACTCGTTCGCGGCGTTACCCGTGACGGCGTTGAGCGTGGTCAGATCCTGTGCAAGCCGGGTTCGGTCAAGCCGCACAAGAAGTTCATGGCAGAAGCCTACATCCTGACGAAGGAAGAAGGCGGCCGTCATACGCCGTTCTTCACGAACTACCGTCCGCAGTTCTACTTCCGTACGACTGACGTGACCGGCATCGTGTCGCTTCCTGAAGGCACGGAAATGGTTATGCCTGGCGACAACGTCACGGTTGAAGTCGAGCTGATCGTTCCGATCGCGATGGAAGAAAAGCTGCGTTTCGCTATCCGCGAAGGCGGCCGTACCGTCGGCGCCGGCATCGTGGCCTCGATCGTCGAGTAATTTCGCGACGTTAAAATTCAGACCGGCGGCGGTGTTACAGACACCGCCGCCGGGCTTTTCGTAAAAAAGCCTGGCGGCGTTGCATTTTTAGTGCTTGAAAAATTCGGTGAAAGCGCGTAAACGCGCACTCACACTCACCCGCTGGATTCGCAAGCAATTGCGGAGCGCGGTGTTTTAGCAATACAGACTACTGAAATGATTGGGGTGTGACGCGCATCCCTCTCGATTTTTGAAAATCTGCGGCGCCACGATCAATAGAAGTTCATGTGTTTCCGCGTGCGGAAACGAATAACAAAGAACAAGGACAAGACGAATGAACGGCCAGAATATCCGTATCCGCCTCAAGGCGTTCGATCACCGGATCCTCGATGCCTCTACCCGTGAAATCGTGTCGACCGCAAAGCGCACCGGCGCCAGCGTTCGCGGCCCGGTTCCGCTGCCTACCCGCATCGAAAAGTTTACCGTCAACCGCTCTCCTCACGTTGACAAGAAGAGCCGTGAACAGTTCGAAATGCGGACGCACAAGCGTCTTCTCGATATCGTTGACCCCACCCCGCAGACTGTTGATGCTTTGATGAAGCTCGACCTCGCTGCCGGCGTTGACGTGGAAATCAAGCTCTAAGACTGGCCTGACCTCATCCAAGTGAGGGCCATATAACAAGGAAGGTACGTGGAGAAATCCAACGGCTTCCAATCCGGAGACCGGAAACATCGTGAGATGTCGAAGGGCACTCCTTAACAAAGGCCAAAAAGGGTTCTCCCTTCAAGGCTCGCAAGAGGATGAACCAATGCGTTCAGGTGTGATTGCACAGAAAGTGGGTATGACCCGCGTCTACAACGACGCTGGTGAACATATTCCCGTAACAGTATTGCGGATGGATAACGTACAAGTCGTTTCCCAGCGCACGGAAGACAAGAATGGCTACACCGCAGTTCAGCTCGGTGCCGGCCAGTCCAAGGTCAAAAACACGACGAAGGCACTCCGCGGTCATTTTGCCGCTGCCAATGTCGAACCGAAAGCAAAGCTCGTCGAGTTCCGGGTTTCCCCCGAGAACCTGATCGATATCGGTGCAACACTGACCGCAACTCATTTTCAGGCCGGCCAGCTGGTCGACGTGACAGGTACCACGATCGGTAAAGGTTTTGCCGGTGCTATGAAGCGTCACAACTTCGGTGGTGGCCGCGCTTCGCACGGTAACTCCGTATCGCACCGTGCGCACGGTTCGACTGGTAACAACCAGGATCCGGGCCGCGTGTGGAAGGGCAAGCGCATGGCTGGTCATATGGGCCAGACGCGCGTTACGACCCAGAACCTCGAAGTCGTTTCGACCGATGAAGACCGTGGCCTGATCCTTGTCAAGGGTGCAGTTCCCGGTTCCAAGGGCGCCTGGATCATCGTCCGCGACGCCGTCAAGTCGGCCGCGAAGTAAGGGAGCCTTATCATGGAATTGAACGTCAAGACCCTCGAGGGAAAAGACGCCGGCAAGGTTTCTCTGTCGGACGAGATTTTCGGCCTCGATCCCCGTCAGGATATCCTGGCCCGTATGGTTCGCTGGCAGCTTGCTAAGAAGCAGCAGGGAACTCACAAAACCAAGACCCGTGCGGAAGTTTCCCGTACCGGTGCGAAGATGTACAAGCAGAAGGGTACGGGCCGCGCTCGTCACCATTCGGCTCGCGCACCGCAGTTCCGCGGCGGCGGCAAGGCCCACGGCCCGGTCGTTCGCAGCCACGCACACGACCTTCCCAAGAAGGTTCGCGCGCTTGCTCTGCGTCACGCCCTGTCTGCAAAGCTGAAGGCTGAAGAACTGATCATCGTCGATCAGCTCGTCGCGTCCGAAGCAAAGACCAAGGCTCTGCTGGGCAGCTTCGCTTCGCTTGGCCTGACCAACGCTCTCGTTATCGGTGGCGCAGAACTTGATGGCAACTTCAAGCTCGCAGCTCAGAACATCCCGAATGTGGACGTTCTGCCGGTTCAGGGCATCAATGTTTACGACATCCTGCGTCGTGGCAAGCTCGTGCTTTCCAAGGCTGCTGTAGAGGCTCTGGAGGAGCGGTTCAAATGACGGATCTTCGCCACTACGATGTGATCGTATCTCCTTCGATCACGGAAAAGTCGACGCTGGTATCCGAACAGAACCAGGTCGTATTCAACGTCGCCAAAAGCGCTTCCAAGCCTGAAATCAAGGCTGCCGTGGAAGCTCTCTTCGGCGTCAAAGTCACGGCTGTGAACACGCTTATCCGCAAGGGTAAGACCCGTCGTTTCCGTGGGTTCGCCGGTAAGCTGAAAGACGTCAAGAAAGCCGTCGTTACGCTCGCCGAAGGTCAATCCATCGACGTGTCCACCGGACTCTAAAGGTTAGGCCCAAGCGGGCAAAGACCCAAAAGGGAACAAGAATATGGCATTGAAAAGTTTCAATCCGACCACGCCGAGCCAGCGTCAGCTGGTTATCGTGGACCGCGCTTCGCTCTACAAGGGCAAGCCGGTAAAGGCTCTCACCCAGGGCCTCAGCTCCAAGGGTGGCCGCAACAACCAGGGCCGGATCACCGTCCGGTTCCAGGGTGGTGGTCACAAGCGGACCTACCGTTTGGTGGACTTCAAGCGTCGCAAGTTCGACGTGGAAGGCACCGTTGAGCGTCTGGAATACGACCCCAACCGCACCGCGTTCATCGCGCTGGTTACGTATACCGACGGCGAACAGGCTTACATTCTCGCGCCACAGCGTCTTGCTGCCGGTGACAAGGTAATCGCCTCCGACAAGGCAGTGGACGTGAAGCCCGGCAACACCATGCCGCTTCAGTACATTCCGGTTGGTTCGATCATCCACAACGTCGAGATGAAGCCGGGTAAAGGCGGTCAGATTGCCCGCTCCGCCGGTACGTACGTCCAGCTCGTCGGCCGCGATGCCGGTATGGCTATCCTGCGTCTCAACTCGGGCGAACAGCGTCTGGTGCACGGCTCCTGCCTCGCATCGATCGGCGCTGTTTCGAACTCGGATCACGGCAACACCAACGACGGCAAGGCCGGTCGTTCGCGTTGGCGTGGCAAGCGTCCGCACGTTCGCGGCGTCGTCATGAACCCGGTCGACCACCCGCACGGTGGTGGTGAAGGTCGCACGTCGGGTGGTCGTCACCCGGTTACTCCGTGGGGTAAACCCACGAAGGGCAAGCGCACCCGTTCGAACAAGTCGACCGACAAGTTCATCATGCGTTCGCGCCATCAGCGCAAGAAGTAAGAGGAGAAGTCTCAAGTGGCTCGTTCAGTTTGGAAAGGTCCGTTTGTTGACGGCTATCTTCTCACTAAGGCTGAGAAGGTGCGCGAAAGCGGACGCAATGAAGTAATCAAGATCTGGAGCCGTCGCTCCACGATCCTGCCGCAGTTCGTCGGACTGACGTTTGGCGTGTACAACGGCAGCAAGCATGTGCCCGTCTCTGTCAATGAAGACATGGTCGGACACAAGTTCGGTGAATTCTCTCCCACCCGTACCTATTACGGTCACGGCGCGGACAAGAAGGCAAAGAGGAAGTAATCATGGCGAAGGCTAAGACCGAACGCCGGCTGAAGGACAATGAGGCTCAGGCCATTGCCCGTACGCTCCGCGTCAGCCCCCAGAAACTGAACCTGGTTGCCGCTCTTATCCGTGGCAAGAAGGTGGATCGCGCTCTCGCCGAGCTCGAATTCTCCCGCAAGCGCATCGCAGGGACCGTCAAGAAGACGCTCGAATCTGCGATTGCCAATGCGGAAAACAACCATGACCTCGACGTCGACGCTCTCGTCGTCGCCGAGGCCTATGTTGGCAAGTCCATCACCATGAAGCGTTTCCACGCTCGTGGCCGTGGTCGTGCATCCCGCATTGAAAAGCCGTTCTCTCACCTCACGATCGTTGTTCGTGAAGTTGAGGAAAAAGGGGAGGCCGCATAATGGGTCAGAAAATCAATCCGATCGGCTTCCGCCTCGGCATCAACCGTACCTGGGATAGCCGCTGGTACGCTGACACCGCTGAATACGGCAAGCTTCTGCATGAAGACCTGAAGATCCGGGCTTACCTGATCAAGGAACTCAAGCAGGCCGGTATCGCCAAGGTGGTCATCGAGCGTCCGCACAAGAAGTGCCGCGTTACGATCCATTCGGCTCGTCCGGGTCTGATCATCGGCAAGAAGGGCGCGGACATCGAGAAGCTTCGCAAGAAGCTTTCCGAGATGACCAACTCCGAAACGCACCTCAACATCGTTGAAGTGCGCAAGCCGGAAATCGACGCGACTCTCGTCGCTCAGTCGATCGCCCAGCAGCTCGAGCGCCGCGTGGCTTTCCGCCGTGCGATGAAGCGTTCGGTACAGTCCGCAATGCGTCTTGGCGCCGAAGGCATCAAGATCACCTGCGGTGGCCGTCTCGGTGGCGCAGAAATCGCTCGTACCGAATGGTACCGCGAAGGCCGCGTTCCGCTGCACACTCTGCGTGCGGACATCGACTACGGCACGGCTGAAGCGGAAACGGCTTTCGGCATTTGCGGCATCAAGGTCTGGATCTTCAAGGGCGAAATCCTTGAGCACGATCCGATGGCTTCTGAACGTCGTGGTCTCGAAGGCGATGCTCAGGGCCCTGCAAGCCGTGAGCGTGGCGATCGTCCCGATCGTCGTCGCGAAAACGCTTGATTGACGCTGGCGAAAGATAAGCTCGGAGAAGTAAGAAAATGTTGCAGCCAAAGCGTACTAAGTACCGTAAGCAGTTCAAGGGACGCATCAAGGGCGTCGCCAAGGGCGGCTTTGACCTGGCATTCGGTGAATTCGGCTTGAAGTCGCAGGAACCGAACCGCGTGAACGCACGCGAGATCGAAGCGGCCCGCCGCGCGATCACGCGTTACATGAAGCGCGCAGGTCGTGTGTGGATCCGCGTATTCCCTGACGTTCCGGTAACGGCAAAGCCGACCGAAGTTCGTATGGGTAAGGGCAAGGGTTCGGTCGAATACTGGGCATGCAAGGTCAAGCCCGGTCGTATGATGTTCGAGATCGACGGTGTGTCCGAGGAGATCGCCCGCGAGGCGCTTCGTCTCGGCGCTGCCAAGCTCTCGGTCAAGACGCGCTTCGTACAGCGCATCGCAGAGTAAGGAGCAAGGCACATGAAAGCCGATGAAGTTCGCGGCCTCAGCGCCGACCAGCTCAAGGACAAGCTCGCCGATCTGAAGAAGGAGCAGTTCAACCTGCGCTTCCAGAAGGCGACTGGCCAGCTGGAGAAGTCCTCGCGCATCAACGAAGTCCGCAAGGACATCGCCCGCGTTAAAACCATTGCCCGCCAGAAGGCGGCAGAAGCCAAGGCCTAAGGAAAAATAATATGCCGAAACGCATTCTGCAGGGCGTCGTAGTGTCCGACAAGAACGAGAAGACTGTTGTAGTCCGGGTTGAGCGCCGATTCGCTCACCCGCTGCTCCAGAAGACCGTTCGCCGTTCGAAGAAGTACAAGGCACACGACGAAAACAATCAGTATAAGGTCGGCGATGTCGTTTCCATCGAGGAATGCGCACCGATCTCCAAGGACAAGCGCTGGACGGTCGTTTCCGCCCAGGCTTAATTTCATCAGAATCGCGCCAGGTCTCTTGTACTTGGCGCGAAATCCTGTATGAAGCACCGCAAGGACGCTCGTGAATCGAGCGTCTTTTGCTTTGATGCGCACGGAAGGTCCTTCGGGAAACCACCCTGTCACGACATTTCCGCGCAAAAAAAGAGACATTCATAAGCTGGGGCAGGGGGCTCACTCGGGAGAGTTTGCCCAACCGTTCTGGTAACAACAAGAAGGCGACCTGACATGATTCAGATGCAAACAAACCTCGACGTGGCGGATAATTCCGGCGCACGTCGTGTCATGTGCATCAAGGTGCTGGGCGGCTCGAAGCGCAAGTATGCTTCTGTTGGCGACATTATTGTCGTTTCCATCAAGGAAGCTATTCCGCGCGGCCGCGTCAAGAAGGGCGATGTGATGAAGGCGGTTGTCGTTCGCACCGCCAAGGACATCCGTCGCGCTGACGGCAGCGTCATCCGTTTCGATAACAACGCAGCCGTTCTTATCGACAACAAAAAAGAGCCCATCGGCACCCGTATCTTCGGACCGGTTCCGCGCGAACTTCGCGCCAAGAACCACATGAAGATCATCTCGCTGGCTCCGGAAGTACTGTAAGGAGCGTATGCGATGCAGAAAATTCGTAAAGGCGACAACGTTGTCGTATTGACCGGTAAGGACAAGGGCCGTACCGGCGAAGTAATCCAGGTTATGCCGAAAGAAGATCGGGCCGTTGTGCGTGGCGTTAACATGGTGAAGCGTCACCAGCGCCAGACCCAGGCTCAGGAAGCTGGCATCATCAACAAGGAAGCGTCCTTGCACATCTCCAACATTGCCATCGTCGATAAGGATGGCAAGCCGACCCGCGTTGGCTTCACTGTTGTAGACGGCAAGAAGGTCCGCGTGGCCAAGCGTTCGGGAGAAGTGATCGATGGCTGATAAGTACGAGCCGCGTCTCAAGACGGAGTACGTTTCCCGTATCCGTGGCGCCATGCAGGAGAAGTTCTCCTACGCCAACGTGATGATGATCCCGAAGCTTGAAAAGATCGTGATCAACATGGGTGTTGGCGAGGCAACTGCCGACTCCAAGAAGCCAACCATCGCTGCCGGTGACCTGGCTGCGATTGCCGGCCAGAAGCCGGTTGTTACCCGCGCTCGCAACTCGATCGCTGGTTTCAAGGTTCGCGAAGGCATGCCGATCGGTGCGAAGGTTACCCTTCGTGGCGCACGCATGTATGAATTCCTTGATCGCCTGGTCAACATCGCGCTGCCGCGCGTTCGCGACTTCCGGGGTCTGAACCCGAAGAGCTTTGACGGCCGTGGCAACTTCGCCATGGGCATCAAGGAACACATTGTGTTCCCTGAGATCAACTACGATAAGGTTGATCAGATGTGGGGCATGGACATCATCGTTTGCACGACGGCGACGTCGGACGACGAAGCTCGGGCTCTGCTTACAGAGTTCAACTTCCCGTTCCGTCACTAACCGTAACGACGAGCGTAGAAAAGGAACTCCGATATGGCGAAAACAAGCGCAGTTGAAAAGAACAAGCGCCGCCGCAAGTCGGTCGCCCAGCAGGCTACCAAGCGTGCTGCACTCAAGGCGATCGTGATGAACCAGTCTCTTCCGATTGAAGACCGGTTCAAGGCCACTCTGAAGCTCGCTTCGCTGCCGCGTGACGGCTCGAAGACGCGTATCCGCAACCGCTGCGAAGTAACGGGCCGTCCGCGCGCGTTCTATCGCAAACTCAAGATGTCGCGTATCGCGCTTCGTGAGCTGGGCAATTCCGGCAAGGTGCCGGGCATTGTCAAGTCGAGCTGGTAAGGAGACGGGCACATGACCATGACTGATCCTTTGGGTGATATGCTCACCCGCATCCGCAATGGTGCTGCTCGCCGTAAGTCTTCGGTAAGCACGCCTGCTTCCAGCCTCCGCGCACGCGTTCTCGACGTGCTGCAGGCTGAAGGCTACATTCGCGGTTATTCCAAGGTCGATTTCGAAAACGGCAAGGCCGAATTCACGATCGAACTGAAGTACTACGAAGGCGCGTCCGTGATCCGTGAGATCGGCCGCGTTTCCAAGCCGGGCCGCCGAGTTTATGTCTCGGTAAAGTCCATTCCGCAGGTCGCGAACGGCCTCGGCATCACCATCCTTTCGACCCCGAAGGGCGTGATGGCCGATCACCAAGCTCGCGAACAGAACGTTGGTGGCGAGGTTCTTTGCTCGGTCTTCTAAGGCCCGAGCACGGATCTCCATAACGAACAGACAGGATTGAACAATGTCTCGTATCGGTAAAAAGCCCGTTCAGGTTCCAGCAGGTGTTACGGCCAACGTCGACGGCCAGAAGGTCACTGCTAAGGGCCCGAAGGGTGAACTGTTTTTCGTCGCTAATGACGATATTCAGCTGAAACTCGAAGATAATGGCGTTTCCGTAACGCCGGCCAACAACACCAAGGAAGCTCGTTCCAAGTGGGGCATGTCCCGCACGATGATCGAGAACATCTTCAAGGGTGTTAAGGACGGCTACGAACGCAAGCTCGAAATCAACGGCGTTGGTTATCGTGCAGCCCTGCAGGGCAAGAACCTGCAGCTGGCTCTCGGTTTCAGCCACGATGTTGTTTACGAGCCTCCGGTCGGCATCACCATTGCCGTTCCGAAGCCGACGGAAATCATCGTTTCCGGCATCAACAAGCAGCAGGTTGGCCAGGTTGCCGCGGAAATCCGCGAATACCGTGGTCCCGAGCCCTACAAGGGCAAGGGCGTGAAGTACGCTGAAGAGCGTATCGTCCGCAAAGAAGGCAAGAAGAAGTAAGGATCACGCGAAATGGCTAGCAGGAAAGAAGCACTTGCACGTCGCGCGAGCCGTGTGCGCCGCCAGATCAAGGCGGTTGCCAATGGCCGCCCGCGCCTGTCGGTTCATCGCTCGTCGAAGAACATCTACGCTCAGATCATCGATGACGTTGCTGGCAAGACGCTTGCGTCTGCCTCCACGCTCGAAGCCGATCTGCGCGGCTCGCTCAAGACCGGCGCCGACGTTGCAGCAGCAGCTGTCGTAGGCAAGCTCGTCGCTGAGCGTGGCGTCAAGGCTGGCGTCAAGGATGTCGTATTCGACCGTGGCGCGTTCATCTATCACGGCCGTATCAAGGCTGTGGCAGAAGCTGCCCGCGAAGGCGGTCTGAACTTCTGATTTTTTTCCGCCCGGACAATGATCCGGGCGGAATTTCACCGGGCCATGCGGGTCTCTTCATCGAGGCCGGTGGTCTTTTCGTTTGCCGTTCCACCCGTAAAAGAAAAAGGACAAGGACAATGGCACAGGAAAAAAGAGGTTCTCGCGACGATCGCCAGAACCGTGAAGAACGCGATAGCGAATTCGTCGACAAGCTGGTCGCGATCAACCGCGTTGCAAAGGTTGTTAAGGGTGGTCGTCGCTTCGGCTTCGCCGCTCTCGTCGTCGTTGGCGACCAGAAGGGTCGCGTTGGCTTCGGTCACGGCAAGGCTCGCGAAGTTCCGGAAGCCATCCGTAAGGCAACCGAGAGCGCAAAGCGCGATCTGATCTTCGTTCCGCTGCGCGATGGTCGCACGCTGCATCACGACGTCAACGGCCGTCACGGCGCAGGCAAGGTTCTGCTGCGTTCGGCCAAGGCCGGTACCGGTATCATCGCCGGTGGTCCGATGCGCGCTGTTTTCGAAACGCTGGGCGTTCATGACGTTGTTGCCAAGTCGACCGGTTCTTCGAACCCGTACAACATGGTTCGCGCAACGTTCGACGCTCTGAAGCATCAGGTTCATCCGAAGGACATCGCTGCACAGCGCGGTCTGAAGTATGCTACCCTTCAGTCTCGCCGTGCCGCTTCCGGCAACGCTTCTGAAGAATAAGGAGCTGGATCATGGCCAAGAAGACTACTGAAGCCAATAAGACTGTTACGGTCGAACAGATCGGCAGCCCTATCCGCCGCCCGGCAATCCAGCGTCAGACGCTGGTCGGTCTGGGTCTCAACAAGATGCACCGTCAGCGCACCCTGGAAGATACTCCTGCGGTTCGCGGCATGATCCGTGCGGTCCAGCATCTCGTTCGCGTCGTTGACGAGAAGTGAGACGGAGTAACCTATCATGAAACTCAATGAAATCAGAGACAACGAAGGCTCCTCCAAGGACCGTATCCGCGTAGGTCGCGGTATCGGTTCTGGCAAGGGCAAGACCGGTGGTCGCGGTGTGAAGGGTCAGAAGGCTCGTTCGGGCGTCGCCATCAACGGTTTTGAAGGCGGTCAGATGCCAATCTACCGTCGTCTGCCGAAGCGCGGTTTCAACAACATTTTCGCTTCCGAATTTGCTGTTGTATCGCTCGGCCGCATTCAGGTCGCCATCGACGCCAAGAAGCTCGACGCTTCCGCAACGATCGATGCTGCCGCCCTCAAGGCTGCTGGCGTTATCCGTCGCACCAAGGACGGCGTTCGCATTCTCGCTGACGGCGAACTGACGACCAAGGTCGCTTTCGAAGTTGCCGGCGCTTCCAAGCCCGCACTCGAAAAGATTGAGAAGGCTGGTAGCACTATCAAGCTTCTCGCGGTTGCAGCTGAAGCTTCCGAGTAATATATAGACTTCAGACGCCCGGGGCATAGTCGCTCCGGGCGTTTGCGCTCCCTGGCTTATGGTGCTCTCGATTTAAATCGATTTATGGAGGCATCATGGCAAACTCTTCGCGGTGCAGCTGTTATGCGCGCCACATGCGGCACAAAGTGCTGCAGGGAGAGCCTCACAGTTCTTGAACTTCCGTAGGGGAGGGGATAGGACATAAAAAAACAGGGTGAGGCATGATGGCGGCGCAAAGCCGTGTTCGTCCGAAGCCCGTTTTTGAACCGGTATTTTTAGACCTTTCCGCATTGGCCGGTTTTCACTGGCCGGCAAGGGTCATTCGGAGAAATTTATGGCTTCAGCAGCGGAACAACTGGCTTCGAACCTGAATTTTTCGACCTTCGCTAAGGCGGAGGATCTGAAAAAGCGTCTCTGGTTTACTCTTGCCGCACTTCTCGTTTACCGTCTTGGCACCCACATTCCGCTTCCGGGTCTGAACCCAGAAGCCTATGCGCAGGCCTTCCGTGGCCAGGCCAACGGTATTCTCGGTCTTTTCAACATGTTTGCGGGTGGCGCTGTCGAGCGTATGGCGATCTTCGCCCTCGGCATCATGCCTTACATCTCCGCTTCGATCATCGTGCAGCTCATGACCTCGGTCGTGCCATCGCTCGAAGCGTTGAAGAAGGAAGGCGAAGCCGGTCGCAAGATCATCAACCAGTACACGCGCTACGGCACGGTACTGCTCGGCACGCTTCAGGCCTACGGCATCGCTGTCGGTCTTGAAAGCGGCAACGGCCTTGTGGTCGATCCGGGCCTGTTCTTCCGTATTTCCACCGTCATCACGCTGCTCGGCGGCACGATGTTCCTGATGTGGCTCGGCGAACAGATCACGTCGCGCGGTATCGGCAACGGTATTTCGCTCATCATCTTCGCTGGCATTGCAGCAGGTCTGCCCAAGGCGCTTGCGGGTACGCTGGAACTCGGCCGCACCGGTGCGCTGTCGACGACGCTCATCCTCATGGTCGTCATCGTGGCAATCGGCGTCATCGCCCTCATCGTCTTTGTGGAACGCGCCCAGCGCCGTCTGCTGATACAATATCCGAAGCGCCAGGTCGGCAACCGGATGTTCCAGGGCGATACCTCGCATCTGCCTCTGAAGCTCAACACGGCCGGTGTCATTCCCGCGATCTTCGCATCCTCGCTGCTGCTTTTGCCCGCGACGGCTGCCGGTTTTGCCGGAAACACCAATCTGCCGGGCTGGGCAACCTCGATCATCGCGTCGCTGCAGCATGGGCAGCCGCTGTTCATGGCTCTCTACGGCCTGCTCATCGCGTTCTTCGCGTTTTTCTACACGGCTATCGTCTTCAATCCGAAGGACACGGCCGATAACCTCAAGAAGCACGGCGGCTTCATTCCGGGCATTCGTCCGGGCGAGCGCACCGCGGAGTACATCGATTACGTTCTGACCCGCATCACCGTGGTCGGCGCCGTTTATCTGGTCTTCGTGTGTATCCTTCCTGAGACACTTATCGCACGTACGGGCATTCCATTAGCCCTTGGTGGTACTTCGCTTTTGATCGTTGTCAGTGTAACTCTGGACACGGTTGCGCAGATCCAGGGTCACCTGATCGCTCAGCAGTATGAAGGGCTGATCAAGAAGTCGAAGTTGCGTGGAGGAAAGAGGGGACGATGAGACTGATATTTTTGGGTCCGCCGGGTGCGGGCAAGGGAACCCAGGCCAAGCGCCTGACTGACAAGTACGGGATCCCGCAGCTTTCCACCGGTGACATGCTTCGCGCTGCGGTTAGCGCGGGCACCGAAATCGGCAAGCGCGCCAAGGCCGTCATGGACGCCGGTGGGCTTGTTTCCGACGATATCGTCAATCAGATCGTTTCTGAAAGCATCGAAGCACCGAACTGTGCCAAGGGCTTTATTCTCGACGGCTATCCACGCACCGTTCCGCAAGCCAAGGCGCTTGCCGAGAACATGCGCAAGAAGAATATTGCCCTTGATGCCGTCATTGAACTCAAGGTCGACGAAGAGGCGTTGATTCGCCGAATCGAAAACCGCGTCGCAGAGACCATCGCTGCCGGTGGCACGGTTCGCTCTGACGACAATCCGGAAGCCTTCCGCAAGCGGCTGACGGAATATCGCGAGAAGACCGCACCGTTGTCGCACTATTACAGCGAGCAGGGCGAGCTTGTGACGCTGGACGGCATGGCGGATGTCGATGCCGTTACCGCGGCCATTGAAGGCATTCTCGAGAAAGCCTCGGCCTGACGGCTGGAGCGGGGTGGCGGAAGCTTTAAACGGTTTTCGCTGGATGTCCGCTCTTCTGGTTTAACAGATCCTTTGGATCGCAAAAGAATCTTGGCGGAGCCGGTTGCTTTTTTGCGCTGATTCCGTTAAACACCGCGCCAACTCGCGACATCCCAAGCGACTGGCGCGGATTTCCCTGAGGGAAGGGAGATCCGGGTTCAGTCGTTTTGACTTGTCGCGGACATCAATTTTGAACTGGCGGTTTCGGCCGCTCGAATGGAATCACCACTTGCCGGATGGCAACTGGAACCAAGGAGAAAAGACGTGGCACGTATCGCTGGCGTCAACATCCCGACTGCAAAGCGCGTTGTTATTGCGCTGACCTATATTCACGGGATTGGTCCGAAATTCGCGCAGGAAATCATGGACAAGGTCGGTCTTCCGGCTGACAAGCGCGTTCATCAGCTGACGGATGCTGAAGTTCTTCAGATCCGCGAAGCCATCGACCGCGACTATCAGGTCGAAGGCGACCTTCGTCGCGACACGTCGATGAACATCAAGCGTTTGATGGACCTCGGCTGCTACCGCGGCCTGCGTCACCGTCGTGGCCTTCCGGTCCGCGGTCAGCGCACGCACACCAACGCCCGTACCCGCAAGGGTCCGGCGAAGGCTATCGCTGGTAAGAAGAAGTAATTTTCCGGTTCTCCGGAAAGGGGAGGCTGGTGCGGTCTGCGCCAGCCTTTCTGAGTTTGGCGTGAAGCTCGGAAACGGGTCGATCGCCGGTGTAGCCGCTGGTGTTACGGCGGTGAAGAGATCAATGAAAGGTATAAAATGGCCAAGGAAGCCGCACGCGTTCGCCGTCGCGAACGTAAAAATATCACGTCGGGCGTCGCGCACGTCAACTCGACCTTCAACAACACGATGATCACCATCACCGACGCACAGGGCAATGCTATTGCCTGGTCGTCTGCTGGTGCCAAGGGCTTCAAGGGTTCGCGTAAGTCGACCCCGTTTGCTGCCCAGATCGCTGCTGAAGATTGCGCGAAGAAGGCTCAGGAACACGGCATGAAGTCGCTTGAGGTTGAAGTTTGCGGTCCGGGTTCGGGTCGTGAATCTGCACTTCGCGCTCTGCAGGCTGCCGGTTTCATGATCACCTCCATTCGCGACGTGACGCCGATCCCGCACAACGGTTGCCGTCCGCGCAAGAAGCGCCGCGTCTGACGCGACCGTGGTTCGGAAATTCCGCCTTTCCCTCGGTCAGGCGGAATTTTCGTGTATCTGGCGTGTGCGCGTCGATTTCGATCGACGGACTTGCGCTCAAGAACCCACCGATGAACCACTGAATTGGGTTCCTCTCGGTGTTTTCATGCTCGGTCCGTCACGATTGGATGGTGGCGGCGAACGGAAGGTTTAAAGATGATTCAGAAGAACTGGCAGGAACTTATCAAGCCGAACAAGGTCGAGTTCACCTCGTCCAGCCGCACCAAGGCAACGCTCGTTGCCGAGCCGCTGGAACGTGGTTTCGGCCTCACCCTCGGCAACGCGCTGCGTCGCGTTCTGTTGTCTTCTCTGCGTGGTGCCGCTGTGACGGCCGTGCAGATCGACGGTGTTCTGCACGAATTCTCCTCCATTCCCGGCGTTCGGGAAGACGTGACGGATATCGTGCTCAACATCAAGGAAATCGCCATCAAGATGGATGGTGACGATTCCAAGCGCATGGTCGTGCGCAAGCAGGGCCCAGGTGCCGTAACCGCTGGTGACATCCAGACGGTTGGCGACATCGAAATCCTGAACCCCGACCACGTGATCTGCACGCTGGACGAAGGCGCTGAAATCCGCATGGAATTCACCGTCAACAACGGCAAGGGTTACGTACCGGCTGAGCGCAACCGCGCGGAAGATGCCCCGATTGGCCTCATTCCGGTGGACAGCCTCTATTCTCCGGTCAAGAAAGTGTCCTACAAGGTGGAAAACACCCGTGAAGGCCAGGTTCTCGACTATGACAAGCTGATCATGACGATCGAGACCAACGGTTCGGTTTCCGGCGAAGACGCCGTTGCCTTCGCCGCTCGTATTCTTCAGGACCAGCTCGGCGTCTTCGTCAACTTCGACGAGCCGCAGAAGGAAGCAGAAGAAGAATCGGTTACCGAACTCGCGTTCAACCCGGCGCTTCTCAAGAAGGTCGACGAGCTCGAGCTGTCGGTTCGTTCGGCTAACTGCCTGAAGAACGACAACATCGTCTATATCGGCGACCTGATCCAGAAGACCGAAGCCGAAATGCTTCGCACGCCGAACTTTGGTCGCAAGTCGCTGAACGAAATCAAGGAAGTTCTCGCTTCCATGGGTCTGCACCTCGGTATGGAAGTACCGGCATGGCCGCCTGAGAACATCGAAGATCTCGCCAAGCGTTACGAAGACCAATACTAACAAGCAAAAAGGCAGACCCTTTAAAGACTGCCTTTCCCCGTCAAACAGCAGGTAAGTCACCTGCATGTGCCAGGAAACGGCAGGTCCGGATAGGAAGCCTGCACTAAAGGAGAATAGCAATGCGCCACGGAAATTCAGGCCGCAAGCTCAATAGAACCGCCAGCCACCGCAAGGCAATGTTTGCCAACATGGCTGCTTCGCTCATCACCCATGAGCAGATCGTAACCACGCTTCCTAAGGCGAAGGAAATCCGCCCGATCGTCGAGCGTCTCGTCACCCTCGGCAAGCGCGGCGACCTGCACGCTCGTCGTCAGGCGATCTCGCAGATCAAGGATCAGGACGCCGTTCGCAAGCTGTTCGACGCGATCGCTTCGCGTTACGCAACCCGCAACGGCGGCTACCTGCGTATCATGAAGGCCGGCTTCCGCCAGGGCGACAACGCGGCTCTCGCCGTCGTTGAATTCGTCGAGCGTGACGTTGATGCCAAGGGCGCAGCCGACAAGGCTCGCGTTGCTGCAGAAGCTGCTGCTGCCGAAGCCGCATAAGTTCTGACGCCTTCAGGGCGTCGTGAGTTAAAAAGCCGGGTGAGAGATCACCCGGCTTTTTTGCGTTCAGATATCAACCGACAGAATGATTAAGGTTTGCGTCGCGGCGAAATGTTGGAGTGGGGATAGTTAAATCCATACTTAGCGATGCAGCTACTCGTATCCGCCAACCATCATTAAACCCTCATCAGGCGCGATTAGGGTTGTCGAGTTTGTAAGCTGAACTTGAAAATAGCCGCCGTTGACTGATGCTCGCTCAAAGAGCGTTTGCAGCTTCTTGTCTTCGATGCAGTCCAAACTACTTCCAAAATCAGCGACCCAGCGATCCATGGCGTAGTTCGCCCCCAGTACCGGCGCCTCAGCCCAAGGCGCGGATGTTGCTTTGTTTAGAGAAAGCAATCCGTTCCGACGGACCTCATCCATGAAAACGGAGTCGAGCTTGTAAATGGCGACAGCGCATTCAAACCATCTGGTATTGTAGTAGACGGTCTCACCAGCGGGGATGCCGTCCGGGATATCGCTGCGCAAACGATCAGGTGAATCTACACCACAACCGGCCAAAGCGATTATTAGGAATGCGAATATAGGGCCGCCAGTTCTATTGTTGGATTTCAGGCCCACGCGCTTAGTTGTAAAACTTGCGAGACTTGAAAATGCCTTGGAGTAATTCATCTCTCTCACTCCGGAACGTGGATACGGCCCTTGATGTGCTTGAGGTGCGCGACAATGGTGAAGGTCATGATGACCAGCAGCGACCATGAGCTCCATTTGCCGATATGGACGACGGACCAGGCGCCGATCTGATCGGGATATTTCCAGATACCGAAGAAGGTGGAGATGTTTTCCGCCAGCCAGACAAAGAAGCCGATCAGGACGAAGGAGAGAAGCAGGGGCATCTTGCGATCGCGATCATAGGGGCGGTAAACGACGGTGGCGCGGGAATAGAGACCGATCGCGCAGGCGGCGATGTACCAGCGGTAATCGCCGATGAAGTGGTGGGTGAAGAAGTTGACGTAGATGGCAATGCCGATCAGCGTTGCCATCCAGTAGGTGGGATAGTGGCGAATGCGCACATCCAGCAGCCGCCATGCCTGAATGATGTAGCTGCCGACGGCGGCATACATGAAGCCGGAAAAGAGCGGCACGCCGAGCACTTTAGTATAGGCGAAATCCGGATAGGACCATGACTGGATGGCACTGGAAGTCTTGAACACCTCCAGTGCAAAACCGACGATATGGAACAGCAGAATTGCCTTGGCCTCGTCCAGCGTTTCCAGCCTGCTCCAGATCATGAAGAACTGGATGGCGAGGGCAATGACCAGCAGCACGTCATAACGCGGAATTCCGAACAGCCCGCCATGCGGCGTCACGAAGATGGAGATGAAGAACAAGCCTGCAAACAGGCAGGCGCGGGCTTCCTTGATGCCGAAATAGAGAAACTCGACGATAAAACGCCTGATGCCCTTGAGTTCGCCCCAGGGATAGGTATCGCAAAGCAGATTGTCCAAGACGGAGAGGCGGCTTGCGGCTGGACGTGTCCCTATGCTCATGTTCACGCCCCGATTTGCATTCGTCACCTTTCATACGAAAACCGGAAGGAGCTCGCATGGGCTTGCCACCCCTATCCCCGCCTTATTTTGCCCGCATCCGGCTTTTGGCCGGCGCAGTGGCGGTGGTCGTTTGCGGCCTTTGCTTGCGGGCGTTCGGCTACGACGTGGGGTTGCCGTTCGTGGCGGTGAAATATGGCGGATCCGTGCTCTGGGGTGCGATGGCCTACCTGTTGCTGGCAGCCGTCTTTCCCTCGCGCTGGCATGGCTATAAGGTTCACATCGCCGTTCTTGTCGTCGTGATCGTTGAGCTGATCCGGCTTGTCCATTTTCCGGCGCTGGACGCGTTTCGTGCAACGACGGCCGGAGCTTTGCTGCTCGGCCGTTTTTTTTCGCTGTGGAATATCGTTTGTTATGTCGGGGGGATTGCGGCCGCGTCTTTCATGACCGGACGGGTCTGGCGCGTTTCGCCCTCTTCATCGCCATGATCGATGGCCGCACCAGCCGGTATCCGAGCAACACCACCATCGTGCTGATATAAAAAACCGGCTCCAGCGTGATCGATTTTCGCGCCAGCACAAAATGCAGCACGCCAACGATGAGCACGAGATAGACGAGTTTGTGCAGCGTGTTCCAGCGACTGCCGAGCTTGCGGATCGACCAGCGATTGGAGGTGAGTGCGAGGGGCAAGAGCATGGTAAGCCCCGCCATGCCGAGCATGATATAGGGCCGCTTCAGAATATCGCCGGCGATGGAGCTGATGATCAGGCCACGATCCAGCACCAGATAGACAGTGAAATGCGCCAGCACGTAATAAAAGGCGATCAGCCCCAGTGCCCGGCGATAGGCGATGAGGTTGATGTTGAACAGGTCACGCAGCGGGGTTACCAGAAGCCCAGCGCAGAGGAAGCGTAACGCCCAGATGCCGAGCAGGTGCTCGAAATCCTTGACCGGATTGAAGCCGAGGCCACCGGTTGCGGCGAGGTAGAAATACCATACGCCGGGACAGAGCCCGATCGCATAAAGCGACCAGATGGCCGCCGGCTGGTAACGCTTCGGCAGCGACGGAAGCGAAAAGGCGAGGGCCATGGTCAGTAGTTCGCTTTCAGGTCCATGCCGGTATAGAGGCCTGCCACCTCTTCATAACCGTTGAACATCAGGGTAGGGCGGTTCTGGGTGCCAAAAAAGCCGCCTTCGCCGATGCGCTGTTCCGTCGCCTGACTCCAGCGCGGATGGTCCACATGCGGATTGACGTTGGAGTAGAAGCCATATTCGCGGGCGTTGGAGTTTTTCCAAGTCGTTTCCGGCTGTTTCTCGGTCAGCGAAATTCGGACGATGGATTTGATGCCCTTGAAACCGTATTTCCACGGAACGACGAGGCGGATGGGCGCACCGTTCTGGTTCGGCAGCGTTTCGCCGTATAGGCCGACGGCGAGAATGGTCAGCGGATGGCGTGCCTCATCGAGGCGCAGACCTTCGACATAGGGCCAGGACAAAGGCTGGAACAGGCCGCTCTGGCCGGGCATTTCCTCCGGCCGCACCACGGTTTCGAAGGAGACGTATTTGGCGCTGCCAAGCGGCTCCACCTTGTCGAGAAGCGCGGCGAGGGGGAAACCGATCCACGGAATGACCATCGACCAGCCCTCGACACAGCGCATGCGATAGGTACGCTCTTCGAGCTGATATTTCATCAGCTCTTCGATGCCAAATTCCTGCGGTTTGGAGACGAGGCCATCCACCTTCACGGTCCACGGTGTAGGCTTGAACTTGCCGGAATTTTCCTTCGGGTCGGATTTTCCGACGCCGAACTCGTAGAAATTATTGTAGCTGGTGACGGCATCGAGCGGGGTGAGCTTTTCATCCAGCTTGTAGGCGCCGGGTTTCGCCGCAAGCGGAGCGGCAATTGCCTCGCGGCCGCCAAGCCCGATTGCCGCAAGTCCTGCCGCCGTACCGAGGAAGCCGCGTCGGGACAGGTAGATATTCTTCGGCGTGATTTCTGTAGCCGCGATCAGGGGCGGACGATAGGCGGGCATTTCAACCTCCACAAAAGCCGGGTGCATCGGCGATAAATCGATTATGATAGGCTATACGGCTGCTGCACAGATATGTTTCAGCCCTCTGCGCAAAAACAGCGGTCGGGCGGCGGAAATCGCGCATTTGTGATGAGAGGCTGCCCGGATTGCCGTGTTGAAAGTGAGCGTACCGTACCGAACCGTACTGTTTTGCCCGAAGGTGACAGTGACAGGGCTTGCGGTTTGCGCTAGAAAAACCGCAAAATAGGGCGAGGGCTTTTTGACCGCGTTGCGGCAATGCGCTCTTCTGCCTAAGAGATCGAGGAAAACACCATGCCAGTCTATCGCTCCAGAACGACAACCCACGGCCGCAACATGGCGGGCGCGCGCGGCCTTTGGCGCGCCACCGGCATGAAGGACAGCGATTTCGGCAAGCCGATCATCGCGGTGGTCAATTCCTTTACGCAATTCGTGCCGGGCCATGTGCATCTGAAGGATCTTGGCCAGCTCGTTGCCCGCGAAATCGAGGCGGCAGGCGGTGTGGCCAAGGAATTCAATACCATCGCGGTCGATGACGGCATCGCCATGGGCCATGACGGCATGCTCTATTCGCTGCCGTCGCGCGAGATCATCGCTGACTCGGTGGAATACATGGTCAATGCCCATTGCGCCGATGCGATGGTGTGCATCTCCAACTGCGACAAGATTACCCCCGGCATGCTGAATGCGGCGATGCGCCTCAACATTCCCGCCGTTTTCGTTTCCGGTGGTCCGATGGAAGCGGGCAAGGTCGTTCTGCACGGCAAGACGGTCGCACTCGATCTGGTCGATGCCATGGTTGCGGCTGCCGACGACAAGATTTCCGACGAAGACGTCAAGATCATCGAGCGCTCCGCTTGCCCGACCTGCGGTTCCTGCTCCGGCATGTTCACCGCCAATTCCATGAACTGTCTGACCGAAGCTCTGGGCCTTTCGTTGCCCGGCAACGGCTCGACGCTCGCCACCCATTCGGATCGCCGGCGGCTGTTTGTTGAGGCCGGTCATCTGATCGTCGATCTGGCGCGCCGTTATTACGAACAGGACGACGAGACCGTTCTGCCGCGCACCATCGCCAACAAGGCGGCGTTCGAAAACGCCATGTCGCTGGATATCGCCATGGGCGGCTCCACCAATACGGTGCTGCATATTCTCGCAGCGGCGCATGAGGGCGGTGTCGATTTCGGCATGGAAGACATCGACCGTCTTTCCCGCAAGGTTCCCTGCCTTTCCAAGGTCGCGCCTGCCAAGCAGGACGTGCACATGGAAGACGTTCACCGCGCCGGCGGCATCATGCGTATTCTCGGCGAGCTGGATCGTGGCGGTCTCCTCAATCGCGATACCTATACGGTGCACGAAGCGACGCTTGGCGACGCCATCGACCGCTGGGACATCACCCGCACCAACAGCGAGACGGTGCGCGAATTCTTCAAGGCAGCGCCGGGTGGTGTGCCGACGCAGGTTGCTTTCAGCCAGTCCTCGCGTTGGGACGATCTGGATACTGACAGCGAAAACGGCGTTATCCGCTCGGTCGAAAAGCCTTTCTCCAAGGATGGCGGTCTCGCTGTGCTTTACGGCAACATCGCGCTCGACGGCTGCATCGTGAAGACGGCGGGTGTAGACGAATCCATCCTGAAATTCACCGGTCCTGCGGTCGTTTACGAAAGCCAGGACGCGGCGGTGAAGGGCATTCTCGGCAACGAGGTCAAGGCGGGCGACGTGGTCGTCATCCGTTACGAAGGCCCGAAGGGCGGCCCCGGCATGCAGGAAATGCTTTACCCGACCAGCTACCTCAAGTCCAAGGGTCTCGGCAAAGCCTGCGCGCTTATCACCGATGGTCGTTTCTCGGGCGGCACGTCAGGCCTTTCCATCGGCCATGCCTCGCCGGAAGCGGCACAGGGCGGCGCGATCGGCCTCGTGCGTCAGGGCGACCTGATCGAGATCGACATTCCGAACCGCACGATCAACCTCAGCGTCGCGGAAGCGGAACTGGCGTCGCGCCGTGCCGAACAGGATAAACTCGGCTGGAAGCCGGAGGCACCGCGCAAGCGCAATGTCACAACCGCGCTGAAGGCCTATGCCGCCTTTGCGTCCAGTGCCGACAAGGGTGCCGTGCGGATTTTGCCGGAGTAAGGCCTTTTCGGCTTAAGGGCGAAGGTGCGAAGCCTTCCTCCGCCATCCTCGCCCTTGAGGCGAGGATCCATAAGCCGCGAACGCCATGGATCCTCGGGACAAGCCCGAGGATGACGTCAAATGTGAGGATAGATCTATCATCCTTGACCAGCCGCCCTTTCGGGGCGGCTTTTTATTGCGCTTTTGGCGAATGCTACTCGCGGTTCAGAAACAGATTCAATTGCCTCAGAGCTTGATTCTCCAAATCTGTGCAACCTACTGTTTTACCGTTGTAAATTCGAAAGCTCCCAGCCGGATTCCGGCCGTCTCCGCAGTCACGTTGGAGTGATTTCGCCTGCCGGGGCTTTTCCACGGCGCGGCGATCGCTAACTTCAACAGCATGAAAAGACGAACCGCACTCGCCCTCATTGCGTCCCTGCCTGTTGCCCATCTTGCCCGCGCGCAAAGCGCCGACAACGGCGTCCGTTTCGAACCGTTGCTGCGGAATGCGGATGCGCTTTCGAGCCTCAAGGCGGTTGTCGTTAGCATCGATGGCAGGGAGGTCGCAAGCCGTGCCTATCATGGCGCCAGCCTTGCCGGTTCCACCAATATCAAGTCGGCGTCGAAATCGGTCGTTTCGGCGCTGGTCGGCATGGCGATCGATCGCAAGATACTGGCCGGGGCGGATCAGCCGATCGCAACCATTCTGCGCAGCGATTTTCCGCCAAACCCCGATCCGCGTCTGGAAAGGATCACCATCGGCAACCTGCTTTCCATGCAATCGGGTCTGGAGCGCATGTCCGGCCCGAATTACGGTCGCTGGGTGGAAAGCCGCAACTGGGTGCGAATGGCGCTCGGGTCGGGTTTCAACGGAGAGCCGGGCGGCGGCATGCTGTATTCCACCGCGTCCACACATCTGCTTTCGGCGATATTGACGAAGGCATCTGGCCGCTCGACGCTGTCTCTGGCGCGCGACTGGTTCCGACCGCTGCAAGGGTTTTCCATCGGCAGTTGGGAGCGCGATCCGCAGGGCATCTATCTTGGCGGCAACCAGATGGCGATGACGGCACGGTCGCTGCTGGCCTTTGGCGAGCTTTACCGGCTGGGCGGTGTCACGCCTGATGGCAAGCGACTGATTTCAAAAGGCTGGATTGAGCAATCCTGGCAACAGCGCACCAACTCCGTCTTTAATGGCGATGGTTACGGCTATTGCTGGTTCATCAAGGAGATGGCGGGCGAGACGGTCTATTATGCCTGGGGTTATGGTGGGCAGATGCTTTACATCGTTCCCTCCAGACGGCTTTCCGTGGTGATGACGTCGCGTGAGGACGCGCCCTCGGCCAGAACCGGTTATCGCGACCAGCTGAATGGGCTGATGGAGAACGTCATTCGTGCGGCATAGACACGCGAGCTTTCCACTTAGGCCGCCAGCCGGCGTTTCAACCGTAAACCATCGCGGAAGCTTCTTCCGAGGAGAGTGATGTTCAGCGCCCCGGCGCAAAGCTCCAGAGCCTGAACGGCATAAAAGGCGGCCCCGAAATCGTTTGAAAGAGCGAAGTGTCGAAGTACCAGCGCGCAGGGAACAAGGATCAGCAGCCCATTCAGCGCGATGATCGGCATGCGTTTTTTCTTGGTTGCGACCAGCGGATGCTTCCACCTTGCGCCGAGGCGAAAGCCGCTGAAGCCTGTGACGGCAAGTGCTGGTACGAGCACCAGAAAACCCCAGGGGATGGCGAGCTTGACGGCGCGGATCGCTTCGCTCGAACCGGAAATTTCGGTGAACGCGGTGGATAACCAAAAGGCGAGTATGGTCGCCAGCGCCAGCGTGCCGGCGACGGGGTGAAGGGTCTTCATTGATGTCGTCCTTTAGAGGGTCAGGTCAGCCGGGCGGTGGATCGGTGTCCAGTCCGGCGAAAAGCTGATTGAGGCAGTCTATAGCAACATTCAGTTGCCCCGCTTGCATTTCCGTGGCCAGGCGGCTCGCCAGTTCGTCCCATTGCCGCATGGTTGCGGCATAGGCGTTCTCACCCTTTTCAGTGAGGTGAACGAGTTTGGCCCGCTTGTGATGCGGATTGTTCTCGAAACCGACGATACCCTGTCGTTCCATCTCATCAATGAGACGCTGCACGCCCTGACGGGTCTGGCCCATATTGCGTGCGATCTGCGCAACGGTCAGCGGCTGACCGGCAAGCGCCACGGCGCCCAGGACCTGCCAGCGGGCGCTGGAGAGGCCGAAGGGTGCGGACAGGGCATCGCCTGCCGCAATCAATGCGCCATTGGTTCGAAAGATTGCCACCGCCAAGGTGGAAAGGGTGCGTGCAATATCCGTTTTCATGACAATACATTGTCATGTTGACAGTATGTTGTCAATTGTGGATTTTGATCACAGGGGGCGGGAGATGCTCTGAAAGGCTTCCCCAAGCCGCTTCATGCGCTCCTCATAGGCGCTTGTAATACACGCGACATCGGCGCTGCATTCCTGACGTTTCTTCAGCCATTTGCTCTGTTCGTCGCGCAAAGTGTCGCGAGCGCCCATCGCCATCAGCTGGGTCAGGATGTCGAAGGTGGTGACCATCTTCACGTCCTGATCGTTGAGGGCGCGGTTGTCGCAGATCGCCTTTTCATCCGGTGCGAGATCGGGCTTGGTGCAATCGAAGCTCGCGGCACCGGCCGGCGAACCCAGTGAAGAGGCGGCGAGGATGATGCCGGAGGCAAGAAGTATCTGTTTCAGATGCATGGATCATCTCATTTTGAGGACATTCTGGTGCGGGTGAAACCGGGAAGGGGTGCCGTTGGTTCCACCTGCGCAAGCAGGTTCCCGCATGAAAAAGATCGGCCATCATCTTGCCGCGCTTTGCTTTATAGGCTTTCGCGTTATAACTCCATCATACTGATGAGGATGAGGAATCACATGCAGAGCGTGCTGAAGTATCTGTCCACCGGCTTTCTTGCGGCGCTGCTTCTCGTTCCGGCGGGAGCGCGGGCGCAGGACAACAAGACCGTGCCCGCAAGCCACACGGAAATGCAGCTTTCCTTCGCGCCGCTGGTCAAGCGTACCGCGGGTGCTGTGGTGAACGTCTATGCCGAACGTATCGTGCAGCGGCGAACATCGCCCTTTGCCGGCGACCCGTTCTTTGAACAGTTCTTCGGCCAGCAGATGCCGAACCGCACCGAAAAACAGTCTTCACTCGGATCGGGCGTGATCGTGACCGCCGGCGGCCTCGTGGTGACGAACAATCACGTCATCGACGGCGCCGACGACATCAAGGTGGCGCTGGCGGACGGGCGTGAATTCTCCTCCAAGGTGCTGCTGAAGGACGACCGCGTCGATCTCGCCATTCTGCAGATCGATGCGAAGGAACAGTTCCCGGTGCTGTCGCTCGGCAATTCCGATGCCATCGAGGTCGGCGATCTCGTGCTTGCCATCGGCAATCCCTTCGGTGTCGGCCAGACGGTGACGAGCGGTATCGTCTCGGGTTTGGCGCGCAACCAGGTGACGCAGGGCGATTTCGGTTTCTTCATCCAGACCGACGCCTCCATCAACCCCGGCAATTCCGGCGGTGCGTTGATGAACATGGCGGGTGAGCTGATCGGCATCAACACCGCCATCTTCTCCAAGGGCGGTGGATCGAACGGCATCGGTTTTGCCATTCCCGCCAATCTCGTCCGCGTTTTCGTCGCCGCCGCCGAGCGCGGGGATGCCAACTTCCAGCGGCCCTATATCGGTGCGACCTTCGATCCGGTGACCTCCGATGTTGCTGAAGCGCTTGGCTTGCACCGGGCGCGCGGCGCGCTCGTCGTCAGTGTCGTCAAGGGCGGTCCGGCGGAAAAGGCGGGCATCGAGCCGGGACAGGTCGTTACCGCCGTCAATGGCTTCGAGGTCGAGCACCCGGATGCGCTGGGTTATCGCCTGACAACGGCCGGCATAGGCAAATCCGCTGAATTGACATTGGTGGAAAAGGGCAAAGAGAAAAAGGTGACGATTGCGCTCGACACGGCGCCGGAAACCGCGCCGCGTGACGAACGGTTGCTTGAAGGCCGCAATCCTTTCGCGGGTGCTACCGTCGCCAACCTCTCGCCGAAGCTTGCCGATGAGCTGCGCATGCCTTCGCAGGTGACCGGCGTTGTCATTACCGACGTGAAGCGCGGTTCGCCGGCCTATCGCGTCGGCTTCCAGCCGAAGGATGTCATCCTGTCGCTGAACGGTGCGGATATCAGCTCAACGGCTGCAGTCGAGAAAGCGTTGGACGACAATCCCGGCTTCTGGCGGGTGGAAATCCTGCGCGACGGGCAGCGCATCCGGCAGTTCCTGCGATGAGCGACGACCTCTTTGCCCCGCAAGTGCCCGTGGAGGTCGCCAACCGGCGGCCTCTAGCCGATCGCCTGCGTCCGAAGACGCTGGCGGAGGTGAGCGGGCAGCCGCATCTGACGGGTGAAGAGGGCGTGCTGCGCCGTATGATCGACAGTGGGTCGCTCGGATCGATGATCTTCTGGGGGCCGCCGGGGACGGGCAAGACCACGGTTGCCCGGCTGCTTTCCGGTGAAGCCGGGCTGGCCTTCGAGCAGATCTCGGCGATCTTTTCCGGTGTCGCCGATCTCAAGAAGGTTTTCGAGGCGGCGCGGACGCGACGGATGAATGGCCGGCAGACGCTGCTTTTCGTCGACGAGATTCATCGCTTCAACCGTGCCCAGCAGGATAGCTTCCTGCCGGTCATGGAAGACGGCACCATCATTCTGGTGGGCGCCACCACCGAAAACCCATCCTTTGAGCTCAACGCCGCTCTTTTGTCGCGCGCGCGTGTCCTGACATTCGGCTCGCATGATGAGGACAGCTTGAGCGAGCTTCTGAAGCGCGCCGAGGAGGCGGAGGGCAAACCGCTGCCGCTGACGGAAGAGGCGCGTGCCAGCCTGATCCGTATGGCCGACGGCGATGGCCGTGCCGTGCTGACCCTTGCCGAAGAAGTCTGGCGAGCGGCAAGGAAGGACGAGACTTTCGATACCGAAGGGCTGACGCGCATCGTGCAGCGCCGTGCGCCGGTTTACGACAAGAGCCAGGACGGCCACTACAATCTCATTTCCGCGCTGCATAAATCGGTGCGTGGCTCGGACCCGGACGCCGCACTCTATTATCTCTGCCGTATGTTCGATGCCGGTGAAGACCCGCTCTATATCGGGCGGCGGCTGGTGCGCATGGCGGTGGAGGATATCGGCCTTGCCGATCCGCAGGCGCTTGCCGTCTGCAACGCCGCCAAGGACGCCTATGATTATCTCGGTTCACCGGAAGGCGAACTGGCGCTGGCGCAGGCCTGCGTCTATATCGCCACCGCACCGAAATCCAATGCCGTCTATAACGCCTTCAAGGCTGCGATGCGGGCGGCCAAGGAAAACGGCTCGCTGGTGCCGCCGAAACATATCCTCAATGCGCCGACCAAGCTGATGAAGGGCGAGGGCTACGGCGACGGTTACCGTTATGACCACGACGAGCCGGATGCCTTTTCAGGGCAGGACTATTTCCCGGAAAAAATGGGGCGCACGACGTTTTACGATCCGCCCGACAGGGGTTTCGAGCGGGAAATCCGCAAGCGTCTCGACTGGTGGGCAAAGCTGCGCCGGGAACGCGGATCGCGTTAAGCCGCGCTCCTCACAAAATGAATCATGTGCTTGGCAAAAAGAATCGTAAAGCCGCGCTATCTCTTTGTTTATTAAAGAAATCAGGACGCCTTGCGATGCGGGGCTGCCTGCGCCTGCGCAGGCAGCATCTTGACCGACGATTCAGCGAGGCCGTTATGGCCTTCGGCGTCGATCACCAGATGCCAGTGCAATGTTTCGGGAATGCTGAGGCGGATCGGCGATTTTTTTGCGACGCCGCCGAGATATTTGAAGTCCAGCAACTCGGTGAAACGCTGGAAATTCGCCGCTGTCATCAGCCGCACATTGTTGACGGCCGACAGGGATACTTCAATGGTCGTCCCAGCCCGCAATTCCTTCAGGTCATAATGCGTAAAGCGGAAATTCGGCCGGGCCATCGTACACCTCCAGGCAGCTCTGTTTTGGCAAAAGAGGATAGGGCGGCAGGGTTAACGAGCTCTTTAAAATCGGGGAATCTTTGCCAAATTCCGGCCTGTTACGTCGGTTTCGAACAGTGGCGGGGAGTATTATGGACCTGTGGCCGCAGGCGCTGGAATAATACCAACGTATAATATGTGCATTTAATAATAATAAATTTCTGACCTTTAACATCCGCGGCTGGGAGTGCCGTCAACGGCATTGGGGGGAATATGAAAAACGTCACGATATCTATGCGCCTTTATGCGCTCGTCGCATTGTTTCTGGCAATTTTGATCGCAGCCCTGACATTCAGCCTGTTCGAAAGCTACCGCAAAATGGAGCACGAGCGGAAAGCGGGCCTTGCGGCGATGAACGAAACCGCCGTCGCTATTCTCGAGCAATATTATCGCCTGGAACAGAGCGGCAGCCTGAGCCGGGAGGCGGCGCAGCAGCAGGCCAAGGTAACGATCGCGGCCATGCGCTATGGCAATGGCAGCGGCTATTTCTGGATCAACGACATGCATCCGACAATGGTGATGCATCCGATCAAGCCCGAGATGAACGGCACCGACCTCACCGCCAACAAGGATCCGAACGGCAAGGCGCTGTTCGTCGAATTCGTCAACACGGTCAAGGCTGGCGGCAAGGGCTTCGTCGATTATTACTGGCCGAAACCCGGCGCGCCCGAGCCGGTGGAGAAATTCTCCCATGTGGCCGGTTTCGCGCCCTGGGGCTGGATTGTCGGCACCGGCGTTTATGTGGACGATCTCAAGGCTGCGTTCCGGAGCGAGGCCTATTTTTATGTCGGTCTTTGCGGTTTGTCCGCGCTTCTGATCATCGGCGTGGCTGCGGCCGTTGTGCGTAGCGTGACGCGGCCGATCGATCTTATCCGGCAGAGCATGAAGCGGATCGCGGAGGGTGACGGCGAGGCCGAAATTCAATTCGCCGACCGTGGCAACGAAATCGGTGCGATCGCCAAGACCTTGCTGGTGCTGCGTGACAGCGTCAATGAGCGCAGCGCCTTGCAGGCCCGCGAGGCGGGGCAGCAGCGGGCGCTGGAGGAAGCGCGGCAGGGCAATGAGATGGCCCTGCGCTCGGCATCCGAACGTCAGGCTCATGCCATGAACCAGCTTGGCAACTCGCTGGAGGCGCTCGCCAATGGCGATCTGACCGTCGAGCTTGCCGATATCGGCGCGGAATATGAAAAACTGCGCATGGATTTCAACCGTGCCGTCGGCGCGCTGCATGGGGCGATCGAGGCCATCGCCAGAACCGGCGATGTCGTCAATGACAGCGCTTCTGACATCAGCGGTGCGACCGGCAATCTTTCGCGCCGGACCGAACAGCAGGCGGCGGCGCTGGAGGAGACGGCGGCGGCTCTCGACGAGATCACGGCCACGGTACGCACCGCTTCCGAGCGTGCCAATGAGGCACGGCAGATGGTGCAGGACACGAAAACAAGCGCCGGCCGCTCGGGCGAGATCGTGCGTAATGCCGTCGATGCCATGGGCCGTATCGAGGAATCGTCCAAACGTATCGGCCAGATCATTTCCGTCATCGACGAGATCGCTTTCCAGACCAACCTTCTGGCGCTGAATGCCGGGGTGGAGGCCGCACGGGCGGGTGAGGCGGGACGCGGTTTCGCCGTCGTCGCGCAGGAGGTTCGTGAACTCGCGCAACGCTCGGCCAATGCCGCCAAGGAGATCAAGACCCTTATCAACCGCTCCGCTGAAGAAGTCGGCGGCGGTGTCGCACTTGTTCGCTCCACGGGCGATGCGCTGGACGAGATCGTGGGACTGGTCAACCGTGTCGATGGCCACGTCAATTCCATCGCCACGGCGGCGCGGGAACAGGCGACAGGTCTGCAGGAGATCAACACCTCCGTCAATCATATGGACCAGATGACGCAGCAGAACGCCGCCATGGTGGAAGAAACGACGGCAGCCAGCCAGACGCTGGCCGAGGAAAGCCGCCAGCTGCGCTCGCTGCTTTCCCGTTTCGAACTCGGACATGATACGGGACGCGAGATTTCGCGGGCTGCGTGATTTTGTCCGTTTTGGGCAGAGTGGAGGGCGCGGCCTTGGCTGCGCCCTTGGATGACTGACAAGGTCTCTCCATACTCTACGTCATCCTCGGGCTTGACCCGAGGATCCATTCCTCGCGCGGCTGTAGATCCTCGGGTCAAGCCCGAGGATGACGGAGGAGAGGTTAGAGTGCCGGCTGACTGAAGAGAGGTTTCAGCGTTTTCGTCATCGCCTTCGGGGTGATTGCGGCCGAGCCATCTCCATTTCCCGCGTCACGAAACAGGCCGTTCGTTATTTCTCGTAACCAATAAGGATTCGTTTACCCCGTTTCTTTAAAATTTGCCTGTATTGCCGCGGGTAGCGGCCGCTGAAGGTACAGGTTCTCGTATGGCGTATGTTTCCCTTCCGCGTCGTCTTGTGACGTTGCTGATGATTTCCACGGTCATGGTGTCGTGTTCGGCGGAGGGCCTCGTGCCACCGGCGGAGGTCGATGGCACGGCGCGTGTCAGCTCAATCCGGTCGTCGCGGCAGCAGGGTTACAGCGCACCATCAGGCGCGGTCCATCAGGCTGAGCGGGCCGGGCAGGTTGCCGATTATCCTGCAGCCGTGTCGCAGCCGATGCCGGAGGTCTACGCCTCGCAGGATCCGCTGCTACAGTCACCGCAGGGAGCTCAGGGCTATTCCACACTCGATGGCCAGCATCAGGCCCGCATGGCCGCGAGTGGCCACAGCATGGCTTCTCCCAGCACATCCAGCCAGCAGGTTACGTCCAATCAGATCGCCGAAGGCGAGGGTGGGGTGAATATGGATTCCATGCTGGGCGTGGAGCCGGTTCGCGGGCTTGCGGAAGAGCAGGATGCCGACATCGCCGAGGGTGCTTCCACCCAGCCGGTGGTGGACGGTATCGGCACCGACAATCCGGTGGCCGTTTCTCCGCCGCGCCGCCAGCAAAGCACGGGTCAATCGCGGTTGACACCGCCGCCGCCCGCCGGTTCGTCCTCCCGCCGCCAGCCGGTGGAAGAGGTCGCCATGCTGATGCCTAATGATCCGATGGCGCGCGGCGGATTGCAAAGCAACCGGTCGGCCATGCCGCCCGGCGTCATGCCACCTTCGGAAGTGGCCTGCCGCTCCGAGCTGCGCCGCCTTGGTGTCGCTTTCCGGGATGTCGCGCGCATTGCCGATGGTCCGACCTGCGGTATCGATTATCCGATCGAACTCAGTGGTCTCGCCAGCGGCGTTGCCATCCGGCCGTCGGTGAAGCTCAATTGCCAGGTCACACTTGCCTTTGCCAAGTGGGTGAAGTTCGAACTCGTGCCATCCTCGCGCTTCCGTTATCTGTCGGGCGTCGGTCGCATCACGCCTATGGGCGGTTATTCCTGCCGCAAGATGAATTCGCGCTCCAGCAACCCATGGTCCGAACACGCACGCGGCAACGCCATCGATATCGGCACCATCACCCTGAACAACGGCAAGGAAATCGACGTTCGCAGCAAGAGCTTCTTCGCCTTCCGCGAAAAGGCGCTGCTGAAAGCGGTCAGATCGGATAGCTGCAAATATTTCTCGACCGTTCTCGGGCCGGGCAGCGATCCCAATCACTGGAACCATTTTCACTTCGACCTACGCACTCGAAAATCCGGTTACAGGCATTGTGATTAAATCGTACTGGCAGAGTGGATTTGAGGGTTGCCGAGGTTGATGACGAAGTTTGAAAACCTCTCCTCCGTCATGCTCGGGCCTGTCCCGGGCATCTGTAACCTATCGTTTTTATGAGACGTTGGCAGATCCTCGGGTCGGGCCCGAGGATGACGTCGAGTACGGAGGTGAGGGACGCCTGCAAGGGAAACTCAGCCTGTCGGGTCGCGTGTTGCTGCCCAAAAAAAGACCGGCCCTAAGGCCGGTTGAAGAAGACTGCCATATCGGGGGATATCGGCGTCTTTGCAAGGGCATGCAATGGGATACGATCCCATAAAACGGTCCATCCGGTGCGGATATCCGGCAAAAAACATCGCGCCGTACTGACCTGCGGCCAACATGGCTTGCCGCCCGTCTCTGATACGCTATGAGCGTCACATGTATGTGACAACGGCCCGCAGGAGTCCGCTTTCATGCCCCCTGTTTCAGAGCTAATCGTCTTTGCCGCGGCGCTTGCGGCAGCGGGCGTCATCGCCGGTCTTCTGGCGGGTCTGTTCGGCATTGGTGGCGGCGCGGTTCTGGTGCCCGTCTTCTACCATGTCTTCGGGCTTCTGGATGTGCCGGAGGCGGTGCGCATGCATCTTTCACTCGGCACATCGCTTGCCATCATCGTGCCGACCTCCATCCGTTCGTTCCTGACGCATCGCCAGAAAGGCGCCGTCGATATCGATCTTCTGAAGGGCTGGATTGTCGCCGTGCCGCTCGGTACCATCCTCGCATCGGTGGTGGCAGCCCACGCCTCCAGCGTCGCCCTGCGGTTGATCTTCGCCTGCATCGCGCTTGCGCTCGCCTTCCGGATGATCGTTAACCGGGCGAGCTGGCATCTCGGTTCCGACCTGCCGAAAAATCCCGCCCGTTTTCTGGTGGGCACCGGCATCGGGCTTTTATCCGGCCTGATGGGTGTGGGCGGCGGGGTGATGAACAATACCTTCATGACGCTTTACGGACGCACCATCCATCAGGCAGTTGCCACATCCTCCGGCGTCGGGGTGCTGATTTCGCTGCCGGGTCTCCTGGGCTACATCTGGGCCGGCTGGGGCGATGCGGGCCTGCCGCCGTTTTCAACCGGTTTCATCAACTGGGTTGCCGTGGTGCTGCTGATCCCGATCACGCTTGTCGTCGCGCCCTATGGTGCGCGACTGGCGCATGCGCTCAGCAAGAAACAACTGGAGCGGGCCTTCGGGGTGTTTCTGGTCTTCGTCGCAGCGCAGTTTTTCTATAGCGTCTACGGCTGATTTTCCCTATTCGCGGAACACAGTGTTCAGGCCATCCGGACTGGCATTTGCGTGCCCCACGGCCTATATGGCGTGCATCTCTGTCGGTTTTTTCGAAAGTTTTGCCATGAATGCCATTGTTTCGATACGGAATCTGACCAAATCCTACGCAAATGGCTTTCAGGCGCTCAAAGGTGTCAGCCTCGATATCAAAGAGGGGGAAATCCTCGCTCTTCTCGGGCCGAATGGCGCGGGCAAGACGACGCTGATCTCGATCATTTGCGGTCTGGTCAATCCGGGCGAAGGCTCGGTGCTTGTTGGCGGGTATGATGTGGTGAAGGATTTTCGCCAGACCCGCGCCCTGATCGGCCTCGTGCCGCAGGAACTGACGACGGATATGTTCGAGACCGTATGGAACACGGTAAGCTTCTCGCGCGGCCTGCACGGACAGAAGAAGAAGCCTGAACTGATCGAAAGCGTTCTCAAGTCCCTGTCGTTGTGGGACAAGAAGGACAACATGCTGCGGGAACTTTCCGGCGGCATGAAGCGGCGCGTGCTGATCGCCAAGGCCTTGGCGCACGAACCGAAGGTCCTGTTCCTCGACGAACCGACCGCCGGCGTTGATGTCAATCTCCGCCGCGACATGTGGAATGTGGTTTCCGAGCTGCGCGCCAAGGGCGTCACCATCATCCTGACCACGCATTATATCGAGGAGGCGGAAGAGATCGCCGATCGTGTGGGCGTCATCAATGGCGGTGAATTGCTGCTGGTGGAAGAAAAGACGGCGCTGATGAAGAAGCTTGGCCGCAAGCAGCTCTTCCTTGAACTTGCGCAGCCCGTGGAGCAATTGCCGGATAGTCTTGCGCCTTTCGGCCTGGCGCTGTCCGACGACCGTTGCACCGTTACCTATGAAATCGAGGATAATGGCGAGCAGGGTCGCATCGCCGATCTTCTCGGCGCTCTTTCCGCCGCCAACATCCACTTCAAGGATATTTCAACGCGGCAGAGCTCGCTTGAGGATATCTTCGTCTCGCTGGTGGGAGGCCAGAAATGAATTTCGAAGCCATCAAATCCATCTACCTGTTCGAAATGGCACGCACGCGCCGCACCCTGTTGCAGAGCGTCGTTTCACCGGTCATTTCCACATCGCTTTATTTCATTGTGTTCGGAACCGCGATCGGTTCAAGGATTCAGGAGGTTGGCGGGGTTTCCTACGGTGCGTTCATAACGCCCGGCCTCATCATGCTGACGCTTCTGACGCAATGTATCGCCAACGGCTCCTTCGGTATCTATTTCCCGAAATTCACCGGAACGGTCTATGAGATATTGTCCGCGCCGGTGGCCACGACGGAAATTGTCGCTGGCTATGTCGGGGCGGCGGCGACCAAGGGCCTGATGATTGGCGTGATCATCCTGATAACGGCCACCTTCTTCGTGGATATCACCATCGCCCATCCGTTCATGATGGTGCTGTTCTTCGTGCTGACGGCGGTAAGCTTCAGCCTGTTCGGCTTCATTATCGGCATCTGGGCGACGAATTTCGAGCAGCTGAACGTCATTCCCATGCTGGTGATACCGCCTCTGACCTTCCTCGGCGGCAGCTTCTATTCCATCGACATGCTGCCGCCCTTCTGGCAGGCGGTCAGCCATTTCAATCCGGTGCTCTACCTTATCAGCGGTTTCCGCTGGAGCTTCTACGAGATCGCCGACGTCAATCCCCTCATCAGTCTGGCGATGATCACGCTGTTCCTCGCAATCTGCCTCGGCGTCGTCAGCTGGATGTTCAAGACCGGTTACCGGCTGCGCAACTGAGGTCTCAGCGCGTCACGGATCGCTAAGTGTTCCTCACACACAACGTCATCCTCGGGCTTGACCCGAGGATCCATTGTCACGCTGGGTTGTGAATCCTCGGGTCAAGCCCGAGGATGACACTTGAGAAGCTTCAGTCCAGCAATCGTTACTTTACCCGGTTCATTCGCACGCGGGCGTTTTCGTATTCGGAAAGCGCAGATCAGGCGACCTGCTTTTGCGCCACTTCCTCCACAACCTCGCCCTTCAGATAAGAGACAAGGTCCTTGATCGTCACCACGAGCAGGCCATGGCGTTCGGCGAAGACCTTGAGCTGCGGCAGGCGGGCCATGGTGCCGTCGTCATTGGCGATCTCGCAGATGGTGCCGGAGGGGAACTTTCCGGCAAGACGGCATAGATCGACGGCCGCTTCGGTGTGGCCGGTGCGGCCAAGCACGCCTTCGGGATTGGCACGCAGCGGGAAGATATGGCCGGGACGGGCGAAGTCTTCCGGACGCGAGCATTCCGACACCAGTGCGCGCACGGTATTTGCCCGGTCCGCCGCCGAAATGCCTGTCGTGGTGCCGGGAATATAGTCCACCGACACGGTGAAGGCCGTCTTGAGGGATTCGGTATTGCGCGACACCATCAGCGGAATGTCGAGCGCATCCAGACGCTCGCCTGGCATGGCGACGCAGATCAGCCCGCGTGCGTGGTTCATCATGAAGGCGATCTGCTGCGGGGTGATGCTGTCTGAAGCGGCGATGATATCGCCTTCGTTTTCGCGGTCTTCGTCGTCAACGACAATCACCATCTCGCCACGGGATATGGCGTCGATCGCGTCTTCAATTTTAGCAATGGTCATTTTCTTTCTGGCCTTTCAAGGGTTATGCCGTTTTGCGGCATTTTCGCGCTTCAAGAAGCGCCAAATATCCCTTGGGCGAACAATGCAATGCGAGGCCCGCTGCGTGCGGGCGCCTTATGCCTTGTCCTCTTCCATCCGGACTATACCGTCGGCTCCGGCCTCTCACCGGATCTGCTGACCTTCCGGCTTTGGAGACCGGAAGCGCTCGCGGGCTCCGGGAAAATCCCGATACCGCCGGTGGGGAATTGCACCCCGCCCTGAGAACATCGCCAACATAAATTATCAAACGGGAAGGAAGCAAGCGGCAATGGGTTTGTCATTGCCGGTGCACGCGAAATGAATATCCCGATTGCGTTCGAAACGGGGTATTTCCGTTCCGCGACCAATGGCTGGCCCGAACACCGGAGAATGATCTTCAAACGGCTGAGGTTTACCGGTCGCGCAATCGCAATTCATCGGTCTGCATCTGCAGCGAACCGAGCGTCGACAGGAAGCTCATGCCGAGCAGGCTCTGGCCCAATTGACCGTCCTGCGCGACGAGGGCGGGGATGTTGCGTCTCGTGATCGGGCCGATGCCGATTTCCGACAGGGTGACGGGGGCCGCTGCCGTGCGGCCGTTGGCCGTCATGACAGGCACGGTGTAGCGCAGTTTGGTCGTATCGATGCCGATCTCGGCCGCGTCGGCATTGGCGAGCACCACGGAACTTGCGCCGGTATCGACGAGCATGTGGATGGTTTTGCCTTCGATGCCGACATTCGCCTCGAAATGGCCGCTCATCGATTTGTGCAGCACGATTTCCTGTTCGCCGCCTGCCGTCGTCACCACAACGGCGCGACCGGGTATCAGGCCGCCCAGCAGCCGGTCGCCGAAGGATTGCAGGTCGTAGCGATAGAGATAGACGGAGACGAGGCCGAGGATGATGACGAGCCAGATGGCGAGTTGCCGGACGACGGTACCAAAGCTGCCGCGGCTTCCGGCCAGAATGCCTGCGGATAAAAGCCCGGCGATCGGCACGAGATAGACCATCCGTCCGAATTGTTCGTTGTCGATGCCGAAGGTGCGGCCGCTGTCGTGATTGACGAGAAGCAGGCCGAGACCCACGGCCAGCAATAGGAGAACGAAAGTCAGCCTGTTCATGCGGTGTCCGTCTCCTTGGCGGCGTCCTTGCCTGCTTTTGCCAGTCTTTCGGGGAGCGCCGACATGATCATGCGGCGCTTCTCGTCGTTATAGCTCGCCCAGCTGCCGATCTCCTCCAGCGTGCGGCCGCAGCCGATACAGAGGCTGTTGGTCACGTCGAGGGAGCAGATGTGGATACAGGGTGTTTCCATGGTGAATCTATATCAGGCCGTCATGCCGCAAGGGCAAGAGCGAGAAGAATCACGATCTCCGTGATCTGCTGGCAGGCGCCGATGGTGTCGCCGGTGTGGCCACCGATCTTGTTGACGCAGAGCCTGCCGAAAAGCGCCGCGGCGAGGCACGCCGCCGCCAGAACAACCACTATTGAGACTATGGGCAGGGCGTGCAGTGTGAAGAGCACGAGCAATAACAGCCCGGTCGCGAGCGCGATGTTGCGCTCGCTTGTCCCCGGCTGGCCGGCGCCGGCGGCGATGCCGGAGGTTTTTGCGGCCGGTAGCGCCTGCCAGTGCCAGACCATCAGGGCGCGGCTCATCACCAATGCTGCAATGAGGCAGGCGGCGGCGGTCTTGGCGGGCAGGGTCTCGATCAGCGATGCGAGTGCCGTGGCGCGCAGTGCAAAGGACAGGATCATGGCAATCGTACCATAGCTGCCGATGCGGCTGTCCTTCATGATCTCAAGCGTTCTTGCCTTGTCCTTGCCGCTGCCGAAACCATCGGCCATGTCGGCCAGCCCATCCTCGTGCAGCGCACCGGTTATGAGTGCAGTCAGGGCGATGGCGAGCCAGCCCGTGAGCTGCGGTGAGGCGTCGAACCTCGCTAATGCCACCACGAGGACAGCAGCGGGCAGGGCGATCAGCAGACCGGCAGCGGGAAAGGCGCGTGCAGTGCGGCGCATCGATATGCCGTCATCATCGCCGAAAAAACGCGAGGGAACCGGCAGGCGGCTGAGAAAGGCAACGGAATGCGCGACATCTGTTATAAAATCCCCGGCCTTCATGCTGTCTCCGTTGCTATACTTGCATTTCCGGTTGTTCCGCGGCGCATCCGCGATTATGAGAGGCGCAACAAAGACCGATTTGCCGGAAAACACAAGTTTCCGCCAACCCGACGACGAGAAAGACAGATACCATGAGCATGAGCGGATTGCCCTTCGACGATTTCCGCGCGCTGCTGCGCGAGCTTCCCGGCCCGGACACGCATGCGCTGGTCGCGGCCAAGGAGCGCAATGCGCAGCTGACGAAGCCGGCGGGTTCGCTTGGCCGTCTGGAAGAGATCGCCATGTGGCTTGCCGCATGGTCCGGCCGTTCGCCCGCCGTCACCCGTCCGCTGGTGGCGATTTTTGCCGGCAATCACGGTGTTACGCGGCACGGCATCACGCCCTATCCGACATCCGTGACGCAGCAGATGGTGGAGAATTTTGCGGCAGGCGGTGCGGCGATTAACCAGATTTGCGTCACCAACGATCTCGGTCTCAAGATTTTCGATCTGGCGCTCGACTACCCGACCGGCGACATTACCTGCGAGCCTGCCCTTTCCGAGCGTGATTGCGCAGCGACCATGGCCTTTGGCATGGAGGCGATTGCCGGTGGCACCGATCTTCTCTGCGTTGGCGAAATGGGCATCGGCAACACTACCATCGCGGCGGCGATCAATCTGGCGCTCTATGGCGGTACGGCGGAAGAGTGGACCGGTCCCGGTACGGGTTCCGAGGGCGAGGTCATGGCGCGCAAGATTGCGGCTGTGAAGGCTGCCGTGGAGTTCCACAAGGACCATCTGTCCGATCCGCTGGAAATCATGCGCCGTCTCGGTGGCCGTGAGATTGCGGCGATTGCCGGCGCTATCCTTGCCGCGCGCGTGCAGCGCATTCCCGTGCTGATCGACGGTTATGTGGCGACTGCCGCTGCTGCGCTGTTGAAGGCTGCCAATCCTTCGGCGCTCGACCATTGCCTGATCGGCCACGTGTCCGGTGAACCGGGCCATCTGGCCGCCGTCGAGAAACTTGGCAAGACGCCGCTTCTGGCGCTTGGCATGCGGCTGGGTGAGGGCACGGGTGCCGCCTTGGCCGCCGGCATCGTCAAGGCTGCCGCCGCCTGCCATTCCGGCATGGCGACTTTCGAAGCTGCGGGTGTCGATACCCGCACCAGTGCCCACACTGAACATTGAGGCCGAAGATGGACGCAACGCCGCAGAAGAAGCAACCGGAACCCGCCTTCCGCAAGGAAAAGGGTTGGCGGCATCTTTTTGCTGCTGCCCGTTATTCCGTGCAGGGGCTTGGCCGGCTGTGGCAGGAAGCGGCGTTCCGGCATGAGGTTCTGGCCTTCGGCGTCGGTCTTGCCCTGCTTCTGGTCGTCGGCGCGCCGTTTACGCATCTTCTCGTCTTTACGGTGCTGATGCTGCTTCTGTTTGCGGTCGAGGCGCTGAATACCGCGATTGAGGAACTGGTGGATCGCATCTCGCCGGAAATCTCTTCCGTCGGGCGGCATGCCAAGGACCTCGGCTCTTTTGCCGTCTTCTGCCTTCTGATGGCCAACGGATTTTTCGTGCTTTATTCGCTGGTGACGACGCTGTTCTTCTGAACGGCAGGTTTGACGCTTAAGCGAAGGACCGGCGGCGCGGCTGGATGGCGTGAGTTTCCTCCACGGCCGGTAGGCTTTGCAGCACACGTTTTGCCGGCAGGATGGCGATGCCTTCGGTGCCCTCGCGCAATTTCGATTTCAGGATGAACTGGCCGTCATGCTTGGCAAGAATGGCCTGAACGATGGGTAGGCCGAGGCCGGTTCCCTGTTCTGCGCTCTTGATCGCGATCGATCCCTGACCGAAGGCTGACAGCACCACGGGAATTTCCTCTTCGGGGATGCCGGGGCCATTATCCCTGATCGAGACATATTGCCCGCCGCCCGCCGTCCAGCCCGCCTTCACGAGAATTTCGCCGCCCTGCGGGGTGAATTTCACGGCGTTGGAGAGAAGGTTGAGGATGACCTGGCGGATCGATTTTTCATCGGCCCAGACCTGCGGCAGGCTGCTTTCAAATTGCTGCGAAATCCTGATGCTTTTGGCGCGAGCGCGAAGCTGGATCATGCCGATGCAATCCTCGGCGATCTCCAGCATGGAGACCGACTCCTCGTTGAGGTCGTAGCGGCCGGCCTCGATCCGCGACAGATCGAGGATTTCGTTGATGAGGTCGAGCAGATGCTGGCCGGAGCGGTGAATATCGCCGGAATATTCCTTGTAGAGCGGATTGTTGAGCGGGCCGAGCACCTCTGCGGACATGACTTCGGAGAAACCGAGAATGGCGTTGAGCGGGGTCCTGAGCTCATGCGACATGGAGGCGAGGAAGCGCGATTTCGCCAGATTGGCCTCTTCCGCCCGCCGCCGTGCTTCGTCCGACATCGAGTTGGCGACTTCGAGTTCGGCGATCAGGTCGTCCTTTTCGGTCTGCGACGAAAGCAGCTTTATGCTGGTCTGGTAAAGCCGGCTGGTGATGCGATGACAGAAGAGGATCGCCATGCCGAACATCAGGGCAAGGCCGACATCGAACGGATCGCGGGAAATGACGGAGGTAACGCAAAGCGCCGCCAGCACCGGCAGGAAGGTCATGAAGGTTGCCCGCCGCAGCATGAAATTGGCCATGGCGGTGAGCGAGAGGGCGATCAGCAGTGTCGCGCCCTTGAAGAAGAGAATGAGTGTCGGATCGTTGCGTACCGGTTCGGCCAGCGCGAACATGGCCCAGGCGCAGCCGATGATGATTTGCATGCCGAGAAAAAGATTGCGCCATTTCGGCAGGTTTTCCGTCGTGATCTCGTGTTTTGCGGCTCTTTTGGCGAGCACGAGAGACATGGCGTGGAAACTGAGCGCAATGAGCGACCAGATGATCAGCCCAATGTCACGGGTAATATACACACCGATGATAGAGGCGAATACGATGAAAAGCGGCATGATCATCGCGCCCTGGAGGGCTTCGGCGATGTGCATGGTCAGCATTTCGCGTTCATAGGCTTCGCTTCCGCCAGCCCCTTGCTGCAGGCGTTCACGCGTCGTCTTCACCGTGTCGAAAACAGCCTTGTTACGGTGTTTTCGTGAGCGGTCGACGATGATCTTATCGGTGGACGTGCTGACGCTTTTACTCATTGTTACAACGCAGGTGACATGAACCCTTTGCAGGCTACGCACAAAATCTTAAGAAGATGCTTCCGTTAAAGGATTTGTTTGCCATTTCTGACAAGGGTTTGTTGTGACATGAGACGAAATGGAGGCAGGCGCGGCTTTTTCTCGACGTTTCGGGACGGCGGGCTTTTTCTTGCCACGGTTTTTCTCGGCATCCTGATTGCCGCCAAGCTCGACCAGATCAACAGCGAGACCTATGCAGGCCGTTTCTTCGTGATCGATGGCGACACGCTTTCAAAGGGCGAGGACCGGTTTCGGCTGCTCGGCATCGATGCGCCGGAGCTTTCGCAGACCTGCCGACGCGGCGGTGAAACCTGGCCATGCGGTGCGGAGGCGCGCCGTGTTCTGCAACGGATGATCGAGGGTGCCGCCTTTTCCTGTTCCGGCAGTTCCAGAGACCGTTATGGGCGGCTGCTGGTTTATTGTACGGCGGGCGACAGGAATGTGTCCTCGGAAATGGTGGCGGCGGGTTTTGCCATCGCATCCGGTTATTTCCAGTTCTCCAGTGAGCAGGCCGTGGCGCGCAGAGAGGCTCGCGGTATCTGGGCGGGAGAATTCGAAAAACCGTCGGAGTGGCGGCGCGAACACCGCGCTGCGGATCTGGAGACGCCCGCAGCGGGTTTCCTCACCATCATCCGTCATCTTCTGGGATGGGATCATGGTTGAGACGGATCAAACACCGCCGACGCGTGATGACGGGCTGGACGGGTTGCGCTGCGAGATCGCCCGCTGTCGCATCTGTCGCGACACCCCGCTCAACGGCCCCTTGCCGCACGAGCCGCGGCCGGTGGTCGTGATGTCGAAGAAGGCACGCATCCTGATTGCGGGGCAGGCGCCGGGGCTTCGCGTGCATGAAACGGGGATACCCTTCAACGACGCTTCCGGTGACAGGCTCCGCCAATGGCTGAATGTAGACCGGGAGACATTCTATGACCCGGACCGCTTCGCCATCGTACCCATGGGGTTCTGTTTTCCCGGTTATGACGACAAGGGCAGCGACCTGCCGCCCCGGCGCGAATGCGCGCCGCAATGGCGGGAGCGGGTGATGGTGGCAATGCCGCAGGTGGAGCTGATCCTTGCCATCGGCCAATATGCCCAGGCCTTTCATCTCGGTGAAAGGCGACGAAAAACCATGACCGAAACCGTGCGCGACTGGCGCAGCTATTTTCACTCGAATTCGGGGCCGGCCATCTTCGCCCTGCCGCATCCGAGCTGGCGCAACACCGGCTGGTTGAAGAAGAACCCGTGGTTTACGGAGGAGCTGCTTCCAGTTCTGCGACAACATGTGGAAATGCGGCTTTAGTGAAACAATTTTCTGTTTTTTTGTAAAAATTAGTGTACTGAAAGGAAATTAATTCAGGAGGGTAGACGCATTGGATCGCCTAGACCGTAAGATTTTGCGCATTCTGCAAGAGGATTCCACGCTGGCTGTCGCTGATCTGGCGAAGAAGGTCGGCCTTTCCACGACGCCCTGTTGGCGGCGTATCCAGAAGATGGAAGAAGATGGCGTCATTCGCCGGCGCGTGGCGCTGCTCGATCCGGTCAAGGTCAACACCAAGGTCACCGTTTTCGTCTCCATCCGCACCGCCTCGCATTCCATCGAATGGCTGAAGCGTTTTTCCGAGGTGGTTTCCGAGTTTCCTGAGGTCGTCGAGTTTTACCGCATGAGCGGCGATGTCGATTATCTGCTGCGCGTCGTCGTGCCTGACATCGCGGCCTATGACGCCTTCTACAAGCGTATGATCGCCAAGATCGAAATTCGCGACGTTTCGTCTGCCTTCGCGATGGAACAGATCAAATACACGACGGAACTGCCGCTCGATTACATGCTGCTGGATAATCCCAAATCCGGCGAGGAATGATCTGCGACTGATCAGGTCTTTTGAACAATGCCCTTTCCGGATGCCGGAGAGGGCATTTTTCGTTCTGCGGTTTTGTTTTTCGCAAGTGCTCAAGCTGGTCATCTGCCGGTTGATCGAGAAACGCACCCGAGAGGCGGTGGAAGCGGCGCGGCAATCTTATTCCGCCTGTAACGGCAAATTCGCACATTCAATTCTCTTCGTGCTTCCTCCACGCAAACTGGGATTTTGATAAAATCGCTCGAATATCTACGCTTTATATATCGAAGGATGGCAACAGCGAAGGATATCCACATGCTCACACGACGCGGAACATTGGGACTGATTGCGAGTGCAACGGGGGCGGCATTCCTGCCGCATATCCGGCGGGCAGGCGCTGCCACCACAACATTGCGGATCGGCTGGCAGAAGAATGGCGTGATTGCGCTGGCAAAAAGCCAGGGTGCGCTCGAAGCGCTGCTGAAGGATCGCGGCATCGAGGTCAAATGGTCGGAGTTCTCATCCGGGCCGCCGCTTCTCGAAGCGCTTGGCGCGGGCGCGCTGGATATCGGTCCGACGGGCGACGTGCCACCGCTTTTCGCGCAGGCAGCCGGTGGCAATCTGCGTTATGTGGGCACCTACAAGGGCGCGGCCGGCGGATCGGCAATCCTTGTGCAGAAGGATTCACCGCTGAAGACGCTGGCGGACCTCAAGGGCAAGAAAGTCGCCTACAAGCGCGGCTCCAGCGCCCATAATGTCACCGTGAAAGCATTGCGAAAGGCCGGTCTGACGCTGAACGACATAACATCCATCGATCTGGCGCCACCGGATGCGGCGGCCGCTTTCCGCAGCGGCAGCATCGACGCCTGGTCGATCTGGGACCCTTACTTTGCCGTCGCGGAGAAGGAGCCGACGACTCGGGTTCTTGCGAGTGCCGAGGGTATTGTCGATCCGTGGAGCTATTTCCTCGCCAATGGCGACTTTGTGGAAAGCAATCCGGATCTGGTGCCGTTGATCCTGAAAGAACTCGCGAGCGTCGGTGCAAAGGCGCAGGCCAATATCGGCGAGACCGCGAAATTGCTGGCGGCCATAACAGGCGTTCCGCAGGATGTCACCAAGGTTTCACTGACGCGTCCGGGGGCGGATCTCGGACGTGTGTCGCTGGTGCCGGATGAAGCCATCAGCTATCAGCAGGCGCTTGCCGACGAGTTCTACGATCTGAAGATCGTGCCGAAGAAGCTCAAGGTCGCCGATATCGTCTGGCGTCCGAAGGCCAGTTGAGCCGGGCGGAAAGCCGAGTCTCTTCAATCGTCTCGCTGTTAGTGCTGAGAGATTGATTCAGGCAGGCGCTCCATTTTCGGAGCGCCTGCCTCTGTCTCAGCCCTTGAGCTTTGCAATCACCAGATGGCCGGGTGTCGGGTTGCCGTCCTGCATGCGCACGTTGATATCGGTGACTTCGACGATGTCGAAACCGGTCGCCGCCAGTCTTTCCCGGACATAGGTTTCCGCATGGGCGAAACGCTGGTGCGGGCCGACCATATAGGGGCGTCCGGCCATGGTCGCTTCAGGTAGAGTTTCCGACGAGAAGATCAGCAGACCACCGGGGACGAGGTTTTCGGCGGCACCGAAAAACAGCGGTTCCAGCGCGCCGAGATAGGGCAGCACATCGGTTGCGGTGATGATGTCGAAGGGCTCGTCGTCATTGTCCTCAAGAAAATCCTCGGCTTCGGCGACGTAAAGCGTCTCGTAGAGGTCTTTTTCATGGGCGATCTCGACCATGTTTTCGGAAATGTCGATGCCGGTGATGTCGTCAGCCATGTCGCGAAGCGCTTCACCGGTGAGGCCGGTGCCGCAGCCGAGATCGAGCAGGCGCTTGAAGGGGCCGAGATCAAGCGTTTGCAGGCGCTGGCGCACCATCATCGGTACGGCGTAACCGAGCTGTTCGACAAGAATATCCTCGAAGGCTTCGGCATGCTGGTCGAACAGGGTTTCGACATAGGCGTCGGGCGCTTTCGACGGCGGTTCTCCGCGGCCCATGGCGGCGATACGGACGGCTGCACCGCCGTGATCGTCCGGGTCGATGGCCAGAACCTCTTCATAGGCCTTCACCGCCGCGTCGATATCGCCGGCTTTTTCAAGCGCGAGCGCGCGGTTATAGGCTTCGGCAAGCGCCTCTTCGTCAATTTTCTGGTTGTTCGTCATCGTGCGGTATCCGTCAGCATTTTCGTTTGACGTCTGCTGTAAGCCGCAAGAGGAACGGGCGCAATGCTAATGTGGCGCGATGGCTCAGTGGAGGATGAACTCTCCTTTCAGCGCGCGCCATTCCTGCGCCGATATAACCTGCCGGTGCACGTAGCGGACGGAGTGCAACGGGCCGTCGAGCTTTTCCTGCCAGAATTTGAGGAAACCGTGCATTTCGGGGAAATCCGGGGCGAGATCGTAGTCCTGCCAGACGTAGGTCTGCAGAACCAGCGGATGGTCCGGCATGCGATAAAAAATCTGGGCGGTGGTGAGGCCGTAGCCCCTCAGCATCATTTCCATGTCCTTGTTCATGACGGCGGTTCCCGTTTTCATGATTACCGATCACAGCATTGCCGCTGTATTGAATATGGGAACACGGCAGGGTTAATCCAACCTTGCCAAAGGTGTGGATTGTCACAAAATAGTTATATTTTTCAAAGTGTTGGCAGCCTCTGTTAGTGAGTGCTGCCAACTTGGTCCCTAGCGCTTGAGATGGCGTGTCAGGCGGGCTTCGAGCCATGCCCAGACGTGTCGGAGTGTCTCGACGATCGTCAGGTAGAAGATCGCGGCCCAGAGATAGGCCTGATAATCGAAGGTGCGGGAGAAGGCGTAACGCGTCTGCCCCATCAGGTCGAAAACCGTGACGATGGAGACCACGGCCGAGCCCTTGATCATCAGGATGATCTCGTTGCCATAGGGGCGCAGTGCCACGATGAGCGCCTGCGGCAGAACGACCTTGCGGAAGGTGATGAATTTCGACAGGCCGAGCGAGGCGGCGCCTTCATGCTGGCCGCGCGGTACGCTCTGGATCGCTCCGCGCAGGATTTCGGCCTGATAGGCGGCGGTATTGAGGGTGAGCGAAAGCAACCCGCAATACCACGCCTCGCGGAAGAACCACCACAGGCCGACGGTTTCCAGCCCCTGACGGAAGCTGCCGAGGCCGTAATAGATCAGGAAAAGCTGCGCCAGCAGCGGCGTGCTGCGAAAGACGTAGACATAGGCGTAGGCAAGCGCCCCGATAATACGGTTCTCCGACATGCGGGCAAAGGCGATCGGTACCGAGAGAAGAGAGCCGAGGACGATCGAACTGCCGACCAGCGTCAGCGTGGTAATGAGACCATCGATATAACGCGGCCCGTAACGCTCGAATTTCGTCCAGTCCCAGCCTTCGATCATGGCAAAGATCAGCCCGGCGGCGAGCAGCAGCCAGAGCGTGATGACGGCGATGCCGAGGACGCGTGAAATGTTGAGGGGCTTGTCGATTGCGATCGGTGCCGGGCGTGGCGGAATGAGTTCCTGAACGTGGCTCATCGGCTTACTCCCGATTTGCGCGACCAGCGATCGATGAAGCCGATGCCGATGGAGGAGAGAAGTGCGAGGATGAGGTAGAGCAGGCAGGCGATGCCGTAGAAGAAGAAGGCTTCCTTACTGACGCGGGCGGCGATGCCGGTCTGGCGGATGATATCGGCAAGGCCGATGATCGAGACGTAGGAGGTATCTTTCAGGAGGATGACCCAGAGGTTGGTCATGCCGGGCAGGGCGATCCTGACCAGTTGCGGAATGATGATGAGCACCATGGTGCGGCTGCGTGAAAGGCCAAGTGCGTCGCCCGCCTCATATTGCCCCTTCGGAATGGCCTTGAAGGCCGACAGCAGCACTTCGGAGGCATAGGACGAGAACACCACTGACAGCGCGACCATGCCCGCCACGAAGGCGTTGATCTCGATCGGACCGGTAATGCCGACGTAACCGGCGACCGATTGCAGCAGCATCTGGATGCCGTAATAGACGATGAACAGGGTCAGAAGTTCCGGCAGGCCACGGAAGATGGTGGTATAGACACCGGCCGCCAGCCGCAGCGATTTTTCCTCCGATTGCGCAGCGAGTGCGATGAGGAAACCGATCAGAAGCCCGACAGGCAGGGTGGCGAGCGCCAGCGAGATCGTGACCTTGACGCCAAAGGCGATTTCGTCGCCCCAGCCGGCATCGCCGCAGGTAACGAGAGTGCCGTTTCCGAAAAGCGTGAAGAGACCGACCGGCCCACAGAAAGGGTCGAGAAGTGTCGAGACATAGGTCCAGAACGCACCTATGGCGGAAAATGCTCCGCTCATGCCAGTTTTCCCCCGCGGTCTTAAGCCGCCGTGATTGTTATGGTTACGTTTTCAAACAAAAATGGCGGAAGGGCAAGCCTTCCGCCACGAGATTTCAACAAGCGTTATGCCGGTTATTGGCCGTAAACGTCGAAATCGAAGTATTTTTTGTTGATTTCCTGATACTTGCCGTTGGCACGGATGGCGGCGATGGCGGCCGTGAACTTGTCGGCAAGCGCCGTGTCGCCCTTGCGGACGGCAATGCCTGCGCCGTTGCCGTTGATCTCGACGTCCACCGGAAGCGGCGTCAGGATCTTGCAGCACTTGCCGGCATCCGACTTCAGCCATTCCGACAGGACGACGATATCGTCAATGACGGCGTCAATGCGGCCGTTGGAGATGTCGAGCTTATATTCGTCGGCGGTCGGGTACATTTTCAGGTCGGAACCCGGGAAATGCTTTTCGGCATAGTTGGAGTGGGTGGTGGAACCCTGCGCGCCGAGCGACTTGCCCTTCAGATCGTCGACGGACTTGATCGGCGAATCCTTCGGCACGGCGATTGCCGGCGGGGTGTTGTAATATTTCTTGGAGAAATCGACCTTCTGGAGACGCTCCGGGGTGATCGACATGGATGCGATGATGGCGTCGAACTTCTTGGCCTGAAGGGCGGGAATGATGCCGTCCCAATCATTGGTGACGAAGGTGCATTCGGCCTTCATTTCGACGCACAGCGCCTTGGCGATGTCGATGTCGAAGCCGGTCAGCGTACCGTCGGCTTCCAGATTGTTGAAGGGCGGGTAGGCGCCTTCGGTGCCGATGATGATTTTGTCCTGCGCCAGGGCGGCGCCGGAAAACAGCGAGATGGCGGCAATCGATACGGCTGCGAGCAGGCGGGTGGAAATAGGCATTTCGATCCTCTCTTTTGGTCGTTCATCCGCAGTCTGTTGTTTTTTTCAGTGCGGATGCCTTGAGCGCCAGGCGCGACAGAACGGTTTGCCGTTCGTGGCCTTCGGCGCGGCTCAGATTATTCATCCGGTTGGTCAAAAAATGCAACTGCAATATTAGTGACCGCGATTCCGCCGCGGAGCTTTCACGAAAACGCCTTGATCTGTTCATTTCCGGTACACAAGGCTTTGGTCATCATGGGAACCGAAGCGTGTGCAAGGCGTTGACCAGCGCCTGCACGCGCGGCCGGATTTACAATGTCGCGGTATAAGCGGCGTATAACGATTGGCAGATGAGGAAGCACCCATGCTGAAGAAGAACACATTGCTGACGGGGGTGGTTTTCCCCCTCATGTCGCTGGCGATCGCGGTGGAGCCGGCTGCTGCCGGTTATGCCGGAGCCGCACGGGTGCAGATGCAAATGCCCCAGTCACAGGCCCTGGTAATCTTGGCGCAGGCACAGCCGCAGCCGGAAGAGCAGAACCCGGAAGAATTGCTGCGCAAGCAGCGCCAGCAGGCCGAAGAGGCGCAGCCGAAGGCCGAGCCGCAGAAACATGAACAGGCGCCAGAGCCGGCGCGCGAGCCCGAGCCCAAGCCGGAAGCCGCACCTGCCGAGCCGCGCCCCGAACCCAAGCGGGAACCGCAGCCAGAGCCCAAGCGGGAACCGCAGCCAGAACCCCAGCGGGAGCCTCAGCCCGAACCGCAAAGGGAACCGAAGCAGCGCGAAGCCCGCCCGGAGCCGGCGCCAGCCGAACAGCCGGCACAGGAGCGCCCGCGTCGTGCGCAGGAGCCGCAGGGTGAGGGCGAACAGCGCCCCGCACGCAAGCGCCCACAGGCCGAGCCGGAAGCCGCACCCGCAGCACCAGCGCCCGCGCCGGCCGAACAGCAGCCGCAGGAACGGCCGCGTAAACCGGAACGGGCAGAACAGCCCGCAGGCGAGGGCGAGCAGCGTCCGCCACGTCCGCGCAAACCGGAGCTTGCAAAGGAGCCGGCGGCCGAACAGCCTGCCGCGCGCCCTGAAAATTCCGAGCAGCCAGCCAAGCCGCGCGAACCCGCCCCCGAGAAGAAGCCGGTAGAGGAAAAGGCGCCAGTTCCAGTTCCGGAACCGAAAGCGGAGCCGGCTGAAAAGGCCGTGCCGGAGAAAAAGCCTGCCGCCCCCGAACCCGCCGTAAAGGAAGCGCCAGTTCCGAAGGAAGCGCCGACACCGGCACGACCGCCGGCCCCTGAGGCACAGCCCAATCCCGCGCCCGGCCAGCAGCCATCCGAAAAACTGCCGGTAGAAGGACAGGGCAAGACGGAACCAGCAGCGCCGCTGCCGGGCACGCCAACGCCTCCGCCGCCAAGTGGTGCCACGACCGGACAGGCGCCTGCCGGCGAACCCGTTCCCAATCAGGTCGCCATTCCGCAGACGGAAGCGCCTCCGACAACGAAGCAGGAACTGGACAAGGCCAAGGCTATCGCCAAGGATCCGTCCAAGACCGCCGACACCGTTATCCTGCCCGTCGACAAGGGGGCTGCCGTTCTCGACAGCGACAAGGAAGTGGAACGCTCCGGCAACAACCAGGCACGCGAACAACGCCGCCGCGAGCGTGAGCAGGCTGGTGACGTGAAGGTGCCGACCTCCGACGCCGAGGCGCAGCGCGCCGGTGCCGCCGAAGGCAAGGCTCCGCCGCCGCCCGTGAAGATGGAGGCGATCACCTCGCAGCAGGGCGAACGCATCGACCGCCGTCCGCAATATGACCGGCCGGAAGGTGCACGGGAATGGCAGCCGCGCGAAGGCGGCCGGCGTGACCAGGATCGCGATGCGCCGATCATCCTGCAATTCGGCGACCGCGTAGTCGTGCGCGGTGACGACAACCAGCGCTTCATCCGCGATGGCGGCGAGCCCTATTATGAGCGCCTGCCGGGCGGACGCGTCCGCGAGACCGTCGAGCGCCGGGATGGCACGCAGGTGGTGACGATCCGCAACCGCTACGGCGATGTCATCCAGCGTTCGCGCATCGATGACCGTGGCCGGGAATATGTGCTGTTCTACGCACCGGAACTGATGGAAGAACCGGACCGCGAGTATGTCTATCGCGATCCCGGTCTCGACCTGCCGCCGATGCGTCTGCGCATTCCCGTCCGCGATTACATCATCGACACGTCGAGCGATCCGGACCGCGATTATTACCGCTTCCTGGAGCAGCCGCCGGTAGAGCCGGTGGAGCGTGTCTATTCGCTGGATGAAGTGCGTTATTCGGCTCGTATCCGCGACAAGGTGCGCCGTATCGACCTCGATACAATCACCTTCGCCACGGGCAGCGCCGAAATCCCGATGGCGCAGGCGCGTTCGCTGCGCAAGGTGGCGGATGCGATCAACAAGGCGCTGGCTAAGAACCCGGCGGAAACCTTCCTGATCGAAGGCCATACCGATGCTGTCGGTTCGGATGAAAGCAACCTCGTGCTTTCCGACGAGCGCGCCGCCTCCGTCGCCAATGTCCTGAGCGATGTTTACGGCATCCCGCCGGAAAACCTTGCGACGCAGGGTTATGGCGAGCGCTACCTGAAGGTCCAGACGCTCGGTCCGGAACAGCAGAACCGCCGCGTCACCATCCGTCGCGTCACGCCGCTGGTAAGGCCGGTGGCCCAGAACTAAGGAAGTTCGGGAAGAAAAAGAAGGCCCGGAAAGCGCAAGCTTCCGGGCCTTTTTTGTTGTTGTTGACAAGCCTTTCCTGCAACTCGGCGTCATCCTCGGGCTTGACCCGAGGATCCATTTATTTGCACCGGAGTGTGGATCCTCGGGTCAAGCCCGAGGATGACCAAGGAAAGGAGGTTGCCCTTAGTTCAGCGCGACGGCGATCTCCGCAGCGAGCTGGGCATTGTTGCGCACCAGCGCGATATTGGTCACGAGGCTGCGGCCGTCGGTCAGACGGAAGATATCGCCGAGCAGGAAGGGTGTGACGGCCTTGCCGGTGATGTCCTCGCGCTCGGCGTGGGAAATGGCGCGGTTGATGTAGATTTCCATTTCCTCGCGCGGAATTTCGTCTTCTTCCGGCACGGGGTTGGCGATCAGCATGCCGCCATCGATGCCGAGCTGTTCGCGGGTCACCTGGAAATTGGCGATGGCCGCCGGGCTGTTGAGCGACAGCGGGCTGGAAAGGCCGGAGGAACGTGACCAGAAGGCCGGGAATTCTTCCGAACCGAAGGTGACGACCGGTACACCGTTGGTTTCGAGAACTTCCAGCGTCTTCGGGATATCCAGAATGGCCTTGGCGCCGGCGCAGACGACGATCACGCCGGTTTTGGCAAGCTCGGTCAGGTCGGCGGAAATATCAAAGGTTTCTTCCGCACCCTTGTGCACGCCGCCGATGCCGCCGGTGGCAAAAACGCGGATGCCGGCGCGGGCGGCAGCGATCATGGTGGCTGCAACCGTCGTAGCACCGGTACGGCGCTCGGCAATCGCAAAGGCGATATCGGCGCGCGAGACCTTCATGGCGTCGGTGGTCTGGGCAAGCGCTTCGAGCTGTTCCTTCTCGAGGCCGATATGCAGGGTGCCGTGGATGACGGCGATGGTTGCCGGAACGGCGCCCTGATCGCGGATGATCTGTTCAACGCCTTCGGCCATCTCGATATTGCCGGGATAGGGCATGCCGTGGGTGATGATGGTCGATTCTGAGCGCTACGATCGGCGCACCGCGCTGCTTGGCGGCGGCAACCTCTTGCGAATAGACGATGGGCAGAAGCGGGGAGATGGGGCGGGTCATTCTTTTTGTTCCAGACTATAAAAAAACGGGTTCATGCCAGCATTTCGGCTTCGGGGACAAGCCCCAACATGGTCTCGACACTGTCTTTTGACAGGTCTTGGGCAGTGGCGAAAGGCGATTGCACGGTGATGGCGGCCGCCGCGGCACCCAGTCGCAGCGCTTCGGCGATGGTTTTGCCCTCTGTGATTGCTGCAAGATAACCGGAGGCCATGGCGTCTCCCGCACCCGTCACGTCTTTCACATCATGGATGAGGGGCGGGTGGAGGCTTGCAGTTTGCGTCGCATTGAAGGCCACCACCTCGCTTGCGCCCCGGGTAATGACGCCGCCGGCAAGGCCGGCCTTGCGCAGGATGTCCGGCCAGTCGCGGACATTTGCCGTCGTTTGCCCGGTCAGGGCGCGCGCCTCCGCTTCGTTCATGAAGAGCATATCGATATCGGCGAGCGCTCCCTTCAGCTTCACCGCCTTGGCGGGTGAAATGGCGATGGCAGCGAGCGGCTTTTTGCAGGCGCGGGCAATGAGGCCGATTGCCTTCAGCGTATCCTCCGGCAGATTTGCGTCGCAAAGCAGAAGGTCGCTTGCGGTAATCGCATCGCGCACCGCGCGCACCTTAAGGCGGCGCGGCGAAAACAGCTTGTAAAGGTCCATATCCGCAAGCGCGATGACCAGATTGCCGTCGCGCTCCAGAATGGCGGTGTAGCTCGGCGTGCGGCGATCGAGGAAAACGAAGGGCGTATCTTCCACGCCCGCCTGCCTTGCGGCCTCCGCCACAGCCTCGCCGGTCACATCGCCGCCGCGCGGCGCGATGATACGGACAGCAAAGCCAAGCCGGGAGAGATTGCGCGCCGCGTTGAAACCGCCGCCGCCAGCCTCTTCCATCCAGGAGCCGGGATTGCTGGCGCCAGGCGCCGTCTCAGTCTCGATCATGCCGCGTCTGTCGATATGCGCGCCGCCCAGAACGAGTATTTTCTTCACGCTTGCGTTTCCCTCTTTCGCGGATGGAAAGGGTGGACGATTCGTCCGAACCTTTTGTTTTTCCACCTTCGCATCCGGTCCGCGGCGATAGGCCTGACACGGAAAAACGAAAGCAGAACAAACGACTTATCGCTATTTGTTTTCAATATGCTGGCTGCGCCTTGCGAGATGAGAACAAATAGAGTACATCCTATTTCCATATTGCTTCGTTGCCTGTGTGGCTTCAATAACCTAAAGGTGGATCGGATGGCACAAAATTCTTTGCGTCTCGTAGAGGATAAATCGGTGGATAAAAGCAAGGCACTGGAAGCGGCGCTCTCCCAGATCGAACGGTCGTTCGGCAAGGGATCGATCATGAAGCTCGGTTCCAATGAAAATGTGGTTGAAGTAGAGACCATTTCGACGGGTTCGCTCAGCCTGGATATTGCGCTCGGTATCGGCGGCCTGCCGAAGGGGCGTATCGTTGAGATTTACGGTCCGGAAAGCTCCGGTAAGACGACGCTTGCGTTGCAGACGATCGCGGAAGCCCAGAAGAAGGGCGGCATCTGCGCCTTCGTGGATGCCGAGCACGCGCTCGATCCGGTCTATGCCCGCAAGCTTGGCGTGGATTTGCAGAACCTCCTGATCTCACAGCCGGATACCGGCGAACAGGCGCTGGAAATCACCGATACGCTGGTGCGCTCCGGTGCCGTCGACATTCTGGTCGTGGACTCGGTTGCGGCGCTGACGCCGCGTGCCGAAATCGAAGGCGAGATGGGCGACAGCCTGCCGGGCCTTCAGGCACGTCTGATGAGCCAGGCGCTGCGCAAGCTGACCGCCTCGATCTCCAAGTCGAAGTGCATGGTGATCTTCATCAACCAGATCCGCATGAAGATCGGCGTCATGTTCGGTTCGCCGGAAACGACGACGGGTGGTAACGCGCTGAAGTTCTACGCCTCGGTACGTCTCGACATCCGCCGCATCGGCGCCGTCAAGGAGCGCGAAGAGGTTGTTGGCAACCAGACACGCGTCAAGGTCGTCAAGAACAAGATGGCACCGCCCTTCAAGCAGGTGGAATTCGACATCATGTATGGCGAAGGTGTTTCCAAGACCGGCGAGCTTGTCGATCTCGGCGTGAAGGCCGGTATCGTCGAGAAATCCGGCGCATGGTTCTCCTATAACAGCCAGCGTCTGGGGCAGGGGCGTGAAAACGCCAAGACCTTCCTGCGCGACAATCCGGAAATGGCAAACGAGATCGAACTGGCGCTGCGCCAGAATGCCGGTCTGATTGCTGATCGCTTCCTGCAGAATGGTGGCCCTGAAGCCGGCGAAAGCGACGATGGCAGCGACGAAGGCTGATGCATTCGCAAAGGTCCGGAATTAACGTCCGGAGACTTTGCCGGTATGAGCTGGTCTAGATCAAAAGGGTCGTGCGATTTTCCCTCGCGCGGCCCTTTTTCTTTGCCTATGCGCCTTGGTGGGCCTCCATGGCTGGACAGGGCAGGATGCGGACGATAAAAGCCATTGATTTTGCAAGATAGCCATCGTTTCGGATGGTGATGATGGACTCCAGCTGTGAGCGGTGTGTGGGCATGAGCGGTGTGAATGAAATTCGGTCGACCTTTCTCGACTACTTCAAGAAGAACGGACACGAGATTGTGCCCTCCAGCCCGCTGGTGCCGCGCAACGATCCGACGCTGATGTTCACCAATGCCGGCATGGTGCAGTTCAAGAACGTCTTCACCGGTCTTGAAAGCCGCCCTTATTCCACCGCTGCCTCGGCACAGAAATGCGTGCGCGCCGGTGGCAAGCATAACGACCTGGACAATGTCGGTTATACTGCCCGTCACCATACCTTCTTTGAAATGCTCGGCAATTTCTCCTTCGGCGATTATTTCAAGGAAGAGGCGATCACCCATGCCTGGAACCTGATCACCAAGGAATTCGGCATTGACCGCAATCGTCTGCTGGTCACGGTCTACCATACCGACGACGAGGCTTTTAATCTCTGGAAGAAGATCGCCGGTTTCTCCGACGACCGCATCATCCGTATTCCGACCAGCGACAATTTCTGGGCCATGGGCGATACCGGTCCGTGCGGTCCCTGTTCGGAAATCTTCTACGACCATGGCGATCATATCTGGGGTGGCCCTCCCGGTTCGCCGGAAGAGGATGGCGACCGGTTCATCGAAATCTGGAACCTCGTCTTCATGCAATATGAGCAGCTGACGAAGGAAGAGCGCATCGACCTGCCGCGCCCGTCAATCGACACCGGCATGGGTCTTGAGCGCATTTCGGCGCTGTTGCAGGGCAAACACGACAATTACGACACCGATCTGTTCCGGGCGCTGATTTCGGCCTCCGTCGAAGCGACCGGCGTTCCGGCAGAAGGCGAAAAGCGCGGCAGCCACCGCGTCATTGCCGACCATTTGCGCTCCTCCGCGTTTCTAATCGCTGATGGCGTCCTGCCGTCGAACGAAGGCCGTGGTTATGTTCTGCGCCGCATCATGCGCCGCGCCATGCGCCATGCCGAGCTTCTCGGCTCGCGCGAGCCGCTGATCTACAAGCTGCTGCCGGCGCTGATCCAGCAGATGGGCCGCGCCTATCCCGAACTGGTTCGCGCCGAGGCGCTGATTTCCGAGACGCTGAAGCTTGAGGAAACCCGCTTCCGCAAGACGCTGGAACGCGGCCTGTCGCTGCTGTCCGACGCGACCTCGACCCTGCACAAGGGCGATATGCTGGATGGCGAAACCGCCTTCAAACTTTACGACACCTATGGTTTCCCGCTCGATCTGACGCAGGATGCGCTGCGTGCCCGCGAAATCGGCGTCGATATTTCCGGCTTCACCGACGCCATGCAGCGTCAGAAGGCGGAAGCACGCTCGCATTGGGCCGGTTCCGGCGACAAGGCGACCGAAACAGTCTGGTTCGAACTGAAGGAAAAGCTCGGCGCGACCGAATTCTTGGGGTACGACACCGAAACCGCCGAAGGCGTCATTCAGGCGATCGTCAAGGACGGCAAGTCGGTTGAAAGCGCTGCCGATGGCGAGACGGTGCAGGTCGTCGTCAACCAGACGCCGTTTTATGGCGAGTCCGGTGGCCAGATGGGCGATACCGGCGTGATCTCTGGCGATAATGGTGCCTTTACCGTTTCCGAAACCCAGAAGAAGGGCGAAGGCCTGTTCGTGCATGCCGGTACCGTGTCCAAGGGCGGGTTGAAGCTCGGCGAAGCCGTGCAGCTGACGGTCGATCATGACCGCCGCTCGCGTCTGCGCGCCAACCACTCTGCCACCCACCTGCTGCACGAGGCGCTGCGCGAGGTGCTTGGCACCCATGTCGCCCAGAAGGGTTCGCTGGTCGCGCCTGAGCGCCTGCGCTTCGACGTTTCACATCCGAAGCCGATGTCGGCCGAGGAGCTGAAGGTCGTTGAGGAGATGGCAAACGAGATCGTGTTGCAGAACTCGCCGGTCGTGACGCGTCTGATGAGCGTTGACGACGCCATTGCCGAGGGTGCTATGGCGCTGTTTGGCGAAAAATACGGCGATGAAGTTCGCGTGGTGTCCATGGGCACCGGCGTTCACGGTGCAAAAGCCAACCGTCCCTATTCCGTCGAGCTTTGCGGCGGCACGCATGTTGCCGCAACCGGCCAGATCGGCCTTATCCGCATTCTCGGCGAAAGCGCCGTTGGTGCGGGTGTGCGCCGTCTGGAAGCCGTGACGGGGCAGGGCGCGCTTGCCTATCTCGCCGAGCAGGATGAGCGCGTAAAGGCACTGGCCTCGTCGCTGAAGGTTCAGCCGGGCGAGGTACTGTCGCGTGTCGAGGGACTTCTTGACGAGCGCAAGAAGCTGGAGCGCGAGCTTGCCGATGCCCGCAAGAAACTCGCAATGGGTGGAGGCTCGTCGGATGCCGGTGCAAACGACGTCCAGCAGGTTGCAGGCGTCAATTTCCTCGCAAAATCCCTGTCCGGCATCGATGCCAAGGACTTGAAGGGCCTTGCCGATGAAGCCAAGGCAAATCTCGGCTCCGGCGTCGTGCTGCTGATCGCGGTTTCCGAAGACGGCAAGGCAAGTGCTGTCGCTGCCGTGACCGAAGATCTGACGGCCCGGTTCAGCGCGGTGGATATCGTTCGCACGGCCTCTGCCGCCCTTGGCGGCAAGGGCGGCGGCGGACGCCCTGATATGGCGCAGGCCGGTGGCCCTGATGGCGCCAAGGCGCAGGACGCCATCGACGCGGTGGCAGCGGCCCTGGCGGCCTGATCTGGATGAATTGAAAAAGGCGGGGTTCTACCCCGCCTTTTTGATTCTGGATGGTGAACTCCGAAAGGAATGTGATGCGCTTTGTAAATCCCATCCCTTTCGTGCGCGATATCAGCCGCTCCAGGGAATTCTATCGCGACAGGCTCGGCCTGAAAGTTCTGGAAGATTTCGGAAACTTCGTCCTCTTTGAAAGCGGCTTTGCAATACATGAGGGGCGGTCACTCGAGCAGACTGTCTGGCGGACATCGTCGGACACGGGCGAACCTTACGGCAGGCGAAATCTGCTGCTCTATTTTGAACATGAGGATGTGGATGCGGCTTTTCAGAATATTGCGCCGCATGTGGAGGTGATCCATCCCGTTGAGCGGCAGGCGTGGGGACAGAGAGTGTTCCGTTTTTATGACCCGGACGGGCATGCAATCGAGATCGGCGAACCACTCGGCCAGTCCAGCAAGTAAGACCGTCCCAGAAATCCGTTTTGTGACCTTGCGAGCGCTGATGCTCCACTTTCAGGCGAAATAGCCTGCCGGTTTTCTCAACCCGCCGCCTGCAAGTCCTTTGCCGCTTCTTCATCGAGCTGGGCGGCCCGCTTGAAGGCCGGGCGGTCGCTCAGATGCGCCATATAGTCGGTGAAGGCCGGCCGTTTTTCGATTGTGCCGAAGTGCAGCCCCCAGCCGACATGGGCGCCGACATAGACATCCGCCGCGGTGAAGAGATCACCGGCGACGAAGCGGTTTTCGCTGACGGCCCGTTCGAGCGTGTTCATCACATCCGCATAGCTGCCGCAGCCCGCCATGCGCAGCTTTTCCTTCGGCACTTCAAAACCCATTGCCTTCATGCTCAATGCCATTTCCAGCGGGCCGGCGGCGAAGAACATCCAGCGGTAATAGAGCCCGCGCGCCTTCGGCGTCGGCGCGAGGTTCGCGCCCGGAAAGGCATCGGCGAGATAGGCGCAGATCGCCGCCGCCTCGGTGACGATGGTATCGCCGTGTTTGATGGCCGGCACCTTGGCCATCGGGTTTATCAGCCGGTAGGCAGGCGATTTCATCGAGGTTTCGAAGCCGAGTATTTCCGTTTTGTACGGAACGCCCACTTCCTCAAGCATCCAGCGGGCAATGCGTCCGCGCGACATGGGATTGGTGTAAAAGATCAATTCACTCATGCTTTTGCCTCCCCAAGCAAAATCGCCGAAGCATCACGGGAAAACCGTTATGGATTTCGTGCTGGCGCGGTGTTTTTTTATAGTCTGCAGCATCTTTTTCGCATTCCTCAAGATTGCGCCGATGCTTCGGTAAAATTTTGACTGTGTCGGGCAAGTTATGTGTAAATTGATGCTGTTTCAGCTTCGTCTTATTGTTGTAGTGGCCGCGGCACAGTGCGGAATCGAAGTCTGCGCCTAGTGCTACATCTAATCAAGATACTGTGAACAAAAAAGAAAACCCGGCGTTGCAGCCGGGTTCCCGTTTCCTGAATCTTTCATGTCGCCGGTCAGCCATTGTCGCACGCGTCAAACGGGTGCGTGTCTTTCGCTATTTCTTGCGGCAGCGAGCAGCGCGAGAAAAAAGGCGATTGTAGTGAGCATGGTGCGGACGAGGTTGGAAAGTGCCCAGCGGTCGCGCAGCTCCTGCCAGTTGCTTGGTATTTCGGTCGAAATAGTCTTGAAGAACTCGTTGATGGGCACATTCACCATGCAGGTCTGGATCACGACGACGGTGTAGATAACCAATGCAGACAACCAGAGCAGCCGATTGTTACGGTCAACAAGCGCTGCGCCAAGAAGGGCGGCAAGCGGAACAAAGAAGGCAGCAAAGAAAATGCCGTTGCGGACGCTGATATTGATGCCGTTGAACGCCTGAATGAAAATATCCGCTTCCAGTTGCTGGAAGGCCATCATGACGGGATTGCTGAAGGCGAAGAAAAAACCGGCCATGATGCCAAGACTAAACGGCGCGAACAGGCGCAGGGCAAGGCGCGCCGGTTCTCGTGCCATTTCCAGTGCGGGAAAGTGCTTTGTTTTTATGTCATGCAGAAATGAGCTGGACATGAAAATCTCCATAGAATATCCGTACGATATCGTACGGATATTCCGTACGTATCTGTACGGTTTTTGTCAAGGGAGCACTGATGCGAAGCGAAAGCAAGGAATTACGCCGGCGTGAGATTGTCGAGCACGCCTTCGCCATGCTTGCGCAAGACGGTTATGCCGCGTTTTCGATGCAGGCGCTGGCAAAGGTGAGCAGGTCTTCCAAGGAGACGCTCTACGGCTGGTTCGGAGGTAAGGCTGGCCTGTATGAAGCCATGGTCGCCGAAAATGCTGGAAAGCTGATGTTGCCATCGGCGGAGGTGGCCGATGGCGTTGGCGAGCTCTCGCGTTTCGGGGCCGATCTTCTGACGGTGCTTTTGGGAGAACGGGCGGTGCTGCTCAACAGGGTGGCGGCGGCGGAGGCAGGCAGCGAAACCACGCTCGGGGAATTTCTCTCGGCCAAAGGCCGTAGCCATGTCATGCCGAAGCTTGCCATCTATTTTGCGGCTTTGGCGCAGCAGGGCGCCATATGTGCCGAGGCTTCGGAAGAGCCTGCGGACATTTGGTTGTCGCTTCTGGTTGGGGATTTGCAGATCAGACGCGCCACGGGTGCAATCGGCCTTCCGACGGAAGAGGACATAAGGGCGCGATCGGCGCGCGCCGCGATACTGATATTCCGGCTCTATGGCACGAATGAAAAAACCCGGCGCTGAGGCCGGGTTTTAAAGCTGCTGAGCGAAAAGGCTTAAGCTGCCATCGCCGTCTTGAGGTTTTCATCGATCTTGTCGAGGAAGGCGGTGGTGGAGAGCCACGGCTGGTCCGGACCGATGAGGAGGGCCAGATCCTTGGTCATGAAGCCGCTTTCAACGGTGTCGACGCAGACGGTTTCGAGCGTTGCTGCGAACTTTGCGAGTTCCGCATTGTCGTCCAGCTTGGCGCGGTGGGCGAGGCCACGCGTCCAGGCGAAGATCGAGGCGATCGAGTTGGTCGAGGTTTCCTGACCCTTCTGGTGCTGGCGGTAGTGGCGCGTAACCGTGCCATGCGCAGCTTCGGCTTCGACCGTGCGGCCGTCCGGCGACAGAAGAACTGAGGTCATCAGGCCGAGCGAACCGAAGCCCTGCGCAACCGTATCGGACTGCACGTCGCCATCGTAGTTCTTGCAGGCCCAGACGTAGCCGCCGGACCACTTCAGAGCGGAGGCAACCATGTCGTCGATCAGGCGGTGTTCATAAATGATGCCGATTTCGTCGAACTTCGCCTTGAACTCGGCCTGATAGACTTCTTCGAAGATGTCCTTGAAGCGACCGTCATAGGCCTTCAGGATGGTGTTCTTGGTGGACAGGTAGACCGGCCACTTGCGCATCAGGCCGTACATCATGGATGCGCGGGCGAATTCGCGGATCGATTCATCAAGGTTGTACATCGCCATGGCGACGCCTGCGCCGGGAGCGTCGAAGACGTCCTTTTCGATGACCTGACCGTCTTCACCGACGAACTTGATCGTCAGCTTGCCTTTGCCGGGGAACTTGAAATCGGTTGCCTTGTACTGGTCGCCGAAGGCGTGGCGGCCAACGACGATCGGCTTCGTCCAGCCGGGAACAAGACGCGGAACGTTCTTGCAGATGATCGGCTCGCGGAAGATGACGCCGCCCAGAATGTTGCGGATGGTGCCGTTCGGGCTCTTCCACATCTGCTTCAGGCCGAATTCCTCGACGCGTGCCTCATCCGGGGTGATCGTGGCGCACTTGATGCCGACGCCGTGCTTCTTGATGGCGTGTGCCGCATCGACGGTGACCTGGTCGTTGGTGGCATCGCGGTTTTCAACCGAGAGGTCGTAATATTCGATGTCGAGATCGAGGTATGGCAGGATCAGCTTGTCCTTGATGAGCTGCCAGATGATACGGGTCATTTCGTCGCCGTCGAGATCGACGACCGGATTGGCTACCTTGATCTTTGCCATGAATTCCTCACCTTCGAAGCTGTGGCGTCTGATAACGCCGGTATTCGGAAAAATATCCGGTGCGGCTATAGCATTGCGAGCGTCTGAGGCAAAGCCATGGGGGGCGCTTTTTTGGCGCGGTGCAATATCGCTTTGCGCATTGCCAAACCATATTGCCGGAATACAGTCAGGCGAATCGCTTCGCCCGCCATCGGGCCTACCTTCGGGATCACATCATGCGGAATATTCTGCTTCTTACTGCCGCCGTCCTCGTTTCCCACAGCGCCCTTGCGGCAGGGCCTGCCGATCCCGTCCAGAAGGTGATGGACATCACCGTCAAGAACTGGTCCGGCGATGCGGAGAACTGGAAATACATCTTCGACGAGGACATGCTGACCAGCCTGTTCAGCAAGGACTTCGTTGCCCAATATCGCGAGGCTTCCAAGAAGCCGGCTTACGAAGCGGAAAGCGGCGAGACCGGCGATCCCTTCGGTTATGATGTGGTGACCAACTCGCAGGATGGCTGTCCGCTGGTGGATGTTTCGGTAACGCCGGGTGCGGTTAAGGACGGCGTGACTGACGTGACGGCGAAGTTCAAGCTCTGGGCCTGCATGGACGAGGCGGAGATGAAGGCGACGGTCGACGAGGTGCATTTCGATGTCATCGAGGAAAATGGCCAGCCGGTCATCAGCGACATTCACCGCGTCGGCGATGAGGGCAGGGATTCGCTGCGCGCTGAGATGGCGGCGATCATCAAGGGCGAATGAGCGGGCGTTTTGCGGCCTCCGGCTTTGATTTTGGCGCCGATCTGTGCCAGTGAAGCGCGCTTTAGAGCATTTCCTGGAAAAGTGGAACTCGGGTTTCCGTCCTGAAATGCGCCAAAACGCTCTACCGCATTGGCGTGAAAATCGATGCGGCGCTTCAATAAACTGGAAAACGACGATGGCAGGCACAAACAGCGAGCTTGAACTTCTGGCGGAAGGCCCGGCGATCATTCTGGTCGAACCGCAGCTCGGCGAAAATATCGGCATGGTGGCGCGGGCGATGGCTAATTTCGGCCTTGCCGAATTGCGCCTGGTCAATCCGCGTGACGGCTGGCCGAGCGAGAAGGCGCGCGCTGCCGCCTCCAAGGCCGATCATGTCATCGACGGGACAAAGGTGTTCGAGACGCTTGAAGAGGCGGTCAAGGATCTGAACTTTGTCTATGCGACGACCGCGCGCGAGCGTTACGGTTTCAAGCCGGTGCGTGCGCCTGTTACCGCCGCCGAGACATTGCGTGCAAAATTCAAGACGGGTGACAGAACCGGCATCCTGTTCGGGCGCGAGCGCTGGGGCCTTACCAATGAGGAAGTGGCGCTGGCCGACGAGATCGTGACATTTCCGGTCAATCCCGCCTTTGCATCGCTCAACATCGCACAGGCCGTGCTCTTGATGTCCTATGAGTGGATGAAGTCAGGCATGGACGATCTCGGCGAGACGCTTTTCCAGTCCGTCGAGCAGCGTCCTTCGACCAAGGAACAGGTTTTCGGCCTGTTCGAACATATCGAGGAAGCGCTCGATTCACGCGGTTATTTTCATCCGCCCGAAAAAAAGCCGAAAATGGTCGACAATCTGCGTGCGGTGCTGTCGAGACGCGGATTTTCCGAACAGGAAATCAGCGTCTTCCGTGGCGTGCTCAATACGCTCGACCGTTTTCCCCGCCGTTGGCCAAAACAGGTCGGCAAGGTGGAAACGGCAGAGGGAATATCGTCGGAGGGTACGGGGGAGAATGCTGAAAACGAGTGAGGTGGCGGCCAACGAACTGAAACCGGTGCTGGTGTTCGATTCCGGCATTGGCGGGCTGACCGTGCTGCGCGAGGCGCGCGTACTGATGCCCGAGCGCGGTTTCATCTATGTGGCCGACGATGCAGGTTTCCCCTATGGCGGTTGGGAAGAGGAGGCGCTGAAGGCGCGTATTCTTTCGCTCTTCGAAAAGCTTCTCGAAGACTATAGCCCCGAAGTCTGCATCATCGCTTGCAACACGGCCTTCACTCTGGCCGGGGCCGATCTTCGGGCGCGGTTTCCAGAGATGGTCTTCGTCGGCACCGTTCCCGCCATCAAACCTGCTGCGGAGCGCACCCGCTCCGGCCTCGTCTCCGTGCTGGCGACGCCCGGCACCGTCAAGCGCGCCTATACGCGTGATCTCATCCAGTCCTTCGCCACGCAATGCCATGTCCGTCTTGTGGGGTCGGAAAATCTGGCGCGCATGGCGGAAAGCTGGATCAGGGGCGAGCCGGTTCCGGACGAGGCGGTTCTGGCCGAAATCGAGCCCTGCTTCATTGATAGCGACGGCAAGCGTACTGACATCGTTGTTCTCGCCTGCACCCATTATCCCTTCATGGCCAATGTGTTTCGCCGGCTGGCCCCCTGGCCGGTGGACTGGCTGGACCCGGCCGAGGCGATCGCAAGGCGCGCCCGCCATCTGGTGCCGCTGCCGCAGGATGCGGAGCATCCCGATGGTTTCGACTTCGCCGTCTTCACATCAGGCAAACCGGATTTCGCCACGCGGCGGCTGATGCAGGGTTTTGGCCTCAGCGTTTCGCTGACCTGACTGTTTGTTGTATTTTTGCATCTATTTCATTTGACTTTTGCAATTCGAGATTGCGGCCTCTTGTCGCGTCCGGCATCTCGTGTAAGATGCTTCTCGTCTGTAACCGCTATAAAAGGAGGCGTGGAATGACTGACTATATGAATATGCGCCTTAACGGCATGTCTGGCATTTCCGGCATGGTCATTGGTGGTTATATGCCCCGAGGCATCGACCTCCGATAAGGCTTATGGCCTGATTTCCCTGCCGTTTGGCATTTTCACTTCGTTCGACATCTGAATTGTGCGTCCGCGTGGCCCGTGCTGCGCCCGCCGTTGCAGCATGTCGTTTTCCATCGACAAAGGACCTGGCCGCTTTGCCGCGCCGGGATGGATCCCCTATGCAAAAAAATCAACCATTGGTAGCATGTGCGCTGCCGGATGCGGTCGACCGTCTTTTCGTCACATTCGGCGTCTGGAAAACCCTGAAAGCCGTTCTCGTCGCGGCAATGGTGCCACGCGCGCCGCCGACCGATGTTACCGATCTGCCGGAGCGGCTGCTGGACGATATCGGCCTCGAGCCGTCCAGGCGGAAAAGGCGGCGGGAGTGGTCGACACCTCACTGGGCGCCACGGTTTTGATGGCGGCAGCCTCTCCGGCGAGAAAATGCCGGAGAGGTTTTGTCTGTGTCGTTTAATATGGCTGTATAGCGATGCGATACAGGATACAATTTTTGTATGATCGTCAGTTTCCGTCACAAAGGGCTCGAAGCTTTTTACCGTTCCGGGACGACCAAGGGTATTCAGTCGACTCATGCTGCCAAATTGGGCCGAATACTCACCTTGCTTGAGGTTGCGGCAGGCGCCTCCGATCTCAACTTCCTGGTTTCAAATTGCATCCCCTCAAAGGCGATATGAAGGGTCACTGGTCGGTATGGGTGAATGGAAACTGGCGCGTCACTTTTCGATTTTTGGATAGCGATGTCGAACTGGTCGACTATCAGGATTATCATTGAAGGGAGTGGTTCGAATGATGAAATTTCCTGTTCATCCTGGTGAATTGCTACGGGAGGAGGTCATTGCAGCACTTCAGCTTTCCGTGACAGAAGCTGCGGAAAGGCTCGGCATGTCGCGCGTAGCGCTTTCTCGTGTGCTAAACGGGCGGGCAGGGGTCAGTCCCGACCTTGCCCTGCGGCTGGAGCGGGCCGGCGTCAGTACGGCGCGGGCATGGCTTGCCATGCAGTCAAATTACGATCTCGCACAAGCGATGAAACGGGAGCAGCCACCCGTTCGGCCGCTAGATGACAAAGCGGGATGATCTCCGAAAATTCGGCTTGATGCTGGGCGCTTTTGGTGGCTTGCTCCTGAAAATCGAACAGGGGAGATTGCATCATGCCGCTTGAAAACTGGCTGGCCTTCGTGGCCGCATCCGCCATCATGCTCGCTATTCCGGGACCGACGATCCTATTGGTGATTTCTTATGCGCTCGGTCACGGACGCAAGGCGAGCACCGCGACGGTGACAGGCGTGGCACTTGGTGATTTCACCGCGATGACGGCCTCGATGCTCGGGCTCGGTGCGCTGCTTGCCACATCGGCGGCCCTTTTCACCGGTCTGAAATGGATCGGCGCCGCTTACCTTATCTATCTCGGCATCAAGCTGTGGCGTTCACCGGTTGGTGGCGAAGGGGTGGAAGGCAAGGGCGTGACGGGCCGCGAAAGGCCGCTCAAGATATTCCTGCACGCTTATATCGTCACCGCGCTGAACCCCAAGAGCATCGTGTTCTTCGTCGCCTTCCTGCCGCAGTTTCTGGTGCCGACATTGCCATTCTGGCCGCAGGTGCTGATTTTTGAAGTGACATTCCTTGTGCTTGCCACCTGCAATGCGGCCCTTTATGGACTTCTGGCAAGTGCTGCCCGCAATACGATCCGCAAACCGAAGGTTCAGCGCATCGTCAACCGCACGGGCGGCGGTCTCCTGATCGGCGCGGGTCTCATTACGTTTGGCTGGAAGAGGGCCGCTTCGGCGTAACGCGCCGGTCGATCGCCTGAAATTCGGACATAACAAAATGGCATTGCCGCATATTCTTCTTGCCCTGATCACCGTGTTTTTGTGGGGCTTCAACTTCGTTGCCATCAAGATCGGCGTTGCCGACATGCCGCCTTTGTTTCTGACAGGGGTGCGCTATCTGTTTGCGGCCGTGCCGTTGGTGTTCTTCCTGCCGAAACCCAATGTGCCGTGGCGGCATATGATCGTTTACGGCATGGCGATGGGTTTCGTGCAATTCGGCCTGCTTTACCCGGCCATCAAGCTTGGCCTGCCGGCGGGGCTTGCTTCGCTCGTCATGCAGTCGCAGGCCTTCTTCACGCTGGCGCTTGCCGTGGTGTTTCTCGGCGAGCGGCCGTTGCCTTCACAGATCGTCGGCGCGATTGTTGCTTTTGGCGGGCTGGCGGTCATCGGCGTGGAGCGCATGACGGCTGCGGCTTTTGTGCCGCTGTTGATGGGGATCGGCTCGGCGGTCGCCTGGGCGTGCGGTAATATTGTCAACCGTCGTATCGGCCAGGTGAATGCGGTCTCCTTTGTCGCATGGACGAGCCTTGTGCCCGTTCTACCGCTGGTCTTGCTTTCGCTGGTGGTGGAAGGACCTGAAGCGATTGTGGGAGGCCTGCTCAATGCGACACCGACGATGGCTTTCGTGGTGATCTACATGGCCTATGGCGCGACGATCGTCGGTGCCGGAATCTGGAGTTATCTGCTTCTGCGTTATCCGGCGGGGACCGTCGCTCCCTTTTCGCTGCTGGTGCCTGTTGTCGGTTTCATCAGCGCCTATCTTGCCTTTGCCGAACATATCACGCTGTTCGAAGTGCTTGGCGGCGGGCTGGTGATCGCGGGTCTGGTGTTGAATGTCTTCGGCAGACGCCTGCGTTTTTTCCGGATATCGAAGATCGCATAGGCGAAAGCGCATTTGTCTGTGCATTGTGCGGATGTAACAGACGCAATCCCGGATTTTTTGGTAAAGAGCATGTTCGGCCGTCCGCGCAGGAATCGGCCCGATTTGATGCAGCACGAGGAATTGAACATTGCAGGTCGGCATCGACATGGGGACCCTATCGGGCGGGCAGGCGGCCAAGCTCGATATTGAGGAATTGCTTGCGACACGTTTGCTGGTGCAGGGCAATTCCGGGTCCGGCAAGTCGCATCTTCTGCGGCGGCTCCTGGAGCAATCGGCGCAATGGGTGCAGCAGGTCATCATCGATCCCGAGGGCGATTTCGTCACGCTTTCCGACAAGTTCGGCCATGTGGTGGTGGATGGCGAGCGCACGGAAGCCGAGCTTGCGGGCATTGCCAACCGCATTCGCCAGCACCGCGTCTCCTGCGTGCTGACGCTCGAAGGCCTTGATGTCGAACAGCAGATGCGGGCCGCCGCCGCTTTCCTCAACGGCATGTTCGATGCGGATCGTGAATTCTGGTATCCTGTACTGGTCGTGGTGGATGAGGCGCAGATGTTTGCGCCCTCCGTTGCCGGCGAGGTGACCGAGGATGCACGCAAGGCGTCGCTGGGTGCGATGACCAATCTGATGTGTCGTGGCCGTAAACGCGGACTTGCGGGCGTCATTGCCACGCAGCGCCTTGCCAAGCTCGCCAAGAACGTGGCCGCGGAAGCCTCGAACTTCCTGATGGGCCGTACCTTCCTCGATATCGACATGGCGCGCGCGGCCGATCTGCTCGGCATGGACCGACGGCAGGCGGAAATGTTCCGTGATCTACAGCGCGGCAATTTCGTGGCGCTCGGACCTGCGCTGTCGCGCCGCCCGTTGCCCATCGTCATTGGAACAGTGGAAACCTCGGCGCGCTCGTCTTCGCCGAAGCTGATGCCGCTGCCGGATGCACCGCAGGATGTGGAAGACTTGATCTTCACGCCGGACCCGGAAGAATTCACGCGGCCCACTGTCCGCCGCACGCCGCCGGCACCGCGCCCGACCACAGATATTCTTGCCGAACTGTCCCGCTCCACCCCCGCCGCCGTCGGACCCTCCACGGACCAGCCACGCGCCGGCCAGGTTGAAATGACGCCGGAGGACCGCGAAGAGAAGATTGCGGCCGTACTCGTCGAAATTCTCGACGATCCGCAATCCGCCTATCGCACCGACGCTGTGCTTTATCAGGATTTTCTGGTGCGCGCCCGCATGCGCCGCATTCCCGGCACGCCGATGACGCTGGCGGATTTCCGCCGGCAGGTGGCGATTGCCCGCTCCGGCGTGGATGCGGCGATGGCGGCCAGTGAAGGCTGGGAGAAGGCGCTGGAACTGTCGATGTCGGTTTCCGACGATCTGCAGGGCGTTTTCCTGCTGCTGGTCAAGGCTGCGCTGGGAGAGGAGCCTTGCCCGTCAGACGCCCGTATCGCCCGTGCTTATGGCACCCATTCTGCCCGCCGTGCTCGCCGTCTTCTCGGTTATTTCGAGGAGAAGGAACTCGTCGTGGTGCATGCCGATTTCTCCGGCAAGCGTATCGTGGCTTTCCCCGATCTCGACGCAAAAACCGCACCCGGCGATGCGGATGCGGCAGAGGATGATGCAAGGCTTGCGGCGGAGTAGTCGCTATTGCATCAAAATCCGCACTGCGAAGCCTATCGTCGTGTAGAGACCGACGAGGCTTAATGCCAGAACGGAAACGATAACGAATACCACCAGTGCGGAAGCCAATCGATGTGGCCGTTGATGCGGGCGAGGGCTGACATCCGTTTGCATGGGAGCAATCCGGGAGAGTTGTGCCGATGTCCATCCGCCGCGTTCGAATTCCGGCGAAGCGATAAATTCCGCCAGATGTCGTTGTCGTCTCATGGAAGAAGGCAACGTGGCCAGAAAGCGTTGCGGTTCACGCCTGTCGCTTTTCGACAGGAATATATTGATCGCTTCCCTGAAACGCTCATCGCGTGCGCCTGAGCAGAACAACATGCGTCCCGCTTCAATGAGATCGTTCATCTCGAGCAGCACTTCGCCGTATTTTTGAAAGAGCGCCAGATCGACTTCGGGATGGCTGAGCCTGCCCTGAAGGATTTCCTTCGCTCGCCAAAGTTTCTGTTCTGATATTGCCTGGTCAACGGGTTCAAAAGTCATTTTTGTAATGAATTGGAAGTTTGTTTCGATATTGGGAGAATAGATTTTAGGCTCTGCAACAATGATGCGAGTTATATATTTCATTGTCAAAAAAAGAGGAGGCGTTGTCGCCTCCTCTTTGGCCATCATTATTCTATGGCCTTCACTTCCTTGCGCGTCGCGATCAGTGAACCGATGATGCCGGTTGCGAGGATGGCGACGGTGACGCCGAGCGACACGACGGGCGGGATCTTGGCGATGCCGAGCATGTCAGCGACGAAGATCTTCGAGCCGACAAAGACCAGAACCGCAGCCAGCGCGTATTTCAGATAAGCGAAGCGGTGGATCAGGGCGGCAAGCGCGAAATAGAGCGCACGCAGGCCGAGGATCGCGAAGATATTCGAGGTGTAGACGATAAACGGATCGGTGGTGATCGCGAAGATCGCCGGGATCGAATCGACCGCGAAGATCAGGTCAGCGATTTCGACCATGATGAGCGCCAGAAACAGCGGCGTCACGAAGGTTTTCAGCTTGCCGGTGGTTTCATCGGTTTCCTTGACGAAGAATTTCTCGCCATGCAGCTTCTCTGTCACCGGCAGGCGACTGCGCAGGAATTTCAGGATGCGGTTGTTGCCGATGTCGGATTCGTCATGGTCGGACGAAAACAGCATCTTGAGGCCCGTGAAGACGAGGAAGGCCGCAAAGAGATAAAGCACCCAGTGGAAGTTTTCGACGATGGCAGCGCCGCCGGCAATCATGATACCGCGCAGCACGATGACGCCGAGGATACCCCACAGCAGCACGCGGTGCTGATATTGGCGGGGAATGGCGAAATAGGAGAAGATCATGGCGATGATGAAGATATTGTCCATCGCCAGGCTTTTTTCGACGACGAAGCCGGTGACATATTCCATCGCCGACTGTTCGCCGGACTGGTACCAGATCCAGCCGCCGAAGGCCAAACCGATGGCGATATAGAAACCCGACATCATCAGGCTTTCACGAATGCCGATTTCCTTGGAATTCTTGTGCAATACGCCCAGATCGAGCGCGAGCAGGCCAAGGACGAGAGAAATAAACACAGCCCACATCCATGTGGGCGTGCCGAGAAAATCCGTAAGGAGGAAGTCCATCAGTCAACCTTTTGCCGGACGAGGTTGGCTTTGCGGATGGGGAACGCGTATCAAGAATCGACGTGGGCCCCAACCTTCAAGAGACTCGACATCGCGTGTTGTCCGGTAACACGCCAGAGGGGCCCGAGTCCTGATTACGATGGGTAGATGGGAGCAGTCCCCGTGTTTTCAAGGGCATTGCCAGGAAAAAAGCGGAAGGCGCTGTTTGACAAATTTGTAAAACGTGTTTAGAAGCCGCCCCAACGCCGGGCAGTCATGTCCGGTGTGTTTCGTTGACTGCCTTGCAGTTTAATAGCTGACGTTCGGCGGTCAACATCACCGACATGTCCCGTGGTCTCTCCATTTGCATGTGAGAAGCCTGTCAGAGGTCCTGAAACGGACTTCAGAGGAGGGCGTGTTTCCTTAAACCGGTTTGGTAACAGGCCGGTATAACCTTTTGAGAAGGAAATACGATGAGCAAGCGCAGATCGGCTAAGTACAAAATTGACCGCCGTATGGGCGAAAACATCTGGGGCCGTCCGAAGTCCCCGGTAAACCGTCGCGAATACGGCCCGGGCCAGCACGGCCAGCGCCGCAAGGGCAAGATGAGCGACTTCGGCACGCAGCTGCGCGCCAAGCAGAAGCTCAAGGGCTACTACGGCGAACTGCGTGAAAAGCAGTTCCGCGCCACCTACGACGAAGCAAACCGTCGCAAGGGCGATACCTCCGAGAACCTGATCGGCCTGCTCGAGTCGCGTCTGGACGCCATCGTCTACCGCGCCAAGTTCGTTCCGACCGTTTTCGCATCGCGTCAGTTCATCAACCATGGCCACGTCACGGTTAACGGCGTTCGCGTCAACATCGGTTCTTACCGTTGCAAGCCGGGCGACGTTGTTGAAGTTCGTCAGAAGTCCAAGCAGCTGGTTACGGTTCTCGAAGCCGTTCAGCTCGCAGAACGCGACGTTCCTGATTACATCGAAGTCGATCACAACAAGATGGTTGCGACCTACGCTCGCATCCCGGCTCTCTCTGACGTTCCGTACCCGGTCGTCATGGAACCGCATCTGGTCGTCGAATTCTACTCGCGTTAATCGACGCGTTTCAGTATTGAGAAAGCCGCCCCTCGGGGCGGCTTTTTTGTTTGCTGGGGAAGGCTTTGCATGCAGGACATTCAGGCGATCGTCGATTCCATTTACGACAGCATGGTGCCGCGGCTGGGCGAGGGGAAGGTTGCGGACTATATTCCCGAGCTTGCCAAGGTCGATCCGAACCAGTTCGGCATCGCCATCACCACCGTCGATGGAACCACCTATACGGCCGGCAATGCGCTCACGCCGTTTTCGATCCAGAGCATCTCCAAGGTCTTCATGCTGACGCTGGCGCTCGGCAAGGCGGGGGAAACGGTGTGGAACCGCGTCGGGCGTGAACCATCGGGGTCTTCCTTCAACTCCATCGTCCAGCTGGAGCACGAGCACGGCATTCCGCGCAATCCCTTCGTTAATGCCGGCGCCATCGTGGTGACGGACATCGTTCTTTCCGGCCACCAGCCGCGCGAGGCGATTGGCGAACTTCTGCGCTTCGTGCGTTATCTCGCTGACGATGACACGATCAGCATCGACGACACGGTGGCGAAATCCGAGCAGGCGACGGGTTTTCGCAATTTCGCGCTTGCCAATTTCATGCGCTCCTTCGGCAATCTTCACCACCCCGTCGAATATACGCTGGGCGTCTATTTTCACCAATGCGCGCTGTCCATGACCTGCGCGCAGCTTTCGCGGGCCGGGCTGTTCCTCGCCAATCGCGGTCGCAATCCGCTGACTGGGCACACTGTCGTTTCGGACCGGCGGGCGCGGCGTATCAATGCGCTGATGCTGACCTGCGGCCATTATGACGGATCGGGCGATTTCGCCTATCATGTCGGCCTGCCGGGCAAGAGCGGCGTTGGCGGCGGCATCATGGCGGTGGCGCCGGGCAAGGCGTCGATTGCGGTCTGGTCGCCGGGTCTCAACAAGGTCGGCAATTCGGCACTCGGGTCGCAGGCACTGGAAATGCTGGCGACGAAAACCGGCTGGTCGGTATTCGGGGCTTGATATTGCGGGCGGATGCGGGCATTTCCTGCATTGAAAATGGCTAAGCGCCAGAGCGGGCTAATCATGAACATTCTCACCAGCATCGCAGACGAGGTCGAGGCCGATCAGGACCTGTCCGGAGAAAACGGCAGCTCGCATCCGCTGTTCGACGCCGCACCGCGTTCGGTTTCCTTCAACAAGCTGCGCAAGCGGCTGCTTCGCAATGTGCGTCAGGCCTTCGGTGATTTCGGCATGCTGAACGGCCAGAAGCGCTGGCTTGTCGGCCTTTCCGGCGGCAAGGACAGCTACGGTCTTCTGGCGCTGCTGCTCGATCTGAAATGGCGTGGCCTTTTACCCGTCGAACTCATTGCCTGCAATCTGGATCAGGGCCAGCCGAATTTTCCCAAACATGTGCTGCCGGAATATCTCGCAAAGATTGGCGTTGCCCATCGCATCGAATATCGCGACACCTATTCCGTGGTGAAGGAAAAGGTGCCGGCGGGCGGCACCTATTGTTCGCTCTGTTCGCGGCTGCGGCGCGGCAATCTCTACCGCATCGCGCGGGAAGAGGGCTGCGACGCGCTGCTGCTCGGCCATCACCGCGAGGATATTCTCGAGACCTTCTTCATGAACTTCTTCCATGGCGGTCGCCTTGCGGGCATGCCCGCAAAGCTGATGAACGACGAGGGCGACCTGATGGTGCTGCGCCCGCTTGCCTATTGCGCCGAAGAGGATATGGCGAAATTCGCGGCGGCGATGGAGTTCCCGATCATTCCCTGTGACCTCTGCGGCTCGCAGGACGGGCTTCAACGCAACGCCATGAAGGAGATGCTGGCCGATATCGAAAGGCGCATGCCGGGCCGCAAGGACGTGATGCTGAGGGCGCTTGCCCACGTCAATCCGTCGCATCTGCTCGACCCGAAGCTTTTTGATTTTTCGGCGCTTTCTGTCACCGGGGCGTCACCTGAAGAGCGTAGTGAGGCCAGCCCTCCCTTATGAAGAAGTGCCCTTAGCGATGACCCTTTCCGATAAAGATATCGACTTCCTCGTTTCCACCGTTGCCGCTGCCGGCACGGATGAAATCATGCCCCGCTTCCGAAACTTGAGCGCCGGCGCAATCTCCGAGAAGACCTCCGCCATCGACCTCGTCACCGAGGCTGACGTTCTGGCGGAAAAGGCGATCACCGCCGCTCTGCTGCAGCGGTTTCCGCAGGCCCATATCGTCGGCGAAGAGGCCTATGACGCGGATCAATCCGTCATTCCCGCCCTTGTCGACGCGCCGCTCGCCTTCGTGATCGATCCCATCGACGGCACCTTCAACTACGCTTCCGGTTTTCCAGCTTTCGGTACGCTGCTCGCCGTCACCGTCAAGGGTGAAACGGTTGCGGGCATCATCCACGATCCTGTCATGGGCGATACCATCGTTGCCCTCAAGGGCGAGGGCGCCTTTCTTAACCGCAAGAACGGCACGCAGGCAAAGCTTAGGGTTGCCGATCCCGCGCCATTGTCTGAAATGGTCGGTATCTTTTCCTGGGGCCACAGCCATCAGGATCGCCGTCCGGTGATCGCCGCCAATATGGCCAAGATCAAGATGGCGCTTTCAATCAATTGCTCGGCACATGAATATTGGCTTGCCTCGGCCGGCAAGCTGCATTTCATCGGTCATGAAAAGCTGATGCCCTGGGATCATCTCGCCGGTGTCCTCGTCCATCAGGAAGCGGGTGGTTACACGGCCCGTTTCGACAATACGCCCTACCGACCGGGCCAGACGACAGGCGGCATCCTGTCGGCGCCCGACAAGGAAAGCTGGAAGATGCTGCGCCGGGAAATCGTAGCTTTATAGTTTTACGCTTAGACAGAAGGATATCGCCCATGGCTATCGAACTCGACATCGCCTCTCTTGCCAACGCGCTTCAGGAGGCGGCGGCAGTGGAAATCCTGCCGCGGTTCCGTAATCTGGGCGAAGGCGACGTCAGGATAAAGACCGAGGCGATCGACCTCGTGACGGAGGCCGACGAGGCTGCCGAGCGGCTGATCCGTGCCCGCGTGCAGGAAATCATGCCGGACGCACTGTTCATCGGCGAAGAGGCCGTTGCGGCCGATCCATCCTTGCTCGGCAAGCTTGCCGATGCCGATCTCGCCGTCGTGGTCGATCCGATCGACGGCACCTATAACTTCGCCTCCGGCCTGCCGCTCTTCGGCGTGATGATGAGTGTCATCTCGAAGGGTGAGACGGTCGCTGGCCTGATCTTCGATCCGATGGGCAATGACTGGGCGATTGCCGAAAAAGGCTCCGGCGCCTGGCTTTGCGCCGCCGATGGCTCGCAGAGGCAGATGTCGGTCGTGACCGCGCCTGCATTGTCGCAAATGGTCGGCATCGCCAATACCGGCTATTTCGATATCGAGACCCGGCGCAAGATTCTTCTGAACCTTGCCGATGTGCGGCTGTTCACCAGCTATCGCTGCGCGGCGCATGAGTACCGCGTGTTCTGCGGCGGCCATATGCATTTCCTGATGTATAACAAGCTGATGCCCTGGGACCATCTGGCCGGCACGCTGCTTTCGCAGGAAGCGGGCGCCTATGCCGCTCGTCTCGACGGCTCTCCCTATCTGCCGCGCCATCTGGATGGCGGCCTGCTGCTTGCTCCTGATCAGGAGACGTGGGAATTGCTGCGCGAGAAGATTTTCATGGTCTGAGCGAAGTGCAGTTGTAACCAACAAAAAAGGGCGCGGAACCGAGTTCCGCGCCCTTTTTATTTGTTTATCCGCCCTTAGCGGGTCGGCTTGTTGTGAGCATGAAACAACACGCCCTTTTCGCCGATCAGCACGAAGACGAGACCGATGATGGAGACGACGAAGAAGCCGGCCACCATTGGCAGCGCCGTGCCATCGAAGGCCTGGCCGATGGCTGCGCCGATGAGCGAGCCGCCGACCGTTCCCATGAAGCCGATGACCGAAGAGGCCGTGCCGGCAACGTGGCCGAGCGGCTCCATGGCCAGCGAGTTGAAGTTCGAGCCGATCCAGCCGAACTGGAACATGGCAAGGGCGAAGAACACGATGAAGATGGCAAAAGGCATCGGTTCCGGTCCAACCATCTGCACCACCAGCCAGAGAAAGGTGATGGCGATGAAGCCGAGCAGCGACCCGTGCGACAGCTTGCGCATGCCGATCCGGCCGACAAGCCTTGCATTGATGAAGGACGAGAAGGCCATGAACAGTGCCACGCCCGCAAAAGCGGCCGCAAACCATGCACCCAGCTGGTAAATGCCCTTGTAGACCTGTTCGGCCGAGTTGATGAACCCGAACAGCGCACCGAAGATGAAGGTGCTGGAGAGCGTGTAACAGAGCGCGATACGGTTGGTGAGCACGATCTTGAAGCCGCCAAGCACCGAGCGGACGGTAAAGGGACGGACGTCGTCCGGATGCAGGGTCTCCGGCAGGCGGAAATACATCCAGGCCGTCACCACGGCGGCAATTCCGGCCATGAAGGCGAAGATCAGGTGCCAGTCACCGAAAAATAGCACGATCTGGCCGGTGCCGGGCGCGATGACCGGAACGACCATGAACACCATCATGATCAGCGACATGACTTCCGCCATCTGGCGGCCGCCATAGATGTCGCGCACGATCGAGATGGTGATGACGCGCGTCGCCGCCGAGCCGATGCCCTGAATGAAGCGCAGGACCAGCAGGCCGGAGAATGATGGTACGAAGACCACGGCAATGGCTGAAACGATGTAGATGGCAAGCCCGACCAGCATCGGTGTGCGGCGCCCGAAACGGTCCGAAATCGGTCCGTACAGAAGCTGGGCGATGCCGAAGCCGAGAAGATAGGTGGAAATGACGTATTGGCGATGGTTTTCATTGACGACGCCCAGCGATGCGCCGATTTCCTGCAGGCCGGGCAGCATGATATCGATGGCCAGCGCGTTCAGCGCCATCAGCATCGCGGCGAGCGCGATAAATTCCGTGCGCCCCATCGAACCGGCGCGGGAAGTGGATTGTGAAAGTTCTGTCACAGGATTGCCCCAAAAAGAACGGCAAAGGCGTTGCATGAAGCAACGCCTGGCATAGTTTTCTGACAATCAGGGTGGGCCGGATGAACCGGCCGAAATCAGGCCGCGCCGCGGACGCTGATACCCTGTTCTTGGAAGTGGCTTTGCAGCTCGCCGGACTGGAACATCTCTTTTACGATGTCGCAGCCGCCGACGAATTCGCCCTTGATATAGAGCTGCGGGATGGTCGGCCAGTTGGAGTAGTCCTTGATGCCCTGACGGATATCGGCATCGGCAAGCACGTTGATGCCCTTGTAGTCGACGCCGAGATAATCAAGAATCTGTACGACCTGACCGGAAAAACCGCACTGCGGGAATTGCGGAGTACCCTTCATGAAAAGAACGATATCGTTGCTCTTCACTTCGCTGTCGATCATATCGTGAATGCCGCTCATGGCCTATTCCTTTCACATGCGGTTCAAGGCCGCTGCTTTGACTTTGTCTCTAGATAACATGTCGCGGCGCGATTTCCACCCGTGGAGCGTAAAAAATGCGCGGGTGTGGCTTCGTTGAATACGGGCTGAAACTCCGGCTATCGGGGCGGGTAAGGAAAGCTGAGCATTATATTCCCTATTGGCTCCCGCCGTCTGAAGACTGAATCCATCAGCGTACCTGTTTCACCGTTATAAATATAAAGTTCCTCTGTGTTCTTGATGATCATTGTGCGCCGGCCGCTTTGCAGCGAGCAATCATCCTCGCAATCTATTTCGATCTCGCTGTAGAACCTGTTCGCTTTAAGATCGATGATTAACTTTGGGCTTTCCTGCTCTATCAGGCGGCAGGTTTTGCCCGTTTTGCAAAAGGCTGTGCCAGATATCCGATCAGCACCATCGAGCATGACGATGAAGCCGATCTTGATTTCTTCGACGCTCGCATCCTTCACGATTCCTTGTAGCGGCCCTAAGAACGTCAGAAGAGCGCAGGCGATGAGCAGATGTGTCATCGATATCGCTGCCTGCTGCGGGCAGCGGCGGTGCGTCTTTTGCTTACCTGTTTTTTGGCCGGCTTGGGTTTGACCGCGGCGTTGATCGCGGCTTCCAGAACGGAGCCGACGATGCCGCCCGCAAGGGACGTATTGCTTTTTGTCCGGCGGCGGGTGCGGCGGGTCTTGCGAAGACCGGTCTTGGTGAGGATTTCAGAGAGCGCGCTCTTGACGACGCCATTGAGCAACTGATCGACGATGCCAGACAAAATTCCCTCGCCAGTAAATAAATCATATTTCCGTCGCGATTTTTACTATACGTGCATCGCCCACTGTATCAAGCGATCCTTTCGGGTGTCGCTAGAGCATTTCCGCTTTTCTCCGAAACGCGAAAATGCTCTATCTCGTTGTTTTTACGCATTGTCCTGACGTAAAAGCGGTGCCGCTTTTACTGGAAATGCTCCAGCCCGAAGGTTTGTGCATGCCGCCCGTCAGGTCACGACTTGTTCTTTATTTCCCTGGCTTCGATCCGCTCGATGCGGCCGCCCACCATCTGCGTTACCAGCGCGCGGCGGCGCTTGCCGGCAAGACGTGGGATGTCGATTATTCGGTGGGGCCGCTGGAGAATATGCCGGCTGGTGAAACCTTCACGGTTGAGGCCTCTAAGGGTGACTGGCGGACGCGTTCGGCGATTCTTGTTTATGATCATAATACGGTGATATCGCAATTGCGGGATGCGCCGGTCTGGCGGCAGACCTGGCTCGGTTTCAGGGCCGGGGCGGGCATCATCGGTGAGGGCGGTGCGGCGCGCTACTTCCGCCACGCCTGGCGCTTCGGCCTGTTCTTCATCTTCCCGTTCCTGCTGATGCTTATCGGCGGCGCGCTTGCTGCGGGTATCGCGCTGTCGCCCTGGCTTTTCGCTTTGCCTCTCTGGCTCTTCGCGATCAGCCTTCCCGCCGCCGCCCTGTTTTTCGTGAAGGTGTTTCTGCCTTTCGCGGAGCGGTTTCATACGTTGCATCTTTACGCCGACTGGCGCTTCGCGCTGGCCGTCGGCCGCGATGACCCGATTGCCCGCGAGTGGATCGAAGAAAAGGCAGCCCTCGTTCTCAAGGCGCTGGAGCAGCCCTCTGAGGAGGTTCTGGTCGTGTCGCACAGCATGGGGGCCAGCCTGGCGCTCGCCGTGATCGGCCGCGTGCTGGAGCTGAAGCCGGATGCGCTGGATGGCCGGAAACTGTCCTTTGCGACTTTGGGCGGGGCGGCGCTGCAATGTGCGTTCCTGTCGAGTGCGGACAGGCTTCGTGAGAGCGTCGGTGCGATTGCGCATCACCCGGAAGTGACATGGTTCGATATCCAGTGCCTGACGGATCCGATCCACCTCTACAGGTGCAACACCGTTGCCCTGACCGGCCACAGGGACGCGCCGCAGCCGAAGATCGTGCCGATCCGCTTCAAGCATTCGCTTTCGCCGGAGCGGTATAAAAAGAACAAGCGCAACTTCCTGCGCATGCACCGGCAATATGTTCTGGGGCCGGACCGCAAGTCCGGTTACGATTTTACCCTGCTGACGGCAGGGCCTTTGCCGGCAGCCTCCTTTGCCGATCTGGAATCGCAGAGCCCGCCTGTTTTGTAAGCGGCTACCGCTCATTCTACCGGATATGAAAAGGCCCGCGTGAGAGTATCACGCGGGCCTTTGATTTTAGTCCGGAGCCTTTATGCATTGGCAGGACAGTGAAACTGTCTTGCCCGAACGGCTTTGACGGCCACGGTCATTCGGGAGCCGAGGTCTGCAGGGCAAGGGCGTGCAGAACGCCACCCATGTTGCCCTTCAGCGCGTCATAGACCATCTGGTGCTGCTGCACGCGGGTCTTGCCCTTGAACGCATCCGCAACGACTTCTGCCGCGTAATGGTCGCCATCACCGGCCAGATCGCGGATCGTGACCTTTGCCCCGGGAATTCCCGCCTTAATCATGTCTTCAATGTCGCCGGGTTTCATGGGCATGGTGTTTCTCCTTAATTCATTCTGCGGCGATCAAAGTTTCGCCGTCCATGAATTGAGGGAACCACGATTCATAGGCCAAGTGCAATTCTTTAATCTCGACGGCGCGTGCCGTGCCCAGCTTTACGCTTGCACCGCCGGTAACGCCGATTGCCGGGCAGGAAACGCCCGCCGCCTTCGCCGCTGCCTGTACCTTGTCGAGATCGGCCTTCTTCACCGTCAGAACGTAACGGCCCTGGTCTTCGCCATAGAAGGTGAGGACTGGATTATGGCCTTCGACCGCATCGATCGTCGCGCCGATGCCGGAAGAAATCGCCATCTCCGCAACCGCAAGTGCCAGACCGCCCGACGAGCAATCGTGAACGGCTGTCGTAAGACCATCGGTGATGAGCGTGCGGACGAAATCGCCGTTTTTCTTCTCGGCAACCAGATCGACATGCGGTGCCGGGCCATCGATGCGGCCATGGATGTCGCGCATGTAAACCGACTGGGCGATGTGGGTGCCGAGACCGGCAGGCGCGCCGACCAGCAGCACCACTTCGTCAGCGGCAGCAAAACGGATGCGCGCCATGCGGCCCCAATCCTTCAGCAAGCCAACGCCGCCGATGGTGGGGGTGGGCAGGATCGCCTGACCGTTGGTCTCGTTGTAGAGCGAGACGTTGCCGGAAACGATCGGGAATTCCAGAACACGGCAGGCTTCGCCGATGCCCTTGATGGCATGCACGAGCTGGCTCATGATTTCAGGCTTTTCCGGATTGCCGAAATTGAGGTTGTCGGTCGCGGCCAGCGGCAGGGCGCCGGTTGCGGTGATGTTGCGCCAGCATTCGGCCACGGCCTGCTTGCCGCCTTCGAAGGCATCAGCCTCGACATAACGCGGCGTCACGTCGGAGGAGAAGGCCAGCGCCTTCTTGTCATGGCCTTCGACACGCACGACGCCAGCGTCACCGCCCGGCAGCTGCAGGGAATTGCCCTGGATCAGCGTGTCGTACTGTTCGTACACCCAGCGGCGCGAGGAGTTGTTGGCCGAACCAACCAGCGAAACCAGCGCATCGGCAATATCGGCCGAGGGAATGTCGTTTTCCGAAAGCGGAGCCTGAACCTTGGCGGGCGTCCACGGGCGGTCATATTCCGGAGCCTGATCACCGAGATCCTTGATTGGCAGGTTGGCGACTTCCTCGCCATTGTGCAGCACGCGGAAACGCAGGTCGTCGGTGGTCTTGCCTACGATGGCGAAGTCCAGGCCCCATTTGACGAAGATCGCCTTGGCGACCTCTTCCTTGGAGGGCTCGAGAACCATGAGCATGCGCTCCTGGCTTTCCGACAGCATCATTTCGTAAGCCGTCATGCGCTCTTCGCGCACCGGCACGGCATTGAGGTCGAGTTCGATGCCGAGATCGCCCTTCGCGCCCATTTCGACGGCCGAGCAGGTGAGGCCGGCGGCACCCATGTCCTGAATGGCGATGACCGCGCCGGTCTTCATCAGTTCGAGGCAGGCTTCCAGCAGGCACTTTTCGGTGAAGGGGTCGCCGACTTGAACGGTCGGGCGCTTTTCTTCGATGGATTCGTCAAATTCGGCAGAGGCCATGGTCGCGCCGCCGACGCCGTCGCGGCCGGTCTTTGCGCCGAGATAGACCACCGGCAGGCCGACGCCCTTGGCTTCAGAGAGGAAGATCGCGTCGGACTTGGCAAGGCCGGCGGCAAAGGCGTTAACCAGGATGTTGCCGTTATAACGCGGATCGAATTCCACTTCGCCGCCAACCGTCGGCACGCCGAAGGAGTTGCCGTAACCGCCGACACCGGCGACGACGCCAGCCACGAGGTGGCGGGTCTTTGGATGATCGGGTGCACCGAAGCGCAGCGCGTTCATGGCCGCGATCGGGCGTGCGCCCATGGTGAAGACGTCACGCAGAATACCGCCGACGCCGGTTGCCGCACCCTGATAGGGCTCGATATAGGACGGGTGGTTGTGGCTCTCCATCTTGAAGACGACGCAGTCGCCATCATCGATGTCAACCACGCCGGCGTTTTCACCGGGGCCCTGAATGACACGCGGACCTGTTGTCGGCAGGGTCTTCAGCCACTTCTTGGAAGACTTGTAGGAGCAGTGCTCGTTCCACATGGCCGAGAAGATGCCAAGCTCGGTAAAGCTGGGCTCCCGTCCGATCAGGTCGAGGATACGCTGGTATTCGTCGGGCTTCAGCCCGTGGGATGCAACGAGTTCCGGGGTGATCTTGATGGAATTTGGAATCGACATAGGTCTCACGCGGTTCGAGCCGAGGAAAGTTTCCGGTTCTTTAGCGCAAGAGGCTCATCCGTGCGACAGGAAAATGCGCCGGTTTGCTGGCTAATTGGCGGTTTTTGCCGTTATTCACCGGCTGCGGGCGATGCCCTGAAGGCCACAACCCGCATCACGCCTCGCTTTCATAGCCGGATGAACCGTTGTCGAGCAAATTGCGCAGGATGCCGAAGGCATGTGTCAGTTCCTCGCGCGTGGAGGGCCCGGAAAAGCTGATGCGGACGCGATGGAAAACCTTTTCCGACCGGCCGGCCTTGAACTCGTCCTCATCGTCGATCAGCACACCTTCCTTCATGGCGGCATTGCGGAAGGTGCCGGAAAGCCAGGGTTCGGGCAGTCGCAGCCACAGGAAGGCGATATCGGGCAGGGAGTTGAAGTCCAGCCCGGCAAAGACGCGTCTGGCGATCGCTTCGCGCTGGTTGATCTCGGCGATGCAATCCTTGCGGATGTCATCGGCGTCGCCGCTGTTGACGAGGCGCGCATTCAGTTCGGCCAGCATGAAGGGCAATCCGCCTGTTATCATCGAATGCGAAATCCGTATTCTCGATGAAAATTGCGCCGGGCAGGCGACCCAGCCGCCCCGCACACCGGCGGCAACGGATTTCGACAGGCCGCCAACGACGAAGGTGAGATCGGGCGCGAATTCGGCGATGAGCGGGATCTGCTCGCGGGTCATGGCGCCGTAGAGATTGTCCTCGACGATCCATACGCCGTATCTGCGGGCGATATCGGCGATCGCACGCCGCCGATCCTCGGGCAGGGTGGCGCAGGTGGGGTTCTGGCCAGCCGACATCAGGAAGATCATTTTCGGATGCTGCTGGGCGCAGACGCGCTCGAAATCATCAGGCACGATGCCCTTTTCATCCGCTTCCACCAGCGTGACACGGCGTCCGGCAAGGGTGGAGCTGCGGCTGATGTGGGAATAGGTGACGGGTTCGAAGACGATGCGGTCGCCCGGTGCCGTCATTGCCGTTACCACACTCATCACCCCCGCATGGGCGCCTAGCGTCGAGACGATGTTTTCCGGTTTCGGTGACCAGCCGTTCTGGGAGAGCCAGCGAGCGCCCGCCATACACCAGTTGTCGGGAAAGCTGCGGGTGTAGTTGGAGATTTCGAAAGGATGTTCTCTGGCGAGGGCCTCGATGTGCTTGCTGACCAACACGCTCTGACCGACATCGGGTGCCGCCGTGGTGTTCAGGCGGAACTCGGCACCGGTGTCGATGGCGTAGCGCGTACCGCCGAATGCCGACGCTGCCGGTTCCACACGCGATAACGGGGCGGGGGTCTTGCGTTCATTGACATAGGTGCCACGGCCGACTTCGCCGCTGACGAGGCCGCGTTCGTGAATGAGAGCATAGGCGCGGCCGATTGTGCCGATTGTCACGCCGAGATCGTAGGCGAGGTTGCGCTGCGGCGGCAATTTCGTGCCGGCCTGCAAGGTACCGTCCGAAATCGCACCTTCAATGCTGTCCGCGAGGCGGAGATAAATCGGGCCGTCGCCCTCGGTCATGTCGGGAAGCCAATTTGTCATGGTGACAATTTATGCATTGTATCTGTACCCAAGTCAATTGTATTTATTGGCTGCATTAAATGAGATCAAACACACGGAGACAATAGGTGCAATATGCGCAAGATGGATCAATACCTTTCGACAGCGGATACACTCTATCCTGACGGTTACGAACGGGAACGCGTGTTCCGCGATACCGGCGACATGGTCGCACCGTCGCCCTTTCCGGCCCGGATCGCTCGCACGTTTATTGGTCGCATGATTGCGGGCTTGTCCTATTGGCACGGCAAACGTCAGGGACGGCTTGCCCTGCGAGAATTGTCCGACGATCTTCTGGAGGATATCGGCGTCACGCGGGAGGAGGCCTTGAAAGAGGCCGCCAAATCGCAGCTGCTCTCCTGGCCGTCACGACCGCTTTGATTTTCTGCCGGAGAGCGGCGCCATCTTTCCCCGGTGCCTGATTGCCATTCGGCAGGCCCGCCACGCCAGTCCCAACCGGCGTTGGCGGGTCTTTTTGTCTTGAATTTTCCACCCTCCGTCGTCCTCGGGACTGACCCAAGGACCCATTCTCATGCGGCTGTGGATCCTCGGGTCAAGCCCGAGGATGACGCCGCGTGCGGGGTGGCTTTATCGTCAAATCTTTGCTGAGTACGTCAAGGTCGCTAGATCAGCAGCCCTTGCCGCCATTCGCCCAGCGTTTGACGTCGGTTGCGATGCGGCCGGAAATGGCCTCGTTCATCGCCGGGCCGAAAGCGTCGAGCTTGGCCGGGTTGCCTTCGGCCTGAACGACCAGCATCGGGCGCGATTCCGGGCTGTTGCGCGGCACGAGGAGAATGCGGGGACGGCCGGAGAAGGAATTCAGTTCGGGCGCCAGGCGATAGGCCTTGAAGGCCGGGTCGCCCGATTTGAACCAGCAGGCGTTGGCGCCAAGCGCCACCCGTTCCATGGTCGGCAATGCCGCACGGGATACGGACGATACCGGTTGCGGCTTGGGCTGGCAGGCGACAAGCGCTGCTGCGGCGAGAAGCAATCCGGCGGCCTTCGGGGCGTGGGAGCGGAGCAGGCGGTTCATCGCGTCATCCAAAATAGGAGCCAAAAACTGGAGCCGTAAGAGCAGCGGCATCGAGAAGAGGGCAGGCTGGTAGCCCGCCCGCCTGTCAGGCTGCGATAACGCCGAGCGCCGAGGCGAAGAGGCCGCGGCCGTCATTGCCGCCATGGGCGGCTTCGATCAGGTTTTCCGGATGCGGCATCATACCGAGAACGTTGCCTTGGGCGTTGATGACGCCGGCAATGTCGTTCAGCGAGCCGTTGGGGTTGGTGCCATCAGCATAACGGAACACAACCTGGCCATTGTCTTCGACGGACTTAAGCTCATCCGTATCGAGGAAATAGTTGCCGTCGTGGTGGGCAACGGGGCAGCGCAAGACCTGGCCCTTGTCATAGGCGCGGGTGAACTCGGTGTCGTTGTTGACGACTTCGAGCTTCACTTCACGGCAGACGAATTTCAGCGAGGCGTTGCGCATCAGCGCGCCCGGCAGCATGCCTGCTTCAACGAGAATCTGGAAGCCGTTGCAGACGCCGAGAACCTTGACGCCCTTCTCGGCCTTCTCGCGGATGGCCTGCATGACCGGCATACGTGCGGCGATCGCGCCGCAACGCAGGTAGTCACCGTAGGAAAAGCCGCCCGGAATAACGATCAGGTCGACATCCGGGATAGTCGTTTCCGTCTGCCAGATGGTGACGGGCGCCTTGCCGGAGATTTTCGTGAGCGCCGCGATCATGTCGCGATCGCGGTTGAGGCCGGGAAGTTGGACGACAGCGGATTTCATGGTCGGCGGCTCCTGCGGCTTTTAGAGAATGGCGATAGAGTAGTTTTCGATAACCGTATTGGCCAAGAGTTTTTCACACATCGCCTTCAGGTCGGTCTCGGCCTTGGCCGTATCGGCGCCTTCCAGTTCGAGATCGAAGACCTTGCCCTGACGGACATGGCCGACGCCACCGAAACCGAGGCTGCCGAGCGCGCCTTCAATTGCCTTGCCCTGCGGATCGAGAACGCCATTTTTCAGCGTAACAGTCACCCGTGCCTTGATCACCTGATCTTCTCCTGATTTTTGCCTTTTAGGCCAATGTCACTTCACGAGTACCGGACCGGTGCCGCGGATCGGTTCGTTTTCATTGATGATGCCGAGACGGCGTGCCACTTCGGAATAGGCTTCCACAAGTCCGCCCATATCGCGGCGGAACAGGTCCTTGTCCATCTTTTTCTGGGTCTCGATGTCCCACAGGCGGCAGCTATCTGGCGAAATCTCGTCGGCGAGGATGATGCGCATCATGTCGCCTTCGAACAGGCGGCCGCATTCGATCTTGAAGTCAACGAGCTGGATGCCGACGCCCAAAAACAGGCCGGACAGGAAGTCGTTGACGCGGATCGCCAGCGCCATGATGTCGTCAAGCTCGGCGGGGTTGGCCCAGCCGAACGCCGTGATGTGCTCTTCGGAGACCATAGGGTCTTCCAGCTCGTCGGACTTGTAATAGAACTCGATGATGGAGCGCGGCAGCACCACGCCTTCATCGATGCCAAGGCGCTTGGAGAGCGAGCCGGCGGCGACATTGCGCACGACGATCTCAAGCGGGATCATCTCGACTTCCTTGATCAACTGCTCGCGCATGTTCAGGCGGCGAATGAAGTGTGTGGGGATGCCGATCTTGTTCAGATGCGTGAAGACATATTCACAAATCCGGTTGTTCAACACACCTTTGCCGTCGATGACTTCGTGTTTTTTCTTGTTGAAGGCAGTCGCATCGTCCTTGAAGAACTGGATAAGCGTGCCTGGCTCCGGACCTTCGTAGAGGATCTTGGCCTTGCCTTCGTAAATACGGCGGCGACGGTTCATGATGGCAGGTCTCTTGGTTGACGCCGATTCTGGTGGCGTTGCGTTTGTATCTTTGAGCGGTCCCATAAAGGAAAAGAGTGCATTCTACAATGCGGCTCGCATATCTTCCCTTCAATTCTTGTATCGGGCCAAAGAATGTTGTCCGGCCGAATATCGGCTGGCGTGAGCGGCCGGCCGCAATCGTCAGGGGTCGTTCACCTTCAGGCGGCTCAGGAACTGGGCAAACACCATGCCGCCTTCGGGCCATGGCCCATGGCCGGACTCGGCGTTGATATGGCCGGACATGCCGGCGTCAACCAACATGGCACCCCAGGCGCTCGCAATATCGTCGGCATGTTCATAGGAGCCGAACGGATCGTTGCGGCTGGCGATGGTGATCGCCGGAAACGGCAACGGATCGCGCGGGTAGGGGCCGAAGGTCATCAGATGTTTCGGGCGGATATCGGGATTGGCGACATCCGGCGGCGCGACCAGAAGTGCGCCTGCGACCTTCTTGCCGATTTCCGGAAGGGCGTGGATGACGGTCGGCACACCCAGCGAATGGGCGACGATGACAACGGGCTTGGTCGAGGCGTTGACCTCTTCCACCAGCCGCGCGATCCAGTCTTCCTTCACCGGCTTTGCCCATTCCGCCTGCTCGACGCGGCGCGCTGTCGAAAGCTTGCGCTCCCAGCGGGTCTGCCAGTGGTCAGGACCGGAATTGGTGTAACCCGGTACGATGAGAATATCTGCTTCTGAAACTTTCATGGGCCCATATCTGTGGTTTCATGCCGTCGCGATCAAGGTCGCGACGGCATTAACTTAGGAAGCCTTGCCTCAGGCTTTGCCGAAGACGCGGGCGAAGATCGTGTCGACATGCTTGGTGTGGTAGCCAAGGTCGAACTTTTCGCGGATGACGTTTTCGGGAAGAGCGGCGCGCACTTCTTCGTCGCCCAGCAGTTCCTCAAGGAAATCCGCGCCCTGTTCCCAAACCCGCATGGCATTGCGCTGCACCAGACGGTAGGCGTCCTCGCGGGATACGCCGGCCTGCGTCAGCGCCAGAAGAACGCGCTGCGAGTGCACAAGACCGCGGAACTTGTTCATGTTCTTCAACATGTTGTCCGGATATATTACCAGCTTTTCGATGACGCCGGCAAGCCGGTTCAGTGCGAAATCGAGGGTGACTGTCGTGTCGGGGCCGATGGCGCGCTCCACGGAGGAGTGGCTGATGTCACGCTCATGCCAGAGCGCCACGTTTTCAAGCGCGGGAACCACCGACATGCGCACCAGACGGGCAAGGCCCGTGAGGTTTTCGGTGAGAACCGGGTTGCGCTTGTGCGGCATGGCCGACGAGCCCTTCTGGCCCGGGGAGAAGAACTCTTCCGCTTCCAGAACCTCGGTGCGCTGCATGTGACGGATTTCGATGGCGACGTTTTCGATCGACGAGGCGATGACGCCAAGAATGGCGAAGAACATAGCGTGACGGTCACGCGGGATGACCTGCGTGGAGACCGGCTCGGGCACGAGGCCGAGCTTTGCGCAGACATGTTCCTCGACGCGGGGATCGATATTGGCGAAGGTACCGACGGCGCCGGAGATCGCGCCGGTGGCGATTTCCGCACGCGCATTGACGAGACGCTCGCGGTTGCGGTGCATCTCGGCATAAAAGCGCGCGAAGGTCAGGCCCATCGTGGTCGGCTCGGCATGGATGCCGTGGCTGCGGCCGATGCGTACGGTGTCCTTGTGTTCGAAGGCGCGTGTCTTCAATGCGGCAAGCACCCGGTCCATATCGGCGAGCAACAGATCGGCGGCGCGCACGAGCTGGATGTTGAAGGTGGTATCAAGCACGTCGGACGAAGTCATGCCCTGATGGATGAAACGGCTGTCGGGACCGACGAATTCGGCAAGATGGGTGAGGAAGGCGATGACGTCGTGTTTGGTCACGGCCTCGATCTCGTCGATGCGGGCGACGTCGAAGGTTGCGCTGCCGCCTTTTTCCCAGATCGTCTGCGCGGCCGTTTTCGGAATGACACCGAGTTCGGCCAGCGCGTCACAGGCATGCGCCTCGATCTCGAACCAGATGCGGAACTTTGTTTCCGGCGACCAGATGGCGACCATTTCCGGCCGGGAGTAACGAGGGATCATGGCAATGACTTTCTTGGTGGAGGAGCTTTGCTGCCCGTTTAGCAAAGTGTTCCGCGAATCTCAATCAACTATGAAGCCTGCGCATCGGCCGGATGCGCGTATTCAAAATGTCAGGGCGTCCTTTGTGCGTCCGAAGGGACGTACGGCGCTCTATGCGCCCGCCGGCAGAGGATTGCGCCTGCCAGCGCCAGCGGAACGGCGGCAAGCGGGAAATAGAGACCGAGGCCGAGAACGCAGAACTGGTAGATCGCGCCGAGTGAGGTGAAGAACTGCTGGAAAAACCAGATGCGCGAAAATGCCGGTGCGTGCCATTGCGCATAAAAGATGCGGTACTGGAGCGCGAAAAATGCCGCCGCGACCGCGATTGTAAATAAAGCGATGGCAAGACAGCTTGCCGCAAAGCGCAGTGGCAGGCCGGTGGATGCGGGAAGGAAGCGTAAGGCCAGAATGGCCAGCGGCCAGCCCAGGAGACCGCCGCAGAAGAACAGCACCGCAATATCAGCGGCGTGGTCGGTTTCCAGCCGGTTTCGGAGATAGAGGCCAAGAGTGGCGGTGGCCGCCGAAATGGCGGCCCAGACCAGCGGGGCGAGGAGCGGAAACAGCGCTGCCGAGATTGCTTTGCGGAAATCCTGCCTGTCGCTATCCATCAAAGCCCCCCACCAAACGCCCTGTCGTCTTGCCTCCGGCGTATCCGCGCTCGGCGGCGGGTCAGGACCGTGCGGCTTCCGACACCGAGCGCAGAAGCGAAACCGTCTTGCGATAGTCTGCGACGCCATCGCCCTTGAAGATGGCCGAACCGGCCACCAGCGCGTTGGCGCCCGCCGCGATGATGGCGCCTGCGGTCTCTGCCGTCACACCGCCGTCTACTTCAAGCTCGATCGGCCGGTCACCGATCATCGCCTTCGCTGCCCTGATCTTGTCGAGCATCGCCGGGATGAATTTCTGACCGCCGAAACCGGGATTGACGCTCATGATCAGCACGAGATCGACATCATCAAGCACGTTTTCGATGACCGAAAGCGGCGTGGCGGGATTGAGCGTCACACCGGCCTTCCGGCCGAGTGTGCGGATGGTCTGGAGCGAGCGATGCAGATGTGGCCCAGCCTCCGCATGCACGGTGATCCCGTCGCAGCCAGCCTTGGCAAAGGCTTCGAGATAGGGATCGACGGGGGCAATCATCAGATGGCAATCGAAAAAGGCATTGCTGTGCGGACGGAGCGCCTTGATGACGTCAGGACCGAACGAGATGTTGGGTACGAAATGACCGTCCATGACATCGAGATGGATCCAGTCTGCGCCCGCTTCCGTCACATCGGCGACTTCCTGTCCCAGCTTGGCGAAATTGGAGGCCAGAATGGACGGTGCTATGCGGATGGGCAGGGACATGGGGCAAACTCCTCTCGACGCGTTGCGTAAGCTGCCTTTAGCATCAAGTATCCGGGTTTGAAACGGCTTGCCGGGCGGTTGCCGACGGTTTTCAGCCGTGACTTATTGAATTTCAGGCATGCCGGGTTCGCTTATTGTCTTTCGGCCTTGTCCGCCGGGTCGAAGCGCTGGCCGTTCCAGCGCTGCAGGCGATAGGGATTGTCGACAAGCTCATGTGACGGGTTGAAAGCGAGATCACCGATCACGGTTTTGAAGACGGTGCCCTTCGCGAGTATCTCCGGTGCGGGCTTTCCCTGCGATTGCGCCGCTTCGGCAAGCGCCGCCGTCAGTTCCGCAGCCGCGTAGGCGGGCAGGACGTAACCCTCGGGCTCGATGTTGGCGGCGCGCAATTCGCCGGAGACGGCCTGTGCCGATGGTAGTGTGTCGTAGGCCGGGCGTGTGATCGCAAGCACATTTGCTGCAAGCGCCACGGGGTTGTTTGCCGCATTCATGGCATCGCCGCTCATGATGGTGAGGGGAATGTTCTCAGAGCCGGCGTCCCGGGCGACGATGGCGACGTCGTTGCGTTCCGCGCCGATGAAGACATGGGTGATGCCGGTGCGCGCCAACCGCCGCACAAGCGCCACCTGCTGTTCCTGGGCGGGGCGCATCGTATCGGTGAGTGTAGGTTTCAGCCCGTTTTCTTCCAGCGTCGAGCGGATGCGGTCGACCATGTCGCGGCTGAAGATCGTGCCGTCATCCACAAGCCCGATGGAATGTCCTTTCCAGTCGCGCAGGATGATTTCTGCGGCCCTGTCCGATTCGGCCTTGTCAGATGGGGCGAGGCGGAAAAGCGGCCAGCCGTATTTCAGGGCGTCTTCCATCAGGATCGGCGCGCGGCTGGAGAGTGTGATCACTGGAATGGCAGCTGCCTTCAGCGGCGGCAGAACGCCCTGCAGCGTTTCGGTGCACAAAAAGCCGATTGCGGCGCTGACCTTGGCGGCCACGAGACCGTCGGCGATCGCACCGCCGCTGCCGTCTTCGCAGCTTTCATGGATTTCAACGACATCAAGCCCGAGCTTGGCCGCGGCCGCTTTTGCGCCCTGCCTGATCTGCTGTCCCAGAAGTTCGTACGGGCCGCTCTGCGGGGCAACAATGCCGATCGACGCCGCGCATGCTGAGCCCGCGAAGGCAAAACCGGCGATGATCGTTAGCAGGCGAAGTGAAAGCATGACGTGAGCGAAATCCTGTTGTCCCGGCTTGATGTTTATCGGCAACAACCGGTTTTCCAAAGGAAAAATCGCTGACACCCCATCATAATCGCACATCCCGGTTCGCGAGGCGGCGGTTTTGATCGCAACTTGACCGATTTGGAACCGCAGGCCGCGACAACACGTTCTGGTTGTCGTCATCCAACGGAATTGCGCGCGACTGCTCTCGGACGAGATTCATTTTTAAGGTTGGAAATTCACTATTGTATTGCGCGAGCGAAGAAGTACTTCCCGTCATGGTTTAGAGGATTTTTACTTTATAAAACTGTAACATGCAGTGCGTATAAGCACAGTTTATGAAGAGCAGGTTTGCGATTCTGCTTTTTATAGTGCAGCCCAATAAATTGCACATTTTATTTTCACTCACGTAATTAATTGATATTTAAGGGGAATATACATGTTTCCCCGATCTCTATTTGTGCTTTGCCATGTTTTTTTCGCATTTGCGAGAAGATCTGCTTGACGGAAAGTAAATGATTAGCTTAGATATACGTGTTTCAGGGGACGACTGAAATTGGCTGTAACAAGCCTCGGAAGTGTTCCGAATGTAAGCACTGCCAAACTATATTACATTATATATTCTATTATTTTCATTACGAATAAACCGCTTCGGGTAACCGGGGCGGTTTTTTATGTGAAGCTAATTTAAGCAATTTTAAATTGTATTCCAAAAGCTTCACGCAAAGATATTCCCTCATAACTATATTTTCCGGAAAGAAATCGCGCAGAGGGATCACGTCCGTCTCAGGCCGGGTCTGTCTTTGACGCGGCTCAAGGTTCCGTTGAAGACCGCCGAAAGCCCGCGCCTTTCGGCGCAGTTGCGGCGTCCGTCCGTTATTCGGCTTATTTCGTGAGAGCCGCCAACGCGTCTTTTGCAAAGGCGGAGATTGGTTCGGGAAGGTTATCGGGGTCGAACCAGCCGATGTCGGAAAGCTTGTCCGGTTCGGTCAGCGCTGGCTCACCCTGCGTGTCGCGGGTGACGAAGATCAGCGAGACCCAATGGTGATGGTCTTCCGGATTTATATATTCGCTGTGACAGAGAAACTCGACCTTGCCGATTGTCAGCCCGGTCTCTTCTTCGGCCTCTCGTCGTGCTGCGGCGAGGGAGGGTTCCAGGTGATCAACCTTGCCGCCCGGAATATTCCAGTATCCGGCTTCCGGCGCTTTCAGGCGTCGGCATAAAAGCAGGCGGCCATCGCGTAATATGGCAAGCCCAACGCCGACACCCGGAAAGTCTTGTCCTGGCTTGATCGTCGGCGTCATGCTTGTTGTTTCCTGCACCAGCCCTTTGGGGCTCAGGCCTTGGCGTTGGCCACGATCAGCATGAATGCCGGGATGTCGTCGCCGAAACCAACCGGTGTCGGGCCATCGTCATGGTCACGATAATGGCGGCGGCGGTCGCGGTTGTCGTCATTGGCGTGCTGCGAGTTCAGGCTCCGGCTGTTGCGCTCGGAATTGCGCGGGGTCTTTTCCGGTCTGCGTTCTGCCTTCACCTTGTCTTCTCCGTGAGCCGCGATGTCCGTATCCACAGTGGATTGCGCATCCTGATTGATGATTTCGACCGGCGATGCCGGTGCATCGCGACGGTTTCTGTCGCGGCCTCTGCCGCCACGTTCCTTGGGACCCCGGCGGGAGGAGTTGCTTTCAAAGCTTTCCATGGGCGCGGGGAGAGAGGACAGGTCACCACTCAGCCACTCGATCTTCTCGGCGATCAGCTTTTCGATCGCGTCCAGATACTTTGCGTCGCTCTTGGTGACGAGGGTGAAGGCCTTGCCCGAACGGCCCGCACGACCGGTACGGCCAATGCGGTGGACATAGTCTTCGGCATGAATGGGAACGTCGAAGTTGAAGACGTGGCTGACATCGGGAATGTCCAGTCCGCGGGCTGCAACGTCGGAAGCAACCAGCAGCGTCAGGTTTCCGTCGCGGAAGTTCTGCAGCATCGTGGTGCGCGAACGCTGGTCCATGTCGCCATGCAGTGCGCCGACAGAGAAGCCGTGACGATCCAGCGAACGGAACAGGTCGGCGACATCCTTCTTGCGATTGCAGAAGATAATCGCGTTCTTGAGTTCAGCCTCTTCAGCGCGGACGAGATCTCGCAGGACAGCGCGCTTCTCGTAGTCCTTGTTGTGCGCAGCGACGATGCGCTGGGCAACGGTCTTTGCGGTAGAGGAGGGCTTGGCGACTTCGATACGTGTCGGGTTCTGCAGGAACCGGTCGGCAAGCTTCTGGATTTCCGGCGGCATGGTGGCCGAGAAGAACAGCGTTTGCCGGGTAAAGGGGATCATCTTGGCGATACGTTCGATATCGGGAATGAAGCCCATGTCCAGCATGCGGTCGGCTTCATCGATGACGAGGATTTCCACGCCGGTCATCAGGAGCTTACCGCGCTCGCAATGGTCGAGAAGGCGGCCCGGCGTGCAGATAAGGACATCTGCGCCGCGCTCAAGCTTGCGGTCCTGATCTTCAAACGAGACGCCGCCGATGAGAAGGGCGACGTTCAGCTTGTGATTCTTGCCGTATTTCTCGAAGTTTTCCGCCACCTGTGCCGCAAGTTCGCGGGTAGGCTCAAGGATCAGCGTGCGCGGCATTCTGGCGCGGGCGCGGCCCTTTTCCAGCAGGGTAAGCATCGGCAGAACGAAGGACGCGGTTTTTCCCGTGCCGGTCTGTGCGATACCGCAGATATCACGCTTTTCCAGTGCGGGCGGAATTGCGCCGGCCTGAATGGGTGTCGGCGTCGTGTAGCCGGCATCTGCAATAGCGGAAAGAACTTTTTGGCTCAGGCCAAGATCAGAGAATGTTGTCAAAGGAAGAACTTTTTCCGTTCTGGTTCGGTAAGAACACCTGCGTGCCGCTGCGACACTTGCAAAGACTTGGCGCGGGGATATGCCCAAATTGCCGGAAAGTCAAGGAAACAACGGGAAATGCGCGCGAAACGCCGGGCGGCGGGCGAGGCTTTTCAGCCATTGGCGCGGTTTCGGGCGATTTATCGTAAAAAGGGCGAAAAAAGCGTTAAAATCGGACTGCTATTTGAGATAGGTTTTAAGCTCGGCCCCGGCGATCAGGAACCGCATCGGATCAACGGGCGTATCGTTGCGGCGCACCTCATAATGCACATGCGGACCGGTGGAGCGCCCGGTGCTGCCAGCACGGCCAATGACGTCGCCAGCCTCTACCTTGTCGCCGGCTCTCACCAGAATGGTGGAGAGATGGCCGAATCGCGTCGATACGCCCTGGCCGTGATCGATCTCGACCATATTGCCGTAGCCGCCGGAATTTTCCGCAACCGTCACCTTGCCAGCACCGGTCGCCTTGACGTCTGCGCCGGTTTCGGCGCGGAAATCGATGCCGGTATGCAAGGCAGGCCGCCCGAGGAACGGATCCATCCGGTTGCCGAACCGGCTGGTGATCGTCCTGCCGGGGGCCGGGTTGCCGAAGGGCAGGGCGGTTGCTGTTTCCTTGACGATATCCAGCCGGTTGAGCGCATTATCGAGATTGGTCAAAGACATATTGAACGGATCGGCTTCATTCCGCTGCGGATCCGCATAGGGACCGCCAACATCGTCCGTGCCGCTTTCGTCGATTTTCAGGCCGGCCTGGCGGATGATGTCCTGCATCGCGCTCGCTTTATCCTCCGCGTCGCTGGTCAGTCTGGCTATTCGCGATATCTGCTGGCGTTCGATGTCCTTCAGCGACAGCGTCACCTTGGAAAATACCCGGTCGGCCCGGTCGGAAGGCGTTTCGCCGTTTTCGGGCACATAGGCCGCGCGCTTGTCCGTTCCGGCTGCTTTTTCCGGCTGTGGCGTGCGGGGTGCCATGAGGTTCTCGATGGCGGAGAGGCCACCCGTCAGATCGGCGCGTTTTTCCGGCACCATCGCGTTCGAGAGCGAGGAGGGCGCGGTCGAAACCGGGGCAGTGGCTGCGGATTCGGCGATGCCGGAATTTTCGGCTCGCTCCAGCAATTCGCTCATGCGCCCGTGTCTGGAAGTGAGCGCCGCCTGCTGTTGCAGCAGCTTTTCCACTTTCTTTTCAACCACCTGCTGGTCGAGCAATTGCCGCGAGGTGACGCGATCCACCTGTGCCCGCAGCGCTGCGATACGGTCTTCGTAATCGTGCTGCATACGGGTCTGGCGCGCCATGGTCGCGCCGATCAGGTCGTCGCGCAGGATGAGATAGCCGGTGGCGCCGAGATAACCGAGAGAAAAAAGGCCGATCGTGCAGCCGACGAGCGCCGTCATCCACGGCCGGATCGTCATATGCCGGACCTTGTCGCCGCTCGCCAGAACGAGGACGTGCTGCTGCCGCTTTTTGCCGAATACCCGGTTTTCCGCTGTATCAGTCAAAATCTCTCTCCGGCTGGCCGATTTTTGCAAAGCACGATGCGTAGATTCAACACGTTAGAGCGGCCTTTGTCCGAGTGGACGTATGGCGCTCTACAGGAAATCATAATTCGTTAAGGTTAACGAAGTTTTGCCGGAGGCGGCGTTTGGGGCCGGAAAGCGACGTCAGCTGTTGCTGACCGCGGTGAGCGAGCGGTAAAAGGACGGCGTCAAGCCGGCCTCGGCGCGGGCGAGGTCGTTGAAGGGCGGTTTCAGCGGTCCGCGGAAATTGGTGCGCACCAGCTGTTTGAAGGTTGCGGCCGGGTCCTTCTTTTCGCGGGCGCAGAGGAACCGGAACCATTTGGCACCGATGGCGACATGGCCCTTTTCGTCATTATAGATAACATCGAGAACGGCCGCACTTTCGAGGTCGCCGGTTTCCCGCATCTTCGCCTGCAGGGAGGGCGTCACGTCCAGCCCGCGCGCCTCGAGGATCAGCGGCACGACCGCCAGCCGCGCGGTGAGATCGTTGCGGGTGGAATGCGCCGCCTGCCAAAGCCCGTCATGGGCGGGCAGGTCGCCGTAGTCGGCGCCGAGGTCTCGCAGCCTGTCGCGCACCAGCCGGAAATGTTTCGCCTCCTCAAAGGCAACCTGCATCCAGCCGTCGAAAAAGGAATGCGGCACCGGCTCGCTGGCATAACGGGCAACGATGTCGAGCGCGAGGTCAACGGCGTTCAGCTCGATATGGGCGATGGCGTGCAGCAGGGCTATGCGGCCCTTGACGGTATGGAGGGAGCGGCGCTCGACGGCCGTCGGCGGAACGAGTTCCGGTTTCTCCGGCCTGCCCGGCCGTTCGGGCAGGGGCGGATCGAGCGGGGAGCGCAGCGAAAGACGCCGCTCGAACCACCGCGTTGCCGTTTCTTGCGCCAAGGCGGTTTTTCGATCGAGATCGGCGCTGGCAATCGCATCGGTCGCACCGCCACGCAGGGAGATGATCTTGAAAGATGGCGTCACGACGGGGTAGTCTTTCAGAGTTTCCTTGCGGCGTCGAGGACGGCCTGCGCGTGGCCCGCGACCTTCACCTTTTTCCAGATTTCCGCGATGTTCCCATCCGGGGCAACGAGGACGGTGGTGCGTTCGACGCCCATGTATTTCCGGCCGTACATGCTTTTTTCCGTCCAGACGCCGTAGGCCTCCAGAACCTTCCTGTCCTCATCGGCGGCCAGCATGACGGAGAGCTTGTGTTTTGCAGCAAACTTGTCGTGGCTTTTGACGCTGTCGGGAGAAATGCCGATGACCACCGTGTTGGCGGCCTCGAATTCTCCACCGAGCGCGCTGAAGTCGATCGCTTCGGCGGTGCAGCCGGAAGTATCGTCTTTCGGGTAGAAATAGAGAGCCACCGCCTTGCCTCGCAGGCCGGACAATGTCACCGTTCCTTCACCGTTGCGGGGCAAAGTAAAGTCCGGAGCAGGGCTGCCAATTGTCAGGTCTGTCATAATCCATCTTTCTTTCGCCGGGATGTTGAGTGAAAGTCGCCACATTCGATATATAGCGAACCGGGCGTCGTCCAGTGTTGAGGCGAAACAAAAGCTATTCAGGGGCAAACACGGGCGTATGGCTGAAATACGGGGTGAAATGGTCAGATTCGGCAAGCGCGATATCGTTGCGCTGCACGATCTTCCTTCGGCGCAGGCCGAAGATCCCCTCATCGTGCATTGCCCGGCGCCGCGCTCCATGGCGCGCGCTCTTTGCAAGATTTTCGCTGCTCTTTTCGTGCTGGCCTTCCTGTCCATCGGTGGCATCATCCTCTCCGTCGAGACCGGATCGATCGACAAAGCCCTTTCCAACCAGGCGCAGCAGGCGCTAGAACGGGCGCTCGGCCCCCATTACAGCGCGCGGATAGGCTCTTCGGCCATCAGGTTCTCGACCGGACTGCGTCTCGCGCTGGTGGCTGAGGATGTGGATATCGTCGAGAAAGAGTCCGGCCAGCATATGAGCCGGGCGAGGGCGATCGGCATGGCGCTCGATCCGCTCGCACTTCTGACTGGTCGCGTTTCGGTGCAAAGCCTCGAAGCAGACGGGATGGAACTCGATACGGCGCTGCTGCCGAAGGGCGACGGTTTTGATCTCGCCAGTCTCCGGCTCGATGCCGTGCCGCAGCAGTTGCAGATGGCGTTTTCCCAGCTCGACAAATTGGCGCAGGCGTTTCTAAGCAGCGGAACCGAGGAAATCGATCTTTCCAGCGTTTCGATCCACCTGCCGCCGAGCGAAGCCGGCAAGCCGCGCACCATAGAAGTGCGCGAACTTTCGCTGACTCCCGACCAGCAGGGCGGATATTCGCTTGAGGGCGAAACGCTGTTTAACGGCGAAATCGCCAGCCTGTCGCTGAAGACGTCGGGAGCCGACGGTGTGATCAACGGCTTCGACGCGCGGATCGACGGTTTCGACATCGGTCCTTTTCTTGAAAAATTCGATCCGGACGGCAATCTTCACGAGGGGCTGGACGTCAAGACCGGTGTGAGCATCCTCGCTCGGCGCGCCATGCAAGGGCATGAGCCACGGCTGGACGTCTCGGTCGGCATGGGCAACGGAACGCTTCTCATCGGCGGCGAGGCGCAGCCTTTCACCGCAGGCACCGTCAACGCGCGCTACGATTTTCAGAAAAGCAGCCTCGTGATCGACAATTCGCGGATCGATCTCGGGCGAACAACTATTCCGGTCACCGGCGAAATCAGGGACACGGAAGGTGGCTTCGGTCTTTCGCTGCGGATCGACAATGCGATCGCTTCGGCCGCAGCGTCCGGCGAGGAACCCGTTCCTTTCAGCCTGAAGGCGGACGGGCAGTTCACGGTGGCAACCAAACAGCTCGAGGTTCCCTCGCTTTACGTCACCGGGCCGCTTGGAGACATGGCGGGATCGCTGAAAATCCGCTTCGGTGAGGCCTCGCCTGAAATCAGCTTCGTCGGGCAGATTCCGAAGATGGAGGCCACGGCGGTCAAACAGCTCTGGCCGTTCTGGATGGCGCACAAGCCGCGCGAATGGGTGGTGTCCAATCTTTATGGCGGCACGGTCACGAACGGCTCGATTGCGGTCTTCATTCCGCTGGGGCGGATGTGCGGTCCCGGTTGCCCGCTGGTGCTCGGCGAGAGCGAACTGCAAATCGGCTTCGATATAAATGGTACGCGGCTCAACACCACCGGCGACATTCCGCCATTGCGCGATGTCGACGCGCATTTCAATCTCGTCGGCGGCCGCTTGAATGTGGATCTCAAGAGCGCGACATCCTATTTCTCTTCCAACCGGTCGCTTGCGCTGGAGGACAGCCGGTTCTCCATCTCCGACGTTTATGACAAGCCCCTGCTTGGAAATCTCGATTTGAACGTTTCGGGTTCGGCCGATGCCGTGGCGGAGCTTGCAACGCTGAAGCCCATCAACGCGCTCAAGGACACGCAGTTCAAACCGGGGGACTTCACCGGCGACGTGAAGACGAATGCAAAGCTGACCGTCGGCATGCTCTCCAGCCAAAATCCGCCGCCGCCGGTGTGGACCGCCGACCTTGATCTCAAGAACCTGTCGCTGACAAAGCCGTTCGGCGGCCGCAAGGTGACCGCGCTTGACGGTTTCATGGCCATCAACGACCGGCAGCTCAAGCTTGAGGGCAAGGGCCGGGTGGATGACGTGCCGATGAATATCGAGATGACGGAGCCTGTGCGCAAGAACAGCGACGTCGCCCCGACGCTGTCGCTGAAGGCAACCCTGAACGAGACGCAGGTCGCCAAGCTCGCGCCGGAGCTTTCCACGGTTCTGGGCGGCACCACGGTTGTGGAAATCGAAGGCGCGGATACGAAAAGCCAGGAGATCCGGCTCGACCTGGCGAAGGCGTCAATCATTCTGCCGGGGCTTGGCTGGAGCAAGGGCGTCGGTATTCCGGCAAAAGCCGTCTTTACCCTGGAAACCGGCGATGGCGGCCGCACGACGGTCAGCGATTTTTCCCTCACCGGTGATGGCTTCGGTGCTGCCGGCGATATCACCTTCAGCAAGAACGGGCTGATTTCGGCCGATCTCAGCCGCGTGCAATTGTCACCGTCCGACAATTACGCCGTCGCGGTCACGGCCTCGAAAAATGGATACAGCATCAACGCCTCGGGAAAATCGGCGGATCTTCGGCCTTTCCTCTCGAAGCTTCGCAGCTCTTCAGGGGGAGGTGACGGCACATCGCGTTCGCAGCCTTCGCTTGCCATCAAGGCGCAGCTCGAAAAGGTCTACGGTTTCAACGACGAGATCCTTTCCAATGTCAGCGCCGATGTCAGCGTGCGCGAAGGCAAGGTCCGCTCGGTCGATTTTCGCGGTGTTACGGGCAAGGGGCAGGCCGTCGTGGCGCAGACCACCAATCGCGGTGCGACGGGAACCGTGACCCTCACCAGCAGCGACGCCGGTTCTCTCGCCCGTTTCACCAATATCTACACGCGCATTCGCGGTGGTCTTCTCAATCTTGCACTGACAACTGTCAACGGCAGCGACTGGAGCGGCTCGCTCGACCTGCGCAACTTCGCCGTCGTCAACGAGGCGAAGCTTCAGGATATCGTCGCGACGCCGACGGGCGATGACGGCCGAAGTCTCAATAATGCGGTGCGCCGCAATATCGATGTCAGCTCGGAGAAGTTCCAGCGCGGTTTTGCCCGGCTCGTTTACGTCAACGGCTCGGTTGCGGTGGAAAACGGCGTGGTGCGCGGCGAACAGATCGGCGCGACGTTCCAGGGCCTCCTGAAAGACCAGAGCGGCCGTATGGAGATGACCGGCACCTTCATGCCCGCCTATGGCCTGAACCGGTTGTTCGGCGAGCTGCCCTTCATCGGCATCTTCCTCGGCAATGGCCGCGACCGTGGGCTGCTCGGCATCACCTTCAAGCTTTCCGGCCAGACGGACCAGCCGAAGCTGACGATAAACCCACTGTCGCTGATCGCGCCCGGTGTCTTCAGGCAGATTTTCGAGTTTCAATAAAAAGGGCCGCTTTCGCGGCCCTTCATCTGATGATTTGCTCGGGTTTTACGCCGGGCGAACGAGAACGTGTTTCTTCTTGCCGACTGACAGCTTGATGACGCCGTCGCCGGTGATTTCGGCGGAGCCGATCATCTGGCGGTCGTCGGATACGCCCTTGTCGTTGATCTTTACCGCGCCGCCCTGAACGTGGCGACGGGCCTCGCCATTCGAGCCGGCAAGGCCAGCGCGGACGATGAGCGACAGCACGCCGACGCCAGCATCGAGTTCGGATACCGGAACCTCGATGGAGGGCAGGTTTTCGGCAAGCGCGCCTTCCTCGAAGGTCTTGCGCGCGGTTTCGGCAGCTTCTTCCGCAGCAGCGCGGCCATGCAGGATCGCGGTTACTTCCGTTGCGAGGATCTTCTTCGCCTCGTTGATCTCCGATCCGCCAAGCGCCGCAATGCGGGCGATCTCATCCATCGGAAGCGTGGTGAAGAGCTTCGCGAAGCGAACGACGTCCGCATCTTCCGTGTTGCGCCAGTATTGCCAGAAATCATAGACCGGCAGCAGATCCTTGTTCAGCCAAACGGCGCCCGACGCCGACTTGCCCATCTTCGCACCCGAGGAGGTGGTCAAGAGCGGCGAAGTCAGCGCGTAGAGCTGCGGTGTCCCCATGCGGTGACCGAGATCGATGCCGTTGATGATGTTGCCCCACTGGTCCGAACCGCCCATCTGCAGGCGGCAACCGGTGCGCTGGTTCAGTTCCACGTAGTCGTAGGCCTGCAGGATCATGTAGTTGAATTCGAGGAAGGACAGCGACTGCTCGCGGTCGAGGCGCGTCTTCACGCTGTCGAAGGACAGCATGCGGTTGACCGAGAAATGGCGGCCGACATCGCGCAGGAATTCGAGGTAATTGAGGCCGCGCAGCCAGTCGGCATTGTTGATCATCAACGCCGGGTTCTCAGCGCGGTCATAATCGAGGTAGTTGGCGAAGACGTGCTTGAGCGAGGTGATGTTGTCCTCGATCATGTCGATCGTCATCAGCTTGCGGGCCTCTTCCTTGAAGGAGGGATCACCGACCATGCCGGTGCCGCCGCCCATCAGGGAAATCGGCTGATGGCCGGTCTTCTGCATCCAATGCAGCATCATGATCTGGGTGAGGTGGCCGACATGCAAACTCGAGGCTGTCGGGTCATAGCCGATATAGGCGGTCACGGTTTCCTTGGCGAACAGTTCGTCGAGACCCGACTCGTCGGAGATCTGGTGAATGAAGCCGCGCTCATCGAGCGTGCGGAGGAAATCGGACTTGAACCTGGACATAACCTTTTTCTTTCTGGTTGGATATTTATCGTCATTGGCAGCCAATGAACGCCGGGGGCTTTACCATTGTTTTTTGAAAAGTGCACCCGTTTCGGCCATGAATAACGGCGATTCGTGTAAGCATGATTCGATATTGCAAAGGAGCGGCGCGTGGGCGAGGTCAAAACGGCGATCGGGTTGATGAGCGGGACATCGATGGACGGCATCGATATCGCCCTGCTGCGCACGGATGGCGAAAGCGTCGTCCGGCACGGACCGAGCGGTTATTTTCCCTATGATCCGGGCCTGCGCGCCATCTGGCAGAAGGCGCTCACGACAGCCAAATCCATTCGTGAACGACGCGAACGCCCCGGCGATCTGGGCGACGCTGAGCGCAAGCTGACGCTTGCCCATGCGGCGGCGGTCAAATCCTTTCTCCACCGTCACCGGCTTGAAGCCAGCGATGTCGACGTGATCGGTTTTCATGGTCAGACGGTGCTGCACCGCCCGGATGAGGCGCTGACCGTGCAGATCGGCGACGGCGCGCTTCTGGCTGAAGAAACCGGCATCGATGTGGTTTACGACATGCGGGCGAACGACATGGTGCATGGCGGGCAGGGCGCGCCGCTCATTCCCGCCTATCACATGGCGCTCTCCGCCAACCTGCCTGATGGTTTCGAAACGCCTGCCGTCTTCGTCAATATCGGCGGCATATCCAACCTTACCTATATTGGCGAAGGAGGGCGACTTGCGGCTTTCGACAGCGGCCCCGGCAACATGTTGATCGACCAGTGGATCGAGGCGCATACGGGCAAAGCCTTCGACAAGGGCGGCAGGACCGCGGCGGGCGGCACCGTCGTTGCCTCGCTTGTGAAACGCTATATGGAAAGCCCGTTCTTCTCGGCCAATATCCGCCGCTCCCTTGATCGCAGCGATTTTGTGCCGCCGCAAAAGGGCGAGGCCTCGTTTGCCGACGGCGCGCGCACCCTTTCGCATCTGACGGGGGCCGCTATCCTCAAATCGGCAGGCTACCTGCCGGAAGAAGCGAAAACCTATGTGGTCTGCGGTGGCGGACGTCTTAACCCGGTGATCATGGAAGAGTTTGCAAACCTTGCCGCAAAGGTGGGGGCGCGGGTGATTGCGGCGGAAGAGGCGGGTTTCGATGGTGGGGCGATGGAGGCGGAGGCTTGGGCCTATCTCGCCGTGCGATCGCTTAAAGGTCTGCCGCTGACCTATCCCGGCACGACGGGCGTGAATGAGCCGGTGACGGGTGGGGTTTTGGTGAGGGCGTAATAGACGACGGCGGGTGTAGCTCACCCCCCTCTGCCCTGCCGGGCATCTCCCCCACAGGTGGGGAGATCGGATCGTGGTGACCTTCCGGCCATCTTTAACCTAGCAGCGTAGGCGAGGAGCAAGCGTCTAGCTGATCTCCCTCCTTGTGGGGGAGATGCCCGGCAGGGCAGAGGGGGGGCCACCCCCGCCGTCGATAACTATGGCCTGCCCAAACTATACGCCCCAAATCACCGAATGCGCTTCGCTGCCGGTTCCGGAACCAGTTCGCCGTTGAGACGACGATCGAGGTAGTCTTCGCATTCGCCCATCAGCTCATCCACCTTGCCGTTGAAGAAGTGGTTGGCGCCGGGAAGGGTGCGGTGGGTGATGAGGATGCCCTTCTGGGTCTTCAGCTTTTCCACCAGACCGTTCACGTCCTTCTCAGGCGCGACCTTGTCGGAATCGCCGTTGATGATGAGGCCGGAAGACGGGCAGGGCGCGAGGAAGGAGAAGTCGTAAGTGTTGGGCTGCGGCGCGATCGACATGAAGCCCTCGATTTCCGGGCGGCGCATCAGAAGCTGCATGCCGATCCAGGCGCCGAAGGAATAACCGGCAACCCAGCAGCTCTTCGAATCCGGATGCAGGCTCTGCACCCAGTCGAGAGCGGAAGCGGCGTCGGACAGCTCGCCCGCGCCGTGGTCGAATTCGCCCTGGCTGCGGCCGATCGAACGGAAATTGAACCGGAGCGTGGTGAAGCCGCGCTTCTGGAAAAGATAGAAGAGTTGATAGACGATCTGGTTGTTCATCGTGCCGCCAAACTGCGGATGCGGATGAAGGATGATCGCTATCGGCGCGCTCTTTTCCTTGGAGGGTTGATAACGGCCTTCGAGGCGACCCGCAGGGCCGTTAAAAATGACTTCGGGCATTGGTACTCCGGTCGTGTTTTTTCATTCTCCAACCGCATTCTTCCGATGAGAAGACTTGACGAACTGTGTCATCTTTTCTAGAACGCAGTTTAGAATAATTCGAAACTTTGCGTGTGCTTAAGCACTCGGTCGTGTCATAAGGCAAGCGCAACTGTAATTTCAAGAAAAATGCGTTTTGGCGCAATTAAGATTGAGCGAAACTATTCCGCGATGACGGGTTTGACGCGCACATATATGGACTGGAACGCCACGGCGCCGCTTTTGCCCGCCGTGCGGGAGGTTCTCGTCTCCGCGCTGGAGATTGCCGGCAACCCGTCCTCCGTGCATCGGGAAGGGCGCGCTGCCCGCGCGGCGGTTGAGGCTGCCCGTCGTGATGTGGCGGTGCTTTGCGGCGCACAGGCGTCGCACGTCACCTTTACCAGCGGTGCGACGGAAGCGGCCAATCTGGTGTTGACGCCGGATTTCAGGATGGGACGCGCTCCCGTGCGCTATGGCCGTCTTTATGTTTCGGCCATCGAGCATCCGGCTTTTCGTGAAGGCGGTCGGTTCGGCAAGGCTGACGTTACGGAAATTCCCGTTACGTCAGCGGGTGTCATCGATCTCGCCGCACTCGAAGCGCTCTTGTCTTCGCATGACAAATCCGCCGGCTTGCCGATGGTCGCCTGCATGCTGGTCAATAACGAGACGGGCATTCTTCAGCCGGTGGCGGAAGCGGCGCGGCTTGCGCATGCGGCGGGCGGATTGATGATTGTCGATGCCGTGCAGGCAGCTGGTCGCATCCCGCTCGATATCAATAGGCTCGATGCGGATTTTCTCGTCCTCTCGTCCCACAAGCTCGGTGGCCCGAAGGGTGCCGGAGCTTTGATCTCGCGCGGCGAGGTGATGATGCCGAAGCCGTTGATCCACGGTGGCGGCCAGGAAAAGGGACACCGTTCGGGTACTGAAAATACCCTGTCGATCCTCGGTTTTGGTGCCGCGGCCGCTGTTGCCGCGCAAAATCTCGAGGCGGAAGCGACGCGTCTTGTCGCGTTGCGCGCAAGGCTGGAAGACGGCATGCGGGCAAATGCGCCTGACGTGATCATCCACGGCGAGGATGTTGGACGTGTCGGCAATACCACGTTTTTCACCTTGCCCGGTTTGAAGGCGGAGACGGGCCAGATTGCCTTCGATATAGAAGGCATAGCACTCTCGGCCGGTTCGGCCTGCTCTTCCGGCAAGGTGGGGGAAAGCCATGTGCTGACGGCGATGGGACGCGATCCCAAGCTTGGCGCACTCAGGATTTCCCTTGGCCATGCGACTGATGAGGCAGACATTGAGCGCACGCTTGCGGCGTTCACGAAAATTGCCGGGCGGCGCAAGCTGGCCGGTCAGGCCGCTTAAAATGCGGCAAAGAATTGCGGAATAGCAATTTTCCGCTTGCCGGGATGTGTGAAAAGCGCCATCCCGCACTTACATGGGTATAAGGTCCGCCCCGTTTATACGGGCCCGGATTATTTGCCCGAAGATGGATAAGGCGGCTTGCCGCCTGATACGTTGACAAGCCACCGGACCTTGGCTCCGGCGAGATTGGAGAACGACATGGCAGCGGTTCAGGAAACGATCGATCAGGTTCGCCAGATCGATGTGGACCAGTACAAATACGGCTTCGAAACCGAGATCGAAGTCGACAAGGCCCCCAAGGGTCTTTCGGAAGAGGTGATCCGCTTCATCTCGGCCAAGAAGCAGGAGCCGGAATGGATGCTGGAATGGCGTCTTGAGGCTTATCAGCGCTGGCTGACGATGGAAGAGCCGACATGGGCGCGCGTCAGCTATCCCAAGATCGACTTCAACGATCTCTATTATTATGCCGCACCGAAAAGCACGCCCGGCCCGAAGTCGCTGGACGAGGTCGATCCGGAGCTGCTGAAGGTTTACGAGAAGCTCGGCATTCCGCTGAAGGAACAGGAAATCCTCGCCGGTGTGGAAAACCGCCGCGTGGCTGTGGATGCCGTGTTCGACAGCGTCTCCGTCGTCACCACCTTCAAGGCGGAACTGGCCAAGGCCGGCGTGATCTTCATGTCGATCTCCGAAGCCGTTCGCGAATATCCGGATCTGGTGAAGAAATATCTCCGGTTCGGTCGTGCCGCAGACGGACAATTTCTACGCAACGCTGAACTCGGCTGTCTTCACCGACGGTTCCTTCGTGTTCGTGCCGAAGGGCGTGCGGTGCCCGATGGAGCTTTCCACCTATTTCCGCATCAACGAAAAGAACACCGGCCAGTTCGAACGCACGCTGATCATTGCCGAAGAAGGCGCCTACGTCTCCTATCTGGAAGGCTGCACGGCGCCCCAGCGTGACGAGAACCAGCTTCACGCCGCCGTGGTTGAGCTGGTGGCGCTCGATGATGCCGAAATCAAATATTCCACCGTCCAGAACTGGTATCCGGGCGACAAGGACGGCAAGGGCGGCATCTACAACTTCGTGACCAAGCGTGGCGATTGCCGTGGCGACCGTTCGAAGATCTCGTGGACGCAGGTGGAAACCGGTTCGGCTATCACCTGGAAATACCCGTCCTGCATTCTGCGTGGCGACGACAGTCGTGGCGAGTTCTATTCGATCGCCGTCTCCAACGGCCACCAGCAGATCGACAGTGGCACCAAGATGATCCATCTCGGCAAGAACACGTCGAGCCGCATCATCGCAAAGGGTATCGCTGCTGGTTTTTCGGAAAACGTCTATCGCGGCCAGGTTTCGGCTCACCGCAAGGCGACCAACACCCGCAACTTCACGCAGTGCGACTCGCTTCTGATCGGCGACAAGTGCGGCGCGCATACCGTGCCCTATATCGAGGCGAAGAACTCGTCTGCTCATTTCGAGCACGAGGCGACGACGTCGAAGATTTCCGAAGACCAACTGTTCTACTGCCTGCAGCGCGGCATCCCCGAGGAGTCGGCGATTGCACTGATCGTCAACGGCTTCGTGAAGGATGTCATCCAGCAGCTGCCGATGGAATTTGCGGTTGAAGCGCAGAAGCTGATCGGCATTTCGCTGGAAGGGTCTGTGGGTTAACTCTTGCTCTTCGTCATCCTCGGGCTTGTCCCGAGGATCTGCAACGTGGGATGCGGGGATGAGCGGTTTCGTCTACATGATGTCCGACAAGCCGCGAGGTGTGATCTACACCGGTGTCACAAGTGATCTACAGGCACGGGTATTTGAACATCGAAACGCGTTGCAAAAGGGTTATACCGAGAAATACAGGGCAAAGAACCTCGTCTGGTTTGAAACCCATCCAAATATCGTGCTGGCGATCCAGCGGGAGAAATCGTTGAAACGCTATGCGCGGGAATGGAAAATCAGGTTGATAGAAGAGCTGAATCCGACCTGTATGGACCTTTACGAGCGCATCAACGAGATCGAAAATGCCTATCGGCCGCACGAAAATACGCGGCAGTGGGGCGACTACAATTGACGGATTAGATCCTCGGGACACGCCCGAGGATGACGGATGCAAAAGTTGAGACAGGCCCGTAACTGGGTCTACGAGGCGGTCCTTGAAACCGCACCATGAACAGGAACAAAACCATGCTTGAAATCATCGACCTGCACGCAAAGATCGCCGATACCGAAACAGAGATCATCAAGGGCCTCAACCTGAAGGTTGCCGCTGGTGAAGTTGCGGCCATCATGGGCCCGAACGGTTCCGGCAAGTCGACGCTGTCCTACATCCTGTCGGGCCGCGAAGACTATGAAGTCACCTCCGGTGACATTCTCTACAACGGCGAAAGCATTCTGGAACTGGACGCGGCCGAACGCGCTGCCAAGGGCATTTTCCTTGCCTTCCAGTATCCGGTCGAAATTCCGGGCGTCGCCACCATGCAGTTCCTCAAAGTTGCGATGAACGAGCAGCGCAAGGCGCGTGGCGAAGCCGAGCTGACGACGCCGGACTTTATCCGTCGCGTCAAGGAAGCCGCCGGCGACCTTAAGATCGACATGGACATGCTGAAGCGTCCGCTGAACGTCGGTTTCTCCGGCGGTGAAAAGAAGCGCGCCGAAATCCTGCAGATGGCGCTTCTGGAGCCGAAGCTCTGCGTTCTCGACGAAACCGATAGCGGCCTCGACATCGACGCGCTGAAGATCGTGGCTGACGGCGTCAACGCGCTGAAGTCGCCGGATCGCGCCACCGTCGTCATCACCCACTACCAGCGCCTGCTCGATTACATCGTACCTGATAGCGTTCACGTTCTCTACAAGGGCAAGATCATCCGCTCGGGTGACAAGGCCCTGGCGCTGGAGCTGGAAAACAATGGTTACGCCGACATCATCGGTGAAGCGGCCTAAGCCAGAGGCCAGGAGGTGATGTCCATGAACATTCAAACGACCAATCGGCTGACACCAGCGGAAACCGCGCTGATCGACGCCTATACCGCCAAGTTCAGCGAATTGCCGGGCAATGGTGCGGTTGTCGCTGCCCGTGACGTGCTGTTCGACGATCTGAAGACCGGTGGTCTTCCGACCCGCCGCATCGAGGCATGGCACTATACCGATCTCAAGAGCCTGCTGCGCGCCGTTCCGGAAGACCAGCCTGCTCCAGTCATCGAGAAGGCTGCGCCCGTCATCGCCGGTTCGCCGGTCGCCTATGTGCTGCATGGCACGGCCAATATCGGCAAGATCGAAGACGTCGGTGTCTCGAGCTTCGCCGAAAGCTTGGCGGACGGCTCCGCCGCCGCAGGTCTTGCGGAAGCCAGCAAGGACGACGTGATCGGCCGTATCAACGGCAGCTTCGTGCGCGACGGCCTGACGCTGGACATTCCCGCCGATGCCGAGATTGAAAAGCCGATCGAATTGCAGGCGATCCATGGCGCAGGCCAGGTTCACAGCCGCTTTCCGGTACGCTTCGGCAAGGGTTCCAAGGCAACCGTCATCGAGCGTCACCTTTCGGTGACTCCTGATGCAGCCTTCGTTTCCTCCGTCACCGATGTCGTCGTTGAAGACGGCGCGGAAGTGACCTGGATCATCCTGCAGCAGCAGGGTGCGGCCGATATCCATCTCGGCCAGCTGCGCATGAAAATCGGCGCGGATGCCAAGATTCGCCTGTTCGTGATCAACGCCGGCGGCAAGCTGGTGCGGCAGGAACTGCGCATCGACGTGGACGGCGAGGGTACTGACCTCATCGTTCGCGGCGTCAACCTGCTGGGCGGCGAAACGCATACCGACGTGACGATGGTTCTTGGCCACAACGTGCCGAACACCACTTCGACGGAAGTGTTCCGCAATGTTGTGTTCGACCGTGCAAAGGGCATTTTCCAGGGCATGATCCGGGTGGCGCCCGATGCCCAGAAGACCGATGCGAAGATGGCGTGCAATACGCTGCTGATGTCTGACGATGGCGAGTTCTCGGCAAAGCCGGAGCTTGAAATCTTCGCAGACGACGTTCAGTGCGGTCACGGTGCGACGGTTGCCGATATCGACGACAACCATCTTTATTACCTGATGGCGCGTGGCGTGCCGCGGGCCAAGGCGCGGGCGATGCTCGTCAACGCCTTTGTCGCGGAAATCGCCGAAGAACTGGAAGAAGAAAATCTGGTAGAGGCGCTGGAGGCCATCATCTCCAGCTGGCTGGAACATCATGCCTGAGAGCGAACGCGCCGCGCTGGCGGCCCCCTATGACGTTGAAGCCGTGCGGAAGGATTTTCCGATCCTTTCGCGCGAGGTCTATGGCAGGCCGCTTGTCTATCTCGACAACGGCGCGTCCGCTCAAAAGCCGCAGGTGGTGATCGACGCCATTTCGCATGCTTATTCCAATGAATATGCGAATGTGCATCGTGGCCTGCATTTCCTCTCCAATGCCGCAACCGATGCCTATGAGGCGTCGCGTGAAAAGGTGCGCCGTTTCCTGAACGCCGGTTCGGTGGACGAGATCGTCTTCACCAAATCCTCGACAGAAGCGATCAATACGGTCGCTTACGGTTACGGCATGCCAAAGATCGGCGAGGGCGACGAGATCGTCATCTCGATCATGGAGCACCATTCCAACATCGTGCCGTGGCATTTTATCCGCGAACGGCAGGGCGCCAAGCTCGTCTGGGTGCCTGTTGATGATGACGGCGCGTTCCATATCGAGGCTTTCGAAAAGAGCCTGACGGAGCGCACCAAGCTCGTCGCCATCACCCATATGTCGAATGCGCTCGGCACCATCGTGCCGGTCAAGGAAATCTGCCGCATCGCCCATGAGCGCGGCATTCCGGTGCTGGTCGACGGCAGCCAGGGCGCTGTTCACATGCCGGTCGATGTGCGCGATATCGACTGCGACTGGTATGTCATGACCGGCCACAAGCTTTACGGTCCCTCGGGCATCGGCGTGCTTTACGGCAAGGCTGACCGCTTGCGCGAGATGCGGCCGTTCCAGGGCGGTGGGGAGATGATCCTCGACGTTTCCGAAGACAATGTGACCTATAACGAGCCACCGCATCGCTTCGAAGCGGGTACGCCGCCGATCGTGCAGGCCATCGGTCTGGGTTACGCGCTTGACTATATGGACAATCTCGGTCGCGCCGCGATAGCAGCACATGAGGCCGATCTTGCGGCTTACGCCGCTGAGCGGCTGCGCGAGGTCAATTCGCTGCGCATCATCGGTAATGCACCTGATAAGGGCGGCATCTTCTCCTTCGAACTTGAGGGCATTCATGCCCATGACGTCTCGATGGTGATTGACCGGCGCGGCGTTGCCGTGCGTGCCGGCACCCATTGTGCCATGCCGCTCTTGAAACGGTTTGGCGTCACCTCCACATGCCGGGCATCGTTCGGCCTTTACAATACCCGCGCCGAAGTAGACTCTCTTGTTGAGGCGCTGGACTATGCGCGCAAATTTTTCGCCTGATGTCGCCAACAAAGAGATCAGGATTGAGGATCAGACCATGACTGCGGAAGCCACTGCAAAGACACCCGACGCGACCGAAGAGACGGCAAAGCCATCTTCCATTCCGCCCGACGAGCTGGCGCGTCTCAGCGATGACGTGATCTCGGCACTGAAGACCGTCTACGACCCTGAAATTCCGGCCGATATTTTCGAACTCGGCCTGATTTACAAGATCGATATCGAAGACGACCGGATGGTCAAGATCGTCATGACGCTGACGGCCCCGGGTTGCCCGGTGGCGGGCGAAATGCCGGGCTGGGTGGAAAATGCCGTGGGCGCCGTCGAGGGTGTTTCCGGTGTTGCGGTTGAAATGACCTTCGATCCGCCGTGGACGCCGGAGCGCATGTCGGAAGAGGCGCAGGTCGCTGTCGGCTGGTATTGAGACTGACGTGATTTTGACAGGCGCTCTCGCTTGATGGCGCCTTCAAGCACTACTAAATTCAAATCCGTGAACATCGAGCCTTGAACTCGATTGTCGAAGGAGAATGAGCCGATGGGCTTTGCGATCATGACCATGACCGGGGCTGCCGCCTCGCGCGTTAAAGCAATCGTCGAAAATTCCGGCCCGGATGCCAAGGGCGTGCGCGTCGGTATCAAGAAGGGTGGCTGCGCGGGCATGGAATATACCATCGACCTCGTGACCGAAGCGGATGCGAAGGATGACCTGGTCGAATTCGAAGGCGCCAGGGTCTGGGTTCAGCCCTCTGCCGTGCTTTATCTGCTCGGCACCCAGATGGATTTCGAAGTAACCAAGATGCGTTCCGGCTTTACCTTCAATAACCCGAACCAGACATCCGCCTGCGGTTGCGGCGAATCGGTTGAGCTGAAGCCTGCCGATCTGGCGGCGCTTGCCAAGCAGCGCGAGGCAGAGGCCAGCGTTTGATTTAGGGCATGTCACCCGAAACGGCTGGACGGTTTCGGGCGACTTGCGTTCTTTCGGATGGATAAAGGACGCACTGACACTTTCAATCTGCGCATTGTTCCCGTCGAAAATCGATTCTGCTTCCTGCTCTGATCATTGAGCATGATACAATCGGACATTCCGCAAAGTCATCGATACGCCCGTTTGTAAATTGCGATTGAAGAGGCAATCAGTGCTTCCGCGCAAACAAGACATATGGCTGCCCAGAAACCCACCTTGACCGGATCATAGTGCGACGCCCGGATACCGTATCCGAGGCACAGGAAAGTGGCGTTCCACAGCAGGCTCCCGATGCTGGTCGCAGCCGCGAAACTCGGGAAATGGAGCCGCAGAACGCCGGCGGGTAGTGCAAGATAAATGCGCACTGCGGGTATGAGTTGTCCTGACAGCGTCACCCAGAAATGGTTCCGGCGATAGGCATTCGTCATTCGGTCATAGAATTGCGGGCTGACGAAGAGATAGCGTCCATACCGCCTGACTATACTGACTACACGGTCGGCCCCCCAGAATTTGCCGATGGAGTACCAGCATATTGCGCCAAGAGTAGAGCCGGCCGTGGCGGCTGCGATCGTATTAACAAGGCCATGAACATCGCCAATGGCCATGCCGAGAAGCATGAGCAGCAGATAGGATGGAAAAAGAGGTACGAATTTTTCCAGTACTGCCAGGCAGACGATACCGCTGAAGCCATAACCGAGCAGTGGTGCGAACCAGTTGAGAGTATCCATAGCCTTCACTCCGCGGCAGAGGGGCAAGAACTGCGCTTGATCCTGTAAACCGATGCGGGTGGAACGTTGCGCACGGTGCGTCCGACAAAACTGGTTTCGAGATCCAGACGGTCGAGGAGTGCTGAGGAGACCGGGCAGCGTCCGCCATAGGTGATCTGGTAAAAGGATCCTCCGGGCCGCAGGTATTTGAACGCGCCGATGAGGATGCCCTTCACCTGTCTCGGAGACATGGTGAGCACCCCGAGCCCACTGACCACTGCACCGACTGTTCCTGTTTCAAAGAGATCGGCCTCGCCGATCCGTGCGGCGTCCATCTGAAGAATGCGGGCCTGGGGAAAACGGCCTTTTAAAAGACGGGTGAATTCGTCGCTATACTCGATCAGCGTGAGTTGAGCCTCCGGGATGCCCCGTTCGAGAAGTGAACGGGTAAATGGTCCCGTACCGGGGCCAAGCTCCAGCACCGGCCCCATGTCGGCATGGATTTCCTGCGTCATGAGTGCCGATACGGCAGGGCCGGAGGGCATGATTGCCGCGGTTCGAAGCGGATTGCGAACCCAGGATCGCAAAAACGGGAGCAGATCAGAGACTGACATGGGACGCTCCGAGGTTGTAAAAGGAACGGGGCAGCGTAGAGGCTGTTGACAGGCCATCGTGCAGGGTTGGTTTCACGGTGTTTCCTCGCGTGTGTTGTGAGTGACGAAGAAACGGATGCAACCTCCAGATTGAGGCAGCGTGTCATGCTGCGCGCCGCTGCGGATTTACGCATTGCAAAAGAACGGTCCGCTTGTGCATCCATGCAAGGTAGCCTCAATGTACAAGGCGATATTAGCGCTCGATTGAACAATCAACGGACACCGGGGGCCGAGATGCGGGTATTGTTGGTGGAGGATGAAGAGGAGATGGTGGTCGCTCTTTGCAACGTTCTCACTCGGCAAAACATGATTGTTGACAGCGTTTCAACGATTGGAGCTGCCGAACACATGCTGAAAGAGAATGTGCACGATGTTCTGGTGCTTGACCGTCAACTTCCCGATGGCGATGGTTTGTCACTGGTGCCGAGATTGCGGGCGAGGGGACAAACCATTCCTGTGCTCGTATTGACGGCCAGAGGCGATCTCGATGATCGGGTTGCGGGTCTGCAAAACGGTGCCGACGACTATCTTGGAAAACCTTTTGCGATTGAAGAGCTGCTTGCCCGGGTTCGCGCTCTGCTGCGCCGGCCATCCAGCCTGGCGCCGGACGTGGCGAAGATCGGCGCTCTGGAGTTTGACTTCGCGCATCGTGAGGCATGGGTTTCCGGCGAGCGGGTTGAAATGCCGCGGCGGGAGGTTCTCGTACTCGAAGCCCTGTCGCGGCGCATGGGCCGCATGGTGCAACGTGAGACGCTCATGGAGGCCGTTTTCGGCATGAATGACGAAATTGATTCAAACGCACTCGACACGCATATCTCCCGGGTGCGCCGCAAACTGTCGGATGCGAATGCCGGCGTGACGATCAACGGCGTCAGGGGGCTTGGATACCTGTTGCGGGAAACGGAATGAGGCTCTGGAGCGCCCGATCGCTGAAATGGCGTCTCGTCAGCCGTCTGGTCATCTTTGAAACTCTTATCATCATGTCCGTGCTGGCCGTCATCGTCGGTGGTCTCTGGGGTTCGGGCTACCTGATCGAGGACTATGAGGGCGGCAATATCGATGTGCTCAAGGATGCTCTCATTCGCGATCACGATGGCAAGCTGGCGCTTGTCGAAACCCCTGATTTAAAACAGTTGCGGGCCGACGTGCATGACCTCTGGTTTGTCGTGCGCGACAGAAACGGTCAGGAACTCGTTGAGGGCGTCATTCCTCCGGCGTTTGCGCAAACCGTGGCCATATTGGACCATGTGAGCGATGCGCGGCTGACCAATCAGTCCGGACGCGCCAATCGCCCGGATGCGATTGTCAAATGGCAGGAAACAGAAGCCGGCGACGTGCAGATATTCACCGGCACGCAAGGCCGGATTTCGGTCAAGCGACTGCTGACGGGAATCTCCGCGGGAATGCTGACGGTTATCTTTCCGGTTCTGGCGGCAATGGTTCTGGCCGCTCTCGCGATGACGCCGCTCGTCGTCCGGTTTGCCCTGACGGGTATCAAACAGGCTGCCGATCAGGCCGGGCAAATCACCTATGACAAAAGGGGAGTTCGCATATCGGCGAGCGAAGTTCCGGATGAAATCCGGCCGCTTGTCACGGCGATCAATGATGCGTTGAGCCGGCTGGACAAGGGACACGCGATCCGCGACCGTTTTCTGGCGCAGGCCGCTCACGAATTGAGGACGCCGGTTGCGATTTTGAGCGCGCGTATCGCGGCTTTGCCTCAAAGCCCTGAAAAGACGCGACTTTTGCAGGATACGTCGAGATTGGCAAATCTGAGCGGCCAGCTTCTCGATCTTCAAAGGCTCAATCACGCTTCCGTACAGCGTCTGCCTGTCGATCTCGTTGACGTTGCCGGTCGCGTCGTGCTCGATCTTGCCCCTCTGGCATTTGCAGCGGGTTATGAAATGTCCTTTGAGCCGGACGGCGACAAAGTCGTTGTCCAGGGCGACCAGATGGCTATCGAACGCGCAGTCACCAACCTCATCCAGAATGCCATCGATCATGGCGGTGGCGCGGGAACCATCCGGGTCACGGTTTCGAAAAACCGCTCGATCACAGTCTCGGACGAGGGAAAGGGAATACCCCCGGAAAATCTGGAGGACATCTTTGAACCGTTCAATCGGCTTCTGCCCAGCAGTTCCGGAACCGGCCTCGGACTTAATCTCGTGAAGGAAATCATGGAGCTGCACAATGGCGCGATCCATGTGAAGGGCGCCTGTTTTACCCTCGCTTTTTCAGAAACTTAAAGTATCCGTTTCACTCGTGCCGCAGCGCTTCGATGGGGCTCAAACTCGCTGCCCGCCGTGCCGGGAAATAGCCGAAAATCACCCCGATGGCCGCCGAGAAGGCGAAGGCGAGGAGGATGATCGACGGGCTGGTGACGAAGGGCACGTTGAGATAGTTGACGACGCCATAGGCAAGGCCAAGGCCGGTCAGGATGCCGACGGTGCCGCCGAAGGCGGAGAGCATCACCGCTTCCACCAGAAACTGCGTCAGCACCTGTTTCTCCAGCGCGCCGATAGCGAGGCGAATGCCGATCTCGCGGGTGCGTTCCGTCACCGAAACCAGCATAATGTTCATGATGCCGATACCGCCGACCAGAAGGCTGACGGCGGCGACCGCGCCCAGAAGCCCGGTCAGCAGCGTCGTCGTGCCGGTCATGGCGGAGGCAATCTGCGTCATGTCGTTGACGGTGAAATCATCCTCGCGGCCGATGCCGATGCGGCGGCGTTCCCTGAGCAGGTTCTGCAGGTCGCTCTGCACCTTTGCGGTCGAAACGCCATCCTGTGCCGAGACCATGATCGAGGAAATGGTGGTGGTGCCGCCGATGCGCCGCTGGTGGATCTTCAGCGGCATGATGATCGTGTCGTCCTGATCGTCACCGAGGCCGGATTGGCCTTTTCTCGCCAGAACGCCGATGACGGGGCAGGAGATGTTGCTGACGCGGATCGTCTGTCCGACAGGGTTTTCCGCACCGAACAGTTCCTGCCGCACCGTTTCACCGATGATGCAGCCGATCTGCCCGCCGCGATCTTCAGCCGGCTGGAAGTCGCGGCCGAGCGCAATCGTCCAATCCTGTGCCACGAGATAATCATTGGTGGTGCCGATGACGCTGGTCTGGTGGTTCTTGCCGCCGAAAATGACTGTCGCGGCGGAGCTGCGGTTTTGTGGGGCAACGGCACGAATGCCTGATATCTGGTTGCGGATGGCCTCGACATCGCGGTCATCGAAGCGTTTGGCCTCGGTGCTGGCGCGGCCGGGGCCGAATTGGCCGGGGCGCACGAACAGCATATTGGTGCCGAGCCGCGACAGTTCCGATTTCACCTGTTCGGTCGTGCCGTTGCCGATGGTGACCATGGCGATGACGGCGGCGACGCCGATGACGACGCCGAGCACGGTGAGGAATGAGCGCAACAGGTTGCGGCTGATGGCGCGCAACGCAAGACGCGACGTTTCAAAGAACATCGGATGTCTCCTTTTCTTCCGCCGCGCTGTCTGAGGCAAGATGCCCATCGACGAAGCGCAGGAGGCGGCCGGCATGGGCGGCGATATCCTCTTCATGCGTGACCATGACGACCGTAATGCCCCTGTCGCGGTTGAGCGCGGTGATCAGCTCCATGATCTCGGCGCTGGTTTTCGTATCGAGATTGCCGGTCGGCTCGTCAGCCAGAAGCAGGGCGGGGCGGGTGACAATGGCCCTTGCAATGGCCACACGCTGCTGCTGACCGCCGGAAAGCTCCTGCGTGGTATGATCCTCGCGGCCCTTCAGTCCCACCTGTGCCAGCGCCTCCATGGCGCGTGCGCGCCGTTCCGAGGCCTTCATGCCGCGATAGATCAGCGGCAGCTCGACATTTTCCACCGCTGAGGTGCGTGAGAGAAGATTGAAACCCTGAAACACGAAACCCAGCATATGGCGGCGCAGCAGCGTCAGGTGTTCATTGTCGAAACCGCTGGTCGGCACGCCCTGAAACAGATATTCGCCTGCCGTCGGCACATCCAGACAGCCGATGATGTTCATCGAGGTGGATTTGCCCGAGCCGGATGGACCCATGATGGCGACGAATTCCTTCTCGCGAATGGACAGGCTGACGCCATCAAGCGCGTGGATCGTCGCTTCGCCACGGCCATATTGCTTGACGACGTTGCGGAATTCGATGAGCGGCGGCTGTTGCATGCGGTTTTCCTCCGTCAGCCGGCGTTACGGGCCGTTGCGTCGGTAATCACCAGATCGTCGGCTTTCAACTCGCCCGATTTTACCACGGTATGCTGGCCATCGGTGGAGCCGGTTTCGATCGGAACCGATACCGGTGCATTGTTGCGCAGCACCCAGACCGTTCTTTTACCCGTTGCCGCCTGGCTGGCATCGCGGTTCTGCGACCGACCCATGCGGGGAGGGCGGAACAGGCTCATCAACCCACCGCCACGGGAGGCGGATTCGCGCGGCGGCGTATAACGAAGCGCCGAATTCGGCACCAGCAGCGTGTCCTTGATTTCCTCGACAATGATATTGGCCGTCGCCGTCATGCCGGGGCGAAGCAGCAATTCCTCATTGTCGACAGTCAATATGCCCTTGTAGGTCACTACGTTCGACACCGTCTCGGAAGCGAAACGCACGGTTTCGATCTCCGCCGGGAAGCTGCGGTCGGGATAGGCATCGACGTTGAAGGTGGCCTTCTGCCCGGTCTCGACCTTGCCGACATCGGCCTCATCCACTGACACCTGCAATTCCATATGGCGCAGATCGCCGGCGATGGTGAAAAGAACCGGGGCGTTGAGCGAGGAGGCGACGGTGGCGCCGGGATCGACGCTGCGGGTGAGGATGACACCATCGATGGGCGAGACGATCTTCGCTTTGCCGAGATTGACCTCGGCGAGCCGCAAATCCGCTTCGGCGGAAAGCACGGTCGCCTCGTTGACCTGCAGCGTGGCGGCGGCGGCATCATGGCTGAACTGCGCGGCATCCAGATCCTGCTGGCTGGACACCCGGTTCTGCACGAGGGACCGCAGACGCTCCATCGAGGTCTTTGCCGAGCCGAGATCGGCGCGCGCCTTCAGCACGTTGGCTTTGGCGGAGGCAAGCTTGGCGCGGGCGCTCTGCACGTCGGCCTCCAGCTTGTTGGTGTCCAGTTCCGCCAGGATATCACCTGATTTGACCGGCGTGTTGTAGGTAACGTTGACCTTGCGCACGGTGCCGGACAATTCGCTCGATATATCGACCTGATCCGTCGGCTGCACCGAGCCGGTGGAGGTGACTATGACGGAAAGATCACCCTGCCGCGCCGCTTCCGTGGTGTAGGTGTAGGCGACGCCTGCGGCACGCGACTGGTAATAATAGCCAAGGCCGCCACCGATCAGCACGAGGGCTGCTGCGGCATAGAGATAACGGCGCGACTTCTTCTTCCTGCCTGACCTGTTTGCGCCCAGAATGTCGCGCAGATCGGGCTGGCTGTTTTCCGTGTCGCGACCATTGGTGTTGGCGTCATTCATTTTCATCACCCGCAAAATTCAAAATACTACAGAGGATTGTTTCCACCCCTGTTTTCCGGTCCGTCTATCGCTGTTTGTATTCCTCTGATTGTGGGAAGTGACATAGCTTGCCCAAAGGGGGAAGTGAAAACTTGGTAATATTTATGATAGCTCTGATCTGGTAGATATAAATCTGGAAAGGCCGATGCCATTGAGGTGGCGCCGGTTTCAGCAGCGACATGCAGGACGATGATAGAATGAACGACAATGTGGTGAAGTTCCGCAAACCGGCACCGCCGAAAAAACCGCGCCAGCCGCTCGGGCCGAAATCGAAAAAAGCCCTGACAATCGCCGCCATCATCGCATTTTTCGTGGCCGCCTGGGGGTATTTCACGTTTTTCGGGCAGGGGTAGGGCGAAGGAGTTTGCCGAAGCGGGCGGCGTTAGCGCTCTTGAATTGTCATTATTCCAATGACGGCAGTTGGCGCAGAGATGCTCGTGTCATCATTTGCCATCGTTACTATAAAAGCCACTTGCCAACAGGTTCATACCCAATACCGTTATCAACATCGCTAAGGGAGGTGGGTTATATGAGCGACTTTCGCAACAGTCTGTTTTTTCCGGTCACACTCTTGATTTGCGGCGTGGTCGCGTTTTTTCTCTTCCTTTACGTGACTGGCCACGATCCGGATGAGCGACCCCTGACTTTGGCCGAGTGGGTTATAGGCGGGATGCTGATTGGACCGGGCTTTGGTTATCTCCTGAGATGGAGAAAGATAAAGAATAGCCGAGGTGCAAGCCCAGACTGATACCGTGTCTGCGATAGGACCCAAACCAGTCATTCACGGATAATGTGAGAAGAAGTGGCGACCCCTGCAGGACTCGAACCTGCGACCTACTGCTTAGAAGGCAGTTGCTCTATCCAGTTGAGCTAAGGGGCCGTCTACCGGGTATGATACTCCGGCGGAAAATCGTTCAGTGCGTCGTCTTCAATGCGTCCAGGGCTGGGTGCGGCTGAAACGGAAATTGTCCGTGTAGGAAACAACCTTGCGGGTGGCTTCTTTCGGCTGGATGACGCGGTATTCGATGCCCTTGCGCTGTGCATAGGCTTCGGCCTGTTCCTGCGTCTCGAATGTCAGCTTGACCTGCTGCTTCATGTCGGTTGTTGAGGTGTATCCCATGATCGGATCGATCTTGCGCGGGACCTCGGCGTCGAATTCCAGAACCCAGACATTGGTTTTCGCCGTGCCGGATTGCATGGCGGTCTTTGCAGGGCGGTAAATCTTCGCAGACATGTCGAAACTGCTCCGGTTGGGCGGCGGGGCGTCTCGCCCCAGATTACTATTCACGTACCTGAATAGAATAACCAAATCGTGTCAGGAACGCTGAATTTGAAATGGACTGACTTCATGTGAGAGTCAAGACGATTATCCCTTGCTGCCTATTCGCGGTCCTGCCGTTTTGCATGAGTTTTCCACGATAGAGACAATGGGCTGAACAAAGATGAATTTCCCTGTTGCGGACTTCGGGTGAACCGTGTATTCCCCAGCCATCGCCTCGGCGGAGTGTAGCGCAGTCTGGTAGCGCATCTGGTTTGGGACCAGAGGGTCGGGAGTTCGAATCTCTCCACTCCGACCATTTAAAGCGAAACATTCGCTTGTTGGCGTAACCCCCTCAAAGAAAAGCTTTCGTTCAATCCGCCGATGGGCCGGCCAATGTGCTTTCGGCTGTGCCGATCGTCATGACATTGCCGCGCCAGGCGACTGCGCTGCCGATCCAGCTGCGTGCCCAGACGAATGGCATGATGACATCCCGCGCGATCATGGCAGGCAGTGTGTAGATGGACACAGGCCACCGGTTGAAGGCGGCAAGCGCCAGTTCCGGACCATACATGATGGCGAGAACGGCAATAGCGGTGACGGCAAGATTCGCATCCGCGACAACGGCGGCAGCGAGTGCGAAGAGAAGCGGGGGCAGCGCGCCTGTCAGGATTTCCGGGGCGAAATATTGCGGGAAGGTCACGCGCCGCAGCCGTGCCCAGCGGGTCTGCCGCGACCAGATCTCACCGGCATGGCGCTGGCCGAGCGGCTGTTCGAACGGGGCCGAGACCAGATGCACCTTGCGGCCGGCGTTTCTGACCAGTTTCGTGGAGGCGGCGTCTTCGGCGATTTCGGCGGCCAGAGCGCGAATGCCGCCACGTTCTTCCAGAAACGGCTTGTTCCACAACATCGACTTGCCCTGCGCGAAGCCCATGCCGATCGCTTCGGCCGCATATTGCCAGCGGCCTTGCGAGCCGTTGAGGAAGGCGCATTCCACATGCGCCCAGAAGCCCGTGGGCCGGGAGCCGAGCGGCGGCGAGCAGACCAGTCCGCTATCGCGTCGCCAGGCCGACATCATCGTTGCGATATAGGACTGCGGCATCAGCACGTTCAGAATCGGCAAGAATGACCCATTCGTGCCGGGCAGCGCGCCAGCCCTTGACGCAATTGTTCAGTTTCGGATTGGCGCTGATGCGGTCATCGCCGATGAGCAATTGTGCCGAAACCGCCGGGAAAGCGGCGCTTGCCTTGCGTACTTCTTCGATGACCGGATCGAATTCGTCGGCGACGCAGAACAGCAATTCGTAATCCGGCCAGTTGAGCTGAAACGCCCGTGACAGTGTGAGTGGCGTGAAGTTTTCGACGCCGCGTAGCGGTACCACCAGCGAGACCGGCGGTTTTTGCCGCACAAGCGCGCTTTCCGTGTCGTGCCGCGTCAGGCGCCAGCCGGCCAGAACGACGCCGAGAAGATTGAAGGCGAGGAGGAGAATTGCGCAAAGGGCAAAAACAGTTTCCATGCTGGCCAGTTCCACTCCCAAGCTCTCAGCGGTTTTTCCGCCAACCGATTCCATGGAATTCGTCACTGCGGATTATAACGTTTGAGTGACAGTTACATGTCATCGCCCGCAGTAGGGCAGGGTGTGGCCTTGGGTGTCCAGGCGAGCAATGGCGGAGAAGCGGGGTCAAACCATCTCTGATGAGCTGAAAACGGCGCGTTAACCGGCAGGAGGCGCCGCATGATATTTCAGTGCCAGAAGTGCTGCCAGTTCCGTCCGGGAATCGACCAGCGGACGAACATTCTGATGTGCTTTTGCCATCGCCATGGCACCGGAATAGGTGGCGATTACCAGCGTCGCCAGACGGTTCGGGTCGATGTCGCTTGCGCGTCCTGACGCTAGGTCAGCCTGAAGTTTTGCAGACAAGGCATCGTGCCATGTAGTGAAAATTTCACCGAGAGCAACACGCATTTCCGGATCATGGGGGGAGACTTCCATAGCCATGTTGTTGAGCGGACAGCCGGAAACCGCGCCCTTGTCGGCCAATTCGCCGATTATACCCTCGAAAATCATAGCGATGGCGGCAGGCGCATCGACACATGTATCCAGCGGCTCAATCCACGTCTGCTGAACGGCGTGGCTCACCCGATCGCGGATAACCGCCAGCCCGAGTTCGCGTTTTGCCGGAAAATGATGCGCCATGGCACCGCCGGACACGGAAGCCTTTTCGCGGATCTCCATCATCCCGGTTGCGATGTAACCCTGTCTGACGAAGGCATCATAGGCGGTGTCGACGATGCGGCGGCGCACGCCCTGAGGGTCATTTGTTCTTCTGTTTTCGATCATGCACCTCCAAAGGAATTTTGCGCACAATAGCATCTTGACAAAACAGGTCAATCATCCTCTTTTTAAAACAGGACGATTGACCTGTCAGGAGAAAAAATGGAACCCCACACGATATTTGAACTCCGCCGCTATCGGCTCCTCCCCGGAGGCCGGGAGCCATTGATCAGCCTGTTCGACAGGGAATTTGTTGAGCCGCAGGAAGCGTTGGGCATGGGTGTCGTGGCCGAGTTTCGTGATCTTGACGATCCCGATGCTTTCGTCTGGGTGCGCTCTTTCCGGGACATGGAAGCACGGACGGAAGCGCTTCAATCCTTCTATACGGGACCCATCTGGAAACAATTCGGGTCGGAAGCAAACGCAACCATGCTCAACTCGGACAATGTGCTGCTGCTGAAATCGGCCGGTGCCGTGCAGCCCTTCGCGGGCAATGTGTCGAGGGAAGAGGAGACGCAGCGGCCACAGGCGGGAGGCATCGTCATCGCGAATACCTGTTCGCTGGCGCCCGGGAAAGACGGCGATTTCGCGCGTTACTTTTTCGATCGCGCACTCCCGGTCATTCAGGAAGCGGGCGCACGGGTTGATGCCGCGTTTGTTACCGAGCAAAGCGCGAACGGTTTTCGCCGGCTGCCGGTTCGCGAAGGAGAGACCGTTTTTGTCTGGTTCGAATGCCACCAGGACGAGGCGGGTGTGACGCGCTATCAGGAACGGTTACGTCAAAACACCGATTGGACGAACGAAATCTATCCGCATATGGACGGCCTGTGCTGGCGTAAAATCGAGACGGTATATTTGACGCCAACGTCCCGATCCCTCTGCGCCTGGTGATTTGATCAGGACGAAGCAGCGCTTCAACCGAACGGGCGATCCATGTCACTGGATCGCCCTTTTTTTGACCTTTGGCGGCATGGTGATGAACGCTGATCGACGGCCTGTCGATCATCCGGATATCACCAACGTAAGCTACTGATATTGTGTCGAGAATACGTACTCAACGATCGGCATTACGCCCTAGTGGATGTTCAGAATATGCGCGTGGCTGCTTGCGACGAGAAACGATTCCCGCGCTTTTTCGATGTCGCACTTTCCGGCGATGGCATCGAGGCAGTTCCTGCGCGCGTCTTCATATTCGGGGCCGTGTTCCTCTGGCCAGCGGTACATCAGCATGTCCAGCGCGACCAGAGGGCTGTAGATCTCCACGGCTGCGGACAGCGGCAGGTGGATCGCCACCGGCTTCATCCACAAGGCGTGGTGACACGGCTCCGTTCTGTTAATCAGCATGTCATTTCCTCCCTGTTTCACGCGCCTTGACGGCAAACTTCATTCCCATGCGCGAAATGCTCACCTCACGAAATGGTTCCCGATCACCTAAAATGTGATCGGTCAGGGGGTTTCAATTTGCCAAGATGAATGGAAGATGAACGGAATGATGAACCGGAGATGAACAAAACCGCGATTCGGGCGTTGTAATATCCGTAAGAAGGAGAACGCACATGTTCAATTTGTCAGGCATTCAGGAAAGCTTCTTTGGAGACCGCATGGCGGGTGTATGCGAGGCGATCACCTCGGCGCTGGCCTTCGAGTCGGGTCTTGAGAAGTCGCGGATTTCCGCAAGCGTCGAAAATGACGTGATCTATCTTGAGGGAACGGCCGATTCGGTCGAGGCGATCGACATCGCCATCAATCTTGCCGCATCCATTTCCAATTGCCGGATTTTGAGCCATATCGAGCCGGTCTACTGACATCGTGTCAGCCGGGCGAAACATCGTCCGGCTTGTTTCAGACGCAGTAACGCGGCAACGTCATTTCCGGTTGCCGATTTGCGCACTGCGGACCATGTCGCCCGGTTTGATGCCGTAGCGTTTGGCAGTGCCGCCATTCAATTCCAGCACGAATTTTACCGCCCCGCGGGAGCTGATGATCGCTTCCGAATGGGGAACCGCGTTTTCGTGGATATGGGTGATGCGCCCGTCCTGGGCGATGAACAGCATGTCGAGCGGAATGAGAGTGTTCCTCATCCACATGGCCACGTCGCGCTCCTTGCCGAAGTCGAACAACATACCGCTTTCAAGCGGCATGGACTTGCGGAACATCAGGCCCTGTTCGCGCTGGTCGTTGTCGAGCGCCAGTTCCGCTGCGAATTCGTGGACTTCTCCGGAGGCGGTTTCTATCGTCAGCGGCTCGGACTGGAATGTCTGCAACTGCTGAGCCTGCGCAACGCCTGCAAGCGTGAAAAAAAGAAGCGCCAGAACGGCGCTCTTGATCATGTTGCGAAACAGGACGGTCATTAGTGGGACATCCCGATCGGAGCCGGGTTGTCGGGGTGGATTTCCGCCGCCATCAAACCCTTGTCGCCATCGCCGAAACGCACCAGCACCACCTGGCCGGGGCGCAGTTCCGTGAGGCCGAAACGACGCAGCGTTTCCATATGCACGAAAATATCCTCGGTGCCTTCGCCGCGCGTCAAGAAGCCGAAACCCTTGGTGCGGTTGAACCACTTGACGATGGCACGCTCAAGGCCGCTTGAGGGCGTTACCTGTACATGGGTGCGCACCGGCGGCAGCTGCGACGGGTGAATGGCGGTGGACTGATCCATCGACAGGATACGGAAAGCCTGAAAGCCGCGATCACGCCGCTGGATGAGGGCGACGATACGTGTACCCTCGAGAATGGTCTGATATCCGTCGCGGCGCAGGCAGGAGACATGCAGCAGCACGTCCTGCATGCCATTGTCAGGCACGATAAAGCCGAAACCCTTGGCAACGTCGAACCATTTTACGGCACCAGTGATTTCGATCAGGTCCACGGCATCGGCCGAAAGGTCCTCGACATCGACTATTGTTTTCGATGACATCCTATCAGCCATATCCTGCCAACCCCTCGATTACGCGCCATACACCGGACAACTGATTCCTGTGTACCAGATTAACATCTTGGTAACGGTTTCACGCAAGCCCTAGTTTTTGATTTGCTCAGCTGCTTTTATGTCGCCGTCCTTGTCCGGGGCTTGCGATCATGCGTTTATGCCCCCGGAATGCGTATTGGAGAGGAAGAAAATGCGGTATCTGCACACGATGGTTCGCGTCAAAGACCTTGGCGAATCAATGAAATTCTATTGCGACCTGCTGGGTCTTGAGGAAATACGCCGGATCGAAAACGAAAAAGGCCGTTTCACTCTGGTTTTTCTTGCCGCGCGCGACGATATTGCTGCGGCTCGCGAAAAAAAGGCGCCGTGCCTCGAACTCACCTACAATTGGGACACCGAGGATTACACCGGCGGACGCAATTTCGGGCACCTGGCCTATGAGGTCGACAATATTTACGACTACTGCGCCCACCTTCAGCAAAACGGCATCGTGATCAACCGGCCGCCGCGTGACGGAAACATGGCCTTCGTCCGCTCGCCGGACGGCATTTCCTTCGAAATCCTGCAAAAGGGCGAAAGCCTCGCACCAGCCGAACCGTGGATATCTATGCCGAATACCGGTTCCTGGTAGGGTTTTTACCGGCCAGCGGCGACGGTTTCGGGCACTCTTGCCTTGTCCGGATAGGTTGAGGCATAGTCCGCGAATCGAAACGGCATGTCCTGTTTTGGAGAAAGCAGACGATTCCGTTCCCGTCCTGCTGTTGTAAATGCAAGATACGGAGGCCACCCATGAAAGCTGTCGATAGCGCGAAAGGACGCGTTTCCTGTCAGCGTCTTGTTGTCGCGGTTTCGCTGCTCGGGCTTGCCGGATGCGTTTCGGCGGTGACGGATGACGACATGGCCGCCAATGCCAAGAAGCCGACGATCTCCGCCGAGCAGAAGGTGCAGGCGGCATCGGCGGTCAATAATCCGGCCGCCAAACAGCAGCAGGGACATTATGTGGACCCCGCCGTGGCCTCGGCAACCGGCGGGGCCGTGCCGGCCCAGCCGCACACACCCGGTGGCCCGGCGCAGGCTTATGGCGCCGCCGCCGATATTGGCGGGCTGTCGACGCAACCGACGGCGATTTCCGCCGGAACATCCAGCATCTATTCCACCAGGCCTGCCGTTGCGGCGGGTACTGCCGCCACAGCCGGCGCGCCATCGCAGGGGATCGTCCCCGCCGTCAGCAGTGTTTATTCGGCACCAGCACAGGCGGCCCAGCCGCAGCCGGTATCCGCACCAGTACCGGTCGTGGTGCCGGTGCCGGCGGAACAGCACAGCGAAAACCGGCAAGTGGTGCCCGTGCCGCAGCACGCATCGGAACAGGCGGCTGCCGTTGCCGCACAGCCTTCCGGAGATGCTAAACGCGCAGGCTCGGGGCAGGAAAGTGAAGGCACGGGCGTGACGCTTGCGGCTTTTTTCGCCGGTGCCGCCAAGAAGCGCCTTCCGAAAATGATCGAAAACGGTACAGCGGAGAATACGCAGGTCGCGGCGCTCCCCGGCGGGCCGGACAGGACGATGGGTATTGCGCTTTCCGGCCGCTCGGTGATGTCTGACGAATTCGACGATGCGCATCTCGACGACGAGGATGACCAGCCGACTGGCCTGATGAAGCTCGCCTCGCTCTCCGGCCTGACCCGTGTCTCCCCGAACGGGCTTTTCCTGCAGACGGATCATGTCGAAGTCGGCTGTTTCAAGCCGGAACTGGTGAAGATGATCAAGGACGTCGAACGCCACTATAACAGCCCGGCCATCGTCACTTCGGGTTATCGCCCGCCGAAGGGCATTAGGCAGGGTTCGAAGCACTATACCTGCGATGCCGCCGACATCCAGATCAAGGGCGTCTCCAAATGGGAGCTTGCGTCCTATCTGCGGTCGCTTCCTGAGCGTGGCGGTGTCGGCACCTATTGCCACACCGAATCGGTTCACATGGATACCGGTGAAGCCAGAGACTGGAATTGGCGCTGCCGCCGCACCGCCCCACGCAAATAATCGCCCGCCCGGGTTTTACGGGCGATCAAAGCCTGTGCGTTGTGCGCCTGAAATTCTGCGGTCTTGAATAGCGATATGCAGACAGGCGCGCGCCATGCTGTAGGAGACGGTTTCCCGCTCCCATGCGCATGGTGTCTTCTGAATGCTGTCGATCTCCGCTTTTCCCGTCTACATCATCTCCATCGCCAGGGCGCGTGCGCGTCTTGAAAAGATGCTGAACGGAGCCTCCGGTCTCGGGCTGGATCTGCGTCCGGTGGAAGGTGTCGACGGCAAGGACATTCCCGCTGCCGAATGGACTGACTTCAACAGGCGCGGCTTCGAGCTGCGCAACGGCCGTCATGCCTTGCCCGGAGAATATGGCTGTTACGCCAGCCACATAAAGGCACTGGAGATTTTCCTCGCCACCGATGCGCCCGTTGCGGTGATCGTGGAAGACGATGTTGCCTTCACGCCTGACTTCTCCGATCGGGTCAAAGCGCTGGTCGCAGTCATGCCGGAAAATTCCATCGTGAAGCTGACCAATCACCGCCACAGCGGTTTCAGAGGCAGGAAGACCAGCGCTCTCGGAGACACGCTCGGGCGCTGCGTGTATGGTCCGCAAGGATCGTCGGCCTGCTATGTCATTTCACGCGGCGGGGCGGAACGGTTTCTGAAAACGGCAAGAGCGATGACGCTGCCTTTTGACCGGGCGCTGGAATGCGGCTGGGGTTACGGCACGCATGTCTACGTGACCGACAAGGACTTCCTGCCATTCGGCGATCCGGACACGCTGGTCGGTACCCGCGCCGAATATCGCGGCAGCAAGTTCGCCCGCTTCCAGCGGGTCCCGGCCTATCTCTCCAGTTTCTATGACAATATTGCGCGGTATGTGTACGCTTATCTTTAGTGGCGATCATTGCGGTGCGGGCCGTCTGATCGTGGTTCGCTGCGGGTATTGATACCCTCAATTCCAAACGCGATCTTGCGATGGGTGCGGGAATTTTGCGCCGTGAAGTCGCGAACGGAGCTTTCTCGACTCGGTGCAGGATCCCGTCATCAAAGATGGGGATCATTCGTAAGTCATTGAAAAACAAGATTAAAGGTGGTGAGAGCGCAGGGATTCGAACCCTGGACCTACTGATTAAAAGTCAGTTGCTCTACCGGCTGAGCTACGCTCTCCCGTGTCGGGGCTTGGTTGCCCTTCGGAAGTGCGCGGAACATAGGTAGAGCGATCCGTTCGGTCAACCCAAAAAAAGCGGTTTCTACAATCAATCCGGTTTTTTTTGTCGCACCCCCGAAAAGGTGATTGGAGAGAGGGGCTGACTGGGGATAAAAGCGGCTTCAGACATGTCGGTCAAACGGGTGAAACCGTGTTGCAGCAATGACATGCGCCAAAACAAGAGCGTGAAGTGCCAGCGAATCTCACGAATCGCGAGTGCTTTGCCGGATTCTGGAGTTCTTTCTTGCTGATTGCCGATATTTCCCTGTTCAGCGCGCTTCTGGCCGGTGCCCTGTCGTTTTTGTCGCCTTGCGTCCTGCCGTTGGTGCCGCCCTATCTCTGTTACATGGCGGGCGTTTCGGTCGAGCAGTTCAGGACGGAGGAGACCGCGCCGCGGCCGGAGATCTGCAAGGCCGTGCTGTTTTCGGCTTTCTTCTTTACGCTCGGTTTCGCCACGGTCTTCGTGGCGCTCGGCGCTGGCGCTTCGACGATCGGTACGCTTTTGCGTCAGAATCTCGATATTCTCGCCAAGATCGGCGGTTTCATCATTATCCTGATGGGCCTGAATTTTCTTGGCGTCTTCCGCATCGGGCTGTTTTCGCGCGAGGCGCGGTTTCAGGGTGCCGGTAAACCGGCCACGCTTTCCGGCGCCTATGTCATGGGTCTGGCCTTTGCCTTTGGCTGGACGCCCTGCATCGGCCCGGTTCTCGGCGCCATCCTCGGTATTGCTGCCTCGCGCGATACGGTTGGCGATGGCGCCATGCTGCTTGCGGTCTATTCGCTCGGCCTTGCCGTGCCGTTCTGGATCGCGGCTGCGTTTTCCGGTTCCTTCATGCGGTTCCTCGTCCGTTTCCGCCGCCATCTCGGTCTGGTGGAAAAGCTCATGGGCGTGCTTTTGGTGCTCACCGGTCTTGCCTTCATGTCCGGTTTCATCACCAATGTGGCGATCTGGTTCCAGGAGACCTTTCCGATCCTGATGAAAATCGGCTAAGCCAGCCGCGGACATTATAGGCAGGGGAAAGATCGTGGCCGATATCGTCGGATTGCTGTTGCCGTTTTTCGGCCTGATCTTCATCGGCTATGGCGCGGCGCGCATCACCAGACAGCCGGTCGAGGCGATGGGCTGGCTGAACACCTTCATCATCTATGCCGCCCTGCCGGCGCTTTTTTTCAAGCTCGTTTCGAAAACCCCGGTCGAAGAACTGGCGCGCATGGATTTCGTTGCTGCCAGTCTTGCCTGCACCTATGGCATTTTCTTGGCTGTATTCCTGATCGGCCGGTTCGTGCGGAAGAATAACCTTGCCGAAACGACGATCCAGAGTTTCGCGGCGAGCTACGGCAATATCGGCTATATGGGGCCGGGGATCGCGCTTCTGGCACTCGGTGAAAAGGCGGCGGTGCCTGTCGCGCTGATCGTCTGTCTCGAAAACGCCGCCCATTTCATCGTCGCGCCGGCAATGATGGGGGTTGCGGGCGGTGACAAGCGCTCGCCGGCACGGCTTGCGCTGGATGTGGCGCGCAAGGTCATCACCCATCCCTTCATCGTGTCTGTCATAGCCGGTTTTCTCGCCGCCTCGCTGTCATGGCAGCCGCCGGAGGCGGTGCAGCGGCTGGTGGATTATCTGGCGCAATCAGCAGCACCCTGCGCGCTGTTTGCCATGGGCGTGACACTGGCGCTGCGACCCATGAAACGGGTGCCGGTCGAAATCAGCTATATCATTCCGGCGAAACTGATCCTGCATCCGCTCGCGGCCTATTTCTTGCTGTCGTCGCTCGGGCGGTTCGAGCCGGTGTGGATCTATTCCGCCGTGCTGCTTGCAGCCTTGCCGACCGCGACGAATGTGTTCGTCATCGGCCAGCAATATCACGTCTGGCAGGAGAGAGCGTCGGCGACGATCCTGATATCGACGGTGCTTTCGGTCTTCACGCTGACGGGCGTGGTTTATTTCATCCAGCCTTTTTGAAGCTGCCGAACAGAAGCGAGGGCAGGGCCTTCAGCCCGCGTCCCGGCTCGATGCCTTCGCGCATGACCATGCTTCTGAGCGTGCCGATGCCGGAGAGCACATGCAGGCCCGCCGCGCGCGCCATCTGCACCGGCAGGAGATCGGAAAGCAGCGACCGGTTCAGGAGATCGACGCTGAGGGTGCGGGTGTAGACATCCGCCCGCCGCTTGCGGTCGAAGCTGCTGCCGGCGTCCGCCGCAATCGGGCGGTCGGAGACGGCGCCGAGCAGTTCGGTCAGCGCGATGATGTCACGCAGGCTGAGGTTCAGCCCCTGCGCGCCGATGGGCGGGAAACCATGCGCGGCCTCGCCGATCAGGGCCACGCGGCCCTTGCCGAAGCGGTGCGCCGTCATGGAAGACAGCGGCCATGCCTGTACGCTGTCCTCGACGGTAACAGCGCCGAGCATGGATTGCATGCGCTCCTCGATCCTGAGGCCAAGCGCCTCAAGCGGCAATGCCGTTAGTTCCTCCGCTTGCGCCGGTGTGACGACCCAGACGAGGCTGGAGCGGTCACCGGGCAGAGGAACCTGGGTGAAAGGCCCCGTGGGTGTGTGGAATTCCGTCGAGACATTGCCGTGCGGCCGGCTATGGCTGAAGTTCAATACGATGGCCGTCTGCGGATAGGACCAGGATTTGACGCCGATGCCGGCCGCGTCCCGGACCATTGACTTCCTGCCATCCGCGCCGATCAGGAAATCGGCGGAGAGCGTTTCGCCGTCACCAAGCGTTACCGAAACACGGTCGTTGCCGATGTCGATCGTCTCGGCTGTGGTGTCGAGGCGGGTAATATTGTGCTCCTGCTCGACCGCTTGGCTGAGAACGCCAAGCAGCGCCTCGTTGGGGATGTTCCAGCCGAAGGCGTCGAGCCCGATTTCGGAGGAGCGGAACTGCACGGTCGGCGCGCGCAACAGCCGGTCGGTGCCGTCGATGATCTGCATGGTGGAAAGGCGCGCGGCGGAAGGGGCGATACGCGACCACAGGCCAAGACGGTCCATGAAGCGGATCGACTGGTCCATCAGCGCCGTGGTGCGCCGGTCCTTCTTTTCGCTGGAAGGCGCGACAAGCGCCACATGGCGGCCCGCCCTTGCCAACGCGATTGCCGCAATCTGGCCCGCAAGTCCCGCACCTGTTATGGCGATATCGAAGTGTCTCATGGTCCTGATCCGTTGTTATTTCCGGCACAGCATAGAGGCTTTGCGCGGGTAAATCCACTTCGCGCCCGGAACATCCCGGCGTAAACATTCGTTGGTTGTAGCGCTATATTAGTCTTAGGATAAGCCAGATCAGCCGGTTGCAAAGCGTGGTGAATGGCCGCATACCGGAATGAACAAGGGCGGATGATAAGCGGGGCGCAGACGCTGACCATGAAAATTTTCAACTATAAGCGTGTTCCCTACGCGGAAATCCGCGCCTTTTCCGTTCATATTTTGACTGCGTCCGGGTCGTTTCTGGCGTTTCTTGGCGTCGTTGCTGCCTCCGAACACCGCTTTGTCGACATGTTCTGGTGGCTGGGGCTTGCGCTGCTGGTGGATGGCATTGACGGACCCATCGCCCGCAAGGTTCGGGTGAAGGAAGTTCTGCCCAACTGGTCTGGCGATACGCTCGACAATATCATCGACTATGTCACCTATGTGCTCTTGCCTGCCTTTGCGCTTTACCAGAGCGGCATGATCGGCGAACCGCTGTCCTTCGTGGCAGCCGGCATGATCGTGGTGTCGAGCGCCATCTATTATGCCGACATGGGCATGAAGACGGATGAATATTTCTTTTCGGGCTTTCCTGTGGTCTGGAACATGGTGGTGTTCACCCTGTTCGTCATGGATGCCAGTGCCACCACGGCCATGGCCGTCGTTACCGTCTCGGTGTTCTTGACGTTCCTGCCGATCAATTTTCTGCATCCGGTGCGGGTGAAACGATTGCGGCCGCTCAATCTGGCGATCGTGTTCGTCTGGTGCGCGCTTGGCGGTTATGCGCTGCTGACGCATTTCGAAACCCCGACCTGGGCCGTGATCGGTTTTGTGGCGAGCGGGCTTTATCTCTATTGCATCGGCGGAATATTGCAGTTTTTCCCCTCGCTCGGCGCGAAATAAGAAAAGCGTAAAGCCGTTTATTGCTTGTGCAAATTGCATTTAGGCGGCTTCTTTTTCAGTTGTGCGTAGCAGCAAAACAGTTATCAATAAATCATGATCGCGCAGCATTGCATACGTATTGCCATGTGATTGGGAACAATGATCACGGTTGTTGAAATGCTTCGAAGAAAGCATGGGTGGCCGGTGTAGAGAGGGAATTCGTGACTGGAACTATGGCGCCGGAGGCCGTGCCTCTCCTGTCCGTTCGCAAGCTGACCAAGCTGTTCGGCAACTTCGCCGCATGCAACGGCATCGACCTTGATATAGCGCCGGGCGAAATCCATGCGCTTCTGGGTGAAAACGGCGCGGGCAAGTCCACGCTCGTCAAGATGCTGTTCGGCGTCCTTTCGCCAACCGAGGGTGATATTGTCTGGCAGGGCCAGCCGGTTTCCGTAGGCTCGCCAAGCGAGGCCCGGAAGCTAGGCATTGGCATGGTATTCCAGCATTTTTCCCTGTTCGAGGCGCTGACGGTCGCTGAAAACATTGCCTTGTCCCTTGATCCGAAAATTTCGCTGAAGGAAATCGCCAAAGAGGCCGAAACGCTTTCGCGCGCCTATGGCCTGCCGCTCGACCCTTATGCGCATGTGGCCGATCTTTCGGTCGGCGAGCGCCAGCGGATCGAGATCGTCCGCGCCCTGCTGCAGAACCCGCGCCTCATTATTCTCGACGAGCCGACCTCGGTGCTGACGCCGCAGGAGGCCGACAAGCTGTTCGAGACGTTGGCGAAGCTGAAGGCCGAAGGCCGTTCCGTACTTTATATCAGCCACCGGCTGGAGGAGGTGCAGCGCATCTGCGACCGCGCCACCGTTCTGCGTCATGGCAAGGTGACGGGTGCCTGCGACCCGCGCAGGGAAACGCCCGCATCTCTGGCGCGCATGATGGTCGGAAGCGATGTCGCAAGCGTTTCGCGGCCGACGGGCGAGGCGCTCGGCCAGCCGCAGATCGAGGTCATGGGGCTTTCCGTTGCGCCACGTACGCCCTTTGCCGTGGCGCTGAAAGCGGTTTCCATGAATGTGCGTGCCGGTGAAGTGCTGGCGATTGCAGGTGTGGCCGGAAACGGGCAGGGCGAGCTGTTCGACGCGCTCTCAGGCGAATTTCCGGTTTATAATAACGACGCGATCCATCTGCGCGGCAAACCGGTTGGCCGCCTCGGCATCAATGGCCGCAGGTTGATGGGCGCCGGTTTCGTGCCGGAGGAGCGCCACGGCCACGCCGCCGTTCCCGGTATGAGCCTTTCCGAAAATCTGCTGCTGGCGCGGGCGCGCTCCGACCGCAAGGCGTTTCTAACCGGCGGTTTCCTGCGCGTCGTGCGCGGTTCTGCCATCAAGGCGGCGGCGCGGCGCATTTCGGAAATCATGGATGTGCGTAAAAGCGGGGCCGATCCGTTGGCAGGGTCGCTGTCCGGCGGCAATCTGCAAAAATTCATCGTCGGGCGCGAACTGGACCGTCAGCCCGCCGTGCTTGTTGTCAACCAGCCGACCTGGGGCGTGGATGCGGGAGCGGCGAGCCGTATCCGGCAGGCGCTCGTCGATCTGGCAAAGGCGGGTTCGGCCGTTATCGTCATCAGTCAGGATCTCGATGAAATCTTCGAGGTCGCCACCAATATCGCGGTCATTTCCGACGGCAAGCTTTCCGAGGCCTATCCGGTGGAAGACATGACACTTGAAAAGATCGGCCTGCTGATGGGCGGCGTCCACACACATTCGGGAGCCTCCCAGCATGCGCATTGAGCTTGAAAAACGGGCAGGGGTCTCGAAGCTTTTCACCCTTCTTTCGCCGCTTCTGGCACTTGTGCTGACGCTGCTCGTCGGTGCTGTCATGTTCGCCATGCTCGGCAAAAATCCGCTCGATGCGCTTTATGCCTTTTTCATCGATCCGCTGCTGGAAGTATGGTCGCTGCACGAACTGGCAATCAAGGCTGCACCGCTGATCCTGATCGGCGTCGGACTGTCGATCTGTTATCGCTCCAACAACTGGAACATCGGCGCGGAAGGGCAATTCACCATCGGCGCCATCACCGGTTCCATCCTGCCGGTGCTTTATCCGGATTGGCATTCGCCGATGCTGCTGCCGCTGATGCTGGTGATGGGCGCCATCGGCGGCGCGCTTTACGCGGGTATTCCGGCGCTGTTGAAAACGAAGTTCAACACCAACGAAATCCTCGTCAGCCTGATGCTTGTTTATGTCGCGCAACTGTTTCTCGACTGGCTGACACGCGGCATCTGGCGGGATCCGGGTGGTTATAACTTCCCTCAGACGAAGCCTTTCAACGAGAGCGCAGTGCTGCCGGAAATGCTGGCATCTGGCCGGGCGCATTGGGGGTTCGTGTTTGCCATCGTGGCGGCCATCGCGCTGTGGTTCATGATGCGTTACATGCTGAAGGGCTTCGAAGTCACCGTGCTCGGGCAGTCGGCGCGGGCAGGGCGGTTCGCCGGTTTCTCGTCGAGCCGCATGGTCTGGTTTTCGATGCTGCTGTCGGGCGCGCTGGCGGGGCTTGCGGGCATCTCGGAGGCCTCCGGCTCCATCGGCCATCTGCAGCCCAGCATTTCACCGGGTTACGGCTTCACCGCCATCATCGTCGCCTTTCTCGGCCGTCTCAATCCGCTCGGCATCATCCTCTCCGGGCTGGTGCTGGCGCTGACCTATCTCGGCGGCGAGGCGGCGCAGCTTTCCATCGGTGTGTCGGACAAGGTGACGCGTGTGTTTCAGGGGCTGATGCTGTTCTTCGTGCTGTCCTGCGATACGCTGATCTTCTATCGCATCAGGGTCGTCTTCACCGGCAAGGCGCATAACAGCCAGGGAGCGGCATGATGGATATGCTTCAGGCCATTCTTCTCACCGTCATTACCGCTGCGACACCGCTCGTCCTTGCCGCCTCCGGCGAGCTGGTGACGGAGCGCTCCGGCGTCCTCAATCTCGGTGTCGAGGGCATGATGATCATGGGTGCGGTCTGCGCTTTTGCGACCGCCCATATGACGGGGTCTCCCTATCTCGGCATTCTGGCAGGTATCGCCTCCGGCGCGGTTTTTTCGCTGCTGTTCGGCTTCCTGACGCTGACGCTCGTCACCAACCAGGTGGCGACGGGCTTGGCACTCACCATTCTGGGTCTTGGCGTTTCCGGCATGCTGGGCGAAAGCTTCGTCGGCCTGCCGGGCGTCAAGCTGCAGCCCATCGTCTTTCCGGTGCTGTCGGAGATACCCTTCATCGGCCCCTTGCTGTTCCGGCAGGATCTGATCTTCTACATGTCCATCGCGCTGGTTTTCGGCACTGGCTGGTTTCTGTTCAAAAGCCGCGCGGGCCTGAAAATCCGCGCCATCGGTGACAGTCACGCTTCCGCCCATGCGCTTGGCATCAACGTCATCCGTACGCGTTATCTGGCTGTGATGTTTGGTGGTGCCTGCGCCGGTCTTGCCGGTGCGCAGCTGTCGCTCGTCTATACGCCGCAATGGGTGGAGAACATGTCGGCCGGGCGCGGCTGGATTGCGCTGGCGCTCGTCGTTTTCGCCTCCTGGCGTCCATGGCGGGTATTGGCGGGCGGTTATCTGTTCGGTGCCGTCTCCATCGGGCAATTGCATGCGCAGGCATTCGGCATCGGGGTGCCGTCGCAACTGCTTTCGGCGTTGCCCTATCTCGCAACTATTGTCGTGCTGGTCATCATCTCGCATAATCGCCGCACGACCTTGATCAATACACCGGCATCCCTAGGCAAATCCTTCGTACCGGATCGTTGAAGACATACCGACTCTCCAAACCAAACAGGGGTAAAAATGAAAAAACTGGTCATCGCACTTGCCGCTTCCATCGCGGCGCTTGGAGGCGTTGTTTCCTCCGCTGAAGCCGCCGACGCAAAGAAGGTCTGCTTCATCTATGTCGGCAGCCGCACCGATGGCGGCTGGACGCAGGCGCATGAAATCGGCCGCGAAGAGCTGCAGAAGCATTTCGGCGACAAGATTGAGACGCCGTTCCTCGAAAGCGTTCCGGAAGGCCCGGATGCCGAACGCGCCATCGAGCGTATGGCCCGCTCGGGCTGCGAGCTGGTTTACACCACCTCCTTCGGTTTCATGGATGCCACCGTGAAGGTTGCCCAGAAGTTCCCCAAGGTGAAGTTCGAGCACGCCACCGGCTTCAAGACCGCTGAAAACGTCGCGACCTACAATTCGCGTTTCTATGAAGGCCGTTACATTCAGGGCCAGATTGCCGCGAAGATGTCGAAGAAGGGTGTCGCCGGTTACATCGCCTCCTTCCCGATCCCTGAAGTGGTGATGGGCATCGATGCCTTCGTTCTCGGCGCGCAGTCCGTCAATCCTGAATTCAAGGTCAAGGTCGTCTGGGCCAACACCTGGTTCGACCCCGGCAAGGAAGCCGATGCCGCCAAGGCGCTGATCGACCAGGGCGTCGATATCCTGACGCAGCACACCGACACGACAGCGCCGATGCAGGTTGCAGCAGAACGCGGCATCAAGGCCTTCGGTCAGGCTTCCGACATGATCAAGGCCGGTCCGGAGACCCAGCTGACAGCCATCAAGGACACCTGGGGCGCTTATTACATCAAGCGCACGCAGGCTTTGCTTGACGGCACATGGAAGTCCGAATCCATCTGGGACGGCCTGAAAGACGGCATCCTGACCATGGCGCCCTACACCAACATGCCTGATGACGTGAAGAAGATGGCCGAGGAAACCGAAGCCAAGATCAAGTCGGGCGAACTGCACCCCTTCACCGGTCCGGTGAAGAAGCAGGACGGTTCGGAATGGCTGAAGGCGGGTGAAAAGGCCGAAGACAAGGTTCTACTCGGCCTCAACTTCTACGTTGCCGGCGTGGACGACAAGCTGCCGCAATAATGTGATGTGCAGGTACTAACTGCTAACGGGACCGCGCATGCAAATTCATGCGCGGTCTTTGTTATTTTGATGTGTTTTATTATTCGAACGAAGTTTGGCTTTGCTTTTCACGCGCGTTGATGTTTTTCACTGTATTCAGCGTTGAAAATCGGGCCTCTTTCTTGGATTGCACAAGTCAGGCGTGATTTTTACATCGCCAGCCGAACAGAAGGACATGGGATTTGCAGCGTGGAATGCTCGATGCGGCGATCGGTTTTCGAAAGTTGCGGACAAATCATGCACAGGTCGTTCACAAGCTCGGCCTCGATATTGTGTCCGGCTTCTTCAAGACGGGTGACATCCTGCCGGGTGACGCCGAGCTGATGGAGCGGCTGAAAGTTTCCCGAACGGTGCTTCGCGAGGCGATGAAGACACTCACCGCCAAGGGCATGATCTCCCCCAAGGCGCGCATCGGCACCCGCGTGACGGAGCGCGAAAGCTGGAACATGTTCGACAGCGAGGTGCTGCTGTGGCACTTCGAGGCTGGTGTCAGCGAGGAATTCCTGCTGCATCTCTACGATATCCGCCAGGCTTTCGAACCCTATGGCGCGGGCCTTGCCGCTATCAGGGCAAAGGACGCCGATATCGCAAGGCTCGTCGCTTACGCCAACGAGATGGGTAACACGGCCTATACCAAGGAAAAGCGGGCACTTGCGGACATGAATTTCCATGTCCTCATCACCGAAATGTCCGGCAATCCGTTCATGCGCACCGTCGGTTCGCTGATAAAGGCGGCGCTTGCGGGCATTTTCCGGATGAGTAATCCGGAAGCCGACCCCAACGAGATTTCCGACGTCTCGGCCTCTCACCTGAGGCTCGTGGAGGCGTTTCGCCTGCGTGACGAGGCCGCCGCCCGGCGCGAGATGGAAAGGCTGATTGAAAACGGTCGTCAGCAGATATTGGAATTCACGGCCCGCAATCCCAATCGCTGATCACGTTTGATGAAAACGGACGCCGAAATTTGGTGCAGATTTGCATGGTTTCTTAAGTGGGGCGCCGTTATAGCAATTCCGGAATGAAATCACCGATACGCCCATCCGCTCCGCCGGCTGGCGTAAAGTCAAACATATGCCTGCCGGTCGTCTTGCGGCCCGTGACAGGGTGTTGGAGGTCTTATGGAGCGTAGCTCTCTAGCCGTTATTCTCGCAGCGGGCGATAGCACGCGCATGAAGTCGTCGAAATCCAAGGTGCTGCATCCGGTCGCCGGGCGTCCGATGATCGCGCATGTGGTGCAGGCGGTGGCTGGAGCGGGTGTCGGCGCGGTGGCGCTGGTGGTCGGGCGCGATGCAGACAATGTCGCCGCTGCCGCAAGCCTGAAGGGCGTTGAGGTCGAAGCTTTCCTGCAGAAGGAACGCAAGGGCACCGGCCATGCGGTTCTTGCCGCACGCCCGGCGATCGAGCGTGGTTTCGATGACGTTATCGTCGCTTATGGCGATGTTCCGCTCATCACCTCCGCGACGCTCGACAGGGCGCGTGAAGCGATTGCCGCCGGTGCCGATGTCGCCGTCATTGGCTTCCACACTGAACGGCCCACAGGTTATGGGCGGCTGCTGGTCGAGAATGGCGAGCTGGTGGCAATCCGCGAGGAAAAGGATGCCACTGACGAGGAGCGCAAGGTAACCTGGTGCAATAGCGGGTTGATGGCCATCAACGGCCGCAATGCGCTGGACCTGCTCGACCGGATCGGCAACAGCAATGTGAAGGGCGAATATTATCTGACCGACATCGTCGAGATCGCCCGTTCTCTCGGCCACCGTGCCGTTGCCATCGATGCACCGGAAACGGAGCTGATCGGCTGCAACAACCGCGCCGAGCTGGCCTTTATCGAGAAGCTCTGGCAGGAGCGTCGCCGTCACGAATTGATGTTGGACGGCGTTTCGATGATTGCGCCCGAAACCGTGTTTCTCTCCTTCGACACGAAGATCGGTCAGGATGTGCTGATCGAGCCCAACGTTTTCATCGGTCCGGGCGTGACGATCGAGCCGGGCGCCGTCATCCATTCGTTTACGCATCTGGATGGGGCTTATATTGCGCAAGGTGCCGAGGTCGGTCCCTATGCGCGCCTGCGTCCGGGCGCCAATCTTCACGCCAATTCCAAGGTCGGCAATTTCTGCGAGGTCAAGAAGGCCGAGATCGGTGTGGGCGCCAAGGTCAACCATCTGACCTATATCGGCGATGCCTTCGTCGGTGCGGGCAGCAATATTGGTGCTGGCGCCATCACCTGCAATTACGATGGTTACAACAAGTTCGAAACGCGGATCGGGGCCAATAGCTTCATAGGCTCGAACTCGTCGCTGGTCGCTCCCGTCACCATTGGAGAGGGTGCCTATATCGCCTCCGGTAGCGTGATTACCGATGATGTGCCTGCCGATGCGCTGGCTTTCGGGCGCGCGCGCCAGGAGGTCAAGCCGGGCCGGGCTGTTGCCGTGCGCGAGCGGGCGAAAGCGCTGAAGGAAGCGAAGAAAAAATCCTCTTAGATGACGTTACCAAGCGATACCGAAAGTGACCGGCGGCATAATTGCCGATTTCAAGGAAACGGTTAAAGCATTTCCAGTAAAAGTGCGCAGCGGTTTTACGTCCGGAAATGCGTGAGAACAAAAAGGTGGAGTATTTTCGCATTTCAGGGAAAGGCGAAAATACTCTGGAAGTTTCGGCGAAGAGATCGCCGTCTGGAGAAATATATGTGCGGAATTGTCGGAATTGTCGGAACCCAGCCCGTTGCTGAACGGCTTGTCGATGCGCTGAAGCGCCTCGAATATCGCGGTTACGATTCGGCTGGTGTCGCCACCATCGACAATGGCGCGATGGACCGCCGCCGTGCGGAAGGAAAGCTCTTCAATCTGGAGAAGCTAATCTCGGAAAAGCCACTGCCGGGCGTCGTCGGCATTGCCCACACCCGCTGGGCAACCCATGGCGTGCCGAACGAAACCAATGCCCACCCGCATTTCGTCGAAGGCGTTGCCGTCGTCCATAACGGCATCATCGAAAACTTCTCCGAGCTGCGCGATGAACTGAGCGCCGAGGGTGCAACCTTCACCACGCAGACCGACACCGAAGTGGTGGCGCAGCTTCTGGCGAAGTACACCCGCGAAGGTCTCGGCCATCGCGAGGCGATGCTGAAGATGCTGAACCGCGTGACGGGCGCCTATGCGCTGGTGGTGATGTTCAAGGACGATCCCGGCACGCTGCTTTCGGCGCGCTCCGGTCCGCCGCTTGCCGTCGGTTACGGCAGGGGCGAAATGTTCTTAGGGTCCGATGCCATTGCGCTTTCGCCCTTCACCAACGAAATCACCTATCTGGTCGACGGCGATTGCGCCATCGTCACCCATCAGGGTGCGGAGATCATCGATTTCTCCGGAAAGCCGGTGAAACGCGAGCGTCAGATCTCGCAGGCGACCGCCTTCGTGGTCGACAAGGGCAACCACCGCCACTTCATGGAAAAGGAAATCTACGAGCAGCCGGAAGTCATTTCCCACGCGCTCAGCCATTACGTGGATTTTGCCTCCAAGACCGTGAAGCAGGCCGACACGGCAATCGACTTCGCCAAGCTTTCCGGCCTTGCCATTTCCGCCTGTGGTACGGCCTATCTGTCCGGCCTGATCGGCAAATACTGGTTCGAACGTTACGCGCGCCTGCCGGTGGAAATCGATGTCGCATCGGAATTCCGTTACCGTGAGATCCCGCTCGTTCCCACGCAGGCAGCACTGTTCATTTCGCAATCGGGCGAAACCGCCGATACGCTGGCGGCCCTGCGTTATTGCCAGCAGGAGGGACTGAAGATCGGCGCGGTGGTCAATACCCGTGAATCGACCATGGCGCGCGGATCGGATGCGATCTTTCCGATCCTCGCCGGCCCGGAAATCGGCGTGGCCTCCACCAAGGCCTTCACCTGCCAGCTTGCCGTGCTCGCTTCGCTCGCGGTTGCCGCAGGCAAGGCGCGCGGCACGTTGAAGCCGGGCGAGGAAAAGGAACTGGTGCAGCAACTGACCGAGATGCCGCGCATCATGAGCAAGGTTCTCAACAGCATCCAGCCGCAGATCGAGGCGTTGTCGCGCGATCTGTCGCGTTTCAAGGACGTGCTTTATCTCGGCCGCGGCACCAGCTTCCCGCTGGCGCTGGAAGGCGCGCTGAAGCTCAAGGAAATCTCCTATATCCACGCTGAAGGTTATGCCGCTGGCGAACTGAAGCATGGGCCGATCGCCCTGATCGATGAGAACATGCCGGTTATCGTCATTGCGCCGCATGACCGCTTCTTCGAAAAGACCGTTTCGAACATGCAGGAAGTGGCCGCGCGCGGCGGCCGCATCATCTTCATTACCGACGAGAAGGGGGCTGCCGCTTCCAAGCTCGACACCATGGCGACGATCACCCTGCCCAATGTCGACGAACTGATCGCGCCGATGGTCTTCTCGCTGCCGATCCAGCTGCTGGCTTACCACACCGCCGTGTTCATGGGCACGGATGTGGACCAGCCGCGTAATCTGGCAAAATCGGTGACGGTGGAATGATAATCCGGCCGGAGCGACAGGGCGATGAAGAGGCAATTGCTCGCGTTACGGAAGATGCCTTCCGTAACATCGATTACAGCAGTCAGACCGAACATCTGATTGTCGACCGGCTGCGCAAGGCCGGCGCGCTCACGCTTTCCCTGGTTGCCGAGGACAGCGAAGGCATCATCGGCCATGTCGGGTTTTCGCCGGTAACGATATCCAGCGGCGATGCGGGCTGGTTCTGCCTCGCGCCGTTATCCGTGGCGCCGGATCGGCAAAAGCAGGGTGTCGGTTCCGGGCTGGTGCGGGAAGGGCTTGCCGCGCTGGAGCGGCTTAATGCCTCTGGCGCAGTTGTCGCGGGTGATCCGGAATATTACGGCCGCTTCGGTTTTCGCCACGTTGAAGGCCTGAGCGGCGAAGGGATTCCTGACGAATATTTCACAGTTCTTCGCTTGCATGGTGGAACTCCATCCGGCATTGTCGGTTTTCATCCGGGTTTCGATAGCGACAACGCTTAATTCCGTACGGTAAATGACCGATATTCCAGTCAAAATTTCATTCGCAGCCCGCCTGCGCAACAGCTTCCTCACGGGCGTGCTCATCCTTGCGCCCGTCACCATCACCATGTGGCTGGTGTGGAGTTTCCTGCAATGGGCGGATAGCTGGGTTAAGCCCTATATTCCCGCCCGTTACGATCCCGAGCAATATTTCGATGTGGCTATTCCCGGCTTCGGCCTTCTGATCGCCGTCATCGGCATCACGCTCATCGGCTTTCTCGGCAACAACCTCATCGGTAAATGGATCGTCGGTTTCGGCGAATCCATCCTCAACCGCATGCCGCTGGTGCGGCCGATCTACAAGAGTATCAAACAGATGTTCGAATCCGTTCTGAAAGAGCATTCGAACTCTTTCAAGAAGGTTGGCCTGATCGAGTTTCCTTCACCCGGCATGTGGGCGATGGTGTTCGTCGCCTCTGACGCGAAGGGCGAGCTTGCCTATCGTTTCAACGAAATGGGACAGGAGATGGTCACCGTCTTCCTACCGCCGACGCCTGTTCCGACGGCGGGTTTCCTGCTGTTCGTGCCCAAGGACAAGATCGTGATGCTGGACATGACGCCCGAGGACGCAGCGAAACTGCTGATTTCCGGCGGTCTCGTGGCCCCGGATTTCACGCCACCGAAAGTAATTGCGCCGGTTTGAGGGTTGGTAGCGTATACGGTTTCGACATGCCGGGCTTGATCCGGCATTCAGTCCACGGTGCGTCTGCATCGTGAGAAATGAGTTTGTATCGATCAATGACTTGATCGAGCTGGATTCCGGCTCAAGGCCGGAATGACGGAAGTAGGAAGCGCCGTGAACTACTGCCCGCTTTCAGGCTGTCGCAGTTTCTCTTGAGGTTTTGCAGGAAGACCGTGCTCGTCATAGAGAAAATCCTGACTATTCACGGCGTTCGGGCCATCATCGGCTTTAGCTGCGACAGCAGTGCGGACTTTTTCAAGCATGGCTTTACGGGATTTTGAATCAGTCACCGGTTTTTTTCCCAAGCTATAGCTGTCACCTAGACACCTTGCGATCAATCCTCGTCATCCAGATCGTCCATTTCCGTCGCCGTGGTCGTGGCGTGGAACACGGGAACGAAAAGCCGCATATAGACCAGCCGCACGCTCCAGCCTTGCTCCATGGCCTCTGACCACGCCTTCTTGCGTCCGGGTTTTTTGAAGGCTTTGCCGATCGCCTTTTTCTGGCTTTTGGCGAATGTATCCGGTTGCAGGATGTTTTGCGGCGAGCAGAGAGCATAGCCTTTCCTGAAGGCGGGCGGTGGGCGGCGCGGGTCGATCATGTTCATGGCGGTCACAACTTTCAGCCGGCGTGCAGGAAGCGGATCGCTTCGTCGCGGCGGTGCAGGTAGAGCAGGGTGCGCAGGCTTTCGCCGCGCGGGCCTGTCAGTTCCGGATCACGCTCAATGACGTAAGCCGCGTCCTTGCGGGCGATTTCCAGAAGGTCGGCATGGGCCTCCAAGCTGGCGATGCGGAAGCCCGGCGTGCCGGATTGGCGGGTGCCGAGCAATTCGCCTTCGCCACGCAGTTTCAGGTCCTCTTCCGCGATCAGGAAGCCGTCCTCGCTGTCGCGCAGGATGGAAAGCCGGGCGCGGCCGTTTTCGCTGAGCGGCCCCTTATAGAGCAGGATGCAGGTGGAGGCCTCGTCGCCGCGTCCAACGCGGCCGCGCAGCTGGTGAAGCTGGGCGAGGCCGAAACGTTCGGCATGTTCGATGACCATGATCGTGGCATCCGGCACATCAACGCCCACTTCCACCACCGTCGTCGCTACCAGCAGCCGGGTTTCGCCGCTCTTGAAGGCGAGCATGGCGGCGTCCTTTTCCGGGCCGCTCATGCGCCCGTGGATGAGGCCGATATTGGCTCCGAGCATCTGCGAGAGAACGGCATGCCGCTCTTCCGCCGACATCAGGTCGGACTCTTCCGTCTCTTCGACCAGCGGGCAGATCCAGTAGGCCTTTTTGCCATCCTTCAGTGCGGAGCGCAGCCGCTCGACAATGTCGCCGATACGTTCGGTGGGGATCGTGACCGTCTGGATGGGTTTGCGGCCGGCCGGTTTTTCGGTGAGTTTTGATACATCCATGTCGCCGAAGGCGGCCAGCACCAGCGTGCGGGGAATGGGGGTGGCGGTCATAACAAGCATATGCGGGGTGATGCCCTTGGCGGTGAGGCGCAGGCGTTGGTGCACGCCGAAACGGTGCTGTTCATCCACCACGGCAAGCACGAGGTTCTTGTAAGCGACGCTATCCTGAAACAGCGCATGGGTGCCGATGACGATCTGTGCTTCACCGGATGCCACGCGCTCCTCGATCTCGCGGCGCTCCTTGCCCTTGGTGCGGCCGGTCAGAACTTCAACGGTGATGCCTGCGGCATTGGCGAGTTTCGAGATGGTGGCGAAATGTTGCCGGGCGAGGATTTCGGTCGGGGCCATCAGCACCGCCTGTCCGCCGGCCTCCACCGCTGTCGCCATCGCCATCAGCGCCACCAGTGTCTTGCCCGCGCCGACATCGCCCTGCAGCAGGCGAAGCATGCGATCCTCGCCCGCCATATCGGTCAGGATATCCTTCACCGCAGCACTCTGGCTTGATGTCAGCGAGAAGGGCAATAGTGACAGGATTTTCGCGGCGACGTCGCCTTTGGCGCGGATCGGTTGACCCGCCACCTTGCGAAGCCGTTGACGCACCAGTGCCAGCGAAAGCTGGCCGGCGAGGAATTCGTCATAGGCGAGACGTCTGCGCGCCGGGGCCTGCGGCTCGATATCGGCGCTGTCGCGCGGGTCGTGCAATTCGCGGAAGCTTGACGCAACATCGCCGAAGCCCTGCCGGGTCTTCAGGGTTTCGTCGATCCACTCCGGAAAGACGGGCAGTTTCGAAAGCCCGCCTTCGATCGCCCGCCGCAACACCTTGGGAGATAGCCCGGCGGTCATGGGGTAAACGGCCTCAACCAAGGGCAGGTTCTCGGCCTCGGAAAGCTTCACCATGAAATCGGGATGCACCATGGAGGCGCGGCCGTTGAACCAGTCCACCTTGCCGCTGACGAGGACTTCTTCGTCGACGGGCAGGGCCTTGGAAAGCCAGTCGCCCTTGGCGCGGAAGAAGGTCAGCGCCAGTTCGCCGGTCTCGTCATGCAGGAACACCCGGTAGGGTGCGGAGCGATTGCCTGATGGCGGCGGCTGATGGCGGTCGACGCGTCCCTGAATGGTGACAATGGCACCAGGGGCTGCGAGCGCAATGCCGGGGCGGTTGCGCCGGTCGATGACGTTCGATGGTGCGTGAAACAGAAGGTCGATCACGCGGGTGTCTTCGGCGTTTTCCCGGCTCAGGAGTTTGGCCAGAAGGTCGGCAAGCTTCGGCCCCACACCGGCAAGGGTGGAAACGGAAGCAAATAGCGGATCGAGAATGGCCGGGCGCATGGGTCAGCAAAATCGGGGAAGGGGACGCGTTATGCAAGACGTGCGTCTCGACAAACGCGGTTTATCACCGGCAGTTTTTGTTTTGTCCGGCATTATTTCGATAAAAACCGGTTCCCAAGCGTTCGCCTCCTGTTCTATAGGAGGTCGCAGTCAACAAATTGTTGAATAGCCAACCGAAAGGTGAATGCGATGACTGGACTGGTGCGCACGAGTGCCGACCTCGATCCGAGACGCAGGCGGATACTTTACCGCTGCTGGCACCGGGGCATTCGCGAGATGGATCTCGTGCTCGGGCAATTTGCGGAAGACCATATTGCCGGGCTTTCCGACGATCAGCTCGACGAGCTGGAGATCATCATGGCGGAAGAGGACCAGGACCTGGTCCAGATGGTGACGGGCGCTCTGGCCGTACCGGAAAAATTCCAGACCCCGCTGTTTGAAAAGATCGCCTCCTACCGCCCGGATTTCGATCTCGTTACATCCGAAACCTTGAAGGCCTGAAACATGATAGCCGGATTCGATGCAAAGCTGGTGACGTCAGCCGATACGCCGCTGACCATCGGAAATGTGCCCTCCGGCATGGAAGCCCTGCTTTTGGCCGAAATGGCGCGGGCAGGAACATCAGTTGCCTATGTGATGTCGGATGGCCAGCGGGTCGCCGATCTCGAACAGGTTCTCGGTTTCGTCGCGCCTGACATTTCGGTGCTGACGCTGCCTGCCTGGGATTGCCTGCCCTATGACCGCGTGTCACCGAGCGCAGACACCTCGGCGCGCAGGCTCGCGGCACTTGCGGGCCTCATCAATCACGCCAAGAAACCGCATCCGGCCATCGTGCTCGTCACCGTCAACGCCATGCTGCAGAAGATGGCGCCGCGCGACATTATCGAGAGCCTTGGTTTTTCGGCCAAGCCCGGCAACCAGATCCGTATGGAAGACATCGCCGCGCGACTGGAGCGCAACGGTTTCGACCGGGTGGCAACGGTGCGCGAAGTCGGTGAATTCGCCGTGCGCGGCGGCATTCTCGATGTTTTCGTTCCCGGCACGGAAGAGCCGGTGCGGCTCGATTTCTTCGGCGATACGCTGGAAAGCATCCGCACCTTCGATCCGGCCAGTCAGCGCACCATCAGTCAGGCTCGCTCGCTCGATCTCAACCCGATGAGCGAAGTGACGCTGACGCCGGATACGATCGGCCGTTTCCGCAAGAATTACCTGTCGATGTTCGGTGCGGCGACGCGCGACGATTCGCTTTATCAGGCCGTTTCCGAAGGTCGCCGTTACGCCGGCATGGAGCATTGGCTGCCGCTGTTTTACGAACAGCTGGAAACCGCTTTCGATTATCTCAAAGGTTTCCGTATCGTCACCGATCATACGGCGCGCGAGGCGGCGAAGGAACGCTCCAAGCTGGTCCTCGATTATTACGAGGCGCGACGGGCTTCCGGCGAGACCAAGGGCTCGACGCAGGGCGCGCCCTACAAGCCGGTATCGCCGGGGCAAATCTATCTCGACGGCAAGAGCTTTGAGGCGGCGCTTGCCAGCGTCAATGCGGTGCGGCTGACGCCCTTCAACGAACACGATACCGAAGGTCGTCCCGTTGCGACGCTCGACGCCCATGTCGGGCCGCGCTGGGCACGCCCGCTGACCGAAGGCAACAGCGAAGAACGGATCAATGTTTTCGATCTGGCGGTGAAGCACATTGCCGAACGACGCGCCAAGGGCTGGAAGGTGCTGATAACAGGTTGGTCGGAAGGTTCGCTCGACCGTCTGTTGCAAGTGCTTAACGAACACGGGCTTGAGAAGATCAAGCCGGTGACATCGCTGAAAGAGGTGGAGAAGCTCGGCAAGGGCGAGGCCGCCTCGGCGGTTATGAGCCTCGAAGCCGGGTTTGAGACGGGAACGCTCGCGGTCATCGGCGAGCAGGATATTCTCGGCGACCGTATGGTGCGCCGTTCCAAGCGCCGCAAGCGTGGCGCGGACTTCATCTCGGAAGTGGCGGGGCTGGACGTTGGGTCACTCGTCGTTCACGCCGAACACGGTATCGGCCGGTTCGTGGGCTTGCAGACCATCGAGGCGGCGGGTGCGCCGCGCGCCTGTCTGGAACTGCATTATGCCGACGACGCCAAACTGTTCCTGCCGGTCGAAAACATCGATCTCCTGTCGCGTTATGGTTCTGACGCTGCGGAAGCCACGCTCGACAAGCTGGGCGGCGGCGCCTGGCAGATGCGCAAGGCCAAGCTCAAGAAACGCCTGCTCGACATGGCCGATGAGCTTATCCGCATTGCAGCAGCCCGCCTTGTGCGCCACGCGCCGGCATTGATTGCGCCGGATGGGCTTTACGACGAATTTGCAGCCCGCTTCCCCTATGACGAGACCGAGGATCAGCTGAACGCCATCGAAGCGGTTCGCGACGATCTCGGCGCCGGGCGGCCGATGGACCGCCTCATCTGCGGCGACGTCGGTTTCGGCAAGACCGAAGTGGCGTTGCGCGCTGCCTTCCTTGCTGCCATGAACGGCGTGCAGGTGGCGGTCGTGGTGCCCACCACGCTGCTGTCCCGCCAGCATTTCCGCACCTTTTCGGAGCGTTTTCGCGGGCTGCCCATCCGGGTACAGCAGGCTTCGCGCCTTGTTGGTTCCAAGGAGCTTGCGCTCACCAAGAAGGAAGTGGCAGACGGCAAGACGGATATCGTCGTCGGCACCCATGCGCTGCTTGGCGCGGGCATCAACTTCGCCAATCTTGGCCTGCTCATCATCGATGAAGAGCAGCATTTCGGCGTGAAGCACAAGGAACGGCTGAAGGAGCTGAAAAGCGACGTGCATGTGCTGACGCTTTCGGCGACGCCCATTCCGCGTACCCTGCAGCTGGCCATGACCGGCGTGCGCGAATTGTCGCTCATCACCACGCCGCCGGTGGACCGCATGGCGGTTCGCACCTTCATTTCGCCTTTCGATGCGCTGGTGATCCGCGAAACGTTGATGCGCGAGCATTATCGCGGCGGCCAGAGTTTCTATGTCTGCCCGCGCCTTGCCGATCTAGCCGATATCCACGCTTTCCTGCAATCGGATGTGCCGGAGCTGAAGGTGGCGGTGGCGCATGGCCAGATGGCGGCGGGCGAACTCGAAGACATCATGAACGCCTTCTATGACGGCAAATACGATGTGCTGCTTTCGACCACCATCGTCAGATCCGGTCTCGACGTTCCGACCGCCAATACGCTGATCGTGCATCGTGCCGATATGTTCGGTCTCGCCCAGCTTTACCAGCTGCGCGGCCGTGTCGGTCGTTCCAAGGTGCGCGCCTTTGCGCTGTTCACCCTGCCGGTCAACAAGGTCCTGACGACGATGGCGGAGCGGCGGCTGAAAGTGCTGCAATCGCTCGATACGCTTGGCGCCGGTTTCCAGCTTGCCAGCCACGATCTCGATATTCGCGGCGCGGGCAATCTCTTGGGCGAGGAGCAGTCCGGCCACATCAAGGAAGTCGGTTTCGAGCTTTACCAGCAGATGCTGGAAGAGGCCGTGGCCGAGGTGAAGGGTGACGAGCAGGTGCAGGACAGCGGCTGGTCGCCGCAGATCTCGGTCGGTACCTCTGTCATGATCCCGGAAGATTATGTTCCGGATCTGCATCTGCGCATGGGTCTCTACCGCCGTCTCGGCGAGCTTGCCGATATCGGCGAGATCGACGGTTTCGGCGCGGAAATGATCGACCGTTTCGGCCCGTTGCCGAAGGAAGTCCAGCATCTCCTCAAGATCGTCTACATCAAGTCGCTCTGCCGGACCGCCAATGTCGAGAAGGTGGATGCCGGGCCGAAGGGCGTGGTCGTGCAGTTCCGCAACAAGGAATTCCCGAACCCGGCGGCCCTCGTCGCCTATATCGGCAAGCAGGGATCGATGGCGAAGATCCGCCCCGATCACAGCCTGTTCCTGACCCGCGATCTGCCAACGCCGGAAAAACGGCTGACGGGTGCTGCTATGGTAATGACACAGCTGGCGGAACTGGCGCGTTCCTGAAGCTTTCGGGAGGTTGTCGATCCACAGCGGACCGCAGGTGCGTGGGGCTTACCCCCTCTGCCCTGCCGGGCATCTCCCCCACAAGGAGGGAGATCGGCAAGAGGCGCTACCACCGCTTCACGCGCAAGCTTCGAGATGGGCGAGACCTTGCCGCATATCGATCTCCCCCCTTGTGGGGGAGATGCCCGGCAGGGCAGAGGGGGTAAGCCCACACGCCTCGGTCGGCCGGCAATGGACACACTTCGGAAAGCCAACACCTAAAGCACGCCCAGACAAACGAAAATGGAAGGGTCCAACATCCGTCTTGCTTTACCGGACCTACCGGCCCCTGCAAACATTACAGGGATGTAATGAAATGGACATGCGCCGGTAGCGTCGGCGGGCGTAGTCTTGTTTTCCTGTCCTGTGCTGCGCTTAACTATCACGCGCAGCCGGAAGACGAAGGAGCAAGACAATGTGGACCAGGATGAACAGGTTCGTCTCCGCAGGTCTGGTTGCTTTGACAATTGCGGGCACCACAATTGCCACCACCAGCCAGGCGGAAGCACGCGGTCATTTCGGACATGGGCATGGCGGCGCCGGTATTGCCGCAGGTATCGCCGGAGCGATTATCGGCGGCGCCATCATCGCCGGGGCGCGGCATTCCTATGGCGGCCCTTATTATGGCGAGCCTTTTTACGGTCCGCCGGTTTACGGCCCTCCGGTGATCTATCAGCCGGCATATCCAAGCTGCCATGTCGTCTGGCGGCAGAATAGCTGGGGCGATATGTACCGCGCGCGTGTCTGCTACTGATCCTTCGCGGACAAACCAAAATAGCGACGGAAGAATGCGCCCTGGTTTTAAATGGTTCGCGGCGCGTCTTCCGGCGTGATGCCGACGGCGACATTCTGGTCGGTGGCGGCGATGGAGGCCGGCATCGGCACTTTTCGCTGCTTTTCACGGATGAGCGTCAGAAGGCCGGAGCCGACGATGAGGGCTATGCCGACCAGCATCCAGCTATCGATGCTATCGCCGAAGATCAGGTAACCGAACAGGATGGCCCAGAGCATCTGGCTATATTGCGTCGGTCCGATCATGGCGGCCGGGGCATAGCGGGCGGCATACATGACCAGCACGTTGCCAACTGCGCCGAGAAGGCCGTAACCGGCGAGAAGCAGCCATTGTTCGCCGCTTGGCATCGCGAAGGTGGGGATCATCGCAAGGCCGCTGATCGCCAGACAGCCCAGCACGCCCGCGCCATAAAGCGAGACGTTTTTTTCCGACGGCCCCATGGCGCGGAAGATCACGATGGACAGTGCGCCGCTTAAACCACCGAGGATAGCGCCGAGGTGGCCGATGCCCAGTTCACGGAAGCCGGGCCGCAGGATGATCAGCACGCCGACAAAGCCGATGATGACCGCCGACCAGCGTTTGATGCCGACCTGTTCCTTCAAGAACACCACCGACATGATGGTGACGAAGGAAGGCAGCAGGAAGATCAGCGCGAAGGCCTCTGCCATGGAAAGATGGGTGAAGGCGGTGACGCTGCCGACCGCCCCGATGCCGGAGGCAAAAAAGCGGATGAGCCAGAGCGGGCGGTTCGTCGTCTTGACGATGTCCATCCAGCGGTCGTTGCGCTTGCGGATGAGGGGCAGGGCGACAAGCCCGAACATGGCGCCGAAGAAGGCCGATTCGATCGGCGAAATCTGGCCTTCTATGAGTTTAACGCTTGCGTCGCTCCATGCGTAGGCAGCGAAGGCGGCGAAGGCAAGCAGAATGCCTTTCAGGGTCTGGTCGGACACGGGAAAACACCAACAGTTTTTCGGTTAGGGCAGCTGTCGGTGGTTCGACCGTCAGTTCATCGACTTATGCTCGTCCGCCTTCATTTTTGCAATATCCCGCAGTGCAGCAATTAATACGTCAGGCGTTTGCGCACCGCTGATGGCGTATTTCTGGTCGACGATGAAAAACGGCACACCGGAAACGCCCATTTGCTGCGCTGCATCAATTTCGGCGATGACCGTGTCCTTGTCCGCATCCGATGCCAGAAGCCGTGCCACCACCTTGGCGTCCATGCCAGCCTTTTCGGCAATATCGATCAGCACGGCATGATCGCCGATATTGCGGCCTTCCTCGAAATTCGCCTTGAACAGGCCGGTGACGATCTTTTCCTGAACGTCGCGGCCTTCGGAATGCGCCCAGAGCGACAGGCGGTGCGCGTCGAGCGTGTTCGGACCGATCTTGATCGCATCAAAATCGTAGTGGATGCCGACTTCCTTGCCGAGCTGCACCAAAGTGGCGTGCGCCTGTTCGAGGCGCTCCTTGCCGAGCTTTTCTTCGAGAGCAGCCTTCTGGTCGACACCTTCCGGCGGGTAGTCCGGATTGAGGCGGTAAGGCCGCCAGTTCACGTCAACGCTGATTTCGTCCTGCACCTCGGCAATGGCAAGATCGAGCCTTGCTTTGCCCAGATAGCACCAGGGGCAGACCATATCCGATACGACGTCGATAACGATGCGTTCCATGGCTTTATCTTCCGTTGTCTTGGACCGGGCAGGGGCGGGTTATTGCGCCCGCGCATCCCACCAGGTCTGTTTCTGATTGCCTGATATCGGGGTCATATCCGGGCGGTCGATATATTTCCAGCGCGCTATCCATTGCGCGCCGATGTAGTAGAGCGGAATGACATAGTGCCCGGCAACCAGCAGGCGGTCATAACCGCGCACAGCCGCCTGAAAATCTTCCGTCGAGCGGGCCTGCAACAGGGCCTCGATCATGCGGTCTATGTCGGGGCTGGCAGCACCCGCATAGTTGAAGCTGCCCTGCGCATCCCGCGACAGCGAACTCCAGCGATTAAGCTGCTCGGCCCCCGGCGAGAGCGAGGAAGGCAGCGAGCGGATGATCATGTCGTAATCGAAGCTGTTGGAGCGGGCCTGATATTGGCCGTCGTCAACCGAGCGGATGCCCATGGCGACGCCGATCAGGTTCAGCGACCGCTGATAGGCAAGCGCTATGCGTTCCTGCGCTGGGTTCTGCGTCATGATCTCGAATGCGAGCTGGCGGCCGTTGGCATCGGACATTTTGCCATTCTTGATGCTGTACCCGGCCTCTTTCAGCTTATCGACGGCCAGTTTCAGAACCTTGCGGTCCGCGCCGGTGCCGTCGGTGGTCGGCAGGGCATAGGTTCCCGCCAATAGTTCCGGCGGCATGGTCTTGGCAGCATCGCCAAGCAGAGCGAGTTCGCGCTCATCTGCGGCATTACCATAGGCGCCGAGCGCGGAATTCTGCCAGTAGCTCTGCGTGCGCTTGAAGGCGCCGCCGAGAATGTTCTTGTTCATCCACTCGAAATCGAGTGCATAGGACAAGCCTTCGCGCACCTTTTCGTCGGCAAAGACCGCGCGGCGGGTGTTGAACACCAGCCCGAACATGCCCGATGGCAGGCGCGGCTGGAAAACGTCCTTGACGATATCGCCGCGATGGACGGCGGGGAAGTTGTAGGCCTGTCCCCAATGGGAGGTATCGGAGGTGCCGTTGATGGCGTCGCCTTCGGGGTAGATGTCGATATCGCCCTTCTTGAAGGCCTCGAACATGGTGGTGACCTGGAGGAAATAGGTGACGCTGATCTCGTCGTAATTCTCGAAGCCGACCTTGCTCGGGATATCCTTGCCCCAATAATCCGGGTTCCGCTCCCAGATGATTCGCTCGCCCGGACGCAACGTCTTGATTCGGTATGGACCCGAGCCAACGACCGCGCCGAGGCCCGCCTGCTCGAATTTTTCCGGATCGATCGCGTGTTTCGGCAAAATCGGGGTGGAGGAGGCGAGAATGAGCGGCGTTTCGCGGTTCGCCCTGTCGTTGAAGGTGAAACGGACGCCGTGATCGCCGATTTTTTCCATCTTCGCCACGCCATCGAGACGGCTGTTGAAGGGCGGGCGGCCTTTTTCTTTCAGGAGATTGAAGGTGAAGATCACGTCGTCGGGCGTCACCGGTTCGCCGTCCGACCATTTGGCCTTTGGATTGATGTTGAACTGGGTGAAGGTGCGTTCCTCATCCCACTCCACCGTTTCGGCAAGCAGGCCGTAAAGGCTGAAAGGCTCGTCGCTCGAACGCTGCATCAGCGGTTCGTAGAGAAGATTGCCGAATTCCGGGTCCCAGACGCCGCGCGCGGTGGTGCGCATTCCCTTGAGAACGAAGGGGTTGAGGCTATCAAAGGTGCCGACGACGCCGTAGGAGATGCGACCGCCTTTCTTCACGTCCGGATTGACATAGGGAAAATGCCGGAAGTCGGCCGGAAGCGCCGGCGTGCCGTGCATGGAAATGGCGTGAAGCGGCTGCGCCACGGCGATTTCCGGGGAAAGCAGGGCCGATCCCCAAAGAAACAATGCGGGTATGAGGGCCGCAAGGTTACGCATGTCACTATCCTGTCTCAACTGCCCGTCCAATTTATCGTCGTGAACGGCTTTTCCGTCGTGATTCTGGCAAATATGTAGCACAAGCCCATGGCGGGACCCATGCGAGGGCGGGAAATCTTGGGTTCGCTCAAGAAAAAGTTAAAGAAGTGCTGGATATCGCCGCGAACGGCATGTAACAGGGTGGCCGGAAGAGACGGGTCACGCATTTGCCTCATTTAAACGACAGTTGAACGGGCAGAAGGATACCGCCATCGGCGAGCAGGACCCGCGGTTCTGTTCTGGCAGACATTCAGGAGACGGAACTCTTATGATGCAAAAGGCAAACACATTCACCCGGACAGCTCTGTCCGCTCTCGTTCTTTCCCTGGGCGCGGTTTCCGCTCCGGCCATCTCGCAGGCACAGGATGCTCCCGCCAATCAGGGCGCTGGCGCTCCGCCGCTCGGCTGGTTCAAGACCTGCTCCAAGCAGGAAGACAACGATGTCTGCGTCGTGCAGAACGTGGTTCTTGCCCAGAATGGCCAGATGATCACTGCCGTTGGCCTCATCACCGTCGAAGGCAAGGTCAACCGCAAGCTGCTCCAGGTTTCCGTTCCGACCGCACGTCTCATCCCTCCGGGTGTGATGATGCAGATCGACGGCGGCAAGGGCCAGAAGCTCGATTACGCCGTTTGCCTTCCCGACAAGTGCACGGCCGAAGTTCCGCTGACGGACGCCATGATTGCGTCGCTGAAGAAGGGCAACGAGATCGTCTTCACCTCGATCAACTTCCGTCGCGCGCCGAACCCCATCAAGATCGCGCTCTCCGGTTTCACGGGTGCTTATGACGGTGCGGCTATCTCCCAGTCGCAGCTCGCCGAAAGCCAGCGCAGCCTGCAGGAAGGCATGCAGAAGAAGGCGGAAGAAGCTCGCAAGAAGCTGGAAGCCGCTCAGGACGCCGCCAAGAGCGCGCCGAAGCCCTGATCGCCGCATTACATCAAAAACAAAAAACCGGTCTGGCAACAGACCGGTTTTTTTTATGTCTCGGGATAGGCGAGGGTAATCCTCGTGACCGCTGTTTAGTGGGCCATCGATATCTTCGGACGCCAGTCCCCGTTCGGTGCCTTGTCGAACAGGCGGCCGATATTCGGGTTTCGGAGCGGCGTCTCGCTTTCATCGTGAACGAGGTTCTGTTCGGAAACATAGGCGACGTATTCCGTCTCCTCGTTTTCGGCCAGAAGATGATAGAAGGGCTGGTCGCGATCCGGCCTGATTTCCGCAGGGATGGCGTTCCACCACTCCTCGGTATTGGCATATTCCGGGTCCACGTCGATGACCACACCGCGGAACGGAAACACCTTGTGGCGGACGATCTCGCCAAGCGTGAATTTTGCGTCTCTTTGTTTCATGGCATGAACTTCCTTTCCCACTAATAGTTGGGTGCGGAACGGGAAATATCAAGGGCTAGCGGTATCTGGCCCATTCTGCCGTTTGGCGCTCTAGGCCTTGCGGCCGATCGGCGCCGTGGCGATGACGACACCGCCCGTAACCAGCACGATGCCGATGGCGTGATAGGTTTCAAAGGTCTCACCGAGGAAAAGCGTGGCCATGACGATCGAGACCGGCGGCATCATGTAAAGCGTGATGCCGGCCGTGGCGGGGCCGAAAACGCGCACCGTATGGGTGAAGCAATAAAAGGCGAGCAGCGAGGCGAACAGGATGATGCCGCCGATCTTCGCCCAGGCCATCGGGGTGGCAGGCAGCAGGCCGCCATGTGCCAGTTCCAGCGCGGCTGGCGGCAACAGCACCAGCGCGCCGGAGAAGGCGATCAGGCCGAAAAGGCTGAGGGAGGCCATCTGCCGCGCTGTCGGATCGCGTAGCAGCACCGAATAGATCGCAAAGGCGATCGCCGCCGTCAGAATGGCGAAATCGCCGATGTTGAATTTCAGCTGCCAGAGAGCGGAAATGTCGCCCTTGAGCACAATCGCCGCCACGCCCGCAAAAGCGATGACCATGCCCAGCACTTCGAGCTTTCGGATGGGGCGGCCCTGAAAGATGCGCTGGAACAGGATGATGAACAGTGACGACGTCGTGTAGATCAGCGTGCCGTTGGCGGCCGTCGTCATGGTGAGGCCCCAATAGACCACACCGCCGCAGATGCCCATGCCGAGAATGCCGAGAACGAGCCAGAGCAGCGTTTTCCGGCGCACGAAAGCAAGGCAGTTGCGCCAATCCGCGATCATGAAGGGGATGATGATGAGGGTCGATCCCATCCAGCGGATGAAGGCGGCGATGAAGGGCGAGACTTCGCCGACGACGCCGCGGCCGAAAATGACGTTGCTGGAGAAAAAGAACGGTACCGCCAGAAAGATGAGCCAGTCCGTGAGGCGCGTTTGCTGAGAGGCTGGCTTGATCGACATTGTCCGTGATTATGGCTGGGCATCAAAAGAAAACGGCGGCTTTCCTGGGGAAAACCGCCGGGCGGGAAGGGACGCCTCGAAAGGCGTCCCGAATGCCGATCAGGCCGAGTAGTACATGTCGAATTCGACGGGATGCGGGGTCATTTCGAAACGCATGACTTCCTGCATCTTCAGCTCGATGAACGAGTCGATCTGGTCGTCGTCGAACACGCCGCCGGCGGTCAGGAACTTGCGATCCTTGTCGAGGCTTTCCAGCGCTTCGCGCAGCGAGCCGCAGACGGTCGGGATCTTCTTCAGTTCCTTTGCAGGAAGGTCGTAAAGGTCCTTGTCCATCGGCTTGCCGGGGTGGATCTTGTTCTTGATGCCGTCGAGGCCGGCCATCAGCATCGCTGCAAAACCGAGATAGGGGTTCTGGGTCGGGTCCGGGAAGCGGACTTCGACGCGCTTTGCCTTCGGGTTGGAGCCGAAGGGAATGCGGCACGATGCGGAACGGTTGCGGGCCGAATAGGCCAGCAGAACCGGCGCTTCATAACCCGGCACCAGACGCTTGTAGGAGTTGGTGGTAGGGTTGGTGAAGGCGTTGATGGCCTTGGCGTGCTTGATGATGCCGCCGATGTAATACAGGCAGTTCTCGGAGAGGCCCGCATATTCGTCGCCAGCAAAGGTCGGCTTGCCGCCCTTCCAGATCGACTGGTGAACGTGCATGCCCGAGCCGTTGTCGCCGAAGATCGGCTTCGGCATGAAGGTTGCCGTCTTGCCATAGGCGTTGGCGACCTGGTGCACAACGTACTTGTAGATCTGCATCTTGTCGGCGCTGGAAACCAGCGTGTCGAACTTCACGCCCAGTTCGTGCTGTGCGGCAGCCACTTCGTGGTGGTGCTTTTCGACGACGACGCCCATTTCGGACAGGACCGTCAGCATTTCGGAGCGCATGTCCTGCAGGCTGTCGATCGGGGGAACCGGGAAGTAACCACCCTTGACGCGCGGACGGTGGCCGAGGTTGCCGGTTTCATAATCCGTGTCGTCGTTGGACGGCAGTTCCGACGAGTCCAGCTTGAAGCCGGTGTTGTAGGGGTCTGCCTTGTACTTCACGTCGTCGAAGACGAAGAATTCAGGCTCGGGGCCGACGAAAACCGTGTCGCCGATACCGGAGGCCTTGAGGTAGGCTTCGGCCTTCTTGGCGGTGCCGCGCGGGTCGCGGTTATAGGCTTCGCCGGAAACCGGGTCGAGAATGTCGCAGAGGATGACGAGGGTGGACTGGGCGAAGAACGGATCGGTATGGGCAGTTGCCGGATCGGGCATCAGCACCATGTCGGACTCGTTGATGGCCTTCCAGCCGGCGATCGAGGAGCCGTCGAACATGACGCCATCGGCGAACATGTCTTCGTCAACGCAGACAACATCCATGGTGACATGCTGCAGCTTGCCCTTGGGATCGGTAAAGCGCAGGTCCACGAACTTGATGTCGTTATCTTTGATCTGCTTCAAGATATCGTTTGCGGTCGTCATTTAAACGTTTTCCTTGAGTGTGGTGGTGACGAGGTGAAAAACCTGAGCCTCCCCGGCTCAGGACCTGGTTCCGATTATATGGCGTCCACGCCTGTTTCACCGGTACGGATGCGGATGACTTCCTCGATATTGGAAACGAAAATCTTTCCGTCGCCGATACGTCCGGTCTGCGCCGCATTGCGGATTGCCTCGATGACGGCTTCCGCATTTTCGTCCGCCAGTACGACTTCGACTTTCACTTTCGGCAAAAAGTCCACGACGTACTCTGCTCCGCGGTAGAGTTCCGTGTGGCCCTTCTGACGACCAAAGCCTTTTGCTTCCGTGACCGTGATTCCCTGAAGTCCGACTTCCTGAAGGGCTTCCTTCACTTCGTCGAGCTTGAAAGGCTTAATGATCGCTTCGATCTTTTTCATGAGAAAATATCTCTCCGCTTCTCCCGTTAAAGCAGGTAATTCCCGCTCTGCCACAAGAATGCACGTATTGTGCCAGATCGGAAGCGGGCTTGAAGAAAAAACTTCGCTTGCCCGGCTTTCCGACACAAAATGCGTTCGCTTTTTGTGGATTTCCAGCCAATTTCTCGCCAAAATCCAAAAAATCCGTCATCAATTCTGTCGGTTTTCCTTATTTTAGTTGTTTTGAATGTTTGAGAATGCGCGGGCGCCGCTTTGTTGGTTTGTTTATATTTTATGCATTTGATTATTATTTCGCCGTCGCTATTTGCTTATTTTTGTATCGATTGCCTTTCCGGCGTTTTGAAGGGATGATCGCGCCATGAAATCCCTATTGCATCTCCTTCTGATCGACCCTGTTGCGATGGCCCGCATCGATGCGGCAGCCGGCCAATCCGGCATTCCCCTTTATGATCTGATGGAGCGGGCGGGGCAGGCGGTCGCCGCCTCGGTCCTCCGCCACTATCCGGAAGCGCTGCGTTTCGTCGTGCTCTGCGGCGGTGGCAATAATGGCGGTGATGGTTACGTGGCGGCGCGTGTGCTGTTGCAAAGCGGGGCGGCTGTTAAGGTTCACCATCTTGGCGATGTCACGGCGCTCAAGGGCGATGCACGGACGGCTTTCGAGCGAAGCGGAGTGACGCCCCTGCCGCTTGGCGATTACACGGCCATGGCCGGCGATGTGGTGATAGACGCGGTTTTCGGGGCCGGATTATCCCGCGATATTCCTGCGGAGCTTCACCGGGTGATCGATGCGGTGAAGCAGGCTGATGTGCCGGTGCTCGCCGTTGATCTGCCGTCCGGTCTCTGCGGCCGAAGGGGCGTGCCTCTCGGCGCGTCGTTCAAGGCGGAGCGGACGGTGACGTTCATGGCACGCAAACCCGGCCATCTGCTGATACCGGGGCGGGAACTGTGCGGGGCGCTTGAGGTTTTCGATATCGGCATTCCCTCCCGCATTCTAGCCGCTCATGCGGGGTCGGTTGCGGAAAACGACCCGCTCGTCTGGCGTGATGCCTTGCCGCGTTCGGACATGGAAACGCATAAATTCCGACGCGGGCACCTGACCGTCTTTTCCGGCCCGCCGCATGCGACAGGGGCAAGCCGCATGACGGCGCTTTCGGCGCTGAAGGCGGGCGCGGGCATCGTCACCGTCGCTGCCCCGAAAGAAGCGCTCGACGTGCTTTCGGTGACGCTGACGGCGGTGATGAGTACGGCTCTTGATAATGCCGACGACCTGCAGCGCTGGCTGGACGACAGGCGCCACGGCACTTTCGTTCTCGGCCCCGGTTTTGGCGATCTCGAAAAGGCGCGGCAATTTGTGTCCTTGCTCGGCGACAGGGCCGTTGTGCTGGATGCCGATGCCATTACCGCTTTTAAGGATCGCCCGGACACCCTGTTCGACCGGCTGACGTCAGGCACGGGGAAATTCGTGCTGACGCCACATGAGGGCGAGTTTGCGCGACTGTTTCCCGATCTCGCCGCTGATGCGGCGCTGAGCAAGATCGAGAAGGCGCAGGTTGCTTCAGTGCGCAGCGGCGCAGTGCTGGTCTACAAGGGCGCGGACACGGTGATCGCCGCGCCGGACGGCCGGGCGCTGGTCAACAGCAACGCGCCTGCGAGCCTTGCGACTGCTGGATCGGGTGATGTGCTGGCCGGTATCATCGGCGCGCTGCTTGCCCAGGGCGCACCCGCCTTCGAGGCGGCCGCCGCCGGCGTCTGGCTGCATGGCGAGGCCGGCAGCAGGGCAGGTGCGGGCATGACGGCGGAGGATCTTGCCCATGCGGTGCGGCCGTTTTCGTGAATTTGGGGTGGTGTGTATCCGCACGCCGTCACCCCGGACTTGATCCGGGGTCCAGTGCGATCAAGTCTTTGATCGCGTAAGACTCGTCTCACGGCGCAGACCCGTCGTGGCTGGATGCCGGATCAAGTCCGGCATGACGGAGGAGGTGTTGCGGCCTCTAAAGCGCCTGAGACGTTTCAAAGCCGCGTTTTCAGTGCGCGGCTTTGCCCTGGCTCGCCATCGCCATTCGCGACGCGCTGATCAGAAGTTTGCGTTCCGCGCGTTCCTGTTGCGGGGTGCGATTGTAGATTTCCCGATAACACTTGGAGAAATGCGAGGCGGAGACGAAACCGCAGGCGACGGCGACCTCGACCACCGGCATGGCCGATTGCACGAGCAGGTGGCGGGCGCGGTCGAGGCGGATTTCAAGATAATAGCGGGCGGGTGAGCGGCCCATTTCCTGCCTGAACAGGCGCTCCACCTGCCGGCGCGACAGATCGGCAGCATCGGCAATGTCGAGCAGCGACAACGGCTCGGCGAGGTTACCTTCCATCAATTCGATGATCGACAGGACCTTGCTGTTCTGGACGCCGAGGCGGGCGCGCAGCGGCAGGCGCTGGCGGTCATTAGGGCTGCGGACCCGGTCCGTCAGTTGCTGCTCGCAGACGCGGTTGACAAGGTTTTCACCGAAATCCTGACCGATCAGGCTCAGCATCATGTCGAGCGAGGCGGTGCCGCCGGCGCAGGTGTAGATGTTGCTGTCGACCTCGAAGAGATCGGCATAAACTTCCACCTGCGGAAAGGCTTCGGAAAAACCCGGCAGGTTCTCCCAGTGGATTGCGCAACGTTTGCCGTTAAGCAGACCGGCCTGCGCAAGGATATGTGCGGCGGTACAGAGGCTGCCGATGGCGATGCCGCGATTATAGGCCTCGCGCAGCCAGGCATTGACTGACTTGTTGATGTGCTGGTCGACATCGATGCCCGAACAGATGATCGCCATTTCAGCACGGTTTTCACCGCTGACATATCGGCGCTCATCGGCAAGACAGGTGTCGACCTCAAGACAGATGCCGCTTGATGACATGACCTTCTGGCCATCGAGCGAGGAGATGCGCCATTCGTAAGCCTGATAGCCCAGCATGCGGTTGGCGATGCGAAGCGTTTCTACAGCTGCGGCGAATGGCAGCATGGTAAATTGCGGAATGAGAAAAAAGACGATTGAGCGTTTCTTCTGGGAGTTTTTGCTCATTTGCCCGTGCTCCGTTGCGAATACGCAATTCCTCCCTTGGAATCGGTCTTCTGGATGTCCTGCTTGCGACATCTTTAACGAAAAATACGCCGTGGAATCGGGGCTGTCAAAAAATAGCTTTTGAAATATGCAAAATTTGCGACAAGCCTTTTAAAAAGGCGTTTTGTCGCATGTAAAACAGGCAGGTCATTTTACGCCTATGCCGGGGCGTTTGTGGATCGGCGGGGATGGCTCGCAAGTCTTGAAACGGTTGCGAGCCATGGGCCGGGCATCATTTGTGGATGAAGCGCGTACGGTTGCTGTCTGTCGTCGGCCATCCGATGTCCTTCAATGTTTCAGGTGGCAATGCTTCCAGCGCGCGGAGCATCCTTGCGCGCTGCCATGAGGTGTGGAGAGCGGAAATCTGGCCGGACAGGCGGTTGAGCCAGCTGCCGGAGGAGGGACGGAGCGACGAGCGGTTCGCTGTCGGAAGATAATGTATCATGGTCATGTCTTGATCCTTTCCTGAACCACGATCCTGTTTGCGACTTCGGTATGCGCTTACATATCGCATCAAACAAGAGAATGAATTTCATATCATTCATCAATTTTAGGAATGACTTACTTTCGCTGCCTGCCGGGCTTCCTGCTTGCCCACGAGGGGCCGGCGCTTCACTCCGACGAGGCCCTGATCGCCCTGTCATTCGATGTCCCGGATGGTGCGCGCTTGTTGACAATCAATCAAACGAAATGATATCCATCTATAAATCAAAATATTTGAAGGTGCGTGCCATGACCGTGACTTTCCGCCAACCTTTGCCGTTGCTGGATAACGACATATTGAGAACCTTCGTCGCGATTGCGGAAACGGGAAATTTCTCTACCGCAGCTGAGGTGGTGTTCAGAACGCCGTCAGCCGTTTCCATGCAGATCAAGAAACTCGAGGAACAGTTGAAGACGACCCTGTTCCTGCGCGATGCCCGCTCGGTGACGTTGACGGCGCATGGTGAAACGCTTCTGACCTATGCGCGCCGGATGATCGCGCTTTCAAACGAGGCCGTATCGCGTTTCGTCATGCCCGAACTTTCCGGCGTCGTTCGCCTCGGTGCGCCGGAGGATATTGGCGAGCGTGGTTTGCTGCCGGGTATTCTCAAGCGTTTTGCCGAGGTTTTCCCCGGCATCATGATCGATGTCACGATCGATTCCAGTTCCAATCTCTACAAGCGCATGGACGAACGGCGGCTTGATCTGGCGCTGGTCAACTGTGCGTCGCATCCGCTGAGGGATACGGGCGAGGTGCTGATGCGCGAACGTCTCGTCTGGGCGGGTGCGAAATGCGGCACAGCCTATCTGCGCGATCCGCTGCCCATATCGATCTGGGAAGAGGGCTGCATCTGGCGTTCGGAAGCGATCAACTCGCTTGAAAAGCGCGGGCGCAATTTCCGGGTGGCCTATCTCAGCGGTCATACCATGGCGCAGCGCGCGGCGATTGCTGCCGACCTTGCCATCGCACCCCTGCCACGCTCCTATGTGCAGAACGACATGGTTATTCTCGGCGACAAGGAAGGCCTGCCGGAACTCGGCGCCTTCGATATTCGGTTGATCACGGCTGAAAGACCCTCGCGCCCGATCCTTGCGGTCGCCGAAAGCATCCGCAATGCCTTTGTCGAAGTCGCCAAGGCGGCCTGAGATAACGCGTCAATAACGGGAATGCGCGACGGCGAGCGTCCGTCGCGCCACAGGCAAAGGTGGGTCTTAGACCGCTACCGTGCCCAGCGTTGCCGAACAGTCGGTCTCGTTTGTCTGCCAGCTTCCACGACCAACCAGCCAGTCGGCCGAGTTCTGCAATCCGCCAAAGGGGAAAACGTGGATCTGCCGGATCGGCCCTGCCGGATTTACCTGCCAGTGCCGTTCGATCGGTCTGACAACGCTTTCCGGTGAATGGCCCTTGGCCAGCGTCGTCAGGGAGAGTGCATTCTTCTTCAGATAGGCGATGGAGTTGCCGACGCCGCAGAGTGCTGCATATTTCAGCAGCGTCGTGATCCTGGCCGGGCCGGAAACGCCGATATGCACCGGCAGATCGATACCGGAGGCTGCAAGCCCTTCCGCCCAGGTGATGAAGCGGGCGGGGTCGAAGCCGAACTGGGTGACGACGCGCATTGCCGCATCGCTTCTTTGCGCAAAATCGCGTTTCAGCTTCAAGGCGGCGATTGCCGTCTCCTCGCTGAAATCGGGGCTACCTTCGGGGTGGCCGGCGATTGCGATGTGATTTATACCGCAGCGATCGAAAATGCCGGTCGACAGCATATCCATGCTGGATGCGAAGGGACCGGCCGGCTTGGCAACGCCGCCGCCAACCACCAGCACATCCGATACGTCCGCTTCGCCTGCCAACCGCTTTACCTGTTCCTCAAATTCCGTGCGGGAGGATATGCGCCGCGCCGCAAGATGCGGCACCGGCGTGTAGCCGAGATCGCGAAGGTGTTTGGCGGCATCAACGAGCCTCTCCTGCGAGGCCTGTCCCGTATCGGTCAGATAGACACGCACACCCTGCGGGAAGAGACCGGCGAGGCTTGCCGGACCGAGCACCTGCGCGGGCGAGGCTTCAATGGAGGCGGCAATGGCGGGAGAGGTAGAGATATCGGGCAATTTGTATTTGGTCCTTTTTCTTATCATGCACCGGTTTTTTGCCCAAGTCTTTGCCTGTTGCGGCAAGACAGCCCTGCATCTGCGACGAAGCTTGGCTTCATATTCGGCGCGGGATTACCGCTTTCCTCTCACCAGACGCGTTTGGTCAGGCCGTTCCACAACCATGTCCAGATCGCCGGCGGAAACCGCAGCACGGATTTTCCGGGCAAAGGCGGTTGCGGCGCTAGGCTGCCGGAAAGGGCGTCCTCGATGGCGCTGACCGCAATATCGACCGAGGCTGCGGTTAAAAGCAGCGGGTAGGTGGCAATCGTATCGGAAGGCGAGGGTTTCAGCCGCTTTTCGTAAAGGGTGGCGCCGGTATCCACGCCCCTGTCGACCAGATGCACGGTTGCGCCGAAATTGCCGCGATCCTTTTCCACCAGCGCCCAATAACCGCCCATCTGGCCGCGATAGGCGGGATTGATGCCGGCGTGGAAATTGATGACCGGGCATTGCAGGGCCTGAAGTGTCGCCGGTGTCAGCAGGCGGCAGGAAATGGTGAAGATCGCCGCCGGCTGCAGCCGGTTTGCCGCCGCATGGCATTCCTCATCGTTCAACGAGGCAACCTGCGTGATGGGAACGGCGTGATCCAGATCGGGAGAGAGGCCATGTTCGGCGATGATCTCATTGGTTCTGCGAACCGTGAAGCGTTTGCCGAGCCGCGAGGCGACCATCGTTGCCATCTGGCCTGCGGCCGCAATCCAGCCGAGCCGCCGCGCCCGTCGCTTCAGGACCGCCGATTTGCTTTCCGGTTGCTCGACAAAGACATGGATATCCGGAAACCGGGCGGCCAGCGCATTGATCATGACATTCGGGTTCAGGCCGCCCGCCGTCATTACCAGTAGCCGATTGTTTATCTCAGTCATGTCACCCACACGATTTTCCCAATCATGATCCCTGCGCCCGAGTTTCCCTTGCGAACTTCAAAACCATGTTAATTTTCACCGACGGGATTTTTTGAAACGCCGATGGAACCGATTTTTTAGGCTCACGTTATTGTGACGCATATCACATCGGCGCTTGCCTTTGGACGGCAAGTCATAGGGGAGTTGTTTCAAATGATCACACGCATTCTTTCGACCGTTTTCGTGGCCTTGCTGACCGTCGTGACCTTGAGTTCCTGCGGCAACACCATTCGCGGTGTTGGCCGGGATACGGCAAATGCAGTCAACGCAACGCAAGACGCAGGTCGCAGCGTAGACCGCGCTGCGCGTCGCTAAATATCTCCCCTCCAAGGTCTGGCGTCACCCTGAATGAAGGGGTGATGCCTTTTCTTTGACCTGATTTCACCGTCAAAGTTCATGTTGTAAGAATCGCACCATCTATGCGAGCGAGAAGGCATGAACGGGCTGTCGATGAAAAGACTGGTGAGATTGCTGCTGCCATTGCTGTTGCCGTTTTCGGCTGAGGCGGGTGGACAGGCGGATTTCTGCAAAACCATGGAGCATGCGGGCGGGCGTTATACCGTCTGCAGTTTCGATCCGGCAAAAAGCACGATCCGGATTTACGACCGCGATCATGTCTCTGGTCAGGGATATCGCTCCTTTTCCGATTTGTCTTCCGCGCTGTGGCGGCAGCACATGTTCAGCGTCTTCGCCATGAATGGCGGCATGTACCATTCCGACTATTCGCCCGTTGGCCTGTTTATTGAAAACGGCGTCGAACGTTCGCAGATCAGCACGGGTGGCGGCTGGGGCAATTTTCATCTGCTGCCGAATGGCGTGTTTTATCTGACGGGGGCAACGGCCGGCGTGTTGGAAACGCAGGCCTATCTCTCTGCCGGGTTGAAACCGGATTTCGCCACCCAGTCCGGGCCGATGCTGGTGATCGACGGAAAGCTGCATCCGCGATTTTTGCCCGACAGCGACAGCCTGAAGCGCCGCAACGGCGTCGGCGTTTCCCGCGACGGCGTGGTGCATTTTGCCATTTCGGAAAACACCGTGCGCTTCTACGATTTCGCTACGCTGTTCAGGGATGTGCTGGATGCGCCCAATGCGCTTTATCTCGACGGCACGATTTCCAGCGTCGACATTCCCGCGATGAACAGGCGGGACTCGCTGTTTCCCATGGGGCCGATCATCGCCGTTGTCGACAGGGTGCCGGACTAGGTCAGATCGGCGCCCTGGGGTAGGCTTTTTCGAGACCTGCCGACGCCGTCAGCCCCTTGCGGAAGGCAAGATAGGCGGGATGCTGGCTGGCCTTGGCCGTTTCAGTGATGCGGATCTGCAGGCGGGCAGGGGCGTTGCTGCCGAGCCATTCGCCGGCCGCTTCCAGTTTCAGGCTGTTGAGGAAAGGGGCATTGGCCTGCTGGTCGAGATAGAGATTGAGGCCGGCCAGCAGGTTTTCATCCTGCGACACGTTTTCCATCAAAAGCAGCACCCATGCCTTGTCCTCGCTTGTAAGCGAAGCCAGTTTCGATGCGACCGTCTCGCGATCGGGAAAGGATGATGCCTGCTGCATGTAATGACGAACCCCGTTGCCGTTCTCTGTCGATAAGGCAGAGGCGACAGGCTTTCAAGGCGCAACAGTCCGGGCGCGGAAATTCGACCCTGACGTGCTGGGCAGGGCGGTTTTCAACAGGCGTTTGTGCGAAACCTTCATAAACCGGTTACACTTTAGTTCAAATTGCGGCGAGCGGCAAAAACGGCAATCGGGAAGCCCCGTTCTAACGCCTTGTTTTTTCACGCACCTATGCATTTGGCGAATGGCAGCCCGTCAAAAACGCCTTCATTTAGCCGCTTTTTGCATTTGCGTTCTCTCCCGGATTTTAATAAATGCTTCCTCCACGGGCCGGGTCTTGAAGATCGCCCGGAGAGTGAATAGCTGGAGTAATCATGGAAGAAACCGCTCAGAAATCCTGCTGGGGCGTCACCATACGCGCACTTGCAGGCTTTGCCGCATTTCTCGCATTGACGTACATTTTTGGCAGCCCATAAGCACTTCTCCTGAATTGACGGGTTTTGAAACGGCGCGGTTTTCCTTTGGAAACCGTGCTGTTTTCGTTTCTGCGACCCATATGTCGCAGCTGCGCAAACCGCTGACGCTCTTTTGTGGCGATCCGTCCCGGCTTTGGATATGATGGCGACGGAATCCATCATTATTCAGGGTAAACCTCATGTTTCTTTCGGTTTTCGACGTCTTCAAGATCGGTATCGGTCCTTCGAGCTCCCATACGATGGGGCCGATGACGGCGGCGAACCGCTTTCTCGCGCTGATCCTCTCCGATGAATGGCCGCGTCCGGCGGGTGCTTCCGTGTCGCGCCTGAAGGTCAGCCTGCACGGGTCTCTCGCTTTCACCGGCATCGGCCATGGCACCGGGCGTGCGGTTATTCTCGGCCTGACGGGCGAGCGGCCGGACCTTGTCGATCCCGATGCCATGGACCCCATCATTGAAAAGGTTGAAAAGGCTGGCACCGTGTCGCCGCCCGGCCATCCTTCCTATGAGTTCCGTCCGGCCGAAGATCTGGTCTTCGACAAGAAGAACCCGTTGCCGGGCCATGCCAACGGCATGACCTTCTCCGCCTTCGACAATCAGGGCAGGCTGCTCCTCAAGCGCATCTATTATTCCGTCGGCGGCGGTTTCGTTGTCACCGATACGGAACTGGAGGCGATCAAGCAGCGCGGCAAGACCATCGATAACGGTCCGCGCGTGCCTTATCCTTTCGCCACGGCGCGGGAAATGCTTGAGATGGCGGGCCGCTCCGGCCGCACCATTGCCCAGATGAAACGCGCCAACGAAGAAACGGTGATCTCCCGCGACGAACTGAACGAGCGGCTCGACCAGATCTGGGAAGCGATGAACGGCTGCATCGAGCGGGGGTTAAAGGTGGACGGCATCATGCCGGGTGGCCTGAAGGTGCGCCGCCGTGCCCGTTCCATCTATGAGAAGCTGAATGAGGAGTGGCGCAGCAACCGGCTGAACCCTGTCATGGCGAATGACTGGCTCAGCGTCTACGCCATGGCCGTGAACGAGGAAAACGCCGCCGGTGGGCGCGTCGTTACCGCGCCGACCAATGGTGCGGCAGGCGTCGTTCCGGCAACGGTCAGGTATTTCCGGCATTTCCACGAGGAGGCGACCGTTGACGACGTGCGTGATTTCCTGCTGACGGCTGCTGCCATCGGCGGCATCATCAAGCACAATGCCTCCATTTCGGGTGCTGAGGTCGGCTGTCAGGGCGAGGTTGGGTCCGCTGCTGCGATGGCGGCAGCAGGCCTTGCCGCCGTCATGGGCGGATCGCCCGAGCAGATTGAAAACGCCGCCGAAATCGCGCTCGAGCATCATCTTGGCATGACCTGCGATCCGATCGCCGGTCTGGTGCAGGTGCCCTGCATCGAACGCAATGCGCTGGGTGCCGTGAAAGCGGTGACGGCGGCCTCGCTGGCGCTGAAGGGCGACGGCCAGCATTTCGTGCCGCTCGACGCCTGTATCGAAACCATGCGCCAGACCGGCAACGACATGAGCGAGAAATACAAGGAAACCTCCACCGGCGGTCTTGCCGTCAACGTTGTGGAATGCTGAGCGGGCAGGGCGGCAGGCATGGTCCACATGCTTGACGCCCGCCGCAAAAAGGCATTGATAAGCATATGCCTCTACATCTTATAAAACTTTGCGTCGGTGCAGATTCACTCCAGGATTTGAGAGACTGGGTCGCCCAGCGCTCGCTGACCGCAATGGCCGCCGGCCTTGAGCCGCACAGCGTGCACACCACCCGGATGCTTCCCAAACGAGTTGAAGAATTGCTGGAAGGCGGTTCGCTCTATTGGGTCATCAAGGGGCAGGTGCAGGCGCGGCAGAAACTTCTCGATGTCCGCTCCTTCAAGGGAGAAGACGGTATTTCCCGCTGCGATCTCATTCTCGGCCCTGAGGTGATCGAGACCTCGCCTGCGCCGAAACGGCCGTTTCAGGGCTGGCGTTACCTCAAGGACAACGAAGCTCCGCGCGATCTCGGTGGCGGCGATTTCGGCGGCGAGGAGATGCCTTCTGACCTCAAGCGGGAACTGGCCGAGCTTGGTCTGCTCTGACCGTCAACGGATTTGATGAAAATGAAAAAGCCGGCTTCCCTGCGGAGCCGGCTTTTTCATTTGGGGAGACGGTATTTCGCTTGGTTGGCTGGCTTCAGTTGATGCCGCCGACCGCAGTGGTGGCGCGGCCATCCTGAATTTTCACCCAGCGGCCGGGATTGGTGGTGTCCTGGCGCTTCAGGTAGGTATATTCGGTCTCCGACCAGTTCATGACCTTGTTGCGCATGTTGTCGAGGACGAAATCGCCGCGATCGGTGCGAACGGTCAGAACCGCATGGCCTTCGCCGTTCGGCTGCAAAACAACCGTGATCAGGAGGTTGGTGGCGGAGAAGCCCTTGTTCATCAGCATCTTGCGCTTCAACAGCACGAAGTCTTCACAATCGCCAACCGTGGTGGGATAGGCCCAGCGTTCTTCAACGCCGTAGATTTCCATGTCGGTCATCGGCGTGATCGTCGTGTTGACGGTGTAGTTGACGTCCAGCATCGTCTTCCAGCGCTCTTCGGTCAGCTTCATCGGGCCGTTATCCAGCGAAGTCGGTTGGCATTCGCTCTGATAGGTCTGGCAGAACTCATAGTGGCCAATCGGCGGGTTGGCCTTGCCGATCACACGCATGGCTGCGGATGGCGACGCGCTGGCCTGATGGGCGATGGCGCTGACGATGAATGCGATCAGAAAGAAACCGAAACGGTTGTTTTTGTTCATTGCTTGTCTCCCCGTGTTGAGGAGACATTCGCAGGTATATTTTGACCCCGCGGAAAGATGCACGTGTCAATTTAAGCTTATATTTCAGCAAATTAGCGGCAATTTTGAACTGTATTTGAACTGGTTTTTATGATTGTTTGAATCGAATTTGATTACAATTTTACCTATCTTGCCGTTAGGTTTTCGGTAGTCATCTATGCCGCTGTATTGAAAGTGATTTTCTGCGTGGGCAGGTTGCTGCCGCCGCCTACAATCCTCTGGCGAAGCAGGGTGGCCACGAGGATTTCCCGTTTTGGGATGGGTGTTTCAAGTCGGAACACCATAAAAACGCGGCGGAAAAAACTTCAAAAAAACTGCATTTTTCTTGGAAAAAATGTCTGGAACCGGCTTTTCCCGTGCGGTTTTGCGCGGAAGTAACACGAAATGGAGCAATCCGGCCGCCTCGACCGGGTGGCACGGCATTCGGTTTTAACCGAATGCATGCGGCGCAGAACTCAAGATTGTCGGTGATGGGATTGGAGAAAGCTCTTTCCTGCCGTCACTCCGGCCTTGAGCAGGAATCTCGTTGGCGTGTGCGGCGGTGGCGGCAAAAGTCTTTTCAACCCAATGGCACGGGCTGGCTGGATTCCGGCTCAACGCCGGAATGACGGAAACAATAGCCGTGACAAGCGCTGGCGAACGCCGAAAACGCCGCACCGCTCGCTATATTATTGGAATGATCTAGAGAAATTCGATCAGGGCATCGGGCGACTGGACCCGGTCGAATTCGACGGCGACGCCTTCCATGAAGTGGCGCACGATCTTGCCGCTCATGTTCTTGCCGAGCTGGACCCTGGTTCCGAGTGGAGGCCGGTTTTCGATCTCGATGGCTGCACCCGACAAGGAAAGGTCGATCAGCCGGCAGGCGAGAAGCACGCCGTCTTCCAACACCAGATGTGCCCGCGTGTTGCGCGGCGTCAGGCGGTCGTGGCGGCGGTCTTCCGGCAGGCCGAGCAGCTGGCGCTTGGCAATCCATGCGAGCTGGGCTGCAAGCTTTTCCCGCTTGCGCTCCGGTGCATTGATGGCAATGACGAAGCCCGATGCGGTAAGCGCTGTCACAGCGCCTTCGATGCGGCCGATATGCTGGAGATAGGCAATGACGCGATCGCCGTTGCGCGCAATGCCCGAGCAGGTGAATAGCGCTTTTTCGGCGGTCATCTCGGTCGCGGTGCAATCATATTCCTGATGGTCGGGCAACATCAGGCGGCCGGTGAAGGACACACGGACGGGATCGTCGAAGTGGACCTCTTCAACTGGACGCATGATTTGGGCAGTGTTGACCGAACGAGATGAAAACATGAACAGCGCAATTGTAACGGATGATGATGGGAAATCTCTACGCCACCCGGGTTAACAGACTGTATTGTTTAACCCTTACAATTTTTTGGATCGACAAAATCGTTACAGCTTTGACGTATTTCGTGCGAAATTCCGGGATGGCTGCGCGCCATCCATCGTCATTTTGCTGGACTGGGTGGCCTGTCAGCGAGTGACCGCGTGCGGCATGACAGCGGCTCCGGCATTTGCCGAATAATCCGTCGGTGTGATGTCCATGCGCAGCAGGCGGCTGCTCTTCATCAGGAGGTAATTGACGGGTGCTGCGAATTCGTGACGTGGCCGTTCCGGCAACAGCGCTCCGAGCAGCCTCGGGGCGGTGTCACTATCCGAACTTAGCGGCAGCAGTAGCATTTCGAATGCCAGCGGTGTGGCGCCATGATCATCCTCTGCTTCGAGATCGAACACCACGGGCAATTGATGTTGCAGGATGCCGCGGGCGACGCGGCAGGGGAAGGTGGCGTTTGCCGCCGGCCACAGATCCGAAAACGGATGGTCCCGCAGTTCCCGGCCGAACAGGTCGCAGAGGCGCGTGCCGGCAAGGCGGAAGAACGGCGTTCTCTCTCCCTTGTCGACGAGGATGAACAGGTCGCCGAGATGGTGTTTCAGCTTTGCGGGATCGATGTCTTCGCGGCGGGGCGCGGGCTTCTTGCCGCGCAACGCGTCCCAATAGGCATATATGTCCAGTCCGGCCATGCTCTTCATAGCATCTTCTCCATGTTCGTTTTCGGGACATCATGTCCATCCGAACGTCTGTTCCTTGTGGTGTAGCGAATTTCGTGCCAACCGATTTTGTTAAGGTTAACAAATGGTTGAGATTGCGCTGCGACCAAGGTCATGGCATCGGTGCGGCAATGTCTGGGACAGGCTCCCGTCAGCACAATTGATGCTTTCCCCCGTGATTTCACGGCGGGAGCGCAAGCCGGACTGCCCCTGGGTGCCGGCGCTGGAACCGGTTGCGGTTTTCGCGTCAGCCGCCCAAAAGGCAGGACGGCTTTTTTTTCGTCCGGGCTTCCTATATTGCTCGGGGGACGCAAATTTCCACAAAGACAGGGATGGAATCATGTCCAATGGGGACGGCGAACAGCCGCCGGTTTCGGAAACTTCGGAACTGAAAGAGGACGCACACAATCCCGTCTTCAACCTGCCGCCACTTCTGGTCGGCATATTGGCGGCGCTGCTCATTGCCTTTGTGGTTCCCGCCTACCTTCTGTCGGGGGATGGCAACGGCTGGTTCATCTTCACCTTCGGCTTCATTCCGCTGCGTTATGCGGTGCCTTTTTCCCAGCAGGGGCTGGAATGGCTCTGGACGCCGGTGACATATTCTTTTCTGCACGGCGGCATCGAGCATATTCTTTTTAACGGATTGTGGCTGATGGCCTTCGGCGCACCGGTTCTGCGCCGGATCGGAACGCTTCGCTTCGTGCTGTTATGGTGCATATCCGCCGCCGTTTCGGCCTTTGGCCACGCGGCGCTGAACTGGGGCGATGCCACGGTTCTGATCGGGGCATCCGGCGTCGTTTCGGCGCTGATGGGGGCCGCGTGCCGTTTCGCTTTTCCCTCACGTGGCGGTTACAGCGCCTCTTTCGGTCACCTGATGCCGAGGCAGAGCATTCTGGCGGCGCTTTCAAACAGGACCGTGCTGATCTTCACGCTGATGTGGCTGTTCGGCAATGTGTTGATTGCAGTCGGCGTGCCGCTGTTCGGCGATGTCGGCGGTGAAATCGCCTGGGATGCGCATGTTTTCGGCTTTGTGCTCGGCTTCCTTTTCTTCGGCCTGTTCGACCGCCCGATCCGCGAGAGCCTTTCCGATGGTAGTGCGGAACACCCGCTCTAGAGCGATCACGTTCCTTGTCGGCCGTGGCGCAAATTTGCTTGCGTGCGTCCCATCCGGGATTGCATTCAAGCAGGCCTCAGCGCACCATGTTGCATGATTTGCAACCGCGAGGAGGCTTCGTCGCGCTGCGGATTGCTGACAGGAGGAGGAAAGCATGGCAACATTCGTAAAGGATATTCTCGACCGAAAGGGCCGGGATGTCGTGACTGTGGGTCCGGGCGTAAGCATTGGCGAGGCGGCGGGCACGCTGCACGCGCACAAGATCGGTTCCATCGTCGTGACCGATGCCGATGGCGTTGTTCTCGGCATTTTCACGGAACGCGATCTGGTGAAGGTCATTGCGGGTCAGGGTGCTGCTTCCCTCCAGCAATCCGTCTCGGTGGCCATGACCAAGAACGTCATCCGCTGTCATCAGAACTCCACTACCGACGAGTTGATGGAAATCATGACGGGCGGACGTTTCCGCCATATCCCGGTCGAGGAAAACGGCCGCCTTGCCGGCATCATCTCCATCGGTGACGTGGTGAAGGCGCGGATCGGCGAGATCGAGGCAGAGGCCGAGCATATCAAGGCCTATATTGCTGGATGATCTTGTGTCCCGGCGTTAGATAGCTGGAAAAGGCTCAGTCTCAGCCGGGCCTCACGCATCGCTCTGCGTCACAGGTTGCCATTGAAGAAAATCGGCTATTTTAGCGGATATTTCTACGTAAAAGTCTTGCCGCTCATAATCAGAGCAGACAATTTCCACCCGGTTGAACTGTGAAATGAATGTGCCGTCGCTTGACCAGTTGCCATCGGCGGCACCTTTCACAATGGTGATGTCGATCCAAGGCTGACGGTCCGTCGACCCAAAAGTGACGGGGCCTGTCCGTTTGAGTTCAGGCTGTTCTTCCAGAAACCCGATCAATCGATTTGTGTCGTACAGCGTATTTTCGGCGGTTGGAGGCAGGATTGAGATATACCAATACATGATCTCACCTCTCACCAAAGCTGGGCGTTTCATTGATCCGTTTCGGGGCTTTGGAGACGTTTCTGGAGCGGCGCGTTAGCGCCGGAATGCCTGTTGCATGCGTTCCAGTTCGGGAATGCGGGCGCGCGTTTCCTCGTATCCCCTGTCGATGGCTTCGCTGGCGCGATGGAATTCCGACAGGCCGATATCGTTGATGCGAGGGTGCAGCATGAGGTCCGGCGGATCGCCCGCCAGGCGCGAGCGCGAAATCCTGTCCTGAATGATGTTGAAGGCCTGCACCATGACGCCCGGCAGGCCGGGGCGTGGCGGGCTTTCCAGCGATGGCGCGGCGCCATTGGGCGGCGAAGAGGCGTGTTTGACCACGGCGGAGCGGCCGAACAGATCGTAATTGAGATTGACGGCGACAACGAGCGCCTGCTCATAGGCCCGGCAGACCGAAACCGGCACGGGGTTGACGAGCGCGCCGTCGATCAGGGTGCGGCCGTTGCATTGCACGGGTTCGAAAATACCCGGCAGCGCATAGGATGAGCGCAGCGCGGTAACGAGGTCGCCCTGATGGATCCAGACCTCATGGCCGGTGCGCAATTCCGTGGCGACGGCGATGAAAGGATGTTCGAGGTTTTCGACGCGCAAGCCTTCCAGATGTTCCTGCATGCGCTTGGTCAGCCGCATGCCGCCGAAGAGACCGCCGCCGCCGATCGTCAGATCGAGCAGGCCGGCAATGCGACGCATTGTCAGCGAACGGGCGAATTCCTCCAGCTCATCGAGCTTGCCGGCCAGATAACAACCGCCGACCAGTGCGCCGATCGAGGTTCCGGCGATCATGCCGATCTTCACCCCGGCCTCGTCGAGCGCCCTCAGGACACCGATATGGGCCCAGCCGCGCGCAGCTCCGCCGCCGAGCGCCAGCGCGATCCGGCGCGTATCAACGATTTCGTTGACGATGTTTTCGGGGTTTCCAGCCGCAAGAGGATTGTGACGATTGCTTCCCCAGCCCAACATGACCGTACACTCCCTGCCAGTTCCTCAGATCCGGCCTGTCCTCCCCGAATCCAGACCTATTGGTAGCAAATTGGTGCAGTCTATGGAAGGTCGCCGTTCAGGTGCCCGAATAGGTGCTCGCCGGATCGAAATGGCGGGTATCGTCGGTGATCTTGGTCACGGCATTGCCATCGGCCAGTTCAACCGTGCGATAGAAGCAGGAGCGGCGGCCGGTATGGCAGGTCGCATCATGGCCGGCGACGGACACCTTCAGCCACACGGCGTCCTGATCGCAATCGGTGCGGAATTCCTTCACCGTCTGCAGGTTGCCGGAGGTTTCGCCCTTCTTCCAGATCTTGTCGCGCGAACGGCTGTAATAGTGCGCAATGCCGGTTTCCAGCGTCAGCGACAGGGCTTCCGCATTCATATGGGCAACCATCAGCAATTCGCCGTCGCGCGCATCGGTGACCACGGCGGTGACAAGGCCGTGGGCATCAAATTTCGGCGAGAATAGACCTGCGTTTTCGAGCACTTCCTTGTCCGCAGGCGCGGACGGAAACGATGTGGACATTGCTAACCCCGGAGGAAAAGCGGAACCGTTAGCGGTTCCGCACCATGGTCATGAAGCGCACCTGCTCGGCCGGATCGTTCTTGAACGTACCGGTGAAGCTGGTGGTGAGGGTCGTGGACCCCTGCTTGTTTACGCCGCGCATGGACATGCACATATGTTCGGCGTCGATCATGACGGCCACACCGCGCGGCTTCAGCGTTTCCTCGATCGATCTTGCGATCTGCGCGGTCATGTTTTCCTGCGTCTGCAGGCGGCGGCCGAAGATTTCGACAACGCGGGCAATCTTCGACAGGCCGAGCACGCGGCCAGCCGGAAGATAAGCGACATGCGCCTTGCCGACGATTGGCACCATGTGGTGTTCGCAATGGGAGAAGAAGGGGATGTCGCGCACCAGCACCACATCGTCATAACCGCCGACTTCCTCGAAGGTTGTGCCGAGCACGTCCTGAACGTTCAGCTCATAACCGGCGAACAGCTCGCGATAGGCCTTGGCGACGCGCTTGGGCGTATCCAGAAGTCCTTCGCGGGCGGGATTTTCTCCTGCCCAGCGCAGAAGAACGCGTACCGCTTCTTCCGCTTCCGCCTGGCTTGGGCGAGCCTCGGCCACTTCGGGTTTTGCGCCAGCGCCGGGGAAATTCTTCACGATCGCATCCATTCCGTCTCTCCCGATGCGGGTCAAGGCCGCACCTGAACTTTGTTTTTCGTAGCGGGGACTTTGCCCGCCGTTGCTGCTATCTGGTTGTTTTACAGCATTTTGGCAAGGCCAGTGCTGATATTTCGGTATCGGAGCCGTTAATTTCATACCGGCTTGATGTCCAGAAAGCTCGTTAGCATATAATGAGAATGAAGGGCAGGAAAGCTTGACTGCGACAAACACTGTGTTTGAAAAAATTGACCTGTCCCGTTTTTGGGCATTCTTAAACGCGCCGGATACCTGACGATGGACGATATCTACAACAACCGAATTCTGGAATTTGCCGGAAACATTCCGCTGACCGGCGTGCTTGATGATGCCGATGCCAGCGCTGAAAAACACTCGCGGCTGTGCGGCTCCAAACTCAAGGTCTATCTGAAAGTCGAAGGCGGTATCGTCACGGCTTTTTCACACGAGGTGCGCGCCTGCGCGCTGGGGCAGGCGTCGGCCTCCATCATGGCGCATCATATCATTGGCGCCTCCAGCGGTGAAATCCGACAGGCGCGGGAAGACATGCTCGCCATGCTCAAACAGGGCGGTGAGGGGCCTACGGGCCGTTTTGAGGATATGCGGGTGCTTTCGCCCGTGCGGGATTTCAAGGCCCGCCACGCCTCGACCATGCTGACTTTCGAAGCGGTCGTCGACGCGCTCGACCAGATCGAAGACCGGTCGCCGGCTCTGAACGCTGCGGGTTAGGCGATGTGCGGCGAACCGGATTGCGGACATCAGGCGACGGCGGAAAAGGTCAGGCGATCCCGCAACTGGGGTGGTACCTTTGCCAAGACGCCAGGCCGTCTTTTCGGCGTCGGCTTCATCCGGCTCTATCAGCTGACCCTGTCGGGCTTTGTCGGGAATTCCTGCCGCCATATCCCCACCTGTTCCGAATATGGCTATGAGGCGATCGCGCGCCACGGGCTTTGGCCGGGTGGCTGGATGACGCTGTTTCGTGTTGCGCGCTGCGGGCCGGGTGGCACCAGCGGGCTTGACCCTGTGCCGGAAACGCTGGCCGCCAACAGGCACTGGTGGACGCCCTGGCGTTACTGGACGCTGCACCGATGATCCATGTAGCTCTGCTGCACAGTATCGTGCTTGGCCCAGGCAGGCGGCTCATCATGGCCGATCTGCGCGAAATGGCGCAGGAACTGGGTTTCGGCGAATGCCGGACGCTGGTCGCAACCGGAAATCTGGTCTTTCGTGCGGAGAGCGCTGCGGTCAGCGAAATCGAGGACATGCTGGAGCGCGCCTTTGAGAAACGGTTCAACAAACATGTCGATATTCTCGTTCGTTCGGCCCCCGATTGGTTGGCCCTGACCGCCACCAACCCGTTTCCGAACGGTAATCCACCGGATGTCTGCATCCGGGTAATGCGCGAGCCGCTCGGCAATGACGGCCTCGGATTTCTGGAGAAGTATCGACAAAAGGAAAAGATCGCCATCGTCGGTGGTGACTTGTGGATCGACTTTTGCGGCAAGCCGAGCGAAAGCCGGCTTCTCTCCGTGCTGACCACGAAAAGGCTCGGTATCGGCACGACCCGCAACGCCAATACCGTCAACGGAATTGCCGAAATGCTGCGCTGAGCTGCCGTTCACCTTTGACTGGAACGGGAAAATTCTTTATCAGCCTGCCTGCCCATCTTGCAAAGAGGGCGTTCATTTTATTCCAACACCACCCGCATTCGTTGGCGGGACTGGATCAGGAGAAGTTGACGATGTCACAAACCGTTTCCCTAACATTCCCCGATGGTTCCGTACGCAGCTATCCCGCCGGCACGACCGGCCGCGAGGTCGCCGAATCCATCTCCAAATCGCTTGCGAAGAAGGCTGTCGCCATTGGGCTTGATGGCACTCTGCGCGATTTGTCCGAGGCAATCACCGATGGCAAGATAGAGATCGTCACGCGTGAGGACAGCCGTGCGCTGGAACTCATCCGCCACGACGCCGCCCACGTCATGGCAGAGGCCGTGCAGGAACTGTGGCCCGGCACGCAGGTGACGATCGGCCCGATTATCGAGAACGGCTTCTATTACGATTTTGCCAAGAACGAACCTTTTACGCCGGAAGATCTGCCGAAGATCGAAAAGCGCATGAAGGAAATCATTCAGCGCAACAAGCCGTTTACTCGCGAGGTCTGGTCGCGCGAAAAGGCCAAGGAAGTTTTTGCCGCCAAGGGCGAGAACTACAAGGTCGAGCTGGTTGATGCCATTCCCGAAGGTCAGGACCTGAAGATCTATTATCAGGGTGACTGGTTCGATCTTTGCCGTGGTCCGCATATGGCGTCTACGGGGCAGATCGGTACCGCTTTCAAGCTGATGAAGGTGGCCGGCGCCTATTGGCGTGGCGACAGCAACAATGCGATGCTGTCACGCATCTACGGCACCGCCTGGGCGACGCAGGAAGAGCTGGACAATTATCTGCACGTTCTGGCCGAAGCCGAAAAGCGCGACCACCGTCGTCTTGGCCGGGAAATGGACCTGTTCCACTTCCAGGAAGAGGGTCCGGGCGTCGTATTCTGGCACGGCAAGGGCTGGCGCATGTTCCAGACGCTGACGGCCTATATGCGCCGGCGTCTCGCCAATACCTATCAGGAAGTCAACGCGCCGCAGGTGCTGGATAAGTCGCTGTGGGAAACCTCCGGTCACTGGGGCTGGTATCAGGAAAACATGTTCGCGGTGAAATCCGCCCATGCTTTCACCCATCCCGATGACGAGGATGCCGACCAGCGCGTCTTTGCCCTGAAGCCGATGAACTGCCCGGGTCACGTCCAGATCTTCAAGCATGGCTTGAAGTCTTACCGAGAAATGCCCGTGCGCCTTGCGGAATTCGGCAATGTCCATCGCTATGAAGCCTCCGGTGCTCTGCATGGCCTGATGCGCGTTCGCGGCTTCACGCAGGATGATGCGCATGTCTTCTGCACGGAAGAGCAGATGGCGGCGGAATGCCTGCGCATCAACGACCTGATCCTCTCCGTCTATGAGGATTTTGGCTTCAGCGAGATCGTCGTCAAGCTTTCGACACGCCCGGACAAGCGCGTCGGTTCCGACGATCTATGGGACCGCGCCGAAAGCGTGATGCTGGAGGTTCTGAAGACCATCGAGGAACAGTCCGGCGGCCGCATCAAGACCGGCATTATGCCGGGCGAGGGCGCTTTCTACGGGCCGAAGTTCGAATATACGCTAAAGGACGCCATTGGCCGTGAATGGCAGTGTGGCACGACGCAGGTGGACTTCAACCTGCCGGAACGTTTCGGCGCCTTCTATATCGACCAGAACTCCGAAAAGACGCAGCCGGTGATGATCCATCGCGCCATCTGCGGCTCGATGGAGCGCTTCCTCGGTATCCTGATCGAGAACTTCGCCGGTCACATGCCGCTGTGGTTTGCGCCGCTTCAGGTCGTCGTTGCCACGATTACCTCGGATGCGGACGATTACGGCCGCGAGGTTGCCGAAGCGCTGCGCGAGGCAGGCATGGCGGTCGAGACCGACTTCCGCAACGAGAAGATCAACTACAAGGTCCGCGAGCATTCGGTGACCAAGGTTCCGGTCATCATTGTCTGCGGCCGCAAGGAAGCGGAAGAGCGCACCGTCAACATCCGCCGTCTCGGTTCCCAGAACCAGACGCCGATGTCGCTCGAAGACGCGATTACAAGCCTCGTGGACGAGGCGACGCCGCCGGACGTGAAGCGCAAGCTTGCGGCGAAGAAGCAGGTTGCATGATTAGAGACGACGGCCCCTTCGGGGGCCGTTTTGTTATGGGTTGAGGAAGTCGTCAACCACTCCGCAGTCATCCTCGGGCTTGACCCGAGGATCCACGGTCTGGCGGCGGCGGGAATGGATCCTCGGGTCAAGCCCGAGGATGACGTGGAGTGCGATGGCCTTCTGCACAACCTCGCCTCCGAACACGCGATGAATGTGCGGCCCCGCCTACTCGAAATCGCCAGTCATATCTTCCGGCGCCTGATCCTTCATCAACACTTCCACATCGGAGTCCCTACCGGACGTGACCTTGAAGTTGCGCTGGTAGACCTTGTCCTTGTTGCGGGCGATGGCGGTATATTCGCCTTCCGCCAGAACCATGGTCGAAAACGCGCTGACGCTTTCGTTCACCACGTCGCCGCCGCCGTTCAGCACCGACCAGGCCGTATCGGCAATGGCTTCACCGCCCTGTTCGGAGACGAGCTTCAGGGTGATCTGCGCCGCCTGATGCTGAAGGGTCGCTTCGGTCAGCTTGCCGGCTTCCACCTGAATGTCGGCGCGCACCACCGCATTGACGTTGCCGTATTCCGAAACCACATGATAGGTGCCGGCGTTGAGGCGGACGACGGTGTTCGGTTTGATGTCGGCCATGACAAGGCCACGCTCGCCATCCGGTCGGGCGTCGGACGAATAGACGGAAAATTTGAGCTGGTTGCCGGAGATTTGTTTGTCGGACCCCGCAATCGCATTCAGCACGAAACCGCCGGCATCGAGAATCAGAACCTGTTTCTGGACATTGCCGGAACTTGGAACATTGAGTTTCTTGGTAACGCCCGCGCGGCCGAAGGCGACGTTGACGAAATATTCGCCGGGTACCAGATTGAAATGTGCCGAGCCGCCCTCGGAGCTTGCCAGCATCGGCAATTTGCCGTCAGCGCCGGGAATAGGGCTGAAGACGCGCCAGGAAAGACCTTCCTTCACCGCTTCACCTTCGCTGGTAAGCTTCGCTTCCATGGCGATATCACGGGCGGTGCTCGTCGGGGCGTTGGGGGCGGAAGGGGCAGTAAAAGCGTTGAGTTTCGGCATTTTCGGCGTGCCGCCCAGCTGCTTGAAGTCCTTGAAAGCGTCCTGCGAAAAAGCCGCTTGTGATAAAACGCCGATCGCGGCGAACGCTATGGCCAGACGTGCCGCGAATTTGATTGCCGACATTTTCGATACCGATTGACTTCTTGATTTTCCCGGACCACTTCAAAACCAATGCCGTGGCTATTTCAAGGCCCATAATTTCGCGATGACAGCACAATGGAAGATTTTTGATCATGACAAGTGACATCAAGCTCCTCGACTATCTCAATGTTCGCCGTTCCACCCCCGCTTTGCAACTTGGTGAGCCGGGTCCTTCGAAAGCGGAAATCGAGGAAATCCTGCGCCTTGCCGTGCGCGTGCCTGACCATGGCAAGCTGGCGCCCTGGCGTTTCGTCGTTTATCGCGGCGAAGATCGCGTGCGTCTCAGTGAGACGGCGCTTCGGATCGCGCTCGAGAAAAACCCGGAACTGGACCTGCAGCAGCAGGATGTGGAGCGCACCCGCTTCACCCGCGCGCCTGTTGTCATTGCCGTTATCAGCACCGCCAAGCCGCATTTCAAAATCCCGGAATGGGAACAGGTCATGTCCGCCGGCGCCGTCTGCCTCAATCTCATCTTCGCCGCCAATGCCAATGGTTTTGCGGCAAACTGGCTGACGGAATGGCTTGCTTTCGATACCACCTTCCTGTCGGAACTGGGTGTTGCCGCGGAAGAGAAGGTTGCCGGATTTATCCATATCGGTTCCACGACATTCCCGCTGGTCGAGCGGCCGCGGCCGGAGCTTGCCGATGTGGTGACCTGGGTGGGCAATGGGGTCGGGGAAAACTGATGTTCTACACCACCGACACCAACCAGCACGGCCTGCCGCATGATCCGTTCAAGGCCATCGTCGCGCCGCGGCCGATCGGGTGGATCGGCTCGAAGGGCAGGGACGGTTCTCTCAACCTGTCGCCCTATTCGTTCTTCAACGCGATTTCGGACCGGCCGAAGTTGGTGATGTTTTCCTCCAGCGGACGTAAAGACAGCCTGCGCAATGTCGAGGAGACCGGCGTCTTTACCGCCAACCTCGTCAGCCGCCACCTGATCGACCGGATGAATGCGTCTTCCGCTGCGGTTGACTATGATGTCGACGAATTCCGGCTTGCCGGTCTTACCCCCGTTGACGGGCGCGTGGTGGATGCGCCTTACGTGGGCGAGGCACTGGCCGTTCTGGAATGCCGCGTGACCCAGATACAGCAACTCATGGATATCGACGGCAAGCCGGCGGATTCATGGATGGTGATCGGGCAGGTCATGGCGATCCATATTGACGAAGCGATCATTCGTGATGGGCGCATCGACATGGGGCTTGCACGTCCGGTGGCGCGCATGGGTTATATGGACTACTGCGACGGCGGTAGCGATGTCTTCCAGTTGCAGCGTCCTTCTACTGCGCCGTAAATATAGTTCTTCGCCGGCAACGGTTAAATTTTATGGTGAACCAAACGTAAACCATTTGCGCCTAGAGTTTTATACATGGTGGCGGCAATGATGCCGTCATCCATTGTTGCGAATGTGTTTCGAGGCTCAGGTGATCGTACAGGCATTTCTTCGCTGGTCTGAAAAGGCTGGATCGACCGAGCGGGCGAAGGCTGCCAATGCTCTCGGCCGTGCCTATCTGCATTCCGACATGGCGCGGGAAAACCGCGATGCCGCCTATATGGCGATGACCTATCTTCTTGACGATCCTTCGCCGCGTGTGCGGCTGGCGCTTGCCGAGGCGCTGGCGGATGCCGCTGAAGCCCCGCGCGCCATTCTCGTTTCGCTTGCCGAAGACCAGCCGGAAATCGCCTGCACCGTGATCGCCCGTTCGCCGGTTCTCTGCGAAGCCGATCTGGTTGATCTTGCCGGGCGCGGCGAAAGCCTCACCCGTGCCCTCATCGCCGCAAGGCCGGGCCTGCCGCGCGGTGTCTGCGCAGCACTTGCTGAAGTTGGCGATTTGCCGGAAACGATCATCCTCCTTGAGAACGACGAGGCCTTCATCACGCCGTTTTCCTTGCGGCGCATTGCCGAACGCCATGGCTCGGACGCCGATATCCGCGATCTCTTGCTTTGCCGCGAGGTGCTGCCTGCCGATGCCCGTCATCTCCTGATGGCGCGTGTCAGCGAGGCCCTGGCGGGTTCGGCGCTGGTTCACGCGCTGATTGCGCGAAACCGCGCCGACAGTATTTTTCGTGAAGCGGAAGATTCCGCCACCATCCTCATCGCCGCCAACGTTTCTGCGCCCGAATTGCCGGCGCTGGTGGAGCATCTGCGGCAAAGGCTGGAACTGACGCCGGCGCTCCTCATTCATGCCGTCTGTTCGGGCCGGCTGGAGTTTTTCACGGCGGCGATGGTCAATCTCTCAGGGCTGGACGACCGCAAGGTGCGCGCCATTCTGGCGACCGGACGACCGCATGCGCTGAAAGCGCTGTTCCAGTCCGTCGGTCTTCTGGGTGATGTCGTTGACGTCTTCATGGAGGCGACGCTGATGTGGCGCCGCGCCGCCCGCTCGCATCTGTCGCAGGCCTCAGCCTCCGTCTCGGCCGAACTGCTGGCGCATTTCCGCAACGTCGACGGTTCTGAAACGCTGTTCGAGCTGCTGCACGCCGTGCGCAAGCTGACCATTGCCGAGGAACGGCAGAAGGCGCGGCATTATGCGCAGGCGCTGACGGTCGAGGCCGCCTGAGATTTATTTCTCGAAGCGTTTGGCAATCCAGGAATAGCTGTTTTCGACCATTCTGACCGGCGTTCCGAGCAGGTGCTTCACGCCCTCGGTGGAAGGCAGGATACGGCTGACGCGGCTGATCGCCTGTCGGGTCAGGCTCTCTTCTTCCTTTTGTGACACCTGTTCGCTTGCCTGCGGCGTCGTGTCAGTCGGTGCGGCGGAGGGTGGCGTAGCGGGCATATTGCCTGCCGTTTGTGGTGTCGGCTCACCCGGCGTTTGGCACACAGCCACCACGACCGGGTAGGAGGCATTGGCATACCGTTCCAGCTCTTTTTCCGACACGGCATCGCACAGCTCGATGCTCGTCCAGCGCTGCTGCGATGTGGCGAGGTAATGGCAATCGGTGGCGGTGTCGTCACAGCCTAGAAAGGTCATGAGAACGAGGGCTGTTTTCATGGTGTGTTGCCTCTGTCGGGAATTATGCTCTAGAAATTCATCTATCTGGATTGCAGTGACATTACGACGAAATACGCATTTTTTGAAAGAAAGCAGGCATCGCATTGGCTCCCGAAATCAAGCTTGAAACACCCCGGCAGGAAGCGGTTCTGCGTCTCATCGATCTGTCGAACGCCTATATGGCATCGCTTTATCCCGCCGAGAGCAATCATCTGGTTGATATCAGCCAGCTGGAGAAGGACAATGTCTCCTTCTTCGTAGCACGACATGACGGTCGCGTTGTCGGCTGCGGCGCGCTGGTGGAGGCAGGTGACGGCACGGCGGAAATCAAGCGCATGTTTGTTGATCCCGAGGCGAGGGGGTTGCGGATCGGCAAGCTGATCATGGATACGCTTGTCGCGCGCGGCGTCGAGCTTGGGCTTAATGCTATCCGGCTTGAAACCGGCATCAGCCAGCCGGAAGCGATCGGCCTTTATCGCAAGGCGGGTTTTGTCGAGATCGAGGCTTTCGCGCCCTACAGGCCCGATCCGCTCAGCCTGTTCATGGAGAAGGCGCTTTAGGGCAGGCGGGAGTTTGCTGGCAAGCCTTGCCGCACACTGCACGTCATCCTCGGCCTTGTGCCGAGGATCCAGCCACGTATCCCAAAATCAATCGGTTGCAGATACCAGGGACAGGCCCGAGCATGACGAAGGCGAGGTTTCAGACCGTATCGCCAACCCAAGCCGCATTAAAGCGAGCCTGACCCGCAGGCTTCAATAATCAAAACGCCGCTTTTCGAAACGCGGTCGTTTCGTTGTCATCGTCGTCGTCCGCGACGACATCAACGAGCAGGTCTTTGGAAGGCGAGGGCGGAACATCGACGCTGGCGCCCGTGGAGATTTCCACTTCGCGCACCCATTCGCGCCAGATTGCGACCAGAAGCGCCATCAGCACCGGGCCGATGAACAGGCCGAGGAAGCCCATGGTCTTGACGCCGCCGACGAGGCCGAAAAAGGTCGGCAGGAAGGGCAGCTTGATCGGGCCGCCGACGAGTTTCGGGCGGATGGTCTTGTCGACGATGAAAAGTTCGACCGAGCCCCAGATGAACAGCGCCAGCCCGTACGCCGGAGAGCCGCTGGCGACCAGATAGATCGACACGAGGGTAAAGGAGAGCGGCGCGCCGCCGGGAATGAGCGCCATGACGCCGGTGAGCACACCCAGCGTGACGGGCGAGGGGACGCCGGCAATCCAGTAGGCGATGCCGAGGATGATGCCTTCGCCGATGGCGATCAGCGTCATGCCTGTCACGGTGGAGCTGATGGTGGCGGGCACAACGCGGGAGATGCGCTCCCAGCGCGTCGGCAGGATGCGTTCGCCCACAAGATCGACCTGGTGAGTGAAGGCGGCACCGTTGCGATAGACGAAGAACAGCGCGATCAGCATGAACAGCAGGGTCAGCACCAGGTGGAACGCGCCGTTGCCGGCGGCGAGGATCGCCCGGTAGATATTGCCGATATTGGCGCCGCTGACGAGCTGGATCACTTCGCCGATGGCACCCGGTGTGCCGATATATTTCACCCATTGTTCGCCAAGCCAGGCACCGACGCCGGGCAGCGCCGCGATCCAGTCCGGTACGGGCGCGCCGGTTTTGTTGACATGCACGGCCCAGCCGAACCATTCGCGGATTTCGCTCGCCGTATAGGAGGCGGCAATGAAGATCGGTACGACGAGGAAGGCGATGATGAGGATGATGGCGATGGTGGCGCCAAGCGTGGTGTTGCCGCCCACCTGCCGCAGCAGCCGCGTATAGACCGGCCAGCTGGCGAAACCGATGACGAGGGCCGCGAGAACCGGAACCAGAAAGCCGTGGAAAAAATAGATACCTGCCAGTGCAACGAGAACGAGCAGCCAGCGCGCAGCCGATATGGGCGGGATCAGGGCGATCCGCGTCGGGCTGGCGGGACCGAGCCATCTCGGTTCGCCATTGGGCTTACGGCTGTCAATATTACTCACGGCAGGCTCTTTCTCGCATTCTCCCCGAAGGGTGCATTCACTCTGTCACACCGATACATATAAGTGCAATATAACCGGATCACATTACCGTTGTGTGTTTATTGCTTAGCCTATTGAACGATTTTGGTAAAAATAGAACATCGGTCTTGGCGCGCGCATTGAAATATGACAATTGAACTCCGTTTTTATTGCGGCGTAAGGTTGCCGCGTCCGATCTCCAGGTCATGCCATGCTGCGCCGTTTCTTCGCCTATTACCGCCCCTATCGCGGTCTGTTCATTCTCGATTTTTCCTGCGCGGTTCTGTCGGGCGTGCTCGAACTCGGCTTCCCGATGGCGGTGAAGGCCTTTGTCGACGTGCTGTTGCCGGGCGGTGAGTGGGGCATCATCCTTGCCGCGTCCGTCGGCCTACTCGTTATCTATGTGCTGAATACCGGGTTGATGGCGACCGTCACCTACTGGGGACATATGCTCGGCATCAATATCGAGACCGACATGCGGCGTCTGGCCTTTGACCATCTGCAGAAGCTTTCCTTCCGTTATTTCGACAACCAGAAGACCGGCCATCTGGTCGGGCGGCTGACGAAGGATCTGGAAGAGATCGGCGAGGTGGCCCATCACGGCCCCGAGGACCTGTTCATCGCCATCATGACCTTCATCGGCGCATTCCTTTTGATGCTTTCGGTCAATGTGCCGCTGGCGCTCGTCACCGCCGCCGTTGTGCCTGTCACCGCCTGGGTGACGAGCCGTTACGGCGGTCGCATGACGCAGAACTTTCGCGCACTCTACGGTCGTGTCGGTGATTTCAACGCCCGTATCGAGGAAAATGTCGGCGGCATGCGGGTAGTGCAGGCTTTCGCCAACGAGGACCATGAGCGCGCGCTGTTCGAGAAGGACAACCAGAAATACCGCCGCACGAAGCTGGATGCCTACAAGATCATGGCGGCCAGCACTTCGCTCAGCTACATGAGCATGCGGCTGACACAGATGATCGTGATGATCTGCGGCGCCTGGTTTGTGCTGCATGGCGGCCTGACGGAGGGCGGTTTTGTCGGCTTCCTGCTTCTGGTCGGCGTGTTTTTCCGCCCGGTGGAAAAGATCAATTCGGTCATCGAGACCTATCCGAAGGGCATTGCCGGTTTCCGCCGCTTCACTGAGCTTTTGGACACCGCGCCCGATATCATCGACGCGCCGGATGCGGTGGAAGCGCCATTGCTTCGCGGCGATATCGAATATCGCCATGTTGGTTTCGGTTATGCCGAGGGCAAACGGGTTCTCGAGAATATCGACCTGAAGATCAGCGCTGGCGAGACGGTGGCCTTTGTCGGACCTTCGGGGGCGGGCAAGACGACGCTCTGCTCGCTGCTGCCGCGTTTTTACGACGTTACCAGTGGCTGCATCACCATTGACGGCATCGATATCCGCAAGATGAAGCTCGCTTCGCTGCGTAACCAGATCGGCATCGTGCAGCAGGATGTGTTCCTGTTCGGCGGCACGATCCGTGAGAATATCGAATATGGCCGGCTTGGCGCGTCAGATACGGAGATCATGGATGCGGCGCGGCGTGCGCGGCTGGATGGCGTCATCGAGGCGATGCCTCTGGGGCTAGACACCGTGATCGGCGAGCGCGGCGTGAAGCTTTCCGGCGGCCAAAAGCAGCGGCTTGCCATTGCCCGCATGTTCCTCAAGAACCCGCCGATCCTCATTCTCGATGAGGCGACCTCGGCGCTGGACACGGAAACCGAAAGGGCCATTCAGCAATCGCTGACCGAGCTTGCCAGGGGCCGCACCACGCTCGTCATCGCCCACCGGCTGGCGACGATCCGTGATGCCTCGCGTATCGTGGTGGTGGACCAGACCGGCATTGCCGAAACCGGCGCCCATGCTGAGCTTCTGGCCGCCAAGGGCCATTACAGCCGCCTGCACGAGGCGCAGTTCAGTGGGCATCTTCCGGGCCTGAGTTAAACGACAGCGCGTTTTGCGCCGTCGCTTTAAAGCCAGTTCTCCGCTGCTTTTTCCTCTATGATGCCGCTGTTCGGCTCGGGTTTGCCGGGATGGCTGGTGACGAGATAACCCATGGCGACCGCAGCGGCGACGATGAATAGCAGAACGATGCCGCTGATCGTCATCAACCAGTCGCGTGGCCTTCGCTGCGCCATGATATATTTCGGCCATCGGCTCGGCTGGTTCGCCAGGCTGAATTTATTGCCGTGTCGCATGAGCTTCCCCGGAATATCGTTGCTTCGTGAAAGATAAACGCAGGCATGCGCAGGGCTGTTCCGCAATGATGGGGCAGGGGCGATGACAAGGCCGTGAGGGGGCGGTTGATTGGCTGCGGGATCCCGTTGCCTACAGGTCCGGGTGCGGCAGTCTCTGCCTTGTCCGCTGTCCGCCTCCTTCAGCTTCCGTCATTCCGGCCTTGAGCCGGAATGACGAGGGAGGGTCTCACGCCACCAAATCATGACGTGTTGTGCCGGGGTTGCATTCAAACCGAACGCTCTCCTGCGGCATCTGGTGCCGCCATCCAGCCATGAGACTCCGCTTGCCAGTCCGCATCCTTTATGCGAATGATTTGCAATTGCATCAACTCGACCTCCCATGCTGAAAGTTTAGAGAATGGACAAGCCTGTCTTTGGATGGCGGCGGAATGGCGACGATCTCTCGCTGTCCGACGTTCACAGCTCGATCAAGATAAGCCCGAATGCCGGCACGTTTCGCCGGGCGATGGCGTTTTTCGGACCCGGATATCTCGTCGCGGTCGGTTATATGGATCCGGGCAACTGGGCGACGTCGCTCGCCGGCGGCTCCAAGTTTGGGTACACGCTGCTGACGGTCGCGCTGATATCGAACATCATGGCTGTTGTTCTACAGGCGCTCTGTGCCCGTCTGGCGATTGCTTCCGGCCGCGATCTGGCGCAGGCCTGCCGTGATGCCTATCCGAAGCCCGTGGCGATGGCGCTGTGGCTGCTGGCCGAAATTGCAATCATCGCGACAGATATCGCCGAGGTTATCGGCACGGCGATCGGCCTCAACCTTATTTTCGGCATTCCGCTCGAACTCGGCGTCCTCATCACCGCGCTGGACGTGTTCCTGATCCTTTATCTGCAAAGGCTCGGCTTCCGCTGGGTGGAAGCGCTGGTTATCACGCTTCTTGGCGTGATCGCCGTTTGTTTTGCCATTCAGCTGGCGCTGGCAGACCCTGATTGGAACCAGGTGATCCGTGGTTTTGCACCGACGACGGAGATCGTCACCAATCCTGAAATGCTCTATCTGGCGCTCGGCATTCTGGGTGCGACGGTGATGCCGCATAATCTCTATCTGCATTCCGGCATCGTGCAGACGCGCGCCATCGGCGAGACGCTGGCCGAAAAACGCGAGGCGCTCAAATTTGCGACGCTCGATTCAACCATCGCCCTGACGTTTGCTCTGGTCATCAACGCCGCGATCCTCATCCTCGCAGCGGCGACCTTCAACCGGACGGGCCAGACGAATGTTGCCGAACTGGGCGAAGCGCATAGCCTGCTCGCGCCGCTGCTCGGTCTCGCCATTGCGCCGACGCTGTTCGGGGTAGCGCTTTTGTGCTGCGGCATCAACTCCACCGTCACGGCAACGCTTGCGGGGCAGATCGTGATGGAGGGTTTCCTGAAGATGCGGCTTGCTCCCTGGCTGCGCCGCCTCATCACCCGCGGCATCGCCATCATCCCGGCGGCGGGCGTCACCATCGCCTTCGGCGACAGCGGTACGGCTCAACTGCTGATCCTGACGCAGGTGGTCTTAAGCCTGCAACTGTCCTTCGCCGTCTTCCCGCTTGTCATGTTCACCGCCGACCGCGCCAAGATGGGCGAACTGTGCGCCCCGCGATGGCTCTCGGCCTTCGCATGGTTTATCGCCATCGTCATCGCCGCGCTGAACGTGAAATTGCTGTTTGACTTTGTGGGGTGAGGAAAAGAAGAGCGGTCGCGCTTCTTTAAAGCACGGTCGCTGTACATGATCATAAGCGTCCGGCGCCTCTGATGCGTTGTATTCGGAACAAAAATAGAACAATTATTCACACTATGCAGCCAGCCAGAGATTTATTCCGAATTCAATTCGCAGAAATTCTAAAATTATATTTGTTTTCCTTGGTGGTGAAATCGGAGAACATTCAAAGAGTTGACCGGTAACACAATTTGTGGTTTTAAATATTTAGTATCGAATAAATATAATCATAAAATATTCTATTTCCGAGCTCTTATCATTGTACGCTAACTAGTTGTAATGGTTTATTTTTTATGATTTAGCATACGGTATGTTCATAAGTACAAGATGCGTTTTCGAGTTTTTCGACTCTGGAGTGTAAATTATGGCGAAGTGCCGCAACCGTGCCTGCAGCCGCCGCCGATGCTCCGGTGGCGGCCCGCAACAGACGAGAACCGCCGGTAAGCCTATCCATTGCCCGCATCGACAGCGCGTAACCCATGCGAGGGTTGAGCGCGTCGGCCATGTCCTTGAACGTGCCAGCTTGTGCTGCGGCGTAGAAATCGGTTCTTGCCTGGCGTAACCAAGCATCGAACGCAGCCTTCTTCTTCGGATCGCGGTTCCATTTGTCGGCAAAGTTCTCCAAGGCGTCGGTGGGGTTGGCTACGATCCACATGCCGCGTTGCTGAACGATGAACTTGTCCATGTCGTTCAGAGCGGCGAAGAGTGCTCCGGTAATGGTGTCCTGGTTGTTGTAGGCGTGCGCCGCAAGCGTGGTGATGATCACGGAGATCGGACGCATATCTAGTTCGCGCGCGAACATATTGTCGCGATGTCTCTTAAGGATCATGATTGCCGACTGCAGGGGAGTTTTCACCTTGAACGCGGGAAGGCGCTCTACGCTCGCTGTTACGAGCCCCTGCTTCCTGAGGGAGTCGAGAGCTACACGCTGACGGCGCTCGAATACTTCAGCCTGCCTCGACGCGAACCAGTTGGCATAGCCTTTCGGGTTCGATCGCGGCCAGCCATCGGTCAGAATCCTGTAGTTCGGCTCCCGTCTGTCCGTGATCGAGATCGCCGTAGATGCCCACCGGCTATCGAGATACATCGAATTCAGAAGGCTTATTTGCTCGTTCGGATTCGGAACCGCGGGAACGATGTCCATGTGGAACTGGGCACCTTCGGCATAATCAAGGATCCAGCAGCGATTACCCTCGCGAACTGGTTTCAGCATGCCCATGGCATCGTGGTACGCCTTTATCTCGGCTCCGAGCATGACCTTGAGTTCGTGCTGCGTCTTATCGCGTTTTGTCAGCAAGCGCAGTTCAACAACGGAGTCTACATCGTACTCTTCCGCTTCAGTGTGGGGGCGGATCGCGGTCCCGAGACGGAAAGAGCCTTGGCAATAGACCTGGGGGTCATACTGTCGAACCGTACTCGACGCCCGATGCAGCCAATCGCCAAGCGAGGTGTAACTCCGCTCAGCCTGCTCGTAGCGGTGATCCGGAACCTCGAGTTCCTGCCGGAGTGCTTCGAGGAATGCTTCAATGGAATTCACATGCATGTTCATGACTGGGAGACCTCATGGTTACGCGTGAATTTGGTAGCCTGGTTCCAACTCTAGCGTTTGTTTCACTGTTTGTTCTGTAGTGTATTTTCCAGACAACTAAGTGTCTGGAAAACCTATTGTTTTGAATGTTGTGGAGTGAAATCTGAAATTCTGCTGTCGTTTTATGACTCAGCAGTTGGTACTTTTCTGACTCCAGACCCCCACTTTATGACTTTTCAGTGGGGGTCATCCACTCCTCTTCGGATGGCGCTCTCAAGAGCAACCACTCGTCGCACCGCAAGTATCGCACTTCTCGCAGGTGCCGTTGCGCACCATCGTGAAGTTCTGGCATTCCGAGCACATGTTGCCGGTATAGCCCTGTGCGATCGAGCGCATGCGGCGTTCGTTTTCCTTCTTCTTGGCTTCCGCCTTGGCCGATGCCGCGTCGGCGGCGGCCTTGTCGGAGAAGAGGGCGGTGGCCGTCTGCTTGGCTTCCTGAACCACGTCGTCGATTACCTCTTCGGCAATCTCTTCCGCCAGTTCCTTGGCGCGCTCTTCATAATCGCGCTTGAAGGAGACGATTTCCGAGGTGGAAATCGCGACTGTCGGTTCCAGCTTGCGGGCGGCGGAGCCTGCAAACGAGGTGACGTTGGCCGAGGCGCGGGCGGGGGCTGCGGTTGCCGAACCCTTCGGCTCGGAACCGGCGCGTTCGCCTTCGTTGCTGGAAACCAGCGTCGGCTTGTAACCGCGTGTCCAGCCGGTGGAGAGCAGATTGGTCTTGCCTTCCTGGATACCCTTGCCGAGTGCCGTATTGGAGAAATCCGACGTATCGACATGGGCGAGGTCGTGACGGCCGAGATAGGAGACGGCGAGTTCACGGAACACGTAGTCGAGGATCGACGTGGCGTTCTTGATCGCGTCGTTGCCCTGCACCATGCCGGCCGGTTCGAACTTGGTGAAGGTGAAGGCCTCCACATATTCTTCCAGCGGCACGCCATATTGCAGGCCGAGCGAAATGGCGATGGCGAAGTTGTTCATCATCGCACGGAAGGCGGCACCTTCCTTGTGCATGTCGATGAAGATTTCGCCGATGCGGCCATCGCCGAATTCACCGGTGCGCAGATAGACCTTGTGGCCGCCGACCGTTGCCTTCTGGGTGTAACCCTGACGGCGGTTCGGCAGCTTTTCACGCTCGCGCGAGACCCGCTCGATGACGCGTTCGACGATCTTTTCGGTGATCGTCACGGCCTGTTGGGCGAGCGGCTGCTGGATCAGTTCTTCGACCAGATCTTCTTCATCCTCGTCTTCCACCAGCGAAGCGTTGAGCGGCTGGGAAAGCTTGGAACCATCGCGGTAAAGGGCGTTGGCCTTTAGCGCCAGCTTCCAGGACAGCATGTAGGCTGCGCCGCAATCTTCAACCGTCGCATCGTTCGGCATGTTGATCGTCTTGGAGATCGCGCCCGAGATGAACGGCTGTGCCGCCGCCATCATGCGGATGTGGGATTCGACCGAGAGATAACGCTTGCCGATCTTGCCGCAGGGATTGGCGCAATCGAATACCGGCAGGTGTTCGTTCTTGAGGAACGGAGCGCCTTCCAGCGTCATCGCACCGCAGACATGCACGTTTGCCGCTTCGATGTCCTTCTTCGCAAAACCGAGATGGTCGAGAAGGTTGAAGCTGATGTCGGAAAGCTGCTCGTCGGAAACCTTCAGGGTGCCCTTGAGGAAATCAGCGCCGAGCGTCCACTGGTTGAAGACGAACTTGATGTCGAAGGCGCTTTTCAGCGCGGCGTTGACAGCCTCGATCTTCTCATCGGTGAAGCCCTTGGCCTTCAGCGAGGAGGGGTTGATGGCAGGCGCCTGATTGAGATTGCCGTGGCCGACCGCATAGGCTTCGATCTCGGCGATCTGGCTTTCGGAGTAACCGAGTGAACGCAGCGCATCCGGGACGGCGCGGTTGATGATCTTGAAGTAACCGCCGCCGGCGAGCTTCTTGAACTTCACCAGTGCGAAGTCGGGTTCAATGCCGGTCGTGTCGCAATCCATCACGAGGCCGATCGTGCCTGTCGGCGCGATAACGGTGGTCTGGGCGTTGCGGTAGCCGTGCTTTTCGCCAAGCTCCAGCGCCTTGTCCCAGGCGGCGGTGGCGTGGGCGATAAGGTCCTGATCCGTGCAATCGGAATGGATGAGGGCAACCGGGTTCACCGACAGGCCTTCATAACCATAGGAAAGGCCATGGGCGGCACGGCGATGGTTGCGGATGACGCGCAGCATGTTGTCGCGGTTCGGCGCAAAGCCCGGGAAGGGGCCAAGCTCGCCAGCCATTTCAGCCGAGGTGGCGTAGGAAACGCCGGTCATGATGGCGGTCAGCGCACCGGCAATGGCGCGGCCTTCGTCGCTGTCATAGGGAATGCCCGACGACATCAAGAGGCCGCCGATATTGGCGTAGCCGAGGCCGAGCGTGCGGTATTCGTAGGAGCGTTCGGCAATCTGGCGCGAGGGGAACTGCGCCATCATGACGGACACTTCGAGAACGACGGTCCATAGGCGCACGGCATGTTCGTAATCGGCGATGTCGATGCGCTTCGTTGCCTGATCCTTGAACTGCAGCAGGTTCAGCGAGGCAAGGTTGCAGGCCGTGTCGTCGAGGAACATGTATTCCGAGCACGGGTTCGAAGCGCGGATCGGGCCTTCGGCCGGCGAGGTGTGCCAGTCGTTCATGGTGGTGTTGAAGTGCAGGCCCGGATCGGCCGATGCCCAGGCGGCGTGGGAAATCTTTTCCCAGAGGTCGCGGGCCTTCAGCGTCTTCATGACCTTGCCGTCCTTGCGGGCGGTCAGGTTCCAGTCGCCGTCGTTCTCGACGGCGCGCAGGAAATCATCCTTCAGCGAGACGGAGTTGTTGGAGTTCTGGCCCGATACCGTAAGATAGGCTTCGGAATCCCAATCCGTGTCGTAGGTCTTGAACTGGATGTCCTTGTAACCCTGCTCGGCGAACTGGATGACGCGCTTGACGTAGTTTTCCGGCACCATGTCCTTCTTGGCAGCGCGGATTTCGCGCTTCAAGGCAGGGTTCTTGGCCGGGTCGAAGCAATCGCCGTTATCGGCCTCGCAATTGACGCAGGCCTTCATGATCGCCTTGAGGTGCTTGGCAACGATCTTGGAGCCGGTGACGAGCGCGGCAACCTTCTGCTCCTCGTTCACCTTCCAGTCGATATAGGCTTCGATATCTGGGTGGTCGGCGTCAACGACGACCATCTTCGCTGCCCGACGAGTCGTGCCGCCGGACTTGATGGCGCCGGCTGCGCGGTCACCGATCTTGAGGAAGCTCATCAGGCCGGAGGACTTGCCGCCGCCGGAAAGCTTTTCGCCTTCGCCGCGCAGGTAGGAGAAGTTGGAGCCGGTGCCGGAGCCGTATTTGAACAGGCGTGCTTCACGCACCCACAGGTCCATGATGCCGCCTTCATTGACCAGATCGTCTTCGACGGACTGGATGAAGCAGGCATGCGGCTGCGGATGTTCGTAAGCGGATTTGGACTTGGTCAGCTTGCCGGTGAAGGGGTCGACATAGAAGTGGCCCTGACCGGGGCCGTCAATGCCGTATGCCCAGTGCAGGCCGGTGTTGAACCATTGCGGGCTGTTGGGGGCAACGCGCTGGGTGGCGAGCATGTAGGCAAGCTCGTCGCGGAAGGCGAGGGCATCTTCCTCGGTGGAGAAATATTTGCCCTTCCAGCCCCAGTAGGCCCAGGTGCCGGCCAGACGGTCGAAAACCTGACGCGCATCAGTTTCAGAGCCGTAACGCTCGGCTTCCGGCAGCTCTTTCAGGGCCTTCTCATCGGCAACCGAACGCCACAGGAAGGAAGGAACGTCGTTTTCCTCAACCTTCTTAAGCACCTTCGGCACGCCGGCCTTGCGGAAATATTTCTGCGCCAGAACGTCGGTCGCAACCTGGCTGAACTGCGCGGGAACGTCGATATCCGCCAGACGGAACACGATGGAACCATCCGGGTTCTTGATTTCACTGACGGCCTTGCGGAAGTCGATTTCCGCATAAGGCGATTGGCCGGGCTTCGTGAAGCGGCGTTCAATGCGCATGGTTTCCTGTCCTCGTCCATTGGGCGCCCGGTGAAGGGCGCAAAAATCCGGTCCAGCCGTGCGAACTTTGCGCGCAGCCGGTTGTTGCCGTTCTGTAAGGGATGTTCATCCTTGGATGTGATCCCTGTATCTCGTGGCTTATTCGGCTGCAAGCATAGTGTGGAATACTAAATATAGTATCAACAGCTTCCTGCCGCCAGTCCCCGCGTCATGTTTTTGGCGGTATCCGCAAGGCACGCAAAATCCAACGGCGAACCGCCCCCTGATGGTCGGGACGCCCCTTCTGGACTTGCGAACTGAGATTGAAAGGAACCGGCCTCGTTACTTTCCGGTCCGTTGCCGCCGCAACATAACTGTCACTTTCCTCCCGCGGCATAGATTCGTCAAGACATAGATTGAAACCGTTTTTTAACCACAAGATATTGTGTGCAGTGCCTGTGGAAAACGGGGATAGCAAAAGCGTTCAAAAAAATCAGTGACTTGGCGCGGAACTTTGAAGCTTGTGCGAGGCTGGTTTCCGCAACGGAAAGCAAAAACCCAGCATTTCCGGGGTGAGGCATAAAGGCGACACTGCGGTTTTTCCGTGTTTTTTTGCCGTTGTCAAAAAAGCGATTCCACACAAAAAAGCCGCCCCTAAGGGACGGCTTTTCAGGCTTGTTTTTTGGCGGCGGCGAGCAATCAGCCGCGCGATCCCTTGGCGATCGGCTCCTGATAGGTGAAGCCCATGTCCCACGGAAAATAGATCCAGGTGTCCTGGCTGACCTCGGTGACGAAGGTGTCGATGGTCGGAACGCCCTTCGGCTTGGCGTAAACGCAGGCGAAATGCGCCTTCGGCAACATTTCGCGCACTTCCAGCGCCGTCTTGCCGGTGTCGGTCAGATCGTCGACGACGAGCACGCCTTCGCCGCTATCAGCCATCAGCTCCGGCGCCACGCCCTTCAGGAGAACGGTGTCGCCCTGGTTGACGTAATCGTGGCGGGTGGCGATGCAGACCGTATCGATCATGCGGATGTTCAGTTCGCGGGAAATGATCGCCGCCGGAACGAGGCCGCCGCGGGTGATACAGACGATCGCCCGGAACTCTTTGTCGAGACCGGCAAGACGCCATGCAAGCGCGCGGGCATCGCGGTGAAACTGATCCCAGGATACGGGAAAGGCTTTATCGGGAAGGGACATGTCGTCTACCATCTGGTCAAAATTGTCGATGGCTTTGGCTAATAGCCGCAAGACCTGCAAAAAGGCAAGCTTTCCGCGCAGGATCTTGCGGTTTCATCCACCTTTGCAGGTCTTTAGCGCGACAGCAGCGTCATTGCCGTCATGGAATCGAGCAGGGTACGCGTCACGCCGCCGAACAACAGTTCCCACCAGCGGGAATGGCCATAGGCACCCATGACAAGAAGGTCGATGCTGTGGTCGGACAGCCGGTTTTCGATTGCCGCCTGCGGCGAAACGCCGGCGATCTTTTCCTGCGATGTGACCGTTACGTTGACGCCATGGCGGGCAAGCGTTGCGGCGAGTTCTGCGCCGGCAAGGCCGGAGGATTGCGTTTCGCTCTCTGCCTGATCGAAGGAGAAGATTTCGACGCTGTCGGCCGCAATCAGGAAAGGCAGGGCGTCAAAGGTGGCGCGCGTCGCCTCGCGAGAGCCGTTCCAGGCGATCAGCACACGTTTGATCGGTTTGGCAACCGTCAGCACGTGCGGGACGAGGAGAACGGGGCGGCCGCTTTCATAGAGAAAACCGTCGATATCCGAGCGGCTGTCGGAAAGTGCGGAGGAATTGCTCTGGCGGGCGACGATGAGATCGGTGCAGCGCGCGCTGTCGATCGCCGATGACGAGGCGTAACCCACCGAGGTTACGAAGCTGCGCCACTCATGCGAGATGCCGTTGGCAGACAGCGTGTGTTCGAAAAGGTTTCCAACATCAGTGGTTTCCTTGTGCGCCACGTCCTGAAGCACCTGGACGGTGGCGGGGTCGGGAATTTCCATCGGGGCGACCAGCGGAACGGCGGCCAGCGTTTCCATATGCAGGCCAATGACATGCGAGGAAAACTGGTCGGCAAGGCTTACCACGAAATCGCCGAGCTTTTGCGTGTTCGCCACATTGTCGATCACTGCCAGTATCGTTTTGTAACCCATTTTTCGCTCCTCAGTGACACGTCGTTTCTGTGGGGAGGGTGGCTCCCTTTGCCGGGGGCCACCTTGATCTTGGTCAACCCGTTTCCACCTCAGGCGGTTGCATCGCCTTTGCTGGCCGCCAGTCTTTTTTCCTGGCCGATGGTTTCGATCATCGTCGCCACCGCATCCGCGGCCGCTTTCAGGACGGTGGCGTCACGGGCACGCACGACGATCTCAGTTGAAAAACGCTGCCCGTCATATTTTGGGTAGGAACCGATGCTGGTTTCGGGATGCGCCCTCTGGATGGCGGTCAGCGGCGTGCCGATGTCGCCTTCGCCATAGGGCGAGCGCACCGCCTGCGACATGACCTTCGCGCCGGTGCGCAGCGTCGGCATGACATTGTCGAGCATCGCCTGAAACACCTGCGGAACGCCGGCCATGACATAGACATTGCCGATGACGAAGCCGGGGGCAACGGAAACGGGATTGACGATGTGCGTGGCGCCTCTTGGCATGCGGGCCATGCGCTTGCGGGCTTCGGTGAATTCCATCTCACGCACACGATACATGTCGCCCAGAATGCGCAACGCCTCGGCATCGTGCTCGCAGGGCAGGCCGAATGCCGCCGAGACCGCATCCGCGGTAATATCGTCATGGGTGGGGCCGATGCCGCCGGAAGTGAACACATAATCATAACGGGCGCGCAGCGCGTTCAGCGCCTCGACGATCGCATCCTCCTCATCGGCAACGATGCGCACTTCCTTCAGGTCTATTCCGGACATGGTGAGCACATCGGCGAGATGCCCGATATTCTTGTCCTTGGTGCGCCCCGACAGCAATTCGTCGCCGATGGCGAGCATGGCGGCGGTAACGATGGAGGCGGTGGGGGAGGGATTGGACATGGAGGTACTCGTCAGCTGTTTTGACCGACGTTAGTCCCCCGCCCGGTGAATGCAAAGCGGTTTTGGAAAAATGTCTTTTTGTAAATGGTTGACGTTCCAGCTTTTCGTTCACTGATTGCGAACAGTGCGTATGCGGATAGGCCGCTGGCGTGGGGCCGGCCTCTCGGTTACCTTCCCATCACACACATTTGACGGGTCAACGCCGATGATCATCGAGTTTTTGAAGAAGCTTCTAGCCGGCACGCCGGAAACAGTTCCAACAAAGGAAACAAAGAGAATGACGAAAGTTTTGGTACTCTATTATTCTTCTTACGGTCACATCGAGACGATGGCTTACGCCGTCGCGGAAGGCGTGAAGTCGACGGGCGCGGAAGTCGTCGTCAAGCGCGTTCCGGAACTGGTGCCGGAAGAAGTCGCCAAGTCCTCGCATTTCAAGATGGATCAGGCAGCGCCGATCGCAACCGTTGACGAACTGGCTGACTACGACGCCATCATCGTCGGCGCCGGCACGCGTTTCGGCACGGTCGCCTCGCAGATGCGCAATTTCTGGGACCAGACCGGCGGTCTGTGGTTCGGCGGCAAGCTGGTCGGCAAGGTCGGCTCGGCTTTCACCTCGTCGGCCACGCAGCATGGCGGTCAGGAATCGACCATCCTCGGTTTCATTCCCACCTTCCTGCACCACGGCATGGCCGTTGTCGGTCTGCCCTATGCCTTCCAGGGCCAGATGGGTGTTGATGAAATCAAGGGCGGCTCGCCCTATGGCGCCTCCACCATCACCGATGGTGACGGATCGCGCCAGCCTTCCGCTATCGAACTGGAAGCTGCACGCTATCAGGGCGCGCATGTCGCCAAGCTGGCCGCCAAGCTTTCCGCTTGAGCCAAGGTTGATTGAAAAAGAAATGCGGCCCAAAAGGCCGCATTTTCTTTACGCCGGCATTTTGAGGTGCCGGACCGGTGTGGAGAGGATTTTTAAGGCTGGTCAGATCGGCGGGTTGACCATGAAAAAGCAGCTTGCGATCACGAAGCCGAGCATCGAAATTTCGAGAAAACCGTTCAATCCGTCACGCATTCCAATCCTCCTCATGTTGGGCGAAAAGAGAACGGACAGAGCTTATCGCGGTTCCATAACAGAATAGTAAAATTTAGGAAATTTTAATGCGCACCTCTCCGCCTTATGACGGAGGGGATGTTGGCGTTTCAGCCGGTGACGACGAAGGCGACCACGAGGTGGCCGAGTAGGCCGATGGCGAGGCAGGAGAGCAGGAAAATGAACAGGGCTTTTTTCATGTTTGCGGAAGCTTCCATCTGTTTTAACCCTTCGAACCCGTTGTCTTGACGTTTTCGCGCGACAGGGCGCATTTTCCGGCCGATGGCCTTATGTCATCAGGCCTTGATGTCGAGGCCAGCCTCGATTGCGGCGGCGATGAAGGCCTTGCGCGCATCTTCCGGCTTTTTCCTGCCGGCATCGACGGCGGCACAGACCAGCAGCGCCGCGTCCAGCGCATCGCCATCCTCTATCGGCCAATCCTCGATCATGGCCCAGGACGCCGCCTGCGTGGTCTCGATGCTCGTATAGTCGCCCGGCGTTTCGAACGCGATCAGGACGGGTTTTTGCCAGCGCGTGTTCATCGCTTATCCGTATTGGTTGTCGTGCCCGGCTCTAAACCAAGCTGGCAGGATGCGCAATCCCGTTAGCTCCGGTTGCGGTGCGGTCAGTCGTCGCGCCCGAACAGCCACTCGCGAATGATGCGCCGGTCGATGAGTTGCAGCGAGCGGTCGGGCGCGATGCGGTAGGTTTCCACCGCCCGTGTGCTGCCGTCGATGCGGAAGTCATGCGTAAAGGTGCTGCCGATCGGCGATTTCGTCAGCTTGGTACGCGGTTGGCCATTATAGATGATGCTGCCGGGGATTGGTTCGACATAAGGAGCCGGGCCGACGGCGACGGCCGTGCATCCGGCAAGCATAAGGGTGAGCGTGATAGTGGCCGATGATACGAGCGTTTTCATCCTGTCCTCCGAAGTGCGTCTACGAAAACGATATGGAGGCGCAACGGTTCCCGGCAGGCAAAGAGGACAGAAGTATTCGCCCCGATTATTTGCGCCTCGGATTTTGAGTGTCGCGCGCGACCCAGCGAAAGAAAGCGTAGACGACGAGGCCGAAGATGAAAAGCGGGATGAGGTTCGCAAAACCAGACATATGATTCTCGTTTCTCCCTCCCGGTTCGGGGTCTAACCGAAGAGAAAGAGGCAAGGCAAGCGCGGCTTGCAGCGTCGCGGGTAAAATGTCCGTGTGCCTGTGTGAGGAACGGTGCGCCTGCCACGGAGAAATTGCCGGGGGAGAAGGCAACAGGTGAGACCTGGCGCACTGCCAGTGATACCAGGTCTCCCAGTCCCCCGCCAGTTTCAGGGAACGGGTGACTTGATTTAGTATGACGAACGACCGCCTATATACATAGACCGAGAAATCACCTCGAATAAATCGCTACTATGGTCGACCATGGGGGAAGTCCTCAGAGTGGGTCGCACCCGGACGCCGCCATCGGTCCGACGCGGCAATATAATTATCCGGCAAATAAAGCGTCGTTTTTTTGCCACCAGAGGCGAGTGCGACCCGCCTCCTGTCCGCAAACGATGTTTAACCCGTTGAATCAGAAGGAGATGGCTTTTCCTCCCCATGCCACCGCGTGCAGAGGAAACGGGAACCTTCTGCGCGTTCCGTCATTAAAACAGGCGGGACGCATATTATTACCGGAGGGCTCAACATGCTCGGCACTATCCTCGTTATCCTGCTCATTCTGTTCCTGATCGGCGCGCTGCCAAGCTGGGGTTACCACAATTACGGCTATGGCCCCTCGGGCGGTCTCGGCCTGGTTCTGGTCATCGTCCTCGTCCTGTTCCTGCTTGGTCGCATCTGACCGATCGGTATTTGAGCTGCCGTGATGCCCGCACCGGCGCAAAAGCGCCGAATGCGGGCATTGTTTCTTCTGAAATATGAGTGAGATACAAAAAATGACGGAATCCGAATGGCTTAGAGGATGGGCAATTGCGCCGCGTCCAACCAGCCGGAAAAAACAGCACATTCGGAACGAACCCTCTTGCGCCCATAATGGATTCGTTCTAAATGCCCGCCATCGCTCGAATTGATGAGCGTGTGAGGCCTCGTGGCGGAGTGGTGACGCAGAGGACTGCAAATCCTTGTACCCCGGTTCAATTCCGGGCGAGGCCTCCAATAAGCTTCTTCACCGGGAGCAAGTATTTGAAATACCTTCATTATTATATGAGTGTGGCAATCTGGGCCTGAACCGTTCCGCAAGATTTCCGGCCGGAGTGGCGCAGCCCATTCAGGCGCTCGTTTGCGGCAAACGCAACATCCTTCTTCCGATCCCTCGAGAACTTCAAGATTTGCGACATCGCGCCTGTTCAAAGGCATGCCCGCGAATTGGCGGTTGTCCTTGTCGGATCAGGGTTTCGAGCAGACAACATCATACCATTTCGAGCGAGATGCAGATACGGTTTTCGCCGGAGAGAGCAAGCTTTTCGATTGGCGAGAATACCGGAATGAACGCCGGCGGCCGGTTGGGGCTGCGTCAAAAAGACCCTGCGTGAGGGCATCGATTGAAGTTGTTGAAGCAGCAGTTTTGGGGTAGCGCTCGTTACGATCGATAGTGTCAAGTAACAGCCTGGAAATATTCAAAATGATGGATTGGGATTGGGTCGATTGGTTCCCTATAGTGGTCTTTCCGCTCAAGGTTCTCGTGTTGGGCACGGGCATGTTCTTCGCCATCAAGTGGCATCACGATCAAGCGAAGAAGGACAAGGAAACCAGCGGACCATAAGCGCCCGCTGAACACACCCTTGTCGCGTCAGATTTGTCGGCCGATATAAAAGCCGATTTTTCGAGCTTCCGGGCGAAGCCTCCAAAAATCTCACCAACAGAACCTGTCGTCTTGACCATGGCGCGCCTTATTGCGGTCATTCACGTTCTTGTTGTTCTAAAAAATCCCTGCCATTTCGCTTTTTCCAGCACTTGCCGTTCACCACGCTTGAAAGCGCAGGCTTGGGCAATTATGAGATTGTTTAAAGGTAAGGGGAGACCCGTGCCGTTTTGGGCTTTTGGAGCCGAGGCTTCCCGACCGGCATCCGCGAAATTGAGGCGATAACGATATGATGGATTTCGAAACCGCACGCGCCAATATGGTCGACAGCCAGTTGCGCACGACCGACGTGACGTCGCATTCGGTGCTGAAGGCGTTTTTGAGCGTGCCGCGCGAAGCTTTCGTGCCGGCAGGCGTGCGGCAGATTGCCTATGTGGACGAGGATTTGCAGATCTGTCCCGCCCGCGACGGCCGTCCGGCCCGTTATGTCATGAAGGCCTCGCCGCTGGCGAAGCTTTTGCAGCTTGCGGCGGTGACCAAGGAAGACGTGGTGCTGGAAGTGGGCGGCGGTGCCGGTTATGCGGCTGCCATCCTCTCGCAGCTCGCCGGTTCGGTGGTTTCGCTCGAATGTGACGAGACGCTGGCGGCCGAGGCAACCGAGACGCTGGTCTCGCTCGGATATGACAACGTCGCTGTCGTCACCGGCGATCTCGAAAAGGGTTATGCGGGCGAAGCGCCCTATGACCTCGTTTTCGTCAACGGTTCGGCCGAGGAAGTGCCGGCGGCACTGACCGATCAGCTGCGCGACGGCGGACGTCTGGTTGTCGTCGTTGGTTACGGTAATGCCGCAAAGGCCACCGTCTATCGCCGCGATGGTAACAGCACATCGGCTGTGACCTCTTTCAACGCTTCGATCAAGCCTTTGCCTGGTTTTGCCAAGGCGGTCGAATTCGTTTTCTGATCCCTTAAAACGATCACCGTGTTTTTGACGCCGGGGCGGATTTTCCGCTCCGGCGTTTGTTTTTTGCGGATGGCCCGTCGAGGGCCCTGCGCCATCCGTCGCGTTGCCCAGAAGAGGCCGTTTTCACAAAGCTGTGCATCACCGCGAAACTTGTCGAATCAGTGATTTAGTTCCGGACTATGCTGCCCTAGACTAAGGGTGATTCGGGGTGTGCGTATTTCTGCCCCGCATGAGCCTGCGACAGGGATGGCAAAGACGCTCGGCGGTTTTGACCTGACATGTTTCAGAGCATCGGGGCGGCGATCGGGTGCGGTTGTCGCAAACGCGATGTAGGAATTGAACAGGTGCAAAGCGCTCTTTCCGGCATCCGAGGTGATGCGGCCGGGCGCTCGAGAGTGGAAACCGGGGATTGATATGGCTCAGCCAAGCGTAGCGCGTGAACCGTCCATGGAAGAAATTCTGGCGTCCATACGCCGGATCATCGAAAGCAACGAGACCGGGCCTACTGGCGCGTTTTCCGGGCAGTTGCCGCCGGTCTATGACGATGAAGACGATGGCGCAGGCGAAGCGTCCTTCGTGACGGAGGCCACCAGCCCGCCGGCACGCGTTCCCCCCGCAGCAAATCAGGCGTTTGGCGCACGGCCGGCGCAGGATTTTTCCGCCGCTTCCGAAAAGCTGACGCCTGAACAGCAGGAAATCTCTGCCGAGAAGAGCATGTCGCTGGCCGATGTCGCCGCGCGCGTCCGCGCCGCTGCCGACCGCAACGCCGCCATGGGGCCGCAGGCATTTGCCGCGCAGGCTCAGCGTGAGTCCGCGCAAGCAGCCCCCGCCGCTCATTCCCCAAGTGTAGCGCAGCCTTCGGCCGCACAGCAGGTTGAACGCGCCGCGCCGCAGCGCCCGACGGATGTGCGGCCGCTGCTGGCTGCTGCCGCCGCAAGTGTCGTCGAACAGCCGGCGCCCTTCGTTGCCGAGGACCGCGCCGCTGCTGCTGCCGTTGAAAGCGCGGCCTTTGCCGACAGCCGCTTCGATCAGCTTACGCTGCGCGGCGCCATCGAAACGCCGGTCGCCGAGGAACGCTACGAAGTCGCAGTGCAGGAACCTGTCTTCGAGGCACCCAAATTCGATCTGACTGAACCGAAGGCGGAAGAGGAGGGCGGTTTGTCGCTCAATCTTATTTCCGCTGCCGCCGGTGCGCAGATCGCCCGTTCCTTCAGCGAGCTTGCGGAAATCTTCGATGGCGTCGAGCGGCGCTCTGTCGAGGATATGGCCGCCGAAATGCTGCGTCCGATGCTGCAGGACTGGCTGGAAGACAATTTGCCGACCCTGGTGGAACGTCTCGTGCGTGAGGAAATCGAACGCGTGGCGCGCGGCTCGCGCCGCTAGGTCTTGGTCCGGCTGCATCCTGCGTTGTGCAGGATGCGATGAAACAGAGGCCGCTCCGGCACCGGGGCGGCTTTTTTGTTGAAGATGAAGGCGCTATGGGGTCATAGTCGCTGAAGGGTCGGTTTCTGTTGACTCTCGACCATCCATCCTTATTTAAAAAAATCCACACAAGAACTCTAAAATTCAGGTCAGGAAATGCTCGAAAAGACCTACGATCCGCATCCGTCGAACCGAAGATCGCCAAAGCCTGGGACGAGGCGAACGCTTTTCGTGCCGGCGCCAACGCCAAGCCGGGCGCGGAAAGCTTCACCATCGTCATCCCGCCGCCGAATGTGACGGGCTCCCTGCATATGGGCCATGCGCTCAACAACACGCTTCAAGACATATTGGTCCGCTTTGAGCGCATGCGCGGCAAGGACGTGCTGTGGCAGCCGGGCATGGACCATGCGGGCATCGCCACGCAGATGGTCGTGGAGCGCAAGCTGATGGAACAGCAGCTTCCGGGTCGTCGCGAGATGGGCCGTGAGGCTTTCGTGGAGAAGGTCTGGGAATGGAAAGCCGAATCCGGCGGTCTGATCTTCAACCAGCTGAAACGTCTTGGCGCGTCCTGTGACTGGTCGCGTGAGCGCTTCACCATGGATGAAGGGCTGTCCGAGGCCGTTCTCGAGGTCTTCGTTACCCTTTACAAGCAGAACCTGATCTACAAGGCCAAGCGCCTCGTCAACTGGGACCCGAAGCTGCAGACTGCGATTTCCGACATGGAAGTCGAACAGCTGGAAGTAAAGGGCAACCTCTGGCACTTCCGTTATCCGCTGGAAAAGGGTGTGACCTATGAGTATCCCGTCGCCTTCGATGTCGACGGTACGCCCACCGAATTTGAAACGCGCGATTATATCGTCGTCGCCACGACACGGCCTGAAACCATGCTCGGTGATACCGGCGTTGCGGTGAACCCGGAAGACGAGCGCTACAAGGGTATCATCGGCAAGCACGTCATCCTGCCGATCGTTGGCCGCAAGATCCCGATCGTTGCCGACGACTACGCCGATCCGACGGCCGGAACGGGTGCGGTCAAGATCACGCCCGCGCATGACTTCAACGATTTCGAAGTCGGCAAGCGTTGCGGCCTGCGTGCCATCAACGTCATGAATATCGATGGCACGATCTCCATCAAGGAGAATGAGGATTTCCTCGAGGGTCTCAATCACCCGGCAGCGCTGCACGGCGCATGGGATCGTCTGGAAGGGCAGGATCGCTTCTTCGCCCGCAAGGTCATCGTCGAAATCTTCGAGGAAGCCGGCCTGCTCGACAAGATCGAGCCGCACAAGCACGTAGTGCCGCATGGAGACCGTGGCGGCGTGCCGATCGAGCCGCGGCTCACCGATCAGTGGTGGGTGGACAACAAGACGCTGGCCCAGCCGGCAATTGCCTCGGTTCGCGAAGGCCGCACCAATTTCGTGCCGAAGAACTGGGAAAACACTTACTTCCAGTGGATGGAAAACATCCAGCCCTGGTGTATCTCGCGGCAATTGTGGTGGGGACACCAGATTCCGGCATGGTATGGCCCGGATGGGCAGGTCTTTGTCGAAAAGACCGAGGAAGAGGCGCTTCAGGCCGCTATCCAGCATTACATTGCCCATGAAGGTCCGTGGAAGGCCTGGGTCGAGGAGAAGCTGGAGAATTTCAAGCCGGGCGAAATCCTGACGCGCGACGAAGACGTTCTCGATACCTGGTTCTCGTCGGCGCTCTGGCCGTTCTCGACGCTCGGCTGGCCGGAAAAGACGCCGGAACTGGCGCGGTATTATCCGACCAACGTCCTCGTCACCGGTTTCGATATCATCCCGTTCTGGGTTGTCCGCATGATGCAGATGGGTCTGCATTTCATGAAGGACGACGCCGGCAATCCGGTCGAGCCGTTCAGCACCGTCTACATCCATGCGCTGGTTCGCGACAAGAACGGCCAGAAGATGTCGAAGTCCAAGGGCAACGTCATCGACCCGCTGGAACTGATCGACGAATACGGTGCGGATGCGCTGCGCTTCACGCTTGCCATCATGGCGGCGCAGGGCCGTGACGTGAAGCTCGATCCGGCGCGTATCGCCGGTTATCGCAACTTCGGTACGAAGCTCTGGAACGCCACGCGTTTTGCCGAAATGAACGGTGTGAAGCGCGATCCGCATTTCCTGCCGGAAACCGCGTCGCTGACGATCAACCGCTGGATCCTGACCGAACTTGCCAACACGACGCGGGATGCGACGGCGGCTATCGAGAACTTCCGTTTCAACGATGCGGCGGGCACGCTCTACCGCTTCGTCTGGAACCAGTTCTGCGACTGGTATCTGGAGCTGCTCAAGCCCGTCTTCAGCGGCGAGGATGAGGCGGCGAAGGCGGAATCGCAGGCCTGCGCGGCCTATGTTCTGGACGAGATCTACAAGCTGCTGCATCCGTTCATGCCGTTCATGACGGAAGAGCTGTGGGCGCATACGGTCGGTGAGGGCGTGGAGCGTGACGATCTGCTGTGCCACACCGACTGGCCGACGCCGGAATTCCGCGACGATGCGTCGGCTGCGGAAATCAACTGGCTGATCGATCTCGTCACGGGCATCCGCTCGACGCGCGCCGAGATGAACGTGCCGCCGGGTGCCATCGCCTCGCTGGTGGTCGTTGGTGCCAACACCTCCACCGAAGCGCGGCTCGACCGCCATGCCGCTGCCATCCAGCGTCTGGCGCGCGCCGACGAAATCCGCGCCGCCGATGTAGCGCCGAAGGGCTCCGCACAGATCATCGTCGGTGAGGCGACCGTGTGCCTGCCGCTCGGCAAGCTCATCGATCTTTCGGCCGAAAATGCCCGCCTCGAAAAGGCGATCGGCAAGGTGGATGCGGAAATGGAGCGCATCGACAAGAAGCTGTCGAACGAAAAATTCGTGGCCAATGCCGATCCTGAGGTTGTGGCGGCCGAGCGCGAGCGCAAGGCGGAACTGGAGGTTCAGCTGGCAAGCCTTCGAACCGCCCTGCAGCGGGTCAGCGAAGCGGGATAAGTTTCCCGGTTCCATGTGAGATCAGAACGCCCCGTGAGAAACGGGGCGTTTTGCGCTTTGTCAGGTCTGTCGCTGTTTATTGCTGCGTTGCAACGGCGAATCATGCGCTGCATGACAGCGGGATTATTTCAGTGATGAACCGGACAGATCCGCCGAGGGAGACGAAAAAAAACCAATAAAAACGGCCTGATAAGCGGTTTTCTTCGGAAACGTCCAGCTGTGGTTATTTGGCGACATTTCCGGTTCGAGTTGGGAGTTTGTTTCGTTTTTTATCGGTTTTTCCGTTTGGATTAGAATAATAGCCTAAAATGATTATGTAAGAAGGCAAACACAAAAAACTTACGTAAAAAAATGGCCATCTGGTGGCAAGCGCGTCGTGCTGCGACAGATTGTCATTTGCCGCAAAGCATTTCACTCTATCAATGATCAAATTGCCTTGATTGGGGAGAGAGATGGCAAAAACTGCATTTTTTCGCGGCGCGGTATGTTTCGTAGCCAGCATTGCGGCGGTCACGCCTTCACTGGCGGGCGGCCTTGAGCGCGGCGGTTACAACATCGACCTGCTGTTCGATCCATCTGACTATGTTCTCGATAGTTCCGCTACATTCGTTGCGCCGCAGCGCAAGGTTGATAATGCGCGGGACAATCCGATAAAAAGCGGTGGCCCGTTGCCGGCGTCCTGGTCAACCACCGCTGACGACTCGGAAAGCTATTGGTCGACACGCGTTGGCGCCAAAGCGGCCATCGGCGATTTCGGCGACTGCATGTTCGATTATTCGCAGCCATGGGGTGCGGATCTTAATCCCGGCATCTGGCAGGGATCGAGCTACAATATCGAAACCAAGGTCAAGTCGCACAACTATGCGACCACCTGCCGGGTGAAGTTCGATCTCGGCAAGGGCGATTTCTCGATCATCGGCGGCGGTTTCTATCAGGAGCTTAGCGGTTACAAAAACCGTCAGGTCGTTTCCCCGACAGCACTTGGTCCCGCTTATCCTTCCCTTTATTCCGGTGTTGGCAGGCTGGAAATGGAAGGCGACGGCTGGGGCTGGCGTGCGGGTGTCGCTTACGAGATCCCGGAAATCGCTTTCCGCACGAGCCTCGTTTATAACAGTGCCGTCGATCACGATCTGAACGGCACGGTCGATCTCAGAAGCCTTCCTGCCGCCGGCAGCCCGGCTCTCGTCGCTTACGGCGGTAAAGTCACGCCCGTTTACGGTTCGGTTTCCATGCCGGACAGCGTGGAACTTAAAGTGCAGTCCGGTATCGCTCCGAACTGGCTTGCCTTCGGTTCCGTGAAATGGACGGACTGGAGCCAGATTCAGGTTGTGCCTTTCTGCCAGGTCGGTGTTCCCACCTGTATTGCGGGTGTAACTTCGCTCACGACACTCGATCTTTATTATCGTGACGGCTGGACGATTTCCGGCGGTGTCGGCCACAAGTTCAACGATCAGTGGAGCGGCGCTGTCAGCCTGACATGGGATCGTGGCACATCGACGGTTATCGGCACGCAGACCGATACCTGGATGCTTGGCACCCAGATCGTCTATTCGCCCAATCAAAATATCGAGTTCAAGATTGCCGGCGCGCTCGGCTTGCTCACCTCGGGTGAATCTTCGATCAACGGCGGCCGTTGCAGCTCCGTTGGCACGGCAACCTGCGGCGACGAGGCGGGCTACCGTTTCGGCAACGATCTCGTGGCTGCGATCTCGACGGGCGTCAAGGTCAAGTTCTGAGGCCATTCTCAATATTAGCTAAGTCAAGAAAGGTCCGGTTTACCAACCGGGCCTTTTTTTATTCGCGACTATGATTCCTGCTCGATAAAATTTTCTAGGCCGAGAGTTTTGTGACGATTTGGCAACACTTTTCTGCAAGCGTGAGGTCGCGTTGGAATGTAGGCAGATCTGTCCATTTCCCGCCACAAACAAGGTGCTTGGCTGATGTTTATGGACGCGGGGATGGAAGAACATGCAGGCGTTTGATGTGGGCCTGCGGGGTTGTGAAAAGTGAAAACGGGTTTGGATTCAGGGTTTAAGCAAGTAATACGGGAATTTGACCCGACTTTCTTGTTTGACGCTGACCGGCAGGCGGTGAAACGCCGTTATATTGCCGGAAATTATGCCTATATCTGTTTCACCGAAAAACTTGGGCAATGACCGCAAGAGACCACCGGCAGTGCGCTGGAAAGTGCTGCCGGAAAGACGCAGTGTGTTCGAAAAATCGCGACCCGGCGGGGTTCAGCTTTGCAGTATTCCGCAAGTATTGGCTATATGCCGGGAAGAGTGAGAGAAGTTCGCCTAAATGCTGAAATGTGAAGCCCATGTCCTAAAGCCGCTCTTCATGAGCCTGTTGCTTGCGTCACTCGCAATGCCAGTGCTGGCTTTTGACATTAACGCAGGCGTTACCAAGGAATCCGGCCCCTTCGATCTGTTCAAGTTCGGCTTCAAGGCCTACAAGAACGGCAATAAGGGCGAAGCCGTCGAGGCCTATCGTTATGCGGCCGAAAAGGGCCACACCGGCTCGCGCTGGGCGCTTGCCAACATGTATGCCTTCGGCGACGGTGTTGCCAAGAACGACTTCGAAGCCTTCAAGATTTACAGCGAAATCGCCAGCCAGGGTGTCGAGCCGGGTTCCGAGGATACAGGCTTCTTCGTCAACGCGCTTCTTTCGCTCGCCGATTATTACCGTCACGGCATTCCGGGCAGCCCGGTGAAGATGGACCTCTCGCAGGCCCGGCAGCTTTATTTTCAGGTGGCTTCCACTTTTGGCGTGGCTGAAGCGCAGTTCCGGCTGGCGGAAATGATCCTTGCGGGTGAGGGAGGCCGCGCGGATGTGCAGCAGGCCAAGAAGTGGCTCAATCAGGCGCGCAAGCACGGCCATGCCGGCGCCATGTCGATTTTCGGCAATCTGCTTTTCCAGGAAGGCCAGACGACGCAGGGGCTCGCCTTCATGACGGCTGCGCTCGACAAATGCACGGCGGTGGATTGCACCTGGATCCAGACCCTTCAGGAACAGGCTTTTTCGCTCTCGGGCGAAAACGACCGCCGCGCGGCCATCGCGATGGCGCAGAACATGCAGATCGACGATCCGAACTGACAATAATGTCTGTTGTGGTCGAGGCGACTTGGAGCACGTCCCGTTTAAACGGAATCGTTTGACGTGCTCTAATTCTTTATTTCCAAGCATTTTCCGGACGTAAAACCGCTAGGCACTGTTACTGGAAATGCTCTAAGTCGCCCGGCGAGAGCCGGTCAGCCAACCGGCGTGAAATCGAAATAACCGCAGACCGGTACGTGGTCGGACGGTTTTTCCCATGCCCGCACATGTTTTTCGATGCTGACCGATTTCAGCCGGTCGGCCGCTTCCGCCGACAGCATCAGGTGATCGATGCGGATGCCGTTGTTCTTTGGCCAAGCGCCGGCCTGATAATCCCAGAAGGAATAAAGTCCGGCTTCATCCGTCGTCGCGCGTGCGGCATCGGTAAAGCCGAGATCCCTCTCCAGCTTGCGGAACGCCGAGCGCGTCTTTGGCAGGAACAAAGCGTCACCTTCCCACACGCGTGGGTCGTGGCAATCGAAGGGTTCGGGGATGACGTTGTAGTCACCCGCCAGAATAAGCGGCTCCTCAAGCGCGAGTCGATCCTCGGCAAAGCGGCGCAGCCGTTCCATCCAGGCGAGCTTGTAGGGGTATTTGACCGGATCGTCAGGCGGATTGCCGTTCGGCAGATAAAGCGAGCAGACCCGGATCGCGCCGCCATCGACGGAAAATACGCCCTCGATGAAACGCGCCTGTTCGTCGGTGTCGTCACCCGGCAGGCCACGATTGATTTCGTCAGGCTTCATCTTCGACAGCAGGGCAACGCCGTTGAAGCCCTTCTGGCCGTGAGTCTCGACATGATAACCGAGCGCTTCCAGCTCAAGGCGGGGAAAACCCTCGTCGACCGATTTGATTTCCTGAAGGCAGACGATGTCAGGCGACGAATCCTTCAGCCACTGGCAGAGGTTTTCGATACGCGCCTTGACGCCGTTGATGTTCCAGGTGGCAATCTTCATCGGAGTTTCCCTTTTGTGAGGGTACTTTTACCCGATGAAAAAGCGATTGCCACCGTTTTTGGAAACGGCTGGTGAGGATGTGGTGGAAAGAATGATGTCAGACCGAAAAGCTGGTGCCGCAGCCGCAGCTTGCCACCGCATTCGGGTTCTTGATCTGGAAGGACTGGCCGAGCAGGTTATCGACAAAGTCGATTTCGGAGCCTGCCATGTAGATGACCGACATGCTGTCGATCAGCACCTTGGCGTCGCCGCGTGCAATCACGATGTCGTCATCGGCAGCGTCGTCCGCCAGATCGAACTTGTAGGAGAAGCCCGAGCAGCCGCCGCCTTCTACCGAAACGCGTAGCGCCTGCTTGCCTGCATCCGCTGCGACGATCTGGGCGATTCGCTTCGCTGCGGCTTCTGAAAGTGTAATGTCGCTGTTTTCCATGTCGTTCCTCGTGCCGGGGTCAAGAACCGGAGAGCAATAGATTTGTCGACGCCATTATAAACCAGTCAAATAAACGGTCTATAGCGATGTCCGCAACGGCCTTTGCCGCGATGATGCTTTGCGCCGACCTTTGCGATAGGTATGAAGGGTGGATGAAAAGGTCAATGGCCAAGGCTAAAGGAAGTCCCGGCCAACAGTACAGGTGGATGCATGATTATAGACCAGCGCGCATTGGGTTTCGGAAGCGGCGAGAGGGCGGTTTTCGCCTCGGATCCATGGACCACGCGCGGGCGTCTTTTTGCCGAAGAGGGAAGCCTGACCCGTTCGGAGTTCCAGCGCGACCGGGACCGCATCGTCCACACCACGGCGTTTCGCCGGCTTAAACACAAGACGCAGGTTTTCATCAGCCCTGACGGAGACCATTACCGTACCCGCCTTACCCACACGATCGAAGTGGCGCAGATTGCCCGCGCGCTCGCGCGGGCGCTGAAGCTCGACGAGGATCTGGCCGAGGGCGTGGCGCTGGTGCATGATTTCGGCCACACGCCGTTCGGCCATACCGGCGAGGACGCGCTGGATGCGGTGCTGCTGCCCTATGGCGGCTTCGATCATAATGCCCAGTCATTGCGTATCGTCACCAAGCTGGAGCGCCGCTATGCCGAATATGACGGCATCAACCTGACATGGGAGACGCTGGAGGGGCTGGTCAAGCACAATGGCCCGCTGGTCAATGCCAAGGGCGAGGGGATCAAGGGGCCGGTTCCGCTACCCATCATCGAATATTGCGAGTTGCAGGATCTGGAAATCGGCAGCTATGCCAGCCTCGAGGCGCAGATGGCGGCGATTGCCGACGACATCGCCTATAATACTCACGATATCGATGACGGGTTGCGCGCCGGTTATCTTACCTTCGACATGCTGGAGGAGGTGCCGTTCCTCAGCAAGCTGATGGCAGAGGTACGGGCGAAATATCCCGTGCTCGACAAGGAGCGCTTCGCCAATGAAATCATGCGCCGCCAGATCACCCACATGGTCGAAGATGTAATCGGTGTCGCTCAGCACAATCTTGCCCGGCTGAAGCCGAAAAGTGCCGCCGATATTCGCGGCGCTGATTTTACCGTAGCGACTTTCTCGCCGGAAATGGCCGAAACCGACCGGCAGATCAAGAAGCTCCTGTTCGGTCATATCTACCGCCACCCGGAAATCATGCGCATCCGCGCAGGTGCCACGCAGATCGTTACCGACCTTTTCCACCGTTATATGGAGACGCCGGCTGAGATGCAGAGCCACTACTGGGTGGACAGCATTTCCGGCATGAGCGAGGCCGCAAAAGCCCGGCATGTGGGCGATTATCTGGCGGGTATGACCGATAGTTATGCACTGCGCGCCCACCAGCGGCTGTTTGACCACACCCCCGATTTGCGATAGGGCAGCGGGCAATCGCGAAGCCGACCCGGTTATGATGGCCGGACATGAACAGAAGCCCTTCGCGCAGGTTGGAACGATGAACATTTTTGCTGATTTCGATACCAGGATCAAAAACGCGCTCGAGACCCTCGATCTCGTGAAAGAGAACCGCGAAAAGGTCGATTTCAGTCGAATTACGGTCGAATCCCCGCGCGATCTGAGCCATGGCGATGTCGCAACCAATGCGGCGATGGTGCTGGCCAAGCCGCTTGGCACCAATCCCCGGGCGCTGGCCGAACTCATCGTGCCAGCCCTTCAGGCGGATGGCGATGTCGATAGCGTTAATGTCGCCGGTCCCGGCTTCATCAATCTCAAGGTCTCGGTCGGTTACTGGCAGCGTCTTCTTGCTGACATGATCGGGCAGGGCATCGATTTCGGTCGCTCGAAGATCGGTACGGGCCAGAAGATCAACGTCGAATATGTCTCTGCCAACCCCACCGGCCCGATGCATGTCGGCCATTGCCGTGGTGCGGTCGTGGGTGACACGCTGGCGAACCTGCTCGCCTTTGCCGGTTATGGCGTGACCAAGGAATATTACATCAACGATGCCGGCTCGCAGATCGACGTGTTGGCGCGTTCTGTTTTCCTGCGTTACCGCGAAGCGCTTGGCGAAGACATCGGCGCAATTCCGTCGGGCTTCTACCCCGGCGATTATCTCGTTCCCGTCGGCCAGGCGCTGGCGGATGAATACGGCATCAAGCTGCGCGCCATGCCCGAGGAAAAGTGGCTGCCTATCGTCAAGGACAAGGCGATTGCCGCGATGATGGTGATGATCCGTGAGGATCTGGAGACGCTGAACGTCAAGCATGACGTGTTCTTCTCGGAGCGCACGCTGCATGAGGGCAATGGCGGCCCGATTCTCTCGGCCATCAACGATCTCACCTTCAAGGGCCACGTTTACAAGGGCACCCTGCCGCCGCCGAAGGGCGAGTTGCCGGAAGACTGGGAAGATCGCGAACAGACGCTGTTCCGTTCGACCGAAGTCGGCGATGACATGGACCGTGCGCTGATGAAATCGGACGGTTCCTACACCTATTTCGCCGCCGACGTCGCTTATTTCAAGAACAAGTATGATCGCGGTTTCTCCGAGATGATCTACGTGCTCGGTGCTGACCACGGCGGTTACGTGAAGCGGCTGGAAGCGGTTGCGCGTGCCGTCTCGGAAGGCAAGTCGAAGCTGACGGTACTTCTGTGCCAGCTGGTCAAGCTTTACCGCGATGGCGAGCCGGTGAAGATGTCGAAACGTTCCGGCGACTTCGTCACGCTGCGCGATGTCGTGGACGAAGTGGGTCGCGATCCCGTGCGATTCATGATGCTCTATCGCAAGAATTCCGAGCCGCTGGACTTCGATTTTGCCAAAGTGACCGAACAATCGAAAGATAATCCGGTCTTTTACGTGCAATATGCGCATGCCCGTTGCATGTCGATCTTCCGGCAGGCGCAGGAAGCGTTTCCGGGTCTTGCACTCTCGCAGGACGATATGTCGTCCTCCGTTGCTTTGATTAGCGATATCAACGAGTTGCAGCTGGTTGCAAAGCTCGCCGAATACCCACGTCTGATCGAATCCGCAGCTCTTTCGCACGAGCCGCACCGGCTTGCTTTTTACCTCTACGATCTCGCCAGTTCCTTCCATGGACACTGGAACAAAGGTAAAGACCAACCGGAATTACGTTTTATTAACGATAAAAACCGAGAATTGAGCATTGCCAGACTCGGGCTGGTGAATGCTGTCGCGAATGTTTTGAAGTCCGGCCTTACGCTTTTAGGAGCGGACGCGCCTGACGAGATGCGATAACATATCACCATTATTTGCTCACAATACGCTGGCAAGAGCTGCAATGCGTAGATGGTGGAACACGTAATGGTCGAAAAAAATGTCGCGTATAACCGGGGTGCCCGGTCTGAAGAGTTCGCTGACAACGATCCTCTGGCAGAACTGGCGCGTATCGTCGGTTTCGAAGATCGTCCTTCGCATGCGGGTTCCGAAGCTGCGCCACGCGCTGCCTCTCCGGCAACCCGCCGCGAACCCGAATTCAACCTCGAAGACGAGTTGCTTCGGGAGTTCGAGGTTTACGATGCGCCGCACGCCGATCCGGTCGTTCTTGACCCGGCAAACGATGTCCGTGCGGGCATCCACCCCAGCGATTTCATGCAGCGCGTCGAATCGGTTTTCGCCCGCCGCGAGCCTGAGCTTGCGCCTGCGGCCGAACCCGCGCCAACACCAGCACCAGAGGTGAGGGAAGAGCCGCTTCCTGAGGTTGATCACGCCTATATCCACAATTACGTCGAGACGTCGACGCAGGACATTCGCGCGGATTTCCGCGACGATGCCGGTGCGGTGGCCGAGGTTTTCGACGTGCATTCGCGCCAGTCGCGCCCTGCCGAGCCGGTGGTTTACCAGCAGGCCGCATGGGAAGCACCGCAGGCCGCAGAGCCGGTCCAGCCCGAATGGCACGCCATGCCCGAGCTTCCGGCCGATGTTTCGAGCAATGTTGCGCATTCAGATCACAGCTATGCGACAGAACCGCAGACTTTTGATCTCGCCGATGAGGTAGAGATTGCGGTTGCCGAGGAAGCGCCAGCACCGGTTTCCGTGCGTCCGCCTTCGCAGGGTGGCCGCTCTTCGCTGGAGTTTTCCAGCCTGCGTCTGCCGCTTGCCAATTTCGGGGCGCGCCGCGATGTTGCAGCGGGTGATCCGAAGCGGATCGAACCACGGTCCGAAGCGCTGCCCGCAGCCCGTATCGAGCCGCAGATCGAACCTGCTCCTGAACCTGTCTTCGTTCAGGCGGAAGAGACCGCGCCGACCTTTGCGCCTTCCGTCGCCGAGACTTTCACGCCTTCGGTCGCTGAAACGCCGGCTGCAACAAATCTCTCGCCGATGGACGAGCTGATCTACGGCGTTGCGAAATATTCCATTCCCGTACGCGGCGAAGAGCCGGTTGTTCAGGATGCACCTGCCGTACAGGCCGCAAGAGTGGAGCCGCCTCTGGTTGCTGCTGCGCCGGTTGTCGCCCCTGTGAAGGCCGCGCCGGTAGTAACGGCACCGCCCGCCCAGGAGCCGGACTTTGGCGATTTCGCGGGCTTCAACGACGATGATTTCGAGCTTGCGCTTGACGATCTCGATCTTGATCTGGACCTCTCCGAAATCGCCGCAGCCGAGGTAACACCGGCACCTGCGCCGCAGCCTGTTCGCCAGCAGCCGGTTGCCCCGGCAGTCGTTGCCGCCGTCGCACCCCAGCCGGTGCGGGAGCAGCCTGCGCCTCAACCGCGCCCGGCGACCGTTTCTGTTGCTGCCGCTCCGGTTCAGCCGCGCCCGGCGGTTGCCGCGCCGCAGCCGGTCGTGCCGCAAACGCTGGAAAGCCTGCCTTTCGATCCCTCGCAGATCGGCGAGACGGAAGAACATCCCGAAACCATCATCGAGATGGACGTGCCGGAATTGCCGGTTGGCGTTTTCGAACCCAAGCCTGTTGCCCGCCGTCACGAAGAAGATCTCGATATCGACACCGAACTAGCGACGCTGTTTGCGCCTGCGGTTGCCGGTGGTCTGGATCGTCACAAACACGCGGAAAACCGGGCAACTGCCCCGCAGCCGCGTCCTCAAGCCCAGGGGCCGGAGGAAGCCGACGAGTTCGAGCGGGCGCTGGAAGAGGATTTCCGCCGCTCCATGCAGGAGGCTGCAGCTTCGCGTGGCAATGCGCCGCGCGATGCCGAGAATACCTATGTCGATCATCAGGCCGCCTATCGCGACGAGGATGAACGCGGTGGTCGCCGCTGGATCATGCCGGTTGCCGCCGCAATCGGTCTGGTGCTTGTTGGTAGTGGCGTTTACGCGCTGATCTCGGGCGGTTCGTCCGGCACGGGTTCCAACGGTGCGCCGGTCATCATATCTGCCGATAACGATCCGATGAAGGTCGTTCCGGAAAATCCGGGCGGCCGCGTCGTGCCTAATCAGGACAAGGCGGTTTATGACCGCGTGGCCGGTGGCAGTGCTGCCGATCCGAAGCAGCCGGCGCTGATCTCCAGCAACGAAAAGCCGGTTGATGTGGTTCAGCGCACGCTGATCCCCGAACAGCTGCCGCTGGAAGGTGAAAACGACGCGGATATGGAAGCCACCGGCACGCCTGTCGGTGAGACCGAAGATCCGCGCCTGCTTTCGCCGGAAGAAAAGGCCGCGCAGAACGAAGGTGCCGGTGCAACTGGCGTTTCGCCGCGCAAGGTCCGCACCATGATCGTCAAGCCTGACGGTACGCTGGTTGCGCAGGAAGTTGACGCACCGGCTGCCCAGCCACCGAAGGCCGGCAAGGTTGCGGAGCTTGCAGCACCCCAGACCGCCAAGCCGGGTGAGGGCGCTCCCGCCGTCATCGCCGCTTCGCGTGTTCCGGTCGCGCCGGAACAGGCCGCGCAGCCGCAGGCCAACACGCCTGCTGCCGCGTCCAAGCCAGCCTCGCAGACGGCGGCACCGCTTCCTTCGGCGCGTCCGTCCTCGCAGCCTTCCAATGTCGTGGCGACGGTGACCAATCAGGGCAATGTCCGTCCTGCCGCAACAACTCCGGCCCAGCCACAGGCGGCACAGCAGCAGACGGCTGCCGCCACACCGGCTGCAACGAGCACGCCTTCGTCGGGTGGTTATTACATCCAGATCGCGTCCCTGCCGAGCCAGGCGGAGGCCCAAAAGTCCTATCAGAGCATGACTGCCAAGTTCGGTTCGGTCATTTCTGGTCGGGGCGTCGACATCAAGGCCGCCGAAATCGCCGGCAAGGGCACGTTCTACCGCGTTCGCATCCCGGCAGGCGACAAGAACGAAGCCGTGGCGCTGTGCGAAAAGTTCCGCGCAGCGGGCGGCAGCTGCCTGGTGGCGCGCTAATAGCGGCCGGATTGGCATAGAAAACGGGGCTGCCGCGAAGGCAGCCCTTGAAGTATTCGGACCTTCCATCACACTCCGCCGTCATCCTCGGGCTTGACCCGAGGATCCACAACCCGGAGCGATGGATCCTCGGGTCAGGCCCGTGGACGACGCGGAGAGGTTATCGGACAATTTTCGCAGTCCCGATGGCGCAGTCTCCTTACCCTTTCCCCTTATTTTCCCTGTGAGCGTGACATCATGACCGATTGCAAAGCTATGATCCTCGGATGCGGTGGCTTGACGCTTTCCGCTGACGAGATTGCCCTTTACCGCGACGAGCGCCCCTGGGGTTTCATCCTGTTCGGGCGCAATATCGGCGATGCGCAGCAGATTACCGATCTCGTCGCCTCCATGCGCGACGCCATCGGGCGGCCCGAAGCCCCGGTTCTGATCGATCAGGAAGGCGGGCGCGTACAGCGCATCAAGCCGCCGATCCTGCAAGCCTATCCGAATGCCCGCATTCTCGGCGAAATCTACGAGCGCGATCGCGGTGCCGGTCTGCGCGCCGCCTGGCTGATGTCGCGCCTGCATGCCTTTGATCTTATGAAACTCGGTATCAACGTCGATTGTCTGCCGGTGCTCGACGTGCCGGTGGAAGGCGCAAGCAACGTTATCGGCAACCGTGCCTATGGCTACACGCCGACGATGGTGGCCGAGATGGGGCAGGCGGCGGCCGATGGCCTGAAGGCGGGCGGCATGTTGCCTGTCATGAAACACATGCCCGGCCACGGTCGCGGCATGGTGGATCTGCACCATGAATTGCCGGTGGTCGACGTACCGCTCGACGAACTCGACGCCCATGATTTCGTGCCGTTCCGTGCGCTCAATCGCGAATTGATGGCGATGAGCGCGCATCTGGTCTTCAACGCCGTCGACCGGGAACGGCCGGCAACCACCTCACCGAAGGTGATCGAGGAGATCATTCGCGGCCGGATCGGCTTTGATGGCTTGCTGATGTCCGACGACAGTTCCATGAATGCGCTGAAGGGCACGCTTGGCGAGCGTGCGGCGAATATTGTTGCTGGTGGCTGCGATATAGTCTTGCATTGCAACGGCGTGATGGGTGAAATGCGTGAGGTCGTGAAAGAGGTTCCCGTTCTTTCCGGCCGTTCGCTGGAGCGGGTGCGGGCCGTGGAAGCGGGTTTCCCCGTGGCCGATGCCTCCGACGAGGCGGAATTGAGAGCCGAATTCAACGCCATGTGGGCCGTTTCCTGACAATCGGGCGGCGGCCCGGTACTCGGGACGACAGGCCGGACGCCCGGCGGATGGAACAATGGCCGCAGACAAGCCCCGCAATTCAACACCGATGGACAAGCTCTGGCAGGATGTGACGCCGGAGCGGCTGACGGGCGAGGCCGGGCTGGTCATCGATGTCGCGGGTTTCGAAGGCCCGCTCGATCTTCTCCTGCACCTTGCCCGTACCCAGAAGGTCGATCTATCGCGTATTTCGGTGCTGGCGCTGGCCGAGCAATATCTCCAATTCGTGGAAAGCGCGCGACGCGTGCGCATCGAGCTTGCGGCCGATTATCTTGTCATGGCGGCCTGGCTTGCCTTCCTCAAATCCAAGCTGCTTATTCCGCAGCAGGCGAAGGATGACGGCCCGTCCGGCGAGGAAATGGCTGCGACGCTGGCCTTCCGGCTGAAGCGACTGGAAGCGATGCGCGAGGCGGCCGAAAGGCTCGTCAACCGCGCCCAGCTCGGCCGTGATGTTTTTGCCCGCGGTGCGCCGGAGCATATTCCGCATATCAACCGCTCCGCCTATGAAGCGAACCTCTATGATCTCCTGAGCGCCTATGCCAATCTGCGACAAAGGCAGGCCATCACCCAGGTCACGATTGAAAAACGGCAGGTCTGGTCGCTGGTGGAGGCGCGGGAACTTCTGATCAGTCTGCTCGGCGATGTCGGCGAATGGACGGTTCTCGACCATTACCTGCTGCAATATGTGCCCGATCCCGCCATGCGGGTGACGGCGATTGCCAGTGCCTTTGCCGCTTCGCTGGAGCTGGTGCGTGACGGATCGCTGCAAATCCGCCAGGAGGGTGCCTTCCAGCCCATCTATATGCGCAGGAGCGAGAGAGACGACCGCACGCCGGACGCCGAAAGGACCAATGATGACGCATGACGACGAGACCGGCGAGGCGACCCTTGTGGCAGATGGGGCAGCGGATGTGGTGGGGGCCGAACCCACGGTATTTTCCGAGCGCCAGCTGAAGGAAGCCGAGCGGATTGCCGAGGCGCTGGTGTTTGCCTCCGCCGAACCGGTTTCCGTGGGTTTCATTGCCGAGCGCCTACCACGCGGCATGGATGTCGTTGCCATCCTTATGAGGCTGAAGGCCGCCTATGGCGAGCGTGGCGTCAATCTGGTGCAGGTGGGCGGGCAATGGGCGTTCCGCACGGCGGGCGATCTTTCCTTTGTCATCCGCTCGGAGGAAAAAGAGCCGAAGAAGCTTTCGCGCGCGGCGCTGGAAGTTCTGGCGATTATAGCCTATCATCAACCGGTGACACGCGCCGAAATCGAGGAAATCCGTGGCGTGCAAACCTCGCGCGGTACACTCGATGTGCTGATGGAAGCGGGCTGGGTGCGTTTCAGGGGCCGCAGGCGTACGCCCGGCAGGCCGGTGACGATCGGCACCACGGTAGAATTTCTCGATCATTTCGGCCTTGAGGAGCTGCGGGATTTGCCGGGCCTTGAGGAACTGAAGGGTGCAGGCCTGCTTTCGGGCCGTATTCCGTCCAATTTCGGCGTGCCTTTGCCGATGATGAGCGACGAGTTGCGCGAGGACGAAGACCCGATCACGCAGCTTGATCTGGAAGAGCTGGGCCTGCTTGCGCCGGGCGGCGGCGATGGCGACGATTGATATCGCCATCACGCGGGCGACAAGGCACGAAAACTTTATGCGTACACCCTGTCGAACCGGCAATTTGTTGTTTGAAAAAGCCTTTCAAACGTCTTACATCGTCTGAAAGCGAAATTCAGGAGTTTCAGTTATGGGTTCTTTTAGTGTGTGGCATTGGCTGATCGTGCTGGTGATCGTTCTCGTTCTCTTTGGACGCGGAAAGATCCCGGAACTGATGGGCGATGTCGCCAAGGGCATCAAGAGCTTCAAGAAGGGCATGTCTGACGAAGACCAGACAACGCCGCCGCCGGCCGATGTCAACGCGAAGACTGTCGACCACAAGGCTGACGAGATCAAGTAAGCGGCTTGAGCCTGCCTGTTTTGAGACTGGCGCTAGGGTCTCGGGAGCGTTTTGATGTTTGATATCGGTTGGAGCGAGCTTCTGGTGATCGCGGTCGTGTTGATCGTGGTCGTTGGGCCAAAGGACTTGCCGCCCATGATCCGCGCCTTCGGTAAAACGATGGCCGGCCTTCGCAAGATGGCGGGGGACTTCCGCACCCAGTTCGATGAGGCCTTGAAAGAGGCCGACATGGACGATGTGCGGCAGACGATCTCCGATGTCCGCAATCTCAACCCGACCAATTCGCTGCGCGATGCGATGAACCCGCTTCGCCAGCTCGGCAACGAGATCAAGTCCGACCTGCAGAAGGCGACAGCCGCTCCCGATGCGATGTCGTCTACCGCCGCACCCGCGACAAGCGAGCCTGTTGCGCCGCTGGTCAGCGTGCCGGAGCCGGAGATGAAGCTTCCGGATACGGCGCCTGCCGTCGCCTCTACCGTTGCGGCTGTTGAAAAGCCGAAGCGCGTGCGGGCTAAAAAGGTGGCCGGGGATCAGGCATCTGTAGAGGCTCCTGCAAAATCAACGGCAAAAGCCCCGGCTAAATCCGTTGCGTCCCCCGATGCTTCCGTGGTTGAGGCCGAAGCGGTTGCCGCCAAGCCGAAACGCGCCAGCCGCGCCAAGGCGACCGCGACGCCGGAAGCCGCGGCCTCTCCCGAAATCAGCGTACCCGCCGTTTCGCAGCCGCCCGTAAAGGCTGCCGCCAGAAAGCCCGCCGTGAAGAAAACGGTAGCGGACAAGGCTGTCGCGGTGGCGGATGCCAAGCCGGCCAAAACGGCAAAAACAAAGGCTGTGAAGCCTAAAAAGGATGAAGCATGAGCGGGGATATCGAGGATAAGCCGCAGCCGCTTATCGAGCACCTCATGGAGTTGCGCACGCGGCTGATGTGGTCGCTCGGCGCGTTCTTCGTCGCCTTCATCGCCTGTTTCGCCGTTGCCAAGCATCTCTTCAACCTGCTCGTGATCCCCTATAAGTGGGCGGTGATCTGGGCCGGTCTGGATGTCGCGAAATCGTCGCTGATCTACACGGCGCCGCAGGAATTCTTCTTCACGCAGATCAAGGTTGCGATGTTCGGCGCCATGGTGATCTCCTTCCCGGTGATCGCCTCGCAGCTCTATAAATTCGTGGCGCCCGGCCTCTACAAGAACGAGCGCGCAGCCTTCCTGCCGTTCCTGATCGCTTCGCCGATCCTTTTCCTCATCGGTGCGGCACTCGTCTATTTCTTCTTCACGCCCATGGTCATGTGGTTCTTCCTCGCCATGCAGCAATTGCCGGTAGACGGCGAAGTGGCAATTTCCCTGATGCCGAAGGTGTCGGAATATCTCAGCCTCATCATGACGCTGGTTCTGTCCTTCGGCCTGGTATTTCAGTTGCCTGTCGTCACCACGCTTCTGGCGCGCGTCGGGATTCTGACCAGCGACTGGCTGCGTGAAAAGCGCAAGTTCGCCATCGTCATGGCCTTCGTGGTCGCGGCCGTGCTGACGCCGCCAGACCCCATGTCCCAGATCGGTCTTGCGCTGCCTGCGATCATTCTCTACGAGATTTCCATCTACATGGCTCGACTCGTGGAGAGGAAACGTGCGGCGGAATCCAAAAGCACGGAGCTGGAAGAGACCTGACGGTTCGCCACGGTCTTCCCGCTCATAAAATCTCCTCGCGCCGGGCCTTTCGCCCGGCGTTTTGCTGATAAAACGCCAGCGACCAACAACAGTCTGGAACGACGATGCACGACATTAAATGGATACGCGAAAACCCCGAAGCCTTTGATGCGGCTCTTGCAAGACGCGGCGTTGAGCCTACCGCTGGCGGCCTGATCGCTCTCGATGAAAAGCGCCGTTCCGTCATCCAGTCCCTGCAGGACATGCAGTCGCGCCGCAATGCCGCTTCCAAGGAAATCGGCGCCGCCATGGCGCAGAAGAACATGGAGCTTGCGGAAAAGCTCAAGGCCGAAGTCGCCGACATCAAGGAAAACATGCCGCGCGCCGAGGAGGAGGACCGTCAGGTCACCGCCGAGCTGAACGACGCCCTGTCGCGCCTGCCGAACATGCCCTTCGACGATGTGCCCGATGGCAAGGACGAACACGACAATGTGGTGGCCCGCGTGGTTGGCCAGAAGCCCGGCTGGAACCATGAGGCCAAGGAGCACTTCGAGATTGGCGAAGCGCTCGGTTACATGGATTTCGAGCGGGCGGCCAAGCTTTCGGGCTCGCGCTTTACCGTGCTGACCAGCCAGCTGGCACGGCTGGAGCGGGCGCTCGGCCAGTTCATGATCGACCTGCACACCAGCGAGCATGGCTATACGGAAGTATCCTCGCCGTTGATGGTGCGCGACGAGGCGATGTTCGGTACCGGCCAGCTGCCGAAGTTTTCCGAGGATCTGTTCAAGACCACCGATGGCCGCTGGCTGATCCCGACGGCGGAAGTGACGCTGACCAACCTCGTGTCTGGCGAAATTCTCGAGCAGGAAAAGCTGCCGCTGCGCTTCACCGCACTCACCCCGTCCTTCCGTTCGGAAGCGGGCTCTGCCGGCCGCGATACGCGCGGCATGCTGCGCCAGCACCAGTTCTGGAAATGCGAGCTTGTCTCCATCACCGATGCGGAAAGTGCTGTTGCCGAGCACGAGCGCATGACGGCCTGCGCCGAAGAAGTGCTCAAGCGTCTTGGCCTGCATTTTCGCACCATGACGCTGTGCACCGGCGATATGGGCTTTGGCGCGCGCAAGACCTACGATCTGGAAGTGTGGCTGCCGGGACAGAACACCTATCGCGAAATCTCGTCCTGCTCCGTCTGCGGCGATTTCCAGGGGCGGCGCATGAATGCGCGTTATCGCGGCAAGGACGACAAGGCCACGAAGTTCGTGCACACGCTGAACGGATCCGGCACGGCTGTCGGCCGCTGCCTGATCGCCGTTATGGAAAATTATCTGAACGAGGACGGCTCGGTCACAATTCCAGACGTGCTGCTGCCCTATATGGGCGGTCTGACACGGATCGAGAAGGCGGCCTGAGGGAGCGGCAGCGTCGTGCTATTGGAAGGAGAATCTTCCAATTGCGCCGACGTCATCCTCGGGCCTGTCCCGAGGATCTGCAACCTGTCGATTGATTTAGACGTGATTAGATCCTCGGGACAGGCCCGAGGATGACGTTGAGAGAACTGCACACCTCACTGCCGGTGGGGAGGATGCTCCGTCGCGGAAGATATGAAAAGCGGAGAGAGAAACATGCGGATTTTGCTGACCAATGACGACGGTATCCACGCCGAAGGGCTGGCGGTGCTGGAGCGTATCGCTCGCACGCTGTCCGATGATGTCTGGATTGTCGCGCCGGAGACCGACCAGAGTGGGCTTGCCCATTCCCTGACGCTCTCTGAACCGCTGCGGCTGCGCAAGGTTTCCGACAAGCATTTCGCGCTGCGCGGCACACCGACCGATTGCGTCATCATGGGCATTCGCGAAGTTCTGCCGGAAAAGCCGGATCTCGTGCTGTCAGGCGTGAATGCCGGCGCCAATATGGCTGACGACGTTACCTATTCCGGCACGATTGCCGGTGCCATCGAAGGCACGCTGCAAGGCGTGCGTTCCTTCGCGCTCAGCCAGGCGTTCAGCCATGGCGAAGGCCGCGTCGTGCCGTGGGAGGTTGCAGAGACCTATGCGCCGGATCTTCTGCGCAAGCTGATGAATGTGGATCTGCCTGATGGCACCTTCCTCAATCTCAATTTCCCCAATTGCGCGCCGAAGGATGTGCAGGGCGTATCTGTCACCGGACAGGGCAAGCTCGATTTCGGCCTGACGGTGGAAGAACGCCAGGATGGCCGCGGTCTTCCCTACTATTGGCTGCGCTTTGGCGAACGTCTCGGCACCTTCCGCGAGGGCACGGATATCCACGCTTTGAAGCATGGCAAGATTTCGGTCACGCCGCTAAAGCTTGACCTGACGGACTACACGGTCAAGGATCGGGTTGCGCAAGCACTTGATTCGGAGTCGCCGATTGAAATCCGCCATGGTTGAAAAGGAAGGTTTTGCCGCTCTCGTTCTCCGCTTGCGGGGCGAGGGGATTTCCGACCTCGACCTTTTGACGGCGGTCGAACAGACGCCGCGCTCCAAATTCGTGCCGCCGCAATTCGCCGCCGACGCCTATTCCAGCCGCACGATCCCGATCGACTGCGGCGCCTTCATGGAAGGCGCTGACATGGCGGTGAAAATCCTTGCCCGCCTGCAACTGAAACCCGGCCAGCGCGTGCTGGAAATCGGTACTGGCAGCGGTTTCATGACGGCGATCATCGCGCGCCGGGTGGAGCGCGTCTTTTCGCTGGAGCGATACAAGACGCTGGTGCAGCAGGCGCAGAACTGTCTGGACGATCTTTCCATCCGCAATGTCGTCATCCGCCAGGCGGATGGCAGCAACGGGCTTGTGGGCGAGGGCACCTTCGACCGCATCGTTTCCACCGCCGCCTTTACCACCATGCCCCGTTTTTTTGCCGAGCAGATCGTCTCCGGCGGCATGATGATCGCGCCGATCATCCTTGAGGATGGCCGTTGCGTGATGACCCGCTTCTCCAAGACCGGCAGCCGCTTCGAGAAGGAAGAGCTGTTCGAGACGCCCTATCTGCCGCTTGGCAGCCATATTGCGCGTCATTTGTGACAAAATGAAAATTTCGAAGGCGATTAATTTTCGTCTTAGAATATTCTAAATTATCACAACCAACTGATTTTCCATCGTAATATTGTTCCATCATGACGCATTCCGTTTTCGTCATGGTTATCGAAGTGTCAAAAAAGCGCCGGGCGGCTTAACGTTTTAACGGCGTGGTAACACTAACGCGCTTTAATCATAAACATCGACGCATGGTTTTTCCCGATCGGGAAAAGGGCCTTGCAAGAAATGAAATTTGTGCCGGATCGACCTCGATGCGGCGGGTTGGCGTCAGTGTAGATCGAGTTATGCGTATGAGACATTCGTCTAAAATCGGAAAATCAGTCGCAAAAATGTTCGCAGCGGCATTGCTGGCAAGCGTCGCAACGGGCTGTAGCTCGGATGCAACGCGGTTCAGCGGCCTCTTTTCCAGTGGACCGGATCGAATGACCACGGCGTCAATTCCAGCCCGTCAGGGCGGCGGTGCTTATGCGCAGGCCCCGGTCCCGCAGGGCGACATGAACGGTGGTTATGCCTCTGCGGCACCGCAGGGCGGTTACGCCAACCAGAACATGGCCGGCAATTCCTATCCGTCTTCCGGCGGTTATGGCGGCGGCGTCCAGCCTTCCACGGCCCGCTCGGCTTCGGCCTCTCCGGTGCAGCGCTCCGAGCTGTCGGCCCCGACAGCGGTGGCAAGCCGCGACCCGGCGACGCGCAACGAAGCCATGGCTCAACCTTTCCCGTCCGCACAACGACAGGCCGCTCCGTCTCTCGCAGCACCTGCGCAGCAGGCAGCCGCTCCCGTTGCCGACAATCTCACCACCGCAACCGTCCGCTCCGACAAGAACGGCTGGCATACGGATGGCGCTTCTTCGGTAACGCTGCGTCCGGGTGAAAGCCTTGCGACGATCTCCAACCGCTACGGCGTTCCCGAAAAGGAACTGCTGCGGGTTAACGGTCTGAAGACCGCGGCTTCCGCGCAGGCTGGTCAGTCGATCCTCATTCCGAAATTCGGTCAGGTCCGCAATGCCGCCAAGGCTGCGGCCGGTGACATTGCGCTCAACCGCAACGGTGACGAGCCGAACCCGCTGCGCGGTCCCGACCAGAAGGTGGCCGTGCTGCCCTCGCAGGGTGCTGCCCGTGACAAGGTTTCGGCCGAGACCGGCAAGCTCACCCCGCCCGGTGGCAAGCCTTTGCCGCCAACCGGTGGTTACAAGGTTCAGCAGGGCGACAGCCTTGCAAAGATCGCCCGCGAAAACGGCGTGTCGGTTGCTGCGCTGAAGGCCGCGAACGGCATTTCCAACGGCAGCATCCGTGTCGGTCAGACGCTCACCATGCCGGGCGCTTCGACCGACGCCATCAAGACGGCTTCCGTTCCCGCCAAGGAAGCGGCGAAGGCAGTGGAAACCGCATCAGCCAAGCCGGAACCCTACAAGGCTCCATCGGCAGCTGCCACGGTACCGTCCGCTCCCGCCGCCACGGCAAGCGTCGGCGATATCGAGAAGAAGTCCGATATGGCCTCCCTTGCTCCGGAATCCACGGGCATCGGCAAATATCGCTGGCCGGTTCGCGGTGCGGTCATCAACAATTTCGGCGACAACGTCGAAGGCAGCCGCAACGATGGCATCAACATCTCCGTTCCCGAGGGCACGCCGATCAAGGCCGCCGAAAACGGTGTGGTCATCTATGCAGGCAACGGCCTGAAGCAGCTCGGCAACACGGTGCTGGTTCGCCACGACGACGGCAAGGTCACCGTTTACGGCAACGCCGCCAATCTTGACGTGCAGCGCGGCCAGAAGGTTCAGCGCGGCCAGACCATCGCCACGTCAGGCATGACCGGCAGCGCCAAACGTCCTCAGGTTCACTTCGAAGTTCGCAAGGATGCGACGCCGGTGAACCCATCCGGTTTCCTTGAATAGGTATTGCGTCTCAAGGAATGATGAAGCCGGGCCGAACGCCCGGCTTTTTCATTTTTGGGGTAGGCCAAACGTCCTCACACATTCGACGTCATCCTCGGGCTCGACCCGAGGATCCATGGTGCGGTCGGGTTGTGGATCCTCGGGTCAAGCCCGAGGATGACGGTGGCGGGGATATGGCCGAAACAAAAGTTACGGCTTTACCAGTCCAACCGTCTTTTCGATGAAGTCGGCAATGGTGGCGGTATCGTCGAGATCGAAGACGGGAAGGGTGGTGTCCGTTACCTCGTGGTCAGCAGCAATCGCGATGATATGCGGGTCGCTTCCGGCAAGGGGCTCGGTTTTCGCTGCTTCCAGCCGCCGTGCCTCGATCTTCGGAACCGGCTCGTATTTGTAACCCTCGATCAGCACGAGATCGCAAGGGGCAAGGCGGGCGAGGATTTCCTCGAAGGACGGTTCCGGCTCACCGCGCAATTCATGCATGATGGCAAAACGCGTGCCTGAGACGATGGTGACCTCATGTGCGCCAGCCTGCCGGTGACGCCAGCTGTCGGCGCCGACCTTGTCGATATCGAAATCATGATGGGCATGCTTGATGGTGGAGACGCGGTAGCCGCGCGCCGTCAGTTCGGTGACGATGCGGACCGCAAGGCCTGTTTTGCCCGAGTTTTTCCAGCCGGCAATGCCGAAGACCTTTTGCCCCGTCATGGTTCCATGCTCTCCAGATAGCTGCGGGCCAGCGCGAGTTCGTCCGGTGTGTTGATGTTGAAGAACGGATCGAGGCTGCCCTTTGCCGTGTCCAATGGCGGGAAGGCGATGCCGACCGTGACATGGCGGGCAAGATAGGCGCGGATGCGCCGGTTCGCATCGTTCTTCAGCCAATCCTCAAGGTCGTCGGCTAGTGACACGGGCCATAGCGCGAAAACCGGGTGAAGCTGACCGCTGGAGGCGGCGATGACGATCGCATCGTCGGAGATGTGTTCGCAAAGCCGGGCGACGAGGTTGTCGGGGAAAAACGGGCTGTCGGCGGGCACTGTCAGGAAATGGCTGCCCATGGCCTTGCGATGCTGGAAATGCCGCATGCCGGCGAGAACGCCTGCGAGCGGCCCGGCATGGCCGTTCAACGTATCGGGCAGTAGCGGCAGGCCGAAGCTTTCGGCCCAGCCGTTAGCGGCGTTTATGCTGACATCCGATACCTGCGGCGCGATGCGGCGGACGACATGGGAAAGCAGCGGCTCGTCGCCCAGCATCACCATCGCCTTGTTGGTGCCCATGCGCCGTGACAGACCGCCTGCGAGGACCAGACCGGGTATTTCAAAAGAGGCCGTCATTGCCGCTTTTCCTGCAGCCTTACGATATAGGTGGTGAGGAAGGCGACAAGGCCGGTCGCCAGCATCACGAGGAGAAGCGGCCAGGTTCCGTCCTCCTTGGACAGCACCGAGGAGGCGAGCACCGAAAGTGCAGCGCCGCCGCCGATGGTCATCGCGCCGCCGAGACCGGAGGCGGAGCCTGCCAGATGCGGCTGGACGCTGACCATGCCGGCATTGGCGCTTGGCAGCGTAACACCGTTTCCAACGCCGATGAGGGCAAGCGGCACGAAAAACGCGTAGGGGCTTTCCGCTCCCATGGAGATCAGCGCGATGGCAATCACGATGCCGGCAATGGCGATGACATTGCCCGACAACATCATGCGGGTGATGCCGATCTGGCTGGCATAACGGCCGGAGACGAAGTTGCCGAGCATGTAGCCGCTGGCCATGAAGAAGAATTGCAGGCCGAGCATGGCCGGGGCAAGGCCATAAAGCACGCTGCCGACGAAAGGCGCGCCGCCGAGAAACGAAAAGAACATGCCCGACGAGAAGGTCGAGGTCAGCGCATATCCCCAGAAGAGCGGCGAGCGCAGAAGCTCCGGCCAGGCGTGGAACTGCTGCGAAAAGCTCGCCGATCTGTTGTGATTGGTCTCGCCGAGATCGAACCAGGCGAGCACCAGAATGCCGACGCCGAGCAGGGCGAGAAGCGCAAAGCTCGACTGCCAGCCGGAGACATCGTTGAGCAGGCCACCGACCGTCGGGCCAACCATCGGCACCACCGACATGCCCATGGTGACATAACCGATCATCGAAGCGGCCTGTTCCATCGGCACCATGTCACGCACGATGGCACGCGCCAGCACGAAGCCGGAAACGACCGCCGCCTGTGCCACGCGCCCGATCATGAAGACGGTGATGTTGGGCGCAAGCATGCAGACGAGGGTGGCAACGATCATGATCGCGATACTGGCGAGCATGACGGGCCGGCGTCCGAAGAGATCGGATAGGGGACCGATGAGCAGCTGCAGACAGGCGGTGGCGGCGAGATAACCCGAAACGGCAAATTGCATCACGGCGTAATCGGTCTCGAAATAGAGCGCCATGGCCGTAAGCGAGGGCAGGAACAGGTTCATGCAGAGCGCTGCGACGCCGGCGATGACGACGAGCGTGATGATGTGGGGCGGTGTGGTCCGGTCGAGAAAACGGGCGCTGTTCATGTCATTCTCCCGCTTCTTCCGTAACGGCAGTTTTCGTAAGGGAAGCCGGCCGCACCGTGGTTGCGGCTGTCGGTGTCGCGGCCGAGCGTTGGGCCATCTGCGAGCGCCTGCGCAGGCTTTCGCGGTAGAAGGTGTAGAGGCCCGAACCGATGACGATCATGGCGCCAATGATCGTGAAGCTGTCGATCTTTTCATTGAAGAAGAACGCGCCGATCATGAAACCCCAGAGCAGGCTGGTGTAGCGGAACGGCGCGACGAAGGAGATTTCGCCGGTTCGCATCGCCAGAATGATCGCCTGATAACCCACCAGCACCAGAACGGCCGAACCGGCCAGATGCGACAGGATCATGAAGTTCATCGGCTGCCAGCCGCCGAAAGGCTGGATCAGCAGGCCACCCACCGCCATGTTGACGGAGGCGGTGACGACGGTGACGGCAAGCGAGGGAACATCCGCATACATCTTGCGGGTCAGAAGATCGCGCGCGGCGGTGACCGCAAGTGAAGCGACGACCAGAAGCGCGCCTGACGTGAAGCCTTCCGGGCCGGGCCTGATGATGACGAGCACACCGATGAAGCCGGTGATGATCGCCGCCCAGCGCCGCCAGCCGACGGGCTCGCGCAGGAAGAGTGCCGCCCCCAGCGTCACGATCAGCGGCAGGGACTGCAATATGGCCGATGCGTTGGAAAATTCGATGAGGCCGAGCGCCGTCAGATAGAGAACGGCGGCTGTCACTTCGCAGAGACAGCGCAGGATGATGATTGGCCGCATGAGGGTTTTCAGCGGCCTCAGCGCGCCGAAATGCCGTGCGGCGATATAGATCAGCACCACCGTCATGATGCCGCGCACGAACATGATCTGGCCGGTATTGATGTAGGGGGTGACGGATTTCGTCAGGGCGTCGTTGGCCGTAAAGCTTGCCATGGCGAGCGCCATCAACAGGGCGCCGCGCGTATTGTCCGTCAATGCCATTCCATACTGTCCCAGACCATGCGCAGCCTAACCCCGATTACCTCCCGGGGCCGCCCGCCGGGCGGGACCGCGCATTCCTCCATGCCAAGAGACCTGACACGGCCAAGCCGGCATTTCAACCGTTTATATGGGTGGGTGGACGAGAAACAGGCTCAGCCACCGGTCACGCTCATATGGCGGGCGACGGCAGGGCGTTTATGGGTCCGGTCGATGATGAAATCGTGCCCTTTCGGCTTGCGCAGAATGGCCTCGTCTATCGCGCCGGAGAGATAGGCGTCGCTGTCGGAGGCACGCAGCGCCGTGCGCAGATCGGCCGCATCGTCCTGACCAAGACACATATACAGCGTGCCGGTGCAGGTGAGGCGGACCCGGTTGCAGCTTTCGCAGAAATTATGGGTCATCGGCGTGATGAAACCGAGCCTGCCGCCGGTTTCCTTGACCGTCACGTAACGGGCGGGGCCGCCGGTCTGGTAATCGCTGTCGATGAGCGTGAAGTTTTGTTCCAGATCGGCGCGCAGCTTGGAAAGCGGCAGGTATCTATCCGTCCGGTCTTCCTCGATCTCGCCCATCGGCATGGTTTCGATCACCGTCAGGTCCATGCCGCGGCCATGGGCGAAACGCATGAGCTCAGGGATTTCCGCCTCGTTAAAATCCTTCAGCGCCACGGCGTTGAGCTTGACCTTGATGCCGGCGGCCTGCGCGGCATCCAGCCCTTCCATGACACGGTCGAGATCGCCCCAGCGGGTGATCTCGCGGAATTTCTGCGGGCCCAGCGTATCGAGCGAGACGTTGATGCGTCGCACGCCGCAATCGGCAAGTTCGGCGGCGAATTTGGCAAGCTGAGAACCGTTGGTGGTCAGCGTCAGCTCGGTGAGCGCGCCGGTTTCAATGTGGCGGCCGAGGTTCCTCACCAGCATCATGATGTTCTTGCGTACCAGCGGCTCGCCGCCGGTCAGCCTCAGCTTGCGCACGCCCCTTTGAATGAAGACGGAACAGAGCCGGTCGAGTTCTTCCAGCGTCAGAAGGTCCTTCTTCGGCAGGAAGGTCATGTGTTCGGACATGCAGTAGGTACAGCGGAAATCGCAGCGGTCTGTCACCGAAACGCGCAGATAGGTAATGGACCGGCCGAAGGGGTCCACCATCGGTGCTTTGTTTTCCGTCAGGGACTGCGCTCTTTCGAGCGATCCGGGGAAACTGTTCACGTCTCCGTCCTCACTGCGCGATGCGCCGGGCAAACATGCCGGGCATGTGCTTTCCTGGTGATGTAGTGGCTTGCCTATCGTGAGGCAAGTCCGTAATTCTGACGCATATGACGAGCTTGCGGAAGTGAAAAATGAGTGATGCCTGGCCGACTGAACTGCTTGTGTCGAAAGACCGGCGGCAACTGACCGTTTCCTTCGATGACGGAAGTGTTTTCCGGCTCGCAGCCGAGATGCTGCGCGTGCTTTCGCCCTCGGCGGAAGTGCAGGGCCACGGGCCGGGCCAGAAGGTCACCGTTCCCGGCAAGCGCAACGTCACGATCCGCTCCATGGTGACGACCGGCAATTATGCCGTGCGCATCGTCTTCGATGACGGCCATGACAGCGGTATCTTCACCTGGAAATATCTGCGGGAACTGGGCGAGACCGGCGACGCACTGTTTGCCGATTATGAACGGCAGCTCGCCGAAAAGGGCTTGAGCAGGGAGCCGCTATCCCGCTAGAAAAACATGGAGGGAGACACCCTCATGAGAATGACGACAAGGGCGTTGAAACCTCTCCGCAGTTATCCTCGGGCTTGACCCGAGGATCCATCGATCTGTGGCTGTGGATCCTCGGGTCAAGCCCGAGGATGACGTGGTATGCGGGGGCGGGTTTTCCGGCAATCTGGCGAGGGAACACCCTCGTCCTAATCAATTTCAACGGGGTGGCGCGTGGCTGTCGAAGCGAACGGAAATGATCTGGCCCAGGTGGTCGTGCTTTTGGCGGCCGGCGTGGTGGCTGCGCCGATCTTCAAGCGCATCGGCCTCGGTTCGGTGCTGGGTTATCTTGCCGCCGGCCTTGTGATCGGGCCGTATGGCTTCGGTTTCTTCTCCGATCCGCAGGCCATCATCCATATCGCTGAACTCGGCGTGGTGATGTTCCTGTTCATCATCGGCCTTGAGATGCAGCCGTCGCGGCTGTGGTCGATGCGACAGGATATTTTCGGGCTCGGTGCGCTTCAGGTGATGGTCTGTATGGCGGGTCTGACGATGGTGGGCGTGAGCATGGGCTTTCCGCTCATTCCGTCCTTCGTTGCCGGCACCGGCTTCGTGCTGACCTCGACGGCGATCGTCATGCAGATGCTGCAGGAACGCAACAGCATGTCCAGCCTGAAGGGCCAGCGCATCATCGCCATCCTGCTGTTCGAGGATCTGGCCATCGTGCCGCTTCTGGCGCTCGTTGCCTTCCTTGGTGCGGGCGGTGAACACGTAACGTCCTCGCAGCGCTGGGTTTCCGTCGGTATCGCGCTTGCTGCCGTCGGCGCGCTCATCCTTGCCGGGCGTTATCTTTTGAACCCGTTCTTCCGCCTGCTGGCGGCTTCCGGCGCACGCGAAGTGATGACGGCGGCGGCACTGCTCGTGGTGCTCGGTTCGGCGCTTCTGATGCAGGTCAGCGGCCTTTCCATGGCCATGGGCGCGTTTCTCGCCGGTGTGCTGCTGTCCGAATCGTCTTTCCGCCATCAGCTCGAAGCGGATATCGAGCCGTTCCGTGGCATTCTGCTCGGCCTGTTCTTCCTTGGCGTCGGCATGGCGATCGACCTTGCCGTCATCGCTTCCAACTGGCAGCTCGTGGTCGTCAGCGTTGCGGGCTACATGCTGCTCAAGGCCTTTCTGATCTACGGAGTGGCGCGGGCGCTCGGCACCACGCGGCGCGAGAGCCTGGAACGGGCGGTGCTGATGGCGCAAGGCGGCGAATTCGCCTTCGTGCTTTATTCGGCCGCCGTCAGCGCCGGCATTCTGGATCGCGAAGCCAATGCAATCCTGACCGCGACGATCATCATCTCCATGGTGCTGACGCCGCTGATGGTCATCCTGCACGACCGGCTGGTGCCGGCGGCGGTTCCCAATACCGATGATCTCGACGTGCCTGAGAATGTCGAAGGCAGCATTCTGCTGATCGGTTTCGGGCGTTTCGGCCAGATCGTCAGCCAGCCGCTTCTGGCGCGGGGTTATACGCTATCCCTCATCGACAAGGACGCGGAGTTCGTGCGCGATGCGGCAGAGTTCGGCTTCAAGGTCTATTATGGCGACGGTTCGCGGGCGGAAATCCTGCATGCCGCCGGTGCCAGCACGGCGCGCGCAGTGCTGATCTGCGTTGATGACAAACAGGCCGCCGTGCGGATCGCGGAGATCGTCAAGCATGAGTTCCCGCTGGTTCCGGTTCTCGCCCGTGCTTTCGATCGCGGCCATGCCATCGATCTTCTCAAGGCAGGCGTGGATTACCAGATTCGCGAGACGCTGGAATCGGCCCTCAATTTCAGCGAGGAAGTGCTAAGCGCCATGGGCGAGGAGCGGGAAGACGCCGCCCGGCTGGTGGAGGAATTCCGCGACCGCGACGAGGAACGTTTTGCCATGGAAGTCGTCGGCGGCATCTATGCGGGCCGTTCGCTCATCCGCGGCAATGCCCAGCCGGCCGACCTCGTTGCCGCGCGAACCGCGCGCGAGCGGGCCGAGCGGGAAAAGGCGGAAGCGGTGGAGGAATAGGGCGCGCTATTTTTCGGCGCGGCCACGGTGAGTTCAAGGGATAGGAGCTGACATGACGATCATTCGCACGGTTGAGGAATTGAAGGCCATCTATGACGGCACCAGCGAAGCGTCTATGGCCAAGGTGACGGCCACGCTGACGGCTGAATACAGGCTGATGATCGAGGCTTCGCCGTTTCTGGCACTGGCGACGGTCGGGCCGGAGGGCATGGATTGTTCACCACGCGGCGACAAGGGCGGCGTGGTGCGGGTGGCCGACGACAAAACCCTGTTGCTGCCCGACTGGCGCGGCAACAACCGCGTCGATTCTGCTTCTGAACATCGTGCGCGACCCGCGTGTGGCGCTGATGTTCCTGATCCCTGGCTCGAATACGACGATGCGCGTCAATGGCCGCGCAGTTGTTTCGGTTGCCGCCGATCTGCTGCAGAGCTTCGAAATGGACGGCAAACATCCGCGCACCGTCATCGTGGTCGAGATTGACGAGGTCTATTTCCAGTGCGCCAGGGCGCTGATGCGCTCGGAACTGTGGAACCCCGACAATTTCGTCGAACCCGCGTCGCTGCCTACACCCGGTAGCCTGCTGAAAGCCGCAAAGGCGGAGTTCGATCAGGAAACCTATGATCGGGAATGGGCGGGACGGGCGGCGAAGACGATGTGGTGAGGGGCGGCGGCTAGGTGGTCATAAGACTGTCGAAAAACATTGCAGCCCTTTGTGTTTGGCGAAAGCGCAGCATCCGCACACCGTCACCCCGGACTTGATCCGGGGTCCAGTGCGATCAAGTCCTTGATCGCTTAAGGCACTTCTTACGGCGCAAACGCGCCGTGGCTGGATGCCGGATCAAGTCCGGCATGACGGCGAAGAAATTCTTGGACTTTCCGTCCTTCTCACGTCCGATAAATCAGCCAGTTCTTACCGATATAGTTCTTCTGCATGCCGTCCTCGTAAAAGACGGAGCGGTTCCGGCCGGTTTCCTTGGCGTGGTAGAGCGCCATATCGGCATGGCCGTAAAGTTCGCCCGGATTGTTCGCCTGCGAGGCCGAGGCGAAGCCGATCGAGATCGTCACCGTGCCGTAATCGGCACCCGATCGTGAATTGCGGAACGGCGTGCTTTCCAGCGACAGGCGGATGCGCTCGCAGGTCACCATCACCTCTTCCGGCGTGTTACCATCAAGAATGATGGCGAATTCCTCGCCGCCGCTTCTGGCGACGAAGCCGTCCTTGCGGACATTGGCGCGGATGACGGAGGCGACGGTGGCGAGTATCTTGTCGCCAACCGGATGCCCAAACGTATCGTTGATGCGCTTGAAATGGTCGATATCGAGCAGCACGAGCGTCGTATATTGCAGGCCGATGGAGCTGTTATAGACGGAAGCCAGCCTGTCGTCGAAAGCGCGCCGGTTGGAAAGACGGGTCAGCGAATCGGTATTGGCGATGCGCTTGTATTCGTCCAGCTCCAGACGCACCTGATGCATTTCTTCGGCATGGCGGTTGACGTCGTTGAACGCCCTTTCGCCATCGATGATCTTCGAGCCGGTGGCCTCGGCCAGCAACGCGACCGCATTTCTCAGTATATTGGTGCTCGAGGCGGTCTTATCGTCGATGCGCTGGCGCGTTTCACCGAGAATCCTGTTGTAGTTCTCGATGGAAGACTGTTCGCGCCTCAGCGTTCCGAGCAGCGCTTCCAGTTCACGGCGCAGCTTCTCGTGCGCGTCGTCGATTGATGCGGTGGGGCTACCTTCGCCGTGGCGCACGGACAGTTCGTCCAGATCCTCCTGCGTGACCCGGTTTCCCAGCGCCGCGAGATCCTTCGTCAATGCCGGGTTCGAGCCGATATAGGCCTCATAGAACAGGCTGTAATTGCGCGGGATCGGCGACACACCCATGCTCCGCATGGCGTAGGCAATCTGCCCGGCAATGTCGGGTCCCGTGGTTTTGGGCGTGGATGCCGTGTTCATCAAGAAACTCCAGTGAGTCTGCTTATCGACTATGATTATTATTATGTGGCCCGTTTTGGAAAGCTTAATTTATAGGAAACTAATTTTTGTTCCCGGAAATCTCATTTTCTGTGATTTTTATCTTATTTAGTTGATAATTATAAGTAATTCTCATTTTTGAAGAGTTCCGGATTTTTTTGATCTCTACTGTTCGTCTTGGTGCCAGTATCACATTTATTCTGTCAATCCCGATAAAGAGATTCGGGTGATTTATTTTGGCACAACAACGTATGGTGATAGTTGGGGAATTGGCAGGGAGGGGCGTTTTCCATTTGCAAAGACATCGCCTATTGGCGACGAAATTCTTCGCGCAAGCCAAGATACAGTAACGTTACAGTTTTTATTACGCCGGCTCAACGCAGTGGAATGCGGTCTGTCTCAATTTTGCGACTACCTGAGGTGGATATGTTGCAAGTATTTGAAACGATACGTTGTTTTATGGCCGTTGCGGCGTTTCTCGCGTCAGGCTCTGAGCCGTATCACCGGGCATTCCGTCCCGGCCTCCATTGCCGGCGCATGCGGCGGCCGCACGATCAGACAGTCGGAATGGGCCAGTATATTCATCATGGATGAATCCTGTTTGGCATAGGCCTCCGCCACCAGAGCGCCGTTTTCGTCGGTGCGGAAACGGGCGCGAAGATAATCCTGCCGGTGGTCGTTTGCCTTCAGCGGCGTGGCGGTCCGGGCGGTGGCAGCGCGGTGCAGCGGGGTGCGGCGTGCGATTCTATGGATCAGCGGCTCGAGGAACAGCAGGCCGCAGACGAGGCTTGCGACCGGGTTTCCCGGCAGACCCAGAACCTGCATGGTATCGATGGCACCGACCATCAGCGGTTTTCCCGGGCGCATGGCGATTCGCCAGAAATCTAGCTGCATGCCTTCGGCCTTCAATGCCGCCTGCACGAGATCGTGGTCGCCGACCGACGCGCCGCCAAGCGTCACCAGCACATCCGCCTTTGCTGCGACGGCCTTGCCGATGGCAGCGCGGATCAAGACGTCATTGTCTGGAATGATGCCGAGATCGAGAATGTCGGCGCCGGCCTCACGCGCAAGGGCGGCGATACCGAAGGTATTCGACGCGATGATCTGGGCGGGCAGGGGCGTGCTTCCCGGCGGCAGCAATTCATCGCCTGTCGCGAGAATGGCAATGAGCGGCCTGCGGTAAACGGTGAGCGTGGCGTGGTTCATCGCTGCGGCGACGGTGAGGTCGGTAAAGCCGAGTTCGCGCCCGGACTTCAGAACCATTTCACCCTCGGCAAAATCCTGCCCGCGCGGACGAATGTGTCGCCCTGCGGTGACTTCGAAGGCGGTGCGGATTTTTCCGGCCTCCAGCACTTCAGCATCTTCCTGAATGAGAACGGTATCCGCGCCTGCCGGCACCGGCGCGCCGGTGAAGATGCGCACGGCCTCGCCTTGCCCCACCGTGCCGGGGAATGCATGGCCTGCGGCAGCCTGGCCGATGACTGTGAGGACCGAACCGATTTCCGGCGCATCGGTGCTGCGCAGCGCATAGCCGTCCATGGCCGAGGCATCGAAGGGCGGCTGGGTCAGACGCGCTGCGAGATCAGCCGCCAGAACGCGGCCGTCGCAGGCGGCAAGCGGCAGGGCCTCACTGTCGGCCACCGGAACCGCCGCCTCCAGAAGGCGCGTTATGGCCTCATCCACGGGCAGCAGCGGCTTCATTCACGTCTCCTGTCGCCGGAAATCGCCGGATTTGCCGCCGCTCTTTTCGAGGAGGCGGATGTTGACGATTTCCATCGCCTTGTCGGCGGCCTTGGCCATGTCGTAGATCGTCAGGCAGGCGATGGACACGGCTGTCAAAGCCTCCATCTCCACGCCGGTCTTGCCTGACAGTTTCACCATGGCCTCGACGCGTAGGCCGGGCAGGGAGGGGTCTTCGGTAATGTCCACCGAAACCTTGGTCAGCATCAGCGGGTGGCAGAGCGGAATGAGGCTGGCGGTCTGCTTGGCCGCCATGATGCCCGCCAGCCGTGCCGTGCCGATGACGTCGCCCTTCTTGGCGTTGCCATCACGGATGAGCGCCAGGGTTTCCGGTTTCATCTTCACGAAACCTTCGGCAACGGCGACACGGACGGTCTCGACCTTGTCGCCGACATCGACCATATGTGCCTCACCGGCAGCGTCTATGTGGGTGAGCTTCGCTTCATCGCTCATCGGGCGCTTATTCCGCAGCCAGAACGCCGGTCTTGCCGGTCAGCAGGGCCTTGGTGGCCGCCGTCACGTCGTCCTTGCGCATCAGGCTTTCACCGACGAGGAAGGTGCCGATGCCGCTCTTTTCGAGGCGCTGGCAATCCTCATAGGTGAAGATGCCGCTTTCGCCGACCAGCAGCCTGTCGGCCGGCACGAGGCCTGCCAGCTTCTCGCTGGTTTCGAGGCTGACTTCGAAGGTGCGCAGGTTACGATTGTTGATGCCGAGAAGCGGCGAGGCGAGCTTCAGCGCCCGTTCGGTTTCCTCGGCGTCATGCACCTCGACCAGTACGTCCATGCCGAGTGCGAAAGCCTCGTCCTCAAGGCGCTTCGCCTCGTCGTCGGAAAGGGATGCCATGATGAGGAGGATGCAGTCCGCGCCCCAGGCGCGGGCTTCATGCACCTGGTAGGTGTCGAACATGAAATCCTTGCGCAGCGCCGGTAACGCACAGGCATTGCGGGCAGCGGTCAGGAATTCCGGCGCACCCTGAAAGCTCGGCGTGTCCGTCAGCACCGAAAGGCATGCGGCACCGCCGGCTTCATAAGCGGCGGCCAGTGCCGGCGGATCGAAATCCGGGCGGATCAGACCCTTGGAGGGGCTGGCTTTCTTGATTTCGGCGATCAGCCCGAACTTGCCTTCGGCCTGTTTCGTCCGCAGCGCTTTATAAAAACCGCGTGGGGCAGTCTGGCCGGCGGCCATCGCCTTGAGATCGGCAAGCGAAACCCTGGCCTTGGCGGCGGCGATTTCCTCACGCTTGTAGATCTCGATCTTTTTCAGAATGTCGCTCATGGTTTCGCTCTCATTCCTTTTAATGGTCGGCCCGTTCGGCGTCTGCTTCGTTGGAAACGGCGACCAGACGGTCAAGCGCTGCTGCGGCGCTGCCGCTGTCGAGCGCTTCGCTGACGATCGTCATCGCTTCGCCAATCGTTTCGGTCTTGCCGGCAATGACAAGCGCTGCTGCCGCATTGCACAGCGATACGTCGCGATAGGCGTTGCGTTTGCCGGACAGAACCTCGCGAAGTGCTGCCGCATTGGCAATGCCGTCGCCGCCCTTCAGGTCGTTCATCTGGGCCGGTTCAACGCCGAAATCCTTCGGCGTCAGGTCGAAGGTACGGATCTTGCCATCTTCCAGCGCCGCCACATGGGTCACGCCCGTGGTCGTTACCTCATCCATGCCGTCGCCATGCACGACCCAGATGCTCTCCGAGCCGAGATCGCGCAGCACTTCGGCAAGCGGCACCAGCCAGCGCGGCGAGAATACACCGAGCAACTGCCGTTTTGCGCCCGCCGGGTTGGACAGCGGGCCGAGCAGGTTGAAGATCGTCCGTGTGCCGAGTTCGACGCGGCTCGGGCCGACATGGCGCATGGCCGAATGGTGCAGCTGCGCGAACATGAAGCCGAGACCCGCCTCTGCGATGCAGCGGGCGATGAGATCAGGACCGATATCCAGCTTCACGCCAAGTGCGGACAGCGCATCGGCCGTGCCGGATTTGGAACTCAGCGCCCGGTTGCCATGCTTGGCAACCGGCAAGCCCGTGCCGGCAACGATGATCGAGGCCAGCGTCGAGATATTATAGGTGCCGATGCCATCACCGCCGGTTCCGACGATGTCGATGGCATTGGCGGGAGCCGAAACGGGCAGCATGCGTGCGCGCATGGAGGAGACGGCGCCGACGATCTCGTCCACCGTCTCGCCGCGCACGCGCAGTGCCATCAGGAAACCGCCGATCTGCGACGGGGTGGCTTCGCCCGACATCAGAATGTCGAAAGCCGCCCGCGATTCCTCGCGGTTCAGGCTTTCCCCGTTTGCGACCTTGGCGATCAGCGGCTTCAGTTCGGCCATTGTTTCCGCCCCCCGGATTAGAAGCCGACCATCGCCTGATCGGCGAGGGCCTGATTGATCGTCACACCGTAGTCGTTCTGCAGGCGGTTGACCATCTGGTCGAGCATGTCGTCGCCGGCCGCGCGGGCAATGGCGGCGAACTGCTGATCGTCATTGGCAAGCGCATCGGCAGGCGCGTTGGTGTCGACTGCCGTGACCTTGAAGAGGATGCGGCTGGAACCGTCGGCGTCTGCCGCAGTGCCCGTCATGCCTTCAGCACCGGAGAACACCGCCGTGATCGTCTGACGGCCGAAGATCGCATCTTCGCTGGTACGGCGAAGACCGGATTTCTGCTCGACGGCGAGGCCGAGTTCGCCGGCAACGGCTTCCAGCGTTTCGCCCTTTTCGACGCGTGCCTTAAGCTCGTCGGCCTTGGTGGCAAGCGCGGTACGCTGCTGTTCCGCCGTCCAGTCGGCCACGACATCGTCGCGTACTTCGGCAAGCGTGCGGTCGCGGGCGGCAATGATCTGGTCGACATCGAACCAGATGTAACCTTCGCGGCCGAGATTGATCGGCAGCGCTTCCGTGCCGGGTTCGGTCTTGAATACTTCCTGTGCAAGCTGCGGTGAGGGCAGGCCCTGAACGGCGTCGCCCTTTTCATCGAGGCCAGCGGTATCGATGGCGTCGATGGTGACGGGCTTGAGGTTCAGCTGCTTTGCCGCATCGGCGAGCGAGGAACCACCGGCGCGCAGGTCTTCATAGCGATCGTGCACATTGGTTACTTCTTCGGCGGCAGCGGCGGTTGCGAGGTCCTTGCGGATGTCTTCTTTCGCCTCGTCCAGCGTGCGGGTCGTTTCCGGCTTGATGCCGGTGATGCGCAGGATGACCGGGCCGAAGGAGCCGGCGACGACCGGAGACACGCCGCCATCCTTCTGGACGGCGAAAGCCGCATCGGCAATCGAATGGTCGGGGATCGTGTCCTTGGTGAATTCACCAAGCGTCACGTCGGAGGCGGTCTTGCCCTGATCCTTCACCACCTGATCGTAGGTGGTGTTGCCGAGGCGGATCTGCTCGGCGGCGGCTTCGGCCATTTCCTTGTCCGGGAAGGTCAGCTGCTCCACGGTGCGGCGACCGGCAGTGCGGAAGCTGTCCTTGTGGCTGTTGTAATAATCGGCGATCTGCGCATCCGTCACCGAAGCCTGATCGGCAATGTCTGATGGTTCCAGCTTCACATAGGTGAACTTGCGGAATTCAGGCGCGCGATATTTCGCCTTGTTGGTTTCAAACCAGGGGGCAAGCACGTCGTCGCCCGGCGCCATGATCGGCGGGATGACGGCGTTGGACAGGATGACGTAATCGACCGAGCGCTGCTCGTTGCGATATTGCTTGAGCGCATCCACCAGCACCTGCGGCGCCTTGAAACCATCGGAAACGGCTTCGACGATCTGGCTTCTGACCGCAACCTTGCTGCGTTCCTTGATGTAGTCGTCTTCGCGCAGACCGGAATTGCGCAGCCGTTCGCTGAACAGGTTACGGTCGAACTGGCCGTTGACCGATTTGAAGGCCGGGTCTTCGGCGATGAGATTGGCGAGGCGGTCTTCCGAAAGGCCGAGATTCATCTTCGAGGCCAGTTCGTCAAGCGAGGCACCCGCCGCAAGCTGGCTGAACACCTGCCGGTCGATGCCGAATGCCTTGGCCTGTTCGGTCGTCAGTCTCGTGCCGAACTGGCGGCTGAGATCGGAAACCTGACGCTGATAAGCGAGACGGAATTCCTGAGGGCTGACCGTCTGGTCGCCCACGGTCATGACCGCGTGCGAATTGGCGGTGACGAGTGATGCGGAGACGCCCCAGACGCCAAACGAAACAACAAGCAGGAGAAGCAGCAGTTTGGCTGCCATGGTTCGAGAAGCATTTCTCAGGGAATCGAGCATCGTTATGCAAACCTCACAGGAACGTCATTGCGGTCGCCAGCCGTCCGGCCCGCAACGTATCGGCGTTCCTTAAATCAATCCAAAGGGAAATTGAAGGGAATTTGCCTTGGAAAAACGGGGTTTTGAAAACGCTTGTGTGATTGGGCGCAAGTTTTTGCGCCGTCATCTTCGCCGCGCCGGCCCGTAAGGCGGCAAAATAAAACCGCCCGGAGCGCCCAGGCGGTTGCGGAGAATCATCTTCTGAAAAGCGGTTAGCCGGTCAATCGCGGTTAAACGGCGCGGTCAGAAGGCGCGGTTGCGCCTGACCGTGTCCTTGAACTCCTCGTCTTCCCGTCGCATCTCGGCAACGGCGGAGATCATCGATGTTACGAACATAATGCTGATCAGGGCGAGAAGCAGAGTCAGAAATGTGAACATGATATCGTCTCCGTGAGTGGCGAGGAAATCCTAGTCCTCTATCAGTAATAGGTCATGGACTGGTAGCGGGCAGTCATCTGCGGATAGTCCGGTCCCTGTGCGGCAGGCTTTTGCTCATAAAGGCTAAACGTTGTTGCTACCATTGCGATGACCAGTACTGTCCAGGCGGTGCTGATGACGCTGATTTTCGCCGAAGTAGACTGTTTTTCTCTTACAAACATCTGTCTGTTCCTTTGGTTTGATATTAACGCGCCACGTCTGATCATGTTCCGCGTCAACCTTAAAAATCGATTAGCATCGCGCCTGTGAAACTTCCTTGAATGGCTTGTTCATCTGGCGTTCAGGAAACCGGCGACTGGCCTCATTCGAGGAAAAGATACTCGGCTGCGAATGATGCGATGACCGAAAAGACGATCATAAAGGCCAGCATTTTCATTTCTCCGGAGGCTTAACGGGTGAGGGGCGTTTCGGTTTCCCGATGGTGTGTATTTATATAAATGAGCCCTGAAACCGCACTGAACGGCGCATTCATCCGTGGTTCAGACCGCGCCGGGTGGGGACTCAGGTTGCAAAAGTCTTGCGCCGCGCCCATCTCCATGACAAAAGGCGGCACATAACGCCCACCACCTGAGAGCGATATGACGATTGCCTTTTATCCAGGATCCTTCGATCCGATGACCAACGGACATCTGGATGTGCTTATCCAGGCGCTGAACGTGGCGTCGAAAGTCATCGTCGCCGTTGGCATCCATCCCGGAAAAGCACCGCTGTTCAGCTTCGAGGAGCGGTCGGCGCTGATAAAACGGGCGCTTTCCGAAAGCCTGCCGGGCGAGGTGGCGCGCATGGAGGTTGTTTCCTTCGACAATCTGGTCGTGGATGCCGCCCGCCAGCATGGTGCGCGTCTTCTGCTGCGTGGCCTGCGCGACGGCACCGATCTCGACTATGAAATGCAGATGGCCGGCATGAACCGCCAGATGGCGCCTGATATACAGACCGTGTTCCTGCCGGCGGGCACATCGTCGCGACCCATTACAGCCACATTGGTCCGGCAGATCGCCGCCATGGGCGGCAATGTGGATGCCTTCGTTCCCAAAGCCGTGCTTGAAGCCCTCAACGCCAAGCTGAAGCGCTGACTTCAGCCCTACATTCTGGAGCCAATCCGATGAAACTCGTTCGATTTGCCTTTGCTGGCGCCCTGTTTGCGGGCGCGCTTGCCGCCAGCACCTTCGCGTCGGCCGCCGAATTCCTGACTGTCCAGCTGAAGGACGGCCCTGTTGTCATCGAGCTGATGCCTGATGTTGCGCCGAAGCACGTTGCGCAGATCGAGGCGCTGGCGAAAAAGGGCGCTTATGACAATGTCGCCTTCCACCGCGTCATCGACGGTTTCATGGCGCAGACCGGCGACGTGCAATACGGCAACATGGAGAAGGGCTTCAACGCCCAGCGCGCCGGCACTGGCGGTTCGGACTTGCCGGATATTCCGGCCGAATTCTCCAAGACGCCGTTCACGCGCGGCGCGGTCGGCATGGCCCGCTCGAGCGATCCGAATTCCGCCAATTCGCAGTTCTTCATCATGTTTGCCGACGGTCCGTTCCTGAACGGTCAGTACACCGTGGTCGGTAAGGTCGTGTCCGGCATGGAAGCCGTGGACAAGATCAAGCGCGGCGCCGGCGGCAACGGCGAAGTTTCCAACCCCGACCGGATGATCAAGGTCACCGTCGGCAAAAAGTAAGGTAGGGCAATAGAGCCCGAACAGAGGAGAATAACCATGGCCGAGATCAAGGATCCGGAAAACACCATCATCATGGAAACGACGACCGGTAAGGTCGTGATCCAGCTGCTGCCGGAAGTTGCCCCTAGCCACGTTGCCCGCATCAAGGAACTCGTTTCGGAAGGCGCTTATGACGGCGTCGTTTTCCACCGCGTCATCGAAGACTTCATGGCCCAGACGGGCGACGTGAAGTTCGGCAAGAAGGGTTCGGAAAGCTTCAATCCGGCCCGCGCCGGCATGGGCGGCTCGGACAAGCCGGACCTCAAGGCCGAATTCTCCGCCATTTCGCACGTTCGCGGAACCTGCTCCATGGCCCGTTCGCAGAGCCCGAACTCCGCCAACTCGCAGTTCTTCATCTGCTTCACCGATCTCGCCCTGGCTGAACAAGCAGTACACCGTTTGGGGCCAGGTCATCGAAGGCATGGAAGCCATCGACAAGGTCAAGCGCGGCGAGCCTGTGAAGGATCCCGATCTGATCGTTTCCATCAAGCTTGCTTCTGCGGCCTGAGGGGACAATGCATCAGACCGCTCCGCAGGCGACTGCGGAGCGGTCTGAATATTGAGAAGGTATCGAACCTCTCCGCCGTCATCAGCCTTCACCCGCCCCATGCCATGCAGGGCGGGTTTTGATATTTTCGAGAGCCCGTTTCATGCGTGTAGACCTGTTCGATTTCGACCTGCCCGAGGAGAATATCGCCCTTCGCCCGGCGAACCCGCGCGATAGTGCGCGCCTGCTGGTGGTCGATCCGAATGTGGACCGCATGGAAGATCATCGCGTCTTCGATCTGATATCATTTCTGAAACCCGGCGATGCGCTGGTGTTTAACGATACCCGCGTCATTCCCGCCCAGCTTGAAGGGGTGCGGCTGCGTGAAGGCGCGCCGGAAACGGCAGTTTCGGCCACGCTGCACATGCGTGCCGACCAGTCGCGCTGGAAGGCTTTCGCGCGGCCCGGCAAGCGCATCAAGCAGGGTGACCGCATCCGTTTCGGTTACGAGCGCGACAATGCCTGCGGCCTTGCGCATCTCGAAGCCACCGTCGAGGAAAAGGGCGAGGAGGGCGAAATCACGCTGCTTTTCGACGTTTCCGGCCCGGTGCTCGATGAGGCGATTGCCTCCGTTGGTCATATTCCCCTGCCGCCCTATATCGCCGCCAAACGACCGGAAGATGCGCAGGACCAGACCGATTACCAGACCATTTACGCCCGCGAGAAGGGTGCCGTTGCCGCCCCCACCGCCGGGCTGCATTTCACGCCTGATCTTTTCGAGGCGTTGGACAAGGCCGGAATCGAACGGCACTTCGTTACACTTCACGTAGGGGCAGGTACCTTCCTTCCGGTGAAGTCCGACGATACCGACGATCACAAGATGCATTTCGAGATCGGCCATGTTTCCGAAGAAACGGCCGCTAAGCTCAATGCGGTCAAGGCGCGCGGCGGGCGGATCGTTTCTGTCGGCACCACGTCGCTGCGGTTGATCGAAAGCGCCACCGACGAAAATGGCGTCGTTCAGCCATGGTCCGGCGCGACCGGCATCTTCATCACGCCCGGATACCAGTTCCGCGCGGTTGATATTCTGATGACCAATTTCCACCTGCCGAAATCGACGCTGTTCATGCTCGTTTCGGCTTTCTGCGGTCTCGAAACGATGCGTGACGCTTATAAGCACGCCATCGAAACCGGATACCGCTTCTATTCCTATGGCGATTCCAGCCTGTTGTTCCGGAAGAACTGATGCACGACAAATTCACCTTCACCCTGAAAGCCACGAGTGGCGGCGCGCGCCTCGGCGAAGTCGCCATGCCGCGCGGTGTCATCCGCACGCCCGCCTTCATGCCTGTTGGCACGGTTGGTACCGTCAAGGCCATGTATCTCGATCAGGTGCGCGAACTGGGGGCCGATATCATTCTCGGCAATACCTATCACCTGATGCTGCGGCCCGGCCCGGAGCGTGTGGCAAGGCTCGGCGGCCTGCATGAGCTTATCCGCTGGCCGCATCCGATCCTCACCGACAGCGGTGGTTTTCAGGTCATGTCGCTTTCCGGCCTGCGCAAGCTGGACGAGAAGGGTGTGACCTTCAAGAGCCATGTGGACGGTTCGCTGCACCATATGTCGCCGGAACGCTCGATCGAAATTCAGGGCATGCTTGATTCGGACATCCAGATGCAGCTCGATGAATGCATCGCGCTGCCGGCCGAGCGCAAGGAAATCGAGCGCGCCATGGAAATGTCGCTGCGCTGGGCGGAGCGCTGCCGCGTCGCATTCGGCGAACAGCCTGGCAAGGCCATGTTCGGCATCGTGCAGGGCGGCGACCAGCCGGATCTGCGCATTCGTTCCGCCGAAGGCCTGAAGGAGCTTGATCTCAAGGGCTACGCGGTTGGCGGTCTCGCCGTCGGCGAACCACAGGATGTGATGCTGGGCATGCTCGACATCACATTGCCGGTTCTGCCCACCGAAAAGCCGCGTTACCTGATGGGCGTCGGTACGCCTGACGATATCCTGAAATCCGTGGCGCGTGGCATCGACATGTTCGACTGCGTGATGCCGACGCGCTCCGGCCGCCACGGGCTTGCCTTTACCCGTCGCGGTAGGGTCAATATCCGCAACGCCCGCCACGCCGAGGATATGCGCCCGCTGGACGAGCAATCCAACTGCCCGGCCTCGCGTGATTATTCCCGCGCCTATCTGCATCATCTCACGCGCTCCAACGAGGCGCTGGGCGGCATGCTGCTCTCCTGGCACAATCTTGCCTATTATCAGGAGCTGATGCAGGGTATCCGCAAGTCGATTGAGGAAGGCCGTTTCGCCGATTTTTATGCGGAAACCATCGAGATGTGGGCGCGGGGCGATATCGACCCGCTCTGACATTTCCCGACCTTTCTCCTGTTTCGGACGCTTTCCTTGGCACATGCGCCTTACGTTCTTTTCCGGGATGACACGACCGGCACGGTGACAGCCTTCACCGAGCCGGAAGAGATCATCGTCGCGGACGAGCCGGAGGCGTTTTTTGCCGCCCTGAAGCGCATGGAGCAGCTGCGCCGCGCCGGGAAATACCTTGCCGGCTATATGTCCTACGAGGCCGGTTTCCTGTTCGAGCCGAAGCTTGCGCCTTTTGCGACCGAGCCGCGCAACGTGCCGTTCCTTCGCTTCGGCGTCTTTTCCGGCCCGCAGCCGGATGAGGGGTGGTTTGCGCGTCCCGCAGACCTGCCGGATGCGGATGCATTTCTTTCCGATCCTGTGCCCGCATGGAGCCTAGAAGAATATTGCCAGCGCTTCGAGCGGCTGCACGGGCATCTGCGCCGGGGCGACTGTTATCAGGGCAATCTGACCATGCCGGTCCATGCGCGCTGGAGCGGCGATCCGCTCACGGCCTTCTGGTCGCTGGTCGAGCGCCAGCCGGTCAAATATGGCGCGCTGGTCGATCTTGGCGGACCTGTCATCCTGTCACGCTCGCCGGAACTGTTTTTCTCGGTCGACGGGCAAGGTTTTATCGAAACCCATCCGATGAAGGGCACGACGCCGCGCGGCGCGAATGCGCAAGAGGACCGCGCGATTATCGCGGCGATGCTTGAGGATGAAAAGACGCTCGCCGAAAACCGCATGATCGTCGATCTCCTGCGCAACGATATTTCCCGCATCACCGAGGTCGGCAGTCTCGACGTGCCGCGACTGTTCGATATCGAGACCTATCCCACCGTGCACCAGATGGTCAGCCATGTGCGGGCGAAGCTTTTGCCTGACGTGACGGTGGAAGGTATTTTCGCGGCGCTGTTTCCCTGCGGTTCGGTTACCGGCGCGCCGAAAATGTGGGCGATGAAGATACTGCGCGAACTGGAACAGACGCCGCGCGACGCCTATTGCGGCGCGATCGGCTTCATGTCCCCGAATGGTGAGATGCGCTTTTCGGTGGCAATCCGCACGCTGACCCTGTTCGACGGTGGCCGCGCGGTCTTCAATGTCGGCGGCGGCATTGTGTTCGATTCCGATGCCGAGGCGGAATATGATGAGTGTCTGCTGAAGTCGAAATTCGCGGTAGGCGACAGGTTGTTGCGGGGGTGATCAGCGCCCGATCACCTCAAACGCACCATCCTCAACCAGCACTTCCTTCGCCGCCGGATGACTTAGAAAACCCACGGGGCTGGCGCTGGCGCCATAGGCTCCCGATTGCAGGATGGCGAGGAGATCGCCGGCCTTAAGCTTCGGCAGGGCGGCGTTGCGGGCCAGTGTGTCGAGCGGGGTGCAGAGCGGGCCGACAATGGTTGCCGTCTCGTCGTAATCCGCCTGCATCATGGCCGGTGCGATGATGGGGTAGTTGCGTTTGACGATCTGGCCGAGATTGCCGGAGGCTGCCAGATGGTGGTGCATGCCGCCATCCGTCACCACGAAGGTGGTGCTGCGCGAGGTCTTTACCGAATTCACTTCCGCCACGTAGATACCGCCGGGACCGGCAAGGAAACGGCCGGGTTCGACGATGACGTGGGCATCGGCAATCAGCGGATGCGCCTGCATCAAGGCCTTGAGAGCGGGAATGGCGGCGCTGACTGCTGCTAGATCGAGCGGCGTTTCTCCGGTGAAATAGGGGATGCCGAGGCCGCCGCCGAGATCGATGGTTTCAAGTGGCCTGCCAAGCATTTCGGCCATGCGCGCCGCAAGCAGAATGGAGTGTCTCCATTGGGAGACAAGCATGTCGGCGTCGAGGATCTGCGTGCCGCCGTAAATATGGACACCGACGAGATCGATATGCCTGGTGCCCCTGAACAGCGGCAGGATATTTTCCAGCTCTTCCTCGTCGAATCCGAAGGCCGTGGCCTTGCCGCCCATGCGCATGGCGCCGGCCTGGGCATCCGGCACCGGATTGATGCGGATCGAGGCCTTGACCGGCTTGCCGATGGCTTCGATGCGGGCGATTTCCTCGGCGCTCTCGATATGGATTTCGCCGATGCCGCCCTCGATCACTTCCAGCAATTCAGCCTGGCGCTTGCCGGGGCCGGCGAAGATGATTTTTCCCGGCGCGACACCGGCCTTGATGGCGGCGCGATATTCACCAACGGAGGCGATTTCCGCACCGGCACCCTCTTCGTGGAACAGGGAGATGATGGCGGGCAGGGGATTTGCTTTCACCGAATAGTAGATATCGGCAAAACCACTGAGCGCGGTTGCGAGATTCCGATAAGCGCGGCGCATGGTGCTCGCGTCATAAAGGAAACACGGCGTTCCGGTCTCGGCAACGATATCGCGCACCGCAAGGCCACCGATGACAAGATCGTTTTCGTTGACCGTGAATTGCGCGGCTGCAAGGGCCGGGCCGTGGCTTTGGGGTTTATCCGTGGGCGCCATTGTCTGTCCGTTCACGCACCAGCGCGCGGTAATCCACCTTGCCATTGGCCGTGACCGGAAGCCGGTCGACCAGTTCGATGGCGCGCGGGATCATGAAGGGGGCGAGCATTTCGGCGGCTTTCTTGAGCGCTGCCGAAACATCGATATTCTCGTTGGCGGCGGTTGCCACGGCATGCACCTTTTCACCCGCAAACGGGTCCGGCAGGCCGATGACGGCGACCTGCTGGAAGAGGCCGGTCGACATCAGGCTTTCTTCCACCTCGGTCGGGCTGATGCGATAGCCTGATGATTTTATCATCGCGTCGTTGCGGGCAACGAAGCTGAAAAAGCCGTCCACGTCTTCCACCGCCAGATCGCCGGAATAACACACGGTTTCGCCGCCGCGTTCAGCCGGAATGAAAGGGTGAGGGCGCAGCACCTTGGCGGTATCTTCCGGCCGGTTCCAGTAACCCAGCGAAACGGTCGGGCCGCGATGGATGAGAATGCCGGGTTCGCCCGGTTTTGCCCTCTGTCCCTCAGCGGTGACGATGAAAATTTCACATTCCGGAATGGCCTTGCCGATGGAGGTCGGGCGACGGTCGATTTCTTCCGGTGGCAGAAAGGTGGAGCGGAAGGCCTCGGTCAGGCCATACATCAGGTAGATTTTCGTGTCCGGCAACTTTTCACGCAACGCCCTGACGGTTTCCTGCGGCACGCGCCCGCCGGAGTTGGTGATGTAGCGCAGCTGCGGCAACGGCGTTTTCGCCAGCAACGGCGCTGCTCGCGTCAGGATTGCCCAGACGGTCGGAACGCCGGCAAGCCCGGTAATGGCATGGTCGCGCAGATCCCGGACGATGTCGTCGCCGAGCCGGAAGGTGGAGATGATCGTCGTTGCACCCTGTTCCACCGCCGTCAGCAGCTGGTTCAGGCCATAATCGAAACTGAAGGGCAGGATGGAGAGAATGCGGTCCTTGCCGGTGATCTCCAGATAGGTGCGCACGATACGCGCTCCGGCCAGAAGATTGCGATGCGACAGCATGACGCCCTTGGGCGAGCCGGTGGAGCCGGAGGTATAGAGGATCGCCGCAAGGTCTTCGCCGATCGCTGTCGAGGCTTTGGCGGGTGCCATCGAGCGGCTGTCGATGTCTTCCGCCAGCAACACCTTGACCTCGGGCAGGTCTTCCAGCGCAACGTTCAGCTCGTCCACCATCGAAGCGTTGCTGATGACGATTTTCGCGCCGCAATCCCTGATGATATGGCGGATCTGCTGCGCCTTCAAAAGTGCATTGACCGGCACGAAAACGCAGGATGCCATGCTCACGCCGAAGATCGACCAGCATTCCTCGATGCCGCGCGGCAGGAAGATGACGACCCGGTCGCCGCGTTCCGTTCCCGCTTCCCGCAATGCCGCAGCACAACGCGCCGCCGCTTCGGAAAATTCGCGATAGCTCAGCGATTTTTCCTTGTAGACGAGCGCCTCATCGCCGCTTTCCGCCCGCGCGGTGAGCAGGTGGTGCAGCAGGACGTGGGGTGTCATTTCCGCCGTTCCTGCAAAACGAAGGCGATCAGATCGGCCGGCGTGCCGAGATTTTCCGGGGTGAAATGTTCGTCATTGAGAATGATGCCAAAACCTTCGCCGAGAAAGATCATCAATTCCAGAAAACCGAGCGAATCGATCACGCCGCCTTCAAGCAATTGCGTATCGGCCGCAAAAGGGGCGTGTGCCGGAAAACGCTGCGAGAGATAGGAGTAAACGGTCTCCGAGACATCGACTTCCCTAAGTTTGGCTGAAAGCATGCTCATTCTCCGCTCGTTCGCGTTCGGGACAAATCCTGGCCGAAGCGCATTTTCTTCTTTGCAGGCAAGGTTTTAACGCTGGCTTTTCAAGTGCGTCCCAATACCCAGGGTGGCAATAACACCAATTCTGAGTATGTTTCGTTAATAAACCGTGGGTTCCATGCGCCCTTTACTTGTATTGGCGAGGATTTGAGTATGGCAAACCCGCCGGCGTCTCGCTCCTGATCGGAAGCCGCTATGGTCACCGCAAGCCGGCCCTTGCCAAGAAGATGGCGGGCGATTGCCGAAATGTGCCTTTGCGCGACCTGCCGGTCCTCGCAATAGATGAGGCGCGCGGAGGGCAGTCTCTTGGTCGTGGTTTTTAAAAACACCAGCGGATAATGGCGGCCATCCGTCTCCATGACCGCGACGATACAGCCGAAACGCGCGTGATCCTCCAGCATGTCGCGCGTAGCGGCGGAAAGCGTGCCCTGCGCCACCTCGGCAAGCGGGCGGAGTCGCGCGCCAGCCGGGCCAAACGCCCTTAACGGTAAGGGATAAAAGAGCGTGTAATTCGTTACCGTTGCAAACCCCAGTCTCTCGTTCAGCTTGCAGGCTTCGGACGATGGGGTGAGATCGGTGAAGATGTCTTCGTCGGAGGATGTTGCCATTTGCAGCATACGCGGTGCAAACCAACGGCTGGATGGCTCGACATACCAGCTGGACAGGTTGACGACTGTCCTGTCGGTATCGGGCAGGCGGCTTCGGATCGTCAAGAGAACGCCCACGGCATCGTCGCCCTTCATCAGCAATTGCCCGATGGCGCCGAGGTTCTGCCGCTGGTGATGGTCGCTTATCAGGGATATCCCGAGCGCCCAGAAGGCTTCGCTCTTTTCCGGAAAACCTTTCGTCAGAAGGGCAACGGCAGCGACGCGATTTCCGTTGTCGATCGGTACGGTTCTCAGAGGTCGCTCCCGCTATCTGGCGTCGTTTCGGGCGGGGAGAGGTTTTTCAACTCCACCGCGCAATATTGGCATACGACGATAGATTTACCGTCCCGTTAATCGGTACGGCTGCAAGGTGCGAAGCTGTTCATATTTGCATCAAGTCATATTTGCATGAATGGCAGACGCGCGGCGCGCGCGCCTGCTATTGTTATTAGTCGATCAATAGACCACAACGCCGCGAATGCTTTCGCCCTTGTGCATCAGCTCGAAGCCCTTGTTGATGTCTTCGAGCGGCATGGTGTGGGTGATCATCGGATCGATCTGGATCTTGCCCTCCATGTACCAGTCGACGATCTTCGGCACGTCGGTGCGGCCGCGCGCGCCGCCGAATGCGGTGCCCATCCAGTTGCGGCCGGTGACCAGCTGGAACGGACGCGTGGAGATTTCCTGACCGGCACCGGCAACGCCGATGATGACCGACTTGCCCCAGCCGCGATGCGAAGATTCCAGCGCCTGACGCATGACCTTGGTATTGCCGGTGCAGTCGAACGTGTAATCCGCACCGCCGATCAGGTCGCCATTGCGCTTCGTCATGTTGACGAGATAGGGCACGATGTCATCGCCGACTTCCTTCGGGTTGACGAAGTGGGTCATGCCGAACTTCTCGCCCCAGGCTTTGCGGTCATTGTTGATATCGACACCGATGATCATGTCGGCGCCGGCAAGACGCAGGCCCTGCAGAACGTTGAGACCAATGCCGCCGAGACCGAAGACGATTGCCGTCGAGCCGATCTCTACCTTGGCGGTATTGATGACGGCGCCGATGCCGGTCGTCACGCCGCAGCCGATATAGCAGACCTTGTCGAAGGGGGCGTCAGGATTGATCTTGGCAAGGGCGATCTCCGGCAGGACCGTGAAGTTCGAGAAAGTCGAGCAGCCCATATAGTGATGGATCTTGTCCTTGCCGATCGAGAAGCGGCTGGTGCCGTCGGGCATCACGCCCTGGCCCTGGGTGGCGCGGATGGAGGTGCAGAGATTGGTCTTGCGCGAGGTGCAGGAATAGCACTCGCGGCATTCCGGCGTATAGAGCGGAATGACGTGATCGCCCTTCTTGACCGAGGTAACACCCGGGCCAACGTCAACGACGATGCCGGCGCCCTCATGGCCGAGGATGGCTGGGAACAGGCCTTCCGGATCGGCACCGGAGAGCGTGAAATCGTCGGTGTGGCAGATGCCGGTCGCCTTGACCTCGATCAGCACTTCGCCGAAGCGAGGGCCTTCGAGTTGAACGGTCATGACCTCAAGCGGCTTTCCGGCCTGAATGGCAACTGCGGCGCGAACGTCCATATCTTATCTCCTGGCATTGTCTTGTGATTGAACAGGGCTGTTTTGCCCGAGCTTGGCTGGAGGGACAAGGGGCGAGCCAAAGTTTGTGTTTTCGGAAGTGGCCGTGAAATGAAATCCCGCACTGCCGTCAGTCGGTCACATGCCCCTTTAGATACTCGCTAATTTATTAATAAATAAATTAAGAATATGAATTTGCTTCATATTTTTGAGTTCCGGTTGAGCTTTGATTTACGGTTTGCGTGTTAATTGACCCCTGTATTTTCAGTGGTCAGGCGAGGTTGCTCGAAAAGCAGCCCCGTCGGCGACCAGCGCGCAATTTTCAAGCGACCGGCGTCAGCCGGGTATTTTTAAACGTCGCAGAAAGCCAGGGCTGCCGCTTTTCAAAGCGCGCCTTTCCCATGGCGATGAGCGACATGAGACGGTGTTTTGATGACGAGCAGATGGATAACAAAAGCAGCATCGAAAAGGGCGCCGTTTTCGTCGTTCCTCAAAGATCGCGCGGGCACCTTCGCCATCATGACCGCGCTGCTGCTGCCGGTCTTCATCATTTTGCTTGGGCTGCTTTTTGAAGGCGGCAGGGCGCTGGCATATTACAGCCAGTCCAAGCGGGTCATGGCGATGGCGTGCGAAAGAGCCACCAAGCCCACGCGCACCTATACGTTGCTTGACCGCGTCAGGCGTGACAATGTGGCCGCGGCCTTCGATGCCATGATTCAATCCACCAAGCAAAAGGTCCTCTCGCGCCAGGTGGAGGTGGACTGGACCACGACGAAGATCAAGGCTGAGTTCAGTTACGGTCTGATTTTCTCGGAGATGTTCAATCTCGATAAGCTGAAATATCGCCTAGATGAGTCCTGCGAAGGCATCCCGCCCTATCCCGAGGACGATGCGGTCATCATCGACAATATGTTCGAGAGCAACGCTCTCGGCGTCGAGCGAGTTCTGAAAAACGGCGTCACCAAGGAAACCCCCGGCGGCTGCTGGGGTGTCTATCCATATTCGGAAATCGGATGGGATGGCGGGACCGGACCCGGCGTCGAGTTGCAGGACTGGAGCAGCCCCTGCTGCCGCCGCAATCACAACTGGCAGGGTTATCCGGCGGGCATGGAGAGCAAGAAACTCAACGGGGCCCCCACCGCGAACGACTTGGCCTGCACGCTGAAGGAGGCCAATAAGGTAAAGACCACCGACAAGAACGAAATTGAAAAGAAGGCGGGCACCGAGCTCTCATTGCCAACCCGTTATGTCATGGAACTCGACAGCGACTGGGGACCGCCGGCGCCCGGCAAGAAAAAAAATATCGAAGCCAATAGCTCGATCTACAAGGATGTCGAGCTTCACCCCGGGATATATAAGATCATGGTTTGGTATAATGGGCGCCGGGCCGTCGAGGACGTCGAAAAAAACGAACGGAATCAAGATTTCGCTACAGCAACGGCTCCCCACCCTGAAACCTCAGCAGAAGGTGTGGGAAATGGCTCAGGATAAAAACAATATCGCTTGGACGCCGAGGGATTACAGTTTCAGGGTCAAGGCTTACTCCATCTATCGGGTGACGATCGAGGCTACCGGACTGAGCGACAGCTTCGGCGGCATCATCACGGGCTTCCAGCTTATCTATGTGGATCGAATGGAAGAAGGCTGAGATGAAGTCTTTTCTTTCCCCGCGTCAGGATAAAAGCTGCGGTGACCCGCGCGGATGCCGGTTCACGCATGGGGCATGTTACCGGCTGTTTGGCGACCGAAAGGCGGCAACGGCGGTGGAGACGGCGCTGCTGTTGCCGCTGTTTTTTGGACTGATTTTCGGGACGCTCGAAATCGGCCTGTTGATGCTCTATTATCTCTATCTCTCTTTTGCCTCGAATGCGGGCATCGAGTATCTCCGCAAGGCGGCGGCCGACGGCAGGCCGGCGACCGAGATTGCGCTGCGTAAGGCAATCGCCTCCCATTTCATTGGAGGGACGGACGAAACCAATCTCAAGATTGCCCTTTTGCCGATTCCCGACGACGATATTGCCGAAGCCAAGGTGCCCACACCGATCGCGAACGATTTCCGCCCGCTCGCCGATACCGCCGGGCAGTACATTCTGGCGATCGGTTACAACTGGAATTTTTTGATGCCGACGACGCGTATCCTCGTGCCGGACACGGGGGGCATTCATCAGTTGCGCAACATTTCCCTGGCGATCACTGCCGTGCGGGTGACCGAATGAAAAAGACGACACGGTTTTTGCGTCTTGCTGGTTTTGGCCGTTGCCGCTCTGGCGCTGCGGCGGTGGAAATGGGGCTTCTGGCACCGCTGCTCGTCCTTATGCTTGCGGTGGTCATTGAGATCGGGCGGGGCTGGCTGAGCTATGACCGGTTCATGACGATCGTCGACAATTCAGCGCGCTGGGCGGCAAGATTTCCTGAATTCGAGGAAAGGGTGCGCACGGGGGTTCCGAGTTTCGTCGTGCTTTCCGGCAGCGGCATTCTCCAGACGGGCAAACTCGACCTGACGTTGAGAAGCGTCAAACTGGTGGATAAGGTCGCCCGGCTGCAATTTCCCGCCCACAATTTTCTGGGCTCTGCCGAAGATGTGCCGTGGGAGAAAACCGTGATTGCCAACGGTTTCGTTGCTCAGGAGGCTGTCATCGTCGTCTCCGGTCGCTACAGCTACCAGCCGCTGATCTCGGTCCTCGCCGATATCACGCTCAAATTCGAATATGTTGCGGCTGTTAACCCGTTCTTTTCCCAGCGATATCCGTACCAGAGCGGCAAATCGGATTTTGCAAAGTGGAATCTTAAACGCTCGCCATTCAAAGCCGACTGAGCGGCCTCAAAGCGCGTGTGTCTCGTCCCTGTTTCCGCCGAGCCACTCCGCACAATCCTTCAATGCCCTTGCTGCAACCAGCTGGCGTTTCATAATTGTCTTGTCCTTGCCGCGAAAACGTTTCACGCCATCAGGCTTGACGATGGAGCCCGGTTCCAGTTCCGGGAACAGGCCGAAATTGATGTTCATCGGCTGGAAGGAGCGTTTGCCCGGCTCGTCGTTCGAGGAGAGGTGGCCGCCGGTGATGTGGTTGAGAAGCGAGCCAAGCGCGGTGGTTGCGGGCGGCAGGCTCGGGGCTTCGCCTTTCCGTTCAGCAGCGGCGAAACGGCCGGCCAGAAGCCCGACGGATGCGCTTTCCACATAACCCTCGCAGCCGGTGATCTGGCCGGCGAAACGCAGGTCCGGTCGCGATTTCAGCTTCAGCGACGGATCGAGCAGGATGGGGGAATCGATATAGGTGTTGCGGTGCAGGCCGCCCAGCCTTGCGAATTCCGCATTTTCGAGACCCGGTATCATGCGGAACACATCCGCCTGCGCGCCGTATTTCAGCTTGGTCTGGAAACCGACCATGTTGTAGAGCGTGCCGAGCGCGTTGTCCTGGCGAAGCTGGACCACGGCATAGGCCTTGACGGTGGGGTTATGGGCATTGGTCAGCCCCATCGGTTTCATCGGGCCATGACGCAGTGTCTGGCGGCCGCGCTCGGCCATGATCTCGATCGGCAGGCAGCCGTCGAAATAGGGCGTGCCTTCCCATTCCTTGAAACCCACCGTGTCGCCGGCGATCAGCGCGTCGATAAAGGCGTTGTATTGTTCCTCGTCCATCGGGCAGTTGATGTAATCCTTGCCCGTGCCGCCGGGGCCGACCTTGTCGTAACGCGACTGGTACCAGCAGATATCCATATTGATGCTGTCGCGGTGCACGATGGGGGCAATGGCGTCGAAAAAGGCCAGCGCATCCTCACCCGTCTGCGCCTGAACCGCCGCCGCCAGATCCGGCGAGGTGAGCGGGCCGGTGGCGATGATGCTGCTGCCCCATTCCTTCGGCGGCAGGCCGGTTACTTCTTCGCGCAGGATCGTCACCAGTGGGTGACTTTCGAGCTTATCCGTCACGGCCTGCGAAAATCCGTCGCGATCGACGGCAAGCGCGCCGCCGGCCGGCACCTGATGCCTGTCGGCGCAGGCCATGATCAGCGATCCGGCAAGCCGCATTTCGGCATGGATAACGCCGACAGCGTTCGCAGTCGCATCGTCGGAGCGGAAGGAGTTGGAACAGACCAGTTCCGCCAGCGTATCGCCCTTATGCGCATCCGTGCCACGCACGCCGCGCATTTCGTGCAGGATGACGGGAACGCCGCTCTCAGCGATCTGCCAGGCGGCTTCCGAACCGGCCAGTCCGCCGCCCACGACGTGAATGGGAGAATAGGTCTTGTCTTGCATACTGGCGTCCATAGGCCGCGCGGGGGCAGAGGCCCCGTCCGGCGGCTGTCTTTCGAGTGATTGTTCCGCGCAGGTCCCGAAGGACGCGTTTTTCAGGGCGATGCACTACCACGCATGGCCGCGACAGCCAAATGTTTTTGCGGGTGGGGGGCTGATGGGGATTGTCGTAGGGTGTCTGTGGAACGAGCGGTTGCGTCCTGCTTTCTTCTCCCCGCCGGGGAGAAGGTCGCGGCAGCGGGATGAGGGGGCAAGGGTTGTGAGATGCGGAGAGCTTGCCCCCCTCATCCGACCCTTCGGGCCACCTTCTCCCCGGGCGGGGAGAAGAAATGTGCCGCGCCGCCGAGACTTTATCGGTCGCCTTTGGCGCTCGTTATAGGCCGCAACGGAAGACTCACTCCCGCAGATACCGCCAGAATCAAAAACGGCGCCAGAGGCGCCGCTTTCTTTTACCTGTCGCTCAATCGTCGCGCCCTGGAGGTCGGGCAGCGGGACGATCGTTTACGCCTTAGCGGAACGAACGGGAAGCTACGTTACGGATGTCGTAACGGGTCAGGCCGATGTCGCTCAGGGCCTGGTTGGAGAGGCTGCCGAGTTCGTTGATCGTGCGGCGGTAGGAGATCCAGTTCTTTGCGATGCGGATAGGGTTCATGATCGTGTCCTCAATCTTTCTTTGATTTCGTCGGCCGGCTCAGTGTTTCTGTGCTCTCGGCTGTTGAGGTTTTATATATAGACATTAAGCCATGTTGTGCAGTGCAGATTTTAGGCTACTGCCATGCATTTGTGCACTATGTCGGCTAATTTTACGGCTTTGAGTATCGTATGGGCAAAATATGAGCGGAAATGCCTGTCTTTCGGGCGGTTTTGAGGGATTTTGCAGGTTTGGGCGGTGTCGAGCCGGCTTTTTCTGCCCTGAACGGTGCTGAAAGGGCTGTCTGCCTCCCTCCGCGTCTCAGTAGCGACCTATCTGATCGGCGCTTTTTTCATCTGTTTGTCACGCGCGCATGCAGATGCGGCGGAATGGCTCTATTCCGAGAGGATGCCCAAAACGAAAAAAAGGCCGGAGGCGGGGAGCCTCTGGCCTTTTGGGAGGGTCGTCTCACATCCGCCGCATTCAAGCGGCGGAGCGTATTAGATGCCGACGGCGGTGCGTGCAACGCGGCGGATGTCCTGACGGCCAATGCCGAGGTCACTCAGTTCGCGGTCGGTCATGCGGCCGAGTTCGTTTACGGTCTGACGATACTTGCGCCAGTTGGTCAGCGAGCGTGTAATGTTCATTGTCATCTTCCTCTTCGTGCTGTCCAGCATCTCCGGCCCGTCTTGGGAGGATTGGGTCGGTGGCTGAACTCGATCTCTGTATGACCATGAATATAATCGGTTTAATCAAAACAAAAACAGACAAAGCAAGATGCCACCTATGCATGAAATGCAATGCAAGCCGGTAAATGACCCCAATTGCGGCGATTAATGCATAATTTGTGACCAATTTGTGTGCTTTTGGTGAACTCGCCGGCATCTGCCGCTACCCAGCCGTGCGGTCCGGCCGAATGGAACGGGCGGGCAGGGCGAGAGCGGGGTGCAAAGGCCGTTCGCGTACGGGATTCGGTCGAAGGCGCAATGTTCTCGCAAAACGACAGGCGGGACGTCCTATATATAATGTCATGTAGCCGCATAAATGTTGCGCGCTTCTCCTATCGAGGGTTCATGTGGCCGGGCGGGGAAGATAGAGGCGGGCCTGTCATTCTCCGGCCCTTGTTTGGCAGGGCTTTGCGGCCGCGCTATTGCCTTTTGCCCGGGCGCGGTTTGGCAAAAGCGTGCTCGTCGTCTTTTGTCGCCGCAGCGGACGGTAAGAAAAGTCCTGATGAAACGAAAGGCAGGGGACAAGGCGTGCTTGACCCTTCCAGAACATTGTGACATACCGCCGCCCAACGTGCGGGTATGGCGGAATTGGTAGACGCATTGGTTTTAGGTACCAACGCTTCGGCGTGGGAGTTCGAGTCTCTCTACCCGCACCACAAGCAAAGCATGGCTGTGCCACGCTTGTGCCAGAGTGCATCTTTAGTGATGCAGGGAGCTTCGGGGTTCATCATCCCCCTCGCGCCCTTGTCTCGGGCGCGAGCGCAATTTTGTCCGGCAGGCGCTTGTGTGAAGAAATAATGGAAGCCACGGCCGGGGAACGATGTTTCCGGCGCAGTGCTCGAAAGTAAACCAACGGCTGTCTGAGCACCGCCGCCATGATGTGAAGGTTTGAGAAAATGCAGGTTATCGAAACGCTGGCTGAAGGCCTGAAGCGCGAACTCAAGGTCGTTATTCCGGCTGCCGACATGAAGGCCCGTCTGGACGAGCGCCTGGTTGACGCCAAGGACAAGGTTCGCATCAACGGCTTCCGTCCCGGCAAGGTGCCGATGGGCCATCTGAAGAAGATGTACGGCAAGTCCATCATGGCTGACCTCGTCAACGAGCTGGTTCGTGAAAAGCCTTCCGAAATCCTCTCCAGCCGCGGCGAGAAGTCTGCAACGCAGCCGGCGATCTCCATGACCGAAGACGAGCAGGAAGCCGAAAAGATCCTTTCGGCCGAAACCGATTTCGAATTCACCGTTGCCTACGAAATCATCCCGGCCATCGAACTGAAGGCCAATGACGGTATCAAGGTTACCCGCGAAGTTGTTGAAGTCTCCGAAGACGAAATCAACGAGCAGATCCTCAAGATCGCTGAAAGCGCCCGTACCTACGAGACCAAGAAGGGCAAGGCCGCCGACGGCGACCGCGTCACCATGAACTATCTCGGCAAGGTTGACGGCGTTGCCTTCGACGGCGGCGCGGCTGAAGACGCTGAACTGGTTCTCGGTTCTGGCCGCTTCATCCCCGGCTTCGAAGACCAGCTCGTTGGCGTCAAGGCCGGCGACGAAAAGACCATCACCGTGACCTTCCCGGCCGACTACCCGGCTGCGAACCTTGCTGGCAAGGACGCCACCTTCGACGTCACCGTCAAGGAAGTTGCTGCTGCCGCCGAAGTCGAAATCAACGACGAACTGGCAACCAAGCTCGGTCTCGAATCGGCTGAAAAGCTGAAGGAAATCGTTCGCGGCCAGATCGAAAGCCAGTACGGCAACGTCACCCGCCAGAAGGTCAAGCGTCAGATCCTCGACCAGCTCGACGAGATGTACAAGTTCGACACACCGGCTGGCCTCGTTGACGCCGAGTTTGACAACATCTGGCGCCAGATCAACACCGATCTCGCCCAGTCCGGCAAGACCTTCGCTGACGAAGACACGACCGAAGAAGAAGCCCGCGAAGAATATCGCAAGCTTGCTGAACGTCGCGTTCGTCTCGGCCTCGTTCTCTCCGAAATCGGCGAAAAGGCCGGTGTTGAAGTGACCGAAGAAGAAATGCAGCGCGCGCTGTTCCAGCAGCTGCAGCAGTTCCCCGGCCAGCAGAAGGAAATCCTCGATTTCTTCCGCAACACGCCCGGCGCTTCCGCTTCGCTGCGCGCTCCGATCTTCGAAGAAAAGGTCATTGACAAGCTGCTCTCCGAAATCTCGGTAACGGACAAGACCGTTTCCAAGGAAGAGCTTCTGGCTGACGACGGCGAAGAAGAAACAGACACCAAGAAGAAGGCTCCGGCCAAGAAAAAGGCTGCTGCCAAGGCTGACGACGCTGCTGAAGGCGAAGAAGCCGCTCCGAAGAAGAAGGCTCCGGCCAAGAAGAAGGCCGCCGAAGGCGACGCCGAATAATCTTCTTCAGTGGAAGCTGATTGAATTGAAGGGCCGTGGCGAAAGCTGCGGCCTTTTTTGTTTGGGCCGTGTGGCGTTTTGCAACAGGGATGCCCGGCTTATGCCAAAGGTTTGAACCTTCCGACATCGTTGCGTCATCCTCCATTATTATCGTTCGAGACCGTGGCCGCCGGGTGAGAAGGCATTGGTAACATCGCCACACGAACCTGGGAAATGTCGAACGGGAGTGCCATGGGCGTCAGAAACTATTTGATCGAGGGCGTCTCTGGAGCCGGCAAGACTTCGGTTGCCACCGAACTGCAGCGGCGCGGCTACCACGTCATTCATGGCGACCGTGAACTGGCATACAAAGGTGATCCTGAAACCGGCGAGCCGCTCGATCTCAGCCTGTATTTACCGGACAATCTGGACGCGGCTTTCCATCATCGGCACCATCTTTGGAATGTCGGAAAAGTTCATTTGCTTGCGGCGGATCAAAGTTACCCGGTGACCTTCTTCTGTGGCGGTTCGAGAAATTTTCACCGTTTCATCGATGTGTTCGATGACGTCTTCGTTCTGGACGTCGATTCAGTCACATTGCAGAGGCGGCTCGCGGAGCGGCCAGAGGACGAGTTTGGCGGAAACGCGGCCGAACGGCAATTTGTCCTGCAACTGCATGCGACGAAAGAAGACCTTCCCGTCAATGCAACTGTTGTTGACACATCGAGGCCTCTAGGCGCGGTGGTGGATGATGTTTTGGCCCGTTGTGTCGGCCCGGCCGTAGACAAATAGCAGCCGTCGCGTTCCGTAACCTTCGTTTTGATCACAATGCGGTGCAGCATGATTTTTTGCTGCATCTGCTCTTGTTCATCTCCCGTTCATCTGGCACCCTGCGCAGCATGATTTGCCTCGGCCGCCTGATGCGGCCGTGCAGGAAATAGGGGCCGCCGTCGCGCGGCTGTCATCGCTGCCAAAAACTATTGGCCTCCGCTTTTACCGTGCTTGCCGGGTTCTCCCGGTGCGCCCTTAATTTGCCAGGGGACAAGATATGTCGCCACGAACGGGCTCTGCCCTGTTGTTTTCTCTGTTCACCGCGCTTGGTACTGCCGCCCATGCAGATGAGGCCGAGCTGATCTGGAAGCCGGTGAAGAATTCCGATCGTTCCTATACGGCGCGCATCGGCGCGAAGCTGCCGGTCGACACGCCGATCAGGGCGGGGCTGGAAATGGGTATGAGTGCCTCGAAGACCGGTCAGTTGGTGGATACGCCGGTACGGTTGTGGGGCAATGTCACACTTCTGGCGGAGCAATTGCCGGGTGTCTCGCTTGCCCGCGATGTCGGGGTCCTGTTCAACGCATTGACGGGTTCGAGCAGCGTTTCCATGACCACGCGGCAGAAACGTATCGTCACGCCGGAACTGGATATCGAAGCGAACCGCAATTTCACCGTGCGTTATGATGGCACGGCGCAGCAATGGAACGGCCTCGACGTTTCGCAGTCGCTGCGTCTTTCCCGCGCGGAAACCGGCACCGCCTTCGTGCTGACGGGCGCAAGCCGCAACAGCTTCAACGAATTCAGCAGCGGCGTGGCAGTGGAGCAGAAGATCGGCGATCACCTGACGGTGCGCGGAACGCTCGATCAGGGGTATGCCGATCAGTTCCGGCCCGGAGTGAGTGCGCGGTATAGTATTCGATGGTGAGTTGGTTGTTCGGTCTACGTCGGGACTGCAAAAAGATCGTCGTCATTCTCGGGTCAAGCCCGAGGGTGACAACGGAGAGGTTTTTGTATCCGTCGGCGGTCTAGTTTGCACGGTGAAGTGTCGGAGCGGAAAGCCTCTCCTCCGTCATGCTGGACTTGATCCGGCATCCAGTCACGGCGCGTCTGCGCCGTGAAAGAAAGTCTCTCGCGATCAAGGACTTGATCGCACTGGACCCCGGATCAAGTCCGGGGTGACGGGGTGGGGATGCTACGAGTTTGCCACAAGCAATCGCTTGGCATCGTCGCCATCTCCTCCACCCGTAACAGCTAACGTCAATCCTTCTTCAACTCACCCATGCGGTTCCAGGCATCCAGCCCCGCGATCTTGTAGGCTTCGGCAAGGGTCGGGTAGTTGAAGGTGTTCTCGACGAAATATTCCACCGTGCCTTTCAGGTTCAGCACGGCCTGGCCGATATGCACCAGTTCGGTGGCGCCTTCACCGACGATGTGGACGCCGAGCAGGCGGCGGGTCTTCAACGAGAAGATCATCTTCAACAACCCGCTGTCGAGGCCCATGATATGGCCGCGTGAGGTTTCGCGGAAATGGGCGATGCCGCATTCATAGGGAATGGCGCGTTCGGTGACTTCCTCTTCCGTCAGGCCGCAGGTGGAGATTTCCGGCACGGCGTAGATGCCGTAGGGGAAGAACTGTGGTGGTTCGCCGGCCGGCGCGCCGACGGCGTGACGTGCGGCGATGCGGCCCTGTTCCATGGAGGTGGAGGCAAGGCTCGGGAAACCGATGATGTCGCCGGCGGCGTAGATGTTCGGCACCGTTGTCTGGAAGGTCTCGGGGTCGACCTTCAGGCGGCCACGGCTGTCGGCTTCCAGCCCGCAGGCCGAAAGGTTGAGCGTATCAGTCGCGCCGACGCGGCCGGCGGCAAACAGCACGGTCTCGGCTTTCAGGACACGTCCGTTGCTGAGCGAAACGAGGCATTTGCCGCTTTCGTCGCGTTCCACCTTTTCCGCCTTCTGTCCGAAGATCAGCTTCATGTTGCGGTCGCGCAGCTGATAGGCGAAGTCCTCGACGATTTCCTTGTCGATGAATTCCAGCATGGTCTCGCGCGGTTCCACCACCGTCACCTGTGTGTCCAGCGCGCTGAAGATCGTGGCATATTCGATGCCGATGACGCCTGCGCCAACGACGACCATGGAGCGCGGCAGTTCCTTGATCTCGAGGATCTCGTCCGAATCGAGCACCGCTTCGCCATCGAAGGGAATATGCGGCGGCCGGTAGGGCCGTGTGCCAATGGCGAGAAGTATGGAAGCGCCGGTGACGTTCATGATTTCGCCGTCGCTCTTCACCACCTTCATGGTGTTGGCATCGACAAAGCTTGCCGTGCCGCGAACGTGCTGTACGCGGTTGCGGGCGAACTGGTGTTCCAGCACCTCAACCTCGTGGTCGAGCGTGATGAGCAGGCGACGGCGTAGATCGTCGGCGTCGATCTCCTGCTTGACGCGGTAGGCGCGGCCGTAAAAGCCACGCTCGCGCCAGCCGGTGAGATTGAGCGCCGTTTCGCGCAATGTCTTGGAAGGAATGGTGCCGGTGTGCACGGAAACGCCGCCGACGCGGCTGCCCTTCTCGATGACCAGAACCCTCTTTTCGAGCTTGGCGGCCTGGATGGCGGCTCGTCTTCCCGCCGGACCGCTGCCGATAACAATCAGATCGTACTGGTACATGAAAACCCCGGAACAGAATGCATTGCGATAACCGGATGTTGCATCCGGTGTGGCGCTGCCGCGAAATGGTCGTGATGCCATTTTGACGAGGGGAAGTGATTCCCTTGTCAGCCTTGCCCGCAAGAGTGCAATGCAACAAACGCCTGCGTCAATCTGTAGCGCAATAATCTGACGGATCTGTAACTGTGTGTGAACTTTCAGCAGTTTGTCCATTCGCAGTGGACTTAAGGCGCTTGGGGCCACCCCCTCTGCCCTGCCGGGCATCTCCCCCACAAGGGGGGAGATCGATATGCGGCAAGGTCTCGCCCATCTCGAAGCTTGCGCGTGAAGCGGTGGTAGCGCCTCTTGCCGATCTCCCTCCTTGTGGGGGAGATGCCCGGCAGGGCAGAGGGGGTAAGCCCCACGCGCGCCCGTCCACCATGCTCTAAAAACCCAACAGCTTCATCCCGCACGGCGCTGCCGGGCGGGGGGATGGATGGAGAGGGCGTCGGGCGATTGCCCGGCGGCGCTTTAGTTGAGGTTGGTGTAGTTCGGATGCGTTGCGCAGCCGGGCCTTTCCAGAGTGCCGTATCTCGCAAAGGCCGTGCACCGCACTTTGCGAGATGGTTCTGTCGTCACGAACGCGCCACCGTCCCCATCAGAACCGTCCTTCGGTTTTTGCCACGTCTGGCATCCACCCGGCAGGACTGCGTTCAAGATAACAGCGCGCAACGGGGCGGGGAAAAGCGGGGATGGAGTTTCCCGCTTCAGTCTTCTTTGCGGGTGACGTGGCGGTGAAGGCTGGCGAGATCCTGGCGCAGTGCAGCCAGTTCGGCCAGCACCTTCACATCGATCTTTTCATGCAGCGACAGCACCTCAAGCTCGGCTTTCAGGTTCACCTCATAATCCTTGGCGGCCTCGAAACGGTCGCGGGCGGCCTGCCGGTTCTGCGACATCATGATGATCGGCGCCTGTATGGCCGCCAGCATGGAGAGCAGAAGATTGAGGAAGATGAACGGGTAGGGGTCGAAGGCGCCGGTGGTCAGAACGATGGTGTTGACGATGGCCCAGACCACCAGGAAAAAGCAGAAGCTGAGGATGAACCCCCAGGAGCCGCCGACCTTTGCGATGTTGTCGGCGAAACGGTCGCCAAGGCTCGCGCCGGCGGAAAACTCGGCATTGATGTCGCTGGAGATCAGTTTTTTCTGTTGCGCCAGTTCCAGAATACGCTGCTCCACCTCGCCGATTTCGCGGGAGGAGCGCTTGAAATGCGAAACGATATAGTCGGAAATATCAGACACGGTATGTCTCCGGTTGCTGATGGTTCTGTGCGGGCCTTTATCGAGATAAACCCGCATGGCGGTGAAATTCAAACGATTTTCACCGCCATGTGGTTCAGGCGTTGCGAAGCATCAGGCGGAGGGTGCGGCCTCGTTCAGCCAGTTGAAGCCGGGGAAGAAGCGCTCGCGGCCATATTGCTTGCCGAACATCATGTCGAATTGCAGCAGGCGGTAGTCGCGCACCACGTCGGGAATGGAATTCGGGGCAATCGACCAGTCGGGCAGGGCCTTGCCGTTCGTTGCCACCAGCATATGCCGGTCGATGACGGAAAACGCCTGCTGAACCTCGCCAAGTGTTCCCGTGTAGAATGGGTCGGAGAATCCGGCTGTCTTCAGCACGTGATAGGGCAGAAGTGCGGGGCTGATGGTGCCGATATTCTTGCGCACACCCTTCTTCGAGGACCAGACGACGAGCGGCGTCTCGTGTTCCTTTTTCATCACCTTCAGCGGTGCGCGGCGGCTGGCCACCATGCCCGGCATGTAGCCGCTTTCGACGAAGGTCTGGCCAAGCGGCGGCAGGTGATCGCCGAAGAGGACGATGATGGTTTCGCGGTCGCGCTTCTTTGCCCAGCGCATCAGTTTCAGAAGGGCGTCGTCAGCCTCCACCACGCCCTGCGAATAGGTTGCGAGCGCCTGCGATGCCGAAGGCGAAAGATCGCCTTCCACGCCGATGGTGTCGCTGGCATAACGGCCTGCCTCGTAAGGCCCGTGTCCCTGCAGGGTGACGGCGAAGAGGAAGAGCGGGTTGCGCGCCTGCTCGGTCGTTGCCATGATTTCGTCTATCAGCGCGTCGTCGGAGGCGAAGTTGCCGCGCTTTTCCATCGGCGGCAATGTCTCTTCCGAGCGGAATTCCTCAAAGCCGAAATTCCTGTAGACCTCCTTGCGGTTCCAGAACCATTCCTGAAACGGATGCATGGCGATGGCCGAATACCCTTCGCCGCGGAAGAAGCTGGCAAGCGAGGGCACCGGGCGGCGGATATATTGCTGGTAGGGAATGCTGCCATAGGGCAGGAAGGCGTTGGAAAAACCGGTCAGCGCCTCAAATTCCACATTCGCCGTCATGCCGCCGAATTCCGGCGAGAACACATTGCCGGACTGTTTGGCGCGGATGGTCGGCATCGGATCGGCGGAGAGCTTCACGTTTTCGAGCCGCGTCGGATCCCACAGCGATCCGCTCATCAACATGATGATGTCGGGATAGTCACCCTTGTTGGCGGCGAAGGCGGCGGGTTCCGATGTCAGGTCGGCAATGATGTTTTGGCCGTAGCCCTGAGGTGCGGAGACATTCGCCATCGGAATGTTGAAGGTGAAGGCCAGCAGGAAACCGTTGTGGCGGTAATTCTCCTGCTGATCCCACATCATGGGAATGATGTTGAGGCGATCTCGAACCCACGAGTAATTTGAATAATCCATCAGCGAGGCGAGGCCGGCCAGAAGCGGTAGTGCCAGCGCAAGACCTGCGGCGCGTTCACGCCAGCGCAACACCGGCGAGTGGCGCCGCGCCAGCAGCCAGAGGGCGACGACAGTCGCAATAGTCATGAAAAGGCCAAGACCGACCAGCACCGCCGTCAGCGGCTGGGCTTTGAGCATGGTCGGCAAAAGCTCGAGGATCTGCCGGCCGAACAGCAGGTCGGAGGGATAAAGCGGATCGGAGAGATAGGTCTGTTTCTGGGCGGAAATCAGCCCCGTCAGCGCGCAGAGCGGCACAACGGCAATGAGCGACAGGTAACGACGGCCGAGGATTGAGTCCAGCGCCACGAGAATGAGCAGGACGGCGGCAATGGTGGTCACGCCGGGGCGGGCAGACGAGGTGAGGAAAGCACCGACATCACCCAGAGAGCCGCGGGCGATCCATTCCAGCGCCACGACCAGTACGACCGACGACAACGTCAGATTGGCGAGCGTGTAGGCCGTGCCCGAAAGCTTGGAAAGGCTCCGCGTCCATGCAGGCGAAAAGGCAAACTCATCCTTCTCGGAAGCCGTTGTTTTTGGCGCCGAATGTCTCAAACTCATACTCCGGTATTGCGAGGCGGCGCCGCGCAATTCGGGAGGGTGAATCGGGGCGTCGCAAAACTGTCATGTAACTGTCACATAAGCGCGATGAACGCGACATGAACTTTGCGGAATCTGACAGGCGCGGCGATAACCTTCGTGTGAACGCCAACCACGGTTTGAACGCGTCCCTTCCGGCTTGAATGAGCCGAGGCGGCGCGGCATGCAATTGCCGCGTTGCGGAGCGGCCACGGGCGCGGTATTGAAAAGTCATGAGCGACAGACACGACATCAAAAACCATCTCAGAATTGCCGTCGGGCAGTTCAATCCGACAGTTGGCGACGTGGCGGGCAATCTCGCCAAGGCGCGCGAGGCACGGGCAGATGCGGCAACGCAGGGCGCCGATCTCTTGCTTCTGACCGAGCTTTTCATATCCGGCTATCCGCCTGAGGATCTGGTGCTGAAGCCGGCTTTTCTGAAGGCCTGCCTGAAGGCGGTGGAAGAACTGGCTGCGGAGACCGCCGATGGTGGACCCGGCATTGTCATCGGTTTTCCGCGTCAGGGTGAGGCGGGCCGGCACAATTCGGTGGCGCTTCTGGATGGCGGCAAGATCATTGCGCTGCGCGACAAGATCGACCTGCCGAACTATGGCGAGTTCGACGAAAAACGCGTTTTCGCCGAAGGATCGATCTCCGGTCCCTATAATTTCCGTGGCATCAGGATCGGCATTCCGATCTGCGAGGAAATCTGGAACGATATGGGCGTGTGCGAAACGCTGGCCGAAAGCGGGGCGGAAATCCTGCTGGTGCCGAACGGTTCGCCTTATTATCGCGGCAAGCTGGATGTGCGCCATCAGGTGGCGCTCAGACAGGTTATCGAAAGCGGCCTGCCGCTGGTCTTCGCCAACCAGCTTGGCGGACAGGATGAGCTGGTATTTGACGGCGCGAGCTTCGCCTTCAACACCGACAAGTCGCTCGCCTTCCAGATGAGCCAGTTCGAGGCGACACTTGCTGTCACCGACTGGAAACGCACGGAAAAAGGCTGGCGCTGCGAAAGCGGACCGTTCTCGAAAATTCCTGATGGTGAGGAAGCGGATTACCGCGCCTGCATGCTGGGCTTTCGCGATTACGTCAACAAGAATGGCTTCAAGAGCGTCGTTCTCGGCCTGTCCGGCGGCATCGATTCGGCGATCTGCGCCGCACTTGCGGTAGACGCGCTGGGCGAGGAGCGGGTGCGTTGCATCATGCTGCCCTATCGTTACACCTCCGAGGATTCGTTGAAGGACGCCGCCGATTGCGCGAGAGCTCTCGGCTGCCGTTACGATATCGTGCCGATTGCCGAGCCGGTGGACGGTTTCATGTCGGCGCTGTCAGAGCTTTTCGAGGGCACGGAAGAGGGCATCACCGAAGAAAACCTGCAAAGCCGCGCACGCGGCACCATCCTCATGGCCGTTTCCAACAAGTTCGGCTCGATGGTGGTGACAACCGGCAACAAGTCGGAAATGTCGGTGGGTTATGCCACGCTCTACGGCGACATGAATGGCGGCTTCAACCCCATCAAGGACCTCTACAAGATGCAGGTCTACGCCATTTCCAGATGGCGCAACGGCCATGTGCCGCCGGGCGCTCTCGGGCCTTCCGGCGAGGTGATCCCCGCCAATATCATCTCCAAGGCGCCGTCTGCCGAATTGCGTCCCAACCAGACCGACCAGGATCTGCTGCCGCCCTATCCGGTGCTGGACGACATTCTGGAGTGCCTGGTGGAAAAGGAAATGTCCGTCGAGGAAATCCTTGCACGTGGCCATGATGTGGCGACGGTGCACCGGATCGAGCATCTGCTCTATCTCGCCGAATACAAGCGCCGCCAATCCGCACCCGGCGTGAAGATCACCAAGAAGAACTTCGGCCGCGACCGCCGTTACCCGATCACCAACCGGTTTCGGGACAGGTAGTCGAAGGGTGGCGCGAAGGGGTCTCGCCTTTGGAAGGCGAGATTAATTCTTTTTCTCCGTCATCCTCGCCCTTGAGGCGAGGATCCATACGCGGTTGAAACGGTGGATCCTCGGGTCAAGCCCGAGGATGACGTCGCGTGTGAGGAGCCTCTTGGCGTCCCCATCAATGGCGGGGACGCGCCGCGCCGCTTCCTCGTCTCAAATAACCTGCCCCACATCGATGCGGTTGCCATCCGGGTCTTCGAAAACGAAGGCACGCAGGCCGTAATCCTTGTCCTGCAGGCCCTTGATGATGCGTAGCCCGTGGCTCTTGCAAAGCGCGTGCAGCGCGTCGACGTCGCTGACCAGCATATGCGCCACATTGAAGGGCGCCGGCTTGTGCGTGGGCTGCAATGTCAGGTGCAGCTCGGCGTTGCCCTGTTTCAGGATCATGAAACCGACGGGATTGCCGTTTTCGAAGGTCTTTTCGAAGCCGAGCACACCGACATAAAAATCACGGGCTTTTTCGATATTCTTGACAGGAAGCATTGCGGCGATCCGGCCGAACCGGATGCCGTGATCGGCGATGTTATTCATCGCGGAACCTCGGATCTGGGAGAAACGGGCAGGGGCGCGGGCGGTGCCGGAACGCTGCTGTTTTTTCCGATTTGAATTTGCAGGACGGTGCCTGCGGCAATAGGATCATAATCACGGCGGCGGTGGATGCAAATGGAATATCTGCGTCACGTCCCGATCCAGACTATCGACAGGCCGGGGAGGCAGCATGCGCAGTTCCATCGAAATCTTCAACATCCGCACCCGACAGATGCGGGTGATCTGGCAGACGCCTGCGCTGTTCGAGGCGCCGAACTGGTCGCCGGACGGAAAATATCTGCTGTTGAACGCTGAAGGGCTGCTCTATCGGTTGTCTCTTGCCGGTGATACTTCGCCGGAGAAGGTCGATACCGGCTTTGCTACGATCTGCAACAACGACCACGGCATTTCGCCTGATGGTTCGCTGTATGCCATTTCCGACAAGGTGGAGTTCGGCAAGAGCGCCATCTATCTTTTACCGTCCACGGGCGGCACGCCGCGGCTGATGACGAAGAACCTTCCTTCCTACTGGCACGGTTGGTCGCCGGACGGGAAAAGTTTCACCTATTGCGGCATTCGCGATCAGGTTTTCGATATCTATTCCATGGACATAGACAGCGGTGTTGAGACGCGCCTTACCCGTGGTGAGGGCCGCAATGACGGGCCGGATTATTCGCCGGATGGCGGGTGGATCTATTTCAATTCCAGCCGCACCGGCCTGATGCAGATCTGGCGCGTGCGGGTGGATGGCTCGGCCGTCGAGCGCATCACCGACAGTGCCTATGGCGACTGGTTCCCGCATCCGTCTCCCAAGGGGGACAAGGTGGTGTTCGTCTCCTATGACGCCGATGTCTTCGACCATCCGCGCGATCTTGATGTACGCGTGCGGTTGATGGACCTGGATGGCGGCAATGTCGAAACGCTGTTCGAGCTGTTTGGCGGGCAGGGAACGATGAACTCGCCCAACTGGTCACCCGATGGTGACGAGTTCGCCTATGTGCGTTATTTCCCCGTGGAGTGATGTGATAAGGAGTGCTGCTTCCGTCATGCCGGACTTGATCCGGCATCCAGCCGACGCGCGTCTGCGCGGCGAAAGGATTCTTTTCAGCCCAAGGACTTGGGCTGGCTGGATTTCCGCTCAAGGCCGGAATGACGGAGGTGGAGGGGGCTCGCCATGGTCACATTGCCGCATCGCTCTGCAATATGCTTGTATTCGCAAGCTTTCTTGCCCATAGGTTCTTGCGTCAGGTGCCCGCCATTTGCGGCGGGAGAATCGGGAATCCGGTGCGAAACCGGAACGTGCCCAGCGCTGTGAGGCGGATGCCCTTTTTCTGATGCCACTGAAGCAATTCGGGAAGGCGAAAGCGGGCGGATGATGCCGAGTCAGAAGACCGGCCTGACAGGATAGACTGGCCCGCGTGGACGGCGGCAGGTTGTTGAAGAAGCGTGTCGTGCAGGCGGAAACCGGAGCCGGTTTTCGTGGCGGCGCGCCAGCATTGTTGGGGATAGACGATGCCGACCGATCCGCTCGCGACCAGTTCACTCGATGCCAATGCGTTCGATTATGCGCTTTCGCCCGCTCGCCCGTTTTCCGAGGAGGAGCGCGAGGCGATCTACCGTGTCATCGAAACCCGCCGCGATGTGCGCGACCAGTTCCTGCCCGATCCATTGCCGGACGATGTGGTCGAGCGTTTGCTGAAGGCGGCGCATTCCGCGCCTTCCGTCGGTTTCATGCAGCCGTGGAATTTCACGCTCATCACGGATGGTGCCGTCAGGCAGGCGGCCTGGGTTGCGTTCGCCCGTGCCAATGGCGAGGCGGCGGCGATGTTCGAGGGGGAGCAGCAGGCACTTTATCGCAGCCTGAAGCTGGAGGGCATCCGCAAGGCGCCGCTCAGCATCTGCGTCACCTGCGACCCGACACGCGGTGGCAAGGTGGTGCTGGGCCGCACCCACAATCCACGCACGGATGTCTATTCCACCGTCTGCGCCATCCAGAATCTCTGGCTTGCGGCGCGCGCCGAAGGCATAGGCGTCGGCTGGGTCAGCATTTTCCACGACAGCGACATTCGCGCCATTCTCGATATTCCCGACCACATCGAAATCGTCGCATGGTTGTGCCTCGGCCGCGTCGATGCGCTTTACACCGAACCGGAACTGGCGGTGAAGGGCTGGCGGCAGCGGGTGCCGCTGGAGGAGCTGGTGTTTCGCAATCGCTGGGGCGGGCGGTAAGGCGCGCGGAGGGTAACCCTGCTCCTTAGACGGCTCACACCTCCATCCATACTCGACGTCATCCTCGGGCTTGTCCCGAGGATCTGCCAACATGTCATAAAAAACGATAGGTTGCAGATGCTCGGGACAGGCCCGAGCATGACGAAGGAGAGATTTTCCAACCTTGCCATCAAACCATGAGGGAGCTTCGTGCTCACTCGCTTCGTAACGGGTGCACACCCGCGCCGTTATTGCTGCGGCTGTATGCCCTTCAGCGCCGGGTTCTTCAGGTCGATCCGGCCTGTCTGGTCGGGCAGGAATTTCGGGCCAATGACGCGGACGTTGCTGTTGTTCGGGTCGTAGTCGCGTTCGGGAACCGGTTGTTCCGGCGGCTTTGCGGCCTGCTGCTCAGCGGGTTTGTCAGTCTTGTCACCCTGTGGTGACGGAATGGTCGTGATGCTGGAATAGGGTTTTCCACCTTCCGGCCGGGCGCTCTCCTGCTCCTTCATCTCCTCGTGATAAGCGGCCATGTTGCAGGCGCAGTTCGGCGCTTTTGTCGAGGCGTTCTTATAGGCAAAGGCGGTCGGCAGGTCCTTGTAGGGTTTTCCGGTTTCGGCCGAGATCATGTCGGCCGTTTCCTGATCCGCCATGGAGTGGAAATAAAGCTCCGTCTCCGTGCCGGGGCACATCTTCTGGCATTGTTCTGCCTGGGCGCGGAAATCGAGTGGTGATGCGTTGGAGGCAATGGGGAAAAACGAGCCATCGCAGGTACGTACGCACAGCGTTCTCAGCCCACCTTCAGCTGCTGCATTGGGGTAGGGCGAAAGCCCTGCCTGTCCCTGTGGATTGCCCGGTTGGCCGAAGGCTTCGGGATAACGGGTCACGTTGGAGGCCGGCGGCACTTGCGTATCTGCGTCCGGCATGGCGGCGCAACCATTGGCATCGAGGGCGGCGAGGATGCGCTGGCGCCGGATGTCACCATCATCGCTGCTCTGGGCCGCCATCGCATCGTCACGGTCACGGATGATGGCGTCGCGTTCGCTCTGCGCATCCGCCATCGCGTCGCTGATCTGCGCGCAGAGATCGGCATTGGGGTTGCCATAAACGGTGACGCTTGCCGATGAGCAGCCGTAGCGGCGCAAATCGTTCCTGATTTTGCGGATTTCGATGTTCTGGCGGGTGAGCGCGTTGGCGTAACGCCGCACCTCGGCCGTGTTGCCGATGACACGCGGCGGCTCGCGCAATTGCGCATAGAGTGTATCGCAGACCTCGTCCGCGAAAGCGGCGGCCGGCGCGACAAAAACAAGGGGAAGCAGAAAGCCGATGATGCGGCTGCGGCGCCGGGTCAATTGTTCGATCCGTTCGATATCCCGCGCGTCAGGGCGAGGGTGTTATGCTTCGGGAAATCCATGTTTCAGGAAGATAACATAAGCTGTTGCCGCAATGCGGCAACAGCATGTTCAAAACTGCGTTAATACGCCGGCAACATCACACCGAAGGGTGCGATGCCTGCACGACGGCAAATGCCGCCATGTTGACGACGCCGCGCGAGGTGACGCTGGGCGACAGGATATGGGCGGGCAGGGCGCTGCCGAGCAGGATCGGGCCGACATGCAGACCTTCCGTCAGCGTGCGGGTGACGCCGAGCGTGATGTTGGCGGCATCGAGGTTCGGGAAAACCAGAAGGTTTGCCTCACCGGTCAGCACGCTGTTCGGCATCGCACGCTTGCGCAGCGCTTCCGAAAGTGCGGAGCCGCCCTGCATTTCGCCATCCACTTCCAGTTCCGGTGCCGCCGCCTGCACGATCTTCAGGGCGCGGCGCATTTTGCGGGCGCTTTCGAATCGCGCGAGCCGAAGTTGGAATGGCTGGCGAGTGCGATCTTCGGCGTGATGCCGAAGCGGCGGATTTCCTTGGCCGCGAGAATGGCCATTTCCGCCACTTCCTCGGAGGTCGGATCGTTGTTGACGAAGGTGTCGGTGAGGAACAGCGCGCCCTGCTGGGTGATGAGCAGGCTGAGACCCGCAAACGAGCGCACGCCTTCCTGCTTGCCGATGATCTGGTTCACGTCGCGCAAGTGCCGGTCATAACGGCCTTCGAGGCCGCAGATCAGCGCATCCGCTTCATCGCGCTTCACCGCAAGGGCGCCGATCACCGTGGAGTTGGTGCGCACGATGGTGCGGGCGGCTTCCGGGTTGATGCCGGCGCGGCCGACGAGGGCGAAATAATCATCGACATAGTCGCGGTAACGCGGATCGTCTTCCGGGTTGACCACGGCGAAATCCGTATGCGGGCGGATGCGCAGGCCGAAGCGCTTCAGGCGCGTTTCGATGATCTGCGGACGGCCGATGAGGATCGGGATGCCGGTGCCTTCTTCCAGCAGCACCTGGGCGGCGCGCAGCACGCGCTCGTCTTCGCCTTCGGCAAAGATGATGCGCTTCTTTTCGGCCGCCTTGGCGGCATTGAAGACCGGCTTCATGATGAAGCCGGAACGCCAGACGAAACGGTTCAGCTGGTCGAAATAGGCTTCGAAATCGGTGATCGGCCGGGCGGCGACGCCGCTTGCCGCTGCGGCACGGGCGACAGCCGGCGCGATGCGCAGGATGAGGCGCGGATCGAAAGGTGAGGGAATGAGGTAGTTCGGGCCGAAGATCGGCGTCTCGCCGCTATAGGCCTTGGCGGCGACTTCGGAGACTTCCTCGCGGGCAAGCTCGGCGATGGCCTGCACGGCGGCCATCTTCATTTCCTCGTTGATGGTGGTTGCGCCGCAATCCAGCGCGCCGCGGAAAATATAGGGGAAGCAGAGAACGTTGTTGACCTGGTTCGGGAAATCCGAACGGCCGGTGCAGATCATCGCATCCGGACGCGCTGCGCGGGCCGCCTCCGGCATGATTTCCGGATTGGGGTTGGCGAGAGCGAGGATCAGCGGATTTTCCGCCATGCGCTCCAGCAGTTCCGGCTTCAGCACGCCCGCCGCCGAAAGGCCGAGGAAGACATCGGCGCCGTCGATCGAGTCGGCCAGAACCCGCTTGTCGGTCTTCTGGGCGTAGACTTCCTTCCACTCGTCCATCAGCGTGTTACGGCCCTCATAAACGAGACCCTCGATATCGTGGACCCAGATGTTGTCCTTGTTTGCGCCCATGGCGACGAGCAGGTTGAGGCAGGCAAGGGCTGCCGCACCGGCGCCGGAGGCAACGATCTTGACGCTCGAAAGCGATTTTCCGGCCAGTTCCAAAGCATTGGTAACGGCGGCGGCGACGATGATCGCCGTGCCGTGCTGGTCGTCGTGGAAGACGGGGATGTTCATCTTCTCGCGCAGCTGGCGTTCCACCTCGAAACATTCCGGCGCCTTGATGTCCTCAAGGTTGATGCCGCCGAAGGTGGGTTCCAGCGCGGCGATGGTGGAGACCATGTCGTTGATACCGGGCGCGTCGATCTCGATGTCGAAAACGTCGATGCCGGCGAATTTCTTGAAGAGGACGGCCTTGCCTTCCATGACAGGCTTGGATGCGAGCGGGCCGATATTGCCGAGTCCGAGCACCGCCGTGCCGTTGGAAATGACCGCGACGAGATTGGCGCGGGCGGTATACTCCGCCGCCATTTCCGGATTTTCATGGATGGCGAGGCAGGGGCGGCGACGCCGGGTGAATAGGCAAGCGCCAGGTCGCGCTGGTTGCCGAGCGGCTTGGTGGCCTGGATTTCCAGCTTGCCGGGGCGCGGGTAGCGGTGGAAAAAGAGCGCCTGTTCCTCGATGTCGGCCTTTGCCGTGTTGGCGGGCGTGTTGTTCTTATCGTGAGAGGTCATGTCTTCCACCGTCATGTCTGGTTCAATTCCGGCCCTCTGAATACAACAAACTTTCCCATGGTACAGCCGTTATTTGCCGCCTCCTTATGCAAATGCGGGCATGGCTTATTCGCGTTTTCGTGATGCCATCAGTCATATTCCGTATAAAAACGGGCCATTGTCATGTTGCTGCAACACGAGTCTGGTTCTGAGAGGGAAGAAAGCCGCAGGGACGCAACCGAACAGGGGGATGAAATCCGTGGCCGGTCAAATTGAAACCAGACAGTTCAGAACGCTTTTCATTTCGGATGTCCATCTCGGTTCCAAGGCGGCCAAGACGGATTTCCTGCTCGATTTTCTGAAACATCACGAAGCCGAGACGATCATTCTGGTCGGCGACATCATCGACGGCTGGCGCCTGCGCCGCAGCTGGTACTGGCCGCAGGGCTGCAACGACGTGGTGCAGAAGCTGTTGCGCAAGGCCCGCAAGGGAACGCGCATCGTTTACATTCCAGGCAACCACGACGAGTTCCTGCGCGAGTTTCCCGGCATGCATTTCGGCGGCATCGAAGTGGCCGAGCGCATGATCCACGAGGCGGGCGACGGCAAGAAATATCTGGTCATCCATGGCGACGAGTTCGACGTGGTGGTGCGCAATGCCCGCCTTCTCGCCTATCTCGGTGACTGGGCCTATGACGCGGCGATTGCGATCAACATCGCCATTGCCGCCGTGCGCCGCCGCATCGGCCTGCCTTACTGGTCGTTCTCGGCCTGGGCCAAGCTGCAGGTCAAGCACGCCGTCAACTTCATCGGCGAATTCCAGCGCGTGGTTGCCGAAGAGGCACGACGCAACAATGTCGACGGCGTGATCTGTGGTCACATTCACCATGCTGTCATGGAAGACATGGACGGCATCCGTTACATCAACACCGGCGACTGGGTGGAAAGCTGCACGGCGATTGCCGAAAATGCCGATGGCACTTTCGAGCTGATCACCTGGATGCAGACAAGCGACGCCTCCGAGCGCACATCGGATGAGATGGAACCGGTGGACATTCCGGGGCTGATCGGCAAGCACGCGGCCTGATTGGGGTTGGCTGGCCGGTGCGGATGGCAAGCCTTCATGCAACGACGCGTCTGGTGAGGCGGCATTATCCGCACGCCGTCATCCCGGCCTTGAGCCGGGATCCAGCGCGATCGAGTCTTTGATCGCGTAAGACTCTTCTCACGGCGCAGACGCGCCGTGGCTGGATGCCGGGTCATGCCCGGCATGACGGGGCGAGGTTTTAGACCTTTCTCAGCGACTTCGTTGCCAGACACTTGAGAGATGGTGCGAATACAGCCACGGTGTCCCCAATTCTGCGCGAAACCCGAACGACGGCTTTTACCCCCACAATTCCGGCCGCGGCGGATAAACCAGCGAACCCTCGTAAACGAGGCCGGGTTGCCGGTCCTGCATCAGAATCAGCGGGCCGTCGAGATCGGAAAAGGCCGCATCCTGGGCGGCGAGCACGGCGGGGGCCATGCCGAGCGAGGTGCCGAGCATGCAGCCGACCATGATGGTGAAGCCGAGCCGTTCTCCCTCCGCCTTCATGACAAGCGCTTCCGTCAGGCCGCCGGTCTTGTCGAGCTTGATGTTGATCGCATCGTAGCGGTCACGCAGGCCTGCCAAGTCCTTGGTGGAATGTACGCTTTCATCGGCGCAGATCGGGACCGGATGGTCGATGCGTGCGAGAATGGCGTCCTTGTCGGCGGGCAGCGGCTGTTCGATAAGCGCGATGTTCAGCTCCGCCGCAAGCTTCAGATAATATTCGATATTGTCGTCGTTCCAGCCTTCATTGGCGTCGATGATGATGTGTGCCTCAGGGGCTGCGGCGCGCACGGCCCGCAGGCTTGCCTCGTCATCCGTCGTTCCGGTCTTGATCTTCAGCAGCGGGCGTGCGGCGTTTTCCGCCGTTTTGGCGGCCATGGTTTCGGGATCGGCAAGCGAGATGGTGTAGGCGGTGACGAGCGGTTTTGCCGCCTGTCCGAAAATATGTTCAGCAGCGCTTTTGCCGCTCATTTTGGCTTCCAGATCCCAGAGCGCGCAATCCACCGCATTGCGGGCGGCGCCGGGCTTCATCACCTGCTGCAATTCCTGCCGCGTCAGGCCGGCGGCGATCCGCTCAGCCATCGCCTCGATATCGGCAACGACGCCTTCGATGCTCTCGCCATAACGCGAATAGGGCACACATTCGCCAATGCCGGCGAAGGAACCATCGTGGATGGTGCACGTTACGACATCCGCATGCGTGCGGGTGCCGCGTGAGATGGTGAAGCTGCCGGCGACGGGAAAGCGTTCTGTTGTGGCTTGAAGGTAACGGGGCATGTTTTTTCACTTCCGATTGGGCGACAAACGACACATGACGCCAAATTTATCACGAATTGTCGGCCGTCACTGTGGCTTGCCGAAGACCGAAACGTTATGAAACCCTTAAGAATCTCGTGACGGCTGCACTCGCTCGGAGCATTATGCAAGATCAGGACACACGGCAACAGGCGAACCCGGCCGCAATCACCGAAGACGGCGCCGTCTCCGGCGGCGGCCAGCGGTATGTCATGTCCGGTTCCTGGCGCAACAGCAATCTTTCCGGCATTTTTGCAAGCCTCGAAAAGATCGAGAAAAGCAGGGCCACCGGTCCTGTCGAGATCGATCTTTCATCCGTCGAGGCAATCGATACGACAGGCGCGTGGGTCATCCAGCGATTGCGCGGCGACCTGGAGGCGAATGGCGTAACCGTCACGCTCACCGGCAACAAGCGCATCGAGGATCTGATCGGCCAATTGCCGGACAAGGCGACGATGGAGGGCGAACCTGCCGCCAAGGTGGGACTTGTCGAGCGCATCTTCGCGCCGGTCGGTCAGGCCGTCGTCCAGAACGGCGCGGATTTTCTGGCGGGCATGTATATTCTCGGCTCCGCGGTGCGCGGCGCGCAGATGAAGCTCGGGCGCGGACGCGGCGTGTCGCCGGCGGCCATCGTCAACCAGATCGACCATATGGGCGTGCGCGCCGTGCCGATCATCATGCTGATGTCGTTTCTGATCGGCGCCATCATCGCCCAGCAGGGCGCTTTCCAGTTGCGTTATTTCGGCGCGGAAGTATTCGTCGTCGATCTGGTCGGCATTCTGCAATTGCGCGAAATCGGCGTTCTCCTGACCGCAATCATGATTGCCGGCCGCTCCGGCAGCGCGATCACGGCGGAAATCGGCTCGATGAAGATGCGCGAGGAGATCGACGCGCTGAAGGTGATCGGTCTCAACCCCGTCGGCGTGCTGGTGTTTCCGCGTCTTGTCGCGCTGACGATCGCGCTGCCGCTTCTGACCATCCTTGCCAATTTCGCCGCACTTTTCGGCGCGGCCATCGTCACGCTTCTCTATTCCGGCATCACCTTTGAGGTGTTCCTGTCGCGCCTGCATGGTGCGGTCGAGGAATCGACCATCGCCGCCGGCATGATCAAGGCGCCGTTCATGGCGCTCATCATCGGCATCGTTGCCGCGGTTGAAGGCATGAAAGTGGGCGGTTCGGCGGAATCGCTCGGCAAACACGTCACGTCGTCGGTGGTCAAATCGATCTTCGTCGTCATTCTGGTGGATGGCCTTTTCGCCATCTTCTACGCAGCCATCGATTTCTAGGGAGGGCGCGTTGGAAACACTGGACCAGACACAGCAGCAGACCAAAACCGCAAAAGACGGCCGCGAGGTGGTGCTTTCCGTCGAGGGCGTGACCGTTGGTTTCAACGGCACGAATGTGCTCGAAAATCTCAACCTCGATGTCTATCGCGGCGAAATTCTGGGCTTTATCGGCCCTTCCGGCTCCGGCAAGTCGGTTTTGATGCGCACCGTTCTGAGGCTTCTGCCGCGGCAGGCGGGTGCGATCCGCATTCTCGGCACGGATTACGACAAGGCGAGCGAGGAGGAGCGGGTGATGCTCGACACGCGCCTTGGCGTGCTTTTCCAGCAGGGTGCCCTGTTTTCCGGCCTGACGGTGAAGGAAAACATCCAGTTGCCGATGCGGGAATATCTGGACCTGCCGAAAAAGCTGATGGACGAGCTTGCCTATCTGAAGATCGAGATGGTGGGCCTGAAGCCGGATGCGGGCGATAAATACCCGTCGGAACTGTCAGGCGGCATGATCAAGCGCGCTGCCCTTGCCCGGGCGCTGTCGCTCGATCCCGATCTCGTCTTCCTCGACGAGCCGACATCCGGTCTCGATCCCATCGGGGCTGCGGAATTTGATATGCTGATTTCGCGCTTGCGCGATCCGCTCGGCCTGACCGTGTATATGGTGACGCACGACCTCGACAGCCTGTTCTCCGTCTGCGACCGTATTGCGGTTCTCGGGCAGAAGAAGGTGCTGGTGGAAGGGACGCTGCAGGACATGTTTGCCTGTGACGACCCGTGGGTGCAGTCCTATTTCCGCGGCAAACGGGCGCGCTCTGTTGTTCTTCCGGACGGCAGACACGAAAATCCGGTGGAGTAACGAGAAGCATGGAAACCAAGGCGAACTACACCATAGTCGGAATTTTCACGCTGATCGTGATCGCCGCCGCATTCGGCTTCGTCTACTGGATGGCGGAATTCGGCCGTGGTGGTCCAACAGCGCAGCTCGTGGTGCGTATTCCCGGCTCCGCAAACGGCCTGTCCGTCGGTTCTCCGGTGCGCTTCAACGGCATTCCTGTTGGTACGGTGCGCGGCCTTGCCATCGACCGCGACGATCCGGCCTATTCCATCGCCTTTACCGAGGTACAGGCAGATGCGCCGGTGTTCCCTTCCACGCGCGCCGTGCTTGAAATCCAGGGCCTGACGGGCGCTGCCTATATCGAGCTTTCCGGCGGCAACAAGGCTGACGAGCGTATCCTGCAGAAAGCCGTCGAGAGCGGCGTTCCGGCCGAGCTGACGGCCGATCTTTCCAGCGTCACCAACCTTCTCGCCACTGCCGACAAGATCCTGAAACGCGCCGATGGCGCCATCGGCGAATTGCAGGGTTTCGTGCAGGATGCCCGTGGGCCGCTGACGCAGACGGTGCGCAATGCCGAGAAATTCTCCGATGCGCTGGCCGCCAATTCCGACGGCATCAAGAGCTTCATCGCCAGCCTCAGCTCGCTTTCCACCACCGTGCAATCGGTTTCGGTGCGCCTCGACGGTACACTGACTGCGATCGAGGATCTGGTGAAGGCGGTGGATGCCGGCAAGATCGATTCCATCCTGTCGAATGTCGACAAGGTGACGAAGGACGTTGCTTCCGCTTCCAGCGATATCCAGGGCATCATGGAGACGGTGCAGAGCACGACGCGCAATTTCGAGGCGGCGAGCACGCAGGTGCAGACCGTGGTGAAGCGCGCGGATGAGCTTCTGGCCTCCGTCGATCCCGCCAAGGTCGGCACCGTGGTCAACGATGTTTCCGCAGCGACCGCCGATGCGCGCGATGCGGTGGCGAACTTCAAGCGGATCGCCGACGACGTCGGCGCCCGCCGCGCCGATATCGACCAGGCGGTTTCCGACTTCACCGACATGGGCCGCAAGCTGAACCTCGCCTCCAGCCGTGTCGACGGCATTCTCGTCAAGGTCGACACCATGCTTGGAACCGACGATGCCAATTCGCTGTTTGCCAAGGCGCGGGAGACTTTGGTTTCGTTCAAGGCCGTGGCCGACAATCTCAATGCCCGGATCGGGCCGATTGCCGACAATCTCACCCGCTTCTCCGGTTCGGGCCTGAAGGATTTCCAGGCGCTGATCGGCAGCACGCGGCAGACGGTCGACAATCTAAACAATGCCATCACCAATCTTGACCGCGATCCGCAGCGGTTGATTTTCGGCGGCGACACCGTGAAACAATATGACGGCAGAACAAGACGTTAAAAGGGGTATGGGCCTATGACACGACTGATGAACGGCCAAAGGCGCCGTGCCCTGCTTCTGGCGCCGCTGCTTGCTGTTGCGATGGCGAGCTGCGCGGGAACCCCTTCGAACGACACGTTCGATCTCTCCGTGTCTTCGGCGACCGTGACGCACGGGCCTTCGCTCAAAAGCCGGCAATTGCTGATCGCCGATCCGACGGCGCTGAAGGCGCTGGACAGCGAAAACATCGTGGTGCGCCTTTCCGGCTCTGAAGTGCAATATCTTGGCAATTCGCAATGGAGCGACCGCCTGCCGCGCATGGTGCAATCCAAGCTCGTGGAAGCCTTCGAGGATACCGGCAAGCTCGGTGGCGTCGGCCGTCCGGGGCAGGGGCTGGCGATCGATTATCAGGTCGTGACCGATATCCGCGCCTTCGAGGTGGATACGAGCAAGAACATCGCCAATATCGAAATGTCGGTGAAGCTTCTGAACGACCGCAACGGCTCGGTGAAGGCGCAGGAAGTGTTCCGTGCCAGCGCCCGCGTCAGCGGTTCCGGCAACGCCAATTTCGTGAAGGCGCTGGACCAGGCCTTCGCCGCCGCCACCCGTGACATCGTGGCCTGGACGCTGAAGTCGCTTTAGAGCATTCCAAGGAAAAATGGACTCGGATTTTCTGCCCGGAAATACGACAAAACAAAGAGTTAGAGTGTTTTTGCGACTCTAGGAAAAGCGAAAACACTCCAAACCTTCACGACGGTCATTGCCGCTACACGAGATTGCCCTAAGTTCCTGACGAGGCCGGTTGATAACGGTCTTGTGCTCAATGTGTTCGATCCGCGAGTCCGTCATGCGATTTCTGGTGTTGCTTTGCCTTTTGCTTGTTTCTGCGCTGTCCGGGACGGGCACCGTTTTGGCAGCCGGTCTTCGGTTGATCGAGGTTCCATCCACTGGCGGCGAGGCTTCCTTAAGGGCGGCGGTCTGGTCGCCCTGCGCGGCTGCACCAGTGGAGACCCGTATCGGTCCCTTCGTTCTGCCTGCGGTGCGTGACTGCCCTATTGTTGACGGGCAATATCCGCTCGTCATTATCTCCCACGGTTTCGGCGGCACCTATTTCAGCCACCGGGATACGGCGGCGGCGCTGGCCGATGCCGGTTTCATTGTCGCAGCAATCAATCATCCCGGCGACAATGCCATTGATATGAAGCGGGCAGGCGAGCTTTCCGCGCTGACCGAAAGACCGGCCGATATCGTCCGCCTGCTCGACCATATGCTGGCAAATTGGAGCGATGCCCGTTTCATCGATGCCGGGCGCATCGGGGTCTTCGGATTTTCGCGCGGTGGTTATACGGCACTGGTGCTCGCCGGTGGCGTTCCAGATTTTCCAAACACCAGATTGCCGTGCCCGGACGGGCAAGCGGCGGTCTGTGCGCAGATGCTGGAAAGAACCGCTGCGCCTGAGGATCGGGTTCACGATGCGCGGGTGAAGGCTGTGGTCGTCGCAGACCCCTTGAATGCCTTTCCGGGGCCGGATGATCTGCGAAATATCAAGATCCCCGTCCAGCTCTGGAGTTCGGAGCGCGGCGGCGACGGTGTTATGCCGGAGGATATTTTAGGGCTGCGCGACGATCTTCCGGTAAAGCCGGACTATCAGACGGTGAATGGGGCAGGGCATTTTTCGTTCATAACGCCTTGCCCTGCCGAGATGGAAAAAGCCTTGCCCCAGATATGCGGCGATGTTCCGGGGTTTGACCGGACCGAGTTCCATCGGCGATTGAACGGCGAAGTCATCCGCTTTTTCAAGGCTTCGCTGCGCTGAAACGCAGCCGTCATGTGCCGGGGCCGCCGTCGGTCAGACGGCGTCCTGCGATTGCCATTCGGGCAGCGGGAAAAGCCGGTCGTAGCCCCAGTTGAACACAAAGGCATAGACCACGTAGAACAGCGCAAACGAGATATCCATCACCAGCGCCTGGGCAAGGCTGATGTTGAGATACCAGGCGATGAAGGGCATCAGCACGATCAGCAGGCCCAGTTCGAACAGCAGGGCATGTGCGACCCGGATGGCGGGCGTCTTCAGCGTCGTGCCTTTCAGGCGCTGCATGGCATGGTCGAAGCCGAGATTGTAGAGATAGTTCCAGGCGGTCGCGAGCGTGGCGCTGACGAGGCCGACTATGCCGATGTCTTCCATGGGCATGTGAAATACGAATGCGCCCAGCGGCACGATAAGCATAAGGCCGATGATTTCGAAGCTGAGAGCGTGGCGGATACGATCGGGCAGGGAACGCAATTTATTCTCCGGTATGTGACCGGGCCGTCCCGCATGCTGTCGCCAAAATGGCCGAGGTCGTCCTCTCGCCCCGTCATATAGAGGTTTCGGGCGAAAATTTCAAGCGTGGGTACTGGATAGGTGCCGGGAGGGTGAGGCGTGTCGCCTTCTCCCCGCCGGAGAGAAGGTCGCGGCAGCGGGTTGAGGGAGTAAGGCCGCGATATTCGGTGAGGGTTCCCCTAATCGGACCCTTCGGGCCACGCTCTCCCCGGCGGGGAGAATAAACACGCGGCGGCGCCTTGCCCTCCCTCGGGCCACAGGAACCGCTTCGGGAACAAGTACGGTGTTTTTTCGTTATCGCTTATGGAAGGAGGCGTGCCATGCAGCATAATTCCTCTGACGCAAGAACGATAAACGCCGCCAACGCGGCAAAGGCAACGACTTACAAGCCAAGCCTCATTTCCCTCAAGGGAAGTTATGTGGCGATGATATTCCGCAGGCCTCTTTGCCAAAATCCGCTGGATGTGCGGAAAAAATAACGGCGATACGCCTGAAACATCGCGCCATTGCCCACCGATGACGACGACTGCCGCAATGATCGACAACTTTAGATATCTCTAAAGTGTGATTTTCAATCCGGACCGTCTCCCCCTATTCTGGGAGATCACCACGAAAGCGAAGGGAGAATGACATGAAATCAGTTCTCATTATCGCCGCTGTCCTTGGTTTTTCCGCCAGTGCAGCGTTCGCGGAATGCATGGGTCATGAAAGGATCAACGCTTCCGTTCCTGCTGTCGACCGTGAATTCAAAACCGCAAGCATCGTTCCGCCGACGGATCCGGTGGAGAAGCCTATCGTCATCCTGAAAAAGACCGATCGCCTTCCGGCGGCAACGGTTGCGACGACCGGCGAACCCGAAGCCGCAATGCAACGCATGCAATAGACAAGACAATGATCTCTTCATTCTGAAAATCCCGTGCGCGAGGTGATCCGCACGGGATTTTGCTTTTGGCGAATAGCTCGGACCAGTGATCTTCGCTCTCGCGATCCGCCGCTTGTCACCCGTTCCCGCAGGCTTCCTGTCAGAAACTAGCTGTCGAGTTTCAGCGACAATTGCTTTGGCCCTTCGTTCTTTTTCAGCACGTAGAGCGGCCGGGCGATGATGACTTCCGTTCGTCGCTGCAATTCCCGTCGCCGCTCAAGTGCGCGCTCACGCATATCGCGGGACCGGGCGACCACGGACAGGGCATTTTCTATGGTTGCGTCTGCTGCGTTCATCGCTGACCTCCATAATGTTCACTTTATGTTCTCATTATTAGTTGTGTATGTCAACACTATGGCAGCGTTGCCGCCAGGGCAGCCGAAATGCCTCAGGGACGACCGGTGAGGCGCGCGATCAATCTAGGAGAGCAATGTGGCGCGCAGAGCGGTTCCACCCTGTGCGGCCCCGCCACGGAGGCGTCGAACGCCCTTGCGGGCGCGACGGTAGGCGCTCCGGCTGGCTCAATCGATTTGTGGGGATGATGCCGGGCGTTGATCAGGCCCGACCGGAAGGAGGGGATCAGGACAGGGGGCGGTGATCCGGTACGGTCAGGCCCGGGAGCATGTCGCTCAAATGTTCGCTGGCGAGTGCGACGATGGCAAGTGCGGCCTGCTGGCGGTTCCAGCCGGCGTCTTCTGCTTTTTCGATCAGCCCTTGAATGGAAGGTTCCAGCGCGAACTGGCACTCGGCCTGATAGTCCATGGTGTCGATAGAAAGCGATGGAGAATTAATTGCGGCCCGCATCGTTTGGTCTCCCTGTTTTCCGTCATGCCCGTCGTTACACGAAGCGCAAGTCGGAAACATGCACATTCAGAGGCCGGTGATATCGGGCAGGCCCACATATCACTGGCAGCGAATCCCCCAGCAGGCGGGACGTTAACGGCAAGTCTCGATGGCTGTCAACGAACGCCCGGTAGCGGCGGCACCAATGCGCGCTTTTCAGAGCCTTCCGTTCCGGAAAGGTTTCCGTCTCCAGACCAGCAGCGCCATGACGTAAAGCGCAAAAAGCACGAACCATGTGACGGGCAGCACCATAAAAAGCGCTGCATAAGCGCAGCTTCCCTCGAAACAGGAGCCGAGAAGTCCGGAATCGGCAAGCGTCCCCGACAGTAAAAACGCACATACCCCGCTTCCGACTGCGCCGAGAACGAAAAGCAATATGTTGACGATTAATCTCATCGCGCCAATCATAAGGATGATTGAGACCGCTTTGCGGAGCGGGTGGCATTGCCACGCTGATATTTCGCAGTTTCGGCCGCTCTGGCGAGAAACCGGTGTTGCCACAGCGGCAGATATGTTTTGAAGGCCGCTCGTGGGTGCTGGCCCCGCCTTGATCGGGCAGGGCCGTTATTGTCGGCTTATTATTCGGTGATGGTGTATTCGCCGAGTTCGCACAGGTTCTGCGTATCCTCGAGGTCTTCCAGCGCATCGCCCTGGAATTCGAAACGCATGTCGTATTTACAGACGCGGCGACCATCGGCGATGGTGATTTCCATCGTTTCGCCCGGACCAAGCGCCTTCTTTCCGAAAACGTCGTCTTCCCAGTTATCGACGCCCACCGGCGAGGTGTAGAAGGCGTTGAGAACGGAGCCTGTGCCATTCTTCAGCGTAAAGACCAGGTCGTCCGCCTGTGCTGCACCCGCTACCGTCAGCGCAGCCCCGAAAAATGCCGCCACTACCCATTTTGATGTCATGATATCCCCCATTACGCCAATGTTCTGGCCGGGCAATGCATACAGCCAAACCGGCGGTTTGCAATGCAAACTGCCGGTATTGGTTAAAGGGCGAAGGTGTGATTATGCGGAGTTTTTTTCGTGTCGGCCAATATATTTCGATAATTAGGAATGCATAATTAAACACATGGCAATTTTTACCACCATTCCAAGTTTTGTTTGTGGTATGTAAGTATATTTATATTTATTGTATTTCGTATTTTTGATTATTTTAATTGTTGTTGTTATTTTTACTCAATTTTATATGGATATGTTTGTGGATGTTTCGCTGTTGCGATGAATATCGTATTTTATGTTTATCGAAATAAACAACTATCCCGATAGTTTCTACTGACGAAATCAACTCGTAAAAATGGTGTTGACTAGTTGGTGAGGCAGGCGGATTTCTTTCCGATAGAGGATACTGGATTTGATCAACCGTTCGTTTTCGGTTTTCCGCGGCTTCAGGCTGCCGGGTCTTGTGGCATTCGCCATCGTGTTCGCAGGCTTTCTGACGCAGGCTTCAGGCCAGTCGCGGGCTTGTAAAGATCCGACCCCGGCCAACAATCTCGACGAAATGTTCGATGCGATCTACGCATGCTGGGTGCCGCCGGAAGACACGGAGGGGCTTGTGGTGACGTTACAGTTCATTCTGCACAGGGACGGACAGATACGGGGCAAGGTGGTCGTTACCGCTGTGCGCCCACAGGAGGATAGCCCGAGACGGCAGGCGTTCATCGATTCTGCCATCGAAGCGGTGAAGCGGGCAGCGCCTGTTCCTTTTACCGAGGAATTCGGAAGCCGTATTGCCGGGCGGCCATTGGGGCCGCGTTTTATCGGGGCGGAAAGCGCACCGAAAACGAAGTTGTAGATTGTCTGGGAAGGGAGGTCCGCTGGCGCGGATACGCGGCCCGGCGTTGCCGAAGGCGGACTATTTTTTCTAGTCCCCGCCGCTGATGCGATGCTTTAACTTAGCACCGCAACGTCTTGTCATTTTAAGAGAATTTGGTGGGTGATGTAGGGCTCGAACCTACGACCCGCTGATTAAGAGTCAGCTGCTCTACCAACTGAGCTAATCACCCGACCGACACCGTGTGGCGGTGTGAGGGGGCATATAAAGGGGAAGTTTTGGGTTGTCCAGCGCGGAAATGAAATTTCTTCGATTTTTGTGACGAAAAAATTTCAGCCGCGCTGGAAAAGCCTGGAAATCCGGGGTTTTACGGATTTTGTTTTTTACTCACCCGCGTCGGAAGGCTCTGCCGATAACGATGAGGATGCAGGCGCCGATGAAGCCGGCGATGAGATAACCGAGCCAACCGGTCAAAACGATTCCGAATACCGAGAGAATAGCGTTGGCGACGATGGCGCCGACGATTCCAAGAAGGATGTTCATGAAAACACCCATATTGCTTTTCATGAATTGTTCGGCGAGCCACCCGGCGACACCACCGATGATGATAGCTGCGAACCAGCCAATACCAGCAGATTCCATGATTTCCTCCCATGATTGCTGCACTATCGAAGGTGATGATTCTCTGGGTGAAAAGCAAGGTAAACTCCCGAAAACCTCGCTTTTTGCGGGTGGTTTTCCGCGCTGCAGGCGGTAAATAGCCTGATGCGGAGTTAAGAGGCGAAAGGCATGGATGTGCGGTTGATGTTTGGCGGATTGATTGACGGTAGGCGGGTGTTCAGCGGGCTGGAGTCCGGCCGGCGGCGAAAGGCCGCCATGGCCGCGATAATGGTCATGTTGCTCTCCCTCTTTGGCGGCTTTCTGTCGTCCGCAACATTGGCATCGGCGCAGGACGCGACAACGCCCGCCCCGGTCGCGATCCAGGCGTCCATCATCGAGCAGGCGCGGACGGATCTCGAAAAATGGAAGGCAGATGTTTCGGCGATTGCCAGACAGATGGAGGCGGGCCGCAGCGATGATGTACAGCTGGTGGACCTGAAGGGACGCGCCGACACCATTGCTGCCGATGCGGCCGCCGCCAACACCAAGCTGCGGACCCGTCTCGACCAGATCAAGACACGTCTGGACGCGCTTGGTGCTGCCCCGGCGGACGGCCAGCCACCGGAAGCGAGTATGGTGACGGAGGAGCGTTCCCGGCTGACGGCGGAGCGCGCCGAGGTCAATGCGATTGCCGGTGAGGTGGAGAGCACCGCCACCAATGCCGCGCAGATTTCCAACAACATCACGGCGGTTCGCCGGGCGCTTTTCGCCGCCACGCTGTTCAAGCGCACCGAAGTCTCCGGCCAGACGCTGGGCGACGCCACTTCCGCCTTCCTGAGCGAGTTGACCAACCTCAACAACGCCTTCAGCAGCTGGACGAGTTTCGTCTGGAACTACAAACGCCTGCCGATGTTCGGGGCGGTGATGCTGTCGATTATGGCGGCGCTGCTGTTTCTGGTGGGCGGTTACCGCTTTTTCGGCAGCCGCATGGAAAGGCGGGCCTTTACGGGCGAGCCATCCTATCTGCGGCGGCTTTCGGTGGCGTTCTGGTCGACCATGGTGCAGTCGCTGTCGCTTTTCCTGTTCCTGGTGACTTCGGCGTTTTTCCTCGATAATTTCAACGTGCTGCGTTCCGACATAGCGCCGATCCTGTTCGGGGCCATGGCGATCACGGGCTTCGTCTATTTCGTGTCGCGGCTGAGCTATGCGATCTTTGCGCCAACGCAGCCGGAATGGCGACTGCTGAAGGTTTCCAACAAGGGCGCACATACGCTGTCTTCGGCGGTGCTGTTGATGGCGCTCGTCAACGGTCTGGACTATCTGTTCGGCACAATCAGCGAGACGCTTTATTCGCCGCTGATCGTCACCGTTGCCAAGAGTTTCGTCGCCTCGATCATTATCGGCATCATCCTGCTCACCGTGTCATTCCTGCGCCCGGTTATCGGCGAAGGGCAGGATTACGAGACCGGCAACCAGCGCCTGCCGCGCTGGCTCGTCATTCTGCTCAGGGTCGGCGGGCTTGTTCTCATCGGCGCCTGCCTGACGGGTTATGTGGGACTGGCACGCTTCCTCGCCACGCAGATCGTCGCCACCGGCGCCGTGCTGGCGACGATGTATATCGGCATTCTCTCGGGCAAGGCGATTTCAAGGCAGGGCGCCTTTTTCCGAATCCCTGGCGGGTCGTTATCTCGGGCGGCGTTACGGTCTCGGTCCGGTTGCGCTCGATCAGGCGGGTCTTGTCGCGGGGCTCGGCATCTATGTCATCGCGCTTGCCTTCGGCGTGCCGCTGATCCTGTTTTCGTGGGGTTTCCAGCCGGGCGACATCGAAAGCTGGGCCTACCGGCTGCTGACGGGCATCACCGTCGGCAATGCCTCCATCTCGCTGATCGGCCTGTTCGGCGGCGTTCTCGTCTTCGCCATCGGCTACATCATCACGCGCTGGTTCCAGAAGTGGCTGGACAGCAACGTCATGGCGCGCGGGCAGGTGGATGCCGGCGTGCGCAACTCGGTCAAGACTGGCATCGGTTATCTCGGCATCGCGGTTGCGGCGATTTTCGGCGTCTCGTCCGCCGGCCTCAACCTCTCCAGCCTGGCGCTGGTTGCGTCTGCCCTGTCCGTCGGTATCGGTTTCGGCCTGCAGAACATCGTCTCGAACTTCGTCTCCGGCCTCATCCTGCTGGTCGAGCGCCCCTTCAAGGTGGGTGACTGGGTGGTGACGGGCACGACGGAAGGCACCGTCAAGCGGCTTTCCGTGCGCGCAACCGAGATCGAAACCTTCCGTGGCCAGTCGATCATCGTGCCGAACTCGGAACTCATCAATTCCTCTGTCGGCAACTGGACGCACCGCAATCGCATCATGCGCGCGGAAATTCCGGTTTCGGTGTCTTATGAGGCCGATCCGCAGCAGGTCATGGATATTCTGCTGGAACTGGTACGCACCCAGCCGCCGGTGCTGCGCAACCCCGAACCGCATGTGGAATTCGTCCGTTTCGGTGATTTCTCGCTGGATTTCGAATTGCGTTTCCACCTCGCGGATCTCTCCACCGGGCTTGGCGTGAAAAACGCACTGAGGATCGCGATCCTCAAGCGCTTCCGCGAGGAAGGGATCGCCATCCCGTTCCCGCAGCGCAACCTCAATATCCACGTAGAAGGCGATACCAACCCGCACATGCTGGCAGCGCTGCTTTCGGAAGAGGGCGACAAGGCGGTGGTGGCACATACGGGTGCGGCATCGGCGGATGCCGGGACGAGGACGGAAAAGGATGCCGGAAAAGCGGGCGACAAGATCGCTCCGGACACGAAGGCGACAGCAAAAAACGCGACCAAGGATAACTGACTGGCTGCGGCTGCGGCGATCTGCGCCGCAGCCCTGCCTAAAATGGTCGGCGTGGGGTGGGTGCGGGACCCGGCCCGGCGGCGGCGGATGATGATTTTGTCCGCAATTTTCGGCTGCGTGAAACTGGTATCCGCAAGCCTGTTGTCGTAAAAATATAATAGAAATTCCCGCTGTGACTGTATTGTCGCTTAAACCTCAAGTTGATATATTGCGGTTATTGTTTAGTTTATTTCTTTTTCTTTCGGGGTTCATATGTCGGATCCAATTGATGGAAATGCCCAACCTGCCCAACCTCCGGGCCCTGTTTCTGCGAAAACATCGCTCGGCGAAAAGCTGACGGGCTTTTGGACGTGGTTGCGGCCCCATGCCGCCAGACTATCCCTTCTGACGGCAGGCGCGGTTATCGGCTCGGCCGGTCTGTTTTTCCTGATGGGCGAGACGGACGTGACCAATGACTACCTGCCGAAGCGCTGGAACGAGATCCATTCAAAGGCTGGGCATCGAGCCGGTATATCCTCCGCAGGAGGATATTTATGTGGGAGACATTATCGCGGAAATTGTCGATTCAGGTCACAAATTCAAGTCTTTACCCGTCCTTGTGAAAGATTCGCCCTTCATTGGCCGATACGTCAAGATAACCCAAATACCAAATTTAAGGGGCTATTTTGGGGTGAAGTCGGAGGCGCCTTACTTCGGGGACAGTGTCTGGCTGGATGATAAGAGGACACTCTCCGCTGCTCAACCCCGTGTGGAGGTTGCAACGGATGGAACAGCCTCCGGTGTGGAGGTGAAGGATGCGCTTTTTCCCGTCATCAAGATAGAACGCAAGGAGGGCATAGTGGGGCTTCTTCGCAATATTGCTTTCGGTGGGGCAAGAGCGGATGTCGAGGAAATCGAACTTCAGAATGTTCAGACCTACGCGATCAACGCCTTCCATGCGCAAAATGCGCTGATGGCGTTTTGCAATGATGAATATACGGAGGTCTATTGTGCCGACGAATATCTTCGGGCGAAACTGTCATATATTCTCAAGCGCGACATTTTGGAAACTGCGGAGACTGAGGATTGTGGTCCACGCTATCTTTACGACATTCGCTTGTTTGTTGTCCGTCAGGCGTTTCTGACACGCGGGGTTAAGGTCACCAACGGTCGGGGTCGCTTGGCTTTCCTTGATGCAGGAGGCGACAAGGGCGACCTTCAGAATGATATGGATCGCGCGGCCACGGCTGCGACCACAAGCCCGCAGGGCCAGCTGCCGGAGCCTGAAAATATCGCCGACAATAAGAGTTCCTTCCGCCGCACCAACAGTTCCGGCCTCTTTTCCGATCGCCAGTTTGCAAGGCCGCTTGTCGTAGGTTTCAACAGTGTTTCCATAGGTATGCGCAACAGTACGCCCGCGTGGTTGGATGCAGCGGCAAAAGCTGCTGCCGGCAAGGACGTGAAAGATCGCGCCAAGATATGTGCGTCTTCGCTGGAGGTTGCGAAATGAGACTGGCCATTTTCCTCTTCGGTATGTTTTTCCCTTCTTTAGCAGGTGCACAGGACGCCGTCCGCCCTTCTATGGCTGCAGGTGGACTTGAGCAATTCACTGTCGATTGTATCTATCGCATTCCGCCGTGTGGCAGCGGTGGTTATCCACCGCCACCGCCACCGCCCGGTGGGGGTGGCGGAATACACAATCTGCCAGGTGGTCCTGTCTTCAAGGACTCGATCATCGTTCCCGGCAATGACGTCCTCAAGGGTTTGAAACTGGATGGTCCGGATGTGCGGGGGCTGCAGATGCAGTTACAGAACAGATAGTCCGCAAGCCCGGCCCGTCGCGTGCTTTACGGGTCAAATACCCGATCCGTTCCCGCCGAATGTTTTCCGATATCTTTGCTGCCATCTCCAAAAGAGGATAGCAGCAGTTCAAAAGCCAACCCCGGCAACAGCATTTTCTCCCCTGTCGCAGCACCCTATGGCCATGTCGCAATCAGGCGGCTGAACGGCCGCCGAGCGCTTCATATTCCCTCCCATCGATTTGGCAGCACGACAGGCAATGCCGGCGCTTTTTAGGGGTTCTGTAAATGAAGACACATGCACGGGCGGTGGTGATCGGTGGCGGCGTTGTCGGCGTCTCGACGCTTTATCATCTTGCCAAGAAGGGCTGGAGCGACAGCGTCCTTATCGAGCGCAAGGAGCTGACGTCGGGTTCCACCTGGCATGCGGCCGGTCTTTTGCCGCTGTTCAACATGAGCTACTCGGTTGGCCAGATCCACAAATACTCCGTGAAGTTCTATGAGGAGCTTCAGGAAGAGACCGGCATGAATGTCGGCTTCTCCAAGGTTTCCAACATCCGTCTCGCCCGCACCAAGGATCGCTGGGACGAATATATGTATTATGCCGGTATTGCCGAGACCATCGGTGTGCGGGTCAACATGCTGACGCCGGAACAGGTGAAGGAAATCTGGCCGCTGTGCGAGACCGACGGCCTGCTCGGTGCGATCCAGCATCCGGATGACGGTTATATCCAGCCCGCTGATCTGACACAGGCGCTCGCCAAGGGCGCGCGCGACCATGGCGCCACCATCTACCGCAACACCACCGTCACCGCCATCGAGCAACTCGAGGACGGTCACTGGAAGGTGACGACGGACAAGGGCGAAATCATCGCCGAACATATCATCTCCTGCACCGGTTCCTTTGCCCGCAAGACCGGCGAGATGGTTGGCATCAACATTCCGGTCATTCCGGTCGAGCATCAATATATCGTCACCGAGCCGCATCCGGCCATTCTTGAACGCCGCCGTCAGGGCCTGCCGGAAATGGGCGTTCTGCGTGAATCGGATTCGGCCTGGTACATGCGTGAAGAAGCCGGTGGCCTTATCCTCGGTCCCTATGAAGTCGGCGCGCCGGTCTGTTATGTCGACGGTCCCTCTGACGACAGCGAATATGAGCTGTTCCAGGAGGAACTCGACCGTCTGATGCCGCATATCGAAACGGCGATGGTGCGCGTTCCGGCCTTTGGCGAAGTGGGCATCAAGAAGGTCTATAATGGCGCTATCGCCTATACGCCCGATGGTAACCCGATCGTTGGTCCGGCACCTGGCCTGAAGAACTTCTGGCTGAACGAAGGCCATTCCTTCGGCATCACCGCTGCCGGTGGTGCTGGCTGGCAGCTTGCCGAATGGATCGTCGATGGCGAGCCGACGCTCGATCTGATGGGTGTCGATCCGCGCCGCTTCGGACCTCACGCAACGGAAGGCTACCTCATCGCCAAGAACGAGGAAGCCTATGCCAACGTCTTCACCATGCATTATCCCGATGAAGAGCGTTCTGCCGCCCGTCCGCTGAAGACGACACCGGTTTACGACCGGTTGAAGAAGCTCGGTGGCGTGTTCGGCTCCGTTTACGGCTGGGAGCGTGCCAACTGGTATGCGCCGGAAGGCTATGCACTGCGCGAGGAAGACCTCGGCGTCGGTGCTGATGTCATCACCAGCCACAACTACGCGCCGCCGCTTGATGATGGCCGTATCGTCGAGAAATGGTCGTTCCGCCGCTCGAACTATTTCGAACATGTCGGCAACGAGGTGAAGAACGTCACCCAGAATGTCGGCGTGCTTGATATGTCGGCCTTCGCCAAGATGGAAGTATCCGGCCCAGGCGCACGCGCCTGGCTGGACAGCATTCTGGCCAATATCGTGCCGAAGAAGCGCGGTCGTATCGCGCTGACGCATCTTCTGACGCCGAATGGCGGGGTGAAGGTGGAATTCACCGTCTATGAATGGGCACCGGGCCGGTTCTATCTGGTGTCTGCCGGCGGTCTTGAGGCGCACGATCATGATGTGCTTCAGCGGCTTGCGCCTACCGACGGTTCAGTCGTGCTGCAGCCGATCACCCAGAAATACGGCGTGCTGGTGCTTGCCGGTCCGAAGTCGCGCGATCTCCTGAAGAAGCTGACCCGCACCAGCCTCGAGAACAAGGATTTCCCCTGGCTGACCGCGAAGCAGATTTCCGTGGGTGTGGCGACGGCGCATGCGCTGCGCGTCAACTTCGTGGGTGAACTGGGCTGGGAACTACACCATCCGATCGAGATGCAGAACTACATCTTCGACCAGTTGATGGAAGCGGGCGCTGAATTCGGCATCAAGCCGTTCGGCATCCGGGCCATGGTGTCGATGTCGCTCGAAAAGTCCTATCGTAACATGGGCCGCGAGCTTTCGGTGGAATACAACGCCTATGAATCCGGTCTCGACCGTTTCCTGCGCCCGGAGAAGAGCTTCATCGGCCGCGATGCACTGGTGGCCTATAAGGAGGCCGGTCTGAAGTCGGTATTCTCGACGCTGACCGTATCGGGCAATACGGATGTGGATGCGCGCGGTTCGGAAGCGATCTCCGACGAAAACGGCGCACTTGCCGGCCGCGTCACCAGCGGTGGTTTCGGCTGGCGCGTCGGCAAGTCCATCGCGCTTGCCATGTTGAAACCCGAATATGCGGCGATCGGTACGAAGCTGAAAATCCGCATTCTCGGCACGCTTTATGATGCCGAAGTGGTGGAAGAAAGCCCCTTCGACACCGAAAACGCGCTGCTGCGCGCCTGAGACATTTTCCTGTCCGCATTTAAAACACGGCCCTCTTTTGGGGGCCGTGTTTTCTTTTGGGTAAGCATGTGCGCCAACTGTTTTCCGGCAAAAGTGTTATTAATTAATTTGAAAAATACGCCTGCTAATTTCCCCTGAAGGACGACGGGGGACTGGGGACAAAATGAATTTTCTAGGCATTACGGGCATGCAATATTCGGGTGTGCCTTTTACCAATTGCCGCATTTTGCTGGCGGAAGATACCAATGTGTTCACCCAGATGGTGAGCTTGCGCCTGAAGGAGCTGCTGGGGGTTTCCGTGGAGGTGTGCCGCAACTTCGAGGAGTTGCAGGCGTGTTACGAACACTCCGCCGAACCCGTGACGCTTGCTATTTCCAACATCAACCTTCCGGGGGCGGAAAATGGTGAGGCGTTGGAATATCTGATCGATCTTTCGATCCCGACCATCGTTTTCACCAGCACCTTTCACGAGGCGACCCGCGAAACGCTGATCGCCAAGAATGTGGTCGACTACATTCTGAAAGACAATATCTTCGCCGTGGACATGCTGACGGAATCCATCTGCCGGTTCCTCACCAACCACCGCCATCATGTGCTGATCGTTGATGACAGCCCGACGGCGCGGGCGCTGCTTTCCAGCCGCCTCAAGCGTTATAATTTCCGTGTCAGCCTTGCCGATAGCGGCGCAAAGGCGCTCGAAATCCTGAAGGCCAATCCCGATATCGGGCTGGTGGTCACCGACTACAACATGCCCGATATTGACGGCTTCGAACTGACACGGCGCATCCGCACCGTGCGTGGGTCGCACGAGCTGCGTATCATCGGCGTTTCCTCCTCCACCAACCGGCTGCTGTCGGCGCGATTCCTGAAGGCGGGTGGCAACGATTTCATGCTGCGGCCCTTCATCGACGAGGAGTTCTATTGCCGCGTCAACCAGAACCTTGATACGCTGGTGCAGATACAATTGGCCAAGGCCGGGGTGAGACCGGCGGCCTGAGCCGACTTCTCTTCGTCAAAACTGCGATAGGTCAGAGCTGCGATTCAAGCGGCAGGAAACGCATGATGCCCGCGACGATCCGGCGGCTGATGGCAGCGTCCGGTTCGCGCCGGTATGTTTTCGGCTGTCCCTGTTCCTCCGTCATCCAGAGGAGGTGGTTGCCGTTGTCGATATCCAGTTCGAAGCTCATCGAGCGGCGGATCTGTTCGCTGAATATCTCGTCCATGCGGGCAACCAGCGGGGCTGAGGTGAAAACAACGCCCATTTCCGTGTTGAGCGAGGCGGAGCGCGGATCGAAATTGAGCGAGCCGATATAGCCGGTCTTGCCATCGCGGGTGAAGGCCTTGGTATGCAGGCTCGCCTGTCCCGAACCGCGCAGGGTGAAGCTTGGCTGGTCCGCCTGCGCGCGTAACTCATGCAGGCGCACCCCACCCAGCAAAAGCGGTTTCCGATAGCGGGCATAACCGGCGTGAACGGCGGCCACATCAGTCGCAGCCAGCGAATTGGTGAGGATCGCGACCGACACGCCGCCCTCGGCAAGATTCAGGAAAATAGCCAGGCCCTGTTTGCCGGGAATGAAATAGGGGGAGGTGATGTGCAGGCTGTCGCTTGCCGCCTGCAGCAACGGCAGCAGGCTCTCCATCAGGAAATTATGGCCGTTGCGGCGTTTGCCTGCCGCCTTCTCGGGCGGGTCTGCCAGCACGTCCGCCTCATCAACCCAGTGCAGGCGATCCGACATCAGGAAATGGCCGCTGCCATACTGGCTTTCGACGCGCTCCAGATAGGGTTTGGCGGCCTCGCTTTTCGGTAGCGCAGCAAGCTCGCGCCGCAATCTGGCAAGCTTGCTCGGCCTGCGCGCCAGAAGCGAGCGCACCGGCACGGAAACGGCGCTGTTCCAGTAATCGTCGAAGATTTCGGTGGCGTCGGCAACGATCCTGCCGAAACCGAGAATGTCGAAATCATGGAAATTCGCCCGTTCGGCGGCATCGAAATAGGCATCGCCAATATTGCGGCCGCCGACGATCACGGCCCGCCCGTCGGCGATCCACGCCTTGTTGTGCATACGCCGGTTGACGCTGCGGAACCTGAGGACCAGTTCCAGGCTTCGGTACAGGATGTTTTCCCGCGCCCGCGTGGGGTTGAACAGCCGCAGCTCGATATTGGGATGGCTGTCGATGGCGTGGAAGATGCGGTCGGAGATGGAGACGCCGAGATCGTCCAGCAGCAGCCGCACACGCACGCCGCGGTCTGCGGCGGCAATGACTTCGCGCATCATCAGCCGCCCGGTCAGATCGGCATTCCACATGTAATACATGAGATCGAGGCTGCGCCCCGCCGCCCGCGCCGCCGCCACGCGCACCGCAAAGGCATCAAGATTGGAATGCAGCAGGCAGAGCGCGTTCTTCTCGTTCCAGCCGTTCCTAATCGACTGCCAGTGCCGATCGAGCCTGGTGGCATCCTCGGTAACGGGCAGGGCGGTTGAGGGACGTTTGGGAATGGCCTTTTCCCGCTGCTTGCTGATGACAACAAACAGGCTCGGTCCGACGACCAGCAGCACCATGACGATAAAGACCGTAAATGCAGTCACTTGTTTTGATCACTCCCGGCCCGAAGATTATCAGGCCGGGTGAAAACGCGCGAGGGCATAAAGCGTTCACACACGGATGCAGAATGCCAGAGGAGGCCGCCAGCAACGCCTTTGGGTCTCTGGCAGCTCCGGCAAGTCTATTTCGCGGCGAAAGCCCTGCCTAGCCTGTTGCCCAGGGCGCGGGCGTCTGAGAGAGCAGGGCGCTGGTTTGCCTCTTCAGCGTGGACAGGTCGAACCTGAGTGACCTCACCCTCGCTCAACCGGAACTGCGCGATCAGCCGGTTCAGTGCCGCCACCTCGTTTGCGAGCGCGTGGCTGGCCGCCGTCTGTTCTTCAACCATGGCGGCATTCTGCTGCGTGCCCCGATCAATGGAGTTCACGGCCGAGCTGATCTCGTTCAGCCCGGTCGTCTGCTCGCGCGATGAGCGGACGATCGCCGTCACGTTGCGGTCGATCTCCTGCACCTGGTCAACGATCTCCGCCAACGCAGCGCCGGTCTCTCCGACAAGGGTGACGCCCATGTGGACCTGCTCGCCGGACTTGGTGATGAGCGCTTTGATCTCCTTGGCGGCATTGGCGGAGCGTTGCGCCAGCTCGCGCACCTCCTGGGCGACAACGGCGAAACCCTTGCCCGCTTCCCCCGCCCGCGCTGCTTCCACGCCCGCATTCAGTGCGAGCAGATTGGTCTGGAAAGCAATCTCGTCGATGACGCCGATAATGTTGGAAATCGCGCGCGACGAGCTTTCGATACCGCTCATCGCCTGGACAGCGCGGCGCACGACCTCGCCGGATTTTGCTGCCCCGACGCGGGTGCGCTCGACAAGCTGGCCTGCCTCGTCGGCACGCGATGTCGCGTCCTTGAGAGACGTGGTTATCTCCTCCAGCGCAGCCGCCGTTTCTTCCACGGAAGCGGCCTGCTGCTCGGTGCGCTTGGCAAGATCATCGGACGCCGTGCGGATCTCCTCGGAGCCGGACCGGATGGCCTCGGCGTTTCTGTTGACGGCGCGAAGTGCCGACTGCAATTTTTCGAGCGAGGCGTTGAAGTCATGGCGAACCTGATCGAGCGATCCCGCGAAGGTCTTTTCGATGCGGTGGGTCATGTCGCCGTCGGCGAGCTTCTGCAGGCCCTCGGCCAGCGCCTCCACCGCATTGCGCGTCTGCTGGTCGCGTTCGGCGGCCTCCGCGGCGTGTTCTGCCCGTTCCTCATCGGTAAGCGCCCGGTTGCGCTCGGCCTCGTCTTCAAGGCGCACCTTGGCGATCGTCGCATCGCGCAATACGGCAAGCGAGCGTGTCATTTCGCCGATTTCGTCGCGGTGACGGGCTTCGGACAAATCCACGTTCGTCTGTCCCTCCGCGATCTGGCTGGTTGCGGATATGACCCTGTTGAGACGCTTGCCGAAGCGGGCGGCAAGCAGCCAGCCTATCGCGACCATAAGCCCGGTGGCGATGGCGATGACGGCGATGGAGGTGAGGGCGAGCGTCGAAAGATGCGCGAAAAGTATCGATTTCGGCACCGAGACGATGGTGAACCAGGTCGTATCCGGCAGGACATGGGCGGGCACGGCCAGCATCATGTGGCGGACGCCGGCGGCATCCGTCAGTTCGCGGGCAACACCCGGATTGTCGATCATGGCCTGCCATGCGGTCGCATCCAGACCGGAATCCTTCAGGGCTTTGCCATGTGTCCCGGCATCGGGGTGGCTGACGATACTGCCGTCTTTGCTGAGAAGTGCGATATATCCCTCTCCGAGCGGTTTCAGCCTGGCGAGGTCGGACGAAAGAGAATCGAGCGCGATATCGACACCGATCACGCCACCGAACTTGCCGTTAAACATCAGCGGCGCCATGAACGACGTCATGAAGACGTCCTTGCCGTTGATGGGATAGACGTAAGGTTCGGTCATCAGGTCCTTGCCGGTCCGGCGCGGCACGAGATAGTAGTCGCCCGCTCCGGGCGTCTCGTAGTCGACAAGCGGCTCCTGGACCGCCTTTCCATCCTTGCGCGCGTAATAGGGTACAAAACGGCCGGTCGCATCGTGGCCCGGTGTGTTGGCGAATTCCTTGTCCTTGCCGTCGAAGGCGTTGGGTTCCCAGCCGGTGCTGATGCCCACGGCGAAGGGGCTGTCTTCGAGAAGCCGTTTGAACAGGCGGTCGATGGCCGCGCGGTTCGGATTGCCGGTTTCCTTCTCGGTATGAAGTGCCGAGCGCATGTTCGCGCCAAGCGTCGTCGCGTGCGCGAAGAAGGTCTCGACATTGGCGGCGCTGGTATTGGCGGCGTTGTGCATCTCGGAGATCGAGCGTTCTTCCACCGCCCGATAGGAAAGCCATAAAAGCACACCGGCAGTCGCGACGGTCGTCAAAACTCCGGCGAAAACGATGGCGAACATGTTGCGGGCGGTAGCGGTTTTCAAAAACATCCTCATTCTCCAAAACACCGGCATCGGAGCACGGCGCTAGCAATTGCTTCATAGGGGGATGGAAGGACATGCCGGACCGGCCGGCGAGAGACAGCGAGACCATTTCGCGCAGGTATATGAGTTACTGGTTGAACGTTTAAGAATCGATAAGGCTGGCTGTAATTCTGGCGGTAATACTTAGTAGGACAAGTATTATTTGAGGTGGGCCGGGCTGAAGCCGGCTTGCCGAACGAAAACAGGAGGCTTGCGAATCGTATAAGTCTGTGCTTATGTGTTGCCATGACAGAGAATGATATTTTCCGGGCGCTCGCCGATCCGACACGTCGCGCCATTTTCGAAAAGCTGGCGGATGGCGCCATGAACGCCTCCTCCTTGCGCCAAGGCATCGACATCAGCCAGCCGGCCATGTCGCAACACCTGGCGGTGCTGCGGGGTGCCGGGCTGGTGGTTGAAAGGCGGCAGGGTCGTTTCGTCAATTACGAGGTCGATCCAGACGGACTGACACGGATTGCGGCGTGGCTTGGCAAATACCGCGCCTACTGGCCGCAACGCGTAGAAGCACTCAAGCTCTTGCTGAAGGATATGGATCAATGAACAGGGAAATGCCCACAGCACCAAAACCCGGTATCGAGCTTGAATATGATCTTGATGCGCCGCCGCAAAAGGTCTGGCGGGCGATCAGCATTCCGGCGTTCCGTGAACACTGGTTGCCGAAGGAGGCTTTGGCCGAACCCGAGGCGATCAATGTCACGCCGGGGCGGGAGGTTTGTTACAGGATGCGCGACGATGTTCCGCCATTTCTGGAAAGCACAGTCACCTTCAGGATCGCACCGAACGCAAATGGCGGCACCAGCCTCAGGATCATCCACGATATGGATGTCGTGAATACCGGCCGAATGACCAAGGCTGCCGCAAACAACAACGGTTCGCTACCCGTACTCGCCGCCTGATCAGGCGCGTTTTCCCGACATTTTCAACCGACAGGAGTTCGCCATGCGCGAAGCGATGCAACTCGTCCCTATGGTAATCGAACAATCCTCAAGGGGAGAACGGTCTTTCGACATCTATTCCCGGCTGCTGCGGGAAAGGATCATCTTTCTCAACGGCGAGGTGAACGACACGGTTTCGGCGCTGGTCTGCGCACAAATGCTGTTTCTCGAGGCGGAAAATCCGAAGAAACCGATCCATCTCTACATCAATTCGCCGGGTGGCGTCGTGACGAGCGGTCTCGCAATGTACGACACCATGCACTACATCCGCGCGCCGGTTCACACGCTGTGCATGGGAACGGCCCGCTCGATGGGGTCATTCCTGCTGATGGCGGGAGAGCCGGGCGAGCGTGCCGCACTGCCCAATGCCAGTATCCATATTCATCAACCGCTTGGCGGGTTTCAGGGGCAGGCTTCGGACATGCTCATCCATGCCGAGGAAATGCGGCAGACGAAACATCGCATGACGCGGCTTTATGCCGAGCACTGCAAGCGCGACTATGAAAAGCTGGAAGCCGCCATGGACCGGGATTTCTTCATGACGGCTGAACAGGCTCTGGAATGGGGTTTGATCGACCGCATTCTGAGCGTTCGCGACCATGTGGCTGCGGCGTGAGTCAAAACGTCCCGGCCGGTTATGACTGGCCGGGACAAATGGGCAAAGATTGACCCTCAGATATCCAGATTATCCGCGAAGGCCGCACGTTCCTGAATGAAACGGAAGCGGGCATCCGCCTTGGTGCCCATCAGATTGTCCACCGCCTCGCGGGTGCCTTCGAAATCCACATCATCAATCTCGACACGCAGCAGGGTGCGCTTTTCCGGATCCATGGTGGTTTCCTTCAACTGCGCCGCCATCATCTCGCCAAGGCCTTTGAAGCGGCCGATTTCGACCTTCTTGCCCTTGAACATGGTTTCCATCAATTCGGCGCGGTGGGCGTCGTCGCGTGCATAGGCGCTTTTGGCACCCTGACGGATGACATAGAGCGGTGGCACGGCGAGATAGAGATGGTTGCCGCGGATGAGTTCCGGCATTTCCTGATAGAAGAAGGTGATGAGCAACGAGGCAATATGGGCGCCGTCGACATCGGCATCGGTCATGATGATGATGCGCTCGTACCGCAGATCTTCTTCGCGGTACTTCGTGCGCGTGCCGCAGCCGAGCGCCTGGATGAGATCGGCGATCTGCTGGTTGGCCGAGAGTTTTTCACGGCTGGCGCTACCGACGTTAAGGATCTTGCCACGTAGCGGCAGAATGGCCTGATTGGCGCGGTTGCGCGCCTGCTTGGCCGAGCCACCAGCCGAGTCACCCTCGACGATGAAAAGCTCGGCATTCTCAGCCGTGTTCTGGGAGCAGTCTGCCAGCTTGCCGGGCAGACGCAGCTTGCGCACCGCCGTCTTGCGGTTGACTTCCTTTTCCTTGCGGCGACGCAGACGTTCTTCGGCGCGTTCGATCACCCAGTCGAGCAGCTTGTCCGCTTCACCCGGATTGCCGGCGAGATAATGGTCGAAGGGATCGCGCAGCGCGTTTTCGACGATGCGCTGGGCTTCGACGGTTGCGAGCTTGTCCTTGGTCTGGCCGACGAATTCCGGCTCGCGGATGAAGACCGAGAGCATGCCCGCTGCCGAAATCATCACGTCGTCCGTGGTGATTTCCTTAGCGCGCTTGTTCTGCGTCAGCTCCGCATAGTTCTTCAAGCCCTTGGTGAGCGCGATGCGGAAACCGGCCTCATGCGTGCCGCCTTCGGGGGTTGGAATGGTATTGCAATAGGAATGGACCTGCGTGTCGCCGCCATACCAGGTGACAGCCCATTCCAGCGCGCCATGGCCGCCGGTCTTTTCGGTGCGGCCCGAGAAAATCTCGCGGGTAACGGTGAATTCCTTGCCGAGCGTGGCCGCAAGATAATCCTTCAGACCGCCGGGGAAATGGAACACGGCCTTTTCGGGGATTTCACCGCCCGCCGGCACCATGCCGGGATCGCAGCTCCAGCGGATTTCGACGCCACCGAAGAGATAGGCCTTGGAGCGGGCCATGCGGAAGATGCGGGCCGGTTCGAACTTGGCATGATCACCGAAAATCTGCGGGTCCGGGTGGAAACGCACGCGGGTGCCGCGACGGTTATGCACGTCGCCCAGTTCTTCCAGTCCGCCGATCGGCGCGCCGCGCGAAAAGCGCTGGCGGTAAAGCTTGCGGTTACGGGCGACTTCCACTTCCAGAAGATCGGACAGCGCATTGACCACGGAAACGCCGACGCCGTGCAGGCCGCCTGAGGTCTCATAGGCCTTGCCGTCGAATTTACCGCCGGCATGCAGCTTGGTCATGATGACTTCGAGTGTGGACTTGCCCGGAACCTGCGGATGGTTTTCCACGGGAATGCCGCGGCCATTGTCCGTGACTGTCAGGAAACCTTCGATATCGAGATGGACCTCGATGAAATTGGCGTGGCCGGCGACGGCCTCGTCCATGGAGTTGTCTATGACTTCGGCGAAGAGGTGGTGCAGCGCCTTTTCATCGGTGCCGCCAATATACATGCCGGGCCGCATGCGCACCGGCTCCAGCCCTTCAAGCACGCGGATCGACGACGCGCCGTAGTCATCACCGGAAGGTGACACGGGCGCCGGAGGCGGGGGCGTCGTGACGGCCGCAACGGTTGCGGGTATCGGCTGCACGTTCACGTTTGCGGCTGCGGATACCGGGGCCTTCACGGGTTTGACCGCGTCATCGTTCGTTTCCGTTTCGCTGTTTCGTGCTGCCGGAAGACCGGAGAAGAGATCGTTGCTGTCGTCCATCATGTCCAAGGTTCAAAAATCGTGTCGTCAGAATTTCGCCAAGCGAATCAGTATGCCAATAGGGGCGATTATAGCGCCAAACGTGTAAGGCGTATGGCCTAACGCGGCGCACCCTATGTCACGACTATGTCAGGGTTTCGCAACAGGAGGATTGCGCTGCCGCCCTTGCAATGGCAAGTCTCGCAGCCACGAATGAACGGTTAACCAAGTCATGTCCACAGCTCATTTCACGTTTTGTACTCTTTTCTGCCTGACTGTTGCGGCGATGCCGGGCGGTGCCGGGGCGGCGGACGGGCCGCTGCGGCCGTTCAAGGACGAGCTTTTTTCCAGCCAGACGGTGCTTTCCACCGCTGATGGCGGCGCATCTGAGGTGATCGATTATCAGGAGATGCGCGACATCAACGGCCGCGACGAGGTGCCGGAGCGCCGGGTGAAACGGCAATATGTGGATATGGCACCAAAGAACGCGCAGGCACTGGAAACCGTGACGGTTGAGGGCAGGGCGCTTGAGGTCGGCCGCGTCGGGCCGTCATCCGGTCAGGCCTTTACCGTGATCTTCATCCACGGGCGCGGTGGCGACCGGCGTCTCGGCATGAACGACTATACGTTTGGCGGCAATTTCAACCGGCTGAAAAATCTCGCTGTTGCCAATGGCGGTACCTATTACGTGCCAAGCGTGCGGTCCTTCGACGAAAAGGGCGTTGCCGATGTTGCCGCGCTGATTGCCGATGCGGCCCGCAAATCCGGCGGCAAGCCGGTGGTGCTGGCCTGCGCCTCGATGGGCAGCTTCATCTGCTACGGCATCAGCCGAGAGAAGGCCGTCGTCGACAATCTCAAGGGCATGGCGATCCTCGGCGGCGCGGTCGATCCCGATTTTCCAAAGAGCGCCTTTGCGAAAGCGAAGAAGCCGGTCTGGTTCACGCATGGCAGCGCCGACAAGGTCTATTCCGCCGACAGCCAAGCGACGATCTTCCGCTCCTTGCTGAAGGCGCGTGAACCGGTGCGCTTCACGCTTTTCGAGACCGGCAGCCACGGAACGCCGGTGCGCATGACCGACTGGCGCACGGTTTTGAACTGGATCCTGAGCCGCTGAGGCTTTTTTTTGCCCGACAGAAGCTCATTTCGGCAAATTGACCGTCGTTTTGAACCTCTGGGCCGATTTTTTGTACCATTTGTTACCGGCTGCGTTTAAAGACATAGTCCGGGATTTCCGGCAGGGTTTCTGTCGCGATTAGGGGCCGCGGAGCGGTTGAGGGAAGGGGTGCCCGTGCAAGCGGCTCTCCGAGACAAAGGGAATGGGATACGCATGACGCCGAATGTTCGACCGCTTGTTGCCGGAAACTGGAAGATGAACGGCACCCGTTCGTCGCTCGATCAGATCAAGGCCATGGCTGAGGGCGTCAAGGGCGCGCTTTCCGAGAAGGTGGATGCGCTGATCTGCCCGCCTTCGACGCTTCTCTATGTGGCAACCGCGCTGTGCGACGACAGCCCGCTGATGATCGGTGGGCAGGATTGCCACCAGAATGTTTCCGGCGCGCATACGGGCGACATTTCCGCCGAGATGATCGCCGATTGCTTCGGCACCCATGTCATCGTCGGCCATTCGGAGCGCCGCACAGACCATGCCGAAACGGATCATCTGGTTCGCGCCAAGGCCGTTGCCGCGCATGAGGCCGATCTCATCGCCATCGTCTGCATCGGCGAAACGGCGGATGAGCGCAAGGCGGGCCAGACGCTCGACATTCTCAAGCGCCAGCTTGCCGGCTCGCTGCCGGATGAGGCGACCGCTGAAAACACAGTCATCGCCTATGAGCCTGTCTGGGCGATCGGCACCGGTCTGACGCCGACGACGCAGGATGTGCGCGAGGCCCATGCCTTCATGCGCGACGAGCTGGTCAAGCGCTTCGGCGGTGAAGGCAAGACCATGCGTATTCTCTACGGCGGCTCGGTGAAGCCTGCCAATGCACTCGAACTGATGGGCGTCGAGAATGTCGACGGCGCACTGATCGGCGGCGCGAGCTTGAAAGCCTCCGACTTCCTTTCCATCTATGCGGCATACGAGCAACTGACGGCTTGAGACAAGCTTTCCTGTCACAGTGGCGGGAAAGGGGCTTGGAATAAGCCTTCGCCTCATGTAAAGAGCCGCGAAACCTTCTTTGTAGTGCTCCGCGCGGGGCATGGAATGGATTGTCATGCAGACCGTTTTGATTGTTATTCACCTCATGATCGTGCTGGCGCTTGTCGGCGTGGTTCTGATCCAGCGTTCCGAAGGCGGCGGCCTCGGCATCGGCGGCGGTTCGGGCTTCATGTCCGCTCGCGGAACGGCCAATGCGTTGACCCGCACGACGGGTATCCTCGCCGCGCTGTTCTTCGTGACGTCGCTCGGACTTGGTCTTCTGACCCGGTACGAAGCGCGCCCGACCGATATTCTGAACCGTATTCCGGCCACGCAAGGCCAGGGCAACGGCATTCTCGACACGCTCGGCCCGGCACAGACGCCGGCAACACCGGCTCCGGCTGAAAATGGCGTTCCGACCAACAGCGGCGCTGCAGCACCTGCGCAGACGGCTCCGGCCACTGCTGGCGCAACGGCTCCCGCTCCGGCAGCGGCAAAGCCCGCCGATCCGAACGCAGTTCCGACCGGTCAATAAGCCCGGTTATGATTTAACGCTCCGGCAGGCCAAAAGCCTGCCGGTTTTCTTTTGTTCGTATTCCGGCCAGCTGAATTGTGAATTCGTCAACAGCGAATTTGCAACAGCATGAAATTTGGGCTGGCGGAATCAGAGGTAAAAAGGTATCCGGTGAATCCCATGGCGCGATATGTATTCATCACAGGCGGCGTGGTCTCCTCTCTAGGTAAGGGCATCGCGGCCGCGGCACTCGGAGCATTGCTGCAATCCCGTGGTTATCGGGTGCGGCTTCGCAAACTCGACCCCTATCTGAACGTTGATCCCGGCACCATGAGCCCGACCCAGCACGGTGAAGTGTTCGTGACGGACGACGGTGCCGAGACGGACCTCGACCTTGGCCACTATGAACGCTTCACGGGGCGTTCCGCGACCAAGACAGACAACATCACCACTGGCCGCATCTACAAGAACATCATCGACAAGGAACGCCGCGGCGACTATCTCGGCGCGACCGTTCAGGTCATTCCGCATGTCACCAACGAGATCAAGGATTTCGTGATCGAAGGCAATGACGATTACGACTTCGTCATCTGCGAAATCGGTGGCACGGTGGGTGATATCGAGGCGATGCCGTTCATGGAGGCGATCCGCCAGCTCGGCAACGACCTGCCGCGCGGCACCGCAATCTATCTTCACCTGACGCTGATGCCTTACATTCCGGCAGCCGGTGAGTTGAAGACCAAGCCGACCCAGCATTCCGTGAAGGAACTGCAGGCTCTCGGTATTCATCCCGACATTCTGCTTGTGCGCGCCGACCGGGAAATCCCGGAAGCGGAACGCCGCAAGCTTTCGCTGTTCTGCAACGTGCGTCCTTCCGCCGTCATCCAGGCGCTGGATGCGGCCAATATCTACGACGTGCCGATTGCCTATCACCGCGAAGGTCTTGATGACGAGGTACTGGCGGCATTCGGCATTGAGCCTGCCCCCAAGCCGCGTCTGGAAGACTGGGAAGAGGTCTGCAACCGCATCCGCACGCCGGAAGGCGAGGTAACGATTGCGATCGTCGGCAAATATACCGGCCTCAAGGATGCGTATAAATCGCTGATCGAGGCGCTGCATCACGGTGGCTTTGCCAACCGCGTCAAGGTCAAGCTGGAGTGGATCGAGTCGGAAGTCTTCGAAAAGGAAGATCCGACCCCCTATCTCGAAAAGGTCAACGGTATTCTCGTGCCGGGCGGTTTCGGCGAGCGCGGTTCCGAAGGCAAGATCAGGGCGGCGCAGTTTGCGCGTGAGCGTAACGTGCCCTATTTCGGCATCTGCTTCGGCATGCAGATGGCGGTCGTGGAAGCAGCCCGTCATCTGGCCGGCATCGAAAATGCCTCGTCCACCGAATTCGGCCCGACGGCGGAACCCGTCGTTGGTCTGATGACCGAATGGGTGAAGGGCAACGAGCTGGAGAAGCGTTCGTCGAAGGGCGACCTCGGCGGCACCATGCGTCTCGGCGCTTACAAGGCGGCGCTGAAGAAAGACACCAAGATCGCCGAAATCTACGGCACCACGGATATTTCCGAGCGCCACCGTCACCGCTACGAGGTGAATGTGGACTACAAGGACCGGCTGGAGAATTGCGGCCTCGTCTTCTCGGGCATGTCTCCTGATGGTGTCCTGCCGGAAACGGTGGAATATCCTGACCACCCATGGTTCATCGGTGTGCAGTATCACCCGGAACTCAAGAGCCGCCCGCTCGATCCGCATCCGCTATTTGCGAGCTTCGTTGAAGCAGCGGTGGAGCAGAGCCGGCTGGTTTGACGGTTTGAAGAATATGAAAAGGGTCGCGACAGCGGCCCTTTTTTTTGGTGCACGCACTCGCCGCCAAAGTTTCGACGATGCGTCTTGTTCCGTCATCCTCGGGCTTGACCCGAGGATCCATTGCTCGGCGGTTATGGATCCTCGGGTCAAGCCCGAGGATGACGGAGGAGAGGGTACAACTAGTCCGAAGATGCACGGTGCGGTGGATCGCCGGGATACCTCATGCCAGAAAGTTCTGTCTCCGCAACCACACCTCGTACCAGTTTGGCCATTCCTCTGTCGGGGTGCCGGCCTTGCCCATGTCAAAGCCGTGGCCGCCGGATGCGATTGGATGAAACTCGACATCCACACCAGCCTTTTCACAGGCCTCTCGCATGATACGGCTATTGGCGGGATCGGAAATCCGGTCGTCATCCGCCTGCGTGAGGAAGACCGGAGGGCAATCTTTGCTCACATGGCTTTCCACTGACCACTCTCGTGTTGCCTCGTCTGTCGGGTGCCTGCCGATAAGCGACCTCCGGGTCGATGTATGGTCATAGGGTGCTGCAAGCGTGATGACCGGATAGATCAGGGCCGCAACATCCGGCCGGGCTGATTGCCTGTCGATGTCATCGACTGCTTCGTAAGGCGCAAAAGCCGAGCGGGCGGCGGCCAGCCCCATCAAGTGCCCGCCTGCAGAAAAGCCAAGTGCGCCGATCCTGTGCGGATCGATCTGCCAGTCCGAAGCGCGTGCACGCACCAGACGAAATGCGCGCTGCGCATCCTGAAGCGGCGCCAGCGGTCCAGCAGCCCATCCTTCAATCGGAAGACGGTAGGTGAGGACAAAAGCATAAATGCCTCTAGCCGCGAGCCAGCGTGCGGCGGGATAGGACTCCTTGCCTTCCTCGATGCGTTTATATCCACCGCCACCTGCAATGATCATTGCGGAACCATTTGGCTTTGCGGGAGCGAACACCTCCAGGCTCGGTACGGCAATGTTGGTGACAGCGCCTTTTTTGCTGATATCCGGGACGCCGTTCGGACCACCGCCTCCCGGAGGCGGGCCGGGCCAAAGCGAAATCCGGGGCCGATCGCCTTGCGCAAACAGATTTGGGACTTTCATGGCCGTGGCGAGGAACGCGCCACCTAGAAGCAGGCTGCGACGGCAAATCATGATGTCATCCTCAATCGCGCACCTGGTTTCGGCATTCTCTGCGGACGAACAGTTTACGAGGACGATTTAAAAACACCAAGAGCGGTCAGTACTGGGACATCCCTATGTTTTGGCCCCACACCACGGTCTCATTGCTCATCCGTCAATCGAACAAACAAAAAACGGGCCCGAAGGCCCGTTCTCTATTCCAGCGATAAACTCTGACAGGCTTATTTCGGCCCGATCATGTTTTCCGGGCGCACATACTGGTCGAATTCCTCGTTGGTGAGGTATCCGCCGCCGACGGCCTCGTCGCGCAGGGTCGTGCCGTTCTTGTGTGCGGTCTTGGCGATCTTGGCGCAGATGTCGTAGCCGAGCTTGCTGTTCAGCGCGGTCACCAGCATCAGCGAGTTTTCGACGCCCTTCCGGATGTTGTCTTCGCGGGCCTCGATACCGACGACGCAATTGTCGGTGAAGGAGACTGCCGCGTCGCCCAGAAGCTGAACCGACTGCAGGAAGTTGTAGGCCATCATCGGGTTATAGACGTTCAGCTCGAAGTGGCCCTGCGAACCGGCAAAGGAGAGCGCTGCATTGTTGCCGAAGATATGGGCGCAAACCTGCGTCAGCGCTTCGGACTGGGTCGGGTTGACCTTGCCCGGCATGATCGACGAGCCGGGTTCGTTTTCCGGCAGCGACAATTCGCCGAGACCGGCGCGCGGGCCGGAACCGAGGAAGCGGATGTCGTTGGCGATCTTGAACAGCGCTGCGGCTGCGGCGTTGATCGCACCATGCGAGAAGACCATGGAATCGTGCGAGGCGAGCGCCTCGAACTTGTTCGGCGCGGTCACGAAGGGCAGGCCGGTGATCTTGGAAATCTCGTCGGCGACCTTTTCAGCAAAGCCGATGGGGGCATTGAGGCCCGTACCAACTGCCGTGCCGCCCTGGGCGAGCTTGGAAAGTGCCGGCAGGGTGAGTTCGATATTGGCGATAGCCGAGGCGACCTGCGCGGCATAACCGGAAAATTCCTGGCCGAGCGTCAGCGGCGTCGCATCCTGCGTGTGGGTGCGGCCGATCTTGATGATGTGCTCGAACTGCTTGACCTTGGCTTCCAGCGCCTTGTGCAGGTGCTTGAGGCCCGGCAGCAGGTGGTGAACGATCTCTTCCACGCAGGCGATGTGCATCGCTGTCGGATAGGTGTCGTTCGAGGACTGGCTCATATTGACGTGGTCGTTGGGGTGAACCGGCTTCTTGGTGCCCATTTCGCCGCCGAGCATTTCGATTGCCCGGTTCGAAATCACCTCATTGGCATTCATGTTCGACTGGGTGCCGGAACCGGTCTGCCAGACGACGAGCGGGAAATGTTCAGTCAGCTTGCCGTCGATGACTTCCTGTGCGGCCGCGATGATGGCGTCGCCGACCTTGGGGTCGAGGCCGGCAAGGGCCATGTTGGCGCGGGCCGCTGCCTGCTTGACGATGCCGAGCGCGCGAACGACAGAAGCGGGCTGCTTTTCCCAGCCGATCTTGAAGTTGCCGAGCGAGCGCTGCGCCTGTGCGCCCCAATAGCGATCGGCCTGAACTTCAATGGGTCCAAATGTATCGGTTTCCGTCCGTGTGGCTGTCATCAGTCTTGCCTTTTTACTCGTTTTCCTCCGCCAAAACGGCACCTTCGCCCGCCTTGCGCGCGCCGATATATAGAATCATCGCGCCGGCAATGAAAGCGCTGCGAGGCCTGCTGGGCAGATATTTCCCGCCCCACAAGGCGATTTGGGCGTTCAACTTGCCCGGTGGAGAAAAAGACCTTGGCGTGTCATTTTTACTACGTCGACAAAAGGCCGGAGAACCGGGGTTTTGTGAGGGTGGGGCGGGGCGGCCAAGCACGGCAAAGTGAATGAAATAAATAGAAATTTAACCATTCTCGCCAATTCTGGAAATTACGTTTTTATGGCTTTGGCCGTATCATGAGGTTCATTTCGGTCCTGTTCTGGACTTCGGGCGTTTTCTTTTCAACGGGCCGTCTATCGGCTAGACAAGCATGAAACTGGATGCTCCGTCTTCGTTGGCGGCGCTGGGTGCTACGAGGATCAAATTGCAAGTCACATCTGGAAAAACATCGGCAGCGCTGGTGCTGGCTCTCGGTCTTTCCGTTTCCGCCGCTCTTCCCGGCAGCGCCGGAGCGGTAACGCTGATGGACCTTTTGCGTGGCGGGCCTGGCAAGGTTGCGCGCGATCGCGGTGAATTGCCGCCGGCCGGTATCGTCACCTCGCCGTCGAGGGCGGCACCGAGCGCAAGCGCCGATGCATCCGATCCCGAGCCTCTGCCGCGTGTTTCCGGCCCGCGTTATTACGACTACAAGGCCGATACCGCACGCGCCGTGAACACCGCCAATTTCGGCGAGGGTCTCGCCAATATCAAGTTCAGCGCCACGCCCGAAATCGGCAAGGCGCTCGAGGCTTACTACGGCGCCGGCGGCAAGACGCTGTGGGTTTCGGAAGGCGAACTGACTGCGCGCGCGAATGCCGTCATCGCATTTCTCGAGACGGTTGGCGAAAGCGGTCTCGATCCGGCCGATTACAGCATTTCAGTGCCCGCAAAGGATGTGACCGCCAGCATCAGCGCCGGCGCGAATGCGTCTGGTACGCCGGTGGAAGTGGCCTCCGCATCGACCTCCGACGCCTATCAGCGTGCGCAGATGCAGTTCGAGCTGGCACTTTCCGCCAAGGTTCTGGCTTATGTGCAGGACACGATCCGCGGCCGCGTCGATCCGAACCGGTTGTCCGGTTACCACGATTTCAAGCGCAAGACGGTCAACCTTGCATCCGTGCTGAAGCTTGCGAGCCTCAGCCCCGATGTTGCCGCTTACCTGCGCAGCCGCGAACCTTCGAACGCCGAATATCTGGCGCTGAAGGCCGAGCTGGCGCAGTTGTGCGGTGAGAGCGATCCCGCCCACACCGTCAAGGTTCCCGCCGATCTGGTGCTGAAACCCGGCAATAGCAGCGCGGAGATGGCCAATGTCGTCAAGGCTATCGAACATCGCGCTTCGCCTGCCTTCAAGGCGGAACATGCGGCGATCATTTCCGGTTACCAGCAGACGCCGGACTATACACCTGATCTCGTTGATCTGGTGAAGGCGTTCCAGGGTGAAAACGGCCTGAAGCCTGATGGTGTCATCGGCCGCGCCACCGTGCGCGCCATGGTTGGCGAAAGCAACGATGCCCGTATTGCCAAGGTGCAGGTGGCGATGGAGCAGATTCGCTGGCTGCCGGCCGACCTTGGCCAGCGCTACGTCTTGATTAACCAGCCCGCCTTCATGGCCTATTACCACAATGACGGACAGGAACAGTTCGGCATGAAGGTGGTGGTCGGCTCCAAGGCCAACCAGACCTACTTCTTCCAGGACGAAATCCAGACCGTCGAATTCAACCCCTATTGGGGTGTGCCGCAGTCGATCATCGTCAACGAGATGCTGCCGAAGCTGCGCCGCGATCCGTCCTATCTCGACCGGCTGGGTTACGAGGTTCAGGTGGGTGGCCGCGCGGTCTCTTCCACCAGCGTCAACTGGTTCGGCTCGACCAACGCCGTTTCCGTGCGCCAGCCGCCGAGCAGCGACAATGCGCTGGGCGACCTGAAAATCCTGTTCCCGAATGCGCATGCCATTTACATGCACGACACGCCGGCCAAGAGCTTCTTCAACCGCGACATGCGGGCGCTGAGCCATGGCTGTATCCGTCTGGTCGATCCGCGCCGCATGGCCGCCGCCGTTCTCGGCACCAGCGTCGACAAGGTCAATGAGCAGATTGCAGCGGGCAAGAACCGCGCGGTGCAGGTGCCGGTGAAGATACCGGTCTACATTGCCTATTTCACCGCCTGGCCGGACAAGAACGGCAAGGTGCAGTTCTTCGACGACGTCTACGACCGCGACAGCTACGTCCAGAAGGCGTTTGCGGTAACGACGAAGGCGCGGGCCGCGTCGATCTGATCAAAATCTCATCAATAAAAAAGCGCCGGAAACGGCGCTTTTTCATTTGTGGTCCGGTCTGCCGTCTCAGGCCGCAGCGGCGCCCTTTGCGACCAGCTGCTCGAACAGTTCCGGCGTCAGTACAGCAAAATCGCTGATTACGACGTCCGGTTCGAGTTCGGTCATTGGCACATCCGAATAACCGAAGGTAACGCCGATCGACGGCACCGCGGCGTTCCTGGCGGCGAGGATGTCGTTGATGCTGTCTCCGACCATGACCGAGCGTTGCGGGTCGCCGCCGGCCTTTTCGATGGTGCCGAGAATGTGGCGCGGATCGGGCTTGCGGAAGGAGAAGGTATCGCCGCAGGTGATGGCGGCGAAATATCGGGTGAGATCGAGTTTTTCGAGCAGCGGCAAAGCGAGGATTTCGGTCTTGTTGGTGCAGACCGCAAGCGTGACGCCGGCTGCCGAGAGCGCATCCAGCGTGTCGACGATGCCGGGGTAGGGGCGGCTTTCGCCCGGCATTTCCGCGCGGTAGTGGGTGATGAAGCGCTCGTAGAGCGGTTCGAGTTCGGCTTCCGGCAATTCCGTCTGCCTAAGCGCGAAGGCCCGCTTGATCATGACGCGCGCGCCCTGGCCGACGAGATGCGTCAGGTCGTCATAGGTGACGGGAGCAAGGCCGGCGGCGGCGATGGTGTGGTTCAGGCTCGAAACGAGGTCGGCGGCGGTGTCGACCAGGGTGCCGTCGAGGTCGAAGATGGCGAGCGGGGAGAGCGGGCGGGATGTCACGGGAACTGGCCTCTCGGAGAATGCTTTTGGCGTTGGTATCGGTACGTTCGTTGCGGCCAAGCCTAGGCAAACGGCTTTCGCTTTGCAACCGCACCACAACGTTCTGTTCGTTGCCTTGAAAAAGGCTTTCGTTTGGCTTTCGACCCGTGTAAACAGCACGGCGACGACAAAGCTACCGGAGTTTCAGGCACATGGATGCCCGCCAGATGAAGATCAAGGCCGCCGAGGCCGCATTGTCCCATGTACAGGACGGGATGCGGCTTGGTATCGGCACGGGTTCGACGGCAGAGGAATTCGTCAGGCTTCTGGCGGAAAAGGTTGCCGAAGGGTTGAGGGTCGAGGGCGTACCGACATCCGAGCGTACCGCACGTCTGTGCGTGGAGCTTGGCGTGCCGCTTAAATCCCTCGACGAATTGCCGGAACTGGACCTGACCGTCGATGGCGCGGACGAGGTGGATTACGGGCTGCGGCTCGTCAAGGGTGGCGGCGGCGCGCTGTTGCGCGAAAAGATCGTGGCGGCGGCATCCGCCCGCATGATCGTCATCGCCGATCAGAGCAAGGTTGTGGAGACGCTTGGCGCCTTTCCGCTTCCCATCGAAATCAATCCGTTCGGTCAGGTGGCGACGCGGATCGCCATCGAAAAACTGGCGGCACGGTCCGGCCTGTCGGGCGATCTGACGATGCGTTCGTCGGGCGACGGCGCCTTCATGACGGACGGCGGACACCTCATTCTCGACGCATCTTTTGGCCGTATTCCTGATGCAGAAGCGCTTGCACGCGAGCTGAACACGATTCCCGGTGTTGTCGAGCACGGACTTTTCATAAATTTGGCATCGCTTGCCATCATCGCGGGTCCTGAAGGCGCCCGCGTGATGCAGGCAGTATAACAGGAGCGAGATTTTCATGATCAAACTAGCGGGACTGGGCAAAGCTGCCGCTGCTTCGATCCTCATTTCCGGCATCGTGTTCGGTACTGCCGTACGCGCTCAGGAAATTTCGGAAGCGCACATCGCCGCCGCACGGCAGGCGATCGCCTCTCTTGGCGTTACAGACCGTTTCGACGATATTCTGCCGGGTCTGGCAGAGCGTCTGAAGGCCGAACTCATTCAGGCTTCGCCGAATGTGCAGGACGCGATCACCGCGACTGTCGACGCCAAGGCGCTTGAGCTTGCACCGCGCCGCGCCGATCTGGAACGCGAAGCAGCACTCACTTATGCGCGTGCCTTCTCTGTTGAAGAGCTGAAGGCCATTTCCACCTTCTACAGCAGCGAAGCTGGCAAGAAGCTTCTGAAGGACGGCCCGATCGCCACGCGCGAACTGATGAAGGCCGCCGACATATGGGCCGCCGGCATCAACCGTGACCTCAACACCTCCAGCATGGCTGAGTTGCAGAAGGTAGCTGGCGCCGATCTGAAGCCACTTCCGGCCGATCAGAGCAATACGGGCGGCGCTCCTGCTCACAAGCCCTGAGTGCGGGACATAGAGCATTGGGCCCAAAACGCTCAGGTTCAGAAATATTCAAAGCCCGGCCGCAAGGTCGGGCTTTTCATTTGTGCGTCGCAGCACCTATATGTGCCTTGAATGCGCCGCAGCCCGTCTTGAGGCCGATGGCGTGTGGTTTGATCAGGGGTTTTGACTATGACAGCTTATGACTACGATCTTTTCGTCATCGGTGGCGGTTCCGGCGGTGTGCGAAGCGCCCGCGTGGCGGCTTCGCTCGGCAAGCGCGTGGCGATCACCGAGGAATACCGTTACGGCGGAACCTGCGTCATACGCGGCTGCGTGCCGAAGAAGCTGTTCGTTTATGCCTCGCAATTCCCTGAACATTTCGAGGATGCCGAAGGTTACGGCTGGAGCGTCGGCGAGCGCAGCTTTGACTGGAAAAAACTGATCGCGGCGAAGGACAAGGAAATTACCCGTCTCGAAGGGCTTTACCGCAAGGGTCTTGATAACGCTAAGGCCGATATTTTCGACAGCCGTGCGGAACTCGTCGACGCGCATACCGTGAAGCTGACGAAGACCGGCGAGACCTTCACCGCCGAGCGCATCGTCATCGCCGTCGGCGGCACGCCGAACGAACACAAGGCGTTGCCTGGCCATGAGCTGACGATTTCGTCCAACGAGGCTTTCCATCTGGAAGAGCTGCCGAAATCGATCCTGATTGCCGGCGGCGGTTATATCGCCGTGGAATTCGCCAATATCTTCCATGGTCTCGGCGTCGAAACGACACTGATATATCGCGGCAAGGAAATCCTTTCGCGCTTCGACCACGACATGCGCAAGGGCCTTCATGAAGCGATGGAAGCCAAGGGCATCAAGATCCTGCTGGGCGATATCATCGAGGAAGTGACGAAGGGTGAGGGCGCACTGCAGGCCCGCACCAAGAACAATGGCACGCTTGCCGTCGACACGGTGATGCTGGCGCTTGGCCGCGACCCGAACACCAAGGGCCTCGGTCTTGAAAATGCCGGTGTGAAAGTGGATGCGCGTGGCGCAATCATCGTCGACGATTATTCACGCACGAACGTGCCGCATATCTTCGCGCTGGGCGACGTCACCGACCGGGTACAGCTGACGCCGGTGGCGATCCACGAGGCCATGTGCTTCATCGAGACCGAATACAAGAACAACCCAACCAAGCCGGATCACGAGCTGATTGCAACAGCGGTGTTCTCGCAGCCGGAAATCGGCACGGTAGGACTGTCCGAAGAGGAAGCGGGCCGGAAGTACCCGGAGCTGGAAGTCTATCGCGCGCAATTCCGCCCGATGAAGGCGACGCTTTCCGGCCGTCAGGAAAAGACGATCATGAAGCTGATCGTCAACGCTGCCGACCGCAAGGTCGTCGGTGCGCATATTCTCGGCCACGAGGCGGGCGAGATGGCGCAGCTTCTCGGCATCACGCTGAAAGCCGGCTGCACCAAGGATGATTTCGATCGCACCATGGCGGTTCATCCGACGGCTGCCGAGGAACTGGTGACGATGTATTCGCCGAGCTACCGCGTGGTGAACGGTGAGCGCGTGTAGCGCCGTCGCAGCCGTGATATAATCGCGTCTCCGAATTTGCCTGCCACCACCTGAAAACCGATGTTTTTCGGGTGGTGGTTGGTTTGTTAAATCGTTTGAATTGACTTTTATGCGCGTTGAGCGCCCAAAACGGCCGGAATGGGCCGGATGGCCCTGACATCGGCTATGCAAAGCCTGTGCTTGGAGCTATAAGCCGCTCAATTTTTCGAGGCGGTCGCGCAAAAGTGCGCGGGCGAGAAAAGGGTAAGAACATGGCACAGAATTGGACCCCCGGTAGCTGGCGGCAGAAGCCAATCCAGCAGGTTCCCGAATATCCTGACGCGACAGCGCTTGCGGCAACGGAAGCCACGCTTGCGACCTATCCGCCGCTCGTTTTTGCCGGTGAAGCCCGCCGTCTGAAAAAGCAGCTCGCCAATGTGGCCGAAGGCAACGCCTTCCTGCTGCAGGGCGGCGATTGCGCCGAAAGCTTCCTCGAGCATGGCGCGGACAATATCCGCGACTTCTTCCGCGCTTTCCTGCAGATGGCTGTCGTGCTGACCTATGGCGCGCAGTTGCCTGTCGTGAAGGTCGGCCGTATTGCCGGCCAGTTCGCCAAGCCGCGTTCTTCCAACGTGGAAGTGCTTGATGGCGTGACGCTGCCGTCCTACCGTGGTGACATCATCAACGGCATCGAATTCAACGAGGCCTCGCGCATTCCGAACCCGGAGCGCCAGCTCGACGCCTATCGTCAGTCGGCGGCGACGCTCAACCTGCTGCGCGCTTTCGCGATGGGCGGTTACGCCAACCTTGAAAACGTTCACCAGTGGATGCTCGGTTTCATCAAGGACAGCCCGCAGGCGGACCGTTACCGCAAGCTTGCGGATCGTATCTCCGAGACAATGAACTTCATGCAGGCGATCGGCATCAGCGCGGAGAACAATCCGAGCCTGCGCGAAACCGATTTCTTCACCAGCCACGAGGCCCTGCTGCTCGGTTACGAAGAGGCGCTGACCCGCGTCGATCTCGACCTCCGGCGACTGGTATGCCACGTCCGGCCACATGATCTGGATCGGCGACCGCACGCGTCAACTCGACCACGCGCATGTGGAATATTTCCGCGGCATCAAGAACCCGATCGGCCTGAAGTGCGGACCGTCGCTGACGCCTGACAATCTGATCGAGCTGATCGACGCGCTGAACCCGGCAAACGAGGCGGGCCGCCTGACGCTGATTTGCCGTTTCGGCCACGACAAGGTGGCGGACAGCCTGCCGAAGCTCATCCGTGCTGTGGAGAAGGAGGGCCGCAAGGTTGTCTGGTCCTGCGATCCGATGCATGGCAACACCATCACGCTCAACCACTACAAGACGCGTCCGTTCGAGCGCATCCTGTCGGAAGTCGAAAGCTTCTTCCAGATCCACCGCGCCGAAGGCACGCATCCGGGCGGCATCCACATCGAGATGACCGGCAAGGACGTGACGGAATGCACCGGCGGCGCGCGCGCCGTGACGGCGGATCTGCTGTCGGATCGTTACCACACCCATTGCGATCCGCGTCTCAACGCCGATCAGGCACTGGAACTGGCCTTCCTTCTGTCCGAGCGCATGAAGAGCGGCCGGGACGAGAAGCGTCTGGCGATTGCCACCGCCTGATATAAAGACCGATCAAACAAAAAAGCCGCCGGGATATCTCCTGGCGGCTTTTTTGTGGCTGTCGGACTGATTATTGCACCAGCGCCGGCTGCTGGCAGCGAACATCCGTGACCCGCACATCGGCTTCGCCGATCTTGACGCCGAGTACCAGCAGCACGTTGTAGAGCAGCTGATCGACCGGTGCGGTGACCAACGAAAGCGTGTTGGCAAGCGCTGACTGGATGCCCGCCAGACCTCCCAGATCGAGATTGAGGAAGAGAAGCCTGATATCCAGATTGAGGTTCTTCAGCAGTGAACTGACAAGAGTGGTAACGGTATCCTTGGTGGAGACGCTCTTGATCTTCGCCTGGGTGATATCCGACTGCGTGAAGGTCAGTTTGGTTTTCGCCATGTTGGTGGCATTGATCATGGCGCTGCCATTGATGGCGAGCAGGGCCGAGTCCACGATTGCAGTCTTGGTGACACGCGGGTCCTTGCCGAAATTGGCGAAGGCCGAGGTGTCGACATTGCCGAGTGCGATTTCGACGACGCCGGGAACGACCTCGACGTCGACGGTTCCCTGTCCGCCACCCGTGCAGCGAATGTCGGCAAGCCGTGCTTCGGCATGGGCAACTTCCACATAGAGCGGAATATTGACCTTGAGGCCGGCAATCGCCTGCAGCCCGTCGACCACGACACTGACCGCCAGCCGGGTTTGTGCGGTGCGCACCACGGTGCCCTGACCACCGACGGCGAGCGACGGCGTCTCGACAGGCGGCTCTCCGACGGCGAGCGTCGTCTTGACCGAGGCGAGACCGAGAAGATTGGCGTTGAGATTGAGTGCCAGCTGGTTGCCGCTATTGCCCGCCACGGCGGCGGCGTTGAGAAGATCGAAAACGCCCGCGGTGACCTTGAGGTTTTCGCCGCTACCGATCAGCTTGTCCGAGAACGGGCCGAGATTGAGTATTTCCTCAAGCTTGAGCGTGATGTTGCTCTTGTTGGCGGTTTTTGCCAGCGTTTTCAGAATGTTGGCGACCGCCGGCTGCAGACCTGTGGTCTTCGTCAGCGCGTCGAGGAATTTGCCGTAGGTGATTTCCGTCTTCAGAACATCCTTGTAGGTGCCGGCTGTCAGGTTGAGATCGATGGCAAGCGCTTCGACGACATGCAGCGCGTTGACATCGGCTGCGAGAAGCGCCTGGTAATCCATGAGTTTGAGCGAAACCGTGGTGCCGAGCAGGCCGCCAAGCAGGCTGTTCAAAATTCCTTCATCGAGGCTTGCCAGTCGCGATCCCACCGAAAATGCCGCGATCTTTTGAGATGAGGCAGTGCCGATCGCCGAAATTTTGGGTGGCGTGGTGAAGGCGGAAGCGAAGAATATCTGGCCCTTCTCGACGATGTTCACTTTCATCGCATTGGTTGGAAGCGCGTTTTCGACGAACCGCTGGCCGACCGGAAGGGTCGCGTCTGGCTCGTAGTGACCTTTGACGACCTCAGCGTAACCGTTACTTTTGGCAAATTCGTTCAAGGGGTCGAAAGGTACAAGGCCGTTCACGGTCAGGAGACCGTTCGGTGTCTTGACCCCGAGATTCATGCCGTTGAGGGCAAAATATTGCTGGACCGCCTTTTCGGGGTCGGCGGCACTGGCCGCCGCCGAGATGGCCGCAAGATCGGCGGTCTGCTGCAACTGCCGCTTCTGCAGGGTCAGGTAGCCATAATCGACGCCGAGCGCCAGAATGCCGATGAAAAGCGGTGCGGTGAGCCCCGCCGAGATGGCGATGTTGCCCCTGCGATCTTTGAGGAAACGGGGAAGCAAAGAAGAGATAGTTTGCATGTCATGCTCCTCCGATCCGGATGGTTGAAAAACGCCGGATGACCGGCTCGGGCAGGGTGTAGCTGTAGAGGCTCCAGATCGGCAGATCGCGGGCGTCATATTCGACCTTGACCGTGAACTGGTTGGCATTGGCGGGATCGGTGGCGACATCGACCGTGAAACGCGTCTTGTCCATGAAAGCGTAATTGAGGTTGCTTTTGGTGATGAAATCCCTGGCAAGCTGCTGGCGCTCGGTCGTATTCAGCCCGGCAACCGCCGTTCTTGCCGCGTCGGCGGCGATCTGCTGCACCGAATAGGCAGCCATCAGATAGATGCCGTAGGCAATCATGGTCAGCAGGACGAGAAAGAATATCGGTGCGACGATGGCGAACTCGACAGCAGACGAGCCGGATCGATCACGAAAGAAACGCACTCCATTAAACATAAAGCACCCCCGTTCCTTTAGGCATCAAGGTCCGATGCCTTTATTCTTATTTTCGGAAATGCTAATTTATAGGTGTTAATTTTGTATTGATGCCGCTCTTATGGGTTGCAGGCGGGGAAAATCCTTCACCTCGGCACCGCTGGATTTCAGATCAGCCGAAGCCCTTTGAAGCTTGCGTGGCCGTCCTTGCCGATGATGATGTGGTCGTGAACCGCGATCCCGAGCGGCTTTGCCGTATCGATGATGGTTTTGGTCATCTCGATATCCGCACGCGAAGGGGTCGGGTCTCCACTCGGATGATTATGGATTAAAATCAAGGCTGTAGCGGAAAGTTCGAGGGCGCGGCGCACCACTTCACGCGGATAGACCGGGGTGTGGTCCACGGTTCCCTGACCCTGTACCTCGTCGGCGATCAGGACGTTGCGCTTGTCGAGGAACAGGATGCGGAATTGTTCGCGCGTTTCATGGGCCATGGCGGCGTGGCAATATTCGATGACCGAGGACCAGGAGCCGAGAAGCTGCTTGTTGCGGATTTCGCTTTTCAGCATGCGCTGGGAAACGGAGGCGACAAGCTTCAGATCGAGCGCCACGGCCTCGCCCACGCCCTTCACCTCCTGCAACAGCGGCAACGGCGCGCCGAGCACGCCGCCAAGCGTTCCGAAGCGGGCGATCAGCGCCTTGGCGATGGGTTTGGTATCGCGCCTCGGGATCAACCGGAAAAGCAGCAATTCCAGCAATTCGTAATCGGCAAGGGCGGCATCGCCGCCATCGCGATAACGTGTCCGCAACCTGTCCCGGTGACCGTGATAGTGGGCGATCTCCGCTTCCGGCTCCGCAATGATTGCGGGGCGTTCCGTGGTCTTTTTTACAGCACTTCTCGGTTCGGCAAAAAATCCACGCTCATCCGGTCCGTCGAAAAGCTCGCCCTTTCCCGCCTGAAAGCCGGAGATTGAGGAAAGATCGGCGGGAGGCGGGGTGGGGCGTTTTGCCATAGGCGGTCTGGCCTTATGCGAGTGGCGGCAGACCCGGACGGTCAAAGCCGCCCGGCGACAGCGTGAAGATTTCGCAACCGGTGGCTGTTACGCCGACAGCATGTTCGTATTGCGCGGACAGAGAGCGGTCGCGCGTTACCGCCGTCCAGCCATCGGAGAGCACCTTCACATGCGGTTTGCCAAGATTGATCATCGGCTCGATGGTGAAGATCATGCCTTCGCGGATTTCCGGGCCTTCATCCGGGCGGCCGTAATGCAGGATATTGGGCGTGTCATGAAACAGGCGTCCGACGCCGTGGCCGCAGAAATCGCGCACCACCGAGCAGCGCTCCGCCTCCGCATAGGCCTGTATTGCCGCACCGATCGCGCCGGTGCGCGCACCCGGCTTCACCGCCGCGATGCCGAGCATCAGGCATTCATAGGTCACTTCCATCAGGCGTTCGGCGGCGCGCTTGATCGTGCCGACCGGATACATACGGCTCGAATCGCCGTGCCAGCCGTCCAGAATATAGGTGACGTCGATATTGACGATTTCGCCTTCGCGCAGCGGCTTCGCATCCGGAATGCCGTGGCAGACCACATGGTTGATCGAGGTGCAGACGGATTTGGTATAACCACGGTAATTCAGCGTTGCTGGCAGCGCGCCATGATCGGCGCCGAACTCGAACACGAAACGGTCGATGGCGTCAGTCGTCACGCCCGGCTTGACGATTGCCGCCAATTCATCGAGGCAACGCGCCGTCAGCTGGCACGCCTTGCGCATTCCGTCAAAATCTTCCGCGGTATAGAGGCGGATGACGCCAGTATTCTTCAACGGGGCGGAGGCTGCTTCGATATAGGTGACCATGATAGTGCTTTCTGTCTTTTTACATCTCCGTTCATAATGCAGCCGGACGCCATTCGTCCATCGCAACCGTTCCGCTGACCGAAATTTGTGCCGGGGAAACGCTGCATTTCACCGCATAGGCCTCCACGCCGCGCGCCATGGCCCGCTGAAACGCCAGCGCATAGACCGGGTCCAGATCGTCGCAGATGCGCAGCCGGTCGCAATCGTCGCGCTGGATGAGGTAAAGCATCACCGCGCGGTGACCGGCCTCTGCTGCGTCGCCCAGCTCCTCCAGATGTTTGGTCCCACGCTTGGTGGCGGTATCAGGGAATTCAGCCAGTCCCTTTTCGCGCATGAAATGCACGTTCTTCACTTCCACATAGGCGTCCGGTCGCCCGATTTCAGAAAGCAGGAAATCGATGCGGGAATTGCGACCGTATTTCTGTTCGCGCCTGATCGTCGAATAACCGCCAAGCTGCGGGATGCGGCCATTGAGGATGGCTTCTTCCGCCAGCCGGTTCGGCATGCCGGTATTGATGCCGACGACGGTGCCATCGGCCTCGACCATTTCCAGCATGTGCCGATACTTGCGGGTCGGGCTGTCATGTTCGGAAATCCAGATGCGTGATCCCGGCGCAGTCAGCCCGCGCATGGAGCCGGTATTGGGGCATGAGCCGATGATCGCCGTGCCGTCCTCCAGAACGGCATCGAAGAGGAAACGCTTGTAGCGGGCGATCAGCGTGGCGGGAACGAGCGGGGGCGTGAAGAGCATGTGGCCTGAAAGGTGAGAGGTGAGGGCGGGCAGATTTCGTCAGGAGAGGACATAGGTTCCCGGCGCGTCGCCGAGCACCGGGCGCTTGCCGTCTTCCGGTTTTCGCGCCTTCACCTTTTCACCATCCTGGGCTTCGATCCAGTTTTGCCAGTGTACCCACCAGGAGCCCTTATGGGCGTTGGCGGAGGCCTGCCAGGCATCGAAGTCTCCGGATGGTGATGTGCCTGTCCAATATTGGTATTTTTCAAGTTCCGGAGGGTTGATGACGCCCGCTATGTGGCCGGAGGCGCCGAGCACGAATTCCACCGGCCCGCCGAACAGTGCAGCACCGGTGAAGACCGATTTGGCCGGCGCGATATGGTCGTCGCGGGTGGCGAGATCGTAGACCGGGATTTTGATGTCGCCGAGATTGATCCGCTTGTCCGCCACGCGCATCAGCCCGCGGGCGAGATTGTTCTCGAGGTAACAATTGCGCAGATAAAATGAATGGCAGGCGGCTGTCACCCGGGTCGAATCAGAGTTCCAGTACAGGAGATCGAAGGGCAGGGGTTCTGTGCCGCGCAGATAATTGTCGACCACGTAAGGCCAGATGAGATCGGATGCGCGCAGCATGTTGAAGACGGTGGCCATGATCGAGCCGTCGAGATAACCGACCGCCTGCATGTGCCTGTCGAGCGCTGCAAGCTGGCCCTCGTCGATAAAGACCTTGAGGTCGCCGGCATGGATGAAATCCGTCTGGGCGGCGAGAAGCGTGGCGCTGCGGATGCGCCCGTCGCCTTCCTGCGCATGCAGGGCCAGCGCCGAGGACAAAAGCGTGCCACCGACGCAATAACCGATGGCATTGATCTCCTTTTCACCGGTCCGTTCCTCGATCGTGTCGAGGGCGAAGTCGATGCCGTCGCGGATATAGTCCTCCCAGCCCTTGTCGGCCAGTTGCGCATCGGGGTTGATCCACGAGACCATGAACACGCTATGGCCTTGATCGAGGCACCAGCCGACGAAGGATTTTTGCGGGTTGAGATCGAGAATGTAGAACTTGTTGATCCATGGCGGCACGATGAGCAGCGGACGTTTGAAGACCTTTTTCGTCGTCGGCGCGTAGTGGATGATCTCGCAGAGCGGGCTTCTGGCAACCACCTTGCCTGACGTAACGGCAATGTTCTGGCCGATGACGAATTTGCTGTAATCGGTCTGGCGCAGTTTCAGGTGGCCATGACCGGCCGCAACATCTTCGGCGAGTTGCGCCATGCCCTTGACGAGATTGGCGCCGCTGGAGGCGACCGTTTCGCGGAACACTTGCGGGTTGGTGAAAACGAAATTGGCCGGTGAGAGGGCCTCCATCACCTGCCGCATGTAAAACAGGGCCTTGGTGCGGGTGTGCTCGTCCAGCCCTTCGGCTTCCATCACCATCCGGTCGGCAAAACCGACGGTGGTCTGATAGGCTTTGAGGAGAAAATCGAAAAACGGATTGGCCTGCCAGTCCGCATCCGCAAAACGTCTGTTCCTGCGCTCGGCAGGGCCGGTCCTCAGCAGCCTTTGCTGAGGACGAATCGGCATCCTCGGAAAACTGCGCCACCGATTTTGCCCAGAGATCATAATAGCTGGAAAGCAGGTGGGTCTGTGCTTCGATGGAGCGTTTCGGTTCCGCCATCCAGTATTCGGCGACATCGGACAGCGTCTTGACGAGATCGGTCATCGGATCGGTGCTGGCCTGCGGAATTTCACCGCGTTCGCGGGGTGCCAGCCATTCGGATGCGGCCTTGCCGAGGTTTTCGAGCGCACGAGCGATGTTGATCGCGAAGGTTTCCGGATCGCGGATCAGGTAAGCCTCGGCGGAAGTAGCGTCGAAACCGGGCGTTTTGCCACCCTTTTTCTCTGCCCCGCCGTCAACACCTGCCATGCGCCGTCCTCCACCAAATTTGTGTTTGCACATTCTGCATGAAAACGAATACAAGTTCCACCAGCAAGGGGAGGCCACAAAGGGCCGAACCGCAGTCGAATTCGATATCGGCGATATCTTTACAGGCGGAACATGACGATGGGCAAGCACATGGGCACATGGGGAACATATGCGGAAAACGCCGCGAGAATCGCTGTCCTTTCGCTCTCCGGCGTCATGCTCGTCAGCGTGCTTGCCGCCTGCAAGACCCCGGAACCTATCGTCGCTCCCGCCCATATGCCCCATCCGCAAGCCCAAATCGTCGGCCCGCGCCCCGTCAGCGACAATGCCGTGAGCCAGAGACGCGACACCGGCACCTATCCAAGCTTTTCAGCGCCGATGACGGCTGCCGGCAGCCAGATGGGCGACGACGAGGCGTCCAAAATGGAATCGAACCTGTCGCGCCTCGGCGCTGCACGCCGCAACGGCCAGATTTCGGAAGCGGAATACAAGCGCCGCGTCGCGGAACTGCGGGCGCTTGCCGAAAACCAGAAGCCGGTCGCGACACCCGCACCGCAGTAAGTTCCTACCGTTCGCCATTCTCTGGCCTGTCCCACGGCTATTCGGTTTAAATTTCCGGACACCGTCTATGATATGGAAGTTGATGGTGACCCTCGCCAAACACTCCTACGTCATCCTCGGGCCTGTCTCGAGGATCTGCAACGTTTTGATTTTATCGACGTGTTTAGATCCTTGGGCTTCGTTGTGTTCCCAACCGCTCTCATAACCCCTTCTTTACCCTGCCTCTGAACCATCCGCTTACCCAAGATCTTAAGCGGATGGATGCGGTTTGCCGCTTATGATGCGGGCATAACAAACAGGCCGCTGAAAAAGCGGGAGACAGGGTGAAATATCATGAAATGCATCGCCGCTCTGCTGGTTCTTGCCGGTTTTGCGCTCGTGCCCGCCGAGGCGAGGGCGCCGCATATTTATTCTGGTAAATCCGCGCTGCAGGGACAATGAAGGCAGCGCGAAAGCGGTCGGTCAGTCGTTGCCGGCGGCTTCGTTGAGCATATCGAGGTCCGGCACCGTGATATGGCGGTTGTTCTCGATGCGGATGGTGCCTTCCTTGCGCAGCTTGGTCATTTGCCGGCTAACTGTTTCGATGGTGAGACCGAGGAAATCGGCAATATCGGCGCGTGACAGCGGCAGGTCGAAGGACGATTTGTCGTCTTTTGCCGGGTCGATATGGGTGGCGATCATATAAAGGAAGCTGGCAACCTTTTCCTGTGCCGATTTGCGGCCGAGCGTCAGCATCCAGTCGCGCGCTTCATCCAGCTCCTTCAGCGACTGGCTGTGCAGCTTGCGCTCCATGTCAGGCACTTCGGAAACCATGCGGTCGACAATGCGACGCGGGAAAAGGCAGATTTCCACATCGGTTGCGGCTTCCGCCGTCATCTTGCTTTCCGCCATGAACGGGCGGCCGAGAAAATCCGGTGCGAATTGCAGGCCGACGATCTGCTGGCGGCCATCCGACATCATCTTCGAGAGTTTCACCACGCCGTTGAGAATGTTGCCGTAGGAGCTGACAAGCTCCCCCTGGGCAAGCAGCTCATTGCCTGCTTCCAGTTTTTTACGGCTGGAATGACGGTTGAGGTCGCAGAGTTGCTGTGGCGTCAACGTGCTGCAAAGACCGCCGTGGCGCGCCTCGCAGGAGCGGCATACGGCGGGATATTCCGAATTGTGGATGGTCTTCTGCAGCGTGTCCATAAGCCTTTTCCGATGCTGGCTTTAAGGGACGAATGCGACCGGAGGTGTAAAATCCGGTATCTTCGAAGGCTTGCGCCGCGTAGTCGTCGCCCCCGCGTCTACTTTAGCAAGAACTTAAGGTGCGATTTGATTGAAGTCAAAGTTGCAAACTGTCGCAGCCGTTACTGAAAGAGAGGAAATCGACATTTTCTTGATAAAAGGCAAATCCGGTGATGAATACCGAACTTCTTCGCAAATATTCGGGCGCCGTGCCGCGTTACACGAGCTATCCTACCGCGCCGCACTTTCACGAAGGAATCGATAACGGCACCTATCGCCGCTGGCTCGGCGATCTCGGCCACCGGAACCGGATATCGCTTTACCTGCATATTCCCTATTGCGACCGGCTGTGCTGGTTCTGCGCCTGCCACACCAAACACACGCTGAAATACGAGCCGATTGCCGTTTATCTTGAAGCACTTAAACGGGAAATTGCGACCGTTGGCGCGCTCGTTTCACCGGATGCCGTGGTGAGTGCCGTACATTTCGGCGGCGGTTCTCCCACCATGCTGAAGCCTGAGGACATGGTCAGCCTGATGGACTGTCTGAAGGGCCATTTCACCTTCGGGCTGGCACCTGAAATCAGCGTGGAAATGGACCCGAACGATCTCGATGACAGCCGTTATGATGCGCTTGCCGCCATCGGCATGACGCGGGCAAGCCTCGGCGTTCAGGACTTTGATGACAAAGTGCAAAAAACCATCAACCGGATACAGACCTTCGCGCAGACGCAATCGGTGGTGGACGCCGTGCGGGCGAGGGGTGTTCACTCGGTCAATTGCGACATTCTCTACGGCCTGCCGTTCCAGACCTGCGAGACGTTGCAAAAGACGGTCGACCAGATCATCTCGCTCGATCCGGACCGGGTGGCACTTTTCGGTTATGCGCATGTTCCGTGGATGAAAAAACACCAGTCGATGATCCCTGAACAGGCTTTGCCTGATATTGCCGAGCGCTACCGCCAGATGACGATGGCGGGAGAGATGCTTGGTAAGGCTGGTTACGGGGCAATCGGGATCGATCATTTCGCCAAGTCCACCGACACCTTATCTCAGGCGGCCGAAGCAGGGGAGCTGCGGCGGAATTTTCAGGGTTATACAACCGATACGGCCGATGCCCTGATCGGGCTTGGCGCATCCTCCATCGGCCGGTTGCCGCAGGGTTACGTGCAGAACATGGTGGCGACGGGGGAGTATCAGCGGATGGTGGACGAGGGCGGTCTCGCCGTCATCAAGGGGATAGAACTGTCCGAGGATGATCATCTGCGCTCGCATGTCATCGAGCGGCTGATGTGCGATTTTTCGCTCGATCTGCGCGAGTTGAAGCAACGCTTCGGCAGGGCCAGCCATTCGGTCAGCGTGCAGGCGCAGCTTTTCGCAGGGGGCGACAGAGACGGTGTGGTGCGGCTGGATGCCGATGTTTTTGCCGTGACGGAGGCGGGCAAACCCTTTGTCCGTCATATTGCGGCAACCTTCGATGCCTATCTCGGCAGTGGGCGTGGCCGCCATTCGGTTGCTGTTTAGGCAACAGTTTTAAGGCAAATTTCAAACTCTCGTCACGAAACCATTGGCTTTTTTGTGCGACTTGCCTATGTGGTGCGTCAGACAAGATATTTAATACGAACGACAATAAGGATTATGGGCGTGACAGCTACATTCGACAAGGTTGCCGACATTATCGCCGAAACCAGCGAAATCGACCGCGAAACCATTACGCCGGAAAGCCACACGATCGACGATCTGGGCATCGACAGCCTCGACTTTCTGGATATCGTTTTCGCCATTGACAAGGAATTCGGTATCAAGATTCCGCTCGAGCAGTGGACGCAGGAAGTCAACGAAGGCAAGGTTACCACCGAAGAATATTTCGTGCTGAAGAACCTCTGCGCCAAGATCGACGAATTGCGCGCAGCCAAGGGCTGAGGCGATAATGCCCGCTTCGAGCGGGCATTTCTTTTTCTGGACCTGACCTTCAAGGCGGGTCGTAACCGACCAGAGACGGGCCGGACGGATGCTGCTTGAATATTTTCAGATGATCGACAAGGTCGAGGCCGTGGACATGACGACGCGCACGTTGAAGGCGCAGTCCATCGTTCCCGACAAGAGCCCGGTTTTCGAGGGACATTTCCCTGGCATGCCGCTGGTTCCGGGCGTGCTTCTGATCGAGACCATGGCGCAGGCTTCCGGCATGCTGGTTCTGGCGTTCAGCGATTTTTCGTCCATGCCGTTCCTGATGTCGGTCGATGGCGCCAAGATGCGCACCTTCGTGGAACCGGGTGCGGTTCTCGATATCGAGGCCGTGCTGGAGCATGACGGTTCCGGTTTTGCCGTCACCAAGGCGAAGATCACTTGCGAAGGCAAGAAGGTCTGTGACGCGCAGCTGAAGCTCAGGACGATGCCCTTCAGCGAAATTCCGCTGGCGCCTATCGTCAAGAAGCGGGCTGAGGAAGTCGGCCTGATGGCGGCGATTGCCGCGGATGCGCAGAAATAAGCGTTTCCGCTGATGCCGCGAGAGGGCATTTTTCCCCTCGACCCGGTTTTGATGCACGAAAATCGTGGGCTTGTGCCGGCGGATCGGGCCTTCACCATTGCCAATCCGCATCGCGCGCTTTATTCCGCAACGCATGGAGTGGTCGTTTGCGACCGCTGTTGGATAGCCGTGACCGCTTGAACGGTCCGGCTGCAAAGGATGACAGACGATGAAATCTGACAATGATGTGGTGATAACAGGGGTCGGCATCGTGACCTGTCACGGCGTCGGCAGCCAGGCGCATCTTGCGCTTCTTTCGGGAACTGCGGCGCCGGAAACGGTGGTCGAGACCGAAAAGTTCAAACCCTATCCGGTCCATCCCATGCCGGAGATCGACTGGTCCACGCAGATCGCCAAGCGCGGCGATCAGCGCCAGATGGAAAACTGGCAGCGTCTCGGCGTATTCGCCGCCGGTCTTGCGCTCGACGATGCAGGGTTGAAGGAAAACACTGAAGCCTGCGCCACCATGGACATGATCGTCGCTGCCGGCGGCGGTGAGCGCGACATCAATGTTGACACACTCATCGTTGACGAGGCGCTGAAGCGCAACGACCGTGAAGTGCTGCTCAACGAGAAGCTGACGACGGAACTGCGCCCGACCCTGTTTCTCGCCCAGCTTTCCAATCTGATGGCGGGTAATATCTCCATCGTGCACAAGGTCACCGGTTCCTCCCGCACCTTCATGGGCGAAGAAGCGGCCGGTATTTCCGCCGTTGAAACCGCTTTCCACCGCATCCGTTCCGGCGAATCCAGCCATGCGCTGGTGGGCGGCGCCTTCTCGGCCGAGCGTCCGGACATGATCCTGCTGTTTGAAGCCATCGGCGCGCATGCGCAGGGCGACTGGCAGCCGCTGTGGTCGCGTGGCGGCCAGGACGGCGGCGGCATGATTTCCGGTTCTCTGGGCGCCTTCCTGGTGCTGGAATCGCGCAAGCATGCCAGCGAACGTGGCGCGCGCATCTATGCCCGCATCGACGCCATCGAGGGCGATCGCGGCAGCCGCGATGAGGGCAAGATGGAAAAGCGCATGGAGCGCCTGCTTGCCCCCGCAAAGGACAGTGCGGCGACCGTCGTGTTTTCCGGTGCGAGCGGTTATGACGACGTCACACGGCGCGAAAAGAATATTCTCGAAAAAACCCTGCCGCAGGCTGCCATCCGTGGTTTCGGCGGTATCACCGGCCATGGACTTGAAGCGCAGTTTCCGCTTGGCCTCGCGCTTGCGGCCCTGACGCTTGAAAGCGGCGCGAAGGTGCCTACTTTCGATGCGGCTCAGGAAAAGCCAATGGGCGAGGCGGCCAGCGAAGCTGTTGTCACCACCGTCGGCCATGTGCGCGGCGAAGGTGTCGCCGTTCTGTCCCGTGACGTGTGAGGAGAAAAGACCATGACTTCCAATTTCAAGGATCATCTCGGTCGCCCGATCGTCGCCGTCACCGGCATGGGCATCATCACTTCGCTGGGCCAGGGGCTTGCCGATAACTGGGCGGCTCTGACGGCTGGCAAATCGGGCATCCACAAGATCACCCGCTTCCCGACCGAAGGCCTTTCCACCCGCATCAGCGGCACGGTCGATTTCATCGACATCCCGGTTCCGAATTCCGTCGAGCGCTCCTATGCCTTTGCGCGCGAGACGACCATCGAGGCGCTGGCGCAGGCCGGCATCTCTGGTGATTTCGACGGCCCGCTGTTTCTGGCCGCGCCACCGATCGAGCCTGAATGGAGCGCCCGTTTCGAGCTTGCCGACCGGTCTCCGCCGGCCGCCCAGCCGGGTGACGCCTATGAGCGGTTCCTGACGGCTTTCCGTCAGCGTCCCGATCCGGCGTTTCAGGAAGCGGCACTTTTCGGCGCGATTTCCGAGCGTCTGTCCGACCGTTTTGGCACGCGCGGTTTGCCGGTCACGCTCTCGACTGCCTGTGCTTCGGGTGCAACGGCAATCCAGCTCGGCGTCGAGGCGATCCGTCAGGGCCGCACCGAGCGGGCACTGACGGTTGCGACCGACGGTTCGGTCAGCGCCGAGGCGCTGATCCGCTTTTCGCTGCTGTCGGCGCTGTCTACCCAAAACGAGCCGCCGGAAAAGGCCTCCAAGCCGTTCAGCAAGGATCGCGACGGTTTCGTGATCGCCGAAGGTGCCGCAACGCTGGTGCTGGAATCGCTGGAATCGGCGATTGCGCGCGGCGCAAAGGTTCTCGGCATCATCAAGGGCGCCGGTGAAAAGGCTGACAGCTTCCACCGCACGCGCTCCTCGCCCGATGGCGGCCCGGCTATTGCGACGATCCGCGCGGCGCTGGCCGATGCAGGCGTGGCTGAAAGCGATATCGGCTACATCAACGCCCACGGCACCTCGACGCCCGAAAATGACAAGATGGAATATGGCTCGATGCTCGCTGTCTTCGGCGAAGGTCTGAAAGACATTCCGCTGTCGTCCAACAAGTCGATGATCGGCCATACGCTGACGGCGGCCGGCGCGGTGGAAGCCGTGTTCTCGCTGCAGACCATGCTGACCGGCACCTTGCCGCCGACGATCAACTACAACAACCCCGACCCGACCATCACGCTCGACGTGGTGCCGAATGTGAAGCGGGACTCGACGGTGAACGCCGTGCTCTCCAACTCCTTCGGGTTCGGCGGGCAGAATGCAAGCCTTGTCATGACGCGGGAACCGGCCTAGTCAGCTCCGCCAGAAAACAGAGGCGTTTCCGGCCTGAACGAAGCTCCGGAAGCGCTCTCGCTTGTTTGATTACGCATTCCGACCGCAAAACCGTTACAGAGTTTTGCTGGAATTACTTTTGAGATAAACGCCTCCGGGCGAAGGACTAAAAATATGCGCGCTCTTCAACTCGTCGACGACCGGAAGCTCGAAAAAGTGGACCTGCCCGAACCGGATGCACCGGGACCGGGTGAGGTGACGTTGCGCGTCAAGGCCGTGGCGCTGAACCACATCGACGTGTGGGGCTGGCGCGGCATGGCTTTTGCCAAGCGCAAGATGCCGCTCACCATCGGTGCTGAGGGCCTCCGGCGTGGTGGAGGCCATCGGTCCCGGCGTTTCGAATGTGCTGCCGGGCCAGCTCGTTGCGATCTATGGCGCGCGCACCTGCGGTATTTGCAAGCCCTGTCGTGAAGGCCGTGACAATCTGTGCGAACATGTTCAGGGCGTGCACGGTTTCCATCTCGACGGCTTTGCGCAGGAAAAGATCAATATTCCGGCCCGCCAGCTCGTTCCCGCACCGCATGGCGTCGACGCCATCGGCGCAGCGCTTGCACCCGTGACCTTCGGCACGGTCGAGCACATGCTGTTCGACAATGCCAAGCTTGAGTCCGGCGAAACGATCCTCGTGCATGCGGGCGGTTCCGGCATCGGCACTGCGGCGATCCAGCTTGCCAAGAAGATGGGCTGCACCGTCATCACGACAGTCGGTTCGGACGACAAGATCGAACGGGCAAAGGCTCTCGGCGCCGATCACGTCATCAACTACCGGACCGACCGTTTCGAAGGCGTCGTGCGCAAGCTGACGAAAAAGAAAGGTGTCGACGTCGTATTCGAACATGTCGGCAAGGACACCTTCGCGGCCTCGATGTTCTCGCTGAAGCGTGGCGGCCGTCTCGTCACCTGCGGCTCCACGTCAGGCGTGTCCACCGACATCAACCTGATGATGCTGTTCCAGCAGCAGCTGAAGCTGCTCGGTTCCTTTGGCTGCCGTATGGAAAACATGGCCAACGCCATGCAGAAGATGGCGCGTGGCATCGTTCATCCGGTTATCGACACCGAAGTCACCTTCGAGGATATCGACCGGGCGCTGGAACGCATGGAAACCCGCCAGGTGTTCGGCAAAATCGTTCTGCGGATGGATTGACGCCTTGAAACTGTTCATTACGCGGATCGTCCTGAAGCTGGACCATTTCCGGCAATGGCTGATCGCGACGTTTGCCTTCGGCCTTCTCAACCTGCTGAAGATATTTCCTGCTGACGCGGGAATTCGCGCCGCCGACAGGCTGGCGCGCTTCGTGGGGCCGAAAACCGGCCGCCACCGGCTGATGCTGTACAATCTGGCGCGCGCCTTTCCGGAGAAATCCGAAGAAGAGCGCCTTGCCATCGCAATGGACAGCTGGGGCAATATGGGGCGGCTTGCGGCGGAATATGTCTTTCTCGACCGGCTGTTCGATTTCGATCCGGAAAATAGCGAGCCGGGTCGTATTCGCGTCGAGGGTATTCCGACCTTTCTCGAACTGCGCGACAATCCGCGGCCCTTCATCGTCTTTACCGCCCATAGCGGCAATTTCGAATTGCTGCCGGTGGCCAGTTCCGCCTTCGGTCTTGACGTGACGGTGCTGTTCCGTCCGCCGAACAATCCTTTCGTGGCTGACAAGGTGTTCAAGTTCCGCAAGGAACGCATGGGCAATCTCGTGCCTTCACATGCCGGTTCTTCCTTCGCGCTTGCGCGGCAGCTGGAAAGGGGCGGCGGTGTCGGCGTGCTCGTCGACCAGAAGTTCAGCAAGGGGCTGACGACGAAGTTCTTCGGCCATGAGGTTCGCACCAACCCGCTGCTTGCCAAGCTGGTGCGTCAGTTCAACTGCGATGTCTATCCTGCCCGCTGCGTGCGCCTGCCGGACAACCGCTACCGGCTGGAGATTGAGGCGAAGGTCGATATCCCGCGCGATGAAAAAGGCAATGTCGATATTCAGGCGACGGCGCAGCTTTTGAACGACAAGGTGGAAAGCTGGGTCCGCGAATATCCCGAACAATGGCTGTGGTATCACGACCGCTGGGACGTGAAACACCAGATCTGAGGCATTTGCCACGCGGCCGGATTTCTCGTGATCATTTACAAAAATCGGTCGTGAATTTGTGTATTTCGGTATTTTTCCATATTAGTGGAACCTCATTTTTCGTTCATGGATTATCGAAATTGAAAAAATAGCGGCAGCTATGATATTTTAGAGAGTAATCCCTGCGGCGGTCCTGCGTGTCGTTACGTCATTTTTAAATGCACAGACGCTATAATCAGGGGATAAGTGTCTATCCATTCGGATTGGGAGCGGGCTGTTTGCCCGTTCAGGGAGAGTTGGGTTGAAAGATTTGATTGAGCTGTTCTGGCTGCGTTATACGGAACTGCAATCAGCCGTTGGCAAGAACGAGGCCGACAAGATCGCAGTGCTGGAGCGTGAACTGGAGCTGCTGCTTGACCGGGTTATCGGGCGTCAGACCGGCAGTTCCGAGGACATTCGCGAGCAGTTTCGTTTCGCCATCGATCTCCTCAACCACGAGGCGGAAGATCTCGGCTGCGTGCAGCGCAATTCCGAGCTTCTGAGAACACTTGTCGATCGCTATGTCGGCATGCCGCTAAAGGCAAAGGTCATCGGCGACGAGGACGAGGACAGTCTGGAGTGGCATCACCGCCATCTCATTCTCGATGAGGATATGCTGAACGACCTCGACGAGCCTGTGGTCGTTGTTTCTCCCGGCTACCGGGTGTCCTTCGCCAATGGTCTCGAAGCGTTTCCACGTAATTCGTCGGAAGGGCTTCTAGGGTGCCATATCGCCGAGCTTGTCGGTGTGCACCGTTTTCAGAACGACCTGCGGGAACGGCTCGACAATTGCTTCAAGGGCGGCACGTCGAAATATACCTATGCCGAAGATCATGACGGCCATACGATCGTGAAGTCTCTCGAAATGTCACCCTGCTACTCCTCCAACTACAAGCTGGTTGGCGCAATGGTGGTCATCCGGGAAATCGCCGATCGCAGACGCCGCCGCGCCACGGCGTAAGGTCCACGGCTCGAACGCCAGGCGTCGAGCCGTTTTATCCTCTTGTCATTTAGGGAAGATGGTTTCCCAGATCGTTGCGATCGACCAGGCGGATGATGCATCCGCGAGAAGCTTCGTCGCCATTGCCAGACAGGAAAGAACCAGGAGCGGGCGGATGATCTTCGCGCCGTTTTTCATCGCGAAACGCGATCCGATCTGCGCACCGACGAACTGGCCGACGCCCATGGCAAGGCCGAGCTTCCAGAGAACCGCACCACCAGCCGCAAAAACGACGAAGCCGCCGAAGTTCGAACCGAGGTTCAGCAGCTTGGTGTGAGCGGTTGCCTTCAGCATGCCGAAACCGGCAAGCGCCACGAAGGACAGCATGTAGAACGAACCCGCGCCGGGGCCGAAAACGCCGTCATAAAAGCCTACCAGCGGTGCGGCGCTAAGGCCGAACACGAACGGCGTGATGCGGCGATGGCTGTCGGTATCGCTGAGCTGCGGCTTGAAGGCGAAATAGAGGGCGATGGCGATCAACAGGAACGGCATGATGGTGCGCAGGAGATCGGACGGCACGAAGGCGGCGGTGACCGCGCCGAGCATGCCGCCGAGCATGGCCATGATGGCCATCGGCAATTGTTCCCTGAGATTGACGTGGCCGCGCCGGGCATAGGCGATGGTGGCTGAAGCTGAGCCGAACTGCGATTGCAGCTTGTTGGTGCCGAGCGTGTCCAGCGGCGGAATCCCCATGATCAGCATTGCCGGAATGGTGATGAGACCACCGCCGCCTGCAATGGAATCGATAAATCCGGCAAAGATGGCGACGCAGAAGAGAACGAGAAAAACGTTGAGGGCGATGTCTTGCACTTGGCATGTCCGAGCAGGCGGTGGGGAGAGGGCCTCTTCTTTCACCGAAAAGATCACCACGCAATATTTTTCTCTCCGATCTGCGGCGGGAAGGGGGATTGCGGTGTTGCCGCTTATGGGTATGTTTCCGTGGCGTGTCGCCAGGAGAGGCGATGGCGAGACATCAGGATGAGGACATTATGCATAAAGTGATATTCGATACGGACCCCGGTGTAGATGATGCCATGGCGCTTCTGTTCCTGCATCGCCACCCCGATATCGATCTGATCGGCGTCACCACCGTCTTCGGCAACGCGCCCATCGATATCACCACCCGCAATGCACTGTTCCTCAAGCGGGAATGGCAGATGACGGCACCGGTTGCGCAAGGCGCCGGCGTGACCTTCGATCCTGCCCGCAAGGAAGGCCATTGGCCGACATTCATTCACGGCGAAAACGGTCTCGGCGATATCGATATCCCCGAGACCATCGACCTGCCGCTCGATCCGCGTCCGGCGCATCGCTTCATCATCGAGACGGTCAAGGCTCATCCCGGTGAGGTAACGCTGATCGCCGTCGGCCGCATGACCAATCTGGCGCTGGCGCTGCGCGAAGAGCCGGATTTTGCCGCACTGGTAAAGCAGGTGATCGTCATGGGCGGCGCCTTCGACATCAACGGCAATGTGTCGCCGGCGGCCGAGGCCAATATTCACGGCGATCCGGAAGCGGCTGATCTGGTCTTCACCGCGCCCTGGCGTGTGGTCGTCGTCGGCCTCGACGTGACGACGAAAACGGTGATGACCAGCGCCTTCATGGCAGAGATGGCAGAAGCCGGCGGCAAGCCGGTGCAGCTGCTCTCCGATCTGTCGCAATTCTACATCGATTTCTACAAGACCCGCACGGGCGACGGCATGGTCGTGCATGACAGCTGCGCCTGCGTCTATCTCGTCGCGCCTGATTTGTTCGAGACCCGCAGCGGGCCGATCCGCGTCGTCTGCGGCGGTCTTGCCGATGGCCAGACCATTCAGAAGCCTGATGGACGCGCCTTTCCGCCGGGCGACTGGGACGGGCATCCGAGCCAGCTGATCTGCACGGATATCAAGCCGGAGCGGGTGCTTTCGGTCATCCGCGCGGCAATTGTGAAGGGCGAGCGCGGCTGAACGGCCGGAATGGCCGTTCTTGAGCATGGTCTGCCTTGCATTTTCCAAGAATCTGGCGTTATGCAAGTTTCCTGAACATATTGCGCGATCCGCCCTGCCGGGTGGCTGAAAAGGCCTTGCCGGAAGCACAGGGCGGATGATCGCGATGCCGCACGGACCGAGAAAACCCCTGTAGGTTTTCCAGTGCTTTGCGGTACAATGAATAGCGCCTGCCGGATCGGTTCGTGTCGGCGGCGTTTGAGAACAAGAACGAACTTCGTTATGGGCCGGCAGAACCGGTCCATTTCCATGAGGAAAGTGATGGAAGAGTTTCATAAGGTCCGGCGTCTGCCGCAATACGTCTTCGAACAGGTCAACCGTTTGAAAGCGAGCGCGCGAGCGGCCGGGGCCGATATCATCGATCTCGGCATGGGCAATCCCGACCTTCCGACTCCAAAGGCGATTGTCGACAAGCTTTGCGAAGTCGTTCAGGACCCTCGTACCCATCGTTATTCCTCGTCCAAGGGCATTCCCGGCCTTCGCCGCGCGCAGGCCGCCTATTATGCTCGCCGTTTCGGTGTGAAGCTCAATCCCGATACGCAGGTCGTCGCGACCCTCGGCTCCAAGGAAGGCTTTGCCAATATGGCGCAGGCCATCACCGCGCCTGGTGACGTGATCCTGTGTCCGAACCCGACCTATCCGATCCATGCCTTCGGCTTCCTGATGGCGGGCGGTGTCATCCGCTCGATGAATGTGGAGCCGGATGACAGCTTCTTCGGACCGCTGGAGCGCGCCGTGCGCCACTCCATCCCGAAGCCGCTGGCGCTGATCATCAACTACCCGTCGAACCCGACGGCGCATGTGGCTTCGCTCGATTTCTACAAGGACGTGATCGCATTTGCGAAGAAGCACGAGCTCATCGTGCTGTCCGACCTTGCCTATTCGGAAATCTATTTCGACGACAACAATCCGCCGCCTTCGGTTCTCGAAGTTCCCGGTGCAATCGACGTTGCGGTGGAATTCACCTCCATGTCGAAGACCTTCTCCATGCCCGGCTGGCGCATGGGCTTTGCCGTCGGCAACGAGCGGCTGATCGCGGCGCTGACCCGTGTGAAGTCCTACCTCGATTACGGCGCCTTCACGCCGATCCAGGTTGCGGCAACGCACGCCCTGAACGGTGACGGCTCCGACATCGCCGAAGTGCGCAATGTCTATCGCCGCCGTCGCGACGTCATGGTCGATACTTTCGGCAAGGCCGGTTTCGAGGTTCCGCCGCCGGCTGCTACGATGTTTGCCTGGGCGAAAATCCCGGAAAAATTCCGCCATCTCGGCAGCCTGGAGTTCTCCAAGCTTCTGGTCGAGAAGGCCGATATCGCCGTTGCTCCCGGCATCGGCTTCGGCGAGATGGGCGATGACTACGTCCGCCTCGCGCTCGTGGAAAACGAGCATCGAATTCGTCAGGCAGCGCGCAATCTGAAGCGTTTCCTGTCGAGCGCTGACGAAACGATGCACAATGTCGTTTCGCTCAATGCCCACAGATAAGGGCAACCGAAGACGGCCGGGTCCCGGCCGTCACCATCACCAGCAAATCAGGAACATACCCATGGCAGATTCATTGAGAATCGGCATAGCGGGGCTCGGCACTGTCGGCGCTTCGCTCGTGCGCATCCTCCAGCAGAGAAGCAACGAACTTGCAAACACCTGCGGACGCGCGATTGAGATTATTGCGGTGAGCGCGCGCGACCGTTCGCGCGACCGTGGCATTGATCTCAAGGGTATTGCCTGGTTCGATACGCCGGAGCAGCTTGCGAACGAAGCCGATATCGACGTGTTGGTCGAACTGGTCGGCGGTGCTTCCGGGCAGGCGGAAAAGGCCGTGCGCGCCGCACTCTCCCGCGGTCTCCATGTGGTGACAGCCAACAAGGCGCTGCTTGCCAAGCACGGCGTCGAACTGGCGACGATTGCCGAAGACAAGGGAGCGCTGCTCAATTTCGAAGCTGCCGTGGCCGGCGGTATCCCCGTCATCAAGGCGCTGCGTGAATCTCTCACCGGCAACAATGTGTCGCGCATCTACGGCATCATGAACGGCACCTGCAACTACATCCTGACCAAGATGGAGAAGGAAGGACTGTCGTTCGAGGCCTGTCTCAAGGAAGCGCAGCGGCTGGGTTATGCGGAGGCCGATCCGGCGTTCGACATCGAGGGCAACGACACCGCCCACAAGCTTGCCATTCTGACCACGCTTGCCTTCGGCAACAAGATTTCGGCCGACGATATCTATCTCGAAGGCATCACCAATATCTCCAGCGAGGACATTCAGGCGGCTGCCGATCTCGGTTATCGCATCAAGCTTCTCGGTGTGGCGCAGGTGACCGAATCCGGCATCGAGCAGCGGGTGCATCCGACCATGGTGCCGCTCGATTCCGTCATCGCGCAGGTTGACGGCGTGACCAATGCGGTGGCGATCGAATCCGATATTCTCGGCGAGCTGCTGATGGTCGGTCCGGGTGCAGGCGGCAATGCCACGGCTTCCGCCGTGCTCGGCGACATCGCCGATATCGCCAAGAGCCGTCCCGGCGCCCAGCAGGTTCCGGTGCTCGGCCGTCCGGCGAAATCGCTTGCCGATTATCGTCGTGCCAAGATGAAGAGCCATGAGGGCGGTTATTTCATCCGTCTGACGGTAAAGGATCAGGCGGGTGTCTTCGCCTCCATCGCCAGCCGCATGGCTGACAATAACATCTCGCTGGAATCCATCGTGCAGCGCCAGCGTGTGCATGTCGAAGGCGCGCCGCAGACGATCATTCTCGTCACCCATGCGACGATGGAAGATGCGATCCGCAAGGCCGTCAAGGCAATCAAGAACGAGAAATATCTGGTCAGCGAACCGCAGGTCATCCGCATCGAGCGGACCTGAGACGTTTCAGACCTTTTTTGAACCCGAAGACCGCGTTTCCACATGGAGGCGCGGTCTTTTCTTGTTTGAAACACCTGTTTCGACGCTCGTCACACGGTCGCCATAAAATTTGAGGGCAAGGCCGCAGAACCGCTGGAAAACAACGCGATTCGGCTCTATGGTTAATCATGTTCACCAAGCGAGGGAGGCGTGGCCGTGACATCGATTATCCTTTTCAAGGACAGCAAGCGCGAAGGCGTTCTGGCCGCCCATCATCGGGCACGGCCCCACAATGCCAACGACAATATTCGAAGCATGGAATTCGATATTGCCGAATATGAGCGCAACTGGTGTTCACTCGCGGTGTTTTCCCTGCTGCTGCTGGTCGGCGCCGTTTCGATCGTCAGCCCGTTTTTCTCGATTTTTTCGGTGTGAAAGCCCATACGGGCGTTTTTGCTTGAAAAAGGCGCCATCGCCATTTAGCCCGTTGTCATGACAAGGCGCGGATGCGCACTCGTATGACAGGACGATGGACAGGATGGCAATGATGGAGCCGGCCGATACCGTGGCCCGCGCGTTTTTGAGCGTGGAGCGGTCGGCGACAGAGCAACGCTGGGTTTCGCGGCTGGATCAGGCCGCACAGAACCGTGCGCTGGCCATGTCCCAGATCCACGCCATTCCCGAACTGATTGCACGGGTGCTGGCCGGGAGAGGGGTGGGCGTGGATGAGGCTCTGGCCTTCCTCGATCCGACCATCCGCTCGCTGATGCCCGATCCGCACATGCTGACCGATTGCGAGAAGGCGGCCGAAAGGCTGGTCCGCGCCATCGAGACGGGAGAGAAGGTCGCGATCTTCGGCGACTACGATGTCGACGGCGCAGCCTCTTCCGCGCTGATGTATCGTTTTCTCGCGCATTTCGGGCTGACGCCGGAAATCTATATTCCCGACCGGATTTTCGAGGGCTATGGGCCGAACCCGGCGGCGATGCAGCAGCTTGCCGCCAATGGCGCGACCCTGATCGTGACCGTCGATTGCGGCTCGACCAGCCATGAATCGCTGCATGCCGCCAGGGATGCGGGAACCGATGTGGTGGTGATCGATCACCATCAGGTCGGTTCGGAACTGCCGCCGGCGGTGGCGCTGGTCAATCCCAACCGGGAAGACGATCTTTCGGGGCAGGGGCATCTCTGCGCCGCTGGTGTGGTGTTTCTGGTGCTGGTTGCGACGTTGCGGCTGTTGAAGGACAGGCGCAACAGGCAGGCCTTCACGCTCGATCTGCTGGCGCTTCTCGATATCGTTGCCCTTGCCACTGTTTGCGACGTGGTGCCGCTGAAGGGGCTGAACCGCGCCTATGTGGTGAAGGGGCTGATTGCCGCGCGCCACATGAACAATGCGGGGCTTGCCGCGCTGTTCAAGAAGGCGGGGCTGGGTGGGCCGGTGACGCCTTATCATTTCGGTTTCCTGATCGGGCCGCGCATCAATGCCGGCGGACGTATCGGCGATGCGGCACTCGGCAGCCGCCTGCTCACCATTGACGATTCTTCACAGGCGGACGTGATTGCCGAAAAGCTGGATGAGCTGAACCGCGAGCGCCAGGCGATGGAAGCCGCGATGCTGGCGGAAGCCGAAGCCGAGGCGCTTTACGAATATGGTGACGGATCTGGCGCCGGCGTCATCGTCACCGCCCGGGAAAACTGGCATCCGGGTATCGTCGGTCTTCTCGCCTCACGGCTTAAGGATCGTTTCCGTCGCCCGGCCTTCGCGATTGCCTTCGATCCCTCCGGCAAGGGCACCGGCTCCGGCCGGTCCATCAACGGTTTCGATATGGGCCGGATGGTGCGCGCTGCCGTGGATGCGGGATTGCTGGTCAAGGGCGGCGGTCACGCCATGGCCGCCGGCCTGACGGTGGAACGCGCCAATCTCGGCAAACTCCGGACCTTCTTCGAGGAGGCCGCCGTAAAGACGGTGAGCGAGCTGGTGGAAAGCAGCGTGCTGAAGATCGACGGCGCGATCGGCGCGTCCGGTGCAACCTTGCAGCTTGTCGACCAGCTGGAACAGGCCGGTCCCTACGGATCGGGCCATTCGCAGCCGATCTTCGCCGTGCCTGCCCACCGGCTGCGTGATGTGCGTCTCGTCGGCACGGCCCACGTCAAGATCACGCTGGAGGCCATGGATGGCTCACGGCTGGACGGCATCGCATTCCGCGCCGCAGAGGCGCCTCTGGGGCAGATGCTGCTGAATGCGCGTGGGAGGTCCATCCACGTCGCAGGCACCGTGGGCGCCGATCTATGGCAGGGCCAGAGGCGTGTGCAGCTGCGCGTTCTGGACGCGGCTTTCGCACCCTGACGGGGCTGCGGATCAAACTTGTATTTTACGGGAAAAGCTTACGGACGGTCGGAAACGGCATGCGTCTTCATTCTCACGCATCGCGTGAAGATTTTAATGCAGAGTACTGATTTTCAAGGAGAAGCAAGTGGCACGCCCTAGGGGAGTCGAACCCCTCTTTTCAGAATGAAAATCTGACGTCCTAACCGATAGACGAAGGGCGCGTGCGCTTGTGGTGTGGCGCCCTTATAGTCAGGCTCCCCGTGGTCCGCAAGCGGAAAAATCGATTTTTCTTGCTTCCCGGCGAGTTTTTTTAAGCAAGGCCTGAGGGCTGTGGAAAACCGTGATGGAAGCGCCAAGACTTTGAAATAACGCCCCTATCGTCTACCGAAAAAGCGGGGCTTTTACCGTGCCGAACGGATGTCAGCGGTTTGCGAAGCCTTAGCCGGCGTCAGCAAGCCACGGAGCTGATGGTTCGGGATGCGACAGGGAAATTGGTTTCGGGCAATCCATCGCCGTAACGGCAAGAGCTGTGACCCAAACGGAAAACGATGAGTGCTTTTCAAGCAGTATGGGCAGTTTGGGGAAGAGTACACGAAAGCAAGTGGCACGCCCTAGGGGAGTCGAACCCCTCTTTTCAGAATGAAAATCTGACGTCCTAACCGATAGACGAAGGGCGCGTGCGCTTGTGGTGTGGCGCCCTTATAGTCAGGCTCCCCGTGGTCCGCAAGCGGAAAAATGCATGATTTGACAAAAAAATGACATAGGCCGCTAGAAGCCCTGCAAAACAAGGATTCTTGTTTCGTAACAGATGGTTAATCGGTTGGAGTAGTGCTGTTTTTCTTAAGCAATATGGCTCGGCATCAATTGCTTTGCGAAACGTGTGGTTTCTCTTTGATGTCGGCCAGCGAAAATCAAGTCAGGTATTTTCCATAAATCAAAAGACCCATGAGTATCACTATGATTGCATTGATCGCGTATGCGATCCACCGCACAAAAATTGATTTCGAGGGACTGCTGGATATCATGCCGCTTAATACGTCTCCTAGAAATACAAGCAAACCATCCATTTCATAATATATCCAAGGCCGCGATCAAATCGTCGCTACAAATATATCGACATAGCCAATTATAATTTCAAGTATTGTTGCTTGGATCGGAACAAAAAATAAAGATAACCCGGCTTCATTTGCGGTCTTCCGTTTAGTCTCCTAAAAGAAACGGGACCGTGAGGTCCCGTTTTTGAGTTCGCAAGTTGAAAAACGCTCGTTCCAGACGTTTGTTAAATGATCAATGCAGAATCTGGCTGAGGAACAGTCTGGTGCGTTCGTGCTGCGGGTTGTCGAAGAACTCGGCAGGCGAGTTCTGTTCGACGATCTGGCCCTGGTCCATGAAGATGACGCGGTTGGCGACCTGGCGGGCGAAACCCATTTCGTGGGTTACGCACAGCATCGTCATGCCGTCTTCGGCAAGGCTGACCATGGTGTCCAGCACTTCCTTGACCATTTCCGGGTCGAGCGCCGAGGTCGGCTCATCGAACAGCATGATCTTTGGCTTCATGCACAGCGAGCGGGCAATCGCCACACGCTGCTGCTGGCCGCCGGAAAGCTGGCCGGGGTACTTGTGCGCCTGCTCGGGGATCTTGACGCGCTTCAGATAGTGCATCGCCACTTCTTCGGCTTCCTTCTTGGGCATCTTGCGAACCCAGATCGGTGCCAGCGTGCAGTTCTCGAGGATCGTCAGATGCGGGAAGAGGTTGAAGTGCTGGAACACCATCCCGACTTCACGACGCACCTCGTCGATCTTTTTCAGGTCGTTGGTAAGCTCGATGCCATCGACGTTGATCAGCCCGGACTGATGTTCTTCCAGCCGGTTTATACAGCGGATCATGGTCGATTTGCCCGACCCCGAAGGGCCGGCAATGACGATGCGCTCGCCTTTCATCACTTTCAGGTTGATGTCGCGCAGGACGTGGAAGTCACCATACCACTTGTTCATGCCGACGAGTTCGATCGCCACGTCCGTTGTCGAAACGGCCAGTTTTTTTGTTTGGGTTTCTGCCATTTTGAGCGTCCCTTATCGTTTATGCCCGGTGTCGAGGTGCCGTTCCATGAACAGCGAATAACGCGACATGCCGAAGCAGAATATCCAGAATATGAACCCGGCGAAAATATAGCCCGTCATCGCGGTGACGGGTGTCGCCCAGTTCGCATCCGATTGGTTGAGTGTGACAATACCGAGCAGGTCGAACATGCCGATGATCGAGACCAGCGACGTGTCCTTGAAAAGCCCGATGAAGGTGTTGACGATGCCCGGAATGACGAGCTTCAGCGCCTGCGGCAATACGATCAGTCGGGTTTTTTGCCAATAGTTCAGGCCGAGCGAATCCGCCCCTTCATATTGACCTTTCGGGATGGCCTGCAGGCCGCCACGGATCACCTCTGCCATATAGGCCGAGGAGAAGAGCGACACGCCGACCAGAGCGCGCAGGAACTTGTCGAAGGTCCATCCATCAGGAAGGAACAGCGGTAGCATGATGCTGGCGAAGAACAGCACGGTGATCAGGGGAATGCCTCTGATAACTTCGATGAAAAGCACGCACAGCATTTTGATGACAGGCAGGTTCGACCGCCGGCCGAGTGCCAGAAGAATGCCGAAGGGCAGGGATACTGCTATTCCGAAGAACGACAGGATCAGGGTGACCATCAGGCCGCCCCAGAGCTGCGTTTCCACCACCGGCAAGCCGAAGACGCCGCCGATGAGAAGGAAAAACGCGATGACCGGCAGGACGATGAAAAGCGCCAGCGTGTTGATCCGCTTGAATGGCGCTTTCGGGATGAGCATCGGTATCAACAGGATGGTGAACATCACCATCACGAGGATAGGCCGCCAGCGCTCGTCGATGGGGTAACGGCCAAACATGATCTGGCCGAATTTCGCCGAGACGAAGGCCCAGCAGGCCCCCGACTGGCCATCGGGAAGCGCGCCGCCCTGGGAGGCGGTCAGGCAGGCGATGCGATCCGTGCCGGTCCATGCCGCGTCTACGAACAGCCATTTGAAGATTGGCGGCAGAAGATAGGCGAGGAACGCGATGGCAAGAACCGTAAGGACGGTGTCCTTCGGCGTGGCGAAAAGTTTGGTGCGCAGCCAATGGCCGATGCCAACCGCGCTTGAAGGCGCGGGTTTGGCTTCTTCAATGGTGTGGCGCACGAAAGCGTGATTGCTTGTTGTCATCTGTTATCTCTCCACCAGGGCCATTTTCGCGTTCAACCAGTTCATGACCAAGGCCGTGAGAATGGACAGCGAGAGATAGAGAACGAGCCAGATAGCGACAACTTCGACCGCCTGACCCGTCTGGTTCAGGATCGTGCCGCCGACGGAGACGATGTCGGCGAAACCGACAGCGACCGCAAGCGAGGAATTCTTGGTCAGGTTGAGATACTGGCTTGTCAGCGGCGGGATAATGATGCGCATCGCCTGCGGAACGACGATGAGACGTGTCGTCGTGCTGGCGCGAAGACCCAACGCCTCCGCTGCCTCGGTCTGTCCCTTCGCCACGGCCTTGATGCCGCCGCGAACGATCTCGGCGATGAAGGAGGCGGTGTAGAAGGAAAGCGCCAGAAACAGCGACATGAATTCAGGTGCAACGACCGCGCCGCCCGCAAGGTTGAACCGTCCGGCAATCGGGTAATCGAAGGTCAGCGGCGAGCCAAGCGCGAGAAATGTCGCGGCGGGAAGGCCGATGAGGAGAAGTGTGGCCGTGATCCCGGTGCGGAACTGCTGGCCGGTTTTCTCCTGCCTGGCCTTTGCCCAGCGGTAAATGAAGAAGCTGATGACGGCGGCGACCAGAAAGGCGAGCGGTATCAGCCACGTACCGTCTCCCCAAAGCGGCTTGGGAAAGAAGAAACCGCGATTGTTGAGGTAACTTCCGAGCGGAAGCACCAGTGAATCGCGTGCCTGCGGCAGAACCGAGATGACGCCCTTGTACCAGAAGAAGATGACGAGCAGGGGCGGGATGTTGCGGAAGATTTCCACGTAGGCCTGCGCCAGCTTGGAGATCAGCCAGTTGTTGGACAGCCGGGCGATACCGACGATGAAACCGATGATCGAGGCGGCGATGATGCCGAAAAATGCGACCTGGATCGTGTTGAGAATACCAACGAGCAATGCCCGGCCATAGGTCGCGTCGCTGGTATAAGCGATCAGCGACTGGCCGATATCGAAACCGGCTCTTCCGTTGAGGAAGCCGAAGCCGGACGAAATGTTTGACCGTTGAAGATTGGTGATCGTATTCGTCACTATGACCCAGACGAAGGCGGCCAGGATGACGACTGTCAGAACCTGATAGAAAATTCCGCGTATACGTGGATCGTTGATAAATGACGACGCGCTTTGCGCGCGCGATCGTTGCGAACTGACCGCGTTGCCTGCCATAGGCACCTTTCCCTTTTATATGCTCTTTGCGAGCTTATTGTATAATTTCAAGTGGAGGCCGGGCATTGCCCAGCCTCCCTTCAGTCTTTAGCCAACGATGGGGCCGATCAACGAACCGGCGGTGCGTATTGCAGGCCGCCCTTGGTCCACAGCGCGTTCTGGCCACGCTCGATCTTCAGCGGCGAGCCGGCGCCAACGTTACGGTCGAAGACTTCGCCGTAGTTGCCGACCTTCTTGACGATGTTGTAGGCCCAGTCGTTCGTTACGCCGAGATCGGTACCGATCTTGGTGCCTTCTTCAGTGCCGAGCAGACGCTTGATATCGGGGTTGGCGCTGTTCTTCTGCTCGTCGACGTTCTTGGAGGTGATGCCCAGTTCTTCGGCATTGACCATCGCGTAGTGAACCCAGCTGACGATGTCGAACCACTGGTCGTCGCCCTGGCGAACGGCCGGTCCAAGCGGCTCCTTGGAGATGACTTCAGGCAGAACGACGTTGTCGTCCGGGTTCTTCAGCTTGAGACGGATGGCGTAAAGACCGGACTGGTCGGTGGTGTAAACGTCGCAACGACCGGAGTCATATGCAGACGTCGCGTCGGATTCCTTTTCGAAAACGACCGGGTTGTACTGCAGATTGTTGGTCTTGAAATAGTCGGCAAGATTGAGCTCGGTGGTCGTGCCGGTCTGAACGCAGACGGCGGCGCCGGAAAGCTCGAGAGCGGACTTCACGTTGAGGCCCTTCTTGGCGATGAAACCCTGGCCGTCATAGTAGTTGACGGTGCGGAAGTTGAAGCCGAGCGAGGTGTCGCGGCTGATCGTCCAGGTGGTGTTACGGGTCAGAACGTCGACCTCGCCAGACTGGAGCGCCGGAAAACGGTCCTTGCTCGAAAGAGCGACGAATTTAGCCTTGGTAGGATCGCCGAAAACCGCAGTGGCAATACCACGGCAATAGTCCACGTCGATGCCGGACCATTCGCCCTTGTCATCGGGATTGGAAAATCCCGGAATGCCGGCGCTCACACCGCAGGTGACGAAACCTTTCGACTTCACGTCCTGAAGCGTCGCAGCCGAAGCGACCGAGGCTCCTCCCAAAACTGCTGCGCCGATAACGGCCGACAGAATTGCCTTTTTCATTTTTCCCAACCTTTGTTTGTTATCGTCAATCGGAAGAGGACCGGCATATTGTTTTTGCCCCAGCTCCCCCCTTCAGCAAGATCTTTTCGATCCGCTTTTTCTATCACAATCGTAATTGGCAGCGGGGTCAAGACGTGCTGGCAATAATTGTGCCTATAAAACGGAATTTTCCAATTTTTGGTCGGGAAGTGTGCAAAGGGTGAAAATATAAGCATATTTTTGCGAAAAATTGCACTTGCACGATTTTTGTATACTTCTTGTATGCTGTTACGAAGTGGATCAATTGCTGGTTTGGCGGATGGTTCTCGGGACTTGACCTTGCCTTCGGCTCTCCGCATTGTCGCTCGCGTCAATATCCCTTCGAAAGCTGATCTGAAATGACCAAGACAAATGACCTGCTTTCCGCCGCAGGTGTGAATACGCGCCTGACCCATGGCGGCAACGATCCCGCGGACTGTTTCGGTTTCGTCAATCCCCCGATCGTGCGCGGCTCCACCGTGCTTTTCCCCGACGCCGAGACGCTTTCGACCGAAAATCAGAAATACACCTACGGCACCCACGGCACGCCGACGACCGATGCGCTGTGCAATCTCGTCAACGAGCTGGAAGGGTCCGCCGGAACGATCCTCGTGCCGTCGGGTCTTGCGGCGATCACCGTGCCGTTTCTGGCCTATCTTGGTGCAGGCGATCACGCGCTGATCGTCGATTCGGTCTATTTTCCGACGCGCCGCTTCTGCAATACGATGCTAAAGAAGCTCGGTGTGGAGGTGGAGTATTATGATCCTGCGATCGGCGCCGGCATAGAGGCTCTCATCCGGCCGAATACGAGGCTCGTGCATCTGGAAGCACCGGGTTCCAACACGTTCGAGATTCAGGATGTCCGGCTGATCACCGAAATCGCCCACAGGCACGGTTGCGTGGTGACGATGGACAATACCTGGGCGACGCCGCTTTATTTCAAGCCGCTCGATTTCGGCGTCGACGTCTCCATTCACGCCGCGACCAAATACCCCTCCGGGCATTCCGATGTGCTGATGGGGTTCGTCTCGGCCAATGAAAAGCACTGGAAGGCGCTTTATCAGGCCAACACCAATCTCGGCATCTGCGTGACGCCGGATGATGCCTATCAGATCCTGCGCGGCATGCGCAGCATGGGAATCAGGCTGGCGCACCACCAGGAAAGCGCCCTCGATATCGCCACCTGGCTGGAAAGCCGCGACGATGTGGTGACTGTTCTGCATCCGGCCCTGCCGAGCTTTCCGACACACGATCTGTGGAAGCGCGATTTCAAGGGTGCAAGCGGCGTGTTTTCTTTCGTGCTGAAGGCGGAAGAAGGCAAATACAAAGAGACGGCGGCAGCTTTTCTGAATGCGCTGACCTTCTTCGGGCTCGGCTATTCCTGGGGCGGATACGAATCGCTTGCCGTGTCGGTATCGCTTGTCGACAGGACCATCGCCAAGGGCCCGTCGGAGGGACCGGTGATCCGCCTGCAGGTCGGGCTTGAAGATATCGCCGACCTCAAGAAGGATCTTGAGGCCGGATTTGCCGCCGCGGCTGAGATTTAACCTCAGCCCTTGGCGCGGTAGCCGTAAAGCCAGTCGAAGTCTTTCAGGAAGGCTTCCGTCGGACGCGTCGAAAAGACGAAGTTCCGGGCGAGACGGGCAGGGCCTGTGGCATGATAAGCGAAACGATTGAGAGAGGCCCGCTTGCGGGCCTTTTCTATGCGCGGAAGGCGCAGGGCCTCGAAGGCGGCAAGGGCTTGCGGCGCGGGCAAGGATGTGCCGGCCAGCTTGCCTGCCAGTTCGAATGCGTCCTCGATGGCCATGGCCGCTCCCTGTGCGGCAAAGGGCATCATCGCATGGGCGGCGTCGCCGATCAGCACCGTATCGCGGCCATTGTGCCAGCGTCCGGGACCGGCCTGATAAAGCGGCCAGAAGGTCGGATTTTCCGAGGATGCCAGCAGCCGGACGATATCCGGGCTCCAGCCACGAAACTGTTCCAACAGCATGGCCTTCTGCTGACCGCTCGATTCGGCTCGCCATGTTGCACCGGGATCGGCGCCAAGCGCGATGGCGACGATGTTGAAGCCGCCGACTTCCTTCAGCGGATAAGCGACGATATGGCCGCCCGAACCGAGATAGGCCGTGACTGCGCTTTTGTTGATGGCTGAAGGCACATCTTTTGCGGCAACGGTGAAGCGCCAGGCGACATTACCGGAGAAAGTGGCGACGGGAGCGGAGGGGACGGCAAAACGGGCGACCGACCAGACACCATCAGCACCGACGATCAGGTCATGATCGCGGAACGTGGTAGCGGCAATAATATCCGCTGTGGCGTTTTCGATGCGTTTGCCGAGATGCAGGCGGCAGAGCGGATTGCGCGTCACCGCATCGAGAAGCGCGCTTTGCAGTGTCGAGCGGTGAAGAACGCCATAGGGTGCGCCCCAGCGTGCGCGTGCCGCAGCGCCCACGGGTAGGGACAACAGCGTGGCAAGCGATTTTCCGTCGGCGAGATCAACGCTGACCGGCTCGGTCCAGCGTGCCTCGATCTCGGGCAGCACGCCGAGTTCGGCGAGGATGCGGGCGGCATTCGGCGACACCTGCAGGCCCGCACCGACTTCTGCCAGTTCGCCGGCCTGTTCGATGATGTCGCAGCCGACGCCGTGCCGGGCAAAAGAGAGGGCAGCGGTGAGACCGGCGATGCCGGCACCGACAATGGCTACGGATTTGATGGGCATGGTGCGCCCCGATCAGGATAGATGGAAGGTCAGGCGGCCTTCACATGGAAGACGCAGCCCGGAGGATTGGTCTGCTCGGCCTTCAGCGACGGATTGTAGCGGAACAGGGTGGAGCAGTAGGAACAGACCTTCTCGTTGTCGTCGCCCATGTCGATGAAGATGTGGGGATGATCGAAAGGCACCGAAGCACCGGTGCACATGAATTCCTTGACGCCGATCTCGATTACGCTGTGTCCGCCATCGTTCTGGAAGTGGGGAATGGAATGCCCGGCCATGCTTGTCTCCAAATGCAATATCGTGGTTAAGCCGCAGATCGTCATCGAGCATGGGCTCATTGCTGCGGATATGTAGCCTCAAACGCATTGCATCTCCATAAAAATCGTCAGGAAAACATGTTCAAAATTGCGATTTCCTGCCATATGGTCCGGCAAAAAGGATGTCCTTGATGAATCTCAACACGCCGCAATTTTCCGATTTTTCCCATGACGGCCTTCGCCTTGCCTATTTTGACGAGGGCGATCCCGCGGGTGATCCGGTGCTGTTGATTCATGGCTTTGCCTCCAGCGCCAACGTCAACTGGGTGCATCCCGGCTGGCTGAAAACGCTGGGTGATGCGGGTTACCGGGTGATCGCCATCGACAATCGCGGCCATGGCGCAAGTGACAAGCCGCATGATCCGGAAGCCTATTATCCGCCCGTCATGGCCGGTGATGCGGTGGCGCTGCTCAATCATCTCGGCATCGCGGAGGCCCATGTGATGGGTTATTCGATGGGTGCGCGCATTTCGGCCTTTCTGGCCATGGCCCATCCCGAGCGTGTCCGCTCGCTGGTGTTCGGCGGGCTCGGCATCGGCATGGTGGAAGGCGTGGGCGATTGGGATCCGATTGCCGAGGCGCTTCTGGCGCCCTCGCTCGATGTCGTCACCCATGAGCGCGGCCGTATGTTCCGCGCCTTTGCCGACCAGACGAAAAGCGACCGGCTGGCGCTTGCCGCCTGTATCGAGACCTCGCGGGTTCTCGTCACACGCGAACAGGCGGAAAAGATCGACGCGCCGACGCTGATTGCGGTCGGAACCAACGACGATATCGCCGGGTCCGGTGCGGAACTTGCGGCGATCATGCCGCATGCGCGGGCAATCGACATCCCCGGCCGCGACCATATGCTGGCCGTTGGCGACCGGGTGTTCAAGGCGGCGGTTCTGGAGTTTTACCACTCGCTTTGAGCGGGCGCGGCAAGAAACGGTTTTTCATGCTGCATGAAGAAAAACTGAAGCCTTGCCGCCTTTAAAGTCGTCATTCGAATCCCATTTCTTATGCACGTCTTTTTCTGTATAAAGAACGACCACTGCAAACGAGGAGACCATTCATGGTCGCACGTACCGAGGCCCGTCAGCCCGAACAGCTGGCGATCGTCGATCCGATCTGGGGCAGCCTGCTGCATGAGGCGCGAAGCGCCGTGGCGCAGGACCCGCTGCTTTCCGCTTTCCTTTATTCGACGATCCTCAATCACCGGTCTCTTGAAGAATGTGTGATCTATCGCATCTGCGAACTCCTCGATCATCCCGACATGCAGGCCGTTCTCCTGCGCCAGACCTTCCAGGACATGCTGGATGACTGGCCGGAATGGGGCAGCGTGCTGCGCGTCGATATTCAGGCCGTTTACGACCGTGATCCCGCCTGCACGCGCTTCATGGAGCCGCTCCTTTATTTCAAGGGGTTTCAGGCCATCCAGACCCATCGCCTTGCCCATTGGCTGCTGCAAAAGGGCCGCAGGGATCTGGCACTTTATCTGCAAAGCCGCTCGTCGAGCATTTTCCAGACGGATATCAATCCGGCAGCACGCATCGGCAAGGGCATCTTCCTTGACCATGCCACCGGGCTTGTGGTCGGCGAAACGGCGATTATCGGTGACAACGTCTCCATTCTGCATGGCGTCACCCTCGGCGGCACCGGCAAGGAGGGGGCAGACCGTCACCCGAAGATTGGCAACGGCGTGATGATCGGGGCAGGCGCGAAAATCCTCGGCAATATCGAGATCGGCACATGCTCGCGCATCGCCGCCGGTTCGGTGGTGCTGAAAGCGGTCCCGCCGAAGACCACCGTTGCCGGTGTGCCGGCGCGCGTGGTGGGAGAAGCAGGGTGTTCGGAACCCTCGCGTCTGATGGATCAGGTCATCGGAGCCGATATCTGACAGGTGGTGAATATTGCGCTCGTCCGTGTGGAAGACACGGATGATGCGCCGCTTTCACTTTACTTTGGCCTTTGTCCCATGCCAAAAGCGGCCCAACCCGAACCGCACAGGAGAATAGTGGTGAAAGCCGACGAAATCAAAAAACTCGACGCCTATTTCAAGCGCACCTTCAACGAGAAGATGATTGTCAAGGCGCGTCCGCGCAAAGACGATTCCGCCGAAGTGTATCTTGGCGAAGAGTTCCTCGGCGTTGTCTACATCGATGACGAGGACGGCGACCGCTCGTACAACTTCTCCATGGCGATCCTCGACGTCGACCTGTGATCGTCACCATCAGGTGACGACTGAGTTTTTAGAATTAATAATCGCCCGCGATGGTTCACGTCGCGGGCGATTTGTTTTTTCGGTTGGTGACCCGCATCATCAGACGGTTCTGCGGCCGTAACGTCACTTTCATGAGCGGCTCTGCAAGTGTTGCAGATCTGTTTTCGAGGTGAACGTTCTGTAGCAGCACCGTAAGGATAGCGACGGCTTCCATCATCGCGAATGCATTGCCGATGCAGACGCGCGGACCTGCGCCGAAAGGCATATAGGCGTAACGATGGCGCGCCTTGGTTTTTTCCGGATCGAAACGTGAAGGGTCGAAGCGTTCCGGTTCGTCCCATAGTGCCGTGTGCCGGTGGACTGCATAGATCGGTACATAAAGAACTGTTCCAGCCGGAATATCATGGTCGCCGAGTTTGAAGTCCTGCAATGCCGTGCGGGTGACGACCGGGGCAGGCGGGTAAAGCCGCATCGCCTCGGAAAACACCTGTCTGGTATAGGTCAGCTGGGCGATGTGCTCTGCCGCGACGGGCTTCCCACCGGTGATGGTCCCAATTTCCTCGATGACCTTGCTTTCCACATCGCTGTTTTGCGATAGCAGGTGGAATGTCCACGCAAGACCGAGCGCGGTCGTTTCGTGACCGGCGGTGATGAAGGTGAGCAGATTGTCGATGATTTCCTTATCGCTCATCATGCGCCCGGTCTCCGGGTCCTTCGCCTCAAGCAGCATGGAAACCAGATCGTTCCTGTCGACGGGGTTTTGTCGCCGGCCCGCGATCACTGTCGACAGGCTGGAGCGCAGATAATCGACAGCGGCGCGGGACTTGCGCCGGCCGGGATGGGGAAGCCACTCCGGTGCTCCCAGCATGGCGAGTGCGAAGGTCCAGCCGGTCGGTTTCAGATAGTCGGTAATGCTTTGCTCGACGTGTCCGATATCGATCCCGTTGCCGCCGGACATCATGGTTTCGACAATGATGTCGAAGGTGGTCCGCATCATTTCATGGCCGATATCGATGTCGCCGGAAGGTGACGAGCGCCAGCGCAACTCCGTTCGCTGCGCCGCCTCGACCATGAGGGGTAACAATTCCAGCAGTTTCTCGTGCCGGAAGGCGGCGGCAACGGATTGTCGTTGCCATTTCCAGTGATCGCCGTCGGCGGTCAGAAGACCTTGCCCGAGTGCGGGGCCGAGCGCCCGGCGCACGTCCTCGCCCTTGCCAAGCAGATGGGCGTTCTTGACCAGAGCCTCGTGGATAAGCACGGGATCGGCAAGATGTACCCGCATCCCGCCGCCCAGACGGAGAAAGACCGCCGGTTCGCTGAAAATCGCCGGTGGCAATGCCTTAAGCGGATTGCGGATGAGCGAGAGGGCGAGACGCGCCGTGCCAAATCTGGAGACGGATACCGCGCCGGACGTATCCGGGGGCGGCGTGCGAAGGTCGGTGCCGGACATATGCAGGTCCTTATATTCGCGTTGAACAGTCAAACTTCTCTGTTAAGGTGTGTACCTTATTTTAATCATTTAAGGTGCATGCCTTAGGTTTCAATAGTGGGGCGAGGATCAATGAAGAAAAGTGAAACCGGGCGGCCTTCTCCCACACGGCAAAGAATTCTCAACGCTGCTCTCGAACTGTTTAACGAGCGAGGGCCTGATCATGTGACGACGGCCGAGATCGCAAGAGTGGTGAATATCAATGAAGGTAATCTCTATTACCATTTTCGCACCAAAGAGGCGCTGGTGCTGGCTCTGTTTGCCCTGTTTGAGGCCGATGCGCTGGCGGTTGTCGCCAGGATCGACGAAGAGGACGAAGGTGCCGCGTCGACATATGCCGGCTTCCTGCGGTTCTGGTTTTCGCTGGTGTGGAACTACCGCTTCCTGTTCCGCGATCTTGTCGGTCTTGTTTCCTCCGCCCCGGCGCTGGTGGAGCCGGTGCGCAACATAAGTGCGGCCATGCGCCTTGCCGTCGCCGAAATCGTCAGCCGGATGGAGAAGGCGGGGCTTGCAGAGATTCCAGAAAGCGAGCGGGCGGCGCTTCTTACAAATCTATGGATCGTCTCGACCTATTGGGCGGCTTACCTCAACCTGCAGGAAGGCGTTACTGAGTTCGGGCCGCAGCAACTGGACTGGGGGCTTCGGCAGGTATCCAGCCTGTTCCGGCCCTACCTCTCATCGCTGGCTATCTCCGAGCTGGAGACGATGCCTGTGGTCGACCCATGATTTTCACCTGGTGGTGACAGTGCGAATGCAGGCAAAAAACACCCGCGACAAATGTTGTCGCGGGTGTTTCCAATAGTGTGGGTCTTGAACCGCCGTTATCAGGCCGACTTCAGCAGATCGCCATGCGGATCGAGGACGAACTTGGTTGCAGCACCCTGATCGAAGCTCTCATATCCCTGCACGGCATCATCGAGTGCGATGATCTTGGCGTTGACGATGTCGGCAATGGGCAGGCGGTCATGCAGGATCGCCTGCATGAGCTGACGGTTGTACTTCAGCACTGGCGTCTGGCCGGTATGGAAGGACTGGGCCTTTGCCCAGCCGAGGCCGAAGCGTAGCGACAGGCTGCCCTGCTTTGCCGCGGCATCGACCGCGCCGGGGTCTTCGGTGACGTAAAGGCCCGGAATGCCGATAGAGCCGGCAGCGCGGGTGATTTCCATCATCTGGTTGAGAACGATGGCAGGCTGTTCGCCGCCCGCATGGCCGCGTGCTTCGAAACCCACAGCGTCGATGGCGCTGTCCACCTCGTTGGTGCCGACGACCTCGGCAATCATGTCGCCCAGACGGTCGCCCTTGGAAAGATCGACGGGCTCGAAGCCGACTTTGGCGGCGTGTGCAAGGCGATCCTTGTTGAAATCACCGACCATGACGACGGCAGCACCGAGAATACGGGCGGAGGCGGCAGCCGCGAGACCAACCGGGCCGGCGCCCGCAACATAGACCGTGGAGCCGACGCCGACGCCTGCCTTGACCGCACCGTGGAAGCCGGTCGGCAGGATGTCGGAGAGCATGGTGAGGTCGCGGATCTTGGACATTGCGCGATCGCGGTCGGGGAATTTCAGAAGGTTGAAGTCGGCATAGGGGATGGTGACGTATCTGGCCTGTCCGCCGATCCAGCCGCCCATATCGACATAACCGTAAGCGCCGCCGGCACGCGCGGGGTTCACCGTCAGGCAGACGCCGGTATCCTGCGACTTGCAGCAGCGGCAGCGACCACAGGCAACGTTGAACGGCACCGACACGATATCGCCGATTTCAAGCATCTCGACGTCGACGCCTTTTTCGATGACTTCGCCGGTGATTTCATGACCGAGGACGAGGCCGGGCATCGCCGAGGTGCGGCCGCGCACCATATGCTGGTCGGAACCGCAGATATTCGTAGAAATAACCTTGAGAATGACACCATGCTCGATACGGCGGCCATCCGGCGCCTCCAGCTTCGGGTCGTCGATGTCGCGGACCTCGACCTGGCCGGGCCTCAGGTAAACGACGCCTCTGTTTTTGCTCATATCCATCTCCTCCTTGGGTTGAACACCAATGCCGGCCCGCTCCTCCGCGGACAGGGTGTCGTCAAAACTCATGCGCGAACCGGTATGCGGCTCGCGCGGAATCTCAATCGGCGAAGGGATGGAAAGAAGAGCAATCGGCGCGTTTGGACAAACGTCGCCTGTCTCTTGATCACCGCCCGCCGCAGATACCCGGCGTTACGCCGGATATGTGCAGCAAACCATTTGGCGGGCGATGTGGCGGTCGGGAATACGACAACGCCTATAGCCGCAACGACACCGGCTCTCGCCTGATGTCACGGTGGCGTTATCTGTCGATCGATTTTCTCAGGCGCCCGGCGGCATCCTGAATATATTGCCAGGCGACGCGGCCCGAGCGGCCACCGCGTGTGGTCGCCCATTCCAGCGCTTCGTGATGCAGGGTGTCGTGATCGAGGCCGAGATCGAAATGCGCCGCATAGCTGTCGATCATCGTCAGATAGTCTTCCTGGCCACATTTGTGGAAGCCGAGCCACAGGCCGAAGCGATCCGACAGCGAGACCTTTTCTTCCACCGCTTCCGAAGGATTGATGGCGGTCGATTGCTCGTTTTCCATCATGTGGCGGGGAAGAAGATGACGGCGGTTGGAGGTTGCGTAAAACAGCACATTGTCCGGCCGCCCCTCGATGCCGCCATCGAGCGCTGCCTTCAGCGACTTGTAGGCCGTGTCGTCGTGATCGAAGGAGAGGTCATCGCAGAAAACGATGACGCGCTCACCCGAGGCTTTCAATATATCGAGCAAAGCGGGCAGGGTGTGGATATCCTCGCGATGCACCTCGACCAGCTTCAGGGGAACACCGCTTGCGGCGCGCACATCTTCGTGAACGGCCTTTACCAGCGAGGATTTGCCCATGCCGCGTGCGCCCCAGAGGAGCACGTTGTTGGCGGGAAAACCATCGGCAAAACGCAGCGTGTTTTCGTGCAGGATGTCGCGCACATGATCGACGCCGCGAATGAGTTTCAGCGCGATACGGTTCGGGCGGGAAACCGGCTGCAAAAAGGAATTGACCGGCACCCAGACGAAGCAATCCGCTGCATTCCAGTCGTTTATGGCGGGTGCTGGGCCGGCGAGCCGTTCCACGGCAACGTTCAGTCTACGCAGTTCGGCAAGAAGCAGGGTGGCCGTCTCTTCTCGAATCATGGTGTTTCTTCCGCTTATCTGGTGTTCAAAACGATGTTTTCGGCCCGGCCTAGCATGGCGTTTCCAGCCCATAAAGGTTAAGAGGTCCGGAATCGGTACGGCGGGGGGCCTGCATCTGTTGCAATCCCGGCGTTCCCCACTATATTCCGGCGGCTTGAAAGCTGGGGCGGCATACGAGGTCGTGCTGTAATCGTTGAGGAGTTTTATATGTTCATTAGTCAAGCTTTTGCCCAGGACGCGACGGGCAGCGCATCGGCCTTCGGGTCCGGCCTTGAAATGCTTTTCCTGTTTGCGCCGCTTATGGTGGTCTGGTACTTTTTCCTTATCCGCCCGCAGCGCGCGCAGATGAAGAAGCGCCAGGAAACGCTGACCAATATTCGCCGTGGCGATCAGGTCGTTCTCGGCGGCGGCATCGTCGGCAAGGTGATCAAGGTCATCGATGACAACGAACTCGAAGTCGAAATCGCCGAAGGCGTGAAAATCCGTGCCGCTCGTGCATACATTGCCGAAGTGCGCGTGAAGGGCGAAGTGGTCAAGACGGAAGCCGCTTCCTGATCCTGCCGGATAACCGAACGCCCGCTTCCGAAGTTTGACGGGTTGCGCCAATCGCGCAACCCCAACCCTGACCGAGATCGAAATGCTTCATTTTTCCCGTTGGAAAACAGTCTTCATCTGGCTGCTTGTGCTGGCAAGCGTCGTCATCGCCTCTCCAAACCTGTTTTCGGACAAACAGCTGGAGAGCATGCCTGCCTGGTACAAGAACAATAAGGTAACGCTCGGTCTCGACCTTCAGGGCGGTTCGCACATCATGCTCAAGATCGAGCGTTCCGACATCGTCAAGGAACGTCTCGAAACCATCGTGGGTGATGTGCGCACGCAGCTTCGCGATGCCAACATCCGCTATTCGGGCCTGACCGGCAACGGCCAGCAGATTCAGGTTCGCATCAGCGATCCCGCTCAATACGAAGCGGCCAAAACCGCACTTCGCGATCTGACGCTGCCGGTGTCCGCCGGAACGCTGGTCGGCGGTTCCATCACCGAAGTGACGATGAGCGACGGCGGCGACAATCTGCTGCGGCTCAACCTGACAGATGAAGGCGTCGATTACCGCCTGTCCTCGGCCGTTTCGCAGTCCATCGAAGTCGTGCGCCGCCGCGTTGACGAAGTCGGCACCACCGAGCCGCTCATCCAGCGTCAGGGCTCCGACCGCATCATCGTGCAGGTGCCGGGCCTTCAGGATCCGCAGCGCCTGAAATCGCTTCTCAACCAGACGGCAAAGCTGTCCTTCCGCATGGTCGACACGACGATGCCGGTGCAGGAAGCGATGAACGGCCGTCCGCCCGCAACGTCCGAGGTTCTCTATTCGCAGGACGACCCGCCGGTTCCCTATCTGGTGGAACGCCGCGCACTCGTTTCCGGCGACAATCTCGTCGACGCGCAGGCAAGCTTCAACCAGCAGACCAACGAACCTGTTGTCACCTTCCGCTTCGACAGCCGCGGCGCGCAGCGCTTTGCGCAGGCGACGCAGCAGAATGTCGGCAAGCCTTTCGCCATCGTGCTCGACAACCAGGTCATCTCCGCCCCTGTTATCCGCGAGCCGATCATCGGCGGTTCGGGACAGATTTCCGGCAGCTTCTCGGTTCAGGGCGCCAACGACCTCGCAGTGCTGTTGCGCGCAGGTGCGCTTCCGGCCACGCTGACCGTGGTTGAGGAACGCACCGTCGGCCCAAGCCTCGGTAACGACTCCATTACCGCCGGTCTGACGGCAAGCGTCATCGGCGCCGTCGGCGTCCTCATCTTCATGTTCGTCTTCTACGGCTTCTTCGGCCTGCTCGCGAACATTGCGCTCATCGTCAACGTCGTCATGCTGCTCGCTGTCCTCAGTGTGATAGGATCAACGCTGACCTTGCCAGGTATTGCCGGTATCGTTCTGACGATCGGTATGGCGGTGGATTCCAACGTTCTGATCTATGAGCGAATCCGCGAGGAGGTGAAGAGCGGCAAACCGCTGATCCAGTCGCTGGATAACGGCTTCACGCGAGCGTTTGCGACCATTATCGACGCCAACCTGACGACCCTGATCGTGGCAAGCGTGCTGTTTTACATGGGCACCGGTCCCGTCAAGGGCTTCGCCGTCACGCTTGCGGTCGGTATCATCACCACCGTCTTCACGGCCTATACGCTGACGGCATGGATGTTCGGCTACTGGGTTCGCCGCAGCCGTCCGAAACATCTGCCGAAGGGTGTTCGCACCGCCATGTTCGATGGCCGCGACATTCCGTTCATGCGCTACCGTCGCGTGGTGTTCATGATCACCGGCGTCATCATGCTCGCCTGTGTCGGCGGCTTCATCGGCAAGGGCCTGAACCTCGGCATCGACTTCCAGGGCGGCTCGGTCATCGAAGTGCGCGCCAAGCAGGGTGAAGCCGATCTCGCAGACATCCGCGAGCGTCTGAACCAGCTGAACCTCGGTGAAATCCAGGCGCAGAATTTCGGCACGCCGCAGGACGTTCTCATCCGCATTCAGGCGCAGGACGGTGGCGAAAATGCCGAGCAGTCTGCCATCACCCTGGTGCGCGGCGAACTGCAGGACAAGTATGATTTCCGTCGCGTGGAAGTGGTTGGCCCAGCCGTATCGGGTGACCTGACCGTCACGTCTACTATCGGCGTTCTGCTCGCCATGGCGGCGATCATGGTCTACATCTGGGTTCGCTTCGAGTGGCAGTTTGCGCTCGGCGCGGTCATCTCGATGGTGCACGACGTGGTCTTCACCATCGGCCTGTTCGTCTTCCTCGGGATAGAGTTCAACCTGACCAGTATCGCGGCGATCCTGACGATCATCGGTTATTCGCTGAACGACACCGTCGTCATCTATGACCGTATCCGCGAAAACCTCAGGCGTTATAAAAAGATGCCGTTGTCGATGATCATCGATGTGTCGCTGAACCAGACGCTGTCGCGTACGATCCTTACCGGTCTGACCGTGCTTCTGGCGCTTCTGTCGCTGTATCTCTTCGGTGGCGAAGTCATCCGCTCCTTCACCTTCGCCATGCTGTTCGGCGTCGGTATCGGTGTGTTCTCGTCGCTCTACATCGCCGCTCCGGTGCTGATCGCCTTCAAGCTGCGTCCCGATAACAAGGATGCGGAAGACGAGAAGGACGACAAGACCAACGCCATCGGCGGCAAGCCTGCCGTCTGATGGCCGGCGGGATCGAAATACGCCCGGCCCATTTTCCCGGCCGGGCGCCCATTGATGCCTATGGCAATGGCGGTTTCCGCTTTGCCGAAATGTCGCATCGCGGTTCGCTTCTGTGCCTGCCTTCGGGCATTCACGGCTGGAGCCCTGTCGATGTGAAGGAATTTACGCTTGCGCATTTCGACAAGGTTCTGGCCGATGCGCAGGATATCGAAGTGCTTTTGATCGGCACGGGCGATGGCATGCGGGTCTTGCCGAAGGAATTGCGCGAGGCCTTCAGGGCAGCGGGCATTTCGGTTGATCCGATGAGTACGGGTGCTGCCGTGCGCACCTATAACATCATGCTTTCGGAATCGCGCGCCGTGGCTGCTGCGCTGATTGCGGTCGAAGGCTGACAGGACGTTTCGCGCGGGGAACCATGGCACCCACAGAAAATCTCGACGTCTGCCTCGCGACGCTGCGCGACACTGATCGCGACCGCTATCTCGCCTGCCTTCTGTCACCGGCCGACAGGCGCGCCGCACTCGCAGCACTTTATGCGTTCAATGCCGAAATCGCCCGTATCCGTGATTCCGTGCGCGAGGCGCTGCCCGGTGAAGTGCGCATGCAATGGTGGCGTGACCTTCTGGAAGGTAATGCGCACGGCGACAGCCAGTCCCACCCGGTTGCCACGGCACTTTTGACCACGATCGAGCAATATCGCCTGCCGCGAACGGTGCTCTCCAATATGATCGAGGCGCGTATCTTCGATCTCTATGACGACCTGTTCGAGGATCGCAACGCCCTTGAAGGTTATGCCGGGGAGACCGCCTCGGCGCTGATTCAGCTTGCAAGCCTTGTGCTTTCACCGGAAGATGCGTCGGCCAGCGCGGAAGCGGCGGGACATGCGGGTGTGGCGCAGGCCATGGCCGGTATTCTGCTGCTGATGCCGCTGCACCGGCGTCGCGGGCAGGTCTATATTCCCGCCGACATGCTGGCGGCTGCCGGGCTCGATCGCGAGACGTTTCTCGAAGGTGACGACAAGCAGCGCATCGGCATCGCCATCGAGATTTTCGCAACGCATGCGCTGGATCATATCGAGAAGGCGAGACGCGCGAAGATTTCCAGGAATATCTTTGCGGCCTATCTTCCCGTCGCTTTGTCCGGTCCGGTCATCGCCGCGGCCAGAAAGGCGGGGGCAGGCGTGTTCGAAGGCGAAGTGCAACTGTCGCAGCTTCGTCGGCAATGGCTGCTGGCAAGAGCGTCTTTCCTCAAGCGTTTCTGATTCCCACGCGCGGTGTGGATGAATCTATGCCATTTTCGCGAAGCCACACTTCACGCAAGCCTCGGCCTTTATGACCCTGATCCGGGTTCGCATCGTTTCGATTCGCGAATCGTGATGTTTCGGTGCTGAGGGAGCGTCCCGGATGAGTATTGCGATCTGGATTATCGTTTTCGTGCTGCTTGCGGTCTTCGCTGTTTATGCCTGGCGCATGACGCGGGCGACGGATGAGGATAACAGCCACGATGTGGGGCAGGCGATCATGGATTTCGCCCGCGCTTTTCCCAATGAGGCGATCAGAAGCCTACATATGACGGTGGATGGTGGTGCTGCCTTCGTGCGGCTGCACGACAACAAGGCCGGCTTCATGCGCAATATGGGATCCCATTATGTGTGCCTGATGATCGATCCCGAGCGGATAAGGGTCGAAAGTCTGGAAAGCGGTGACGGTTTCGTTGTCACCTTTTTCGATACGCCGAAATATAGCGGCTCATATCGCTTCAAATCCGCCGGAGAGGCCGCCGAGGTTTCGCTGTGGCTGCTCGGCAGCCTCGTGGAGGCGCAGGACCATCACGACGAAGGGCCGCAGCCCTCGGGCGCCTGAAAGCGTTCTGGGCGTCATTGCCCGTCGAGCGGCGGGTTCGCTTGAGCCTGCACGCGTTCGCGCCAGATGATGAACAGGCCGGATGCGACGATGATGAGGATACCGAGCCATTTCGACGGCGTCGGGAAATCCGAAAACAGCGCGTAACCGAGAACCGTCGCCGAAATGATCTCGAAATACTGGAACGGTGCCAGCAGCGACAGCGGCGCCATCCTGAATGCCCTGACGATGAGCAGGTGCATGTAGCCGGATATCGATCCCAGCAAGATGAGCAGAAAAAGGGTAAAGCCGGATTGCGGAAGCGAGACGGCGAAATCCTTGTCGCCAAGCGCGTGACCGGCCAGCAGTGCCACGCCCATGAACACCGTGCCGGCAATGCCGGACATGGTCTGCATGACGAGCGGGCTGTCGGCATCGCCGATGGCGCGGTTCAGGAACAGATAGAGCGTATACAAAAATGCGCAGGCGACCGGCAGAAGCGATGTCCAGCCGAAGATTTCGAAACTCGGTTGAATGACGATCAGCGCACCGCCGAAACCCACCACAATCGCCATCCAGCGCTTCCAGCCGACTTTCTCCCCGAGGAAGAGGGCAGACATCATCGTCAGCATGAAGGGCTCGACGAAATAGATCGCAAAGACATCGGCGAGCGGCATGTATTTGACGGCGGCGAAGAACATCAGGCTGGCGGCTGCGTGCAGCACGCCACGCAGGCAGTTCATCCACGGCCGTTTAGCGCTGAACAGCGCTTTCGGCGACATCAGAAGCAGCAGGGGCAGGGTGCACAGAAGCTGGAAAAAGAAGCGGTAAAAGGTCACCTGCGCCGGCGACATCCCCCCGCTTACTGCCATGTATTTGGCAATGGCATCCATGATTGGCAGCACGAACATGCAGCCGGCCATGATGGTCATGCCCTTGGCGACATCGTTGAAACCGGTCTGGCTGGTCATGGATCGGGCTGCGCTTTCAACCAAAAGGTCCAACGAGGAAAAGGAGCGCCAGAAGGCGCCCCTCCTCGAAAGGTCAGGCGGCCTTCTGGCGCGGCAAGCTCTTCATATCAATGACAAAGCGATAACGCACATCGCTTTTTATCATGCGTTCATAAGCGTCATTGATCTGATCGATATTGATCATCTCGATTTCGGCGGCGATGCCCTTTTCAGCGCAGAAATCCAGCATCTCCTGGGTTTCCGGAATACCGCCGATCATCGAACCGGCAAAAGTCTTGCGGCCGGGGATGAGGCTGAACGCGTGCACCGATAGCGGCTTTTCAGGCGCTCCGACCTGCACCAGCGCACCATCCCGCTTCAGCAGCGCAAGATAGGCGTTGATGTCGTGGTCGGCGGCAACCGCATCGATGATGAGATCGAGGCTGGAAGCGGCCTTGTTCATCTGCTCGGGGTCGCGCGAGATGATCACCTCATGGGCGCCGAGCTTTTTCGCATCTTCCGCCTTGCCGGGTGACGTCGTGATCATCACCACGGTTGCACCCATAGCATTGGCGATCTTGACTGCCATATGGCCGAGGCCGCCGAGACCGACGACACCGACACGCTTGCCGGGACCAGCGTTCCAGTGCCGCAGCGGCGAATAGGTGGTTATGCCGGCGCAGAGCAGCGGTGCTGCGGCGGCGGGATCCAGCCCTTCGGGAATATTGAGTACATAGCGGTCATCGACGACCACATGGGCGGAATAACCGCCAAGCGTATGCGCGCCGCCGCCCATCGCCTTATCCGGCGAGTTATAGGTGCCGGTCATGCCGTTTTCGCAATATTGCTCCAGCCCTTCGGCGCAGCTTGCGCACTCACGGCAACTGTCGACGATACAGCCGACGCCGACGCGGTCACCCGCCTTGAACTTGGTAACCTGCGCACCCACCCGGCCGACGCGGCCGATGATTTCATGGCCGGGAACGCAGGGGTAGAGGGATCCCGGCCATTCGCTGCGGGCCGTATGAATATCGGAATGGCAGACGCCACAGAATTCGATGTCGATTTCGACATCGCGCGGGCCGGGATCGCGACGCTTGATGGTCGCGAGCTTCATCGGTGAAGAACCGTCATCGCAGGCATAGGCTGACGTTGTGAACATGGTCGTTCCTCCTCTTATGGTGATCGATGTTGGAAACACCTGATAGCGGCAAAGGTTGCGGCGGGTTCAGCCGCCGGAGCCGGCTTCGGGCACTGCCGGGCCGAAAACCTCCTCGAAGGCCTCACTCAGCAGAACGTCGACGTCGCCGATCATAACCGGCAATCCGAGATCGACAAGGCTGGTGACACCATAGGCGCTGATGCCACAGGGAACGATGCCGGAAAAATGCGTGAGGTCTGGATCGACATTGATCGACAGCCCGTGGAAGCTTACCCATTTGCGCAGGCGGATGCCGAGGGCGGCGATCTTGTCCTCGGCCATGCCTCCACCGGGAAGCAGCGGTTTTTCCGGACGCCTGACCCAGACGCCGACCCGGTCCTCGCGCCGCTCGCCACGGACATTCATCTTGTCGAGCGTGCGGATGATGACGTTTTCTAGCGCTGCCACATAGGCGCGGACATCCTGCCGCCGCCGCTTCAGGTCGAGCATGACGTAAACGACGCGCTGTCCCGGCCCGTGATAGGTATATTCACCGCCGCGACCCGTGGCGAAGACCGGGAAACGATCCGGCTCTATGAGGTCGACAGCGTCGGCGCTGGTGCCTGCGGTATAGAGAGGCGGGTGTTCCAGAAGCCAGACGAGTTCATCGGCCTCACCGTTGGCGATGGCGGCAACTTCTCGTTCCATCTCCTCTATCGCCTGTTCGTAAGGCACGAGACCTTCCGAGATTCGCCAGCGAACGGGCGGCGAGCCGGCGACCGGCAACATATTTGTCTCGATATCCGTGCGTGTGAGCATGAAAAAGTCCTTTCCACAGCCTTCTCGCAAAATGACGACAAGGCCGCAACCCCAGCATTTCCGGGCTTCCTGCATATAGGGTGGGCCGGGGCGATTTTTAATTTCAAAAAACTGTCACGACGCTCTTGTGCACCGAAAATCCTTTTGCTACATGCACCCCCGTCGGCGCAAGTCGACGCCTACCACGATGCGGTCGTGGCGGAATTGGTAGACGCGCAGCGTTGAGGTCGCTGTGGGGCAACCCGTGGAAGTTCGAGTCTTCTCGACCGCACCAAAAGAAACCCGCTTCGGCGGGTTTTTTCTTTTTCTGCCAATGGTTTGGCTTTGCTTTCCCCCAAAAAAGAAGAAACCTTTGACGCCGGTGAAATCCGTCATTCGTTTTTGACGACCTGAAGCGCGTCCGGTTTAAACAAAACCGTTGGACGCGCTCCCTATCTTTAGTTTCACGCATTTTCAGGACGTGAAACCTTCACGCACTTTTACTGGAATTGCCCTAGCGGCGAATAATGTTCGAAGCCGTGCCGTTTTCCTGATGATTGCCGTCACCGACCCGATAGGGGTCGCCATCCATGACCTGATCCATCCGCCATCCGTTCCCGCGATAAGGGCTTTCCCACGTCTGGCACCCGGCGAGAAAGACAGTTGCCGACAGCAATCCAAAAGTAAGAGCGGTTCGCAGCATATTAGCCTCCTTCGAAATTTCCTTACAAAGTCATGTAGGTGCAAGCGGTTGGCTTTGCGACGGCTTCCTGGAATTTATCGTGTTTTCGAGACCGGTATCCGGATCGGGCGTCAATAAATTTCGGTGGATATCGATGCACGTTGTAGTAGCCGGTTAAATACCCCCTTAAAACAAGGGGTGGAATATTAGAGGTCTGATGTTAGCGTTTATCAGGAAAAATTGTCTGGAGGTTTTCGTGATGGGGGAGAAAACGGATTCAGACAATGCGCTCGGCTATTATATGTGGAGCATTTCCGACAACAGGCTGATCATGGATGCCATCACCGCGGAATGTCATGGATTTTCCGAAGCGGTCGCATCGCGCGGTGTGACGATCGAGGATATTCTCGAAAGAATCGATGTTGAAATGCGCGACCAGGTGGCGCAGGCGATTTTCGAAAGCATCACCACTGGCGTGTTCTTCGACCAGCGCTACAAGGTCAATCTGCCTGACGGTTCGAGCCGCTGGATCGTGGCGAAGGGCAGGGCGATCTTCGATGCCGACAATACGCCGTTTCTCGGTCTCGGCAGCGTTCGTGATATCACCCTTAAAAAAACCTACCAGTTCGAGCCGCACCAGTAATCTTCGGGGCTTTGAAAACTGCACACAAAAAAGAGGCGGCTTTCGCCGCCTTTTTTTGTTCGCGCATTGCCGGGACATCAGAAGACGGCGAGATATTTCAGCAGCGAAATAATGCCGATGATGATGACGATGATCTGCGCGATCTGTTTCGCGCCGCCGCCCACGGGCAGTCGTGCGATGAGCCACAAGACGAGCACGATCACCAGGAAGGTGATCAGAATGCTGACGAGCGTAGATGTAACCATATGTCCCAGCTCCCTTTTCAATCAATTCTCAACGGTCGTTCACCGTTGCGTGAGTAAAAGCGCGAGGCTAGTTTTGGTTCCATGCGGTGAAATCAAGAGATGGGACAGGACGTGAAACAGCTCAGGATTAAAAAGCGACCCACGGGAGCCGTCGTTATGCTTGGGCGTCTCGGACGCCCGGATGTCATGACTGCGACCGGTGGCGCGCTGACGGTGGTGACAGGGGCCTCAGAACCGGGTTTTAATCCCATCGACCTTCTTTATTCGTCGCTTGCCGCCTGTCTGGCGCTCAGCGCCCGGATTGCGGCGAGCCGCATGGGTCTGCTCGATCGGTTCGAAAAGGTCACGGTGGATGTCTCCGGCGAAAAGGCGGATGAAGAGCCGTCACGGATCGTTCGTTTTGATATACGGATCGAGATAGAAGGGGATTTCGACGAGGCGACCCGCACGGCGATTGCGCATATGGCCGAGGATATCTGCACCGTCAGCAACACGCTGAAGGGCGACGCGGAGTTCACGCTGTCGATTACCGGCTGATCATCACGGTTTTCGGGATTTTTCCCATTTTTTTGCCAGCCGGTCGCGTTTCAGCTTCGAGATGCGCTTCAGCCAGAAGACGCCGTCCAGCTGATCGATCTCGTGCTGGATGCAGATGGCGTGAAATCCCTCGGCGCTCTGCCGATGTTCCATGCCTGAGACGTCCTGAAACCTGACCTCGATCTCGGACGGCCTTTCCACCTCTTCGGTGAAGCCCGGCATTGAGACGCTGCCTTCCACATGCCGCATGGTTTGCGCGGATTGGCCGAGAATTTCGGGATTGATGTAGGTGAGCACGGTTCCCGGTGTCAGCTCAAGCACGAAAACGCGCTGTTTTACGCCGATATGGGCCGCGGTGATGCCGACGCCGGGGGCGGCACGCATTGTGTCGATCAAATCCGTGACCAGCGTTTGCAGGTGGTCGTCAAAATCGGTCACCGGCGCGCAGATCTCGGAGAGACCGGCATGGGGGTAGGGCAGGATCGGCCTGATTGCCAAGGAAATGCTCCGTTCGTTTCAAATCCGGGAGGGCGGCGTGACAAGTGCTTGCCCCTCCGCCGTCGCCTCCAGAAAGCTGCGCTGGGTGCGGACATCACGTTTCGTCACCCGCACGAAACGCGGCGACAGGGCCGAGATTTCGCGCAGGACGAGCGCGTGCGCAAGCCCCAGCCGGTTCGCGATGCTGCGGCTGTCGGTGGCGATATCCAGCTGGATTGCCAGCACGATAGCCGCGCCCGTGGCGTTAAGCGCCTGCGAGGACCCTTGCACGATTTGCTCCACTGCCGCCATGAAGGAAGCTGCGGATTGCTCCTCATCCATCAAGGCGCATCCGGACGCAGACGGAAGGAGACGAGCACCGATTTCGATGTCGGCGTGAAGCTGTCTTCGCCGTAACTCGTCAGCGGCACCAGCACGTTCAGTTCCGGATAATAGCCGCCGACGCTGCCACGCGGAATATTGTAGGGAACCAGCCGGAAGTTCTCGGCAATGCGCTCCACGCCGTCACCAAATTCCCCGATGACATCGACGCGCTGGCGGGAATGGGCGCCGAGCGCCTCCATATCCGCAGGGTTCATGAAGATGACCTGACGCTCGCCATAGACGCCGCGATAACGGTCGTCCATGCCGTAGATCGTGGTGTTGTACTGATCGTGGCTGCGGAATGTCTGCAGCACAAAAAGGTCGTTGCGGCTGAGCGCCTGCTGGTGCTCGGTCTGTTCGGGCAGCGGGCCGCTATAGAAAGTGGCCTTTTTCGCCGGCGTGTTCCATTCCCGTTCGGCCGCGGCATTACGCAGGTGAAAACCGCGCGGCACACGGACGCGCTCGTTGAAATTGTCGAAACCGGGGATGACCCGCTCGATCATGTCGCGGATGAGATCGTAATCATCGGCAAGCGCCTTCCAGTCGACATGAACATTGCCGAGCGTCGCTTGCGCGATGCCGGCAACGATGGCGACTTCAGAGCGCAGTTCGTCCGAGGCAGGCGGGTTGATGCCGCCGGAACCATGCACCATGCTCATGGAATCCTCGACCGTGACGATCTGTGGCTTTCCCGCCGAATTGCGGTCGATCTCCGTGCGTCCCAGGCAGGGCAGCACGAAGGAGGTTTCGCCCGGCACCAGATGCGAATGGTTGAGTTTGGTGGCGATATTGACCGTCAGTTTCTGCTTTTCAAAAGCCTTGACGATCAGCGGGCTGTCGGGCGTCGCCCGCAGGAAGTTGCCGCCGAGCGCAATGAAAGTCTGCGCCTTGCCATCCAGCATGGCGGCAACGGCCTCGACAGTGTTGTGGCCGGGCTTGCGCGGCATGGAAACGCCGAGTTCCTTTTCCAGCGCATCGAGAAGGGCAGGCGGTGCTTTCTCGTCAATACCGACGGTGCGGTCACCCTGCACGTTGGAATGGCCGCGCACCGGGCAAAGACCGGCACCGGGACGGCCGATATTGCCGCGCAGCAGCATGAAATTGGTGATCTCGCGGACGATGACGACCGAGTGGCGGTGCTGCGTGACGCCCATTGCCCATGTGGTGATGACCGAGCCGGCATTCATGTAGATAAGGGCCGCTTCCTCGATTTCCGCGCGGGTCAGGCCGGACTGGTCGAGGATGGTTTCCCACGTCGTTGCCTCGACGGCGGCGCGGTAGGCTTCGAACTCCACGGCATGTTCGGCGATGAAATCGTAATCGATGATGGCGGGTTCTCCAGCCTTCCTTGCTGCATCGTCAGCGGCGAAGATCGCCTTGCTCATGCCGCGCACCGCAGCCATGTCGCCGCCCTGTCGCGGCTGGTAATAATTGGTGGCGATCTTGGTGTTGCCGCCGGTGATCATCCCGATCTTGTCCTGCGGGTCGGCGAAACGTTCCAGACCCTTTTCACGGATCGGGTTGAAGACGGCAATCTTCGCGCCACGAAGGGCGGCGCGGCGCAGGTCGCCCAGCATGCGCGGGTGGTTGGTGCCGGGGTTCTGGCCGATTACGAAAATCGCGTCCGCCTGTTCGAAATCCTCGAGCAGCACCGTGCCTTTGCCGACGCCGATCGACGCTTTGAGACCGACGCCGCTCGCCTCGTGGCACATGTTGGAGCAATCGGGGAAATTGTTTGTGCCGTAAAGCCGCACCATCAATTGATAGATGAAGGCCGCCTCGTTGGAGGCACGGCCGGATGTGTAGAATTCCGCCCTATCCGGGCTGTCGAGGCTTTTGAGGACCTCACCGATTTCGGCAAAGGCATCGTCCCAGGACACCGGCAGATATTTATCGGTTGCCCGGTCGTATCGCACCGGGTGGGTGAGGCGGCCCTGTTTTTCCAGTTCATAGTCAGACCAGCCGCGCAGTTCTGAGACGGTGCGGGTGGCGAAAAAATCGGGCGGCACCCGGGCTTCCGTCGCTTCCCACGCGACCGCCTTGACGCCGTTTTCGCAAAATTCGAACGAGGAGCCGTGTTCGGGATCGCCCCATGCGCAACCCGGGCAGTCGAATCCATCCGGCTGGTTTGCCTTCAATAGCGCCCGTGCACCGGAAATCGGCGCACCTGACTCCATCAGCCGTTTGCCAACGCTTTTAAGCGCGCCCCAGCCACCTGCGGCGGCGGATGCCTTGCCGATGAAATCCGTCTTGCTCATTGTCGTGATTGTCCTGAAATTTTTCTGATCGACCGCAGGGTGGATACCGTTTTGCGGTGGCCGATCATATATAAAAAAAGCTCTTTCAGAATCGTCTATGGGCGACATATGTCAATCTCTATCTTCCCGGTCCTTACGGAACGGCAACGGCTTCATGGACGTTGTGTGAATTGAGGCACCGTGCCCGCTGACGCATGATCATTGAGTGCTGCGCTCTTCAGTCATGGTCTCGCAAAGGGGCGGTTCATGACATTTCCGTCGCAGTTCCGGAGCCTGTTGTTTTTCGCCTATCCGGTTGTTGACAATATACTTTTTAACGCCATTCTGCCTGCAAATTCGTGCACTGCGGCATTTAGAGAAGGGGACGCCAGATGACAGACCGTGACGACGATCTTCTCGCGCCCGAAGAGATGAAACCGACAGAGGCACCATCCGATATCTATGCCGAGGACGGCTCCGTCCGCTCGGATTTTCTGGCGATGGTGGGGGCGGCGATTGCCGACCGCGATCTGCTTTTCCTGCGCAAGAACGTGGCGCGGCTGCATGAGTCGGAACTCGGCGACGTACTCGAATCCATCATGCCGGAACAACGCCATGCACTCGTGCGGCTGTTGGGTTCCGATTTCGACATGACGGCGCTGACCGAGGTGGATGAGGGCATCCGTCTCGATATCGTTGACCAGATGTCGAACGAGCAGATCGCCGCCGGTATCGGCGAGCTGGATTCGGACGACGCGGTCTATATTCTCGAAGACCTCGACGACGAGGATCGCGAGGACATCCTCTCGCAATTGCCGTTCACCGAACGGGTGCGGCTGATGCGGGCGCTGGATTATCCGGAAAGTTCCGCCGGCCGCCGCATGCAGACGGAATTCGTCGCCGTGCCGCCGTTCTGGACCGTGGGGCAGACCATCGATTATCTGCGCGAAGAAGAGGAATTGCCTGACTCCTTCACACAGATCTTCGTCATCGACCCCACCTTCAAGCTGGTCGGGGCGCTTGATCTCGACAGGGTGCTGCGCGCCAAGCGTCAGGTGAAGATCGAAACGATCATGCACGAGACCAACCACTCCATTCCGGCCGAAATGGACCAGGAAGAAGCGGCGCAGCTTTTCGAGCAATACGACCTTCTGTCCGCCGCCGTAGTCGACAATAACGGCCGGCTGGTCGGCGTGCTTACCATCGATGACGTGGTCGACGTCATTCAGGAAGAAGCCGAAGAGGATTTGCTGCGCCTTGGCGGCGTGGGCGACGAGGAATTGTCTGACAGCATCGCCAGCACTTCGCGTTCGCGCGTGCCGTGGCTTGCCGTCAACCTCCTTACCGCCTTCCTGTCCGCCTCCGTCATCAGCCTGTTCGACGCGACGATCCAGCAGATCATTGCGCTGGCGATCCTGATGCCGACGGTTGCCGGCATGGGCGGCAATGCCGGATCGCAGACCATGACCGTGTCCGTTCGGGCACTTGCCACCAAAAGCCTCGATATTCACAACGCCGCCCGCATTATCAGGCGCGAAGCGGGTGTCGGCATCCTGAATGGCCTGCTGTTCGGCTGTGCCATCGGCATTGTCGCCGGCGTGTGGTTTCAGGATATCCATATTGGCGGCATCATCGCGACAGCCATGTGTCTCAACATGCTGGCGGCAGCGCTGGCAGGCATTCTCATTCCGCTGGTTCTCGACAGGTTCGGGGCGGACCCAGCCGTCTCCTCTGCCGTCTTCGTGACGGCGGTGACAGACATTGTCGGATTTTTTGCCTTTCTGGGCATCGCCACCTGGTGGTACGGTATTTCCGGATAGGCCGAAGAGGCGAAAATGATGGGCAAAAATTGACTTTTACGTGAAGGTCAAATAATAATTGTCCGGTTATGAATCGGATAGGCCCTTGGACAAGTATTATAGCATAACCGAACTGACACGCGAATTCGGTGTTTCCACCCGCACCTTGCGATTTTACGAGGATGAGGGCCTCATTCACCCTGAGCGACGCGGGCGCACGAGGCTTTTCAGGTCTGCGGACCGGCGTCTCATTCAGGAAATCCTGCGTGGCCGTCGTATCGGTTTCACGATCGCGGAAATTCGCGAGATTATTCACGTCTACAAGGAGCCGCCGGGCGATCGGGCCAGCTTGTGCTTCTGATGAAGAAGGTCGATGAAAAGCGCGCCGATCTCCGGCAAAAGCGCAAGGACATCGAAGAGACGCTGGCCGAACTCGACAATGTCGAGGAAGCTTGCCTCACGCGGCTTGCCGAAATCGGCGTCGGGACCTGATCAAGGGGTCCCGCTATTGCGCTTGACGTGACGGCTTTCAGATTGCCTGCGGAAGGTGAAACCTTTCCATCCGTCATCCTCGGGCTTGTCCCGAGGATGACGCCGAGTGTGGGGCGGTAACGCTCCATTTACGTCGGCCAGTCTAACAGACCAAAAGCGCTACTGCGCCTCAACCGTGCACTGCTGCGCCACATCGCTTACCTTCGTCTGCTGCTCGGTGTTGAGTTTGCCTTCCATCATGATGTCGAACAGGCTTTCCGCCTGCAGCTTTTCCAGCGTGCAGCCGCAGAAGCGCTGGCATAATTCCACACCGTTCGCCTGTTCGACACAGCTTTTCTCGCAGCTCGATTTGTAAAGCTCGACCTGATCGACAGGCGGAGGCGGCGCAACGAGCGACACGGCATAGACGAGGCCAATCAGGGCCGGCTGATGGATGAGGTAAAAGGCAAGGCTGTGACGGCCCGCACTTGCTATCAGATTGCGGGGTGAGCTTGGGCTTCGAAAACGGTCCAGCCAATTGCGCGGCGTAACGAATTGCGAAACAGCAAGCCCGGCGAGGAACGGCGCAAGCCAGGGCAGGAGCGGCACATAATCGTTTGAGCGCGGCGGCATGGTGGAAAATCCAACCCAGGCCAGCCACTTGCTGTTGAACAGATCGGACTGGACATAGTGCGGCAGCGCAAAGGCAAGTGCTGCGAAAAGCAGCGTCACCAGCGCAGGTGCGCGCAGGAACAACAGTCCGACGAGGCTTGCGGCGGCGATATTGTGCAGGATGCCGAAAAAGATGAAGCTGTCCGGAAAGGCGAAATAGGTGGCGACGGTAATGAGCAGCGCCGAACCCGCCACCATTGCAAAACGCTTGCCGAAGGACGGCCAGTTTATGGCTTTGCCATGGGCGAGAAACAGGCTGAAACCGGCCAGGAACAGGAACGAGCTTGCAATGGCGCGCGCATAGAGTTTCCACAGGCCAGTGGTCGCCGTACCGGGATCGAGATAGCCGAAATATTCCAGATTCCACGTGAAGTGGTAGGACGCCATGGCGATGAGGGCGAGCCCGCGCAGTGTATCGAGACCGCCTATGCGGCCTTTGCGGCGGGTATCGGTTGCGGTTGTGATTGTTTCCATAATTCCCGCTGTTTCAGCTGTCTGGAGCCGTTGTCCGTTCAGGGCTTGGCCCGTGAAGTGCGGCTATTTCAAGGCCCGGTCCTGTCCATGATGGCGCGGCGGGCTTCGGAAAAAAACTGACGGCGCAACAGCGCCACGATGATGATGACGGTGCTGGCGATGAAGACATAGGGGCTGATGAACCAGCCGAGATAGCCGATCGACAGAAAGATCGTCCGCAGGCCGTCGTTGAAGTTCTTAGCAGCGATGATGTTCATCTTTATGACGTTTTCGGCGGCGCGCTCGGCGGCTTCGCGATCCGCATTGACGTCGTGGACCATGGGGATGGCGCCGAACAGGATCGTGCAATAGTTGAACAACCGGTAGGACCAGCCGAACTTGAAGAACGAATAGCCGAACAGACAGGTGAGCCCCATGACCTTCAGTTCGAAGGCCGTGCGTCCGGCATAATGTACGAAGGGCAGGTCGCGAAAGACCGATTCTACCCGATCGGTCGCCCCCAGCAGCGCAAAACAGCCGCCGATGGCGAAGATCGAGGTGGATGCGAAAAAGGCCGTACCGTTCTGCAAGCCCGCCATGATCTGGGTGTCGATCATCTTCAGGTCGCGTTTGAGCGAATTGTAAATCCAGTCGCGACGACGCTCCGCCATGGCCTGATTGAGGCTGGTTCTCGAAAACAGCGTCGTTCCCGTCGTGAGGTAGGTATAGGTAGCCCATAACACGATAAAAACGACGATCGATACGTAGTCCATGACGGTCATCACGGGCAGGTCACCTTGCTGTTTGCGATCTTCGAAAGCATATTGATTTGAAGGCCATGGCAAGGCAATGGCGGCCGCCGCCATGGGCACATATTCTCCCGCCGCGTTGCAGCTTCGCCATTTCACTTTCTGCTAACGTTCCGGTAACCAAGTGGCTTTATCAATTCCGGCGCGGACGAAGGTCTGCCGGTTCCGGGTTCAGGTTTTGCGTACCGGTTCCGCTTTGATTTCCCGTCGATATCACCGGTCGATTGACAGAATGGCCGTTCGCACCTAGCCTTTTGTCAGGACCGGTGTTTCCGGCATCCGGGGTTGCCAAGGCTGTTATGTGTCCTGCATCGTGCGGACAGGTCTTGTTGTCTCCGGCCCGGTATCATCGGCAGTCCGGCATGAACAACCGGGGGACGCCTTTTCTACGAATCGTTCCCTTCATGACCAGCTGCTTCTGGCTTGCGATATCGCAATGATGCCGGTCCGTTTATCCTTTTCTTTCAGGTTCCTCATGACAGATAAAAACCGCTCCGTTTTCATTCTTGGCGGCGCGCGCTCCGGCAAGTCCCGTTTTGCCGAGGAACTTGCGGGCAATGCCGGCGGGCGTCTGCATTATCTGGCAACCGGCAGGGCATGGGACGATGAGATGCGCGATCGCATCGACCATCATCAGGCGCGGCGCGGCGAGGAATGGACCACCCACGAGGCACCGGTCGATATCGCCGCCGTGCTCGCGCGGCTCGACGGGCCGGACAATGTCATCCTCATCGATTGCCTGACCTTGTGGCTCACCAATCTCATGATGGAAGAGGCCGACATAGAGACGGCGTTCGCCGCACTCGAGGCAGCGATCGCTTCGACGAAGTCGAAGCTGATTGTCGTCTCCAACGAGGTCGGTCTTGGTATCGTGCCGGAAAACCGAATGGCGCGAGAGTTTCGCGATCATGCCGGCCGCCTGCACCAGCGTGTTGCTGCCGTGGTCGGCGAGGTCTATTTCGTTGCGGCGGGATTGCCCCTGAAGATGAAGGGCTGAAGCACCCGTTCTTTTTTTGCTCCAACGCAATTGTTTTCGCTAGACCCCGGCGCGGTTTTGCCGGCGCTGCGACAGCTTGGCTTTCTTGATCTGGATCAAGGTGGCTTCCCCCCGCCGGTGGCAATGCTCCAACCGACGCAAAGGCCCGTTTCCGCTTCGTAAAGCGCGCCGTGCCTTTCGTCGGTCGGCTTGCACGTTGGGGGAAACCAACAATGAATTACACGTTAGAAACCGCGATCGTGGCCCTCGGGGCCTTTCTCGCGTTGCTTGGGGCGGCTTTCGCCCATGACAGTCTTTTCGCGGCCCATATGTGGGTGCTGTTCTTTACACTGCTGGTCAGCACGGTGCTTCTGCTGCGCCGTGTCTCCTTCGCGCCTGTCGATCCGGCCGCGCGTGCCCGCCTCAAGTCGGAATATTTCGACGAGGTGGTGAAATACGGCGTCGTCGCCACCGTGTTCTGGGGCGTCGTCGGTTTTCTGGTCGGTGTCGTGGTGGCGCTTCAGCTCGCCTTTCCCGATCTTAACATCGCACCCTATTTCAACTTCGGCCGGATGCGGCCGCTGCACACCTCTGCGGTGATCTTCGCTTTCGGGGGAAATGCGCTGATCGCGACGTCATTTTATGTCGTGCAGAGAACCTGTCGCGCGCGCCTGTTTGGCGGCAATCTCGGCTGGTTCGTCTTCTGGGGCTATAATCTCTTCATTGTCATGGCCGCCACCGGTTATCTGCTCGGTATCACGCAGGGTCGTGAATATGCCGAGCCGGAATGGTATGTCGATATCTGGCTGACCATCGTCTGGGTCGCCTATCTCGTCACCTTCCTCGGTACGATCCTGATGCGCAAGGAGCCGCATATCTATGTGGCGAACTGGTTCTACCTCTCCTTCATCGTCACCATTGCCATGCTGCATATCGTCAACAATCTGGCGGTGCCCGTGTCCTTCCTCGGGGTCAAAAGCTACTCGGCTTTCTCGGGCGTGCAGGATGCGCTGACGCAATGGTGGTACGGCCACAACGCCGTCGGGTTCTTCCTCACCGCCGGCTTCCTCGGCATGATGTATTATTTCATTCCGAAGCAGGTGAACCGCCCGGTCTATTCCTACCGACTGTCGATCATCCACTTCTGGGCGCTGATCTTCATGTACATCTGGGCCGGTCCGCACCACCTGCATTATACGGCGCTGCCGGACTGGGCGCAGACGCTCGGCATGGTGTTCTCGATCATGTTGTGGATGCCGTCCTGGGGCGGGATGATCAACGGCCTGATGACGCTTTCGGGTGCGTGGGACAAGATCCGCACCGATCCCATCGTGCGCATGATGGTGATGGCGGTGGCCTTCTATGGCATGGCGACCTTCGAGGGGCCGATGATGTCGATCAAGGCCGTCAACTCGCTCAGCCACTATACCGACTGGACCATCGGCCACGTACATTCGGGCGCACTCGGCTGGAACGGCATGATCACCTTCGGCGCGATCTATTACCTGACGCCAAAACTCTGGGGCAGGGACCGTCTCTACAGCCTGCAACTGGTCAACTGGCACTTCTGGCTCGCCACGCTCGGCATCGTCATCTACGCCGCCGTCATGTGGGTGGCCGGTATCCAGCAGGCGCTGATGTGGCGCGAATACGATAGCCAGGGCTTCCTCGTCTATTCCTTCGCGGAATCGGTCGCGGCCCTGTTCCCCTATTACGTAATGCGTGCGCTGGGCGGCCTGATGTTCCTCAGCGGGGCACTGATCATGGCCTACAACGTCACGATGACCATCCTCGGTCATCAACGCGAGGAGGGCGTCCGCAACGACGCCGCACCTTCGCTGCAGCCTGCCGAATAAGGAGGGGTCGATGTCAATACTCGACAAACACGGCGTCATCGAACGCAACGCCACGCTGCTTCTGGTCGGCTCGCTGCTGGTCGTCTCGATTGGCGGCATCGTGGAAATCGCACCGCTCTTCTATCTCGAAAACACCATCGAGAAAGTGGAAGGCATGCGGCCCTACACGCCGCTGGAACTGGCCGGGCGCAACATCTACATCCGCGAAGGATGTTACGTCTGCCACAGCCAGATGATCCGGCCGTTCCGCGACGAGGTGGAGCGTTACGGGCACTATAGTCTGGCGGCGGAATCCATGTACGACCATCCGTTCCAGTGGGGTTCCAAGCGCACGGGCCCCGATCTTGCCCGCGTCGGTGATCGCTATTCGAACGAATGGCATGTGCAGCATCTGGCCGATCCGCGCTCCGTGGTGCCGGAATCGATCATGCCGTCCTACGCGTTCCTCAAGACAACGCCGCTGAAGATTACGGATATCTCGATGGAGCTGAAGGCGAACCGCGCTGTCGGTGTGCCTTACAGCGATGAGATGATCGAGAAGTCCGCAGTCGATCTTGCCGCCCAGGCCGATCCGAACGCGGATACGACCGAGCTTCTAGCGCGCTATCCCAAGGCCAAGGTCGGTGATTTCGATGGTGATCCGGCCAAGCTCACCGAAATGGATGCGCTGGTCGCCTATCTGCAGATGCTCGGCACGCTGGTCGATTTCTCGACCTATGACGATGCCGCCGGATATCGGTGAGGAGGCGAAACGATGGAAACCTACACGGCCATGCGCCACTTCGCCGACAGTTGGGGCCTACTTGCCATGACCCTGTTCTTCGCCGGTGTCGTCGTTTTTACCCTTCGTCCCGGATCGAAAAAAGCCGCGGACGATGCCGCCAGCATTCCGCTTAAGGAGGACTAGGATATGTCCGAAAAACACATCGATGACATCAGCGGCGTCGAAACCACCGGCCACGAATGGGACGGTATTCGCGAGCTGAACAATCCCATGCCGCGCTGGTGGGTCTGGACCTTTTATTTCACGATCCTCTGGGCAATCGGTTACACCATTGCCTATCCGGCTTACCCGCTGATCAGTGGTGCGACGCAGGGGCTGCTCGGCTGGAGCAGCCGTGGCGAGATCGCCGCCGATATGGCTGACGCGAAGCAGGCGCAGAGTGTCTATGCCGACAGGATCGCCAGTTCCTCGCTTGCCGAGATCGAGGCCGACCCGACGCTACGGCAATTTGCTTTGTCTGGTGGCGCCGCTGCCTTCAAGGTCAATTGCATCCAGTGTCACGGTTCGGGCGCTGAAGGCGGGCAGGGTTATCCCAACCTCAACGACGACGACTGGATGTGGGGTGGCAGTGTCGAGGACATCTATACGACGGTAAAGCACGGTATTCGTTTTGCCGACGACCCCGATACGCGTCTGTCGGAAATGCCGGCCTTCGGCGACATCCTCAAGTCAGACGAAATCCGCGAAGTCGCCGCCTATGTGGTCAGCCTGACGGGCAAGCCTTCCAATCCCGCGCTGGTGGAACCCGGCAAGCAGGTCTTCGCCGATAATTGCGCTTCGTGCCATGGCGATGACGCCAAGGGCAACCGCGAGTTCGGTGCGCCCAACCTTGCCGATGCCATCTGGCTGAAAGCTAATGGCGAGCAGGGGATCGTCGCGCAGATACGTTCGCCCAAGCACGGCGTCATGCCCGCCTGGGGCGCGCGGCTTGGCGATACGACCGTCAAGCAGCTTGCGATCTTCGTGCATTCGCTGGGTGGTGGTGAGTGAAGCACGCGGAATGTAAAGAAGGGGCGCCGAGGAGGCGCCCTTTTTTATTGTTTAGATCAGGCGTTTTCCGCCCGTCCATCCGGATATTCGGCAGGTCCTTTCAACTCGATCTTGTTGCCGAAAGGATCACGCAAATAGAACGAATGTCCCATTCCTCTCGCACCCCCGTGAAAGGCTTCCTGTTCTATCGTAACGTTAAATTTCGCCAGATGTGCGCGAAGCGCGTCATGGTTCAGAGGACCGGTCGCTATGCAGATGTGATCGACATTACGTCCTCCGGCGACCGGCGGAGCAGCTTTTGTGCCACCGGGGTGTGTGACATCCCACAGTACGATCAAGGCATTTCCGCACCAGACTTGTTCCATCCCGAGAGCAGGGTAGGAGTAACCATCCCTGCACCCAAGCACGTTCCGGTAAAAATCAAGCGCCCGCATCATGTCGTCGACGATGAAGACGACATGATCGATGCCGACCAACGAAAAAGGCGGCGTAGTCAAAGTCATGGGGGGCTCCTGCCGATCAGCTTTTCGACCAGACGGCCAGTTCATAGCCGTCCGGATCAGTGAAGTGAAAGCGCCGTCCGCCCGGAAATTCGAAAAGCGGCATGCTGATCTGTCCGCCGGCTGCCTCGACGCGCCGTTGCATATCCTCGATATCGGCGGCGTAGAGAATGACAAGCGGCCCGCCCTTGGCAGAGACCGGTGCGGTGGTGGTGAAACCGCCGGTCAGCCGGCCGTCGGAAAATTCGCAATATTGTGGACCATAATCCTTGAAGGACCAGCCGAAAGCGCCACCGTAAAATTCCTTGCTGCGCTCGATATCGGTCACATTGAATTCGACGTAATCGATCCGCCGGTCGTTGGTATTGGTGGTCATCGTTTTCTCCATCATTCCGTTTCGAGCAGTGACTTCAATGTTTCGAGGTCTGCCCGGACCATTTGCGCATCCCGTTCGAAATCTTCGTCCGTCATGCCCGGAAGGCGAAGCAGCGTGAAGCTTACTTCAGCGCCGCTGCCATTCGGCGTCACCCGCAGCGCGTTATAGACCTTCAGGCCATCGGGCAATGTGACGACATGGTCTACCACGCCGAATTCGTTTGTCGGCGCGAAATTGACGCGCACTTCACCAAGCGGACCGCCATCGGCGATCCAGTCTTCGCCGTCCGCTTTGAGGCCACCCGCAAGACCGGCGGCCCAACGTGGCATGGTCTGCGGATCGGATGTGAAATCATAGACATGGCTCCACGGTTTTTCGACCGACAGATGAATGATTCTCGACTGCATGACAGGCATTTCATCCTCCCCGTTCAGGTGCAGGCCCCCGCTCCAGTGTAAGGCCCTTGCTGCGCCACTTTGTCTTCACTTGATGTAAGTCAAGGATGTTTTGCCGGTGAGATGGGAGAAAGCAAGGAGATAAAAACGGACTCCTTAACATGAACATCTATCCCGCCGGACAGGACCGCCCGCAACAGCCCGTCGAAAGGCTGGAAGCGGAAGCCGTCAATTCCGCAAAGACGCGCAAGCCGCTTTATGAAGCGCGCAAGAAGATTTTTCCCAAGCGCGCCGAGGGCCGGTTCCGGCGGTTCAAGTGGCTGGTAATGCTCGTAACGCTCGGGATTTATTATCTGACGCCGTTCCTGCGCTGGGACAGGGGACCTTACGCGCCCGATCAGGCGGTGCTGATCGATATTGCCAACCGACGCTTTTATTTCTTCTTCATCGAGATATGGCCGCAGGAGTTCTTTTTCGTCGCGGGATTGCTGGTCATGGCGGGGCTGGGGCTGTTTCTCGTCACCTCCGCCGTGGGGCGCGCATGGTGTGGTTACACCTGTCCGCAGACCGTCTGGGTGGATTTGTTTCTGGTCGTCGAGCGGGCGATCGAGGGCGACCGGAATGCCCGCATGAAGCTGGATGCCGCGCCCTTTACATTCGACAAGCTGCGCAAACGCGTCCTGAAACATGCGATCTGGCTGGTGATCGGCGTTCTGACCGGCGGCGCCTGGATCTTTTATTTTGCCGACGCGCCGACGCTGGCGATGGAGTTCATGACGGGGCAGGCGCCGATGATCGCCTATTCCACCGTCGCGATCCTCACCGCCACGACCTACGTTTTCGGCGGGCTGATGCGAGAGCAGGTCTGCACCTATATGTGTCCCTGGCCGCGTATTCAGGCGGCGATGCTGGATGAGAATTCGCTGGTCGTGACCTATAATGATTGGCGCGGCGAACCACGTTCTCGGCATGCAAAAAAGGCAGCCGCGGCAGGGGAGAGCATCGGCGATTGCGTCGATTGCAACGCCTGCGTGGCGGTCTGTCCCATGGGCATCGACATCAGAGACGGGCAGCAGCTGGAATGTATCACCTGCGCGCTCTGCATCGACGCCTGTGATGGGGTGATGGACAAGATCGGCAAGCCGCGAGGGCTGATCGCCTATGCAACGCTGTCCGAATACCAGTCCAACATGGCGCTTGCGACCGACAACGGCCGGCACGCGATCCGTCCCGCCAATGTGCGCGAGGAGGACGGCAGTTTCAAAAACAGCATTCGCCATTTCGACTGGCGCATCGTCTTTCGCCCGCGCACGCTTCTTTACACGGCGATCTGGGCTGCCGTCGGCATCGGCCTGTTGGTGGCGCTGGTGACGCGCGAGCGGCTGGCGCTCAATGTGCTGCATGACCGCAATCCGCAATATGTGCTGGAATCGAACGGGTCGATCCGCAACGGTTATACCGTACGCATCCTCAATATGGTGCCGCAACCGCGCACGATAAGTCTGACGATCGAGGGTATTCCGAATGCGGTGATGAAGATCAACGGCATGCCGGACGCAGCCGCGCGCGCCTTCGAAGTGACGGTGGAGCCGGACGAGGCGACGACGCTGAAGGTCTTCGTCACCCTGCCGGGCGGGGATGTGGCGCGGGCTGCGGAAAATTTCGAATTCATCGTCAGCGATACGGGTGGCCATGAAACGGCCCGTTACGATGCCGTCTTCAACGCTCCGGGAGTGAAAAAATGACAACGACCAATCGCCAGACGTCCGGCTTTGTTTTCACTGGCTGGCATATGCTGGGCGTGATGGTGCTGTTCTTCGGAACCATCATTACCGTCAACATGGTGATGGCGTGGAATGCCGTTACCAGCTGGAGCGGGTTGGTGGTGCCCAATACCTACGTCGCCAGCCAGCAGTTCAACGCCAAGGCCGAGGCCGCCAAGGCAAGGGCTGCGACCGGCATCAAGGGCAGGCTGGTGGTGGATGAAAAAACCGTGCGCTACGAAGTGTTTCATCCCGATACCGGTCCTGTGGATACGGACACGGTAACGGCACATTTCCGCCGTCCGGTCGGCGAGCACCAGAATTTCGACATGGAACTGACGCCGGTTTCCACCGGTGCCTTCACGGCCAAGCACGACATGTTGCCAGGCCAGTGGATCGTCGAGGTCACCGCCGTCAAGGACGGCAGGATCATTGTGCATGAGGGCACGCGGATCGCGGTCATCCGGGGGCGAAAATGAGTTGCTGCGCACCCGGAACGGAAGGATCGCTTCAACTTGGCGAGCCGGTTAACCCGCCATCATCAGAGGAGCTGATGCTGGCAAGCCGCGATCTGGGGCAGGGGTTGCGCCAGACCGATCTCAGCGTGCCCGGCGTTTATTGCGGCGCCTGCATTACCACCGTTGAGACCGCGCTCCGCCGTCTGCCGCAAGTGGAGCAGGCGCGCGTGAACCTGTCCTCCAAACGGGTGGCGATTGTCTGGAGGGAGGAGATCGACGGCATCAGAACAGACCCCGCCGACCTCGCCCGTGCCATTCTGTCGACGGGATATTCCACGCATCTTTTCGCGAGTGGACAGGATGCCTCGGACGCGTTGCGCTCGCAACTGATCCGGGCGGTGGCACTCTGCGGCTTTGCTTCCGCCAATATCATGCTGCTGTCTGTCTCCGTCTGGTCCGGGGCCGATGCGGCGACGCGCGACATGTTTCACTGGATTTCGGCGCTGATCGCCGCGCCGGCGCTGATCTATGGCGGTCGCTTCTTTTACCAGTCGGCGTGGAATGCGCTGAAGCATGGCCGCACCAATATGGATGTGCCGATTGCGCTCGCCATCACGCTCTCTTACGCAATCTCGCTGTGGGAGACCATTCATCATGGCGAACATGCGTGGTTCGATGCGACCGTGTCGCTGCTGTTCTTCCTGCTGATTGGCCGCACGCTTGACCATATCATGCGTGACAGGGCGCGTTCGGCCATTGCGGGCCTGGCCCGGCTTTCACCACGCGGCGCAACCGTTATCGGTGAGGACGGGACGCGGGAATATCGTCCGCTTGGCGATGTCCAGCCCGGCATGGCGATAGCAATTGCCGCCGGTGACCGCGTGGCCGTAGATGCGATGGTCATCAGCGGCAGCAGCGATCTCGACATGTCCATCGTCAACGGCGAAAGCGCGCCGCGCCGGGTAGAGGCGGGTGATCTGCTTCAGGCCGGTACGCTCAATCTCACCGGTTCATTGACCGCACGAGTAACCGCATCGGCAAAGGATTCGTTTCTTTCGGAAGTGATCGGGCTGATGGAAGCGGCAGAAGGCGGAAGGGCGCGTTACCGGCGCATCGCCGACCGCGCCGCGAGCTATTATTCGCCCGTCGTGCATCTTCTTGCTCTCGTGACCTTCCTCGGTTGGGGCATTTTTGGCGGTGACTGGAAGCAGGCTATGCTGATTGCGATTGCGGTTCTCATCATCACCTGCCCCTGCGCGCTTGGTCTCGCCGTTCCGGTGGTGCAGGTGGTGGCGGCAGGGCGGCTCTTCCGGCATGGCATCATGGTCAAGGAAGGTTCGGCGATGGAGCGACTGGCCGAAATCGACACCGTGCTATTCGACAAGACGGGCACCCTGACGGTTGGAAAACCTCGGCTGGTGGAAACCGGCGACGTGAAACCCGCAACTATGGCGATTGCGGCTGGCCTCGCCGCCCATTCGCGCCACCCGCTGTCTAAAGCTTTGTATGCCACCTATGCCGGAATTTTACCGGTCTACGACGCGGTGCAAGAAATTCCCGGTTCCGGCGTCGAGGCTCTGACGGCGGCGGGAACATACCGGCTCGGCAACCGCCGGTTTGCTTGTCCGCAAGATACACTGCCGGAAGATGGCGATGCGCGGTCGGAAGTGGTGCTCTCCCTCGACGGTCGGCATCTGGCGACGTTCGGTTTCGAAGACAATCCGCGTCCCGGCGCAGTGCAGGCACTGCGTGATCTTTCTGCGCGGGGATTGGTGCAGGAAATCGTGTCCGGCGACCGTGCAGCCGCGGTCAAAGCCATGGCACAGCGTCTGGGGATCGGTAAATGGAACGCGGACCTGTCGCCGAAAGACAAGGCGGGGCGGTGTGCGGCGCTGGCGAGTGAGGCACGCAAGGTGCTGATGGTGGGCGACGGCATCAACGACGCCCCGGCGCTTGCCGCAGCCCACGTTTCCACGGCGCCTGCCACCGCCGCCGATATCGGCCGGCAGGCTGCCGATTTCGTGTTCATGCATGAGGATCTCGACGCTGTTCCTTTCGCGATAGAGACGTCGTGCCGGGCCGGGCGGCTCATCCGGCAGAACTTCGCCCTTGCCATCGGCTACAACATCATCGCCGTGCCGATTGCGATTGCCGGTTATGCGACGCCGATGATCGCTGCCATCGCCATGTCGACATCGTCGCTGATCGTCGTTGCCAATGCCCTGCGCCTTGCGGGAGCGGCCGAGCCCGTTTCAAAGAACGAAGCGGTGATGACGGGATTTGCGGGCGAGGGGGCGCAACCGGCATGAACATGCTGATCTATCTCATTCCCGTCGCCCTGTTTCTCGGTGCGCTCGGGCTTTTCGCCTTCTTGTGGTCGGTGCGATCAGGGCAATATGAGGATATGGATGGGGCCGCCTGGCGGGCGCTGGACGATGGCGATGACAGGCCCCGGCCTTCATAAGACAAAAAAGGCGCGGTTTCCGTTTCGAGCCTGCTTCGACCTTATACAAATATGCAAAGCTGATTTGCGTCATCAAAATTTAATCGTTTCAGTCGCCCTCAGCCTTGCCGTTTGGTGATTACAGTGCCACAACACGACCACCTAAAAGCAAGATGGAGGCACATCCGTGGAACAGGCAGAAATCGGTTTGATCGGTCTCGGCGTCATGGGCTCGAACCTGGCGTTGAACATCGCGGAAAAGGGCAACAAGATTGCCGTATTCAACCGAACCCCTGAAGCGACGAAAAAATTCTACGCCGAAGCTGGGGAATTGCAGGGTCAGTTGATCCCTTGCGAAACCATCGAGGAATTCGTCGCCGCCATTCGCCCTCCGCGCCCGATCATCATCATGATCAAGGCCGGCGATCCGGTAGACCAGCAGATGGAAATCCTTAAACCCCATCTGGCAAACGGCGACATTATGATCGACGCCGGCAACGCCAACTTCCGTGATACGATCCGCCGTTTCGACAATCTGAAGGACAGCGGCCTGACCTTTATCGGCATGGGCGTATCCGGCGGTGAAGAAGGTGCGCGTCACGGACCGTCGATCATGGTCGGCGGTACCGAAGATAGCTGGAAGCGCGTCGAAAAGGTGCTGACCTCCATTTCCGCCAAGTACAATGACGATCCGTGCGTGGCATGGCTCGGCAATGACGGCGCTGGCCATTTCGTCAAGACCATCCATAACGGCATCGAATATGCCGACATGCAGATGATCGCCGAAATCTACGGCATCCTGCGTGACGGCCTGAAGATGAGCGCCGTCGAAATCGCTGACGTGTTCGCCGAATGGAACAAGGGCCGCCTGAACTCCTACCTGATCGAAATCACCGAGAAGGTTCTGCGCGCCGCCGATCCGATCACCGGCAAGCCGATGGTCGATCTGATCCTCGACAAGGCCGGCCAGAAGGGCACCGGCAAGTGGTCGGTCATCGAGGCGCAGAACATGGGCGTCGCCGCAACCGCCATCGAGGCGGCCGTGGCTGCCCGCATTCTCTCCTCGCAGAAGGACGAGCGCGAAGCTGCCGAGAAGATCTTCGGCCTGCCGACCGTCGCAGCAACGCCCGCTGACAAGAAGGCCTTCATCGCCGATCTGGAAAGCGCGCTTCTGGCCGCCAAGGTTGGTGCTTACGCACAGGGCTTCGCGATCATGTCTGCCGCATCGAAGGAGTTTAACTGGAACCTGCCGATGCCGACCATTGCCCGCATCTGGCGCGCCGGTTGCATCATCCGCTCGGAATTCCTCGATGAGATCACCTCGGCCTTCACCAAGGATCCGCATGTAGCCAACCTCATCGTGACGCCTGCCTTCTCCGGCATCGTCAAGGACACCGACGCTGCTCTGCGCCGTGTGGTTTCCTACGCGGTTCTGTCGGGTCTGCCGGTTTCGGCACTCGCTTCGGCGCTTGGTTACTTTGACGCCTATCGCCGCGCCCGCGGCAGCGCCAACCTCATCCAGGCGCAGCGCGACTTCTTTGGCGCGCATGGTTTCGAACGCACCGACGGCGTCGACAAGCCGCACGGCCCATGGGGCAGCGGCGCCGACATTTTCTGATCGGCTGAAACGATAAACGACAAAAGGCCCGCGCAAGCGGGCCTTTTCATTTCATCCGATGACTTCACTCAGCGAGTGGCAGCGAGGCCGACGATCAGGCCGCTGACGGCGTTGATGAGCAGGAACTGGTTGTCGACGCGCACCCAGCGCTGGTCACGGCGCGGCTCGGCAAGACGGTAGCGGCGATAATCGCGGCGGTCGACAAAATGACGACGCTCTGCCGGCGAAAGGCGCTGACCGCGATCCCAGCGATGCTTCTTGATGATGACCTTTTTCGTATGCATCTGACGATCGATGGTGACGCCGCGATGGCGATCGTCGTAACGGCTTTGTGCCTGAGCCAACGGAGCTGCGAGAACGGTGGCGGCCAGAAGAATGGTGACGAACTTTTTCATGGAAGTCTCCTCTCGTGTTTCGATGAGGAGAATTTACGAATAAACGAATGAACGGAAACTGAACTTAAAATTACATTTATGTAATGGTTGTTAATGGTTAGGTGCGGACGTTAATCTTTCAGTTGGAGATTTCGTGTCGTGTTATAGGGTGGTCAGGCCGCCCGGTGGAAACCGGCCGGCCTGTTTCAAACATCAAACGCGCTCAGCAGATTTTGCCCAGAGGTTGATATCCGCGTCCTTGGCGTAACGGTCGATTTCGGCCAGTTCCTCGGCAGAGAAATCGGCATTGTCGAGCGCCTTCACGCAATCTTCCACCTGTTCGACACGGCTTGCGCCGATGAGCGCCGAGGTGATGCGACCGCCACGCAGTACCCAGGCAATCGCCATCTGCGCCAGCGTCTGGCCGCGCCGCTCGGCAATGCGGTTGAGCGCGCGAATGTTTTCGACGTTGCGCTCGTTGAGGAAGGCCGGGTTGAGGGATTTGCTCTGCGACGCACGGCTGCCTTCCGGCACGCCGCCGAGATATTTCGTGGTGAGCATGCCCTGTGCCAGTGGCGAAAACACGATGGAGCCGATGCCCAGCTCTTCCAGCGTATCGACCAGACCATCTTCCTCGATCCAGCGGTTGATCATCGAGTAGCTCGGCTGGTGGATGATGCAGGGCGTGCCAAGATCCTTCAGGATGGCGGCGGCCTCGCGGGTGCGTTTCGAGTTGTAGGACGAAATGCCGACATAAAGCGCCTTGCCGGAGCGCACGATCTGGTCCAGCGCACCGCAGGTTTCCTCAAGCGGCGTGTTGGGGTCGAAACGGTGGGAATAGAAGATATCGACGTAATCCAGCCCCATGCGCTTCAAGCTCTGGTCGCAGGACGAGATCAGATATTTGCGGCTGCCCCATTCGCCGTAAGGACCCGGCCACATGTTGTAACCGGCCTTGGACGAGATGATCATTTCGTCGCGGTATCCGGCAAAATCCGTTTTCAGGATTTCACCGAAGGCGGTTTCCGCGCTGCCGGGCGGCGGGCCGTAATTGTTGGCGAGATCGAAATGGGTAATGCCGAGATCAAAGGCGCGACGGCAAATGGCCTGTTTCGTCTGGTGCGGCGTGTCATTGCCAAAATTGTGCCAGAGCCCCAGCGAGATCGCCGGCAGCTTCAGGCCGGTCTTTCCGCAATGATTGTATTTCATGGATGTGTATCGGTTTTCGGCCGGTTGCCAAACCATGGGTCTTCCTCCACTTGCTGATGAATGGTTGCCGGAGAACCCGGCAAACTTTTAAAAGATGAGGGCAGGCGTGACGTCGCCTGCCGTTTCAAGAAGGATGGTTAAGCCTTTCGCCGCATGGTTTCAATGCGAGGATTGGCAGGTATGAAGATCGAAGATGCGGAACTGCGGCTGTCCGCTGTCCGTCTTCGGGGTGAAAATAATGCGGCGCGTCTCGCCGGCGGCGAGATCGAACAGGTTGTCGGAATAACGTCCGGGCTGATCGGCCTCCAGCATGACAAAGAGGGCAAGACCGGCGGCCGTGACATCGATTTCGAACTGGCCGTTTTTCAACGACTTGACGGTGAATGTCAGTCCGGCAGGTTGAAGCTCCAGCGCCTTGTAGGTGTCGCGTACATGATGGCCTTCGCCGGTCATGCCGTTGGAGGCGATGAAGTTCCACGCAAGCACGGAGCCTTCCGGCAGGGTGTCCATGTCGATTTCGGTCAGTGTCGCAGCCTTGTCCGTTACGCATGTGCCATTGGCGGATTTCAGCGGGACGCGGTTGCCCTCCATGGTGAGCGCGACGATGTTCATGTCGATCTCGACATCTTCCGCCGTGTCATTGACCATGGAGAAACTCAACCGGCGCCCGTCTTCCGAGGGAATGGCGGAAACCGAGACCGGCTGGAAAAACCGGCGGGCGGCATAATGCAGCGCCTTCCAGCCGCCGCCATAATCGAGGCTCGACCAGGAGGCGACCGGCCAGGTGTCATTGAGCTGCCAGTAAAGCGTTCCCATGCAATGGGGTTTCAGCGAGCGCCAGTAATCGACAGCCGTGCGGATGGCTAACGCCTGCTGAACCTGGCTGAGATAGACGAAATTTTCGAAATCCTTCGGGAAGCGGAAATAGCGGAACATAGTCCCGGCGATCCGCTCGTTGCCGCCGACATTCTTCTGGTGCAACTCGATCACCGGGGAGGCGATATTCATGTCCTTGTCTTCCGCATAGGTGCGGATGACCGGCATGGAGGTATAGGACTGGAAACCGAATTCGGAGCAGAAGCGCGGCTTCACCGAACGGTAATTGTCGAACGATTTGTTCTCGTGCCAGACGGACCAATAGTGCATGTCGCCGGAACCATCCGCATGCCAGGCATCACCATAATCGAGATAACCCGAAGCCGGGCTGGAAGGCCACCAGAGCGCTTCGGGGGCGGCTTTTTTCAGCGCCTTTTCGATGGTGCGGTTGAGGCGGTCGTAAGCCACGAGATAACGGTCGCGGTTGTTACGGGGCTCATCGAACCAGGTCAGCGCGCCCACCAGCTCGTTGTCGCCGCACCAGAGCGCGACCGACGGGTGCGAGGACAGGCGTTTCACTTGATAGTCGACCTCGTGTTCGACATTGTCGAGAAAGTCCTCGCTGCAGGGGTACAGGTTGCAGGCGAACATGAAATCCTGCCAGACCAGAAGGCCGAGACGGTCGCAGAGATCGTAAAACCAGTCTTCCTCATAAAAACCGCCGCCCCAGACGCGGATCATGTTCATGTTGGCTTCGACCGCCGAACATAAGAGGTCTTCGGTCTTTTCCCGGCTCGTCAGCGAATAGAGCGCATCGGCGGGAATCCAGTTGGCGCCCCGGCAGAAGATTTCCCGGCCGTTGATGCGGAAGGCGAAGCGGCTGCCGGCCTCATCCTTGTCCGTCAGAAGTTCGATGGTCCTGAAGCCGATCTTGCGGGTGACGGTTTCATCCGGCAAATCCACTGTCAGTGTGTAGAGCGTCTGTTCGCCGCTGCCCGCCGGCCACCAGAGTGCGGGATTTTCCACGAAGAAGACATGACGCACCACCGTCTCACCGGCACCAACGCCGCAATCGAGCCGCAGCCTGTCATCGTTGAGCGAAAGATAGAGCGGCAGGCTTGCCGGGCCTTCGGCAAACAGCGTGACGGCCACATGCAACTCGACGCCACCCTCGACATGGTGCTGCGAGGTGACGACATGTTCGACGCGGGCGGTATCGAGGCGCTTCAGCAGGATTTTGCCGTAGAGGCCGAGCGGCGCAATGGCGATATTCCAGTCCCAGCCGAAATGGCATTGCGGCTTGCGCAGCATGTTGCCATTGGCAATCGGCGAATTGCCTTCGTGGTATGGAATGTAAAACGGTTGACGCGCCTGCCGCTCCGCACCGGCGGTGATGTTGGAATGGAAATGGATGCGAATGGTGTTTTCACCAGGTCGCACGGCGCGCGAGATATCGGGACGGTAACGGCGGAAGCAATTGTCGGAGCTTAGGACTGGCACATCGTTGACGAAGATGATGGCGACGGTATCGAGATAGTCGATATCGAGATACCAGCTGGCATCGGCGTCATCGAGAATGAATGTCCGCTCAATGATCCAGTCCCGCTGCGCGACCCATTGCACCGCGTTTTCATTGGCGCCGTGATAGGGATCGGGGATGATGCCCGCATTTTTGAGTGCACTGTGGATGTCACCCGGAACGGGCATGTCGGTCGCATGGTCTCCTTCCACCGACGCCAGGCGCCAGAGCCCGGCCAGATCGATGACGGTTTCGGGCGTGGAAGAAGAAATCATGATCGGACCCTGCATATATGAATTCACTGGATGAGCCGGCATTATGATGCAGGCTTGTGTCAGAATCTGGGGAAGACGGATGCCCGCAAACCGGCCTCGGCCCGGTTCACTCGGCTTTTCTGTCTCCTCCCTCCGGCAACGTTACCGTAAAACAATCGTTCCGTCATGCCTTCGGGATGAAACTTCCAGCGCAAAAAGTGGAAGCAGGTATCATCCAAGACCCGTAGAGTTGATCAATCTCAATTCGTTTTTATTTTATAATTTAATATCAGTTATTTGATATAGTTTTTTAATCTCATAAATAAAGATTATCGCAGCTCCAAAACAGACATTTCGCAGGGTCGACTGATCTGGCGCGCGACCCAACCGCGAGCGATATTTTTTCTGACCTATATCGTTATAGCGAAAATGACCGAACACCGGATCCGGCTCAGCAGCCACCGGCGACGTTTGCCTTTGCAAGAGGGTAAAAGCTATCTATGATTATCGTTCGGTAAAGCGTGGCGAAATGACATGAACGATACTGGGAAATCCGGCAGGGGCGAAGTACCCGCAACGATGGGCGAGCGCCCGACCTTGAAGACCATCGCCTATATGACGGGTCTTGGCATTACCACCGTGTCGCGGGCGCTGAAGGATGCACCTGACATCGGCGCCGAAACCAAGGAGCGCGTGCGGCTGATCGCCCAACAGATCGGCTACCAGCCGAACCGGGCGGGTGTGCGCCTTCGCACCGGCAAGACCAATGTGATTGCGCTGGTGCTGAGCGTCGACGAGGAGTTGATGGGTTTCACCAGCCAGATGGTGTTCGGCATCACCGAGGTCCTGTCGGCGACGCAATATCACCTCGTCGTCACCCCTCATACCCATGTCAAAGATTCCATGGTGCCGATCCGCTACATTCTGGAGACCGGCTCGGCGGACGGTGTCATCATCTCGAAGATCGAGCCGAACGATGCACGCGTCCGTCTGATGACGGAGCGCAACATGCCGTTCGTCACCCACGGGCGGTCGGATATGGGCATCGAGCATGCCTATCATGATTTCGACAATGAGACTTATGCCTATGAGGCTGTGCAGCGGCTGGCGCAATTGGGGCGAAAGAGGATCGCAATCATCGTGCCGCCATCGCGGTTTTCGTTCCACGACCACGCCCGCAGGGGGTTCAATCGGGGGATAAGGGATTTCGGCGTTTCCGAATTCCCGCTGGATACCATCACAATCGAGACACCGCTCGACCAGATCCGTGATTTCGGTCAGCGCATGATGCAATCGGACGATCGTCCCGATGGCATTGTCTCGATCAGCGGCAGCAGCACGATTGCGCTTGTCGCGGGTTTCGAGGCCGCAGGCGTCAGGATCGGCGAAGATATAGACATTGTATCGAAACAATCCGCCGAGTTTCTGAACTGGATCCAGCCGCAAATCCATACCGTCAACGAGGACATCAAGCTTGCGGGCAGGGAGCTTGCCAAGGCTTTGCTGGCCCGCATCAACGGTGCGCCGCCGGAAACGCTGCAGAGCATCAACCGTCCGGTCTGGTCCCCAATGGCGCCGAAGCCGTAAACGGCGTATCGCATCCGCGGATCAGGACAGGCAGTTCTTCAGCGAACCGGCAATGCCGCGCATCAGCTGAAAATAAAGATCGGGGCCAGGCGTCAGCGTTGCCGCTTCAGGATCGAGCGTTGCCGATTTCGCCGCCGTACCCTCGGTGATGACCGAGACCAGCTTCGGCTCGAATTGCGGTTCGGCGAAAACGCAGGTCGCGCCAAGCTGGCGAACTTTTTCCTGCATCTGTTTGACGCGATCCGCGCCGGGCAGGGTTTCGGGGCTGACGGTGATCGATCCCGCCGTTCTCACGCCGTAACGGTGCTCGAAATATTGATAGGCGTCGTGGAAGACGATGAAGGGCTTGTCCTTTACCGGTTTCACCGTTTCCGCCAGCTCGGTGTCGAGCGCATCGAGATCGTCGATCAGTTTTTTCGTATTGGCCTGATAGGTCTCGGCATTGCCGGCATCGGCAGCAATCAGTGCGGTTTCGATCGTCTGGGCCATGGCCTTGGCATTGGCCGGATCGAGCCAAAGATGGGTGTCGTATGCGCCGTGTTCGTGGTCGCCGTCATCATGCGCATGATCGTGTCCATGATCGTGAGCGCCTTCGCCGTCCGTGTGGCCGGCATGTTCCCCATGGCTTTCTTCGCCATGGTCATGCGCTTCGAAAGGGCCGCCTTCGCGGAAGGGAAGCTTTTCCAGCCCCTTGGCGTCTTCCAGTTCCACGACAGTTGCCTTGCTGGTCAGCGCCTCCAGCGGCTTCTGCAGGAAGGCTTCCAGTCCCGGTCCGACCCAGAAGACCAGATCGGCCTTTTCCAGCGTGCGCGCATTGGAGGGCCGCAGATTATAGGTATGTGGGGAGGCGGCACCATCGACGATGAGTTGCGGTTCGCCGACGCCGCGCATGATCGCCGCGACCAGGGAATGGACAGGCTTGATCGAGACCACGACATTGGGCGCGGCTGTGGCGCCGGAGGCCGCCGCCGCTATTGCGACCGACGCCATGAGCGGGATCACGAACGATCTCATGAAATGCACTCCACTTGAAGAAGTATAGTTATGTTATTACATTTATTGCGTAACTCTATAACGTATGCGATAGCGGTAATCAACATCGCCGATCGGACAATCCCATGCTTCATTCCGCCCACAAGGGCAACGAAATACTGGTTTCACTTGCCAATGCCGGCGTGCAGCGCAATGGCCGCTGGCTTGTGCGCGGCGTGGAGTTTTCCGTCAGCAAAGGCGAGATCGTCACGCTGATCGGGCCGAACGGTTCGGGCAAATCCACCAGTGCGAAAATGGCGATCGGCGTCTTGAAGCCGAACGAAGGCGAGGTGTCGCGTATTGCCGGTCTAAGGGTCGGTTACGTGCCACAGAAGCTTTCGGTCGACTGGACCATGCCGCTTTCGGTACGCCGGCTGATGACGCTGACCGGGCCGCTGCCCGCGCGCGAAATCGACGCCGCTCTGAACGCCACGGGCATCGCGCATCTGGCCAATGCGGAAGTACAGCATCTTTCCGGCGGCGAATTCCAGCGTGCGCTTCTCGCCCGCGCCATTGCGCGCAAGCCGGATCTGCTGGTTCTGGACGAACCCGTGCAGGGTGTCGATTTTTCCGGCGAGATCGCGCTTTATGAACTGATAAAAAATATCAGAAATTCAAGTAATTGCGGAATTTTGTTAATCTCACATGACCTGCATGTGGTGATGGCTGAGACAGACACCGTGATATGCCTGAACGGTCATGTCTGCTGCCGGGGAACACCGCAGATGGTGAGCCAGAGTCCCGAATATATGCGGCTGTTCGGTGGCGCTGCGGCCAAGGGCCTTGCCGTTTACAGCCACAATCACGATCACACCCATCTGCCCGATGGCCGGGTGCAGCATGCGGACGGTTCGGTGACTGAACATTGCCACCCCGATGACGGTCATCATCATCACGCGCATGATAATGAGCATCAGCATGACCACGGCGAATGCGGTTGCGGCCATGACCATGACCACGGCAATGACGGACATGCCACTTCAAACCAACAGCAGGGAGAGCGGCATGTTTGACGATTTCTTCGTTCGCGCCATGGTCGCTGGCATTGGTGTCGCGCTCACCGCCGGTCCCCTTGGCTGCTTCGTCGTCTGGCGACGCATGGCCTATTTCGGCGATACGATGGCCCATTCGGCTCTGCTTGGCGTCGCTTTGTCGCTGCTTTTGCAGCTCAACCTTATTGTCAGCGTCTTTCTGGTGGCGTCGGCCGTTTCGATCCTGCTGATTTTTCTGCAACGTCGGCAGGCGCTTTCTTCCGATGCGCTTCTCGGCATACTCTCCCATTCGGCACTGGCTATCGGTCTCGTCATCGTCGCCTTCATGAGTTGGGTGCGTATCGACCTCGTCTCGTTCCTGTTTGGTGATATTCTCGCCGTCACCCGCAGCGATATCGCGCTGATCTGGGGCGGTGGACTTGTGGTGCTAGTTTCCATGGTCTTCCTGTGGCGCTCGCTCTTGGCCTCTACCATCAATACCGAGTTGGCCGAGGCCGAGGGGCTGAACCCGGAACGCTCCAGGCTCATCTTCACGCTGTTGATGGCGCTTGTGATCGCCATTGCGATGAAGGTGGTCGGCATCATGCTGATCACATCGCTGCTCATCATACCGGCGGCGACCGCAAGACGTTTTTCCGCCACGCCCGAGGTGATGGCGGTGGTCGCCTCGCTGATCGGCGCGGTTGCCGTCGTCGGTGGCCTGTTCGGATCGCTGACCTACGACACGCCATCCGGCCCATCCATCGTGGTTGCCGCAGTGATCCTGTTCGTTATAAGCCTGTTGCCGGCGCCGGGTTTGTCCCGCTCCGCGAATGAAGGAGGCAAGTCATGAATGCGCAGAACCTTACCAAAAACCAGTCGCTGGTCATGAATGCCCTGTCGAATGCGCATGCGCCGCTCAGCGCCTATGTCATCCTCGACAAGCTGCGCGACGATGGTTTCCGCGCGCCGTTGCAGGTCTATCGGGCGCTGGAAAAGCTTGTCGAATACGGCCTTGTGCATCGGCTCGAGAGCCTCAACGCCTTTGTTGCCTGCACCCATACGCAGGCTGAATGCTGCTCGCACCATCACGGAACGGTGGCGTTTGCCATTTGCGATCCTGCGGGCAGGTGACCGAGTTCCACGATCACGAGATCGACCATCGCCTTGAGCGCTGGGTGAAGGACAGCAAGTTCAAGGCGGAAAAGACCACCATCGAAATTCGCGGCCTCTGTGCCGCCTGCGCGGCCTAGCGCCGTTTGTAGCGGGCGGGCATCGGTGCCCGCCATCCGTCATTTTTCGATGATCGCCAGATCTTTCGAAAAACGCTTCCAGTTCTCGATGTATTTTTCCGCCGAGCGGCGAAGGTCGGCGACAGCTTCGTCGTCCAGTGTTCTGATGGCTCTTGCCGGCGATCCGACGATCAGCGAGTTGTCCGGAAATTCCTTGCCTTCCGTCACCAGCGCATTGGCGCCGACAAGGCAGTTACGGCCGATCTTCGCGCCGTTCAGGATCGTTGCGCCCATGCCGACAAGCGAATTGTCACCGATGCTGCAGCCGTGCACGATGGCGTGGTGGCCGATGGTGCACATTTCGCCGATGACAGCTGCAAAACCTGGATCGCTATGCACCATCGCACCTTCCTGAATATTGGTGCCGCGCCCGACGCGGATCGGTTCGTTATCGCCGCGCAGGGTCGCGCCGAACCAGATGCCGACATCCTCACCGAGCGTCACCGAACCGATGACATTCGCATCCGGTGCTACCCAGTAGCGATCCGGCGCTGGGGTTTGCGGCACCCGGTCAGCAAGACGATAAAGCGGCATGGCGGGTTCCTCCCTCTGGATTATTCGCTGATGGCGATCAGGCGACGGTGACGGATAGGGTGCCGACACCCTCGACGCCACATTCGATCTTGTCACCGCGCACGATTGGGCCGACGCCAGCCGGCGTGCCGGTCATGATGACATCGCCGGCGGCAAGCGTGAACAATTTGGAAAGCTCGGCAATCACCTCCGGCACCTTCCAGATCATCTGGCCAAGATCACCCGTCTGCTTGCGTTCGCCATTGACATCGAGCCAGATCGCGCCCGTGGCAGGGTGGCCGATCTTTTCCGCCGGAACGATGGCGGAGACCGGCGCGGAATATTCAAACGCCTTGGCGCCTTCCCAGGAGCGGCCCATTTTCTTCAGGCCGTCCTGCAGATCGCGGCGTGTCATGTCGATGCCGACGGCGTAACCCCAGACGTGGCTCAGCGCTTCGCTTGCCGGAATATCTGCGCCGCCGCTTTTCAGCACCACGACACACTCGACTTCGTAATGCACATTCGACGACAGCGGCGGGTAGGGGAAATCCTGCCCCGCTGGCAACAGATTGTCCGGGTTCTTCTGGAAGTAGAAGGGCGGTTCGCGTGAGGGATCATGGCCCATTTCGATGGCGTGATCGGCATAATTGCGGCCGACGCAATAGACCCGCCGCACGGGGAACATATCGCTTGTGCCCTCCACGGGCAGAAGAACGGGTTTCGGAGCGGGGATGACGGTGGCGGCCATGGGATTTCCTGTCGTCTATTATTCTGGAGGTGCAAGTCTTGTCCCGCGATTCCGGGGCGATTTCCAGTTCAAAATGGCTTCGATTGCAAAACTGGCTTTTTGCGGTCCTTTGCTGTAGAAGCCGGCGCAAAGAGGTTAATCCATGTACAGACAAGCGCTTGCAAACGGCGAAAAAATCTTCGCCGTGGCCCCGATGATCGATTGGACCGATACGAGGTGTAGATTTCTGCACCGGCAATTGTCGAAGCGTGCGCTGCTGTATACCGAAATGATCGTCGCCGACGCCATTATTCATGGCCAGCGTGACAGGCTTCTCGGTTATCACGATCAGGAACATCCAGTGGCGCTGCAACTCGGCGGATCGGACCCCGTCAAGCTTTCGGAGGCGGTGCGGATCGCCGGCGATTACGGTTATGACGAGATCAACCTCAATGTCGGCTGCCCTTCGGACCGGGTGCAATCCGGCACCTTTGGTGCTTGCCTGATGCGCGAGCCAGAAGTGGTCGCGCAATGCGTGGTAGCGATGAAGGCCGTTGCAAAGGTGCCAGTCACGGTGAAATGCCGTATCGGGGTTGATGATCAGGAGCCGGAAGCCGTGCTGCCGGATTTTCTGGCGCGGGTTGTCGCGGCGGGCGCCGACGCGGTCTGGATCCATGCACGCAAGGCCTGGCTGCAGGGGCTTTCGCCGAAAGAAAATCGCGAAGTGCCGCCGCTCGATTATGAGCTCGTCTATCGCATGAAACGGGAGAACCCTGACGTCTTCATCGGCATCAATGGCGGCATCGCCGATCTCGATCAGGCGTGTGACCATCTGCAGCATATGGATGGCGTGATGCTTGGCCGCGCCGCCTATCACAACACATCCATCCTCGCCGATGTTGATCATCGCATCTATGGCGAAGAGGCCCGGCAACCGGACTGGATGGGGCTACGTGACGCCATGATGGCCTATGCCGCCGACTACATCGCTGCAGGCGGGCGTCTCAACCACGTTACCCGCCACATGGTTGGCCTGTTCCAGGGCATGCCCGGTGCGCGTCGTTTCCGGCAGATCCTTTCCAGCGACGCCACCCGGCCGGGCGCCGGAACCGAGGTGATCGAGGCGGCTTTCGCGGCTATCGATTTCAACCCGACGAAAGAGATGGCGGGCTGAGGCTGGCAACGGCCTTCGTTTGATTTTTCGTGCTGACAAAGTTGTGTCGGGCAGCGTTCCCGCGGGCGATGGAAAGCCTCTCAGGGAACAACCCAGACCAGCCCGTGCCATTCCCTGTCGATATGACCGGGAGCCGAAAAATCCAGCGAAGGTTCGCGTATCAGGCCAAGGCGCGACATAACGGCCTGGGACCGGATATTCTCGGGACTTGTATAAGCGAATATCCGGGCGAGACACGCGCCATCAGCCGCATGCGCCAGCGCAGCCCTCGCGCTTTCGGTCGCGTAGCCGTTTCCCCAGGCCTGCCGTATGAACCGCCAGCCAATTTCGCGGTGTCTGCCAAGCGGATGATCTTCGGCTAGACGCGGCATGACACCGGCATAACCGAGAAAGACGCCATCAGGACTTTCCACCGCCCAGCGGGCAATGCCGTGCTCGCGCTCGGCCGTGCGGTAACGCTCGAATTTCTCTCTGCTCTTATCGCGGCTCACCGGCCCGCCCTGATCGGCCATCACGTCCGGGTCGGTCTGCATTGCGGCGAAGGCTTCGAAATGATCGTCCCGCCAGTGGTGCAGGCGCAAGCGTTCCGTTTCAATCACAGTCATTTCCGGCCAACCCTTTGAAGACGATAGAGGTCTTGAGATGTTAGCCGGCATTCTAGCCGCTACGAGATGACGGTAATAAGACGTGACCATCGGGAGCAGCGGTCAGAGCCGCTCAGACCGCCTTTTGCAGCACCTGCGCACCGTTCGGCGCATTGACCTTGCCGCCGGTGATGAAGAAGGCGAAGACGTCGCGCGGGGTCTTTTCGACTTGTCTGTCAGGTGCGATCAGCGGCAGATCGTCGGGCACGCCGCCTGCCGCATAGGTCTTGACCCGTTTCGCCCAATGGTCGATCCCGGCTTTCGGGTAGCAGGTCTTGATATCGTCTTCGCCTTTTTGCAGGCGGCAATAGACGAAATCGGCGGTTACATCAGGCAACATCGGATAGTCGTGATGGTCGGCGCAGACGACAGCGACCTTGTGTTTTGCGAGAAGATCGATGAATTCCGGCACCTGAAATGTCGGATTTCGCACTTCGACGACGTGGCGCAGGCTAATGCCGTCCTGTTTTTCTGGCAGTAGCGCCAGAAACGCACCGAAATCATCCGCGTCGAATTTTTTCGTCGGTGCGAATTGCCAGAGGATCGGGCCGAGATGGGACCCGAGTTCCGTCAGGCCCTGCGTCAGGAACTTCGTCATCGATTCACCCGCTTCGGCCAGAACCTTGCGATTGGTGACGAAGCGGCTTGCCTTCAGGGAAAAGATGAAATCCTCCGGCACGTCCGCCGCCCATTTGGCGAAGGTTTCGGGTTTCTGGCTGCTATAATAGGTGCCGTTCACCTCGATTGCCGTCAACTGCCGGCTGGCATGTTCGAGCTGGCGTTTCTTTGGCAGCTTTTCCGGATAAAACGTGCCTTCCCATGGCTCAAAGGTCCAGCCGCCAATACCGGTGCGGATCGTGCCTGATGTCGACATATGCTGTTCCTCCTCCGGCCGCTGGCCTTTCGAACCCTTATCTGGAAAGGCTGCGAACTATTCCGCAGCCTCGCGTTTCCCGGCCGGCCGGCGTTCGAGAAGTTCCTTCAGGAAGTGACCCGTATAGGAGCGCTCGACCTTGACGATGTCTTCCGGCGTGCCGGTTGCCACCACTTCGCCGCCGCCCGTGCCGCCTTCAGGGCCGATATCGATGATCCAGTCGGCCGTCTTGATGACTTCGAGATTGTGCTCGATCACCACGACGGAGTTGCCCTGATCCACCAGAGCCTGCAGCATTTCCAGGAGCTTGTTGACGTCGTGGAAATGCAAGCCCGTGGTCGGCTCATCGAGGATGTAGAGCGTGCGGCCGGTGGAGCGTTTCGACAGTTCCTTGGCGAGCTTGACGCGCTGGGCCTCACCACCGGACAGCGTATTGGCCTGCTGACCGACCTTGATGTAACCAAGGCCAACATCGAACAGCGCTTGCAGCTTGTCGCGCACCGCCGGCACGGCGGCGAAGAATTCCACGCCTTCTTCCACCGTCATATCCAGCACGTCAGCGATGGATTTGCCCTTGAAGGCGACATCCAGCGTTTCGCGATTGTAGCGTTTGCCGTGGCAGACGTCGCAGGTGACGTAGACATCCGGCAGGAAGTGCATCTCGATCTTGATGACGCCGTCGCCCTGGCAGGCTTCGCAGCGACCGCCCTTGACGTTGAAGGAGAAACGGCCCGGTGCGTAACCGCGCGCCTTTGCTTCCGGCAGACCGGCAAACCAGTCGCGGATTGGCGTGAATGCGCCGGTATAGGTGGCGGGGTTGGAGCGTGGCGTGCGACCGATCGGCGATTGGTCGATGTCGATCACCTTGTCGATGAATTCGAAACCATCGATGCGGTCGTGTTCGGCCGGGATTTCGCGCGCGCCCATCACCCGACGGGCCGCCGACTTGTAGAGCGTCTCGATCAGGAAGGTGGATTTGCCACCGCCCGAAACGCCGGTAACGGCGGTGAAGACACCAAGCGGCACAGCCGCAGTCACATTTTTCAGATTGTTGCCGCGTGCACCAAAAACCTTGATCTCGCGACCCTTCTTGGGCTTGCGGCGCTCGGCCGGCACGGCAACGCCGAGTTCGCCGGAGAGATATTTGCCGGTCAGCGATTTCGGATTGGCCATCACCTCCTGCGGCGTGCCTTCGGCGATCACCTGACCACCATGGATACCGGCGGCGGGGCCGATATCCACGACATAATCAGCCGTCAGAATGGCATCCTCGTCGTGCTCGACGACGATCACGGTATTGCCGATGTCGCGCAGGTGCTTCAGCGTATCGAGCAGGCGGGCATTGTCGCGCTGGTGCAGGCCGATGGACGGTTCGTCGAGAACGTAAAGCACGCCGGTAAGGCCGGAGCCGATCTGCGAGGCAAGCCGGATACGCTGGCTTTCGCCACCGGAAAGCGTGCCGGAATTGCGCGACAGACTGAGATAATCCAGCCCGACATCGTTGAGGAAGCGCAGGCGTTCGCGGATTTCCTTGAGGATGCGAACCGCAATCTCGTTCTGCTTTGCGGTCAGATTTTCCGGCAGCGTTTCGAACCAGTCGCGCGCCATGCGGATCGACATCTGGGTGACTTCGCCGATCTGCAATTTGTTGATCTTGACGGCGAGCGCTTCCGGCTTCAGGCGATAACCGGCGCAGGCCGGGCAGGGGGCTGCCGACATGTAACGCTCGATTTCCTCGCGCGCCCAGGCGCTGTCGGTCTCTTTCCACCGACGTTCCAGATTGGGAACGATTCCTTCGAAATTCTTCACTGTCTTGTAGGAGCGCGCGCCGTCCTGATAGTTGAACTCGATCTTGTCGTCGGTGCCCTGAAGAATGGCGTGCTGCGCCTCTTTCGAAAGGTCCGTCCACTTGCTCGACAGCTTGAAATCGAAGGCCTTGCCCAGCGCTTCCAGCGTCTGGTTGTAATAGGGCGACGAAGACTTGGCCCAGGGGGCGATGGCGCCGTCGCGCAGGGTGCGCGCCGGTTCCGGAACGATCAGGTTTTCATCGACCTTCTGCTGCGAGCCGAGGCCATCACAGCTGGGGCAGGCGCCGAAGGGATTGTTGAAGGAGAAAAGCCGTGGCTCAATTTCCGGAATGGTGAAACCGGAGACCGGGCAGGCGAATTTTTCCGAAAACAGCACGCGCTCATGGGTCTCATTGAGCGATTTGTTGGCGGAGCCACCGGCCGCAGTCTCTTCCGGCGGCAGGGGCTTGTCGGCAAACTCCGCTACTGCCAGCCCATCGGCCAGCTTGAGGCAGGTCTCGATACTGTCGGCAAGGCGTGCTGCCATATCCGGGCGCACGACGGCGCGGTCCACCACCACGTCGATATCGTGTTTGTATTTCTTGTCGAGGGCGGGAACGTCGGCGATCTCGTAGAACTGGCCATCCACCTTGACGCGCTGGAAGCCCTTCTTCATCAGCTCGGCGAGTTCCTTTTTATATTCGCCTTTGCGGCCACGCACGATCGGTGCGAGAATATAAAGGCGCGTGCCTTCCTCGAAGCCAAGAATGCGGTCGACCATCTGGCTGACGGTCTGGCTTTCGATCGGCAGGCCCGTGGCCGGCGAATAGGGTACGCCCACACGCGCAAACAGCAGGCGCATATAGTCGTAGATTTCCGTGACCGTGCCGACCGTGGAACGCGGGTTCTTCGAGGTGGTTTTCTGCTCGATGGAAATCGCCGGGGACAGACCCTCGATACGGTCGACATCCGGCTTCTGCATCATTTCGAGGAACTGGCGCGCATAGGCCGAAAGGCTCTCGACATAACGGCGCTGGCCCTCGGCATAGATCGTGTCGAAGGCAAGCGAAGACTTGCCCGAGCCGGAGAGCCCGGTCATGACGATCAGCTTGTTACGCGGCAGATCCAGATCAATGCCCTTGAGGTTATGCTCACGGGCACCGCGGATGGAAATCGTCTTCAATTCACTCATGATAAAGCTCGGACAAAAATAACAGGCCTGATGGCGGCGCGTCCTTATGTAGTGACGCAACCGGACGTGTCGAGGTTTATTCCCTATCGGTCGATGGCTTTTCGGCTCACTTGACTCGAATTTCACGATTCAATAGAACAAAAAAGGAACAAATTGCAAGTGCGAATATACGCTGTTTGAATGTCGGGATTATTCGCTGTGGATTGTTCCCGGTTGCGGTGCCCTTTACGGGCGGCGATGGTTATTGTGTGCGGAATTTTTTGAAATGCAATTGCCGGTCATGATCGCCGGCGGACAGGATGACGAGATGGCTGGTAGCGTAAACAAGGTAATTCTGATTGGGAACGTTGGCGCCGATCCCGAAATTCGCCGGACGCAGGACGGCCGTCCGATCGCCAACCTGCGTATTGCCACTTCGGAGACCTGGCGCGACCGCAACAGCGGCGAGCGCAAGGAAAAGACCGAATGGCACACCGTCGTGGTTTTCAACGAAGGCCTGTGCAAGGTTGTCGAACAATATGTGAAAAAGGGCGCCAAGCTCTATATCGAAGGCCAGTTGCAGACGCGCAAGTGGCAGGACCAGACCGGTAACGATCGTTACTCCACCGAAGTTGTGCTGCAGGGCTTCAACTCCACGCTGACCATGCTTGACGGTCGCGGCGAAGGCGGCGGCGGTGGCCGCAGCGGTGGTGACATCGGCGGTGGAGATTATGGCAGCGGCGGCGGTAACTACGGTGGCGGTTACGACCAGCAGCCGGCAGCGCGCGGTGGCTCTTCTTCCCGTGGCGGCAGCCAGCCTTCCGGTGGCTTCTCCAACGACATGGACGACGATATCCCGTTCTGATCGGACGGGAAATGACGGGTGAAGCAACAGGAGACGGGCATGAGTGACGAAACGGTACCCAAACAGCCTGCCACCTGGCGCATCATACTGGCATTTTTCCTCGATTTCTGGACGGCGTTTTTCGCCGCCGGATTCATCGTCGCATCGGTTGCGGGCGGACGAACACCAAACGGCTTCCAGTTGAATGGCATGCCCGCCCTTTTCGCCTTCGCACTGATCATCGCCTATTTCGTCGTGCTTGGGCGGTTTTTCGGCGGCACGCTGTGGCAGCGCCTTTTGAAGGCCAGACGATAGTCAGCGGGTCTGAACAAGCGCACCGAGAGTGTTTTATTTTAAGGTTGCGGCAGCTTATGCCGCGGCCTTGTCCGCCAGCATCGCAACCATGACGTCGGATTGCGACAGAATACCCACCATCTTGCCGTTGGCGTCGATCACCGGCAGGTAATGCAGCCCTTCCTCCGCAAAACGGATAATCGCTTCCTCTATCGCCGTTTCCGGCCGCACAGTTCTGACCGGCGATGTCATGATATCCTTGACGGTATCGTTGGGTGCGCTTGCACCTGAGAGGATGAGGCGCAGCCGCTGCAGAAAACCGATGGAGGGGCGGCCGTTTCTCCAGCTCGCCTTTTCCAGAAAGTCCGTCTGGGTGACGATGCCGACGATTTCGGCGCTGTCATTGGTGACGGGTAGCGCCTTGAAATGATGGTTGTGCATCAGGGCATGGGCGTGGCGCAGGCTATCATCAGGAGCAACGCCAACCACATCGCGTGACATAACGCTGGCGCAATCGAGATGCAGGGCGCGGCGGCGCCAGGAGCGTAGTTCGGTCCTGCGCAAAATGGTCTCCAGCTGGTCGCGATCGATATCCAGAACCTCGTCATATTCCTTCAGCACCTCGTCCAGATCGGCGGAAGAAAAGCCGATTTTCTGGATTGGCGTCGGGTCTGCCGTGCCGTGGCTCGCTTTCCCCAACCGCAGACCGTGCGGATAGGTGCGGCCGGTGGCATTGTTGTAGGCGAGCGCCACGGCAAGCAGGATCAGGGAGTTTCCGGCGACGGGCCAGAGGAGAAAGCCATAACCGAGGCTATGCACGGCGGGGCCGCCGAGAACGGCCGTCAGCGCTACCGCGCCGCTCGGTGGGTGCAGGCAGCGCAGTGCCATCATGGCGGCAATGGCAAGGCTGATGGCGAGCGCGCTGGCAAGGAAGATATCCGGAACGAGAAGCGCCACCGTCACGCCCACGAAAGCCGAAACGAGATTGCCGCAAAGGATTGACCAGGGCTGCGCCAGCGGGCTGGACGGCACGGCGAATAAAAGCACCGCCGAGGCGCCCATCGGCGCGATCATGGCAGGCAGGGTCGGGTCGAAGCGGAAAGCAAGGCTGCCCAACAGTCCGGTCAGCAAAATACCGACGAATGCGCCGGTAGCCGTGCGCAGCCTTTCCCTGTGACTGACGGGAGCGGCATCCGGGATGAGGCGGCGCAGCGTGGATCGCATGGAGCAAGCTTTCTGGTGCGGAAAAGATGCGCATCTTTTAACCGAGACGGGGGCCGGATTTAAAGGGTGGATTTTTCGCTATATCGGCCGGTCGCGGCATTTTGTTGCGCGGATGTGACCGTCAGAACGCGAAGGCCGATTTTATGCCGTCCACCACGAATTGCACGGAAAGGGCGGCGAGGAGAACGCCAAGCAGCCTCGTCAGGATTGCGCGGCCGGTATTGCCGAGAAATCGGTCCATGCGTTCCGAAACGATCAAAGCGGCGTAGACGAGGGCCATGGCGAAGGCGAGGATGAGAATAAGCACGACCATTTCGAGCGTGGTCTTCATCGTTCCCGCCAGAAGCACGGTGGCGGAAATGGCGCCCGGTCCGGCAATCAGCGGCAGGGCCAGCGGAAAGACCGCCAGATTGTGCAGATGGTCTTTCGTGATGGCGATCTCGGAGGTCTTTTCCTTGCGCTCCTGGCGTTTTTCGAAAATCATCTCGAAGGAAATCCAGAACAGCAACAGACCGCCGGCGATGCGGAACGCACCGAGCGAAATGCCGAGAAGGTTGAGGATTGCAAGACCGAACAGGGCGAAGACGGCGAGAATGCCAAACGCGATGATTGAACCGCGCAACGCGACCTGGGCGCGCTGGTTGCGCGTCATTCCAACCGTGAGTGCGAGGAATACGGGCGCAAGTCCGGGCGGGTCGAGCGTGACCAGAAGTGTGGTAAGCGCGTTGATGAGCGTTTCGCTGCTGGCCATTATTTCCCCACCTGTTCTGTTTTTAGGCCGGAGCCTACGCAAGTCGTACACGCTTTAAAAGGGAGCGACGGCGCTTTTGCCGACCTAAATGGTGAAAAGCGGTGTATGTCTTGCAAATGACGCAAAAGACTGTTCAAAACTCGCCGGGAAATTGGCTTAACGTGGCTGTTTCCGCTATAAAAATCCATCCGATTCTTAACAGAGAATGTGATCCGTTTTGACTGACCAGAGCCCCCCGGCGGCGGAAAACTTCCGCCAGGCATTGAACCGATTTCCATCATTGAGGAAATGCAGCGGTCCTACCTCGATTACGCCATGAGCGTTATCGTGTCCCGCGCACTTCCCGATGTCCGTGACGGTCTGAAGCCGGTTCATCGCCGTATTCTTTACGGCATGTCCGAACTCGGCATCGACTGGAACAAGAAATACGTCAAATGCGCCCGCGTCACCGGTGACGTGATGGGTAAATTCCATCCGCACGGCAATGCGGCGATTTACGATGCGCTGGCGCGCATGGCGCAGGACTGGTCGCTGCGCCTGCCGCTGATCGACGGACAGGGCAACTTCGGCTCCATCGACGGCGATCCGCCGGCGGCTGAACGTTACACCGAATGCCGTCTTGAAAAGGCAGCCCATTCGCTTCTCGACGATCTCGACAAGGAAACCGTCGATTTCCGTGACAACTACGACGGCACCCTGCACGAGCCGACGGTCATTCCCGCGAAGTTCCCGAACCTTCTGGTCAACGGGGCAGGCGGCATCGCCGTAGGCATGGCGACGAACATCCCGCCGCACAATCTCTCTGAAGTCATCGACGGCTGTATTGCCCTCATCGACAATCCGGCGATCGAGCTGCTCGAACTGATGCAGATCATTCCCGGTCCGGATTTTCCGACCGGCGCGCTGATCATGGGGCGTTCCGGCATCCGCTCGGCCTATGAGACGGGTCGCGGATCGGTCATCATGCGCGGCCGTGCGACCATCGAGCCGATGCGCGGCGACCGCGAGCAGATCATCATCACCGAGGTTCCCTATCAGGTGAACAAGGCGACGATGATCGAGAAGATGGCTGAGCTGGTCAAGGAAAAGCGCATCGAGGGCATTTCCGACCTGCGCGACGAGTCCGACCGTCAGGGTTATCGCGTCGTCGTCGAACTGAAGCGCGACGCCAATGCCGAAGTCATCCTGAACCAGATTTATCGCTACACGCCGCTGCAGACCTCCTTCGGCTGCAACATGGTGGCGCTGAACGGCGGCAAGCCGGAACAGATGACGCTGCTGGACATGCTGCGCGCCTTCGTCTCATTCCGTGAGGAAGTCGTCAGCCGCCGCACCAAATATCTGCTGCGCAAGGCGCGCGACCGCGCGCATGTGTTGGTCGGTCTGGCGATTTCGGTCGCCAATATCGACGAGGTCATCCGCGTTATCCGTCACGCTCCCGATCCGGCTACGGCCCGCGAGGAACTGATGACGCGGCGCTGGCCGGCGAAGGATGTGGAAAGCCTGATCCTTCTCATCGACGATCCGCGCCACCGTATCAACGAAGACGGCACCTACAATCTGTCCGAAGAGCAGGCGCGCGCCATTCTTGAATTGCGCCTTGCCCGCCTGACGGCGCTTGGCCGCGATGAAATCGGCGACGAGCTGAACAAGATCGGCGCTGAGATCAGCGAATATCTCGATATCCTGTCTTCGCGCCTGCGCATCATGCAGATCGTCAAGGACGAGCTTACTGCCGTTCGCGACGAGTTCGGCACACCACGCCGGTCCGAGATCGTCGAGGGCGGCCCCGACATGGACGATGAAGACCTCATCGCCCGCGAAGATATGGTCGTCACCGTTTCGCATCTCGGCTACATCAAGCGTGTGCCGCTGACCACCTACCGGGCGCAGCGTCGCGGCGGCAAGGGTCGTTCCGGCATGGCGACGCGCGACGAAGATTTCGTCAACCGTCTCTTCGTTGCCAATACCCATACGCCGGTGCTGTTCTTCTCCTCGCGCGGCATCGTGTACAAGGAAAAGGTCTGGCGCCTGCCGATCGGCACGCCGCAGTCGAAGGGCAAGGCCCTCATCAACATGCTGCCGCTGGAACCCGGCGAGCGCATCACCACCATCATGCCGTTGCCCGAGGATGAAACGACCTGGGAAACGCTTGATGTGATGTTCTCGACGACACGCGGTACGGTTCGCCGCAACAAGCTCGGCGATTTCGTGCAGGTCAACCGCAACGGCAAGATCGCCATGAAGCTTGACGAGGAGGGTGATGAAATCCTCTCCGTCGAGACCTGTACTGAACATGACGACGTCTTGCTGACGACGGCACTCGGCCAGTGCATCCGCTTCCCTGTGGACGATGTGCGCGTCTTTGCCGGTCGTAATTCGGTCGGCGTGCGCGGCATCAACATGGCCGACGGCGACCGCATCATCTCCATGACCATCGTGGGTCATGTGGATGCCGAACCGTGGGAGCGTGCCGCTTACCTCAAGCGTTCGGCTGCCGAGCGGCGTGCCGCAGGCGTCGATGAGGAAGATATCGCACTGGTTGGCGAAGAAGTGACGGAAGAGGGCGAACTCAGCGAAGAGCGTTATCAGGAGCTGAAGGCGCGCGAAGAATTCGTGCTGACGGTTTCCGTGAAGGGCTTCGGCAAGCGCTCGTCCTCTTACGACTTCCGCACCTCGGGCCGTGGCGGCAAGGGCATCCGCGCCACCGACACCTCGAAGACGACGGAAATCGGCGAACTCGTCGCTGCCTTCCCCGTGGACGAAGGCGACCAGATCATGCTGGTTTCCGATGGCGGTCAGCTCATCCGCGTGCCTGTCAACGGCATCCGCATTGCCAGCCGCGCGACCAAGGGCGTGACGATCTTCTCCACCGCCAAGGATGAGAAGGTGGTTTCCGTGGAACGCATCAACGAGCCGGAAGGCGACGATGAGGCGGAAAACGGCAACGGTGAAGATGTGGCTGACAATCTGCCGGAAACACCGGAAACACCGGAGAGCGAGGCGTAAGCCGCCTCATTTCCCCATCGCCAATCAACAGAAAACCCCGCGGCGCACAGGCTCCGCGGGGTTTTTCTTTGTCTTGTCCGGTCAGGTTAGTTCAGCGGATCCGGATATGGACCGGCGCGCGCCCGGAGCGGCGGCCGACGTGAAGGTGGATGTTGGCTTCCGGCTGATTGGCGCGCCAGGCGCGGGCGCCATGTGACAGAAGCAGGCTGACGAGATCGCGCGTCTTTGCCTTGGAACGGTTGAGACCGAGATCGGCAATACGCATTGCCGCCTCGTGAATGGGATGCAGAACCGACAGACTGCTTTGCCCGTTGCCAGACGCAATGTCCGAATAATTCTCGTTAACTGCCATCTTGGAAAGCCTCGCTACACATTACACAATTCGAGGAGACAGGCGATGTTTCAACCGTGAGCCACCGCCTGCGCGAACGTCGATTACTGGAGTGACGCCCAGCAGCTGACGCCTTTCTTTTTCAATGCATTGCATGCATTTACCGCGGCGTTCTGGCCGTCGAAGCCGCCGAAACGGGCGCGGTAGACCTGGGAGCCATCTCTATTGAAGGCGACCGTGAAGGGTTTTGCGGAACGAAGGGCAGCGCCACCTTTTTCCTGTGCATTCTGCAACAGGCCACGCGCGGAGTTTTCATCCGGCGATGCGCCGATCTGGATCACCCAGCCGCCCTGCGGAGCCTCGGCTTTTGCCGAAACAGAAGCGGTGGAGGGTGCAGATGCCGGCGTGGATGCGGTGGTGATGTTGTCCAACTTAGTCGAGTTGGTAATCAACTTACGGTCCGGCGCGACGGGCACCTGAGGAATGGGATCCTTGCCCTTCTGCCAGGTGGCGGCTTCCATGGCCTTAACGGCCGGATTGGAAGAGGAGCCTGCAAAGGCTGTAACCGGCGCGTCCTCGTAACGGGTCTGCGGTACAGGCCCGGCATGCGGAAGGCCGGAATCGGTTGCAGCGACTGCTACGGAGGGAACAGTTGCAGCCACGGCCACCGCGACGGGCTCTTCAACCGGCATCGACCGCGTCTGTGCGATCAGGTTGCTGCTGCCGCCACGCGAGGCCTGCGGCAGGTAGGTCGCTACAAGCTTGCGCATGGTGGCGTCGCGGGCGGCGCTGGAGCGACCACCGAGAATGACGGCAACGATGGAGCGACCATCGATCTGCGCCGATGTTGCGAGATTGCTGCCGGCGGCACGGGTATAACCGGTCTTGATGCCGTCGACGCCGCGCACGGTTCCAACGAGACGATTGTGGTTGCCGATGACCTGCTTGCCGAAATTGAAAGTGCGGGTGGAGAAATAGCCGTAATATTGCGGAAAATGCTGACGAAGGGCGATGCCGAGGCGGGCCTGGTCGCGCGCCGTCGTCATCTGCGCCGTGTTTGGCAGGCCGTTGGCGTTGCGGTAGGTCGTGCGGGTCATGCCAAGCGCACGGGCCTTGGCGGTCATCATCCGGGCAAAACGGTCTTCGGAACCACCGACATATTCACCGAGCGCGGTGGCCATGTCGTTGGCGGAACGGGTAACGAGTGCAAGAATGGCCTGTTCGACCGTGACGCTGCCACCGGAGCGCACGCCGAGCTTGGAAGGCGGCTCCTTGGCGGCATTGGCCGAGACCGGCACCTTGGAATCGAGCGAGATACGCCCGGAATTCAGCGCCTCGAACGTCAGATAAAGTGTCATCATCTTCGTCAGCGATGCGGGATAACGCAGACCGTCCGGATCCTCGCCGTAGAGAACCTTGCCGGTCTTGGCGTCGATGACGATGCCCGCATATTTCGGGTCCGCCTGTGCGGTCCCAACCGATGTTGCGGTTATGAACGCTGCAGCAAGGGTCAACGCAACAAACCTTACCAAAGACGTCGCACCCGCTTTACGCGAATGTGCCCCAAATAGACTTTTCAACACTGCTGAACTCTTCAATCGCATATTTCTATTCCGCTCGGACGCGCCCCGCCCGAGTGCTCCGGGGAGAAACTTTATCGGGATGGCGTTACCAAGTGGTTTATGAAAGGTATCCACGCTCCATAAAATGCGACTTTTCAGGCGCAATCTGGCACGCGCCTTTTCACGGATTTCAGTCTTTTACGAGGCGTTGCTCGATGTAGCGTTTCACATCCGCATCAAGCTTTTGCCATTGCGGCAGCAGGCTGGCGGAAAAGCGGTAGAACAGGCTGAGGTCCTGACCGGCGTGGATATCCCTCTGGCAGTCGCTGCCTGTCGCCTCTTGCGGTGTCTGCGGCAGAAGGCAGCGCACCACATAGTCGCTTTCGCCCTCGCGCTTTCCGGTCAGTATGACTTCCTTGCCGTAGCCAGAATCGGCACGCAGGCGGTGCAGCACGAGGCCGTGTTTCAGCGGCACCGGCTCTCCTTCCGTCAACCGGGCATAGATCGGCGCGAAACGGCCGGACATGTCCTCGGACATGGTGCTTTGCGAAAGCTGGATGAAGATCAGCCCTGCCGCCTGTGCCGGATCGTCGAAAACCGCGCGATTGGCATCCTCGTATCCCCTAAGACCCGGCCAGGTCAGATAAAGGTCTGCCCGCTCGCGTTCGCCGTCATGACGCTCCGAGGGTACTCGCAACGTGTTTTTCGCGAGTTTCAGCCGGTCATTGCCGATTGTGATCTCCACCGCGTCGGTCGCCGTCGTATGGCCCGCCTGAAGGATCCGATCGCCGTACCATTTGACGCCGATATTGAGGGCCGCGACAAAACCGAGAATAATGACGGCGAAGATGGCGGCGCGCCGTATCAGAGACGATGAAAGCAGGGGTCTTTCGTTCTGCATGAGCTTCCAAATTCGTTCTTGCCGCCGGACGCGTTTTCCACACTGGAAATAGACAGGCAAAGCTTTAACCTGCGGCGATCGCCATTGAAATGATGTTTTGCCGCTGCTACCTGATAAGGTGCAAGCAAAGGACGGCATATGGCAGCGCGCGACAGATATTCCCGGAAACTCGAATGTTCCAAATGTGGCCATCAGGGTTTTGCGGAGGTGTCGGAATCGGATGAAAAGGGCCGTCACGACCTCGATTTTCGCGTTGATGAAATGCCGCGCGGTTTTCGCACCGAGCGCGCCTCGGTCGATCCGGCGCAATTCATGATCCGCTGCGGCCAGTGCGGCAACATATTCCGCTTCCTGCAAAAAACCGCCTATGCGCCGGGAGGCGAACCGCGCGTGAAGGCCTGAACGGAAGGTGCCGTGATGACTGTACCGCAACAACCGAACGGAGCGCCGCCGAGGCGCAAACCGATCTGGCCGTGGATCGTGTTGCTGGTGCTGACACTCAGCGCCATCTATTCCTATAATCGCGCCAATGAGATCATCACTGAGTTGTCCGACACCTTGCCGCCGGCATTGCTGAACCTTTTCGAAGATATTCTTCGGGGCGGCGGCCGACATGGCGATGGCGGACCGAGTATCGGGGTCTGAACGATCAAGCCGGTAAACGGGCGCGGGTTTTCACGCATCAGCCTTTATGTGGCGGTCGTATTTTTTCGGCAGTATAAAAGAAAAAAGCCCCGCAAACGGGCGGGGCAAGGTTGATCGCTCGGGGAAAGTTGGGCAATGCCCGGGAGCGATGTGGCTATATAAATGACAATATTGCTGACGCGATAGGCCACTTCCGTCCCAAACAGTACGCCGACGCATAAATTTTGCTCAGGCGAGGAGATTTTGGGAGGATGAACTGGCGAAATCTGTCAGGCAACTTGACAGGATGCCGCTCTATTCTTTCTATTGCCTCGAATTGCACATATTCGCCCCTAACATAACCGGACATGAGCAGACGCATGGATAAATCCGGAATCTTCTTCGTGGCGCTTTTGCTGGTGCTTGTTGCAATCGTCCTGAGCTTGGCCTTCATCGACTCGCCCCAGCCAATCCCGGCACTTCCTTCGGGCGAGGGGTCTCTGTTGCCGCCGGTAACGACACCCGGACAATGACCTGCAAACCGGGAACGAGAGGTTGCGCCCGCTTGCTCCGGCGGGATTGACGGCCATTTTCAAACCGCTATAAAGCCTCACCACCGAAGGATGGGTGTCCGAGTGGTTTAAGGAACCGGTCTTGAAAACCGGCGTGCGTGAGAGCGTACCGTGGGTTCGAATCCCACCCCATCTGCCAATCAATTCAAAAATGATCATTTAAAAAAGCGGAGCGCTCGTTGCGTCGTCGCTTGGCTTCGTGCGTGTTCTGGGACTGCCCAGAATGAAGAAACCCGCCTCTCGGCGGGTTCCATGTATCGATCCAGTCAGATTTCGGGACAGCCCCGTTCGTTTGCGAATGTGATGCGCTCGGGTCCGCGGCGACCATATCCTTCCACCACGACGCGGCGAGGGGTGACGCGCACGACTTCGGGGTCGCGCAGGCCGGATTCGCGGGCGGCGGCGCGGGCTTCGCGTTCGCTGCAGCCGCGCATGCGGGGTGGGCCTCGGCGATCCATGTCTCGGCGGTCCATGTCGCGGTCACGGTCGCGGATGACAGGGCGAATGCCGTCCGGGCCTATTCTCAGCTCCATGTCCTGCGCGCCTGCCGGAATAGGCGCGGCGATCGATACCAACGCGATGCCGAGCGCGAGACCGGCGGCTTTTAACGACTTAATCATGTTCCCTCCCTCAGCCGAAAACCGGCGGAGCTCGTGTGTTTGCGGGTAGAAAACGCGGCCACGTTTCATTTGTTCCTTGAAAACGAAAGCCGGGAGAGAGGCCCGCTTGCGGGTAAATTGCGCCCTCCCGACCGCAGAAAAGACATGAATCATTAACCACGTTCGTTACAATTTTATCGAATTTGCAGAAGTCGTTCGCATTTTCGCCACGTTATGCACAAGATTAAGCGACTGTTAGGTGCTTCGATGGCAGGGGCAAGCATCGAGGCAAATGAGGGTGCGGTTCTTCGAGCCTGCAAGCAGCGTGGGGCAGACGATTTGAAATCTACGGTCAAGAAACTCGGCATCAACGCCAGATCAGGCGTGAAGTGGCTTGCAATTTCCGTGCTTTGCGCCGCGACAGCTTCGTGTTCCACCACCTCCGAGACCAAGCCGAAGCAGAAGCGCAGCAAGGAATATTTCTCCGAATCGGAATATGGCGTGAAAGCCAGCCCGCGTGTTGCCGACGGACAGAACATCCCCAAAGGCGGCGGACGCGAGCTTCTCGGCAATGCCTATACCGTCAAGGGTCGCCGTTATTTTCCGAAAGAAGAGCCGGGTTACAACAAGACCGGCCTCGCTTCCTGGTATGGTTCCGCCTTCCATGGCCGCCTGACGGCGAATGGCGAAGTCTACGACAAGGAACATCTGTCCGCTGCGCATCCGACATTTCCCCTGCCGAGCTATGCGCGCATCACCAACGTGGAAAATGGCGCTTCGGTTCTGGTGCGCGTCAACGATCGCGGTCCCTTCCATGAAGGCCGCCTGATCGACGTTTCCAGCAAGACGGCCGATCTTCTCGACATGAAGGCAACCGGAACGGCGAATGTGCGGGTGCAATATGCCGGTCGCGCGCCGCTTGACGGACACGATATGCCCTATCTGATGGCGTCCTATATTCCCAAGGGGTCGCGCTCTCCGGGCGTCGCGCCGGAAGGACAGATCGCCACCGGTGTGATGGTGGCTTCAGCTTCGCCGAAATTCGTTCCGGCTCCAGCTTCCGGCGGGAACTATGGCGCCTCCACCCAGACGGCTCTCGTCGGTTCCAAGAGGAATGCGGCGCTTCAGGCAATGCCGCTGGTCAATGGTCCTGCGCCGTCGTTTGAGCAATTTGCGGTTCTGCCGGAAATCGGCCCGTTCCTGGCAGAACGCCCGGAAGGCAATTTCATGCGTGAACCGGCAGCGCCAGGCGGCAACTATCTGCGCGTGCCGACGCCGACCTCCAAATATGCGGCGGCCTATTCCGAAGAATCTGCTACGGTATCCAAGACCTCGCGCGCCTTCGACAGTGTTCTCGTCGATCGTGGAGCGCTGAACGAGCAGTCCATACTGGCCCATGTCAAGCGTCAGCAGGCTGTGCGCTGACAGGTTGAAGGATTACTCGCGTCGCGCTCTCGGTGCGAGTGGCCGGTTGCGGCAGGGCAAAGTTGGGCGGTTTCATGCGCAAGACCATTCATCGCTCTTTTTGTTCAGTCGTTGCGGCGGCAATCCTTGCAGTTTTCGGCAACGGCCCGGCGTATTCGCAAGCAGCACCATTCATCGCCAAGGCCGAACAGGCCTATATGATCGATGCCGAGACCGGTACGGTGCTTCTTTCCCAAAATGAAAACCAGTCCTTTCCGCCAGCCTCGCTCGCCAAGCTGATGACGGTGGAAGTGATGCTGGATGCGCTGGTCAAGGGGCAGGTGACGCCTGAGACCTCTTATCCTGTCTCGGAATATGCCTGGCGCACGGGTGGCGCGCCATCACGAACCTCGACGATGTTTGCTGCGCTGAAGTCCTCCGTCAGCATCAATGATCTCCTGACCGGGATTATCGTGCAGAACGCCAATGACGGCTGCATCATCGTCGCCGAAGGCATGGCGGGTTCCGACGCCGCTTTTGCCAAACGCATGACGGTGCGGGCGGGCGAACTTGGCATGAACCGCAGCATTTTTGCCAATTCGACGGGGCTGCCCGATCCGGGCAACCAGACGACCGCGAAGGACATGGTGCGTCTCGCGCAGCATCTGCACGATACCTATCCTGATCGCTACGGGCTTTTCACCAAGCCGGATTTCGAATGGAACCGGATTTTCCAGCGCAACAAGAACACGCTACTGGGCAGCGGCATAGACGGTCTGGGGCTTGGTTTTGCGGAAGGCAGCGGTTTCGCAGCCGTCGTTTCGGCCGAGCGCGAAGGCCGCCGGGTCTATTTGGCACTTGGCGGCATCGTTGACGACAAGACGCGGCAGGAAGAGGCGCGCCGGGTGGTGGACTGGGGGCTGACGGCTTTCGAGAAACGCCACCTTTTTGCCAAGGATGAAGCCGTTGGTTCCGTTGGCGTTTATGGCGGAGATGTCTCGCATATCGATCTCTCGCCGAGGGAAGACATCAGCGTGCTGGTGCCGGTCAACAATCCGGAGCGAATTTCCGGGCGGATCGTCTATCGCTGGCCACTGAATGCGCCGCTCGATAACGGTGCGAATGTCGGAACGCTCAAGATCTTTTCGGGCGAACGGCTATTGCGGGAGGTGCCGCTTTATACCAAGGCGGCAGTCGGCAAGGGCACACTTACCCAGAATGCCGCGGGTGCGCTCAAGGAATTGCTGCTGTTCTGGCTCTGACGGCCTATCCGACAAACCACGGCTTTCCCTATGCTTTTGTTCATGCACCGGATTTTCTGAAAAGCGCTTCACACTTTTCGGTTCCATGCTGTAAACAGGCATTTCCGAATTTTGAGAAATCCCGCGCAGGAAGTGACATTGGCCGAAAAGACCGGATTGTTCATCAGCTTCGAAGGCGGCGAGGGTGCCGGCAAGTCGACGCAGATTCGCACGCTTGCCGAGGTGCTTCGCAGCCGTGGTTTCGATGTGGTCGTAACTCGTGAGCCGGGCGGTTCGCCGGGGGCGGAGGCCGTTCGACATGTTCTCCTGTCGGGCGCTGCGGAATCCTTCGGCGTGCGCATGGAGGCTATCCTGTTTGCGGCGGCGCGCAACGACCATGTCGAGGAAGTCATTCGCCCGGCACTGGAGAAGGGCGCGATCGTGCTTTGTGACCGGTTTCTCGATTCTTCCCGCGTCTATCAGGGTACTACCGGCAATCTGGAACCGGACTTCATCGAGACGCTGCAACGGGTCGCGATCGATGGCGTCGTGCCGGAACTGACGTTGATCTTCGACATCGCCGCCGAAAAAGGTCTTGCCCGCGCCAGAAAGCGTGCGGATGAGGGTGCTACGCCGGACCGGTTCGAAAAAGAGGAAATCGAGACCCACGAAAAGCGGCGCGAAGCCTATCTGGATATCGCGCTTGCCGAGCCGCGTCGCTGTCGGATCGTCAATGCCGACCAGCCGGAAGAAAAGGTTGCCGAAGACGTGATGTCGTTCGTGGAGCCAATGCTTGAGCGGCTTGAGACTGCGGCGAGTACCAAGCATGAGTGAGGTTCAGGGCGTTCTCGAGGGCGCTATCGCGCCGCAGCAGAACACGAAGCTTTTCGGTCACGGCGAAGCGGAGGCGTTTCTGGCGCAGTCCTATCGCTCCGGCAAGGGACACCACGCCATTCTGATCGAAGGCCCGGAAGGCATCGGTAAGGCCACGCTCGCCTTCCGTTTCGCCAACCATGTGCTCGCCCATCCCGATCCTGCTTCAGCACCGGATTTCCTGGCCGATCCCGATCCGGAATCGCTCGTCAGCCGGCAGATTACCTCCGGCGCATCGCATAATCTGTTGCATCTGACCCGTCCGGTCGATGAAAAGACCGGCCGGGTGAAATCGGCGATCACGGTGGATGAGGTGCGGCGGGCAGGGCATTTCTTCTCGCAGACTTCTGGCACCGGCAACTGGCGCATCGTCATCATCGATCCGGCTGACGATCTCAATCGCAATGCCGCAAACGCCATCCTGAAGATACTGGAAGAGCCGCCCAAGCGGGCGATGTTCCTCGTTCTGTCGCATGCGCCGGGAAAGTTGCTGCCGACCATTCGCTCGCGCTGCATGCCGCTCCGGCTGCTGCCGCTTTCGGATGCGGATATGGTGCGGTCCCTCGAACATCTCGGCATCAGTGCCAGCGGTGAAAAACGCGATGCCCTGCTTGCCGACTCCAAGGGCAGCGTCGCGCAGGCGCTGAAGCTGATGAATTATGGCGGTTCCGACATCGTCGAGGCGCTTGCCTCGGTCATGGCGGCTGACGGGCCCGGCGCACGCAAGCAGATGCACAAGCTCGCCGAGGTTCTGGCGCAGAAGGATGGCGACATCGTTCTCGGCTTCTTCATGGAACATGTGACGGAAGAGCTGATGGCGCGGGCACGGGCGGCGGCAATGGCGGGCGATATCGCGATGGCGGAAAAACACGCACGCCTTTCCTCGACGCTTTCGGAACGTATCACCGTGGCGCAGGCCTATAATCTCGACAAGAAGCAGATGGTGCTTTCCATTCTGGAAGATATTCGCGGCGTGTGAGGCCCAAGAGATCGGACAGAACGTACGCTTTTGCTTTCGCTGTTGCGAACAATCGTTTAAGAGCGGTCTATCCAAAAAAACAGCCTGTAAAGTCGATAGACAGTCATGACAGACAAGACACCATTCTACATCACCACCGCGATCTCCTATCCTAACGGCAAGCCGCATATCGGCCATGCCTATGAACTGATCGCGACGGACGCCATGGCACGCTTTCAGCGCCTGGATGGAATGGATGTTTTCTTCCTGACCGGCACCGACGAACACGGCCAGAAGATGCAGCAGACGGCGCGGGCGGAAGGCATTTCGCCGGAAGAGCTGGCGCAGCGCAACTCCGACCAGTTCCGCGAGATGGGTAAGCTGTTCAACGCCTCGAACGACGATTTCATCCGCACCACGGAAGAGCGTCACCACGAGACCTCGCGCAATATCTGGAACCTGATGGCCGATAACGGCGACATCTACAAGGACAGCTATGCCGGCTGGTATTCCGTGCGCGACGAGGCCTATTACGCCGAGGACGAGACGGAAGTGCGCACTGACGGCGTTCGCTACGGGCCGCAGGGCACGCCGGTCGAGTGGGTGGAAGAAGAAAGCTACTTCTTCAAGCTCTCCGAATATCAGGACAAGCTGCTGAAGCTCTACGAGGAGAACCCTGAATTCATTGGTCCGGCCGAGCGTCGCAATGAAATCATCTCGTTCGTGAAGTCCGGTCTCAAGGACCTGTCGATTTCCCGCACCACCTTCGACTGGGGCATCAAGGTTCCAAACGATCCGAAGCATGTCATGTATGTCTGGGTCGATGCGCTGACCAACTACATCACCGCCACGGGTTACATCGAAGACAAGAACGGTCCGCGGGCGAAATACTGGCCTGCCGACGTGCATATCATCGGCAAGGACATCATCCGTTTCCATGCGGTCTATTGGCCTGCCTTCCTGATGAGTGCGAAGCTGCCGCTTCCCAAGCGCGTTTACGCGCACGGCTTTGTGCTGAACAAGGGCGAGAAGATGTCAAAGTCGCTCGGCAATGTTGTCGATCCGGCCAATCTCGTCAGCCATTTCGGTCTCGATCAGGTCCGCTATTTCTTCATGCGCGAAGTCTCCTTCGGGCAAGACGGCAGCTACAGCGAAGAGGGCATCGCCACCCGCATCAATGCCGATCTCGCCAATGGCATCGGCAATCTGGCCAGTCGCTCCCTGTCGATGATCGTCAAGAATTGCGATGGCCAGATCCCGGCGCCCGGCGCATTCACCGATGAAGACAAGGCGATGCTCGCCTCCGCCGACGGGCTGCTTGCGGTCTGCCGTGAGGAGATGGGCAAGCAGCTCATTCACCGCGCGCTGGCGGCCATCATCGCCGTCGTCTCGGAAACCGACCGCTATTTTGCGTCTCAGGAGCCGTGGGCTCTGAAGAAGACCGATCCCGAGCGCATGGGCACCGTGCTTTACGTAACGGCGGAAGTGGTTCGCCAGATCGGCATCCTGTTGCAGCCCTTCATGCCTGGCTCTTGCGAAAAGCTGCTCGATCTCGTTGCGGCTGCCGCCGACAAGCGTGACTTCGCTGCACTCGGTGAGGCCGGCCGTCTCGTTCCGGGCACGCCGCTTGAGGCACCGAAGCCGGTCTTCCCGCGTTACGTCGCACCGGAAGCGTGAAGGCGACACCCATGCTGATCGATACGCATTGCCATCTGGATTTTCCCGATTTCGAAGCGGAGCGCGACGATATCATCGCCCGCGCTCATGCTTCCGGCGTTGCCCAGATGGTGACGATCTCGACGCGGGTGCGCCGCCTACCCGAGCTTTTGAAGATTGCGGAAAAATACCCTTCGGTTTTCTGCTCGGTCGGCACGCACCCCAATAATGCCGACGAAGAACTCGACATTTCGGCCGACGACCTTGTGCGGCTGGCGGAAAGCCACGACAGGATCGTGGCGATCGGCGAGGCGGGTCTGGATTATTTCTACGACACGCAGAAGCCGGAAGACCAGAAGACCGGTCTCATTCGCCATATCGAGGCGGCAAGGAGAACCAAGCTTCCGCTCGTCATCCACAGCCGCAGCGCCGATGACGATATGGCTGCGATTTTGCGCGCGGAGAGTGAGAAGGGGGCATTTCCCTTCATCCTGCACTGCTTTTCCGCCGGCCCCGATCTCGCGAAAGCCGGCGTCGAACTTGGCGGTTACGTGTCCTTTTCCGGCATCCTGACCTTCCCGAAATCGCAGGATATCCGCGATATCGCCGCCACCGTGCCGCTGGACAGGCTGCTCGTTGAAACCGATGCGCCCTATCTTGCGCCGAAGCGCTGGCGCGGCAAGCGCAACGAGCCTTCTTACGTCGTCAACACAGCGGAAGTTCTGGCCGAGGTACACGGCATCTCGTTCGAGCGCATGGCGGAAATCACTACCGAGAACGCCTTCCGCTGCTTTTCGAAGATGACAAGGGTGTAGGTGTGGCAATCTACCGTCGCCGCTTTACGGTTCTCGGATGCGCTTCGTCTCCCGGCGTGCCGCGCATCAACGGCGACTGGGGTGCCTGCGACCCTGATAACCCCAGAAATCGGCGCACGCGCACGGCCTTCATGGTGGAGCAGATCGGACCCGATGGCGGCAAGACCACTGTCGTCATCGACACTGGCCCGGATTTTCGCGAGCAGATGATTGCCGCGAAGGTGGAGGCGGTTGATGCGGTTCTATATACCCACGCCCATGCCGACCATCTGCACGGCATTGACGATCTGCGCATCTATTTCGCGATCCAGAAGAACCGCATTCCGATCTATGCCGATCCCATCACCATGGCGCGCATATGGGATGGTTTTGCCTATTGCCTGGAAACGCCTTCAGGCAGCAGCTATCCGCCCATCGTCGAACCGAGGGTCATCGCCGATATCGACGCGACCCTGATCGTTGACGGGGCAGGCGGGCCGATACCTTTCGGCGTGCATATGCAGCAGCACGGCGACGTGCACTCGCTCGGCTTTCGCATCGGCGATGTCGCCTATTGCACCGATGTCAGCGATTTTCCGGCCGACAGCCTGCCCAAGCTTGCCGACCTTGATGTTCTCGTCATCGATGCGTTGCAGCACCGTTATCACCCCAGCCATCTTTCGCTGGAACAGGCGCTCGGATGGATTGAAAGATTAGCCCCCAAAAGGGCGATCTTGACCCATATGCATATTCCGCTCGATTATGACACGGTGATGCGCGAAACGCCCGATCATGTCGAACCGGGTTACGACCAGATGCGTTTCGAAGTCGAAATCGAGATCGAAGCGCCCTAATCCCGCCTGAAAAGGAACAGCATGTCGACCAGGCCTTTCCGTGCACCCAGTATGGCGAGCTTCTTCGACAATCTGCGCGCCAGCCGCCTGCGGGCGATGTTCCGGCGCGGCGAACTGGGGCTGGTGGCTCTCGCCGTTGTCATCGGCATTGCGGCGGGCCTTCTGGTGGCGCTGATCGGCGCACTAAGCACGGCGCTGCATGTGCTGGTCTTCGGCGTCGAGCGGCTGAGCAGCAGCGATCTGTCCGGCTGGGTCGTGCTTTCCGGGCCGATCATCGGCGGCATCGTGCTCGGCCTGATCCTGTTCATTCTTTCGAGGACCCGCAAAAAGCCGATGGTCGACCCGATCGAGGCGAATGCGCTGCATGGCGGCCGTCTGTCGCTGACGGACAGCATCATCGTCTGCGTACAGAACATCGTCTCCAACGGTTTCGGCGCGTCGGTGGGGCTTGAAGCGGGTTATACGCAGATTGCCAGCGGTGTGGCCTCCAAGATCGGTATCAAGCTGAAGCTGAGGCGAGGGGACATGCGCATCCTCGTCGGCTGTGGTGCTGCGGGCGCTATCGCTGCGGCCTTCAACGCGCCTTTGACCGGGGCGTTCTACGCCATAGAACTCATCATCGGCACCTATACCGTTGTAACGCTCGCGCCGCTCATCGTGTCGGCGCTGGTGGCGAGCATCGTGGCGGGGCTTATCGGCGGGCACGGCCTGTCGATCGATATCTATGATGCCAGCCGTGTTACGCCGCCGGATTATGTACCGGCCATCTTTCTCGGCGTGGTGTGTGCGGTAATCGGCATCGTGCTGATGCAGACGGTATCGCTTATCGAGGAAACGGCCCGCAAAAGCTCGATCCCCGGTTGGCTGCGCCCAACAATCGGCGGCGTGGCGGTGGGTGGCCTTGCACTGGTTTCACCGCAGGTCCTGTCGAGCGGCCATGGCGCGTTGCATCTCAACATCGATGCCGACCTGACGATATACGGGCTGGCCGGGCTATTCCTGCTGAAGGCGGCGGCCAGCGCCATTTCCATCGGCTCGAATTTCCGCGGCGGCCTGTTCTTCGCCTCGCTGTTCATGGGGTCGCTGATCGGCAAGATTTTCGCGCTCTGCGCGCCCTATATCGGTTACGGCTCGACATCACCGATTGTTTACGCCGTGGTCGGCATGAGCGCCTTTGCCGCCGCCATTATCGGCGGTCCACTGACGATGACGTTTCTGGCGCTGGAACTGACGGGGGACTTCCAGATCACGGCTCTGGTACTTGCCGCCGTGATCACGACGTCATTGGTGGTGCGCACGACCTTCGGTTACTCCTTCGCGACCTGGCGTTTTCACCTCAGGGGCGAAAGCATTCGCAGCGCCCATGATATCGGCTGGATACGCGACCTGACGGTGGGCAAGATGATGCGCGCCGATATTCGCAAGGCCAATGTCAGCATGGGTCTTCCGGCCTTCAAGGAGAAGTTTCCGCTCGGTTCGACGCAACGGGTGATCATGACCCATGATGACGGGCGTTATGCCGGTATCGTCCTTGTACCCGAAATCTACGCCGACCCGATGGATCGCGATCCCTCAACGATCAGCCTCGAAACCTATCTGCACTACAAGAACGACATATTGCTGCCGGCAATGAATGCGCGCCAGGCAGCGGCAGCCTTCGATGCAGCGGAGAGCGAAGCACTGGTCGTTGTCAACGACAAGATCGAGAACCGCCCGGTTGGCCTGCTCACCGAGAGCCATACGCTGAGGCGCTATAGCGAAGAACTCGAGCAGAGACGCCGGGAGGCGTCCGGCGAGCTATAAATTACATTAGAAAATTCTATTTATATATTGATATAAAATAACTTTATTATGAGTCACGTTCCTTTATGTGGTTGGCCTCTGCGTCAGGGAAGACGGTGCGTGAACCGACGTGGCATCACATCGTAAAGCTGAGGCTTGACTGGTGATGTGCGCTATGTATACGTTACTTTATAACATAACAGTCACGCAAACGAAGAGGTCTTTCATATCGAAGTTGAACTACCCGTGCAGGCGGTTGACAGCGACCGGCGGCAGTGTAGGTTCGCTCCGTCATGGTTCTTCCGCCACCCGGTGGAAGCTAAGAGGAATCCGGTGAAAACCCGGAGCTGTCCCGCAACTGTAAGCGGTGAGCCGATCGCCCACGATGTCACTGGCAGCAATGCCGGGAAGACGGGCGAGGTGGCTTTGACCCGCAAGCCAGGAGACCTGCCTGACAAATTGTAATTCCGTGGTCGGGGGGTGCCATGGGGATGATGGCTGTTCCGGCATTCCGCTGGAGGCCCGTCATTTTCGTTGCCGCCTCGTGAATGAGGCATTGTGACAACCGAAACCGAACCAACCAATCGAGAGCCATCCGCGCCCGACGCCGTGCTGCTTGTCGCCAAATCGGCGTTTGCGGCAGCACCGCATCAGGACATGCGGCGTCTGGCAGCGCTTACCGGCCAGCTGCGCGGAGCGAAAATCGTTCGTTTCGCGTTCACCGAGCAAGGCACGCCGTCTTTGCGTGAAGCGCTGTTCGAGCTTATCGAGGAGGATGTCGGCGATGTCCTCCTCGTGCCGCTGATGCTGCCCTTGGAGCCGAGCTTTCACAACTGGCTGATCAAAACCCTGAAACGATGGCGGGCGGCGGATTCGCGCCCGTGGCCATCGCTTTCAATAGCGGCCAACCCCACCTCCAGCGCCCTGATGGTACGTCTTCTCGAAGACCTCGCCGAAACGGCGCAGGCGCTTGATCTTTCATCCTCAGTGCGTCCGGCGGGCGAGGGGTCGCTGGTGCCTGCGCAGAAACGCCGCGTTCTCGTCTGTCAGGGCGGCCCGTGTAATTCGGCGGGTGCGGATGTGATCTGGGGTCATCTGCGCAACCAGCAGGAACGACAGAAGCTCAGGGTAACCGGCGACGGCACCATGACGGCCAAATCGACCTGTCTCGGCCCCTGCAACCTTGCGCCGGTCATGCAGGTCTTTCCCGAAGGCACCTATTACGGCGGTGTTACCGAGGAAGCTGTCGATCGCATCGTTGCCGAACACCTGCTTGGCGGGTGTGTCGTCGACGATTTTGCCTATCACCCGACCGGCCGCAAACAGCGGCTGCGCAATCTATCTGAATAGCATGAGAGGAAACATAATGTCGGCAAAGAGCTTTTCGCGTCTGGCGGCAGCCGGGCTTGCGGCTTTCATCACGGGAGCGGCAGCCAATGCCCTCGCCACCGAACCATTGCGCGTTGGCGCCACCTACATCACGAGCGGCCTTGATCCGGCAAAGGGCTCGAACGGCTGGGCTCTCGTCAGTCACGGCGTGGGTGAAAACCTCTTTACCGTCGACAAGGATGGCAGGCTTGTGCCTGATCTTGCCGATAAAGCCGAACGTACCGGCGATTTGACCTGGACCGTGATGCTGAAACCGGACCGCGCCTTTTCCGATGGTTCTCCGGTAACGGCAGCAGCGCTTGCTGCCGGTTTCGAGCATACTTTCGCAACCAACAAGGCGGCGCTCGCGACGGGTGGAAAGCTGGACTTTAAAGCGGCCGACGCGCTGACGCTCAACATCACCACGGAGAAGCCTGTTTCCTTCCTGCAGGCGCTGTTTGCGGAGTGGCCGCTGGTTGCCTATACGCCTGCCGCCGATGGCAAGGCTCTTTTCACCGGGCCGTATCAGATCGCGGATTTCAAGGCGGATACGTCGCTTAAACTGGCGCCGAATACGCATTTTACCGATGCAGGTTCCCGGTCTCCTGTCGATTTCCGCAGGTTCGGCGACGCGCAGAGCATAACCCTTGCGCTGGAAGCGGGCGAACTGGACCTCGCCTTCGGACTACCTTCGGAGGTCGTGAAGCGGCTGGAGGCCAATCCGGACCTGACGATCAAGTCCTTCCCGGTTGGTTATCAATATCTCGCCTTCTTCAATACGAAACGGACGATTACCACCGACATCAAAGTGCGCGAGGCGCTGGACCTGACTTTCGACCGCAAGGAACTGGCTGCCGCGATCAACGGCGGTGAGCCGGCAACCGGCGCTTATGCAGCCTACTTCCCCTTTGCCGGAAAGCAGCCCCGGCCGACAGACATTAAAAAAGCCGAAGTGCTTCTTGATGAGGCGGGATGGGTCAAGGACGGGGCAGGGAACCGCGCAAAGGATGGCGTGCCGCTACGCCTGCTCGCCATCACCTATCCGCAGCGCCCCGATCTCGTGACCATGCTGCCTGTGGTGAAGGCGCAGCTCGCCCGGGTCGGCATCCAGCTTGACACGAAGGTCGTTGAAAACATTCAGGATGTGGCGGCCGCCGGCGAATTCGATATCGCACTCTGGGCGCAACACACCGCGCCCAATGGCGATCCGGCCTTCTTCCTCAACTCCATGCTGCGCAGCGGCGCTTCGCTCAACTATGCGAAATATGCTTCTGCGGATTTCGATGCCATCCTCGACCGCTTTGCCACGGCTGGTGAGGCTAATGAGCGGGCCGCAATCGCTCTCGATGCGCAGGCAAAACTGTTCACGGACGTTCCGGCCTCCTTCCTGGTTTCGCCGGTCTGGTATGTCGGTCTTTCGAAACGGCTCCAGAATTACGAACCCTGGGGCTCGGACTATTACGTCCTGCGAGCCGACATTGGCGAGGCCAAGTAAGTTCTGATGCAATTGTTCCGGTTCGGCATACGCTCGGTGTTGGCAATGCTTGCGCTTTCGCTCGCATCCTTCACGCTTATTGCCCTGATGCCCGCCGATCCGGTGCAAATTGCCATCAGGGTCTGGAACTTGACGGCCACGAGTGAAACCGTGGCCGCGCTCCGGGAAGAATGGGGCCTCGATCGGCCCCTTTTTCTGCGCTATCTGCATTGGCTTGCGGATTTTGTAAGCGGTGACTGGGGGCGGTCCTTCCGCACCGGCGAACCCGTTTTTGCGGAGTTCCGCGAGCGTCTTCCCATCTCGCTCATGCTCGGCCTTTCCGGCATGCTCATCGCCATCGCTGTCGCTGTGCCGATCGGCTTCTTTGCGGCGGCGCGACCAAGTGGAATTTTTGACCGGGCCAGCCGCGCGTTTTCAGTTTTCGTCCAGGCAGTGCCCGGCTTCTGGCTCGGGCTCGTTTTGCTCTGGGTTCTCGGTGTCCAGCTACGGTGGATCCGTCCCTTCGCGACTGACGCTACCGCGGTCGTGTTGCCTGTCATCCTGATAGCCTCGCATTCGGCTGCCGTTTTCGCACGCGTCTATCGGCGAGACATGCTGGAAACGATGCGGCAGCCATATTTCCGCACCGCTCTCGCCAAGGGGCTTTCGCGCCGGCAAGCTCTCTGGCGTCACGCGCATCGTGGCGCTTTTTACGCTTTGCTTTCGGCGGTGCGCTCCGAGGCGGGCTGGGTGATCGGCTCGACGGCGACCATGGAAATTCTCTTCAATCTTCCGGGTCTCAGCCAGTTTCTCGTGCAAAGCATCGCAGTTCGTGACCAGATGGTGTTGCAGGCCTATGTCATGGTCATCGCGCTGTGGCTGCTCGTCATGAACCTTATCGTTCAGACACTTCAACGTTTTCTCGATCCCCGGCTCACCCGATGATCCGGTATTTCGCACTTGCCGCATTGCTCCTGTTCCTGCTTGCGAGCCTCTTCTGGCAGCCATATGACCCGGATGCCGTGGATATTCTTGCCCGCCATTCGGGCATGACGGCGAGCCATCTGCTTGGAACCGACCACCTTGGTCGCGATCTTCTTTCCCGCATCATGGCGGGCGGATGGCGTACGGCGCTGGTGGTTTTCTCGGTCGGTTTCATCGCCTTTACCGGAGGAACGTTGCTCGGTACCAGCGCTGCCGTACTGGGTGGCTGGAAGGAGCGCGCTTTGTTGCGCTGCTGCGAATTCTTCATCACCGTTCCGACGTTGATCATCGCGCTGACGACAGCAGCGGTTTTCGGCCTGACGCCGATGACAGCGGGAGTAGCGCTCGGCCTTGCCGGCATAGGACCGACGGCGCTGTTTGCCCATTCACTCAGCCAGCGCGTGCTTGGACAAACCTTCGTTCATGCGGCGGAAGCGCTGGGGGTTCCACCATTCAGGATGATCATTCGCCATCTTCTGCCAAACATCCTGCCGTTGATGGTTACCCATAGCGGCAATCAGGCGGGTTTTGCCGTCTCTGCCTATGCTTCGCTCGCCTTTATCGGCCTCGGTGCGGATCCGTCGAAACCGGACTGGGGTTCCATGCTGTTCGAATATCGCGTTTTCATCTTCGACCATCCAAGCCTGATGATCTGGCCCGGTGTCGCAATCGCCGTGACGGTCGCAACGCTCAATGCGTTATTCGACACTTCCGAATGAGAATTTCTACAACAATATTCGATACATAGAGGACTAACCGATGGATGGCGGCAATTTCGATCTCAAGGAGGAAATCCGCGATTATTGGTCGAAAAGATCCGAGACTTTCGATCTGGCTTTTGGACATAAGATCGCAGCCGGCCCGGAGGCAAATGCATGGCAGAAACCGATCCGGGATCTGGTGGGCACTGAGCCAAAACGCATCCTTGAGCTGGCCTGTGGCACCGGCGAGGTGACGCGGCTCATTCACGATCTCGGCCACGACGTCACGGCCCTCGATTTTTCGGAGGCGATGTTATCCGTCGCGCGGGCCAAACATGCCGGGAAACCAAGGCTGCGTTTCATCATGGCGGATGCCGAAAACACCATGGAACCGGACCAATCCTATGATGCGATCATTTGCAGGCATCTGGTCTGGACGTTGACTGAGCCCGAGGCGACTTTCCGCGAGTGGTTCAGGCTGCTCCGTCCCGGCGGCAGCCTTCTGTTTTTCGATGGCGACTGGGCAACGCCAAAACCGGCAGGACGTGTTGCAAGCCTGTTGATCCGGCTCATCGATCGCCTGGTGGGGCCCGACAGGAACTATGACGGTGCCCAGAGCAGCCACCATGCCGCAATCATGAAGGCGCTTCCGTTCGGGCAGGGGTTGCGGCCCGAGATGCTGACGCCGCTCCTGATCGCCGCCGGATTTACCGCGATTGAACTGCACTCACATGACCCAATCGCCAGAGCACAGCGGAAAAATACTAACCTGCGCAACAGGCTGCGAACCTTCGTCTACCGACGTTTCATCCTGACCTGCCGCCGACGCCTCACGAGGTCATCGGTCCTTTACTATGGCCCCTCCCGAATATTGGTCGCGATACCAGGGCAGGAACCATATTGCGAGCGGACCAAACACCATGCGGTACAGCGCCTGTGTATAAGTCAGCCTTTCGCCAGTGCGCCGGACGACTTTCAACTGCATGAGAAGTTTTCCGGGAGTGGCCATCAATGCGCTGCTCTCAAAGGCTGGAAAATAACAAAACAACACCAATGCCAGCCATAAAAGTGTGATGCCCATAAGCGGCGTCGGCGGTTGTCCCGCCGGAGCATCCATATATTGCGGCAGCCATTCTGCTGCGATCAATGTCGGCGCAAACGCCACGCCGAAGAGCAGGATGAGATCGACTATGCCTGCGATGATGCGCTTGAAAATCATGACTCATCCTTGGACAGCGAAAACACCGATACAGACTACCGATGATCCCGCATTAATCAAATCGCTGAAATAGCTGTCGGCTGATCTCAAAATGTGCAGGGTGGGTTCAAAGCATGGAGATTGAAAAATGATAGCGCGCATGTCGCTCACGGGACTATTCCTGATACTGACCACGGCTCTGGCTCAAGCCGAAAAAGAGTATGATCCGGACGCCGTAAATATCGTTGATGCCATCAACTGCAAACTCGACGCGCCCCAGTATATGGGGTTTTCCGTAACCCTGAGTGACGAGGATGGCGGCTTCAAAAAAAGAGGCTGGAAGAAACAGGAATCCAACAACCTACTCCTGTCGCAATATCGGCTTCCGTCTCCGATTGAAATTGCCGGCCATAAAACCAGTACCATCGTGTTCAGCGCCAATGCCGTGCTTGCGGTTCTCGATGTTGCCGATCCCACCGAATTAGCGCGTCAGGAAAAGATTCCGAACAGCTTTCCAGGATCGAGCAAATTTCTTGGAGAGCGCGAGCTGACAAACAAGGCCGAAAAGGATCAGGAAACCGGCTGGACCATCACCACGCGTATCACACGCAATATTTCGACCGTCAGCAGCCACCCGGGCAAAACGCTGATCGGCTGCTCCTACGATATGAATGTGAAGTTGCCCGGTGAATAGTCTCTGTGGCCAGCGGCTACGATATCGAACCGAGATTGAGTGGTATGTTTCGTTGCAGGTGAAAGGACGCGTTGCGCGTCGATGTAGCGCGAAAACGCGTCAGTCAATCGATCATTTAGTTCCAAAGAGTGCAGTTTCGGTCCTGTAGCTGGGTGAGTGAGTAGGCCGAATGCGTTCTGCTACCAAGGCTCTCAACATACCAAGTTAAAATATGGTGTTGCATAGCGGCTCTGAGCTCATTTGTTGCTTTTCGCAGGACGTCAGTCGCAACACGTAGTCTATTTGTTGCATGCCATGAGAGCCGCGCCTGTTGCTTTATCTCAGGGAACGATCTCGCGGATGCGTTGGCCCGCACTAAGACGATCGGGGGCACTTCTCGAAAAGCGCCGATTTAGGGCAAGAATACGCGCCGCTTGCTAAAATCGGTGGCTTTCCCGGCTTCTGCGACGAGCCAGTCGACAAAGTGGCTCACGTCCGGGCGTTCGCGTTTCGATTCCGTATCCGGGGAGGGGCGGAGTATCTCTGGGAATTCTCCTACGACAGCGGCATGACCGTGATCCACGCCGAGGAGGTGGCGGATATTCCATTGCCTGACCTTAACCCATCGAATTGTATTGGCCAGCAGCTCAAGCTCGGTTTACTTCGAACATCATCGCCTACCCGACAATGTCGATTGCATTTCTGTTGCGAGCCAGTCGCGAAACCAACTAATCGTCGGCTGCCACCATCTGTCCTTTGCCGCGTAAAAATAATACGATCCGAAATGTGTGTTTGTAGGCACGACTTCTACAAGTCGGCCGCTTCTAAGGCCGGATTGAGCCATGATTTCGTTCGCAAGAGCCACACCTTGACCGAGTGCCGCAGCCTCAATCGCGACGTGTGAATGGCCTAGGCGGTCACCCTGCAGCTTGGGCGTCCCGTGGATACCGTTCGCCTGGAACCACTTCGTCCACCATTCTGAGGACTGTTCATGCAGAAGAGGGACATTAAGAAGATCGGCAGGAGAGTTGAGCGGCCCAGCTTTCGCTACAAATTCCGGACAGGCCACCGCAAGAATGCGCGGCCTAGCCAATTCCTCCGCTTTGCTGCCAGGCATGTAACCGCGTCCGAAATGAATAGCGACATCGGCATCGAACCGGCGAAAATCTGGAAGCTCAATCGTTCTCAGCAATACGCACCGCATGGTGAATTTATCACGGCTTTCATATAGCCGGGGCATGAGCCAGAGATTATTGAGCCCGGGTCCACACCATACTCTTATTTCAGGCATATCCGATGGGCGGAGCGCTTCAGTGGCGCGCTCGATGTCGCTAAGAGCAACTGAGATCCTTTCCAGATAATGGCGTCCCTCCACCGTTAGCAAGGTTTCCGCGTGCGAGTTGCTTGTCAGTTTCACGGCAAGCCAACTCTCGAGGTTGCGGATGTGTCTTCCGACGACCGTTCGGTGGATTTGCAGCTCTTCTGCCGCGGAGTTCAGACTGCCCAAGCGTGCGGCTGCTTCGAACGCCTTCAATGCAGTCAGAGGAGGTATATTACGGGTCATTGTATCACCGCGTCCGACGAGCCTGTATACTTCGACAAAGTCTACCCCAAACCCGATCAAAACATGTGAGCATTTTTTGCACACTAATCAAGGAATTTTGCACGTTACCAGACCTTCTCTCCGGGACTAGCCTCTTCAAATCCGCCGTCCTGAGTGGATGCGCAACCGGAAAGGAAAGAAAAATGCGGATTGGGTTCTATGCCGAGTATACGGAAGACACGGCACAATTTGCACACGAAGTGGGATTCAAGAGCCTGCAACTCTCGGCATGGCAAAATTCCTCGCTGGATGCCGACAATATAACCAGCAAGTCGATCGAAAGCGGTCGGCGCTCATATCGCCACAGCTTTTTCCCACATACCCTGACGCTACGCGGTTCCGCGTAGCGCTCGATTGGCGAAGAGCAACAATCAATTCTTAGTCAAATGGAGCAGTGGAAACCACCTACTTAGGGCGTCCGTTTGAACGATTTTTCAGTAGCAATATGGCATCGGAAAGTGAGACCCGCCAACCACGAAACCGGCGCGGCATGGTAGGCGAGGGTGCGCCTTCATCGGTGCACCGCATGGCCGCCCGGCTGGACGATCGTTTCGAGCTCGTCGCGGGCGCATTGTCCTCGACGGGTGAGCCCTGCACCGTGATCTCAGACGCGCGAACACCCGAAGCGTTCCCAGCATATCGCAGCATGTCTGTTGCGAAGCTCACGGCCGATGTCCATGTCGAAGACTTATCAACCTGACTGACGGCGGCTTCGTTTCGGAGATGAGCCAGGAATCCTATCAGGCAACGATGTAGAACTGAGATTGAGCGGCATGTTTCGTTTCAAGTGAAAGGACGCATTGACTATCTCCCGGAACCGCGCACGGACCATCTCAGGAGGTTTGAAAAAAGAAACAGTCATAATGACATTTAACCGCGAAACGTCATTACGGCGTAAAATGCCATTGTGGCACGGAATGCAACACAGCTGAAATGATCATCAGGTTCCATAATCTATCTTATGCGATTGTTGTTTTGTGGCGGGGTACATTCTAATTCCAAGTGCGACATGCCAATGATTTCACTCGCCGATCGTCGTCTTCTTCACCGTCTCGTTGATCAGAAAGTCGCGATCAATGAGATGGCCCGGCGGCTGGGACGTCATCGTTCAACCATCTATCGCGAAATCCGTCGCAACACCTTCCATGACCGTGAGCTTCCCCAGTACACCGGTTACTTCGGGACGATCGCTGATCAACTGACCCGCGAGCGACGAAGACGCTTGCGCAAGCTGCGACGCCATCCGGATCTGCGAGCCGACGTCATCCGTCAACTCAAGGCTCGATGGTCTCCCGAGCAGATCGCCGGGCGTCTGCTGTCGGAGGGAATAAGCCCTGTTCGCGTGTCCGCCGAAACGATCTACCGGTTCATTTACAGCAAGGAAGATTATGCGCTCGGCCTCTATCAATATCTGCCGGAAGCGCGCCGCAAGCGTCGTCCTCTCCGCTCCAGAAAACCGCGCGATGGTGTTTTTCCAGCAAGCCATCGTATCGGCCAAAGGCCTGATTTCATTGGAAACAGATCGCAGTTTGGTCATTGGGAGGGCGACCTCATCATATTGGAGCGTCCGTTTGGCCATGCCAATGCCACATCACTCGTTGAGCGCAAAAGCCGCTATACCGTTCTGATCAAGAACCCGAGCCGGCACTCGCGTCCGATCATGGACAAAATCATTCGTGCATTCTCTTCCCTGCCCGCCTTCGCGCGTCAGAGCTTCACCTTTGATCGCGGTACGGCAGGCGACGCTTAACCAGCTCACACACATTCTCAACGACCAGCCGAGAAAGTGCCTGAACTATAGAACCCCGGCCGAAGCCTTCAAGGCCCATTTGCAGGAGGAGGCCTGATCCCCTACCCTGTAAAACAGGCATGATGCACTTGGGGAAGATTCTCCAAAAAAATCAATATGTCGCCTTGCCACCCGAAAGATCAAAGACAGCGCCGGTAGAAAACGAGCATTCCTCCGATGCCAGCCAGGCGATCATTGCCGCGACCTCCTGTGGCTGGCCGAGGCGCCCGAGTGGAATGCGGCTTCTGGACGCATTTTGTGACTCCTCGCTCATCTGCGCGAAGAGAGCGGTTTCGACGGCCGCCGGAGTGATGGTGTTCACCCGGATTTCGGTTTCCAGCAGTTCCTTGGCAAGAGATTTCGTCAACGCAATCACGCCAGCCTTGGCGGCGGAATAAGCCGCTGCGAATTGTGGTCCCTCTTTTCCGGCAATGGAGGATATGTTGATAATCCGCCCGTAATTGTTGACTTGCATGAAGGGAACAATTGAGCGGCAGCACATAAAAGTGCCAGTCAGATTGATGTCGATGATCCGCCGCCAGGCGTCGACGGGATAACCCGCGACAGTGTGGCGAAAATTGCCGATGCCCGCCGAATTGACGAGGATATCGATACGGCCGAACGCTTCCGCAGTTGCGGCAGCGGCAGAGTCGACCGAATGCTCGTCATTGACATCGACCTTATAGAACGAAAAATCCGGGTTTTCCGCACATAGTTGCCGGCCATCTTTCTCGTTCAGGTCCCACAGCGCCACATGAGCGCCCGAAGCCGCAAAACGGCGTGCGGTTTCAAGACCGATTCCGCTTGCCCCGCCAGTGATAACCGCAAAACGCCCTTCGAGATCGATCCGGTTTGTCATGGTATTTTAATAACCCTTCTGCGGATCGACCTGATCGATCAACGGTTGGCCGGCCAGAAACCGGTCGAGATTGGCGAAAATTTTTGCGGTCAGCAGATCTTCGAAACGCTCGGTCTGGCCAGATGTATGGGGTGTGAGGCGAATACCGGGATGACTGTAGATGGGGTGCCCCTCCGGCAATGGTTCGGGGTCCGTCACATCCAGCGTGGCCGCTCTTGATGTGTCTTTGTCCAGTGCAGCCAGAAGCGCCTGCTGGTCGACATGCGCACCACGCGACACGTTGATCAAATGCTGTCCCGGCTTGCTATGCGCCAGAAAACCGCTGTCGATTATGTGCTTCGTGTCGGGTGTCAGCGGTAATGCAACGACCAGATGGTCGCTTTCCGCCGCCAGTTGCTCCAGCGTCCGCGCCAGTTCGACACCTGCCATATCGGCTGGCTGCGCCGAGCGGCGATAGGCGAGTACGCGTGTTCCGAATGCCAAGGCGCGCTGTGCAACAGCGCTGCCGATCGCACCAAAGCCGAGAATACCAACCGTTTTTCCTGCAAGGCCGCCCAGAGGGTGTTCGCGCCAGTCGGCAGGAGAGCGGGCAATCGTTTGGTCGAGACGTTTTTCGTGCAGAAGAATTGCGGTCAGCACATATTCGGCGATACCGATGGCCTGGATACCGCGCCCGTTTGACACCGGAACCCCCTCGAAAAACCACTTCGGGAAAGCATCAAGTCCAGCCGAGCCCGCCTGAATCCATTTCAGCCCATGCGGCCAGCCCGGCGGCGCAGTCCGTGGGGCCTTTGCCCAGCCGCGCATGAATGTGACCAGGAAATCCGCCTCCGGCGGCACATTCCACGGCTCGGTCGACTTCGAATATTCGATCACCACCGGCTGCGATGAATGCCTGCGCAGCCTTTCCGCCTGAATGTCGCTCATGTGAATGGCGATAATCGGCCTGCGACCGTCCGGAAAATAACTCATGGGAATATCTCCACCTGCCTGAAGAAGTTGGCGTCAGGCCGGCTCTCAGGATTGCAAAACGGATTGAAGAAACGCTTTTGCGCGAGGATGCGCATGGCCGCCAAAGAACTCGCGCGGGCTTGCAGCCTGTAACAGCTTTCCATCGGCCATGAACCACACGGCATCGGCCGCGTCCCTGGCAAAACGCATCTCATGCGTCACACAGACGATGGTAATGCCGCTGCCTGCAAGTGACCGCAGCAGTTGCAGCACCTCGCCCGACATTTCGGCGTCGAGCGCACTTGTCGGTTCGTCGAGAAGCAGAATTTCGGGGTTCATGCAAAGTGCCCGTGCTATCGCGACGCGCTGCTGCTGTCCGCCGGAAAGTTTTGCGGGCATTCGATCGGCAAAACTTTCCAGCCCAAGGCGCGCCAGATGCTGCATTGCCTTTTCCTCGGCATCACGGCGGGAAAGCCCCTGAATACGGCGCAACAGCACCACGACATTGTCGCGTGCACTCAGATGCGGAAAAAGATTGTATTGCTGGAAAACAAAACCGATGTGCCGCCGCAGCACATCGATATCGACGGTCTTTGCGGCGACATCTTCGCCACCGACCAGAATGAGACCGGTATCGATCTCCTCCAGCCGGTTTATCGTGCGAACGAGCGTCGATTTTCCGGATCCGGACGGGCCGCAAATCGTCACCACCTCACCTCGCCCGATGATGCCGGAAACCCCGTCCAGCGCCCTGAACTGGCCGAAGCTTTTCGTGACAGACTGAAACTCGATCATGCCGCTGCCCTCGCGACCGTCTGGCCGCCACTTCGTCTCGCAGCAATGCGGTGTTCGAGAAACCGTGCGCAGGACGACATTGCAAAACATACGATGAAGTAGATGGTCGCCAGAATGATGTAGACCTCCATTGGCCGCGTCATCAGGGTGCTGCTTACCTGCGCCGCCGAAAACGTCAGCTCGTTGAGTGCGATGACGTAACCGAGCGAGGTTTCCTTGATGATCATCGTAAACTGGCTGATGATACCCGGAATGACATTGACCAGCGCTTGCGGCAGAATGATCTTCATGAGAATGACCGGTCGCCGCAATCCCAATGCCAGACCCGCCTCGCCCTGCCCCGGATGGATCGCCTCGATCCCGGCGCGAAAAACCTCCGAGAGATAAGCCGTCTGAAAAATCACGAGAGCGACAACGATTGTCCAGAATGGGTTGAGGATATCGCCGACCACAACAGGCAGAAAGAAGTAAATCCACAGGATCAGCATAAGGAGAGGAATGCCACGCATGCCGTAAACGAAGCAGGCGGCAGCGCGCGATAGCCATTTGTTGCCGCTGGTGCGCATCAGGGCAACGCCAAGTGCAAACGGAAATGTCAGCGCGAGAGTGACCGCAGCAATCAGGATTGTCAGCGCAAGGCCACCGATGATGCCGCGGCTGTAATCGCCAAGAAGCAGGAACAGTCCGTAATCAGAGAGAATATCCATCATGAGGGATCAGCGCTCCTGAAACCGGCTGCTTTTGCCGAGATGACGACCCAGCAGCATGAGCGGAATACTTCCCGCCAGATAGGCGATAGTGATCACCGTGAACGTTTCGAAGATCAGGAAGCTCTGGCTCTCGATCAGCCGGGCCTGATAGCTGAGTTCACCAACGCCGATCACGGCCGCAAGGCTCGTCGATTTGAACAGGACGAGTGACTGGTTGACCAGTGGCGGCAACGCCAGCCGCCACGCCTGCGGCAGGATAATCCAGATCAGCGATCCGCTATAGGAAAAGCCTGCGGCCCGCGCCGCCTCGTATTGCACCTTGGGAATAGCCCTGAGGCCACTTCGCAAGTCCTCCGAGACATAGGCGGCATTACAAAGACCGATGGCGATTAGCGCATAGAAGAATTCGGCATTGTAACTGTTGATCAGCAGATTGAGCTTTGCGGGAAAAAGCTGCGGTATGGCGAAATACCAGATGAACAGCTGCACCAGCAACGGCACATTGCGGTGATATTCGACATAGGCCAGAACCAGAAAACGGGCGGATTTCAGCTGGAGATTACCGATCCACGTCAGCAGCAGCGCCACCGATATCGACAGCACCCAGCTCGACACAAACAGCATGAGCGTCAGGCGCACACCCTCCAATAGGAACTCGCCGTATTCGCCTGTCAGAATGGTCCTGAAATCCATGATGCCCGTATCGCTTTCGTCATGTGTCGATGCCCGACCCGGACAGGCCGGGCATCATGGTTCGTTTCAGTTGGTGATCGGATCGCCAACCTTGAAACTACGGGTCAGCTTGAAGGCCGAGTCCTTGCCGATCCACTTGTCGAACAGCTTCTGCGCTTCACCGGAGGCTTCCAGTTCTGCGAGGAATGCGTTGACTTCTTTCAGCAGGCCTTCCTCGCCCTTGCGCAGGGCAAAACCCGTGCGCTGGACAAGCAACGGCTCTTCCACAAATTCGGTCGCGGCGGCAGTGTCACCTGCGCGGTTCTGAAGCGCCTTGAGCGTCGTCTCGCGGCCGGCAAGCGCCACTGCCTTGCCCTGCTGCAAGGCGAGAAAGGCAGAGGACTGGTCTTCGAACGAAATATTGGTCGCACCGGGGAAACGCTGTTTGGTGACTTTTTCCAGCAGCGAACCCTTCACATTGGCGATACGGGCCGTTTCAAGCTGGCTGAAATTCTTCACGCCCGAATCCGTGCGTACCAGATATCGGAAAGGCTCAACCAGATAGGAGTTGCTATAGTCGATTTGCTTGGCGCGCTCTTCGCTGTAAGTAATCAGGGCAGCAAGGATATCGATGCGGCTCTGTAGCAGTTCGGGCAGTCGCGCTTCGGAAGAAGTGACCTTGGGTTCGGCCTTCACGCCCAGCTTTTCAGCCAGCTTCTTGCAGAGATCGACCTCATAGCCCTCAACCTCCTGGGTTTTGGGATTGACGTAGCCATAAGGCTCGCTGATGCCGATAACACCGCAGACCAGCGTTCCGCGAGCCTTGATATCCGCAAGTTCGTCAGCCTGTGCAGAAAGGCCGGAAAGACCGATAATACCGGCAGCAATGAGTGAAATTTTCGAAAACGTCATGGCATTTCCTTCGGTGAATATGTTTTGTGAAAGGGTTTTATTTCAATGCGGAGAAAGCGGTCGGTTCCAGAATGGCGTTAACCACGGAGGCGACGAGCGGGCCGTTCTTTTCCGTTTCGGCACGGCGGGCCAGCCACTCGGGGTCGGCCATAAAGCCGTTCCAGATGCGTTCGTGTTCGGCCAGCGATTCCCATTGCAGCATGTAATAGAGCCGCACGTTCGACTCGCCGATCTGCACCGTCCAGAAACCCACCTGGCGAATGCCGAAGCGTTCCCATATGCCAAGCGTGATGGTCTCAAAGCGCTTGAGAAGATCGGGAAGACGACCCGGCACGGCCGTATAGGTACGCAGTTCAAAGAGCATGGCTTGTTCTTTCTTCCGGCGCTTGCGCACGGATGTTGTTGAAAAAGGCTCGGGTTTTCTCGCCGGCAATCCGGATACGTTCGGCAGGTGGCAGATGCGCGTAACGGGGATTGGGAGCCTCGACGCTGTAAGCGGTTTCGTGCGGCAACACCTTCACCAGATCGGCGAGCTGCAACGCCCCTTCCCCGGGGTAAAAACGGGCATTACGCGCCTCTTCGGCAAATTTCTCCGGTGACGGCCGTTCGGCGATGGCATCGCATAGATGGACATAACCGAGCTGATCGAGAACCCGCCCTGTGATATCGCCAACGGTACTGCCGGAACGGTCGAGGTGCAGCGTATCGATCAGAAGCTTTGCGTTTGGACGATTGACCGCCTCGATTGTCCGCAAGGTATGGTCCAACGTCGCCATAGGCCGAAACGGCATGAATTCCAGACCAACAGTAAGGCCGAACCCGGCGGCGGCATCGCATAGCTGGCCATAATTTTCGATAAGACGAGGCTGATCCTCATCAATGCCGGCGGACAGCACAAAACTCGCCCCGAGTTCCGCTCCTGCCTCAAGCCCCGGCAAAAGTTTTGCTGCCGCGAAATCGGGCCATATCGAGAAGGTTTCTACTTCCAGAACCGCGATACCGAGGTCATCGGCAATGCGCCGTAGCGCTTTTGCCCGCTTGATATCTCCCGCAACCGGCCATTGGTCGGGGGTGTGGGCTGGCGGGTTGATCCGCAATCCCACGCCATCGAAACCGGCATCGGCCGCATGGCGGATAAAATCTTCAGGGGACGCATCGAGTGCGGTGAGGTGCGATACCGAAATCATCGCCCTGCCCGCTCAAGATCGCCGTCGAAATCGATCGCGGCAAGTTTTGCGCCCATGAAATGGTCGGCAACCGGATCCAGCGTTTTCAGCGCCTCAGCTGCAATCGCATCTTCGCGGAAATCCTCCGCACGAAATGCAGGTCGATAACCAAGCTCCGTTGCACGACGGTTATCGTACCAGCTGGCGGCATTATCCGAGACCCCATAGACAATATCATAGTGAAGATCGGGATGGTCGAGGCCGATGCGCACCAGTTGCGCCAGATCCTCCGGTGCGATCCAGATCGACAGGCGACGCACATCTTCAGGCTTGTCCCACACCCGCCCGATGCGAATGCACAGAGACCGGATACCGTGCTTGTCGGCATAAAGCGCTGCAAGCGATTCACCGAAAGCCTTGGTGACCCCGTAGCGGCTACTTGGGCGCAGAACGGCGTCTGTGCCAAGTCGCCGGTCACGGCGATAGAAACCAACGACCTGATTGCTTGAAGCAAAAACATAACGCTTCACACCGGCAATGCGCGCGGCCTCAAGGATATTGTAGGTACCGACAATATTGGCCTGCAGCATATCATCCCAGGCAAATTCCAGCGGCAAACCGCCGAAATGGACAATGCCATCTACACCTTCGACAGCACGGGACACCTGCTCGAAATTCGATATGTCGGCGGCAACAAAGCTTTCATTGGGCTGGAGATTATCGGGTTCCCGAATATCCGTCAGCCGAATGTGATCATAGTGCCCGCGAAGCAATTGCCTCATGCGTGTGCCCACGCCGCCGCTGGCCCCGGTTATCAGGATTGTCGTCACTGTGATGTCCTTAGCTGCGAATTACAGATCTTTCCTCCTTTCAAGCATGACAAAATTCGACAATTTCTATAGAGATTAAGTTTTATTTTTTCAGAAAATTTCGGAAAATTTTTTTCCAGTGATCGAGATATAGCGTCATCCGTACCTTCAGTACCGTGCGGGAATGGCGTCAAATGGAGGCAAGCCCAAGGGAGACAAACAATGTCCGACACCACCATTCTGCAGCAATCTTTGGAGGGCGGTTCGCCGGCTAATGGAATATTCGTTGCCGATCCCCGACTTCGCCCGATCATCGATGTCGTGGCTGGATGGAAAACGCATCTGCCGGTGGACATTGCATCCTTCAAGCTTGACGAAAACCTCATCGAATATGAGGAAGGCGAACATGGTCGTCTGGCCGGGCCTTTACCCCCGCGTGGACCGGCGACAGGCCTCGTCCTGCACCACGGCGAGATCGCTGCATATTGGGGAACTCCGGGCCGCACCGATACGGCCTTCAGTGTTACCAAGGGTGCATTATCGGCTTTGACCGGACTGGCGCTGTCTCGCGGCCTGATCCGATCGCTTGACGACACAGTCGCAGCATCGGTCGATATCGTAGCTTTTTCCGAAGCACCGAACGGCACGGTAACGTGGCGCCATCTTCTGACCATGACCAGCGAGTGGCGCGGCAGGCTTTGGGGTATCCCGGACAGCATTGACTGGAACCGCGCTGTGCCCAAGCGCGCCGATGCCCCGAAGAAGGGAACACCGAGACCGACATTCGAGCCGGGTGGCTACTGGGAGTTCAACGACGTCAGGGTCAATGTTCTGGCCTTCGCACTGACATTGCTTTTCCGTGAAAATCTCGAAGACGTCTTTCGTCGGGAAATAATGGATCCGATAGGCGCATCCAGCGATTGGCGCTGGCATGGATATGACACATCCAGCATCGAGATTGATGGAAAGACGGTCGCTGTTGTCGCGGGTGGCGGCCACTGGGGCGGAGGACTGATCATATCTGCCTTCGATCTCGCCCGTCTGGCGCTGCTTCATGCCCGCAAGGGTGACTGGAATGGCAAAACCATTCTACCGCAGGCATGGTTTCAGCAGGTCGCGGTGCCCACGTTGCTCAACCCCTCCTTCGGCTTGATGTGGTGGACCAATGCGGGTGGTACTATTCCCGGTCTTTCACCAGATGCGATATGGGGCTCGGGAATATCCAATCTCGTGGTCGCGGATTCGGCAAAGGATCTGGTCGTGGTTCTGCGCTGGTACGATGTCGCGCAGCGCGACGATATTCTCGCGCGTATCTCCAGCGCGCTGGAAGATGGTTGATTTTCATCCGGGAACCGGGTGAACAGGTTTGACCGACCCCTTGGAAAGGCGCGCATGAACGATACGACAGGCAGACCGGAGCGGGCAACAATTCAGGACGTGGCGAAACATGCCAATGTTTCCATTGGCACCGTTTCCCGTGTGGTTGCCGGTAGCGCCAGAGTGAGCGATGCCCTGCGCAAGCGTGTCCTCGCCTCGGTGAAAGAGCTTGATTACCAGCCCCACGGGCGCACGCCGACAAAATCACTCGAAGCGACCCGGCTGATCGGTTTCTTTGTGGGCGATTTTGTCAATCTCCTCTACGTGCATGTGGTGGCTGGTGCCGAAGCCAGGCTGGCGCAGGCCGGTTATACGCTGCTGATGGCCAGCACCCGCGAAGATCCGCGACGGGAGCAGGAGCTGCTTTCACTGCTGCGTGAAAAACGCATCGATGGTGCGGTGATCTGTTTTGGCGAAGAAACCCACCCCGATCTCGCCCAATCGCTTGAGGCTCTGGATGCGCCGGTCGTTATTCTGGATCGTCAGGCGCCAGCAGAAATCGATAACGTCACGGTGGATCATCGCGGTGGCACGCATGCCGCCGCACGTTATCTTATCAGTCTCGGGCATCGTCGTATCGGTGTGCTCACCGCTGCGGGTTACCTGCGCCCGGGGCTTGAGCGGGTTGCCGGCATGCAGCAGGCCTATAATGAAGCCGGGCTGGATTTTTCAGGCTGCCTCATTCGTCCGGAGTGTCGCACAAGCACGGAAGCTTACGCCGCAACCCTTGCCCTCCTCATGAGCCCGGAGCCGCCGACCGCCATCATGACGCCCGGTAGTCAGGCACTTTCCGGCGCATTGCGCGCCATCCGTTCCCGCGGCCTGAGCATCCCGAAAGATATATCGGTCGTCAGCTTTGGAGACACCGAAGTGGCGCAATCCCATGAGCCGCCGGTTACGACAATCCGGTGGGATTTGACCGCTCTCGGACAACAATCGGTCGATTTGCTACTGCACCGCATCGATGGAAAAATTGGCGAGGATGCGCGCTCGATCATCGTGCCGACAGAAGTGATCCTGCGGCAATCCTGCGCAGAGACACCACAGAAGCCAGCGTGAGCTTTCAATCACCTTGACGGCGTCGGGCGGAGCCTTTCGCCAACATCAAACGAGACGATGCCTCGGTCAATCCGACTGCGGATACCGAAACCGCCAATGCGTCGCTGCCGTTCCGGTTCGAGCTGGGCACTCCTTGCCTCCATCGAGCGCGCATGACACGAGCCTCGGAGTAACTCCGTGCTCACAATCCGAAAAATAAGCAATTGCCTTTTCCAAACGCCCGGAATCTGGGCAATCGATCCCTCGTTTATAAAATCCATAAAATTACTATGATAATAGGTTTCGGCCCACCGGGGGATCAATCGGCGGGCGGTGAACCTGATCATCATCAGGAGCATTTTTAAATGTCATCTCAGGGATTTATCGGCGGCTTCATCAAGTCGGCCATCGCTGCTGCACTGCTTGCGAGTGCAGCATTGTCCGGGACCGCTCATGCCGGTCCGACACTCGACAAGATCAATCAGCGCGGCACGATCAAGGTCGGTGTTGGCACCACGCCGGGCTTCTTTTCACCGGACAGCAATGGCCGCTGGCAAGGTTTCTTCATCGATTATGGCCGCGCGCTGTCCATCGCCGTCTTCGGTAATCCGGACAAGGTTGAATTCACTAACTCCTCCCCCCAGCAGCGCCTGCCAGCGCTGCAGAGCGGCGAATTCGATATCCTGCTTTCCGGCGTCACGGTCACCGTTACCCGTGCCTTCAAACTGGGCTTCCACTTCGGCCCAACGATTTTCTATGACGGCCAGGGCATTCTGGTTCGTAAAGACCTCGGCGTCACCAAGGCCGCCGATCTCGATGGCGCCACCATCGGCGCTCAGAGCGGCACGACCGGCGAACTCAATGTCGCCGACTTCTTCCGCAAGACCGGCAAGAAGTTCACTCCGGTGACGATCGAGGACACGGGACAGTTTATCGCAGCGCTGGAGTCCGGCCGCGTCGACGCCATCACGCAGGATTCGTCCGATTTGGTCGGCAAGCGCACCCAGTTGAAGAAACCCGACGACTATGTCGTCCTGCCCGAACGGCTGTCGAAAGAACCGCTGGCGCCCGCTATTGCAGGCGGTGACGACCGCTGGCTCGAAATCGTGAACTGGACCGTCAACGCCACCATCCAGGCTGAAGAATGGGGCATTACCTCGAAGAATGTCGATGAGTTTCTGAAGTCTCCGGACCCGGCGATCCAGCGCTTCCTCGGTGTCGATCCTTCGCTTGCAGAAGCAATCGGTCTTGATCCCAAATGGGCCTACAACATCATCAAGACGGTCGGCAACTATGGTGAAATCTTCGACCGGCATCTGAAGCCGCTTGGTTGGGATCGTGGCTACAACCGTCTGTGGACGGATGGCGGCCTACTCTATTCGCCACCCTTCCGCTGAGACGGCCGAGCCTTCACAGATGTCCATAATTGTAGCGCCGGGCCCTCGAAGGCCCGGCATTTATCGTCGGCTCCTCATGTGGTGGGGTCATCGCCCCATCGCTCAATTGGCAATCATCGCATCGTTCGTCGTATTGCTCGTCTATCTCGGGATTAACGTGACGACGACGATGACACGCATCGGCGTTTCACCCGGCTTTGATTTCCTCTGGCGTTCCGCGAACTTCGAAATCGGCGAAAGCCCGATCGCTTTCGCTGCCGGCGATCCCTATCTTCGCGCCATGCTCGCTGGCCTGCTCAACACGCTGAAAGTGGCGCTGTTCGGCTGCATATTCGCGACCATTCTCGGTGTGATCCTCGGCGTTGCAGGCCTGTCCGGAAACCTGCTCCTCGCCTCCCTCGTGCGATGGTATGTGGAGTTGATCCGCAATACGCCGCTCCTGCTGCAACTGTTCTTCTGGATTTCACTCGCCAAGGCGTTTCCGGCGCCGCGCCAGGCGAGCGCATTGCTCGGATCGATCTATCTGACCAATCGCGGCGTCTACGTGCCAACGGTCTCCATGGAGGGTCTCCCGCTCAACGGACCGGTCGTTCTGGCCATCCTTGTCATTGCCATCGGCCTTCCGCTCTTCGCATTGTCGCGTTTGAAAAGGTTGAACGGGCGCACAATGACCATCGGCATAGTCGCCATTCTCGCTGCGACCCTCGCCATTTTCCACGCGCTAGGCGCGAACTTCACGCTTGAAACGCCCGCATTGGCCGGTTTCAACATTCGAGGCGGATATAATCTAACCCCGGAATTTGCAGCACTGCTGACGGGTCTGATCGTCAAATTTTCCGCCGCAATCGCAGAGATTGTCCGGGCTGGTATCCAGTCGGTCAATCGCGGTCAGTGGGAGGCCGCCCGCGCGCTTGGTCTGCATAATGGGCAGATCATGCGGCTGATCGTGCTTCCGCAAGCGCTGCGCGTCATCACACCGCTCACCACATCAAGCTATCTCGACCTGACCAAGGATTCCAGTCTCGCGGTCGCGATCGGTTACCCGGACCTCGTCAGCATCGTCAACACCACCGCCAATACAACCGGCCAGTCGCTGGAGGCACTCATGATCCTCATCGGCACCTATCTCAGTATCAACCTGATCGTTTCCGCGCTCATGAATCAATACAACAGGCGGGTTGCGCTGAAGGGAACGACACGATGACCAAGTCCGCCGGAAACATCCCCCGACAGCCGGTTCAGGCACCACTCACCAAGTTGCGAATTGGCCTCCTTGGCACGCTTGCCAACACTATCGTCACACTTCTGACGCTGGCAGCATTGGCATGGCTTCTGCCACCCCTTGCCCGGTGGGCTCTGCTTGACGCAACATGGAGTGGAACATCAGCGGATTGCGCAATGCGTGATGGTGCCTGCTGGGCTTTCATAACCGCCAAGCTGCGTTTCATCCTGTTTGCCTTCTACCCGCCGGAACTCCAATGGCGCCCGGCCCTCGTCATCCTCATTCTTGCGGCCCTGCTCGTCACAAGCGCGCTCCCGCGTTTTTGGCGCAAGGAGTTGCTGCTGGTCTGGCCGGTCGCGGCTCTGGTTTGCTGGATGTTGCTGACAGGCGGTTTTGGTAGCCCACCTGTTCCGTCCAACCAATGGGGCGGCTTGCCGGTGACACTTTTCGTCTGGGCCATCTGCTTTGCGGCTGCGACGCCGCTCGCAATCCTTTTGGCGCTCGCCCGCCGCTCCAGACTTGGAGGAGTGCGCACCCTTTCCATCGTCTACATTGAGGTGATGCGCGGCACGCCCATGGTCGCGATCCTTTATGTCGCCATGCTGATCCTGCCGATGGCGCTGCCGGATGCGCAGTTCGACAAGATGATCCGGGCGATGATCATGATCACTCTATTCTGGGCCGCCTATGTTGCGGAAGTCGTGCGTGCCGGCCTGCAGGCGATACCATCCGGTCAACAGGAGGCGGCGACCGCGCTGGGGATTGGTTACTGGCGAACCATGCATCTCGTCGTCTTGCCCCAGGCATTGCGGATCGTCATTCCCGGCATGGTCAATCTGGCAATCGGATTTTTGCTGGCCACGTCCCTGCTCGCCGTGATCGGCGTCTTCGACCTGCTTAACGCCGCCCGTGCTGCGGCGACCGATCCGGGTTGGCTTGGATTTTACAACGAAGCCTATCTGCTTGTGGCTCTCGTCTATTTCGCCATCTGCTTTGGCGCGTCCCGGTATAGCCTGTGGCTGGAGCGCCTTCTGCGAAAGAACCCGGCCTGAAGGAATGATAATCCCCCTAATGGAAATTATTGAGATAGTTGCCTACGCATGCTCCCGATTTTTGAGAAATATAGATTTTTCTTCCATTTTTCCGTCAAATCCGGTGGTTTTTTGCGTCATGTTTGTATATATTTTTTGTAGAAAATTATCACGCTAAGGGATTTCGGATATGGCCTTTGCATCCATTTCGTCTGCATCGACATCAAATCGTATCCGCAACTCCGGACCGTGTTGTCGCTTTTCTCCGCCACGAATGCGGGCCCTGTCGAAAGACGGGCCGCCAGCCAACCGAGAAAACCCGACCATACGGAGAAGCGAAATGCAAAGACAAACGATCGAATATCAGGGGCTGCCTGTCGGCATCGCTGTGCCGAACGACGACAAGCTGCGGTTTATCGCTGTCAAATTCCACGTCATCGATCTGGATAACCGGCAATTTTCCAGCGTGACGGAGCTGACGTCGGCGATCCGGGATCATCTGAGCGGAGGACAGGCGCTGGCCGCCTGACGAGCCGAAAAAATAGATGGGGCCATTGTAAGCGCCGCATGCCGGCCAAACGAGCAAACTCAAAATACCCGGAAACAGGACATGACATTACACACTGCGCCCCTCGAAAATACGACTTCGCTGCCCACTCTCGACTTTTCCCGTTTCCATTCGCCGGAAGAGCGTGCTGCCTTTGTCAGCGACCTTCGCGGTGTCCTGCATGACCATGGCTTCTTCTATCTCATCGGTCACGGCGTCGATCCACGGCTGCTTGAAGACGTTGTATCAACCTCGAAGCGTTTTTTTGCCTTGCCGCTCGAGGAAAAGCTCAAGATCGAGATGGTGAAATCACCGCATTTCCGCGGCTATAACCGGGCCGGGCAGGAACACACACGCGGCGAGCGCGACTGGCGCGAACAGCTCGATATCAATACCGAAGGCGAACCGGTGAAAATCGGTCCCGACTCCCCGCCGTGGAAGCGGCTGTTCGGACCCAACCAATGGCCGGAAGCCTTGCCGGAACTCAAACCTCTGCTGCTGCAATATCAGGCGGAGGTGACGCGGATCGGCATCGATCTCCTGAAGGCGATTGCCGAGGCTCTCGGGCAGCCGGAAAATGTCTTTGCCGAGATTTACGAGCCGCAGCCAACGCAGCTTCTGAAAATCATCCGCTATCCGGGCCGAGATGTCGCTGAAACCGATCAGGGCGTTGGCGCTCACAAGGACGGCGGCTTTGTTACCGTGCTTCTTCAGGACACGACGCCCGGGCTACGGGTACAAGCCGAAACGGGTGAGTGGATCGAGGCGCCGCCGGTGCCCGGCACCTTTATCATCAATACCGGTGAATTGCTGGAACTCGCCACCAACGGCTTCGTGCGGGCAGACGTGCATGATGTCGTGGCGCCTCCAGCGGGCGTGGAGCGCTTCTCCGTCGCCTTCTTCCTTGGCTCGCGCTATGACGCCACCATCCCGGTCATCCAATTGCCGGATGAGCTGAAACGCTCCGAACGCGGCATCACGGTTGATCCGCTGAACCCTATCTTCCGGGAAGTAGGCCAGAACCACCTGAAGAGCCGTTTGCGCTCGCACCCTGATGTCGCTCGTGCCCATCACGCTGATCTTCTGCCCTCGGAGCAAAAAAACGCTTAAGTCCCGGCATCGGCCGGCGGCTCGATATGGCGGGGATGACGCGGATCGTCGTGGGCCTTCAGGAAGAAACGGTGGGCGACGTCGAGATAGCCGTTATAGACCAGACCACCATTGATCGCGACAAGCGCGTTTCGGTGCCGACGATAGAGCAAGGGTACCGTGCCGCCCGTACCCACCGTGCCGACAAGGATGTCTACGTCCCCTTCGGTATCCCGCCATATTTCCGGACCGGTCGTCTCGAAATGCACCTGCGGATTGGCGTCGTTGGGAGAGCATGGAAGGCTTGAAAGAGAGAGCCACGTCCGAATATCTATCTGAACCATGGCCGAACCTGATCGAGTCCCGTCATTGTTTCATCTTGCTCTTGCGTCTGTTTTTCGCTCTCAGTCCGCGGTACTATGCCAACACCTCCATGCGGAGCCGGTGAGGTGCCGTTGACGGCGAAATCTCCCACGATGCGGTCGTGGTAGATGCGGGGATTGTGCGAGGTTATGGTGCGGGCGTTTCGCCAGTGGCGGTCCAGACCGTTGCTGCGTTTTGCCGCCGAAGCGCCAAGCGCATCGAAGAGGGCTGTGGATGCATCGAGGATAAGGTTGCTGACGACCGTGACCGATTGGCTGATTTCAAGGTCTGCGTTTCGGTTTGCCAGAGCAATGCGCTCTTCATCTCCGGATAGATTGGCGTCATAGGCCGCTTGTAAAGCTTCTGCCGCTTTTAACACGATGACGCCGGCGCTGTAGGCCGCGCCCCTGACCCGTCCCACGACCTGAAGCACTTGCGGGTCTTCGGCAAAACGCGAGGCGTTGCTACGCTGATAGACCCGCTTGCGTTCCGACACATGGCGGGCAATATCGGCGGCGGCTGCGCGGCCGATACCGGCGAGTGAAGCCAGATGGACGAGTTGAAAGAAACCGCCTGAATAGCTGAAACGAAGTGCGCTGGGCTTGATGAGCTCTTCGGAAATCGCCACGTCGGTGAAACGCGCCGTGCCGCTGGCCGTCAGCGCCTGTCCAAAACCATCCCAGTCGTTGAGAATCTCAACTCCCTTCGCCTTGGTGGGCACAAGCGCGCCAACCGGTACGCCATCGCCATCCACGGCCCCGAGCGTAATCCAGTCGGCGTAGAGCGAGCCAGTCGTGTAATATTTCTCACCGTTCAGCCGCCAACCGCTACCATCCCGGGTGAGCTGGGTGGAATATGTTCCGAGCCGGGCATCTCCGAGTTCCGAAAAGCCGCTGCCGATCGTTTCGCCATGTCCGATCCGCTCCAACCACCCATCCTGCCATGCGGAGGGTGTCGCATTGAGCAAATCCTCCGTGAACCCCAGGTGGCTGCGGTAAGCATTGGTGAGGTTGGGATCCGCTTCCGCCAGCTCGATGATCAGGCCAAAAAGCTCCGGAAGCGTCAGACCCAGGCCGCCAAATTTTTCCGGCAGGCGCAGCCTGGAAAAACCAGCCTTTTTCAAAGCTTCATAGTCATCAAAACGAAGCTCGCGATCCAGATCGTATCGTATGGCGTCTTTGCCAATTTCGGAAAAAAGCCTCCTAAACGTCTCGGCAATCGTGTCAAAACGCTTGCTGGGCGCAGAACCCCAGGCTTGGCTGGCATCGGTCATTACAAATTCCTGTCTGTGCAGCAGTTTGGCGAATATCAGGCTGGGCTATGCGGCGGCAGCTTCGGCACCCTGTTCGAAGTCGTGCAGATGAAGCGCGATTTCAAAGCCCCGGCGTTTCAGCCAATGGGCCACCACCCTGGCGCGGGCGCCCAAGAGGTCATCCACGAGAATGACGCGTGCGCCGCGCACGGCAATGGTGCGATAGGCGACACCAAGAAGCTGCCCGCCTTCCGACGAGATCGAACCTTGCAGATGGGAGGCCGCGAACTCTTCCGGTGTTCTGACGTCAAGGAAATAGGTCGTTCGTGCCGTGTCCTTCAGCCATTTCTCGGTCGTCGGACGGTCGATGAAAAGCAGGTCATCGTGCTTGGAGAATGCTTCGAGATGCGTCTTTACAACGTCTTTCGCATTAACGCTGACAAGCGGATATGTCTGTGAAAGCCCTGTTTCCAGTTCAAACCCGTCATCCGTCCAGCCGCGTGTACCATCGTGCAGGTAGCTGACATCGTTGTCGACGCCGGCGTCGATCAATGTCTGCGCACCGAGAATGGCACGCGGAAGCCCCGCGCAGGATACGACGACCCTTGTTTTGGGCGAAGGCACGAGATCGGCAAAACGCAATAGAAGTTCTGCGCCCGGCACGCCGATGGCGCCGGGAACGTGAGCCTTTTCATATTCGGGCAACGTGCGGGTGTCGATGACGACAACATCCTCACCGGCTTCCTGCCACGCTTTCAGTTCGCGGGCAAAAACCACGGGCGTGTTCTTTTCCCCCCGCACCTTCTGAACGAAAGGAACGCCGGGAACATCGAATGTCGGCAAGCGGTCGATACCACCCTCTATCCAGGCCGGAATGCCACCACGCAGAAAATGGATATCGCTCCAGCCTTTGGCGGCAAGACGTTCCGCCGCCTGCTCCGCGCCACCTTCCCCGTCATCCACCAGAACGGTGCGCACCACAGAGCGCGGAATGAAGCGATCAATTTCCGCATCCAGCCTTTCAGCCGGAAGATTGGTCGCAAACAGCGGTGAGGCATATCCCACCTCTTCGGCGGGGCGAATGTCGAGAACGGCAAGTTCCCTGCTGTCTGCCAGCCATTCGATGAGACGATCTTTGGTTATGGACTGTGCGGACATCCCGTATCCTCCTGACAATTTTGGATTTTTAGGTCGAATTTCAAGCGGTCGGGTCGAGCCACAGATCGCCGAAACTCCAGTTGAGACCCTGCGCGCCCGTGACGTAGTTCTTGACCCGCTTGCGCGCCACGATCTGGCTTCCCGCCGCGACAAGATCGACGGAGGCGACCTCGTCATGGATGAGATGCTGGAACCTGCTCCAGGACACCCAGCGCTTTTTTGGATCTGGCTCAATGGAGGCGGCCTCAAGCAGCGCATCCGCCTCTGGATTGGCGTAGTTGGCGGCATTGGAAAAGGGTAGGCCGATCTTGAAATTCTTGCTCCAATAAGCCCGCTGAATGCCAAGCGACGGATCGAATGTGTTGGAAAGGGATTCCACGACCAGATCAAAGGCGCGGTCCGTGTAAACAGTCTTGAGATAGGTCGGAAGGTCGTATTTGCGGATTTCGACGGCAATACCGATCTTTTCAAGCTGGCCGCGGAGGACATCCGCATAGCCGGGCGTCAGATATGAATTGTAGGTCAACCGTGCTGCAAAACGTTTGCCATCGCCCTTGCGGGGATACCCGGCGGCATCAAGTAATTTTTCCGCTTCTTTCGGGTCATAGGCGTGGGCCTTGACCGAAGCATCATACCAATTCGGCAGGGCGGTGCTTACGGGGCTCGGTGAGATCTGCCCATAACCGAAGAGCGCCACATTGACGATTTCATCGATATTGATCGCCTTTGCAATCGCCAGGCGCACGTCTTTCTTGCGGAATATCTCGTTATCGTAGTTGAAGAACAGCTGTTGCTGCGGACCGGCATAAGCATAGGTCTTCGTATCCACGACAAGATCGGGGTTCTGCTTCAACCGTTCGAGATCCGCCAGCGGAACCGGATTGTCGCCGATATCGACTTCGCCAGTCTCCAGTGCCACCGCCCGCGCAGCCGGGTCGGTGATGATGCGAAGAATGATGCGATCAAGATAGGGTTTGCCCGCGTCCCAATAGTTGGGGTTTCGTTCGAAGATCAGGTGGCTGCCCGGCGTCCATTCCGTCAACTTGAAGGGGCCTGTGCCAATGGCGGTTTGCAGCGTCTGGCCATCGGCAGGCTTCAGCTTTTCAAAAATATGCTTCGGCACGATCGGAGATTCCGAACTCGATTGCGCAGCGATCAGAAACGGTGCCGGTTTGGACAGAACGATGATGGCGGTCAGGGGATCCGGTGTTTCCACTTCCTTGACGTTCTGGTAGGTGATGCGGCCGCGTGGGTGGGCTTCCTTCAGCCGGAGGATCGAAAAGGCGACGTCTTCCGATGTGAAATCTTCGCCGTCATGCCACTTCACGTTCGGGCGGAGTTTGAACGTATAGCGCAGATGGTCGTCCGAAACGGACCATTCCGTCGCCAGCAGAGGCTGTGGATTTAGGTCGAAATCGAATGTCAGAAGACCTTCCACGATCTTCGGGCCGATCGCCTGTCCGGTACCCGATGATGTATTGATGGCGAAAAGAGCGTTGCCGGGATCTACACGATAGAGCAGCTTGAGCGTACCCCCGGATACGGGCCGGACTGTGTTGGTGTTTGCAGCAAACACCGAACCCGGCAGGGCTGTTCCCGCGGTTGCCAGAAGAAGCATTTTATTGAACTGGCGGCGTCCTATCGTCATGAAAATCCCCGTTCAGAAGCGTCGTTTCGATAGCGAAAGCATCGGGGCAAAACGGAATGTCCCTAAGAAGAAAATTCTTCTCGACCATCAAAGAAAACATTTCTTGCGGAATTTTATTTCGCTACGTATGCGGCGAGGCACCAAAAATTGTGCTGAATTATATATTCGCCCTCAATCTTCGTTGCGCATCTCCGGCCCATAACGTGATGAAAGAAAATCTCACGATCATTCCTTTCAGAACCCACCCGGAAATGTTGTTTCATTGAACGATGGCGAAAGAGTAGGAGATTGCTCGGCAGGTGGGCTGGCGAAGCATATCAAATGATACGCCTTTGACGGTCTTTCCGGTCCGCGTCACTGGTCCCTCCCCTCCACTCCCAACGTTACGGAGTTTCACACGATGACCCGATCATCAGCCCTGACATTCCGCAACAGCGGGTCGAGGCCCGTTATGGGGTCCAGGCACTTTTTCGCCACCCTTCATGAAGCTCCTACAACAAGATCGCTCGCGAAAGTGCCTTCGTGCCATACATAAGACTATTGGCCCCGTACCTGTGAAACGACGATGCGGAAGCCGTTGCCCCGCCAGAAGCCGTCAGGCTCAAGGCTACCCCGATATGTACAGCAGGCTTTTTGCAAGCCGCTCGAAAAGCAACCTCCCCGCAGCACGCGGCGAACGGAAGGGGCCGCTTCCGGGACCTCCCGGCCATCGTCGCGATAGGGGTACTTGAAGCTGGGCGTTGCCATGTCCTCGCCCCAAAGCGTCGTGCACCATTCCCAGACCTGACCTGCCATATCGTAACAGCCGTAAATAGAGCGGCCTTTCGGAAAAAGGCCTACAGCGCAGGTGTTGTTGAACCCCGCCTCCTCCGAATTGGCGGCATCATCCTGCCAGACGCTGCCCCAGGGATAGACAATCCTGTCGCCGCCAGCATCCGGCTGATCGCCGCGCGCCGCACGTTCCCATTCCGGCTCCGTTGGCAAGCGGACGATCTCGTCAGTTCCGATACGTCCCTCATCCCGCCAACGCAGGGTCAGCCAGTGGCAATAAGCGCGCGCATCGTGCCAGGTCAGATCAGTCGCCGGCGCACTGCGCCTGTCTTCGGCAAATCCGTCGGGACTACGCCAGAGCTGCCCCGTCTCCCTGATAAAGGCGCCGTAGGCGGCATTCGTCACGGGATAAAGCCCTATGCGGAAGTTGCCCACTGCCAGTTGATGCGGCGGTGCTGAGTTGAGATGAGCATGCGAGCCAAAGGTGAATATGCCACCCGGCACGGTTGCCAGAGCTTCCAGATTACGCGGATCGCCCCAGATGGAAAGCTTGCGACCCGCCTTTTCCCGCTCCCGCGCGGAAAGAGCGCCTTCACGTACAATCTCCAGAAGGTGGCTCGCAACATTTTCGCGCAACCCGCCGGGTTCGGCAACGAAATCGGCTGCGAGAAGCGCTCCGCGCAACACTTTCACCCCTTCACCGGAAACGAGCGCCTCCGCGAGAGCATGGATCTTCTCCGGCCGGGAAAATCGCGCAGCAAGGCTCTTCAGCACGGGTGTCCAGATCGCGGGCTGTTCGCGAAACGGCCGAACGGCCTCTTCAACCGGCCGGGAAGCCAGATGCCGGGCCGCCAGCAACTGGCGCACACGCATGACCGGCAGCACCGAAGGATCGTCGAGCGTTCCGGCAAGCGCATCGAAAGCCAGCCCGCACAAGAAATTGCCGGTCTGCTTGTCGCCTGCAATCCGGCCAAGCCATGCATCCACGATGGCCTCTGCAACATCGCCAGCATTGCCCGCGCTTATTGCAAGCGCGAATTGGGCGGGGTTCGCAGCCGCATCACCTAGGGCGATACCCGTGGCGTCCAGATCAAGCCCGGCCAGCCGTCGGGCCGCATCGCGGCGCTGGACCCTGAGCAGTGGCAGAAGATCATATTGCGCAATGGCGGATGGCAGCGCCCAGCCCTTGACGACGGAAATCTCGCCGAGCGCAAGCAGGCGGATACGGGAATGGCGCGCCTGAAAGGCCAGCGCATGATCTATGAGCGCGGGATCATCGGCACCCGCCGCTTCGATGCCATCCAGAATGAGCAGACAGGAGGTTTCGGAATCCGCATATGCCTTGTCGGACAAAAAGGCATCCGCAGCCGGGCAGGCCGCGTCCAGTAATTCAGCGAAGGTTTTGCCAGCGGTTACGGCAATATAAAGCGGCAGGATGTTTGCAAGCCCCAAACGTTCCTCATGCACAGCGCCGAGATCGTTTCGCGGCAAGGCTGTTGCGACCGGGCCGCCCTCGGCGAGCTGCAGCGCCAGATGTTTGGCAAAGCTCGTTTTACCGCTTCCCGTTTCACCAGCCAGCAGCAGTGCGGCATTGTCCCGCACCATTTCCAGCGCCGAAAAATAGACCGGCGGTTCCGGTGCGTTCTGATCCTTCAGCTTCCGCAGGCCCTTCGCGGCCTTATCCTCGAAGCTGAAATTGACGAGCAGCGGAATATAACCGGTTTCCAAATTCACGGCCGAGCCATCCGGCAACGCAAAAAGCGCCGTCCGCCCGAATTCTCGCGCCATGGATAGAAGCCGATCGCGCAATGCCGCCAGTGCTGTGTGATCTTTGCTCGTCATCAAAACAGCTTCGCTATATCCGGATTGTGGAAACGTTGGATCTCGACCGCGTAACCGGCCGGATCCTCGAAAAAGAAGTGTTCGCAATAGGTCCCGCGCAGCAGCCCGGAAAGACCCTTTACCCCGGCCTCCTGCATGCGTTTGTGCCAGCCTTCCACATCCTGCGCCACGATGGTCAAAAGCACGGCGCTTTTTTCCTGATGTTTCAGATGACCGCGATTGCCGTCAACGATGCCGAAATAGCACTTGCCGGCGATGCGATAGATACGGGCGAGGCCCTGATCCAGCACCAGTTCGAGACCGAGCACCCTCTCATAAAACGGCGCGACCGCATGTATGTCGTCGTAATAAAAGAAGGTGATTGAATAGTCTTTTTCCATTGTCCTGTCCTCGGCTCAGCGGATGTTGAGTGTGCCCTTGTGGTCGATCCAAAGCCCGCCGATACCCTTGCGCGCCGCAAATACGTCAACCGGATGCACGAGATATAGCCAGGGCGGGGCTCGGTGAAGCCTCGTCAGGCAGCGCGCATAGGTGGCTTCCCGTTCGGCATCGCTAACGGCGCGATTCGCTGTCTTGATCAACGTTTCCGTCTCGGCATCGTCATAGCCCTGCCACCAGACGGCTTTGGTTTCGCTGGAAATCTTGTCATTCAGGATGCGATAGGTGCTATGTGGCGATGAATCGAAAATCGCCATGTCGCCCATGTCCTTGCGGCCGATCTGGCGGGCATATTCCGGCCTGTCCGGCTCCGTTTCGATGTCGACCGCAAGGCCCACAGCCTCCAGCGCTTCCGCCACAAAGCGGCTCATTTCCGGCGCGCGCTCGGGCATGCAAGTCGGCGTACGCAACCTGATCCGTCCACCCGTTTCGACCCCATCAAGCAGGCGTTTCGCCTTTTCGGGATCGTAGGCGATCGGCGTTAAATCCGCTTTGGCCATGCCCAGGTGGAAAGGGCTGACAATGGACGAGGACGGCACGGCCAGACCATGAAATATCTGCTGCGCCATGGCGACCGTGTCCACCGCATGGTTGACCGCGAGGCGCGCATTGGCCGAGCGGAAAATCCCCTCATTGCAATTCAGATAATACATGACGGACAATGTGTTCACCGCCTTGCCCCACTGGAAGGCGTCGTCAAAGGCAAGCCGTCCCTCCACCCGCTCCAGATTAAGGGCGGCATCGACGAGACCACCCTTCAACTGGTCGTAGCGAAGATCGGCACTTTTCTCCGCCAGCACGGTGATAATAAGGGGACTGGGCTCGTCCCTCACCCGTTCCAGCACGGCGTGTTTCAACGGCTCGAATTCCATGACCCGGTATCGGCCCGTGCCGAGGATGGGACGCCCTGCGGCATCGAAACGGCAGAGATAAAATTCGGAGAAGATGTCGAGAATATCGGCAATCGGCTCAGGGTTTTCGACACGCACGACATCGTTTGCTTCTGCCGTGATCCGCGCATCCCTCAGGTAACGCGCATAGGACCATTTCATGCCGAAAGTATCCACCGCCTCAAGAATTCCGTCGATGAAGGCGAGGACGTCGTCCGCAACGCACGGCTTGCCATCATGGAAGACCGCGCCCTTGCGGATGGTGAAACGCCATTCACGACCATCTGGCGAGTGGGTCCAGCCGTCGAACAGGGCCGGATGAACAAAACCATCTGCCCATTTGAGCAGCGGTTCAAAAACGAGGTTTTTCAATGTCAGGACGCTAGTGTCATCGGTCACCCGCGTCGGCGGCAGGAAATCCACTTTTTCGAGGCTGATGGCGAGTGTCTTCACGGATGGCCTCACTCGAGTTCGCTGCGGCGACGTGGATTGAGCCAATCCGCCAGGCTGTCACCGATCAGGTTGAAGGACAGCACGGCCAGCAGGATCGCCATGCCGGGCGCAAGGGCAACCCACGCCGAACTGCGGACATACTGGAGGTTGGCCGAGACATCCGCACCCCATTCTGCAAGCGGCGGCTGCGCGCCCAGCCCCAGAAAGCCGAGGCTCGCGGTCTGGAGAATGGCGCTGCCGAGCGCCAGCGTCGACTGGACGAGGAGCGGCCCAAGCCCGTTCACGAAGATATAGCGCAGCAGAATACGGTGGGTGGGCAACCCCAGGGAAATCGCGGCCTCAACATAAGGCTTGACGGATATGGTCAAGGCCTGACTGCGCGCCACCCGGGCAAATTGTGGTGCAAGCGTAATCGCAACGGCCAGCATGGCGTTCTGCAGGTTCGGGCCGAAGGCGGCGGCAAGCGCGATTGCCAGCACCAGCGCCGGGAACGCGAGGATCGCATCGACGATGCGCATGATGACGCTATCGAGCCAACCACCGGTAAAACCCGCCAGCATTCCGAAAAACACGCCAATGACGAAGGCGATAGCCACCACGCCGACGCCGATCGTCAGTGTCGCGCGGCCGCCGTACATGATGCGGGTCAGCACGTCGCGGCCGAAGGCATCCGTGCCGAGCCAATGCGTGAAGCTTGGCCCCTCCAGCTTGTGCAGAATGTCGAGCTTGGTCGGTGTGTAGGGCGAAAACACGGGGCCGAGGGTGATGATGGCGACCAGCGCGGCAAGGATGGCAAGGCCGACAACGGCCAGCGTGTTGCGTCGCAGAAAGACAAGGAGTTCACGCATGGGTCACTTCATTTTCTTGCGGACGCGCGGGTCGAGAACGCCATATAGCAAATCCACCACGATCGAGGTCAGAACGAAAAGCAGCGCGAAGACAAGCGTTGTTCCCTGAATGACCGGATAGTCGCGGTTTTTGATGGCCTCGAACATGTAACGGCCGACACCCGGCCAGGCGAAGATCGTTTCGGTCAGAATTGCGCCGCCGAGCATTTCGGCAAACTTCAGGCCGATGACCGTAATCGCCGGTAGCAGCGAGTTGCGCAGGCCGTGATTGAGCACGACATCGGCGCGGCGAAGCCCCTTGGCCCTTGCCGTGCGGATGAAGTCTTCCCCCATCACATCAAGCATGGTGTTGCGCACGAAACGGCCAAGCGTCGCCGCGAGAAAGGCAGCCAGCACCGCAGTCGGTAAAATGAGATGCTGAACGGCGCTCCAGGCGGCAGCCGGATTGCCGGTTATGATGCCGTCAAGCACGGCGAAACCGGTCACAGTCTCAGCCGTCACGAAAGAACTCATCCGGCCCGAAACCGGCAACCAGCCGAGATAGGTCGCGAAGATCAATTGCAGGATGAGCGCCAGCAGGAAAGCCGGCATGGACACGCCCACCAGCGAAACGACGCGGGTGACGTGATCGAAGATCGAGTTGGGCCGCACGGCGGAAAGCACACCGATCGGAATACCGAACACGATCGCAACGAGGGTGGCGAGAACCGAAAGCTCGATCGTGGCCGGAAGACGGCTGAGGATTTCGCGGGCAACGGGCTCCCCAGATTTCAGGGAAAAGCCCATATCTCCGTGAAACAGGCCCAGAACGTAATTTACGAATTGCAGGACCATCGGCTGGTCGAGATCGAGCTGGACGCGTAGCGCATTGATCTGCTCCTGCGTCGCCCCCGGGCCGAGAAGCGTCACGGCCGGATCGCCCGGGATCAGCCTGACCAGCGAAAACACGATCACCAGCACGATGCAGAGGACCGGTATCAGCGCGATCAGCCGGCGTATGATGAAACTCGCCATGCTCTCCAACTCATTTGCCAGATCGTCCGCCGCCGAGGCGAACAAACACGGAAACGGGCAGCCTTAAATGGCAGCCCGCCTCGATTTTATAAGAAGACCGTCACTTCTTGTAGACGGACCAATATTCATTGAGCGGCGGCGCGCTGTTGACCACGAGGCCTTCGACATTCGACCGCAGGAAGACGATGAGCTTCGGGCTGAAGAGGTAAGCGCCGGGCACTTTTTCGGCAATCTTTTCCTGCACCTGGAAATAAAGCTGCTTGCGGGCTTCCGCGTCGGAGGTCTGCTGCGCCTTAAGGATGAGATCGTCCAGCGCCTTGTCCTGCGGCATGCGGAACGTCATGGCGGTGTTGGCGAGCGAGGAGAGGTAACCGATGGTGATATGGGCATCCGGGTCGTTGTACCAAGGCTGACGGCCGTCCAGCGCCACGTCGAACTGGCCGGAGGTCTGCAATGCACGCAGCGCCGGAAATTCCGTCTGCTGGATGGTGGCGTTGACGCCGATATCGGCAAGGTTTGCCTGAACGAAGGTGGCGACGGCACCCCACAGAGGACCCTGGAAGCTGTAAAGCTTCAGATCTAGGCTGGACGGATCGACCTTCGCCTCCGTCAGCAGCTTCTTGGCAAGCTCCGGATCGTATTTAGGAGCAAGTTCCTTCATCTTCGGATTGAACGCCCAGCTGTTGCTGGTCAGCGGGCCGTAGACACGCTCGGCCGTACCGCCGAAGACCCCCTGCAGCAGCCCGTCGTAATCGACGGCGTGCGTGATGGCCTGACGAACACGAATATCCGCGAAGGGTCCGTCCGTCTTGCTGTTGTTGAACTCTAGCTGGCGGATGATCTGGCTCGAGGTTTCGAGAATCTTCACATCCTTGTTGGTCTTCAGCGCCGCGATGTCTTCTGCGGCGATCGCCGAAAGCTGGCCCTGCTGCTGGACGACATCGACCCCGCCGCTTTCAAGCTCGAGGCGGCGGGTGGAGGCATCGGGAATGACGCGGTAGATGATCTTAGAAAGCTTCGGCGCACCGCGGAAATAGTCCGGATTGGCCTCCAGCACCACATTGGTGTCGGCCTGCGCGCCCTTGAAGATGAAAGGACCGGTTCCAACCGGGCTGGTCGCGAACTTGTCGCCCAGCTTCGCCACCGCAGTTGGGCTGACGATGGCCGATTGCGGTTGCGCGAGAATGGAGAGGAAGGCGGGATATGCCGCCGAAAGGGTGATCTTCACCTCTGTCGGAGACACAACTGTAATGTCCTTGATCAGATCGAAGGTGGCCTTGACATAGGGGTTGGCAGTCTTAGTGCGCTCCAGCGAAAACTTGACCGCAGCCGCGTCGAACGGCGTGCCATCCTGGAATTTAACGCCTTCACGCAGCTTGAGGTCAAACTCCTTGCCATCGGCGGAGATCGTCCAGCTCGTGGCCAGCCGGCCTTCGATCTGTTTGAAATCCGGCGCCGTCCACGCGACGAGCGTATCGAACACGTTGAGGATGATTTCGCTGCCGACCGGCTCCGCCTTGTTGCCGCCGGGTTCGAGGCCAACCGGATCGGAAGGAACCGCGACAACCAGCGTTTTCGACTGATCCTGCGCATGGGCAAGAGGACCAGCCGCAACGATCGGCACCGCGACCATAGCCGCTGCAAAACCCTTCCAGATATTCATATTACCACCCTTCCCTGACCGTCGGCTTCTTTTGAAGCACCCGAATTTTCCGCGCTCGCGGCAACGCCGCCCTCATCTGATATACTACGAAATATACCAGTGAGGGCATTGACTGTAAAGCTGAGTGGCGAGAATTTGGACAAAGAGTATTTACGCATATTTTTTGTGCCAAATAAGCAAATCTTGCCTACCATTTGCCCAGGCGGGAAAATATTGCCCCAAGAAAGCCCGGCTATTTAGCATCACACCGTCAAGCCGGATCCGCCCCCGTGACGACCGGCCTCGAGGGATCCGATATCCACGCCGACCACGATCCGGGATACATGGCGGCAGATACTCCGATGGCGGCGAGCGCGAGAACCGTGTGCGCCGCAGACATGCCTGCACCGCAATAGACCCCGACCTTGCGGGTGCCGTCCACACCGAGCGCCCGATACATCTCCCTCAAAGTCGCGCTATCGGTGAAATTGCCGTAATCCGTGACATTGTCCGGCGCCGGCGCACTGACGGCATGCGGAATATGGCCGCGCACCGGCTGACCCTCGGCAACAGGGCCGCCGATATAATTCGGCCGGATGCGCGCATCCAGCAACACACCATCCTCAGCAAGCAGCAAGGCATCATCCGCGCCGAATTCGGGCATATGGCCGGGCGAAAATTCAATCGTGCCCGGCTGAGGCACGACGACCGCCTCGGTTGTCGGCAGCCCGGCGGATACCCAGGCGGGAAAACCTCCATCCAGAACACGCGCATCTTTCAGGCCCGCCCATTTCAGCACCCACCATGCGCGCGCCGCCGTCATGCTTCGGTCGCCGTCATAAACAACGATCGTGGCTTGCGGGCGCAATCCCCAGCGACGAGCCTTTTCCTGAAGCGTCTCTATGTCGGGAAGCGGGCGCTGCCCGCCTTCAAAGGACGGCGGCGACTGGAAGTCGCTATAGGCTTCGGTATCGACTGCACCCTCAATACGCCGGCCCATGAAGGAGGGTTGGCCGGTATAGGGGTTGATCGAATGGACCGCCAACACCGTCACATCCGCGCCGGACTTCAACATCTCGCTCAATTCGAACGGCGTGAGAAGAACGGCTTTGCGAATGTCGTCACCCATAGGACATTGATCTCCCGGTAATTTTGCCATCTTTGAAATCATCCTCGTTGATTGGAACATCCTTGGCAAGCTGAAATATCTTACGTAGTATCTTACAAATACCGTCGTTATGAGGGTACCATTTTTCTTTTGCCAGACCTGCAGGAGCCATCCGATTGACCGTTCTTTCCGTGCAAAACCTCACCGCATCCTTCTGGCGGAAGGGCGCGTGGGAGCCTGTCGTCAACAATGTGAGCCTTGCGGTGAACGCCGGGGAAACCGTTGCCATCGTCGGAGAATCCGGTTCGGGCAAAAGCGTTACCGCCATGTCTATCATGCGGCTTCTGCCCGAAAAGACATCCCGCGTCAGCGGCCGCATCGAACTGGAAGGTCGCGATTTGCTGAGCCTTCCGGAACGCGAGATGCAGGACATTCGCGGCAACCGCATCGCGATGATCTTTCAGGAACCTATGACGTCTCTCAATCCCGTCCTGAGCGTTGGACGGCAGATCGCCGAAGCCATTCGCCGCCATCGCCCGGTCACCGCCGCAGAGGCGCGTGCGGAAACCATCCGCCTTTTCGAACGCGTCCGCATACCGTCCGCCGCCAAACGTTTCGATGAATATCCCCATCAGCTTTCCGGCGGCACGCTGCAGCGCGTGATGATCGCCATGGCATTGTCCTGCCGCCCGACCCTCTTGATTGCCGATGAGCCCACGACCGCCCTGGACGTCACCGTTCAGGCGGAAATCCTCGAGCTTATCAAAAGCCTGCAGGACGAGGAGAAGATGGGTGTTCTCTTCATCACCCATGATATGGGCGTGGTCGCCGAAATTGCCGACAGAACCGTCGTGATGTTCCGCTCGCGCGCGCTGGAGACGGCCGCAACGGAGGAAATTTTCGCTCGGCCGGGCAGCGATTATACCCGCGCGCTGCTCTCCGCCGTTCCAAAACTGGGCTCGATGGCCGGCCGGGAAAATCCCGCCACTTTTCCGCTCGTTGATGTCGAAACCGGTGTCGCCCTTGCGGAACGGCAGGTCCAGCCGGCTCTTCAGACGCCAGTGCTGGAGGTGAAGAACCTTGTGACGCGCTTCGACATCAGGAGCGGCATATTCGGCCGCGTCAGCGCCCGGGTGCATGCCGTGGAGGATGTTTCGTTCCATCTTAATAAAGGCGAAACGCTTTCGCTCGTCGGCGAGTCCGGTTGCGGCAAATCCACCACCGGCCGCTCGATCCTGCGGCTGGTCGAACCGGTCGGTGGAACGATCCGCGTCAACGGGCAGGATATCCGCAACCTGTCGACTGCCGATCTCACCCGGCAGCGGCAGCGAATGCAGATGATCTTCCAGGATCCATTCTCCAGCCTCAATCCGCGCATGCGCGTTGGTGATGCGATCGCCGAACCGATGATCGCGCATGGGCTGGCCAGTGGGAACGACGCCAGAGCGAGAGCGGTGGAGCTTCTGGAAAATGTCGGGCTGACAGCCGATATGGCACGCCGGTTCCCACACGAATTTTCCGGCGGCCAGCGCCAGCGCATCAGCATCGCCCGCGCCCTGACGCTGAACCCGGGGCTCATCGTCGCCGACGAGGCAGTTTCCGCCCTCGACGTGTCGATCAAAGCGCAGGTCGTCAACCTGATGCTGGAGCTTCAGGAGCGCCTGAAAATCGCCTATCTCTTCATCAGCCACGACATGGCGGTGGTGGAACGCGTCAGCCACCGGGTTGCGGTGATGTATCTGGGAGAGATCGTCGAAACCGGATCGCGCGCGCAGATTTTCGGCGATCCGCAGCACCCCTATACCCGACGCCTTCTGGATGCCGTGCCAATCGCCGATCCCGCCCGGCGGCATCTGCGCAAGGCGCGTACGGGTATGGAGATCGGCAGCGCCGTCAGGCCTACGGACTACATCCCGCCAAAAGCCGTCTACCGCGAATACGCGCCGGGACATCTGCTCAAGGAGACCGACTGACGAAGCGGAGACACTGCCCGTTACAGCGAGATGCCCGACTGCGGATTGGCGACCATGGCGGCGAGCAATCCCTTGCGGGTATTTTCGTTGTGCTCGATCATCGCAAGCCGCGCCTTCTCGCTGTCGCGCTGGCGAAGAAATGCAACGATGCGGTGATGATCGTTGGTCGTTTCCGGATTGATGTCGCGAACGCGCGTTCCCATGTAGAAAAGCCGCGCACATTCTTCCAGATGGGTCATGACCAGCGAATGCAGGCGCGGATTGCCCGAACCGCTTGCGATCGCCGAGTGGAACCTTTCGTTCGAGGCAACGAAGGTTTTCGTGCTGACATTTTCGCCGACGATATAGGTGGTGTCAGCCAGCCCATCGAGCGTTTCCAGTTCCGTCTCCGTCAAGTTCTGCGCAGCCAGCGCCGCCGCAGTTCCTTCAAGCGCCCCGCGAATGGCAAAAAGATCATTCATGTCCTTCAGAGTAACCGGGGTCACACGATAGCCCCGGCGGGGAAAGGCTTCCATCAGCCCCTCGACGCACAGCCGTGCCAGCGCTTCGCGCACCGGCGTCTTGCTCATCTGCAACTGCTCGGCCAGTTCGGGTTCGGAGACATCCACACCCGGCGCAAGCTCGCCCATGATCACGCGTTCGCGCAATATCGCATAGGCCTGCTCCGTCAGCGATTTTCCACGTTTCTCCGGCAAGACCGCCAGTTTTTCCATTCTGTCCAAATCCGTCTCCGTCCCCCTGCCCGTGGATCTTCCCCGTCACACGAAGGAGAAGATTTCGACTTCTATCATGGAATTTGATCCCGCCAATCGCACCAAACAGACTTTGACACCATCGGGTTCGTAATATATTACGTAATATATCTAATTCGCGCAACACGTCCCTGCGCGGACAATTTCACGGGTGCGTTTTTGACCAAGATTCTCGTCATCAATCCCAACAGTTCCGTTTCCGTCACGAAATCGATGGAAGCATGCCTCGGTTCGGTACGCGCCGCAACGCGCCACACGATCGAATGCATCGAGCTTTCGAAATCGCCCCCCGGCATAGAGACGGATGAGCATGTCGCAGCCGTCATACCCAACATCATCGAGGCCGTTACGGCCTCATCTGCGGATGCATTCGTTCTGGCCTGTTTCTCCGATCCGGGCATAGCAGAAGTGCGCAGGTGCACCGCAAGCCCCGTCTTCGGCATTGCCGAATCCGCCTATCTGACGGCACTCGGCCTTGGCAGCTGCTTCGGCATCATCTCGCTTGGGCAATCCTCAATCGACAGGCACCTGCGGTATCTCAAAGTCCTCGAACTCGATCGCCGTCTGGCCGGAGACCGCTCCATAGACAAGACGGTCGTGGAACTGATGGCGAGCGACGTCGTGGACGTCGTGTCCCGCACCGGCCGGAAGCTTCGCGACGAAGACGGTGCGGATGTCCTGATCCTCGGCTGCGCGGGGCTTGGTTCCTATCGTGAGGCACTCCAGGACAGTCTCGGCATACCCGTAATCGACCCCGTGCAGGCCGGCGTGGCGCTGGCCTGCACCACCCTGGATCTGGGATATAGGAAAACCGCCAGATGACACTCGACCTGACAGTGCGCGGCACGCTGATATTGCCGGAAGGCCCTCTGCAAAACGCCTGGCTGGGCATTGAAGGCGGAAAGATCGTCTCAATTGGAACAGGTATTGCGCCGGAGGCGGCGGAAAGCTTCGACGCGGGCAGCGACCTCGTCATTCCCGGCGTCATCGACGGTCAGACCCACGCGACGAGTTATGGCGGCCTGCCCGGCATAAGGTCAACGACCCGTTCGGCCATTGCCGGGGGTGTCACCACCATCGTGGACATGCCCTATGACAATCCGGCCCCGCTCAACACCGTTGCCCGCCTTGAAGACAAGGTCGCGGCAATTCGCGAACATGCCCACGCCAATGTTGCGCTTTACGGCACGATCATGCCCGGCCAGTCCACCGCCGATATCGAACCGCTGATCGAAAACGGCGTCGTGGCGTTCAAGATCTCCACGTTCGAAAGCAGCCCAACCCGTTTTCCCCGCATCGCATCCGAACAGATACTCGCCACGTTCAACGCGCTGGCGGAAACAACCATCCCGCTCGGCGTCCATAACGAAGATCAGGAAATCGTCCGTGCCTATATTGCCGCCGCCAAAGCCGCGGGCCGCGACGGTATCGCCGCCCATTCCGAAAGCCGGCCGCCGGCTGCGGAACTTGCCGCAACGGCGCAATTCCTCGAACTTGGCGCCGCCGTCGGCGCCCATGCGCATATCGTGCATCTCACCACGGCTCGCGGTTTCCAGTTGGTCGACAATTATCTGGCCGATGGCTTCCGTGCGACGGGTGAACTTTGCGTGCACTATCTGTGGTTCGATCCCGACCGGGACGGTGCAGAACTCGGGGCGAAAATGAAGGTGAACCCGCCGATCCGCCCCGGCCAGATCGATGCGCTTTGGGAAGAAATCGAGGCTGGCAGGGTTGCCTTCGTCAGCTCCGACCATTCCAGCTGGCCGATCGACAACAAGTTCACCCCGTCGATCTTCGATGCGGGCGCAGGCGTGCCCGGTCTGGAAACGCTTCTGCCGGCATTTTATACGGCTGCCGCCGGCCGGGGCCTCGATGCCGCCGCCATCACCGTGGAGCAATTATGCGAACGCCCGGCGAAGTTCTTCGGCCTCTGGCCTGAAAAGGGTGCCCTCCGGATCGGGGCCGATGCTGATCTCGCCATTCTCTCACAGGAACGTCAGATCTGGGATTCGTCCAAGGCCCATGATGAACTGAACTGGAGCCCCTTTGACGGTCGCGAATTTACCGTCACCGTTGCCCGTACCTATCTGGGCGGCAGACTTGCCTGGAACGGTCGCGAGATCGTCAATGAGCCCGGCTCGGGAGACTATGTCCGCCGCGGTCAATTCCACTGGTTCGAATAGGAACATCGCATGACCCTGATCAATTCCAGCACAAAAGGCGTCTTTGTCATCGCCTGCACCCCGTTTACCGAAGACGGTTCGCTCGACAGCGCCAGCATCGACCGCATGGTCGACTTCTATTATGAAAAGGGTGCCGATGGGTTGACGATCCTCGGCATGATGGGGGAAGCGCCGAAGCTCACACAGGCGGAATCGATCGAGGTCACGCGGCTGACGCTGAAACGCTCGTCAGGCAAACCCGTGGTGGTCGGCGTCTCGGCGCCTGGCCTTGCCGCACTAGGGGAATTGACCAAGGCTGTGATGAATCTGGGCGTCGCCGGTGTCATGGTCGCGCCGCCGTCCTCGCTGCGCACCGACGAGCAGATCATCACCTATTACCGCAATGTGGTCGAGACGGTCGGAACGGACGTGCCCGTCGTGCTGCAGGATTTCCCGCTCTCAACCGGCGTCCAGATCACTTCGAAAACGCTGGGCACCATCTTCGAGGCCCATCCCAGCATCGTCATGCTCAAGCACGAGGATTGGCCGGGCCTGCAGAAGATCACCGATCTGCGTGAGGCGGAAGCGAGGGGTCGTCGTCGCACCTCGATCCTGTGCGGTAATGCCGGCGTTTTCCTGACCGAAGAAATGCAGCGCGGCGCCGACGGCGCCATGACCGGTTTCGCCTATCCGGAAATGATGGTCGATGTGGTCCGCCTCAGCAATGAGGACAAATACGAAGCCGCGCAGGATCTGTTCGATGCCTACCTGCCATTGATGCGTTACGAACAGCAACCTGGTCTCGGGCTGGCCGTGAGAAAATACATTCTGGCAAAACGGGGCGCCATTGCCAGCGCCGCCCAACGCCGTCCGGGCGCGGCGCTGGGCGCACTTGCCGTGAAAGAAGTCGAGAAGCTGATCGAGCGTCAGGCACGCAAACTGGAGCTGTTGAACTGACGGCTTTGCCGATTTCCGGCAAGAAAGCCCTCGTTTCGGGCACAAGCTGCGATCTCGTCACCGTATTTCTGACCAGCAGCAGGGCACGCGACGTAACCGGATCTTCGATCCGCATCGCTCGCGGAATAATCAGAGGAATTTGAGGGAAATGACCAATTTCGATGCTGTATACGATCGTCGCGGAACCGGCAGTTCGAAATGGAGCAAATATCCCGCCGACGTCTTGCCGATGTGGGTTGCCGACATGGATTTTCCGGCCGCACCCGAAATCATCGACGCCATACGCGAGCGGCTGGACCACCCGTTACTCGGCTACGGCGTTGCCACGGATGAGTTGCGTGACCGGATCGTCGCCGACATGCAGGCGAAATATGGCTGGGCGGTGTCGCCCGAGCATATCGTTTTCCTGCCAGGCGTAGAGCCGGGCTTCAACATGGCCCTGAAGGCGATGTTGCGGCAAGGCGACGGCCTTCTGGTCCAGACACCGGTTTACCGGCCCATCCTCAATGCCGCCGGGCACTGGAACCTCGTACACCGCGAGGCACCCTTGACCCCAGCTCATGAGGGTTGGGCGATGGACATTGACGCTTTCGAGACGGAACTTGCCAGATCGAAAGCCTTCCTTCTCTGCAATCCGCAAAATCCTACCGGCAAAGTCTTCACCCACGATGAACTGCGGGTAATGGCGGAACTCTGCCGCAAGCACGATACGCTGATTATCTCCGACGAGATTCACTGCGATCTGCTTTTTGACGGCCTTCGCCACGTGCCGATCGCAACGATGTCAGCCGATGCCTCTGATCGAACGATCACACTGATGGCGGCAAGCAAGAGCTACAACATCGCCGGCCTCAAAACCGCATTCGCCATCATCGCCAACAGGACCATCCGCGAAAAATTCGTCGCCTCAAGGCTCGGCATGGTGGACAGCGTCAACATATTGGGACTTGAAGCCACGCTTGCGGCATTTTCCCGAGCCGGAAAATGGCAAAAAGAGATGCTCGCCTATATCGAAGCCAATCGCGATTTTCTTTCGGCTGAAATTGCCAACCGTTTCCCCGGTATCAGGATGATCAAACCGGAAGCGACTTTTCTCGCCTGGCTGGATTGCGCCGCTCTCGACCTGAAACCCGACCCGCAAGCCTTTTTCCTCGAACACGGAAAGGTTGGCTTCAGCGCCGGGTCGGAATTCGGAGAGGCATACGGGCACTATATACGCCTCAACTTCGGCTGCCCCCGTCGTCTTCTGGTCGAAGGACTGGATCGCATGCAGCATGCCCTCGTTTCCAGCTCCGTCGAAAGCCGCAATTCACGCTCGTCCTGATCGCTTGGCCTGTACTGGCCAACGCATTTGGCGCAGCTTACGATGCCAACCTGCTGCGCGAAGGAACATATCCCCTGCTGCCGTCCAGCAACGTGCTCGTGTAGGAATGCCGGACATTTCCGGTCAGTAGTTGCTCGCGAGACGCCACTTCGACAAACGTACCGTCCTGCATGACCGCAACGCGATTGCACAAGTGGGCGACGACCGCCATATCGTGGCTGACGAGGATATAGGTCAGTTTCTCCCTCTCCCGAAGATCCTTGAGGAGATTGAGGATTTCGGCCTGAATGGAAACATCCAGCGCGGAGGTAGGCTCATCGAGCAAGAGGATGCGCGGTTTGAGGATGAGCGCGCGTGCGATGGCAACACGCTGGCGCTGACCGCCCGAAAGCTGATGCGGGAAACGGTGCCGGAAGATAACTGGAAGCCCGACATCGCGCAGAACCTGCTCCACCCTCTCCTGCCGGTTGTCCAGGCCATGGATTTCGAGCGGTTCAAGCAGCGTGCGACCGATCGTATGGCGTGGATGCAATGATCCGAAAGGATCCTGAAACACCATCTGCTGTCGGGCGAGCTGCGAACGTGACCGCGTCGGGCCGATTATCTCCCCATCGATGGAGACCGAACCCGTCCAGTTCTTGATGCGGCCGGCGAGAGCGCCAAGAACCGTCGATTTACCACAACCGCTTTCACCGACGAGACCGAAGGTTTCACCCTGCTCTACATCGAAGGAAACGCTTTTCACCACTTGCCTGAAATCGCGCCCGCTACCGAAGGACACAGCAAGATCATTGACCGATATGATGGACATTTTACGCCTCCCCCCAGCTTGCCTCGCGTTTGAGAACCTCCAGCCGGTCCCTCGGATGATCGAGGCTCGGCAGGGCATTGAGCAATCCCCGGGTATAGGGATGGGTTGCCTCGTCGAGCCTTGAGGCTTGCAAAGTTTCCACGATACGGCCCGCATACATGATGACGACGCGATCACAGAAACTTTTCACCAGGTTCAGATCGTGCGAGATGAAGATCAACCCGATATTGCGCTCGCTGATCAGGTCGTCGAGAATGGACAAGACCTGCTGGCGCACCGTGACATCCAGCGCCGAGGTGGGTTCGTCGGCGATGATCAGGGACGGCGAGGAAATCAGCATCATCGAGATCATGATGCGCTGTCCCATGCCGCCCGAGACTTCGTGCGGATAGAGATCGAAAACGCGTTGCGGATCGCGGATGTTGACACGTTCCAGCATGGCGATCGTGCGCTCACGCGCCGCCTTTTTACCAAGCCGTTCATGCAGGATGACGGTTTCGGCGATTTGTTCACCCACCGTCATGACGGGATTGAGCGAATATTTCGGATCCTGAAGGATCATCGAAATCCGGCTTCCACGGATGGCGCGCATGTCGGCCTCGCTGGCGCTGAGAAGATCGACATCCTCAAAGCGCATCTCGTCGGCCACCACACGGGCAGTCGCCGGCTGCAGGCGCATGATCGCCCTCCCCGTCGTACTCTTGCCGGAGCCGGATTCGCCGATGATACCGACCTTTTCCCGGCCGACTTCGAGCGAAACGTCTTTAACCGCGTTGACCACGCCGGAGAGCGTCGGAAACTGCACCGACATGTTCTTGACCGAGAGGATCGGTTTTAGCTGTTCAGGCATTGCGAGGATCCATGATGTCGCGCAGTCCATCGCCAAGCAGATTGAAGGCGAGACTGACCAGAAGAATGGCGAGGCCGGGAACCGTTGTCAGCCACCAGGCATCGAGGAGATATTGGCGCCCGGAGGCCGCCATGGCACCCCATTCCGGCATCGGCGGCTGTGCGCCAAGTCCAAGGAAGCCCAGTCCCGCAGCCGTCAAGATGACGCTCGACATATTGAGCGTAAGGCGGATTACAATCGAGGGCGCGCAAAGCGGCACGATGTGGCGAAAGAGAATGCGGCCCATGCCCGCCCCCTGCAACTGCGCCGCCACAACGAAATCGGCCGAGCGGAACGTCAGGGTTTCGGCACGCGCCAGACGCGCAATCGGCGGCCAGACAGTGAGCGCGATGGCGATGACCGCGTTTTCAATGCCGGGACCGAGTGCCGCCGAGAAGGCGAGCGCCAGAACCAGGCTCGGAAAGGACAGGAATATATCGGTAATGCGCATCAGGACCACATCGACCCATCCGCCGAGATAGCCGGCCGTCGCACCAACGGCGAAGCCGATCGGCGCGACGATGACGGTCACCAGAATACTGATATAGAGTGTCGTGCGGGCACCGTAGACGAGCCGCGAATAAACGTCGCGGCCGAATTCGTCCGTCCCGAACCAGTGATCGGCGGAAGGAGGCTTCAGCGTCATCGTCAGATCCTGAAGCACCGGGTCGTGACTGGCGATGAGCGGTGCGAAGGTCGCGAGCAGAACCAGTGCCAGCACCACCAGAAAACCGGCAAAAGCAAGCGGATTGGCAATCAGGTTCAGCCACAGGACATAGGCTTTGTGAAGCCGCGCCTGACGCATCGAGGAGAATTCCTCGTTGATCAACCAATTGTGCAGGTCATTGAAATAACGTGTCGTCATGATGTCACCGGGTACGCGGATCGAGGAACCGATAAGTCAGGTCCGACAGAAGATTGATGACAATGGAGATGATGCCGATCAGCAGCACGCTGCCAAGCACGGCGTTCATATCCGCAAAGAACAAGGCCGAGGTGAGATATTGCCCGAGCCCCGGCCAGGCGAAGACCGTTTCGATCAGCACCGTTCCATCCAGCAGCCCGCAATAGGCAAGCGCAACGACAGTGAGAAGCTGCACGCGGATATTGCGGAAAGCATGTCGCCAGACGATTGCTCTTTGGCCAAGCCCTTTCGCCTTGGCGGTCAGCACATATTCCTGCCGCAACTGCTCCAGCATGAAGCTCCGGCTCATGCGGCTGAGATAGGCCATGGCGGCATAACCGAGGATAAGCGCCGGCGCTGCGATATGGCGCAGAGCATCCCGCAAGACCTCCCATTCGCCTGCCAGCGCGGCATCGACAAGAATGGAATTTGTCGGGCCCTCAACCAGCCCCTCATTGTAGACATCGAGGCGGCCACTGCCGGGAATAAGCCCGAACTTGGCATAAAAGACGAGAATGACGATGGTTCCTAGCCAAAAGATCGGCGTCGAATAGCCTAAAAGACCGACGATACGCGCGACATTGTCCACCCACGTACCTTTTCGCACGGCGGAGACAATGCCGAGCGGGATGCCGAGACCGGCGCCGATGATCGTTGCCAGCGTGGCAAGTTCAAGCGTTGCGGGAAAAACGCGAGCAAGATCGCGGGCGACCGGATTTTTGGTGACATGCGACTGACCGAAATCGAGATGCGCCACGTTGCCGAGGTAGGTTGCGAACTGCACGTAAAGCGGCTGATCGAGCCCCATCTCCTTATAAACGCGTTCATAGGTCTCATGGTCGGCCTGATCGCCGATCACGGCAATGACCGGATCGGCGGGCACCATTCTCCCGACAACGAAAGTGATGACGAGCAGGCCGAGCAACGTGGTCAGAATGACGGCAAAAGATGCCGCCACCTTGCGCAGCGCGCCAAGCGCTACCACGGCGCTCGCCGGAGCGCCTGCGGATATTTGTGAGATGCTCACATCATTCTCCTTGAACGGAACGCTTATTTGTCCTTCGAGACAGTGTCCCAGCGGGTCAGCCAGGTCGAATGGCCGACATAGCCTTTGACCTCCTTGCGCACGGCCTTCGCATCCGTGCGCTGGAACGAGGTGATGAGCGCAGGCGACGCCGCAAGATAGGCCTTGTTGATCCTGGCATAGAGATCGGTGCGCTTTTGCTGGTCGGTCTCATGGGCGGCAGCCGTCACCATTTTCTGAATGTCCTCCGGGACATCCCAGGCAGTGCGCCAGGCCATCAGACCCGAAAGCTTGGCGTCATCGGCATTGTTCGGATTGGTAGCGTAGGATGCGAGCACGGCATGCGGATCAGGCAAACGTTCACCGGTGCGCGCCGAAAATATCTCGAATTCTCGGTTGCGGAACTTGCCGATATGGTCGCCGCCCTGCAGGTCGAGCTTGATGCCGGCCTTGGCCGCATTGGCCTGCAACGACTGGGCCACCTCATATTCAGGTGTAACTGGCGTTGCAAAATAGACCTTGGAAAAACCGTTCGGATAACCCGCCTCGGTAAGCAGCTGCTTTGCCTTGTCGATATCGAGCTTATAGGGATTTTCGCTGCTTGCGCCCGGCAGACCGCCCGGGATGATTGTCTGCTGCTTGATACCGTAATATTTCATGACGGTATTGGCGAGGCCATCGTAATCGATCAGATACCGGAACGCCTCGCGGACCTTTGGATTGGACAGTATCTCGTCCTTCTGATTGAGGGCGAGATAATAAAAACCAAAGCCCGGCGTCTTCTGTACGTCGGCCTTGCCGCCCGCCTCGATCGCAGCAAGGTCCGTTGACGAAAGGCGTGTCGCGACATCGACGTCACCAGCCTCGAGCTGGAGCCGCTGGCCGGACGATTCAGGCATGTGGCGCAGGACCACGCGGCGCATTTTCGGGGCGCCCTGCCAGTAATCCTTAAAGGCATCGGAAATCAGCAGATCATTGACGCGCCAGGTTCTCAGCGAATAGGGGCCGGAGCCGGCATCATTCGTCTGCAGAAATTCCCTGCCCAAGTCGCCGTTCTTCTCGTTTCCAATGAGAAGCTTGCTGTCGAGAATAGAGGTCGAGAAGCTCGCAAGCGAAAACAGGATGAGATTGGGGTTCCATACCTGCGGCGTCTGCAGCACAACAGTCTTATCGTCCGTCGCCTTGACCAACTCATCGACATTCTTGTCCGTCAGACCCCATTGACGCAGATCTACGGAAGGCGCGAGGCCGAGCTTGACCAGCCGGCGTAGCGACCACTCGACATCCTTTGCCGTCAATGGGTTGCCGGAGTGAAACTTTACCCCGGAACGGACCTTGAAGGTGAAGCTCTTGCCGTCATCCGACACCGTCCAGCTTTCAGCAATGCCGGGCTGCGGCCTGGTGATGTCTTCGGCGGAAAGAACGATCAGCCGCTCATAGAGATTTGCAACAACCTCAGCCGATTCCAGCTGGTTGATCTCGTTGGGATCAAGGCCACGCATCGATGACATATTCGTCGCGATGACAAGCTGGTCTTCCGGCGTTGCGGCATACGCGCCAGCGGGCATCAGAAAAGTGGATGCCACCATGGCCGAAGCGATCAGGAAACTACGTTTCTTCATAGTCATGTTTCTCCTCCCCGAGACACACCGAACGTCGTTCAGTGTGCAATTTTCATATCGACATCGATCTGAAATCTGATATACCAGATCTCACAAAACAGTTTTGTCGTCAACGGGGGAATTTCGGCGCATGCAAAAAGAGGCATCGACAGAGATTGGTGCGGACCGTATCGAAAAAATCGACCCGCGGTTTCTGACAACATTGCGCGACCACGTGCACAAGTCGCTGAGGACGGCGATCCTTTCGGGACGTTTTGCGCCCGATGAGCGGGTCAACGAACGTCAGCTCGCCGAGCAGCTTGGCGTGAGCACCACCCCAATCAAGGAAGCATTGCGTCAGCTGGAGACCGAAGGGTTGGTGGAAACCCTTCCGCGTCGCGGCGTGCTTATCCGTTTCAACGCCGGTTGGGCCGAAGAGATGATCCTTGCGCGCGCAGCACTGGAATCGATGATTGCCCATCTTGCGGCCAAGCGCATCGGCAGGGACGAGGCAGGGAGGCTTGAGGAAATTGTTGCGCAGATGAACAAGGCAACGGAAGACGGCATTGCCGACGATCTGATTACGCTGAACGAGACCTTCCACGAACAGATCCATATCGCCTCGCGGTGCCAATATCTCTCACGCATGATCGAGCGCCAGCAGTTTTATGACGCCAGTATCCGCCGCATCATCCACTCGGATCCGCTCGAGCGCGGCAAGGCGCTGGCCGAACATGCCGCGATTGCTGCGGCAATTATCTCAAACGACAGCGACCAGGCCGAGCGGGTTATGCGCGATCACGTCGTGCGTTCCGGCGACACCTATCTCGACATCGTATTCAAGAAAAATGAGGACATTTGACGTGACCGAGGCAATGGAAAAAATCCGCACGGCCCTGACCGGAATATCGGGCGTACCCGTAACACCTTATAAAACGGATGGCAGCATCGACACGGCCAAGCTTTCGGCTTTGATATCGCGTCTTGCTGATGCCCGCGTTCACAACCTAATGGCCGCCGGCAATACCGGTGAGTTTTTCACCCTCACCATGGAAGAGGTGCGTGCGGTTCATGCCGCAACCATCAGGGCTGCCGACGGAAGGTCCCTCGTTAGCGCTGCCGTCGGCCGTTCGCTGACCGAGGCGAAGGCGCTGGCCCGCGACGCCATTTCCGAAGGCGCGGACGCCATTATGGGTCATCACCCTATGGATCCCTTTGCAGGCCCGAGCTTTCAGGCAAAATATTTTCTCGAATTGGCGGAAGCCTCGACGGTTCCCGTCATCGCCTATGTCCGCAGCGATACTTTTTCTGTGACCGATTTTCGCAAACTTGCGCTGCATCCGAACATTGCCGGCATCAAATTTGCTTCGGGCAATCTGATGCTTCTTGCCGAGGTGATCCGCACGACCAAGGACGCACCGGCGATCTGGGTCTGCGGTCTGGCAGAAGGATGGGCACCCGCCTTCTACGCTCTGGGTGCGCGCGGCTTCACCTCGGGTCTCGTGAACGTCTTCCCGGAATTTTCCCATGCGATCCACCAGTCGCTGGAAAAAGGCGATTTTGCAGCGGCACGCGCCCTCATCGACGACATCGCCGGCTTCGAGGTGCTTCGCACGAAGTATCACAACGGCGCCAATGTCACCGTCGTCAAGGAAGCGCTCGGCATGCTTGGAACAGATGTCGGCCCGGTGCGCATTCCCGGCGTCGAACGTCTTACCGAAGCGGAGCACGCTGAATTGCGGGCGATCGTCGACAATGTCTCGGCAAAGAGCCGCGCGGCCTGAGGACCAACATTCATGCATATTACAGGTTTCAAGACATACATGCAGCGCGTGGACGACCGGCCGCGCCTGCTTCTGAAAATCGAGACAAGCGAGGGTATTTCAGGCTGGGGTGAATGTTACAATCACGGCCCGGACTGGGCCTTGCCGCCACTTTTCGAGTATCTCTTTCACCAAATCGAGGGAGAAGATCCGCGTCGGGTTGAATTCCTTATCCTCAAGCTTAACCAGCAATGCCGCTTCCCGCCTGGCGCACTCGGCCTTGCCGCGATTTCGGCAATCGACCATGCGTTATGGGATATCGCCGGCAAGGCGGCCGGCCTTCCGGTCTACATGCTGCTTGGCGGAAATGTACGCGACCGGGTAAAGGTCTATTGCGGTGTCTATACCGCACCCGATCCGGAAGCGGCACGGGACCAGACACTCGAGCTCAATGAAACCTATGGCTATACGGCATTCAAGCTGAGCCCTTACCGGCGCGACCTTCATGCCGGACGCTGGGGCGAACTTGTCAAGGAAACAGGCGACTGGTTCGGCAGGATCCGCGAATTGACCCCGTCCCATTTCGAATTCGCCTTCGATGCGCATGCCAAAATCTTCGAACCCTATCAGGCGGTCCAGCTTGCGGCAGCCATCGCGCCCTACGATCCGCTATTTTACGAAGAGCCGATCCGGCCCGAACATATTCCCGCCTGGACGGAGCTGAAGGCGAAGGTCAACGTGCCTTTGGCAACGGGTGAATCGCTGTATAACCGCTTCGAATTTCTCTCCCTGCTGTCTGCGCGCGGCGCTGACATCATCCAGCCCGACATTTGCGTCGTGGGCGGCATCACCGAAATGCGACGGATCGCAGCAATCGCGGAAGCGCACTACGTCACCATCGCGCCGCACAACCCCATGGGTCCACTCGCAACCGCGGTCAATATTCACTTCTGCGTCGCACAGCCGAACTTCAAGCTGCTGGAGTTCAAGCCCCATGTCCACGCGCCATGGGCCACCGATCCATATATGCCCGTTGACGGCCATATGGAGCTTCGTCCCGACCGACCGGGTTGGGGTCTGGAGATCGACGAAAAAGCGCTGCAGAATGAAGACTATATTCATTGGGAGCGAAAGATTACCCGTAAGCCGGACGGTGCGACGGCTTATCCGTGATGATGACGCGGGGAATGGCGCAGGCGGCATATGGCCGCCTGCCTTCGGGCGCGCTTATTATCTGTTATAGACTGCCGTAATGCGGGCGCTTCCGATCGTGTTCGCGCCGATCATAAATCCGGCCAGCGCATTGCTCGGGTTTTCAGGCAACTCCAGACGCTCTGTCGCCAGAGCATGCACGGTGAACACATAGCGGTGAACCTCACCCGGAGGCGGGCATGCGCCACCGAACCCGACCGATCCATAGTCATTGGCAATTTCGACGGATCCCTTCGGCATTGTCCGGCTGCCGCTTGCGTTAAGGTCCAGAGATGTCACCGAGGACGGTATATTGACGACGTTCCAATGCCACCATCCAGAGCCGGTCGGCGCGTCCGGGTCATAAGCGGTAACCGCAAAACTTTTTGTATTCTCCGGTGCGCCAGACCAAGACAATTGCGGAGATTGATTGCTGCCATTGCAACCGAACCCGGTAAAAACGAAGGCCGTGGAGAGTTGCGCACCTTCCGCGATCGAACTGCTGGATAATCTGAAATCCTGCGCGCTTGCCGTTGTTGTCATGGCAACGGCAAGCAGGAAACCGGAAATAGATGCAGTCTTCAGCATGATTGAGTACCCTTTCTGGACGATTGATCATGCTCGACGGAATAGCCCTCCGTTCGAAGAACCGCTTCCAGCTGTCGCTCAAATACTATCGAAAAACGGTCAATTCTCCGCTAATCTGATCAATTTAGGCTTAATTCCGAACCTTTTACGAAAGGCATCGGAAAAGTGAGAGGGCGTTTTGAAACCGCATTCCAACGCAACCTGCGAAATGGGTGTCTGTGTCGTCTGCAACAGGGCCAACCCCTTTTCAAGGCGCGTGTTCAGCAGGATCTGTGCAAAGCCAAGGCCAGATTTGACAAGCTGCCGCCGAAAGGTCGCTTCGCTCGTCGCGAAATGTCGGGCGACCTCCGCGATGCGCCATGGCTTGCTGACATCGGTTTCGATCAGGCTGCGCAATTTGCTCCATGGCTGGTTTTCCTGCCGGATCGGCAGTTGAACACCGTTGTGTTGCAACCAGATCAACGGCTCCAGCAACCGGTGCCGTCTAATCGGCGGCGGCAGGTCGTCCCTATCGAGAGTTTCCCTGATAAGATCGAGAATTTCAGACGGCCCATGAGACGCCGCCCGCAGCAATTGTATACCCGGTAAAGTGTTGTACCGTGGCAGATGCGCGAAAACCGCATCGACCATGTCATCTGCGAAATACACGCCATCCGCCCGGTAATCGGCATTCGGTAAGGGACGATTTTCCAGCGTGACCATCGAACCGGAAGGAAAAATCAATAGATCCCCCTCACCGGCGATCAATTCACCCTGAACAGGACAGATCACTCTCTTCGTGCCCGAGCGGATGAAGCACAGAAATGTAAGACCGATAAAAAGATCGGTGAAGGTTGCCGCCGTCGCTTGTGTGATAGGGAGGATGGAAACGTCCGGAACAGTGGAAATTACCTGTCTGCTGCTGTTGCTTTGATGTTCCATCTGCACTCCATTCCAGGCGTAGATTTTATCTTCACATGCTATCTGTCATCGCTCGCGGCCTGTTGTCGCAAAATCCCAACAAAGATCAGACCTCAGCGTCGAAGTGTTGCCATGAGCACGTTACCGTGCAGATATCCGATACCTAACGACCACAGGCTGGATTGCAAACGCTGTACATCAGAGATTATGAACCCTCCTGCCACCTCTATGCCACACTAGGTGCAGACCAGCCGTGATCAGGCTGCCGCCATGCCGAAAGCGAAGCGAACTTGAGGTCCTCCGCAATAAATGCATTCGTACATCGCCCATCAGCAAGTACCGGCAATCAGCGTCCAATTGCCGGTACAAGCGTTTACAACAATGCTTTCAGTCCCGCACTCGACATCAGACGTGAAAGATCCGCGATTATCAAAACTCTTCCCAATTGTCCGGGGAGGTATTCAGTGCAGCATTGCCCGAGAACGCGGCCTTGATCTTTCCACCGAGGGCACGAGCGGGAGAAACTGCAGGCCTGTCGGCGGGAGAGGCCGTACGAACCGACGCGGAGGCGACGCTATAACCGCCTTCCGACAGTTTAAACTGGGCGAGAAGCCGGTTGAGCGAAGACGCCTCGCGGGCCAGCCCGTGGCTCGCGGCGGTGCTTTCCTCCACCATGGCGGCGTTTTTCTGCGTGTCCTGATCCATCTGGTTCACAGCGGTATTGATCTGCTGAAGGCCGGAGGATTGTTCCTGCGCCGATTCCGCGATCGCCGCTACGTGCCGGTTGATTTCCTGCACTTCCGTGACGATCAACTCCAGCGCCCTGCCGGTTTCGCCAACCAGTTGCACGCCCTGCTGAACCTGACCGTTCGATGTCGTGATCAGATTCTTGATCTCCTTGGCGGCGCCGGCGGAACGTTGCGCCAGTTCGCGAACCTCTTGAGCGACAACGGCAAAGCCCTTGCCCGCTTCACCGGCACGGGCAGCTTCCACGCCGGCATTCAATGCCAGAAGGTTGGTCTGGAAGGCGATCTCGTCGATCACGCCGATAATGTTGGAGATCTCATTGGCGGATGTCGCGATCTGCTCCATCGCGGCGACAGCCTTCTGCACCACTTCTCCGGACTTTTCCGCGCCAACTTTTGCACGGCCAACGAGATGACCCGCTTCCTGCGCCCGTTTCGTGGAATCTTTCACCGTCGTGGTGATTTCTTCCAGCGCTGCCGCAGTCTCTTCAACGCCTGCCGCCTGTTGCTCCGTGCGTCTCGCCAGATCGTCTGCCGCAGCCCTGATTTCGTTGGCGCCGGAGTCGATGCCGCGCGCGTTCTGCGCCACCTGATTCAGGGTCGATTGCAGCTGTTCCGCAGCCCTGTTGAAGTCACCGCGAATGCCGTCAAGGCTGGATACGAACGGTTGAACGATCCGGTAGGTAACGTCACCCTGAGCGATCTTCGAAAGGGCCGCGGCAAGGTTGTCGACGGCGAATTGCACGTCGGCAGCTTCCTTCGCCTTCTGTTTCTCGCGCTCGATCCGGTCCTTCTCCGAAGTTGACCGATTGGCCTTCGTTTCATTCTCAAGCCGGAGGCGCTCAATTGCGCTCTCGCGAAATGCCTGAACCGCAGCTGCCATCTGGCCAACTTCATCTCTGCGATCCATTCCGGCGATTTCGCTGGCCGTATCACCGGCCGCCAGCGATCCCATACGCTCGCGAAGCCGCGCAATCGGGGTCGTGATGCCACGGGAGGAGATAAACAGGCCGAGTGCGATCAATGCCAGAGAAACAAATGCTATGCTGACCAGAGCCGTCCAGATTGTCGTGTTGGTGCTGGCCGTTAGGCGCTCTCTTCCGTCATTCATGACCTGGATGAGCTGCTCGTTGCCCGCGCTGATTTTCGGGGAGACTTCGGTTATTTTCCGAAGGACGTTAAGCGCCATCTGCTGTGCTTCGGCGCTTTTTCCCGCCTGCATGAGAGAAATGACCTGATTGCCGATGTCCTCGACCTCGGCAACGCCCTTGAGGATATCGCGAGCGGCATCCGTGCGGGCCGGCACCAGCTGCATGATTTTATTTTGCCGTTCTTCGAGTTGCTTCCGGTCGGCCTTGAAGGTTTTGACGGCGGCCTCGAAATCGCTGCTCGTCGGTTCATTGAGGCTGGCGCGAAGCATCTGCATGCCGAGTGCATTGAGATTGCCGCTGGTCCGGGCGTTCAGCACCGCAGCAAGCGCCTCATTGGCGATGAAGTCGCTGTAAACATTATCGGTATTTTTATACTGCAAGCTGACGTAGCTGAGCCCGGAAAGGGACATCAAACTCATCAGTGATATGACAAATACGACCTTGGTTTTGATTTTGGTATTCTTCAGGAAAGACATGAATAGCCTCAGGGCAAGCGCTCCTCCAGCTGTCCGCGCAGGAAGCCAGCGAAACATACAATGGAACATCGCGGGTAGCTGTGCCCCTCCTCATAGAGCGACAAGCGGATATCCGTTCTGGGCCGCCATAAGGCAGGGCGCGTTGGATCCACTTGTTCTACCAGCCCCGCCGATGAAACTTTGGAACCTGCGTATTTTAGATTTCACAAAACCACTGAATGAAGTGTTAACTGGGATATGCAGACAGATGACTGAAGAAGCTAAAGCCGAAGGAGGGATTCTGTCATCCGCCCTCCCCTTGCAAACGGGCAATCCGGTTCTGTCAGGGCTGATCCGATGAGCGAGTGTCGCATTTCTATCGGGCCAGAGACGTTGCGTCTTTAATCAGCTTTGACAGCTGTTCCAACAGCCATTCGTACAATGAGGCATGCTACGAGGCCTGCTCCGTCCCTGCGCATGGCAAGTGTTAGCCCTGCTCCTTGTCTTTCGGCCGCCGCCTTCGCGATCGCCAGCCCCAGGCCGCTTCCCTCACTATCCTGGGGGCTTGCGCGGAAGAACCGCTCGAAGACGCGGGGCATCTCTTCTTGCGCGATGCCGGGGACGGTGTCGCGAACCTCAATTCGTGCCTCCTGCCCGGCAACCTCCACCGCGACATCGACGGTTCCGCCTGGCGGAGTATAGCGCACTGCGTTCTCGACGAGATTTTCAAGAATGATCTCGAAATCGGCGAGCGCGCCGATCGTGACGGCCGGATCCTGGCGGGTAATGCCGAGGTCGATCGACCGGCTCCCGGCAAGCGGGGTCAAGCGTGCGACTGTATCCAGAGCAAGCTGGACGAGATCGATCGGCTGCGGCGCGGGTGCGGTCTCGTGGGCGTCGTAGCGCGCGAGGCGCAAGAGCTTGCTCACCAGGCTGGTGGCCCTCCCGATTCCTGCTTCGAGCTCCGTCAAACGCTGTGAAAATCGGCCGTCCCGGTCGTCATGCCGAAGGTTGTCGATTTGAATTTGCAGCGCCGAGAGCGGCGTGCGCAATTCATGGGCCGCATCCGAGATGAACCGCCGCTGTCTTTCCAGCAATGCGCGGAGCCGGGCGAGCAATAGATTGATCGAGCTGACAAAGGGGATGACTTCAGCGGGCACGTCGTCGGTCGGAACAGGGCTGTCCACCGTCGTGTCTCGGGAGGCGACCGCGACGGCCAGGCGATTGAGCCGCGCCATGATCCGGTCGATGATCCAGCTCAGTGTCAGCAGTGACAATGGAATCAGAACCGCGATCGGAAGCGCCGCCTGAAGCGCTGCATTGGTCGCCAGCTCCTGCCGAACGCTTGTATCCTGAGAAACCTGAACCGTTCGATCCGGCGCGGCCAGCGTGTAGACGCGCCAATTGTCGCTGCCGGTCGAAATATCGGCAAACCCGGTCGCCTGTTGCCGAGGAATATCAACGGCAGGATGCGATAGTCGCGAGGGCTTGCCGGCAACATCCCAGACCTGGATGACGAAGTCGTCCTCGGGATCGTGCAGCGCAACGCTATCCGGGCCTGTTGCTGGCGATAAACGCGCATCTCCGACATAGAGTGCGATCTGCCGCAGTTGATTGTCGAGGAAGTCGGATGCTTCGTTCTGAACGAGGAGGTATGACGTAGTCGCCGCGCAGACACCGATGATCGCCATCAAGCCCGCGAGCCATAAGAACGCTGTGCGTCGGATCGATATGGTGTTTATCACTTGGGAACCATCCAGCCGGCCCCTCGGACATTGCGTATGATATCCTTGTCGAACTTGCGTCTTACATAATGGATAAGCACGTCGATGGCGTTGCTCTCCACCTCCTCGCCCCAGCCATAGAGCTTTTCCTCAAGCTGGGCGCGGGATAGAATGGTTCCCGGGCGCTCCAGCAATGCCTGAAGCAGTGCAAATTCGCGCGCTGGCAGCACTTCGCAGCACCCACGATATTTTACCTCATGGCTGGATAGATCGAGTTCGATCTCGCTCGTATAAAGGATAGAAACCGCCTGGCCGCCATTTCGGCGCAACACCGCTCGCATGCGTGCGAGTAGTTCTTTGACCTCGAACGGCTTCACAAGGTAGTCGTCGGCCCCAAGGTCAAGCCCCGCGACACGATCATCGAGTTCGTCACGGGCGGTGATCACCAGGATCGGCCTCTTGTCACCGGCCGTCCGCAACGAGCGCAGAATCTCCAGACCCGACCGGCCGGGCAAGCCGATGTCGAGCAACACAAGACCATGCCCGCCAACGGCAACGGCCTCATCCCCGAGTTGTCCGTCTCGCACCCAGTCCGCCGACATGCCTGCATCATCGAGGGCTTGCACGAGGGCTCGACCGAGCATGACATCATCTTCGATTACAAGAATACGCATGTTTCAGAATAACCTAAACGCGTGCGGCTGCACAGATTTTGGTGCAGCCCGACCGCACTAAGCCCTATCATCTAAGACCCTCCTAATTCTGCTGGCGTCACATGGTTTTATCGAGTTCGCAGAGGAGCATTGCTCATGACCGTCCGCTATCGCATATGCGCCGCATTGGCCGTGCTGTGCTTGATGTCACCTGCCGCACCCGACTGCGTGTCGGCGAGAAGGTCCATCTGGCCTACGCGGACAAGGGTGGCAAGGCGATTGTCTCCCATCTGGTCCCGCAGAAATGAAAAAGGCGGCGGCCGGTACCATTACTGGCCGCCGCATTCACGCGGAATTTGCAGCCGGCTGACGCGCGGCGCCACGCCAACGTCCGCTCTAATTCTCAGCTAATTGAACCCGTGTAGTCAAAGCAGGCCAGCCGTACGCCACTGGCAAAGCAGCGAGCGTATCGCGCTACCGCAGGCGTGCCGTACAACCGGCGAGTGGAAGTGATGCCTTCCTCGTCTCGCCAGAATTCCGGGGAAATCCGCTGATGAGACAGATTCTGCTTGCCATCGCGCTCATTGCCGCTCCTGTGGCGGCATTCACGAGTTTTGAACTTTACACCAGTACCGCACCGGCCGAAACGGTTGGCCTTGGCGATCTGTCATCGTTCAGGACAATCATAGCCGATGTCCAGACCCTTGCGTCCAAGGGTGACCTTGCCGGCGCAGCAAAGCGCATCACCGACTATGAAACGGCATGGGACCAGGCCGAGACCGCAATCCGGCCGCTAAACCAGCACGACTGGAGCAATATTGACGCTGCCTCCGACACCGCGCTGAAAGCGCTGCGTCAATCCGCTCCATCGGCTGACAAAGTCAGCAAAACGCTAGCCGCTCTTATGACGGTTCTCAGCAATCCGGCTCAGCCTGCTCAATAGGCGGGCGGCGAACAGTGTCACCCTCGCCCGAACTGCCCTCCGAGACTTTCGACGCCCATGCAAGGATACTCGCCATGTCTGCACCGACCACCAAAGCTGCTGTTTACAATCGCGTTCCCAGCGTCACGACCGATTTCTGGCTCATCAAACTGATGGCCGTCACCATGGGTGAAACGGCTGCCGATTATCTCAATGTGCAAATGGGCCTGGGCCTGACGGCGACATCGCTGATCATGTCCGCCGTTCTGGTTGCCGCATTGATCTGGCAATTTGCGCAGAAGAAATATGTTCCCGCCTCTTACTGGCTTTCCGTGGTACTGATCAGCATTGTTGGCACGTTGATTACCGACAATCTGGTCGACAACTTCCATGCGCCGCTGCTGGATACCACGATTGCTTTCTCGATCGCGTTGGCGCTGACTTTCCTGCTGTGGTCCCAAACGGAGCGGACGCTTTCGATCCACTCGATATTCACCGGGCGGCGCGAGGCCTTCTATTGGCTCGCCATTCTGTTCACCTTCGCGCTCGGCACGGCAGCCGGCGATCTGGTCGCAGAGAAATTCGCGTTGGGTTATCTGGCGGCCGGCGTCCTGTTCGGCACGGTCATTATCTCGCTCAGCTTCGGCTACTTCTTCCTTGGCCTCGATCCTATACTCGGCTTCTGGCTCGTTTACATTCTGACCAGGCCGCTGGGTGCATCGTTTGGCGATCTGATGTCTCAGCCTGCGCAATATGGCGGCCTCGGCCTCGGCACGATCATAACGAGTGCGATCTTTCTCGCAGCGATCGTTGCGATCGTCGCCTTCATGAGTGTGCGACACGAAGGCGAGGAACTGGCTGAGATCGACGAGGATGGCAAATTGGCAAAGGCCAGCCGAGGCGAGAGGCTTACTGTTGCCGAAGAAGAACTCTAAAGCCCCCCCGGTGTTTCATTATCGCCGATACAGAACGCACTCGCGACAGCCATGAGAGAAGTCGGCCGAACGGCACGCCTAACTCGCCTCTTAGCATCGACCACGCTGTCCACTATGTGCCGCTTACGCCGATCTCACTTCGTCGGCTGAGACCGGGCGGTGAGCTTATTTCCGTCCGGATCGCGAAGATAGGCGACGAAAGACCCGTTTGGACGCTCTGCGGGAGGACTCTCGATCGCCGTGCCACCATGCTTTGTACCGGCCTCATGCCAAGCGAGAACACGGTCCTGGCTTGCGGCGGCAATACCGATAGTCCCACCGTTAGCAGCTGTCGCCGGCTTGCCGTCGATCGGTTTCGTGATCATCAGTCTACCGCCCTCGTGGGCATAGATTAGCCTGCCCCTTGCATCCATCTCGCCCGGCTTGCCTCCCAGCGCAGCGAACGTGGCATCGTAGAAGGCTCTGGCCCGCTCCAAGTCGTTGCTGCCGATCATGACATGGGTGAACATGCTTTATCTCCGGTATGGCACCTAATGGGCTGCCGCTTGGTGTACCTAATCTGGTCGTTGGTCAGTCGCGAAATTCCGAATTAAAGTGCGAACTGTTTTCCGGCTTTTGCGATATTGCAGAATAAGGAGTTTTGCGCCGGCCGCAATGTCCGGCGTTGGCGCAAAGCCGCCATCGCTTATAGGTTAGGAGCTAGATGCTGGTGATTGCCATCTCGAATGATGAGGCGTCCCGCTCTCCACGGTTGTTACGGTGGCTGCGATCTATCCCCTCCCTTCCCTTGCAACCGGAGAGCCGGTTGGCCAGCCAGTGACTGGACTTCTCCTCACGGCTTATGATCATGTCGTGGTCGACGATTCAACAACACATGACTTGGGCTATCTCGGTGTTATCAATTACATCTCGACCTTATGCCATCAAAGACGAACCGGCCTGTTTGGCCGTGTTCGACTCCAATGTTCCTCATTTTTTCGCCGTTGATGAGCGATCGCAATATGTTGAATTTCTTGCATCTCCTGTCCTGGAGCATTTCTATCTCGTTCTGCAGGCTCGCGATGCCATAGTCGGCTGCGGAGGGCTGCAGGTGATGGCGGAGAAAAAGACGGCATTTTTCTCATGGGGAATGATTGCGGGCGACTACCACGGCAAGGGTCTTGGTCGATCACTCGCAGAAGCCCGGCTCAATCAGGCAAGAAGCATTCCCGAAATAGAGACCATTACGCTGAACACCAGTCAACATACGAAAGGGTTCTACGAAAAACTCGGTTTCACTCCAACCAAGGTCACGCCGAATGCCTACGCTCCGGGCCTTGATCGCTGGGATATGATCTGCAGGCTGAGATAGCACGATCGAGGATCTATGCCCTTGAAAGACACGGCACTGCCCTCGCCGTTCATGAAGATTCTGCGGTGCCCTATGCCATTGAGCCTTACTTTTTAAGCCAGGGCGAAGCGCTGCTCCAGAAAATGACATCGGCGCCAAGAAAGTCTTCCGCGAATGTCTGGAACTCATCTTTGGTGAAGGGCTTGCCTGTCCTGGGGTTTTTGTAGGTCAGTGTTGGCTCTTGAACCGCCATGCCAACAAAGTCGATTTTCCCTTTGTATTGATTGAAGAAAGGATAGGAGTTTTTCATCTGCGCCTTGCGGCCCGGCACGATGTCGGGTCCACCAAGGCCGACATTATTCTTGGCGGCATAATCAAACAGCCGGCTCATATATTTATGGTCGTTATCCCATTCGCAGGGCCAGAAATTCACATATTGCACGACTTTCGATTTGGAGAATGCCTGTCGAGCGAAAGCAAGGTTTTCCATCTCGGCATGGAAATAGGCGTCGCATGAAAAGCCGGCTGGCGGGTTGTTGGTTGCCAGATCAATCGAGGTTTCGGGCAGATTGACACCATAGACGCGGCCGTCGAAGGTTTCTGCCAGTGCAGCCAATAGTTTCTGGAAACGATCGCGTAATGCGGGGTTCCATTGCATGGCAACCCACCCGTCTCCGACAGGCTTGTTTTCGCCGGGATTATCAAATTGCGGCGCCAATCCGCCGCCATATGCGGGGTCCGTCAGAAGGTAGTCCGGCACATTTCTGGCCGTTGCCTCGAAAAAGCGATCCTGCACCTGAATGAAGAGTTTCTTCTTCAGGCGATCGGTGACGGCGAGGTCCTTCTCGATGACGGAGAAATCATATTTGCCTTTTTCCGGTTCAAGCTTCCGCCAGTTGTAGACGATTTGCACGCCACCGATATCCCCGCGCTCGAGAACCCGTTGGTTGGCTTCAAGCTCGCCGGAGCTGGTGTAGAGGAAATTCTCTGCGGCGGACGCCCCGTTGCAAAACGTAAGCAGCGCGAAGCCTGCAAGCAAACCAATGGATTTCGTCACGGACACCCTCAATCATTCATTGAATGACGAGCACTGGTCATCCGTAAAAATGGCAGTTTTTTGATCGGACAACCATAGCGGAAACAGTCTTCAGGCATTATTTCCCCTATTCTGATCACCACCAGATCGTAATCGTGGCGCCGTCGACCTGCGACTGGACCCTTTGACTTGGAGCCGATGTGAATGCCGTCTGATTTCCCCGCTGATTGGAATGTTTCCCAACCGCTTCTGATTGCGGACACCTTTTCAAGCCGCATCTGGAAAGTTCAGATGCCGGATGGTTCCACAGCAATAGTCAAGGTATTGAAACCCATAGAAGATATTGCTGACGAGTTGCGTGGCGCCGACTATCTGGCGTGGCGCAATGGCAGAGGCGCCGTGCGGCTGCTCGGCCGTGAGGACAACATGCTGCTGCTCGAATATGCGGGAGGTCGCATGCTCTCCCACGTCGTTGCCGAGCAGGGTGACGATGCGGCGACTGCGATTGCCGCGGAACTCGTGGCTGAACTGTACTCCGCATCGAATGAGCCCCTGCCCTCCGCCCTCCTCCCAATTCGGGACCGCTTCGAGGCCCTGTTTGAACGCGCGCGTGAAGACCAGAATGCAGGTCTGCAAACCGACTATGTCGAGGCGGCCATTCTTGCCGATCAATTGCTGAGCACTGCCACCCGGCTGGGTGGGCTGCACGGTGATCTGCATCACGAGAACATCATGCTCTCCGGTCGTGGTTGGCTGGTGATCGATCCTGTCGGTCTCGTTGGTGAAGTCGGCTTTGGCGCCGTCAACATGTTCTATGATCCGGCTGACAGGGACGATCTTTGTCTCGACCCCCAACGCATCGTGAAGATGACTGATGCCTTCTCCCGCAGTCTGGATGTCGATCCGCGTCGCCTGCTTGATCAGGCATTCGCTTACGGTTGTCTTTCGGCGGCGTGGAACGGGGATGGTGAGGACGAGCAGCGCGATCTGGCCATTGCAGCGACAATCAGGAACGTACGACAGACGGCGTACTAAGGCGCATTATATTGTTTATGGATTCCGCCCGGCAGTCGAGACGTCGATAGAATAGCGGGCGGAACTCGCATCTCCGAAGACAGCTCCCTGCCCCGCTTAAACAGCTGCTGTCGACCGTCGCGGGATGAGTGTTGGCGTTGCTATGCGGATGCGGTCGCGTGCGGTGACTTTTTCTGCAGAAAGCAGTTCGAAAGCCGCGGTGGCGATCTGCTCGAACGGCACCTTTACCGATGTCAGCGGCGTCGGCAGGTGGCTTACGATCGGGATGTCATTGTAACCGACCAGCGAGACATCACCGGGAACGGACAGTCCCAGCCGTGTCAGTGCGGACAAGGCGCCGATGGCCGTGTTATCGTTGACCGCAAAGATCGCGGTCGGCCGATCTGCAAGGGCCATCAGGCTTTGCGCGGCTTCACCGCCGGATTCGATGCCGAAGGTCGATTCCCTGATCCATTGCGGTTGTACGTCTATCCCGGCTTCCGACATCGCTTTGTGGTAGCCCTCAACGCGCCCTCGCGCGCTCGATGCAAAGGACGGGCCGGCGATCAGTCCGATGTGTCTATGCCCGAGATCGATCAGGTGCCGTGTCGCGAGGTAACCGCCGAGATGGTCGTCTCCGATGGAAGAGCGACACTTGCCGTCGGTACGCAAGGCGAGAACGAAGGGAACGCCGCGATCAACGAGTTCGTCGGTGATCGTGTCGCCGTCTCGCGCGGTGGACAGGATCAATCCGTCGACACCGCGACGCAGAAGTGCCTCGGCAGCCCGAAGATCCGCCCCCGGTTCATCATCCGTCGTCGCAACGATCGTAAAGAGACCTGCCCGTGCGGCCGCATGCGCCAGCGCCTCATAGAGCATGGCCATGACGGTATCCGTCAGACGCGGGACGATAACGCCAACCATGCCGGTCTTGCCCCTCCGCAGGGATGAGGCCGAGACGTCCCGAACGTAACCCAGTTCGGCGGCCACCTGGCGCACCCGGCGCGCGGTTTCGCTATCCGACTTCGGCATGCGCTCATCCAGAAAGCGGGAAACGCTGGATTTCGACACGCCGGCAACCCTTGCCACATCAAGGATCGTAACGCGCGACGGCGAGATAACATCGGGTTTGTCACTTTTCATCGAATCGCCCCTCACCGGCCCGCATCCTGATTTTTCTGTTCTATCACTTGACAGCCGAAGCGATCAAATCAATATTGGGAACGTTCCCGATATCGTTCCCTTCGCCGGTTGAATGTGATTGGCGAAATCTTAGGAGGAGAAATTATGACCACCATGGACCTTCGCGGCCTGAGCCCCGCCCCCGTCACCGTTTTCGATCGCGACGGCAACGTCGATCACAAGGCTAACGCCCGTCTCGCCAAATGGCTGGTGTCCATCAAGGGGGTGAAAAGCCTTGTCATTCTCGGCCATGCCGGCGAAGGAACCTTCCTGACGGAAGAAGAGCGGCTCGCCCTCATCCATACCTATGTTGAAGCCGTGAACGGCGAAATTCCGATCATTGCCGGGATTACCGGTGAAGGAACCAAGGTCGCGGCAGCAGAAGCCAAGAAGTGCAAGGCTGCCGGTGCGACCGGTGCTCTCGTCTATCCGAACCACGGCTGGTTGCGCTTCGGTTATCAGAAAGGCGCGCCGCAGAGCCGCTACAAGGCGATCTGGGAAGAATCCGGTCTGCAGGAAATCCTGTTCCAGTATCCGGATGTGACGAAAGCCAGCTACGATCTCGACACCCAGCTCGAAATCGCTACGCAGGATGGCGTGGTCGCCACCAAGAACGGCGTGCGCAACATGAAGCGCTGGTACGTTGAAATTCCCGAACTCAAGAAGGCCAATCCGAAACTGCAGGTCCTCTCCTGCCATGACGAATGGCTGCTGCCGACAATGTTCGACGTCGACGGCCTGTTGGTCGGTTACGGCAATATCGCACCGGAACTTCTGGTGGATCTCATCGAAGCCGGCAAGGCGCAGAACTACCCCGAAGCCCGGAAGATCTTCGAGCAGCTCCTACCGGTCACCCGCGCCGTTTATCATCGCGGTTCGCACATGGAAGGCACCGTTGCGCTCAAACTCGGTCTCGTCCACCGCGGTATTCTCGACCATGCCACGATCCGTGAGCCGCTGAAGAACCTCGGTGAAAAGGCCGAAAAGGAAATCTTCGCGGCCTTCGACGCAGCCGGTATCGGTCGCGTCGATCAGCAGCTCATCGCTGCCGAATAAGACAGTTGTCGCCCCCGTGTCGTTCAGCGCGGGGGCGATTTTCCGATGGGAGGAGACCATGGGAAGCAGATGCCGACTGCATTGCGGCTCGATAGTCGGATCAGTCTTCGGCGCCGACACACGCTCCCTTTTGCTCCATTCACCGACAAACAGAACATTGCGCTGACAGGAAGCCCTGAAACACACTAATAAACACGAGCAGAGGACGTCCCTGGCCGGGAGAGAGTAACGCGCCAGCGACGGATGGAGGAAATATTGAACATCATGCAGCCCATGCAGGCTGAGACGGCGCGCGTTGCCGATCCTCAAGCCGATATCAGCGCCCGTCTGGAGCGCCTTCCCATTACACGCGAGGTCTTCTGGGCCCGCAATATCGTCGGTGCAGCGACCTTCTTCGACGGTTACACCGTGATCGCCATCGCCTACGCCATGCCCGTTCTCGTCAAGGAATGGAACCTGACGCCTTCGCAGACCGGGATGATCCTCTCCATGGGTTATCTTGGTCAGTTGGTCGGTGCGATCCTGTTCGGATGGCTCGCCGAAAAGATCGGACGTCTGAAGGTCCTGCTGTTCACCATCCTTCTGTTCGTCAGCATGGATGTCGCCTGCCTATTTGCCGCGGGTGCCGGCATGATGATGGCATTCCGCTTCGTGCAGGGCATCGGAACGGGTGGCGAAGTGCCGGTTGCCAGCGCCTATATCAACGAGCTCATCGGCTCGAAGGGGCGCGGCCGTTTCTTCCTGCTTTATGAGGTCATGTTCCTTCTCGGCCTCGTCGGTGCAGGCCTGATCGGTTACTTCCTGGTGCCGGTATATGGCTGGAAGGCGATGTTCATCGTTGGCCTCGTTCCGGCAATCCTGATGATCCCGTTACGCTGGTTCCTGAAGGAATCCCCACGCTGGCTCGCGGCCAACGGTCGCTATGATGAGGCCAATGCAATCGTTTCCAAAATGGAAGCAAGCGCTCTGGCCGCCGGCAAGGAATTGCCTGAGCCGAAGATCATTGCCTCGACCGTAAAACGGCAATCTGATTGGAAGGAACTGTTCCAGGGCATCTACCTGAAGCGCACGCTTTCGATCTGGGCCATGTGGTTTACCGCCTATACGGTTGCCAACGGCACGATCACCTGGCTGCCGACCCTTTATCGTCAGGTCTTCAATCTGCCGCTCCAGACCAGCATTTTCTACGGTTTCCTGACATCGGTCGGAGGCGTCATCGCCGCCATCATCTGCGCGCTCCTCATCGACAAAGTCGGGCGGAAGCGCTGGTACATGGGCGCCCTGCTTCTGGCGCCGATCCCTCTGTTGGTTCTCGCATGGCTGGGAGCCACCTCGGCCGAGCAGGTTCTGGTGCTTGGCGGTCTTGCCTATGCCATCGTCCAGACGGTGACCTTCTCGCTCTATCTCTACTCAGCGGAAATCTATCCGACCCGCCTGCGGGCGCTCGGAACGGGAACGGGCAGCGCGTGGCTGCGCCTCGGCTCCTCGGCCGGCCCGATCGTCGTTGGTTTCACCATGGCTTCGATGGGCATCCAGTATGTCTTCGTGATTTTCGCGGCCATCCTCGTTGTCGGCGCCATCATCACGGCACTGTTTGCGGTTGAGACCAGAGGCAAGGCTCTCGAGGAACTGTCTCCGTAATCATTCCGACAACCCCGCCGGTGATACAGGCATCATCGGCGGCTTTTCTTTTTGCATGAGGTCGAAAGGCATACGCGCCGGCTGGCGGTGGCAAATGCGGTCATCGCATTCGATCAGGCGGCAGGGATTTTGATGATCTGCCGCAACTTGCGTGGGATTAAATAGTTTACCGCGGTGTTCTCCTGAGTACGACGACGTATTCACAAAGGAGCCTGCGCCGTGAAATACCCCTATTCCCTCACCCTCTTGCTTGTGACATTGGCTTGCACGCCGGTATCTGCCAGCCCGTTCTCGTCCGCAGCCGGACGTTACCGTATCGACCCCGCCTCTCACATCGCGTTTTCAATTGACCAGGTTGCCGGTCCGGGCATCAAGGGCACAATCCCCGATATATCCGGCCGCTTCGATATCGATCCGGACCAGCCGTCCAAATCCTTCGTGGAAATCAAATTGAACCCTTCCAGCGTCAAGACGGGGCAGGAGCGGGTGGAAAATTTCCTGCGATCCAGTGCGGTTTTTAATATTGCCACCTATCCGCAGATCGTATTTCGCTCCAACCGCGTTACGCAGGACGGACCGCGCAGCGCGGTGGTCGAAGGCATCCTGACAGCCAGAGGCGTCTCCAGACCCGAAACCTTTCACGCAACATTCGTCGAGCAGCAAAAGGGATCCGTCACCTTCCACGTCACCGGCAATGTGCCCCGGATGCCCTATGGCATGGGTGTCGGTGTGCCGCTCTATTCGAATACGGTCGCGTTCGACATCGATTTGAAGGGCGTCAGATAAAAACGAAGGAACGTCAAAAAAAAATCGGTGAGGCGGGATTAAGTGCCGCTGGCCGGTGTTCTGTCTAATATCGGACATGTTGTCCGGCCCGTTACCTCTCGAAGGACTATCCCCATGCGTGTACATCATCTCGTTCTGGCCGGCGCTCTGGCGCTCGCCTCCACCGCCGCCCTTGCCGAACCCTACGCCGGTGGCGCGGTGGTTGAAAAGGCAACGACCAAGGGCACGATCCTGACTGACGCCAAAGGCATGACCCTTTATACATTCGACAATGATGCCGCCGGCTCTTCGGCCTGCTATGATGCCTGTGCGAAGAAATGGCCGCCGCTCGCGGCTTCCAAAACCGACAAGGCGGATGGCGACTACAAACCAATCGCCCGCAAGGATGGCACGATGCAGTGGTCGCATGACGGAAAGCCGCTATATCGCTGGCAGATGGACAAGAAGGCAGGCGATGTCACTGGTGATGGCGTCGGCGGCGTTTGGCACGTTGCCAAGGAATAGCACCCATGCCGGATTTTCTGGACGAGATTACAAGTAGCATACCGGCGCTTCGACGCTATGCGAATGCGCTGACGCACGACCGTGACACGGCTGACGATCTCGTCCAGGACTGTCTGGAAAGAGCTATCCGTAAAAAGGCGTTATGGCGACCGCAGGGGCCTTTGCGCCCCTGGCTGTACCGGGTGCTGGTCAACGTCTACCGCAACAATCTGCGTGGCCGCAATCGCCGGCCGTCGCAAGTCCCGATTGACGACGTTGCGGAACAGCTGTTTGTGCCGGCGGCGCAGACGGGTCGGGTAGCGCTTGCCGAAATGGCCCGCGCCATCGAAAAACTGTCCGGCGAACACCGCGAGGCGCTGCTCCTCGTCGTCGTCGAAGGTCTGAGTTATGCGGAAGCGGCAAATGTTCTTGAAATTCCGTTGGGCACTCTGATGTCCCGTCTGGGGCGAGCCCGAACGGCCCTGGCCCGAATGACCCAAGAAGACCAGCCCAATCTCAAGGTGATAAAATGACTGGCAGCGAGCCGCAGATAACCGAAGCCGATCTGATCTCCTATGTCGACGGGCAGCTCGAAGACCAGCGACGCGATGTCGTTCGCGCCCACCTCGCCTCCAATCCGGCCGATGCACGCAAGGTGGAGATGTGGCAGCAGCAGAATGCGACACTGACGGCTCTCTATAGCCCTCTTGATACCGGTGTTTTACCCGAGCGCCTCGATGTTTACCGCATCGAGCGGCGCTTGCGCGCGGAGCGCGCCAACTGGCGCAACATGGCGGCGGCATCCGTTCTTGTGCTGGCGGTCGGGCTGACGGGCGGCTGGTTCGGACGCGGACTTGTGTCTCAGGTCGCCGAACCTGCCCATTCCATCGTGGCGGATGCGACGCAGGCACATAAGTTGTTTGCAAGCGAGGTTCTGCATCCGGTGGAAATCCGGGCCGATGCCGAGAACGCTGCGAGCCTGCCGAAATGGCTGTCGAAGCGGCTGGATCGTAAACTGAACATCCCCGACCTCACCCGCCATGGCCTCTCCCTTGTCGGCGGCCGGGTGCTCCCCAGCTCCGAAGGTGCGGCCGCCCAGCTTATGTATGAAGACAAAGGCGGGCAGCGTGTCACTCTTTACATCGTGGCTGCGGCGGACTCGAGCGACAGCGCCATGCGGCGCTCCAGTGTCGGGTCGCTTGAAACCGTGTCCTGGGACGATGAAACGATCCGCTGTGCGCTGGTCGGCAGCCTGCCGTCCGACCGCATGGACGCCATTGCCAAAGACACCTATCAACAGCTGAGTTGACCGATGCAACATCTTGAGGATCATTTCGATAGTGCACCGGCGGTTGAACGGAAGTGGCGCAACACCCCCGTCTCCTTTGGACTGGTGGCTATCGCTTTCCATTGGACGATCGCGGTGCTTTTCCTCGCGCAGCTTGCGCTGGGATACCTGATGAGCCGCGACAATATCGATCCGGTACTTCAGTTCGACCTTTTTCAGTATCACAAGTCGATAGGATTTCTGGTGCTGGCCCTGGCCGTGCCGCGTGTCATCTGGTCGGTTTTCAGCAGGAAACCGCGGGCTCTTGAGGGTGAAGGTCTGGTTTCCCGGTTAGCCGCGCGGGCCGCTCACGCTGCATTGCTGTTCCTTACCCTTGCCGTTCCCCTCGCCGGTTGGGCAGTCGCATCAACCTCTCCCTTACAGATTCCCAGTTACGTCTTCGATCTCATCGTTGTGCCGGGTCTGCCCATGGCGATCTCCGATCAAGCCGAGGCTTTCTGGACTGACGTTCACGCTACACTGGCGTATCTCGCAGCAGTGATCGTGCTTCTTCATGTGATCGCGGCACTGTGGCACCATTTCATCCGCAGGGACCCGACGCTTCGGCGTATGGTTCCCCATCTGGCAGCCACGGATAACAGGCGCGAAGCAACCTCCCCTCGAAAATAGACGAGGGAATTTGTGAACGCGGACGGAGCGCCGGCGACTAATAAAGTGTTCTCTGGTAATCCTTTTCCAGATCGTCGTCCATTTTCCGCATCTCATCCTTGTTGCTGGGCGCGCCTGTCGTTTCATCCAGAATGATCTTGATAAGGGACGGCATCTCGGAGCGATCCTGAAAATGATCCGGGCTCCACAAATGCGACCGTCGAAATGCCTTGGCGCAATGCATGAAAACCTCGCTCACCCGGACGACGATCGCGAGTTTCGGTGCACGATCATTGATGCTCATGCTTTTCAGGAGTTCCGGGTCGGTTGCCAGTGTCGCCTGCCCGTTCACACGCAATGTGTCGTCAAATCCCGGTATGACGAACAGCAGCCCGACGCTTGGATTGGCGATGATATTGGTCAGCGTATCCAGACGATTATTGCCCGGTCGATCCGGTATTGCGAGTGTGCGTTCATCAAGGATCTTGACGAAGCCCGCAGGGTCGCCGCGAGGACTGACGTCGGCGCTTCCCTGCAGATTCTGCGTTCCGATGCACAGGAATGGGGAGCGCCTGATAAATTCCCGCGCATGCTCGCCAATGGTATCCTGACACTTCAATATTGCCAGAGAATGGGTCGCCTCGAACAACCCGCGAAGCGATTGCTCATCTGTTATGGCGAATTCCGGATTGAGTTCGAATGCCGTCATTATACCCCTCCTTTTTTGACGTTATCCTGTTGTTCCCCATCAGCTTCACCGGACAGAACGGCCCGGATATTGCTCACCTGTCAGTTGTTCTGTTTTGCCCGCATTTGTGCGGTTTTCGAAATTTGATGTACGTACCTCAACATTACCGATATCGCAGATTTCCGCTTCGATCAAGAAGACATCGGTCGGAATACGCTTTGCGATGGAGAGTGCGCCAATCACCCGAAGTTGCATAAAAACCGCAGCGCAACGGTTTTCAGCTACCAGAGACGGAGGAGACTCCATTTCGGGCGGATCATTTGTTATCGTCGGCACCGAAGAGCGTTGGCGCATCGAGGTAGACTTTGCCTAAGTAAATACCGGTCTCAATCCAGTTTCACCCCGTACTGCCGGATAGCAACATGCTGTCGGCGTATGATCATGTTCATCGGGTGGTGGCAAGAGACCGGTCTGGCATTGTTAAAATGTGCCTTGTGCAGTCCGCTGCCTTAAGCTCTTCAGCCACCCACAACATCGCCACGCCGTCCCGCAAGGGTTTTCTCATGCACCATCTTGGTGGACTTCCGAACGGAAGACCAAGACGATATGTGCGACACACTTCGGGTCCAATGGACCATTATTCCCCGAACGGCACCCCAGCCATGGATAGCGTGCAGCGGTTGCGGTGGCTTGAGGGCCTTTCAATCCAGCGGTAAAATCCGGCTCAACGCCAATGGCCGCAAACTCGACGCCTGGCTTATCTACCGATGCCTGACCTGCGAGAAGACCTGGAACCGACCAATCTTCGAGCGACAGAATGTCCGCGATATAGCGCCTGCCGCCCTTGAGGCGCTGCAGTCCAACGATCCGTTATGGATACGGGCGGAGACATTCAATATCGAGGCTTTGAGGCGCAAATCGCAACGCGTCGATGAGTTCCCCGAATTCGATATCGAAAAAACGATCATGGGCGCACCTCCCGACTGGACGAGGCTCGATTGTACAAGGGCGGAGATCGATCTGGCGGTGCCGTTTCTGACGAGCATCCGCCTTGACCGTCTGCTGGCGTCAGAGCTGGGACTTTCGCGCTCGCGGCTGCAGGCGCTTCACGATGGCGGTGCGCTCAGGGCAAATCCCGACCGTACCGACATTTTACGGCGGCGAATTAAAAACGGCACTCGGGTCGTGATAGATCTCCACACCGGGGTCGATCGCGAGCGGCTGTGGGAGCCTTTGATGGCGAGCAGTTCTCCGTAGAAACATGGCGAGGGTCTGCACGTTCGGGCCCTCGCCATAGAGCGACGTTCAGACGGTCGAGGCAGCCTTGAAAACCGCCAGCTGGTCGGCAAAGGCACGTTGATAGGCCGGACGCGCCTCGCCGCGGGCCACATAGGCGGAAAGGTTCGGATATTCGTCGAGGATGCCCGAGCTTTTTATCCTTTGCAGCACCGATATCATCAAAAGATCGCCGGCGCTGAAGGCGCCGTCGAGCCAGTCATCGTCACCCAGGTAGCGGGAGAGTTCGCCAAGCCGCGTGCGGATACGCTCATCGACGATCGTCAGGCGCTCCTCATACCAACTCCGGTCACCCTCCAGAAACCGTGCAACCGAGCGGTCGACGATTGGCGGTTCCACCGTACTGAGTGCAGCAAACATCCATGTTATTGCCCGTGCCCGTGCATTCGCATCCCGCGGCAACAGGCCGGCATGGCGCTCCGCGATATGGAGAATGATCGCGCCGGACTCGAACAGGACAAGATCATCCTCCTCATAGCTCGGAATTTGCCCGAACGGCTGAAGTGCCAGATGCTCCGGCTCCTTCATCGCCTTGAAGGAAAGAAGACGAACGTCATAGGGCTGGCCCACCTCCTCCAGTGCCCAGCGGACGCGCGTGTCACGGGCCAGCCCCCTGCCACCATCGGGCGAGCGTTCAAAAGCGGTAATGGTGATCGTCATTGCTGTTCTCCATCGCATCTGTTTGGAGACTGTTGGCTCATTATGGTCGAGCGTCAGCTTTTTGCACCGGCAGGAAAAGGCACCACGTCAGAATAGGCGCTTGCCCGAACGAAAACAATCCTCGCGCGTTTCCATGACAGGTCATTGGCCTGTCGTTTGCCCGGCCTATATCAGTTGGGAAATGGCTGGCCATTTCACGCAGAAACTCTAAGCTTCTGCGCCGGACACGGATTGCCAAAACCTTCAGGATTTCAATTCAAATCATTAGGGAGAAACCACCAGATGAGCCTGCGTATCAACGACATTGCACCCGATTTCACCGCCGAGACCACGCATGGTCCGGTGAGCTTTCACGACTGGATCGGCGACGGCTGGGCGGTCCTGTTTTCACATCCGAAAAATTTCACGCCGGTCTGCACCACGGAGCTTGGCGCGATGGGCGGCCTGCAGCCGGAATTCGAAAAACGCGGCGTCAAGATCATCGGCATTTCGGTCGATCCGGTCGAAAGCCATGAAAAGTGGAAAAACGACATCCGCACCGCGACCGGCTTTAACGTCGATTACCCGCTGATCGGCGACAAGGACCTGAAAGTGGCGAAGCTCTACGACATGTTGCCGGCGGGCGCTGGCGACAGTTCCGAAGGCCGCACCCCGGAAGATAACGCCACCGTGCGTTCCGTCTTTGTCATCGGCCCCGACAAGAAGATCAAGCTGGTCCTCACCTACCCGATGACCACCGGCCGCAATTTCGATGAAATTCTTCGCGCGATCGATTCCATCCAGCTGACCTCGAAACATCAGGTAGCGACGCCGGCCAACTGGAAGCAGGGCGAGGATGTCATCATCACCGCGGCGGTCTCGAACGAGGATGCCATTGCCCGTTTCGGCTCCTATGACACGGTTCTTCCTTACCTGCGCAAGACGAAGCAGCCCGGTTGATCTGAAACGAAAAAGGGGGCGATGAAGCATCATCGTCCCCACTCAAACCTTCCGGCCACAGCAACTAAGCCTTTATCAAGCCGCCATGGTAGTCGAGCCGATATGCCTCGATGCCGTCACGATAAATCCGCTCGACGCCGGTAAAAGACCGGAATTCACCCTCATTGGTATCGACATAGACCATGTTTTCGACCTGATGGGTGAAGCCACCGAGAAATCGCCCCTGCCTGTAAAGCGTGGAGAGCGAACGCTGGATCACCCTGCCCGCCACCGTGCCGTCAATCGCCTCGGGGCGGATGATGCGGCCGTAATAACTCATGGCCCACTTGGGAACGCCCTGATGCCAGACAACCTCCTGGCCGATGAAGTCGGTTCCGCCGAAATAGCTGTCGATATAATGCCAGTCGCCACTCTGATAACCAAGGTCGTGTGACCCGAGGCGGGTGGGCGTCGCGGATTTGTCGCCACCACCGACATAGGTGGCGGATTTGGCCTGCACGATGAATTCTTCCAGCATCGGACATCTCTCACGTAAAGAACATAAAGCGAACATATCCGAGTTGCACAGTGGTCGCAAGTGCGCTCCCTGTCTGGCGTCACGCCATAATTCGCAGATGGCGGGCTTGGTAATCGCGGCTTTTGCCCTTAAAAGCGTGGCAGAAATTATCCGCTAAGAGTACCCATGTCGCAGAACCCGCAAATCTATGTCGATGCCGACGCCTGCCCCGTGAAACCAGAGATTCTCAAGGTGGCGGAACGGCATGGGCTGGAAGTGACCTTTGTTGCCAATTCCGGTTTGCGCCCTTCGCGCGATCCCATGGTGAAAAACGTCATCGTATCGGCCGGTTTCGATGCGGCTGACGACTGGATTGCCGAGCGCGCCGGTGAAAATGATATCGTCATCACCGCCGATGTGCCGCTGGCCGGACGCTGTGTGGCAAAAGGCGCGCTGGTGACGGGGCCGACCGGCCGCGTTTTTGACCAAACCAATATCGGCATGGCGACAGCGATGCGCGACCTTGGTGCACATTTGCGCGAAACCGGTGAGAGCAAGGGATATAATGCGGCTTTTTCGCCGCGCGACCGTTCCGCTTTTCTGGAGACGCTTGACCGTTTCTGCCGCCGTGTCAAAAAATGACCGTGCAAACAGACAAGGTGCCGCCCATGACCCCGGTCAATCCGCAAAGCAACGCCTATCGCCGCCATAAGCCTTTTGTCGTCGCTTTTCTTGTTGGTGCCCTCGGCCTTGGTCTGGCACTGGCATTCGCGCGGCCACTCGCCATCGAAATTGCCGCCGTTCTGTTTTTCCTGACCTATCTGGGATTGGTGGCCTTCCGGCTTCCGAAATTGACGGCGCAGCACCTGAAAGCACATGCCGACAGTGACGACCTGCCCGCCATGGCCATCATCGCTATTACGCTGCTTGCCGTCGGTGTCGCCGTCGTTTCGCTGTTCCAGGCGCTCAACCATAGCGGCGAAACGGTCTGGACGCTGCTTCTAGCCTTCGGTTCCGTGATCTTCGGGTGGCTGACCATCCACACCATGACCGCGTTGCATTACGCCCATCTCTACTGGCGTCCCGAAACCGTTGATGGCAAGCGCCAGCACCGCGGCGGCATGGATTTTCCGGCGACGAAAGAGCCGTGCGGTTACGACTTCCTCTATTTCGCGGTAGTGATCGGCATGACGGCGCAGACATCGGATGTGGCGGTGACCACGACGCCGATGCGCAAGGTCACGTTGTTGCACTCCATCGTCTCCTTCTTCTTCAACACGGTTCTGGTGGCCGCGGCAGTCAACGCCGCGGTCGCGCTTGCGGGCTGAACCGAAAAACTCTTCATAAGGAATGGCTTGATGAATATCATTTCGCAGAATACCGCCTTTGGCGGCATGCAGGGCGTATTTTCGCACCCATCCGAAACCCTGAACTGCGAAATGACCTTTGCGGTCTATGTGCCGCCGAAAGCTATCCGCGAGCCTTGCCCGGTTGTCTGGTATCTCTCCGGCCTCACCTGCACCCACGCCAACGTCATGGAAAAGGGCGAATATCGCCGCATGGCGTCCGAACTGGGATTGATCGTCGTCTGCCCGGATACCAGCCCGCGCGGCAACGATGTGCCTGATGAAGTGACCAACTGGCAGATGGGCAAGGGCGCCGGCTTTTATCTGGACGCCACGCAGGAGCCGTGGTCGGAACACTACCAGATGTACAGCTACGTGACGGAAGAGTTGCCGGCCTTCGTCGGCCAGCATTTCCGCGCAGATATGAGCCGTCAGGGTATTTTCGGCCATTCGATGGGCGGCCATGGTGCAATGACGATCGCCTTGAAGAACCCCGACCGCTTCAAGAGCTGCTCTGCCTTCGCCCCGATCGTCGCCCCCTCCTCCGCCGACTGGTCTGAACCGGCGCTGGAAAAATATCTTGGCACGGACCGGGCCGCATGGCGGCAATATGATGCCTGCTCGCTGGTCGAAGACGGCGCGCGTTTTCCCGAATTCCTGATAGATCAGGGCACCGCCGACAGTTTCCTCGAAAACGGCCTGCGCCCCTGGCTGTTCGAAGAGGCGATCAAAGGCACCGATATCGGCTTGAAGCTGCGCATGCACGATCGCTACGACCACTCCTATTATTTCATCTCCAGCTTCATGGATGACCATTTGAAGTGGCATGCCGAGCGGCTAGGATAAGGATGAAGAAGTAAACCGGCGGTGCCCTATGGCGCCGCCGTTTCAGGCCTGACCTGACATCACTGTATGCGGGCGATAACCTTGATCTCGAAATCGAAGCCAGCGAGCCAGTTCACACCGATTGCGGTCCAGTTTGGGTAAGGCCGCGTGCTGAAAATCTGTTGCTTGACGGCCATGATTGTTCCGAACTGGTTCTCGGGGTCGGTATGGAAGGTCGTCACATCGACGATATCGTCAAATGTGCAGCCTGCTGCGTCCAGTGTGGCTCTGAGATTTTCGAAAGCCAATTGCACCTGGCGCTCAAAATCGGGTTCTGGCGTTCCATCGGAACGGCTACCGACCTGCCCGGAAACGAACAAAAGATCACCGGATCGAATGGCGGCCGAATAGCCGTGCTCCTCGTAAAGAGCGTGTCTGTTTGCGGGAAAGATTGCTTCACGCTTCGTCATTTTTGATCTCTCTTCTTCGTGGTGAAATGGCATCCAAAGGGCCAAGTGCGTGACACTTCGAGAGCTTCACACCTCGCCTTATTTGATATACGGTACGTATCTGAAATAGGTAGCATACACGCCGTATGTCAAGCCCATATACGCAACGTATGTGAAATTGAGGGAACGATGGCGAAACGACGTGCCGAAACGATGGAGGAAAATCGCGTAAAGCTGATCGCGGCTGCACGAAAGATTTTCGCCGAAAAGGGATATTCCGCCGCGTCAATGGACGAGTTGACCGCCGACGTCGGCCTGACGCGCGGGGCGCTTTACCACAATTTCGGAGATAAACGCGGGCTTCTGGCGGCGGTGGTCGATCAGATCGATTCTGAAATGGCTTCGCGCGCCCAGGAGATCGGGGCACAGGCCGGGGACAATTGGCAAGGTTTGCTGGCCGAGGGAGCCGCCTACATCGAGATGGCGCTTGATCCGGAAGTGCAACGCATCGTTTTGCTCGACGGGCCCGCGGTGTTGGGTGATCCATCGCAATGGCCGAGCCAGAGTAGCTGTCTGCAGGCGACCAAACGAACGGTGCAACGGCTCATCGAACAAAGGGTTCTCAAGTCGGTCGACGCAGAAGCTGCGGCCCGGCTTTTAAGCGGCGCTGCACTCAATGCCGCGCTCTGGATCGCCGCCAGCGACGAACCGGAGAAGGTGCTGCCGAAGGCTGTCGAAGCCTTCCAATCCCTGGCCACGGGCCTGCTTATGAAACCCGTTTAAACGCCATATGGGGACCGCCTCTGTTCACGGAAACAGTGCCGTCGCAAGCGTCGTCGGGCCGGGTCGGTTGAGCCTGAACTCGCGGATCACGCGCTCCGCAACGCCATAAGCGAGATCTTGCTCAATCGACTGATTGTCGAGGCTGACGACAGTGGCGGTGAATTTCGCCTCGGCAATCACCTCGCCCGTCGCTACCGCCGCGGCACGAACGATGACCTTGGCAGACGCCCGTTCTCCGAACAGGAACGGCGCGCGTGTGACGGATGCAAGGCGGATGGTCAGCACCACGCGCGGTCTGATTTCGCCACGCGCCGTCGTCTTGATCGCGTTCTGTAGCTGTGAATGGATGGATTGCATCAATGCCGGCGCGACATCCGGCCGTGCCGCAACAAATGCACCGCGCACATCGTAAAGCAGCCGGTCGCCACTGGTCGCTTCCGGTTCCAGCCTGAAAGACATGAGCGTGAAACACGCCAGCACAACAATGCCAAGGCGTTTCAGCGAGGTGTTCATGATCTGCGGCTCCCCTAACGTGAGGTAACCGCATATTCGATCATCAGGGTTAAAAAAGCGTCAAGAAGCGCTCTTCAACGCCTCCAGAACGTTGAGTGCTGCCCGCATGTCGATGAGCCTGGTGGCACGGCGCTCCTGCGCCTCCTCGTCCTCACCCCAATGTTCGGCTGTCCAGTCCTCGTCAAGATGCGCCAGCGTCCAGGTTTCCTCCAGCGTCAGTTGCCCTTCCGCCAGTGCCAACGCCAGAATGGCAGAGCCTGTCAGCGACGTCATGGTGTGCAGGGCGGCAAGCGCGATCGGCGTATCGTATTTCCTGAGCGTTACCGCAAAGGCCGCAACGGCCTCCCGGGGCTGATCGCGATGCATGACGCCTTCGACGAGAATGAAACGGGCGCCGAGAACATTGGCTGCCCAGTCGATCACCGGGTCCCAATGGTCCGCCTGCCGCTCCACGAGCGCTTCCGGTTGGCCTGCGCGGTAGCACAGGAGATCGGAGGAGGAAAAACGCAGGATGTCCTCGAAAACCGCCTGGGTATCGCTGGCGATACCGTCAATGGCGGTGTTGACATGTCGCGAGACCGGCATGACGACCGGGTTCACCACTTCTTTTTGCGCATCCCATTCGTCGCGAAGCAGATCCGCAAGCGCCTTCGACGGCAGGACAAGCGGCTTCTTCGCGGGCGTGCGCAACGGCTTGCCATCGAGATGGATGGTGAAAGCGCCGTCTTCCACGTCAGCAACGGTAACGTCCTTGTAGAAGCGTTTCGGCAAGGGCCGCTGCATCTGGATTTGCGCGCGAAGGATCGGATCGGGGTGGCTGAGGGCCTTCCGAAAGGTCGTTCAGGAGATCACGCATGGCAGGTCCTCATCAGTCGAATAGAAAAAGTCACTCCAGAAATCCCGGCGGGAACATAGGCCGGAATTTCGCGAGGGTGGCTGACAACGGCGTCGGCGCCTGCTTTCCAGAGGTCATCGACCGAGGCGTATCCCCAGGCGACGCCGATGGCCGTTGCGCCCGCGGCCTTTGCCATCTGCATGTCATAGACCGCATCGCCGATGACAATGGTGTCGGCCGGAACCATGCCGGTTTCATGGCAGCATTCCATCACCATGGCCGGATGCGGCTTGGATGGGCAATCATCCGCCGTGCGCGACACGATGAAATGTTCGGCAAAACCGTGGGTTTCGAGAATATGGGTCAGTCCGCGACGGCCCTTGCCGGTGACCGCACCGATCAGCACGTCGTCGCGTTTGGCGAGCGTGTCGATCAGGGGCGCGATGCCGTCAAAAAGCGGCTCGACCATGCCCGGGCGGGCGCGGATCGGATGGTAGATCTCCCGATAACGCTGCGTCATCGCCCTCGCCTCGTCGTCCACATGCGCCTTGCCGAGCATGCGGGCGATGGCGATGTCGAGCGTGAGGCCGATGATCGCCTTGGTCTCGGAGATATCCGGACGCGGCTTTCCGAAATCGGCGAAGGTATCGGACATGACAGCATGGATCAGACCCGCACTATCCACCAGCGTGCCATCGCAATCGAAAAGAACCAGTTTCATCGGCTGTTAGCCTTCCCTGTCGCCATCGGCCACGTCGAGGCCGAGCAGGTTCCAAGTCTGCACCATATGCGGCGGCAAAGGCGCGCTGACGCGAAGCCGGCCGCCATTCGGGTGCGGAATATCGATGTGGCGGGCATGCAGATGCAGGCGCTTCTGTACGCCGCCCGGAAAATCCCAGTTGGGATCGTCGATGTAATATTTCGGATCACCGATGATCGGGTGTCCTATATGCAGCGCGTGAACGCGAAGCTGGTGGGTACGGCCGGTATAGGGCTCCATTTCCAGCCAGGCGAGGTTCTGCGCGGCGGTATCGATAACACGATAATAGGAAATGGCGTGATCCGCCCCCTCCTCGCCATGCTTGGCGATGCGCATGCGGTCGCCGTCAGGGGTCTGTTCCTTGACGAGCCAGGTGGAAATCTTGTCCTGATGCTTGCGCGGCACGCCACGAACCAGCGCCCAATAGGTCTTCTTGGTGTCGCGCTCACGGAAAGCGGCCGTCAGCTTCTGCGCAGCACCTCGGGTGCGGGCAACAACCAGCACGCCCGATGTATCGCGGTCCAGACGGTGCACCAGACGCGGCTTTTCGCCCTTCGGGCTGGTCCATGCTTCCAGAAGCCCGTCGATGTGGCGGTTGACGCCGGAACCGCCCTGCACGGCAATGCCGGCCGGCTTGTTGAACACTAAAACCTTGTCGTCTTCATGCAGCAGCATGCGTGCCAGAAGCTCGCCGTCTGCCGAATGTTTGAGGTCTCTCGATCCGATCGGCCCACTTTTTACCTTGAGGTCGGAATCAACCGGCGGTACGCGCACCATCTGTCCCGGCTGCACCCGTGCATCCGTCTTCACCCGGCCGCCGTCCACACGCACCTGTCCGGAGCGCAGCAGCTTTTGCAGCTGCCCGAACCCCAGGCCCGGATAGTGAATCTTGAACCAGCGATCGAGGCGCATACCGGCCTCGTCGGCCTCGACCTTGATATGCTCGATACCTGCCATGAAATTTCCAGTCTCTCTGTCTTGATCGCGCGCACTGTTCTCTGGCGCACTGTTTGGAGCAAGCCTTTAGAACAAACTGCGGCCCAAGGCCAGCCCGGCAAAAACCGCTGCAATGGAAACCACCAGACTTGCAATGATGTAAACCGCCGAAAGGCCGAGCGCGCCGCGTTCGAAAAGCGCTACCGCGTCGAGCGAGAAGGACGAAAACGTGGTGAAGCCGCCAAGCACGCCGGTAACCAGAAACAGGCGCATTTCCATAGATGCGTTCAGCCGCCTTGCCACAAGCTCGACCAGCAGGCCGATCAGGAAGGAACCAACCACATTGACGGTGAACGTTCCCCAGGGAAATTCGGCCCGGTCAGCCGCACACTCCAGACGCCAACCAGATAGCGGAACACGGAACCGATTGCGCCGCCTGTGGCGACAAGAGCGATATTCACCATTGCGGGATTGTCTCCGGAGGAAATTGTCGGACCGGGCTGTCCAAGGCATTTCTAGACCATAGCAATCGCCGGTGAAACCCCTTTGCCCAGCGCTTTCATCCATTAAAATACGGTTAAATTGCAAGCCCGCGATTTAGCCTTCCGACAAGACGCGAGTGCTAATCTCCAGTTTTTCGGGGTCGGCGAAGATGGCCGGAGGTTGGATGACACAGGTTTATTCCGTTTCTGCGAATACGGCAGCCTATGCGCTGGAAGCAGTGAAGCCATCGCAGCGCGTGCCGCGTAAAACCGAGGTCGAAGAGGCTATTCACGCCTTGGCGCGTAAGGCCGAACAGGGCGACGACTTCCAGGTTAAAGCCTTCATGACGGCGATTAAACCGCCGGCTCTGACGCTCTATTTCCTGACCGTTGCCAGCCAGCGTCAGGAACCACAGGCGACGTTGGAGCAGGCCGTCGAGGCATATGAGGAAAACGGATCGACAAAACGATCAAAAAATACCGTTTTGGATCAAGTTGATATCTAGATATTTTCATTTCATTTCTGAAGAACGGCACGGTATTGAGCCGGCTTCAGCTTTCAGGCTGGTGTCAGCCTGATTTTCTAAATATTTCCGACCGAATGCAGGAAAACTCACGGAGGCGGTCGACCTTACGCCTTTTCCGCCACGGCACTGAAAAACAATATAATAGACGAAAAGCTTGCGGCTACCGGACCTGTCACGCGTTCCGGTAGCCGCTTTTCATTGATCAATTATGCTGGTGGTCGCCGCCCTTGGCTGAGCCTGCGGACAGCACGATCTCTACCTTGCCTGCCTTTTCGAAGACCAGCGTCACGGGCACCTTGTCGCCTTCGGCAAAGGGCTTCTTCACGTTGAAGAACATCATGTGCAGGCCGCCAGGCTTCAGTTCCACGGTCTGACCGGCGGGAATGACGACGCCGTCGTCCAGCTTGCGCATTTTCATGATCTCGTTGACCATGGCCATTTCGTGAATTTCAGCGCGGCCGGCGGCGGAGGATTCGATGCCGATCAGCTTGTCGTCGCTGGACCCGGTATTCTTGATGGTCACATAACCGCCACCCACGGGTTGACCGGGCAGCATGGCCTTCGTCGCGCCGGCGGAAAGCTCGAGGTCGCCGGCTTTCACGACATCCATGTTCATGCCCATATCCATATTCATGGCGGAGTGGTCATGCCCGCCGGCATGTTCCTTCGCGGTGACGCGGATGGTCGGGGCCGGGCTTTTGAGCGAATGCGGATCGACGCCCGCTGCCGCCACCTCGTCCCAGGAAACCTTGCCTTTGTCGCCGCAAAGCTGCGTCACCTTGAAAGGCAGATCCTGCCCCACTTCTATGCCGGAGATTTTACCCTGCACGGCAAAGGTATCGTAGAACTCGTCCGGCAGGTTGCCGGCCTTCCAGCGGATTTCGACCGGCCCGCTTTTGATCTCCTGGCCGTGGTTCTTGTAGGCCTTCTGATAGTCGCCCTTGATGATTTCCAGTTCCCAGCCGGCCTTTGGCTGCGGCTTGGCGGAAATGAAGCCTTCCGGCAGCTTGATCTGCACTTCGGTGGTGGCAAGCCCGCCATCGCAACCATGCGGCACCTGAAGTGCGGCAACGATGGTGCTGTCCTGTTCGGCCGAACCGTCAACGAAGGTCGTGTGGGCGAAGGCCTGCACCGTCGAGACGGAGGCGATGAACAGGGTGCAGGTGATGATCTTGGTAGTTTTCATTTGTCTTGTCCCTGCGACTGCGGCCAATTTGGCCTCGACAGTCGCTCCGTGCCACCTACGGGCGGCGATGATCCTGTGAAACGAAGAGATCAGGCGGACAGCGATGGAGGGCCGCGTGCGGACGGGTTGCGGATCGTCAGGACGGAGCGGAAGCTCCATTCCGCGGATAAGCGATTTTCGAGCCAGGCGAATTCGGTTCTGAGCCAGCCCGTCGCATCGGGCACTGGCAACAGAATGGACGACGCCAGCAGGCACGCCTCGCAAAACAGGATCGCGTCGCCGGAATGGGCGGGGCCGTCCTTGGCGTGCGAGGCATTCACGCCGCCGCTGTGGCCGAGGCAGATTTCGGCAAAGGTGCCATCCGGCAGCCGGTAGCTCTCATCCAAAATAACGGCAGGTGCCGCGGCGAGCGCTGGCTTGTGGGCAAAACCCAGCGACAACATCAGCATCGCGCAGAAAATGCGAAGCATTCTCTCCACCCCTGTCAGCCGTCGATTTCGATTTGCGTCCATATTCTGGCGATACCCCTCTTTCCTTCCGATTTCAAAGGGGAAATTTGCCGCAGGCCCAACCGCTCAACGGAACAATCGCCACAGGGCGGCATTTCCCTGTCGATAAGAACCTTTTCGGAAGGAGATCCGACATGCCGGCTAAATCGAAAGCCCAGCAGAAAGCCGCGGGCGCGGCGCTGGCTGCCAAACGCGGTGAAATCAAGAAATCAAGCTTACAAGGTGCTTCAAGAAACATGAAGAAGTCCATGACAGAAAAAGAACTTGAGGATTTCGCCTCGACCAAACGGAAGGGCCTGCCGGAGAGAAAATCCAACTGACACCGCCCCAAATCCATGAAACTCACTGCCTATCGCGCCGGCGATGGCGCAGATGGAGCAAAAATCTGTTCAGATGCGTCATTTCGTCCTTGCCAATAATGGGCCTTCGAAGATAATGAGCGTCGCATCATCGTTGGGAGAAACCGCTTCAATGCGGTGCCGAAGGAGCAACCGCCCCGGAAACTCTCAGGCAAAAGGACCAGCGGTGACGACGGAACTCTGGAGAGAAGCCACCTTTCATAAGGACGGCTCGCCGAAGGGATAACAATCTCAGGCGACAAGGACAGAGGGGGCTCTTGAACCCGGCGCGTTTCTCGCGTCATGACCTGAGCCCGCGCGATCTTTCGCGCAACCCTGGAGGCGTCCTTGGACGATACCGCCGAGCTTGACATCACGCCGTTGCATTCCCTGCATCTTTCGCTTGGCGCCCGCATGGTGCCGTTTGCCGGTTACGACATGCCGGTTCAATATCCGGCCGGCGTTCTGAAGGAACATCTTCAGACCCGCACCTCCGCCGGCCTGTTCGACGTGTCCCATATGGGCCAGGTGATCCTGAAGGCGAAATCCGGCAACAATGCCGATGCCGCACTTGCGCTCGAAAAGCTGGTGCCGGTCGACATTCTCGGCCTCAAGGAAGGCCGCCAGCGCTACGGTTTCTTCACCGATGAAAACGGCTGCATCCTGGATGACCTGATGATCACCAATCGCGGCGATCATCTTTTTGTCGTCGTCAATGCATCCTGCAAACACGCCGATGTCGCTCATATGAAGGCGCATCTTTCCGGCGACTGCGAGATTACCCTTCTTGACGACCGGGCGCTTATCGCGCTGCAGGGACCTCGCGCGGAAGCGGTTCTGGCGGAACTGTGGGCCGGCGTGTCGGAAATGAAGTTCATGGACGTGCTGGAAATTCCGCTGCACGACGTACCCTGCATCGTCTCCCGCTCCGGTTATTCCGGTGAGGACGGTTTTGAAATCTCCGTGCCCGCCGAAAAGGCTGAAGAGATCGCCAGGGCCCTGCTCGAACATCCCGATTGCGAGCCGATCGGTCTCGGCGCGCGTGACAGCCTGCGTCTCGAAGCTGGCCTTTGTCTTTATGGCAACGATATCGACACCACGACCTCCCCCATCGAAGCTTCGCTCGAATGGGCGATCCAGAAGGCGCGCCGCGCAGGTGGCGATCGCGAAGGTGGCTTTCCGGGCGCGAAACGCATTCTCGGCGAACTGAAAGACGGCACATCGCGCCGCCGTGTCGGCCTGAAGCCCGAGGGCAAGGCACCGGTGCGCGGCCATTCCAAGCTTTTCGCGGATGCCGAGGGCAAGACGGAAATCGGCGAAGTGACCTCCGGCGGCTTCGGCCCATCGGTCGAAGGTCCCGTCGCCATGGGATACGTGCCAACGGCCTACACGGCTCCCGGTACGGCGATCTTTGCGGAAGTGCGCGGCAAATATCTGCCCGTCACCGTCGCTGCCCTGCCCTTCATCAAGCCCACCTATAAACGATAATCTTCATCCCATCTCCGGAGAGAATACGATGCTGAAATTTACCGCAGAACACGAATGGCTGAAGTTCGAAGGCGATATCGCCACCGTTGGCATTACCAGCCACGCCGCTGAACAGCTTGGCGACCTCGTCTTCGTCGAATTGCCGGAAGTGGGCGCCACCTTCTCCAAGGATGGTGACGCAGCGACCGTTGAATCCGTCAAGGCGGCTTCCGATGTCTATTGTCCGCTGGATGGCGAAGTGGTGGAAATCAACCAGGCCATCGTCGACGATCCCTCACTGGTCAATTCGGACCCGCAGGGCGCCGGCTGGTTCTTCAAGCTGAAGCTTTCCAATCCGGCAGATGCCGAGACGCTGCTCGACGAAGCAGCCTACAAGGAGCTGATCGCGTAATGACGACGCCCACGGAATTCCATTTCACCGACTATCAGCCCTATGATTTCGCCAACCGGCGTCACATCGGGCCATCGCCGTCGGAAATGGCAGAGATGCTGAAGGTCGTTGGCTACAAAAGCCTCGCCGCGCTCATCGACGCCACCGTTCCAACCTCCATTCGCCAGAAGGTGCCGCTCACCTGGGGTGCGGCGCTGACCGAACGCGAAGCGCTCGATCGTCTGCGCGAGACGGCCAACAAGAACCAGGTCCTGACCTCGCTGATCGGCCAGGGGTATTACGGCACCATCACGCCGCCGGTCATCCAGCGCAACATTCTGGAAAACCCGGCCTGGTACACGGCCTACACGCCTTACCAGCCGGAAATCAGCCAGGGCCGTCTTGAGGCGCTGCTGAACTACCAGACCATGGTCTGCGACCTCACCGGTCTCGATGTCGCAAACGCCTCGCTGCTGGATGAAGCGACGGCAGCTGCCGAAGCCATGGCCATGTGCCAACGCGTCGCCAAATCCAAGGCAACCGCCTTCTTCGTGGATGCCAATTGCCATCCGCAAACCATCGCGCTGATCGAAACCCGCGCGGCACCGCTCGGCTGGAAGGTGATTATCGGCAACCCGTTCACCGATCTCGATCCGGTCGACGTGTTCGGCGCGATCTTCCAGTATCCGGGCACCCACGGCCATGTCAGCGACTTCTCCGGCCTGATTTCCCGTCTGCACCAGACCGGCGCCATCGCCGCCGTCGCCGCCGACCTTCTGGCGCTGACGCTGCTGAAATCACCCGGTGAAATGGGCGCGGATATCGCCATCGGCACCTCGCAGCGCTTCGGCGTTCCGGTCGGTTACGGTGGCCCGCATGCCGCCTATATGGCCGTCAAGGATGCGCATAAGCGCTCCATGCCCGGACGTCTTGTCGGCGTTTCGGTTGATGCGCGCGGAAACCGTGCCTATCGCCTGTCGCTGCAGACCCGCGAGCAGCATATCCGCCGCGAAAAGGCCACCTCCAACATCTGCACGGCGCAGGTGCTGCTCGCCGTCATGGCATCGATGTACGGTGTCTTCCACGGCCCGCAGGGCATCAAGGCGATTGCCCAACAGACCCACCAGAAGGCCGTGCTTATGGCCAAGGGTCTGGAAAAGCTCGGCTACGTCATCGAGCCGGAAACCTTCTTCGACACCATCACCGTCGAAGTCGGCCACATGCAGGGCGTCATCCTGCGCTCGGCTGTCGCGGAAGGCGTGAACCTGCGCAAGGTCGGCGCGACCAAGATCGGCATGAGCCTTGACGAGCGCACCCGCCCGGCGACGCTTGAGGCCGTCTGGCGTGCTTTCGGCGGCAATTTCTCGATTTCGGATTTCGAGCCGGAATATCGTCTGCCGAAGGAACTGCTGCGCACCAGCCAGTACATGACGCATCCGATCTTCCACATGAACCGTGCCGAAAGCGAGATGACCCGTTACATCCGTCGTCTTTCGGACCGCGATCTCGCGCTCGACCGCTCGATGATCCCGCTCGGTTCCTGCACCATGAAGCTCAATGCGACGGCGGAGATGCTGCCGATCACCTGGCCGGAATTTTCCGACATCCACCCCTTCGTGCCGGCCGATCAGGCGCTCGGCTACAAGGAAATGATCGACGATCTCTCCGAAAAGCTGTGCTCGGTCACCGGTTACGACGCCTTCTCCATGCAGCCGAACTCCGGCGCGCAAGGGGAATATGCGGGGCTTCTGACCATCCGCAACTATCACCTTGCCAACGGTGGCACACATCGCGACGTCTGCCTCATTCCCACCTCGGCGCATGGCACCAATCCTGCCTCCGCACAGATGGTCGGCATGAAAGTGGTGCCGGTGAAGGTGCGAGACAATGGTGACATCGACATCGATGATTTCCGTGCAAAAGCAGAGCAGTATGCGGAAAATCTCTCGTGCTGCATGATCACCTATCCGTCCACTCACGGTGTGTTCGAGGAGACGGTTCGCGAGATTTGCGAGATCACCCACAAGCACGGTGGTCAGGTATATCTCGACGGCGCCAACATGAACGCCATGGTCGGCCTTGCCCGTCCCGGCGATATCGGTTCGGACGTTTCCCACCTCAACCTGCACAAGACCTTCTGCATTCCGCATGGCGGCGGTGGTCCGGGCATGGGGCCGATTGGCGTCAAGGCGCATCTTGCTCCTTTCCTTCCCGGCCATCCGACGACGGACGGTCGTGAAGGTGCGGTTTCGGCTGCCCCGTTCGGCTCGCCTTCGATCCTGCCGATCTCCTGGAGCTATTGCCTGATGATGGGCGGCGAAGGGCTGACGCAGGCGACCAAGGTGGCGATCCTCAACGCCAACTATATCGCCGAGCGGCTGAAGGGCGCTTACGACGTGCTCTACAAGTCCGAAACCGGACGTGTGGCGCATGAGTGCATCATCGACACCCGGCCCTTAGCGGACAGCTGCGGCGTGACGGTGGACGATGTTGCAAAGCGCCTCGTCGACTGTGGTTTCCATGCGCCGACCATGAGCTGGCCGGTGGCCGGCACGCTGATGATCGAGCCGACGGAATCCGAGACCAAGGCGGAAATCGACCGTTTCTGCGATGCCATGCTGGCGATCCGTGAGGAAGCTCGCGACATCGAGGAAGGCCGTGCGGACAAGACCAACAATCCGCTGAAGAACGCACCGCACACGGTGGAAGACCTGGTCGGCGAGTGGGATCGTCCCTACAGCCGCGAAAAGGGCTGCTTCCCGCCCGGCGCATTCCGCATCGACAAATACTGGTCGCCGGTCAACCGCATCGACAATGTCTACGGCGACCGCAACCTCATCTGCACCTGCCCGCCGATGGAGGCTTATGCCGAAGCGGCTGAATAAGGCATCAGTGCAAACCAACATACGAAGGCCCGGAGCGATCCGGGCCTTTTTTCATTGAAGAAATCGCAGTGGGGCCTTGTCGGGCTTTCTCGCTGCAAGGGCTTGCGTTTTTTCGATCCTGCTTGTCTAACTTAGGGAAGATATGGAGAGTGCGAGGATGCAAGGCGACGAAATTGCTGTCCTGATCGGGCGCGTTGCGCTCGGAGACCGCTCCGCATTTTCCGCACTTTATCAGGCAACCAGCCCGAAACTTTTTGCGATCTGCATCCGTATCTTGAAAGACCGGACGGATGCGGAAGAGGCGCTACAGGAAATCTATGTCAGGATCTGGCAGAGAGCGAATTCCTTCGCAAGTCGTTCGGGGCATGCCTTGGCCTGGCTCGCCACTGTCGCTCGAAACCACTGTATCGATCTCATCCGGGCGCGAAAGCCCGTGAGCGACGACATCGATACCGTGCTGGACCTTGAAGACCAATCGACCCCCGACCCGGAAATGCAAATCGTGATGCGCGATGAAGGCCGGCGGATCGATAGATGCATGGAGGAGTTGCGGCCGGATCAGGCTGCTGCCGTGCGGCGAGCCTATGTGGAGGGTTTGAGTTATGCGGAACTGGCCGAGGAGATGAATGCGCCGCTCAACACGGTGCGGACATGGCTTCGCCGCAGCCTGCTGAAACTGAGGAGAGTGCATGGAACGATGACATCTGGCGAACATAGTCATGGCAACACTCCGCAGGATGAAGTCCTGGCGGCTGAATACGTGCTCGGCCTTCTTTCGCTGGAAAAGCGCCGGATGGTCGAAAAGCGCATGGCTGATGATGCCGACTTTCAGCGCCTCGTGGAGCGCTGGCAGACCGATACCACGACGTTCAACGATGCCTATGGCGAGATTGCCCCCGATGCCGCGGTGTTCAACCGCATCGAAAAGCGCCTGTTCGCCGATCGCCCCGATAATGCCGCCGGTTCGCTCTGGCAGTCGCTCGTCTTCTGGCGCGGCGTATCGCTTGTCTCGTCGCTTGCGGCTGTCGTCGCGATAGCCTTTGTATTGGGTCTGCTTCCGCCGGGCGGCAGACAAGCGGCACCACTCGTTGCCAACCTCACCGCCCCCGGCAACGTGATCGATCTCGTGGCGTCCTACGACGCGTCGAGCGGACGCCTGAAGATCACGCCCGTTGCAGCAGATGGCGGCGAACGCCGGTCGCTCGAACTGTGGCTGGTGCCACCGGCGGGCAATCCAAAATCACTCGGTATAATCAATGCGGCTGTTGATGCCGACATGGTCATTTCGCCCGAGATACAGGGTAGCCTCGGTGAAGGTTCCGTATTCGCCGTCAGCCTTGAGCCGTTCGGTGGTTCGCCCACCGGCCTTCCCACCGGCCCGATCGTGGCTTCGGGTACTGCGCGTCGCCTGTAACAGGCACGCAGTTAATCCTTTTTAAAATCAGCTATTTATCATTTTTCCTGGCTTGCCTGAAACTTCGCGGGGCCAACTTCCGTCTCTTGTGTTGCTACGGATGACCGATAGCGGCCACTGGAAGGACTACCTTTCGGGGCGAGGATGTCACCAAGGAGGAATAACGATGTACAAAGTTTCTGTTCGCGCCCTGACGCTGGCCGCAGCTCTTTCCATCGGCATGGTTTCCGCTTATGCCGCAAACCCCAAGGTTGGCGGCGCCGCGATGTTCGAGAACAAGAACATTGTTGAAAATGCGATGAACTCGAAAGACCACACCACGCTCGTCGCAGCGGTGAAGGCCGCCGGTCTTGTCGAAACGCTTCAAGGCAAAGGTCCGTTCACGGTGTTCGCCCCGACCAACGAAGCTTTCGCGGCCCTTCCGAAGGGTGCGGTCGACGATCTTCTGAAGCCGGAGAACAAGGAAAAGCTGGTCAAAGTGCTGACCTGCCACGTGGTTGCCGCCAATGCACTGTCAACCGCCATCGAAAAGATGATCAAGGACGACAAAGGTGAGCATGACGTGAAGACGGTCGGCGGCTGCGTGCTCAAGGCCAAGGAAAGCATGGGTAAAATTACCCTGACGGACGAGAACGGCACGGTTGCTCACGTCACCATCGCTGACGTCAAGCAATCCAACGGCGTCATTCACGTCATAGACAAGGTGCTGCTGCCGAAGATGTAATTTAGCGAAACAGCAGACGACTGGCACATACAAAGGCCCGGAGCGATCCGGGCCTTTTTCGTTACGATGGCAACGTTTCTCGACCTCGCCACACACGATTGATCGTCACAAGTTCCATGCTAAAACGGATGCCGCAATCAAGCGGGTATGGAGTGTAAATGCGTCTGATTTGCCTGAATGGTTGGGGCGGAAAACTTCATGACGAGATTGTTCCCTATATCTCCTCATCCGATCCCGATATTCTTTGCCTGCAAGAGGTGGTGCACACACCGACTGCCTTGCAGGACTGGCTGAGCTACCGCGATCACGGCATCGACTTGCCGCAGAGGGCGAACTTCTTCCACGAAATCGCCGAGGCCTTGCCGGATCATCTAGCGATCTTCTGTCCGGCGGCGCAGGGTGATCTCTGGCACGGCGAGACTAGATATCCTTCCCAATGGGGGCTGGCGACCTTCGTGCGTAAGTCCATCGCCATCGTTGCGCAGGCGCAAGGGTTCGTGCACGGCAATTTCTCTGCGGACGGATACGGCGATCATCCACGGTCACGCACGGGCCACGCCATCAGGGTTTTCGACTTCACCACCGGTCAGCCGGCCGTCATCGCCCATATGCATGGGCTGCGCGACCTCAACGGCAAACACGATATCCCCACCCGTCTGGCGCAGGCAAAACGCCTCGTGCAACTGGTCAAAAACATTGCTGAAGATGGCGACCGGATCGTCGTCTGCGGTGATTTTAATGTCCTGCCTGACAGCGAGACCTTCACTGTGCTGAGGGAACTGGATCTCATCGAACTTGTCACGACACGAGGCTTTACCGACACCCGGACCTCGCATTATGCCAAAGCGAACCGTTATGCCGACTACATGCTGGTCAATCCAGCTGTGAACGTCGATCACTTCCATGTGGTGAGACAGCCGGAGGTCTCGGATCACTGCCCTTTGCTGCTCGAATTCAGCTAAATACCCGGAGCACCTCATCCGTCATTCACTACCGGCTGCGTCAGCGTACCAGCCGGATATCGCTCGTCACCACCGTTTTGCCGGTCCTGCCATCCTTGTCGGTGGTGCGCAGCCGCAGGCCGTTGTCGCCAACCTTTTCAATGGTCATGGCGGCGACGCGGTCACCGTTGATATCGCGGTTCCAGCGAACCGTGAGGTTGATTGCGTTTCCCTGCCTTGTGCCGGAAAGGGCAGACGGACGACCGGAAGGGCCGGTGTAAGCACCGCTATAGCGGCCACCCTTCGCCGAGAGATCGGCGGCGATTGCGCGCCTTACGACGAGAAGTCCCCGGCAAGTGCCGGACATGTTGAGCGACGATGCCCCCGCATTGGAATTCAGCGTGCAATTCACATTGATCGGCGGCGTGCCGATCCGGGTAATTACGGTTCCCTTGCCCGCCCATGTGCCTTTCAGCGACGAGAGGAATTCGCGTTCATCCGCATGTGCGGGCTGTGCGCCGAGCAATCCGGCAGAAAATAAAATTGCGAGAGCCTTGGTCTTCATGGCGAGTATCCGTTTTTTTCCACGAAGACTAACTCGCTTGCACCGCGAAACGTTCCTCCGGCCTGTTCGGCAACGACCAAAACATCGAAGGACTTATGTTTCTGTCGTGCCAATGCAACCAGATACGGGCAGAGATATTTCTCGCCAGCGCCGGACTTCTGGGCATCGTGACGTCCGTCGTCTCAGTGACGCGCAATAAAAAAGGAGGCCTTGCGGCCTCCTTCATAAACCTAATCGGACGTCGGATTATCCGACGAAAGCGCGCTCGATGACGAACTCGGCAGGCTTGTTGTTGGCGCCTTCAGTAAGGCCAACCTTTTCAAGCAGTTCCTTGGTGTCCCTCAGCATGGCCGAAGAACCGCAGATCATGCCGCGATCGATTTCGGGATTGAGTGCGGGAACACCGAGATCCGCAAACAGCTTGCCGTTCTCGATCAGCGTGGTGATACGGCCCTGGAAGGGGTAATCCTCACGGGTCACGGTCGCGTAATGCTTGAGCTTGTCGCCAACGATCTCGTTCAGGAATTCATGGTTCCGGATTTCCTCGACCAGATCGAAACCGTATTTCAGCTCGGCCACATCGCGGCAGGTATGGGTGAGGATGACCTCTTCGAACTTTTCATAGGTATCCGGATCGCGGATCAGGCTTGCGAAAGGCGCAATGCCGGTGCCGGTCGAGAACATGTAAAGCCGCCTGCCGGGTGTCAGCGCATCCAGAACCAGCGTACCCGTCGGCTTCTTGCGCATCAGCACGGTATCGCCGGGCTTGATCGCCTGAAGATGGGAGGTCAACGGCCCATCCGGAACCTTGATCGAGAAGAATTCCAGTTCCTCATCCCAGGCCGGGCTGGCGATGGAATAGGCGCGGTAGATCGGCTTTTCGCCGACCATCAGGCCGATCATGGCGAATTCGCCTGATCGAAAACGGAAGCCGGCCGGACGCGTCATGCGGAAACGGAACAGGTGATCCGTATAATGCTCCACCGACAAAACCGTCTCGGCGTAAACACCATCAGGTATCTTGATCGCGAAATCTTCCGTCTTGGCTGGCGCGTTCATTTCAGGTTCCGTCCATTCATTCGATAAGCGACATTCTTCGACCGGGCAATTATACCATTTTTGTCGCGGTTTGAAGGCATGAGAATATCAATACTGCCATGCGCGGAAAATATGTATCCGAAACTCATATTTCCACGCAACGTGTCATTGGGCCGCACGGCGACGCCAGCTATAGGCCTCACCACCACTCGCCGGCCGAGCCGTCGGCTGGTAATAGACCGGGATCTCCGGCAGGCGATTTTCGGAAAGACGACGGATCGCCGTGTCGTTCGTCACCGCAAAGCTGGTAAAGCCGGTGCGCAGCATTAGCGGCACCTGATCGATCAGCACATCACCGACCGCCCTCACCTCACCCGCAAAATCAAGACGGCTGCGCAGCAGCGAGGCGTGGCTGAAACCACGGCCGTCGTTGAAAGCGGGAAAGCTGATGGCGACGAGTTCGATACGGTCGAGATAGGGCTCGAGCCGGGTGACATCGTCGGCCGGCGCGATCAGAACGCCGAGGCCGATATCGTTGCTTTCGGCGGCGCGAACAAGGAAATCGGCAAGTTGCAGCACCGGCTTTTGCTCAGCACCAGCCTTCACCTCTTCCGTTTCAATCACCCACGGATCGTTTTCCACGAAGCCGTCGCGGTTCCAGATTTTCGTCATGTCGATCTCCTCAGGCGGCTTCAGCGGCGGAACCGTAGAGCGCATCCTTGAAAGGCTGCGGTCCGACACGGCGATAGGCTTCGAGGAAGTTCTCTTCCTTCGAAAGGCGCAAGCCCAGATAGGTGTCGACGATGGTTTCCACCGCGTCGGTCACTTTTTCCGGCTCGAAACCGCGACCGATGATCTCGCCGATCGAGGTATTTTCGTCGCCCGACCCGCCAAGCGTGATCTGGTAGAGTTCGGCACCCTTCTTTTCCACGCCCAGAAGGCCGATATGGCCGACATGGTGGTGGCCGCAGGCATTGATGCAGCCGGAAATCTTGATCTTCAGCTCACCGATTTCCAACTGACGCTCATGCGCGCCGAAACGGGTGGAGATTTCCTGCGCCAGCGGAATGGAGCGCGCATTGGCAAGCGCGCAATAGTCCAGCCCGGGACAGGCAATGATATCGGTGATCAGCCCGGCATTGGCGGTGGCGAGCCCCGCGCCCACCAGCGCGCGATAGACCGGTTCGAGATCGGCCAGCGCCACATGCGGCAGGATGATGTTCTGCTCGTGGCTGATGCGGATTTCGTCAAAGGCGTATTCCGCAGCAATGTCGGCGACGAGTTCCATCTGCTCGTCGGTCGCGTCGCCGGGAATGCCGCCGATCGGCTTCAGCGAGATCGTCACCATGCCGTAATCGGGATGTTTGTGCGGTGCAACGTTCTGCTCGACGAAGCGGGCAAAACCCTCATCCGCCCGCTTCCAGCGCGCCAGGCTTTCCCATCCCTCGGGGCGGTCCTGCAATGCCGGCGGCGCGAAATAGGCGGTGATCGCCGCGATATCCGCATCCGGCAGCTTCAATTCGGTGTTTTTCAGTTCCGCGAATTCTACCTCGACCTGACGGGCCAGCTCTTCCGCACCCGTCTCGTGCACGAGGATCTTGATGCGCGCCTTGTACTTGTTGTCACGGCGGCCGTGCAGGTTATAAACGCGCATCACAGCCGTGGTGTAGGACAAGAGGTCCTCTTCCGGCAGGAAATCGCGGATCTTCTTGGCGATCATTGGCGTGCGGCCCTGACCGCCACCGACATAAACGGCAAAACCGATCTCGCCCTTGTCGTTCTTTTTCAGGTGCAAGCCGATATCGTGAACCTGAATGGCGGCGCGATCGCGCTCGGCACCCGTTACCGCGATCTTGAACTTGCGCGGCAGGAACGAGAATTCCGGATGTACGGAAGACCATTGGCGCAGAATTTCCGCATAGGGACGCGGATCGGCGACTTCGTCTGCAGCAGCACCGGCGAAATGATCGGCCGTCACGTTGCGAATGCAGTTGCCTGAAGTCTGCAGCGCATGCATTTCCACGCTCGCCAGTTCGGACAGGATATCCGGCGTGTCGGAAAGGCGCGGCCAGTTGTACTGGATGTTCTGGCGGGTGGTGAAGTGGCCATAACCCCGGTCATATTTGCGGGCGATATGGGCCAGCATCCGCATCTGCTTGGAATTCAGCGTACCGTAGGGAATGGCGACGCGCAGCATGTAGGCATGGAGCTGGAGGTATACGCCGTTCATCAGGCGCAGCGGCTTGAACGCGTCCTCGGCCAGCTCGCCGGACAGCCGGCGCTCTACCTGATCGCGAAACTGTGCCACGCGGCCTTCAACAAATGCGTGATCGAATTCGTCGTAACGGTACATATTCTTCCTCAGACTGCGATAAATGCTGCATCGGCCGGCTTGAAGCCGTTGGCATAGTGCATGGTCGGGCCAGCGGCGCGAATGCGCTCGCGAAGACGGGTCGGCCAAAGCTTGCCGTTCTCCTCAATGACATCGACGATATTCACGTCGACGACCTTGTTGGCGGAAAAATCGCGCTTGCCGATTTCCTCGAACGACGCAACGGCCTCCGCATGGCGCGCAACGATCGCACCCTGCAGGTTCTCCGTCCATTCGCCATTGGCGTCGAGCCAGACGGCGATACCATCGCCCAGGCGGTTGGCGGTCAAAACCTTGTCAGCCATTTGCATACTCCCGTTTGAGGTTCGCTGGCTTTGAGCCAAGCGCAAGCGCCTCGGACCTGCCGAAATTGGCGCCCGCCACCGCATCGCCGATGATGACCATGACCGGACCGGTCAGTTCATCGCGATGTTCGAGGTCGGGCAGATCGTTCAATGTGCCATGCAGCAGGCGGCGATCCGCGCGGCTGGCATTTTCGATGACGGCCACAGTCGTTTCCACGCCGAGACCTGCCTCGATCAGCCTTGTCGCGACCGAGGCTGCAACGCTGCGGCCCATATAGACGGCAATGGTGGCGCCGGAAACGGCGAGACGTGCCCAATCGGGCAAGACATCGCCGGTCAGATCGTGGCCGGTGGTGAAAATCAGCGACGAGGCGACACCGCGCAACGTCAGCGGCAATTCGAAATCCGCAGCGGCGGCGAAGGCGGAGGTGATGCCGGGCACGATCTCGTAGCCGATACCGGCATTGCGCAGCGCCGCCATTTCCTCGCCCGCCCGGCCATAGACCAGCGGATCACCGGATTTGAGGCGAACGACGCGCTTGCCGTCCTTGCCGAGACGCACCAGCAGGCGGTTGATTTCGTCCTGCGACTTCGTATGGCAGCCCTTGCGCTTGCCGACAGACAACCTTTCGGCATCGCGGCGGCCCATATCGACGATCGCCTGCGGCACCAGCGCATCATAAACGATGACGTCGGCCTCCATCAGCACGCGCTGCGCGCGCAGCGTCAACAGGTCTTCAGCACCCGGACCGGCGCCGACAAGCCAGACACGGCCTTCGCTGCGTTCGGGCGATTGCAGCAGACGGTCAGCGGCATCGCGGGCGGAAAGCGTATCGCCGAGGGCAACAGCATCCGCGACAGCGCCGGAAAAAAACCGCCGCCAGAAATTGCGCCGCAAGGCTCCCTTGGGAACATTCTGCTCGGCGGCGTCACGATATTGCACGGCAAGGCGCGCAAGTTTGCCAAGCGACGGCGAGAGCATCTGGTCGATACGCGCGCGGATCATCTGGGCAAGAACCGGCCCTGCCCCTTCGGTGCCGATGGCGATGGCGACGGGCGCGCGGGCGACAATCGCCGGCGTGAAGAAATCGCAGAATTCCGGCTGATCCACCGCATTGGCGGGGATTTTCTTCGCGCGTGCAGCCGTAACGATCTCGCGGTCCAGCGCCTCGTCTCCGGTGGCGGCAAAAACCAGCGTTGCGCCTTCGATCAACTTGCTGGCGAAACCCTGAGCTCGATGATCGATACGATTTTCGTTGAGATAGCGCGAAAAATCCGTTTCCGGCTGGTCGGCATAGGCAACGATATGCGCATTGGTGTTGGCAAGGAGCCTAACCTTCGCAAAAGCTTCGTCGCCATTGCCGAAAACAGCAACCTGCCGTCCCTCAACCCGGAAGAAAGCGGGGAAGGTAGAAAGGCGGTCGCCAGCTGCGGAAAAATCATGTTCGTTGTGCATTGGACATATATCCCGCATTGCGGTGCAAGATTGAAGAAACAGAAATTCAAGCCTTTCCGGCACCTGGATTTTTATTTCTCGAAGACCCCTGTTTTTGAGGAAAACCAACCGGCAGCCGTTTTTCGCCCCTGTCTGAGGCATGGGAATCCGCTGAGAATCCCTTGACAAACCAGGCCCTCGCGCCGAACAAGAGAGGACCATTTTCGTCGATTTCTCCATGCGAAAACCGCTTCCGGTAAAGCGGCACGAAGGATCAGACCCTTGACCAATTCCACCATCGCCGCCCGTCTTCTCGATGTCATCGAACACGATATCCTGCCCTTGACGGCGCGCGGCGTCAGCCTTGGAAACAAGGTGTTCGGTGCGGCGATCCTGCGCAAATCCGACCTGTCGCTGGTGATCGCCGAGACGAATAACGAGCTGGAAAACCCGCTCTGGCATGGCGAAGTGCATGCGCTGAAACGGTTTTACGAACTGGGCGAAAAACCGAATACCAAGGAGCTGATTTTCCTTTCCACCCATGAACCTTGCACCATGTGCATGTCCGCCATCACTTGGGCGGGCTTCGACAATTTCTACTCCTTTTTCAGCCACGAGGATCTGCGCGACGCTTTCGCCATCCCGCACGACCTGAAAATCCTCAAGGAAGTTTTCGGGCTGGAGCCGGGTGGATATCGCCGCAACAACGCCTTCTGGAACTCTTTCTTCATCGCCGATCTGGTGGAGAGTGAGGACGATCCGCTGAAAAGCAAACTGAAGGCGCAGACGGCCCGTATCAAAGCCGCGTATGACGATCTTTCCCGTAACTACCAGTCGTCAAAGAGCGGCAACGACATTCCGCTGAATTAAGAGCACTACCAGGAAAACTGCGTAGCGGTTTTCCATCAGGACAATGCGTAAAAACAAAGAATGAAGGTTTGAGACACTATGGAAGCCTTGAAGGATATTTCCCGCCTGATCGAGATCATGGAAGCCCTGCGCCAGCCGGAAACCGGTTGCCCCTGGGACGTCGTCCAGACCTTCGAGACGATCAAGCCCTACACCATCGAAGAGGCTTACGAAGTTGCCGACGCGATTGAGCGCAAGGATATGGACGATCTCTGCGATGAGCTGGGCGACCTGTTGTTGCAGGTGGTCTTCCATTCCCGCATTGCCGAGGAACGGGGCGAATTCGCCTTTGGCGACGTGGTTGAGGCCGTCACCTCGAAAATGATCCGCCGCCATCCGCATGTCTTCGCTGTCTCTGGTGCCGATACGCCTGAGAGCGTCAAGCTGCAATGGGACCAGATCAAGGCCGAGGAAAAACGCGAACGGGCAGAGCGCCGCGCCCGCCGGGGTATTACCGAGGATTTCAAGGCCGGTTTTCTGGGCGGCGTGCAGCGCAGCCAGCCGGCGCTGACCGAGGCTCTGAAGCTACAGGAACAGGCCGCACGCGCCGGTTTCGACTGGTCGGATCCCGCTCCCATTCTCGACAAGATCGAGGAAGAGATAGCCGAACTGCGCGAGGCGATGGCCGAGGGGAAACCGGAGAAGGTTTCGGACGAACTCGGCGATCTTATCTTCGCGCTCGTCAATATCGGCCGCCACGTCAAGGCAGACCCCGAAGACGCGCTGCGTGGCACCAATACGAAATTCCGCAGGCGTTTCAATCACATAGAAACGTCGCTCACCGAAAATGGCGAGACGCTGCAAGAGGCGAGCCTTGAGCGAATGGAAGACCTGTGGCAAGCGGCGAAACGCATCGAACGCTCGCTCGACACGGTTTTGTCCTGATCACTTGGATATGCCGGAAAAGTAAGAGCGCCCGGCGCTCCCCTAGACTGGTAACGAAGGCCGAAGCCTCTCCGTCGTCATGCTCGGGCCTGTCCCGAGCATCTGCGACGTATCGATTTTACGAGAGGTTGGCAGATCCTCGGCACAAGGCCGAGGATGACGTCGAGTGTGAGGTAAGCTCCGCCATCGTTCTCGGAGCGCTTACTGCTCCCAGTCTTCCCGCTCGCGGACGGTTGCCTTGCCGAGCTTCCGTTCCAGTTCGGTGGCCTGCGCCTCCGACAGCCGCACATCGAGCGCAACCGATCCGTCCTCATGGTCTTCACGGCTGTCGACGATGGAATTGCTGTAGACCCAGGAGATCAGCGGCAATTGCTCGACGGAGAGGACAACGGTCGTTTCCGTCAGGACACCGGACAGACGCCCCGAAATCTCATCCATCAGGGCATCGACGCCCTCGCCCGTAACGGCTGAAACAGCACGAATATTGGCGCGGCCTTCGGCACGCTCGATGATGGCGTCATGCGCTTCCGGTTCGAGACGATCGACCTTGTTCCAGACCTCGATGATGCGCTTTTCAGCTTCCTTCTCGTCAATGCCGAGATCGCCGAGAATGCGCAGCACATCCGCCGACTGGGCGGCATTGTCCGGATCGGACATATCGCGCACATGCAGAACGAGATCGGCCTCGAGCACCTCTTCCAGCGTCGCGCGGAAGGCAGCGACCAGATGCGTCGGCAGATCGGAGATGAAACCGACCGTGTCGGACAGGATGACCGTGCGGCCATGCGGCAGCTTCATGCGGCGCAATGTCGGATCGAGCGTGGCGAACAGCATGTCTTCCGCCAGGACGCCAGCACCGGTGATGCGGTTGAACAGCGTGGATTTGCCGGCGTTGGTGTAGCCGACCAGCGCCACGATCGGGTGTGGCACCTTGCGGCGCTTGGCGCGGTGAAGCTGGCGGGTACGCACCACCTGCTCCAGCTCGCGTTCCAGCTTGACGATACGATCCTGCAGCAGTCGGCGGTCGGCCTCGATCTGCGTTTCACCCGGACCACCCATGAAGCCCGCACCACCGCGCTGGCGTTCAAGGTGGGTCCAGCTTCTGACGAGGCGGCCCTTCTGGTAGTTCAGGTGTGCCAGATCGACCTGCAGCGTGCCTTCCTTGGTGGAAGCACGGCGGCCGAAGATTTCAAGGATGAGACCGGTCCGGTCGATGACCTTGGCATTCCATTGTTTTTCAAGATTGCGCTGCTGCACCGGCGTCAAGGGATGATCGACGATCACCAGACCGGAATTGGTTTCATCCAGGAGATGACCGATTTCCTCGATCTTGCCGGTTCCGAACAATGTGGCCGGGCGCGGCTGGTTGACCGGCACGATGAGCCCTTGAGTCACCTCAAGATCGATGGCGAGCGCCAGCCCCTTTGCTTCCTCAAGCTTGGCTTCGACAGACCGCACCGGAGAAACCGGACCCACGGCTGCATCGCGACTTTCGCGTTGCTGCTTGAGGACAGGCACGATAACCACCGCATGCATGTCGTCGCGGTGTTTTTCCTGCTCGGGAATGATCGATTCGTTCGAGGTGTCGCGCGTCGTAATTGGCTCAGCCTTATCAAGAAAGGAAATTGTAGCCGACCGCATCGGTGCGGGCGACTATCGGGATTAACCTGATAGGACCGGAAATGTTCCCGGTCCGGGTCAGCTTATGTCGAAGATACCGTTGAGGGAGCCGGATCAGGCCGCGCCTTCTTCACTCTCGAACATCTGCATCGGCTGGCCGGGCATGATGGTGGAGATCGCATGCTTGTAGACAAGCTGCGAGTGACCGTCACGGCGCAAAAGCACGCAGAAATTGTCGAAGGATGTGACAACGCCCGTCAGCTTGACGCCGTTGATCAGAAAAATCGTGAGCGAAATCTTTTGCTTACGAACGGTATTGAGGAAAAGATCCTGAAGGTTTTGAGAACGTTCCGCCATGGCGCCGCTTCTTTCTTTTTTGCCGGCAGGGATACCGGAAAATAATCAATCAATAATAAGCCGACCAAGTCTTGTCCCCCGCTTGGCTGACCAGCACCTCTGGTATCAAATCGTGCCCTGTTCCGCAACGGCGAAAACAGCCGAATGAGTACAAGTATTGACCCGCTTTTTCGATCCGAAACAGTCAGAAATATTGTATCGAAACCCGGAAAAGCTGTTCCACGTCGCGCACCGCATCGGCGGATGCAAACAGCACGACGCGGTCTTTCGCCTTGATTTTCGTGCTGCCATCCGGGCGTATCACCACGCCGTCGCGATAGATCGCGCCGATGCGCACACCATCAGGCATATCGATGTCACGGAATGACTGGCCGACCAGCGGCGACGTCTCCAGCGCCTCCGCTTCGATCACCTCCGCCGACCCGCGCTGGACGGCGTAAACCGAACGAATGCGGCCCTTGCGCACATGCTGGAGAACACGCGAAATGGTGACGGCCCTTGGGTTGATATAGGCATCGAGACCGAGCGATGCCGCGACATCGTGAAAGGACGAGCTGTTCAACAACGCAAGGTTGGATTTGCAGCCGAGCTGCTTGGCCATCACGGCCGCCAGAATATTGGTCTGGTCGTTGTTGGTAAGCGTCACGATCAGGTCCGCATCCTGAATGTCGGCCTGCATCAGAATCTTCTGGTCCAGCGCCGAACCGTGCATGACGATGGTGTTGCTGAGCTGCTCGGATGCGGCAACAGCCCTGTCCCGATCCGCCTCGATGATCTTCACCCGCGTTTTCGGCTGCATCTCCTCGATCTTGTGGGCGACGAAGTGGCCGATATTGCCGGCACCCGCGATCACGATGCGCTGCGCCTCCTGTTCCTCGTGGCCGAAGAGGCTGAGGGTACGGCGGGCATGCTGGCGCTGACAGATCACATAGGCGAGATCGCCCGCCCGCAACTGTTCGGAGGAATGCGTGACCTTGAGGACGCCGTTCCGGTAGACGCCCACCACCGTCGCGATCAGGTCCGGAAAGAGGTTGGAAAGCTGCTGCAGCGGCGTGTTGATGACCGGGCAGTCCTCCATACATTCGATCGCCAGCATAAAGATCGTATCGTCGGCGAAACGCACGACATCGGTGGCGCCCGGAAAGGCGATGCGCCTGAGCACCATCTTGCCGACTTCGACTTCCGGCGAAATCGTCACGTCGATCGACATGTTCTCGCGGCTAAAGAGATCGGCATATTCCGGCTTCAGATAGCTCTGGTCGCGGATACGGGCGATCTTGGTCGGCACACTGAACAGCGCATGCGCCACCTCGCAGGCGACGATGTTGATCTCGTCATGCAAGGTCACGGCGATGATCATGTCGGCCTGATCCGCACCAGCCTTCGCCAGCATGTCGGGATGGGCGCCATGACCGACATAACCGCGCACATCCAGCGTCTCGGTGATGGCGGCAATGAGCGACGCGGCGGTATCGATCACCGATATTTCGTTATCCTCACGCGACAATTGCTCTGCGATGCCGTAACCCACCTGCCCTGCGCCGCAAATGATAACTTTCATACTGTCTCTCTGACGGAATAATCGATTACGGCGACTTGGCCTTCGTCTCTTATACGCCGAGAGATTTCAGTTTGCGATGCAGTGCCGATCTTTCCATGCCGACAAATTCCGCCGTTCGCGAAATATTGCCGCCGAAACGGTTGATCTGGGCGACCAGATAGTCCCGCTCGAACATTTCACGCGCCTCACGCAGCGGCAGGGTCATGATGTGTTGGTCACCCTGCGCCGAAATCTTCGGCAGCATGTCGCCGATATCCGCCGGCAGCATGTCGGCCGAGATCGGCGCTTCGCCGCCCTCGGGACGCGCCAGAATCATCAGCCGCTCGATATTGTTGCGAAGCTGGCGGATGTTGCCCGGCCAGTCATGCGTCTGGAGAACGGCCATGGCGTCATCGCCGATTTTGCGCGGACGGATGCCGGCCTGCTCGGAAATCTGCCGCATGAACATGTCGACGAGGAAAGGAATATCCTCACGCCGCTCCGACAGCGCCGGTACCTTCACCGGCACCACGGCGAGACGATGATAGAGATCTTCGCGGAACTGGCCTTCGGCGATCAGGCTTTCGAGGTGATGGGCCGTCGAGGAAATGATGCGTACATCCACCTTCACCCGCTTGCCGCCGCCGACACGCTCGAATTGCTGGTCGACCAGCACGCGCAGGATCTTATTCTGCGTTTCGCGCGGCATTTCACCGACTTCATCGAGATAAAGAACGCCGCGATGGGCTTCCTCCAAGGCGCCTACCTTGCGGGGCTGTCCGGGCAGGCCTTCCGTGCCGAACAGCGCAATTTCCATGCGGTCGGGCGTAATCGTCGCGGCATTCAGCGCCACGAAAGGCCCGGTGGCCCGCGAGGATTTCTTGTGCACCATGCGCGCCACCAGTTCCTTGCCGGAACCGGAGGGGCCGAGGATCATGATGCGGCTGTTGGTCGGCGCTACCCGGTCAATGGTCTGGCGAAGCTGCGAAACCGCGAGCGACGCGCCGACGAGTTCAACCGCATCACCGGTGCGCTTCTTGAGTTCCTGAACCTCGCGCTTCAGCTTGGAGTTTTCCAGCGCCCGTTCGGCAATCAGGATAAGGCGGTCCGCCTTGAACGGCTTTTCGATGAAATCGAACGCACCGCGCTTGATGGCGTTGACGGCGGTTTCGATGTTGCCGTGACCGGAAATCATGACCACCGGAATATCGGGGTGGCGGCTCTTGATCTCGTCCAGCAGCGCCAGACCGTCGAGTTTCGACCCCTGCATCCAGATGTCGAGAAAGATCAGACGCGGCACGCGTTCCGAAATGGCGGCCAGCGCACTGTCGCTGTCGAACGCCATACGCGTCTCGTGGCCCTCGTCGGAAAGAATACCCGCCACGATTTCGCGAATATCCGCTTCGTCATCCACGACCAGAATATCAGACGCCATATGCTGCTTCCTTGTTATTTTTGCCGCCGACCGCCTCGATATAGGGCAGCAGCACTCTGATCATGGCGCCGTGGCCATGGTCGAACTCCGGCGGGGCATCGTGGAGTTCCAGATATCCGCCATGCTCTTCAATGATCTTCTTGACGATGGCGAGGCCGAGGCCCGTGCCCTTATCCCGCATCGTCATATAGGGTTCGAGAATGCGGTGACGGTTCTCGACGGGCAGGCCGCGGCCATTGTCGATGATATCAGCCACGAAACGGGAGTTGGCTTCATCGAAGGATGCACGCACCAGGATTTTACCCGGCCGCTTTTCGCCTTCCACCGCCTCGATCGCTTCCGTCGCATTCTTGATGAGGTTGCCGAAGGCCTGTCCCAGCATGCGGGCATCGAACATGCCCTCCAGCGGAATGTCACCCAGCTCCGTCGTAAATTTCGTGTCGGCGGCGCTGATTTCGCGCAGGAATGCCGCGTCCTTCAAAATCGAACGCAGGTCCGACTTTTCCTTCGTCGGTTTCGGCATGCGCGCAAAGGCCGAGAACTCGTCCACCATGCGGCCGATGTCTCCAACCTGCCGGACGATGGTATCCGTACACTGGTCGAAAACGGCGCGGTCGCTTTCATCGATCTGCTTGCCGAAACGGCGCTTGATGCGCTCGGCGGAAAGCTGGATCGGCGTCAGCGGGTTCTTGATCTCGTGGGCGATGCGCCGCGCAACGTCGGACCATGCGGTCGAGCGCTGGGCGATGACGAGATCGGTGATGTCGTCGAGCGTGATGACGTAGCTGTCGCGGCTGTCGCGGGCATCCTCGCGCGTCACCTGCACATTGAGGGTACGCTCCTTGCCGCGTCGCATGATGTTGATCTGCTTGCGGAAGTTGCCACGCGACCAGGTGTTGGCCTCGGTGACGACTTCTTCGATCTCAGGCGCAATCTCCGACAGTTCCGCGCCGATAAGCTGCTCGGAGGTCTGCGCCAGGAACTCTTCGCCCGAAGGATTGACGATGGTGATCTTGCGGTTCTCGTCAACACCGATGACGGCGGCGGTAACGCCCGACAGCACCGCCTCGATAAAGCGGCGGCGATCGTCGATATCGTCTTTCGCCTCAATGATCTGCTCCTGCTGGCTGCGCAGTTCCGAGACCATCTTGTTGAAGGTGCGCGACAGACGCCCGACGTCGCCATCAACGGCGCGAACGGGAACCAGCACATGCATATTGCCGGTAGCAACACTGTCTGCGGCGCTGATGAGAAGACGGATCGGTCGCACGATGCGGTCGGCGACAGCAATCGCCGTCCAGATCGCCGCGAGAAGCACGATCAGCGCGAAACCGAGATAGAGGATCGCAAAGGCGATCTGCAGCGGCGCGCGGCCCGCTTCCATCGCCTTGTATTCGGCGCGGTTCTCCTCCATCAGCCGCATCGCGCCCATCACCTTGGGATCGACGGCGCGCACGGTGTAAAGGAAGGTGCCGTTGATGCCCTCAAGCTTGATGATGGCACCGACGAGATTGGTAATACCAGGCGGAATAAGGGTCGGTTGACCGGCAGCAGCCTTTTCGAGCGCATCGTGCGGGATGGCGGGAAGCGGCTTTTCCGTCTTGATATCGGCCTGCGCGACCGCGTCACCGTCTTCCTGCACCAGAAACGCACCAAGAAGGCCACGGCCCTTGGCCTGACGGGTCATCAAATCAACGAAGCCAGTGCGGTCGAGATAGAACAGTGCGCGGTTGCGGTCGAGGTCGGTTGCCATCGACAGGGTCTGGCCCTGAAGATAACCGGCATTCTCCATCATATAGGCCTGGGCGATATTGCTGGAGGAATCGACGATCGACTGGGTACGGAGGGAGAACCAGCGGTCGAGACCGACATTCAGCGTCAGACTGGCGAAGATGGCGACGAGAACGGCCGGCGTGATCGCCACGATGGAAAACAGCACAACGATGCGGACGTGCAGGCGAGCAGCTGCCCTGCCCTTTTTGCGCGCCTTCAGCAGGCGGTTGATTTCCCGGCCGATGAGGAACATCAGCCCGATCACGAAGATCGAGTTGATGACAACAGAGGCGATGACGACATTCGATGTCGGCGCAATCGGCGTCACGCCCAGAAGCACGAAGAGGGTGAGGATGGCGCAAATAAGGGCGACGCCGGCAAGCACCAGCCCCGGCAGAGCGAAAGACATCCTGCGATCGGCTACCACCATTCCCGCTGCGTCTTCGGCAACGGCTTTTTCGGCGGCGGGTTTCCGCATGCATTTCTCCCAATCGCTGACTAGCCAGCACCACATTTGCGAAAATGGGTGAATCCGCCTCGTGCCGGCGAATCTCTCTCCATCCTAGTGTTTTCCAAGCAACACAATGTGGCGAAAATGCAACGACAACTGCGGCCTTGTCAACATTCTCAGCTGGGGCGGGAACTGCGATAGACGGAAACGCCAAGCTCGCGGATCTTCTTGCGCAGCGTATTGCGGTTCAATCCGAGAAGATCGGCGGCCTTGATCTGGTTGCCACGCGTCGCCGTCAGCGCGGCGAGAATCAGCGGATATTCCAGTTCGCGCAGTACACGGTCGTAAAGACCTGGAGGAGGCAGGCCTTCGCCGAAACTTGCGAAATAGTCCCGCATGTTCTCCTCGACCGCCTGCGAAATGGTCAGCGAGCCGGTGCGGACCGCCATCTTGTCGAGCGGGCTGTCTGAAACATCCGACTGCAATTCCTGCTCGATGATTTCGCGGGTGATGACTTCCTGCGGATAAAGCGCCATCAGCCGGCGGATTAGGTTTTCCAGCTCGCGTACGTTGCCCGGCCAGGCATAGGCCTTCATGACTTCCAGCGCCTCGGTCTCGAAACGCTTGCCTTCCAGTCCTTCCTTTTCACCCTGCTGGATGAAATGGCGCACGAGATCGGGAATATCCTCGGCACGGTCGCGCAGCGGCGGCAACCGCAGCGGCACGACGTTCAGGCGGTAATAGAGGTCCTCGCGGAAGAGGCCTTGATTGATCGACTGTTTCAGGTCCTTGTTGGTGGCGGCAACGATGCGGACATCGGTACGGATCGGCGTGCGCCCACCGACCGTCGTATATTCGCCCTGCTGCAACACGCGCAGCAGACGTGTCTGGGCGTCCATCGGCATATCGCCGATTTCATCGAGGAACAGCGTTCCGCCCTCGGCCTGTTCAAAACGGCCGGTCGAGCGGTTCTGCGCGCCGGTGAAGGCGCCCTTCTCATGGCCGAACAGTTCGGATCTCGATCAGGTCACGCGGAATTGCCGCCATGTTGATGGCGACGAAGGGACCGTTGCGGCGCTTGCCGTAATCATGCAGCGCGCGCGCCACCAGCTCCTTGCCGGTGCCGGATTCGCCGGTGATCATCAGCGTCAGGTCGGTCTGCATCAGGCGGGCGAGAACGCGGTAGATTTCCTGCATCGCCGCCGAGCGGCCAACGAGCGGCATGCCATCCTGCATGTCGTCATCCAGCTTGGCGGGTTTGCGCTTCGGCTCCGACAAGGCGCGGCCGATGATGGCGATCAGCTCCGTCAGGTCGAATGGCTTGGGCAGGTAGTCGTAAGCGCCCTTCTCCGAGGCCTTGATCGCCGTCATGAAGGTGTTCTGGGCGCTCATCACCAGAACCGGCAGGTCCGGACGGGCCTTCTTGATGCGCGGCAGAAGATCGAAGGCGTTTTCATCCGGCATCACGACATCTGTCACGACCAGATCGCCCTCGCCGGCAGAAACCCAGCGCCAGAGCGTTGCGGCATTGGACGTGATGCGCACGTCGTAACCGGCACGGCTGAGCGCCTGGTTGAGTACCGTGCGGATCGCGGCATCATCATCGGCGACGAGGATAGTAGCTGTCATAGGTCATTTCCTGTCGTGTTCGGCAAAATGCGGTCGTCCAGCGCCACTTCCGGCGAGACGGGCATCAATACGCGGAAAGTCGTGCGATGGTTCTGGCTGTCGCATTCGACAATGCCGCCATGGGCGCCGATGAGTTTGGCGACAAGTGCCAAGCCCAGGCCCGAACCATTCGTCTTGGTGGTGATGAAGGGGTCGAAGAGATGCGGCAAAAGATCGGCCGGAACCCCCGGCCCGTTGTCGTGCACGCAGAATTCCAGCGGCAGCGAAATGCGCTCCCGGCTACCGGCCACCGACATACGCATGCCGGGCCGATAGGCCGTGGTCAGCAGAATCTCACCCTCCGGCTGGTTACCGACGGCTTCCGCCGCATTCTTCACCAGATTGAGAAAAACCTGCACCAGCTGGTCGCGATTGGCATAGACCGCCGGCAGCGACGGATCGTAATTTTCAGAGATCTTAATATTGCGGGCGAACCCTGCCTTGGCGATGGCCTTCACATGGTCGAGCACCGAATGGATGTTGACCGGCACGCGGTCCACCGGCCGCTCATCAGAAAACACTTCCATACGGTCGACCAGTGAGACGATGCGGTCGGTCTCGTCGCAGATCAGTCGGGTCAAGGCGCGGTCCTCGTCCGGGACCGACATCTCCAGAAGCTGTGCCGCACCGCGAATGCCCGAAAGCGGGTTCTTGATCTCATGCGCCAGCATGGAGGCAAGGCCGGTGACGGAGCGCGCAGCCGCCCGGTGGGTCAATTGCCGGTCGATCTTGTCGGCCATTGACCTTTCCTGGAAGACGACGACCACCGATCCCGCTTCGCTGACAACAGGCGCAACATAAAGATCGACCAGCTTGTCCTGTCCAAGCCGCGGCGAGCTCAGATCGACCCGGTATTCATTCACCGGCGCGCGGCGTTCCCGCACCTGATCAATGAGCGCAAGCAGCGGGCTGCCGAAGGGAATGAAGGTGGAGACGCGGTAGCGGGCGAGATGGGAGGCGCTCGCCCCGAAAAAGGCTTCGGCTTCCCAATTGGCAAACGCGATGAAACCTTCGGCATCCACGAGAATGACGGGGTTCTGCACCGCATTGAGAACTGCCATGGCAAGCGGATCCGCGTCTGCCGGGCTATGTTTATCAGCGCTCATGCGGCCTTCCTTGCGGCTTCGCCCGCATTTTTGCACAGGGCGGAGCGCAGCAGATCCGCCACCTCCCCCGTATCGCGCGATGTCATGATTTGAGCCTTGTCAGGTGTGGTGATCTCCGGCGCGAAACGGTCGAGATACCAGCCCAGATGTTTGCGGGCATGCCGAAGACCGGCTTCCCTTCCATAAAATTCCAGCATCATGTCGTAATGTTCGACAGCGATGCCGGCGATCTCGTCGCGTTGCGGCGCGGCATGTCCTGCCAGAACCGCCGGCAGCCAGGGCTGGCCCTGTGCGCCGCGACCAACCATGACGGCGTCCGCGCCGGAACGGCGCAGGATTTCGCGCGCATCCGCGGCGGTCTCAACATCGCCATTGGCAATCAACGGCACGGAAATCACGTCCCGCACGGCGCGAATGGCGTCCCAGTCCGCGCGACCTTCGTAAAACTGCATGCGGGTGCGGCCGTGAATGGTGATGAGCTGAACCCCCGCCGCTTCGGCGCGATGGGCAATTTCGGGGGCATTGATGGTGTTTTCGTCCCAGCCGAGCCGCATCTTCAGCGTTACGGGCACATCGACCGCACCGACCGTCGCCTCGATCAGCGACAGGGCATGATCGGGATCGCGCATCAATGCCGAACCGGAATAACCGCCCGTCACCTTCTTGGCGGGACAGCCCATGTTGATATCGATGATCCCCGCGCCATTATCGGCTGCAATCTTTGCCGCCTCGGCCATGAAATGCGCTTCGCGTCCGGCAAGCTGCACCATATGCGGAACCATGCCGGCGTTTTTCAGCCGCGCCCAGGACTCACCGCGGTTGGCGACGAGTTCGCGGCTTGCCACCATTTCAGTAACAACGAGGCCGGCGCCATAACGCCAGGCGAGCTGCCGGAACGGCAGATCCGTCACGCCCGACATGGGCGCCAGCACCGCGCGATTACGGATCGTAACTGAGCCGATGCTAAACGGTTCTGACAACTCCGGAGGGGGCAACTGATGATCTTTCGTGCAGAAGGGTTATATGCATTATTTTTAGACAGTGTTTGCGCGCTTGCCAAGCACTTTTAGTGGGTTGCATCTTTTATTTGCTAAGCGCCTGCCTGCCTCTTTTGCTGTCGACAGCAATTTGTGCAGGTTCGAATGAGCAAGGGCCACCGATCCTGCAGCATGCAGGGCAGATACCGCGTCTTATCGGGCTGGCCATCCGGGTTTTGAAACGCTAGAGCAGGACTGTCAACCATTGAGGGTTGCGTGCAAAGCATAAGACCAATGCAGGAAAGTACTATGAAACTCGGCATCGTCATCGTCGCCGCAGGACGCGGAGAAAGAGCCGGCTCCCCCGAGGAAGGGCCGAAACAATATCGCCCCATCGGCGGCAAAGCCGTGATCGAGCATACGCTGTCGACCTTTCTTGGCTGGGGCGATGCCTCCCCGATCGTGGTCGTCATCCATGCCGACGATACGGCACTGCTGTCGCCGATCATCGAACGGCTGAATGCCGGTGAGCGGATCGTCACCGTTACGGGCGGTGCGACACGCCAGCAATCGGTGCTGGCCGGGTTGGAAGCTCTTGCCTCGCAGGATCTGACGCATGTGATGATCCACGATGCCGTGCGGCCTTTCGTCGCCATGAACATGCTGGAGCGCATCGTGGCTCTGCATCGGGCCGGTGCGAGTGGCGTTCTCCCCGCTCTCCCCGTCACCGACACATTGAAGCGCGGCGCAGGTGATTCTGTCGTGGAGACCGTTTCCAGACAGGGGCTTTATGCGGCGCAGACACCACAGAGTTTCGGTTATGGCAAAATCCTCGCCGCGCACCGCGCCGCTGCCGAATCCGGAAAAACCGATTTTACCGACGATGCATCGATCGCCGAATGGGCAGGCCTGCCGGTGACGCTGACCGAAGGGTCGGTCGACAATGTGAAACTCACTCTGAAGCGGGATATCGCCATGGCCGATGAAAAGCTCTCTCATGCAATGCCTGACGTGCGCACCGGCAATGGTTACGACGTACACCAGCTGGAGGCCGGAGACGGTGTTACGCTGTGCGGCATCTTCATCGAACATGACCAGAGGCTGAAAGGCCATTCGGATGCCGATGTGGCGCTGCATGCGCTGACGGATGCGCTGCTTGCCACCTGTGGTGCTGGCGACATCGGCGATCACTTCCCGCCTTCCGATCCGCAATGGAAAGGCGCCGCTTCGCGCATCTTTCTCGAACACGCAGCCAAAGTAGTCCGCGACAATGGCGGCACGATCATGAATGCGGATGTGTCGCTGATTGCCGAAGCGCCGCGCATCGGCCCGCACCGGCAGGCCATGCGCGAGAAGCTGGCGGAAATACTCGGCATTGCGCTTGAGCGCTGCTCCGTCAAGGCGACCACCAACGAGACGATCGGTTTCGTCGGTCGCCGGGAAGGCATCGCAGCGATCGCCACCGCTACCGTCGTTTACAGGGGCAGACCGTTATGAGCCTGTTTCCGGCTGACATAGAAGAGTTGGCGCGGCGGATCGTTTCCGGTTTTACCGCCAAAGGCTTCATGGTCTCCACGGCAGAAAGTTGCACCGGCGGTCTGATCGCCGGTTCGCTGACGGAAATCGCCGGCTCCTCCGCCGTCGTCGATCGCGGTTTCGTCACCTATACCAATGAAGCCAAGATGGACATGCTGGGGGTTGGCACGGAAACGCTGGCAAGTTTCGGCGCGGTATCCCGGCAGACGGCGTTGCAGATGGCGCATGGCGCCCTGTTCCGTTCACGGGCTGATTTTGCCGTGGCCGTGACAGGCATTGCCGGTCCGGGTGGCGGTTCGACCGATAAACCGGTGGGGCTGGTGCATCTGGCCGCCATGGCGCGCAACGGCAAAATCCTGCATCACGAAATGCGTTACGGCGAGATCGGTCGTACCGAAATCCGTCTTGCGACCATAAGAACCGCGCTTGAGATGCTGATTGCCCTCGATCAGGCCGGGTCCGCGTAAATTTTATCGGCGCGGGTCTCGAAGGCTTCGGCAAACATGCGGAAGGCCCGGTCGAACATCGAGCCCATGACCGCGCCGAGTAGACGGTTCTTGAATTCGTAGTCGATGAAGAAGTGAACGGCCGAGCCGCCGCCTTCGGCAGCCTCGAAACGCCAGCGATTGTCGAGGAACTTGAATGGGCCGTCGATGTATTTGACGTCGATAGCGCGCTCGGCCGGGTTCAGCAGAACCTGCGTGGTGAAGGTCTCGCGGATGGCCTTGTAGCCCACCGTCATATCCGCCACCAGCAGCACCTTGCCATCCCTCTCCTTGCGCGAACGGATGACCAGCGCTTCGCAAAGAGGCAAAAACTGCGGGTACTTCTCCACATCGGCGACGAGGTCGTACATGCGGTCGGGCGAGTGTTTTACAAGGCGATGCGTTTCGAACTGTGGCATGAGCGGCAGTTAATCCTCGATAACAAGAAGATCAAGAAGGCGGCGCAGCTGTTTTCGGCTTTTTAGCTGGAATACCGGCACGTTGGGGCCATAAACCTTGAAATTCTGCTCGAAGATCGGCGCGTGGCGGCGTTCGAAATTCCAGATATAACGCAGGAAATCGAGGTCCATTCTTTCGGGGCAACCCACCGCCATTTCAGGCCGCGCCTTGCCATAACCCTTGATGATTCGGCTGATGGCGCCCCACAGGCAAAGCCAGCGCGGCATGCGGACCCAAAGAACGATATCCGTTCTCGGCAGGCGCATGTCGAACGACGACGGATTGCTGCCGTCCATCAGCCATCGGTCTTCGGTAACGATGACGGCGATCCTCTGCCGCTGCTCTTCGCGCGGGCGTGCCTGCCAGCCGGACAACCAGAAAACCTCGCGATCCATGGAAATGTAACGAAGCCCGAAAGCGGACGCGAGCTTTTGCGACAGCGTCGACTTGCCGCCACCCGAACAGCCGACGACCATGATGCGTTGCGCCACGGCAATGATATTTGCTGCGTCTTCGGCTCTATCAAGATAGTGCGGCATAGCGTAAACCTCGTCATAACCGTTGGAATATTGTCCTGCCGCGCGGATATCCGCCCTGGAGCGATATTGTTGTTACGCATGACCATTACGGAAATTTAACTATTGCAACTCCCTCACAGGGATTGCTATTTATTTGCCACTAATATTACACCCATTGGATGCAAACGCGCCGGTAGCTCCCAATTTCACCCCGCGTATTCATCTCTGGGTTCACACCCGATACATAACCGCTTTGAGCCACTGAGTGAGCCGATGGACGATTTTTCCAACATCATCAACCTTCTCGAATCCGCCAAGCAACTCGCATCGATGAACAGCATGCCGATGCTTGCCTATCTCATCGACGTTGCGAAATGCGAGGCGAGAGAGAACAAGCCGGTTCTGCGCAAGCGCAAACGCGGCGAATCGACCGCCAAGGAAGAATGTTAGACGCCGGCCAGCAATGCTGATCGATAAAGCCGGCTGGCCCAATCTTCAAGACGATGTCATAATCAAGGACTGAAACCGGCCGCTTTTCGAGGCGGCCGTTTCTTTGCACGATGGAAATGACAATCTCATGATAACCGCATCCGCCGATATCAGAACCTATACGCAGGAAAGACCGAAGGAACGGCACAGCTTCGTGCAGATCGTTCTTCCGGTCTCGGGGCGTCTGCGGATCGATGTCGCAGGACGACAGGACGAGTTGTCCACCGGGCGCGCGGTCTTCATCCATCGCGACGCACCGCATACCCAGGAAGCAACGACGATCAACCGGTCGCTGGTCGTCGATATCGACGAAGGTGCGGTTCCTGAGCAGGTGCTTGAGAGATTCTCTTGCATGCCGTTTCTCGATATTGCGCAGGATACACGGCAACTGATCGCCTATATGCGCGGTGTCATCGGGTCGGATGGACCACGAGAGGATATTGCCGGTCTTTGGGCGCCACTGCTGGTCGACAGCCTTGCGAGTGAAAGAACCGATCCCCGCCGCCGCCTGCGCGCGCTCGGCGAGATCGTCAGGGCGGAGCCGTTTTTTCCCTGGACCATCGAGACGCTCGCATCCTGTACCGCGATCAGCGACAGCCGCCTGCATGCGCTGTTTCTCGAAGAATTCGGTCTCTCCCCTCACCGCTGGCTGGCGGAGCTGCGTTTGGACAAGGTCTGCGCATTGCTGCGCCAATCCACCCTGCCGATTGCCGAAATAGCCCTGCGGGCCGGCTTTTCCGACCAGACGGCGCTGACGCGTGCCATGCGCAACGCGATGGGCGAAACGCCCGCCGCCTATCGCCGGGCTTTCGGGGTTCACTGAAACCACCCGACATCGTCGCTCAGGAGTTTTTGTCAAGACAGCTGCAAAGGGCTGTGGCACATCGCGGGCAATCGTGAATGCGGATGTGAGATGACATGAACAAGACAAGCCTCGGTGTTTTTTACGGCATAATGGCGGGCGCGCTCTGGGGAGCGATCTTTCTCGCCCCTAAACTCGTGCCGGATTTTTCCGCCCTGCAATTGTCGACGGCCCGTTACCTGACCTACGGGCTGATCTCGCTCATCATCATCGGACCGCGCCTGAAAAAGGTGTCTGCCCATTTCGGTGCACAGGAGTGGATTGCGCTCGGCTGGCTGAGCATGATTGGCAACATCGCCTATTATGTCTTCATATCGACGGCGGTGAAATTGAGCGGTGTCGCCTTCACCTCTATCATCATCGGTTTCCTGCCCGTCGCCGTTACTATCATCGGCAGTCGCGATCATGGCGCGGTGTCGCTCAGGCGACTGTGGCCTTCGCTCGCCTTTGGCGCCATCGGTATTGTTGGCATTTCGTGGCAGTCGTTGACGGAAAGCGATGCGGGGCTGGATGTCTCGCGTCTTGTGGGACTTGCCTGTGCGCTTGGCGCGCTCGCTTCGTGGACGGCCTTTGCGGTCGGCAATGCCCGCTGGCTGACACGCCTTCACGATGTCAGTGCCGACGACTGGAACATGATGACCGGCGTTGTGACCGGCGGGCTTGCTCTGGCGCTTGCAATCCCTGCCTTTGCCTTCGGCGGGGGAAGTCATAGTTCAGGGGACTGGCTGCACTTCGCGGCCATCGCCGCCGGCCTCGGTTTCACCGCGTCCATTCTGGGCAACGCCCTCTGGAACCGCATGAGCCGCCTGCTACCGCTCACCATGGTCGGGCAGATGATCCTGTTCGAAACGCTTTTGCGCTGCTTTACGGTTTCATCTGGGAGGGGCGCGGCCCGACGCTCATAGAGATCGTGGCGATCTGCTCGGTGGTACTGAGCGTCATCCTGTGCATGCGGGCGCATCGGCCGGAGAAGGCTGCAGCCTGGAGTTCAGGTGAACGCCGCAAATCAGGTTGAGGCTTCACAACAAACCTCACCTCACATTCGACGTCATCCTCGGGCTAGACCCGAGGATGACGTCTTCTGCGCTTATGGATCCTCGCCTCAAGGGCGAGGATGACGTAGGAGAGAGATTGCGCCGTTTGCGAGCAATCTAACCGCCCCCGATCAGCACTTACTCAGCAGCGGCCAGAAGCTTCTTCTCACGGGCTGCGCGCAGGCGCTCGAAATCGTCGCCGGCATGGTGCGAAGAGCGGGTCAGCGGGCTGGAAGAGACCATGAGGAAGCCCTTGGCATAGGCGACCGTCTCATAGGACTTAAATTCTTCCGGCGTGACGAAGGCCTCGACCTTGTGGTGCTTGCGGGTCGGCTGCAGATATTGGCCGATGGTCAGGAAGTCCACGTCGGCGCTGCGCAGATCGTCCATCAACTGCAGCACTTCGTTACGCTCTTCACCAAGGCCGACCATGATGCCTGATTTGGTGAACATGGTGGGGTCGAGTTCCTTCACCCGCTGCAACAGGCGCACGGAATGGAAATAACGCGCGCCGGGGCGGACCGTGAGGTAATTGCCCGGAACGGTTTCCATATTGTGGTTGAAGACATCGGGCTTCGCCGCAACGACACGTTCAAGCGCGCCGGGCTTCTTCAGGAAGTCGGGGGTCAGGATTTCAATGGTCGTGTTGGGAGACGCCGCACGGATCGCCCAGATCACCTTCTCGAAATGCTCAGCACCACCATCGGCGAGATCGTCACGGTCAACCGAAGTGATGACGACGTGGGAGAGGCCCATCTGCTTAACGGCCTTGGCGACATTTTCCGGCTCATCCATATCCAGCGGATTGGGTTTGCCGGTCGCGACGTTGCAGAAGGCACAGGCACGGGTGCAGATCTCGCCCATGATCATGAAGGTCGCGTGTTTCTTCTCCCAGCATTCGCCGATATTCGGACAGCCGGCTTCCTCGCACACGGTTACCAGCTTGTGGCTGCGCACCAGTTCGCGCGTCTCGTGATAGCCCTTGGACGTCGGAGCCTTGACGCGAATCCATTCCGGCTTGCGCATGACCTCGGTATCGGGCCGATGCACCTTTTCCGGGTGGCGGATGCGCTTTTCGTCGGACGAAGTCCTGTCGAGAATAGTGACCATAAGAAACCTGCTTCTATCGCTTGCCGCGATCATCACATTTATTGACGCGATGCTTTAGAACAATTCCAGAAAAAGCGTAAGCCCCTTTCCGGACACCAGCCTTGTCAGCGCCTGACCAGCTTCGCGATAAACAACAACAGGCTGGCGCCGACGAAAGACGTTACGAAATAGCCGAGCCTGCTGTCCTGAACGAAGACATCGAAGGTGCGAAGTACGGCAACAGCAACGACCGAACCGACAATGCCGAGGACGATGTTCATGAAGATGCCGAAACGCATATCCATGAGTTTTCCGGCAAGCCAGCCGGCAAGGCCGCCGATGATGATTGCCGCAATCCAGCCGATATTTTCCATTCCCGCACTCCCTTAAAGAACCTGCGTTGAGACATATGGGACACCCGGCATAGTTAGACAATGCCGGGTATCGTGGGGCTATCATGCGTTCAGCACACGTCCGTAGGCGTCGAGCACGCTTTCCTTCATCGACTCGGAAATGGTCGGATGCGGGAAGATCGTGTGCATCAGTTCTTCTTCTGTCGTCTCGAGGTTCATGGCGACGACAAAGCCCTGAATAAGCTCGGTCACTTCCGCGCCGACCATGTGCGCGCCGATCAGTTCGCCGGTCTTCTTGTCGAAGATGGTCTTGACCATGCCCTGATCTTCGCCGAGCGCCACGGCTTTGCCGTTGGCCGCAAAAGAGAAACGGCCGACGCGGATATCGCGGCCCAGTTCCTTCGCCTTGGCTTCCGTCAGACCAACCGAGGCAACCTGCGGGTTGCAATAGGTGCAGCCGGGGATCTTGGCCTTGTCAGTCGGGTGAACATTCGGCAGACCGGCAATCTTCTCGACGCAGACGACGGCCTCATGCTCGGCCTTGTGGGCGAGCAGCGGCGGACCGGCAACGTCGCCGATGGCATAAACGCCAGGTACATTGGTCTTGCCGTAACCGTCGATGACGATGAAACCGCGATCGGTCTTCACGCCGACAGCCTCAAGGCCGATGCCTTCGATATTGGCGACAACGCCGACGGCCGAAATCATCCGGTCAGCGGTGATCTTCTCGGACGAACCGTCCTTCTTCTCCAGCGTCGCGGCGACGGAATTCGCAGCCTTCTCGACCTTGGAAACCTTCGTTTCCAGATGGAACTTGATGCCCTGCTTTTCCAGCTGTTTCTTGGCGAAGGCGGAAATTTCCGCATCTTCGACCGGCATCACCTGGCTCATGATCTCGACGACGGTAACGTCAACGCCCATGGTGCGGTAGAAGCTGGCGAACTCGATGCCGATCGCGCCCGAACCCATCACGAGCAGGGACTTCGGCAGTTCTTCCGGCTTCATTGCCTCGAAATAGGTCCAGATCAGCTTGCCATCCGGCTCGATACCCGGAAGCGCGCGCGGACGGGCGCCGGTGGCGACGATGATGTGCTTGGCAGTGTAAGTGCCCTCACCCAGCGCGTTCTTCGGAACCGGACCCTGCGGCTGAACCACCGGCTTGGTGGACTTGCCGACGACGATTTCGCCCGGCTTGGTGATTTTTGCTTCACCCCAGATGATATCGACCTTGTTCTTCTTGAACAGGAAACCGACACCGTTGTTCATGCGAGCGGCAATGCCGCGCGAACGGGCGACAATCGCCTTGACATCAGGCTTGATCGAGCCTTCGAGCGTCAGGCCGTAATCCTTGGCGTGTTGAGCCGTATGCAGGACATCGGCGGTGCGCAGCAGCGCCTTGGTCGGAATGCAGCCCCAGTTGGAGCAAATGCCGGCAAGGTGCTCGCGCTCGACGACGGCAACCTTCATGCCGAGCTGGGCTGCACGGATTGCGGCGATGTAGCCGCCCGGTCCCGAGCCTATGATGATGACGTCATAAGATTGAGCCATAGGATTCCTACCTTGTCTTATCGGGTCACGGCATGCCGTTCCGAAACGAGAATTGTTGTCAAAGTCCGAGCATCATGCGAACGACGGGTTCCAGCCCGCGCCCGATGGCCCGCGTGTTTTCAGCATCGAGATGAACGCCGTCCACCGGCGTCGTGTGGGCAACGGACCCGGCATCGAAAAATCCGCAATCGAGTTCGTCGGCCAGATCCCGATAGACCGGGGCGAGCATCGCCGATTCATCGATCGCATCACGAAAGATCGCGCCCATCACGGGGTTGGCCGTTTCGCACAGTTGCGGTGGCGCGACGATCAGAACATCCGGCACGTCCCAGTCCGGCACCTGCCAGACGTGGTTACGGACCAGCTTCACCAGCCGCTCGACGCCCTTCATGGCAATGATAGCCGATCCGTGGATCGACGGTTTCATGTCGTTAGTGCCGAGCATGATGATGACCAGATCGAGCGGCGCATGGCTGTGCAGAAGCGTCGGCAGAATCCTTGCGCCATTGCGGTCACAATCGGCAGTCATGTCGTCATAGGCGGTGGTGCGGCCGCCCAGCCCTTCATGGATCACCTGCACGTCCGGTCCGAGCGCCTTTTGCAAGACGCTCGGCCAAAGATCGTCATGGCTGTGCCGGCCACCCTTTTCCGCATCATGTCCCCATGTCAGGGAATCGCCAAAGCAGAGGACCGACTTCGCCATATTATTCTCCGATCAAACCAGCATGCCCATCGGGTTTTCGATGTAGCGCTTGAAGGCGCCGATCAGTTCGGCTCCGAGCGCGCCATCGACGCAGCGGTGGTCGGTGGAAAGCGTGACCGTCATGACATTGGCGATCTTGATCTCGCCGTTCTTCACGACAGCGCGCTGTTCGCCCGCGCCGACCGCCAGAATGGTGGCATGCGGCGGGTTGATGACAGCGGAGAAGCTCTTGACGCCCATCATGCCCATGTTGGACACGGCCGTCGTGCCGCCCTGATACTCCTCGGGCTTCAGCTTGCGCTCTTTCGCACGCTTGCCGTAGTCCTTCATCTCGTTGGAGATGGTGGAGAGCGACTTCTCTTCCGCCTTGCGGATGATCGGCGTGATCAGGCCACCCGGAATGGAAACGGCAACGCCGACATCCGAATGCTTGTGCTTGACCATGTTGCTTTCCGTCCAGGAGACGTTGGCATCCGGCACGTCGCGCAGCGAAAGAGCCAGCGCCTTGATGACCATGTCGTTGACCGAAAGCTTGTAGGCCGGCTTGCCGTCCTTTTCGGGAGCGGCCGCGTTGAGCTGAGCGCGCAACGCCAGAAGCGTATCCAGTTCGCAATCCACGGAAACGTAGAAATGCGGAACGGTCTGCTTGGATCCGACCAGACGCTTGGCGATGACCTTGCGCATGCCGTCATGCGGCACCAGCTCGTAAGAGCCGGGTTCGAACAGCTTGAGAACAGCTTCTTCGGAAGGGCCCTTGGCAAGTGCCGGAGCCGGTGCGCCTGCGGATGCTGCGGCGGCAGGAGCTGCCTTCGCACCACCGGAAGCGGCAGCCTTTTCCACGTCGGTCTTGACGATGCGGCCATGCGGGCCGGAACCGGACACGGCTGAAAGATCGAGACCAGCGTCCTTGGCAAGACGACGGGCAAGCGGCGAAGCGAAGATGCGCTCGCCGGACTTTGCCACCGGCGCCGGTGCGGAAGGTGCAGCCACCTGCTCAGCCTTGACTGGCGCAGCTTCGGTCTTCTCTTCCTTCGGCGCTTCGGCTTTGGCCTGAGACGGAGCAGGAGCAGGAGCGGCATTGCCGCCCTTTGCCGCCTCGGCCACATCTTCGCCTTCTGCAGCGAGGATGGCGATCAGGGCGTTGACCTTGACCGCGTCGGTGCCAGCGGCAACGACGAGCTTGGCAACGATGCCCTCATCGACAGCTTCCACTTCCATGGTCGCCTTGTCGGTCTCGATCTCGGCAATCACGTCACCGGGTGCGACCTTGTCGCCTTCCTTGACCAGCCACTTGGCCAGATTGCCCTCTTCCATCGTCGGAGAAAGGGCAGGCATGGTGATGTTGATAGGCATGACTAGTCCCCCCAAACGAGATTATATTGTTCCAACTCTTCAGGATGTTCCGCCAGCCGATCCAGCTGCGACGGCGAGACTTCGATATATCCGGCGACATCGCTCAGCCATTCGCTAACCGCGCCGATAACGCCGATATACTCACGCGGGACACCAGCAATCACATCGCCTTCACCGTCATTGATTATCGCCCAAAAGACGACACGCTCGAACTGAGGAGCCCCTTTGGAACCCAGAACGCGATACCAGTTTTCCGTTGCCGGGAGGATTTGTTTAATTTTACTCAAAATCATCTCCCCTTACTTGTAGCAGACGGTTTTGACAGCCTGAACGACTTCATCGACGTTTGGCAGAGCCAGCTTTTCGAGGTTTGCCGCGTAAGGCATCGGAACGTCCTTGCCGGCGATCGTCAGGATCGGCGCATCGAGATAATCGAAAGCAGCGCGCATGACCTGGTTGGAGATGAAGTCACCAACCGATGACTGCGGGAAACCTTCCTCGACCGTGACCAGACGACCGGTCTTCTTGACCGATTCGATGACGGTGGGCAGATCCATCGGACGGATGGTGCGCAGGTCGATCAGTTCGACGTCGATGCCGAGCTTTTCGAGTTCAGCAACCGCCTTGATCGCGTAGGTCATGCCGATACCGAAGGAAACGATGGTCGCATCATTGCCCTTGCGGTGAATGCGCGCCTTGCCGATCGGCAGTACGAAATCGTCAAGCTTCGGAACTTCGAAGCTCTGGCCGTAGAGAATTTCGTTCTCAAGGAAGATGACTGGGTTCGGATCGCGGATAGCCGCCTTCAGAAGACCCTTCGCGTCAGCTGCCGTGTAAGGCATGACGACCTTGAGGCCGGGGATGTTGCTGTACCATGCGGCGTAACATTGCGAATGCTGGGCGCCAACGCGGGCAGCAGCGCCCGAAGGACCGCGGAACACCATCGGTGCACCCATCTGGCCACCCGACATGTAAAGCGTCTTTGCGGCCGAGTTGACGATCTGGTCGATCGCCTGCATGGCGAAGTTGAATGTCATGAATTCGACGATGGGCTTCAGGCCCGTCATCGCCGCACCGACGCCGATACCGGCAAAACCGTGCTCGGTGATCGGGGTGTCGATGACACGGCGTTCACCGAATTCCTGCAACAACCCTTGAGTGATCTTGTAGGCGCCCTGATATTCGGCGACTTCTTCACCCATGACGAAGACTTTTTCGTCGGCGCGCATTTCTTCGGCCATGGCGTCGCGCAGTGCTTCACGCACCGTCGTCATCACCATTTCCGTGCCGGCCGGGATATCCGGATCGGCAGCGACTTCGATCTTGGGTGCTGCCGGAACCTTGGCGGCTTCCTTGGCAGCGCTCGGCTCTTCAGTTGCTTCGCGGGTCTTGCCGCCTGCGGCGTCCGAACCGGAATTTGCAGCTTCCGCCTTCGGCTCTTCCTTCTTGGCAGAAGAAGAGATGTCGGCAGCGCTTTCGCCTTCCTGAATGAGAACGGCGATCGGCGTGTTGACCTTGACGCCTTCGGTGCCGGCATCGATCAAGAGCTTGCCGATGACGCCTTCATCCACGGCTTCCACTTCCATGGTCGCCTTGTCGGTCTCGATCTCGGCAATCACGTCGCCGGAGGTGACCTTGTCGCCTTCCTTTTTAAGCCATTTGGAAAGCGTGCCTTCCTCCATGGTCGGGGAAAGGGCGGGCATAAGAATTTCTACTGGCATGGGTTTCCCTTTCCCGATCAGAGCAGAATGTCGGTGTAGAGCTCGGATGCATCCGGCTCTGGGTCGTTCTGGGCAAAGTCGGCGCTGTCGGCGACGATATCACGGACATCCTTGTCGATGGCCTTGAGTTCTTCTTCGCTTGCCCAGCCCTGCTCAACAAGGCGTGCCTTGACCTGTTCGATCGGGTCATGTTCGGAGCGCATCTTCTGCACTTCGTCCTTCGAACGGTATTTCGCCGGGTCGGACATGGAGTGACCGCGGTAACGGTAGGTCAGCATTTCCAGAATGATCGGACCCTTGCCGGAACGGCAATGTTCCAGCGCCTGATCAGCGGCGGCCTTGACGGCGCGCACATCCATGCCATCCACCTGAATGCCGGGAATGCCGAAGGACTGGCCGCGCAGCGAATAGTTCGACTGGGCGGTAGCACGGGCAGTCGAGGTGCCCATGGCATAACGGTTGTTCTCGACGATATAGATGATCGGCAACTTCCAGAGAGCAGCCATGTTGAAGCTCTCGTAGACCTGGCCCTGGTTGGCCGCGCCGTCACCGAAATAGGTCACGGAAACGCTGTCATTGCCGCGATAGCGGTTGGCGAAGGCAAGACCGGTTCCGAGCGAAACCTGCGCGCCGACGATGCCGTGGCCGCCGTAGAAATGCTTCTCCTTGGAGAACATGTGCATCGAGCCGCCCTTGCCTTTCGACAGGCCGCCCTTGCGGCCGGTCAACTCGGCCATGACGCCACGCGCGCTCATGCCCAAGGCCAGCATATGGCCGTGGTCACGGTAAGCGGTGATGACCTGATCGCCTTCCTTCTGCGACATCTGCATGCCGACAACAACGGCTTCCTGACCGATGTAGAGGTGACAGAAACCACCGATGAAGCCCATGCCGTAAAGCTGGCCGGCCTTTTCTTCGAAACGGCGGATAAGGAGCATTTCACGGTAAGCGTGAAGCTCTTCTTCCTTCGTAAATTCCGGGCTGTTCTTACCGGTGAATTCGGTTGCAGCCTTTGCCGTTGTCTTTCGGCCGGATACGGTCGCTGGTTTTCGCGGCGCCATTCATCCCTCCCTGAGTTGCCGTTTGAATGGATAGAGTGGCGCGTACCATATGCAAGAAAATGCCATGCAGCAATGCTTTAAACGCATGGCACATATTCACGCTAAGGTGCTGTGAATAAATCACAAATGATTAATTAACTTGATTTCAGTTAATTAGAAGTAGGTGTTCATGATGACGATTTCGTCGGTACGGGACATATTGAGCTGATAACGGGAAATCTCGTCGATCATGTCACGTTCCAGCGAGCCGTCGCTCAACAATTCCACCTGCCGCTCCAACGCCACACGCGCCTGCGTCAGCTTGGCAAGCTCCGCCGTTCTCGCCAAACGCTGCCGCTCCAGCCGCTCCGTTGCCTGAAGCCCGAAGTCGCCGTGGATGGAATGATACCCGAAATAGGAAAGAAAAGCGATCGTGATGGCCGGAACGATCAAACGGCCAGAATCGTCTCTTTTTATGATGTCTGGTCCACATGCCGGAGAGAAGCCTTAAAACGCATAATGTGAGTCTCAAGACTAATGCGGATTGTTTAACTATCCGTTGACCTTAATTTCCGGGCGACAGATAGACACAAAAAAGCCCGCCGGGAGGCGGGCTGCGTTTGCAAGGAGAGCTCTCCTCTCCACCACGTCATCCTCGCCCTTGAGGCGAGGATCCATAGGCGGCTTGGAAGGTGGATCCTCGGGTCAGGCCCGAGGATGACGTCCCATGCGTGGACACATCTTTCACCAACCTCAGCCCGCCAGGCGGCGGGCCATATCGCAAATCCAGACGCGAATTAACCGCGCAGGATCGAACGGCCGGCGTAAGCGGCCTGCGGGCCCAGCATTTCCTCGATGCGGATAAGCTGGTTGTACTTTGCGAGCCGGTCGGAACGGGCAAGCGAGCCGGTCTTGATCTGACCGCAATTGGTGGCGACCGCGAGATCGGCGATGGTGGAATCTTCCGTTTCACCGGAGCGGTGCGACATGACGGCGGTGTAACCGGCCTTGTGCGCCGTTTCGACCGCATCCAGCGTCTCGAAAAGCGAACCGATCTGGTTGACCTTGACGAGGATGGAGTTGGCGACACCCATCTTGATGCCGTCGCGAAGACGTGCGGAGTTGGTGACGAAAAGGTCGTCGCCCACCAGCTGGCACTTGTTGCCGACGAGATCGGTCAGGGCCTTCCAGCCATCCCAGTCGTCTTCGGCCATGCCGTCTTCGACGGAGATGATCGGGTATTTCGCGACCAGTTCGGCCAGATATTCAGCCATCGCGCCCGGCTCCAGCGTGCGGCCTTCACCTTCGAGAACGTATTTTCCGTCCTTGAAGAATTCGGTCGAGGCGCAGTCGAGGCCGATGAACATGTCTTCACCCGGACGGTAACCAGCCTTTTCGATCGACTTCATGATGAAATCGAGCGCAGCCGGTGCGCTTTCGAGACCCGGTGCAAAACCGCCCTCGTCGCCGACATTGGTGTTGTGGCCCTGTGCGGACAGTTCTTTTTTCAGCGTATGGAACACTTCCGAACCCATGCGCACGGCTTCGCGGATATTGTCCGCGCCAACCGGCAGGATCATGAATTCCTGGAAGTCGATCGGGTTGTCGGCATGCGCGCCGCCATTGATGATGTTCATCATCGGAACCGGCAGGAGATGCGCGTTCGGGCCACCGACATAACGGTAAAGCGGCAGGCCGGAGGCTTCAGCGGCAGCTTTGGCAACAGCAAGCGATACGCCGAGGATGGCGTTGGCGCCGATGCGCGACTTGTTCGGCGTACCGTCAAGCGCGATCATCATCTGGTCGATCTGGATCTGGTTTTCGGCGTCGAAACCACCGATGGCGTCGAAGATTTCCGTATTGACGGCTTCGACCGCCTTTTCCACGCCCTTGCCGAGATAACGCTTGCCGCCATCGCGCAGCTCAACCGCCTCATGCGCGCCGGTGGAGGCGCCCGAAGGAACGGCGGCGCGGCCCATGGAGCCGTCTTCGAGATAGACATCGACTTCAACGGTCGGGTTGCCGCGGCTGTCGAGAATTTCGCGCGCGATGATATCGGTAATGGCAGTCATGGTCTCTCCCTTGGGAATGGAACAGATATTTTCCGTCGCCTGTCTTAGACGATGGCGAAGAAATTACAATGACGGCGGACGGCGGAAACGGCCCGCCCGCCATTTAAAATCGATTGGCACAAACGGTGCCCGCCGCAACGGCCAGCCCTCAGGCTTTGGTGATGGCGTCGAAAGCCAGAAGCTTTTCGAGCAGTTTCGGCATGTCCTTCAGATGCACCATGTTGGGGCCGTCGGAAGGCGCATTGTCCGGGTCTTCATGGGTTTCGATGAAGAGGCCGGCCACGCCGACGGCGACCGCCGCGCGTGCCAAAGTCTCGACGAATTCGCGCTGTCCGCCCGTGGAGCCACCCTGCCCGCCCGGCTGTTGCACCGAGTGGGTGGCGTCAAACACGACCGGCGCGCCGAGCGAAGCCATGATCGGCAAGGAGCGCATGTCGGAGACCAGCGTATTGTAACCGAAGGACGCGCCGCGCTCGCACAGGAGTACATTCGGATTGCCGCTCTCATTGAGCTTGGCGAGCACGTTTTTCATGTCCCAGGGAGCCAGGAACTGACCCTTCTTGACGTTGATGACGCGGCCGGTCTTGGCGGCGGCAACGAGAAGATCGGTCTGGCGGCTGAGAAAGGCCGGAATCTGCAGCACGTCCACCACTTCGGAAACGATGGCGCATTGCTCTTCGGTGTGAATGTCGGTCAGAACCGGAAAGCCGAATTCCTTCTTGAGGTCGGCGAAAATTTCCATCGCATTGTCAAGGCCGATGCCGCGCTTGCCGGAAAGCGAGGTGCGGTTCGCCTTGTCGAAGGAGGACTTGTAAACAAGCCCGATCCCAAGACTGTCGCAAAGCTCTTTCAGGACGCCGGCAATCATGAAGGCGTGCTCGCGGCTTTCCATCTGGCAGGGGCCGGCAATCAGCGAAAAACGCTCGGCGTTGGAGAAGGAAACCTTGCTGGCGCCATCGCCGGCGGTGACTTTGAGATTGTTCGTAACGCTCATCATTTTTCCTCGAAGGCGAAGGCAACGCCCTGACCGGGTGCCGCAGGCACCACCAGACGGCCGCCCGCTTTTGCGCAGGACACGCCATTAGCAGCAAGCGCAGCCTCTGTCACGGCAAGATCGTATGACAGAAAGACGATGCCCGCACCGCACAATCCGCCGTCGCCCCTATCCGGAGTATTCAGGGCGTGTCCGCTGAAGGCCGGCTTTTCGGTCAGTCTGATACGGGCGTTGCCGGTTGCGAAAACCATATCACCATTCGGAGACACATTGCCTTCACAGCCAAAGACCGTTTCGATCAGGCGCGCCGCGTTCGGAACATCGCCGGAAAACAGGACAATTTCGCTAAGTCCGGAGACCCCGTTGGCATGGCGCTCCAGCGCCGTGCGATCGCCCGGCAATGCTTGCAGCCGTTGGCAACTGAACAGGAAGAAATCCGCCGCAGCCCCGATTGCCGCGAAAGCCAGCCGGAACGCCGCCTCGCTTTGCGACCCGTCAGGCATCCGCACCGGCCGCGAAAACTGGAATACATCGCCCGCCGACACGCCAGAGGTCAGGAACCTGTCATGGTCGGCAAGTGCGTCTTCGGTTCTGGCGACGAGGGCAGAAAAACCCTCCTGCCCGTCGCGCTGCCGGAAAGCCCGATCCCTGCCGGTGAACACATCTCCCTTGTCCACTGAGGCAGTATACTTAGCCGGATCAGCAACTGAGAGCGGCTCCAGATAGGTGCCGTCGGTGAAAAAAACGCAGGCATTTTGCGTGCCGAAGGGATGAAGAGCCTCCGGTGCGACCGTAAATCCAAGGCTGGCAAGACGTTTCACGGCAACGCCGATATCCTGTACCGGCAGAACGAGATGATCGACGTTATGGGATTTCATCATGACCTGCTTCCTGCGCTGGCGCTCCGTCCGGGCATGCCTGAACGATTTGGACCGCAGAAAAGCACAATCAGGCGCAAAGAAGCAAATCATCAAAACAACAGATAGCAGCTTCACGAAATTTTAGGGGATTGCGGAACACATATGGAACATATAGTGTCCGTTCTGTATTTGTTTCGCGACTTCCACGACGATTCTAAAGGGTGTTTTCCTCATGCTCACGCGCAAACAGCAGGAATTGCTTCTCTTCATTCATGAACGAATGAAAGAGTCCGGCGTGCCGCCCTCCTTCGATGAAATGAAGGACGCACTCGATCTTGCCTCCAAATCCGGCATCCACCGGCTGATTACTGCGCTCGAAGAGCGTGGATTCATTCGCCGGCTACCTAACAGAGCGCGAGCGCTGGAAGTCATCAAGCTGCCTGAGGCCTATACGCCGGGCGCAAGGCCGCAGCGCGGCTTTTCGCCGAGCGTCATCGAAGGCAGCCTTGGCAAGCCCAAGGCGCCGGAAGCGGCCCCTGCCCCCAAGACGCCGGCCAACGATCTCGTCGGGGCCGTCACCGTGCCTGTCATGGGCCGCATTGCCGCCGGTGTGCCGATTTCCGCCATCCAGAACAACACCCATGATGTGGCCGTTCCGGTGGACATGCTCGGCACGGGTGAACATTACGCTCTTGAGGTCAAGGGCGATTCGATGATCGAGGCCGGCATTTTCGACGGCGACACCGTCATCATCCGCAATGGCAGCACCGCCAATCCCGGCGATATCGTCGTGGCGTTGGTGGATGACGAGGAAGCGACGCTGAAGCGTTTCCGCCGCAAGGGCGCGTCCATTGCACTCGAGGCAGCAAACCCCGCCTATGAGACCCGCATCTTCGGACCGGACCGGGTGAAAATCCAGGGTAAACTGGTGGGGCTGATCCGCCGTTACCATTGATCCAATGGAACCGGCCGTCACCCCTTTTTGTAACGGGTGTCATTGTGAAGATGACACTCGTGCAAGTGGGTGTGGCTGGTGCCGAATGAGGCACGGTCTGCTGGTATACGGAAGATGTGTGTCACCCGGCGGATCGGCTTACCGTGCCCCGTAAAATTCAGATGCGGCTTTCGCCTCAATGTTTCTGTTTCGCGGTAAGCGCAACGGCAAACATGCTTCTGGTGCCATCGGCGCGGGAACGATCGAGGGGCTTTGGGCAAGGCTGCGCGAATCTGTTCAATCTCGTCGTGCGCTGAGTTCTTCATTGCCACCCGCTGGTGACATATCGCAGGATGCAGCTCTCCGTACTCCGTTTTACCACTCATCAACAGCGCTTATGGGTGCCATGGAATATTTTCGATATTCCGTGAACGCTTGGCAGGTGTAGAAATGCGCGTCATATCCGGGAGATACGCCATGTACGATCTTTATATCGCCAACAAGAACTATTCTTCATGGTCGCTGCGGCCGTGGGTGTTGATGCGCACACTCGGTATCGCCTTCGATGAAAAGCTCGTTCCATTCGGCGAAGGCGTCGCCTTCACCACATTTTCGCCAACCGGCAAGGTGCCCTGCCTTGTCGACGATGGTGTAACGGTGTGGGAAACGCTTTCGATCGCCGAGTACCTTGCCGAAAGACACCAGGGCATCTGGGCAAGCGACACGAAGGCAAGGGCCTGGTCACGGTCGGCCGCAAGCGAGATGCATGCCGGCTTTTCCTCGCTGCGCAATCTCTATCCCATGTCGGTCGGCGTCAGGATAAAGCCGAAGGTTGGCGATGCCGGGCTGGCGGCCGACATAAAGCGCATCGATGCGCTATGGAGCGAAGGCCTTGCGAAATTTGGCGGGCCCTATCTTGCCGGTCAAAAATTCACGGCGGTCGATGCCTTTTTCTGCCCGGTCGCATTCCGTTTCCAGACCTATGGCGCGGATCTTTCGCCTGCGGCGAAAGCCTATTGCGATAGGTTGCTCGCCCTGCCCGCCATGCAGGAGTGGTACGAGGCCGGCTTGAAGGAGCGCTGGCGCGACGCGTCGCATGAACAGGAAATCGGCGATATCGGCGAATTGACCACCGATCTGCGCATCAAGGTTTGATAATTCATGCTGGCGGCGGTCACTACGACCCCGCCAGCAACCGGATGACGGATTGCGGCAGGTCGTGGTCGAAACGTCCGCTTTTCCAGTCGTAATAACGATGTTGGCTCCAGGACCTGTCCGTCCCGGAGATTGCGGCGCGCAGCCGACCAACGACCCCTTCCTGCGCCTTATCCGCGAAATCTATCTCCACCGAGCCGATACGCCGCAAAATGTCACGGCTGAGCAGGAACGCGCCCGAGCGGCACTGTGAAAAAGAGGTCCTGCGGGAAACGACGACAATGTCGGCTATATCGCAGGCTTTTCCGGCAAAGCGGCCGTCTTCCAGAACGATGATCCACTCGCCGCTTGCCGCGCTTGCCGCGCACCACATGTCTTTCCTGCAGGTGAAAACACCGGCCTTGGAGTCTCTGAGAGCCGCTGTCATCTCCCGCGCCACCACCGTCATGTCTTCGGGCGACAGTCTCGATTTCGAGCCGGAACCTGAACCAGCGTTATTTGTTATGCCCTCCCCTTTTACAAATACCGGCGGAACGTTTTTTTCCGGCAGCATGAGCGCTCTTTGCCATTGGCCGAACACAAAGCCCGGCGGCCGTGCTTTTGTGGTAAAGACCTTGCCATCCTCCACCATCGCCACCAGCTCACCGTCCTCGTGGACCAGCAGATCAGGCAGGTCGCGATAGGCGACGATCGCCGAGAGGCCGAAGGCAAAGAGCAGAACCGGAATGCCGAGAAGCGCAAGCCGGCTGCGCAGCAATGTCAAAAGCAGAAAACCGGCCGAAGCGACACCGATGAACCAGCCATGCGGACGCCCGGTCGCAGCACTACCGCCCCACGATGCCACCTCGTTTGCGACCTCAATGACGAGAGCCATGCCATAACCCATGATCTTCAGGAATGGCGCATCAAGCCCGAAGGGCATCAGCAGCATGGCGAGAAGAGCGAAAGGCATGACGATCAGCGACATCAGCGGCATCGCGGCCAGATTGGCGAAAAGTCCATAGGTGGTGACACGATGGAAATGCTCGGCTGAATAGATCGCTGTCGAAAGGCCGCCAATCAATGACGTCGTGACAACGCCGCCAATGATTGCACCCACGGTTTCCGCCACCTTCATCCATGCGGGCTTGTGCCCGATGAACAGCCGCTCGCGATCGATGCGCCACCGGCTCCAGAACGCATAGGCCGAAACGAGCGCTATGGTGGCCGCAAAAGACATCTGGAAGCTTGGCCCCATGATTTCCGAGGGCGAAAAAGCAAGAATGACCAGAGCGGAAATGGCAACGTTTCTGAGGCTGAGCGACGGCTGGTCGAAAAGAACCGCGATCAGCATTACCGACATCATCAGCCAGGCGCGTTCGGCAGACACGGCGAAACCGGAAATGAGATAATAGGCAAGCGTCATCAGCAGCGCCGCAAAAGCCGCGATCTTCTTCACAGGCCAACGCTGCGCAAAGGCGGGAAACAGGCTGAAGGCCAGTCTCAGGCCAACGAAGAATATGCCCGACGCCAGCGCCATGTTAAGTCCCGATATGGCGACGATATGGGCAAGGCCGGAGAGTCGCAACGCCTCCATGGTCTCGCCCGATATGGCCTGTCTCTCATCGGTGACGATAGAGGCGGCAAAAGCGCCGGCATCGCCGCCGATGGTGGCGCGGATGCGCTCGGCAATTGCGCTGCGAAGGCTGTAAAGCCGCATATCGGCCCATTCCAGCCAGCCTTTTTCCGTGGCAATATCACCTGAAGGTGAGATAAGCGTCTGCGGCGGCTTATAAAAATAGCCGGTAGCACCTATGCCTCTGAAATAAGATGTGAAGGCGAAGTCGTTCAGTCCCGGCAAGGCCGGGCCGGATGGCGGCGAGAGGCGCGCCTTGCCGCGAAGGGTGGCACCGAGCATGACCGGCTCGCCGCCGCTGCGCGCAAGCACCGAGACTCTCTGCGGCGGACGCGACAATGTCGGCCCTTCCGTCGCAGTCAGGTCAACCACGTATCGCCAGAAGCCGCGCGCATCGACCTCCCGGCGTACCACCGTGCCGGTGATGATGGTGGTGACGGGGGTATCCAGCACCACGGTTCCCGCCCGCCTGGTTTCGAAATCGGCCAGAAGCATGCCGAGCAAAACAAAGGCGGAAATGCTGCAGGCCGCCGCCGCGACACCGGAGCTATATCTCACATAGAGCGCCAGACTCGCGACAAGCAAAAATACGATCAACAGAACGAGCGAAGAAGGCGCGGCATCGAGAGAAAACCAGAGTATCGCCCCGCAGCCGATAGAGACGGGAACGAAAAGAAAATCGTGGCCGAATGCACGCTCCTCGGCCAAACATGCGGCGATTTTTTCCGCGACGACATTGAGGAGATTTCGCTCGGGAATAATGGCGGCCATCTCATATGTCGCGGCATCGCTGGTCCTGCGAAGAGGAAACAGAATCTCCCGCGTGCCGGGCATTTCGCCCTGCATCGTTTCAGCATATCCGAAATGCTGTTTTTCCCCTTGACCGAGCAATCCCCACCGCCCCTTGCCGCACCGGGAACAGGTTTGCAGACCAGCGTTGGGGATTGCAATCCTTTACTTTAACGGTGTGTTGACCGAGATTGAATTGCTACTGTCGGGAATGCCCAAAGCAACAGGATTGCGTTTGCCGCAATGCACAATTTGACCTTCGGATAGCTTGGCATCTGCGCAAGGATCATATAGCTAATCGGTAGACGCTTAACCGCGGGGCGTGTCTCAGCGCCCCCACCCGCATGTTTTCGGAGGATCAGTATGACGGAAAAAAGCGCTACAGTGACACTTGGCGAAAAACAGGTCGAACTCCCGGTCAGGGAAGGCACGATTGGACCAAGCGTCGTCGATATCGCCACGCTGTACAAGCACACGGGCTCCTTCACCTACGACCCGGGCTTCACCTCGACGGCCTCCTGCGAATCCAAGATCACCTATATCGACGGCGATGAAGGTGTTCTCCTGCATCGTGGTTTCCCCATCGAGCAGCTCGCCGAACAGGGTGACTTCCTCGAAACCTGCTACCTGCTGCTCTACGGCGAATTGCCGACGGCTGCGCAGAAGAAGGACTTCGACACCCGCGTTACGCGCCACACCATGGTGCATGAGCAGATGAGCCGCTTCTTCACCGGCTACCGTCGCGATGCACATCCGATGGCCGTGATGTGCGGCACGGTCGGCGCTCTCTCGGCCTTCTATCACGACTCGACCGACATTACCGATCCGCACCAGCGCATGGTCGCTTCGCTGCGCATGATCGCGAAGATGCCTACGATCGCCGCCATGGCCTACAAGTACCATATCGGCCAGCCCTTCGTTTACCCGAAGAACGACCTCGATTACGCTTCCAACTTCCTGCACATGTGCTTTGCCGTGCCTTGCGAAGAGTACAAGGTCGATCCGGTTCTGGCCCGCGCCATGGACCGCATCTTCATCCTGCATGCCGATCACGAGCAGAACGCTTCCACCTCCACGGTGCGTCTTGCCGGCTCGTCGGGTGCGAACCCGTTCGCCTGTATTGCTGCGGGCATCGCCTGCCTTTGGGGTCCCGCACATGGCGGCGCCAACGAAGCCGCACTCAACATGCTGAACGAGATCGGCTCTGTCGACCGCATTCCGGAATACATCGCCCGCGCCAAGGACAAGAACGATCCGTTCCGCCTGATGGGCTTTGGCCACCGCGTGTACAAGAACTACGACCCGCGCGCCAAGATCATGCAGAAGACGATGTACGAAGTGCTGGAAGCCACCGGCAACTCCGACGATCCGATCATGCAGGTCGCGCTGGAACTGGAAAAGATCGCCCTTTCCGATCCTTATTTCGTCGAAAAGAAACTTTACCCGAATGTCGATTTCTATTCGGGTATCACGCTGAAGGCGCTCGGCTTCCCCACGACCATGTTCACCGTGCTGTTTGCGCTTGCGCGCACCGTCGGCTGGATCGCGCAGTGGAACGAAATGATCGAAGACCCGCAGCAGCGCATCGGCCGTCCGCGCCAGCTCTACACGGGCGCCGGCAAGCGCGACTACGTTCCGGTTTCCAAGCGCTAAGTCGGGAAACCGTCCAATATCAAAAGGCCGGCGGGTTTTATCCGCCGGCCTTTTTTGTTGGATATTGTTTCGGAGAAGGAAAATGCGCCCTGCCCGACGTGGCGTCCAATAAGAGCCAGACAGGATAGCTGCCGGCTCAACCTTGCTGTTTGCGGCTGTTCAGCACATCGAGAAGAATGAGTGCCCCGGTTTCGCCTGGGGGCACCTCAGTGCGTAGACGCTCCTGCACCAGAGCGTAACCATCCAGCATTGCCCGACGCTCGGTGGTGTCGGATGACAGCCGCTCGGCCCAGCGCAGCATCGAGCCTGCCCGCACCACCTCGTTGAAATATTCCGGTACGACGACATAGTCGGCAATCAGGTTCGGAAGCGCGCCCGTCCAGGTTTTCACCCGCTTGCTCAGCATGGTGAAAATCCAGTCGGTCTTGTAGACCGATATGGTCGGCACACCGACGAGCGCGAGTTCGAGAATGACAGTGCCGGAGGCGGCAATCGCGGCGTCAGCTGCAGCAAACGCATTCCATTTGAAGGCGGGATCGATGCCGATTTCGGGCCTGATATCTTCCGGCCATGCCGCTGCCAACTCACGGATGCGGTTTTCCTGGCGCGATACGGTGGGCAGCAGAAACCTCGTCGGGCCATTGCGCTCGACATAGGCTTTTGCGGCCTCCTGAAACGGCTCCATCAGCCGTGTCGTTTCGGTGGAGCGTGACCCCGGCAGGAGCAGAATGGTTTTCGGTTCGCCTTGTGCCGGAAGCGGCCGTTCTGCCCGCCTCTGCCGCACGGAGAGCACGTCTTGATCGACGCTGAGGCGATGGCCGACAAAGGTTGTCGGCGGACCACCGAGACGCCGCATCGCCTCCGGCTCGAAGGGCAGCAACGCCAGAACATGATCGACATAGGACAACATCGCGGTGGCGCGATATTCCTTCCACGCCCAGACGCTCGGGCAGACATAATTGACGACCGGCAGATGCGGTAATTGTTTGCGGACTTTTTCGCGACGCGATGGGTGAAATCCGGGCTGTCGATGATCAGCAGAATATCCGGCTTTGCGGCTATGATCGCCTGCGCAGTCTGGTTGATCCGCGAAATCAGCTTCGGCAGTTTTTTGAGGACCTGCGTGAACCCCATGATGGAAAGCTCGGAATAATCGAACAGCGAGACCAGCCCTTGCGCCTCAAGCGCCTCGCCGCCGACGCCCATCAGCTCGATGGGTCCCTCATACCGGGCTTTCAGGGATCGGATCAGATCCGCGCCCAGAAGATCGCCGGAGACCTCGCCGGCTATGACCGCCACTTTCAACGTTGCCGTCATTCCGTCATGCCTCCGCCCATCATGTCTCCATCGAGTGATGTATCGATACCGCAGACGAATATGCCCGCCTGATCGGCCGCCTTCAACATCTCATCGCGATCGAGCACCAGCGCGCGTCCGGCTTCGACGGCAATACCCGCCAGCCCGGCCTTTTGCGCGTTCTCCACCGTTTCCACGCCGATGGTCGGCAAGTCGGCGCGAATATCCTGCTGCGGCTTGCAGAGCTTCACCAGAACACCCTTGCGGCGGGGCGAGATGCGGCCTTCAGCGCGCAAGGCCGCGACGCGTGCCAGCATCGCGTCCGTACCCTCCACGCCCTCCAGTGCGACGATACGGCCGCCAACGGAGACCGCGCCCTGCCCGACATCAAGCGTGCCAAGCGCAAGTGCGGCCTGCGCGGCCTTGCGTATGTCACGCAGATCGTCCTGGGCAGGTTTATGCGTACCGAAAGCGCCGGTCGTAGCAAGCAGGCCGGGTGCAATCTCGTGGGCGCCGATGACTTTTGCGCCGAGCGTACCGATGACCTTGATGACCATCTGCAAAACCGCGTCATCTCCGCTGGAAAGCAGGGTGCGGACAATGGACGGCAATTTCAGCAATATGCCGATTGTGGGGCGGATTTCCCGCCACTCGGGCCTGCGCGCCACGGCGCCGGAAAGCACGACGCGGTCTACCTGGTTTTCGCGCAGCAGTCGGCCAAGCCCGGCCACGTCTCCGACGCTGATTACGGCATTGTCGAAACCGCTCCAGTCAAACCGGGAATCATCGCGCAGCTGTACAATGAAGGGGTTTTCCCCCATTTCGCGCGCCGCCGCCGCCACATGGAGCGGCAGCTGGCCACTGCCGGCCACGATGGCGAGACGTCCGCCGCCTGCCACGGCTCACTTGCCCCGGTTTGGCGAGGAGAGCGCGCGGTCGCTGTCCGCACCAATGAAATCGAGGATCTCGATTACCTGCGGGCAATCGAGATATTCTGCGCGGTCAATCGCGGCTGCGTTGCTGCGGATGGCGCCTTCGCCTTCGAAGATTTGCTTGAAGACGCGCCTGACCTTGTGAATATCCGCGCGGTCGATACCGGCACGCGTCATGCCGACGACATTCAGGCCGCCGAGTATGCCGGGATTGCCGTTCAGCATGCCATAGGGAATGACATCGTAATTGACCGCCGACAGCCCGCCGATGAAGGCCTGACGACCGATGCGGGTGAACTGGTGCACGGCGCAGCCGCCGCCCAGAATAGCCCGGTCCTCGATGGTCACATGTCCCGCCAGCATCACATTGTTGGACATGATGATATGGCTGCCGAGGAGACAATCATGCGCCACATGTGAGTTGGCGAGGAACAGGTTGTCGTCGCCGACGATGGTCTTGCCGCCGCCATCGGAGCTGCCGGCATTCATCGTCACGCCTTCGCGCATGACACAACGTTCGCCAATCTCGAGCGAGGTTTCCGAGCCATCATGGCGAACCGCCTGCGGCGTACCGCCGATGATTGCCATGGGATGGATAACTGAACCACGGCCGATAACGGTCAGACCGGAAACGACGGCATGATTGTGCAGCTTGACATCGTCGTGCAGCGTGACTTTCGCGCCAACATAGCTCAGGGCACCGATGACGACATTTTCGCCGATGACCGCACCATCCTCGACAACGGCCGTCGGGTGGATTTTGGCCGAGGCCGCTATCGTGCTCATTGCTGCTGGCCCTCGGGGATCATCATCGCGCCGACATCGGCTTCCGCCACGAGCGCGCCATCAACCTTCGCCTCACAATGGAATTTAAAGACATTGCCGCGCTGGCGCTGCTTGACCACGTGGATTTCGAGACGATCGCCCGGAACGACAGGTCTGCGGAAGCGCGCATTGTCGATAGTCATGAAATAGACCAGGTAACCACCCTCACCCTGGCTGCGGGCGCAAATCGCACCAGCCGTCTGGGCCATGGCTTCGACGATCAGAACGCCCGGCATGATCGGGCGATCCGGGAAATGACCGGTGAAATGCGGTTCGTTGACCGTCACATTCTTGATGCCAATCGCCGAATTATTACCATCGATCTCGATGATCTTGTCGATAAGCAAGAACGGGTAACGATGCGGCAAAAGCTTCATGACTTCCAGAATGTCAGCCGCGCCGAGCGTCGTCTTAGTTTCTTCAGTCATCGTTTTTTTCTCCTGTTTTTTTATCACGCCCTTCAGCGCGTGCCAGAATGTCGGCCATATCGCGCAGGAAATATTTCATCGGCCGCGCAGGCGTACCGCCATAACGCGCGCCAGCCGGAACATCGGCGACAACACCGCTCATTGCCGCGATCTGCACGCCGTCACCGATGGTGATATGGCCGTTGATACCCGCCGCGCCGCCGATCATCACGCCGTCGCCGATGCGGGTGCTGCCCGCAATGCCGACCTTGCTGACGATGCCGCAATGGCGGCCGATGCGAACGTTGTGGCCGATCTGAACCTGATTGTCGATCTTGGTGCCTTCGCCGATGACCGTGTCATCCATGGTGCCGCGGTCGATCGTGGTATTGGCGCCGATCTCGACATTGTCCTGAATGATGACCCGGCCGATCTGCACGATCTTCAGCATGCCGCGCGGACCGGGCGCATAACCGAACCCGTCCTGACCGATACGTGCGCCGTTGTGGATAATCACATTGTTGCCGATGAGAGTGGCAAGAATGCTCGCGCCGCCGGCGATGGTGCAATCGCGCCCGACCTGCACATCCGGGCCGATGATGACACCGGGGCCGATCCGCGTGCCTGCACCGATATGGGCGCCAGCACCGATCACGGCGAGCGGCTCGACGATCACGCCCGCCTCCAGTTTTGCCGACGGATCGACATGCGCGGTATGGGAAATTTCGGCTTCCATCGCCACAATCATACCGGGACGCATGGCGGCAGGATGCAACAAGGCGCCCACCTGCGCAAAAAGCGTGTGCGGGTTTTTCGATATCAGTGCCGGAATGTGAGACGGAAGTAAATCCGCGAGTGCCGCGTCGCAAATGACGGCGCCGGCCTCGCAGGTCGGCAACTCATCGCGGTTCTTGCGCGAGAGAATATAGCAGAGCTGGTCGGGTTTTGCCCGGTAGACCGGTGCTACGGACCTGATGATCCGCTCTCCCGCCGCGTCATCAGACAGTTCCGCCCCAAAACGGTCTGCGATGTCTCTCAATCGCAGTCCCTCGTGGGGCGGAAAAAAGGCGTTGTATTCCATCAGACGGAAACTCCAGAACGTTCAAAGTTGCAGTTCTGGACTGCCGATATCAGAAAGTGTTGGACATGCCAAACCGGAAACGCTGTTCCTCGTCATAGTCTTCCTTGGCGATCGGTACCGCGTAGTCGACGCGGATCGGGCCGAACGGCGACGCCCACATCACACCGATACCGGCGGATGCACGGATGGAGTTATCATCCTTGACAGTCTGCGTTGTGGAAACCTTGTTGCCATACATCGTACCGGCATCGACAAAACCAGCGAGACGAAGACCGAAATCTTCCGGAATACCAGGCATCGGAGCCGTAACTTCAGCTGAAGCCGCAAAGTAGGTCGTGCCGCCGATGGAGTCCGTACCGATACGCGGGCCGATACCATCGTTCTTGAAGCCGCGAACCTGACGGCCGCCGAACTTGAACTGATCGAATACCAGCAGATTGTCGCCTGTCGGCATGACATGACCGGCCTGACCGGTGAGCGAGCCGATGACGTCGTATTCATCCGAAAGCGTGTAGTAATAACGCGCCTTGGCGAAGATCTTGTAATATTCGGAATCACCGCCGAGACCGGCAAATTCGTTCGTCAGCGCAGCCTGCCAGCCTTCACGCGGCATGTTGCGGTCGTCGAGCGTATTGTAGTTCAGCGTGTTCGAGATAATGGACTGCGTCCAGTCGCCGCCATTCTTGTCAATCAAATCAACATATGGCTGAGCAAGATTACCGTTCTGGTCGTAACCGCTCTTACCTTCGTAGTTGATCTGCTTGTAGGTGTACTTGAACGTCGTCGAGAGGTTCTCGGTGATCGGCGCCGTCACGCGCAGTGCAAAGCCCTGCTCGTCGTAGTTATAGTAGCTTTCGTTCTTGCTCTGGTTTTTGAACAGATCGAAACCTGCGGCCAGACGGTAACCGAGGAAGTAAGGCTCAGTGAAGGACAGCGTATAGCTGCGCGCATCGTCTTCGCCCGCACCAGCAGCGAGACGGATGTACTGGCCACGACCGAGGAAGTTCTTCTCTTCGATGGAGGCTTCAAGCAGCACGCCGTCGTTCTGAGAATAACCCGCACCGATACCGAACGAACCCGTCGACTGGTCTTCCACGTCGACAACGATGACGACGCGGTCAGGCGCACTGCCGCCGGCGGTCGAGACGTTGACCTTCGAGAAATAACCGAGCGCTTCAAGACGACGCTTCGCAGCCGTGATGATCGTCTGGTTGAATGCATCGCCTTCGGAAATATCGAACTCGCGACGAATGACATAGTCACGCGTACGTGTGTTGCCGCGGATTTCAATGCGTTCGACATAGGCGCGCTCGCCCTGATCGACGATGTAGGTCACACCGATGGTGTTGCCTGCCATGTCGCGGTCGCCGCGCGGCGTTACGCGGGCGAAAGGATAACCCTCGCCGGCGACGCGCTTGGAAATCGCTTCCATGCTCTGCTGGACTTCCTTGGCGCTGTAGCTTGCACCCTGGTGAGTTGCCACGAGACCCTGAAGCTCAGAACCGTCGACACCCGGAACAGTCGATTCGACTGCGACGTTACCGAAGTCGTACTTCTTGCCTTCATCAACCGTGATGGAGATGTTGTATTCGTTCTTGGACTCGTCCAGCACAGCGTCGGAGGACACGACCCGGAAGTCGGCATAACCGCGGTTGTAATAGAACTGACGCAGCGCCTCTTCGTCGGCGCGCAGCTTGTCCTCATTATAGACGTCCTTGCGCGTCAGGAACGACAGCATGTTGGACTTCTTGGTATTGATGACAGCGGCCAGACGACCATCGCTGTAGGAATTGTTGCCGACGAAATCGATGCGGCCGATCTTCGTACGCTCGCCCTCATTGATAACGAAAGCGATGTTCACACGGCCCTGACCAACGGAAGCGGTCTGGGTGGTGATTTCGACGTCGCTGCGACCGATCGCGGAATAGGCTTCCTTGATGCGGGCGATGTCAGCAGTCACGATAGCCTGATTGAACGGGCCGAGCGGCTGCGTCTGCACGATGCCAGCGAGCTTGTCGTCCTTGATCTTGCGGTTGCCGTTGAACACCACCTGATTGACGAGCTGGTTTTCATTCACAGTCACGACCAGCGTGCTGCCGGAAACGCGCATGGAGACATTCGAGAAGTAACCGGTGGCATAAAGACGCTTCACCGATTCATCGATATCCGAATTGGAAAAGTTCTTACCCGGCGCAATGGTGATGTTGGAGCGCACGGAGTCCGCACCGGACCTCTCGGCCCCGCGAACATCGATCTTGCTGATGACGGCTGCATTCGCAACACCAGCAGAGGCAAGCACGCCAAGGCCCGCAACCGAAGAAACACCAGCAGACAGCGCAACCGCCGACACCGCGTTCAAAAATCTTGAACCAGCCTTCATTTCAATTCTTACCTTTTTACGTTGTCCCTCAGCGGGCGGAACCCGACTCCGGCCATGTGCGTCGTTTTACCTGCTTTTCCCCTACAAGCAAGTCAGAACGTTAAATTCTGTTTACTTCGTGATCCAGAGTGGCGCATTCGCCACTTCGGGATAAAAACAAGGTAAACAACCAACTAACAAAACCGTTAAAACACTATCCTCAGCCAATCAAGCTGCTGATATCATTCCATGTTGCAAAAACCATAAGACCCAAAATCATCGCCATGCCGATACGGAAGGCAACCTCCTGCGCACCGGCGCCAAGCGGTCTTCCACGGATGGCCTCGATTGCATAAAACACCAGATGTCCGCCGTCCAGAACCGGGACAGGCATCAGGTTTAGAAGACCGATCGAGACGGAAAGAACGGCGGCAAGCTGGATGACGGCCGAAATGCCGAGCGTCGCCATCTGGCCGGAAGCCTGCGCGACACGGACGGGTCCGCCGAGCTGATCGGCGTTCATGCGCCCGGTCACGAGGTTGCCGATATAGTTGAAAGTGCCGGTGATGACATGGCCCGTTTCGCGCACGCCCTCGAGCAGCGCCTCAGACGGCGAATACTCGATGTGACGGAAATTGCCGCTGCTCTGGTCGGTAACGATGCCGATGATGCCCATTTCCAGCTTGTTGCCGAACTGGTCCGTGGTTTCGGTGCGGGTCGGAACCATCGGCAACTTCAGCTCCTCGCCCGCCCTTTCGACGGTCACGGTGATCGGCGTGCCCGGCCGGATGCCGACATAACGGCGGACATCCTCGAACGTCTTCACCTTTTCACCGTCGATCGCCACCAGGCGGTCCCCGGGGTGCACACCGGCTGCGGCGGCCGCGCTGTTTTCACGCACTTCCGCCACGACGGGATCGGCAATCATCCGACCATAGACACCGAACAGCACCGCAAAGATCAGAATGGCGAGAATGAAGTTGGCTATAGGTCCTGCGGCAACCGTCGCCGCTCTTTTCCAGAGCTTTGCACCGGAAAGCGTCTGCGCCCTCTCCTCCAGTGACATATGCGACAGGCCGGAACTATCCGGCTTGCTGGAGGCATCCTCGTCACCGAAGAATTTTACGTAGCCGCCGAGCGGTATGGCGGAAATCTTCCACCTTGTGCCATGCCGGTCGGTAAAGCCGATCAGCTCCGGGCCGAAACCGATGGAAAAGGCGGTGGAGCGAATGCCGCTCCAGCGGCCGACAAGGTAGTGGCCCATTTCGTGAACAAAAACGAGCAGGGAAAGGACGAGGACGAAGGGCACGATGTAGCCGGTCAAAAACCCGGTCGCCGCCATTACTGTGTTCATGACAATCTGCCCTTTATTTCATGACCCTGCGCGCCGCTTAAAAGCCCGGCAACAGGCCGCCGCCCGATCCGGGCACGTCGCCGGTTGCCGCCGCATGCACGAAAGCAATGAGGAATACCGTAAAGCAGGCGAAAACAAGACCGTCAACCCGGTCCATGAAGCCACCATGGCCAGGGATAAGATGGCTCGAATCCTTGACCTGAAAACGCCGCTTCACGAAGGATCCGAAAAGGTCGCCGATCTGACTGAATATCGAAAGGACGAGGGCAAGCCCAAGCAGCAGCAGGCTGATCCTGCCGTGATAGGCAAACGACACCGCGCCTCCCCCTATCAACGCCGCAACTGCTCCGCCGACAGCACCCGACCAAGTCTTGCCCGGCGAGATCGCCGGCGCAAGCTTCGGCCCGCCGATGGCGCGTCCGACGAAATAAGCGAGGATATCCGTCGACCAGACGACTGCGAAAATGAACAGGATGGCGACGAAACCGGTCAGCTCGTCACCACGAATGGCGGCAAGCGATATGCCGCTCAGACCCGCATAAACGATACCGCCCACCAGCCACCAGTTCCTGCCGCGCAAAACGGGGAAAAGTGCAGCGGTCAGCGTAAAGCCTGACAGCAGCGGCAGATCGAGCGAGGGTTCGCCGAAAATCGTGTTGCCGGCAATGACGGCGACCGCAAACCAGCCCCAGGCATTGCCGGTGGAGTTGGTCTCCGACAGGCGGGTGATCGTCGACCATTCATAATAGATGAGAATCGCCAGCAGACCGGCCACGATGCGGAACAGAATGCCGCCATACCAGGTCGCGGCCAATATGACCGCCGCCATGACGATTGCGGACACGATCCGCAGTCTGAGTTCACGGCTCATCAGGCGCCTGCCACGGCAACCTGCTCGGCCAGAGCGCCGAAACGGCGATCACGCGTTGCATATTGCTCTATTGCGGAAAAGAATCGCTGCCGGTCGAAGTCGGGCCAATATTCGGGAACGAACAGGAACTCGGAATAGGCGGCCTGCCAGAGCAGGAAGTTCGACAGGCGTTCCTCACCGCTGGTGCGGATGATCAGATCGGGATCCGGCATTCCTGATGTATCGAGTCTCGCCGAAATCATCTCCGGCGTAATCGATGCCGCGTCCAGCCGGCCGTCGGCGACATCACGGGCGATCGCCATCGTCGCACGGGCAATCTCGTCGCGGCTTCCATAATTGAAGGCAATCACCAGCGTCAGCTTGGTGTTACCAGCCGTCGTATGTTCCGCCTCTTCGAGAAGGCTGCGAATATCGTTTTTCAGCCCCTGTCGGTCGCCGATGATGCGCACACGGACGTTTTCACGGTGCAGTTCCGCAAGGTCGCGCCGGATGAAAGCCTTCAAAAGCCCCATCAGGTCGCTCACCTCGGATTCGGGCCTGCGCCAGTTTTCCGATGAGAAGGCAAACAGCGTGAGATAGCGGACACCGCAGTCTCCGGCCGCGCGCACGGTTTCGCGCACAGCCTCTACCCCGCGGCGATGCCCCATCACGCGCGGAAGACCGCGCTGTTTTGCCCATCGCCCATTTCCATCCATGATGATGGCGACGTGCTCGGGTATTGAGGAACGTGTCGTCGTCGGCATATCGATCCAGTAACAGGCAGCGCGGAATTAAAACGAATAAAATACAGGTCTATCGCAAGCGATACTAGACCTGCATGATTTCCTTTTCCTTCTCGCCAAGCAAGCGCTCAATTTCCGAAATCGTGTCGTCGGTGATTTTCTGCACCTTTTCCGACTGGGCACGGCTTTCGTCCTGACCGATATCGCCGTCTTTTTCGGCTTTTTTCAGACCATCCATACCGTCGCGACGTACATGGCGAATCGCCACCTTGGATTTCTCGGCATAGTCATGGGCCACCTTGACGAGCGACTTGCGGCGCTCTTCGTTCAGTTCAGGCAGCGGAATTCTGAGGTTCTGGCCATCAACGATCGGGTTGAGGCCGAGATTGGATCGCGGATGGCGCGGTCGACGGCATTGACCATCGACTTGTCCCAGATGTTGACGCCGAGCATACGCGGCTCCGGAACCGTGATGTTTGCGACCTGGTTGAGCGGAACGCGCGAACCATAGGCCTCGATAGTCACCGGATCGAGAATATTGGCCGAAGCGCGGCCGGTGCGAAGCGATGCGATATCGCTCTTGAATGCATTGATGGCACCATCCATGCGGCGCTTGATATCGTTGAGGTCAATACCACTCATCTTGATACTCCATCTCTATCGGCCGTGGCGGCCGGAATCCGCCACAGGGGCGACGTCGTTTTTTGATTATTTGTCGTGCACGATGGTCTTGCGGCCACCGCCGGTCAATATCTGCGCGAAACCGCCCTTCTCGTGGATCGAGAAAACAATGATCGGGATGTGATTCTCGCGAGCGAGCGCCACAGCCGCGATATCCATGACCGCCAGACCCTTGCCGAGCACTTCACTGTGGGTCAGTTCGTCGAAACGGGTGGCTGTCGGATCCTTTTTCGGATCGGCGGAATAGATGCCGTCCACCTGGGTGCCCTTGAAGATCGCTTCGGCGCCCATTTCCGCGGCACGCAGCGCTGCGGCAGAATCGGTCGTGAAGAAGGGGTTGCCGGTACCGCCGGCAAAAATCACCACGCGGCCCTGCGCGAGATGGTGGAGTGCTGCGCGCTGCGAGAAGCTTTCACAGATTTCAGGCATCGCGATTGCCGACAGAACGACGGTGTCGATGCTGAGCTTGCGGAGCGAGGTTGCGAGCGCCAGCGCGTTGATGACGGTGGCCAGCATGCCCATATGGTCGCCGGTGACACGGTCGCCACCCTTGGACGCCACGGCGACACCGCGGAAAATATTGCCGCCGCCGACGACAACGCCGACTTCAACGCCCATCGCCCTCGCTTCGGCAATATCGGAGGCGATCCGGTCTGCAACCGCCACATCGATACCGAAACCCTGGTCGCCCATAAGGGCTTCACCGGAAGCCTTGAGAAGAACACGTTTGTAGATCGGCTTGGAAGACATCATGACTCCTCGGAAATGTAACCGAAACGCGGATACACGAAGGGCACCGCGTTGTCACGCGATGCCCTCCCGTTTTCCCTAGATTGGGTAAATATAATCAGCCCTTGGCGACTGCGGCGACTTCTGCTGCGAAATCGCTTTCTTCCTTTTCGACGCCTTCGCCGAGCAGCAGGCGAACCATGCCCGTCACTTCGATGGCTGCACCAGCTTCCTTTTCAGCTTCCTTGACGGCAGCGCCGACAGTGATGTCGGGGTTGATGACGAAAGCCTGCGACAGAAGAGCGACTTCTTCGAAGAACTTGCGCATGCGGCCATCAACCATCTTTTCGATGATGGCTTCCGGCTTGCCGGATCCGCGGGCCTGCTCGATGAAGACGTTGCGTTCGCGCTCAGCCACGGCTGCGTCGACTTCCTCGGCGCGGATGGCGAGCGGGTTGGTTGCAGCGATGTGCATGGCAACCTGGCGGCCGATGGAGCTCAGAACGGCCTTGTCGCCGACCGACTTCAGGGCAACGAGAACGCCGAGCTTGCCGATGCCTTCGCCGGCAGCATTGTGCACGTAGGTCGCGACAACGCCGTGCTCGACTTCGAGCGCAGCCGAACGGCGCAGCGTCATGTTTTCGCCGATGGTGGCGATCGCATCCTTGATGCTGTCGGCAACGGACTTGCCGGTTGCCGGATAGGTGGCGGCGCTGACAGCGTCGACGGTGCCATTGGTGGAGAGCGCTACCTGGGCAATGCCGCGGATGAGATCCTGGAACGCATCGTTACGGGCAACGAAGTCGGTTTCGGAGTTGAGTTCGACAACAACAGCCTTGTGACCCATGGTGGCGACGCCGATCAGACCTTCGGCAGCCGTGCGGCCGGACTTCTTGTCGGCCTTCGCGATGCCCTTGGCGCGCAGCCAGTCGATCGCCGCTTCCATGTCGCCATTGGTTTCAGCAAGAGCCTTCTTGCAGTCCATCATGCCTGCGCCGGATTTCTCGCGCAGTTCCTTCACCATTGCGGCTGTGATTTCGGTCATTGTTTGCCTCTTATCGGTTCGATCGGTCAGCCGGCTGAATTCGCCGTGCCGAAGTTCTGGGTGATGAGTGTACCCGGCCGCACACCCTTTGAAACCGGGGACGATTTCAGGAAAGGAGCATGCGTATTCCCAAGTGTTGCGGCGTCTCCATACATCGAAATGATGGGTGCCGCTCAAGTGTGACAGCGTTATGAAGGCTGCCACCGGATTTCATCCGCATCAAAACGCCAGAGACTTTACGCAAGCCCTGACGGAGCGGTTTGAAACGAACAAGGCCGTCAACCCATTTACGGTCTTTGACGGCCTTGTCATATCCTGGTCGAGGAGACGGCGATTAAGAAATCGCCGCCTGACAGGGCCTAAATCAGGCGCCAGCCTCGTCTTCGAGCGCGGGCTCGATCGGAGCTTCTTCCGAAGCGCCGATGTCGCGGCCGGAAGCGCCCTGCTGACGTGCGATGCCGTCGATGGCAGCGCGGGCAATCAGGTCGCAATAGAGCGAGATGGCGCGCGATGCATCGTCGTTACCGGGGATCGGGAAGTCGATGTGATCCGGGTCGCAGTTGCTGTCGATGATCGCAACAACCGGAATGCCAAGACGCTTGGCTTCTTCGATCGCGATCTTTTCCTTGTTGGTGTCGATGATGAACATCAGGTCCGGAACGCCGCCCATATCGCGGATACCGCCGAGAGCCTTTTCAAGCTTTTCGCGTTCGCGCTCGAGGGTCAGACGCTCTTTCTTGGAATAGCCGGTGCCTTCCGAGTTCAGGATCTCGTCGACCTTGCGCAGACGCTGGATCGAGTTGGAGATCGTCTTCCAGTTCGTCATCATGCCGCCGAGCCAGCGGGAGTTGACGTAGTACTGGGCCGAACGCTTTGCGCTGTCGGCGATGATTTCGGACGCCTGACGCTTGGTGCCAACGAACAGAACGCGGCCGCCACGAGCGACGGTGTCGGACACGACCTGAAGGGCGCGCGACAGCATCGGAACGGTCTGAGCCAGATCGATGATGTGGATGTTGTTACGGTCGCCGAAGATGTACGGCTTCATCTTCGGGTTCCAGCGATGCGTCTGGTGACCAAAGTGAACACCAGCTTCCAGAAGCTGACGCATAGAAAAATCGGGCAATGCCATGCCTAGTTACTCCTTTTCCGGTTTAACCCCCGCGAAGCGAACAGCGCCGATTTTCATCGACACCACCGGGCGGAACGAACCGGATTTCTCCCGGAACATCCCAAGCTTCGCGTGTGGAATGGTGAGGCGCATACAGTCGCCTCAGATAAAAAGCAAGCATTTATGCGAAAAAACCGCGCAAACGGCCCGCCTTTCAGCGAACCGGCTTGTTTTCGCAGGTTTCCGGCTTGAGGATATCAAGCTTCGCAAGCTTGCCGGTCAGAACGAAATCGCCGTAATCCATGGTCAGGTCACGGGTGATTCCGTTGTCGTAAAGCTTGAAGGACATGCGGTAGATCGGCAGGGAATCGGTGCCGGTCTTGTCGTTGTAATAGGCGATCGTCACCGGCCAGAACGCGGCTTTGCCGAATTCGCCCGCCTTGCCGGCTTCTGCGTCGCCGTCCTTCGGCATCTGCGACTTGCCGACCAGCGTGGAGGTGATCAGGCTTTCGTCGCCGTCATCCGAACCGTCGAAAATGCGGGATTCGAAGATGCGCTTTCCCTGTTTGGCATTTTCGATGACCTGGAACATATGTTCCGTCGGAAATTCGCTGGCGACGAGATCGACCTGACGGGCATCCGGGCGGATCAGATCGACCTTCACGCCCTCTTTGTTGTCGATTGCGGCGCCCTGCACTTCCTTGTCCAGCTTGTCGTCGGTGTAGGACTTGGTCTCGAAGGTGAACTTCTTCTTCGCCATGTCCTCGAAGGTCGTCGTCTGCTGGTCGGTCATGCGAACCGCGTCGCCGGTGTTGATCTGGGTCACGAAACGGAAGTCCGTCTTGTAACCCTGACAGGCGGAGCCGGTGAACTCATAAACCATGCGGCCCGTCATGCCCTCGATGCCGGAGCGGTCGGACGCATCCTTGAGTTCGAGATCATAGACCGCGCGGTGGGCAACGAGATCCGGAACCGTGACGGGCAAGGCATTGGCACCGTTCGACAGGCCGGTCATAAGCCCTGTTGCGGCAACGAAACCAAGCTTCCTGACAAACATGCAATATCTCCTGTTGGACTCGCCGCTCATATTGTACAAGCAACCGCCCGGCTTTTGGATCAACATCTTCTGAATGCCGGATTCTTGAAGGATTTACAACAAAACCGGAGACGAAAATGTCGGACGTCATCGAAGGCCGCCTCAAGGAACTGGGCTTTACTCTGCCCGTAGCAGCAGCACCTGCCGCAAACTACGTTCCGTTCACCATCAGCGGCAATCTTCTTTATGTATCGGGTCAACTGCCGATGGAATCAGGCAAGATTGCGGTGACGGGCCTCGTTGGCCGCGATGTTGACGTTGCAACCGCCCAGCGCGCCGCCGAATTGTGCGCCGTCAACATTCTCGCACAGGTCAAGGCAGCGTTGAACGGCGACCTGTCGAAAATCCGTCGTATCCTCAAGCTCAACGGCTTCGTTGCCTCGGTTCCGGAGTTCGTCGAACAGCATCTCGTCATCAACGGCGCTTCCAACCTGCTCGCCAACGTTCTCGGTGACGCCGGCAAGCATGCGCGCGCCGCCGTTGGCATGGCCTGCCTGCCCTTCAACGCCGCCGTCGAGATCGACGCGATCGTGGAAATCGACGTATGACGCTTAAACTTTCCTGGCTGACGGCCGAGCCCGTCGCCCATCGCGGTTATCACGATCTGAACAAGGCGGCCTGGGAAAACACGCTCTCCGCCTTTTCCCGCGCCATCGATGCCGGTTTCGCCATCGAATGCGACGTCCAGCTGGCGGCCGACAGCGTGCCGGTGATTTTTCACGACGACGACATGGCCCGGCTGACGGGCATCAAGGGCGACGTGCGCGAACATACCTCCGCTGAATTGTCGCTCCTCTCCGTTGGTCAGACCAAGGACCGCATCCCGACGCTAAAGCAGCTTCTGGCGCTCTGCGCCGGCAAGGTGCCGCTGGTGATCGAGCTGAAGGGTCGCCAGGGCGAAGGCGTCGATGACGGCTTTGCCGAAGCGGTGCTGGAGGACCTCGAAGGCTACAGGGGCCATGTGGCCCTGATGAGCTTCGACCATCATCTCCTCAGGGACCTGAAGGCTGCGGGTTCGCCCTGGCCGCTTGGCCTCACCGCCGAGGGCGATAAGCCGGAAGACTTCTTCAAACACGACGAAGCAATGCATGTGGGGCTCGATTTCATCTCCTACCATTGGGGTCACCTGCCTAACAGTTTCATCGAGGCGCAAAGAAAACTTGGGCTTCCGGTGATTACCTGGACTGTCAGGGATGAAAATGCGCGCGAGACTACCTATAAATATGCGGACCAGATGACATTCGAAGGTTTCGACCCCAGAGAGAACCCGTCCGCCTCGGCATGACAGAAGACTATTCCATTCGCGTTGCGCAATCCCTTGGGGATATCGATCCGGAAAGCTGGAAACGGCTTTCCGGAACATCGCGCAATACGTCAGGAAAACCGTACAACCCATTTATTTCCCATGAATTTCTCTCCTCGATGGAAGAATCCGGATCGGCGACGGCCAAGACCGGCTGGCTTGGGCACCATCTGCTTCTCGAAAACGCTTCCGGTGCGCTCGTCGGGGCCATTCCGGCCTATCTGAAGAACCACAGCAAGGGCGAATATGTCTTCGACCACGGCTGGGCGGATGCTTTCGAACGGGCTGGCGGGCACTATTACCCGAAACTGCAATGTTCGGTGCCCTTCACACCGGCAAGTGGGCCGCGGCTGCTGGTGTCCGAAACCGAAGATGAAACGCGCTTCAAGCCGCTTCTGGCCTCCGGCCTTGCCCAGGTGACGGAAAAAATCGGCGTCTCTTCCGCGCACGTCACATTTCTCGAAGAGAACGATCTTTCCGCCCTTCTGCCACGCGATTTCCTGCACAGGACCGACCAGCAGTTCCACTTCATCAATGACGGTTATCGCGACCACGACGATTTTCTCGACGCCCTTTCCTCGCGCAAGCGTAAGGGGCTGAAAAAGGAACGTCGCGCGGCGCTGGAAAACGGCATCGAGATCGACTGGCTGACCGGAAGTGACCTGACCGAAGACATCTGGGACCAGTTCTTCGCCTTTTACATGGATACCGGCGGACGCAAATGGGGACGACCCTATCTGACGCGGGAATTCTATTCGCTGATCGGCGAGCGCATGGCCGACGACGTTCTGCTTGTGATGGCCAAACGTGAGGGGCGTTATATCGCCGGCGCCATCAATTTCATCGGCTCGGATGCACTTTACGGACGTCACTGGGGCTGCATCGAAGATCACCCCTTTTTGCATTTCGAGGTCTGTTACCATCAGGCGATCGATTTCGCGCTGTCGAAAGGTTTGAAGCGGGTGGAAGCGGGTGCGCAGGGCGAGCACAAGCTGGCGCGCGGTTATGTGCCCGTCACCACCCATTCGGCGCATTTCATCGTTCATCCGGGTCTGCGCCGCGCCATTGCCGACTATCTTCAGCGCGAGCGCGAAGAAGTCGAGCATATCGGCGACTATCTGGAAGACCACACGCCCTTCCGCAAGGGCGAGCGACAGGAACACGAACCGGACGAATAGTCCGCATGAGGAGAGACCACCGATGACGGCCAGCGCCTATGACGACAACAATATCTTCGCGAAAATCCTGCGCGGCGAAATTCCGAGCCACAAGCTCTATGAGGACGAACACACGCTGGCCTTTATGGATGTTATGCCGCAGGCTCCCGGCCATCTGCTGGTCGTTCCGAAGATCGGTTCACGCAATCTGCTCGATGCAGACCCGGAAGTGCTGGCAAAGACCATCCCCGTGGTGCAGAAACTGGCGGTCGCGGCAAAGGAAGCTTTCGACGCGGATGGCGTCTTTGTCGCCCAGTTCAACGAACCGGCGGCTGGCCAGACCGTATTCCACCTGCACTTCCACGTCATCCCGCGCAAGGAAGGCGAGCCGCTGAAGCCGCATTCCGGCGCGATGGCCGATGGCGAGGTGCTGAAGGCCCATGCGGAGAAGATAAAGGCGGCGCTCGCTTCCTGATCCCGCCGCGCATGCGACGTCATCCTCGGCCCTGTGCCGAGGATCCAACCACGTATCGTGAAATCAAACGCTTGCAGATGCTCGGGACAAGCCCGAGCACGACGGAGGAGAGACCTTCGAACCGATCATTCCGGATTGCGATAGGCATTTCTCTCCGGCCACGGCCAGCCTTCAAGCGCCGCCATATCCGGGCGGAATATCTCTACCTTCAAGGGATAACAGGCTGCCGTATCGCTGGAATGGGAGGCGCTGCAATCGCCGCCGGGGCAAGCGGAAAGCGCGCCGATGAGATCGATTTCCGCAAAAAACTCCAGATAGTCGCCCGGCCGCACCGGACTTGCTTTCATGAAATATTGATGCGTGTCGGTGGTGAAACCCGTGCACATGAAGACGTTCAGAACATCTTGCACATGCGGTTCCGCCTCACCGAATGACAGGCCCCTGGCCGAGGCAAGCGCATTCGTCAGGTTCGAATGGCAGCAATGGTGGTAATCGCCACCGCTCAAAAGCTTGTTGGTATAGGGATCGCAGCGGGTACCGATCACGTCGTGCACGCCGCCGCCGTCTTCGTCCCAGCCGTACCATGACAGCGTATCCTGGGTGATGGTCGCCATCGGCCGCAAGGATGGCAGATTGCTCCACAGCCGGTTGCCGACGGAAACATGGGTGGCATGCAGCGCGCGGGTCTTGCCGCTGAAAAAACGCTCCGTCAGATCATGGGCGTTCCAGAGGTTCAAATCCCCCACCTGCGGACCTTCAATGCTGACGATGCGGAAGAAGTGCCCCTTCGGAACATTGAAGGTGCGGCCGTCGCGCGGTGGCACGATGACCTCGTCGATCTTCACCATGCCCTTTTTCGCCTGTTCCAGACGCGCAAGGTCCGGTGTCTCAAGTGTGCCGTTCGGATAAACGACGACGGGACGGACGGCGCGGCGCGCAGCGGCATCAGCGGGTTCGGCAACAGGCATGGGGGTCATGAGATCCTCGGGGTGATGAGATGTCGAAGCGAAATTGCGGCATGGATGCTTGCCTGACAAGATGGGTTTTTCTTGCGCTCAGGCCAAGTCTGACTTAGCCTCGCGGGATCATGAAACTACCCCCGGTCGCCACCCTCCGCGCTTTTGAAGCCGCCGCCAGAAGAGCAAGTTTTTCTCTGGCCGCGCAGGAACTCGGTATGACGGCAACCGCCGTCAGCCAGCATGTGCGCAATCTGGAATCATGGCTCGGCGTGCCGCTTTTCGAACGCCACGCAAGAGGCGTGAGGCTCACCGCGGCGGGTCAGGAATTCGGCATGACGGTTTCGTCCGGTTTGCAACAGATCGCTTCCGGTGCGGAACAGATCAGCCGGCGTCGCGACCGTACCGTCGTTCGCCTTGCCAGCCTGCCTTCAGTGGTTGCGCATTTTCTGACACCCCGCCTTCCCCGCTTTCGGGCGCTGCATCCCGACATACAGGTGTCGATCAGCTATTCCGGCAAGCATCACGCAACCGAGGCGGATCTAAACATTGTTCATGGCACCCGCCCCGCGCAGAAAGCCGTGGCGCTTTTCAGTGCCGAGACGCGCCCGACATGCGCACCCGCTTACGCCACGAAATCCGGCCCATTCGATGATGTCGCAAGCCTGCTACGGGCGGAATTGCTCCATGACGACAGCGAGACGGCATGGCGGGACTGGCTGGCAACCGCGGGCATGCCCTTGCCACAGGGCGCCGGTCCCATCTTCGCGGATTTCAACCTGCTGGTGACCGCTCTTAAGGCCGGACAGGGCATTGGCCTTTGCCCGACAGCACTTCTTCGCGACGAAATCGCCGATGGTCAATTGACCGTGCTTTTCGACCGTGCTGCCGATACGGAAAAATATTACTGGCTGGTGGAAGCGGACGAGATGACCGCATCGGCCCGGCTCCTGTCGGACTGGCTTGTTGCTGAGGCGCGCGAGAGCGAAAGTCGGGGCGATTATTCCGCCGCGAAGACCTGAGCCGGCACGGCTGCCGCCTCGCCGGATCGTTCCTTTGCCGACAGCCAGTTGAGCAGACGGCTCGAGGCTGCGCAGACGATAACAAAAGCGACGAGGCCACCAAAAATATCCGAAAGATGGTGTCCGCCCTGAACGAGAACGGCAGGCAGCATCAAGAGATTTAGCGGCAAAATCACCACTATCACCAAACGGTGACGAGGTGCAAACCAGACCGACATAGCCGCCATGAAGATATGGAATGATGGAAAACCGATCAGACCGAGTACGTTTTTAGGTGTGAGATAGCTCACACCCTCCGTTATAAGACGGTTCAACTCCTCCCCGTACGTATCATCAACCGCCAAGGGGATGGCCTGCGAAACCCATTGCGGTAGCTGTACATAGGCGGACGGTCCGAATGTCGGGAAGAATATCCAGAAGACGATATTTGCAAATGCACCCAGCACCCCCATCACCAGGAAGTGGTGCAACATCCGTGCCTTGCCAGTAAAACCTAGCGTTATCACGATCACCAGAAGCTGCGGCAGCGACGTCGCATAAACGAAAAACAGGATCGTTCCGATCCATGGGTGTGTCGCCGCCCAAGTGACGATGCCCATCCAACTATAACCGAAGGCCGCATCCACACGGAAAAGCGCATGATCAATCGCCGGGAAAGCGACAGGCAGGAACATGTAGTTAAAAACGGAGGCAACAAGCGTAAAAAGAATGAACAGTCCGCCTGCGATTAGCGCGGCAGCGATGCGAAGATCACGCCCGCTTTTGCGATAGAACTGACCGAGAATAAAAACGCCGGCGCCCATCGATCCGCATAATAAATATCCGGCGTAGTCAACCCTGATACCTTTGACAGCGATCAGTACCGTATCGATAACGAATAAGATGGCGATAAAGCCAAGTACAAAACGCTCTGCCGCAAAGAGTCGCATGGAATTGCCGCCCCGGTTCCAATCAACGAGAAAGTAGGGCATTTAGCTTAATATTCATATAAGGAAAGTATTATAAACAACCCGCTGGCCGGGAGCAGGATCGGCGCGGCCACGCCGACGATGACGCGATTGCCGGTCGCCAGGAATGCGATGAAACCGAATGTCGCCGCTCCGATGTGCAGCCACAGTGGCGATGCCTCCACGAGATGACCACATCGGCCCGGCTTCTGTCGGACCGGCTTGTTGCGGAGGCGCGCGAGTACGAAAACCGGGGCGATTATTCCGCCGCGAAGACCTGGGCAGGAACGGCTGCCGCCTCGCCGGCCCGTTCCTTTGCCGACAGCCAGTTGAGCAGACGGCTCGAGGCTGCGCAAACGATAACAAAAGCGACGAGGCCGCCAAAAATATCCGAGAGATGATGTCCGCCCTGAACGAGAACGGCAGGCAGCATCAAGAGATTTAGCGGCAAAATCACCGCTACCACCAGCCAGTGACGCGGAACGAACCAGACGGACATCGCCGCCATGAAGATGTGAAACGACGGGAAGCCGATCAATCCCAGCACGTTTTTAGGTGTGAGATAGCTTACGCCTTCCTGCCCCAATCGCATCAGTTCCTGTCCATAGGCAGGGTTGACCGCCATTGGAATTGTCTCGGTGACCCATTGTGGCAGATCCAGATAGGCTTTAGCGCCGTAAGTTGGAAAAAATATCCAAAAGACGATGCTGGAGAGAGCGCCAAGCACCCCAGTTACTAGAAAATGGTGCAGCATCCGATCCTTGCCGGTAAAACCCAACATGATGACGATCAACAGCAGTTGCGGCAGCGACGTAGCGTAGACCCAGAATAACGTTTTGCCGATCCACGGATGGGTAGCAGCCCAGATAACGACATCCCGCCAATTATAGCCGAGCGCCGCATCCACACGTAACAACAGGGGATCGATCGCCGGAAACTGAACCGGCAGGAACATATAATTAAACACAGAGCCCGCCAGCGAGAAAAGGATGAACAGCCCAGCGGAAACAAGTGCAGCTGCTATGCGAAGATCACGCTCGCTTACCCGGTAGAACTGGCCAAGAAGGAAAACCCCGGCACCCACCGCCAGGCACAGAGAATATCCGGCATAGTCGACCTCAATGCCTCTCATCGCAATCAATGCCACGTCGACAATGAATAATATCAAAATGACGTACAGTACAAAGCGTTCCGCAATAAATAACTTCATGGAATTGTCCCCAGCTCCAGTCAGCGGAAAGCTAGGTCAGCGGGCTTAATATTCGGATAAGACGAGTATTAAAAACCGAGCGCGAACAACCCGCCGGCGAGAATGAGGATCGGGACGGCCACGCCGACAATGACGCGTTGGCCGGCGGCCAGGAACGCTATGAAACCGAGTGCGGCCGCGCCGATGCGTAGCCATAGTGGTGAAGCCTCAAGCGTTCCGGTTGGAAAGACGATCAGCTTGGCGGTGACGGCCATGACGAGTGCGGTGGCGACCGCCCTCACCCAATAAAGCGCCTCAGAATCCTCCTTCAGCCGATTGCCGGCGAGAACGCCGAGCCAGCGCCAAAAATCGGTCGCCAGCCAGCCGGCAATCGCGATGAAGAGATAGGGCGCCCACCATTGTTCGGTCATCATGGTTCGCTCTCCGGTGAGACGGGGGTGATTCTACGGCGGAAGACGAAACGGTCGATCAGATAGGCCACCGTGCCGCCGCCGATCCCGGCGTAAAGAATGTCGAATTCGGGCGCGATTACCGCAAAGACAGGCCCGGCGATCACCCCGATGACGAAGGCGACCTTGACGACGGAGTGACGGGCGGTCGCCCAGATCGATGCCACGAAATAGACCGGTGTCAGGAAGAACAGCACGCCGGCGACCAGCGGCGGAAAGGCGGCAACGACGCCGTAACAAAGGCCGACGATGATGGCATTGACGACGGTAAGCGTGATGCCAAACCCGGCGAACCAGGCGGCGCGGGCCTCACGCGGCACCTTCGACAGGTTCTGCGTGGCGAAGACCCAGGCCGTGATCGCGACAAAATGGGAAAGAAACAGCAAAATCCATGTCGGCGTCTTCGCGCCGCGCATTTCCGGAACGATGGAGGCGACCATCGGCATCATCCGAACCGATGACAGCGTCACCGCCAGAAAACAGGCGGCGAGATTGGCGCCGCCGACCATGGAGCCGATCAGGATCATCTTTGCGGGCAAAGCCCAGATCATCAGCGTCATGAAGACCGCTTCGCCGCGTGCCACGCCCGATTCCAGCGCGAAGGCGCTGAAACCGACGAAGGATGTCATGAGAATGAGCGAGGGCAGCGAGAATATGCCCCGCATTCCCCTGAAAAACCAGCCTCGCAGGGGGATGGTATCGCTGTCGGCAGTCTGCATTGCTGATCCACTATACATGAAAATGCCGGGCTTTCGCCCGGCACCGGTTTATCGGTCAAAAGACCACCATCATTTCTTCTTCGGCACTTTCGGCACCGTGTTGGCCTTACGGCGCGGCTTGCTCTCCTCGTCGGGCTTATCCGCCTCGGCGACCAGGACATCCGCCTCCTCATTGGCAATCGCCGCCTTCGAGGCAGGTTTCGCCTTGGCCTTCGACGCCTTGCCCGGAGACTTGGCGGCCTTCAGCTCCGCTTCCGGCTTCGGCTTCACGGGCGCGGTCTCCGGCAGAACCTCAAGTATGAGACCGTCGGAGCCGTCATCCTTCTTGCCGACGGTGACGCTGACAACGCCGCCCTTCTTGAGCTTGCCAAAGAGGATTTCGTTGGCGAGCGGCTTCTTGATGTGTTCCTGGATCACGCGCGACAGCGGGCGGGCGCCCATCTTTTCGTCGTAACCCTTTTCCGCCAGCCAGGAGATCGCGTCCTCGTGCAGGTCGAAGGTAACATTCCGCTCGGAGAGCTGGGTCTCGAGCTGCATTACGAACTTCTGCACCACCTTGTGGATAACGGCGGTCGGCAGCGGCGAGAACGGAATGATCGCATCCAGACGGTTGCGGAATTCCGGCGTGAACAGGCGGTTGATCGCCTCTTCATCCTCGCCCGTGCGCCGCGAAGAGCCGAAACCGATGGCCGATTTCGCCATTTCGGAAGCGCCCGCATTAGTCGTCATGATGAGGATGACGTTGCGGAAGTCGATCTTCTTGCCGTTATGGTCGGTCAGCGAGCCGTGGTCCATCACCTGCAACAGGATGTTGTAGATATCCGGATGCGCTTTCTCGATCTCGTCCAGCAGCACCACGGAATGAGGATGCTGATCGACGCCGTCGGTCAGAAGACCGCCCTGATCGAAGCCGACATAACCGGGAGGTGCACCGAGCAGACGCGACACGGTATGGCGTTCCATATATTCCGACATGTCGAAGCGCAGCATCTCGACGCCGAGCGAGGCGGCAAGCTGCTTGGCCACTTCCGTCTTGCCCACGCCCGTCGGGCCGGAGAAGACATAGGAGCCAATCGGCTTGTTCGGTTCGCGCAGGCCGGCACGCGCCAGCTTGATGGCCGTGGCAAGCGCCTCGATGGCGATGTCCTGACCGTAAACGACCGAGCGCAGTTCCTTTTCAAGGTTGGCGAGAACCATCTCGTCATCCTTGGAAACGGTCTTGGGGGGAATGCGGGCCATCGTCGCGATGGTTGCCTCGATTTCCCGCTCGGTGATCAGCTTGCGGCGCTTGGACGCCGGCAGCAACATCTGCGCCGCACCGGTTTCGTCGATCACGTCGATCGCCTTGTCCGGCAGCTTGCGGTCGGAAATGTAGCGGGCCGACAGTTCCACGGCAGCCTTGATTGCCTCGTTGGAATATCTCAGGTGATGATAATCCTCAAAGTAAGGCTTCAGGCCCTTCATGATAGCGATGGCGTCATCGATGGACGGCTCGTTGACGTCGATCTTCTGGAAACGACGCACGAGTGCACGGTCCTTTTCGAAGAACTGGCGGTACTCCTTGTAGGTGGTCGAACCGATGCAGCGGATCGCGCCCGAGGACAGCGCCGGCTTCAACAGGTTCGATGCATCCATCGCGCCGCCCGACGTGGCACCCGCACCGATGACGGTGTGGATTTCGTCGATGAACAGAACCGCGCCCGGAAACTCCTCGAGTTCCTTGACGACCTGCTTCAGCCGCTCCTCGAAATCACCGCGATAGCGGGTACCGGCAAGCAGCGTGCCCATGTCGAGCGAGAAGATCGTGTCATTGGCGAGCGCCTCCGGCACCTTGCCTTCGACGATGCGCTTGGCGAGGCCTTCGGCAATCGCCGTCTTGCCCACGCCCGGATCGCCCACATAAAGCGGGTTATTCTTGGAGCGGCGGCAGAGTATCTGGATGGTGCGGTTGACCTCTTCGTGGCGGCCGATCAACGGGTCGATCTTGCCGTTCCTCGCCTTGTCGTTGAGGTTGACACAATAGGCTTTCAGCGCGTCCTGCTGCTTTTTCGCGGACGGTCCTTCTTCCTCGGGATTGCTGCGGCTCGCCTTGTTTTCGCTTTCCGGTTCGTCAGCGCCACGCGGCGCGCGCGTCTGCGACGTGCCCGGACGTTTGCCGATGCCGTGGGAGATGTAATTGACCGCATCGTAACGGGTCATCTCCTGCTCCTGCAGGAAATAGGCGGCATGGCTTTCGCGCTCGGCAAAAATGGCGACGAGCACGTTCGCGCCGGTCACTTCCTCGCGGCCGGACGATTGCACATGAATGACAGCCCGCTGGATAACCCGCTGGAAGCCGGATGTGGGCTTGGAATCCTCGTCGTAACCGGTCACGAGGTTGGTTAGTTCGTTGTCGACGTAATCGCTGACGGTCTTGCGCAGCGCATCGAGATCGACGTTGCAGGCGCCCATCACGGCCGCGGCATCCGCGTCGTCGATCAGCGCCAGAAGGAGATGTTCCAGCGTCGCATATTCGTGGTGACGCTCATTTGCAAAGGTCAGTGCCTGGTGCAGCGCCTTCTCGAGACTTGGGGAAAAAGTTGGCACGTTGCGATCCTCATTTCTTTTCCATGACGCATTGCAGCGGATGCTGGTGCTGTCGGGCGAAATCCATGACCTGGCTTACTTTCGTCTCTGCGACCTCATATGTAAACACCCCGCATTCGCCGACGCCGTGCTGATGCACGTGCAGCATGATACGGGTCGCCGCTTCGCGATCCTTCTGGAAAAAACGCTCCAGAATATGGATGACGAACTCCATTGGAGTGTAATCGTCATTCAGTAAAAGAACACGGTACAAATTCGGTCTTTTCGTCTTTGGCTTGACGCGGGTGATAACGGACGTTCCGCGGTTCGTACCGCCGTCTTCCCCGTCGCCCTCGCCCTGCATGTAGATCGGCTCAGCGATCATCTTTCATCATTCTCCAAACCGTTCTCAAACCGACAGCTCATCGCCAGAGGGAGAACTTCGCCTCTTCATATCTAGGTCGTTAAGATGCGATTTTAAGCCCCCTGTGAAACGGTGCAATCACTATTGCGTTTGCGAAGAGGCAAACCTCGGGAAAAACGGGGAACTTGCGATAGTGCCGCGGGAAAGCATGGTGATGTCCGCCTTTCCCGACGTCATTTCAGCCTTGATACAAGCGCCTGCATGGGAATCGCGGGTGGTAGCGGAACTGGCCACCACCGCCCGCGTGATGCGCCATCATTCCTTGTTGTCGAGCATTTCGCGAACGGCGATCGCCAGCTGTTTCAGGGAGAAGGGTTTCGGCAGGAAGCCGAATTTGGCATCCGCCGGCAGGTTTTTCGCAAACGCATCCTCGGCGTAACCCGAAACGAAGATGAATTTCAGGTCGGGATAGGATTTGCGCAACTCCCTCAACAGCGAAGGACCGTCCATTTCCGGCATCACGACATCGGACACAACGATATCGACCTTGCCCTCCAGCTCTTCCATCACTTCCAGCGCCTCGACACCCGAACCCGCCTCGTGAACGGTGTAACCGCGGGTTTCCAGCATGCGCTTGCCGCCGCGCCGCACCGCCTCCTCGTCCTCCACCAGAAGGACGACAGCAGAGTTGCCGGTCAGATCGAGCGGCTCTTCCTTCACCGGTTCTGGCAGAGCCACCGGAGCGAGCGCCGCTTCGCCGGGCTGCTGGCCCGGAACGTGTACCACTTCCACCACATGGCGCGGCAGGTAGATGCGGAATGCGGTGCCCTTGCCCACTTCCGATTCGGGATAGATGTAACCGCCGGACTGCTTGACGATGCCATAGACCATCGACAGGCCGAGACCGGTGCCCTTGCCAACGTCCTTGGTCGTGAAGAAAGGCTCGAATATCTTGTCCATGATCTCGGGCGGAATGCCGGTTCCGTTGTCGGCAACTTCGATCATGACCATGTCTTCCGCCGGGAATTCGGGTCGGCCAAGCGCGGCGATTTCCTTCGCCTCGACGTTTCGCGTCCGGACGGTGATCTTGCCGCCATCAGGCATGGCGTCTCGCGCATTGACGCAAAGATTGATCAGCACCTGCTCGAACTGCGACAGGTCGGTCTTCACCGGCCACAGATCGCGGCCGTAATCCACCTCAAGCTTGACATTGGTGCCGGAAATCAGCCGGTCGACCAGCATGCGCAGATCGCCGATCACATCGGTCAGATTGAGGATCGCCGGGCGCATCGTCTGCTTGCGAGAGAAGGCGAGGAGCTGACGCACCAGAACCGCGGCGCGGTTGGCGTTGCGCTTGATCTCCATGAGGTCGGCGAAGCTCGGATCGGCGGGCCGCGCCTGCAACAGCAGATGGTCGGAAGACAGCAGGATGGCTGTCAGCACGTTGTTGAAGTCGTGGGCGATACCGCCCGCCAGCGTGCCGACGGCGTTCATCTTCTGCGTCTGCGCCATCTGCGTTTCGAGCGCCTTCTGCTCGGTCACCTCGATGGCATAAACGATCGCCACCTCTTCCGGGGCTTCGTCGTCCTGATCGATGACGGCGTTGACGTAGAAACGGAAATGCCGGCCCTCGTCGCTCGGGTGGCGGGAATCGAACGGCGCGATGTCGCCCTGCCGGTCCTTCGCCTCGGCCAGCGCCTGCTCGAGCCTGGGTTTCTCATTGTCATGGAGGACGGTTTCGAGAACCACGCCGCGATCGATATCGTCACGCCCGACGACGCCGGAGAACAGCTTGAGGAACGGCGCATTGATACGCAGAATGCGGCCTTCCCCGTCGAGTGACGCAATCGCCATCGGCGTGTTGTTGAAGAAACGCGTGAAGCGCATCGCGGAGGAGGATTCCGTGTCCTCCTGCCCCTTGGGACGCATCAGAACGATGGTGCGGCTTTCACCCGGCGCACCATCCTTGGCGGTAACCTGATGCACGAGGCGGGCCGGCATGCTCTGGCCATTCACCCGGCGCATATCGAGATCGAGGATTTCGGTGCGCTTTGCCGAGCCCTGCGGATGAACCGATTCGATCAGCGCCATGCCTTCGCCGGCGACGATATCCGATACCGTCATCGAGCCTGGGGAAAATTGCGCCAGATCGATGCCGAGCCATTCGGACAGGGTGGCGTTCAGATAAACGATCTCCCCCTTGCGGCCGGCGGAAAAGAAACCGGCCGGCGCATGGTCGAGGTAATCGATGGCGTTCTGCAATTCGCGGAAGAAACGCTCCTGGTCCTCGCGCTCCGGCGTGATGTCGGCGATCTGGAAGACGTGCAGGTCTTCACCGCCCGCATCCTTCAGCACCCGCCCCTTCAGCCGGTACCAGTGCGGCCCGGCGGTCGCAGCGGCTTCGCCGAGCGGTTTCAGCAGCCGGAACTCCTCGTAGCCATCGCGGCCTTCGCGCAGAACGTTGATGAGGCGATAAAGCGCCTCTGTCGATTCCCGGCTGCGCGACAACAGCGTCTCGAGGCTCTGGATGTCGCTCGCCTTCGTGGTGCCGCTCATGCGGCAATAGGTGGCGTTGGCGTAGACCATATGCCCCTTGGCATCGGTGATCAGCGTGCCATCCGGGTGGGCCGACAGGAAACGGCGGGCAAGCCCGTCCGATTGCGACTGCGGCATAACCTCGATGAAACCGATGATCGACGATACCAGAAAGAAGATGCCCATCATCGCCAGCACGCCGAGAATGCCGAGCACGATTTCGTTTTCCAGCTGATCCTTGAAATAGACGAAGGCGGCCGCCGCCGCGATCAGCACCAGCGCCAGAAGCAGAATGCGTAAGACCGTGCCGGAACGGGCACGCCTGTCCACCAGCGGAAGGTCGTTGTCGCTTGTCTCGCGCACCCGTGTCATCTTGGCCTCGCAGTCCTGCAGGTCGTCATTCGGTGAGCCACGGCTCCTTACGGAATCGGGCAGCAGAATTTCTTGTAGCAACTCGCTTGACCATCAAAAAGCTCCGCCACGACACAAAGGCTTAAAAACGCACAGGGAAACGGCCTGAAAGCACAATGCGCGGCCCTTTCAGGCGATAAGGGAACCGAAAGCGCGCCAACCGGTTTTGCATTTCAATGGGATGAAGGCGGATAAACCTTGTGTCTCGCCCAAAAAAATCGTCTTTTCCTGCTTTACGTTCACACTATAAGAACCACGGCAATATTAATTGCTCGAAAAAATCTGAAGGGATGATCTCCATGATGGAAGATTTTATCGGCACCTATGGAAACAATCTCATCGTCGCCGTTGTCGGTGTCGGTGTGGCCCTCCTCGTTCTGGCGATCGCTCTCTGGATCCTGCGCAGGCGCGGCGGTGCGGCCCCCTTTATCCGTGGCGGCCGTAACCGGCAGCCGCGCCTGCAGGTTCTCGACGCGACGGCCGTAGACGCCCGGCGCCGCCTGGTGCTGGTGCGCCGCGACAATGTCGAGCATCTGGTCATGATCGGCGGTCCAACCGATATCGTCATCGAGAGCGGTATCGGCGCTATCCCGATTGTCAGGGAAGTGCGCGAACCGCAGGAAGCGGAACTGAAGGCGCTGCCGCGTCAGGAAAGCGAAGCGAAAAGAGCCGAGCCGTCGATTACTCGGGAAAGCCGCCCCGCTTTGCCGCAGCAGCCACTTGCAGCGGCAATCCCGGCTGCCGTGCCGGAAGAGCCCGTAAGGCAGCCACAGCGGCCTGAAGCGCCCGCCCCGGTTGCCCGTCCGGCACCTGCCCCTGCACCCGCTACATCGCGCCCGCCAGCTCCGCCGCAACCCGTATCCACGCCCATGACGGCACGCGAGCCTGTTGCACCGGCAAGACCAGCCGTACAGGACAGGGACATCGCTCGTCCCGTGCCACCACCAGCACCGGCACCGGTCATTGCAGCTGCTCCGGCCGCTGCCGTTTTGCCGCTTGCCGCCGCATCACTCGATATGCCTGCCGAACGAGAGGAACAGCGCCGAGCCGAGCCTTTCGCGCCGGCTCCTCAGCCGCCTGCCCCTGTACAGGCAGCGGTGCCGGAAGAACGGCCTGCGGTGCTTGCTCCGCCGGTTTTTGCCGCGCGCGAACCGGTCATCGACCAATCGAATGCCGCAGATTTTCTGGACGCCGCGCGGGAGCGCGTTCTGCCCGGCCTGAAACCGGGGCAAGATACGCCGCCTGCGCCCTTCGCGCCTAAGTCCGAAAATCCGGCTGTCGCCTCCGCCAACGCCGAGCCGAAATTTTCCGATGACCTCGCAATCGATTTCGAAAGCTTTCTCGAAGCGGAGATCGCCAAGAGCAAGGATGCGGACAACGAACAGGTAATTGCCACCGCTGCGGAAAAGCCCAAAACCGAACCTGTCTCACCACCCGTTACCGGCGCCACACCGGATGGTGACATGCAGAAGGAAATGGCGCGCATTTTCGGTGAGCTTTCCGTCACCCGCGACCGCTGACAGGCTCACGCCTTTCGGCGGACAAGAATTCAAGGCAGCAAAAAGGGCACGGAAACAATTCCGTGCCCTTTTGTCATTTCCAGTCTGTTCGCTGACCCGTTCGCCGTGGCGGCGGGAACAACGCACCACCTTATTCGTCGCGGTAGACCTTTTCACGACGCTCATGACGTTCCTGTGCCTCGATGGACAGGGTCGCAATCGGGCGGGCGTCGAGACGCTTGAGGCCGATGGGCTCGCCCGTTTCTTCACAGTAACCGTAAGTGCCGTCATCAATCCGCTGAAGGGCAGAATCAATCTTGGAGATCAACTTGCGCTGGCGGTCGCGGGCGCGAAGTTCGATCGCCCGGTCTGTTTCAGAAGATGCCCGGTCCGCTAGGTCGGGATGATTGGCGCTTTCTTCGGCGAGATGTCCGAGGGTCTCGCGCGCTTCTCTCAGGATGTCGTTTCGCCAGGCGACCAGCTTCGCGCGGAAGTAGGCCCGCTGGTTTGCATTCATGAACTCGTCGTCTTCCGAGAGCACATATTTGCTAAGATCGATCTTCTCACTCAACGCGATTCTCCTCGAAGAACATCTCAATGCGGCGGTGTATACTCCAATGATATAGGCTGATTCAAGTCTACAGATCAGTTTTCAGGCATTTTTAAAACTGACACAAAAATCATCTAAATGACTAATTTTTATCCTTTATTCGTATTCAAGCGATCTCTTCTTGAATCACTTAAACGCGACTTACCAACAGGAAAGAGGACTTGCGGTCCTGCAACCCTATCCTGTAGCATTCCTCCATTGCCTCCCATTCGAACGTCGGTCCCCGCCCTTGACAGCATCTTCTCCGAGCCGAGTGTATCTTTTGCGCCACGCCAAGGCCGCCTGGGCGGCACCGGGAGAGCGTGATTTCGACCGGGGATTGAACGAGGCGGGTTTTGCCGAAGCGGAGATCATCGCCGATCTTGCCGCCGACCGGCGCTACCGCCCGGACGTGCTTTTATCCTCAACCGCCACGCGCTGCCGGCAGACCACACAGGCCTGGCAACGGGCCTTCAATGAGGGCATCGACATCGTCTATATCGATGAGATGTATAATGCGAGCAGCGAAACCTATCTCTCGCTCATCGACGCACAAACGGATGTGGGGTCGGTGATGCTGGTCGGGCACAATCCCACCATGGAGGCGACGCTGGAGGCGATGATCGGCGAGGATCTGCTGCACGCCGCCCTGCCCTCCGGTTTTCCGACATCGGGTCTCGCAGTGCTCGATCACGACGACAGCGCCGGGAACGGCAAGAATCGCTGGCGGCTGGTCGATTTTCTCTCGCCCGGCAAATAACCGCAGCGGCGTGCGATCAAGACGTTGCCGAAGATGGCCCACAGAAAATCCGCTGTCGCGCTTCTTTTTGGGCAGTCGCCCCTTCCTATATTGAAGCCGTGACCGTGAAAAACAGCTGGGAAACTGCCATTGCCGCCTTCTCTTACGTCCCTGACGGACAGTGCGCTTATCGCATTCGACAATCTGGCCGACCGTGCGAGCACCCTTACCCATCCGACATTGCGGCTTGGCGTCACCGGCCTTTCGCGGGCGGGCAAGACGGTTTTCATTTCCTCCCTCGTCCACAACCTTCTGAATGGCGGCCGCCTGCCGCTTTTTGAAGCCATGCGGTCGGGGCGCGTCTCCAATGTGCGGCTGGAGCCGCAGCCGGACGATGCCATTCCCCGTTTTCAGTATGAGGACCATATTCAGGCGCTGGTGCGCGACAGGCTCTGGCCTGATCTCGACACGGGCGATCTCGGAACTCCGGATCACGCTGGATTACCAGAGCGCCAGCGGCTGGGGCCGTTGGTTTTCCGCCGGAAAACTTTCCATCGATATCGTCGATTATCCCGGCGAATGGCTGCTCGATCTGCCGCTGCTCTCGCAGGATTACAAACAGTTCAGCGACAATACCGTGGCACTGGCGCAAAACGGTATCCGCGCCGAGCTGGCGCAGGAATGGCTGGCAATCGCCGCGTCTCTCGATATCAACGCCCCCGCTGACGAGATGACGGCACGCCGCCTCTCAGAAAGCTTCGCCGCCTACCTTCGCGCCTGCAAATCCGACGAGCGTTCTCTGTCGACGCTGCCACCGGGCCGTCTGCTGATGCCCGGCGACCTTGAAGGATCGCCGGCGCTGACATTCGCGCCGCTGCCGGGCCTAACCGACGAAAAAGCGCCGAAAGGGTCGCTGCGCGCCATGATGGAGCGGCGCTACGACGCCTACAAGTCGATTGTCGTCAAACCCTTCTTCCGCGAGCATTTCGCCCGTCTCGACCGGCAGATCGTGCTGATCGACACGCTTCAGGCGGTCAATCGCGGCCCCGAGGCCGTGCAGGATCTGGAACGGGCGCTGGGCGATGTTCTCGCCTGTTTCCGCCCCGGCACCAACAGCCTTTTGTCATCGCTGCTCGGCCGGCGCATCGACAAGGTGCTGATTGCCGCCACCAAGGCCGACCATCTGCATCACGAGAGCCATGACCGGCTGGAGCGGCTGACGCGCCGTCTGGTGGACCGCGCCATCACCACCATCGGCATGAATGGTGCGGGCATCGAGGTCATGGCGCTGGCTTCCGTGCGCGCCACCAAAGAAGCAAGCGTGCGACAGGACGGTCACGAGCTTCCGGTCATCGTCGGCACGCCGATGGCGGGAGAAACCATCAACGGCGAGATATTCGACGGCAATCGCAAGACGGCAATCTTTCCCGGCGACCTGCCGGAGGATCCGGAGCCGCTTTTCCGCAGCATCGACACGGATGGCGACAAGGCAACGTTGCCCGACGTCAATGTCGTGCGTTTCCGCCCGCCCAATATCGATGAGCCGGGCAGCGGTGGCATCCGGCTTTCCGTTCCCCACATAAGGCTCGACCGCGCCATGCAGTTCCTGTTTGGAGACAAGCTCGCATGAAGGCTCCCACACCAAACGATCCGCAGACACGTCGCCCGGCCGCTTTCGCGCTAGAAACCGAAGAGACGGCGCGGCCGACCGCTACGCAGAAACGCGCACCGCGCAGTTTCGATGCCGAAATTTCTCTGACGCCCGATGAGGATGATCCCTTTTTCGCGCCTGAAGAGATCGATGCCGCCGCATTGCCAGTGGCGGTGCCGAAAAAGAGCCGCTTCTCCTTCGGCAAACTCGCGCTCGGTGCGCTTGGCGTGCTGTTCTCGCTCGCTTTCGGGCTCTGGGCAGATCAGCTTATCCGCAATCTGTTTTCCCGCTCCGACTGGCTGGGTTACACGGCGAGCATCGCCCTCCTCGTGGCGCTTTTTGCCGTCCTCGTTCTGGTTGGGCGTGAAGTCTTCGGCATCATGCGGCTCAATGCCGTGCAATCGCTGAAAGCCGACGCGGAGACGGCAAGCCTCGATAAAAACCCGAAACCCGCGCGCGCCATCATCACCCGTCTCAATGCGGTTCTGTCGCACCGCGCCGAAACCGCCAAGGGGCGCGCCGCACTCAAGGAAACCGAAAACGACGTGATCGACGGCCTGCATCTGATCGAGCTTGCCGAACGGGAATTGCTAGTGCCGCTTGACCGGCAGGCCCGCGCCCTGATCCTCAATTCCTCCAAACGTGTCTCCGTTGTCACCGCCGTCAGCCCGCGCGCGGTGGTCGATCTCGCTTATGTGCTGTTCGAGGTAACTCGGCTGGTGCGGGCCATGGCGGAACTTTATGGCGGCCGTCCCGGCACGCTCGGCATGCTCAAGCTGTTGCGCGATGTCGTCGCCCATCTCGCCGTCACGGGGTCGATCGCCGTCGGCGACGGGCTTGCCCAGCAGGTTCTCGGCCACGGGCTTGCCTCGAAACTCTCCGCGCGCCTCGGCGAAGGTGTCATCAACGGCCTGATGACGGCGCGAATCGGTATTGCGGCGATGGATCTGTGCCGCCCGCTGCCGTTCAAGGCGGTGAAGCGACCGGGGATAGGTGATTTCATGTCCGACCTGACGCCCGATCTCGGCGGTGGAAAAACCGGTCAGAAAGCCTGATCGGCCGGGCATATGCGGATCAAAAGGTTACGGACGAAGCCGCAAATTAGGCCGAAATAAACCAAGCATTAACCATTCCGCCGGTAGATTGCCGCTTATCGAACAGGCATCTTCGCCGGGGAAAGTATCATGTATTCGCGCTTCTTTTCGCTTGTGGGCGGACTTGCCGCCATATTGTCCGTCAGCGGCTTCGGCCTGTCTGATGTCCATGCCGCACCGCGCGATCGCGACGACGTGTTTTTCCGTTCCGTGGCCGGAAGCTGGAAAGGCCCGGGCGAAATCGTCGCCGGCAAATACAAGGGCACCAAATTCACCTGCGACCTGACGGGCGAACCGCTTGCCGACAAGCAGACCGGCATCAAGCTCGCCGGCACCTGCCGTGTCGGAGTCTTCAGCCAGCCCATGTCCGCCGTCATCAGCCAGAAGGGCGGCTCTTACGAGGGCAAGTTCCTCGATGGCGCCGAAGGCAAGGGACTGGACATCATTTCCGGGCAAGTCAGCGGCGACAAGGTGGTTGTCGGCATCAATCGCGCCAAGCTCAACGGCGCCATGGTTGCCCGCGTCTCGAACGACAATTCGATGAACATCACCATTTCCGTCAAGGTCGCCGACCAGATGATCCCGGTGATCGGCGTGACGCTCGCGCGCGATATCGACCAGATCGCCGTCGGTTCGATCAAGCCGTAAAAGCGACTATCATTTCAGCCATCGCCAAGCGGGAGTGTCCACCACTCCCGTTTTTCGTCTGCGCTGATGATGCCGGTTTTATCCGCCTGCTGCAGCCATTCCCGCACGGGTTTACCACGGACTTCGAGATCGGGTGCGATATCGGCAAGCGGTATCAGCACGAAAGCGCGCTCTGTCATACGCGGATGCGGCACTTCGATGCTTTCCGTAACGAGAGCTTCATCACCGTAGGTCAGCACATCGATATCGATGGTACGCGGCCCCCAGCGCTCGGTCCTGACCCGCTTCATGCCCTTTTCGATGTCGAGGCATAATTGCAACAGCGCGGGAGCGGCAAGCGAGGTTTCGACCAAAGCGCAGCAATTGAAGAAATCCGCCTGATCGGTCTTGCCCCAGGGCGGCGTGCGATAAAGCCCGGAGACGGCCAGCACGCGGCAGTCGCCATGCGCATCGAGTTCGCGCAGGGCTCTGGCCATTGCGGCGGCCGGATCGCCGATATTGCCGCCAAGGCCCAATGCAGCAACGGTCATCCTGTCAGGCACGGTGTTCAACACTCACCTGCGCATAATCGAGAATGCCGGGAACCGGTGCAGAAGGTTTACGCACCGTGATCCGCAGCCAGACAATTTGCGGATAACGCGCACGTAGCGCCTTGGCGATATCGTTCGCCAATGCCTCGATCAGATAGCGGCGCTGGCCGACAACGATCTTTTCGATGACAGCGAAAGCGACGCCATAATCGACGGTATTTTCGATATCGTCGGTTTCCAGCGCGTCGCCCGCTTCAACTTCCATCTCGGCATCGACGAAAAAGCGCTGGCCCAGCACCTCCTCCTGCTCGAGAAGGCCATGACGGGCGAAAAAGGAACAGTTTTTCAGAATGATGGTGTAGCGGCTCATCGCATCGCCTCCATGGCGGGGGTTTTACCGAAATAGCCGACTTCTTTCGAAGCATGCGGCACTCCGGTATCTATTGATCTATGCATCGGGCCTTGCCGATGCTTTGGCAAGAACCGCATCGGCAATTGCCAGCGTATCGCGTGTTGCGGCGACATTGTGCACGCGAAAAATCGCGGCACCCGCCAGCCTGAGGATCGCTGTGGTCGCCGCTGTTCCGATATCGCGTTCCTGGGCCGCATCCCTGCCCGTCAGCGACCCGATGAAACGCTTGCGCGACGTACCGGCCAGAACCGGCAGGCCGAAAGCGGCAAGTTCGCCGAAGCGTGCCATCAACTCGACATTTTCGCGCTCATCCTTGGCAAAACCGAAGCCCGGATCAAGCACAATGGCATCACGGGCGATACCTGCGTCCTCGGCGATCTCGAGCGAGCGGTTGAGGAATTCGAACTGGTCTTCAATGACATCGGCAAGCTTCTGCCGGTCGCGGCCGGTATGCATGATGCAGACGCCTGCGCGTGCGGCGGCGATCACACCCGCCATGTCCCCGTCTTTCTGCAGGCCGAACACGTCATTGACGATGTGCGCTCCCGCCTCGATCGCCAGCCTTGCCGTCGATGCGCGGTAGGTGTCGACGGAAATCAGAACATCCGTCTCGCGGCGCAGCCTTTCGATGACCGGCAGCACCCGGTCCTGTTCCTCAGCTGCCGTCACCTCAGCCGCACCGGGACGGGTAGATTCGCCGCCGATATCGATGATATCGGCACCCTCTTCCACGCAGGTCAGCGCATGGGAAAAAGCCGCATCCACGGCGAGATAACGGCCGCCATCCGAAAAGGAATCGGGCGTCGCATTGACGATGGCCATAATACGGCCACGTCCATCAAGTTTCAGGGAGCGACCATGGGCCGCTTGCCACACATTGCTGCCGGCTGTTATCACGTAACACGCGCCTTTCGGGAATATACGGAGTGTTATGCCAATTCTTATAAGTTCCGCTCCGCCTATGCAGCAAACGTTTTTCAAGTTCAACCGGAAGGCCGGGTCATGACCATATCTTCACGTGCTCTTTGCGCCGTTTTCGCTGGCGTATTGGCCCTTTCCATGCCCGGATCGGCTTTTTCCGAAACCATCGTCCGCAAGACCTATTCCTATTTTACGATCAACGGCAAAACCGCCGCCGACCTCGACAGGCAGCTTTCCAAACATGGCCCCCTGACGCACAACACCGGGGCGCGCCATCCAGGTGCGACCGAGATCAAATTTGGCGGCGAACTCACCTATGTCGAGAAAAACGGCATGTGCAGCGTCGGAACCACCAAGGTGCTGCTGAACACCCGTATCCTCCTGCCGCAATGGAAAAACCGTCGTCGCACCACCGCGGAGCTGGCCTTCATCTGGGATACGCTGCTTGCCGATATCAAGCGCCACGAGGAACGGCACGCGGAAATCGCCCGCACCCATGCCCGCTCGCTCGAAAGGCAATTGACGGCGCTTCGTCCGCAAAAAGATTGTGAAACCCTGCAGGGAATGGTCGGCAAGATCACCCAGACCGTCATGGACGAGCACGACAAGGATCAGCTGCGCTTCGATATAGTGGAATCGAAAAACTTCGATGCGCGCATGACCCGGCTTTTGAAGAACCGGATCGAGCAGGGCCAGAACCGGCGCTGAGCGGCCGCTCGCCGCATTTTCCCGTAAACGCACAACGCAACGTAAACATGACGTTACGTCATGTCCGATATCACCCGTGACTTCTCGTCATGGTGCCGTCGGCGAGACTCATTGTAGCTTGCTTGTATGGTTCAGAACGGTGGCAACCCGCAGCGGGTCTGGCGTTTGGAACCACCTCCGGTTCTCCCGGTGCGCACTTGAGGCTCGCAGGTGTTTCCTCCCTCGCTTGCATGCTGCGTACCCGCCTCGCCCCGCTCCCCGCTACCAGGTGAGCGGGGCTTTTTCTATGGCGCGTAATGTAGGGAGAGCTGTCAGCCCTGACGTTCGGGAACGTGAACGACAAGACCGTCAAGCTCGTCCTTCATCTTGATCTGACAGGAAAGACGCGAGGTGGGGCGGACCTCGAAGGCGAAATCCAGCATGTCTTCTTCCATCGGCTCGGGTCCACCGACGCGTTCCGCCCATGCATCATCCACATAGACATGACAGGTCGCACAGGCACAGGCGCCGCCGCATTCCGCATCGATGCCGGGTACGGAGTTGCGCACGGCATTCTCCATGACGGTGGAACCGTTGCTCACGTCGAGTTCATGGGGCGTGCCGTCAAAGGCAACGATGGTCAGTTTTGTCATGCCGGAAATCCAAAATGGTGTCTAAGAACTGTTCTAAACAAACACATAGAAAGGCCGGTTCGCCTTGGCAACCCGCTTATCACGGACGCCAAGCGCAACCGGCCCCGCAAAATGGTGAATTTGACTGGATTTGCCTTAGCGGCAGAGCTTGAGGATGAAGTTTTCCGCTTCGACAATGGCTGCGGCAAGCCTGGCGATCGCCGCGCTGTCGTTGCCCTTGTCCTCTACCGCTGCCGCCGCCGTGGAAACAGCGGAGGCACCAACTGCCTGTGCGGCGCCTTTCAGACGGTGGGCGGTCGCCTTGACGGTCTTGTCGTCAGCACCGGCCATTTCATGCAGGGCAGCGCGGGCGTTGCGGCTGAAGAGTTGCAGCACCTCGATTTCCAGTTCCTTGTCGCCCATCGTCTGCCGGGCGAGATGATCGAAATCGATTGGTTTTACACCGGCGGCCGGCGCACCACCGCAATTATCCGGAGCTTCGAACGCAATACTGACCGCTGCCATGTCTGAAATTCCTTTGTCTCGCCGTTTCCTGTTTCGTGTCACATCTGTGTCGTATTTACGCATTGAAGCCGGTGCTATCGGCTTAAATTACGGCGTGACGCGGGCGAAAATCTTCTGCTATGGTTAATTTATGTTAAACTTATGCGAAACAAGGCGTTCAACGCGAAACTCAGGTTTAAAAACTGTTAAAAAGCCGACACTTCGCTGCTGCGGCAAACCCGCATTAATTGTTTCGAACACCTAAATGTGTCACTACGGTACTGCCGTTCCGACAAGGCTTATGCTCAAGCTTTGTTATTCCGGCACAGTGATGTAATTTCGCCCGAAAGCTGGACCACCAGCAATTCGGGATTTGGTAATGGCGGAATTGTTCTCTTTAACGGGATAATGTTCCGCTGGCATGATGGCGGCAGTCCGCTTGCTGGTTGCAAGTGGTCAAACGGCATGAAGCCGGGCGTATGTGTAACGAGGCGTAACCGCATGGCGAATAACAAGATCAGCGACTCTGTCGACGAGACTGCATTTCAGGCGTTGGAAGACGCCTTGCAGCTCGGTGCTTTCGAAGACAAGCCGGAGACGCGGAAAACTGCAGCGCCAAAGCAGCCGGAGGCCAGATTGAAGGAAGCCAGCAGACAGACCCCTGCTCCCGAGGCTGCGCGAGCGCCTGTCGAACAGGCTCCCAAATCGCCCAATCTGGAAGCGGCCAATGACGGCTCCAAGCGCAGCCCGGCCATGATCCTGAAATCGCTTGAAGGCGGCTCCATCGGCGGCGCGCTCAGAAACGCGACGATCATGTCGGTGATCTGGGCGCTCGGCGGTCTCGGCATCGCCCACCTCATCTATGGCAACGCGCTGTGGAATATCGGCTCGGTCGCCGACGTCGCCGCAATTCCCGGCCTGATGGCGATCGTCGTCGGCATCGTCGTTCCGGTCATGCTGTTCTTCGCCTTCGCGATCATGATGGCCCGCGCCCGCGATCTGCGTAACGCTGCCCGCTCGATGGCCGAAGTCGCCCTTCGCCTTGCCGAACCCGAAACGGTCGCGTCCGACCGGATCATGTCCGTTGGTCAGGCCGTGCGCCGCGAAGTCTCGGCCATGAATGATGGCATCGAGCGCACCATTGCCCGCGCGACGGAACTCGAAACCCTCGTCCATTCGGAAGTCAACGCGCTTGAGCGCAGCTATGCCGACAATGAATTGCGCGTGCGCAGCCTCGTGCAGGAACTGACCGCCGAGCGCGACGCCATCGTCAACCACGCAGAGCGTATCCGCTCCTCCATCGTTGGCGCGCAGGAACAGATCAAGGAAGAGCTTTCCATCGTCGGCGAAGAGCTTTCGATGCGGCTTTCCACCACTGGCGAGGCCTTCGCCTCGATGATCGACACACGCTCGGCTGCGCTGCTTGAAAAATCGCGCGCATCGACCGAAGCGATGGGCAGCCTGATCGCCGCCAAGACCGAAAACCTGCTTCAGGCACTGAATTCCTCGGGCGCGACGCTCTCCAGCGAATTCGACATGCGCCTGCACAACCTCACCTCGACGCTGGATGAGCGCGGCGAAGTCCTGCTCGAGCGGTTCGCGATCCACGCCTCGACACTCGACAGCGGTGCGGAAAGCCTCAATAGCGCGCTCGAGGAACGCACTCGCCAGCTCAACGAGACGCTGTCGACGCGCACGCTCGAACTCAACCGCAATATCGATCGCGGCCAGCAGATCATCGGCGGTTCGCTGGATAACGTGCTCGACAAGCTCTCCACGACGCTTGAGGAAAAAGGCCTCTCCTTCCGCCAGAGCCTGCAAAGCACGGCCGACGATGCGATCATGGATCTCGATCTCCGCTCCGGCCTCTACGAGGAACGGCTGCAGGCGACGGTCGGCCAGGTCAATTCGGCCTTCGACGAACATGTGGCGGACTTCGCCAGCGCCTTCGACCAGCGCGCGGGCAGCCTCGACAGCAAGCTGATGGAAAGCCTTGCCCGGATCAACGAAACCGTTGCCGGCGGCTCCGAAGCCCTCGATACCATGCTGACAAGCGGTCTTGAGCGCATCGGCAACACCATGACCGATCAGTCGCTTGCGCTCGCAACCGCACTGGGCACCGGCCAGGAAATGCTCGAAAGCGCGCTGGAAACCCGCACCCGCGAGTTCAGCGACGCAATCGGCCAGCGCACCGCTGAAATCACCGATGCCTTCGCCAATTCGCACGAGAAGATCGACGGCGTGCTGGCGGAACGCAGCAATGCCCTGTTCGGCGCGCTTTCGGCCAGCCAGGACCGTTTTGACGAGGCGCTTGCCAGCCGTTCGCTGGCGATTACCGGCTCCGTCTCCGGCACGGCGGAACGTCTCGCCGCGATGCTTGACGAACGCGCAGCTGCGATCAACAGCGTCGTTGCCGATGTCGAGCGTCGTCTCTCCGAAACGCTCGAAACCCGGGCCGCCGCCATCACCGGCGCTGTTTCCGGTATCGAGGACCGCATTTCCGACACGCTGGAAAGCCGCACGGCCGCCCTTCATGACGTTGTTTCCGGCGCGGAAACCCGTATCGCCGAAACGCTGGATGGCCGCACCGCTGCTCTTTCCAGCGCGATTTCCGGTGTCGAAGAACGTATTGCCGACACGATGGACAGCCGCACCCTGTCGCTCGACATGACATTCGCCAATGTCGAGGAGAGACTGTCCGAAACGCTCGACAACCGCACCTCCGCCCTCACCGGCATTGTGGCCAGCGCTGAAGAGAAGATCGCCGGCGCGCTCGACAGCCGCACGGCAACCTTTGGCGACGTGGTCGCCGGTGCCGAAACCCGTATCGCCGAAACGCTGGATGGCCGCACCGCTGCACTCAACGCCGTCGTTTCGGGTGCGGAAGAACGCATCGCCGACGCCTTGGACAGCCGCACCATGGCGCTCGACATGGCGTTTTCTGGCGCCGAGGAAAAAATCACCGAAGCGCTCGACACGCGTACCGCCGCCCTTGGCGAATTGGTGGCCGGAGCCGAGACCCGTATCGCAGGCGCACTCGACAGCCGCACGGATTCGCTGAAGAACGTCGTTTCCGGCGCGGAAGAGCGGATCACGGACGTGCTCGACAGCCGCACCATGGCGCTCGACATGAGCTTCTCCGGTGTCGAGGAAAAGATTGCCGACATCCTCGACGGCCGCACCGCAGCACTTCATACCGCAGTTTCCGGGGTTGAAGATCGTATTGCCGGCGCTCTGGACAGCCGCACCGCTGCCCTTTCCGGCATTGTCTCCGGTGCCGAAGAACGCATCGCCGATGCGCTCGACAGCCGCACCATGGCGCTCGATATGACGATTTCGGGTGTTGAGGAACGGATCGCCGAGGCTATGGACGCCAGAACCGCATCGCTTTCGCTGGCCGCGGCCGGCGTCGGCCAGCGACTGGAATCGACCGCCTTCACGCTTGAAAACGCCCTTGCCAGCGGACACGAGCGGCTTGAAACCATGCTCGGCTCGCAGGCTGAACGCATCGCCGGCTCGCTTGAGCGTAACAGCGGCCTGATCGAACAGAGCGTCTCGGGTGCAGCCAACCGCATCGAAAGTGTTGTGGAAGACGGCAGCAGCCGTTTTGCGCAGACGGTGGAAGAAGGCGTCTCCCGTCTCGAAACCAACCTCTCGCAATCGCATGAGGATATCCGCACCGCGCTCGACCAGCGCCACGCGGATATGGCGGCGACGCTGAGCTCGGCGACGACCCAGATGGGCGACATGCTTTCCGAACAGGCGATGATGATCGGCACCACCGTCGCATCCAGCGCCAGCATGCTCGAACTCTCGCTCGAAACCCAGCAGGAAACGTTGCAGAAGGCCATCGACGGCAGTGCGGCGACGCTGGAAGAACGTCTTCGCAACAGCGCTGGCGATATCGCCGTCAAGATCGGTGAAGCCGCCCGTGAAATCGGCGGCGCGACCGATGCGCTCTCCTCGCGGATCGAAACCTCGATCGGAAGCGTCACGGGCAGGCTCGACGAGACCGGCGCGCGCATCGAGACCTCGCTCGGTACGCTGCAGGAGCGCGTTTCGAGCGATCTCGGCAACGTCAACACCTCGATCGAGGATGCAGGCCGACGCTTTGCCGACGCTCTGGAAGACAAGACAGCCGCCTTTGCTCGCACCAGCGATGATGCCGCTCAGCGCATCACCGGCATTCTGGACGAGCAGGCAATACGCGTCACCGATACATTCGAAAGCCGCACCAACCGTCTGGCGGAAACCTTCGATGCTGGCTCGGCCCGCATCGACGAACGCCTCGGCACCATGGACCGGGCGCTGACGATCGGCCTTGAAAACGTCAACCGCACCATCGAAGGCAAGGCGAGCGATCTCGCCGTCGGCCTGCGCGGCGCGGTCATCTCCGCCACCCAGAGCATTGACGAAGAAGCAGCTCGCTCCTCGGCCCTGCTCGCGAAGACCGGCTCGGAATTCGCCGAACAGGTGCAGGCAAAGAACGAGGCATTCACAAAGGCCATCGAGGAACGCTCCGGCGAGATCGTCAATCGCATCTCGGATGCGCAGACACGTCTTTCCGGTCAGGCGGCTGCCGTCGCCCAGACCTTCTCGGAAGCCGGCAACATCATCGTCAACAAGGTTGCGGAAGCTGAGGCCGTCGTGCGTTCGCAGGTCGGCGTCATTTCCGAGACCCTGTCCGGTGTGGAATCCGCCCTCGATGCGCGTGGCGAATCCATCCGCTCGGCGCTGGACAACCGCACCCGCGAACTCAACTCGATGCTGGCCAGCCGTTCCGCCGAACTGTCGCGCCTCATCGAAGAAAAAGCGAAGCCGGTGGTCGACGAATACGCCACCATTGGCCGCGAAGCCGCCGAAAAAATCGTTTCGGCCGCTCAGCAGAGCGCCGAGCTTCTGTCGCAGAGCAACAGCGGCATGGTCGGCATGGTGGAACAGGCGATCAGCGACTACGCCACGGCAGGAACGGATGCGGCGAGCAAGCTTGTCGCGGCAACCCGCCAGAGCACGGATATGCTGTCCCAGACCCATACCGCCATGGCGGATGCCGTTGAACAGGGTATCGACAAATACGCCCGTGCGGGCAGCGATGTGGCAAACAAGCTCGTCGCCGCCACCCGCCAGAGCACGGATATGCTGTCGCAGACCCATAACAGCATGGCCGAGATCGTCGAGCAGTCGGCCACCAACTTCAACACCGCCGTCGAGCGCGCCGCGCAAGAATTCGGCACGGCAGACGAGGCGTTGAACGCGTCGGCGACCCGCTTCTCCGAATCCGCCTCGCAGGCCGCCGACATGGTGTCCAGCTCCAGCCGCCTGCTCGAAGGAAAGATCGACCGTCTGTCGAATATTTCCGGCCAGACACTGGCACAGGTTGCCGGCATCGTTGGACGCTTCGAGGAACATTCCAAGGTGCTGAGCCAGGCCTCCGAGCTGCTCAATGCGGCGCAGTCGAGCCTCGTCGGCACGCTGGAGGAACGTCAGGATGCGCTGCGCAGCCTGTCCGTCGGCCTCGTCAAGCGTTCCGAAGAAATCGAGACCGCCATGCGCGGCGTCGTCAGCGTCGTGGAAACCACGCTCAACGAAGCCGAGGAGCGTTCGCAGAACGTTGCCGGCAATCTGCGCGACAACCTGCAGGCATCCTTCACCGATATCGGCCGCTCGCTCGACGAGACCGAACAGCGCGCCCGCACGGCGGCACAGACCATGCGAGGCGCCCTGCTCTCCGCCGGTCAGGATGCCAGCCGCTCGATCGAAAGCACGCTGTCCGACGCGCAGAAATATTCCGACGAGCTGGTCAACCGCCTGCGCGGCGGTGTCGAATCCTCGCTTTCGGAAGTCGACAATCTTCTGGGCAGCGCCTCGGAAAAATCGAATGCCGCCGCCGCCAACCTCAAGGAAACGCTGCGTCAGGCCGTCGAGGAAGCCGTTAGCCGTTTCGCCGGCGCGACGGACGAAATCCGCCGCTCCAGCCACGACATCCGCCGCGAGCTGGATGCGACCCGCGCGGAACTGAAGCGCGGCGCGTTCGACCTGCCGGAAGAGGCCAAGGAAAGCGCTGCCGCCATGCGCCGCGCCGTTTCCGAGCAGATCAAGGCCCTGCAGGATATTTCCCAGCTTGTCGGTCGTTCGACCCACCAGATGGAAGTGTCCGAACCGGTGGCCCGTGCCATCGCCGCGACCCAGCCCGCTGCTGAACGCCGCGTGGAGACGCGTCCGCAGCCGGCAGCCGCCGCTCCGGTACAACAGCGCCCGGCACAGCCGCAGCCTGCTGCTGCCCCTGCCTTGCGCGGCGCCCTGCCGCTTGAAAACCGCCAGGTCGAGAACCGTCAGGCACCTGCCCCGGCTCCCGCTGCCGCTCCCGCCGGACGTCGTGAAGAAGGCGGTGGCTGGATCAGCGATCTTCTGCGTGGCGCCTCGCAGGAAACGACTGCCGCTTCCGCACCCCGCGCAAGCACCGAACAGCAGCCGACGCGTGCGGCCGACACCCGCAATCCGCGGCACATGGTGGAATCGCTGAACTCGCTCTCCGTCGACATCGCCCGCGCCATCGACCACGATGCGTCTGTGGAACTGTGGCGCCGTTACCAGCGCGGCGAGCGCGACGTCTTTACCCGTCGCCTCTACACGCTGAAGGGCCAGACGACGTTTGACGAAATCAAGCGTAAATACGAACGGGAAGCTGAGTTCCGCACCGCCGTGGACCGCTACATCACCGATTTCGAAAAGCTGCTTGCCGATGTGGCCCGCACGGATCGCGACCGGACAGTCACCCAGTCCTACCTCACCTCCGATACCGGCAAGGTCTATACGATGCTTGCCCATGCCGCGGGCCGGTTCAACTGACAGGAGGTCACGCGGAGAGCATCCCTCTCCGCGTTGCCTGTTCAAGTCTGCTATGAAAAATGACCGTCGCGGAATATTTGATTTCCGCGGCGGTCATTCTGCATTTCGGCGCAGGCTCAGCAGATAATCGCGCTCATTGAACGGATCAGCACCCGACCGCCGGCGCGGCGGCGGCGGATTATCCGCTCGCGCATAGTGGCTGAACGACGTTTCCATCGCGCCCATGCCACCCGTCAGCCCCGGCACCTGCTGCTGAATACCCTGAACCATTGCCGACGCTATCGTCCCTTCAAGCCTTGTCATGCCACCGGAGATAACGGCGTTTCTGGTGACTGCACCCGCTTTGGCGAGAACGGTGCTCAGGCGTGTCATCGCTGCCGCCGGCGCTTCAAGGTGGAAGTGATCGATCGGTTCACAAACATAGGTTTGCGCTTCGCTCAGCGCCATTGCCAGCACCCATGGTGTCAGCTGCCGGAAATCGGCAGCCGTGCTTGACGGTGCACTCTGCCGGGCAGCCGTCATGGCGACATGGCAATCCACCACCCGCCAACCGAAAATGCCCTGCTTCAGCGTTTCGAATACGGTCTCTTCGACCGCTCGATAAAAGCTTGCGGGCATCTGGCCCACCTCCACCTCCAGTGCGAAGCTGTTGCCAGCACCATCCGGTCTTGGCTCGACCCGCAATCCCACGGTAGCGATAAAGGGGTTTGGTGCCTTGAAGATGGTTTGAAGTCCGTGCCCGATACCTGCCAGCCTTTCCACGCAGATAATCGTGCTGTCCTCAAATTCAGCCTCGATGCCAAAACCCGTCAACAGTTCCGATTGGATGATCTCCTTTTGCACCTCGCCATAGAGCGATACGAAAACCTCGTTCGTCTCCTCGTTCCTTCGCAATCCGATAAGCGGATCCTGCTCGGTCAGCTGGTTCAGCGCCAGCCAGAGCGCCGCGTGCTCAGCTGGACGGCGGGAAACGACGCGCGTTTCAAGCGTGGGTGGAGCGAAATGAAACGGGCTGTCGGCAACCGCGTCCGCGCCAACCCTGTCGCCGATCCGGGCACTCGCAAGGCCGGTGACGCGGGCGATCTGACCGGCACGGAGATGCGTCGAATTGTGAACATGACCATCCTCGAACAACTGTATTCCGGTCACTCTTGCCGGTCCCTGCGGCAAAGGCAGATATTGCCTGACCTGGACGGTTCCGGATGTCAGATGCAGATATGACAGCTTTTCTCCGCCCCATCCGCGCTCGATCTTGAAGATCTTGCCGGACACTTCGCCCTCTGGATCGGGGTGACGGCCAGGCAGCATGTCGACGATGGCGGATATCAGAGCCGGCAGGCCGGCTCCCGTCATTGCCGCACCGGCAAATGCCGGATGCACCAACCCTTGGGCGGTCTGATGCGCGAGCGATCGCTTGAGCCTTACGGGTTCCACACGGTCTGGCGTCAGAAGATAGTCGCGCAGCAGGTCTTCGTCATTCTCCGCAAGGATTTCGCAGAGGATGGAGAAAAATGGCTCGCTCCTCGCATCCGGTGCCTCCACCCGCGCGGACTTGCCGCCAGCGCCGGTGACAGTCGACATGGCGATCGGGCGCACCCTCAACTGATCGGCGAGGTTTTGCACAACCTCGTCATAACGCGCGCCGGGGCTATCGACCTTGTTGATGAAGAATACGAATGGGACTGCGAGACGTTGCAACGCCCGCACCAGTATCCGCGTTTGCGCCTGCACGCCTTCCACGGCGGAAACCACAACCACGGCTGCGTCGAGCAGACCCAATACCCGCTCGACTTCCGCAATGAAATCGGGATGGCCGGGCGTATCGATGAGATTGACGACGGTATCGCCAATCGTAAAGGACACGACAGCGGCTCTGATCGTAATGCCGCGTTGCCGTTCCAGTTCGAGGCTGTCTGTCTGTGTATTGCCGGTATCGACGCTGCCCAGCCTGTCGATTACGCCGGTGTCAAAAAGGAGACGCTCCGTAAGGCTAGTCTTGCCTGCGTCTACGTGGGCAAGGATGCCCAGATTCAAAGTGCGCATGAACCCTCAACTTCTCAGAAACTCCAAGGTGATTTTCGTGAGAAGGGACTCGGCGCATTGGGACCTCTATGTGCTAAAAACCATGATCTGGTGCGCAAGTCTCCGCCGGTTCGCGGAGATGCGCGCGAATTTAAAACCCTCGTCGGGATATATGTCAAGGACGGCCATCCCGGTGTGTGACGCGGGATGGTGCGGGACAATCAAACGGCGGTTCGTCTCAAATCTCGAACGTGCCCGACGCAACGCGGACGGCGTGGCCGCCGATGCGGGCGCGAGCGATTTCGCCGTCCTTGATGTCCATGCGCAGGTGGATGTGCGAAGGCCGCTGCATCTCCACGCCCTGCTCTATCAAGAGCGGATAATGGCCGTCGGTCAGACCGTCGAAATGGTGGATAGCGCCGGAAAGGGCCGCAGCCGCAGAGCCGGTGGCGGGATCTTCCGAAATCCCCATTTCCGGGGAAAACGTGCGGGAATGGAACTTCGCCGCGTGATTGACGCCGCCACGACAGTAGATATAGGCCGCCGCCAGGCGTCCTTCGACCAACGGCGCAGTGCGCAGCCACAGATTGGCGTCGAAATCCATATCGCGAACGGCCGAGATATTATGCAACGGCACCAGCAGGAACGGCACACCAGCCGTCCAGATCGACGGTACGTGATTTTCAAAGCCGAGATGAGCTTCGCTCACACCCAGCGCATCGGCAAGAGCGGTGTGATCGAGCGGCAGGGTGACACGGGAGGATTTGCGCGGCAGGTCGAATTCGGCGAAGCTGACCGCACCGGCGCGTATCTTCACCGCACAACGCACCGGGCCCACCTGCTCCTCCAGCACGCAGACCATGTCGATGTCGTCATCGCCATCCTTACGATTGCGCTCGGCAATCGCAATCGCGGCACCAACCGTCGGGTGGCCGGCGAAAGGCAGTTCGCCTGATGGCGTGAAGATGCGCAGTGAAGCCGCATGGGCCGGGTTGCCCGAACGGTTGACGAAAACGGTCTCGGAGAGGTTCATTTCCCGGGCAATCGCCTGCATCGTCACTTGGTCGAGACCATCCGCGTCATACATGACCGCCAGCGGATTTCCCGCCAATTTGGTCTCGGTAAAGACATCGTAGATATTGTAATTCAGCGCCACGCCCGTCTCCTGCCATTCGTCATACCGCTTGTTTGGCGCAAGTTGCCTCACGCCGCTCCGCATCGCAACCCTTGTCGCGGGCCGGAAACCAAGAAGCTGTGGACCGGCCCGGCGCAAACACGCCGGGAGGGAACGCCTGCCCGCCCGAAAGGCCTTGTCGCCTGCCGCCGTCTTCATGTACCAAGGATGCGTCTTGTGGCTTGCGATCGACCGTTTTATCGACGTTTTGAGATTGTGAGCCACTTCAACAGGTTACAGCATCGTCCGCATGCCGCTTCCGGTGTGCGTCGTTGTCGAGGGAAGCGGATGTCGCATTCTAACAGTTCACTGTCCTTCGTCGCCTCCGCAACCGAGGAGGCGCAGAGGGCGCTGGAGGAGCTGAAAGGCGTTTACGGCAACACGCCCTTCGATGAGGCGGAAGTGATCGTGGCGCTTGGCGGCGATGGTTTCATGCTGCAAATCCTCAACGAGACGATGAATTCCGGCAAGCGTGTCTATGGCATGAACCGGGGATCGGTCGGCTTCCTGATGAACGACTACCGGGTGGACGGCCTGGTCGAGCGTATCGCGGTGGCGACCGGCAATGACTTCCATCCCCTGCGTATGACAACGACGGATTCCGACGGCGATGAATTCACGGCACTTGCCATGAACGAGGTCAGCCTGTTCCGGCAATCGCACCAGGCCGCCAAGCTTCGTGTCGAGGTGGATGGCAAGATGCGGCTGGAAGAGCTGATCTGTGACGGCATGATGGTGGCGACGCCGGCGGGATCGACGGCCTATAACTTCTCCGCCCATGGGCCGATCCTGCCGCTCGAATCACCACTTCTGGCGCTCACCCCCGTCAGCGCCTTCCGGCCAAGGCGTTGGCGCGGCGCGCTTTTGCCGAACAAGGTCACGGTCGACATTCACGTTCTGGAGCGGGATAAACGCCCGGTAAACGCGGTGGCCGACCACACCGAGGTGAAATCCGTGCGGCATGTGCGAATTGCACAATCGCAGGACAGAACGGCCAGAATTCTCTCGGACCCGGACCGCTCCTGGTCCGACCGGGTTCTCGCTGAACAATTCAACAATTGACGCCAACCACTGACGATGGCCATGCACTTTAAAAGACCTCTCCTCGCTGCCCTCATTCTTGCTACCGCCGCCGTGCTTCCCGCACGGGCGCAGACGGAAGCGATCGACACGTTGCCGGTTTCGGCAATCTTCGTTGTCAGCAGCGGCATGTGGGAAGATCATAGTTTAGAGCCGGTGAAGGGCACTGACGGCCAGTTGCGGCCGCCACCTGCGACACCTACACGCGGTTATTACAAGGTGGTTGCAATCCGCCAGGACGATGGCACCGCAAAGGTCTACCTGCAACGCATCGCCATTACTGCCGACGGACCGAACCTTCTCGAAAATATCGAGCTGGAAGAGTTCAACCAGATGAAATCCTACGTCACGGATATTCGTCCCGAGAGCTCGAATGGTGCATCCGCCTCACCCGGCCTGTTCGTCACCGTCTATCTGAAAACGGACCCGACGATCAGGGAAGCGGAAAGCTGGACGATCCTGATCGACGAACTCGGCGATATGAAAATCGAAAAAGCCTCGAACTGATCGGGATGGCGGCTTATTGGCTATCCGTCAGCTCATGCGGCCCGGAGAGAACCGCGCCAAAATGATGTTTCCATAATCTGGCGCCGAGTGCACCGCTGCGGTCAAGGCTGGAACCGACCGTCAGCCATGGCAGAAGCGTGGGATGAAGCCCCGCATCGAACAGGGCAAAACCGGCCGCCAGCACGCAGGTATCCGCCTGAATACCGCAGACCAGCACCCTGTCGAGTTTCAGGGACAGGAGATGGTCGATCGCCTCCCTTGGCGGCGCGTAACCGTGCTTGATGAAAATCCGGTCCGCCGGAACCAGTGAGCAGTCGTCCCTGCCCGGCTTCCAGCCCAGTTGCCGCTCGAAAGGTGTCACGCTTTCATCATGGCGCTCGACTGTGGCGATGCTGGGCATGGTCGCAGCCAGTGCGGATATGTCCGCCACCAGCAAGGCCGGCGGGTTGAAGCTCGGCTGGACGTCGACGATAAGAAGCGCCTGTTTCATGCATGTCCTCCAACGAAAAACCCCTCGCAAGATAATTGCGAGGGGCGATCTTTTTCCAGTCGACGCATTGCAGCGTCTTAGTCGATATCCGCCACGTCCACGTCTGCACCGCCGCTGATGCGGTGTGCGAGAGCCGCTTCCATGAACTCGTTCAGATCGCCGTCCAGCACGTTGCCGGGTGCGGTGCTTTCCACGCCGGTGCGCAGGTCCTTGATCAACTGGTAAGGCTGCAGAACGTAGGACCGGATCTGGTGGCTCCAGCCGATATCGGTCTTGGACGCGGCCTGGGCGTTTGCCGCATCTTCCCGCTTTTGCAGCTCCACCTCATAGAGGCGGGCGCGCAACATGTCCCACGCCTTGGCGCGGTTCTTGTGCTGCGACCGTTCCTGCTGGCAGGCCACGGCAATACCGGTCGGTATGTGGGTAATACGCACGGCCGAATCGGTGGTGTTGACGTGCTGGCCGCCTGCACCGGACGAACGATAGGTGTCGATGCGGCAATCGCTCTCGTTGATGTCGATCTGGATCGAGATCGTCGACGACAGGGTAAACCCAGACGGAGGAGAACGATGTGTGGCGACGCGCATTGCTGTCATAGGGCGAAATGCGGACGAGGCGGTGCACGCCCGATTCCGTCTTCAGCCAACCGAAAGCATTGTGGCCCTTGACGAGGATCGTCGCGGACTTGATGCCGGCCTCTTCGCCGTCATGAACTTCCAGCACTTCGACCTTGAAGCCTTCGCGGTCGGCCCAGCGGGTATACATGCGAAGCAGCATGTTGGCCCAGTCCTGGCTTTCGGTGCCGCCGGCGCCGGAATGCACTTCGAGATAGGTATCGTTGCTGTCGGCCTCGCCCGAAAGCATGGCTTCCACCTGACGGCGGTTCGCCTCGCTCCTCAGCGCCTTCAGCGCGTCCTCGGCGTCCTTGACGATCTCGTCGTCGCCTTCCATCTCGCCGAGTTCGATCAGCTCGACATTGTCTTTAAGCTGCTGCTCGAGCGCCTTGACGCCATTGATGCTGTCATCCAGCTGCTGGCGCTCGCGCATCAGTTTTTGCGCTTCGGTGGCATCGTTCCAGAGGGTCGGATCCTCTGCCTTGTTATTCAACCAGTCCAGTCGTCTTATCGCCTGGTCCCAGTCAAAGATGCCTCCTCAGCAGGCTTATGGCCTGCTTGATTTCGTCGACTACGTTCACAATTTCATTGCGCATTTCGCTGGTTCTTCGCCTTCATTGAAACTGGTTGCTCAAATAAATGCGGGGGGCGCGGATGTAAAGACCCGCGCCCCCCGCCAAACATAAGACTGGTATCAATAAAGACCGCCGCCACCGCCGGTGATGGCCTGCTGCGCCTGTGGCGAGGTCTTCAGGATATCGTCCTGCGACATGCCATCCGCGCCGATCACCGAGAAGGTGTCAGCCGGGCCGGTGCCGGGCTTGAAGGCTTCCATGATGGTGTCCGGCTGGCCTTCCGAAGCTGCCATGCCGGTCTTGCGGTTGACGGCGATGAACTTCATGCCCTCAGGCACGATGAACTTGCTCGGTTGCAGGTGCTTGGCAGCATCCGCGATGAACTCGCCGAAGATCGGTGCCGACAGCGAGCCGCCGGTGCCGCCGCGACCGAGCGGTGCGGGCGAGATCGAAGCCGATATAAAGACCGGCAACCATGTCCGGCGTGTAACCGACGAACCAGGCGTCCTTTTCATCGTTGGTGGTGCCCGTCTTGCCGGCAACTGGCAGATCGACCTTGATCTTGCCCGCTGCCGTGCCGCGCTGCACAACACCTTCCAGCATGGAGGTCGTCTGGTAAGCGGTCATCGGATCGAGAACCTGCTCGCGATTATCGACGATCACAGGCTCGTCCTGATTTTGCCAGCTCGTCGCGTTGCAGCCCTCGCAGGCGCGCTCCTCATGCCGGAAGATCGTCTTGCCGTAACGGTCCTGAATGCGGTCGATCAGCGTCGGCTTGATCTGCTTGCCGCCATTGGCGATGACAGAATAGGCCGAGACCATGCGCATGATGGTCGTTTCACCGGAACCCAGCGACATTGCGAGAAGCGGCGGCATCTTGTCGTAGATGCCGAAGCGTTCGGCATATTCCGCCACCAGATTCATGCCCATGTCCTGCGCCAGACGCACGGTCATGAGGTTACGGGATTTTTCAATGCCGAGACGCAGGGTCGAGGGACCTGCGGAACCCCCGCCGTAATTCTGCGGCTTCCAGACCTGACCGCCGGAAACCACCTCGATCGGTGCATCGAGAATGACCGATGCCGGCGTATAGCCGTTGTCGAGTGCGGCCGCATAAATGAACGGCTTGAAAGAAGAACCGGGCTGACGCATCGCCTGCGTGGCGCGGTTGAATTCCGATTGCGCATAGGAGAAGCCGCCGACCATGGCCAGCACGCGGCCGGTATGCGGGTCCATCACCATCATGCCGCCCTGCACCTTGGGTGGCTGGCGCAGGCGGTATTCATTGCCGGAATTGGAAAGCGGCTGTGCATAGATGACGTCACCTGCCGCCAGAACGCCAACCGGCGACTTGGCGGTCGGCTTCTTGCCGGCTGCATCACGATAGGCCCAGCGCATGTTTTCAGCGGAGATATGGCCGCGCGTGCGCTTGTCGCCATCTTCGGAATCGGGGTCGACCTGCACACCGATATCGATGCCATCGGCAGCAACGGCGAGGACCACCGCGATCTTCCATTCGGGAACGTCGCGCAGGCCCTTGACCTTGGCGAGCGCCGCCGTCCGATCACCGGCCGTCTCGATCTTTTCGACGGGTCCGCGGAAACCGCGACGCTCGTCATATTGCACCAGACCGTCCTGAAGCGCCTTGCGCGCCTCCATCTGGATCTGCGGATCGAAAGAGGTACGGACCGAAAGGCCACCTTCGAGAAGCGCTTGTTCGCCGTATTTCTCTACGATCTGGCGGCGGACTTCCTCGGCGAAATAATCAGACGCGAAGATATGCGCGCCGCCGCGGCGCAGATTGACGCCAAGCGGCTGCTTCTTGGCATCTTCCGCATCACCGACCGTGATGTAGCCGTTCTCGGCCATGCGGTCGATCACCCAGTTGCGACGCTCCAGCGCCGCCTTTTCGCGACGGATCGGATGGTAGTTGGCCGGGCCCTTCGGCAACGATGCGAGATAGGCGGTCTCCGCAATCGTCAGCTCCGTCACCGATTTGTTGAAATAGGTGAGTGCCGCACCGGCGATACCGTAGGAATTCAGGCCGAAAAAGATCTCGTTGAGATAAAGCTCGAGGATCTTGTCCTTGGAATAGGTCTGCTCGATGCGGAAGGACAGAAGGGCTTCCTTGAGCTTGCGGTCGAAGGTCTGGTCGTTGGTCAGCAGGAAGTTCTTCGCCACCTGCTGGGTGATGGTGGAAGCGCCGACCGGACGACGGCCGGAGCCGATATTCTGCAGGTTGACGAGAACAGCACGGCCGAGACCCCAGATGTCCACACCCGGATGGTTGTAGAAATTCTTGTCTTCCGCCGAAAGGAAAGCCGCCTTCACCCGGTCCGGAATAGCCTGGATCGGCAGGAACAGGCGCTTTTCATGGGCGTATTCCGCCATCAGCGCACCGTTGCCGGCGTGCACGCGGGTCGTCACCGGCGGCTCATAGGTGCTCAGAACTGCGTAATCCGGCAGGTCCTTCGTCACGCCGTGCAAATAAATCGCACCGGCGCCGGCTGCGCACAGGAAGAGCACGCTCGCCAAGCCGAAAAAATATCCAATCAGTCTGATCATACCAAGCTACCGATAATTCGGATCGTAACCATCAACGCCCGATGATACGGGCGCATCCTTGCATATCGCGTGCCGTTTTGCACACCATACCTTCGATGACAAGCCGGAACGACAGCATTCGCTGATATGTTACCGGGCCGACTGCCGCAATCGCGGCTCCAGCCGCAATGGCGGATCGCCACAGAATCCGCTTCCGCAGTAACGCGGCGAATGTGAGTAAAATAGGGCTTCTCCTCCCTAATCGTCCGCAAGGCCCAAGAATTGAACAGCTTTTCGGCCGCGAAGGGCACGGCGGCAACAGCATCGCCGCTCACCCACCCGACACTTCAGCCGCCGTTCGCCATGGCTTTGGCGCGGTATCGTCCAACCGCGGTTGCCAGCGTATCGGCGACCTTCTTGCGCCATTCCCCGTCGAGAAGCAGTTTTTCGTCTTCCGGATTGGAAAGAAAGCCGAGTTCCAGCAGCACCGAGGGTACATCATGGGCGCGCAGCACCATGAAACCGGCATAGCGATGCGGATTGTTGATGAGGCCGACCTGCCCCTCGAAGGATGACACGATGTTTTCGGCGAGCGTCACCGAAAAGGCCTGCGTTTCGCGGCGGGTGAAATCCATAAGAATGTCGGCGACTTCCGGCGGCTCACTGGAGGCGGCAACACCGGCGATCTGGTCGGACTTGTTTTCACGCTCCGCCAGCTCCTGCGCCCTGCGGTCCGAGGCCCGGTCGGACAATGTATAAACGGTGGCGCCACGGATGCCCTTCTGCTTCAGGGTATCGGCGTGCAATGAAATGAACAGGTTGGCATTGTTCTGCCGGGCGATAGTCACCCGTTCGGACAGGGCGAGAAACGTATCGGAATCGCGCGTCAGGAACGCCTTGATGCCGGGTTCCCTGTTCATCCGCTCAACGAGTTCCTTGGCAAAGGTCAGCGTAATGACCTTTTCCTCCGTGCCGGTCACGCCGCCGGAGGCACCGGCGTCGATGCCGCCATGGCCCGCATCCACCGCGATGACGAATTCGGACGACCGCGATGTCTTGTCGTCAGGCGTAATCGCGGCGGTGGAGACCGGTGCAGGCGCCCGCCATTGCTGCTCTTTCACCAGTTCGGCGAATTTGGCCTTGGTGGTGATCTCCGCATCCAGCGCGAAACGGAAAGATTTCCCGTCCTCGCCCTTCTTCGTTTCGGCAACCGTCACCTGAACCGGTTTTTTTGCCGTCAGCACGATGCGGGCGCTGTTTTGCCCCATGCTGCCGAAGCGGATGTCCGAAAAAAGTCCGGTCGGCTTGAGATCGGATGCGGGGAAGGTGAAATTCACCGCCGGAAAGTCCACGACGATGCGGGCGGGCGAATCGAGATAATGAATGTCGAATTCCGGCTCCTCGGCAAAATCGAGAACGATGCGCGTGCGCGCTTCGTCGCCGACAATGCGCGCCTGATGGGCGACGAGCGGCTTCTGGGCGAAGGCCTGCGGGATTGAGGAGACGGATGCGACGACCGAAAAAACGACCGGCAAGACAAGGGCACCCGCGAGCCGCGCGATCTGCGCGCCGAGCGGCCCTACCCCATCGAATATCGCTGCGCTGCGCGTGAAATTCATGGTCTTCAAGAAATTCCGTATTTCTGTCATTTTTCATAGATGGTGCGGCAAACTGCCGGGAACGTCGCAATTTCAACCACACCGGACGAGTGTTTGCGCGTTTGCGCCCCACAATCGCAGGCGTTGGTGAACCAATTGTTAACCCGGAAATTCCACCAATAATATGGCATATTTAGCCAGCCTATTGCTATTATGACAGAGAAAACATACAACAAGGATGAGGGTTAAAAGTGTTGACGGGATAGATGCCCGCCGGCTGCCAATCGAAAAAGACGCTGGCGCTGCAAAACGGGCAATCATCTGCCGTCGTTACATTTATCCTGAAACTGGATCAATTCCGGCCGTGGCCGGAGACCTACCCGGTGGCAATGCCACCGCTGCTCTGAGGAGAGCAAATTCATCGGATCCCAAGGGGTCTATATATTATTGTCGTTCCGCCTGGCCAATGATGTCGCAGCAGTTTTCACATGAACCGGATACCAGGAGCAGGCCAAGCGCCTCGCCGTCGGTCCGGATGCTGCCAGTTTACAGAGGCCCGGCTGGAGACTTCATTTCCGGCACATCCTTGCACTCATATGAAAGGCTCGTCCGTGTGGCGGGCCTGTTCTCGTATAAAACAAGGCTGCGCCGAGGAGCACAGCTTACATGGCAGACAAAATGCTTATCGACGCCTCCCACGAAGAGGAGACACGCGTAGTCGTTGTCCGTGGGAACCGGATCGAAGAATTCGATTTCAGATCGGAGCACAAGAAACAGATCCGCGGCAATATCTACCTTGCCAAGGTCACGAGGGTTGAGCCCTCCCTTCAGGCGGCCTTTGTCGACTACGGTGGAAATCGCCACGGGTTTCTCGCTTTTGCGGAAATCCACCCCGACTATTACCAGATCCCGCTTGCCGACCGTCAGGCCCTCTTGAAGGCGGAAGCCGAGGACCATCGCCGCAGCGACGACTTCGAATCGGCTGATGCCCCTGAACCGGGCGCGCCGGCTGTTGATCTGTCGCAGGTGGACCAGCCCGATGTCGGCATCGTTGCCGCAAGCGAAACCGCGGAAGCCACCGTGGTCGTAGAGGAAACCGTTGCGGTTGCCGAAGAGGTCTCCGAGGATGTAGCGGCCGTGGTCGTCGAGGCTGTAGCCGAAGAAGCACCGAAGAAGCGTACCCGCCGCCCCCGCGCCAAGAAGAAGGTAGCGGAAGAAGAAGCCGTTTCCGAGACCGCCGAAGCGTCGTCTGACGAAGACGGCAGCACCGGCGGCGAAATGGCCGCGATGGTCGATACCGATACGATTTCCGAGGAAGTCGAAGGTCTTCGCCGCGGCAATGACGATGATGACGACGATGATGACGACGATGATGACGACCATCACGAAAAGGAAGTGATCGAATCCGTTGGCGCCGAAGACGCGATGGAAGAAGTTCCCGATCGCATTGCGCGCAAGCCGCGCAAGCAGTACCGCATTCAGGAAGTCATCAAGCGTCGCCAGATCCTTCTGGTACAGGTTGCCAAGGAAGAACGCGGCAACAAGGGTGCGGCACTCACCACCTATCTGTCGCTTGCCGGCCGTTATTCCGTGCTGATGCCGAACACGGCGCGCGGTGGTGGCATTTCCCGCAAGATCACCCAGCCGACCGACCGCAAGCGCCTGAAGGAAATCGCGCGCGATCTGGAAGTTCCGCAGGGCATGGGCGTCATTCTGCGTACCGCAGGCGCCAACCGTACCCGCGTCGAGATCAAGCGCGACTTCGAATATCTGATGCGTCTGTGGGAAAACGTCCGCACGCTGACGCTGAACTCCACGGCGCCCTGCCTCGTTTACGAGGAAGGCTCGCTCATCAAGCGTTCGATCCGCGACCTTTATAACAAGGATATCAGCGAGATCATCGTTTCGGGCGAAGAAGGCTACCGTGAAGCCAAAGACTTCATGAAGATGCTGATGCCGAGCCACGCCAAGGTGGTTCAGCCTTACCGCGACATTCATCCGATCTTCTCGCGCTCCGGCATCGAAGCCCAGCTCGACCGGATGCTGCAGCCGCAGGTGACGCTGAAATCGGGCGGTTATCTCATCATCAACCAGACCGAAGCGCTGGTTTCCATCGACGTGAACTCGGGTCGTTCGACCCGCGAGCATTCCATCGAGGAAACGGCGCTGACGACCAATCTCGAAGCTGCCGAAGAAGTGGCCCGCCAGCTGCGCCTTCGCGACCTTGCCGGTCTTGTCGTCATCGACTTCATCGACATGGAAGAAAAGCGCAACAACCGCTCCGTCGAGAAGAAGCTCAAGGATTGCCTGAAAAACGACCGGGCACGCATCCAGGTTGGACGTATCTCGCATTTCGGCCTCCTGGAAATGTCGCGCCAGCGCATCCGCGCTTCCGTGCTGGAATCGACCACGCAGGTCTGCCAGCATTGTGGCGGCACGGGCCATGTTCGCTCGGAATCCTCCGTCGCGCTGCACGTTCTGCGCGGTATCGAGGAATATCTGCTGCGCAACACCACCCACAACATCACGGTTCGCAGCACGCCGGACACGGCGCTCTACCTGCTCAACCACAAGCGCGGCACGATCGTCGATTATGAAGGCCGCTTCGGCGTATCGATCATCATCGCCGCCGATTCCGGCGTCGGCGCGCAGCATTTCGCCATCGATCGCGGTGAGGCCGTCGAAAATCCGGTGAAGATCGAAAGCCTTATCCAGATGCTCCCGAGCTTCGTGGAAGAGGAAGACGATTTCGTCGCCGAGGTGGAAGAGGACGAAGACGAGGAAGAAATCGTCAAGGCACAGGCCGGCGAGCCGCGCCAGCAGCAGCCGCAGGGCGACAATGGTGAAGATGGCAAGCGCAAGCGCAAGCGTCGTCGTCGCCGTCGTGGCAAGGGCGGACAGAACGACCAGAACGGTGCAGTTGATGCCCAGGCTGGTGATGACGCCGAAGCTGATGATGCGGACGACGAAGATGGCATCGAAACCGATGAGGCCGCAGACGATGCCGATGAAAACGGCGTAAACGAGGCTGCAACCTCTGACGAAGACGGCAAGCGCAAGCGTCGCCGTCGTGGCAAGCGTGGCGGCCGTCGCAACCGTGCTGAAGACGAGGCTCTCGATGCCGCAGGCACCGAGTCCGACGACGAAGGCGAAACGGCAGGCGAAAGCGACGTGGTTTCCGTCCCGGCGCCCGTAACCGAAGAGCCTGCCGCCGCTGAAGTGGTGGAAGGTGTGGTTGCCGACGTTGTGGAAACGGAAGCACCGAAGAAACCGCGCCGCACCCGCAAGGCGAAGGCCAAGACCGAAGACGCGCCGCAGGCTGAAGTAGAAGCCAAAGTCGTTGAGACGGTCGAGCCGGTAATCGTTGAGCCAGCAGTCGTTGCCGCAACCGTCGTCGATGTTGCGCTCGATGAAGTGGGTGAAGCCTCGGCTGATCTCGGTCCGGAAGCCGAAGCGCCGGCGAGCGAGGAAAAGGTTCGTGCGAACCGGGGCAGCAATGTCTCGAGTTCGGAGCCGGTAGTGACCTCCTCGGGCACGCCTGCCAACCCTGAGGGCGACGAGCCGAAGCCGCGCAAGGGCGGCTGGTGGCAGCGCAAGGGCTTCTTCTGATAGAACGCATTAAAACAAAAACGCCCGCAACCATGTTGCGGGCGTTTTGCTTTAAGGTGCACTCCTCTCCCTCTCCTGCGTCATCCTCGCCCTTGAGGCGAGGACCCATGACCGGTTGCGGGATGGATCCTCGGGTCCAGCCCGAGGATGACGTCGAATGTGGGGAGGCCTGGCATCGACCGTGACGCCGGCGACATATAGCCGGCGCTTTCGCTTTAGACGAATATCTCGTTTGTTATCCCTGCCCCTTAGACAGACCGCGTCAGGCCGCCATCAACCCGGATGTTCTGGCCGGTGATGTAACCCGCACCTTCCGAGGCGAGGAACGCCACGGTTGCGGCAATCTCGTCGCTCGTTCCGTAACGCTGCATCGGCACACCCTGACGGCGTTCTTCCGTGGCGGGCAGGCTGTCGATCCAGCCGGGCAGGACATTGTTCATGCGCACATTGTCGGCCGCATAGGTATCGGAAAAAATCTTGGTGTAGGAGGCAAGGCCGGCGCGGAACACGGCGGAAGTCGGGAACATGCTGCTCGGCTCGAAAGCCCAGGCGGTCGAGATGTTGACGATCGCACCGGCCTTCTGCTTCACCATGAACGGAGCCACGATCCGTGTCGGGCGGATGACGTTCATCAGGTAGACATCGAGACCCGTGTGCCATTGCTCGTCAGTGATATCGAGGATGGAGGCGCGCGGGCCATGGCCTGCACTGTTGACCAGCACATCGATACGGCCGAATTTTTCGAGCGTGAGATCGGTGAGGCGTTTGAGGTCGTCATTGGACTGGTTGGAGCCGGTGACGCCGATACCGCCCAGTTCCTTCGCCAGCGCCTCTCCCTTGCCGGAGGACGACAGGATCGCAAGCTTGTAACCATCAGCGCCTAAACGTTTCGCCACGGCCGCGCCCATGCCGCTGCCGCCTGCCGTCACAATCGCCACTTTTTCTGCCGACATTGTTCTTTTCTCCGTTCCCATCGGGCGAACCGCCTCGTGGCGACCCTTCTCTATCCGTAATCCACCCTATCTATAGCCGGTTTCGGCAGCGAGTTCGAACCAGAAAGCCTTGGCTCGGCTTGAAGAAAAACTGATGCTGAAGGCTATCAGCACTGCACTTGCGCATCCGCCGAATGGACCTGTCTGCTGTCGGGCGGTGCCTCCTCCCTCTCCCGCAGACCATAGTCCCGCATCACATAAGCAATACGCAGCCGGTAATTGCAAAAGACGCCGGACCGGCCCAGCGCCTGTGCTGCGCGATGCGGCGCGGTGTTGCGCCACGCCTTCACCGCCTCCTCATCCCGGAAGAACGACAGGGAAAGCATCTTGTCCGGATGGGTAATGCTTTGAAATCGTTCGACGGACAGGAAGCCGTCGATGGTTTCGAGTTCGGCCCGCAGGCTGGCGGCAATATCGAGATAATGCTGTTTCTCGCCCTCAGCCGGCCAGACCTCGAAGATGACGGCAATCATCTTGCGCCTCCCGCGTGGGGAGCGGACGCCAGCCGTAGGAAAAGCCTGTCCTCACGGCGGATGAACTGCCCGCGCCGGGCGAATTCATAATTCTCCCGCCCCTGCCGGATCAGCGGCAAGCCGCGCCCTGTAGGCCTCGTAAGCAGCGAGGCTCTCAATGTTGTAGACGCCATAGGCAATTGTGCTCGATCCTTCCTTCGGCGCGTAATAACCGATCAGATCGGCGCCGCAGCGCGGTATCGCCTCGCCCCAGTTGCGGGCATATTGATCGAAGGCATCGACCTTGAAGGGGTCGATCTCGTAGCGGATGAAACAGGTCAGCATCGGTAGTCTCCTCGTGTTCTGCCTCTCCTGTTTACGCCATTGCCTGACATCAATGCTTCGGCTATCATCGAACTATGAAAGACGGACCCTTGATCGCCAATGTCGCCGCCCTGATCGGCGACCCTGCCCGCGCCAACATATTGACGGCGCTGATGGATGGGCGCGCGCTGACGGCAAGCGAACTTGCGGAAGCCGCAGGCGTGACCCTGCAGACCGCCAGCGGGCATCTGGCGAAACTCTCCGACGCGCAGCTACTGAAGGCGGAAAAACAGGGGCGTCATCGCTATTTCCGACTTTCCGACGAGGATGTGGCACAGGTTCTGGAAGCGCTGATGGGGCTTGCCCAGCGCACTGGCGCGGTGCGCGTGCGCACCGGACCAAAAGACAAGGCGCTGCGCGAAGCGCGCATCTGTTACGATCATCTGGCCGGAGAAAGCGGCGTGGCGCTGCTTTCCGCCATCGTTGCAAACGGGTTTGTGACGTCAGGCGACGACCCTACGCTGACGGATAGCGGACGCGATTTCTTCGCAAGCTTTGGCATCGACCTTTCGCCGCTGGAAAAAGCACGGCGCCCGGTCTGTCTGCATTGCCTGGACTGGAGCGAACGCCGCCATCACCTCGGTGGCGGGCTTGGCGCATCGCTGCTTGCAGCCATGCAGCAGCGCGACTGGCTACGACACGGAAACGGCCGCGTGCTGACCTTCACCACCAAGGGCGAAAAGGCGTTTGCCAGCACCTTCGGCTGCACGCCCGCCTGATCCCCGACAGGGAAAGACGAATCGGGGCTTATTTCAGCCAGCCGGCGATACGTCCCACGGCCTCGGCAATATCCGACACCGAACCCGCATAGGAAATGCGCAGAGCGCGGTGGCCCTCCTCCGGGTCGAAATCCATGCCTGGCGTCGCCGCCACATCGATTTCCGCAAGCATCCGCTTGGCAAAATCCATGCTGTCGTTGGAATAACGACTGGTATCGACATAGGCGTAAAAAGCGCCATCCATCGGAGACGCGAGCGGCAGGCCGATTTCCGGCAAGCGCGCCATCAGGAAATCGCGGTTGGTGCGGTAGCTTTCCCGGTAGACGTCCAGCTCCTCCGCCGCCGAAAAGGCGGCGGTCGCGGCAAGCTGCGAAAGTTCCGGCGGTGAGATGTAGAGGCTCTGGGCCAGACATTCGACCGGACGGACGAGATTTTCCGGCAGGACCATCCAGCCGATGCGCCAGCCGGTCATGCAGTAATATTTGGAGAAGGAATTGATGACGACGGCATTGTCGGTGATTTCAAGCGCGCTCGTTTCCTCGCCGACAAAGGTAAGGCCGTGGTAGATCTCGTCGGAAATGAAGGCCATGTCGCGGCTTTCGCAATAGTTTGCGAGCCTTTTCAGCGCCTCGCGACCAGTCACCGTGCCGGTCGGATTGGCCGGGCTTGCCAGAAGCACGCCCTTCAGCTTGCAGCCCGCTCTGGTCTCCGCCCGCTCCAGGCTGGCTGGCGTCAGCGTATAACCGGTTTCGGCCGTGACAGGCACTTCCACGACATTAAGGCCGAGCGCTTTCAGGATATTGCGATAGGCGGGATAGCCGGGCCTTGCGATCGCGACGTGATCGCCGGCATCGAAAAGGCTGAGGAAAGCGAGATTGAAGGCGGCGGAAGAGCCGGTGGTCACGGCGATGCGTGCGGGATCGACAGCGATCTGGTGGCGCAGCCGGTAATGGCCGGCGATGGCTTCACGCAGTTCGCGCAGGCCCAGCGCGTCGGTATAGCCGATCCGCCCATGCTTCAGCGCCTCCTGTGCAGCCGCCAGCGAGGCTTTCGGTGCCGGGTGGGAAGGCTGGCCGACCGCCATGGAAATGACGGGACGCCCCGCCTGCCGTCGCCGGTTCGCTTCCGCCAGGATATCCATGGCATGAAAGGGTTCGACTGCGCTCCGCTTCGACATTGTTACCAAGGGTATGCTCTTTCCTGAACCGTATTTCAGAGACTTGCCGCAGAATCACACTCTTCACAATCGTGCGACCATAATGCGGACAACTATTTTTGCCGTATGGCATTTGGCTTAAAGTAAGGTAATTGCATCATAACATTCATGAGGCATTGGCCGCACAGTATGAGGACCGATATGGCGCATCTTCTCCGTTCAACCCTTCTCGCCAGCGTGACGGCCCTTTCGACGGTTTTCGTCTCGCTGCCCGCGCATGCTCTCGATGAGAAGCAGAAGAAGGAAATGGGCGAGTTCATCAAGCAATATCTGATCGAGAACCCCGAGATCATGCTTGAGGTTCAGGACGCGCTGGAACGCAAGCAATATGCGACCCGCAACGCCAAGGCCGCGGAAGCGGTTGCCGACAACCAGAAGACCATCTTCGAATCGAAATATGATCTGGCGCTCGGCAATCCGGACGGCGACGTCACGCTGGTCGAGTTCTTCGATTACAATTGCGGTTATTGCAAACGCGCCATGGGCGACATGGACAATATTCTGAAGAGCGACAAGAAGGTGCGCGTCGTCCTCAAGGAATTCCCGATCCTCGGGCCGGAATCGGTCGCAGCCCATCGGGTCTCCAACGCCGTCAAGCTGCTTGCCCCGGCAAAGTATCCCGAGTTCCAACGCGCCCTGCTCGGCGGCCGCGGACGGGCGAATGAGGACAGCGCCATGGAAGTCGCGACCTCGCTTGGCCTCAAGGAAGCCGACATCCGCAAGTCGATGGCTGAAAACCCCAACGACGCGCAGGTGCAGGAAACCTACAAGCTCGCCAACAGCCTCGGCATCACCGGAACGCCGTCCTATATCGTCGGCAACGAGGCCGTTTTCGGCGCTGTTGGTGCGGACCCGCTGAAGGAAAAAATCGCCAATATGCGCACCTGCGGAAAAGCCACCTGCTCCTGATTGCCGAAAAAGCTCCCGCATTCCCTGTGGATGCCGGGCCTCCCGGCTCTTTACGGCTTTCGGGGGCTTTTCCTTGACGGCTGCGCAGTCTATAGGTGTCGCTGATTTTCTTATGGAAACGCGAATGAGCAACATCATCATCGTCATCAATGGCCCCAATCTCAACATGCTGGGAAAAAGGGAACCGGGTATCTATGGTGGCAAGACGCTGAAAGACATCGAGAACGATTGTCTTGCGGCTGGTGCCGATCTCGGCTTCGCAGTGGAATTCCGCCAGTCCAACCACGAAGGCGTGCTCGTGGACTGGTTGCATGAGGCGGGCGAGAGGGCGGCGGGCGTCGTCATCAATCCCGGTGCCTACAGCCACACCTCGATCGCGCTACACGACGCCATTCGTGCGATTTCCACACCCGTCGTGGAAGTGCACATTTCCAACATCCACGCGCGGGAAGAATTCCGTCATAAATCGATGGTATCGCCCGCCGCGAAGGGCATGGTCTGCGGTTTCGGACCATACGGATATATCATGGCGCTTCACGCGCTGAAAAACATCACGGCATAAAAAGAAACAAAGAATAGGGTTTGTCATGTCTGAAAAGAAACAGGGTATCGACAAGGAACTGATCCGCGAGCTCGCGAATATCCTCAACGATACCGACCTTTCGGAAATCGAAGTGGAGCAGGAAGACCTGCGCATCCGCGTTTCCCGCGCCGCTCCGCCAGCCACGGTCTATGCCTCGGCGCCCGCCCACTACGCAGCACCGGCGCCAGCCCCTGCAGCGGCGGTTGTTGCAGCACCTGTAGCACCTGCGGCCTCCGCAGCGCCTGCCCGCAACCCGGCCAACACCGTCACCTCTCCGATGGTCGGCACGGTCTATCTGTCGCCTGCTCCGGGCGCACGTCCCTTCATCGAAGTGGGCGCGACTGTCAAGGAAGGCCAGACCATCCTCATCGTCGAAGCCATGAAGACCATGAACCAGATCCCGGCCCCCAAGTCCGGCAAGGTTGTGGAAATCATCGTCAACGACTCACAGCCCGTGGAGTATGGTGAAGCTCTCGTGGTCATCGAATAAAGGCGGTTCAGCATGGTTTCGAAGATCCTCATAGCCAACCGCGGCGAGATTGCGCTGCGCGTCCTGCGCGCTGCCAAGGAGCTTGGCATTCCGACAGTCGCCGTGCATTCCACGGCCGACGCGGACGCCATGCATGTGCGCCTTGCCGACGAAAGCGTCTGCATCGGCCCGCCACCCTCGCGTGACAGCTACCTCAACATCCACCAGATCGTTGCGGCCTGCGAAATCACCGGTGCGGACGCCGTTCACCCCGGTTACGGCTTCCTGTCGGAAAATGCCAAGTTCGCCGATATTCTCGACGCGCACGGCATCACCTTCATCGGACCGACCGCCGAACATATCCGCATCATGGGCGACAAGATCACCGCCAAGCAGACGGCACAGGAACTCGGCATTCCCGTCGTTCCCGGCTCGGATGGCGAAGTGAAGCCTGAAAACGCGCTCGAAATTGCCCGGACGATCGGCTTCCCGGTCCTCATCAAGGCAACGGCGGGGGGTGGCGGTCGCGGTATGAAGGTGGCGAAGACCGAAGCCGATCTGGAAGAGGCGGTTGCGACTGCCCGCTCCGAGGCGGCAGCAGCCTTCGGCAACGACGCCGTCTACATGGAAAAATACCTCGGCAAGCCGCGCCATATCGAAGTGCAGGTTTTTGGCGATGGCGAAGGCAATGCCATTCACCTTGGCGAACGCGATTGCTCGTTGCAACGCCGTCACCAGAAGGTGCTGGAAGAAGCCAATTCACCGGCGCTGACCGTCGAACAGCGCATGAAGATCGGCGAAATCTGCGCCGACGCCATGCGCAAGCTGAAATATCGCGGTGCCGGCACCATCGAGTTCCTTTATGAAAACGGCGAGTTCTATTTCATCGAAATGAACACCCGTCTTCAGGTGGAGCATCCGGTCACGGAAGCGATCACCGGCATGGATCTCGTGCAGGAACAGATCAGGGTCGCTTCAGGCCAGGGCCTGTCGGTCACGCAGGCGGATATCGAATTCCATGGCCATGCCATCGAATGCCGAATCAACGCCGAAGACCCGCGTACCTTCGTTCCCTCCCCCGGCACGCTGACCTATTTCCACACGCCGGGCGGTCTTGGCGTACGCGTCGATCTGGGTGCCTATCAGGGCTACAAGATCCCGCCCTATTACGACAGCATGATCGGCAAGCTGATCGTTCACGGTCGCGACCGTGACGAATGCATCCGCCGTCTGCGTCGGGCGCTGGACGAGTTCGTCGTCGACGGCATCAAGACCACTCTACCGCTTTTCCAGGATCTTCTTCAGAACGAAGATATCCTCAATGGCAATTACGACATTCACTGGCTGGAGAAGTACCTGGCCGGTGATGCGTCTCACTAAGACGATATGGTTGGGCGGCGCAGCAGAAATAACGGCATAACCGTCGATATATTGCTGCGCGCCTATTCCGCCGGCCTGTTTCCCATGGCCGATTCGGCAGATGACCCAGAGCTTTTCTGGGTCGAGCCCGAGATCTGCGGTATCATCCCGCTCAATGATTTCCACATTTCCAAAAGCCTTACCAAGGCAATGCGCAGGAAGCCGTTCGACATACGCTTCAACACCGCTTTCGAAGCGGTGATGGCGGGCTGTGCTGCGGCAGCGCCGGACAGGCCGAGCACCTGGATCAATTCCACCATTCGCAAGCTCTACACCGAGCTGCACCAGATCGGCCACGCCCATAGCGTCGAGGCGTGGGACGGCAAGGAACTGGTCGGCGGGCTTTACGGCGTGTCGCTCGGAGCCGCATTCTTCGGCGAAAGCATGTTTTCCCGCCGCACCAACGCCTCCAAGATTTGTCTCGTGCATCTGGTGGAACGGCTGAGGGCGAGCGGTTTCGTGCTACTCGACACACAATTCACCACCGAGCATCTGAAGACATTCGGCGCAATCGACGTGCCGAAGCAGCAATATGCGAAAATGCTCGATCAGGCCGTCAACCGGCCCAACCTGCAGTTCTAGAGCACGTCCGGTTTAAACGGAATCGCTAGACGTGCTCTAACTTTTTGTTTTTACGCATTTTCCGGACGTAAAACCGCTACGCACTTTTACTGGAAATGCTCTAAAAATCATAACGTAAGGTTATTTTTTTGCCGTAGAGGGAGCGGGAACAGTGGAGTCCTGCTTGCAGCCCGTCAGCCAGACGTCGTAGATCGGGTGCTCGACGGCGTTGAGGCCGGGGCTGTCGGCGAACATCCAGCCGGTGAAAATCCGGCGGATCTTGCGGTCGAGCGTGATTTCATCGACTTCGATGAAGGCGTCGATCTTCTGGGTTTCCGTCTGGTCGCGGGAATAACAGACCTTCGGCGTCACCTGAAGCGCGCCGAACTGCACCGTCTCGTTAATATAGACATCGAAAGAGGTGATGCGGCCGGTGATCTTGTCGATACCGGAAAACACCGCGACGCGGTTTTCCAGACGGGCAGCGGAGACGGGCGAAATGAGGATGACGGCAGAGACCGCCGCAAACAGCGACACTGTCAGCGCACGCAAAGAGCGATCCCGCGTGAATATCCTCATACGATATGTCTCCAAAAAATTGCCTGTGTCGAGACGACGACCGGATCAACGCGTAAGGGCGGAATGTGGCAAAAACCGGTGAGGTCCGGCGTAAGCGCGGCGTTTTGCACAACACCGCGCATCACAATTCTCAGTTGCCGGGGGTCCAGGCGTCGTAGTCGCCGGTCACGCGCGGGCGCTCGCCGGCCACAGCCAACGACCCTTGAGGGCGATAGGCCTTGGACGTGCCGGTGAGGTTGGTCTGGTGCGCCTTCTGCCATTCGCGCGGAACGTAGGTTTCCTGGCTCGGCGGCACGTCGGTGCGGTAATGCATCCAGCCATGCCAGCCGGGCGGAATGGCCGAAGCTTCAGCATAACCGTTGTAGATCACCCAGCGGCGCGGCATGCCCCAGGAGGTCGTGCCGCCTTCGTAATAGGTGTTGCCCAACTCGTCCTGTCCGACCTTCTTGCCGAAACGCCAGGTGTGAAACCGCGTTCCGATCGTCTGGCCGTTCCACCAGGTGAAGATTTGCGTCAGGAGAGTCTTCATTATGCGTTCCTCGGGCTTGAATGCACCGCAGCGATTTTCTAGTCGCACGGCACAAGAAAAGCTTATGCCGCCACCTGCGACAATTGTCCAGCATTTCGAGATATATCCGCGCTATTTCAGCTTCATCCTGAAGCCAAAATGCCGCTTCTCGAAACCCAGCCGCTCGTAGAAGCGATGCGCATCCAGCCGGGCCATGTTTGAGGTGAGCTGCACGGCGTTCAGACCGCTGCGCCGCGCTTCCTCAAGGCAATAATTGATCATCACTGCGCCGATGCCGCGGCCGCGCATGTCGGACCGCGTCTGCACCGCCTCGATCATCATGGATTTCGCCCCGCGCCCGATGAGCTTGGTCAGGATGGCCGTCTGAAATGTGCCGACGACCTCCCCCTCCAGTTCAGCCACGTAGAGCGTCTCGGTGGGCGATGCATCTATGTCGCGGAAAGCCGCGAGATAATCCGGCTGCGCCGATCCGTCGGCGGTATCGCCATGGCCCCCGACCTCGTCGGCTGCATAGATGGCGGCGAGCGCCGGAACATCCTCTTGCCTTGCCGTGCGGATTATCAGCTTGTCCAGTGTCGCATTCATCGTTTCAGGCTCTTTTCCATTACGATGCCGGGCAAACCCTCGATGCCCGCCATGCGCTCGATCTGATCTACTTCGGCAAAACCGACGCCTTCATAAAAGGCGATTGCGACAGTATTTTTAGGCTCGACTTCAAGACGCATGATTTCCGCATCCGGAAAGCAGGTTTCGAGTTCGGCAAAGAGATCGCGGCCGACGCCCTGGCGCTGGAATTCCGGGGCCACATAAAGCTGGTGCAGCAGGGCCGTCTTCACCATTTTGGTGGACATGGAGCCATAGGCCATACCGCCAATCCGCTTACCATCATCAGCCACCAGAAACTCGCCACCTTTTTTCTCAACACGGTCCTTCATGGCCTGCGGCGAATGCCAAGCCGCAATCAGCTCGTTCACCTTGTCGGCGCCGTAGATCGCGTCATAGGTCGCGTGCCAGGTCGTGGCGAGCAAGGTGCGTACCGGCTCAATGTCTCGCAGACTTGCCGTGCGAATGAAAAACATGATGGCTCCGTCTAAAAACAGAAATGCCGGGACCTCGTCCCGGCAGAAGCGATGTCAGACCCCCGCACTCGACGTCATCCTCGGGCTTGACCCGAGGATCTAAGCACGTTCGACCTTGTGGGTCGTTAGATCCTCGGGTCAAGCCCGAGGATGACGGACGAGAGACCTCCGGTCTCTCACAACCGCCTACCGAGGGTGACCCCGGCTCACAATTCTTACTCGTCCTCAATGCCGAGCTTGGCCTTCACCAGCGCCTGCACGGCCTGCGGGTTGGCCTTGCCGCCCGTCGCCTTCATGACCTGGCCGACGAACCAGCCGGCAAGCGTCGGCTTCGCCTTCACCTTCTCGACCTGATCCGGATTGGCGGCGATGATTTCATCCACGGCCTTTTCGATGGCGCCGGTATCCGTCACCTGCTTCATGCCGCGCGTCTCGACGATTTCAGCCGGGTTACCGCCCTCGTTCCAGATGATTTCGAACACATCCTTGGCGATTTTGCCCGAAATGGTCTCGGCCTTGATGAGGTCGATGATGCCACCCAGCTGTTCCGGCGAAACCGGCGTCGTCTCGATATCCTTGCCGAACTTGTTCAGCGCACCAAGAAGATCGTTGATGACCCAGTTGGCGGCAGCCTTCGCATCGCGACCGGCAGCAACGGCCTCGTAATAATCGGCAATCGCCTTTTCCGAAACGAGGATCGAGGCGTCATAGATCGACAGGCCGAGATCGGCCACGAAACGCGCCTTCTTGTCGTCGGGAAGCTCCGGCAGATCGACCTTCAGCGCCTCGACGAAAGCATCGTCGAATTCAAGCGGCAGCAGGTCCGGATCGGGGAAATAACGATAGTCATGCGCATCTTCCTTCGAGCGCATCGAGCGCGTCTCGCCCTTGCCGGGGTCGAACAGGCGAGTTTCCTGATCGATGGCACCGCCGTCTTCCAGAATGGCGATCTGGCGGCGCGCCTCATATTCGATGGCCTGGCCGACGAAGCGGATGGAGTTGACGTTCTTGATTTCACAGCGCGTGCCGAAGCCTTCGCCGGGACGGCGCACGGAGACGTTGACGTCGGCGCGCATCGAGCCTTCGTCCATGTTGCCGTCGCAGGTGCCGAGATAACGCACGATGGAGCGCAGCTTGGTGAGATAGGCCTTTGCCTCATCCGACGAGCGCATATCCGGCTTGGAAACGATTTCCATCAGCGCCACGCCCGAACGGTTCAGGTCCACGAAGGACATGGTCGGGTGCTGGTCATGCATGGACTTGCCGGCGTCCTGCTCCAGATGCAGGCGTTCGATGCCGATCTCGATATCCTCGAAATTGCCCTGACGGTCCGGACCGAGCGAAATGGTGATGATGCCCTCGCCGACGATCGGGGCCTTGAACTGCGAAATCTGGTAGCCCTGCGGCAAATCCGGATAGAAGTAGTTCTTGCGATCGAAGATCGAACGGTTGTTGATCTTCGCCTTCAGGCCAAGACCGGTGCGCACCGCCTGCTTGACGCACTCCTCGTTGATGACGGGAAGCATGCCGGGCATGGCGGCATCCACCAGCGACACGTTGGAGTTCGGCGCATTGCCGAAGGTGGTCGAAGCGCCGGAGAACAGTTTGGAATTGGAGAGAACCTGCGCATGCACCTCCAAGCCGATCACGATTTCCCAATCGCCGGTGGCGCCGGGAATGAAGCGTTTCGGGTCGGGGGTGCGCACGTCTACAAGGGTCATCTGAAGCTCACGAAATACGGGTTCTTTGGCTCTGGTGGGTAGAACATATGGCGCGCGGGCGCAAGACATCTTGCGCCCTGTCACGCGAAGCGCCGGGTTTTCGGCGGCGCTGCATACGTATTTTTTACGGTTCTGAATTTCAATTCACGCCATGACGATGATCGCTCTCTGTTTCATGACCTATATCGCCTTCAATCTTTTCGTCTTTCTTGTCTATTGGTGGGACAAGCGGGCGGCAGGAAACGGCGGCTGGCGCATTCGGGAAAGCACGCTGTTATCGCTTGCTCTCGTGGGCGGCAGCATGGGCGCGATCTCGGCGCAACAACTTCTGCGGCACAAAACCCGCAAGGAACCCTTCCGCAGCATCCTGATATCCATCGTGATATTGCAGGCAGGCCTTGTCGCCTCCTTCGCCATCATGCCGGACTGGCCGATACGGCTTGTGAACGGCCTGCAGAGGCTGTCTCAGAACCCCGGCCCGTAAAGGCCGCTCTCGACCTCGACCAGCTGCTTTTGCAGGCCGACGGATTGCACGTCGCGGTCAAGCTTCGGCGCATAGGAGACGGAGAGCCAGTGGACGCTGTAACCGTGGTGCCTGAAAAAGGCGACCGCCGGTTCGTTCTGCGCATGGGTTTCAAGCCGGATGGTTTCGAAATCCCTTTGCAATATCTGCCGTTCGATGTCCGCGAGCAGGAGACTGCCGATACCCCGACGCTGAAAGTCCGGATCGATCCAGAAATCGGAAATCGCCTCGTTGAAATGTTCCCGCGCCGCCCATCCGGCAACCGCACCGCCAAATTCCGCCACCCGGATGGCAACCCAGGATGAACGGGTGAAATTGGAAAAGGCGCTGGCAGCGTTGTCGTAAAGCGGTGTGGTGATGCCGAGCGCCATCGTCGCCTGCCGCCATGCCCTGAGGCCGATGGCCGCCAGAACCTCCGCTTCCTGCTCATGCGCATTGCGAATGACGATCAAGCCGCACCCTCCATGGCCGACCGAAGTAAAGCATCGGTCGCGCGATTCGGCCAGTGCGGTTTCCGCACCGCATCCCTGCTCTTCCCTCGTAAAGTCTCCGACCGGTGATGTGCGCCGGACTTGACCGCGCCGGTCTCTCCCGCTAACCAAAAAGAGTACGCAAGGAGTTTTTATGTTCGCTCAATCGGAGTCCCGGTAACGGCCCTGCCCGCAAGTTTCTTGCGCGCCGGGCCATGCTGAAACCGAGCCGGATGCCCTAACGGCACCCGGGTTTGTTTGCACGCGTCTAAATGACGCCGACCGGATTTCCGAAAATGGACATTTCTCGCGCCGAACAGCGCATTCTTCACCTGCTCGCCCAGGGCGGCAGCATCGAACTCGTTCGAGACGACCACCACAAAATCGAAAAACTCGCCCTCTACACGCGCGACGGCTGGATTTTCAGCGGCCTCGATCTACTCACCTTCCGCAAACTGAAACGGAAGCGGGCCATCGCCTCTTCGGGCGGCAAGCCTTACCGCATCACCATGCGTGGGTTGGAACTCGTGCGAGGTGAGCTGAATAATCGATAAAATAAGCGGGCGGTAGCAATCGCTACCGCCCGCCAAATATTCAGGAACTGGGTTCCGCTAGACCACTTACCACCACTTGGCGGGCGTGAACTTGCCGGCGGCCTGTTCGATGGCATGGGCCGTCTTGAAGAGGGTTTCCTCTTCGAAAGGCTTGCCGATGAGCTGCAGGCCGAGCGGCAGGCCCTTTCCGTCGAGGCCGGCAGGCACCGAAAGGCCGGGAAGACCAGCCATGTTGACCGTGATGGTGAAAACGTCCTGAAGGTACATCTTCACCGGGTCGGAGGCGAGTTCCTCGTCGCCGACCGCGAAGGCGGAAGACGGGGTGATCGGTGCGAGAATGGCGTCGACGCCCTCATGGAAGACGTTTTCGAAATCGCGCTTGATGAGGGTGCGAACCTTCTGCGCCTTCAGGTAATAGGCGTCGTAATAACCGGCCGACAGCACATAGGTGCCGACCATGATGCGGCGCTGCACTTCCTTGCCGAAACCGGCGGCGCGGCTCTTTTCGTACATGTCGGCAATGTCCTTGCCGTCGACGCGCAGGCCGTAACGCACGCCGTCATAACGGGCAAGGTTGGATGAGGCTTCCGCGGGCGCGACGATGTAATAGGCAGGCAGCGCGTATTTGGTGTGCGGCAGCGAGATATCGACGACTTCGGCACCGGCATCGCGCAGCCACTCGACGCCCTTGGCCCAGAGCTTTTCGATCTCATCCGGCATACCGTCGACGCGGTATTCCCGGGGTATACCGATCTTCAGACCCTTGAGCGACTGGCCGATGGCCTTTTCGTAATCCGGCACAAGCAGATCAACGGAAGTCGTATCCTTGGCGTCAACACTCGCCATGGTCTTGAGCAGGATCGCAGCGTCGCGCACGTCACGGGCGATCGGACCCGCCTGATCGAGCGAGGAAGCATAAGCAACGATGCCGAAACGCGAGCAACGACCATAGGTGGGCTTGATGCCGACGGTGCCGGTGAAGGCTGCCGGCTGGCGGATGGAGCCGCCGGTGTCGGTTGCTGTGGCGCCTGCACACAGATGCGCGGCAACGGCAGCGGCCGAACCGCCGGAAGAACCGCCCGGCACCAGCTTCTGCTCGGAACCATTGGCGCGCCAGGGGTTGATGGCCGGACCGTACCAGGAGCTTTCGTTCGACGAGCCCATGGCGAATTCGTCCATGTTGAGCTTGCCGAGCATGACGGCGCCCTGATCCCAGAGGTTCTGGGTGACAGTGGATTCGTATTTCGGCTTGAAGCCATCGAGAACATGCGAACACGCCTGCGTGTGCACATCACGGGTGGCGAAAAGGTCCTTCACGCCAAGCGGAACGCCTTCCAGCTCGCCTGCAGAGCCTGCGGCGATGCGGCCGTCGGAGGCTTTCGCCATTTCGCGCGCCTTTTCAGGCGTGGTTACGACATAGGCGTTCAGCGCGCCGTTGGCGGCGTCGATGGCGGAGAGGTAGGCATCGGTCAGCTCAAGGGCGGAAAATTCTTTCGCCTTCAGCTTTTCGCGGGCTTCGGCAATGGTCAGGCTCGTCAGGTCGGTCATGGTCGGCAACGGCTTTCGAAATCTTGGAAAAATCGGGCGGCAAACGGCGGTCGGACTATTCGACCACTTTCGGAACCATGAAGAAGTCCCGGTCGGTCGCAGGCGCATTGGCGACAATGTCCTCCGCCTTGTTGCCGTCAGTCACCACGTCGGCACGCTTTTTCATATCCACCGGGGTCACTGATGTCATCGGCTCGACGCCGTCGACATTCACTTCCGAAAGCTGCTCGACGAAACCGAGTATGCCGTTCAACTGACCGAGCATATTTTGTGCTTCTTCTTCATTGACAGCGATACGGGCAAGGCGCGCAACGCGCTTTACGGTGGCGAGATCGACGGACATGGTTCTACTCCGGTAGGAATTTTCCTACCCGCTATAATCACCATGCCCGCCATTCGCAACGGTAGAAAGCATGTCGCGTCAAAGTGTGAAGCGCTTTTGCGGTAACGACATGCCTAAAAGCAAAATGTCAGAAGGACAGTATATCGCCCGGCTTCGGCGTATGGATGCGCGCTTCCGAGCCTTCCATGCCGGCCACGAACTTCTCCGGCGTCTGGTCGATGATCGGGAAGGAACCGTAGTGGCAGGGAATGACATTGCCGAACTTGAAGAAGCGCTGGCAGGCCAGTGCCGCCACAGCACCACCCATGGTGAAGCGGTCACCGATCGGCACCAAGCCGATATCCGGCTGATGCAATTCGTTGATGAGCTTCATGTCGGAGAAGATATCCGTATCGCCCATATGATAGACGGCCGGGCCGTCTTCGAAATGCAGCATCAGGCCATTGGCGCTGCCGAGCGAATGGGACACGCCATCCTCGGTGATCTGGGCGGACGAATGCAGCGCATTGGTGAAGGTGACGGAAAATCCGTCGAAATGCACCGTGCCGCCGGTATTGCCCATATCGATCTTCGCGACACCCTTGGCGGCAAGCCAGGCGGCGAGATCGGCATTGGCAAGCACGGTCGCGCCCATTTCTCGGGCAAGCTCAACGGTGTCGCCGACATGGTCGCCATGGCCGTGTGTCAGGAGAATATGGGTGATGCCCTGCGCCGCTGTCTTCGCATCCTGTCCGGCAAATCCGGGATTGCCGGTGAAGAATGGATCGATGAGGATTTTCGCGTCGCCGTTTTCAAGACGGAAGGCGGAATGGCCGAGCCAGGTGATTTTCATGAAACTACTCCTTTGTATTGCCGGTATATCGTGGCGCAGGGTGCCGCGTGCAATTCGCGACACACAAGCGACGCCGCAAAACTTTCATAGGCCGCAACATTTTGTCCTTAAATCGATTCCGGTTTAAGGAATTATGCAGTAGGACGGCCGGACAACCCCACCACAGATTTTCAGGAGAGCCAAAATGGCCGCAAACGATGACGAATATGTGTATGACGAGGTGACGGGCGAATGGCGACCGGCTTCCGAAATTGCCGCCGAAGCGGCGAAAGCTTCGGAAGTGCTGGATGCGGCGGGCAATGTGCTTGCGGACGGCGATTCTGTCACGCTGATCAAGGATCTGAAGGTCAAGGGCACCAATACGGTCATCAAGCAGGGCACCGTCATCAAATCGATCCGCCTGACCGGAAATCCGGAAGAGATCGATTGCAAACACGATGCGGTCAAGGGTCTGGTGCTGCGCACCGAATTCGTCCGCAAACGATAAGAGGCAGCACGCGACATGGCGATACTCACCATCGAGGAACTTGCGGAAACGCTCCAGCCCGCACAGGCGATTGCCGGCCTCGACCTTGGCACGAAAACCATCGGGCTTGCCATGTCGGACCTGTCGCGGCGCTTCGCGACACCGCGCCCCGTCCTCAAGCGAGTAAAATTCACACAGGATGCAGCGGTGCTGCTGGCCTTTGCCGAGAAGGAGAAGGTGGCCGCCTTCATTATCGGCCTGCCGATAAACATGGACGGATCGGCCGGACCACGCGCGCAGGCAACACGCGCCTTCGTTCGCACCATGGGTGAAAAAACCGCCCTGCCCTTCATTTTCTGGGATGAGCGGCTTTCAACGGTCGCCGCCGAACGTGTGCTTCTGGAAATGGACGTGTCGCGCGCCAAACGGGCCGAACGCATCGATTCGGCAGCCGCAAGCTTCATTCTTCAGGGCGCGCTGGACAGGCTTTCGACCCTCGCCCGCTCGGCAGGCTGAGGGCCAAGCCACCAGGCGGCAATCTGCTTTCTCTTGCGGAAAGCGAGGATAGCAAAAACGATCAGGCTGTCGACCGCGATGGCGCGCGCCACCAGCGGCGGCAGGCTTTCGGGTGGCAGGCCGAGAATATTGCCGTAAATCGCAAATACCAGATCATGCGTCTGGCGGGTCAGCATGTAGAAACCGAAGCTCATGTCGTAATAGGAAAGCCAGTACCAGCTACCCAGCAATGCGACGGGACCGGCCCAGAGGATCAAAAACCACTTCATGCCGTCTGCCCCCGCACAAAAACCGTATCGGGAATGCCAGCAAGCACCGCCCAGCGCGCCAGTGCCATTAGGCAAAGGTTCAGCGCCGGCACGTCGATATCCAACGGCAGCATCACAAAAAACGTCATCATGACGCCTAAAGCTGTCCAGCGGCTCACTTGCGGCTCCCTTGTGCGCAGTCATTGCGCATGGTTAACACTTCGTTAATTCACACTGGACCCGCAGCCCTGGCGACGCAAATGAAAGCTGGAGTTATGGTTAACGCGGCTGGGTGGGGTGTGGAAAAACTCCTCGTCAGGGCAACGGAAAATCCCGCCGGACGGTTGCCGGGCGGGTGAAAACATGGCTAATTTTTCGTTAAATGCCGGCAGGCCAATTAAAGACAACGGTCTCGCCTGCTCCCTGTAAGGGGTTCAGCCGTAAACGCCGCGCACCAGCCTTTTGACGGCGGTGATGATCTTGTCCCAGTCCTTGTCCGATTTGAGCGGCACGCCGGCAAACTGGCCGCTGGTTGCAGCGGAAATGACGAGGTGCTGGATGGCGGCGAACAACACGGCGTTGACGGCAGCGGTATCCACACCCTTCGGCGCTGCCAGCGAACCGCGCATGCGCTCCAGCCATTTGCCGAGCGATTTCGCACGAGCTTCGGCAAGCCGCCTCACCTGCGGCGAACCGTCCGACACTTCCCAGGCGATGATCTTGCAGACGAGAGGATCGCTGCGCAGCGCATCGATGAAATAAAGCGCCAGCTTTTCCATGAGATCGCCATAGGTCAAAAGGAACATGCCGCCGGTGTCTTCCGGAATACGGTCCTTCACCCAGGATCCGAGATCCTCGCCGATCGCCTCGATCAGACCGTCCAGACCGCCGAAATAACGATAGATGAGCTGCTTGTCGCAGCCGGCGCGACGGGCCACCGCATTGATGCCGAAACCCTGAAAACCCTCTTCAGCCAGAAGCGACCGCGCCGCATCGAAAATCGCCTTCTCGGTCGCAGCGCGATCCGTGATGCGCTTTTCCGGTCTGTCGGCTGAAATCACCTCTGCGGTCGCCAGCATGCTTTTCTACCCGTTTTCTAAAAAGGCCTCCCCAAGGAGTTAACAAAGCGTGAAGGCAAGGACAATGCAGCGGTGCGGCTGAAGAGAAGGTTCCTGTGGATGACAAGCGCACGGGCGACAGGGAATTTTGCCGGCAGACCGCTTGACCTCAACTTTGCTTAATATTTTACGATGCGACGATTCCAGAGGAAACGCCATGACGACAATATTGACGGATCAGGATTTGACAGGCAGCGCCATCATGCCGGTCGCCATCGATGCGGTGGAAACTGCCATCCGGCAAAAGGCGCAAGGCCGGATGATTTCTCCACCACGGCATCACGTCACTTTTCCCGGCAAAGGCGATCTCGTTTTCACCGTGGGAGGCGTTCTGGGCAGCGCTCCGATTGCAGGCTTTCGCGTCTACGATACTTTCAATGGCGATCACCACTCGCAAATCGTCGCGGTGTGGTCGACGGAAACCGCCAAGCTGGAAGGCATCGTTATCGGCGAGAAACTTGGCGCGATCCGCACCGGCGCGATCGGTGGCGTCGCTATTAGGCACCTGAGCGATGCGAATGCAACCACTGTCGGCGTTGTTGGAAGCGGTTTTCAGGCACGGGCACAACTTGCCGCAGCGGCAGCGGTCCGGCGGCTTTCACGCGTTCGGGTCTACAGCCGCAACGCAAAAAATCGCAATGCTTTCGTGGAAGAAATGCAGCGGCATCTGGGCCTCGACATCGAAGCGGTCGGCAGCGTCGCAGAAGCCGTTCGTGGTGCCGATATCGTCATTTGTGCGACAAGCAGTTCAATGCCCGTTCTTCACGCGAAGGACTTGAAGCCAGGAGTTCATATCAACACCGTTGGTCCCAAAACACTAGGTGGACATGAAATCGATCTGGATGTCGCCGAAATGGCGCATCGTATCGCGACCGATTCTCCCGAACAGATGCACGCTTACGCCTCTCCCTTCTTTCTTGCCGGAACAAGCCACGAAGAACGGGTCGAGGATCTGGCGTCAATCATTTCAGAAAATAGAGTGCGGCAACGCAGTGCCGACACAACCACCCTTTTTTGCTCAACCGGCCTCGCCGGCACCGAAGTGGCGGTCGCCGCGGCCATATTGAAGCTACGCGGATAACGTCATCTTCGGGTTCTATTCCAGCGCCATACCAAACCACACGGTGCCGGGTGTTTCGTGGCTTTCGAGACGTTTGAAGCCGCGGGTTTCCCAGAAGCGCATGCCCGCTGCGTTGCGTTCGCTGGCACCGAGGTGGATGCCATAGACGTTGTTTTGTCTCGCCATATCGAGCCAGCGCGACAAAAGCCGCGTGCCGCCACCCTTGCCCTGCGTGCGCGGCAGAAGGTTCATGTGGATATGGGCCGGAAACGGATCGGTGAGCCAGGTTGGTGTGTGGCGCGGGTGATGGATGAAATGGGCGCGGCGCTGGTCGGCATTCCATGTTTGCGGGTCGCCACCGGGGTCGGGGTAAAGGGTGCGCAGATGCGGCCACCACTCCCGTTCTAGCCGCTCGTCATGTAAGGTCGTGTTGAGCGCGCCGGCGATATAACCGCAGACACCCTCCTCGTCCTCCGCCACAAAAACGGCATCGGGCCACAAATGCAGATAGGGCACAGAATAGATATGCCCGACCATGCGGCCATCGCGATAAAGCGGGGTCGCATCGTGCCCTGCATCGCCGGTCGCAAGGCTTATGGCGTAAAGCGCGTCCTCATCTTCGGGGCGGGCGGAACGAAAAGTCAGCATGGGCAGCCACCCTTCGTTGCCGCGCATCGACACGCGAAGATGTCATGACCGATAGAACTACGCCCCACGCCACTGCTTTTTTTCAAATCCGAGCCCCCTCCCGCAGGGATTGCAACAACCGTCATCCGCCCTTTGTCGCTCAGGACGCGGGCGGATACAGAAGATCGATTATATAATTCGGATCGAAGCGGGAATCGAGCATGCCGTAAGTATGCCGCCAGCCACCCGCCAGACGGGTTTCGAGGAAGGCATCGGCGATCTTGCCCGCGCCGAGCCGGCAAAGCTCGGCGGCAGCGGCAGCAAGCGCAAACTGCTCGACCAGCAGGCGGGCCGCCCCTTCGTCACGTTCGGCAAGCGCGATTGCGGCGCGCAGGACGTCGGTGGTCTTTTTACCGGCGGGTCCGAGGTCACGCTCCAGCGTCTGGAAAACGAGATCGAACAAATCCTTGCCGCGCTGGAGAACGCGCAGCACATCCAGCGCCATGACATTGCCGGAGCCTTCCCAGATGGCATTGACCGGCGCTTCGCGGTAGTGGCGGGCAATCGGCCGTTCTTCCACGTAACCGTTGCCGCCAAGGCATTCCATGGCCTCGTAGATCAGCGCCGGCGCAATCTTGCAGCACCAGTATTTCACGATGGGCGTCATCACTCGCGCATAGGCCGCCTCGGCGGCATTGTTGCGGGCGGCGTCGAAAGCCGACGCCAGCCGGAAGGACAGCGCCGTCGCGGCTGCAACGTCCAGCGCCATGTCGGCAAGAACACGCGTCATGATCGGCTGGCTGACCAGCGTCTTGCCGAACACCGAACGGCCGCGTGCGAAATGCACGGCTTCCGCCAGCGAAGCGCGCATCATGCCTGATGATGCGAGCGCGCAATCGAGCCGCGTCAGCGTCACCATGTCGAGAATGGTGCGCACACCACTGCCCGGCTCGCCCAGCAGATAACCGAAAGCATCGGTGAACTCGACTTCGGCAGAAGCGTTGGAGCGATTACCGAGCTTGTCTTTCAGGCGCTGGAAATGCAGGCCGTTGGCGGAACCGTCTTCCAGATAACGCGGCACAAGGAAACAACCCATGCCGTCGCCCATCTGCGCCAGCATGACGAAACCATCGCTCATCGGCGCGGAGAGGAACCATTTATGGCCGGACAGGCGATAGATGCCCTCACCCACCCGCTCCGCCGTGGTGCGGTTGGCGCGCACATCCGTGCCGCCCTGCTTTTCCGTCATGCCCATGCCGACGGTGACGGCGGTTTTCTGCAAGGCCGGTTTCTGCGAGGAATCATATTTCCGCGACAGGATCTTCGGCACCCATTCCTTCTGCACGCGCGACGAGGTCATGATGGCGGCAACGGAGGCGCTGGTCATGGTCAGCGGGCAGAGATGCCCGGCCTCGAGCTGCGAGGTCAGATAAAATTTGGTGGCGCGGGCCTTGTGTTCGTTTCCACGCGTTTCGGCTGCATTTTCCCAGACGCTGGAATGAAGACCTGATGACATGGAGCGGCGCATCAGCGCGTGCCATGCGGGATGGAACTCCACCTGATCGAGACGTTCGCCGCGCGGGCCGTGGGTGTGCAGCTGCGGCACGCCCTGATTGGCCATGCGCGCCAGCTCCTGCGCTTCGTGCGATGTGACGTAACGGCCGAGCTGGTCGAACTCGTCCCTCAGATTGCGTGACAGGCCGGAGGTGAGGTCGACGATCAGCGGATCGGAACGATAGGCATTGATACCGGACCATAGGCTAGGCTGGTTTAGTTCGGCGAGCGATTCTTCTGTCCGGTTCATGCCTGTCATTCGCATCCTTCTATCGGGATTCGTGCTTTATTGCGTGTATATGCCAAAACCCGGCTTATCGCATGCTTGCCCGCAAAGCCACCTGTCTTTATAGACCCGTTGACTATTGCGACCCGGAGGACAATTTCCATGGTCTATTTTCCCCATCGCCATCTCCTCGGCATCAAGGGGCTTTCCCATCAGGATATAACCCTGCTTCTCGACAAGGCCGATGAAGCGGTGAAAATCAGCCGCCAGCGCGAGAAGAAAACCTCGACGCTCCGGGGCCTCACACAGATCAACCTGTTCTTCGAAGCCTCGACGCGAACGCAGTCCTCCTTCGAGCTGGCCGGAAAACGTCTCGGTGCCGATGTGATGAACATGTCGGTCAGCAATTCTTCGGTGAAGAAGGGCGAAACGCTGATCGACACCGCGATGACGCTGAACGCCATGCGCCCGGATGTGCTGATCGTGCGTCATTCATCGGCCGGTGCCGCAGCCCTTCTCGCGCAGAAGGTCGCCTGCTCCGTGGTCAATGCCGGCGACGGCCAGCATGAACACCCGACGCAGGCGCTTCTCGACGCGCTGACCATCCGCCGCGCCAAGGGTGACCTGTCGGGAATAACGGTGGCGATCTGCGGCGACGTGCTGCATTCACGCGTCGCCCGCTCCAACATCATCCTGCTCAACCAGATGGGTGCGCGCGTACGTGTCGTGGCTCCCGCCACGCTTCTTCCTTCTGGCATCCGCGACATGAGCGTCGAAGTCTTCCACGACATGAAGGAAGGTCTGAAGAACGCCGATGTGGTGATGATGCTGCGCCTGCAGCGCGAGCGCATGTCCGGCTCCTTCGTGCCTTCGGTGCGCGAATATTTCCACTATTATGGTCTTGATGCCGAAAAGCTGAAGGCGGCGAAAGAAGACGCGCTGGTCATGCACCCCGGCCCGATGAACCGCGGCGTGGAAATCTCCTCCGAAGTGGCTGATGGTCCACAGAGCGTCATCGAAAGCCAGGTGGAAATGGGGGTTGCCGTGCGTATGGCTGTCATGGAAACCCTGCTTGTCTCGCAAAATCAGGGTGAGCGCGTATGAGTGCCGTGACCGTTCTCAAAAACCTCCGCATCGTTGATCCCTCCCGCAATCTGGATGAGGCCGGCAGCATCGTCATCGGCGCCGACGGCACGATCCTGGCCTCCGGCAAGGATGCCCACAATCAGGGCGCTCCCGAAGGTGCGACAGTTCGCGACTGCAAGGGACTGCTGGCCGTTCCCGGTCTGGTGGATGCCCGCGTTTTCGTGGGCGAGCCGGGTGGCGAACACCGCGAAACCATCGAATCCGCCTCGCGCGCGGCAGCGGCCGGCGGCGTCACCAGCATCATCGTGATGCCGGACACCGACCCTGTTATCGACGACATAGCTCTGGTCGAATATGTAAAAAAGGCGGCGCGCGACAAGGCGCTCGTTAACGTCCATCCCGCAGCGGCGCTGACCAAGGGCCTCAACGGCGAGGAAATGACCGAGATCGGCCTACTGAAGGAAGCCGGTGCGGTTGCCTTCACCAATGGTCGCAAGGCGCTTTCCGACACGCTGGTGCTGCGCCGCGCCATGACCTATGCGCGCGAACTGGGTGCGGTGATCGCGCTCGAGACCCGCGACAAATATATTGGCGGCGGCGACATGAACGAGGGGCTTTTCGCAAGCTGGCTCGGCCTGTCAGGCATTCCGAAGGAAGCCGAAATCATTCCGCTGGAGCGCGACCTGCGCATTGCCGGTCTGACGCAGGCGATCTACCACGCCGCCAAGATTTCCGTGCCGGAATCGGCTGAAGCGGTTCGTCTTGCCCGGCAGCGGGGCGTAAAAGCCACCTGCGGCATCTCGATCAACCATCTGACGCTGAACGAAAACGATATCGGCGAATACCGCACCTTCTTCAAGCTTTCACCACCGCTGCGTACCGAAGACGACCGCAAGGCCATGGTCGAGGCACTGAAGGAAGGCACCATCGATATCATCGTCTCCTCGCATGACCCGCAGGATGTGGACACCAAGCGCCTGCCGTTTTCGGATGCGGCAAGCGGCGCGGTGGGGCTGGAAACCATGCTGGCGGCGACGCTGCGCCTCTATCACAGCGGCGAGGTTCCGCTGATGCGGCTGATCGATGCGCTTTCCACCCGCCCGGCGAAAATCTTCGGTCTGGATGCCGGAACGCTGAAAGTTGGCGCAAAGGCCGATATCACCCTGATCGACCTCGACGAGCCATGGCTGGTCGCGAAGGATCAACTGGTGTCAAAATCCAAGAACACGCCGTTCGAGGATGCCCGTTTCAGCGGTCGCGCTGTCGCCACTTATGTGGCTGGCAAAGCGGTGCATTCCTTGGCATAAGATCACGGACACAGGATCACGCGGGCGCGCGACAGAGGGAACGTTGAATGAGTGTTTTGACTGACTGGCAAACGGCGCCTGCCCTTCTCGCGCTTGCGGCGCTGATCGGCTATCTGCTCGGCTCGATACCCTTCGGCCTCATCCTCACCCGCATGGCGGGGCTGGGGGATGTGCGCAAGATCGGCTCCGGCAATATCGGCGCAACCAACGTGCTGCGTACCGGTAACAAGAAGCTCGCCGCTGCGACTTTGCTGCTTGACGCGCTGAAGGGTACGGCGGCAGTGCTCGTCGCCAATGCGCTCTGGGGTTACGAGGCGTCCTTGGTTGCGGGTTTCTTCGCATTTCTCGGCCATCTGTTTCCGGTCTGGCTCGGCTTCAAGGGCGGCAAGGGCGTCGCAGTCTATATCGGCGTACTTCTTGGCGCAGCCCCCCTGATGATGCTGGCCTTTGCGCTGATCTGGCTCGCGACCGCCTTCATCACCCGCTATTCCTCGCTGTCGGCGTTGCTGGCAATGCTTGTGATCCCGGTGGCCCTCTGGATCCTCGGACCTGAAAAAACGGCCTTGCTGGTGACGGTGCTGAGCGTGATTTCCTGGTGGAAACACCGTGAAAACATCGCGCGGCTTCTGGCGGGCACGGAAAGCAGGATCGGGCAAAAGGGCTGAAGCCCGTTTTCGAGGATATGCCATGCCGCATGAGGAAACGAAACGGCAGGGCATAGAGCTTTCCGCGCGGCAGCGGCTGGCCTGGCTGCGGCTGATCCGCAGCGACAATATCGGCCCCGTTACCTTCCGCGAACTCATCAATCATTTTGGCAGCGCCGAAAAGGCGCTCGATGCCCTGCCCGAGCTTTCAAGGCGCGGCGGTTCCTCGCGCAGTCCGCGCATCACCACGCAGGCGGAAGCGGAAGGTGAAATCGAAACGGCTGAAAAATTCGGCGCGCGTTTCGTCGGCCTCGGTGAACCGGACTATCCGCCCGCCCTGCGACAGCTGGACGGCGCGCCGCCGCTGATCGCCGTGAAGGGGTCGGCGTCCACCGCAACACGACCATGCGTCGGCATCGTCGGATCCCGCAATGCCTCCATCAACGGCGCGAAATTTGCCGCGATGCTGGCGCGCGACTGCGGTCGTGCGGGCTATACGATCGCTTCCGGGCTGGCGCGCGGTATAGACGCGGCGGCGCACCGGGCAAGCCTTGCAACCGGCACGGTGGCGATGTTGGCAGGCGGTCTCGATCGTCCCTACCCTCAGGAAAATTTCGGGCTCTTGCAGGACATCTACGATCAGGGCGGCGCGACGATCAGCGAAATGCCCTTCGGCTGGGAACCACGCGCGCGGGATTTTCCCCGCCGCAACCGGTTGATATCAGGCGTCTCGCTCGGCGTCGTCATCGTGGAAGCGGCGGAACGCTCCGGTTCGCTGATCACGGCGCGGCTTGCCGGCGAAGCGGGCCGGCTGGTTTTCGCCGTGCCGGGCTCCCCGCTCGACGCGCGCTGCGAAGGCACCAACCGGCTGATCAAGGAAGGCGCGATGCTGACCACGGGTGCGGCCGACATTCTCGATGCGCTGCGGCCGCTGATGGAACCGCAATTGCCCCTTGACCGCACGGTCGAGGAACCAATAGCCGACACGGAGATGTCACCGCCCAGGGATGATGAGCGCAGCGTCATTGCCGCCGCCCTCGGTCACTCGCCCGTCGAAACGGACGATATCATTCGCCATACGGGGTTTTCCGCGGCCACCGTTCACATGGTGCTTCTGGAACTCGATATTGCCGGGCGGCTAAACCGGCATGCCGGGGGGCGGGTTTCGCTCCTCGCGGATTGAAAGCTTGCGCTGCCCGCTCTGAATATCGCCAACTTCCACATAGGCCATTTCAATCAGGTAACACAGCATATCGGCGCCCTCGCGATTGGCGACGAGCCTCAGTTCCGCGAGCATCTGCCGGATATAGGCTAAATTCTCCCGGGTTCCCTCATTATAGGCCTTATTGTTTGTTACGTCGGGGACCATATATTTATCCTGCGAATACAGCCTGAAATGAAGAGCTTTGAGTAGAAATTGAATGATGTTTCCAATCATAACTAATTCACCAAAGATTGCAATACAATCATGCAGAAACCATTGGTTGCAGGTCGCACGTAGCGATAAAATCGGCCTTGCCTCTTGACCAGCGCGCATTACCTGTCCATGTCGAATTATAAAGAGGCCTTGTTGCGACACTCGGTTGCAATCCGGCTATATTAACGGACCAGTTCCCAGAGAAAAAAACATGAATGTCGTCGTCGTAGAATCTCCGGCCAAAGCCAAGACGATCAACAAGTATCTTGGTCCCGGCTACAAGGTTCTTGCATCCTTTGGCCACGTCCGGGATCTTCCCGCCAAGGACGGATCTGTGCTGCCCGACCAGGACTTCGAAATGTCCTGGGAAGTCGATAGCGCATCCGCCAAGCGTATGAAGGACATTGCCGATGCGGTGAAAGACTCCGACGGCCTGTTTCTCGCAACCGACCCGGATCGCGAAGGTGAAGCGATTTCCTGGCATGTGCTTGATCTCTTGAAGAAGAAGCGCGTTCTCGGCGACAAGCCGGTAAAGCGCGTGGTCTTCAACGCCATTACCAAAAAGGCCGTGCTGGACGCCATGGCGAACCCGCGCGACATCGACGTGCCGCTGGTCGACGCCTATCTCGCCCGTCGCGCACTGGATTATCTCGTCGGCTTCAACCTGTCGCCGGTCTTGTGGCGCAAGCTGCCCGGCGCCCGTTCCGCCGGCCGCGTGCAGTCCGTTTCGCTGCGTCTCGTCTGCGACCGCGAATCCGAGATCGAACGTTTCGTCTCCGAGGAATACTGGAACATCAGCGCGCTTTTGAAGACACCGCGCGGTGACGAGTTCGAGGCGAAGCTCGTTTCCGCCGATGGCAAGAAGCTGCAAAGCCGCTCGATCAAGACCGGTGATGATGCCAACCGCCTGAAGGCGCTGCTGGAAGGCGCGACCTATATCGTCGATACGGTCGAGGCGAAGCCCGTCAAGCGCAATCCCGGCCCGCCCTTCACCACCTCGACACTGCAGCAGGCCGCGTCTTCGCGTATGGGCTTTTCCGCCTCGCGGACGATGCAGGTGGCGCAGAAGCTTTATGAGGGTATCGACATCGGCGGCGAGACCGTCGGTCTGATCACCTATATGCGTACCGACGGCGTGCAGATGGCGCCGGAAGCGATCGATGCCGCACGCCGCGCCATCGGTGAGCAATTCGGCGACCGCTATGTGCCGGAAAAGGCACGCTTCTATTCCACCAAGGCAAAGAACGCCCAGGAAGCGCACGAAGCGATCCGCCCGACCGATTTCAACCGCACGCCGGATCAGGTGAAGCGTTTCCTCGATCCCGACCAGCTGCGTCTTTATGACCTGGTATGGAAGCGCGGCATCGCCAGCCAGATGGCGTCGGCCGAAATCGAACGCACCACGGTAGAAATCCTGGCAGACAAGGCCGGCGAAACGGCGGGGCTTCGCGCCGTTGGTTCGGTGATCCGTTTCGACGGTTTCATCGCCGCCTATACCGACCAGAAGGAAGATGGCGAGCAGAGCGACGACGGTGATGACGAAGGCCGTCTGCCGCAGATCAATGCGCGCGAGAACCTCGCCAAGCAGAAGATCAACGCCAGCCAGCACTTCACCGAGCCGCCACCGCGGTACTCGGAAGCCTCACTCATCAAGAAGATGGAAGAACTCGGCATCGGCCGTCCTTCCACCTATGCAGCGACGCTGAAGACGCTGAGCGACCGCGAATATATCGTCATCGACAAGCGCAAGCTCATTCCCCATTCTCGCGGACGGCTGGTGACGGCTTTCCTCGAAAGCTTCTTTGCCAAATATGTCGAATACGACTTCACCGCCGATCTGGAAGAAAAGCTCGACCGCATTTCGGCGGGCGAACTGGACTGGAAGCAGGTGCTGCGCGATTTCTGGAAGGATTTCTTCGCGCAAATCGAAGATACCAAGGAATTGCGCGTCACCAACGTGCTCGACGCGCTGAACGAGGTTCTGGCCCCGCTGGTCTTCCCCAAGCGCGAGGACGGTTCCGATCCGCGCATCTGTCAGGTTTGCGGCACCGGCAATCTTTCGCTGAAGCTCGGCAAATACGGCGCTTTCGTCGGTTGCTCCAACTATCCGGAATGCAACTTCACCCGCCAGCTCACCTCCGACGGTTCGGAAGCGGAAGCCTCGGCATCGAACGAGCCGAAAGCACTTGGCGCCGATCCGATGACCGGTGAAGAACTGACCCTGCGCTCTGGCCGTTTCGGACCCTATATCCAGCGCGGCGACGGCAAGGAAGCCAAGCGCTCGTCGCTGCCCAAGGGCTGGAAGCCTGAGGACATCGACCACGAAAAGGCACTGGCGCTCATCAACCTGCCGCGCGATATCGGCAAGCATCCGGAAACGGCCAAGATGATTTCGGCCGGCCTTGGCCGCTACGGACCCTTCCTGCTGCATGACGGTTCCTATGCGAACCTTGAAAGCATCGAGGATGTGTTCTCTATCGGCCTTAATCGCGCCGTCACCGTCATTGCCGAAAAGCAGAGCAAGGGACCGGGACGCGGCCGCAATGGCACGCCTGCGGCCTTGAAGGAACTGGGCGACCATCCCGATGGCGGCCCGATCACCGTGCGCGACGGGCGTTATGGCGCTTACGTCAACTGGGGCAAGGTCAACGCCACCATTCCGAAGGGGCAGGATCCCGCATCGGTGACGCTGGACGAGTCGCTGGTGCTGATTGCCGAGCGCATCGCCAAGACCGGAACCGGCGGCAAGCCCGTCAAAGCCAAGAAGCCAGCTGCCAAGAAGGCCGATGGCGACGCCGCCGCAAAGCCGAAGGCAACGAAAGCCAAGGCCGCAACGAAAAGCAAGACGGCTGCCAAGCCGAAGGCCGCAGCCAAACCCAAGAAGGCAGAATCGTGAGCAAGGCGCCGCGTCAGAGACAGGGTTCCGCCAGCGACGGCTTCGGACGTACCGGGCGCGGCAAGCGGGCAAACGAAGGTGAAGGCATCATCCATGGCGAGGTGCCTTCCCGCGAGGTGTTGCTGAAATTCATCGCCGAGCATCCGCAGCAGGCTTCCAAACGCGAAATCGCTAAGGCTTTCGGGCTGAAGGGCGACGACCGTATCGTGCTCAAGTCGCTGCTGAAGGAGCTTGAAACCGATGGCATGGTGCAGAAGACCCGCAAGTCGCTGACGCGGCCGGGTGGCCTGCCGCCGGTGACGGTTCTCGACATCACCACCCGCGACAAGGACGGCGAATTGATCGGCCGGCCAGCGGAATGGCCCGAGGATCAGGGCGCGGCTCCTGCCGTGCTCATTCGCCAGTCGTCGCAGGATCGCGGCAAGAAAGCCCCTGCCGCCGGTCTCGGTGACCGCATTCTGGCAAAGATCTTCCCCTCCAAGGACAGCGTCGGCCCGGCCTACACCGCCCGTGTCGTCAAGCTGATCGACCGTCGCCAGAACGCGCTGCTTGGCGTGTTCAAGGAGACGGAAGGCGGCGGCGGACGCCTGATGCCGATCGACCGGCGCGGCGAAGAAATGGTCATCGATCCCGATGGCGTCGGCGATGCCAGGGATGGCGATCTGATCGAGGTGGAAACCTCGCGCAACAGCGGCCGTTACGGCCTGACACGCGCGAAGGTTCTGTCCGTCGTCGGCTCCGTGGCCTCGGAAAAGGCGATCTCGATGATCGCGATCCATGCCCACGGTATTCCGCATATATTCCCGCCGAATGTTCTGGCCGAGGCGGATGCCGCCAAGCCCGCCAGCATGTCGCATCGCGAGGACTGGCGCGACCTGCCGCTCATCACCATCGATCCGGCCGACGCCAAGGACCATGACGACGCGGTCTATGCCGAACTGGACCCCTCGTCCGACAATCCTGATGGTGTCATCGTCACCGTCGCCATCGCCGATGTGTCTTGGTACGTGCGGCCCGCAGCGCCGCTCGACCGCGAGGCGCTGAAGCGTGGCAACTCCGTCTATTTCCCGGATCGCGTCGTGCCGATGCTGCCGGAACGCATCTCCAACGATCTCTGCTCACTGAAGGAAGGCGTCGACCGCCCGGCACTTGCGGTGCGGATGACCTTCTCCAAGGAAGGCCGCAAGGCGGGTCACACTTTCCATCGCATCATGATGAAGAGTGCGGCCAAGCTCTCCTACCAGCAGGCGCAGGCGGCCATCGACGGCAACCCTGATGACAAGACCGGCACACTGCTGGAGCCTATCCTCAAGCCGCTGTGGCACGCCTATGCGGTGATGAAGCGCGGCCGCGACCGCCGCCAGCCGCTGGAACTCGACATGCCGGAGCGCAAGATCCAGCTCAGGCCCGACGGCACGGTGGACAAGGTCGTCATTCCCGAACGCCTCGACGCGCACAAGCTGATCGAGGAAATGATGATCCAGGCGAATGTCGCCGCCGCCGAGACGCTGGAAAAGAAAAAGCAGCGACTGGTCTACCGCGTGCACGATGCCCCGACGCTTTCCAAGCAGGAGGTGCTGCGCGAATTCCTCGGCACGATCGGCATTTCCATGGCCAAGGGCGTGGCGATGCGCGCCAATTCTTTCAATGGCATTCTGGCACGCGCACTCGACACGCCGCACCAGATCATGGTCAACGAAATGGTGCTGCGCAGCCAGAGCCAGGCGATCTACAGTCCGGAAAATATCGGCCATTTCGGCCTCAACCTGATGAAATACGCGCATTTCACCTCGCCGATCCGCCGTTATGCCGATCTGATCGTGCATCGTGCGCTGGTGGGCTCGCTCGGCCTCGGCGAAGGTGGCATCACCCCGCAGGAAGAGGCGACGCTGGACGATATCGCCGCCGAAATCTCGACCTTCGAGCGTCGTGCGATGGCCGCCGAGCGCGACACCATCAACCGGTTGATCGCGCACCATCTTTCCGAACGCGTCGGTGAAGAGTTCGATGGCCGTGTCGCCGGTGTCACCAAGGCGGGACTATTTGTCGCGCTGCCGCAGTTTGGTGCTGACGGGTTTGTTCCTATATCTACACTTGGAACCGATTATTTCCTCTACGACGAGGCGCATCAGGCTCTGACGGGGGAAAAGACGGGTCTCGGTTATCAGCTTGGCGATACGGTTCAGGTGCGGCTTGCGGAAGCGGTGCCTCTGGCGGGTGCATTACGCTTTGAAATGCTGAGCCCCGGGCGCAAGATGCCGGTCGGCGCGCGGTCGTTCCACAAGGCAGGCCGGCGGACATCACGTCCTTCCGCCAAGCCCGGAACGCGACCGCCGAGAGGACGACGGTAACAAGACCGCGGCAAGCGGTTAAGAACGGGAGAAGGATTACAGGGATGAGTGCAAATCGGGGCTCGGAAACAGTCACCTTCGGAGACAACAGCGCGGAGCGGCCGCTTGGCCGCTCGATCATGCGGGGCATGGCCAACCGTTGTCCAGCCTGTGGCAGCGGTCGCTTGTTCCGGGCCTTTCTGAAGCCGGTGGACGCCTGTGCGGCCTGCGGTGCCGAAATGCATCATCACCGCTCCGATGACCTGCCACCCTATATTTCCATTGTCATCATCGGCCACATCGCCGTTGGCGGCTTCATGATGACGGATATGGTCCTTTCCGTTCCCATGTGGGTACATTTCGCTATCTGGGTGCCGATCACCATTCTGGCCGCACTTTTGACGCTGCAACCGATCAAGGGTGGCGTCATCGGCCTGCAATGGGCGCTCCGGATGCACGGCTTCGACGAAAAACAGCCGAAAGCGCAGATAGACGGCTCCTCCCACTGACGGCGGACAGGAGCTTGCAGGTGTCCCAGCCTCCCACGAACGCCGAAGCAGCGGGCGGCCCCCTGCGGCCGCGCGATGCCGCCTCGATCATCCTGTTCGACCGCTCCGGCCCTGCCATTCGGGTGCTGATGGGCCGGCGCAGCAACGCCCATGTCTTCATGCCCGGTGCTTATGTGTTTCCCGGCGGCAAACGTGATCCGCGCGACCACGCCCTGCCCTTTTCCAGCGATCTGCACCCCGCCGTGCTGCACAGCCTCACCTCCTCTGCCGCGCGCCGCCTGAGCGCTGCCGGAGCAAGGGCGCTGGCGCTTGCCGCCGCGCGCGAGCTTGTCGAGGAAACCGGTGTGGATATGGGTATGGACGGGGGCGGTCCGGACCTTTCCCGTTTTCGATATGTGGCGCGCGCCATCACCCCGCCCGGTAATATCAGGCGCTACGACACGCGATTCTTTTGCTGTTATGCCGACGAGTTGCGGCTGGATACCCGGCTAATCAGGGATTCCGACGAGCTGAACAACGTGCAATGGCTTGACATGACAGAGCTTTCCGGTCTGAACATGCCGAAAATCACACGCACGGTTCTCGAAGATGTCACAAAACTCATGATAGGTGATCCGTCACTGCCCTTTGAAAGCCCCGCGCGGCTCTATTTCACGCGCCACGGCCGATTCATTCGAGACTTTGTATAAAGGCCGTCATGTCACAAATGAAATGCGAAGCGGACGCCATTCACTGGCCCTCACTGATCGCCGCCATTTCCGCCATCAGTGCGGTCGGCGTGGCTATCGGTCTTGGCCTGCCGCTCCTGTCGATCATCCTTGAGAAGCGCGGCATCTCCTCCACCATGATCGGGGTGAATTCGGCTATGGCCGGCGTCGCGGCGATGATGGCCGCCTCGGTGACCAGCAAGATCGCCCATGACTTCGGCGTGGCGCGAACGATGCTGATTGCGGTCGTCGTTTCGGCGCTGAGTGCGCTCTGCTTTTATTTCGCTGACGCCTTCTGGATGTGGTTTCCGCTGCGGATAGTCTTCCATGGCGCAACCACCACGCTGTTCATCCTTTCCGAATACTGGATCAACATGACCGCGCCGCCGAAAAAACGCGGCATGGTTCTTGGCATCTACGCCACCGGCCTTGCGGTCGGGTTTGCTGTCGGCCCGTTGTTATTTTCCGTGGTCGGCAGCGAGGGAATCATGCCCTTTCTGGTTGGCGCCGCGATCATCCTGCTTGCCGCGATCCCGATCTTCCTGGCGCGCGGCGAAAGCCCGGAGCTGAGCGAAAGGCCGAACCACCATTTCGCCCGTTATATCTGGCTGGTGCCGATGGCGTCTGCGGCGGCTTTCGTGTTTGGCGCGGTGCAGGCGGGCGGTCTCTCGCTCTTTCCCATCTACGCCACCCGTGAAGGCTTCAACGAATCGCAGGCCGCACTTCTCCTCACCGTGATGGGCATCGGCAACATGGTCTTCCAGATACCGATCGGCCTGCTTTCTGACCGGATGAAGGACCGGCGCACGATGCTGGCGCTGATGGCCTTTGCGGGCGTCTGTGGCACGCTGGCGCTGCCCCTGCTGGTGGACAGATGGATCCTCGTGGCGGCCCTGCTCCTGTTCTGGGGCGGCCTCGTATCCGGCATGTATACCGTCGGCCTCACCCATCTCGGATCGCGCCTGAAAGGTGCGGATCTGGTTGCTGCCAATGCCGCCTTCATCTTCTGTTACGCCATGGGCACGATTGCCGGACCCCAGGCCGTTGGCATTTCCATGGATGTTGCGGGCACCGATGGTTTCGCCTGGGCGCTTGCCGTGTTTTTCGGGCTTTACGTGGTGCTTTATGGCTTCCGTTTTGTTTTCCGGGCAAAACAGACTTGACTTTTCGGGCGTGATACGTAGTTTCGCGCCAGATTTAGCCGAGGTGAGAAGCGCCTGCGGCTTCTCTTTTGTTTAAAGGCAGGACGACCATGGCGAAAGCTACAACAATCAAGATCAAGCTGCTGTCGACAGCCGACACCGGTACCTTCTACGTCACCACCAAGAACAGCCGTACGTTCACGGACAAGATGACGAAGACGAAGTACGACCCGGTTGTACGCAAGCACGTTGAATTCAAGGAAACCAAGATCAAGTAATTCTTGATCGGGTTCTCCGGTAAAAGCGCGCCCAATGGGCGCGTTTTTTGTTTGTGCTGAGATAAGGTGTCTCCAATGGCATTTCTCGCACCACCGGCCTCGCAGGATGCGGCACAGGCCAACGAATCGCACCCGCCCCGTTCCGGCACTTCAGCGGGAATCCAGTTGATGCATGTCGACGCGATGGGAAAACGCTCTACCAGCGCCTCATCAGCCAGATGCCTCAACCGCAACGCAAACACGTTGCATGAGCGCCCAGCCGGATGTCCTCAGCCATAAGCGGCAGCACAAGCAAAAAAGATTTCGGGAGATAAGGCGGTCGGCCAACGATGTGATTACGGCACGAGGAACCGATTCGGACATCGTCAGCCGACCGACCCCACGATCCAGGAGATGCGGCGGACCTGAGCATCATGGGGCATTCGAACTACGCAATACCAGCCCCTGACGAACGAAATCGCAGCGGTGTCATCCGCCGTCATTTCATCATCACTAGACGGAAAAACCGCCGGAAGAACTGTTACTCTCAATAGGGAGTGTGCGCAGAAGTAAAATAAAAATCAACAAATTCTTAAGCCAGAGATACATCACCTGGAAAATATGGTTAAATATACAAAGCTGGCACAATATAGTTCCATGGGAGATTGAATTCAACGTATTCTTCAACTTGAACTCTATTAACCCTGTTAAATTTCACCCTTTCATTGCAATAGGATAAAATACAGGCAAGGTCAGGGACTTGGCGTTTCCCGCAATTCCCTTTGAGTTCTTTACGCGACTATTGAAACAGGCAAATGTCCGAAATAGGCGTCATGGATTTTCCGCGTCATGTACCTGCGTCTTCAGGCAGCCGCCGCCACGACGCGGTTGCGTCCAGTGTGTTTCGCCTCATAAAGTGCCTTGTCGGCCTGCTTCAAAAGCTCTTCCGGCGCGCCGAAGGCCCCGCTGCTGGTGGCAATGCCGAGCGATGCTGTAATATTCAGTTCACGGTCGATGGAGCGAACGTAAAAAGGTTTGTCCTCGATGATCGCCCGCAGGCGTTCGGCAACACTTGCGGCAAGCTCTATCGACGTATCGGGCATGATAACAACGAACTCCTCGCCACCATAACGGCAGGCGAGATCGGCGCCGCGCACCGTGCTGCGGATGCGCGCTGAAAATTCCCGCAGAACCTCATCGCCGACATCGTGACCATAGGTATCGTTGACCAGCTTGAAGCGGTCGATATCGGTCATGCAGATGGAAATCGGGCGGCCACGGACAGCGGCGCGGTCAAAAAGTATCTTCAGATGATTGTCGAGATAACGGCGGTTGTTGAGGCCTGTCAGCCCATCGACGATGGCAAGCTCCATCGTGTGCTGAAGATTGAGCCGCAGATGCTCGTTATAACGCTTGCGCCTGATCTGCGTGAGCGACCGGGCGACAAGTTCGTTAGGATCGATCGGGCGGAGAATATAATCGTTCACGCCAAGATCGAGCGCCCGCGCCACCATGTCGTCCGCCCCCTGCTCCGCCACCAGTAGCAACGGCAGGAAACGGGTGCGCTCCAGCGAGCGAAGCTGCGAACACAGTCTCAACGGATCGTAATCTTCGAAATTCGAATTGACGATGACAAGCTCGAAGGGGTTGCTCGCCGCCTTCAGCAGGGCCGCCTGCGGCTCGGTGACGACATCGACCTCAGCAACCGGCTTCAGCGCCCTGAGGATACGCTCCTGCGAGCTGGCGCGGCCATCGGCGACCAGAACGCGGCCCGGCGTCTGCATGAGGCCGTCGCTGCGCAGCATCTCCTCGATGCCGATCTCGCGCGCGGTTTCGGCACGCAGCCGCAATTCGTCACTGACGGCCTTGAGGCGCACGAGGCTTTTGACACGGGCGATCAATTGAAGGTCGTTGACCGGCTTGGTCAGAAAATCGTCGGCGCCGGCTTTCAGGCCGCGCACACGGTCGGACGGCTGATCGAGTGCGGTGACCATGACGACCGGAATATGCGCCGTTTTCGAATTGGCTTTCAGCCGTTCGCAGACCTCGAAACCATCCATGCCCGGCATCATGATGTCGAGCAGGATGATATCGACCTGTTCCTGGTCGCAGATCGCCAGCGCCTTGAAACCATCCTCGGCGGTGACGACGTCGAAATATTCCGCGACAAGCCGAGCTTCGAGAAGCTTTACGTTTGCGGGTATGTCGTCAACAACCAGAACTCTCGCCGTCATAACAGTTCCCCAACCGCCTTATGCATCGCCAAGATAGGTCTTGATGATTTCGATGAATTTCGGAACGGAAATCGGCTTCGACACATAGGCCTCGCATCCGCCCTGACGAATACGCTCCTCATCGCCCTTCATGGCAAAGGCCGTGACGGCGATGACCGGAATGACATGCAGCTCGTCATCCTCCTTCAACCATTTCGTCACCTCCAGCCCAGAAACTTCCGGCAGCTGAATATCCATGAGAATGAGGTCCGGGCGGTGCTTGCGGGCAAGGTCCAGCGCTTCCATGCCATTGCGTGTCTGGATCGTCGTGTAACCAGACGCCTCGATCAGGTCGCGAAAGAGCTTCATGTTCAGCTCGTTGTCTTCGACTATCATGACCTGTTTGGGCATGGTGGGCAGTCCCCGTTTCGCTATGAAACCTTCATCCAGACATATAAGTTGTCAGAGAACCGATTCCATCGTCCATTTGTTGCGCAAGGCTAGAACGATTTGGTTTCAAAATAGGTAACTTCGGTAGAGAAATGCTGCGAGACACAAAAAACAAAGGCAATGCCGGAAAAGATCCGCAAGAAACGGCAGCCGCCATACTTGGCTGGCTGGCAAACGAACCGGACATGCTGTCGCGTTTTCTGGCGCTGAGCGGATTGCAGGCCAATATGCTGCGCCAGGCCGCCCACGATCCCGGTTTTCTAGCAGGGCTCACCGATTTTCTGATGAGCCACGAGCCCGACCTTATGGCCTTCTGCACGGCGACTGACACCTCACCCGAAACGGTGGCCGCCGCCTGGCACCATTTTTCCGGCCCGGGGCTGGATTCGGGTGAGTATTGACCGGTCAGCCACTTGAGCCACGGTCACGGCCGGAGTATGGTCGGCGACGTTCTGGTTTTGTTTTCGGTCCATGTCCACGTCGCACCATTATGACCCCGGTTTTTGCCGCGACTGCCTGGCCGGCCAGCCAGCGGGCCTGAGGCGTTGCCGCGCCTGCGGCAGTCCGCGCCTTGTCTACCACGACGAACTCTATGATCTCAGTATCGCCCATATCGATTGCGACGCCTTTTACGCTTCCGTTGAAAAACGGGACAATCCCGAGCTTGCCGACAAACCGGTAATCATCGGCGGCGGAAAGCGCGGCGTGGTTTCCACCGCCTGTTACATTGCCCGCATTCAGGGCGTGCGCTCCGCCATGCCGATGTTCAAGGCGCTGGAAGCCTGCCCGGACGCGGTGGTCATCCGGCCAGATATGGAAAAATACAGCCGCGTCGGACGCCAGATCAGAACCATGATGCAGGATTTGACGCCGCTCGTGCAGCCGCTCTCCATAGACGAGGCGTTTCTCGATCTTTCCGGAACCGAGAGGCTGCATCACGATCCCCCGGCCCGGGTGCTGGCGAAATTCGTGAAACGGGTGGAAAAAGAGGTGGGTGTGACCGTCTCGGCCGGCCTGTCCTATTGCAAGTTTCTGGCCAAGGTCGCATCCGACCTGCAAAAACCGCGCGGTTTTTCGGTGGTCGGCGAAGCGGAGGCGCTTTCCTTTCTGGCGACGCGGCCTGTCACCACCATATGGGGCGTTGGAAAGGCATTTGCAGCCACGTTGCAGGCGGATGGTATCCGCTTGATCGCACAGTTGCAGGAAATGGAGGAAGGCGACCTGATGCGCCGCTACGGCGTGATGGGGCAGCGGCTGTTCCGACTTTCGCGCGGCATTGACGAGCGGCATGTGCACAATAACGACCCGGTAAAGAGCGTCTCTTCCGAGACCACCTTCTTCAACGATATTTCCCGGCACGAGGACCTCGTGCCGATCCTGCGGTCGCTTTCCGAAAAGGTCGCCTGGCGGCTGAAGAAGAGCGGCATTTCCGGTCAGACGGTGGTGCTGAAAATGAAGACGGCCGATTTCAAACTCCGCACCCGCAACCGCAAGCTTGATGACCCCACCCAGCTTGCCGACCGGATATTCCGCACCGGCCTTTCACTGCTGGAGAAAGAAACCGACGGCACGAAATTCCGCCTGATCGGCATCGGGGTCAGCGATCTGCACGATGCAGGCCTTGCCGACCCTCCCGATCTCGTCGACAGGCAGGCGGAACGGCGGGCGGCGGCGGAAGCGGCCATGGACAAGCTGCGCGACAAATTCGGCAAGGGCAGCGTCGAGACTGGCTACACCTTCGGCACGCGCAAATAGCAGCCCCGCCGCACGTGAACTCCGGGAAACCCGCTGGCCTGCAACACCTCCCCCTTATTTTAGCGCTTACACAAATTAGTGAAGCGGCAGACGCCGCATCCTTAAACTTCATTAAACTTCGCGTGGTTGAGTAAACGAAGTTTTGTGCATGTGGTGTATTGCGTCATGTCTCTTCGCTTCCGTCTTCTGACCGGCATGCTGTCGGCCAGCATTCTTGCCTTTCCGGCGCTTGCCGCCGACAACAAGTCGCTACAGATCGTCGTTTCGAAAAGCGATCAATCGCTGGCGCTCTATGAAAACGGCGAGATCGTTGCCACATCGAAAGTCTCCACTGGCAAGGCCGGACACGAGACGCCGAGCGGCATTTTCTCGATTCTGGAAAAGCGCAAATACCACGAATCGAACATCTATTCGGCAGCACCCATGCCTTTCATGCAGCGGCTGACATGGTCCGGCATCGCGCTGCACGAGGGCAAGGTACCGAATTATCCCGCCTCGCACGGCTGTGTACGCCTGCCGCCGAAATTCGCGCAATCGCTGTTCGGGGAGACCCGCTACGGTGTGCATGTCATCATCACCGAGCGGCCGGTCTCGCTGCGCTTCGTGCAGCATCCGGCCCTGTTTGAGCCGCGCGGCGATGCCGATGATGGCAAGCTGCTTCTATCCGATGTCGAGCTGCGCCCGGCGACCTTCGATTCCGCGTTGGGAACGGTCGAGGTCGCCGTTAATGAAAAGACGCAATCCATCAAACCGATGGCCAAGGGCAAGGACCCCTCCCCCTTACGCATTCTCATCACCCGGCGCGGTGAGCGGGAAAAGGTGATGGATATTCAGGCCGTACTGACCCGTCTCGGTTTCGATGCCGGTTCACCGGACGGCTACACTGGCGAGATGACGACCAGCGCCATCAACGGTTTCAAGCGCTGGAAAGGGCTGAAAACCACCGGACCGCTTTTGACCGACGACTTCGTAACAGCGCTCTACGCTTCCGCCGGCGAAGACCATCCACTGAGCGGCCAGATCATGGTGCGCCAGGATTTCAAGCCACTATTTGAGGCTGCGATCGACATCAAGGATCCTGAGGTGGCGCTCGGAACCCATTTCTTCGAGGCGGTTGCCGTTAACCGCGCCGCCGGAACCGCCGAATGGAACGGCTTGACGCTGGAAAACCACCTGCCGACGGCTGCCCGCAAACGGCTTGGTATTACTGTTACCGAGGCCCCTGGTGGCTTCGACCAGCTGAGCGCGGTGCTAAGCCGCCTCGAAATACCGGCTGAAATTCGCTCCCGTATCGAGAAGGAGCTCTCAACCGGCAGCTCGATCACCGTCTCCGACCTCAGTCACCAGATGGAGACGGGCACGGGAACGGACTTCATTACCGTGACGAAGGAAGGGCCGGTGTGAGTAACGTGTGAAGGCCCAGAAGCCTTACACCAGCTCCACATCGACAACGCCGGGGGCGGAGCGAAGTGCTGCGGCGATTTCAGGGGAAATACGGTATTTCTCCGTCAGCTCCACCTCGATCTCACGGCTGCCCTCATCCTTGATGACGATGAAATAGACCGAGCCGTCACCTTTGGTGTTGAGATGGCGGGCGACGGTTTTCAGCGGGCCGGAATCACGCACATAGACGCGCAACGCCTTCTGCATCTGCACGGATTTCTCCTCCAGCGATTGCGCCGTCTGGATACGAAGGCCGATGCCTTCCGGGCGTTCTTCCGCCTGCACCGTGATGACAAGCGATTTACCCACCTCGAGCAGATCGCGGAACTGGGCGAGCCCTTCGGAAAACAGCACCGCCTCATATTGGCCTGACGCGTCGGAGAAGGTGACGATGCCCATCTTGTTGCCGGTGCGGGTCTTGCGCTCCTGCTTGCCGGTGACGGTGCCAGCCAGACGTCCGGCGGTCGCTCCCTGCTTCACCGCCGCAGAAAAATCGGCGAAATTCTGCACCCGCAACTTCTCCAGTACGGGGCGATAGGTATCGAGTGGATGGGCGGTGAGGTAAAAACCGAGCACCTGATATTCGCGCAACAGCTTTTCCGAGGCGAGCCAGGTCTGGAAGGCAGGCAGGAGGAGTTTTTCCGGGCCACTCGCACCGCCGGAGCCGAACATATCCGACTGGCCGGTGACGCGGCTTTCCTGCGCGCGTTGCGAATAACCGATGATACGGTCCAGACCGCCGATCATCTCGGCGCGGTCGCGACCGAAACAATCGAAAGCACCGGCGTTGATAAGGCTTTCCAGCACACGCCGGTTGATCTGCTTCGGATCGATCCGCAGGCAGAAATCCTCAAGGCTCGCAAACGGCTTGCCATCGCGCACCGCAACGATGTGTTCGACCGCGCCCTCGCCCACACCCTTGATGGCGGCCAGCGAATAATAGATGCGGTTTTCGCCCGTCTCGAACTGGCGGAAGGAAGTCTGCACCGAAGGTGCCACGACCTCGATGCCAAGGCGGCCGGCATCCTGACGGAAATCGTTGAGCTTTTCCGTATTCGCCATATCGAGCGTCATGGAGGCCGCGAGGAACTCTACCGGATAATGCGCCTTCATATAGGCGGTCTGATAGGAAACGATGGCGTAAGCGGCCGCGTGGCTCTTGTTGAAGCCATAATTGGCGAATTTCGCCAGAAGGTCGAAGATGGTGTTGGCCTGCGGCTTCGACACGCTGTTCCTGATGGCGCCGTCCACGAAACGCTCGCGCTGCTGGTCCATCTCCTCCTTGATCTTCTTGCCCATGGCGCGGCGCAGAAGATCGGCTTCGCCGAGCGAATAACCTGACAGAACCTGGGCGATCTGCATCACCTGTTCCTGATAGACGATAACGCCCTGCGTTTCCTTCAGGAGGTGGTCGATGGTGGGATGGATCGATTCCAGCTCCTCCTCGCCATGCTTGCGGGCATTATAGACCGGAATGTTTTCCATCGGGCCGGGACGATAAAGCGCCACCAGCGCGATGATATCCTCGATGCAGTCCGGGCGCATGCCGATCAGCGCCTTGCGCATGCCCGCACTTTCCACCTGGAATACGCCGATGGTCTCGCCACGCGACAACATCTCGTAGGTTTTGGCGTCTTCCAGCGGGATAGCGGCGAGATCGACCTTGATGCCGCGCTTGGCAACAAAATCGACGGCCACCTTCAGCACCGTCAGCGTCTTCAGGCCGAGAAAGTCGAATTTGACGAGGCCGGCGCTTTCCACCCATTTCATGTTGAACTGGGTGACCGGCATGTCCGAGCGCGGATCGCGATACATCGGCACCAGCTTCGACAGCGGCCTGTCACCGATGACGATACCGGCGGCGTGGGTGGATGCGTGCCGGTAAAGCCCCTCGATCTTCTGGGCGATATCCAGCAGCCGCGCGACGACCGGTTCCTTGTCCGCCTCTTCCTGCAGACGCGGTTCTTCCTCGATCGCTTTTGACAGCGGCGTCGGATTGGCCGGGTTGTTGGGCACCAGCTTGCAGATCTTGTCCACCTGCCCATAGGGCATTTCCAGCACGCGGCCGACGTCGCGCAATGCCGCGCGCGCCTGCAACGAACCGAAGGTGATGATCTGGGCCACCTGCTCGCGACCATATTTGCGCTGCACGTAGCGGATCACCTCTTCGCGGCGGTCCTGGCAAAAGTCGATATCGAAGTCGGGCATCGATACGCGTTCGGGATTGAGGAAGCGTTCGAACAGCAGCGAGAAGCGCAGGGGATCAACGTCGGTGATGGTCAGCGCATAGGCCACAAGCGAGCCGGCGCCCGAACCGCGGCCGGGGCCAACCGGAATATCCTGCAGCTTGGCCCATTTGATAAAGTCGGCAACGATCAGGAAGTAACCGGGAAAACCCATGCGTTCAATGACGCCGAGCTCGAAATCCAGCCTCTCGCGATAGTCCTGCTCGGTGTAGCCCGGCGCCATGCCGAGCGCCGCGAGGCGATGATCGAGACCCTCGACGGCCTGACGGCGAAGCTCCTCGGCCTCTGCCCGCTGCGCCGCTTCGGGATCGTCGCTGGCACCGGTGAAGCGCGGCAGGATCGGCCCGCGCTTCTTCAGCACGAACGAGCAACGCAAGGCGATCTCGACGGTGTTTTCGAGCGCCTCGGGAAGGTCGGCAAACAGCGCCGTCATCTCCTCGCGGCTTTTCATATAATGGTCGGGTGTCAGCCGGAACCGGCTGTCATCGGAAACGATGGCGTTATGCGCCACCGCCATCAATGCGTCATGCGCCTCGTAATCGGCCTTCGAGGGGAAGAACGCCTCATTGGTGGCGACGAGCGGAATATCATGTTCATAGGCCAGCCCGATCATACGCCGCTCATGGGCACGGTCGAAACCGGACTGGCGCTGCAATTCGATGTAGAGTTTGTCACCGAAGAGTGATTTCAGCACGAGCAGGCGTTCTTGGGCCTGCGCCGTGTGCCCTTCTTTCAGGGCCATATCCACCGGGCCGCCGGAGGCGCCCGTCAGCGCGATCAGCCCGGCATTGGAGGCTTCCTCCAGCCATGCGCGGGTAATATGCACGGACTGGCCGCCGCTCTCGCCTTCCAGATAGGCGCGGCTGATCAGATCTACCAGCCGCTCGTACCCCTCGGCATCAGCAGCCAGAAGTACGATGGCGGGAAGTTTGGCGAGGTGGCTGTTGTGGTTGCGGCGATCATCCGCCGCATCCTGCATGTCGATAGACACCTGACAGCCGATGATCGGCTGCAAGCCCTCATCGCGCGCCTTTTCGGAAAACTCCAGCGCGACGAAAAGATTGTTGGTGTCGGTAATGGCAATGGCCGGCTGGCCGTCCGCAACGGCCTTGGACATGATCTTCTTGAGGGGCAACGCCCCTCAAGCAGGGAGTAAGCGGAATGAACCCGCAGATGGACAAAACCGGGCGTTTTCAGCGTTTTGTCAGAGGTCTCTCCACGCACAGCCGTCTCGCCCATATCGTCATCCTGTCATTCTGAATCGAGGGGGCGATTTTCCGATTTCCGGCCTTCAAAGTCCACCGCCTTGCGGCGTCTATACAGGCTTCTGCGCCGGCGCGCCCTTCACAGGGCAGTGAGGATCACCGAAAAGCTGGCGACAAACACAGCGATGGAAGCGAAAGCGGCAACGTCACGGATGAAATCAGTCATTGGTCTCTCCTTACTCGTTATGTTCTATTTTTGTTCTCATTTCGTTCGATTGTCAACAGGCTTTTACTGATATTCCCCTTGCTAACGCGACAGAATCGGCTGGGGTTCCGTTTCCACGAATGGCAAGCCCCTGACTCCAAAGCGAAAAAACCCGGAGGTAAAAAACCTCCGGGTTCGGTAAAAAAATTCAATTGTGGAAGGACGAGTGGTCTTGCGGGAAATGCAGAACGGATAGACTCACCCGCAAAACAGATCGCCAAGGCGTCGCTGTCATCGCCTTATACCGGCACGATCAGAAGTCGACGATCTTGCCGTCGGCGAGCGTCACGCGGCGGTCCATGCGGTTGGCAAGCTCGTGATTGTGGGTGGCGATCAATGCTGCAAGGCCCGACTGGCGCACCAGCGCCTCGAGCGCATCGAACACATAATGCGCGGTCTCCGGGTCAAGGTTGCCGGTCGGCTCGTCGGCGAGCAGCAAAAGCGGCGCATTGGCAACCGCGCGCGCAATGGCCACACGCTGCTGTTCACCGCCGGAAAGTTCGGCCGGGCGATGTTCGCCGCGATGGCCGACGCGCATGTAATCAAGCAGCGCGCTGGCCCGCTTGCGGGCTTCGCCCTGCGTCAAACCGGCGATGAGCTGCGGCATCATCACATTCTCCACCGCAGTAAACTCCGGCAGCAGATGATGAAACTGGTAGACGAAACCGATGTCGCTGCGGCGGATTGCTGTGCGCTTTTCATCGGGCAGACCGTTGCACGGCGCGCCATTGATGAAGACCTCGCCGGCATCTGGATGTTCCAGAAGCCCGGCCAGATGCAGCAGCGTGGATTTGCCGGTGCCCGAGGGGGCGACAAGCGCCACCATCTCGCCACTCTTCAACTCGAAATCGGCCTTGCGCAGGATAGAGAGCGACGTCTCGCCCTGACCATAGGTCCTCTCGACGCCGGTAAGCCGCAGCACTGATTTTTTTGCCATATTGTGAAGCGGTCCTTATTCGTAACGCAGGGCCTGCACCGGATCGAGCTTGGAAGCCCGCCATGCCGGAAAGATGGTTGCCAGGAAAGAAAGCGTCAGCGCCATGATGACGACGGTAATGGTCTCGCTGATATCCATTTCGGCCGGAAGCTGGCTGAGGAAATAGAGCTGCGGATCAAACAGCACCGTGCCTGACACCCAGGAGAAGAACTGCCGGATGGATTCCACGTTGAGGCAGACAAGGACGCCGAGCGCCACACCGGCAAAGGTGCCGACCGTGCCGATCGCCGCCCCCGTCATGAAGAAGATACGCATGACAGCGCCGGAACTGGCGCCCATGGTGCGCAGGATGGCGATATCGCTGCCCTTGTCCTTCACCAGCATGATGAGGCCGGAAATGATGTTGAGCGCCGCCACCAGAACGATGAGGGTGAGGATCATGAACATCACGTTTCTTTCCACCTGCAGGGCGGAGAAGAAGGTCTGGTTTCTCTGTCTCCAGTCGGTGATATAAATCTGCCGCTCGGCCGCCTGCTCCACCAGCGGCCGGATGCCGTCGACATTATCAGGGCGACTGACGTAAAGCTCGATGGACTGCACGAGGCCTTCGGCATTGAAATAAAGCTGGGCTTCTGAAAGCGGCATATAGATCATCGACGCGTCATATTCCGACATGCCGATCTCGAAGACGCCCGAAATCTTGTAGGATTTGACGCGCGGGTTAACGCCCATCGGCGTCACATCGCCTTCCGGCGAAATGAGGGTGATATCGTCGCCCGCCGTCACACCCAGCTGGGCGGCAAGCCTTGAGCCGACCAGAACCCCGTCGCCCGCCATGAAGCCGACGAGATCGCCGGTCTTGATGTTGGTGGCGACTTCCTTGATCTTGTCGATATCTTCCTGACGCACACCGCGCACCAGCGCACCGGAGCCAGCACCACCGCGACCGGAGGCCAAGGTCTGGCCCTCCACCAGCGGCAAAGCCATGGTGACACCAGGAATGGCGGAGAATTTCTTCGCCAGCTCATCATAATTATTGAAGGGCTGATCGATCGGCTGAACGATCATGTGACCATTGATGCCGAGAATGCGCGAAATCAGCTCGGTGCGAAAACCGTTCATGACAGCCATGACGATGATGAGCGTCGCGACGCCCAGCATGATGCCGACGAAGGAAAAGCCGGCGATGACGGAAATGAACGCTTCCTTGCGCCGCGACCGCAGATAGCGCCACGCCACCATGCGTTCGAAAGCGGAAAACGGCCGGGCGGTCTTTTCCCGGGCGGAAGGAGCCGCACCCTTGTCAACCTCGGCTTTTGCCATGTCGTCTCCCTGATCTGGACTTGCAAGGCCGGTTTTCCTTAAAAACCGACCCCGGTTTTTGCGGATCGTGATCTCATAAAGCTGGAGCGGATTTCAGGCGAAACCCGCTCCACACTTTTCACCGTTCCGCGCTTAGCCAAGCACCTTGTTCATTGCCGCTTCGATTGTGACGGTTTCACGTTCGCCGGTCTTGCGATCCTTCACCTCGACTTCGCCGTTCGCAACTGAACGCGGGCCGACGATGATCTGCACCGGCACGCCGATCAGGTCCGCAGTGGCGAATTTCTGGCCCGCACGGTCGTCGGTGTCGTCATAAAGAACATCCTTGCCCGCGTTGGAGAGCGAGGAATACAGCTTTTCGCAAGCCGCATCACAGGCCGCGTCACCTGCCTTCATGTTGATAATGACGACATCGAAAGGAGCGACCGAAGCCGGCCAGATGATTCCATTTTCATCATGCGATGCTTCAATGATGGCGGGAACAAGGCGTGTCGGGCCAATGCCGTAGGAACCCATGTGGACGGGGTGTTCCTTGCCATCAGGACCCTGCACCTTGGCGCCCATCGGCTCGGAATATTTGGTGCCGAAATAGAAGATGTGGCCAACTTCGATACCACGCGCGGAAAGACGCTCACCCTCGGGGATGGCATCATAAGCGGCCTCGTCGTGCATTTCCGAAGTGGCGGCGTATTCGGTCGTCCACTCGTTGAAAACGCCCTGAAGTGCCGCAACATCATCGAAATCGGTATCGTCGGCGGGGATGGCACGGTCGAGGAAGTTCTTGTGGCAGAAAACTTCGGATTCGCCGGTATCGGCCAGAATGATGAATTCGTGGCTGTGGTTGCCGCCGATCGGGCCGGTATCGGCGCGCATGGGAATGGCGCGCAGGCCAAGGCGCTCGAAGGTGCGCAGATAAGCCACGAACATCTTGTTATAGGAGTGGATCGCGTCTTCCTTGGTCAGATCGAAGGAATAGGCGTCCTTCATCAGGAACTCGCGCGAACGCATGGTGCCGAAACGGGGGCGCACCTCGTCGCGGAACTTCAGCTGGATATGGTAGAGGTTCAGCGGCAGGTTCTTGTAGGACTTCACATAGGACCGGAAGATGTCGGTGATCATCTCCTCATTGGTGGGGCCGTAGAGCATCTGGCGATCCTGACGGTCCTTGATGCGCAGCATTTCCTTGCCGTAATCGTCATAACGGCCGCTTTCCTGCCACAGCTCGGCCGTTTGCAGCGTCGGCATCAGAAGCTCGATGGCGCCCGCGCGGTCCTGCTCCTGACGGATTATCCTGTTGACCTTGTCGAGCACGCGCTTGCCGAGCGGCAGCCAGGAATAAATGCCAGCCGATTGCTGCCGGATCATGCCCGCACGCAGCATGAGGCGATGGGAGACAATCTCCGCTTCCTTGGGGTTTTCCTTCAGGATGGGCATGAAATAACGGCTGAGACGCATGACGGCTTCCATTGGTATGGGCGACAACGCGCAAAGGCGCGGGAATCGCCCCGAATAGAGGGATATTGGCGCCGTACATAGCCGTTTCTGACCAAGAAGAAAACCCGCCATGCAAAGAGCGGCTAAGGCGATTTCGTGGCATTTTCGCGATAGCTAATTCGCGTCAAAACGCTTTGGCCGGAATATTATTCTTGATCCGGTGCGACAAATTGCACCACAGGGAATTTTTTGCCGACTGTAACAAATATGCAAAAAATGAGATGACAAGCATGGGTGATTGGGCTAACTTTAGCTCACAAAAGAGGCAGGAAGTCTAAATTCTTGCCGTTTTCGCGGTCAGTCTTGGGAGGATTAGGTCTTAGGCGCGCTTGTCGCTGCCCCGGTAACGGTTACAGATCACGCGAAACCTGAAAAACAAGGCTGAAATGCCTTGTTTTTTTTTGCTTTCTGCACACGACCACAACTCCGGATCGTTATTCCGGTTAAATTATGGCCGTGAATCGACCACCAGACACGCTTATGGTGTGTGCACGATAGATATGACATCCATATGACTGTCCCGATCCGCCCTGTGGCGAACCGTTCGCGATACGGCCACGCCGCAGGTTGCCTTAAATCGCGTCACGAAGCCCGCCACGCTGCAAGATTTTGCGGCGTGCCGTAAAAGGCCGGGCTTGCGCGATGTGCTTCAGTCGAAAACCGGGATAATTCTCGGCAGGTCGTCCATGCTGACGCCGAACCACCAGGTTCCGCCGTACCAGAGCCCACAGATCAAAGCCGATATCAGGGTCGTCCACAACACGATCCGCCCGCCCCTGAACCGGGACGGTGCGCTGGCGACCGTGCCGAGTGCCACCTCGCCCTCTTCCTCCTGGGTGCGAAGGCCAATCGGCAGCACAATGAAAAGCACCGTCCACCAGACGATGAAATAAATGGCGAAGACCGAAAGAAGCGGCATGACGTCCTCCTGCGTAATGCGTTCCTTGTAACCCATTCATTCGCGAACCGGAATCACTTCCCTGCAAGAAGCGCAAAAAGCCGCGAAGAAGCGAGAGAGCGATAAGGAACGGCTCTCCTGTCATGCCCGGAACGATCCGGACATGACAGCTTGAAAATTCGGTGCCTTCCGGCTCAGACCTTGGTGACGAAAACCGTCACGATCGGCTTCTTGCCCCATGCCTGGTTGGCAGCGGCACGCACCGCGCGGCGCACTGCCTCGCGCAACAGCGCCAGATCCTTGCGGCGGGCACGGGGAATGCTTTCCACGGCGCCGAGAACGGCGTCATAGAGCGTATCTTCCATGTCCTCGCCTTCGTCATCAAACTCCGGCAGGCCGAAAGGCACGACATCGGGATCGCCGAGGAAGTCGAAACGGCTGTCCAGCAGCACGTTGACCGAGACATGGCCGGCGAAAGAAAGCTTGCGGCGATTACTGATCCCCATCTCGTCCAGGTCGCCGATGAGGTTGCCATCCTTGAAGACGCGGCCGTGCGGCGCGTCATTGATGACTTCCGCAGGACCGGGCGCCAGACGCAGGATGTTGCCGTTACGAACCTTCGGCACTTGCGAGATGCCGGCCTGTTCGGCCAGTTCCTTCTGCGCCACCAGATGCGCCGCCTCGCCATGCACCGGCACGACGATTTCCGGCTTCGTCCATTCGTACATCCGCAGAAGCTCGTTGCGGCGGGGATGGCCCGAGACATGCACCAAGGCCTCATTGTCGGTAACGATATGAATGCCCTGCTCTATCAGACCGTTCTTGATTTCGATGATCGCCTTTTCGTTGCCGGGAATGGCACGCGAGGAAAACACCACCGTGTCACCGGCAGCAAGCGCCACATTGCGCATCTCGTCGCGCGAAAGCTTGGCGAGTGCCGCCCGAGGCTCGCCCTGCGAACCGGTGAGAATGACGACGACCTTGTTGCGCGGGATATAGCCATATTCGTCCTCGGCGAGGAACGGCTTGATGCCTTCCATGATGCCGAGATCCTGCGAGACGTTGACGACGCGCTTCAGCGACGAGCCAAGCAGCAGCACTTCACGTCCAGCCGCTTCCGCTGCCTGCGCGATGGAGCGGATACGCCCGACATTGGAGGAGAAAGTGGTGATGGCCACCCGGCCCTCTGCATTTTCGATGATCTGCTGCAGACCTTCGGAAACCTCGTGCTCCGATGGCGATACGCCGTCGCGTAGCGCATTGGTGCTGTCGCACATCAGCGCCAGCACGCCCTCTTCGCCGATGGCGCGGAAGCGGGCCTCGTCCGTCAACGGGCCGAGCGACGGCGCTTCATCGATTTTCCAGTCGCCCGTGTGGATGACGTTGCCGAGCGGCGTGCGAATGACCAGCGACATCGGTTCGGGGATCGAGTGGTTGACGCCGACGGCCTCGATTTCGAAGGGGCCGACATTGATGCGGTCACCCGCCTTGAACGGGGTGATCGGAATTTCGGCGCGGCTGCCCTCATAGGCGCGCTTCGCCTCCAGCATGCCGGCGGTGAAACCCGAGGCATAGACCGGAACGTTGAGGCCGGGCCACAGGTCGTTCAGCGCGCCATAATGGTCCTCGTGGGCGTGGGTGATGATGATGCCTTTGAGGTTCTTCTTCTGCTCGGCGATGAAGCTGATGTCGGGCAGAACCAGATCGACGCCCGGCAGATCGAGACCGGCAAAGGTCACGCCGCAATCCACCATGATCCATTGGCGCTTGCTTTCCGGTCCGTAGCCGTAAAGCGCCAGATTCATGCCGATTTCGCCGACGCCGCCAAGCGGCAAAAACACCAGTTCGTCCTGTTTAGCCATTGTTCTTCTTATCCATTCACGAGAGCGCGCTGGCGACGGCAGTATGCCGCGCCCAGCCGCCCGTTTAGAGCATCGGACCTGTTAAACCATCTGATCGACCGGGCCGATGCGGAACCAGTCTGTCACCCCTGCTTTTCATGAGCTGCAGGAAAACTCCAACCTATGGGAAGAGGTTCGGCGCGGGGCTTTAAAGCCGCACCGTTTCACCTCATCCGAAAAACACGTCGCCGGCGGCGATGGAGCGCCTTGCGCCCTCGTCCTCATCCAGCAGAAGATAACCATTATCATCAATTCCGACGAAACGCCCGCCGATCGAGCGATCCGGAAAATTGACGGTGATGTGTTCGCCGATACCGCAGGCCGCTGCCCGCCATCCGGCCATGACACCGGAAACGCCCCTGCCCTCATCCCAGCTTTGCAGCACATCCGCCGTTTCGCGGAACAGATGCGCGAATAGCTCGTCGGGAGAACATGACGCGCCGTGTTCGGACAGCATGGTGACGGGATAAAGCGGGTTTTCCGGTTTATGGGCGATGTTGATGCCGATGCCGATGACGATGGCGCGCCGCCCATCCGGCAGAAGTTCGGCTTCCATCAGAATGCCGCAGGTCTTCCGGCGGCCGATCAGCACGTCGTTCGGCCATTTGATTTCAAGCGGCTCGCCACCCGTCGGCAGAACGGCGCGGATGGCGCGGTAAACGGCAAGCGCAAAGGCAAGCGGCAATGAGCCTATGCGCTCCATCGGAGCCGGATCGATGAGAAGAAGCGAGGCGTAGAGGTTGCCGGGTTCGGACACCCATGGCCGGCCACGACGCCCGCGCCCGCCGGTCTGGCGGATGGCGGTGATCCAGAGATTGCCGCCATCGCCTGCCCTTGCCCGGGCAAAACATTCTATATTGGTCGATGGCGTTTCCGCCATCGCCTCGTGCCGGAAGTCATCGATGGACATCCGGCCCGTATGCTTTTGTGTGTTGCTCAAAAGAACGTCTTTGCCGCAACCGTGACCGCATTGCCGAGCGCACCGCCGAAGACGACGAAGGCTACGACAAATAGTCCCGAGAGCGCATAAACGATCTTCAGTTCGCCGGCCGGACGTTCAAAACTGCCCTTGGCTTCATCGAACCACATGACCTTGACGACGCGGATATAATAATACGCGCCGACGACCGAGCCGATCACACCGATGACGGCGAGCGGATAAAGCTTCGCTTCGATGGCGGCGAGGAAGACGTAGTACTTGCCGAAGAAGCCGGCGAGCGGCGGAATGCCGGCAAGCGAGAACATCAGGATCGTCAGCACAACCGCCATGAAGGGGTTGGTGGACGAAAGCCCGGCCAGATCCTCGACATTTTCGACATTGCCGATTTCCTTGCGGCGCATGGAAAGAATGCAGGCGAAGGTGCCGAGCGTCATGACCATGTAGATGGTCATGTAAAGGATGACGCCCGAGATACCGGCTTCGGTGCCGGCCGCAAGACCAACCAGCGCGTAACCCATGTGACCGATGGAGGAATAGGCCATCAGGCGCTTGATGTTCTTCTGGCCGATCGCCGCAAACGAGCCGAGCAGCATGGAAGCGATGGAGATGAAGACAACGATCTGCTGCCAGTCGGCGAAAACCGGCTGGAAAGCCTCGACGACGATGCGCACGAGGATCGCCATGGCGCCGATCTTGGGGGCGGCGGACAGGAAGGCGGTGACCGGGGTCGGCGCGCCTTCATAAACGTCCGGCGTCCACATGTGGAATGGCACGGCGGAAATCTTGAACGCCAGACCGGCCAGCACAAAGACGAGGCCGAAGACCAGACCGAGCGAGCGGGTTTCCGACGCCAGAACCTGGGCGATTTCGGTAAAGCCTGTATTGCCGGTAAAGCCGTAAACCAGCGACATGCCGTAAAGCAGCATGCCGGAGGAGAGCGCGCCGAGAACGAAATATTTCAGGCCCGCTTCCGTGGAGCGCAGGCTTTCCCGGTTGATGGCGCAGATGACGTAGAGCGCCAGCGACTGCAGCTCCAGCGCCATATACAGCGAGATCATGTTGTTGGCCGAGATCATCAGCAGAATGCCGAGGGTGGCCAGCACCAGAAGCACCGGATATTCGAACCGGCCGACCGGTTCAAAACGGCTCTGGCCGACGGAAAGGATCATGGCGGTGATCGAGCCGATCAGCGCCAGGATCTTCATGAAATTGCCGAAGGCATCGGCGACGTAAACGCCGCCGAAGGCTTTTCCCGAAGCGGGAGCAAAGACGATCCAGAGACCGACGACGAGCAGCAGGGCCACGGAAAGGCCCGTGACCGTCGTTGTCGACTTGTCGCCCGAGAAGACGCCAATCATGAGCAGCGCCAGCGCGCCGACCGCAAGGATCAGCTCGGGCGTCGCGATGTGCAGACTGGCAAAAAGAATTTCAGCGGTCATGTCCAACGGGTCCTGTCGTCAATTCATAGAAAGCGCAACATTTTGCGCCGCCTGCAATGCAGCCGTATAGTTGTTTACCAGAAGATCGACCGATGCGGCGGTTGCATCGAAAACCGGAGCCGGATAGACGCCGAAGAAGATCGTCAGAGCAACCAGCGGGTAAAGGATGATCTTTTCGCGGGTCGACAGATCGAGCATCGATTTCAGGCTTTCCTTCTCGAGCGCACCGAAGATCACGCGGCGGTAGAGCCACAGCGCATAAGCGGCCGAGAGGATGACGCCGGTTGCAGCAAACAGTGCGACCAGCGAGTTGGCGCGGAATACGCCGATCAGCGTCAGGAATTCACCGACGAAGCCTGAGGTGCCGGGCAGACCGACATTGGCCATGGTGAAGATCATGAAGGCGACGGCATATTTCGGCATGTTGTTCACGAGACCGCCATAGGCCGAGATCTCGCGGGTGTGCAGCCGATCGTAAACGACGCCGACGCAGAGGAAGAGCGCGCCTGACACGATGCCGTGCGACAACATCTGGAAGATTGCGCCCTGCACGCCCTGCACATTGGCGGCGAAGATGCCCATGGTCACGTAACCCATGTGGGCAACGGAGGAATAGGCGATCAGCTTCTTGATGTCGTCCTGCATCATTGCCACCAGCGAGGTGTAGATGATGGCGAGAACCGACAGCGTGAAGACGAAGGGTGCGAAATAATCCGATGCCAACGGGAACATCGACAGCGAGAAACGGATGAAACCGTAACCGCCGAGCTTCAGCATGACGCCGGCAAGGATGACCGAACCGGCGGTCGGCGCCTGAACGTGGGCGTCCGGCAGCCAGGTGTGCACCGGCCACATCGGCATCTTGACCGAGAAGGCCGCAAAACAGGCAAGCCAGAGCCAGGTCTGCATGCCGGCCGGGAAGCCATATTTCAGAAGTTCCGTCATATCGGTCGTGCCAGCCTGCCAGTACATCGCCATGATGGCGAGCATGGTCAGAACCGAGCCAAGCAGCGTGTAGAGGAAGAACTTGTAGGATGCGTAGACGCGATCCTTGCCGCCCCAGACGCCGATGATGATGAACATCGGGATCAGCGTCGCTTCGAAGAAGACGTAGAACAGAACCGTATCGAGCGCCACGAAGACGCCGATCATGACGACTTCCAGAAGCAGGAAGGCGATCATGTATTCCTTGATGCGCTTTTCAACGGACTGCCAGCTTGCCAGCACGCAGAAGGGCATGAGGAAGGTGGTGAGGATGACGAACAGCATGGAGATGCCGTCGACGCCCAGATGATAGGCGGCGATATTGCCGAACCATGCGTGTTTTTCCACCATCTGGAAACCGGGGTTCGAATTATCGAAGCCGATCCAGACGAACAGCGAAACCAGGAAGGTGAAAACGGTCGTCAGCAGCGAGACGTTGAGAATGTTGCGGCGCCCGAAAGGGCCGTTCTCGTTGGTCAGCAGCAAGAGCACCACGCCGACGAGCGGCAGAAAGGTGACCGTTGAAAGAATGGGCCAATCGGTCATCAAAACGCACTCCCGAGCATCATCCAGGTGACAAGCGCCGCGATGCCGATCAGCATCGCAAAGGCATAGTGATAAAGGTAACCGGATTGCAGGCGGACCACGCGGTTGGTCACGTCAACCACGCGCGCTGCAATGCCGTTCGGTCCATAATGGTCGATGACGGCCACGTCGCCCTTCTTCCACAGGAAGCGGCCAAGCGCCTTTGCGGAACGCACGAACAGGAAGTCGTAAAGCTCGTCGAAGTACCACTTGTTGAGAAGGAACTGGTAGAGGCCACGATGGGTCTCGGCCAGACGCTTCGGCGTTTCCGGCGACTTGATGTACATGTACCAGGCGGTCACGAAACCAAGCGCCATGGCGAAGAACGGGCTCCACTTCACCCACAGCGGGACGTGGTGGAACTCTTCGAGGATTTCGTTTTCCGGAAGCATGAACAGCGCGCCCTTCCAGAATTCGGCATATTCCTCACCGAAGAAATGGCCTTCGAAAAGCACACCGGCGAAGATCGCGCCGACCGTCAGGATGAACAGCGGGATCAGCATGACCATCGGCGATTCATGCACATGGTGCATCACGTCGGCCGAAGCGCGCGGCTTGCCGAAGAAGGTCATGAATGCCAGACGCCAGGAATAGAAGCTGGTGAACAGCGCCGCGATAACCAGCAGCGTGAAAGCGAAACCTGACAGCACCGAATGGGACGCATAAGCGGATTCGATGATGACGTCCTTCGAGAAGAAGCCGGCAAAGCCGATCATCGTGCCCGGAATACCGACGCCGGTGAGCGCCAGCGTGCCGACGGTCATGGTCCAGAAGGTGATGGGGATATGCTTGCGCAGGCCGCCCATGTACCGCATGTCCTGCTCGCCATCGACGGCATGGATGACGGAACCCGCGCACAAGAACAGCAGGGCCTTGAAGAAGGCGTGCGTAAAGAGGTGGAACACGGCCGCACCATAGGCGCCGACGCCGAGCGCCACGAACATGTAACCGAGCTGCGAACAGGTCGAATAAGCGATCACGCGCTTGATATCGTTCTGCACGAGACCAACGGTCGCCGCAAAGAAGGCGGTGATGGCACCGATCAGCGTCACGACGGTCAGCGCAGTCGGCGACAATTCAAACAGCGGCGACATGCGGGCGACGAGGAAGACACCGGCGGTAACCATGGTTGCGGCGTGAATGAGGGCAGACACCGGGGTCGGGCCTTCCATCGCGTCCGGCAACCAGGTGTGCAGCAGGAACTGCGCCGATTTACCCATCGCGCCCATGAACAGCAGCAGGCAGACGCCCGTTATCGCATTGGCCTTGTCAAGATGCATGCCGAACAGGTTGATGACGGTTTCGGTCGAGGCTGCGCCTTCGGCCGGCAGATAGGTGCCGGCGGCAGCGAAGATGGTTTCGAGATTGATCGAGCCGAACAGCACGAAGATGCCGGAAATGCCGAGAATGAAGCCGAAGTCACCGACGCGGTTGACAATGAACGCCTTCATGGCCGCAGCAGACGCCGAAGGTTTCTTGAACCAGAAGCCGATCAGCAGGTACGACGCCAGACCCACGCCTTCCCAGCCGAAGAACATCTGCAGCAGGTTGTCGGAAGTCACCAGCATCAGCATGGCGAAGGTGAACAGCGAAAGATAGGCGAAGAAGCGCGGACGATGCGGATCGTGGTGCATGTATCCGATCGAATAGAGGTGCACCAGCGTCGAGACCGTGTTGACGACGACGAACATGACGGCCGTCAGCGTATCGATGCGGAACGCCCATTCGACGTCGATGCCGCCGGACTGGATCCAGCGCAGCACGGTGACCTTGATCACCTCGCCCGGCTCGCCATGGGCAAGCGCGACGCTGAAGAAGACGATCCACGACAGGATGGCGACCACGATCATCAGGCCGGTGGTGACATATTCCGAGGCCTTGGCGCCGATTGACCGGCCAAACAGGCCGGCGATCAGGAAGCCGATCAGAGGAAGAAAGACGATAGCCTTGTAGATCATAGCCTTATCAGCCCTTCATCATATTGACGTCTTCGACGGCGATCGATCCGCGGTTGCGGTAGAAGACAACGAGTATTGCAAGACCGATGGCCGCTTCGGCGGCTGCGACGGTCAGAATGAAAAGTGCAAAGACCTGGCCGACGATGTCGTTCAGGAAAGCCGAGAACGCAACCATGTTGATGTTGACCGCCAACAGGATGAGCTCGATCGACATGAGGATGACGATGACGTTCTTCCGGTTGAGGAAGATGCCGAAGATGCCGATCGTGAAGAGGATCGCGCTGACCGTCAGGTAGTGGGAAAGACCGATTTCCATATTCTGTTTCCTTGGATCCGTTCGCGCCTTCAGATGCCCTGGCCCGGCTTGACTTTGACCGTGGTGACGGCGGTCTTCGGGTCACGGCCGACCTGCGTGGAAATATCCTGCCGCTTGATGTCGGTGCGGTGACGCAGCGTCAGCACGATGGCGCCGATCATGGCCACCAGCAGCACGAGACCGGCAAGCTGGAAGAAGTAGACGTAGTTGGTATAGAGCACATCGCCCAGCGCCGCCGTATTGGTGCGCACGGCCGGCGACGGGATCGGCATGGTGATCGATTTGGCCGCCTGCGGGTTAAGCACGCTGCCGCCGACCACGACAATCAGTTCAGCCGCAAGGATGATACCGATCAGCGCGCCGATCGGCGCATATTGCAGCACGCCGGAACGCAGCTCTGCAAAATCCACATCCAGCATCATGACGACGAAGAGGAACAGCACCGCGACCGCGCCGACATAAACGACGAGCAGGATCATGGCGAGGAATTCGGCCCCCGTCAGCAGGAACAGCGCGGCTGCGTTGAAGAAGGTCAAAATCAGAAACAGCACCGAATGAACAGGGTTCTTCGATGCGATGACCATGAACGCAGACGCCACGGCGACGAAAGCGAATATATAAAAGAATACAGCGTGCAGACCCATGTTGGTGCCTTTTTGTCCTCATCCGGGCAAAGACCGCACAATCGCGCGCTCTACCCGTTTCGTCCCCGCCGGCGATAACCGTGCAGGCTCTTTTACTCTTTCTTCGCTTCCCGGGGTCTCCCCGGAAAGACGGTTGCGCCTTAACGGTAAGGCGCATCCAGTGCGAGGTTGCGTGCAATTTCACGCTCCCAGCGGTCGCCATTGTCGAGAAGCCTCTGCTTGTCGAAATAAAGCTCCTCGCGGGTTTCCGTCGCGAATTCGAAGTTCGGGCCCTCGACGATGGCATCGACCGGGCAGGCTTCCTGGCAGAAACCGCAATAGATGCATTTCACCATGTCGATGTCGTAACGCACCGTGCGGCGGGTGCCGTCATTGCGGCGCGGACCGGCTTCGATGGTGATCGCCTGAGCGGGACAGATAGCTTCACACAGCTTGCAGGCGATGCAGCGTTCTTCACCGTTGGGATAACGGCGCAGCGCATGTTCGCCACGGAAGCGCGGAGACACCGGGCCCTTTTCGAAAGGATAGTTCACCGTCGCCTTCTGCTTGAAGAAGTGGCGCATCGTCAGGAAGATCGCACCGACGAACTCCTTGAGGAACAGTGAATTGACGGCTTGGGAAAGGCTTGCCATCTCAAACTCCAGATTTCTGAGCGAGGAGTACGGACATCAACCGGCCCACCCCGTCAGCTTCAATACGAATGCAACAATAACGACCATGGCGAGCGACAGCGGCAGGAACACCTTCCAGCCAAGGCGCATGAGCTGGTCATAGCGGTAACGCGGAACGAAGGCCTTCACCAGAGCGATCATGAAGAAAACCATGCAGCCCTTGAGCGCGAACCAGACGATGCCCGGGATCCAGTTCAGGAACCACACATCCACGATCGGCAGCCAGCCGCCAAGGAACAGGATCGTCGTCAGGCAGCAGATCAGGACGATCGCAGCATATTCGCCGAGCATGAACATCATGTAGGGCGTGGAGCCGTATTCGACCATGTGACCGGCAACCAGTTCCGATTCCGCTTCCGGAAGGTCGAAGGGCGGACGGTTGGTTTCGGCAAGGCCCGAGATGAAGAACACGATGAACATCGGGAACAGCGACAGCCAGTGCCAGTCAAGGAACGAGGCAGGCAGGCCGATCATCGTGCCGAGGCCGGTGCGCTGGGCCAGAACGATGTCCGTCAGGTTCAGCGAGCCGACGCAAAGCAGAACGGTGACGATGACGAGGCCGATTGACACTTCGTAGGACACCATCTGCGCTGCGGAACGAAGCGCGCCGAGAAACGGGTACTTCGAGTTGGAAGCCCAGCCGCCCATGATGATGCCGTACACTTCAAGCGAGGAAATCGCGAAAATGTAGAGAATGCCGACGTTGATATTGGCAACGACCCAGCCATCGGCAAACGGGATGACCGCGTAGGTGGCAAGCGCCAGAGTCACGGCAACCAGCGGCGCCAGAAGGAAGACCGCCTTGTTGGCGCCCGCCGGAATGACGGGCTCCTTCAGGATGAACTTCAAAAGGTCGGCGAAGGACTGAAACAGACCGAAGGGGCCGACGACGTTGGGACCACGGCGCAACTGCACGGCTGCCCAGACCTTACGGTCGGCAAGCAGAAGGAAGGCGATGGCCACCAGAAGGCAAACGAGAAGCAACAGGGACTGGCCGACCATGATCAGCGCGGGCCAGACGTAGCTCCAGAAAAACGATTCCATAATCCCCTACCCTTACTCTGCCGCAGCCTGGAAATTGTTGCGGGCCAATGCGGAACACTCGGCCATGACGGCGGATGCGCGCGCAATCGGGTTCGTCAAATAAAAGTCTTTTACGGTCGAGGCAAACGCCGACTTGTTGAGGCTACCCGCATGAGCGGCAAGAGCCTCGATATCCTTGCCATTACCGGCAACGATCTCGTCGGTTTCGGCCAGATGCGGATGCGCGACATAAAGCTGGCCGCGCAGCGCCGAGAGCGAGTCGAACGGCAGCTTCTTGCCGAGCACGTCGGAAAGCGCACGCAGGATCGCCCAGTCTTCACGGGCCTCGCCCGGTGCGAAACCGGCGCGGTTACCCACCTGAACGCGGCCTTCGGTGTTGACCCAGATACCGGATTTTTCGGTATAGGCTGCACCCGGAAGGATGACGTCGGCGTGCATCGCACCATGGTCGCCGTGGCTACCGATATAGACGGTGAACTTGGCGCCCTTGTTCGAAAGGTCGATTTCATCGGCGCCGAGCAGGAAGAGAACGTCCATGGACGTTACCATTTCGGCAGCAGCAACACCGCCCTCGCCCGGCACGAAGCCGATATCGAGACCACCGACGCGGGCAGCGGCGGTGTGAAGCACCGAGAAGCCGTTCCATTCTTCGCTGACAGCGCCAACCGAAACGGCGAGTTTCGCAGCAGCAGCGAGAACAGCCGCACCATCGGCGCGTGCCAGTGCGCCCTGGCCGATGATGATCAGCGGGTTCTTGGCAGACTTCAGCTTCTCAACGAAGCTGTGCGAACCGTTGGCCAGATCCGAAAGCGTTTCCGCGCCGGAGCCGAGATATTCATAATTGTAGCGCAGCTCACCGGCTTCACCGATCACCCCGATCGGGAAACCACCGCGGCGCCAGCGCTTGCGGATGCGGGCGTTGAGCACGGCCGCTTCGTAGCGCGGGTTCGCACCGACGATCAGCAGCGCGTCCGCCTGCTCGATGCCTTCGATGGTGGAATTGAACAGGTAGCTGGCGCGACCCAAAGACGGATCCAGCGCTGCGCCATCCTGACGGCAATCGACATTGGCCGAGCCGAGCGACGCCAGCAGCGACTTCAGCGCGAACATTTCCTCGACGGAAGCAAGGTCACCGGCAATCGCGCCGATCTTGCTGCCGCTGGTGGCGGCAACCGCCTGCTTGATCGCGCCGAAGGCTTCGCCCCAGCTTGCGGGCTGCAGACGGCCATCCTTGCGAACGTAAGGCCGGTCGAGACGCTGGGTCTTCAGACCATCCCAGATGAAGCGGCTCTTGTCGGAAATCCACTCTTCGTTGATCGCTTCATTGACGCGCGGCATGACACGCATAACTTCGCGGCCACGGGTATCGACGCGGATGGCCGAACCGAGAGCGTCCATCACGTCGATGGTTTCGGTCTTGTTCAGTTCCCACGGACGGGCGGTGAAGGCGAAAGGCTTGGAGGTGAGCGCGCCGACCGGGCAAAGGTCGACCACGTTGCCTTGAAGCTCGGAGGTCATCGCCTGTTCGAGATAGGTGGTGATCTCGGCATCCTCGCCGCGGCCGATGAGGCCGAGTTCGGCAATGCCGGCCACCTCAGTGGTGAAACGGACGCAGCGCGTGCAGTGGATGCAGCGGTTCATGACCGTCTTGACGAGCGGGCCGATGTACTTGTCTTCAACCGCACGCTTGTTTTCCGCGTAACGCGAACCGGCGATACCGAAGGCCATGGCCTGGTCCTGCAGGTCGCATTCGCCGCCCTGGTCGCAGATCGGGCAATCGAGCGGGTGGTTGATGAGCAGGAACTCCATCACGCCTTCGCGGGCCTTCTTGACCATCGGCGTGTTGGTGAAAACTTCCGGCAACTCGCCATTCGGGCCGCCGCGAACGTCGCGAACGCCCATGGCGCAGGATGCGGCGGGCTTGGGCGGTCCGCCCTTCACCTCGATGAGACACATGCGGCAGTTACCCGCGACCGACAAGCGCTCATGAAAACAAAAGCGCGGAACTTCAGCACCAGCCTCCTCGCACGCCTGCAACAGCGTGAAATGATCCGGAACCTCGATCTCTTTACCGTCAACCTTGAGCTTTGCCATGGTTCTACTTACGTCCTGTTGCCTGTTCGTCCCGTGTCTCTCACACGGTCCGCAACAAATCCTTAATCGCGCCCGACACTTAATCTCGTCGGCCAGGCGCTTCATGGTTTTCCGGCGCCGGGATCATCCCCGCGCCGCATGCAAACTGCGAAAAGCTTATTCGGCAGCTTCCAGAACAGCGCCATCATCCATGGCCCTGTAGGTGTATTGGTCGATGCGCTTTTCGATTTCCGGACGGAAATTGCGGATCAGCGCCTGTACCGGCCATGCGGCGGCGTCGCCAAGCGCACAGATGGTGTGGCCTTCGATCTGCTTCGTCACTTCGAACAGCATGTCGATCTCGCGCTTCTGCGCGTTACCCTTCACCATGCGTTCCAGCACGCGCCACATCCAGCCGGTGCCTTCGCGGCACGGCGTGCACTGGCCGCAGCTTTCGTGCTTGAAGAAAGCCGCGATGCGGGCAATCGCCTTGATGACGTCGGTGGACTTGTCCATGACGATCATGCCGCCGGTGCCGAAGGACGACTTCACTTCGCGCATGCCGTCGAAGTCCATGATGGCGTCCTTCATGTCCTCACCGCGTACGATGGGGCAGGATGCGCCGCCGGGAATGACGCCGAGCAGATTGTCCCAGCCGCCGCGAATGCCACCGCAATGGTGCTCGATCAGCTCACGGAAGGACAGGCCCAGCGCATCTTCGAAGGTGCAGGGGCGCTCGACATGGCCGGATACCATGAACAGCTTGGTGCCCACATTGTTCGGACGGCCGATCGACGAGAACCATGCAGCGCCACGGCGCAGGATAGTCGGCGCAACGGCGATCGATTCAACGTTGTTGACGGTGGTCGGGCAGCCGTAAAGACCCATATTGGCCGGGAACGGCGGCTTAAGGCGCGGCTGGCCCTTCTTGCCTTCGAGGCTTTCGAGCAAAGCCGTCTCTTCGCCGCAGATATAGGCACCTGCGCCGTGATGGACGTAGATGTCGAAATCCCAGCCGTTCTTGTTGTTCTTGCCGAGCAGGCCCGCATCGTAACATTCGTCGATGGCCGCCTGCAGGGCTTCACGCTCGCGCATATATTCGCCGCGAACGTAGATATAGGCCGTGTGCGCGCCCATGGCGAAACCGGCAATCACGCAGCCTTCGATCAGCGTATGCGGATCGTTGCGCAGGATTTCGCGGTCCTTGCAGGTGCCGGGCTCGGATTCGTCGGCGTTGACGACGAGATAATGCGGACGGCCGTCGTTTTCCTTCGGCATGAAGGACCACTTGAGACCCGTCGGGAAGCCTGCGCCACCACGACCACGAAGGCCGGAAGCCTTCATCTCGTTGATGATCCAGTCACGACCCTTTTCGATGATCTGCTTGGTACCGTCCCAATGGCCGCGCGCCTTCACGCCCTTCAGGGACTTGTCCTTGAGGCCGTAGAGATTGGTAAAGATGCGATCCTGATCTTTTAACATGCTTCACCCTTTACCGCGGCTTCTTGCCGAAGACCCTGATATACTCGGCTTCGCCACCCTTGGCGAGCGCCTCGGCCTGCTTGATCCACTCGTCGCGTTCGATGCGGCCCTTGAAATTCAGATAACCGTCAACCCAGTCGCACTCGGCTTTTTTCCAGCCGGCGATCTGCACGAAGGTGAAGATGCCAAGCTCATGGAGCGTACCTTCGATCTTCGGACCGACGCCTGCAATAAGCTTCAAGTCGTCAGGTGTCGCCGGCCTTTCGATGGCGGCCGGGCGATCCGCGGATTCGAGCGACGGTTTTCCCGCCTCCGAAGAACCCGTGGCTTCCTTCTCGGCGGCCTTGGCGTTGGCTTCGGCAGCCTTGGGCGCGGTTACCGGCGTTTTCAGCTTGGCATCAGCCTCCGGCGCAGTCGTCTTGGGCTTGGCGGCTTCAGATGGTGCGGGTGCCGGCGCTGCGGCGGCAGGCGCTTCAGCGGGCTTGTCGAGATTGGAACGATCAGGCTTGATCTCTTCGGTCAGCGTCGTCAGTCCGCCGATGGGGACAGACTCGTGACGGTCGATCTGCGGGCCGGTCTTGACCGTATCGCCCTTGCCTGCCTCGAACGTGTCGATGATCTCTTCCAGGCGTTCAGGCGTCAGATCCTCATAGGCGTCCTTGAAGATGATGACCATCGGTGCGTTGACGCAGGCGCCCTGACATTCCACTTCTTCCCACGACAGCGTGCCGCTGTCGTTGGTGTGCAGCGGATCGTGATGGATCTTCTTGCGGCAGACATCCATCAGCGCTTCCGAGCCGCGCAGCATGCAGGGCGTGGTGCCGCAGACCTGAACGTGGGCGCGTGTGCCGATCGGCTTCAGCTGGAACTGGGTATAGAAGGTCGCCACTTCCAGGACACGGATATAGGCCATATCCAGCATGTCGGCGATTTTCTCGATGGCGGCGCGGGTAACCCAGCCGTCCTGCTCCTGCGCACGCATGAGCAGCGGGATAACCGCCGATTGCTGGCGTCCCTCTGGATATTTCTGGATCGTCTTTTCCGCCCAAACGGTATTATCCGCGTTGAAGGCAAACGCCACGGGCTGGAACTGATCTTCGGCTAGTCGACGAACGGACATACTTCCTCACGCCTTTTCAGTTTAACGTCTCACAACGCGATCTCGCCACCGTGACGAATTCGCAGGCGTAAGCCGCCTTGTCTTTCTGCATGAACACGATGAACTTGCTGCCGTTCGGAACCGAGGCCTTGATCTCGTATCCCGATGACAGAAGCTGCTTGATGGTGGAACCGCCACTGCTTGACAGCGATACGCCCCCTCGTCCGTCGCCGTCTGGGCGAGAACGGAGGTCGACACCGCAGCAAGAAAAGCCAGGATGGCCAGCGGCAGACGCATCAGCGGTCGACCTCCCCGAACACGATGTCGAGGGAGCCGAGAACGGCTGTAACGTCGGCAAGCTGATGGCCCTTGCACAGGAAATCCATCGCCTGCAAATGTGCATAACCCGGCGCGCGGATCTTGCAGCGGTAGGGCTTGTTCGAACCGTCGGCGACCACGTAGACGCCGAACTCGCCCTTCGGCGCTTCGACGGCAGCGTAAACTTCGCCGGCGGGAACGTGATAACCTTCGGTGTAGAGCTTGAAGTGATGGATCAGCGCTTCCATCGAACGCTTCATCTCGCCACGCTTGGGCGGAACCACCTTACCGTCAAGAGAGGATACCGGGCCGATGCGATGCTTGCCGGACAGAAGCTCGACGCACTGCTTCATGATCTTCACCGATCTGCGCATTTCCTGCATGCGGATCAGGTAACGGTCATAGCAGTCGCCGTTCTTGCCGACGGGAATATCGAATTCCAGATCGGAGTAGCACTCGTAGGGCTGCGCGCGGCGCAAATCCCAGGCAGCGCCCGAACCGCGCACCATCACGCCCGTGAAACCCCAGGCGAAGGCATCTTCCAGCGAGACGACGCCGATATCGACGTTACGCTGCTTGTAGATGCGGTTGTCGGTCAACAGGCCAGCAATATTGTCGAGAACGGTCAGGAACGGATCGCACCATTTGCCGATATCTTCGACCAGTTCCGGCGGCAGATCCTGATGCACGCCGCCCGGACGGACATAGGCCGAGTGCATACGGGCGCCACAGGCGCGCTCGTAAAACACCATCAGCTTTTCGCGTTCCTCGAAGCCCCAGACCGGCGGCGTCATCGCGCCGACGTCCATGGCCTGCGTGGTGACGTTCATGATGTGCGACAGGATGCGGCCGATTTCCGAATAAAGCACGCGGATCAGCTGGCCGCGCATCGGGATTTCGAGGCCGAGCAGCTTTTCGACGGCGAGCGCGAAAGCATGTTCCTGGTTCATCGGCGCGACGTAGTCGAGACGGTCGAAATAGGGAACGGCCTGCAGATAGGTCTTGGTTTCGATCAGCTTTTCGGTACCGCGATGCAGAAGACCGATATGCGGATCGACGCGCTCGACGATTTCGCCGTCCAGTTCCAGAACCAGACGCAGCACGCCGTGCGCGGAGGGATGTTCCGGACCGAAGTTGATCGTGAAATTGCGGACGTTATGCTCAGTCATTCTAGTGCTCCGCCGAGGTGATCATGGCGATGAATTCGGGGCCGGTCATGTTCTGTGTGGTTTCGGCGAACGAATAGCTCGAAGGCTTCTCATCTGTGAAAATCTGCGACACAAAACGGAAACTGGAAGGGTTGTCGAAAGCCTGCAACGAAACGGCAAAATGCTTGCCATCCTTTGAACGCCACAGAAGCGTGCTGCCGCAAGTCTTGCAGAAGCAGCGCTCACCCCATTCCGACGAGGTATAAACACCGAGGTGTTCCTCGTTCTCGATGGCGATATCAGTGCATTCGACAGCCAGAAACGTGCCACCGGACCAGCGGCGGCACATGGAGCAATGGCAAACGCCGAATTCGCGGGCGCCGATGCTGGCATTGAAGCCAACGGCGCCGCAAAGACATTGTCCGTGCTCTGTCGCGGGGGCTTGGCTCATTGCTTGGCCTTTTCATCACCCGGGAGAACATAATCAGTCCCCTCCCAGGGAGAGAGGAAATCGAAGTTGCGGAATTCCTGCTTCAGTTCGACCGGTTCATAAAGAACCCGCTTCAGAACGTCATCGTAGCGTACTTCCACAAAGCCGGTAACCGGAAAATCCTTGCGCAGCGGATGGCCTTCAAAACCGTAATCGGTGAGGATACGGCGGAGGTCCTTATGGCCTTCAAAAGGAATGCCATACATGTCCCAGGCTTCGCGCTCGAACCAGTCGGCGCCCATGTAAACGGGGGTAGCCGAGGGAACGCCCTCGTCTTCCGCCACCTGCAGCTTGATACGCACGCGCAGATTCTGGCGCGGCGACAGCAGGTGATAGACGACATCGAAACGCTTCTCGCGCTGCGGCCAGTCGACGCCGCAGATATCGATGATGTTGACGAAACCGCACTGCACATCGTCACGCAGGAACGTCAAAAGCGCGATAACGCTTTCCGTCGTCGTGTTCAGCGTCAGTTCGCCATAGGCGATATCGGCCGAGACCACGAGAGAACCACGTGCTTCCTTAACGTAAGCAGCAAGATCGTTGAGAGCTTCGCTCATTCCTAAATCCGTCCTTTGCCCTTAGCGCTCGATCGTACCGGTACGCCGGATCTTCTTCTGCAGCAGAAGCACGCCGTAAAGCAGCGCCTCCGCCGTGGGGGGACAGCCCGGAACGTAGATATCCACCGGCACAACGCGGTCGCAGCCACGCACGACAGCGTAGGAATAATGGTAATAGCCGCCGCCATTGGCGCAGGAGCCCATGGAGATGACATAACGCGGCTCAGGCATCTGGTCGTAGACCTTGCGCAGCGCCGGCGCCATCTTGTTGGTCAGCGTTCCCGCGACGATCATCACGTCCGACTGGCGCGGCGAAGCGCGCGGGGCAACGCCGAAGCGCTCCATGTCGTAACGCGGACCGGAAGCCTGCATCAGACCTTCAACGGCGCAGCAGGCAAGACCGAACTGCATCCACATCAGGGAACCGGTACGCGCCCAGGTGATCAGCTCGTCGGTCGAGGTAACGAGAAAGCCCTTGTCGGCCAGCTCGTCGTTGATGTCCGTGAAATAGGCGTCGTTGCTGCCAACCGGCTTGCCGGTCGAGGGATCGATGATCCCCTTCGGCTGCGGCGCAACGAGCGCGGTGTCGCTCTGGCTCATGCCCATTCCAGCGCTCCCTTCTTCCACTCATAGATAAAGCCGATGGTGAGAACGGCGAGGAACACCATCATAGACCAGAAACCGAACCAGCCCATATCACCGAAGGACACAGCCCACGGAAACAGGAAGGCGACTTCCAGATCGAAGATGATGAAGAGAATAGATACCAGATAGAACCGGATATCGAACTTCATGCGGGCGTCGTCGAAGGCGTTGAAACCGCACTCGAAAGCGGAGAGCTTTTCCGGGTCCGGCGCCTTATAGGCGACAGCAAAAGGCGCGATGAGAAGCGCCAGGCCAATGACAAGAGCGATACCGATAAATATTGCGATCGGAATATAGGAACTGAGGAGTTCAGTCATGGTCTCTTCCCTGCCCGGCCGGGTGCCGGACCTGCCTTTGCGACTGACAAGTCTCAAGGCGCACAAATATGTTGCAACGCCAAAGTGGTTAGCGCAGCCGCGCTCTCTCTGCAAGAGTTTAGGCACCATTTCAAGACACCTGCCGCATTGATTGGCAACAATATTGCCGGAATTGCCGCAAATTTGGGCCACATTTCCGGGCTAAGTCCCTAAAATATAATAATAATCGAATGAACGACGCAACCGCAAAAAAGTCACACGAATTTTACGGCAAAATGGCCGCGAAGTGACGATCTTCACATATCGAAACTTGACTGAAAACAGCAGGAAAAACCGCGCTCAAAGACGCCGGAATCAGGCGAGGAAATCGCCATTGCCGAGGTGGCCAGGCAGTGCCTGTTTACTTCGTTGAGGAGTCATTTCATGAAGAGAAATGGCGCGAGTGACGGGGCTCGAACCCGCGACCTCCGGCGTGACAGGCCGGCACTCTAACCGACTGAGCTACACCCGCGCTCCACAGACTTGCGTCTGCGTAATTTCCGAGGATCAGGATGGCGCGAGTGACGGGGCTCGAACCCGCGACCTCCGGCGTGACAGGCCGGCACTCTAACCAACTGAGCTACACCCGCTTATCCTGACGGACAGGACCTTGTCCCGCCGTACGAACCAGCCTCGGCTGTTCGTTGAGCGGCTAACTACGGCGTTCGTGCGGGGGTGTCAAGCAGGTTTCACGACAAAAGAATAAGCTTTTTCATTTTGATCGGGAAAAACCGAAAGGCCTTTTACCGGCACCACGGCAAATGCCCGGTTTTCCGGGCTTTTCCCAACAAAAACAAAAAACTTGTCCACAGCCGCGGCCTCCAAAACTCAATTTTCGCACGCCACCTAATATGACGGCTGGCGTTGTTTTTACCGAAAAGCCCGCAGTTCCCGGCTTTTTGCCGGTAACATCCAGCAACAGACAAAGCCGTCCGGAAAAAAATACAAAAAACTTCACAAAAGCCCTTGCGGTTTTTTTCCGATCCGAATACATCACGGCCACCGACGCGGCGGACATGATCCGCAGGACGCGAAGGGCGATTAGCTCAGTTGGTAGAGCGCCTCGTTTACACCGAGGATGTCGGGAGTTCGAGTCTCTCATCGCCCACCATTTTCCAAACCATTCAAATCAAAGTACCAACGAGCCGAATGCCTTTCGGTTATTGTTTCGCTTTGCCGTAAATTCCGGCATCGGGAATCAGACATCCCTGCCCCGTATTCAGCGCCTGCTTGAGCTCCCGGACAGGTCGAGCAGCCCGTTCCTCCTTGCACCTATGCCAGATCGGTACTTCTGTTCCACATTCACACAGCCCCGCCCCGATAGATGTGCCAACCCGCAACATACCGGAAAATAAGCAGATTTAGACTTTTTAAAGAGATTTCAGGCATTGTTTTCGAGCCGTTTCATGATGAACGGTATAAATGATGGATGAAACCATGTCGCTCGACGCGTTTGTAACACTCGCGCTTATTGCGCTGCCTGTTTATATTTTTTTCCGCTGGGTCCAGCAGGACTCTGAAAAAGACAATACTCCCAAAAGCAGGAATTCCATGGGGCGCTGATCCTTTTCGATCTGGCCCGCAGCACTTTTGCGGACGCTCCCCGGACAAAACCCTCTGTAATTCGATAACGAAGCAGCCACGCCGGCTTTGACGGCTGGTATGCGACTCGCCGTGCGGAATCGGCCTCCTGCGCATGGAGCCATTCCGCCACATAAAAAAGCCGGGCTTTGCCCGGCTTTTCTCATTTTGCGATTCTATTCGCAGCGATCAGTTGATCGCCTTCAAATCGACCGTGAAGAACAGTGTTTCGCCGGAAGAACCGTCGACGCCGTCATTGTCGGTAACGGCATAGGCCTTTCCTGCCTTGTCGAAGGTGAAGCCTTCCAGCTTGTCGACGACATAACCGTTGGTTTGGGCCTTGAGGTCGGGCAGGAAATCATGCGCTTCCTGCTTGGCCACCAGCGGCAATTCGCCACCGATCTTGCCTGGCTTTAGGTCAGCGATCGCGACGCGGTAGAGCTTCTTGATCTTGGCCTTGTCGCCGATCTGGTTGTCACGCTCTACGATGTAGACATATTCGCCCTGCGCGGTGATTTCAGAAAGGCCGACCCAGCCTGCCTCGGTCTTGTCGAGCGGGTAACGCACGGCGCCCCATTCCTTGGACTTCGGATTGTAGGAGACGAGCTTGACGAAGCCCTTCTCGTCCGTTCCCCATTCGCGCTGCACGGCCATCCACAGCGTTGCGTCGTCGCCCTTGCCGATCATGGTCACGCCTTCGAAACCGAAGCGGGTTTCGCCGGCCAGCAGTTCCTTCGGAAGCGCGATTTCAGCCTTGATCTCGCCCTTGGCGTTGACGTTGTAGAGCGCATGCGGGACAAGCTTGGCGCTGTCGCCTTCCGAGGCCAGCCAGAAGCCACCCTTACCGTCAAGCGTGATGCCTTCGATGTCGAGTTTCTGGGCTGCGATGCCGTCGCGCTTGATGCGCAGGACGCTGGTGATGGTGGCGGGCTTCTTCGTTGCGTCGATGGTGTAGATCGACGGCTGGTTGCTGTAGACCGAGTCGGACACGGCGTAGAGGATGCCCGGCTTTTCGGCGTCGCCCACCAGACCGGAGAGAGCGCCCCAGCCGATCGGCGCGCCGTCGACGGTGGCAGAAGCGAGCTGCGGATAGGCGATCTGGCCTTCTGCGCGCTCATAGATCATGACATGCGAGCGGGCGCCGCCATCTTCGTTGAGATCGGCCTCATTGGCCGTGACGAAAAGATTGCGCGACGGGATGGCGACAGCGCCTTCCGGCGAAATGCCCGAGGGCAGAAGCTGGACCAATTCCGGCTTTGCGCCGGTATCCTTGTAGACCGCAGCGAGAGAAGCGCGCTCGGCAAGGACGAAGAAGTACTTCTGGCCATCGAAGGTCGCCGCTTCCAGACCTTCCGGTTCGATACCCTTGGCCTTGGAGCGCTTTTCCGGATAGTGGCCGATGCTGGCGGCCGCGTGCTCGAGGGTGGCACCGGCTTCATAAAGAAGCTTGCCAGTCTTGTCGAAGATGGTGAAGCCGCGCGAACCACCCTGCCAGTCACCCTCATTGGCGATGACGATGCGGTCATTGTCCAGCCACTTCACGGCATCCGGCTCGCGCTTGCGGCCTTCCTGCTTGTCGGCGAACTTGAGCTGGCCGTCGGTCTTCGTGTCGACGCCTTCCAGATCGACCGTGCCGGCGGAGAAATGCGTCTTCACCGTGCCGGTCTTGCCGTCGATGATGACGATATGGTTGTTTTCCTGCAGGGTGAGCGCGATCTCGCCGTTGGCGTTGATCGAGACGAATTCAGGCTCCGGATCTTCCGGGGAGATTTCGGCAAGGCCGGTCACGTCGATCTTCTTCAGCGTCGCGCAGTCGGCAACGCCGTTCTTCAGACCGACCGTCACCAGATAGCCGGCGGGCATCTGCGGCAGGGCGCCCTCGTTCACCTCTTCATCGCGCTCGTTTTCGATCGCAATGGCGGCGAAGGTCTTGTCCGGGGAAACTGCGACGGAATCGGGCTGGCCGCCGAGATCGCAGCTCGCCTCGATCTTCTTGGTGGCGATGTCGACCGTTACCAGCTTGCCGGATGGCTTGGCCCGGTTTTCGGAGGTGTTGACGCCTGCCAGAACCTTGGCGCCGGCAACGGCAACCGAGGTCGGCTCACCTTCGAGCAGCAATGCGCCACCGGCCTTGGGGGCCTTTGCGTCCGTGATGTCAATGAAGCCAATGCCGCCAAGCGGGCTGTCCGAATAGATCAGCGTCTTGCCATCTTCGCTGGCGGTTACGATTTCAGCTGACGTGACGGACTTCGCGTCCTTGTCCGCGGGCAGGTTCTTTACAACCGGGAACGATGCGATGCGATTGAAAACCGGCTCGGCGGCGGCTGGAAAGGCAGCGGACGTAAGCAGAGCAGCAGTCAAAGCCATGTGAGAAAATCGGAACGCCATTATAAATCCCCCTTGGATCCAAAAAAGTACCCCATGGCTTCTGCGTCAAGGACGTGACAGCGGCATGACATTTCCTGTCGGGAGAATCAAAAAGCCCGGCCATAAAGGCCGGGCTTTCCTGTTTGTGCGCACATTCCGCGTATCGGAACGCCGTGTGACCGGATGGGGGCTACACAGGCGCGTTCCCCTACTTTCAAGTACATCTTGCCGGGTTGAAAAACTGGGCTATCCGAAAAATGCTTTTTCGAAAAGCCGCCCGGTTTTCGTGCCGGCATGATGGCGTCAGGGCGTCAAAACATGTTTCCTCGTGAACCTGAAAAGCCGCCCGCCCGCCGCCGGACGTCACGGCTTTCCGGAAACCTTACGAGTTGACGGCGTCCTTCAGGCCCTTGCCTGCGGAAAACTTCGGTACGTTGCGAGCCGGGATATCGACTTCAGCACCCGTGGAAGGGTTACGACCCTTGGAGGCTTCACGACGGCTAACGGAGAAGCTGCCGAAGCCAGCGAGACGGATGTCGCCACCGCTCTTCAGTTCGTTCTGTACGGTTTCGAATACGGCATCAACAGCGGAAGCAGCATCTGCCTTCGTGAGACCAGCCTTTTCGGCAACAGCAGAGACGAGCTCGTTCTTGTTCATGTTTCCACCCCTTTCAATGGTTTGAAACGACTCAAATTAAGCCGGCGCAGAATACGTCTGTATCCGCGCGCAGCAACTCAAAAGCGCTGGAATCGCCTGAAAAACAAGGGGTCTGCGGGGTTTTTCACAAAAAAGGCCGACATTTCTGCCGGCCTTTCCGTTAAACGTGCCAATTTCGCACCAGTTGTGCAAGCTTCGGCGATGCGGAGTGCCTTTCGGCACCTAACACATTGAATCTATGCATTGCTGTTGCGAAAACCGATTCTGGCTTTCGCAACGATGCGGCAATCAATGCGCGATCGTCTGACCGCCCTCGTCAACGCCATCGACCGTGGCGATAACGGGTGTTTCGATGCTGCCGTCCCACTCGATGGGCTCGGGCATGCGAAGCAGCGCGTGCCTGATGACTTCACCCATGCGCGAAACCGGGATGATCTCCATCTCGTTCTTCACATTATCAGGAATATCCGCCAGGTCCTTGGCGTTTTCTTCCGGGATCAGCACCTTCTTGATGCCGCCGCGAAGCGCGGCAAGCAGCTTTTCCTTCAGGCCGCCAATCGGCAGCACGCGACCACGCAGGGTGATTTCACCCGTCATCGCCACATCCTTCGAGACCGGAATACCGGTCATGATCGAGACGATGGCGGTGGCCATGGCAACGCCGGCGGACGGACCGTCCTTCGGGGTCGCACCTTCCGGAACGTGAACATGGATGTCGCTCTTGTCGAAACGCGGCGGCTCGATGCCGAAGTCCACGGCGCGCGAGCGGACATAAGATGCCGCTGCCGAGATGGATTCCTTCATCACTTCCTTGAGGTTGCCGGTAACCGTCATGCGGCCCTTGCCCGGCATCATCACGCCTTCGATGGTGAGCAGCTCACCGCCGACTTCCGTCCATGCCAGACCGGTGACGACACCGACCTGATCCTCGCGCTCGGCCTCACCGTGGCGGAACCGCGGAACGCCCAGATAATCCGGAACGTTGGCTGCGGTGACTTCCACGGACTTGACCTTGCCCTTGATGATCTCGGTCACGGCCTTTCGTGCAAGCTTCATCAGCTCGCGCTCGAAGCTGCGCACGCCCGCCTCGCGGGTGTATTGCTGGATCACGATCATCAGAGCGTCATCGCTGACCGAGAACTCTTCCGGACGCAGGGCATGTTCCTTGATCGCCTTCGGCAACAGGTGACGCTTGGCGATTTCGCGCTTTTCGTCTTCCGTGTAACCGGCGATGCGGATCACTTCCATACGGTCCATCAGCGGGCCGGGAATGTTCAGCGTGTTGGCCGTGGTCACGAACATCACGTCGGACAGGTCGTATTCCACTTCAAGGTAGTGGTCCATGAAGGTGGAGTTCTGTTCCGGATCGAGAACCTCCAGCAAAGCCGACGACGGGTCGCCACGGAAATCCATGCCCATCTTGTCGATTTCATCGAGCAGGAACAGCGGGTTGGACTTCTTGGCCTTTTTCATCGACTGAACGATCTTGCCCGGCATGGAGCCGATATAGGTACGGCGATGACCGCGGATTTCCGCCTCGTCACGCACGCCACCCAGCGCCATACGCACATATTCGCGGCCGGTCGCCTTGGCGATCGACTTGGCGAGCGAGGTCTTGCCGACGCCGGGAGGACCGACGAGGCACAGGATCGGGCCACGAATCTTGGTGGCGCGCGCCTGCACGGCCAGATATTCGACGATGCGTTCCTTGACCTTGTCGAGACCGAAATGATCCTGATCGAGGATCGCCTCGGCGCTGTTAAGGTCGACCTTGACCTTCGACTTCTTGCCCCAGGGCAGGCTGAGCAGCCAGTCCAGATAGTTGCGCACGACGGTTGCTTCCGCAGACATCGGGCTCATCTGGCGAAGCTTCTTCATCTCCGCTTCAGCCTTTTCCTTGGCTTCCTTGGAGAGCTTCGTCTTGGCGATGCGCTCTTCCAGTTCGGCCATCTCGTCACGGCCATCTTCGCCGTCGCCGAGTTCCTTCTGGATCGCCTTCATCTGTTCGTTCAGGTAATATTCGCGCTGCGTCTTCTCCATCTGGCGCTTGACGCGCGAGCGGATACGCTTCTCGACCTGAAGCACGGAAATTTCGCCTTCCATGAAGCCGAGCGCTTTTTCAAGCCGCTGCTTCACGCTGACGGTTTCCAGCATTTCCTGCTTTTCGGTGATCTTGATCGACAGGTGCGAAGCGACCGTGTCGGCCAGCTTCGAATAATCGTCGATCTGGCCGGCAGCACCGACAACCTCGGGCGAAATCTTCTTGTTGAGCTTCACATAGCTCTCGAATTCCGAAACGACGGAACGCGACAGCGCCTCGATCTCGACCGGGTCTTCGGCAGGTTCCTGCAGCGGCGTCGCAGACGCCTCGTAGAAATCCTCGCGGTCGGTATAGGCGTCGATCTGGGCGCGGCCCTTGCCTTCCACCAGCACCTTCACGGTGCCGTCGGGAAGCTTCAGCAGCTGGAGAACGTTGGCGACCGTGCCGACCTTGTGGATGGCGTCCGGAGCCGGATCGTCATCGCTCGCGTTGATCTGGGTGACAAGCATGATCTGCTTGTCCGAGCCCATGACTTCTTCGAGCGCGCGAATGGATTTTTCCCGCCCGACGAACAGGGGAACGATCATATGCGGGAAAACGACAATGTCGCGCAGGGGAAGTACCGGATAGATACCGCCGGATGCCGCAGACGTGATGTTCGTCATATCATTTCCTTTCATGGTCCCTTTCGGGACACTTTGCCGAACATCTTGGGGCGTCCGGCATATTCATTTCTCGAGACTGAAAGTGGAGTTTCGAAACACCGATTTCAAGTCACCGGAAGAGACGGCCCCGCGCACCGGCACGGCCGTGAAATTCAAACAAAATCCAGCGCCGGCTATTACTCCCGACATTTCCGGTTATCCCCAAGGATCAGGAACCGGGTCGCCGACGGTAATTCACATTTCCGTCATATCGCGCTGCAAATCAGTTTTAAGACTTTATCAGCAAAGCGCAATCCGCTCCAAACGCAAAATCGGGTTCCGCCAAGTTAGCTGCAAGTTTCGCACCTGGCACAACGGAAAAGGCCCGCACGGGTGCGGGCCTTCCGAATTGATCAAAGCGACGGATCAGCCAATCAAGCCGAAACGTTGGCCTTTTCTTCCTGACGATCCGCATAGATGTAAAGCGGGCGAGCGATGCCGCTGACGACATCGTTGGAAATCACCACTTCGCGCACGCCTTCCAGCGTCGGCAGTTCGAACATGGTATCCAGAAGGATCTTTTCCATGATCGAGCGCAGACCGCGGGCACCCGTCTTGCGGGTGATCGCCCGCTTGGCGATCTCGCGCAGGGCGTCCTCGTGGAATGTCAGTTCCACATCTTCCATCTCGAACAGGCGCTGGTACTGCTTGACCAGCGCGTTCTTCGGCTCGGACAGGATCTGGATCAGTGCATCCTCGTCGAGGTCTTCCAGCGTCGCCAGAACCGGCAGACGGCCGATGAATTCCGGGATGAGGCCGAACTTCACCAGATCTTCCGGCTCCAGTTCGCGCAGCACTTCGCCGACGCGGCGATCGTCTTCCGCCTTGACGGTCGCACCGAAGCCGATCGAGGTTTTTTCACCCCTGGCCGAGATGATCTTGTCGAGGCCGGCAAACGCGCCGCCGCAGATGAACAGGATGTTGGTCGTATCCACCTGCAGGAATTCCTGCTGCGGATGCTTGCGACCGCCCTGCGGCGGAACGGAAGCGACCGTGCCTTCCATGATCTTCAGAAGCGCCTGCTGAACGCCCTCGCCCGACACGTCGCGCGTGATGGACGGGTTGTCCGACTTGCGGGAAATCTTGTCGACTTCGTCGATATAGACGATGCCGCGCTGAGCGCGTTCGACATTGTAATCCGCAGCCTGCAACAGCTTCAGGATGATGTTTTCCACGTCCTCGCCGACATAACCGGCTTCGGTCAGCGTCGTTGCGTCTGCCATGGTGAAGGGAACGTCGATGATGCGGGCGAGCGTCTGGGCAAGATAGGTCTTGCCGCAACCCGTCGGACCGACGAGCATGATGTTCGACTTCGCAAGCTCGACATCGCCATTCTTGGAGGCGTGCGCGAGGCGCTTGTAATGGTTGTGAACGGCCACCGACAGGATCTTCTTCGCCTGCTTCTGGCCGATGACATACTCGTCGAGGATCTTGATGATGTCCTGCGGGGTGGGAACACCCTCGCGCGACTTCACCATCGACGTCTTGTTCTCCTCGCGGATGATGTCCATGCACAATTCGACGCATTCATCGCAGATGAATACCGTCGGTCCGGCAATGAGTTTCCGGACTTCGTGCTGGCTCTTGCCGCAGAATGAACAATAGAGTGTATTTTTAGAGTCGCCGCCGTTGCTGCCGCTGACTTTGCTCATATCTCTTTCCTTCCAGCACGCCGCAGGTCCGCCAAACGGATCGCGGTCAACTTACCGCCCGCCGATACGGCCGCCCTTGGGGTGCATCGCCGTATCCGCCTCGTTTCCCGGGGTACTAACCGGTATCAGATACATGAGCTGATAACCGGCTGCAACGAATTCCCCATCAAACCAAAGGCCACGTCATAAAAATTCAACACAGCCTTTATATACACTAATATCGCTTTCTGTTGCGGTTGAAAGCCCCGAAATGACTTTGCGGGGTCAAACAAACGTCAAAAAGCGTCGCGCCTTAATTCGCGGCGGCGCCTTCCATTTCCTGGCGCGAGGTCAGGATCTTGTCGATCACACCCCAGTCCTTCGCCTCGTCTGCATCCATGAAGTGGTCGCGATCAAGGGTTTTTTCAACCTCTTCCAGCGTGCGGCCGGTGTGCTTCACGTAGACTTCATTCAGGCGACGCTTCATTTTGATGATGTCGCGGGCGTGACGTTCGATATCCGAAGCCTGTCCCTGGAAACCGCCGGAGGGCTGGTGCACCATGATGCGGGCATTCGGGGTAGCGAAACGCATTCCCTTTTCGCCAGCGGCCAGGAGCAGCGAACCCATGGATGCGGCCTGGCCGACGCAAAGCGTCGAGACAGCAGGGCGGATGAACTGCATCGTATCGTAGATCGCCATGCCGGCGGTCACGACGCCACCCGGCGAATTGATATAGAGCGCGATTTCCTTCTTCGGGTTTTCAGCCTCAAGGAAAAGCAGCTGCGCGCAGACGAGCGAGGCCATCTGGTCTTCCACCGGACCGGTGAGGAAAATGATGCGTTCCTTGAGAAGACGGGAAAATATGTCATAGGAGCGTTCGCCGCGATTGGTCTGCTCTACGACCATCGGCACCAGAGCCATGGCGGTATCAACTGGATTTTTCATGTCCGTCCTTTGTCAAACTCTGCCCTTCGCGGAAAACCGCTCCGGAATCACTTCTAACCTTCATTCTCCCTACATAGAGTGTCCCTGCCCCGTACTTCAAGACACGAAGCCGCATATCCTTAACGGCTCAACAGCGTTTGCAGGCCGTGAGGCCCGACGTTGGCGGCGCTTTCGAACCGGGCGGGCTGCTCAGGCCTCTTTCCCTCACCGCCACCATTTTTTTACTATGACACGCGACGAGGGCAAAAATCGCCCGCCATGCACAGATATAACTTCTCACCGGCAAGAACTCGTTAGTATTTGCTGCTGATACTGGCCAGCGAATTTCCGGTTCCCGTCAGGGGATGGCCCCATCCGGGCGAAATGGCAGCTCAACAATTCCAGCGGGCATAACGCACCTTGTGCGAAAGGACCCGCTTTTACCGCATGATGGCGCAGATAGGATTTTGCAATGCTGGATGCAAAGACGAGCACGTTACTATGGGCGGCGGAGACGTTCACCCTTGCCGTGCTTTTGGGAACGCTGTGGCTGCACCGCCCTTCCCGCCGGCATAATCTCTATTTCGCGGCTGGTTTCCTCGCCACAGGCTTCGGCACTGTCATGGTGGCGTTTCGCGGAGATATTTCCAGTTTTCTGTCCATTCAGGTCGGCAATACGCTGGCGCTTTCCGCCTTCGGTTTCTGGCTCGCGGGCCTCTTGTGCTTCGAGCAGCGTAAACTCGGCGGCTGGATTGCAATTCCGGCCCTGCTGTGGGTCGCCGGAATGTTCGTGCCACCCGTGCGCGAAGATATGGTCGCCCGCATCCTGCTTTATCATGCCAGCGCGGCCACGGGCTATTTCATGCTCGCCGGCGTCCTTCTAGCCAACAGGGCGCGCGCATCACGCAGCCGGAAGGTACTGGCCACGATCCTGATCCTGCAGGCTTTTGCCGGAGCGCTCGTCGCTTCCATCGTCATTCCTGCCAATGCCGCGATTCCCAATGCCATTCCCATGACATCGGCGCTCTCAATTTCCGGCATGCTCGGCTTCACGGCCATCATCATGATTAGCGCCAAGATCATCATGGAAGATACGGAAACCCGCCTGCACCGGCTTGCCATGACAGACCACCTCACCGGCGTTCTCAACCGGCGCGGTCTGCTGGAGGAGTTCGAACGCATCAAGAAGCGGTCGGCGGCCTCCAGCCGCTACGTGGCGCTGGTGCTGTTCGATATCGACCATTTCAAGAAGATCAACGACAGATACGGCCATCAGTCCGGCGATGCGGTACTCGTGCATTTCTGTAATATCGCGCAGCGCGTGATCGGCGATCGTGGCCTTTTCGTCAGAATGGGCGGCGAGGAATTCGCACTGGTCGCCGAAGTGGAAAGCCCTTCCAGCACGGTGACGCTTGCGGAAGCCATCCGCAGCAATCTGCGCCTTTCGAAGATCAGTTCGCGCGGCGAAGGCATCGAGGTCACGACCAGCGTCGGCATATCCGAAGCCATGATCAAGGATGCGGACCTGAACCTGATGATGACGGAGGCCGACCGCGCGCTTTACGCCGCAAAGAAGGCCGGCCGCAACCGGACCGTGATCCACGTCAATTCGGCCAATGTCGTCGTCCCCTCCCCGGACCGGGACGAAAACCCGATGGACAACAATGCCGACCGGCAGGTTGCGGCGCTGAACCGGATAGCCGTCATCGCCAGTCGGTGACGACATCACCACCCAGGGACACATAGAGAAACACATGCGGGGGCTTTTTCACGGCCTTCCCAAACCACCACGCGCGGACTAAACCATAGGCATGACAGCGACATTTCCCTTTCTCAAAATCGACACCGCCACGCGCCGTGTTTCCCTTGATGCCCGCGACCCGGCCTTCTACAACGACCCGAACCCGGTCTATGCCGCCCTGCATGCCCAATGTCCCACCTTCTATTGGGAAGAGCAGCGGCAATGGTTCTTCACCGGATACGAGCATGTCAGCGCCCTTCTGCGCGATCGCCGGTTCGGACGGCAGATCCTGCATGTCGCGAGCCGCGAGGAAATCGGCTTGGCAGAGCCGCTCGAACATGTGAAGCATTTCGATGCCGCCGAGCAGCATTCGCTTCTGGAACTGGAACCACCGGAACATACGCGGCTGCGCACGCTCATCAACCGTGCCTTCGTTTCGCGGCATGTCGACAAGATGAAGCCGAAAATCGAGGAACTCGCCAACCGGCTGATCGACGCCTTCGAGCGGAACGGCGAGACGGAACTGCTAGCCTCCTATGCCGACATCATTCCGGTAACGATGATCGCGCGGATGATCGGCATTCCCGAAGAAATGGGGCCGCAGCTGCTGAAATGGTCGCACGCCTATGTCGGCATGTACATGTTCAAGCGCACCCCCGAGGACGAGCTTCTGGCCGACAAGGCCGCGCATGAATTCTCAGACTATGTGCGCAGCGTGATTGCTGAGCGGCGGGCGGAGCCGAAGGACGATCTGCTGAGCCACATGATCCACACGGAACACAAGGGCCAGTATCTGACCGACGACGAGCTGATCTCCACCACCATCGTTCTGTTGAACGCTGGGCACGAGGCAACCGTGCACCAGATCGGCAATTCCGTGCGCATCATTCTGGAAAGCGGCATTTCCCCCGACACCCTGTTCCACGACGAGACGGCCACGGAACGCACGGTTGAGGAGACGCTGCGCATCTGCGCGCCCGTCCATATCTTCCAGCGCTGGGTTCTGGAACCGGTGGAGATTGACGGCGTGGAATTCAAACGCGGCGACAAGGTCAGCCTCATTCTGGCAGCGGCCAATCTCGATCCGACGAAATTTTCCGATCCGCTGGCCTTCAGGCCGGACCGGAACGAAGGCGCCAACGTCTCCTTCGGCGCCGGTATCCATTTCTGCATCGGCGCGCCGCTGGCGAGGCTGGAGCTGAACCTCGCTTTGCCGTTGCTTTTCAAGCGCCTGCCGGGTCTGAAGATTGCCGAGCCGCCCAGGGTCAAGGACGTCTATCATTTCCACGGTCTGGAACGGCTCGATCTCAGCTGGTGACAGCCACGCGGGAAATTACCTTTTCCCGGCGGTGGACGTATAAAATCATCCGGCCACTAAAGCCGGATGACATAATCCTTGCGGGTCGTTTCGACGACCTCCCAGGTGCCCTTGAATCCCGGCCGCAGGATCAGCCTGTCGCCCGCTCTCAGGTCGCGCGGGGTTCCGCCATCCTCGGTCAGGATCGAGTGACCCTCGAGAATGTTGAAATATTCCCATTCGTCATAGACCACCCGCCATTTGCCGGGCGTCGACTGCCAGATACCGGCATAGATGCCACCAGGCGCTTCCTCCAGATTCCATGTGGTGAATCTGGGATCGCCGGAAATCAGCCTTTCCGGCGCGGGTGCACTATGCTCCACCTCAACGGAAACATTATCGTCCGCAGCGGTCTGTGTATCTTCGAATGCCAGAAAATTCGTCATGACGATCCCGGTCTATCAGAGCTTTGCAAGCGATTGTTCGAGATCGGCGATGATGTCTTTGACATCTTCGATGCCGATCGACAGGCGCACCACATCCGGCCCGGCGCCTGCTGCCGTCTGCTGTTCCGGTGTCAGCTGCGCGTGGGTGGTGGAGGCCGGATGGATGACCAGAGAGCGCGTATCGCCGATGTTGGCGAGATGCGAGAAGAGTTGCAGGCCTTCCACCAGCGCCTTGCCAGCGGCATAACCACCCTTGATGCCGAAGGTGAAGACGGACCCCGCCCCCTTTGGCGAATAATGCTGCTGGATGGCGTAGTTGTCGCTGTCCTCCAGCCCGGCATAATGCACCCAGCCGACCTTGGGATGCGCCTTCAGCCATTTGGCAACGGCGAGCGCATTGTCGGAATGGCGCTGAACGCGCAGCGGCAGGGTTTCTATGCCGGTGAGGATGAGGAAGGCATTGAAGGGCGAGATTGCCGGACCGAGGTCACGCAAGCCCAGAACGCGGCAGGCGATGGCGAAAGCGAAATTGCCGAAGGTCTGGTGTAGCACGACACCGGAATATTCCGGCCGCGGCTGCGACAGCGCCGGGTATTTGTCGGTCGCCGACCAGTCGAAGGTTCCACCGTCAACGATGATACCGCCCATGGAATTGCCGTGGCCGCCGAGGAATTTCGTCAGCGAATGCAGCACGATATCCGCGCCATGCTCCAGCGGCCGCAACAGATAGGGGCTCGCCATGGTGTTGTCGACGATGAGAGGCAGGCCATGCCGGTGGGCGACATCGGCAATTGCGGCAATATCTACGAATGTGCCACCGGGATTGGCGAGGCTTTCGATGAAGATGGCGCGGGTACGGTCATCGATCTGCCGTTCAAAACTGGCCGGATCGGCCGCGTCGGCCCAGCGCACCTGCCAGTCGAAGCCCTTGAAGGCGTGGCCGAACTGGTTGATGGAGCCGCCATAAAGCTGGCGGGCGGAGACGAAATTATCGCCGTGTTGCAACAACGTGTGGAAGACCAGCAATTGCGCGGCGTGACCGGATGCGACGGCAAGCGCTGCCGTACCGCCCTCAAGCGCCGCCACGCGCTCTTCCAGAACCGCTTGGGTGGGGTTCATGATGCGTGTGTAGATATTGCCGAACTCTTTCAATCCGAACAGGGCGGCGGCGTGATCGGCGTCACGGAAGGCAAAGGCCGTCGTCTGGTAGATCGGCGTTGCGCGCGCGCCGGTGGTCGGGTCTGGCTGCGCGCCCGCATGGACGGCCAGCGTTGAAAACCCGGGATTGCTGCTCGGCATGATGTTTCCTCCAATGCTATTTTGGAGGGATCATAATGTCTTGCCGCCAAATGATAAATCCAATGTGTGCTAACTATCGCACAATATTGAGACGCGGATACTCAATTGCGGGGCAACGGTCCATCACCACGTTCATGCCGTAGGCCTCCGCCTTGGCGGCGGCATTGTCATCCCTGACGGAAAGCTGGCCCCAGATCACCGATGGCCGCTCGGGCAGCAATATCGCCTCTTCGACAATCGCCGACAAATATTCGGGTGCCCGGAACACATCGACCATGTCGACAGGTTCGGGAATATCAGCGAGCCGGGCATAGACCTTCTGCCCCAATATCTCCTTGCCCGCCTGACCGGGATTGACCGGGAACACACGGTAACCCTTGGACAAGAGAAAACGCATGACGCCATGGCTCGGCCGGTCCGGATTGGGAGACGCGCCGAGCAGAGCGATGGTCCTGACATCCGTCAGGATTTTTCTGAGGTAATCCGGCTCATAAGTATCATGCTGCATGTCAACTTCTCCCTCTGGCATATCGTGCGGTTTGAGGTTCTCCGGCGCGGTCCGACGCTTGATAGCCCGCGAGCATCGCGTCTCCCGCATAAATCAGCGAAAGCGTTTTTGGCACCGCTTTTTTGCGGCTGTCATTCTCAATCTAGGAAGCGACATCGTTCTCTTGAACCCCTGCCTGATTGAAAATACTGAACATGGTGGGTTCATCATCCCGTCACGGCACGGTGTCGCCTGCGCAAAATGATTTCACAAAAACACCCCAACCACCGTTGTATTGAGTATTTTTGTCCAGTTCTCAAAAGGTGCTTATTAGGGGGAATACTTGCTAAAACAACATTTGCGTGCATATCATGCGCCCTTCGTCTCCTGTTTGTTTTCATTCCGTTCACCGATTAATTAGCCACATCTAATTTTCAGAAAGTTATTCTGCAAATCAAACCATAGGCAAAACTGCAACGTTGCAGTCAGCGCTTCAGTAATGAATTGAAACTTCTTTTCATTTTTGGCAAAGGCGCCATCAATAAATTGATACACCTCTCCCTGCGGAATACGGGAGATTTTGAGCGGAAATAATCGCCGAAATCGGTGGCATTTTTCGAAAAATAGGCTCCGTAACGAAACCACAAGCTGTGCGCCAGACATCGACGCATCCGTCTCGCTGATGAAATCATGAGCAGCGGTGCATACCAGCTCAGGCAAAGCCGTCCACTTCGTCTCGCAACAGGCACCAACCCGAAATTTAACGCGCGTCATAATCCGTAAAGTTGCCGCGGCTTGCGCAGCAGGATCGGCGTCTCACATCGCCACCCTCGAAAATGGATTCCGGTTTTCAAGCCGATGCTGTAGGTTGCCCAGAGTAGCCCGCGAGCGAGTCTCTATTGTGACATTTGACATTCTTATTCTGGTGCTTCTGGGCGCGATACTGCATGCCGGATGGAATGCGCTGGTAAAATCCGGATCCGACAAGTCGCTGGACGCCTCGCTGATCGCGGCGGGGGCCGCGGCCTGCTCGTTACCGTTCCTGCCCTTCCTGCCGTTTCCCGCGCCGGTGGCCATTCCGTTCCTCATCGCCTCGGCTTTTCTGCAATTTGCCTATTTCCGCCTTGTCGCCGCCGCCTATACGATCGGCGATATCGGCCTTGTTTATCCCGTCATGCGCGGCGTTGCGCCCCTGATCGTCGCGGCAACGAGCAGCCTTTTTCTGAGCGAGGTTCTAAGCCCGCTTGCGCTTGCCGGGATCGCTATCATTTCCGGCGGCATCCTGACGCTTGCCTTCGAAGCACGGCGCGGCGGCGGCAAGGCAATCATCCTTGCGCTTATCAATGCCTTCGTGATCGCCTCCTACACCTTCGTCGATGGTGTCGGCGCAAGGCTTTCCGGTAATGCGATTTCCTATACGCTGTGGATGTCGCTGCTGCCGCCCGTGCTGCTTTTCGGTTTTGCCTTTTACCAGCGCGGCGTAGGCGCGGTCGCGCGGCATGTGCAGCGCAACTGGTGGCGTGGCCTGATCGGTGGCGGCGGCTCCATTCTCTCCTACGGGCTGGCGCTCTACGCCATGACCAAGGCCCCCGTCGCCGTCGTCGCGGCCCTTCGCGAAACCTCCATTCTGTTTGCGCTGGTTATCTCCGTCGTGATCCTCAAAGAACGCGCCAGCATCTGGCGTTATCTCGCCGGTGGCATCATCGCGGCGGGCGTTCTGGTCATGCGACTGGGATAAAACGGACCAGATTAATGGGGTAAAATAATACCACATAAATAACATATTGTTTTTATTGTCTTATTTTTACGATCAGCCAAAACCGTCATATTGACGCTTCCGCAGCTACACCGTATAAGCGCGCCAGATCGAATTCCAAGCGGAATATGGTCATTTGCGGTCGCCTTCCATGCGACCAAACCAAGCAACAAGAAACGCCCGTATGCTCTATTCAAAAAGAGGATGACGGGTCCACGTTAGAGAGTGAAACCTATGTCTACTTTCGTTCAGAAGCCTGCTGAGGTGGAGAAGAAGTGGGTCATCATCGACGCCGAAGGCCTCGTTGTTGGTCGCCTCGCCACCATCATTGCTACCCGCCTGCGCGGCAAGCACAAGGCCACCTACACCCCCCACGTTGATGATGGCGACAACGTCATCGTTATCAACGCGGAAAAGATTGCCTTCACCGGCAACAAGTACTCCGACAAGAAGTACTACTGGCACACCGGTCACCCGGGTGGCATCAAGGAGCGTACGGCTCGCCAGATCATCGAAGGTCGCTTCCCGGAGCGCGTCGTTGAAAAGGCCGTCGAGCGCATGATCCCGCGCGGCCCGCTCGGCCGTCGCCAGATGAAGAACCTGCGCGTTTACGCCGGCTCGAACCACCCGCACGAAGCACAGCAGCCGGTCGTTCTCGACGTAGCCGTGCTCAACAAGAAGAACGTAAGGAGCGCCTGATAATGGCCGATCTTTCCTCTCTGAAAGACCTCGCCCCGGCATCGGAAGCTTCGGCTCCCGTGCACGTCCGCAAGGTTGACACTCTCGGCCGCTCCTACGCGACCGGCAAGCGCAAGAACGCCGTTGCCCGCGTATGGGTAAAGCCGGGTTCTGGCAAGATCATCATCAACGGCCGCGATTTCACCACGTATTTCGCACGTCCGGTTCTGCAGATGATCCTTCAGCAGCCGATCGTTGCCGTTGCACGCACGGGTCAGTTCGACATCATCGCCACCGTTGCCGGTGGTGGTCTGTCCGGTCAGGCCGGTGCCGTTCGTCACGGTCTGTCCAAGGCCCTCACCTACTTCGAACCGGGCCTGCGCGCTGTTCTGAAGAAGGGTGGCTTCCTGACCCGCGACAGCCGCGTTGTCGAGCGTAAGAAGTACGGTAAGGCCAAGGCCCGCCGTTCGTTCCAGTTCTCCAAGCGTTAATCGCTTACTGGTGCAATATACCTTCGAAAGGCGGGGCTTCGGCTCCGCCTTTTTTCGTTGTTTTGCTCCCTTGTTTTTTTGAAGAGAAGACAGCACCCTCACCTCACAGTCCGCAACGAGGTGATTAATGCCGTCCAAAACCATCGACCACGCCTTCACCGCCGCAACGCTCACATCGGCTGCGACCGACCCCACCCATGCGGGCGTCCTCTCCTTCATGCGGCGCAAATATACCAAGAACCTCAAGGGCGTATCGACGGCCATCTGGGGCGTCCCCTTCGATGCGGCAACATCCAACCGGCCGGGCGCACGCTTCGGGCCGCAGGCGATCCGCCGCGCCTCCGCGATCTTCGATAACGACCCGCAATATCCCTTCGCCCGCGATCTCTTCGCCCATATGCCGACGATCGATTATGGCGACTGTCTGCTCGACTATGGCAATCACTGGAAAACGCCAGAGGCAATCGAAAAGGAAGCGCGCAAGATCATCTCCAAAACCGATTATCTGCTGACGCTCGGCGGCGACCATTTCATCACCTGGCCGCTTCTGAAGGCGCATGTGGCCAAACATGGCCCGCTGGCGCTGGTGCATTTCGATGCGCATCAGGACACATGGTTCGATGACGGCAAACGCATCGACCACGGTTCCTTCGTGGCGCGCGCCGTGCGCGACGGCCTGATCGATCCAGACCGCTCGATCCAGATCGGCATCCGCACCCATGCGCCGGAGGATTTCGGCATCCGCATTCTCCACGGCTATGAGGTGGAGGAGATGCGGGCAAGCGACATAGCCTCGCTGATCGTCAAGCACACGGCAGGCATACCGGTCTATCTCACCTTCGATATCGATTGCCTCGATCCCGCCTTCGCGCCCGGAACCGGCACACCTGTCGCCGGTGGGCCGACCAGCGCCAAGATCCTGTCCGTCCTGCGCGGGCTCGGCCAGCTCGATATTCGCGGCTCCGACGTGGTGGAAGTTGCGCCCGCTTACGACCACGCTGATATCACCGCCATTGCCGGAGCCACCGTTGCAATGTATATGCTTGGCCTGCGTGCCGAACGGCTGGCGAAGGCCGGCTGACAGTAAAAAACGGCACTTGAAAAACTGATTCCGATTATCCCCACAACCCTTTGAAAAGTCAGGACAAGGACATGACAGCGAAGATATTCATCGATGGCGAACACGGCACAACGGGTCTGCAGATCCGCACGCGCCTTGCTGGTCGCCGCGATATCGAATTGCTGTCCATTCCCGAAGCCGAGCGTCGCAACGCTGCTATCCGCGAGGATATGCTCAACAACGCCGACATTTCGATCCTCTGCCTGCCGGACGATGCTTCCCGGGAAGCCGTCTCGATGGTGGCCAGCAACAACAATGTCCGCATCATCGACACCTCGACCGCCTATCGCGTCCACAAGGACTGGGCTTACGGTTTTGCCGAAATGGACAAGGAACAGGGCGAAAAGGTTCGTTCCGCCCGCTTCGTCGCCAATCCGGGCTGCTACCCGACAGGCGCGATCGGCCTGCTGCGTCCGCTGCGCGCCAGCGGCATCCTGCCGGACGGTTATCCTGTTAGCGTCAATGCGGTCTCCGGTTATACCGGTGGCGGCAAGCAGATGATTGCGCAGATGGAAGACCAGAGCCGGGACGATGCGATCAGCGCCAACAACTTCCTCTACGGCCTGACGCTCGCGCACAAGCATGTTCCCGAGATGACCATCCATGGCCAGCTCGACCGTGCGCCGCTGTTTGCGCCCTCCGTCGGACGTTTCCCGCAGGGCATGATCGTGCAGGTTCCGCTGTTTGCCGCAGACCTTAGGGAAGGCACGACCATCGAGACCGTGCATGCAGCGCTTGCCGCCCATTATGCCGGACAGGACATCGTCAGCGTGGTTCCGCTTGCCGAGAGCAAGGGGCTTTCCCGCATCGATGCTGAGGAACTGGCGGGCAAGGACACGATGAAGCTGTTCGTATTCGGCACGCCGGGCGGCGAACACATCAATCTCGTGGCGTTGCTCGACAATCTCGGCAAGGGCGCATCCGGTGCAGCTGTCCAGAACATGGAACTGATGCTGTCTGCATGAGATTGGCCATCCCCGCTTTTCCGGCCTCGTGGAATATCGAGGCCGCAAAACAGATTGCCGATACGCCGGCCGGGGTGGTTTACGAAGTCAGACTTGGCGATGGTTCCCTTGCCGTCGCCAAGGCACTGAAACACAAGGTTCTGAAAGACAGCCTGCGCGGCGCGGATTTCATTGAATGGCGAGCGGGTATCGGCTGCGTGAAGCTGCTCGACCGCTCCGACGACATTCTCCTGATGGAACATGCCGGCACGGAAACCTTACGCGACGTGCTGTTCCGGGATGGTGATGACGATGCCGCGACCGCAATCGCCGCCGATGTTCTCCTGCACTATCACCGGCCATCAATACAGACGCCGCCAACAAGCCTGCTGACACTGCCGCGATATTTCCAAAGCCTGTTCCGTAAAGCCAAACAGGACCGTGATGACGGTGCGGACAGCCTCTATATCGAGGGCGCTACGCTCGCGCAGGAGCTTATCGGCCGCCAAAGCGATATCAGGCCGCTGCACGGCGATCTGCACCATGAGAACATCATGCGCAGTGCGCGCGGCTGGATCGTCATCGACCCGGCTGGCCTGATCGGCGATGCGGCACTTGATGTCGCCAACATGTTCTCCAACCCGCTAGACCGCTTCGATCTGACACGCAGTGAAGCGCGCATCGCCTCCATGGCGGCGATTTTCGCAAAGACGCTCAAACGCGACGAACAGGTGCTTCTGCAATATGCCTTCGCTTATGGCTGCCTTTCGGCGGCGTGGCATGAAGAAGACGGCAATGCCAGGGAGTGCGACGACGAACTGGCCGTTGCGGCGACCATCAACACCGTGCTGAAGCAGTTTTAACGGCTCTCAATCCCTGACCTCAACCGCGACCGGGGCCGGATATTCGCCGATGAATCCGCGCCAGTGGGCGACCGAAAAACCGAGCACGATCAGTGCCATGCCCTGATGGGCGAGCGCCACATGAATATCGACATGCATCAGAAGCGTGGTGATGCCGAGTGCCGCCTGAATGGAGATCAGCACGAAGAACAGCACGGCGCGGCGGGCATGCGGCGTGCCGGGCAAGGCACGGGCAAGGGCAAGGGACACCATGTGCCACAGCGTGGCGGCAAACAGGGTGTAGGCCCCCAGGCGATGGACGAACTGCACCGTCTTCGGGTTTTCAAACAGGTTGATCCACCAGGGCTGTTGCAGGAAAAGATCGCCAGGCACCAGAGAACCGTCCATCAGCGGCCAGGTATTGTAAGAGAGACCGGCATTCAGCCCCGCCACCAGCGCACCGAGATAAATCTGGAACAGACAGAGGAAGGTCAGCAGCGCGGCAAAACGGCGGCCGGTCGTTTCATTGGCAGCATCGGGCGAATGGTGCGACAGGCCGCGCAATATCCACATGCAACCCGCAAAGATGAGGCAGGCGATCGTCAGATGCGTGGCAAGGCGATATTGCGAGACATCCGTGCGGTTGACGAGGCCTGATGACACCATCCACCAGCCAACGAAGCCCTGAAAGCCGCCAAGCCCAAGAAGGCCGATGAGCGGCAGACGCAGGCGCTTTTCGATGCGGCCGGTCAACCAGAAGAAGGCGAGCGGCAGGGCGAAGATGAGGCCGATGGCGCGGGCAAGCAGACGATGCGCCCATTCCCACCAGAAGATCGTCTTGAACTCATCGAGCGACATGCCCCGGTTGATTTCCTGATATTGGGGAATACGCTTGTAGAGCTGGAATTCCTCTTCCCATTCGGCAACGGAAAGCGGCGGGATGGCGCCATGAATCGGTTTCCATTCGGTAATCGACAGGCCAGATTCGGTAAGCCGCGTCGCGCCGCCGACAAGAACGAGACAGAAGAGCGTGAAGAGAACGACGCGCAGCCAGATGCGCAGCAGGCGGCGGTCCTTCTCCTGTTTCTGCAGGGCAGCCTCCACCACCATTTCCGCAGAACCATTTGCCATCGTCATGCCGCTAGAACGCATCTTTGAGGTCTCCATCATATAGTCATGTTGATTAGCCCCAACCGGCACCACAAAACAAGGCCTCAGGGTTTGCGGCATCCGGTCGCGGCGGTATAGTCGCGCCAGACATTAGATCGTCCTGTCTCTCCTTCGAATCACCAAGACGATCTAGATTTTTTGTTTTACACATGCCTTTTTCCCAAAACCGGTGACAGTTTTGGGAGACATGCTCGGTTACGGAAGATTTCATGCACCCTCGCCTCAGATCGCTCATCGGCACCATCGTCATCATCTGCCTCGTTGTGGTTTACGCCGTGGCAGCGACGGCCATCGCGTCGGCGACGCTGGCGCAATCGCCATGGTGGGTGCATCTTGCCTACTTCGTGCTGAGCGGGCTTTTGTGGATACTGCCCGCCATGCTGGTCATCAAATGGATGGCCGGATCCAAAAAGCAGGGATAGGCACCTGCCTGCCACGGGACATCCAGAAGTCGAAATTTTATAAACCTCTTGTTTGCCGCTCAACGGTATAGTCTCACCGAAACAACCGGAGAGAGTGGATGGCGGCTGAGGGGCCGGTCACAGTCAGCGAGGGTAAGGGACCAGCCGCCGTGCAAATCGAGCGGCGGGGCACCGATCGTCTGGCTATCGATCTCGTTGACGATGCCTCGACCATCCGTTCTGACTGGGAGCAGCTGGAGAGCGACCCGCTCAATTCGCTGCATCAGGGGTTCGGCTGGTGTTCCATCTGGGCGCAAACACAGGACAGCCCCCTCCTCATCATTCGCGGCAGGCAGAGCGGCAGGACGGTCTTCCTGCTGCCGCTCGAAATCGTTCAGGAAGGCGGCATCCGCAAGGCGTGTTTTCCCGGCGGCCGTTTCAACAATATCAATACCGGACTTTTCGACCGGTCCTTCGCCGAAGAGGCAGGGCATAAGACGGCGGCGGCCATTGCTCGCGAGGCGCGAAAGCTGCTCCATGGTCGGGCAGATATTCTGGCCTTGCAGAACATACCGCTGATCTGGCGTGGCAGGACCAACCCGCTCGCGCATCTGGCATCCGTTGAAAACCCGAACCCGGCCTTCCAGCTTCCCCTGATGGAGAGTTTCGAGAGCACGCTTCGGCAAATCAACGCCAAAAGGCGGCGAAAGAAATTCCGCATCCAGAGCCGAAGGGTCGGGGAAATAGGTGGCTATAGCCATGTGATCGCGCGATCACCCCAGGAAAAATGCGAATTGTTGCGGGTGTTCTTCCGGCAGAAGGCCGTCCGTTTCGCCTCGCAGGGCATTCCGGATGTGTTTCGCGATCAATCGGTGCAGGAGTTTTTCCACGATCTAGCGACGTTTCCGGAGACGGGCACGGACAGTCTTCTGGAGTTGCACGCCATTCGTCTGCATGGCGAAAACGAAGGTGTCATCGCTGCCATATCGGGTCTTTCGCGCAAGCAGGACCATGTCATCTGCCAGTTCGGTTCAATCGATGAGGCGGTTGAGGACATCAGCCCCGGCGAGCTGCTGTTCTGGCTGATGATCGAACGGGCTTGCAACGAAAAAGCCGCGATCTTCGATTTCGGCGTCGGCGATCAGCTTTACAAGCGCAGCTGGTGTCCGCTTTCCACCGTGCAACACGATATTTTCCTGCCGGTGACATTGAAGGGCCGCGGCGGCGGCGGCCTATATCGCCATTGCCCGCACGAAGAGCGTGATCAAATCCAATCCGGCGCTCTATGCCTTCATTCAGCGTTTCCGCGCCGGCAGGCCCCGCACAGACGTCGCCGGCTGAACGGATTACCGCCTGTGGTCTGTCAGGCAGCGCTCAGGCGGTCCGGTTTGCGCATGCCGGTCATCGGCAATGCCTGCCCGTAGCCGTGAGAAACCAGTTCGCCCAGGGTCTTTTCCAGCATCGCGCCATCATTGCCGGGAACGGAAACGATGATTTCCGCCGGCAGATTGCGCAACATTTTCTCAAGGCTCGATATCTGCACCGCACCGCATTCCACGAGAACCGTATCATAGGCATCGGAAAGCGCGCTGAGGATCATCGTCAGGCGGTCGATGGCGCGCATGGCCTCACGCGGCTGCGCATTGCCGCGAGGAACGATATGGGCGTCGGAAAGCCGGTCGCCGTGAATGGTTTCGCCAAAGGCAGCAGCACCCGCCAGAAGATCCATGACACCCGGCAACCCGGCCTCAGGCGCCATCAGACGCGTCGGACAGGCCGACGCCGTCATATCGACGAGAACGACGGACCGTCCCATTTCTGACAAAGCGCGTGCAAGCATGACGGTCGTGGTCGAGCCACTATCACCAGCCGGAGACACGACGGCGGCGACGGATTTGGCAAGACGGGTGGCGAGGAAAGATGCGACGGCGTCGATCGAGAAATTGTCGTCGGTGTCGATCTCTTCTTCCGCAGCTTCCGCTTTCGCAGCCGCTACGTCTTCCACCGGCAAAGCCGGTGTCGCAGCAACGGCAGCGACCGGTATTTGCTCTTCCTCTTGGACGACGGACTGGCGCGCAGCGGCAGGCATGGCCCGAACCGCGGGCGGCGCGTCCTCGTGACGGGCGGGAAGAGGCTGTTCCGGCATATCCGTGGTCTCGTCCGTAGTCTCATCCGTTTCGGCAGGCGCTCTTGCGGGCGGTGGCGGATCGGACAGCGGCGGAACATGGTTTTTGCCGACCGGCTTCAACGCCCGCCCGGTGAACAGTTCCACCAGCATGACGACGATGCAGGAGAGAAGAAAGGCCGCCAGCGTGACGACGATGGTGATGGCGCCCGTCTTCGGGAAATAGGGTTCGCGCGGCTCCACTGCCGTCGAGATCACACGCGCATCGGCGGGCGTGGAATCCACGGAACCGGCGCGCGACGTCGCTTCGCGATACCGGGCGAGATAGGTTTCCAGAAGCTGCCGCTGGGCCGAGGCCTCACGCTCCAGGTCGTTCAGGCCGACCTGCTGTTCGCCGGCACGCACGCTTTCCGTTTTCAGCACGTTCAATTGCTGGACAAGCTGCCGTTCCCGCAGACGAGAGACATTGGCCTCGTTTTCGAGGCTTGCGAGTACCTTGCGGGTCTCTTCCTGGATTTGCCGCTGTATGCCGTCAAGCTGGTTGCGCAGCGCCTTGATGCGCGGATGGCCTTCCAGCAGCGAGGATGACAGGTCGGAAATCTGGCTGCGCATGGCAGCTTCGCTCTCCTTCAATCTCTGGATCATCGGCGAAGCGACGACATCCGGGAAGGTATCAAGCGGACGTCCACTCGAAAGTGCGTTGCGCACGCCTTCCGCCCGTGCCTCTGCATTGGCCCTCTCCCCGCGGATACGGCCGAGTTCGGTCGAAATATCACTGAGCTGGCGGGTGGCAAGCGTTTCACCCTGCCCCGCCGACAGAATATCGGACGAAGCGCGGTAATCCGCGACCTTCCTGTCCGCATCCCGTACCTTTTCGCGCAGATTGGCGATCTCCGGCTCCAGCCAGCGCGCCGCCTCCGTGCTGGTGTCCAGTTTCGCGCCACTTTGCAGCGCGATATAGGCTTTCATCATCGCGTTGGGGATGGCAGCCGCAAGCATCGGGTCCTCGGAAGAGAACTCGACCGTGATGACGCGCGAGCTTTCGACCTGATAGACTTGCAATTTCTCCCGGAACGCCTTCAGAATCCGTTCTTCGGGCGGCACCTGCAGCGGATCCTTCTTGAGGCCGACCGCTACCAGCAGCTTCGAGACAAGGGAAGGACGCGCCGCCGGGTCAAGCTCTTGCTGCTCATAAAGCTTCATGTCTTTCGCGACCTGCTTGATAAGGTCGACGGATTGCAGGATCTGCACCTGGCTGGAGATGGTCAATTCATCGAGCACGGGTTCGGCGGGTGCGTTCGACTGCTGCGACGCGCCGAAGGAGGCCGCGCGCGATTCGATAAGGACGCGCGCCTCTCCCTTGTAAGCGGGCGACATCATGCTTGCGACAACGAAGGCTGCGCCCCCGGCCAGCAGCGTGATGGCCGCTATCCGGCCCTTGCGTTGCCATATGGCAGCGACAAGCCGCGCGAGATCGATATCCACATCCCTGTCATCAATGCGATCGCCGTTCATGCGGGCTCCGTAACCGAGATAAACCTCGGGCGCTCAAATATAGAGGGCCAATTCTCGCGAAGTTTAAGTCTTTCCGGTAACACAACAGTTAATTGCGACGAAGCCGACGAAATAAAGCCGATATTACCATCCTTCGGACCAACCGTTTACCGCGCATTAACCCTAACAGAACGATAAGAATGCTCATAGTTCGACTCGGAGCCAGATGAGATGCCGCTCGCCGGATCACGACATGCCACCGCACTGACGCTTGCCGTGCTGACGGCCCTTTCCGGTTGCGCGGCATATCAACCCGCGCCCAAGGCTTTTCACGAGGTCGCCTTGCAGCCCTATCACATCGATAGCGGCGACAGGTTGCGCATCAACGTGTTCGAGCAGACCGGGTTGACGAATACCTATACGGTCGATCAGGCCGGTTACGTCGCCTTCCCGCTGGTCGGTCAGGTTCCCGCGAGAGGCAAGACCCTCCCGCAGCTCGAAGCCGCCATTGCCGCCAAGTTGCGTCAGGGCTATCTGCGTGATCCTGATGTGACGATCGAGATCGACCGTTATCGCCCCGTTTTCATCATGGGCGAAGTCGGCCGTCCCGGCCAATATTCCTATGTGCCCGGCATGACCGCGCAAAATGCCATCGCCATTGCCGGCGGCTTCACCCCGCGCGCCAACCAGGCCGATGTCGACATAACCCGCAAAATCAATACCGAGGTGATGACCGGCCGGATCGGGATCACCGCACCAATTCTTGCGGGCGATACGGTTTATGTACGCGAACGCTTCTTCTGAAAACGGAGTGGCTGATATGGCGGATGACGGCCCTCCCCTGCGCATCATTCACTGTTTCCGCTCCCCCGTCGGCGGTGTCTTCCGCCATGTGCGCGACCTGATCGAAGAACATGTCAAACAGGGCCACAAGGTCGGTATCCTCTGTGACAGCTCCACCGGCGGCGCGCATGAGGAACGGCTTTTCGCACAGATCGCCCCGATGCTGGAGCTGGGGCTGACCCGTCTGCCCATCAAGCGCTCGATCAGCCCCGGTGACCTGTGGGCACTCTTTAAGTCCTACAACCATATCAAAAGTTTGCGGCCGGACATTTTGCACGGGCACAGCGCCAAGGGTGGCGCTCTGGCCCGGCTGATCGGCTCATTGTTGCGGGTAAACAGGTATCGCGTAGCCCGCCTCTATTCGCCGCATGGCGGCAGCCTGCATTACGACCGCAAGAGCCTGAAGGGACAGCTGTTCCTGCGGATCGAGCGGTTTCAGGAACATTTCACCGACGCCCTGTGTTTCGTGTGCAATTTCGAACAGGAAACCTACGAAACCAAGGTCGGTAAACCGCGCACCCGCACCGCGATGATCTATAACGGCGTGCAGGAAAACGAGTTTGAAACCGTGCCCGCCCGCGAGGGTGCCGCGCGTTTCCTCTATATCGGCATGCTGCGCGACCTGAAGGGGCCGGACGTCTTCATTCAGGCCTTCGCCAGAATGGAACGCAGCATCGGCCAGCCCATGTCCGGTGTGATCGTCGGCGACGGGCCGGACAGGGACAAATATGCCTCGATGATCGACAAGGCGGGGCTTTCTCAACGGATTTCCATGCATGCCGCCATGCCCGCCAGACAGGCATTCGAACTGGCGCCGACGGTGGTGGTTCCTTCGCGCGCCGAGGCGATGCCCTATATCGTGCTGGAAGCGCTCGCAGCGGGGAAAACCGTCATCGCTTCGCATGTAGGCGGCATTCCCGAGGTGCTGGGGGAGGATAGCGAGGCGCTCGTTCCGGCCGGAAATGCCGATGCGCTGGCAAAGATCATGGTCAAGGACGCCGAAGACGACGACTGGGCAAAACGGGTAATGCCCCGCCCCGACAGCTTCAAGGCGAAATTTTCAACACCGGTCATGGCCAGTGACATGATGAAGCTCTATCGCGGCCTGCTTTCGCTCTAGAAACATTTTAAAAACACGATTTTTAATTGTATATTTCGCCGTCCTGTAGAAACTCATCATAAACGTTTCTTAGCATGTTTCGGCTAGTTTCCTGCTCGTAGAGCACGTGCGTCCATTCGGACGGACAAGTACGCTCTACCACTTTGAAGTTGTGCATCGTTCCTGTCGAAAATCGATTCCGATTTTCGGACCGATACACTAGAGGGTGCGGACCAAAACGATGACCAAGGCTGACAAGGAAAGACTGCAATTCGATCTGGCGTCGTTGCGCAAGAAAATCTCCGAGCGCGAAGCCGGGGAGCCACCCGCATCCGAAACCGTCGTTCTCAATCCGCTTGCACGGCAGATCGCCAACCAGCTGCGCGCCGGCAACCATTCGCCAAACATGGTGATTGGCCAGTTGCGGCTTCTGGAATTTGCGATGCTTGTGGTCATCGCGGCCATCGTCAACGGCATTGGCGCCGATCGTGGTCTTGAAACGTTTCTCGTGCTTTTTGGCAGCGGCGTGCTGGGTGCAGCACTCTGCGTGCTGCTTCTGCAGGCGGGCGATTGTTATCAGCTTCCGACGCTGCGCGCGCCGTTGAAGATGTTCGCCCGCATTCAAGGCGCCGTCTGCCTGTCCTTCGTCGGGATCGCCTGTTTCCTTCTCCTGTTTTCCCCCGAGGTGCTGCATTCGTGGCAGGCCTTCGGCATCTGGTACGCAACGGGTGGAATTGCCGTTTTCACCGGACGGCTGATCCTCGGCTTTGCCATTCGCCACTGGGGCCGCAACGGCGTGATGGAACGCCGCGCCGTCATCGTCGGCGGCGGCGATGCCGCCAAGGACCTCATCCGCTCACTCGAACAGCAATCGGACAACGATATCCGCATCTGCGGCATTTTCGACGACCGCAAAAGCGAGCGTTCGCCCGATGTCGTCGCCGGTTACCCCAAGCTCGGCACCTTTGCGGAGCTGGTGGAATTTGCGCGACTGACCAAGCTCGACATGCTGATCATCGCCCTGCCGCTCAGCGCCGAGGCGCGTATCCTCCAGCTCCTGCGCAAGCTCTGGGTGCTGCCCGTCGATATCCGCATCGCGGCGCATGCCAACAAATTGCGTTTCCGCCCCCGCGCCTATTCCCATGTCGGCACGGTGCCGATGCTTGATGTGTTCGACAAGCCGATCCGCGACTGGGATTCGGTGGCAAAGCGAATATTCGACATCACTTTCAGCCTCATCGGCATCGTCCTTCTGTGGCCGGTGATGCTGGGTGCCGCGATCGCCGTCAAGACAACCTCCAAAGGCCCCATTTTCTTCAAGCAGAAGCGCCACGGCTTCAACAACGAAACGATCAATGTCTGGAAGTTCCGTTCCATGTATACGGAACTCAGCGATCCCACGGCGAAAAAGGCCGTCACGAAGAACGATCCGCGCGTCACGCCGGTTGGCCGGTTCCTGCGGAAATCCTCGATGGATGAGCTGCCGCAGCTTTTCAACGTTCTGCACGGCGATCTTTCTTTGGTCGGGCCACGCCCACACGCCGTGCATGCCCAGACAGGAGACCTGAAATACACCGAGGTGGTGGAGCATTATTTTGCGCGGCACAAGGTCAAGCCCGGCGTTACCGGCTGGGCGCAGATCAATGGCTGGCGCGGTGAGATCGACCACGGCGACAAGATCAAGTTCCGTACCGAATACGATCTCTATTATATCGAGAACTGGTCGCTGTTTCTCGATCTCAAGATCCTGTTCCTGACGCCGATCCGGCTGCTCAAATCGGAAAACGCCTATTGACCCACACCGGTTACCAGCACGCACCGGATTTTGACGCGCCGCTTGCCGCCATGCGGCTGGTCGGCGCGTTCTTCATCGCTTTTGGCGTTTTTCTTTCCGGCTTCGTGATTTCCGAACCGGCGCCCTACGAGCTGATGATGGTGGGGCAAGTGGCCATCTGGTTCCTGCTGGGCTTGCGCCTTTCGCGCACCGTCGTCCTGCTTTTGTGCCTGCTGCTCGCCTTCAATGTCGGCGGTTATCTTTCGCTCACCACCATGGCCAATCTGGATGAGGGACCGCTCTATCTCGCCGTATCGACCTTTCTGGCGCTGACCTCGGTTTTTTATGCGGCGATCATCGAGGACAAGCACCAGCGGTTATTGCTGATTTTCCGGGCCTGGCTCGCCGCCGCGCTGATAACCTCCCTGCTCGGCATCATCGGATATTTTCACGCCATTCCCGGTTTCGAGGTCTTTACCCTTTACGATCGCGCCAAGGGCGCGTTTCAGGATCCGAACGTCTTCGGCCCCTTCCTCGTGACGCCGTCGCTTTACCTGATCTACGGCCTGCTTTCCGGCAAGGCGATGCATGCGCCGTGGCGGATCGTCGGCCTGCTGATTCTGTCTCTCGGCATCTTCCTGTCGTTTTCACGCGCGGCATGGGGCCTGTTTCTGTTCGCCACCATCCTTCTGGTTTTCGTCATGCTGCTGAAGGAGCGGACGGCGGCATTCCGCCTGAAAATCCTCGTGCTGTTTCTCGTTGCCGCGGCGCTGATGGTCGCGGCAGTCATTGTCGCCCTGCAATTCAAGCAGGTCGCAGACTTGTTCTCCAGCCGCGCCTCGGCGGTGCAATCCTATGATGGCGGCCATCTTGGGCGTTTTGCCCGCCACTATCTCGGTTTCCTGTTGGCGATGGAGCATCCGCTCGGCATCGGCCCCATGGTGTTCGACGATATCTTTCCCGCCGCCGAACATAATATCTGGCTGAAGAGCCTCACCACGCATGGCTGGTTCGGCTTCGTCATCTATCTCACGCTGATCTGCTGGACCATTGCCGCCGGTTTCAAACTGCTGCTGCGCCAGCGGCCCTGGCAGCCATTCCTCATCATTTCCTGGGTGACCTTCGTCGGGCATGTGATGATCGGCAACGTCATCGACACCGACCACTGGCGGCATTTCTTCCTGCTGCTCGGCATATTGTGGGGATGCATGGCGTTGGAAAAACGCGAAAGCCTGCGCCGCCGCCGAACGGCCATCTAAAATACTTCCCCTTACGGAACCTTGCGTTATTTCATGCGTTTAGCCCCCGATCCTGATTGTCGAACGGGGAGACATCCTATGACGCAGACCAACAATCTCTATTTCATCATCGGCGCATTGCTGGTGGTCCTTGTCAGCCTTGGAGCCTATGTCTGGCACGAGGAAAGCAAACCGAAGGGGATCGAGATGAATATCGGCCCGAACGGCGTTTCAGTTCAGGAGAACTAAGCATTTCCAGTAAAACTGTGGCGCAGTTTTACATCTGGAGAATACCCGAAACCAAAGAATTGAGCGCGACCAACGATTCCGTTTATTAGGGACACGCCATATGTCCGCAAGCGTCGCGCAAAGTTCGGCTATTAAACCGGGTGCATCCCAAGCTTAAGAGGGCTGGGGTGCACCCGGTCTCCTTATGAGAGGAGACGAAAGGCGGGATCGAGGATCCGCGCCGAGCCGGTTCGGTATGCATGATGCGTATTGGCCTGATCATGGAAACAGTTAGCGCAATGGTCTCCTCCGTCGACCTGTCCACACGCATCGCCGCCACCAAACTCGCCCTCAAGGCCATCAAGGAGCAGGAGGACAATTCCGCTGCCAGCTCCTCGCCACGGGCGGCGATCCTCGGCTCCTACGGGGTCGATACCTCCCCCTCTTCCACCAATACGCGGCTGACACAGCTTCTGGCGCAATATGCGCAGTCCTCCAGCACCGACACGGAGACCGACGATACCGGCACGCAGGCGCCCTCCGGCGACATTACGCAGGCCAGCTTCATGAAGAACCTGAAGGGGACGCTGGACGAACTGTCCAAGGACCCGAGCAAGGCTGCGCAGGCGAAAGCAATGCTGGAAGCGCTGGCCGCCGGCACGCTGACCGTCTCCGATCCGACCGAAGGTACAAAGATCAAGGCCTGGGACGTGGAGGCAGACAAGAATACCACCTCGAAACCCGCAACGCAGATCACCACGACCGGTTGGAGCGACTTTCTGAAGGACCACCTAAAGCGCGACGGTTCAGCTTATGCCAAGTCTGCCGGTGGCGCTTATGTCGACAGCATTTCCGGCGACAACGCGTTTTTCGGCAATGTCGGCAGCCGCTATTATTATCTCACCTGGCCACAGGCGAAAGCCGGCACGCTGACCGTTTAAGCCATTGTCTCCGGCTGGAGACATATGTGTGGAAACGAGGACGGAAAGGCCCGCAGCCTTCCGCCACAGCTTTACCGCCTGCTCGCTATTGATAGAACAACCCGCTGCGACATGGATCATGCCGCAGCGTTCCTTTCCCCGTCCGCTCAGGCGGCGGGTGCGGCAGCCTGTTCGGTTCCGCCGGAAAGCGCCTTTTGCAGTTGCGCTTCCTGCTCCGGCGACAGCGAGGTTTTGATGACTCGCCCGCGCAGGCCTTCCAGTTCCGCCATTACCTTCTCCGGTTGTACCTTGCGGATCAGCACGAACAGCGCCGAAGAGCCATTGGGAATGGTTTCACCGAGCGATTTGATGAAACCGTCATCGATGCCGTAATCCGTCAACGAACCCGCAAGCGCGCCCGTACCCGCACCGATCGCGCCGCCGATCGCAAATCCCGCCAGGGGGTTGAGGAACAGCAGGCCGACGAGGCCACCCCAGAGGCCGCCAGACAGGAAACCGGAGCTTGCGCCGATCGCCGTCAGATTGACGCTCTGCTTCAGATGCACCTTGCCGTTCTCATCGCGAACGACGACAACTGCGTCTTCCAGATCGACCAGATATTCCTTTTTCATGCCTGCAAGCTTCAGAAGGACCCGGTCGGCCTCTTCCGTTCCGTCAAAACCGACAACGACGAGTTCGGACATGTTTCATCTCCCTGAGTTTCAGTTCGCTGCGATTGAACGCCGAAGACCACGGCAAGTTCCCGCAATGATGGAAAGATCATGTGTCACGCGTTTGACGGGCCGCGTCTTTGGGAGGGAACTCGCCCTATTTTTTGCCCCCTTCCCCGCGGTCCACACCCTTTTTTCCTTTTTTTGAGAAAAGGCTATTTTCCGCTTGCGCCCTAACAGGCTTATATATAAACGGCTTTCAGGTCCGGAGCGTAGCGCAGCCCGGTAGCGCACTTGACTGGGGGTCAAGGGGTCGTGGGTTCGAATCCCGCCGCTCCGACCATTAAAAACAGATAGATAGCCAGTTCCCCCAGAGCTGGCTATATTTTTTTGGCCACATTGTAGCCAGCGCTATGCGCGAATTGACAAGACCCGGTGCGGGTGTGCGTTTATCCAAGCCTGAGAACGAGGTGTGCTGAGATGACCAAAAAAACAAAAATTGAACACTCAGAATTCTCGGGCGAGTTTGAGGACGACGGCATCACGGTCCTCGTTGATATCTACCGACCCGCCGGCACCCAGCAAGACTGGACGCTCGAGGTTATCAGCGAGCACGACGATGTCACCACTTGGGAAGAACCTTTCACGACCGACAAGGACGCCTGGGAGGAATTCCTGGCCACCTGTGAGAAAGATGGGATTCGCAGCTTCCTGGACGGCGAAGATCCGTCGGTTCATTGACGCCTGATTGTGTGGCGCGAGACCGTTGGGTTCGCGAGAGCACTCATCGGTCAAATTCCTGAAAATACAATCTCATTAAAAAGCTTGTGACCGTCTCTGGACGATGCATATTGCCTTGTTGACTCTCCGCTAAAATTAGAACATTTAGTGAACAAACGAGAGGTCAACCGATATGTCCGATGCGGAAAAAATCACCCCTATACGGCCTGACGACATAGCCGGATACGTCATCCAGTGTCATGACGGCGATGCCAAGGCGGCGGTCGAAACACTGCTGGGCGAAATCGAGCATTTGCAGGAACAGCTTTCCCTCGCTGTTGCCATCATGGGAAAAGGATATACACGCGGGTGGACGCCGGATGCCGGAAACGACTGAACCGGCCGCCGCCGTTGCTTTCGGGGCAAGGCAGAACGACCGGCACTTTCCATTTTTTTACAGCATGCGCGAAGTAACGGTAGATTTATCCGAAGCTGTATTCGGAACTAGTTTGACGCAATTGTGAAGTCGGCGGTGATCGGCATGTGTTCGACATTTTCCCAGGTCTGGTCCATGGCATAGGTCTCAGACAGATAGGGGATGCCGATATGGCCGTAGCGAACGGAAAGCTGGCTTTCAGCCGCCTTTTCGCCGAGATTCGCGATGCGGCCGAGATAAAGCGCGGTCGCAAGACCCGTCCTGTCCGCCCCGGACTTGCAATGGATGAGGATGGGCTTCGGCGCATCACGCATGATCGCGATGAGCTGGTTCACCCTGCCCATATCGAGTTCCTGCCGTGCCGACATGCCAAAATTAATGTGGGTCAATCCAAGCTCGCGGGACGTTTTGATTTCGTCCTTGTACCAATCCTCGGATTCGTTCTCTCCGCGCAGGTTGATGACCGTCTTGATACCATGGTCCTTGGTATAACGGACAAGCTGCTCACTGCTTGGCTGATTGGAGCGATAAACCTGCCCCGCCATCACTTCGTGGAAGTTGCCGAGAAGCTGGATGGCAAAAAGATAACCACCCATGGCAAGTACCGCCGTACCCGCGGCCCAACAGGAGCCTTTCCAAAATCTTCGCATAATAAACCGGTTCTCTCATTGGACGAGACAACCGATACAGGTGGATTCTGACAGTAGGCTGAAAGTTATGCGACAGTATTGTAAGAGTAGAAAAATTGCGTTCGATCAACGAACGAAAACGTAGACGGCATAGATGGCGATGAGCGCAGCGGCAACCGCAGCGGCGATGACGCCAAGGCGTTTTTCGATGAAATGGCGCACCGGTTCACCGTATTTTTGCAGCAGCCCGGCGAGGATGAAAAAGCGCGCGCCGCGTGTGACGACAGCCGAGAGAATGAACAGGCCGAGGCTGATATTGGCCGCACCGGAGAGGATCGTGACGACCTTGATCGGCGGCAGGTGTGCAAAACCCGATGTCACCAGCAGGAGAACGATGGTTTCGTAATCCACCGAGTTCTTGAGCTGCTCGAAGCTGTCCAGCTTGCCGTAAAATTCGAGAATGGGCCGCGCGACGCTCTCGAAAGCATAGTGACCGAGGAACCAGCCGGCGATACCACCGAGAACGGAGGCGACCGTTGCGACGAACGCATAAAACATCGCCTTCTTCGGCTTGGCCAAAACCATGGGCACGAAAAGCACATCCGCAGGCACGACAAAGATGGAGCTTTCGACAAAGGCCACGATCGCCAGCCACCACACGGCGCTTTTGCGCGCCGCAAGCGCCATCGTCCAAGCATAGATGTTTTTCAGCATTTCATGTCCCCGGGGAAGATCGTTGTAAACCGAAGGCAAGGCAGGAGCCAAGACATCTCAGCGGTGATTTGTCTGCGGCGGACATTCGAACCACCGACCGCCGCCAAAGCAGGATTAGAGACAACGCAAGAGAATGGCAAATGTTGGAAGATTTATTTTTGCATTGCGGCAAAGGAGAAAGACGAACAATTCCAGACCGCAGCGGCAAGTGGTTGCTGCGATGCGAAATTTCACCCTCAGGTAGATAAACCGGCCTTTTTGCTGTAAAATAAGGCGTGACGGAAAGAGGAGGAAGTTATCGTGGACTATGTAAGCTTCATTACGTCGATCAATCCGGTCATACTCGTCATCCTGCTGGTGGTTCTTCTCGCAGGCGCCTACAGCAGCTGGGTTTCCCACTAGCCGAAGGCGAACGAAACCGCAGACCGGCGAAGGCGCTGATTTTCCATCAGCGGTAGGCATTCGGCCGGATGAATGTTATCAAACCCGGAGTTAAAACAACCTCCGGGAAGCCTGATGTCGAACGAATTCGCATTCACTGATACGTCTGAAAAGCTCAGCACCACGCTCGAAAAGCTGATAGGAAAACTGCAGGGTCAGACGATCACATTGCGCGAACTGATGGAAGCAATCGGCGAACAGGGCCTGTTGCTCATCTGTGCCATAGCCTCCCTGCCCTTCCTCATTCCCGTCTCCATTCCCGGCGTCAGCACCGTGTTCGGCGCGGCGATCATCCTCGTCAGTCTCGCAATCACCCTCAACCGCCTGCCATGGCTGCCGGCGAGGATCCTTGACCGGCAGATGGAAACGGCAAAGCTGGTGCCTGCCCTTCAAAAGGGCGTCGCCATCGTCTCGAGGCTCGATCGCTTCATCCGCCCGCGTCTCCCGGCGCTGACGGCGGGCATTGTCGCCAACAGAATAAACGGGCTTGCCCTGATGACGGCGGGTGTGTTGCTGATGATGCCGCTTGGCTTTATTCCCTTTTCCAACACCCTGCCGGGCGTCGCCATCCTGCTCTTCTCTGCGGGCATGATCCAGAGGGACGGCGTCACCGTGCTTGGCGGGTATCTGTTTCTCGGCCTGACGACGATCTATTTCGCAGCACTCGCCTATGCCGCCTTCTGGGCCGGACAGGGCATCAGCAGCTCCATAGGCGGCTGAGCCTATTGCCGGCCTCTGTTGCGGGTATCGCGGCGGTTGCCTCGCGATGCCCACCAGACCGCCAGCCGTCGCCGCCTGCGGCGAACCGCGGGCAGATCGTGGGAAAGCACGATAAGACCGAGCGGGATCATCCAGAAACCAAGGATGGGCAAGAACCCAAGCGTTCCGCCCACCACCAGCGCCGAGCCGGTGGCGATCCTGCCGACGCGCGAACGCGGCATGGCAACGCTCCATTTTCCGAGATTGAGGCGACCCGTTCTGTGGTCCATTCCGAATTTCATTCCATACTGCCCTTTAACATCTGGCCTGTGGATAATTTTTTGACCGTCAATAAGCCCGGAAAATCGGGACTCCGGCGAGATAAAACAAGATGAATGCGTTTTTTTTGAAAAAACCGCTTGGCAAATCGGAAAAGCATTTGTATTACCCCGCTCACACCGCGCCAAGCAGCGCACGTTCCCTGGTAGCTCAGCGGTAGAGCATTCGACTGTTAATCGACAGGTCGCCGGTTCAGAATCCGGCCCGGGGAGCCATTTCTTTCAAAGCAATGGTATGATGAGCGAGATGCAAATGCATCCGCCCAAGCTGCATCTTAGCATATTCACCCTGCCCGATTGCCGGGTGGTAGTGGCGTCAGGTCTTCTTCACCACACGCTTCGTCGCAGTCGACGCATTGGTGAGCGCCGGCGGATCGCTGGCCGGGAAACTTTCCTCCAGGCTTTCGGTCAGGTCGTCTTCCTTTACGCGGCTCGCGGCCTTTCGTTCTTTCTGAAGCGATTTTACGGCTGGCGATTTGGCTTTCTTCGCCGGAGCCTTTGCGGCAGCGGGTTTCGCCGCGCCGTTCTTACCTCTGGCCTTGGCGGCTCCCGCAGCGGCGGAGACCTCCCGTTCAGCCTCCATCCAGTGCCGTTCGTGGTGCCCGTCCGGCTTTCCCTCCCTCTCCCATATTGCGCGCGCTTTTTCGCGGATTGCGGCTTCGCGATCATGGTTCATAACGGGCCTCCCTCTTTCGTTGCGCCGGTTTGGATTGTGCCGGAAGAAAAACAGAAAAGCCCGGAAATTGTTCCGCCCTCCGTGGTGGCGCACGCGCATTTCCGCAAAAAAAGGAACCGTCCTCTTCGCCAGATCGTTTGCCCGGCTGGAACCCGCAGGAGGACCATCCATGAGCGATCCGAAACAGAAGAAAAACGAGCCTCTCGACATCAGAGACGAGGATTTGGCACGTTTCGAAACCGACAGCGAACTCAAATCCAAAGAAGGTGAGATTTATCCGGATGAATCCATGAGCCTGCGCGCACGGCGGCAGGCGGCACGGCAACATGAGGACGCCTTCATCGTCGCCACAGACCTAGAGGACGACGACCAGCGCGAAGCGGCGCCCGGCGTCAGGGAACAGCCATAGGGGCCTTAAAACGCATAAGGCGGGCCATAGCCCGCCTTTATAAGGATTGTCGTGAGTGTGGTCCGGTCTTCAGCGACGAACGGAAACGATGGTCTTGCGATTGAAATTCGATACCTGCACCCGGCCGGACTGATTGCCGCCGAGGATTTGCGCGGTCTTGCCGCTCATGCTCTTTAGAATGCCGACGTGATAACCGCGACCGTTGCGAAGGACGACGACGTCGCCCGGTTTGGCAGCACCGACGGGAACAGCATAACCGAAGGAGGTCCAGGATTTCGCAAATCCGTAGGATTTGGGAGACTGCCGGCCGGCCTTGTTGGCGACGGCATGCAGGAAAAGACCACACCATGGTGTACTGCGGGGATTTGCCCCAAGAATATTCTTCAGGCTCTTGTTATTTTTGGCTTCATGCAGCCCGGTATATTGCTCAGCCTGGTTCAACATGCCTGCCGAAGCGGATGCAACGGCTGTAAAAGACAAGGCTACGGATAGAATTAACGTGGATACTCTCAAACGTCTCGCCCTTATGTTAGAGGGCGTCCGTGTATTATGACAATCTAGCGACAATTTGACGAGAAAAGGGCAGAAATCAGACGGCTATTCATGCCGGCTGATCTGTCATTGCTTCAAAACAGGCTGCCCTGTGCATCGTCCGCCTGGGCACGGCCGGCATTTTCGAGATCCAGCATCCGCAATTTGGTGTTCGTTCCCCCCGGCGCGGAAAAGCCGCCCAGACGGCCACCGGCGGCCAGCACGCGGTGGCAGGGAATGATCAGCGGCACCGGATTTCTCGCCATCGCCTGACCGACATCGCGGGCCTTTTCCATGCCGAGGCCCAGCGTTTTCACGATGCCGCCATAGGTCGTGGTGCGGCCCCAGCCGATCTGCCGCGCAACCGCGTAAACATCGAGAAAGAACCGCTCCTGTCCGGCAAGATCGAGATCGACGGTGCTAAAATCGATCTCCTCGCCATTGAAATAACGGGTGATCATCGCGATCACCTCACGGGTCCGTGTTTCAGGAACCGCGATGGATGACGATGGCAGGCGCTTCTGGAGAAGTCTTTCGGTCTCGCCGGCATCAGTGCTCGGCAATTGCAGACGCACGATACCGCGCCCTGCCCAAGCAAGGCCGCAATGGCCAAGCGCCGTCGGAAAAACAATATAGCCGTAATGGTTGCTCATCGCCGTATTCATCCGCTTTCGGCGCGAAAGATGCCATATCCTGCGTTCGAAACAACCCGTTTCTGGCTGCTGATACAACAAGGCCACCCGGCTTTTGCGGATGGCCTTTCACATATCAGTCCAGAAATTGCTCAGGATGCAATTTTACCCTGCTCCGCCCTGTTTCCGTCTTCCAACAGGCATTGCGCCTGCCGGCTTGCGGTGACGAAGGCCGCGCGGGCTATTTCTCCCGCCACATCCCCCATAAGCGAGGCGCGGCACAGACGCAGTGCCTGTTCGTGTGCCTTGCCACCGCGTTGCGGCCATTCGTGCTGCAGAAAATCGAAGGCCTCGTAAACGCCGTTGAAAATTCGGGGAGCACCGTTTTCCAGAGATATGGTAACGGGCTTTTCCCACTTAACGTCATTCAGCAACATTGATTGCACTTCCATGCTCTATTAACCCGCGACAAACGCCGGCTCCTCCAGTTGGTTCCCTTCACCTGCGGTTTCAAGGCCAAAAAAATAACCCTCGAATAACCATGCGCCTCCATTTCTCCATTCTACGCCATTTGCGGAACAAAGCGTTTCAACACTCGTTCAAGCGGAAGTGAACCGGATCCCTTCATGCAGACAACAGCCTCTCCCGTCATCGTCTGGTTCCGCAAGGACTTGCGTCTTGCGGACAATCTCGCCCTTCTTGCAGCCGTGGAGCATGGCGGCCCCATCCTGCCGCTCTACATAAGAGAAATGTCTTGCGGCCCGCTGGGTGGAGCACAGGAATGGTGGCTTCATCATTCGCTTGTCTCGCTCTCCACCGCGCTGGAAAAGACCGGCAGCCATCTCCTGTTCATGAGCGGCGATGCTGGGGAGGTATTGGATCAGCTGATATCCGCAACCGGTGCTGATACCGTATTCTGGAACCGCCGCTACGAACCGGCCGGCATGGCGACGGACAAAGTGCTGAAACAGAAGCTCCGGGACGACGGCATGACCGTTCGCAGCTTTGCCGGACATCTGCTGCACGAGCCATCCCGGCTGAAGACGAAATCCGGCGGCCCCTACCGCGTCTATACGCCCTTCTGGCGGGCGCTTGAGGGCGGCGAAGAACCACATGCGCCGGCGGATGCAGTGAAAAGCCTGACGGCACCGCAGACATGGCCGAAATCGGAGAAGCTTGGCGACTGGAAGCTCCTGCCCGTCAAACCTGACTGGGCCAGGGATTTCAGCGAAATATGGACACCCGGCGAAAACAGCGCCCGGGAAAAACTCGATGATTTCATCGACGGCGCTCTGAAGGGTTACGAGGAAGGCCGCGATTTTCCGGCAAAGGACGCCACCTCGCTACTTGCACCGCATCTGGCTCTCGGTGAAATATCGCCTGCCGCCGTCTGGCACGCGACGAAGGGCCTCTCCCGCCATATCGCCTCCAACGATATCAGCCGGTTTCGCAAGGAACTCGTCTGGCGGGAATTCTGCTACCATCTGCTGTTTCATTTCCCTGAGTTGGACGAAAAGAACTGGAACGACAGTTTCGATGCCTTCGGCTGGCGGGACGACGAGAAATCCTTCAACGCCTGGAAACGCGGCATGACGGGGTATCCGATCGTCGATGCCGGTATGCGGCAACTGTGGAAACACGGCACCATGCATAACCGCGTGCGCATGATCGTCGCCTCCTTCCTCATCAAACATCTGCTGATCGACTGGCGGAGGGGTGAGAAATGGTTTCGCGATACGCTTGTTGATGCCGATCCGGCCTCGAATGCCGCCAACTGGCAGTGGGTGGCGGGTTCCGGCGCGGACGCCTCGCCGTTTTTCCGCATCTTTAATCCCATATTGCAGGGCGAAAAATTCGATGGCGAGGGCGATTATGTGCGCCGCTTCGTGCCGGAGCTTGAAAAGCTTGAAGGAAAATACATCCACAAGCCGTTTGAGGCGCCGCAGGCGGTGCTGCAGAAGGCGGGCATCGAGCTTGGCAAAACCTATCCCCAGCCGATTGTCGACCACACGAAGGCACGCGAAAGAGCGCTTGCGGCCTATGCTGCTGTGAAGAACAACGCATAAAATTGGGTATCGGCAAAATTTTGCGTGGCTAAGCCAAAGGCGGGAAGATAATTTCTTGCCTTGAGGCGGTTGTAACGGGACATAACGGCACCTAATTTCCGCTCAGACAAGAAGGCTCAATCATGACCATTCACTCCTCTGCGCTCAGTGCTATCGGCAACACGCCGCTCATCCGTCTGAAAGCCGCCTCTGAAGCGACGGGGTGTGAAATCCTCGGCAAGGCGGAGTTCCTCAACCCCGGCCAGTCGGTGAAGGATCGCGCCGCGCTCTACATCATCCGCGACGCAGAACGGCGCGGGCAGCTGCGGCCGGGTGGTACCATTGTGGAAGGTACGGCGGGCAACACCGGCATCGGCCTGTCGCTGGTCGCCAATGCGCTCGGCTACAAGACTGTCATCGTCATTCCCGAGACGCAGAGCCAGGAAAAAAGGATGCGCTGAAGCTTCTCGGCGCCAAGCTGGTCGAAGTTCCGGCCGCACCTTATTCCAACCCGAACAATTACGTGAAGGTCTCCGGCCGGCTGGCAAAACAGCTTGCCGCGACGGATGAAAACGGCGCCGTCTGGGCCAACCAGTTCGACAATATCGCCAACCGTCAGGCCCATATCGAAACGACGGCACCGGAAATCTGGGATCAGACGGACGGCAAGGTCGATGGTTTCATTTGCTCGGTCGGCTCCGGCGGAACGCTTGCGGGCGTGGCAGACGGCCTGCGCGATTTCAACCCCGACATCAAGATCGGCCTTGCCGACCCCGAAGGCGCCGCCCTTTACGAATTTTACAAACACGGCGTGCTGAAATCCGAAGGCTCCTCCATCACCGAGGGCATCGGACAGGGACGCATCACCGCCAATCTGGAAGGTTTCACGCCGGATTTCTCCTATCGCATTTCGGATGCGGAAGCCCTGCCGGTGCTGTTCGATCTGGTCACGAAAGAGGGTCTGTGCCTCGGCGGTTCCTCCGGCATCAACATTGCCGGTGCAATCCGCCTTGCCCGCGAGCTTGGTCCGGGGCATACCATCGTGACGATACTTTGCGACTACGGTAATCGTTATCAGTCTAAGCTCTTCAATCCGGATTTCCTGCGTTCCAAGGGACTTCCGGTTCCACAGTGGCTGGCGACGAAAAGCGAGATTGCGGTTCCGTACGAAACCGTTTGAGGACATGCCGAAATGCCTGTGAATGCCCTGTTCCGTGACGATTTTTATCTTTCCACCGCAGAAGCAATCGTCACGGCGGTGCATGAGGATGGCGGCATCGAGCTGGACCAGACCTGCTTTTACGCCACCTCCGGCGGCCAGCCGGGAGATAGCGGCTTTCTCGAGCGGGCAGACGGTTCGCGTATCGAACTCGGCATTACCAAAAACGGTGCCGACAAGAGCGTGATCGTCCATGTGCCGCTAGAAGGTCAGCCTTCCCCCGAGATCGGCGAGAAGCTGACCTTGCATGTGGACTGGCCGCGCCGCTACAAGCTGATGCGCATGCACACCGCCTGCCACCTGCTCTCCGTCGTCTGCCAGTGGCCGATCACCGGAGCCGCCGTCGGCGAGGACGGATCGCGCGTCGATTTCGATATGTCTGAGACCATCGACAAGGACGAAGTGACGGCAAAGCTGATGGAACTGGTGAAAGCCAACCATCCCGTCTTCCTGCAATGGATTACCGACGAAGAGCTGGCTGCCAATCCGGGCATTGTCAAATCCAAGAATGTTCGCCCGCCAATGGGCCTCGGCCGGGTCAGCCTCGTCTGCATCGGCGAAAATTCTGCCATCGACAGCCAGCCCTGCGGCGGCACCCATGTTTCCGAAACGCAGGAAGTGGGTGATATTCACATTGCCAAGATAGAAAAGAAGGGCAAGGAGAACAGGCGGTTCCGCATTCGTTTCGGCGCGCCTGAAGCTGTTGCCTGAAATCGGGAGAAACATCGTGAGCACGGATAAGAGCCGTTTCGTCGTTTCGGCGGACTGGGTAGAAGCACAGCTCGGCACGGCCGGGTTTCGTGTCGTTGACGCCTCCTGGTATCTGCCCACACACAAGCGCAATGGCGCGGAAGAATTTGCGGCGGGTCACCTGCCCGGCGCCGTGTTCTTCGATCAGGACAAGATCGCCGATCATACGACCGGCCTGCCGCATTCCCTGCCCTCGCCGGAGTTCTTTGCGGAACAGGCGGGCGAGCTTGGCCTCAGCGATACCGATACGATCGTGGTCTATGACGGCCCCGGTTTCTTTTCCGCACCGCGCGTCTGGTGGATGCTGCGGGTGATGGGCGTGCGCAAGGCCTATGTGCTGGATGGCGGTCTGGACGGCTGGAAGCGCGAAGGCCGGCCGCTCGAAACCGGCACGCCGGAGATCGAACCCGCAACCTTCACACCCGATTTCAATGAGAAGCGCGTGACCTCGCTTTCGACCATGCGTGGCATCGTCGACGGCGGTGAAAAGCAGATCGCCGATGCGCGCGGCGCGGGACGTTTCACCGGCGATGAGGCCGAACCGCGCGCCGGCATGCGCTCCGGCCACATGCCCGGCGCACGCAGCCTGCCCGCCACCGCCTTCTCCGAGAACGGTCATTTCAAGGACCTCACCGCCATCCGCAAGATGGTGACTGACGCCGGTATCGATCTCGGCAAGCCCGTCGTCACAAGCTGCGGCTCGGGCGTCACCGCCGCCGTCATCACCCTTGCGCTGGAGTCACTCGGCCATCAGGACAATTCGCTCTATGACGGTTCCTGGTCTGAATGGGGCGGGCTGGAAGATACGCCTATTGTTACCGGCCCCGCCGAGCCTGTTCCCGTGGTGTCGCATGGGCCTTTGAAGGCGCATGTCACACAGCTGGAAATGACGGCGCCGCCGAAGGTGAGCCTCGCGATCCCCGTCAACATCCAGACGGCGCTGATGCGGGTCAACGATATTCCCCTGCACTTCTATCGTTACATGTACTGGCGGGTGGGAAAACGCTGGCACTGGCAAAAACGCATGCGCATGAGCGACGCGGAACTGTCCGCCACCCTCAAGAACCCGAACAACAGCGTCACGGTTCTTTACATGAACGGTGCGCCCGCCGGTTTCTTCGAGTTGAACAAGGCGAGCGACGAGGTCACCGAGCTTTCCTATTTCGGGCTGCTCGAAGAGGCGATTGGTGCTGGCGTCGGCAAGTGGTTCCTGTTGCAGGCTCTTTACGCCGCCTGGCAGGACAATCCCAAACGCGTGACGGTGACCACCAACACGCTCGACCATCCGCGCGCGCTGCAGCTTTACCAGATGATGGGCTTTTCGCCTGTTGGCACCTATGAGGCCTGGGTGGAGCCGCTGTCCGATACCGAGCTTCTGGAAATCTCGCTGCGCAACTGAGTTGTGGGCGATTGAGAGCGACGCGCGCCATTCTTCGGTCGCGTGTGATCCCCACTCCCTCATTCCTGTGCTCGTCACAGGAATGAGGGAGTGGGGGAAATGTCAGCGCAGAAAACCGCTGCGCAATGTTGGTGGGGATACCCTGAACGGCGCGGCATTCAGCCCTTGTCGATAACCAGATGGGTAGCGCCCTCGCCCGCCACCGTTCCGGTGCAGCGATAACCAAGCGCAGGCATATCCAGCCCTTCGAAGAGATTCTCACCCCTGCCGAGAAACACCGGCGCAAGCGCCAGATGCAATTCGTCGATCATTCCTTCGGCCATATACTGCCGGATGGTGGAAACACCACCGCCGATCCTGACATCCTTGCCGTTTGCCGCCTCCAGCGCCATGTCGAGAGCGGCCTTGATACCTGTCGTGACGAAATGGAAGACGGTGCCACCCTTCATCGTGAAAGAGGCGCGCGCATGGTGCGTCAACACAAAAACGGGGACGTGATAGGGTGGCTCATCGCCCCACCAGCCCTTCCAGTTTTCATCCGGCCATGCGCCGCGGATAGGCCCGAACATGTTGCGTCCCAAAATCCATGCGCCGATATTTGCGAAGCTCTTTTCGGTAAAATCCTCATCCGTACTGGTCGAGCCGCCCTCCTTTCCAAACATGCGGTGGAAGGTGCGGGTCTTGAACGCCCATTGATGCAGCGTTTCGCCGTTCACGCCCAGCGGGTTCTGAAGAGACTGGTCCGGCCCGGCGCCATATCCGTCAATCGAAATGGAAAAATTGCGAACGACAACCTTCGGCATGGCAATATCCTCCCGTTTCAAGAGGACAGGTTGCCGTGCATCCGGTGCCTGGCCTCAGATTTCTCTTTCCAGAGTGACCGCCGTCGGGGTCTGCCCACCGGCGGAACCCTTGTCTTCCGTGACATTGTTCAGGAGATGGTCGGCAATCAGCTCCGCCTGGAATTTACCCAGCTCGTAGCAATAGGTGATCTCGCGCTTTTCCGACGACCAGTAGACATCGGGACGCCCACAGGACCGCGCCGTCAACTTGACATCGCCCTTCAGGCCATAAGCGCCGAAACTACGGCTGATGAGATCGAGAACTTTCGATTCCTTGACCATGATGGCGTAGGGTTCAAGCTCCGGATCGCGCGGCGGCATGTAACTCACGGTAAATCTGGACGGCGTCTGCGTGCGATGAGGTGTCAGGAAATCTTCCCACGCCGAGGCGACATGCGGATAGGCGGCACCGCATTTGGCGAATTCGTTATTGGGCAGTCCCATCATGGTGGCAAGATCGCCGTAACCGTCCTTGTCGCGGCCAACCATCAGGCAGGCCATGTTGCGGTCGCGGCTCTTGTCGGGAATGAGCGCCGAAAAGACCGGTGCTTCGTGCTCGGGCAAGGCCTCCGCCTCGCGGGCCAGATACCAGCTGTCGGTGGCGTTGACGAGCGCGGTATCGAGCCATTCCTCATTGGCCTGAAGGATGAGCGTGCCCGCCAGCTGGTCCGCCGGGGCCTGCGCGCTGCCGGTCTCCGGCGTTCCGAAATCCGAGATCAGCATGCGCGCGCCCTCGTGATAAAGCGAGAAGATCGCATTGCCGATGACGAAATTGACCGCCTGCTGCAGCTGATCGTCGGAGAGGCCATCGAGACCGGAGGCGACCTGCGCCTGCGTGTCAATCGGAACCGTCAACGAAACGAAAGCCAGCGGGACGGCGGCCAGAAAACGACGGAACATAAAATCAGACCTTCCGGGATCGAGGAGCGCCACTGATTCCCGATGCTAACGAGTCACGCAATGGGCTGGTTGCATCACCTGTCAAGAATCGGGTGGATAGAGGTCTGTTTCGGGGTCATAGCTGCAAAGAAGCAACGCCGATCCGAACCAAATGGAGCTTCACATGACCGATCTCGTTTTCACCGCAATGCCGGAGAGGCAAGCCGCAGCCTTCCGTGCAGGCGCTGCGGACGCCTATGGCAACCAGCCGGAAAAAGCCGTTTCTCCCGGCGGCATGCCCTGCCGCCATTGCCTTGGCAAGATTGATGCCGGCGAAGGCATGCTGATCCTTGCCTACCGGCCCTTCCCTTCGCTCCAGCCCTATGCCGAAACGGGCCCGATATTTCTTCATGCGGAGGACTGCGGGCGTTACCCGCAGACGGATGCCGTTCCACCGATGCTGGACAGCCCTGATTATATCGTGCGCGGATATGGCGCCGACGACCGCATTGTCTACGGCACCGGAGCGGTGACCGCGACGGGCGAGATTGTCGCGCGCGCGGGACATCTGCTGGAGCGTGGCGACGTTGCCTATGTGCATGTGCGCTCTGCCCGCAACAATTGCTACCAGTGCCGTATTGATACAGCATAATCGCAAAATTACTTACAATTTTAATAGAAGAACTAAACGGCTTTCAAACTTTCTGCGCCATGATGCAAGCATCGGAAACAATTGATTTGAGTAGCGAAATGACAAACAACCTGAATATGGCGACCCGCACCGCGACGCGCAGCAAGACTCGAGATCTACGCGACTGTGCACTATTTCAGCCAGTCGACCCGGGGCCGCGTGGTGGACCTTTCCGCCACGGGCATGGCGCTCGAACTGGACGGACCTTTCGCTGCCGCCAAGGGAAGCCGGGTGAAGGTGCAGAGCGAGGATCTGGGCTTCATCGAGGGCGAGGTGCAATGGCAGCACCAGAACCGCCTCGGCCTGCAGCTCAAGCTTTCCACCAACACGCTGGCGCAGCTTTCCTCCTATTTCCGCTTCTTCCACGAAGAAGTGAAACCGACACTCGCCCGCTAACCCGACGTTTTCGAAAGCTGGAATGCGCAACCCGGACATGGCGCATTCCCGATGCGCGCCATGGGCGCGCGGTAGCCTTGTGACAAAAAATTTATCAAACGGTTGAAAAAGGCCCACCCTGTCATGGGCTTGTCATTTTGTTGATGGACTCCTCGGCGATTGCTTCTACCTTGTCGTTTTTCATGACAGAGCAAGCTTCATACGAAGGAGTTCCCATGTCGTCGCTTCTCGCTCTCCACCCCATCACCCGCCGTTCGCTTCTCGGTGGCATCGCCGCCTCCTCGGCACTGGTGCTGTTGCACCCCTTTGCCGCCCGCGCCGCAGCCAATCAGGCGCATCTGCGCATCATGGAAACGACTGACATCCACGTTCACGTCTTTCCCTATGATTATTACGCCGACAAACCAAACGACACGATGGGTCTGGCGCGCACCGCCTCGATCATCGGCGCCATCCGCGCCGAGGCCGGAAACTCGATGCTGGTGGACAATGGCGACTTCCTGCAGGGCAACCCGCTCGGCGACTACATTGCCTATGAGCGCGGCATGAAGGCTGGCGACAAGCACCCCGTCGTCAACGCCATGAATGTACTGGGCTATGATTGCGGCACGCTCGGCAATCACGAGTTCAATTACGGACTCGACTACATGTTCAACACGCTGGCGGGCGCCGGTTTCCCTTACGTCTGCGCCAACCTCACAAAAGGTGAGCTGGCTTCCGATCCCAAGAAGGACGATCTGTTCTTCAAGCCCTACGTCATCCTCGAAAAGCAGATCCGTGACGGCGCGGGCGTAACCAGCCCGGTCAAGGTCGGCGTCATCGGCTTCGTGCCGCCGCAGATCATGATGTGGGATTCGAAGAACCTCGAGGGCAAGGCCCAGACGCGCGACATCGTCGAGGCGGCCAAAGCCTGGGTGCCAGCCATGAAGGAAGAAGGCGCCGATATCATCATCGCGCTTTCCCATTCCGGCATCGACGGCAAGGGCCAGAGCGATCGCATGGAAAATGCCTCGCTTTATCTGGCGGGCGTCGAGGGCATCGACGCCATCTTCACCGGTCACCAGCATCTGGTCTTCCCCGGTCCGAAGACCTGGGACGGCATTGAAGGTGCGGATGCGGTCAAGGGTACGCTGTTGGGCAAGCCCGCCGTGATGGCCGGTTTCTGGGGCTCGCATATGGGCCTCATCGACCTGCTGCTCGAAAAGGACGGCAAGAGCTGGAAGATCGTCGACTTCACCTCCGAGGCCCGGCCGATCTACCACCGTGACGAAAACCGCAAGGTCGTTGCCGATTTCACGGACAAACCGGAGGTCATCGCCGCCGCCAAGGCCGATCACGAAGCAGCACTTGCCTATGTGCGCCGCCCGGTCGGCAAGACGTCTGCCCCCCTCTATTCCTACTTCGCGCTGGTGGCTGACGATCCTTCCGTGCAGATCGTCTCCAACGCCCAGACCTGGTACATCAAGGACATGCTGAAGGAAGGGCAATATAAGGACCTGCCCGTGCTTTCGGCAGCGGCACCCTTCAAGTCGGGCGGTCGCGGCGGTGCTGACTATTATACCGATGTCCCCGCCGGTGACATTGCCATCAAGAACGTCGCCGACCTCTATCTCTACCCCAACACGGTGCAGGCGGTGCTGATCAACGGTGCGCAGGTAAAGAACTGGCTGGAAATGTCGGCCGGCATGTTCAACACGGTCGAGGCCGGTGCAAAGGACGCACCGCTGCTCAACGCGGATTTTCCGTCCTATAATTACGACGTCATCGATGGCGTGACCTACCAGATCGACATTTCCAAGCCGGCGAAATTCGACAAGGACGGCAAGGCGGTCAACCCCGACAGCAACCGCATCGTCAACCTGCAATTCAACGGCAAGCCGATTGACCCCGAGCAGAAATTCGTGGTGGCAACCAACAATTACCGTGCAAGCGGCGGTGGCAAGTTCCCCGATATCGCCGCCGACAAGGTAATCTTCGTGGCGCCAGACACCAACCGCGACGTGATCGTGCGCTATATCATCGATCAGGGCACCATCAACCCGTCGGCGGACGCCAACTGGTCCTTTGCCCCGGTCGCCAATACGACCGCGATCTTCGAGACCGGCCCGAAGGGTCGTCACTATGCGGCCGATATCAAGGGCGCGAAAATCGAGGATGCCGGTGACGGTGCGGAAGGCTTCGCAAAGTTCCGCCTCGTTCTGTAAAGACTTCACCCTCCCGGCCTTAACTGGCTGGGAGGGTGAGGTTGTCGACAACGCTTCCACCGACGTCATCCTCGCCCTTGAGGCGAGGATCCATAACCGCTTCGGAAGTGGATCCTCGGGTCAAGCCCGAAGATGATGGTGAAGAGGTTTCACCAACTATGTCATCGACATTGAGGATTGCTCCTCAATCGCGACCGCTCACGATCCGCAGCAACAGCGGCAGTTCCGACGGCGGCTTTTGTTCGATGCGTTGATAGTCGCTGCCATCGCGGTTACGGCGGATGAGCCTCAGGCCCACCATATCGCGCCGCAACATCGCGGCATCGCCAAACAGATGCAGCCCATCCAGCAGCCCGCTGAATTCCCTTTCGGAAAATTTGTCTCCGGCGGGAATTTTCGCCCATAGATACCAGAGGCACAGTTCCTGTTGGGAGCGGCGGGCCGGCCATTGCACCAGCCTGCCGGTGGCATCGAAAACCCGCGCGGTTTTCAGCACCCTGCCCTCATTGGCAGCTGGCATCGTTTCCGGCGGAGAAGACCCGCTTTCAGCGGATGGCGCATGCGCGGCGCGCAGATGCTGGAAATTGCGAAACCCAGCAGCACGGCTCAAAAGATTGAGCATCTCCACATGGCTCGGCTGGTGGTCCAGCCTGCCGATCTGTTCGCGCAGCGATTTGGCAAAGGTCGAGAGGTCTGAGATATCAATGGAAAGAATCGAACGTGGCATGACTTACCCTCAAGTGCCATTCCGAAAAGGTGTCGCTGATCGCCGGCTTCCGACAAGGCACGGGATAAGTGCTGTCAATCTTTCAAATGCAGGTTTAGCTTCCCTTGCGGGACGGCGATGCCTCGGTGAACTGCTGACCGTGTTTCCTGTATAAGGCAGGCCATTCACCTTCGTCAATTGGTCACTCAATCAACGCATGTCACTCGGCGGCGACAGAAATAGTCCGCTGTTTGCCTCCGGCAATTATCCTGTTGAAATCCTTCTGGTTCGGACATGCCGACAGACGCTGCTGAAAGGCCGTGGCAAGCCACTGGCCAGCGGGACCGGCGGGTGAATCCACCCGGCGCAGCGCAAAGATCGGATATTCACCCTGCTCATAGGCTTCGAGATCAAGTGCCTTCAGGCTGCCATTGGTAAGATCGTTGCGCACGATCGATGCGGGCAGACCGCCCCAGCCGAGACCGCCCTTGATGAGCTGGTATTTCGTGGCGATGTCGCTGACCCGCCATGTCTTGTAGGACAGCACGTTGAAATCACGGCCCTTGGTCAGCCCCGATGCATCGGTGACGACGAGCTGGACCTCCTCGCGGACATCGCCCAGAACCAGCGGCCTCTCGATCTGTGCCAGCGGATGATCGGCGGCGGCGACCGGCAGCATGAAGGAATGGCCTACCTTTTCGACGACGAGTTCGTCATCCTGGCGCAGCAGCGCCCCGCCGATGCCGATGCCAGCCTTGCGGGAGAGCACCATATCCATCACCATGCCCAACTCACCCACATTGAGGTTGAGGGTAACGGTAGGGAATTCCTTGCGAAAATCGCGAAGCACCGCAACCACGGCCTCCGCTGGCACCATGGTGCTGATGGCGACGGAGAGCTCGGCCTCCAGCCCCTGTTTCAACCCCTTGGCGCGCGCGCGCATTTCCTGCAGACCAGCGACGATGCGCCTTGCATCCTCCAGCATGGCGCGCCCCTCGTCCGTCAGCCGCGGCTGGCGCACGCCGTTGCGCTCGAACAGGCTGACTTCAAGCTGCGCCTCGAGATTGGCGATGGTGTAGCTGACCACCGACTGGGCACGATTGAGCGCCCGCGAAGCGGCGGAGAAACTGCCGGTCTCGGCAACCGTCAAAAATACCTGCAATTGGTCGAGCGTCGGGTTCGCGTCCATATTCCATCCATTTCTTCGATAGATCGCTTCCACATTATCACAGTTTTCTTGATGGCTGCAATTTTCCATATAGGGGGCAAAGGAGATGCATCGTGCCCTCCTGCCCTCCCAAGGCGCCCGTCAATCCATCGCTTATGCAAGGAAAAGACCATGTCCAACATTCTGCTCATCACCTCCAGCCCGCGTGGCGACGAATCGGTTTCCAACAAGTTTTCCGGCGAACTCGCAAACAAGCTGAAGGCCAAGTCGGCTTCCAACACCCTTGTCCACCGCGATCTCGCTGCCGACCCCATTCCGCATCTCGACACCGTCAAGACCGCTGCGATCCGCAAGGCTCCCGACCAGCGCACGGCTGAAGAAGCGGTTGCAGCCGATTATTCCGACAAGCTGGTTGCAGAGCTTATGGCCGCCGACACTGTCGTCATCGGCACCGGCCTCATCAACTTCAACATCTATTCCGGCCTGAAGTCGTGGATCGACAACGTCGCCCGCGCTGGCCAGACCTTCAAGTACACCGAAACCGGCCCGGTTGGCCTTGCTACCGGCAAGAAGGTCTACATCGTGCTGGCCGCCGCCGGCGTTTATTCCGAAGGCCCGGCCGTCTCGATGAACCACGCCGTTCCTTACCTCAAGACCGTTCTCGGTTTCATGGGCATGACGGATGTGGAAGTGATCTACGTCGAAGGTCTGGCATTCGGCCCGGAAGCCGTTGAAAAGGCCGTTGCAGCCGCCGAAGCAAAGGTTGCCGAACTGGCGCAGGCCGCCTGAGGCACATTTGATGCATGGTGATGCCGGCACGGTTGCCGGTATCAGCCAACCCACATTCCATAACGGCCGTGCACCTGATCACGGCCGTTATTTTTTGCCGCATAAAGCCGTGCATCGGCTTCCGATAGAAGCGCGCGGAAAAGTTGCCCGTCCTCGAAGGCCGTGGCGACCCCGATACTGACGGTCAGTGGCGAACCATCCGGCCGGCGCAGATCCGCCAATATCGCTGTCCGCAGACCTGCCGAAAAGGCAAGTGCCGCCTCATGCGCCATGGTCGGCAACAGGGCCACGAACTCCTCACCGCCGAACCGGTAAAGATGCCCATGCGGCTGCACTGAACGCTTCAGAACGGCGGCAAATTCCCGCAATATCTCGTCACCCTGCAAATGCCCGAAGGTGTCGTTGACAGTCTTGAAGTGATCGATATCGACGATCAGCACGCTGACCGGCCGTTGCTTCTCCAGGCATTCCACGACGACCGAAGGCGCATCCAGTTCCATGCGGGCGCGGTCCGACACGCCGGTCAGCATATCGCGGCCCGACCGGGACAGAAGCTCCTCGTAACGCTCCCTGAAAGTCAGGTCGTTGAAGACATCGGCAACGCTGCGGCGCTTGAGGAAACGCCCCTTGGCCGAAGACAGCCTGAGATAGACGGCGAACAGCACCGAATAGATCGCGACCGCCGCCATCTTCGCCTTCCAGCCATCGTAAAAGACATCGACCGGCGCGTTCAGCAGATAGCGCAGCGCCCCGTAAAATCCGGCCTGATCGAAACTCAGGATAACTACGCCGCAGATCGCAAAACGCAGAACGATGTGGCGCTGCAAATAGCGCCCCAGCTTTTCGTAAAGCAGAATGATGGCGATGGCGTCGATATAAAGAAGGCTGGTGCCCCAGACCATCAACACGCCCATCTCATCCAGAAAACCGGTGTTTACCGACTGTCCGGGGACAATCGCCACCGTCTGATGAAAGCGGATGATCTGCGCCATAATGACGGTTAATATATTGCCGAGAAACAGGCCGTAGATCGGCTGGCGCACGACCGCCGCATCCTCCCGCATGTAGAGCATGAGGATCATCATCAGCTTGCCGGCAAAGAGGATGGAGGAACCCGGCGACGCCACGCCGAAAGGCAGGCCGACGTAAAAGACGGCCGCCAGATAGGTTTCCAGGAAATGCATGACGCCCAGCGCGGTGAGAAAAACACCGATGCCGAGAATATGCCGGTAATGAAGGAACGCCGTCATTACCGAAAAATAGACGATGGCCTCCGCCACGAAGAGGGCCAGATTTGCCCATTGCATCGGCACACGCCCTATCAATCCATATCACGCCGGTAGATCGGCGCGACTCCATGCCCTTCAAAGACGATAGGCCGAAGCAACCAACGGAATCTTAATGTCCAGCGGAAGAAACCGTCATCATTTTCCTGGGAAAAGCGATGAACCGTTCTGGTCGATAATCAATTTTGCCTTGCGGATCGTGAACTCCACCGCGTCGTCCATGCTGGTGAAGACATCGGCACGCACGAATTCATGCACCAGCGTTTCCTCGCCGTCCTTTTTCTCGATACGGCCCGCAAGGCGAAACTGGCCGCCTTCCTTCAACGGCGTCGCATAGATCAGATAGTCTCCATGCAAATGCGGTTCGGACTGAGCTGCCTTCTGCGGCGCGTCTGCGGACTGGCCGCCGGAGCCGAAGGCCGAAAGGATTTTGGAAAAAAACGATGCCATGGCTTTCACTCCCTCAAATCTATGCCGTCTTTCGAAGGGCGGATATGCTCCGCCCTTCCCCGTCGCTCTTGCCCCGATCAGATGATCAGGTTCGACAGGATGTCGTTTTCGGTAATATCCTCATAACCGAGACCTGCGGCCTCGAAGCGCTCCAGAAGTCCCGCGAAGTTTTCCGTCGCGCTTGTTTCGATGCCGATCAGGATCGAACCGAAATTGCGGGCCGATTTCTTCAGATATTCGAAACGGGCGATATCGTCGTCCGGGCCGAGCAGGTTGAGGAAATCGCGCAACGCGCCGGGGCGCTGAGGCAGGCGCAGAATGAAATACTTCTTCACGCCGGTGTAACGCATGGCGCGTTCTTTCACGTCCGGCAGGCGCTCGAAATCGAAATTGCCACCGGAAACGACGACGATAACCGTCTTGCCTTCCAGCTTCTCGCGGCCGAGCTTCTCCAGCGCGGCGATCGACATCGCTCCCGCCGGTTCGAGCACCACGCCTTCAAGGTTCAGCATCTCGATGATCGTCACGCAAATGGCGTTTTCGGGAATGAGAACAACCTGCTCGGCCGGAAACCCCTTCAGCGCGTTGAAGTTCAGGTCGCCAATGCGGGCAACGGCGGCACCGTCGACGAAATTGTCGACCTTGGTGAGCGTCACCGGCTCACCGCGTTCGAGGCTCTTTTTCAGGCTCGGCGCGCCTTCCGGCTCGCAGAACACGAAATTGTCCTTCTTAACCGTGCCAGCCAGAAAACCAGTCAGGCCAGCCGACAGCCCGCCACCGCCAACCGGCATGATGACGATCTCCGGCTTGGTGCCTTCCGGAAGCTGGTCCATGATTTCGGCGGCGACCGTTGCCTGGCCTTCGACGATATCCTCATGGTCGAAAGGCGGCACCATATAGCCGTCATTGTCTTCCACGTATTTGCGCGCGGCGGCATAACACTGGTCGAATATATCGCCTACCAGACGGATGCTGATGAATTCGCCGCCGAAGATGCGGGTCTTGTCGATCTTCTGCTGCGGTGTCGTCACCGGCATGAAAACGACGCCGTGAACGCCGAAATGGCGGCAGGCGAAAGCAAAGCCCTGCGCATGGTTGCCGGCCGAAGCGCAGACGAAAATCTTGTCCTTGCCGGCCTTCGCCACCGCCTTGCGGAGAAAGTTGAAAGCGCCTCTAATCTTGTAGGAACGAACCGGGGACAGATCCTCACGCTTCAGCCAAATCGACGCGCCATACCGACGGCTGAGATGTTCATTCAACTGCAACGGCGTTTCCGGGAATATCTCCCGCACTTCCCGCCGCGCTGCTTCCACAAGCTGCTTGTCCACGATTGTCAATCCATTGAAATTCATAATGGCACCCGCTATGCCATAGGAAGGCGTCAGAGACAAAGACTCATTTCACGCTGCCACGAACCCTGGGTTTCATTTCTTGAACAGCAACCTTCTGCGCTCGGTCATATATGTGGCGTCCATCTTCGGGCTCTACCTTGCGACGGCCATGTTTCTGCCCGCGCTGACGGACCTTTATTACGGCAATGACGACTGGATGGTGTTTGCGCTTTCTGGTTTCATGTGCGGCGGCTTTGCGCTCGCCTGCGCGCTGGCCACCCGCGCGCCGATTGCGTCCTACAACAAACGTTTCGGCTTCCTGCTCGTCAACGTGCTGTGGCTGGTGTTTTCGCTGGTGGGAGCCGTACCGCTCTATCTTTCCGATCTCAACCTGACGCCCGGTCAGGCTATCTTCGAATCCGTTTCAGCCATCACCACGACCGGATCGACCGCCATATCCGGCCTCGATAACGCGCCGCAGGGCATTCTTCTGTGGCGGTCGTTGCTCTGCTGGCTCGGCGGCATCGGTATCGTCGCACTCGGCCTCTTCATCCTGCCGCTCCTGCGCGTCGGTGGCATGACCTTTTTCCGCATGGAATCTTCCGATACCGGCAATGATCGGCCTTTCGCGCGGCTGGCGAGTTTCACCCGTGCTTTCGTGGCGATCTACATCATCATGACGATTGCCTGCACGGTGGCTTTCGATTTTGCGGGCATGTCGCATTTCGATGCCTTGAACCATGCGATGTCGACGGTCGCGACCGGCGGGTTTTCGACCCATGACGCTTCCTTCGCTTATTTCAACAACACGGCGCTGCTGTGGATTGCCACCATCTTCCTGATCTTCGGCAGCCTGCCCTTCTCTGTCATGATCCTGCTTGCCGTGCGCCGCAGGCTGGAGACGCTGCGCGACCCGCAGATTGCCGTCTTCCTCGGTTATCTCTGCGCGATCTCGATTGCTGTGGGCGTTTATCACCATCTTAGAAACGGCGTGCCGCTGGATGACGCGCTCAGCCATTCCTTCTTCAACATGACCTCGATCCTTTCGACCGGCGGCTTTGCCAGCGACGACTATACGCTCTGGGGGCCGTTCGTTGTTGTCGTTGCCTTTTTCGCGACCTTCATGGGCGGCTGCTCCGGCTCGACGGCGGGCGGCATCAAGGCCTATCGTTTCCTCATCATCTTCAATGTGGCACGAGCCGGCTTGAAGAAGCTAATCTATCCGAATGCCGTCTATTCGGTGCGTTACGGCCAGCAGGTGGTCGATCCGGAGACCATCCGCACCATCTTCCTGTTCATCAGCTGTTTCATCGCGCTCTGGATCGCCGGCAGTCTCGCCATGAGCCTGATGGGTTACGATTTCCTCACCGCCACGTCGGGTGTTGCGACGGCGCTTGCCAATGTCGGACCCGGCATCGGCCCGATCATCGGGCCTGTCGGCAATTTCTCCACAATCAGCGACCCCGCGCTTTATCTCCTGTCGGTGTTGATGCTGCTTGGGCGTCTGGAAATCCTGACGGTTCTCGTGTTGCTGATGCCGATTTTCTGGCGCAACTAAAGTATGGATGCGCTTGTTGAGCCCGTCTGAATAAAGCGCTTGACCTTCCCACGTTGGAATAGTTCAGGCTCCTCCTGTTACGAATTCCAAACCATGGAGAACCGCCTATGTGCACCGCCCATCAGCATCACCCCGAAACCACTGCCGCACCCGTCGATGCCGACCTTTCTTTCCACGTTGAAGACATGACCTGCGGTCACTGCGCTGGTGTGATCAAGGGCGCGATCGAAAAGACCGTTCCCGGCGCCGCCGTGCATGCCGATCCGGCAAGCCGCACGGTTGTGGTTGGCGGCGTCTCCGACGCGGCACGTATTGCTGAAATCATCACCGCTGCAGGCTATACGCCGGAAGCACGCGCCTGATCCGAAGAGATACCGGCGGCGCTTTCATCCTGCCGCCGCCGGGTCGCCCCGCCTGCCCCCGCTTCGCGCTGAACCTGCACGATAGCCGCTGGACGACATCAACGTTCGTCCTTTTCCATACCTCCCGCGGCAAATGCCTCTCTCTTTTGATCAGGGATGACGGTGGAGGTTTTCCGGATTTCTGAAATTCATATTTTCAACGGCTGACAAGGTCTGAAAACCTGTCCTTCGTCATGCTCCGGCCTGTCCGGGCATCTGCTACCTATTGGTTTTACGATAGGTGGATAGATCCTCGGGACGAGCCCGAGGATGACGTTGAGTGTGGGCGATGGCCTATCGACATGCAAAACCCGGCTCTTTCGAGCCGGGCCATATCTCGTCAGCAACGTCACATTGGCTTATTTCACCGCCAGATCCTTGGTCATGATAAAGTAGTTGATCGGATGCGGCTTGAAGTTTTGGACCTTGTCCGAATAGGCATCGAAAGCGGTCTCGTGGACGAGGTAGACGGTGACGGCTTCATCGTAAACCCTCTTCGCCGCCTCGGCATAGATGGCGTAACGCTTGGCCGGCTCAGCCGCCGCATAGGCCGATTTGATCAGCTTGTCCGTCTCCTCGCTGCAATAATGCGAGATGTTGTAGCCGCCTCCGCAGGTATAGTCGGCGTTGAGGAACCCGATCGGTTCTGCAACATCGGTGGCATAACCGCGTGACAGAAGAACCATGTCGAAATTGCCGGACAGGAGATCGGGCTCGATCGCAGTGTAATCGGCAACGCGAACATCGACCTTGATGCCTATTTCCTGCAATTGGGCCTGAATAACGGCGGCAACATCCTTGAGTTCGGTTCTTTCAGTATAGGCCAGAAGCGTCAGCTTCAGGCTGCCGGGAGCAATTCCCGCCTCTTTCAGCAGAGCCTTTGCCTTCTCCACGTCATAAGCGGGTGTGACGTTTTGCGGCGCCCACGGCTCTCCCGGTGCGAAGGGCATCGTTGCGGGCTTTACCATGCCTTCATAGATGCTGTCGGCAATACCGGCGGTGTCGATGGCAGCCCGGATCGCCTGCCGAACCTTGATATCCTTGAACGGCGGCTTCGAATTATTGAGCAGCATTTCCGTGATCCGGGGCACAGTAATTGGCGCAACCTTGACACCCTTCGTGGCTTCAATGGTCTTTACCGCCCAAGGTGGAATCACGCGCGAAATCTGCACTTCACCACTTCTTATCTGGGTGGCGCGCGTATCGGCATCCGGAATAAAGTTCACACGACCGCCCGAGAGCTTCGGCATACCGTTCCAATATTCGTGGTTGGCCGTCAGTTCCATATATTGGCTGGCATCGACCTTGGTGATCTTGAACGGTCCGGTGCAGGTTCCGATCGGATCGACCTTGCCATCCTTATAGGCGGATGGCGCGAGGATCGAAGTTGCCGGGCTTGCCATTTGCGCCGGCAGCAGCACCGATGGCTCGATGGTCGTGATCTTCACGATATCGTCGCCACCAGCCTCGACGGCAGCGACCAGCTTGGGCGAAAAGGCCCGGGCCGGAACGGGCGCTTTCAGAAGATTGGTCAGTGCATTGACCGCGGCTGTTGCATTAAGCGGCTCGCCGTTCTGGAACTTCACGCCCTTGCGCAGCTTGAATTCCCAAACCTTCGGCGAGGTCTGTGTCCAGGATTCGGCCAGGCCCGGCTCCAGTACGGTGTCATAGCCGACGCGGACCAGGCTTTCGAAACACCCCGCGCGCGAACCGAGATAGGCATCGTCGGAAGCCATCTGCCAGCCGGTCTTGACGCCGGTATAATCGTCATAGGTGATTGTTCCGGCCATCGCCGCCTGCGTCCCAAACGAGACCACAACGGCGCATGTCGCCAAAAGTGCGTGCTTCATCATTGAATATTCCCCTTTTATTTTTGATGACAACGCTAAAAAGTCAGTTGTTTCACGAGATTTACGACTAAAATTTCACAAACCTCGAAAGGCATAAGAATATCCCTCGGACGTTTCGCAAACATCCGCTTGAATATTATTCATTTTATGTTTTTATACTCGGAATTTAATTCCGATATTAATCCACAAACGCATAATTCATCTGTTTTTACCAAACCAGAAGACCGTAACTGCGCTGCTCCTCAACCCCATTCGCGCCAGTGATGGCAACGAGCGAAATGCTCCCCGGCAACGTCTTCCAGAACCGGTTCCTGTTCGCTGCAAATCTGCGTCGCATATTTGCAGCGGGTATGAAACTTGCAGCCACTTGGAGGATTGAGCGGGCTTGGCAGATCACCATCCAGAAGCATTTCCGGCGCATATAATCCCGTTTCATCCAGCATGGACGAGGCAATCAGAGCCTTCGTATAGGGATGCTTCGGTGCCCGGAAAAGCTCCTCCCGGTCGGCGATTTCAACGATCCGCCCGAGATACATCACCGCGATACGGTCGCAGAGATAACGCACCACGCGCAGGTCATGGGAAATCATCAGCACCGTCAAACCGTGACGGCGCTTCATGTCCATCAGGAGGTTGAGGATCTGCGTGCGCATCGAGGCATCGAGCGCCGAGGTCGGTTCGTCGCACACGAGGAAGCTTGGGTTGAGAAGAAGCGCGCGGCCTATGACGACGCGCTGCAATTGCCCGCCGGAACACTGGCTTGGATAACGATCATAATAGGAAGCATCGAGGCCGACCTCCTCCAGCATCTTGAACACGCGCGCTATCCGTTCTTCGCGTGTGCCGATGCCGTGCTGGGCAAGCGGCGCTTCCATGCTCTGCCCGATGCGCATGCGCGGATCGAGCGCGGAATAGGGATCCTGAAACACCAGTTGCACGACCCGGCGCATGCGCCGCAACGTCTCACCCTGCATGTGCAGAATATCGTGTTCCCCGATGCTGACCTCGCCCTTCGTTGCGTGGGTCAGCCGCGTTATCAGTCCGGCGACGGTGCTTTTGCCACAGCCGGATTCGCCGACGAGGCCAAGCACTTCCCCCTCGCCGATGGTCAGGGACACATCGTCGACGGATTTCACCACCCGGTGACCAAGGCCCGATATCGGATAATATTTGCAGAGGTTGTTTGCGACCACATACGGGTTCTTCTTGCCGTCCGCCGATGGCGGGGTCTCAGTTTTCGCTGTCGATAACATCACCATCCTCCCTCAGCAGACTGCGTGATTGCCATGGCTGCCGGCGTGCTCGTCGCCGACTGCCCAGCACCGGGCCTTGCGCCCTTCGGGCAAGGCATTCAGATCCGGTTCCGTTGCCATGCACCGGTTGCCCATGCTGGCCGATTTGGCGAGCGCGCAGCGCGGATGAAACCGGCAGCCGCACGACATGTCATGCGCCTGCGAGCTAGAGCCGGGGATCGTCAGCAATTGCCCCTCGCTGTCGGTGGTCAGAAGCGAGCAACTGATCAGCGCCTTGGTGTAGGGGTGTTGCGGCGCCTTGAGGATTGCCTGGGTCGGCCCCTCCTCAACGATACGGCCGGCATACATCACCGCGATCCGGTCCGCGAAAGCGGCGACGACCGACAGGTCGTGAGTGATGAGCAGCGTGGCAAGCCGCCGCTTGCGGCGCTCATCATCCAGCAGGCGCAATATCTGTGCCTGGACGGTGACATCGAGTGCGGTCGTCGGTTCATCGGCGATCAACAGTTGCGGATTGCCGGAGAGTGCGGCGGCAATCATGACGCGCTGCGCCATGCCGCCGGAAAGTTCATGCGCGAAACATTGTGCCCGCGCGGTCGGATCGGGAATTCCGACATCCGACAGCAGGCCGACAACCCGGCCGAGTGCGGCATGCCGGCTCATCTTGCGATGGACCCATAACGGTTCGGCAACTTGCGTCCTCACCCGGCTGGTCGGATCGAGCATGGCCTGCGGTTGCTGGAACAGCATGCCGATATCGGCGCCGCGCAGTGCATCAAGCTCGGAGGATGAAAGTGCGAGTATATCGCGCCCGGCAAAGGAAATGCGGCCGGAGTTGATTTCCGCGCCCTGCGGCAACAGCCGCATCAGCGACAGAGCCGTCATGCTCTTGCCGGACCCGGATTCGCCAACAAGTGCGACGACCTCCCCGGCATTAACGGAAAGTGTCAGGCCCGAAATAACAAACTTCCGGCCATTTTGAGACGGCACCGAAACGTGCAGGTCCTCTATCTCCAGAAGCGGTGTCCGCTGCGGGGATATGGCCGTATCGGCATGCGTGTGTCCTTCGATATTCATAAGAGTTCCCCTTATTATTATTGCATCGGAGGCATTTGCGTATTTTCATGCGGTGTCAGACGATATTACTCTCCTTCGGGTTCACTCGCCCTTATGGCCTCAATGACCGTTCGCTTTTTTGGTCTCAAGGTTCAGGCCATGGCCGATCCACGTCACGCTGAGCGCCGACAGGAAAATCGCCAGACCCGGTGCGATCACGAGAATGGGCATGCGTTCCGCATAAGCCTGCGCATCGGCCAGCATCAGCGCCCAGTCGGCGGCCGGCGGCTGTACGCCAAGGCCGAGAAACGACAGCCCGCCCACCGTGATCAGCTTGTGACCGAAACGCAGGAAGGCAACGGCCGCGATGGGCCAGATCGTGTTGGGAATGATGTGCCGGAAGATGATGAAGCGCCGTGTGCATCCAAGCACCTCGGCGGCGCGGATATATTCGCGGGAATTGATCGAAAGGGTCAGCCCGCGTGCCAGCCGCGCAAAAGGTGTCCAGCCGACAATCGTCAGCGACGCGATCAGCGTTCCGTATCCCGGGCCGAAGATGGCGACGAGGAAAATGGCGATCACCACGTCAGGTATGGCGATGAGCAGATCGACCACACGCATCAGGATTTCGTCGAGTACACCACGGCTGCGCCCGCTGATAATGCCGATGAAGGTGCCGATGGCAACCGACAGAATGACCGTGATGGCGGCGATCGTGACCGTGAAACGACCGCCGATAAGCAGACGGCTCAGGACATCACGCCCGAGATGGTCCGTTCCCAGCCAGTAGGCGGCGCTGGGGGCATTCAGCCGCAGGCGCAGGTTCTGCTGCGCGGGATTATAGGGCGATATCCACGGTGCGATCACCAGCAGCAGGATGATGGCGAGAAAAATCACCGATCCCGCGTAGAAGGTCCAATGCCGCCGGCGGAGGAAGTCCGCGAACCGGAAAAGTGTCGACGGGCGCTTGGGCAAGGTCAAAGGCAAGGCGGCGACCGGCGCGCTGGGGAAGTGACTAATGGTCATGTTGGCCTCGCATTGCTGGATTGATCAGGACATAGAAGCCATCGGCAAGGGTATTGATCAGGATGGACAGGGCCACGATGCAGATAAAACCGCCCTGCAACATCGGGATGTCCCTGTTGACCACGGCATCGTAGAGAAGCCGACCCATGCCGGGGATAGCGAATATCACTTCCACGACCACCGATCCGCCAAGCAGGCCAGCAAGCCACAGGGCGAAGAAGGTGACGATCGGAAGCGAACCGTTGCGGATGCCGTGCCGCATGACCGTGCCATGCATGCCGAGACCGCGGCTGCGGGCCGCCGTAATGTAAGGTGCGCGCAAAACCTCGGCCATGGCGGCGCGCGTCACCTGCGTGAAATAGGCCAGCGGGCGCAGCGTTAGGGTCAGGGCCGGAAGTACCAGCGAGCGCCAGCTATCCCATCCCGCGGACGGCAACCAGCCGAGATAAAGCGCAAAGACCAGCGCCGACATCGGTGCAAACCAGTATTCGGGTGTTGCAACGAAGGTCTGGATCATCAGCGTCGCGAAATTGTCCAACCGGCCACCCGGACGCATCGCCGCCAAGGTGCCGAGCGGCAGGGCGACGGCGACCGCAATCGCCAGCGCCGTCAGCGCCAGTGTCACCGACACGCCGAGAGAGCGCAAAAGCTCGCCGGCCACGGGCTGGCTGCTGGTGAAGGAGAAACCCAGATCGCCACGCAGCGCGCTCGAAAGCCATGCGAAATATTGCACGTAAAGTGGCCGGTCGAGCCCGAGGCTTAACCGCAGCGCCTCGACGGCATGCGGATCGAGCGCCGTATCGCGCATGCGGGAAAACAGAATGGTGCGGGCCGGATCACCGCCCGCCATATAGGGCAGAAGAAACGCGATGACGGAAACGATCGCCAGCATCAGGCATAGAATAAGGAAGCGCTGTAATATCTGTATCCACATGGCCTGGTTTCCTTCACCGCAACCGGCGTTTCAACTGCAATCGACTATCGCCCCCCAAACGGGGAACGGCTGTTCATTTCATATGACGCTGTAGTTCCACCACTGAACCGGATGTGCCTTTCAGCATGCCTGATCGTTTGGGCAGGATCGCCACCGGGGTAAAATCGGGGTCTTCGGATTGGGCGAGATCCTGAATGATCGGACAATCCGGCTCACCATTATCAGGGCAATAGGTGGCGAGATTTCGAAGTGTGTCGGCCATCTCCCGAAGTGTGTGCATCTTCGCTTCCAGATCGATGACATGCTCCATGACGATGCGCTTGACATCGCAGGACGCACCGCCCGGATCGCGCCATAACGTCATGAGCTGCCTGATCTTTTCGATCGAAAAACCGAGGTCGCGCCCGCGGCGGATGAAACGCAGCGTTTCCAGATCGTTGGCGGTATAAACCCGGTAGCCGGAATCCGTGCGGCTTGCCGATTTGATCAGGCCGATCATCTCGTAATGCCTGATCATCTTTGCAGAAACACCGGATGCGGTGGCGGCTGTGCCAATGTTCATGGATCCTGCTCCTGTCGGTTAATCTATCTTTCCGGGGTGAAAAACACGTCTGCATGAATGTCGGCGGTGCGAATGCCCCGTGCCACCAGCTGCGGCACCGTCGCTTCGATCATTGCAGGCGGACCCGCGAGATAGGCTTTCCAGCCATCGAGATCATCGAAGTCGTCCGCCACCGCTGAGCCGACATAACCACAGCGCATCTGCGCATGTTCTTCATCCGAGAGGACCGGAACGAAGCTCAGATTGCCGTGGCGTGCGGCAAGTTCTTCGAAACGGTCGACCATATAGAGGTCACGCTGCGCGCGTGCGCCGAAATACACATGGATCGGGCGTTCCCGACCCGTGGCGAGCGCCGCCTCGACAACGGCCTTGACCGGCGCCAGCCCCGAACCGCCGGCAATGCCGAGGATCGGCCCGCAATGCTTTTCCCGCAGGAATGAAGACCCGAAGGGACCAATTAACGTAACAGGGTCGCCCGCCCTGGCAAGCGCGAAGATGCGGCCGCTGGTGTTGCCGCCGGGCACATGCCGGATATGGAATTCGATCAGTTCCTCGTCGATCCGGCTGGCAATGGAATAGTCTCGCGGCGGACAGTCCGGATAAAGCAGGCGCACATATTGCCCTGCCTTGAAGGTGAACTGTTCACGGTCGTTGAGCCTGATGCGGATGAGCTTGATATCGTGCGTTGCATCGACCGCTTCCACAACCACACCGTCGAAACGGCCGGTTGGGATATCGGCGAACTCCTCGCCGTCGAGCCAGCTGATCGTCATGTCGCCCATCGGTACGGCGCGGCAGGCGAGCGTCAGGCCTTCCGCCTTTTCCTCTTCGGTCAGTGAAAAAGGCGTATGTTTGAGAAGGTCGATCTCACCGGAGACGAGATGCGATTTGCAGGCGCCGCACCGGCCCATACGACAGCCATGCGGATAAGAAATCCCGGCGGCAAGGGCGGCCTGAAGGACGGTCTCGCCCGGCGCTGCCAGAATGCTGCGCCCGATCTGCGGCAGATAGACTGTGTTTTGAGGCGTCATCACATCCACCTCCTATTCAGCCGCAGCGAGTTGCGTGCCGGATGATCTGTCAGCAAGCGGCGGACGGAAGCTTTTGAGACGCAGCGCATTCGTCAATACGAACACGCTGGAAAGCGCCATTGCTCCGGCAGCAAGCACCGGCGACAGCAGAACGCCGTTGAAGGGATACAATATTCCAGCTGCCACGGGTATGAGCGCGGCATTGTAGGCGAAGGCCCAGAACAGGTTCTGACCGATGTTGCGGATCGTGGCCTTGGAGAGCGCAATCGCATTCGCCACACCGCGCAAATCGCCCGACATCAACACCACATCGGCGCTTTCAATGGCGACATCCGTACCCGTGCCGATGGCAAGCCCGACATCGGCTGCCGCAAGCGCCGGTGCATCGTTGATGCCATCGCCGACAAAGGCCACCCGTCGGCCGCTGGCGGCAAGCCTTTTCACGGCCTCGACCTTGCCGTCAGGCAACACTTCCGCCACTACCTCATCGATACCCAGACGGCGGGCAATGGCCTCAGCCGTGCGGCGATTGTCGCCGGTGATCATCGTCACCTTGAGACCAAGCGCGTGCAGTGCTGCGATCGCTTCCGGCGTCGTCGGCTTTACCGGATCGGCAACAGCGATGATCGCGGCCAGCCTGCCATCGACGGCGGCATAGAGCGGCGACTGCCCTTCCCTGCCCAGCCGGTCGGCATCATCGGCAAACATCGCGACATCATAACCGAGCTTCACCATGAACCGGTCAGCGCCTGCCTCTACCTTGCGGCCGTCAACCATTGCCGCGACACCGAAACCGGGGGTCGCTTCAAAGTTCTGCGCATCGGCAAGTGTCAGGCCGTCATGTTTTGCGGCCTCGACAATCGCCTCGGCAATCGGATGTTCGGAACGGCTCTCAAGCGAAGCGACAAGGCGCAGCACCTCGTCCGGCTCGAAACCTTCAGTCGTGGTGAAATGAACCAGTGTCGGTTTGCCCAGCGTCAGCGTGCCGGTCTTGTCGACGGCGATAACATCGGCATCGCGCAAAGTCTGGAGCGCATCGCCGCGACGGAACAGCACGCCCATTTCGGCGGCGCGACCGGTTCCGACCATGATCGAGGTCGGTGTGGCAAGACCCATGGCGCAGGGGCATGCGATGATGAGAACGGCGACGGCGTTGACCAGCGCATAGGTCAAGGCGGGATCCGGCCCAAAAACGAACCAGACAAAGAAGGTCGCGAGCGCCGCCAGCATCACCGCCGGCACGAACCAGTTGGTCACCTTGTCCACCAGCGCCTGTATCGGCAGCTTGTCGGCCTGCGCCTCTTCGACCATGCGGATGATCTGCGCGATCAGCGTATCGGCGCCGACCTTCGTGGCGCGGAACGTGAAAGAGCCGTTCCTGTTGACCGTGCCGCCGACGACTTCGGACCCTGCCGTCTTGGTTACAGGGATCGGCTCACCGGTGATCATCGATTCATCGACATAAGAGGAACCATCGAGCACCAGACCATCGACAGGCACCTTCTCGCCGGGACGGACCACAATCACGTCACCGGTCTGCACATCCTGCAGCGGCACATCGACGGTTTCGCCATTGCGCAGAACGCGGGCCGACTTGGCCTGCAAGCCGACGAGCCGCTTTATCGCCTCGCTGGTGCGGCCCTTGGCGCGCGCTTCGAGGAAACGACCGAGCAGGATGAGCGTGACGATAACCGCCGCGGCCTCGTAATAAACATTGGCCGTGCCTCTCGGCAGGATTTCAGGCACGAAGGTTGCAACCACCGAGAATCCCCAGGCGGCGGCGGTGCCGAGCACCACAAGCGAATTCATATCCGGCCCCAGCCGCAAAAGTGCGGGGATGCCCTTTTTGAAGAACCGCAAGCCCGGCCCGAAGAGGACAAGCGTGGTCAGCGCAAATTGCAGATACCAGCTTTCCCGCATACCAACGGTTTCCATCACGAAATCATGGATGGCGGGCACCAGATGCGAGCCCATCTCCAGCACGAAGACTGGCAACGTCAGCGCAACGGCAACGGCAAGACTGATTTTCAAACCGCGCAATTCGGCTTCGCGCCGGTCCGGCTCGTCACCCTTGGCTTTATCGGCGACGATCTCGCTCGCCTTGTAACCAGCCTGGCTGATCGCTTCGGCCAACGTGGCGGCGGATACGGCATTGCCGGCGACGCGAACGGTAGCGCGCTCCGTTGCGAGATTGACATTGGCATCGGCGACACCGGAGACAGCCTTCAACGCCTTTTCGACACGGCCGACGCAGGACGCGCAGGTCATACCCTCGATATCAAGTTCGATGGTTTTTTCGTCAACGCTGTAGCCTGCATTACGCACGGCATCGATAACGGCCGAAACGTTGGGTACTCCGGAAAAAGCAATATCGGCGCGCTCCGTCGCAAGATTGACCGAAGCCTTGACGACCCCCGGCACCTTGGCAATCGCCTTCTCCACCCGGCCAACACAGGAGGCGCATGTCATCCCGTCGATGGCTATCGTATGGCTCGCCCGGATCTGGTTTTGTGACATGCTTATGACCTCTTTTTACTTATATGGAAAAAGATAGGGCTTCCCATCGTGGCAAGGTCAATAGGCTCTTTTGGATGATTTTCACGGATAGATGCCGCGCGCGTGAACGGGCACGTTTTTGACGTCGGCTCGCGATTTAAGATACGAAAATCAAGGGAAAGATGGTGCGGACGGCGGGACTTGAACCCGCAAGACCAATGGTCGGCAGATTTTAAGTCTGCTGGGTGACGATACTGTCTGGCCAAGCCGTTGATAACGCTTCGGCTCTATCTACGCCCGAAGCCTATAATTGTCGTGATATGGAGGACGTGGCCACGACATCAGCCACAAGACGCAAAAGATGATTATTTCCAGTGTGCGACTTAAGACGCTTTAATCACAGTCTTAAAAATCGCTTTGAGCTGATCTTGTGGCAACTGCGAGAAGAATTGGGGAGCGCTTGGGTGTCCGTCTCGATCTCGTCTACGATGACCGTTGTGGCACGGTTACCCGCAACAGATCGTGGTCGAACACAAGGACGACTACGACGCGGCGAACTCTGGTTGGACGAAGGGCGGCACTTGCATGGCCCGACTGGAAGACGAGACCTACCCAGAGGTGTCGCTGGTGAAGGCAAAGTTCTGCAAGTTTTGGCAGGTTGGCATGCCTCTCCCAAGCCGCAGACCGTAAAAGGATGGTGAGCCTTAAGTGGGGAACTTTAGTACCACGTTCGTAACTAGGTCCTCGACAAATTCCACCACCTTGCTTTTCTTGATCTCTATCCCCGAAGGATGAGCTGCCGAGTTCCGAATTCCAAGTTTTTCGTCAAGGATTTTCCGTACGTCATTTGAGATGATGTTAGCGGAGCGCGTGAACTCGATAAATTTTCCCTCGGGGATTTCGCTAAAGTCGTCTCGTTTGACTATGGACGTGATTTTGACGCGCTTGTCAGTGTTTTTAGCGAGGACCGCGTTGAAAGCTGCGAGGCCATGTACGAAAATATGGTCGTATAAGTGGTCTATAGTCAGTATCCAGCACATCGTGATAGTCGCACGATTGCAACCGGCTTCAAAGCAGGTGATCGTCTCGCTAAGAAAGTCTTTTTTGGGTCCCGCTGGAAGACTAGTCTCCAGGTTACGAAGCTCGGCGCTCGACTGGACTGTCGAAACATGGACGCCAAGCCGCTTCGATATTTGGACCTGCCAGTTTCTGTGAAGTAGGTAGCCGTGACCCACAGCCTTCACGTAGCGCGGGGGCTTTTCAGTCAGTCCTTTCGACAGGTAAGGGCCGATTTGTTTAGGTGCGGAGAGCCTCGCATCTTGAAAGCAATCGGCAATCTTAGGGGCGGTCGCAGGTGTGTTATTTTCGACTGCGAGATAATAGACGAAACATGAAATCAAATCGCCAGTACTCAGAGAATCTACCGTATCGATGGAATTGTAAAATCTTTCTATGCTCATTCCTTGATCATGTCCTCAAACCGATTGTCGCCTACTATCGTGGCGGTTATTGCCGCAGGTGAGGCCGCATCAATGTACTTTTGTTTGTTCTGAGTATCGCGAAACGCTTGCGCAAACGCCTCGGGCATTTTCTCCCGCAACACCTTGTAGCAGGTGTAAACTTGGTCCGCAGTACAGGGAGTGATGCTAAGTTCGTCGCTGAGAAAACGTACGAACGTCAATATCTTATCGGCGTGTGACTTTGCCTTAGATTTCTCGAAGAAAGTTTTTAGGTTCGTAGTGGTGAGACTATTGTCAAGTTGCGGTGAATACAGACCCCATCCTGAGCGACTTTCCGTCCCCTCTTGTTGCTTGCGGGGCCGTCGTTTCTTTGACTTCTGTTGGGTTTTACTAGGTGCTTCAGAGGAGGCTCCGACTATGACTTCTTCACCGGGAAGATCGTCAGTAGTATTTCCGCGTCGTTCAGCCAGAACCGACTTGAAGCTCTCGAATACCTCACGGACAAAAGCTTCGTCTCCCTCAACATCAATGAGGCCTTGATTTAGATTTATATGAAGTTTTGTAGTACTCATGCGTAAATCCCCCCAATCAACCAAAGATTACAGGGAACTTTCTGATTCGCAAGGAGGGGTGGTGCGGACGGCGGGACTTGAACCCGCAAGACCAATGGTCGGCAGATTTTAAGTCTGCTGCGTCTACCGATTTCGCCACGTCCGCATTGCCGCGCCGCGTGCCGATCCGGCCCCGACGCTTGCAAAACTGCTTCGTCATTATTCAGGCGCAGGATCGAACACGACCCTACCCCAAGCGCTGACAGCGCCTCATCTACACAGGCCGGACCGTTTCGGTCAACGGGGCCTTAGCCACACCAGGACTGATTTTTTGCCGATGCCGGATGGGCCAGGCCTTCCCGCACCAGTTGATCGGCAAAAGACACACCCGAACGCGAAATCCGTTTGCGTTCCATGGCTTGCCCGCCCGTGGTTCCGGAAGAGGCTACATCGAAGGCTCCTGCATTCAGCATATCCCGCAACCGTACCTTGGCGATGAAACCGCGCTGGCGTTCCTCCATGCATCGCGCCCGGTCGATTTGCGGAACCTCGACGCCGGCAAGCTGCATTTTTACGCCCTTCATCCAGAAGGTATTGCCGTCGGCCACGCAATTGGTGAGACCTGAGCGCCCGCAAAAGGCAAAGGCGCCGCTTTTTTCTCCAAGAGAGACTTTTTCGACCGAAGGGCGGGTTTCCGGCAGGATAGCGGCAACCTGGCTCTGCTGTGCCGCGGGCGGCATGGCGATCGAGCGTGGCGGTACGGGTCCGTTGCCCGGTGAAACCGGCAATGCGGGCCGGATGGTCGCGGCTTTCTCCGGTGTGGGGGTCTCGCGTTTGGCAGCCACGGCAACCTTTGGGGAACTTGTCGTCGTGGATGTCGCCTTCGCGATATGCCGCTGTGGCAGAAGACTGTCGCGATGTTCATAAGCCTGAATGCCGCCGGCAACGACGCCCAGCATCAGCACCCAGGGCCAAACGCTGCCGCCACCCGATTTCTTCGCCGTGCGGCGTCGCGCTGTCGGTTTTCGATTGCTCACGATCAGACTCCTTTTTACGGAGCCGCATTATCGGTCAAGAGAGTTTCCGAAAGGTTGGCGTTCCAGAGCCTCTTCGTTTTTCCTGGAAATGCCCTGACAGAGCTGTGGATAAACGATCAGCGAACCTGATCGAGAAGCCGCTTGCATTCGAGAAGATCGAATAGCGCTTCCTGCAACAGCGCCTGGTCATCCTTGCCGATACCCGATTTGCCGACCGATATCTCGGTATCGCTGCCGCCGCCGAAGCCGAAAAAGCGGCCGCTGGGCTTGGCTTTCGGGCGGCCGACGACCTCGTCCCCGTCCGGATCCATCACGCGCGGTTCGGCAACTTCCTTTTCGCCGCTCGCCACCATGATGGCTTCCATGGTCGCAAGATCGCCCGAGGCGATTGCCGCCACGAAACGGTTTCCATTGGCTTTCAGAAGTTTCTGCACGCCCCTGATGGTGTAGCCGTGGTCATAAAGAAGATGACGAATGCCCTTCAGGAGATCGATATCATCAGGGCGGTAATAACGGCGGCCCCCGCCCCGTTTCATCGGCTTGATCTGCGGAAAGCGTGTTTCCCAGAAACGCAGCACGTGCTGCGGCAGGTTCAGCTCATCCGCCACTTCACTGATCGTCCGAAACGCGTCGGGGCTTTTGTCCAAACTTCCACTCCCATCCGGGCCTGAAGCGCCATGCACCCAGCCGGACACTGAACAAGAACGCTTTTCACCCGCCGATCCCGTGCATCACTTCTTGGCGAAAATCAGATCCGATCCTCGCAGCGATGCCCGTGGCGGCAAGATACCAATTATCTAAAATTGATTATGATGCGAGTCGACCAGATTTCAACGGCTTGCACGTCGAAATTCAAGCATGTTCACAAGAAGAATGGGGATAAGGGCTTGCCGTGTGGCAAAAAACCCGTGCCGCAGCGGGCTTAGGCTCCGGCCTTCTGACCCTTTTGCTTGGTCTTGCGCGCCGTATGCGCCTTGAGGATTCGCTGTTTCAGCACGTTCGACGCCTTGAAGGTCATGACGCGGCGTGGCGAAATCGGAACTTCCTCACCCGTTTTCGGGTTACGGCCGATGCGCTCGTTCTTTTCCCGGATCTGGAATGTCGCGAAGGACGAAAGTTTGACGACCTCGCCGCGCGTGATCGCATTACAAATCTCGTCGATGATCGTTTCGACCAGCTCGGCGGATTCGGTGCGGGACAGCCCGACTTTACGAAACACAGATTCTGCAAGATCTGCGCGTGTCACTGTCTTCCCGGCCATTTTTCCCCACAAACCGTGTCTGAATTTTTCTCTAGGAGCTGCCGAGATTATTTCCCTTGTGGCGACCGGTCAAGGGATTGTTCCAGATTCATTTGAGGCTTTCGGCAATCAGTGCAAGGGCTTAGAGCGCCCGACACGGTTTTGCCGCAAGCGCAGGGCGCTTCGGCGGGTTTGAACGGGGTACGGCCGCAAAAATCACAACCGATTTTGCGCCAGCGCCCCGGTAAACGTTAAAATCCGCTGTTACCAGCGCAGCAGCACTGCACCCCAGGTGAAACCGCCGCCCATGGCCTCCAGCATGACCAGATCGCCCTTCTTGATGCGTCCGTCACCGGCAGCGACTGCCAGCGCCAGCGGAATGGAGGCGGCCGACGTATTGCCGTGCTTATCGACGGTGATGACGACTTTTTCCGGATCGATGTTGAGCTTTTTCGCCGATCCGTCGATGATGCGCTTGTTGGCCTGATGCGGAACGAGCCAGTCGAGATCATCAGCCGTCGTGCCCGTCGCCTCGAAGGCCTGTTCGATGACGTCGGTGATCATGCCGACGGCGTGCTTGAACACTTCCCGGCCTTCCATGCGCAGATGACCGACCGTGCCTGTCGTGGAAGGTCCGCCATCGACGTAAAGCTTGTCCTTGTGCGAACCATCGGAGCGCAGCTGCGAGGTCAGGATGCCGCGATCGCCAGAGGTACCCTCGCCTTCGCCGGCCTCGATAACCAGTGCGCCTGCGCCATCGCCGAACAGAACGCAGGTGGTGCGGTCCTTCCAGTCGAGAATGCGCGAGAATGTTTCAGCGCCGATCACCAGCACACGCTTGGCCATGCCGCCGCGAATGTAAAGATCGGCGGTCGCCACGGCATAGACGAAGCCGGAGCAGACAGCCTGCATGTCGAAGGCGAAACCATGGGTCATGCCGAGGCGGTTCTGGATGTTCACCGCCGTTGCCGGAAAGGTGTTGTCCGGTGTCGATGTCGCCAGAATGATGAGATCGATGTCGTCAGGCGTCAGGCCGGCATTGTCGAGCGCTGCGCGTGCGGCCGCCTCGCCGAGCGAAGCGGTCGTCTCACCCTCGCCGGCAATGTAGCGCTGGCGAATGCCCGTGCGCTGCACGATCCATTCGTCGGAGGTCTCGACGACCCCTTCGATTTCACTGTTGGTCATGACACGCTTCGGAAGCGCTGCCCCGAAACCACGTACGATAGAGCGGATCATTCCCTTATTCCTCGTCAGCCACGAGAGCTTCGGGCGCCGGGGGCGGAAGCCGTCTTGCGTGGTAAATCTTCAGATCGTTTTCAATTTTCGCCGTAAGACCGTTATGGACCATGTCGTAGCCGACATCGACGGCGGAGGCAAAACCGATGGCATCCGTGCCACCATGGCTTTTGATGACAATGCCGTTCAGGCCGAGAAACACGCCGCCATTGACCTTGCGCGGGTCCATTTTCTCTCTCAGCACGTCGAACGCGCTTTTCGCCAGGATATAACCGATCTTGGCAAAAAAGCTGCGGGAGATCGCCTCACGCAGAAGCGTGGTGATCTGGCGTGCTGTGCCTTCGGCGGCTTTCAGCGCGATGTTGCCGGTGAAACCTTCGGTCACCACGACATCCACCGTACCTTTGCCGATATCGTCGCCTTCAACGAAACCGCGATAATCGATGGTGCCGAGATCGGCCTCGCGGATCAGGCGTCCGGCCTCACGTACCTCTTCCTGACCCTTGACCTCCTCGACGCCGACATTGAGCAGGCCGACGGTGGGACGGTCGATATCGAAAAGCGCGCGCGCCATGGCGCCGCCCATCAGGGCAAAATCGAGCAATTGCTGGGAATCGGCGCCGATCGTCGCGCCAACATCAAGCACGATGCTTTCGCCTTTCAGCGTCGGCCATATGCCGGCGATGGCCGGGCGTTCCACCCGCGCCATGGTGCGCAAACAGAATTTGGCCATGGCCATCAGCGCGCCGGTATTGCCGGCGGAAACCACGACGTCGGCTTCACCAAGCTTCACGGCTTCGATGGCACGCCACATGCTGGAGACGTAACGGCCACGACGAAGCGCCTGGCTTGGCTTTTCGTCCATAGCAACCGAGATTTCACAATCGTGAAAGACCGACTTTTCCCGAAGTGCGGGATATTGTGCCAGAATGGGGTCGCACTTGCTTTTCTGCCCGTAGAGCAGAAAAGTCACATCGTTGTGCCGTTCAAGCGCCTTGGCGGCACCGGGTATGGCAACATCAGGGCCGAAATCGCCACCCATGACGTCAATCGCTATTCTGATCACTCGTCCCTTATCCTTTTTGCCGCCACTCAAGCGGAATTTGCGCGAAAATACCTGTTCCGGCCTGTGTTACAATAAAATTATTTCAGCCCGGCGGCGCATTCAGTCTTTTTTCCAGTCTTTCAACACGGCGAAGGGCGACGGACGCTTTTCTTCTTCAGGCTCGTTTTCGGCCGTATCGGTAAATTCGGTATCCGATTTGCGTGGATAGGGATCGATCGCGAGGGCCGCGAATTCCGCGACCGTAGCGCCAACATCGATGCTGTCGCCGGTAAACTGGTCGGGAATGTCAGGGCCATTGGGGTCGAGCACGATCTCGCCTTCCTCATTGGTGACCATCCGCGCCAGCTTCGATCCTTCCGGCACGAAAATATGCTCCACGGCCTCGTCGATCTTGCTGGACACCGGCTCCAGCGTCACAACGCAGGACTGGGTCACGGCCGCATGCACCTCGCCCTTGATCTTCACGCCATCTCTCTTCCAGCGGGTAACCTGCAATTCCGCCTTCAGATATTCGACGGAAACCACATCCCAGAACTTCGCCAGCGCCTTCAGTTCCTCGGCATTGGCTTCAAGACCAATCCTGACGGGATTGGCGGAAATATGACCTACCTTTACGGGATAGGAAAAAGGCAGGTCGTCATTTGCGGCGTGTCGCGCGTTCATCGTAAACCTCATAGTCCAGGCAAGGGCAGCGTAAGGCTTCCGGTTGCTATCGTTTCTTCAGAGCGGGTGGAAAGGGCAGAAGACGTCTCCATCATCCAGCCCGCCAGCCCGTCCAGTTCCGGTGCCTGCTCATCTGTCTGCGGGTATATATTGCGCTGGAGCGCTGCGGCAAGGGCAACGGGGTCGGATGCATCCAGCGCCGCCGCATAGGATTCGAGCCGCCCGTAGAACATGCCGGCAAATTTCTTCATCCGCTTCGGCACGCCCTGGTCGCCGATGCCCAGCTCACGGATGGAATGGTCGATATCCTGAAAAAAGGCGTCGACGATTTCCTGGGCGATCTCCTGTCCGCTGACGCCGGAGGATTTGGTGCGGCGAAAATAGAGAATCATGATGATCGACAGCATCTCGAAGCGGCCCATCACGGTATCGGGAACGCCGAGGTCGAGATAAAAAGCGGGCGTGCGGGCGGCAGCCGTCAAGGTCGCATATTGCCGGTCTATTATGGCGCGGTTGTTGTTTTTCTGTCTGAACAGCCCGAATATCATCGTTTTTTTCCGAACGGGGCTGGTGAATTCGCTCACCCGCCCATCGCACTTGTTGCATGATCGCCAAAGCTGGTTTACCGAAGCATCCACGAATTGCAATGCTGTCGCGGTCACGTTCGTCTTTCGGCTGAAACAGTCTAAGAGACCCGAGGAGTTTCCAAAGGCCGTGAAAGCATTGAATTTGGGGGGTGATCGGGATTTTCCGTCCCCGGATTGACACAATCATGTGCACAGACACTGTGCACCACGCAATGCCGGAAGGTGCCATTCATGATCGCAGTCGGGGAAAAGCAGTTGAGCAAGCAGAAATCCGCAAGTCACGGCAAAATTCTGGGCAAGACCGCCATCGCAATCGTCGTCGCGTCCACTCTGCTTTCCGCCTGCACCAAAACCACCGACGTGTTCCACAACGGCTACGTCATGGACGAGCAGTCGCTTCAGCTGATCCCGGAAGGTTCCAGCCGCGAGCAGGTTCTCTTGACCATGGGCACGCCCTCGACCACGGCGACCTTCGGCAACGAGGTTTTCTATTACATCTCGCAGAAGCGCGTACGCCGCGCCGCCTTCATGAAGCCGACGCTGGTCGAGCAGAACATTCTCGCGATCTATTTCAACAAGGACGGCGTGATCGAGCGCAAGGCCAATTACGCGCTGCAGGACGGCAAGGTCTTCGACACGATTTCGCGCACCACCCCGACCGGCGGCAAGGATTTGACCTTCCTGCAGCAGCTGCTCTCCGGCGGCACCTCGGGCGCCAATATCGCCAAGAGCATTCTCGGTCAGGGCAACAACACGCCCTGATCGGCAAAAAAACTGTAAAAAAAATCAAAGGCCCGGGGATCGCTCCCCGGGCCTTTTTTGTTGGTCATGCGGCAAGTCTTCAGTTGGCAAGAACCGCCAGCAGCAGCAGCGCCACGATATTGGTGATCTTGATGGCCGGGTTGACGGCGGGGCCGGCGGTGTCCTTGTAAGGATCGCCGACCGTATCACCCGTCACCGAAGCCTTGTGGGCGTCGGAACCCTTGAGATGGCGCACGCCGTCCTTGTCGATGAAACCGTCCTCGAAGCTTTTCTTGGCGTTATCCCAGGCACCACCGCCTGATGTCATGGAAATTGCCACGAACAGGCCGTTGATGATCACACCGAGTAGTGAAGCACCGAGCGCCGCAAAGGCTGACGCCTTGGAGCCTGAGATCAGCAGCACGCCGAAATAAACGACGAGCGGCGCCAGAACCGGCAGCAGCGACGGAATAATCATCTCCTTGATCGCCGCCTTGGTCAAAAGATCGACCGCCCTGCCGTAGTCCGGCTTTTCCGTGCCGGCCATGATGCCCGGCTTTTCGCGGAACTGGCGGCGGACTTCTTCGACGATCGAGCTTGCCGCCTTGCCCACCGCCGTCATGGCGATGCCGCCAAAGAGATACGGAATGAGGCCGCCGAACAGCAGACCGGCAACGACATATGGATTGGCAAGGCTGAAGGATATTTCGCCGATGTCCTTGAAGTAGGGATAGGTATCACCATTCGCGGCGAAATAGGACAGGTCGTTGGAATAGGCTGCAAACAGCACCAGTGCGCCGAGACCGGCCGAGCCGATGGCGTAACCCTTGGTCACGGCCTTGGTGGTGTTGCCGACCGCATCCAGCGCATCTGTCGCCTTGCGCACATCCGGATCGAGACCGGCCATTTCGGCGATGCCGCCGGCATTATCAGTCACCGGACCGAAAGCGTCGAGCGCCACGATCATGCCCGCGAGCCCAAGCATGGCGGTGACCGCAATGCCGGTGCCGAACAGGCCGCCGAGCTGGTAGGTTCCGATGATGCCGCCAACGATGACGAGCGCCGGCAGCGCCGTCGATTCCAGCGAGACCGCAAGGCCCTGGATGACGTTGGTGCCGTGGCCGGTGACCGATGCCTGCGCGATGGAATTGACCGGGCGTTTGTTGGTGCCGGTATAATATTCGGTAATGACGACGATCAGCGCCGTCACCACAAGGCCGACGATGCCGCACAGGAAGAGGTTCCTGCCGGTGATCTCCATTCCGGCCACCGTGCCGATGGTTCCCCAGCCGACGGTCGCGTAGGTTGCCACGGCAAGACCTCCAATCGAGAAAAGGCCGGTGGCAATCAGCCCCTTGTAGAGTGCGCCCATGATGGAATTGTTGGTGCCGAGTTTGACGAAGAAGGTTCCGGCAATCGAGGTCAGGATGCAGGCGCCGCAAATGGCCAGCGGATAAACCATCGTGCTTTCCAGCACCGGCGTTCCGGCAAAGAAAATCGCCGCGAGAACCATGGTCGCAACCACCGAGACGGCATAGGTCTCGAAAAGGTCGGCCGCCATGCCGGCGCAATCGCCGACGTTGTCGCCGACATTGTCGGCGATCGTTGCCGGGTTGCGGGGGTCATCCTCGGGAATACCGGCCTCGACCTTGCCGACGAGATCGCCACCGACATCTGCACCTTTAGTGAAGATGCCGCCGCCCAGACGGGCGAAGATGGAGATCAGCGAAGCGCCGAAACCGAGCGATACCAGCGCGTCGATCACCTGACGCGATCCGGCCGCATGGCCCAGCACCGAGGTGAGGATGAAATAATAGATGGAGACGCCGAGCAGCGCGAGGCCCGCCACCAGCATGCCGGTGATGGCGCCCGACTTGAAGGCGATGTCGAGACCGGCGGAAAGACTGTGGGATGCGGCCTGTGCGGTGCGCAGATTGGCCCGGACAGAGACATGCATGCCAATGAAACCGGCGGCGCCCGAAAGCACCGCGCCGATGAGGAAACCAATGGCCGCCAGGGCCGACAGCAGATACCAGGCGAGAACGGCGACGATCAATCCGACGATGGCGATGGTGAGATATTGACGGGTGAGATAAGCCTGCGCACCTTCACGGATAAAACCTGCTATTTCACGCATACGCTCGTTGCCCTGATCGGCAGCGAGAACGCTCCTTGTTGTCCACGCCGCGTAAACCACGGACAGGACCCCACATAAAATCACTATGGGTATTACGGTCATGCGCACTTACCTCCCAAAAGGCCGGGTCTCACTCCCTCCCCGGCGTGGCGAACCATGTGCAAGAACAGGGGGCGATCGGACGCACGGCCTGTCCTGTCGTGGCCATTATTCCCCTCCCAAGGAAAAATGACCTGCGCGGCAAGATTGCGTTGGCGAAAGGCGTGGCGTCAAGCCCACAAATTTGCCTGAAACATGAAAGGGGTAGAGATCGAACGCGATCTTACGCGGCGTTTCTGCGCGGGGTGAGCAACAGTGACACAACCAGCACGAGGCAAAGGCCCGCAACCGGCCAGATGACGAGGTTCATCACCGACCAGCCCCAGGCCGTAAATACCTTGCCGGAAGAGAAGGACGACAGCGCCACCGTGCCAAACAGCACGATATCGTGAAAGCCCTGCACCTTGTCCGCCTCATGCGGGCGATAGCTGGAGGTGATGATGGCGGTTGCGCCGATGAAGCCGAAATTCCAGCCGAGGCCTAGGAGAATCAGCGCCGCCCAGAAATTCCACAATTCGATACCCATATGGGCGACGACGGCGCAGGCCATCAGCACCACGAGGCCGACTGCCACGATCTTTTCCGCGCCGAATCGCGAAATCAGCATGCCGGTGAAGAAACTCGGGCCGAACATGGCCAGAACGTGCCACTGGATGCCGAGCGTCGCAAGTTCGGTGGGAAACCCGCAACCGATTACCATGGCGAGCGGTGCGCCGGTCATCATGAAGGTCATCAACGCATAGGAACCGATGCCGCAGACCATGCCGGTAACGAAACGGCGCGTGCGGACGATTTCCGACAGGGGCCGTGCCGCCTGTGCATGGGTGGACGCCGCCTTGGGGTCCGGCAATTTCAGGAATGACAGAATGACGATGGCGATGATGCCGAGTGGCACCAGCGCGATGAAAGCACCGGCGAAGGTGACGGGCGCGAACACGTCCTTGCCGAAGATGGCCAGTTGCGGCCCGACAATGGCGGAGACGATGCCGCCTGCCAGAATCCAGGAAATAGCCTTCGGTTTGTAGAAGGATGGCGAGGCATCGGCGGCAGCGAAGCGGATCTTCTGCGTGAAGCCGCCGGAAATGCCGATCAGCAGCAGACCGATGGCGAACAGCCAGAAGTCGGAGCGGAAGAGCGCCACTGCCGCTATTCCCCCGCCAATCGAAGACATCAGCGCGCCGACCATGAAACCGGCCTTGCGGCCGAGAAAACGTGATGCCGCCGCAACGCAGATGGCCCCCAGCGCCACGCCGATGTTAAAACCGGTGAGCGGCGCCGTTGCAAGCGACTTGTCAGCCCCGAGCAACTGGTAACCGGCAAGCGCGCCGACCGAGAAGCTCATAGGGGCTGCCGAGCCCATGATCGCCTGCGCGGCGGTGAGGAGGAAGACGTTGCGCTTCGCCTCGCCCAGTTGAACTTCAAGTCCGGGGACGGAGACAACGTTCATATCTTCCTCGCCTGCTGTATTTTAGCGTTTTGCCTCGCCGCGCACCTGCTTGGCAATGCGGTCCAGAACCGCGTTCACCAGCTTCGGCTCATCGTGCTCAAAGAAAGCACGGGCGATTTCGACATATTCCGTGACGATAACGGCGACCGGCACGTCCTTGCGCTCCAGAATCTCGAAAGTGCCGGCACGCAGAATGGCGCGCACGGTGGCATCGAGACGCGACAGCGGCCAGTCTTCCAGCAATGCCGAACGCACCAGCGGGTCGATCTTCGTCTGGTCGCGGACGACGCCGGATACGATAGAACGGAACCAGGAAGGATCGGCCTTCAGATAGGTATCGCCGTCAACTTCCTGACCGAGACGATGTGCCTCGTATTCAGCCACGACTTCCACCACGCCGGTTCCGCCGACATCCATCTGGTAAAGTGCCTGCACGGCAGCAAGACGTGCAGCGCCGCGCTGGTTGGCGGGCTTTACCGAAGGCTGGCGCGGTTCGCCGCCATTTTCAACATCCGACATGCGTTCAGCCACCCAGTTTTTTCTTGAGCTCGATCATCGTCAGCGCCGCGCGGGCTGCAAAACCGCCCTTGTCCTTGTCGGAACGGCGAACACGCGCCCATGCCTGCTCGTCGTTCTCGACGGTGAGGATGCCGTTGCCGATGGCGAGCGATTCGCTGACGGCAAGATCCATCAGGGCGCGGGACGATTCGTTGGAGACGATATCGAAGTGGTAGGTCTCGCCACGAATGACCATGCCGAGCGCTACGAAACCGTCATATTCCGTGCCTTCATTGTCGCCGCCATCCAGCGCCATGGCAATGGCAGCGGGGATTTCGAGCGCGCCGGGAACGGTGATGACGTCGTAGGTTGCACCAGCCTCATCGAGCGCGAACTTCGCGCCTTCGAGAAGAGCGTCTGCCATATCGTCGTAAAAGCGTGCTTCCACGATAAGAAGATGGGGTTTGGACATGGGATTTTCCTGAAAAGGTTCGGGCCGGATCATACCGGCTTTTGCGGCGGTCAAACCACGGCTGGCCGTTTTTGGCAAGTAATTTCATGTGTCACCCGCGCAAGAGGCCCCGTTTGCGGGGCATTTCGCCGGTTTTACGCCTTATCCGGCGTAGCGCCTGAAAATCAGGTTTTCTGGAAAGCCAGATGCACGCCCAGCCCCATCAGCACCGTTCCCGCAGTGCGGCGGGCAAATATCTGCACCCTGCTGGAACGCTTCAGACGCCCGACCATGGCGCCGGCCAGAAGCGCGCCGACGAGATCGGCGGAGGAAAAAATGAAATTGACGGCGATGCCGAGGATCAGCAATTGCAGCCAGATCGGGAAGGCCGCCGCCGGATCGATGAATTGCGGCAGAAACGCCAGAAAGAACAGCGCCGTCTTCGGATTGAGCACATCAACAATGATGCTGTCGATAAAGGCGCGCCTTGCCGATTTCGGCTCGATGGTCAGATTAATGGCCTCACCTTCGAGCTTGCTGCGCAACATCGAGAAGCCGAGCCAGATGAGATACAGCGCGCCGCACAGTTTCACGGCGAGATAAAGCCACGGCACCGCCTGAAACAGCACCGAAAGCCCTGCCGCAGAGGCGATGATGTGGAAATAGCAGCCGACATGGATACCGAGCACCGCCATCAGCCCGGCAAACCGGCCACGCGCCATGGTCTGCGCCGCCGCATAAAGCATGGCCGGGCCGGGAATATAGGCAAACAGGGCTGTGGTTATGAAAAAGGCTGTCAGCAGTTCAAAAGACGGCATGTCGAAATCCCCTCACCCGGTTGGCCCGCAATCCTTACAGCGCGGGCCAAAAAGCACCCCTGTTTACGTCGCCATTCCATCTAATGGTAAGGCGCTTTACTGGGAAGGGAATTCCGCAAGCCTTGCAGCGTAACGCGCCATGGTGTCGACTTCGAAATTGACGAAATCGCCCGGCTGGCGTTCGCCCCATGTGGTGACGGTGAGCGTATGGCGGATCAGGAGCACGTCGAAATCCGTGCCTTCGACAGCGTTGACTGTCAGCGAGGTGCCATCAAGCGCAATCGAACCCTTGGGCGCGACAAATTTCGCCAGATGCTCCGGGGCGCGCAGGCGGATGCGGACCGCCTCGCCTTCCGGCTCCACGGCTAAGATTTCCGCCCTGCCATCGACATGGCCGGAAACGATGTGGCCGCCAAGCTCGTCACCGATCTTCAGCGCGCGCTCCAGATTGACATGCGTGCCCGTCTGCCAGCCGGCAATCGTCGTCAGACGCAGCGCCTCTTCCCAGGCCTCGACCTCGTACCAGCGCTCATTGCTGCCGTCTTCCGGCAGTTTGGTCACCGTCAGGCAGATGCCGCCATGGGAAATCGACGCGCCCATATCGATGGTCTTGGGATCGTAATTGGTCGCCACCCGCAGACGGATGCCTTCTGCCAGGGCTTCAAGCTCGGACACGGTTCCAACGTCGGTGACAATTCCGGTAAACATCAAAGCGGCCTTTCATAATCGAAGCAGCGATCCGGCCCGTAGGCGGTTTCGCTGACCAAAACATAATCGCCCGTGATATCGGCACGGTTGAGCGGCGTTTCAATGCCGCCCTCACCGATCACCACCGGGCTTTCGAACAGCATGATACGGTCCACCAGATCAGCTTCAAGGAATGATTTTGCGGCAAAAGCGCCGCCTTCGACCAGAAGTTCCGACATGCCGCGTTCGGCGAGAATGTGGAGGAGGTCTTCGAGCGATGGTGCTTCGAGGATTTCGACGCCGGCTTCGGTTAGTTGCTGGCGTCGGCGGTCGGGGTTACCCCCTCTGCCCTGCCGGGCATCTCCCCCACAGGGGGGAGATCGACGGAGCGCCGTCTTGCCCGACATCAACGGCTGGAGAATGAGAAACGGAGTCAAAACTTGAGCGAGGGGACAGCCCCTTGCCGATCTCCCCCCTTGTGGGGGAGATGCCCGGCAGGGCAGAGGGGGGTAAAGCCGCAATCACCACCGGCACGTCCCTCGCTGTCTTCACCAGCTTCGAGGCCAGCGGCAATTCAAAATGCCGATCCAGCACGATGCGGACCGGCGAGCGATCCTCAAGACCTTCAACGCGAACCGTCAATTCCGGATCATCCGCAATCGCAGTCCCGATCCCCACAAGGATGCAATCACAGCGCGCCCGGAGTTCATGCACGGCGTGGCGAGCCTCGTGCCCGGTGATCGCCACCTGCCCCGCGCCTTGTCTGCCGATCATGCCATCGGAGGAAATGGCAAGCTTCAGAATCACATGCGGGCGTTTTTTAATCTGCCGTGTGAGGTAACCGGCAAGCGCTCTCTTGCCTTCGTCGCGCAGCAAGCCGGTTTCCACGACAATGCCCGCATCGCGCAGGATGGAGTAACCGCGTCCCGAAACGCGCTCATCCGGATCGTCCACCGCCACCACGACACGGGCAACGCCGTATTCAACCAGCGCATTGGCGCAAGGCGGGGTCTTGCCCCAGTGGGAACAGGGTTCGAGCGTGACATAGGCAGTGGCGCCACGCGCCGCCTCGCCGGCGATCTCCAGCGCCTGACGTTCGGCATGCGGGCGACCGCCCACGGCAGTAACCGCTTCCGCGATGATTTTTCCGTCTTTTACGAGAACGCAGCCAACTGAAGGGTTGGTGAGCGTTTGCCCCTGATGGCGGAGGGAAACCTCAATTGCACGGGCCATGAATTTTTCGTCATCGGCACGGCTCGTCACGGCTATGCTCCACCGTCCGTATCACGGGCGATCTTGGCGTTGATTTCAGCAATCACGTTCTCGAAATCCTCGGCATGGCTGAAATCGCGATAGACCGAGGCGTAACGCACGAAGGCCACGTCATCGAGGCTTTTCAGCGCTTCCAGAACCTGCAGGCCGATTTCTTCCGAGGGAATTTCCGTCTCGCCGGAACTTTCCAGACGACGAGCGATGCCGGAGACGGCCCGCTCGATCCGGTCGCGGTCAACCGGGCGCTTGCGCAGCGCGATCTCGAAGGATCGCACCAGCTTTTCCCGGTCGAAGGGCAGCTTGCGGCCGCTTTTCTTGATGACCATCAGCTCGCGCAATTGCACGCGCTCATAGGTCGTGAAGCGGCCGCCGCAATCCGGGCAGATGCGCCGCCGGCGGATGGAGGTATTATCCTCCGCCGGACGCGAGTCCTTGACCTGTGTGTCTTCGGAACCGCAGAATGGGCAGCGCATCGTCTCTTTTCCTTACATATACGGATACATCGGGAAACGGTCCGTCAGGCCGACGACCTTTTCACGCACCGCAGCCTCGACGGCAGCGTTGCCTTCATCCGAATTGGCAACCTTCAGACCATCGAGAACCTCGACGATCAGCTTGCCGATTTCGCGGAATTCCGCTTCCTTGAAACCGCGCGTCGTGCCGGCCGGCGTGCCGAGACGGACGCCAGAGGTGACGAAAGGCTTTTCCGGATCGAAAGGAATGCCGTTCTTGTTGCAGGTGACGTAAGCGCGGCCGAGTGCTGCTTCCGCACGCTTGCCGGTGGCGTTCTTCTTGCGAAGGTCAACCAGCATCAGATGGTTGTCGGTGCCGCCGGAGACGACATCCAGACCGCCTTCGATCAACGTTTCGGCAAGCGCCTTGGCGTTCTTGACGACCTGTGCGGCATAGTCCTTGAATTCCGGCTGCAGCGCTTCACCGAAGGCAACGGCCTTGGCGGCGATGACGTGCATCAGCGGGCCGCCCTGAAGGCCGGGGAATACGGCGGAGTTGAACTTCTTGGCCAGATCCTCGTCATTGGTGAGGATCATGCCGCCACGCGGGCCGCGCAACGACTTGTGCGTCGTCGTCGTGGCAACGTGGCAATGCGGGAACGGTGACGGATGCTGGCCACCGGCAACGAGACCGGCGATGTGGGCCATATCGACCATCAGATAGGCGCCGACTTCATCGGCGATTTCGCGGAAGCGCTTCCAGTCCCAGATACGCGAATAGGCGGTGCCGCCAGCGAGGATAAGCTTCGGCCGGGTTTCCTTGGCCTTGCGCTCCACTTCGTCCATGTCGAGCAGGTTGTCGCCTTCACGCACGCCGTAGGACACGACGTTGAACCACTTGCCGGACATGTTGACCGGCGAACCGTGCGTCAGATGGCCTCCCGAGTTCAGATCGAGACCCATGAAGGTGTCGCCCGGCTGCAAGAGCGCGAGGAACACGGCCTGGTTCATCTGCGAACCGGAATTCGGCTGGACGTTGGCGAAGTTGACGCCGAACAGCTTCTTGGCGCGCTCAATGGCAAGCTCTTCAGCGATGTCGACGAACTGGCAGCCGCCGTAATAACGTTTGCCCGGATAACCTTCGGCATATTTGTTGGTCATGATCGAACCCTGCGCTTCAAGCACGGCGCGGGAAACGATGTTTTCCGAGGCGATCAGTTCGATCTCGTGGCGCTGGCGACCCAGTTCCTTCTCGATCGCGCCGAAAATATCGGGATCAACTTCGGCAAGCGGACGGGAGAAGAAAGCATCTGTGTTCGACATGGTGAAGGCTCCTGAAACAGTAATGCGATGGCGTCTTAGCGCCCTGCCCGAACAAGAGCAATACGGGCAACGAGATTTGCCCGTCAAACTGCGACGTTGCGACAAAAAACGACAGTTGTTTTTATGAAAATCGCAAGAAAGAGCCGCGCGGAGTAATGCGACTTGTAAACTCCACATTCCACGTCATCCTCGGGCTTGACCCGAGGATCCATTCTACGTGCGGCTGTGGATCCTCGGGTCAAGCCCGAGGATGACGGAGGAGAGGTTTTCGCGCCCACGTCAACGATCGGAGCGAAGGGAAAACAAAATCATCCCCACTAATGAAAGCTGCACCGAACCGATGCAGCTTCCTTTCATAAAACTGGCGGCATAAGCCGGATCAGTTGCGCGGCAACAGGTCGTCATCGACCGCGCCGGCCGGCTGTTCGATGCCGGTTGTCGTGTTGAGCGCCAATTCGGCGTTGCCGTCCTTTTCATAGATATCGTCGCGGAACTGCACTACGCCGTCCTTCGCCGACCATGCGGTGATGTAGACGAAATAAACAGGAACTTCCTGCGCCAGCTTGATCGGCGTGTTGACGCGGGTTGCGATGACACGTTCCATTTCCTGACGCGACCAGCCGGGCGTGTCGCGCAGCAGCCAGCTTGTCAGGTCGCGCACGTTCTGCACGCGCACGCAGCCGGACGATCTGAACCGCATCAGCTTGTTGAACAGGCCCTGCTGCGGCGTGTCGTGCATGTATTCGTTGTTCGGATTGTGGAAGTTGATCTTCGTCGAGGACATGGCGTTGATCTTGCCGGGGTCCTGGCGGAACATCAGGTTCGGGGCCTTCGGCGCGAACCAGTCGACCGCTGTCGGCGAAACTTCCTGTCCCTTGCCGTCGATGAGGCGGATGTTGTTCCGCTCCAGATAGGTCGGGTCCTTCTGCATCAGCGGCACGATGTCCTTTTCGACGATCGAGCGCGGCGCTGTCCAGTAAGGGTTGAGGATGACTTCGTAGATCTTGGAATTGATGACGTGCGTCGGGCGGCTGGCGCGGCCAACGACGGCCGTGTTGCGCAGAACTACACGTTCATTCTCCACCGCCTCGATGGCAGCGGCCGGAATGTTGACCATCAGGTGACGCTGGCCGAGATCACCCGACATGGACTGGATGCGCACGAGGTTGGTCTGCAATTGCGCCAGACGGATCTGGGCCGAAACATTGAGCGCCTTGGTGGTATATTCGCCGCTGACGCCATCGGCGGGAAGGCCGTGGCGGGCCTGGAAGCGCTTCAGCGCACCGTCGACGTAAGAATCGAAAGCGCTGGAAATTCCGGCTTCGCGCGGCAGGTCGCCGGACACCATCAGTCGCTGGCGAAGCGCCTGTACGGAAGGATCAGAAACGCCGATCTGAAGACGCTGCTGGGTGGCAGGCACCTGCGGCCAGCCGCCATTCTGCACGATCTGCTGATATTGCTGGATCGCCTGCTGCATGTAGATGGGGGCTTCCCGTCCGAGAACCGGATTGTTGGAGACAACACCCACGGCGGAACGCGACGAATTGGCATCAAACTGGTCATCCCAGTTGCCGCGGCGCGACGAACCCATGAGATCGTTGAGCGCGTTCTGCGCAAAGGCCGGCGCGGCAAGTGCTGCGGCACCAACGGAAACGGCTGAGCGCAGAAGCGCACGGCGCGATACGGAATCGGAAACGGATTTTTTTGTCATTCTACCTACCAGCCACTCTCTTCGGCATTCTCAACAATGCCTAAATCAATATGATTAACAAACACGTACAACGTGTCTGCCGGCTGGAATACTCGAAACGCCGTGATCGGGGCGCCATTGTCTGGCAGAACAGTCGGGACTTGCCACGACAGCAGGAGAAACCGCCGGCTTCTTCACCTTTGCGGGTCCCATATCAATATGGCCGATCTGTGTCACGGGGCCGTTCTCACGAAGCTGTGTTCGCCTGAAAATAAGAGGGAATACGGCATAGGGGCTTGGCCCGACATGCAAGAGAAGCGGCACCAAAGCGATGCCTAAACATCGAATCTGCATCGGGTGCCCGCCTCCTTTTGGATTGTTAGCGCCTTGAGGTGTTTAGTCACGCATTGGACATTCTCAATGGTTTTACCAACTTATTGAGAGAATTCGCAGGCTGGGGCGTGCATTTCGGTGATGTTGTATCAGATATGGCGCATCAAAAATCGAAGCCCTTAAAAGCTATAATCATCTTGTGAATTACTACAAAAGGAAGCTATCCGCAGCTCGGCACAGCGCTATATTATAGAGTAATTGGCCGGAGCTACCATGTTTAAAAAGAAAACCGTTTTTATTGTCGGCGCGGGCGCTAGTAAGGAAGTTGGCCTCCCAATCGGTGACGAGCTGAAGCTCAAAATTGGTGTGAAACTCGACATCCGCTTCGACAATGGCTACGATCTTTCGGCGGGTGATCGAAAGATCGTCGAAGCTGTCCGTCATGTTTTACAAGAAAAACAAGAGCGCGATATTAATCCGCACTGCCAAGCAGGACGCATCATCGCTTCAGCGATGCATCAAGCGCTATCTATCGACAATTTTCTACACACCCATTCCGATAATGAATTGATTGTTCAAATGGGAAAGCTCGGTATCGCCGCCACAATCATGGAAGCGGAGTCGAGTAGTAAAATATCTGGCGATCAGCGCCGTTATGGACAGATTAATTTCGCATCTCACCCCGACATCTGGCATAATACGTTCTGCAAAATGTTATGTGAAGGCGTTCAGACTCGTGATCTCGAAAAGCTTTTCGACAACGTGAGTTTCATCACATTTAATTATGACCGGTGTATTGAACACTACGTTTCGCAATGGGTGAGCAACTATATGCAAATCCCTTTACCCGATGCGCAAGAGCTAACCGGAAAACTCACGGTGATCCACCCATATGGTCAAGTTGGACGTCTGCCTTGGCAACGTAATGGCCTGACGTCTGTACCGTATGGGGCTTCTGTGGAGGGACAAACGCTCCCCAAAGTTGCGAGCCACATCCGGACGTTCACTGAGCAAGTGGAGGATGAGACTGTTCCAGAAAAAATGCGTGAGCTGATTGAGGAAGCACAGCAAGTGGTTTACCTTGGCTTCTCGTATGGCTCCATGAACATGGACTTAATGCGGCTCAGGCGACGATGCTCAATGAAGACCGTGCGTGGCACCGCACTTGGAATCGCCGCTCCAAACATGTCCGCGATCACCGACTTAATAAACTCGACCATGTACGTAATGGGCGAACACTTTATGGGTACGCGATCTTTTGACGCCGTCACATGCAACCAACTTCTGAATGACTACTTCAGAACCTTGGCATGATGTGATGGAAGCTAAAACTTTGTTGAGCATCGCTGCATCTTGAAGTGGCGCTATCATGCGCCACAGCCCACATTCTCATTTCCTATTTTTGCTTCTACGTAACATTGAAAGCTTATAAATCCGCAACGCTATCAATGTTCTGTCGAATTAAAGGCGATAAGCGATCGAGTCGTTCCAGAAGCGGTCGAGGCGCTGCAGCAGCTTGTTCATTTCGGAGAACTCGCCGGTGCCGATGCCGCCGACCTTTTCGATGGAGCCGACATGGCGCTCATAGAGGTGGGCAACCGTTTCGGCGATTTCCTGGCCCTTTTCGGTCAGGCTGATGCGGACCGAGCGGCGGTCGACGCGGGAGCGCTGGTGGTTGATGAGACCGAGGTCGACCAGCTTCTTGACGTTATAGGAGACGTTCGATCCGAGGTAGTAACCACGCGAACGAAGCTCGCCTGCCGTCAGTTCGGAATTGCCGATGTTGAACAGCAGCAGTGCCTGAACGGCGTTGACGTCATCGCGACCCTGACGATCGAACTCGTCCTTGATGACATCGAGGAGGCGGCGGTGGAGACGTTCCACCAGGTGCAGCGACTCCATGTAGAGCGAACGGATGGTATCTTCATGTGCGTCGGCAACAACGGCCTGCGGCTTTACTTTGCTATTGATCATGACTGCCTCACTGTTTTGTTTGGCGGTGTGTTTGTTTGTCTCCCGCCTTGAGTGAGAACCTAATCAATGCGCATAAAATTCTACTTAAAAGCTACGATTAACAAATGGTTACCTGCATTTTCCCCAGCGGTCCGAATCTGTGGCGAAGCGGGAACGGCCCGCATCCATCCATTATAAATCAATGACTTAGAGGCGAAATTCGGCCAGAAAACGGGGCCAATTGCTTTATTATTATGGTAAATCAATTCTTGCGCGCTCTTCATTTTGGCGCTGATCCAGCCAGAAAGCGACCAGAAATAGTATATAAATGGTTGCCACGAGACCGTGCATGACGGGCACAAGCGTGTTGGCACCGAAGATATACGGCCACACCTTATACATGGCGATCTGCGTGCCGGCACCCAGGACCCACATGACCGCACCCCAGGAGGCGCCGAGCCAGAGGCCAAGGGCTGCGACGGGGAAAATCACCGCAAGCGCGCTGCCCGCCACCCGCCATGGCAGGTTCAGCATATCGAACCGGCCCTGCCCCCCAAGTGAATATCCCGTCAGCATCGCCCAATATTGCAGGCCGAACCAGAAACAGGAAACTGCGACCAGCCTCATGAAGACCAGAAAGAGGATTTCCGTAAGCGGAAGTTTCGGCAGAAGTTGAGAATCAGGTTCCATGGCGGGAAGATACGGTTTCGACGGGCGGGCGACCAGCCCATATTGAATTCCACGCCTCGCCTTGTCAAAGCATCCTCGCACGTCGGGGGCGTTCAAAGCAGGAAGCCAAGGGGCAACATTGTCGCATTCGCACGGCGCATGCTTCGTGTTATGCAGCCTTTACTGACTTGAGTGGGATACGAAGGACATTCTTACATGCAGGATAAAACGCATCTGGTCGACGAGATCACCGGCCATCGCCGCATGCGACGCAATCGCAAGGCGGACTGGACGCGCCGTCTGGTTCAGGAAAGCCGCCTGACCGTCGATGATCTCATCTGGCCGGTCTTCATCGTGCCGGGCAGCAATATCCTCGATCCCATACCGGCGATGCCCGGCGTCAACCGCATGAGCGTCGACAGGCTGGTCGAAGCCGCGAAAGAAGCCGCCGATCTCGGCATCCCGGCAATCGCCACCTTCCCGAATATCGAAATGGACCTGCGCGACGAAACCGGCTCGAATGCGCTCGAGGCCAACAATCTCATCAATCAGGCGACCATCGCAGTCAAAAAAGCCGTTCCAAATATCGGCATGATCACCGATGTCGCACTCGATCCCTTCACCAGCCACGGGCATGACGGCATTCTGCGCGGCGACGAGATCGTCAACGACGAGACCGTGGAGCAGATCGTCAAAGCGGCAATCCTTCAGGCCGATGCCGGCTCGGACATTATTTCGCCATCGGAGATGATGGATGGCCGCATCGGCGCTATCCGTCGTGGCCTTGATGCTGCCGGGCACCAGAATGTCGGCATCATGGCTTACGCCACGAAATTTGCCTCCGGCTATTACGGCCCCTATCGCGAGGCCATCTCCACGGCCGGTCTGCTTAAAGGCGACAAGAACAGCTATTACATCAGCCCCGCCAACGGCATGGAAGCGATCCGCGACGCAGCGCTAGACGTGGAGGAAGGCGCTGACATGCTGATGGTCAAACCCGGCCTGCCCTATCTCGACATCTGTTGGCGGCTGAAGGAGACTTTCGGGCTGCCGACCTTCGCCTATCAGGTGTCCGGCGAATATACCCAGATCAAAGCCGCAGCCATGAATGGCTGGATCGACGGCGAGCGCGTGATGATGGAAACGCTTCTCTGCTTCAAACGCGCGGGTTGCGACGGCATCCTGACCTATTTCGCCATGGAGGCCGCCCGCAAACTCGCGAAGGGCTGATAATGGGCACTTATTGTATTCGGTCGTTTGCTTCCCATATTGTCTGCTGATACCGGGCGTTGCCGACTAAGAAGGCGCGTCCCGAGCTTTAACCTCTCAGGAGAAAACGACCGATGAACCTCGACCAGAACCCTACCTATGTCGCACCGGACGACTGGCGCGCCTATAGCGGCGTCCTGAGCCGACGCGTTTTCGCGTTCCTGATCGATTATGCGATCGTTCTCCTGCTGTGCATTCCAGCTGCCGTGATCGTCTTCTTTCTCGGCGTGATAACGCTGGGTCTCGGCTTCTTCCTCTATCCGGCGCTGTTCGTCATCGTGGCGGTGCTTTATTTCGGCGTGACGCTCAGCGGCGCTTCGCAGGCGACACCCGGCATGCGGGCGATGGGCATTGCAATGGCGCGCATGGACGGCCGGCGAATCGATTTCCTTCTGGCGACCGTGCACATCGTGCTTTTCTGGGTCATCAACTCGGTTTTGACACCGCTGATCCTGCTCGCAGGCCTGTTTACCGAGCGCTCGCGCCTCGTTCACGACTTCCTGCTGGGCACCGTCCTGGTCAGAACACGCTGATATCGCGGAAAGCCACGAAAACGTGGCTTTCAAATCCAGCAAATGCCGTATCTCGCAGTTGACGTTTTCCGGCATTTTGCCATTCTGTGATATTATGCATGTCGCTTGAAGCGCCGTCGCAGGCCCCGTGAAATCGCGGCGCGCTTTCACAACAGACGCAGGAGGCGATCACGGTTCGATGAACACGCAGGCGACGCCCTCTCCTCAATTCTATCTTACGGCACCGGCCACCTGCCCCTATTTGCCGAACCAGATGGAGCGGAAGGTCTTTACGCATCTGGTCGGTCCGCGTGCGTCGGAAATGAACGACCTTCTGACCCAGGGCGGTTTCAGGCGCTCGCAGAACATCGCCTATCGTCCGGCGTGCGAAACCTGCCGCGCATGCGTTTCCGTGCGCATCCTCACCGAACAGTTCCAGCCGACGAAATCGATGCGGCGCGTTCTCTCCATTAACAAGGATGTCGTCGCCACGGTTCACGCCGCCGAGCCATCCACCGAACAGTTCTCATTGTTTCGCCGCTATCTCGACCATCGGCACCAGTCTGGCGGCATGTCCGACATGTCGGCGCTGGACTATGCGATCATGATCGAAGACACGCATGTGAACACCCGCATTATCGAATACCGCGTGCGCGAACCCGGCTCCGGCATTGATTCCAGCAAACGCGGCGAGCTTCTGGCCGTAGCGCTCAGCGACGTGATGAGCGACGGCCTGTCGATGGTCTATTCCTTCTTCAACCCCGATCTCGAAAAACGCTCGCTCGGCACTTTCATGATCATCGACCACATCACCCGCACCCGCTCGCTCGGCCTGCCGCATGTCTATCTAGGCTACTGGGTCGATGGTTCGGAAAAGATGGGCTACAAGACCCGCTATCATCCGCAGGAGCATCTGACGCCGCGCGGGTGGGAGGTTTATCACCCTGCGGAAGAATAAAGGGTTCGCCAAACCGTCAAGAGACTATGCTAAATCCCTTTAAATTGAGGGGGCCTAGATGAAAGCAACCATTTGCAAGATCGGCGAAGCCGAAGGAATTGTCATCCCAAAGGATATGCTTGAACGGCTCGACTGGAAGGTAGGCGACGTTCTCGATCTACGGGTAGACGGCAACATGCTTGAATTACGAGCTGCTGGTTGTTTTGACGAAGAACTGACGGATGATTTTCATCGACAGTTGGAACATGCGCGGAGTGCGATGCGCAAGTACCACGTTGCGCTAAGAACGCTCGCCAAGTCCTGAAACAGACGCCATGAAAGACGTCCCGGGTAATCTCCCGGGACGCCACTCAACTATTACCCGCCAAACTTCCCGCTACGCGGAAAGCCCTTCGGCACGGTGCGGCCAACGGTGGCGCGGTCGGCCAGCCATTCGCGCAATTCCTCACCGACCTTGGTGAAGAGACGCCCGGCCGTGTCGGACCAGCTCAAGCCCTCGGCGAGCGCGAAACATTTCACGTCGACGACGCCGCCGTCCTTGTAGCGTTGCAGGCGCACGCCCTTGCCGCGCGACATTTCCGGCACCTGCGACAGCGGGAAGGCCAAAAGCTTGCGGTTTTCGCCGACCACGGCGACATGGTCGCCGGTTACCGGCACGGCGAGCTTGGCTTCGTCAGGCATGGAGACATTCATGATCTGCTTGCCCTTGCGGGTATTGGCGATCATTTCGGTCTCCGGCACGATGAAACCGTTGCCGCCGGTGGAGACGAGCAAAAGCTTGCGCGACGGATCGTGGACGAAGGCGGTCAGGATGTCCTGATCGTTCTCCATATCGACCATGATGCGGATCGGCTCGCCATGGCCGCGCCCGCCGGGCAGCTTGTCGGCGCCGAGCGTATAGGCCTTGCCGCCGGTCGTCAGCAAAAGCAGCTTGTCGGTCGTCTGCGCCGGGAAGGCGAGCTTCGGGCCGTCGCCCTCCTTGAAGGTCAGGGCCGACGTATCGGACATGTGCCCCTTCAGGGCCCGGATCCAGCCCTTCTGCGAGATGACGATGGTGACCGGTTCCTTCTCGATCATCGCCTGCTGGATGGCCTCGATATCGGCATCCGGTGCGTCCGCGAACTGCGTGCGGCGACGGCCGATCTCGGTTGCCTTGGCATATTTCTTTTTGACCTCGCCGATTTCCCAGGCGACGGTCTGCCACTGCTTTTCATCGGAGGCGAGCAGCGACTCGATCTCGGCCTTCTCGCTGCTGAGTTCGTCAAACTCCTTGCGGATTTCGAATTCCTCAAGCTTGCGCAGATTGCGCAGCCGCATGTTGAGGATGGCTTCGGCCTGATTGTCGGTGAGCGACCATTTCGCCATCATCACCTGTTTCGGCTCATCCTCCTCACGGATGATGCGGATCACCTCGTCGAGATTGAGATAGGCGACCAGCAGGCCGCCGAGAATCTCAAGCCTGCGGTCGATGGCCGCGAGACGGTGGCGGGAACGGCGGACCAGCACGTCCTTGCGGTGCGCCAGCCATTCACTCAGCACCTCGTTCAGCGCCATGACCTTCGGCACCTTGCCAAGCGACAGCACGTTCATGTTGAGCGGCAGACGGCTTTCGAGGTCGGACAGGCGGAACAATGATTCCATCAACAGTGTCGCATCGACGGTGCGGTTTTTCGGCACCAGCACGATGCGTACGTCTTCGGCGGATCTGTCTCTGACATCTTCGAGCAGCGGCAGTTTGCGGGCGAGCAGCAGCTCGGCGATCTTTTCGATCAACCGCGATTTCTGCACCTGGAACGGGATTTCGGTGATGACGATCTGATAACCGCCGCGTCCGAGATCTTCCGTTTCCCATTTGGCGCGCACACGGAAACCGCCGCGCCCGGTCTTATAAGCATCGAGAATATTCTCGCGGCTTTCGATGATCACGCCACCGGTCGGCAGGTCGGGGCCGGGAATGAATTCCACCAGCTTTTCAACCGTCGCATCGGGATGTTTGATGAGATGGAGCGCCGCGTCGCAAAGTTCGTGGGCGTTGTGCGGCGGGATCGATGTCGCCATGCCGACGGCGATGCCGGAGGCACCGTTTGCAAGCAGATTGGGGAAGGCACCCGGCAGGACAACCGGTTCCTCGTCTTCTTCATTATAGGTGGCGCGGAAATCCACCGCATCTTCACCGATGCCCTCAAGCAGCAGCGCCGCCACATCGGTCATGCGCGCTTCGGTGTAACGATAGGCGGCGGCACCGTCGCCATCGATATTGCCGAAATTGCCCTGCCCGTCGACAATCGGATAACGCTGCGAGAAATCCTGCGCGAGACGCACCAGTGCATCGTAAACCGACTGGTCGCCATGCGGGTGGAACTTACCGATCACGTCACCGACGATACGGGCGCATTTCTTGAAGGCCGAGTTGGGGCGAATGCCCATTTCGCTCATGGCGTGGATGATGCGGCGGTGAACCGGCTTCAGGCCGTCGCGCACATCCGGCAGCGCACGATGCATGATCGTGGACAAAGCGTAAGCAAGGTAGCGCTCTTCAAGCGCCGCCTTCAAATCGACCGGATGAATGTTATCGTCTCCGCCTGACGGAGGTACAAGATTTTTTCCCATGGTGCTTGACTAGCGGAAATGCCGATTCCCGGCAAGGAATTCAGGGGTCTCGGCTGTGGACGAAAGCACCCCTTTTATAACGATTTTTGTTAACTGCGTTGGGAATGCCGCAATGCCGCCGTCATACGAATCGATCTAAATCCTGTAGACCTTTGAATAATCGCGAATATAACTGTCACCATTCGCATTTAGAACACGGTGCGCATCCGCACATTGAGGGACGAAACATCATGAGACTGAAATCCACCCGGCAGATTCTTTTCGCAAGTGCCGCGCTTCTCGCGCTTTCCGCACCGGCTTTCGCACTTGACGGCGGCGACGTGCTGAAAAAGATCAATGCAGCCTACGGCGCGCAGGGCGGGGAACTCGCTGTCGGCTCCGTTGCCGTCAACGGCAACACGGTGACGCTGAACGGCGTGACCTTCAGCGCGGCTGCCGATCCGGCCAAGAAAATTCCCGTCGGCAACGTTACGCTCGAAGGCGTTGAAGAAAATAACGGCGGCTACAAGATCAAGAACGCGCGTTTCGACAATGTCGACTACAAGCAGGAAAATGTGGAGATCAAGGCCAACGACATCTACATGTCGGGTCTCACCATCCCTGCCGATGCGACGACGGGCACAATTGACGCGCTGATGTTCTATGACGAGGCGCATAGCGGCCCGATTTCCGTTTCTGTCGACGGCAAGCAGGCTTTCTCGCTTGCGGAAAGCAGCGCGACGATGTCCGTCAGCGACGACAAGGCCTCGATCGGCTTCGATCTCGACGCCTCCGGTTTCAAGGCCGATCCTCAGCGAAGTCACCGATCCGGCCACGAAGGACGCCATTGAGAAGCTCAATCTGAAGGCCCTTTCCGGCAACATGACCATGAGCGGAAGCTGGGAAGTTGCCTCCGGCACCGTCGACGTCGAGGAATACGCCATCGACCTCGACAATGTCGGTCGTCTCAACATGTCGTTCGGTTTCTCCGGTTACACGCTCGCCTTCATCAAGTCGATGCAGGAGACGGTAAAGGCGCAGGCCGCAAATCCGAACAAGGAACAGGCGGACCAGGCAGCGGGCCTCGCAATGCTCGGCCTGATGCAGCAGCTTTCCTTCGTTAATGCTGAAATCAGCTTCGAGGACGCCAGCATCACCAAGCGCGCCATCGATTACGCCGCCAGCCAGCAGGGCATGACCGGCGAGCAGCTCGCCCAGACCATCAAGGGCATGGCGCCAATGATGATGGCCTCGCTCAACGTTCCGGAATTGCAGAACATGGTGTCGGCAGCGATCAACGCCTATATCGACGATCCGAAGAGCTTCTCCATCTCGGCAGCACCGGAAAAGCCGGTCCCGTTCCCGATGATCATGGGCGCTGCCATGGGCGCGCCGAACACCCTGCCGACAATGCTCGGCGTCTCGGTGACGGCAAACGAATAGCACGACAAAAAGCCCCGGTTACGCCGGGGCTTTTCACTTCTGCTCAATGCAGCGGCGTCGCTGCGCTATCCCGCTTGTCGTGCAGGGCGAAACGGTCGATCATATGGGCGCTCGCCGCGTTGACGCCGATCACCTCGACCCTCTTGCCGGTCTTGCGGAATTTCAGCACCACCTTGTCCAGCGCGCCGACAGCCGAAATATCCCACAGATGCGCCTGTGTGACGTCGATCGTCACCGCCTCCACTTCTTCGGCAAAATCGAAAGCGGCGATGAAGCTTTCGGTCGAGGCGAAGAATATCTGGCCATCGACGCGGTAGATGCGGTGCCGACCACCCTCCGCAAGTTCCGGGCGGACGTGGAAGAGTTTTGAAACCTTGCCCGCGAAAAACACGCCGGACAGAAGCACGCCCGCCAGCACACCCTTTGCAAGATCATGGGTCGCCAGCACCGTGCCGACCGTCACCAGCATGACGATGCTGGAAGATGGCGGATTGCGGCGAAGATCGAGGATCGAGCGCCACGAGAAGGTGCCAATCGAAACCATGATCATGACAGCCACCAGAGCGGCCATCGGGATGATGCGGACAAGATCGTCCAGCACCAGAATGAGGAACAGCAGGAAGGCGCCCGCCACGAAGGTGGAGAGCCGGCCCCTGCCGCCGGATCTGACATTGATGACGGACTGGCCGATCATGGCGCAACCGCCCATACCACCGATGAGCGCAGAGGCGATGTTGCCTGTCCCCTGCCCGATGCATTCCCGGCTCTTGTTGCTACCGGTATCCGTCATGTCATCGACAATCTGTGCCGTCAGCAGCGATTCCAGTAGACCGACGGCGGCAAGCGCTGCGGAATAGGGAAAGATGATCTGAAGCGTTTCGAAGGTTAGCGGCACCTGCGGCAGGGCAAAGACCGGCAGCGTCGAGGGCAGCTCGCCGAGATTGCCGACCGTGCGGATATCCATGCCGGAAAAAACCGCCACGCAGGTCAAAACGACGATGGCGACCAGCGGCGACGGGATGATTTTCGTGACCAGCGGAAAGAGATAGATGATCGCAAGGCCAGCCGCGATCATGACATAGGTTGCGACCGGTACGCCGATCAGTTCGGGCAATTGCGCCATGAAGATCAGGATCGCCAGCGCGTTGACGAAACCGGTCATGACCGAGCGCGAGACGAAGCGCATCACCCGGCCGAGCCTGGCAAAGCCCGCCGCTATTTGCAGCACGCCCATGAGGATGGTGGCTGCAAAGAGATATTGCAGGCCGTGTTCCTTGACGAGCGTGACCATCAGGACGGCGGTGGCGGCTGTTGCTGCGGAAATCATGCTCGGACGGCCGCCGGTGAAGGCGCAGACGCAGGCGATGGCGAAGGATGCAAACAGCCCCACCTTCGGATCGACGCCGGCGATGACGGAAAAGCCGATTGCTTCGGGAATGAGGGCAAGTGCGACGACGATGCCGGAAAGCACATCGCCGCGAATATTGGAGAACCACTCACGTTTGTAAGTCTGAAATCTGTTCATTTGATTTTTTCGCAAAGTATGACGCACCGGCCGGAAACAAGTCCGGTAGATTGAAAAAGAATGTCGGTGCTTTGCGTTGTCTGGCGGATCGGCGGCCAGAAGAGCCACCCGGAATTTCACCGGGTCCGTGGTGAGTGACCCACCTATAAACGGCAAAAAAGCGGGCAGCAAGTTGCGCGCCCGCTTTTCGATTCACGCAATACAGTGTCAGGCCGCTTCGCGCAGGCCGTACCGCTGCATGTCCGCGTCGCTCAACTGGAACTGACAGACCAGTTCCTTGAGACGCGCGGTCTCGCCGGCCAGCATGGCGCTGGCGGCATTATTCTCTTCGACCATGGCGGCGTTCTGCTGCGTGCCCTGATCCAGATGGTTGACGGCGGTGTTGATCTCGGAAAGCCCGAGCGACTGTTCCTTCGTGGCAGCGGCAATCGCTTCGATATGGTCGTTGATCACCTTGACCGAGCCGCCGATGCGCGACAGGGCAGCACCGGTTTCCCGGACGAAACGCGCACCTTCCGTCACCTCCGTGCCGGAGTTGCGGATAAGCACCTTGATCTCGGCGGCAGCTTTCGCGGAGCGCTGCGCCAGTTCGCGAACCTCCTGCGCAACGACGGCAAAGCCACGTCCCGCCTCGCCCGCACGCGCGGCCTCGACGCCGGCATTAAGCGCGAGAAGGTTGGTCTGGAAGGCAATCTCGTCGATGACGCTGATGATGCTGCCGATCTTGCCGGAGGATTGCTCGATCTTTTCCATGGCCGTGATCGTATCGACGACCAGATTGGCCGTGCGATTGGCATCCTCATCAGCCGAGTGCGCAACCGCGCGGGCCTCCACCGCACGGTCCGCCGAAATACGGATATTCGCCGTCAACTCATCAAGCGCGGCGGCGGTCTCTTCGAGTGAGGCGGCCTGCTGCTCGGTGCGGCGGGCGAGATCGGCAGCGCCCTGGCTTATTTCCTGGCTGCCGCCGTCGATCGCCACGCTGGACTGCACAACGCCGGACATCACGGCATCGAGTTGACGGATCGTTTGGTTGAGATCGTGGCGCAGCGCTTCGAAATCCGCTGCAAAAGGTTCGTTCAGCTCGAAAGACAGATCGCCGGCGGCAAGGCGGCGCAGCGCCGCCGCAAATCCTGTTGTCGCCTGCATCAACCGCGCCTGCGCTTGGGCTTCTGCCTCGCGCTGGAACCGTGCTTTTTCATCCTCGGTGCGCTGCCGGGCCGCGAGCGCCTGTGTCTCCAGCTCGACCTTGGCGATGGCCGCCTGCCGGAAAATCTCCAGCGCCTGCGCCATGGCGCCAAATTCATCCCCGCGGCGAAGACCGGGAACGGTAAACTCGGTTTCCCCTTCAGCCAGACGACGCATCGCGCCGGTGATAGCGGTCGCCGGGCGGGTTATCGACCGGCCGATGAAATAGACCCCGGCAAAAAGGCTGACGACGGCAAGCGCGATAAGGGCGACGACAATCGAAACCGTCGTTTCCGCAGCGGTCCTGTTTTCTAGCGCGCTGGCTTCCCGTTCCTGCCGATAGGCCGCGGAAATGTCCGCGACGACGGGCAGCAGCGCATTATAGGCGGAGGCAACCGTTTCGCGCGCCTTCTGCTCCTCCAGCACGGCCTGCGCGTAAAAGCGGAAGGAGGCGGTGTAAATCTCCAGCGCGTCCATGATGCGCTGGCGCTCGGCGCCCGGCCGGTACTCCAGTTTCACCAGCGCCTTGAAGGTCTCCACCTCGGCGGCATGTTTTGCCGTATAGGCCTCATCGCGTCGCAGGATGAAATCCTTTTCGTGCCGGCGCATCATCAGCATGCTGGCGCGGATCTCGGCATTGGCGACGACATCGACGAGTTTTTCGATGGAATGCACGCCGTTTCGCATTGCCCCTTCAAGGCCGTCGGTGGGCGTGAGGCCCAATTCCCTGTTTTTGGCAACAAGCGCCTTCATGCGTTCGGTATAGGCAGCAGCGCCCTGCGCCAGCGTATCGAGCCTTGCGCGGGTCTGCGGCGTCGCGCTGCCTTCGAGCGTGCTCAGGGACTGGCGGACCCTGCCCATCGTCTCATCGAACTCAGCCACGGATTTCATGTCCCTGGAAAGCAGAAAATCCCGCTGGTGCAGGCGGCTTTCATCCAGATCACCCACCAGTCCCGTCAGCACCCCGTCCCTCTGGATCAAAGTCTCTTCAGCGACGCGATAACGCGCCTCCATTTCCCTCTGCCACAGCAGCATGCCCGCGATGACGGCGATGCCGCATAGTGCAGCCAGCGCCAGCATCGACACGCGATGCGCAATTTTGAACGTCGAAACCAGCGAAAACATGCAACCCTCGTTTGCGAAACTTTACGTGGATGAATGATCGACAAGACTTAAAAAGTCCTCTACCGGATTTGTCAGTTCGATTAAGTTTTTATGACAATCCACAAGCTTTGCGGGAGCGCATCCCGCGAAGCCTGAAAGCAGACCGGCAACCGCGACGCCCTCTTTATCGCAAATACGGTGAACAACGGATGGGGCCGGGCACCGCCCCGCCCGCCTCGCCGCCGATCCCCCGCTTTTCATGCCAGGTACCAAGCCGGGCAACGAAAAGCGGGAGTTTTCGGCGATTTTTACCGGCTCACACGAACGAGCCGGGGCGGAATTTATGCCGCATCGCTTGCGGCCCGCGGCGTTCCGGAGGCCCCGGCACCGGACCAGTCGACCCGCCGGGTGGCAAACATGGTTGCGGCAATGGTGATGAAGGAAATCACCGCGCCGGCCAGCAGCGCATATTCATCTTCATTAAGAACCAGATACATAACGCCATAGGCGACCGCCAAAACCGTAAACAGTGCTACACCGTTTCTACGACTATTGGTTGCGCTTCCGAGATAAAAAGCGATCAGCGACGCCGTCGACACCGAAGCCGTGGTATAGGCGATGGTGAACCCCGTGTGCTCCGAAAGCGCCAGCAGCAATACGTAGAAAACAATCAAGGCCAACCCCGTCAGCACGTACTGTATCCAATGCACGATACTGCCGCCCTTGATTTCAACGATGAAGACGGCAAGAAAAACTAGCGAGATGAACCCTATCGAATATTTCAGCGTTCGGGAGATGACCTGGTAGAACTTCACGGGTTCGACGAGGTTGATCGTCATCAGACTATTGGACAGCGGCAGGCGCGCGCCCTCCACTACCCGGTCTATTCCCCTCGCAAGATAGGGGATCGTCCAGTTGGCCTTGAAATCCGTGGCGGTGACGGTCTTTTCCTCCGGCAGGAACAAACCTTCGAAGCCGGGATGCGGCCAATCGGCTTTTGCCGCGAAACTCGTCGTCTGGCCGGCGGGTGCCACGGCGAAACTGCTGGAACCGTTCAGGGAAAATGCAATATCGAAGGCGAAACCGGTTTCGACAAGGTTTCTATCAATCGACCTGTGCACCCCGGCATCGGATCTGATCGCAGTCTCCTGGCCGGCACGCGTGGCGATCACCGAAATATCGCGCATACCGGGATCGAACGGCAAAACGGCACCGCCGTCGATCCTCACACCGGCGCTCGATCTTATGCCGGTCATATCCTGAATGCTGAGAACGAGAATGGCGTTGTCCAGCCGCGGCGTACCGGAGAAACGGGCGAGATCCCGAAGGATTTCGGGGCCGAAACGGCCGTTCAGGACAAGGTTACCGCTATAGACCGGCAGGCTGTAGATCGACAGCTGCTTCTCCTCGGTCTTGAGATCGGCGCTCACCTGTAATGTTTCCGGCATGACCAGCGCCCATTCGGTGGTGCGGTCGACCAGGCTCTGGCCATTCACCTCGCGGCGGCGGTCCACGTCGAAGGGCACGGCAAGATAAGGTCCGTTGACCACCTGATCGCCGCCCCAGCCAGTTGCAATGCGCGCCGACACGCTTTCCGCCCGCGTGGCACGCTCCTCCGTCAGTCCCCAGACAAGCAGGAGCGGCACCAGCAGAACCATCGATATGAAACCGATCATCAGGAACTTCGCGCCCGGCGAACGCAGGCTGACGGCGAAATTGCCGCGCGGCTGGGTTGGAGGAACCTGCCCGCCCCACTGGGCAAGGTCTTTTTCCGCTTCATTTTCCATTCTGAAATCCCTCTAAATATGATAGCGCCAAAACCGGAAGCAATGTTCGGCCAAGCGCTGTTTCAAGTTTAAAACCCCGAAATGATCTTGCGCGCCGAAGTGGACGCGAGAACTATACTGGGATCGGATTTCGGCTGATTGTGTGCGGAATTCAGTTTAACTCGCGGTAAAATTGTGACTTTGCCGCGGTCGTTGCAAAAACAAAAAAGGGCCGGCGTTGCCGCCAGCCCTTTGTTTAAAACCCGTATGGGTCGAGATCAGTCCTTCTTGGACGGCACAACGCGGAGCGCAAGTTCGCGAAGCTGGGTCGGCGTTGCCGGCGACGGTGCGTTCATCAAAAGATCCTGCGCCTGCTGGTTCATCGGGAACAGCGTGATTTCGCGCAGGTTCTTGGCGCCGACCAGCAGCATGACCACACGGTCGATGCCGAAAGCGCAACCGCCATGCGGAGGCGCGCCGTACTGGAAGGCACGGTAGAGACCGCCGAAGCGTTCTTCCACGTCGCTCTGCGACAGACCGACCTTTTCGAAGGCCTTGACCATCAGCTCGGGCGACTGGTTACGGATCGAGCCGGAGGCGATTTCGAAGCCGTTGCAGACCGCGTCATACTGGAATGCCTTGATGGAGAGCGGATCCTGGCCCTCCAGCGCTTTCATGCCACCCTGCGGCATGGAGAAGGGGTTGTGGGCGAAGTCGATCTTCTTTTCTTCTTCGTTGTATTCGAAGAAGGGGAAATCGACGATCCAGCACATTTCGAAACGGTCGCGATCGATCAGGTTCAATTCGTCGGCGGCGCGGGTGCGCGCCTCGCCGGCGAACTTGTAGAACTTGGCGGGATCACCGGCAACGAAGAAGCAAGCATCGCCCACTTCCAGGCCAAGCTGCGTGCGCAGCGCTTCGGTGCGCTCCTCGCCGATGTTCTTGGCAAGCGGACCGGAGCCGCCGACCTTGCCGTCTTCTTCCTTCCAGAAGATGTAGCCGAGCCCCGGCTGGCCCTGGCTCTGCGCCCAGACGTTCATGCGGTCGCAGAAAGCGCGCGAGCCACCGGTTTTCGCCGGGATCGCCCAGACCTGAACCTTGGGGTTGGAGGCGATCATGTTGGCGAAGACCTTGAAGCCCGAACCGTCAAAATGCTCGGTCACGGCCTCCATGACAATCGGGTTGCGCAGGTCCGGCTTGTCGGAGCCGTATTTGCGGATCGATTCGTCATAGGGAATGCGCGGCCACTGTTTCGTCACCGGCTTGCCTTCGGCAAACTGTTCGAACACGGACGTCATCATCGGCTCCATCGTGGTCCAGACATCTTCCTGGGTCACGAAGCTCATTTCGACGTCGAGCTGGTAGAACTCACCCGGCAGACGGTCGGCACGCGGGTCTTCATCGCGGAAGCACGGCGCGATCTGGAAGTAGCGGTCGAAACCGGCCACCATCAGAAGCTGCTTGTACTGCTGCGGCGCCTGCGGCAACGCGAAGAACTGGCCTTCATGGATGCGCGAGGGAACGAGGAAGTCGCGTGCGCCTTCCGGCGAGGATGCGGTGAGGATCGGCGTCGTATATTCGCCAAAGCCCAGATCACCCATGCCCTTGCGCATGGCGGAGATGATCTGCGTGCGCCTGACGATGTTCTTGTGCAGGGTTTCGCGGCGCAGGTCGAGGAAGCGATACTTCAGGCGAACGTCTTCCGGATATTCAGGCTCGCCGAAGATTGGCAGCGGCAGCTCCTTGGCAACGCCCAGAACCTCGATCTCCTGAGCGTAAAGCTCGATCTCGCCGGTTGCCATGCCCTTGTTGATGGTGTCTTCCGAGCGCGCCTTGACGAGACCGTCGATGCGGATGACCCACTCGCCGCGCACCGTCTCGGCAATCTTGAATGCCGGGCTGTCCGGATCGGCCACAACCTGCGTGATGCCGTAATGGTCGCGGAGGTCGATGAAGAGAACGCCGCCATGATCTCGCACGCGGTGAACCCAACCGGAAAGGCGAACGGTTTCGCCGACGTCGGACTTGCGGAGAGCGGCACAGGTGTGGCTGCGGTAACGATGCATTTTTATATCCTGGAGCGTATCGTGGGCCAGATGGGCCGCACTGTCGAATTTGGCCGGAAAAACGCATGACCAGCCTGATTTGTCAAGGCAAAGCACAACAATGTCGCCTTCCGCCTGTCCTTTCCCCCGGCTTCGCTTTAGATAGTGCTTATCCAGCCCGCCAAACCGAGTCGGCCCGCAATGAGCCAGATCAGACCTCTTATCCCGCTTCTCGTCACCGCCGGCATTCTGATCGGCGGCAATGGCCTGCAGGGAACCTATATTGCGCTACGTGGCCTGTCCGAAGGGTTTTCGGCCAGCACCATCGGCCTCATCAGTGCCGCCTACAGCATCGGCTTTGCGCTCGGCTGCATTTTTGTAACGCGGCTTCTGCGCAAGATCGGCCATATCCGCACCTTCGCGACCATGGCGGCGGTCGCGTCCGCCGCATCGATCGCCATGCCGCTTGTCATCCATCCGCTGTTCTGGATGCTGATGCGTTTCGTCATCGGCATCGCGGTTGCCTGTCTTTTCGCTGCGATCGAAAGCTGGATCAACGCGCAGGTGACGAATTCCAACCGGGCGCGCACGCTGTCCATCTATCGTTTTGTCGACCTCGGCTCCGTGACGCTTGCCCAATATATGATACCCATCGCAGGCATCGACGGGCCGGTGGTGTTTTCGCTGATCGCGATGGCGCTCACGCTGTCGCTGGTGCCGATCTCGCTTGCCGACAAATCCAACCCCGCGCCACCGAAACAGATCCCATTCAATCTTTTCGCGGTCTGGCGCATCTCGCCACTTGCGGTCGTCGGCTGCGTCGCCGTCGGCCTCAGCATGGCGGCGTTCCGCAATATCGGCCCGATCTATGCCGAACAGATCGGCCTTTCGGTTACCGCCATCGCCACCTTCATGAGTGCCGGCATCATCGGCGGCGTGGTGCTGCAATATCCGCTCGGCGTCTATTCCGACCGCTACGACCGGCGCATCATCATTCTCGCCACCACCGCCGGCTCCGTCATCGTCGGCCTGTTCCTTGCCTTCTTCGCCGGCACGGACGAATGGAGCAACATCATCGGCGTCTTCATCTTCGGCGCCTTTGCCCTGCCACTTTATTCGTTGAGTTCCGCCCATGGCAACGACCATGCCAAGGAGGGCGAACATGCGATGGTGTCTGCCGGGCTGCTGTTCTTCTGGTCGGTGGGTGCAACCGTTGGGCCGCTGCTCGCCTCGGTCCTGATCGACCAGTTCGGCCCGAAAGCGCTGTTCAGCTATACCGCCGCGATCCAGATCGTTTTCATCGCCTACACCATCTACCGGCTGCGGGTGCGCGAGGGCGTGCCTGTCGAGGAGAGGAACTGGCGGTTCAGCTCGCTTTTGCGCACCTCCGCCTATTTTCAGAAGCTGGCCGCCCCCTCACCGCCCAAAAAGGACGGACCGACACCAAAACCGCCTGAGAAAAACGATCCTTGAGCCTTCAAAAGCGGGCTTTGTATTGACATGAGGGCGGCAAAGGGAAAGTAAGACGGATAATTTTCACGAGTGGCCATTTGCAATGATTGAAACGACTGCCGCCCTCGCCGAAGCCTGCACGGAACTGGCGAAATCGGAATTCATTACCATCGACACCGAGTTTCTGCGCGAAACGACCTTCTGGCCGGAACTCTGCCTCGTGCAGATGGCAAGCCCGACGCTTGAAGTGCTGGTCGATCCGCTCGCCAAGGGCCTCGACCTTGCGCCGCTGTTCGAACTGATGGCCAATCCCAATGTCGTGAAGGTTTTCCACGCCGCACGGCAGGACATCGAAATCATCTACCATCTCGGCGGGCTTATCCCCCATCCGATCTTCGATACGCAGGTCGCCGCCATGGTGTGCGGTTTCGGCGATTCGATCTCCTACGACCAGCTGGTTCAGAAGATCAAGAATGTGCAGATCGACAAATCCTCGCGTTTCACCGACTGGAGCCGCCGTCCGCTCACCGAAAAGCAGCTGGATTACGCGCTGGCGGACGTAACCCATCTGCGTGATGTCTATCTGGCGCTGAAGGCGCAGCTGGAGCGCGAAGGCCGCTCGCTGTGGCTGACCGAAGAGATGGACATTCTGGAATCGCGCGACACCTATGACATGCATCCCGACGATGCGTGGCTGCGGTTGAAATCGCGCTTGCGCAAGCCGACGGAACTTGCCATCCTGAAATTCGTGGCCGCCTGGCGCGAGCGTGAGGCACGTTCGCGCAACGTGCCGCGTTCACGCGTCCTGAAGGACGACGCGATCTTCGAGATCGCCCAGCAGCAACCGAAGGATACCGAGGCACTGTCGCGGCTTCGCACCATCCCCAAGGGCTGGGAACGCTCATCCTCCGGCACCGCCATCATCGAGACCGTGAATGCGGCGCTGGCGCTTCCGAAAGAGGAAATGCCGAAGGCGCCACGTCACAGCCATGCGCCGGAAGGCTCGGGCGCTGCCGTGGAGCTGTTGAAAGTTCTCCTCAAGCTGACGGCGGACAAGCATGGCGTCGCCGCCAAGGTCATCGCCAACAGCGAAGATCTGGACAAGATCGCGGCCGAAGGCGAGGAAGCCACCGTGGCAGCCCTGACCGGCTGGCGGCGTGAACTGTTCGGCGATGTGGCGCTGAAACTCATCAATGGCGAAGTGGCATTGCGTTTCGCCGGCAAGAAGGTCGAGGCAGTGGAGCTGGCGGCGAGCGAAGCGTAACCGCTCGTCCCGTCCCCAGCGCATTATTTTCAAGCATTGTCCTGATGTAACAGCGATTCCGCTTTTACTGGAAATGCTTAACCCCAATTTTGCCCGCATCGCGTTCCATCTCTTTGTTGATGGTCTCGCTTTGAGGGTCTTTCCATGAAACCTGCCCGCACCCTGCTGCTGGTCGCCCTTGTGGCGGCCGCAGGCATTCTCCCCACCTTTTCCCTCGCTCCCGCCCACGCCGATGACGGCGGGGTCGACCTTCAGGGCGAATGGACGACCGACTGCCTGAAGATCGGCAAGAATGACCGCCACGGCATCGTTACGCGCATCACCATACGCGGTGGTCGCATGCACGCCGTCTCGCAGGTCTACGCCCGCAGCAGCTGCCAGCAGCCGACGGTACAGGTGCGTTACGAAGGCGCACTGGATGGTGGCCTGAAAGACCACGACAGCCTGCTCTTTGCCCACACCGTCACCTCGATCACCATGACACCGAATAATGGCGAGGTCGTCGACCACTATAATCGCGACCCGAAAGGCAGCGGCTGCGGGTTGAGCGGCTGGAAGGAGAATATTCCCTTCGATGTCGATGGCAAAACCTGCGCGGCCATTACCTTCGCTGGCAAGGGAGACACCCTGTTCGACCGGGCATGGATCGACGGCAACCGGCTGCGTTTTGCCGCCTTCCCCGTCACATGGTCAAACCGCTCGCCGGACGACCGACCGCAATCCCCGCTTGAAACGGTCTATTACAGAACATCCTATTAGGCGTAGCGCAGGATCCCCGCCCGTTCTGCGGCAACGGGGCAACAGCCTTTCCAATCCTTCATGTGACCTTACCGAATGGTCACTTTTTGCAGCGCATTTTCCACACTAATGTCGCATATGACAACGACAGAAGCTTCGCCCGATGGGAGGACCTTCCTTTCCCGAGATCAAGAACCGATATGAGAAAATTGCTGCCCATTCTGGATTACGTGGTGCTCTTCGTTGCCGTGGCCGGCAGCGGCGTGGCCTACGCATTTCTGGAATATGGCGGCGGCGCATTCATCGGCGCCACCTATGCGCTGTTCGCCTGCGCGCCGATCCTCGCCTTTGAGCGCGGTTACGTGCTGCCCGGCCTGTCGCGGCAGGTCAGCGCACTACCGACACCGGCCTATATTGCCGTCGGCCTCATCATCTACGCCATCCTCGTTTTCTGCGGCTTCGGGCTTGGCGGCACCATTCTCTGGGTGAGCGGCATATTCCCCGGCACATGGAAGAAGGCCGTGCACGCCGAGGTGCAGACGCTGATCTTTACCCTCATCGTCTGCGGCATCATCGTTTTCATCATGCGCGTGCGTGAGCTGCTTGGCCGGGACATCTTCATCGATCTCATACTTGGACGCTATCGCCGTCCGGTCAGCGAAGACCGCGTCTTCATCTTCATCGACCTCGTCGGCTCCACTTCCTTTGCCGAAACCCACGGCGACCTGAAAGCCCAGGAGTTTCTGGGCGAAATCTTCGCAAGCTACGCAGCCCCGGTCAGAAGACATGGCGGCGTCATCGACGACTATATCGGCGATGCCGCCATCATCACCTGGCCCTATCACATGGCGATAAGGCGGGCGGCCTGCGTGCGCTGTGTATTCGATATTCAGGCGACCATCGAGGACAAGCGCGACATGTGGCTTGCCCGCTTTGGCGAAGTGCCGCGCCTGCGCTTTGCCATTCATGGCGGGCCGGTCATAACAGCCGAAATCGGCGTCGATCACCACAAGATCACCTATTTCGGCGATACGGTGAACACGACCTCGCGGCTCGAATCACTCAGCAAGATGCTCGGCCATCCGGTACTGATTTCCGCCGATCTCGCCCATCAGCTGGTGCTTCCCAAGGGTGTGCGCAGCGAATATCTCGGCGAACATGCGGTCAAGGGACGCGGCCAGACGCTGGGCGTGTGTACGCTCAGCCAATATCAGGCTCCCGCCGCCTGAAAAAACCCCTGAAAACAAACGGGTAGCTTCGTTTTCCGAGGCCGCCGTCATCAAAATTCATCAAAGCTTCAAACTGCAATCACCTGCCTGTCATGTGGCACCCCTATCGCCTCAGTCCTGTCTTCAACAGGTATTGAGGGGTCTCCACCATGAAGCATATTCTTTTCGCCTCCTGCGCCGTTCTAGCGCTGGCCACCGCATCCCATGCAGAGCAGGAGTTTCCGGCAAAGCTGGTTTCCCACGCCATTCTGCCCGCAAACACCATCATCGCAGCACCTGCGGACGCACCGGAGTACCTCAAGACATCCGCCAAGTTCACGACGCCGGACCGCAAGCGCGCCGAAGGTCTCGGCACCGTTCCCGGCAAGGACGGCGTTCGCCCGACCGGCCTTTCCATGCCGTTCAACGGCCAGCCGATGCAGGGCTTTTCCGGCATCAAGGCAATGGCGGACGGCAGCTTCTGGAGCCTTTCCGACAATGGTTTCGGTTCCAAGGCCAACTCCAGCGACGCCATGCTGATGCTTCATCATCTGAAATTCGACTGGGACGCAGGCAAGGTAAACGCGCTTGAAACCTTGTTCCTTTCCGATCCTGACAAAAAGGCACCCTTCCCCATCGTCATGGAAGGCAATGACAAGCGTTACCTGACGGGCGCCGATTTCGACGTAGAATCCATTCAGCCCGTTGCCGACGGCTTCTGGGTGGGCGAAGAATTCGGGCCTTACATCCTGAAATTCACCCGCGACGGTAAACTGACCGACGTCATCGCCACCAAGGCCGGCGATATCGAGGTGAAGTCGCCGGATCATCCGACCCTGACGCTGCCCGGCAACCCGACGCAGAAGCTGCCCGCTTTCAACCTGAAGCGTTCCGGCGGTTATGAGGGCATGGCGCTCTCCAAGGACGGCTCGAAGCTCTACGGCCTTCTGGAAGGCCCGCTCTACACCGCCGAAGGTCAGGTCGAAAAGACTGAAGACGGCTCGACCGCACTTCGCATCATCGAACTCGATACCGCCAAGAAGGCATGGACCGGCCGCACCTGGCTCTACCCGCTGGCGCAGGGTGGCGAAGCCATCGGCGATTTCAACATGCTGGACGAGAGCACCGCGCTGGTCATCGAGCGTGACAATGGCGCCGGCACCGCCGACAAGGCCTGCGCCGACCCGAAGAAGCCGGAAGTGAATTGCTTTGCCGTGCCTTCCAAGGTCAAGCGCATCTACAAGATCGAATTCAACGACGCCAATGCCGGCAAGGCCGCGCGCAAGATCGGCTATATCGATCTGTTGAAAATCTCCGATCCTGATAACAAGAAGCGTCAGGGCGGCGGCAACGGTTTCTACGACATGCCCTTCGTGACCATCGAGAATGTCGATCGCGTCGACGCCACGCATATCATCGTCGGCAACGACAACAACCTGCCTTTCTCGGCCGGCCGCGCGCTGGACAAGGCTGATGACAACGAGTTCGTTCTGCTGGAAGTCAAGGAACTGCTCGACGCGAAGTAAGGAAAAAGGTGCCGGAATTCGTTCCGGCACCACCCGCGCACCGGCGCAAACTCAACACGGCGGAGCGTCCCTGCAGCCTCCCGAGGATGCATGACGCTCCGTTCCTCTACCGACCAAGCCTGACCCGGAACCCGGTTCCGAAACAGGGAAGCCCCTTCATGCAGGACAATGCCGAGCGACTGTATTACGCCCTGAGGAAAAGCTGGTCGCTCGAGACCAGCAGCCTGTGGTCGAGAGAAAACCCCGCCAAGGGGCAAGGCAGCGTCACTGCGCTTGTGGTGCAGGACATTTTCGGCGGCGACCTCGCCAAAACCGCCGTCAGCGGCGCGGACCATTTCTACAACATCGTCAACGGCACTCGCTGGGACTTCACCTTCGCCCAGTTTGATATTCCGGTCGGTTATCAGGACCAGCCCGCCACCCGCACGGAAGCAATGGCAAGAGCCACGCCCCTGCAATATGCCTATCTCAGTGCCTGTATCAGAAAGGCGCTGGGGCACTGCTGATCTTTCAGAACATGAAGGTTGGAGCATTTCCGGTAGAAGTGTGTGGCAATTTTACGCCCGGAAAATGCATAAAAACAAAGATATAGAACGCCTCCGGCGATTCCGTTTAACCGGACGCACTCTGGTTGAGTGTCGGCAGGCCCCGCCAATTTCTGCGGAGACCTGCCTCTCTTGGCAAATTCGCTGGAAGGGAATTCTACTTCAGGCAATCATCCAGACGCTGCTTGCCACCCCATGCAGCGAATGCCTTCTGAGAAGCACTAATCAATGCATTCTCGTTGTTTGCATCGTACTTGACCGCGGGTACTTTTTTCCCAAAAAACACCCATAAGACATCCGCTGTATCGACCTGCCCGGCAAACCTATTGTTGCGCGTCACATTATCGGTGATTGGCAAACCGGCAAGCGATCTCGCGAGGGCGGGCGTTCCCTCTCCAATTCTCGGACCGGCATCACCCACGACAAATGGCACCGCAATTTTTGTATCCTTGCGGATGGCAACGCCGAAGGAGCCCATGACAACGCCGTTAGAAGAAAGAATAGCGCTTTCAGGAATGACCGCAGCGGGAATTCTCAAAGGATTGACGTAACGACGCTGAACGGCCTCATCCTTGATGCTTTGATCGGCAAACTTTGTCGGCGAGACAAAAAAACCGCTTCCGTCCGCTTGCTCTACCGGAACAACCCCGCGAACGGTGCTACCATTCAAAGATACGGTGTCTTTACCGAGTATGCCGTACCAACGTACCACGCCGACGGATTTGTCTTTCCAGTGCGCTTTGCCAATCCGCGCGACATCGCTCATGAACTTGCCGGTACACGTCGCGTTGTTGACAGAGCCGTGGTATTTCGTGCCGTCCGGTAAATATACCTGTCCTGCATTGCAAAGGTGAATAAGCGCACCCGCAGCGGCATTTTTCGGGTGGTAAGCTTTACCATATCCGTCAATATTAATATTGATCTTCGAATAACCAAGGACAGTACCGTCGCTGGTTATTCTCCCCGAACTCAAACCCGATACTTCACGGGTCCTTTTACCTTCACATGTTGATTGAGCATCAGCGTGACCAGACGCTAAAATAGAGGCAGCAAACACCGCAACAGCACACAATATTTTCATGAGAAGCCTCCAAAAAAGAGATAATCAGTGAAGTATTGTGTTTAACCTTAAACTTTCTTCCATTGGTTGCAATACAAAAATCAACCTTCGGTTACGTTGCCGATGATCTAACTACAAATGACATGAGACACCTGCCGCGCGCAGCCGAAACTCCGGAAATAGGGGTCGAGGGATTATCTCGACCCACGCTGCGGGCTGGCCATTTTGGCCGTCTTATTCGAACACAAACGCCAACCGCTTGCCCGTCAGCTTCGCCAGTTGCTGCAAGCGTCCGTCCAGACGCTCGCCGGCGAAGTCGCAATAGGCGTGCGGCACCACGAATTCCAGATCCAGATCCGGATTGGTGGATTTGCGGAATTTCAGGTGATCGACGACACCCGGCATCGAGGCCGAGAAGAGGTAAACCACACGCAGCAGGCCGCCAAGCAACTTGCCGAGTTCCAGCAGGCGGTCTCCCGCCATGGCGGCAAGCGGCTGCGTGGTGCCGTTGTCGTTCAGCCCTTCGAAGCGGTAATAATTGGCAAGCGCGATATAGGCGCGGCCCGGATGGGTGATCGCCACGAAGGACGAATGGGCGATGATGTTGAGCGCCTGCAGGCCGCGATAATCCGGATGCGCCCGCCAGCTGATATCGGCAAGAAGGCAGGCGGCCTGCCGGTAACGGCTTTCCTCTTCCGTCTCCTCGATGCCGAAGACCGGGAAGGTGCGGCCGCTCCAGTCCGCCAGTTCGCGCGCATGTTCGGGCGAACGGGCGCGCAGAATGGCAAGTTCGTCGGCCGTGACCAGCAGCGGGTCGGTATCTCGTTCCGCTTCCGTCAGCAGCGAATAAAGATAGCCTTCGCGCACGCCCTGCGCCGAAAAGGCGATCGTTGACGGCTTCATCGCCTTCAGAACTTCGCGCATGGCGATGGCGCCAAATGGCAGAAGCGAACGGCGGTTCTTGGAGACCGCCTGCCAGGCCGGATCCTTGCTGTCCCTGGAGACGATGACTTCTTCCAGAAAATTCAGCATTTCCGCCAGCGGCAATTCATAACCCTGCATCATGTGCAGCGGATAACCGGTGATTTCCATGTGCAGCTTGGCGATGTTTCGCCAGGTGCCGCCCACGGCATAAAAGGTGCGCCCTTCGCCCGCTGCCAGCAGCTTTGCGAAGGATTTGACGTGCTTGCGGGCAATGGTGGTCGCCTTTTCCAATGAGCCGTCCGATTGCTCCGACAGGCGAAGGCCGCCAAGCGGCAGGGTGATGCCCTCGCCGCAGCTCTTGCCCTTGATGTCGATGAGTTCGAGCGAACCGCCGCCCAGGTCGCCGGCAATACCATCAGGATCGTGGAAACCGCTGATCACGCCATAGGCGGAATAGAGCGCTTCCTTTTCCCCGGAAAGCACTTCGACCTCGCAGCCGAGAATGGCTTCCGCTTCACGGATGAAATCCGGGCCGTTTTCCGCTTCACGCGCTGCCGCTGTCGCCAGCACGTAGAGTTTTTGCGCCTGTGCCTGCTCGGAAAGCGCATGGAAGCGACGCAGGGCCATCAAAGCCCGGCTAACGCCTTCCTCATGCATGCGGCCCGTGAGGGCCAGTCCCTTGCCAAGACCGCAAAGGACCTTTTCGTTGAACAGCACGGCGGGCGCGCGGGAAAGACCTTCATATACGACGAGACGAACGGAGTTCGAACCAATATCTATGACGGAAACGGGGGCAAGGCCGGTCAGCCGCCCCTGTGCTTCTGATCGAGTCATTCAGCCTGTTTCTTGCGGGACGAAATCAACCCGGCAATCAATTTGGGCGCACTGGATTTCAGGGCTTCACCACGTCCGGAAAGGCTGGGATTGGTCATGAAATAGTGCTGCGCGTTGAACGGTTCTTCGCCTTTACGCACCTCAATGCGCCTCGACGTTCCGTCCGCAAGTATCTCGTAGCTCTGCTGGTTGTCAATGAGATTGCCCAGCATAATCTGTGAAAGAACCTGCTCGTGCACGGTTGGATTGGTGAGCGGTACCAGCGTTTCGACACGGCGATCGAGGTTACGCGGCATCATGTCGGCCGAACCGATATAGACCAGCGCCTTGTCGGACGGCAGGCCGAAACCATTGCCAAAGCAGAAGATTCGGCTGTGCTCGAGGAAGCGGCCGACGATCGATTTGACGCGGATATTGTCCGACAGACCCGCCACCTGCGGGCGCAGGCAGCAAATGCCGCGCACGACGAGATCGATCTCAACGCCCGCAGCACTGGCGCGGTAAAGCGTATCGATGATTTCAGGATCGACCAGCGAGTTCATCTTCATCCAGATCGCCGCCGGCGCACCGCGCTTGGCGTGCTCGATCTCTTCATTGATGTGCTTCACGATGCGCGCACGCAGCGTATAGGGCGAAATGGCGAGCTTCATGCCCTCTTCCGGTTCGCCGTAACCCGTGATGAAATTGAAGATATTCGCCATGTCGTGAGCGATCTTCGGGTTGCAGGTGAAGAAGGACAGGTCGGTGTAAATCTTGGCCGTGATCGGGTGATAGTTGCCGGTGCCGAGGTGGCAATAGGTTCTGAGCTTGCCGTCTTCACGGCGCACCACCATCGACATCTTGGCATGGGTCTTGAGTTCGATGAAGCCGAACACCACCTGCACGCCGGCGCGTTCGAGGTCGCGCGCCCAGCGGATGTTCGCCTCTTCGTCGAAGCGCGCCTTCAGTTCCACCAGCGCGGTCACGGATTTGCCGGCTTCCGCAGCATCGATCAGCGCGCGAACGATCGGGCTGTCGTTGGAGGTGCGGTAAAGCGTCTGTTTGATGGCAAGCACGTCGGGGTCGCGCGCAGCCTGCAACAGGAACTGCACAACCACGTCAAAGCTTTCATAGGGGTGGTGAACCACCATGTCCTTTTCGCGGATGGCGGCGAGGCAATCGCCGGCATGTTCGCGCACACGCTCGGGGAAACGGGCGTTGTAAGGCTCGAATTTCAGGTCGTCGCGCGGCGCACGGACAATTTCCGAAATGGTGTTGAGCGCGAGAAGGCCGGGCAGAACGGCGACGCGATTATCCGGAACGCCAAGCTCGTGCACCACGAACTGACGCAGCGACTGCGGCATTTCGCTGTCGGTCTCGATACGGATCACCGAACCGCGGCGGCGGCGCTTCAGCGCGCTTTCGAAGAAACGGACCAGATCTTCCGCCTCTTCTTCCACCTCGATATCGCTGTCACGGATGATGCGGAAAGTACCGAATCCACGGACCGTATAGCCCGGATAAAGCCGGTGAATGAACAGGCCGACCACATCTTCAAGCGTGATGTAGCGGATGGCGTTTTTCTCATCAGGCAAACGAACGAAGCGGTCGAGCGCGGTCGGAAGACGCAACAGCGCCGTCATCGGCTCGCGGCCGTTGACGCTGTCGAGCTGCAGGCCCATCGAGAAGCCGAGGTTCGGAATGAAGGGGAACGGGTGCGCAGGGTCGATGGACAGCGGCGTCAGCACCGGGAAGATACGCTCTTCGAATTCCGTGCCCAGCCAGGTCCGATCCGCTTCGGAGAGTGCGGCAGGCCGGACGATGAAGATTTCTTCCTTGGCAAGATATTGCTGCAGAACGGCGAGCGAAGCCTGCTGCTCCATCTGCAGATTGTCGATTTCCTTCAGGATGTCTTCCAGCTGCTCGGCCGGCGTCTTGCCATCAGGCGTGCGGACCGTGATCTTCTGGCGCACCTGGCCCTCAAGGCCGGCGACGCGGACCATGAAGAATTCATCGAGATTGGCGGCAGAGATGGATAGAAAACGCAGCCGCTCCAGCAGCGGGTGATCCGTGTTCAGCGTTTCTTCGAGAACACGGCGGTTGAACTGGAGCCAGGAGAATTCGCGGTTGACGAAACGCGCGGGGCTGTCCCAGAGGGTATCGCCCTCGGTCGCCGGCTGAACCTTGTTGAAGTCTTCCTGCACGATAGCGTCCATGTCCTGTTCCATCCCCTGACCTTCCGTCCCGTGATCCTGCTGCATCCCGTGATCGTCCTTCTTGCCCGTATAACAGTTTGACGACGGAACTGTGACAGTCAATCGACCTCCAGTCCGTCACCCGTTGTTCCGTCGCCCATCGTGTTGAGGACTTCCGCCGCCAGCGGACGGGTTATCCTTGTTCCACGCGCCAGTGCCAGCCTGTCGATCCGGTCCACGATCGTCTGCGCCGTATCGAGCGAACGCTCCATTCTGTTGACGATGTAGCCTATGAGTTTGTCATCCATATAAAGCTGCCGGTCGGCGAAGAGTTTCACCAGCACCTGCGCCAGAAGCCCCTCATCCGGTTCGCCTGTTTCCACCACCGTCACGGCTTTCAGGCGCGAGCGCAGATCCGGCAGCGTCACCGGCCATGCGGCCGGCCATTGCCGGCTGGTCATCAAAAGCGTGGTGCCGTGCTGGCGCACGCTGTTGATGACATGGAAGAGTTCGGTGTCGTCGAAACCGCGGCGGTCGGCATCCTCGAACAGAACCGGTCCGGTTCCGGCAAGACGCGCGGCGTCGGCACCTGCCTGCGGGTGGATATCCCGCGCGCTGCTGATGTTTTTCCAGATATTGGCGAGATGCGATTTTCCCGAACCCGGCGGCCCGGCCAGAACCACCACGGGCGATGGCCAGTTCGGCCATTCATCCACAAGGCTCACGGCCGCTTCAAGCGAGGCGGACACAAGAAGGTCGTCCCTGCCGGAAGCGGACTGGTGCGAGAATGCGAGCGGCAGCTGCTCGGCCTTCGACCGGGCGTTGTCGGTTTTGATTTGGTCAGTCATCGTCAGCCCTGAGAGTCAACCTTGCCGGAGGAGGTTTCCTGTTCTTCCCAGGGAAGGTTGGCGGCGTGCCCATGGTAAAGATCGCTTTCAAGATACCGCGACAATGCAAAGCGGACAAGCACGCCAACGGCTGCCGCCGCCGGCACGGCGATCATAAGGCCAACGAAACCGAAAAGGGCGCCGAAGGCGAACAGGGCGAACATCAGCCACACCGGATGCAGGCCGACGCTTTTGCCGACGAGCTTCGGCTGCAGGATGTTGCCTTCGATGAACTGGCCGGAAAAGAACACGGCGAGCGTCAGGAACACATAGATATAGTCCGGCCAGAACTGCACGATGGCGACACCGACGGCAAGGATGAGACCAACCATGGAGCCGATATAGGGAATGAAGCTGATGAGGCCGGAGAAAAGGCCGATCAGCAGTCCGAAATTAAGCCCGACGAGCGACAGGCCAACGGCATAATACACGCCCAGAATGAGGCAGAGCGACCCCTGCCCGCGCACGAAACCAGCGATCGTCTTGTCCATCTCGCGGGCGATCTGCCGAACGGTATGCACGTAATCGCGTGGTATCCAGCTATCGACCTTGTCGATCATCCGGTCCCAGTCGAGCAGCAGGTAGAAGGCGACGACGGGCGTAACGACCAGCAGCGACATGACATCGACCAGCGATTTGCCGGAATTCCATATCTGCGTCAAAAGCGTGCCGATGAAGCCTGCACCTTCGGTCAGCAGCTTGGAGAAATTCTCCTTCACGGCGTCGATCTGGTTGCTCACCCAATCCGGCAGGAGGTTGGTATCCGCACCGGCGATAAGCTGCTGCAATGACGAGATATATTGCGGGATGCGCGTGATGAACTCCGAGGCCTGAGCGGCGATCAGCGGAATGATGATGATGAGCGACAGCGCAAAAATCAGCACGAAGGAGACGAGGATGACGACGGTTGCCATCAACCGGCTGAGGCCGCGCCGTTCCAGCCAGTCGGCCACCGGATCGAGAAAATAGGCAAGCGCCATACCGGCCACGAAAGGCAGCAGAATGGAGCTGAAGACCATCAGGAAAAGGACAAAGACGGCGAGCACGCCGATCCAGAAAAACACCTGTCGGCGCAGGTTCATTCCACTCACATGGGGTTGCATCCGTTCATCCTCTTGTCGCCGTGCCGTCATCGCCCATCATGGAGATAGGATGTGCATATGCACATGGTCAAGGCCGGTGGCCCGGCAGCGGTCAGCAGGGGTTGCCCGAGGAAGCGCGACGGGGAAGAGTTTCCGAGTCTCTGCCGAGCATATCACCACAAAGAGACACGGGGCAAACAAGGCATCAAACCGTCGTAAAGCCGTTAAAAACCGGAGCCTTTGCCACTCAAACCCTTGCATCAGGCCCCGTCCCGTGCGAATGGCGACGCCAAAGGAACCAGCGGAGACGAGAGCCATGAGCCAGTCGGGCAAGAACGGTCTTACCTATAGTGATGCAGGTGTGGATATCGACGCCGGCAATCTGATGGTCGAAAAGATCAAACCGGCGGTGCGCTCGACGCGTCGTCCCGGCGCGGATGGCGAAATCGGCGGCTTCGGCGGCCTGTTCGATCTGAAGGCCGCTGGCTTCACCGATCCGGTTCTGGTCGCAGCCAATGACGGCGTCGGCACCAAGCTGAAGATCGCCATCGACGCTGACTACCATGACACCGTCGGCATCGACCTCGTTGCCATGTGCGTCAACGATCTCGTCGTGCAGGGCGCAGAACCGCTGTTCTTCCTCGATTATTTCGCAACCGGCAAGTTGGACCCCGACCAGGGTGCGGCTATCGTTTCCGGCATTGCCGCCGGTTGCCGCGAATCCGGCTGCGCGCTGATCGGTGGCGAGACCGCTGAAATGCCCGGCATGTATTCCGATGGCGACTACGATCTCGCTGGCTTTGCCGTGGGTGCTGCCGAACGTGGCCAGCTTCTGCCCGCCGGTGATATTTCCGAAGGCGACGTCATTCTCGGGCTTTCCTCCTCCGGCGTTCATTCGAACGGTTTCTCGCTGGTGCGCAAGATCGTTTCGCTCTCCGGTCTTGGCTGGGACGCTCCTGCCCCCTTTGCCGATGGCAAGAAGCTCGGCGAAGCGCTGCTGACGCCGACCCGCATCTATGTGAAGCCGCTTTTGAAGGCAATCCGCGAAACCGGCGCGCTGAAGGCGCTGGCCCACATTACCGGCGGCGGCTTCCCCGAGAATATTCCGCGCGTTCTGCCGAAGCATCTCGCCGCCGAGATCGATCTCGATGCGATCAAGGTTCCGGCCGTCTTCTCGTGGCTCGCAAAAACAGGCGGCGTCGAAGCCAAAGAAATGCTGCGCACCTTCAATTGCGGCGTCGGCATGATCGTCGTCGTTTCGGCTGAAAATGCCGGCAAGGTTACCGACGCCCTGACGGCGGAAGGTGAGACCGTATTCCCGCTCGGCCGCATGGTCGCCCGCGAAGAGGGCGCGCACGGCACGATCTACAAGGGCACTCTCGGCCTATGATGAGCGCTGCCTTCTCGTCTGGCCGCAAACGCGTCGTCGTTTTCATCTCCGGCGGCGGCTCCAATATGGTGTCGCTGGCCAAGGCCTGTCAGGCGCCGGAGTTTCCGGCTGAAATCGTCTGCGTGATTTCGGACAAGGCGTCAGCTGGCGGGCTTGAGAAGGCGCGGGATTTCGGTATTCCGACGCTGGTTTTCGAGCGCAAGACCTATGCCAGCAAGGCTGAGCACGAGGGCGCCATTCTGGCCGCACTTGGCGAGATCGCGCCTGACATCATCTGCCTTGCCGGTTACATGCGGCTGATCTCGGGGGATTTCATTGCCCCCTATGAAGGCCGCATCATCAATATCCACCCTTCCCTGCTGCCGCTTTTCCCTGGCCTGCACACCCATCAGCGCGCCATCGACAGCGGCATGAAGATTTCCGGCTGCACCGTGCATTTCGTCACCGAAGGCATGGACGAAGGCCCGACGATCGCGCAGGGCGCGGTGCCGGTTCTTTCCGACGACACGGCCGAGACGCTGGCGGCGCGACTATTGACTGTCGAGCACCAACTTTACCCGCTGGCCCTCAAGCAACTTGCTGAAGGCAAGGTGCGGATGGAAGGTGGCAAAACCGTCTCCACCAATACTGCAAGTAAATCCGAGTATTTCAGCTTGATTTCTGCCGACTGATAAAGAAATTCCTAAAGTACAACAGTACTTAAAATGGTATTTTACGCAAAATAAACCAATCATTTACCATAATCACCCTTAATGCCCGCAACGGCCCCGCATTTCGGGCCCTCCGGTCATTCAGGAGCGATTATGCTATTTTCGAGGTTTTCCCTGCCGCTTTCGGCCATTTTATTGATGAGCAGCAGCCTTCCGCTCGCCGCCGAACAGAGCGGCATCACAGCGTCGCTGGATGCAGGTGTTCTCAATCTCAGGGCGACGGAAACCGTCCATATCGGTAATCGCAAATTAAGCGAACTCGAATGGGAAACCAAAAATGCCATGGCGTTGCGCGGCTCACTCGGGCTTGAGCTTGCACCCGGCTGGCGGGTGAAGGCGGAAGGGCGGGTCGGCTTCGAAGGCGATGGTTACATGACCGACTATGATTGGAAGGCGCCTTTTTCCAGGGACACGTCCAAAAACAACTGGAGCCACCGCTCCCAACATGACGATACGCGGCTTGATCACTATTTTTCGGGAAGCTTCGAACTCAATCGCATGCTGCTGGACGACCCCCAGCAATATCTCAGCGCCGGCTTGGGTTTTCGCTACACGGATGTGCAATGGTCGGCCTATGGCGGCAGCGCCGTCTACAGCCTTTTCTCTCCAAGGGATTTGCGTGGAAGATTCAAGGATGACGAGAAAGTCATCACCTACCGTCAGCAAATCCCGGTTTTTTACGGCAATCTGACCGGCGGCCAGAGGTTCGGCAACTGGTCACTCAATGCCGGCCTGGAGGGCGGCGCGATGGTTTTTGCCAAGGCGACGGACGACCATTGGCTGCGCGACATGCGCTTCACCGACAAATTCGACGTTGCCGGCATGTTCGGGGTAAAGGCGGGCGTTGCCTATGACCTGACCGAGAACACCTCAATCTATCTCGACGGCTCTTACGAATATACCAGCCTCGGACGTGGAGACACCCACTACAGCGGTGCCGGCGCCGGAAACCTCTCATCGGAGAAGAATGCCGGCGGCGGCGACTTGCAGTCGATTTTCGTGGGGGCTGGCGTCAAGGGGAAGTTCTGATGCCGCGTGCGCCCCGCTGTTCTTGAAAATGGCCGCGCCTTCAAAAAAGGCGCGGCTTCTATTTATCGGGCATGCATCAACTGTCAGCCCTTAAAACCAGTCCTGTTGCCAGACGTAGTCCCGATAGGCCCAGGGCGGCGAATTGACCAGAGCTGACTTGGAATAGATCTTCTGCAGTTCGGCACCGAAGGTCGAGACACCGGGAACGAGGCCGACTTCCCATTGGAAATGCCACCATTCGGCGCCGAGATAATCGCCGCCCTTCTCGAAGGCGGCGCGCGCCCGGATCGGCTTGAAGCCGTTCTTGGCAAAAAGCGCTGTCAGATCGAGGAAATGGCCCGTGACCGGCACGCCTTTGCTCCGGCTCTTGTTGGTCACGACATCCGTAATCGTCTGCTGAGGCGGCAGCGCGCCTTTTTCGGCCCTCTCCTGCCAGCAGCGGGCGTAAACATTGTAACGCCGCTCGCTCACCCGCTGAACCACGTATGCATCCGCTGCCGGATCCTGCATGCCGCTCCAGATGAAGAGATCGAGCGCCCGGCCGGAATAGTGGAACGAGGTGGCGCTGCGGTTCTTGTTGACCGTGGCGTATAAATCGCGAATGCCACCAGAGGACGTCATCAATCCGCCCTGACGATGAACCTCGTCACTGACCTGCCGGTAAGCGGACATAACATCGTTACGCAGCCTGACCTTCAGATAGCCATCGTCTTTACCGAACTTGAAGCCGTCTGTGGCACAACTCTCTAGGCCGTAGCCCGCAGGCGTTCCAAGCGAAAGCGGTGACGACAATTCCCGCTGCCGTGTCTCGAACGCTTTTTCCAGTGCGGCGAGCGTCACCGGACCAACGCGACCGTCTTCATAGAGACTGCTATCTGCCTGAAAAGAAAGAACCGCATCTTCGGTATCGGCACCGAAGATGCCGTCCGTCTCGAGGCCGTCATAGTCGGACGAGGCCGATTTACGCCCCGCAAAATGCAGGAAATTCAGTATTTCCTGTATCGCCTGCACCGCGCTACCGCGCGAACCCTTCTCCAAAATCATAGTCAGCCCTCAGCCGTTTGCGAACCTATGTTCAGCAAACCTACTTGGGTTGAAAAAAGAATCAACAGCAATCTTTAATTGAATTTCAAGTAATTTAGAGTATACTTACGTATAATCTCCTCATCACGAGCAAGCATTCAACGGGAAAGTCTGTCCCGGTTCAACATCGCCCATTGCAATAGAATGATCGTCTTGGAATCGGTGATTTCGCCAGACGCGATCATCGCAACGGCTTCGTCGAGGCCGTAGGTCAGGACTTCCAGATCCTCGCCTTCGGTCTCCAGCCCGCCGCCGCTGCCGGCCTGTACGTCGAGATCGATACTGGCGACAAACAGGCTGACTTTTTCGGTCAGCGTTCCGGGGCTTGCATACATGTCGAACAGATATTCGACCTTCTCGACCGCGTAACCGGATTCCTCCATCGCCTCACGGCGAATGGCATCGGCTGCGTTGTCGTCATCGAGAAGACCCGCCGGCACTTCGATCATGAAGCTTGGATCACCGTTCACGAAGACGGCGGGGCGGAACTGGCGCACCATCACCACGCTATCGCGTTTGGCATCGTAAAGCAGGATGGCGGCGGCGCTGCCGTGGTCGTGGACTTCCCGCACGATGCGGATCGTCTTGCCATCCGGCATGCGCTGATCGAAAACGAGCTTCTGCATATGCACGAAGCCCTTCCACACCGTTTCTTTTTCCACCAGTCGGACCCTGCCGGTATCAGTATCGGCCGGAGCGTTTTTCGCTTGCGTCTGTGTCACCGGATATTCCCTTGCCTGTCGTGGAAGTTTTCAACCTGGCCCTGTTGCGGTGCAATATCAAGCCTCGCTGGCTTGATCGTCGCGGTGGAGCCACACCTTGTTGTCGTGGAAAGCCGCGCCGCCATAGGGGGCAACGGCATCGGCACCGGTCAGCACGTTGATGCCCTCGCCGTCCAGATGCGCCTTGTTGGGCCACAACCCCTCGGCAACCAGAACGCCGGGTCTGGCGCCCTCCACGATTTTCGCATGGAGGCGGACTTCGCCGCGGCCGTTGCCGATACGCACGATGTCACCATCGGCGATACCCTTGCGGTTGGCATCTTCGGGACAGATCATCAGTTCCGGACGGCCTTCCTTCTGCACGGAGGTTTTCGTTTCCGCGAAGGTGGAGTTCAGGAAGTTGCGCGCCGGCGATGTCGCCAACCGGAAGGGATGGTCGCCGTCGGCGGTTTCGATGACATCGACCTGATCCGGGAACTTCGGAAATTGCGAAACCGGTCCCATCACGCCAATGTTTTTCGGCGGTTTGTTCGGAGATGGCCCCGTCGCCCATTCGGGGCTGAAACGGAATTTTCCGTCGCCATAGCCGAAGCCTTCGAGATAATGCGCCACCTCGAAAGCGGGCTGCGCATCGATCCATTTTTCTTCCGCCAGCGTATCGAAATCACCCCAGCCGCTGACTTTCAGCATGCGGTCAACGTGGTCGCGGGCGGAAAGGCCAAAGCCCGGCATATGATCGATACCGAGACGTTTCGCCAGTTCTTCGATGACGAAGAGGTTGGTGCGCACCGTATCCGGCGGCTCCACCAGTTTGGGGCCAAGCAGAATGTGGTTCTGGCCGCCGGCGCGGTAGATGTCGTCATGTTCGAGGAACATGGTGGCCGGCAGCACGATATCGGCCAGCTCAGCCGTTTCGGTCATGAATTGCTCATGCACGGCGACAAAAAGATCGTCGCGCAGGAAACCTTGCTTCACCAGCCGCTGCTCGGGTGCGACATTGACGGGGTTGGTGTTCTGGATGAGCAGTGCCGTCACCGGGCCGCCGTGCCGCAGCGCTTCGGCATCCCCCGTCAGCACACGGCCGATCTGGGACTGGTCGAGCTGGCGCACATCGGGGTCGGCATAGGCCGTTCCCATCAGTTCCGCCTTATTGAGCCGGAAGATATCGCCATTGTTGTGGAAGGCGCCGCCGCCCTCATATTGCCAGGAGCCGAGCACCGTCGCGATAGAAAGAGCAGCATGCATGGCGACGGCGCCATTGCGCTGGCGGGCAAAACCATAACCCAGCCGGAAGAAGGTCTTTTTCGTCGTACCGACCAACCTTGCGAAATCCTCGATCTCGTCAACCGAAAGACCGGTGATTTCGGAAGCCCATTGCGGCGTCTTTGTCTTCAGATGCGCTTCCAGCCCGGCCGGATCGTCGGCAAAGCGCGCCATGTAATCGCGATCGGCGTAACCGTCACGGAAGGCGATGTGCATGATGGCGCAGGCGAGCGCTGCATCGGTGCCGGGGCGCACGACGATGCGCATATCCGCCTGTTTCATGGTCGGATTGTCGTAGATATCAACGACGACGATCTTTGCGCCGCGTTCCTTGCGGGCCTTGACCGCATGGGTCATGACATTGACCTGCGTGGCGACCGCATTGGTGCCCCAGATGACCACAACATCGGCCTTGGCGATCTCGCGCGGATCGGGACCGCGGAGAGCCCCCGTGCCCATCACGTAACCCGTCCAGGCCATGTTGGTGCAGATAGATCCGAAAAAGCCGGAATATTTCTTGGCATGGCGCAGGCGCTCGATGGAATCGCGCTGCACCTGCCCCATGGTTCCGGCGTAGAAATACGGCCAGATGGCCTCGGCGCCGTGCCGGGCTTCCGCCTTGACGAAAGCGTCGGCGACCTCGTCCAGCGCCGCTTCCCAGGAAATCTCCTGCCAGTCGCCGGCACCTTTCGCGCCCTTGCGGCGCTTCGGGGTCAAAAGACGGCCGGGATGATAGATGCGCTCGGAATAACGCGCCACCTTGGCGCAGATGACGCCAGCGGTGTATGTATTGGCATTGGCGCCGCGCACACGGCCAATGCGGCCATCGGCATTGATGTCGACTTCCAGCGCGCAGGCGCTCGGACAGTCGTGCGGACAGACCGTGTGGCCGATGCGCGTGGCACCTTCGGCCTTCGGGGTGGCGTTTTTAGTGGAAATCGGGGTCGCAACGTTCATGTCTTTTCTATATTGCATCAGCGATGCGGCAAAAAGGCCGAAGTGACGTCCATCAAGAATATTCATCATCACCATCGGCAAGCGAGACACATCCATGAACTATCGCCACATCTACCACGCCGGCAATTTCGCGGATGTTCTCAAACACGCCGTTCTCGCCCGCCTCGTCCGTTACCTGCAAAACAAGGACAAGGCATTTCGCGTGCTGGACACCCACGCCGGCATCGGCCTTTACGACCTCTCCTCTGAAGAGGCGCAAAAGACAGGCGAATGGCAGACCGGCATCGGCAAGCTAATGGAGGCGGACCTGCCCGCTCCCATCGCCGAATTGCTGGAGCCCTATCTTTCCGCCGTCAGTGAACTTAATCCAGATGGCGGCATGCAATTCTACCCCGGCTCGCCGAAACTCGCGCGCATGTTGTTCCGCCCGCAGGACCGGCTTTCGGCCATGGAACTGCATCCGGACGACGCACGCGCCTTGTCACGCCTGTTCGAGGGGGATTATCAGGCTCGCGTGACGGAGCTGGATGGCTGGCTGTCACTCGGCGCGCATCTGCCGCCGAAGGAAAAGCGCGGCCTCATCCTCGTTGATCCGCCTTTCGAGCTTGAAAACGAATATCAGCGGCTGGCCGATGGCTTGAACAAAGCCTATCGGCGGTTTTCCACCGGCACCTATTGCCTGTGGTATCCGTTGAAAAAGGGTGCTCCGATCCGGGATTTCCACGAGCGGCTGCAATCTTTCGACATTCCAAAGATGCTGTGTGCGGAACTGTCCGTCAAAAGCGACCGGCTTGAAGGCTTGAGCGGCTCCGGCCTCATCGTCGTCAACCCGCCCTATACGCTGAAGGACGAGCTACACACGCTGCTGCCGTTCCTGAAGACTGTCATGGCGCAGGACAGATACGCCTCACACCGCGCCTTCTGGCTGCGTGGCGAGGAGAAGCCGGAAGAGGATTGAGGTTTTACCCCGCCCCTTCTCTCTTCTGCGCCTGCGCAAGCTGTGATCGCTCAAAGAACAGGATCACGAACAGGGCCATGATGAACGGAATGATGAGGTAGAACAGCCGGAATACCAGCAGCGCCGCAATCACGTCGGCAGGGTTCATATCCGGAAGGCCGGTGACGAAGACCAGTTCCAGCACGCCAAGCCCGCCCGGCGCATGTGAAATCAGCGCCGCCGAAAAGGAAATCAGGAAAATCCCGAGAATGATCATGAAGCCGGGATTTCCGGCTTCCGGCAGCGCGAAATAGATGATGCCTGCCGCCCCGATCAGCTCGATCGGACCGATGACCAGCTGCTGCGCCACCAGTTTCGGTACCGGATAGGGCAGGAAAAACGAGCGGATTTTCAGCGGCCTCAGCTTCAGCAGACTGCCGAGCACGTAAAGTGCGACGACAACAAGCAGCAGGATGCCGGTGGTCGTCGATGCCTCGACGGGTAGGATGCCGGTGAAGCGCTCGGTAATATCAGGTTCGTAAAGCAGCACCAGACCAATCAGCATGATCGTGCCGATGATGAAGGTGAAGGAGCAAAGGCCGACGAGAACACCGACTTCGGCAGCGCTCAATCCCTTGGACGTATAGGCCCGGTATCGCACCACGGCGCCGGAAAATACGGATGCGCCGACATTGTGGGAAAGCGCATAGGTGGTGAAGGAGGTGAGCGTGATGAAGAACCAGTTCACCTTGCGGCCGAGATGCTGGAGAGCGATGCGGTCGTAACCGGCAAGGGCAGCATAGGCCACAAGCGTCGACAGGCCGGAACACATCCAGTCCCGCGCGCGGATGGCGGTGAGACTTTCCCAGAGATCATCGAGTGAAAGCCCTCGCAGCTCGTGATAGAGCAACCAGGCCGAAAAACCGATCGTCGCCAGACCAATGACCGGCCAGATGTATTTCTTCAATGTCATGCGGTCATGCCCGCCTATTTCCTCCGGCCTCACCCCAACCCGATTTCCGCTTCCGCAGAAGATTCGGTCGACTCTATTCGTTATGCGGCGAAGCTTTCAACCTTTTCATCGAAGATTGCCCGTTTGCCCCGTTCACAAGTTGATGTAAGACCGGATCGTCGTCTTTCGGCGATATGAGATTGTTCATTTTCCGGAGAGCGTGCACGGAATGAAGCGTTATGCCGGTTTCATCGCCTTCGGTCTTCTGTCGCTTGCGGCCCTGTGGTTCTCGCAGGAAATCCCAGCCCCGACCGGTTCTGCCACCAGCCGGCAGACGCAATCGCAAACGCAGCCCGCCGGCAACTCCAGGCCGGACACGTCCCAGCCGGGAATTCCCCGGCGCGATGCGGGCAAAAACCCCATGCCCGCCGGAACGGGCTTCGATTTTTACGTTCTTTCCCTGTCGTGGTCACCGGCGTTCTGCGCCAGTTCGGAAGGCTCCGGCAATCGCCAGCAATGCGGCAGCGACAGGCGTTACGGCTTCGTCGTTCACGGGCTTTGGCCACAGAACGAAAACGGCTATCCCGAATTCTGTACGAGCAGCGAGCCGGACCGTGTGCCCGAGGCTATCGGCCGCACGATGCTCGACATCATGCCGTCCATGGGCCTGATCGGCCACGAGTGGCGCAAACACGGCGCCTGCTCCGGTCTTTCGCAGAAGGATTATTTCTCGACAGTCCGATCCGCTTTCGAGGCAGTCAGGCTGCCGGAGAAGATTGCCTCGGGTGCTGAAAGTGCGCCCCTTTCCGCCGACGCCATCGAAACCGCCTTTACCGACGCCAATCCTGGCTTGTCGAAACGCGGGGTCTCGATTAGCTGCGACGGGAAGCGCCTGGAGGAAGTCCGCATCTGCCTCAACAAGGACATGACATTCCGCGACTGCCCGGAGCTTGACCGCAAGGGTTGCCGCGCCAGCGCCACCGAAATCGTCCCCATACGCTAACACTCACACGCCAACATACGTCAGGACCCGACTATGGAACTGCTTTATTCCGTCACTTCCCCCTACTCCGCCAAGGTGCGCATGGCCGCCCGCCATCTCGGCATCGACATTACCAATGTAACAGTCGACACCAATGCCGAACCCGCAACGCTTACGGACAACAATCCGCTCGGCAAAATTCCGGTCCTGCTTTTGGACGATGGCGGCTCGGTCTATGACAGCGTCGCGATCATGCACTATCTCGACCGTCTTTCGGGCGGCAAACTCTACCCGAAAAAGAACGGCAAGCGCACGGAAGCGGAAATTCTGGAAGCGCTCTGCGACGGCATCATGGATTGCCTGCTGGCCATCGTTTACGAGCGCCGCTCCCGTCCTGAAGACAAGGTCCACCAGCCATGGATCGACAAGCAGTGGAAAAAGGCCGTGAAGGGCCTCGATCATCTCAATGCCAACCTGCCGAAAACCGGCAAGAAGTTGCATGGCGGCCATTTCGCCCTTGCGGCACTGATCGGTTATCTCGACCTGCGTTTTGCCGGCGAATGGGCTGAGGGCCACGAGGCGCTGGCGCAATGGCCGGAGACATTCGGCAAGCGCTTCGAAGCCTATACGGAAATGAAGGCCGCCGCCTGACGCGAATGCGAGAACGATGCCCGGCCTGATCGCCGGGCATTGATGTGGTCGCGAATTGCAAAAACAAAAAAAGCCGGGGCGTAAACCCCGGCTTTTCCTTTACCGATCCTTGAAGGATCAGAACTTGACGCCGATACCGGCCTTGACGGAGTGGTCGTCGAAGCCGCGCGAGAACGCGCCGGAGTCCAGGCTGTAGTCCTTCTTCTGGTAGTCGCTGTAGCGATATTCCAGACGGGCAGTGATGTTGTCCGTAACCATGGCTTCAACGCCGGCACCGACGGTGTAACCGAGGGCGGTTGCGCTGTCCTTGGAGGTCGCGTCACGTACCTTGTTGTCGGAGGCTGCGAGACCAGCCGTACCGTAGAGCAGGAACGGGTTCATGTCGTAACCGACGCGGGCACGCAGCGAGCCGTTGACGCCCTGCTTGCCTTCGACGGCGTTGCCGCCAACCGTACCAGCGGAACCGCGTTCACGGCCGAGGTTTACGTCTGCTTCGGCACCGTAAACGATCTGGCCGTTCTGCCAGTTGTAACCGCCGTAGATACCGCCGCCGGCGCCCTTGGCGTCACGACCGTCGTTGCTGGAGCTGAAACGGCCCCAATCGTAGTTGGCCGTACCACCGAGGTAAGCGCCGGTCCAGTTCTTGACCGGAGCGGGCTGGTCGTAGGCGACCGGTGCCTGCGGCACGTCGTTTACGGCGTCAGCAGCGTGAGCAGCCGAGAAACCGGCAGCTGCAATGGTCGAAGCCATAAGGGTTGCTACGAAAATACGCATGTTATTCTCCTTTCAGGACCGCGCCGTACTCAAAACATTGTTTTTAGACGCGGTAAAAATCGTCGGGTTAATCGCCCCTCTGGAAACTGAATTTGATGGGAGAATGCGGAGATCAAAGAGCCAAAATGTGAATTGTTTGGGGCAGAGGCGTGACTAGAATTAGACGTTGCCTAATTGCCACAAGGGTTTTATTAACCCTACCGGAAACTTAATTTCCAATAGATCGAATTTAAACTTAGTTTTATTCAAATTAAATTGAAATTACATTGTGAGTAAAAACAGACACAATTCTTTTACCGTCAACGGACAGCTTGCGATTTGCGTTTATATCCAGCAAATAGGGCGTGTATGAGCAAATGCAGGTCCGCTGTGAAAGAAAATATACCGAAGACAGTCTTGATAACGGGTGCCGCCCGGCGGCTCGGGCGGGCGATCGCTACGGATTTGGCCTCCCATGGCTTTGCGATTGCTGTGCACGCCAATGCCTCGATGGCGCAAGCCGAGGAATTCGCTAACGAAATAAGGCAAAAAGGTGGCAGAGCCGTTGCCGTTCAGGCGGACCTGACACAATCATCGCCGACGATGGCGCTTGTCGAACAGGCGTCTTCCGCTCTCGGCCCCATCGGCGTCGTCGTCAACAATGCGTCCATCTTTCTCGACGATTCGGCGGAAACACCCGATCCAGCGATCTTCGACGCGCATTTTTCCGTGCATGTCCGGGCGCCATCCCTCATTGCGGCCGCCTTCGTCCAGCAATTGCCGCAGGATAAATCCGGGCTGATCGTCAACGTCATCGATCAGCGCGTGCTTGCGCTCACGCCGCGTTTTTACTCCTATACGCTGTCGAAATCCGCCCTTTGGACCGCGACGCGAACCATGGCGCAGAGCTTTGCGCCGCGGGTACGGGTCAACGCCATCGGACCGGGGCCTTCCTTCAAAAGCGAAAGACAGGCGCCGGAGGACTTTCAGGCGCAGATCGACGGCCTTATATTAAAGCGTGGTCCGGAACCCGACGAGTTCGGGCGGACGATTCGCTTTCTTTTCGACACGCCGTCGATCACCGGACAAATGATCGCGCTCGACGGCGGCCAGCATCTTGGCTGGGAAACCCCTGATGTGGCGGAGATAACTGAATGAACGGAAAGAAGCTGCCTGACGGCGGTATTCTGTTCGATGAGACCGATGATGAAGACGACGACGCCAGCCTTGCCGCAACAGATGCGACAGAGGCCCCGCGCGACGTCGTCGGCATGGACTGGAATGCCGGCTGGAAAAACAGATCCGGCCTAAAGGGCATGGATCTGATCGGCGAATTCGTCAAACACCTGCCGAACTCGCCGGGTGTCTACCGCATGTTCAACGAGGCGAACGACGTTCTCTACGTCGGCAAGGCGCGCTCGCTGAAGAAGCGTGTCGGCAACTATGCGCAGGGCCGGGTGCATTCCAACCGCATCGCCCAGATGGTGCGGCTGACCGCCCATATGGAATTCGTCACCACCCGCACGGAGACAGAGGCGCTTCTGCTGGAAGCGGATCTCATCAAACGCTTGCGGCCGCGCTTTAATGTGCTTTTGCGTGACGACAAGTCGTTTCCCTATATTCTTATCACCGCCGATAACCGTGCGCCGGCGATCTTCAAGCACCGGGGTGCGAGAGCGCGCAAGGGCGATTATTTCGGGCCATTCGCCTCTGCCGGCGCCGTGGGGCGCACGATTAATTCGCTGCAACGCGCCTTCTTGATCCGCACCTGCACCGACAGCGTGTTCGAGACCCGCACACGACCCTGTCTTCTTTACCAGATCAAGCGCTGTTCCGGCCCCTGCACGCATGAGGTCAGCGATCAGGGGTATGCGGAACTCGTCAAGGAAGCCAAGGATTTCCTGTCCGGCAAGAGCCAGAGCGTCAAGACCGCAATCGCGCGGCAGATGAACGAGGCGGCCGAGGATCTCGATTTCGAGCGCGCCGCCGTTTATCGCGACCGGCTGGCTGCGCTTTCCCACGTCCAGAGCCATCAGGGAATCAATCCCGCCGGCATCGAAGAGGCGGATGTCTTCGCCATTCATCACGAAGGCGGCATATCCTGCATTCAGGTATTCTTTTTCCGCACCGGGCAGAACTGGGGAAACCGCGCGTATTTCCCGAAGGCGGACCCGTCCCTGCCCGGCTCAGAAATCCTCAATGCGTTTCTGGCACAGTTTTACGACGACAAGCCCGTGCCGAAGCAAATCCTGCTGTCCGAAACGGTGGAGGAACAGGAACTGCTGGCCGCTGCTCTCGGTGAAAAAGCGGGACACAAGGTGACGATCAGCGTGCCGCAGCGCGGCGAGAAGAAAGACATTACCGACCATGTTCTTGCCAATGCGCGCGAGGCGCATGGCCGCAAGCTGGCGGAAACATCCTCGCAGGCGCGGTTACTGAAGGGTTTTGCGGAGACCTTCGGCCTTCCCTATGTGCCGCGCCGGATCGAGATTTACGACAACTCGCACATCATGGGCACCAATGCCGTGGGCGGCATGGTGGTGGCGGGGCCGGAAGGCTTCGTCAAGAACCAATACCGCAAGTTCAACATCAAATCGACCGACATCACCCCCGGTGACGACTTCGGCATGATGCGCGAGGTGATGACCCGTCGTTTCTCGCGCCTGTTGAAAGATGAGGGTAAGCCCAACCGCGAGCAGACGCTGGCGCCGACACCGGAGGAAGCCGCCGACATGCCTTTCCCCGCCTGGCCGGATGTGATCCTGATCGACGGTGGTCAGGGACAGATGACGGCGGTGCGCGCCATTCTCGATGAACTCGACATTCGCGACAGCGTCATCGCCATCGGTGTGGCCAAGGGTGTGGACCGCGAGGCGGGCCGTGAACGTTTCTTCGCGGATGGCCGCAGCGATTTTTCCCTGCCGCCGCGTGATCCCGTGCTTTATTTCATCCAGCGCATGCGCGACGAAGCGCACCGTTTCGCCATCGGCTCGCACCGGGCGCGGCGCAAGAAGGAAATGGTACGCAATCCGCTGGATGAAATCTCGGAGATCGGCCCCGGACGCAAGCGCTCGCTGCTGCAGCATTTCGGGACTGCGAAGGCGGTTTCCCGTGCCGGTCTCAACGATCTGATGAACGTCAGCGGCATTTCCGAAGCGGTAGCGCGGCAAATCTACAATCACTTCCACGAGAGTGGTGGCGATTGACGCCGCGCTGTCGTGACGAACTGCTAAAAAAACATAATAACGTGTTGACCCTATGCGTCAGGGGCGGCATCAAGGCAGCTTATCCAGACTGACAGGTTTCCCATGGCTTCGCGCGCATACAATATTCCCAATCTCCTCACCTATGCCCGCATATTGGCGGTTCCTGTCATCGTTTTGTGTTTTTACGTCGAAGGAAAACTGGAAAGCTCGGATTTTGCGCGCTGGACCGCGCTCTGGCTGTTCATCATCGCCTCGCTGACCGATTTTCTCGATGGTTATCTGGCGCGTATCTGGAACCAGACCTCCAATATCGGCCGCATGCTGGACCCGATTGCCGACAAGCTGCTGGTGGCTTCCGTACTGCTGCTGATGGCCGCTGACGGTACCATTGCCGGCTGGTCGCTCTGGGCCGCCATCACCATTCTCTGCCGCGAAATTCTGGTCTCGGGCCTGCGCGAATATCTGGCGGCGCTGAAGGTCAGCGTTCCCGTTACCCGCATCGCCAAATGGAAGACCACCATCCAGATGGTTGCCATCGCCTTTCTGCTTGCCGGTCCTGCGGGCGACAAGGTTCTGCCCTACACGACCGAGATGGGAATTACGCTTCTCTGGCTCGCCGCGGCACTCACCATGTATACCGGCTATGATTACTTCAAGGCAGGTCTCAAGCACATCGTGGACGAAGAATGATGGCGCGGATCGTTTATTTCGCCTGGGTTCGCGAAAAGATCGGTACGGCAGAAGAGGAGCTGGACATCCCCTCCTCCGTGACGACGGCCGGCGAGTTGATCGCCTATCTTTCGACCCGTGGCGAAAATTACGAAGCTGCATTTGAATTCCCCGATGTCATTCGCGTTGCCGTCAATCAGGAACATGTCGAACATGACGAGAGCATTGCCGGGGCGCGCGAAATCGGCATCTTTCCGCCGATGACCGGGGGATGAGCGGATGCAGCCAGCCGTCAAGCCGACAATCCGGGTGCAGGCACAGGATTTCGACGCCGCGGAAGAAACCCGCAGGCTGACGGAAGGCGACAGGAGCATCGGCGCGGTTGTGGCTTTCACCGGGCTTTGCCGTGATGATGGCGGCACGCTGGCGGCGCTGGAACTCGAACATTATCCCGGTATGGCGGAAGCGGAAATGACCCGCATTGCCGAACTCGCCATTGAACGTTTCGCCCTTCTTGGCCTCACCGCCATCCATCGCCACGGCAAGATCGCCACCGGCGAAAATATCGTCCTCGTCATCGCCGCTTCCAGCCACCGGCAGGCCGCCTTCGACGGCGCCAATTTCATGATGGACTACCTCAAGACATCCGCCCCGTTCTGGAAGAAGGAACACGGCAAGGATGGCACGACGGGTGACTGGGTTGCGGCAAAGGCGACCGACGACACGGCCAGGGACAAGTGGCGGTAACGCTTCGTCTTTCCTCGCATTTACTGACGGAAAACCGGACACCACTTTTCCTGGGAATGTTCTAAGGCGCCTGTACCCTGCTGCGCATGACGATCAGCCAGCCGACCAGAAGCGCCAGAACCGCCGCATCCCGCCAGATGACCGGACCGTAACCGACCCATAACGTTTCGGCAAAGCCGACGGCGGCGGCTCCCAGCGCGCAGAGAAGCGGGCTTGCATAACCGCCCGCTGCCGAAATCAACACGACCTTCAGGCCGAACACCAGACCAGCGCCGAAATCCATGGTGCCGTAATAAAACGTCGCCAGCACACCGGCGATGGCGGCAACGAGACCCGCCGCGCAATAGGACAGCAGGAATATCCTGCCCGCATTCACCCCGCAAAGCGAGGCGGCGAAAGCGTCGTCCGACACAGCCTTCCAGCAGCGGCCAAAACCGGAACGTCGCAAATAATAGGAGCCTGCGAGAACGAGCAGGCAGAAGGCAGCCGTGTTCAGCATCTGCATGGGCGTCAGGGTAACCGCAAAGCTGCCGTCGGCCCAGAAACGCACCGGCTCGGACAAAAGCGGCGGCAGCCATAATTGCCGCGTGCCGGCGGCGAGCCTCGCGCTTTCGGTGAGCGCAATCAGCACGCCGATGGAGGCGACCGTCACCGCATTTGGGGAGGCTTTTGCCAGCGGCCGCATCACTGCCCTGCCGATGAAAGCCGCCGCCCATAACCCGCCGAACAGGCCCGCCCCTGCCCCAAGGGCAAGCGTTGCGGGCAAGACCAGCCACAGCCGGTTCCAGCCGAAATCGGCAAACAGCAGGCAGGTCTGGCCGGCGAAAGCGAAAATCGCCCCATAGGTGACATCGGCCCGTTTGGTGACCGAAAAGGCGATGGCATAGCCGAAAGCCAAAACCGCATAAAGCGAGGCTACCGGCACGGCATTCAGCAATTGTTGCAGGAAATAAGCCAATCCGTCCTCCCCGTCGCATTATAACTATTAAAATCCATTTTGACAGTTATAATGTGGCATGACATTTCGCTGGACAGAACATCGTTTTGCAGGCGGCGCATTGGCCCTCGATGTCGCCAATAGCGTCATCCTGCGCGCCGACGCGGCAAAATCAGTCGACCGTTTCGCCGCGCCCGAGCAGATCGCCACCTTTGCCGAGGCGTCGACCCGGCTGGGGGCAGAGCGCGACAGGTTTCCCGCCCTTTTTGCGCCCGAAGCGGAAAAGCGGCCGGTTTTTCTCGGTCTGCGTGAGGCTATCGACGACTATTTCCGTGCTTCGATCGCCAATGGCAGTAATGACGATGGCAGGCTTGCCGAGCTTCTCTTCGCCTGCGGCACGGCGCTGCGGTCGTTTCCCTTAAGGGAAAGCCTTGGCAATGCGACCGCCCATTCCGCCCTGTCGCTGCTTTCGGCAGAGACGCAGGAACGGCTGAAGATTTGCGGCAATTGCGGCTGGCTTTTCATTGACCGCAGCAAGAACAGAAGCCGGATCTGGTGCGACATGACGGTTTGCGGCAACCGGCAGAAAGCCAGCCGGCATTATCACCGGAAAAAGGAGGAGCGGACATGAAAACAATTGCCATTCCAATGCTGGCAATCGTGGCGGCGCTCGGTCTTTCCGCTTGCCAGCGCGACGAGCCGCGCGATGTCGCCAAGATTTCCGGCCGTATGTTCGTCTTCAACTACCGCGTGGCGATCGCCACCTATCTCGTGACCCTGCAGCGCATCGCGCCCATCCGCGACGGCAGCACGCTGGAGGCGACGTTCGAAAATCCTCGCGGCGGCCCTGACCTGACGACCAAGGACAAGATTTTCCCGAAAGACGAAAAGATCGCCGTCCAAAGCCCACCGGTCGAGTGCGTGAAGCAGGACCGCCCCTACAAGGTCACCATCCGCATAAAAGGGCCGGAGGGTGATATACTGCAAACGATAGAGACCACGATCCGCTCCGACACCGACCAGTCGCTTCTTCCCGCCAAGCCGCTGGTCGTCGGCCCGCTCTACACGCCCAATCCGGAAGTGTTCAAACCGGACGGCACGACGGATATGCGGCCTGCCGAGGGGTGTCCGGCGTCGTGAACACAAACAAAAACGGAGCCTTTCGGCTCCGTTTCATCGAGTCATTTCAGCGGCTTCACACAATCCCCTGACAGGGAGATTCAAGCCGTTGATATTTTGAATCAGCCGACGATTTCGGTTTCAGCGAACCAGTAGGCGATTTCCTGTGCGGCGGTTTCCGGAGCGTCGGAACCGTGAACGGAGTTTTCGCCGATGGAAAGCGCGAAGCTCTTACGGATGGTGCCTTCCGCAGCCTGGGCCGGGTTGGTTGCGCCCATGATTTCGCGGTTCTTGAGGATGGCGTTTTCGCCTTCCAGAACCTGAACGATGGTCGGGCCGGAGGTCATGCCTTCAACGAGTTCGCCGAAGAAGGGACGCTCTTTGTGAACGGCGTAGAAGCCTTCAGCTTCGCGCTTGCTCATCCAGACGCGCTTGGAGGCGACGATGCGCAGGCCGTTGTCTTCAAATACCTTGGTGATCGCGCCCGTCAGGTTACGCTTGGTTGCGTCCGGCTTGATCATCGAAAATGTGCGTTCAATCGCCATGTGTCCGTTTCCTTTTCCTATAGAAAGTGGGCGGTCTTTACCCGCCCAAAGGCCCGAAAACAAGGGGGATCAAACACATTGCGACGATGGCGACAGACATTTCACGCCGCTGTCACACTGCGGCCTCTCGCGTCGTGGAGATCGAGGCAACCCTCGAACCAGTCCCGGACAGGATCGTTTTCAGAAAACAGATCAGCCCCGGTGGTGATCCTCGCCCATTGCAGGGCGCCGAAAACGATATAGTCCGCGAACAGCGGCGACGTGCCGCCGATGAAGGGCTGGAAGCTCAGCATACGGCGGATCGGCGCCAAGAGCGCCGGGAAGGCCGCGATTTCCGCCTGCCGGTTGGCCACTACATCCTCCAGCGGGCGGCCAAGCGCCTTCGTCCTGCTGTCGCGGAAATAAAGGCGGTCCTGCTCATCAAGCATATTGTGGATATCGAGCACGGCAATGCGGGTAATGGCCGGGTGAAGCACCGTCTGCGACCAGCTTTCCACGAACCGCGCCATTGCCTTGCCGCCCTCTCCGCTAAACAGCGATGGGCGCTCCGGGTAAGCTTCATCCAGATAAAGCGCGATTTCGAAACTGTCGCTCACCAGCTGGTCGCCATCGCGCAGGATCGGCACCGTCCTCGAAAAACCGTCCTCCACCGTCGGAATGACCGTGAAGGGCAAGGGGCGCTCCTCGAAATCCAGCCCCTTATGCGCCAGCGAAAGCACGGTTTTCCAGCAATGGGGAGAAAACGGCCGGGAGCTATCGCTTCCGCACAGCGAATATAGAGTTCTGGAGGTCGTCATGGGCTGCACCCTCTTCTGTAGGATCGATGCAGCGATATAAAAACGCCCGTCGCCTGAAATCAAATCAGGATTTGTCATACTACCGATCAAAAGATCGCTTCCGGCGCAAGAACCTTCGTCACGAGGAAATTTGCACTTTGCAGCGCCAAAAAATTCCGCAGATTTAGTCTATTTTAAACCGTTGCTTGTAAGAATAATAGCATTCAACAACCGGTATTGCCGGTGCATCATAATAATCTATCGGTATTGGGGCTGTCAGTGACGACATCGGCGGGCGATAAAAAACGCGAACAGGCAAGAAACGGCCTCGTCTTTACCAAAATCGCACAATTCATCGACAAGATGAACATTGCGCCGCTGCCGCGCAACTACGAATTGATCTACGAAATATTGTCCGGGCACAATCCGGCCATGGGGCGTGATATTCTTGCCCTTGGCAACGCGCCGCAACAGCATGAAATCGATATTGTCGGCCAAAGACACAATCTGCCGGGCTTTTCAAAGATCGAGGCCGAGCAGATGGCAGCCACGGCTTTCGATACGCTGAAGCAGATTTCCGCGCGGCTGGAAGCCGGCCTGCAGCGTACCGAGACATTCATCGCCAGCCTTTCCGAAGAAGATCAGCCTGAGCCGCCATCAACGGAGCGGTTAATGCAATTGATGGGCGATATTCACGAGGAACAAACGAGCCTCCGGCATTTCGTCTCCATGGGGCTGATGAAAATCCGCGAGGTTGAGAAAGACCGGGCCGAGCTTCAGGCAAGTTCCTTGCGTGACGTCTTGACGGCGCTTCCCAACAGGGCGGCTTTCCTCGAAAAACTCGGCGACCTCTTTTCGGGCGATCAGGCGGCGTCCGCCACGTCGCTGGTGCTGCTCAACATCGACCATTTCCGCGAAATCAACGGCAAATACGGCCCCGCTGCCGGTAACAAGGCGCTGCGGCGGTTGGCGGCGCTCTTCCGCAAGACGATCAAGAAGGACGATTTCGTCGCCCGTATCGGCGGCAATGAATTCGCCTTTCTGTTTGCCGGCGTCTCGCAAAATACGGCTGAAGCAATTGCCGAGCGGTTGCGGCAAAATGTGGAGGCGCTGCGCTTCGTGACCAGCGAGGGCGAAGGCGAACATCTGACGGTTTCAATCGGCGTCGCGGCAGTGGACGGCACCGCCACACCCGCCGAATTTTTCGGCCATGCCGAACTCGCCTTGCTTTCGGCGCGCTGCGGCACGCGCAATTGCGTCATCGGTTACTACAGGGACGTGGCGCAGCACAGCCGCAACAGCTATCTGGCGCAGCTCGGCTGTTGAAACGGTAATCTGATCCTGTGTGGCTCCAGAGCTCTTGCCTTGGCCACGCAGTTCGGCCAAAACGGCGCCATGATTACGATTACCGATCTCTCCGCCCGCATCGCCGGGCGCCTGCTTCTCGACCACGCCAGCGTGACGCTTCCGGCTGGCGTGAAGGTGGGCCTCGTTGGCCGCAACGGCGCCGGCAAATCCACCCTGTTCCGGGTCATCACCGGCGATTTTTCGGCGGAAAGCGGTTCGGTGACGATCCCGAAACAGGCGCGCATCGGCCAGGTGGCGCAGGAAGCGCCGGGCACGGAAGATTCGCTGATCTCCATCGTGCTTGCCGCCGACAAGGAACGCAGCGCCCTTCTGGTCGAGGCGGAAACAGCAACCGACCCGCACCGGATTGCGGAAATTCAGGTGCGACTCGTCGATATCGACGCGCATTCGGCGGAAGCGCGCGCGTCGAGCATTCTTGCCGGTCTCGGCTTCGATCACGAAGCGCAGCTTCGCCCCGCCTCCTCCTTCTCCGGCGGCTGGCGCATGCGCGTGGCGCTGGCGTCCGTGCTGTTTGCCGAACCCGACCTGCTGCTTCTCGACGAACCGACCAACTATCTCGATCTTGAAGGCACGCTCTGGCTGGAAGATTATATCCGCCGTTATCCGCATACCGTCATCATCATCAGCCATGACCGCGATCTTCTGAACAATGCCGTCAATTCCATCGTGCATTTAGACCAGAAGAAACTGACCTTCTATCGCGGCGGTTACGACCAATTCGAGCGCCAGAAAGCGGAAGCCGACGAATTGCAGATGAAGGCGAAGGTCAAAAGCGACGCCGCGCGCAAACACCTGCAAAGCTTCATCGACCGCTTTCGCGCCAAGGCCACCAAGGCACGCCAGGCGCAGAGCCGCATCAAGGCGCTGGAGCGCATGGGCACCGTTGCCGCCGTGATCGAGGATCACGTCCAGCCGATCACATTCCCCGAGCCGGAAAAGCAACCCGCTTCGCCCATCGTCGCCATCAATGGCGGTGCCGTGGGTTACGAGCCGGGCAAATCCATCCTGAAGCAGCTCAATCTGCGGATCGACAATGACGACCGCATCGCGCTGCTTGGCTCCAACGGCAACGGCAAATCGACCTTTGCGAAATTCATCTCCGGCCGGCTTGCCCCGCAGGCCGGCGATCTTCGCATCGCCCCCGGTCTGAAGATCGGTTTCTTCGCGCAGCACCAGCTGGACGACCTCGTGCCGGACCAAACGCCGGTCGAACATGTGCGCAAGCTGATGCCGCTGGCGTCTGAAGCACAGGTGCGGGCGCGGGTGGCGCAGATGGGCCTTGCGACGGAAAAGATGGCGACGGCGGCGAAAGACCTGTCAGGCGGCGAAAAAGCCCGGTTGCTGATGGGGCTTGCAGCCTTCCATGCGCCGAACCTGCTCATCCTCGACGAACCGACCAACCATCTCGACATCGACAGCCGCCGCGCGCCGATCGAGGCGCTGAACGACTATAACGGCGCCGTCATCCTCATCAGCCACGACCGTCACCTCATCGAGGCAACGGTGGATCGCCTGTGGCTGGTGGCCGATGGCACGGTGAAGACCTTCGAAGGCGACATGGAGGAATATCGCGACCTCGTCGTTTCCTCAGGCAAAAAGAAGGAAGAGAAAACCGAGACCACCGCCGACCAGACGTCGAAAGCCGACCAGCGCAAGGCCAATGCCGAAAAGCGCGCGCAGCTCGCACCGCTGAAGAAAAAGATCAACGAAATCGGATCTTTGACGGCGAAGCTTGAGAAAATGATTCAGGCGCTCGACAAGGAGCTGGCGGACCCCGCTCTATACGAAAAAGCACCCGCCAAGGCCGCGCTGAAAGTGAAAGAGCGTGGCGAAGCCGCCAGCAAGCTCTCCGACGCGGAGGAGCAATGGCTGCTGCTTTCCGGCGAATATGAGGATGCGATGGCGCAGTGATGCGCGAACCGACGGCTTCTTGCGAAGCCGTCGGACCGTATTTGACGGTGGTTACTTCGCGCCGATGGCGTTGAGACCTTCGCGGGCGCATTCGGCATCGATTGCACCCGACGGTGCGCCGCCGACACCGATACCACCGACCAGAGCGTCACCGATCTTGATCGGCAGACCGCCAGCCTGAACGACCAGACGCTCATCCATGGTCCGCAGGCCTTCATTGGCTGGCTTGGAGGCGATGAATTCCGCGATCTCGCCGGTATCGCGGCCGAGCGATGCGGCGGCAAAGGCCTTGCCCGTTGCGCTGGGGACCGTATGCGGGCCGGAACCATCAGCCTTCAGCACCACCTTGGTGGCGCCATCACGGGCAACGATGGCAACGGTGACGGCATTGCCTTTTGTCGAGCAAGCCTGAAGTGCAGCCTTGGCTGCCTTTTCCGCCATTTCGAGCGGCAGGTACGGGGCGGTCGGCAAGGTCTGAGCAAAAGCTGCCGAAGGCGCGATCAGAACGGAAGCGATAAAAAGGTTACGGATCATGGATAGGTCCTCTTGCTTGGTGAGGACTACACCTTAGGCGGGCGGCAGCGGCCTGCGAATCCGTAAGGCTTGCCAAGCTATCGGTAGTTCTACCGATCCTCGCCGGCTTCCAGCCACAGCCTTGTCATTTCCGCCTGCGAGGTGGTGCCGAGCTTGAGGCCGATAGCGGCGCGGTGGCTGTCCACCGTGCGTGGCGACAGGCCAAGTCCATCGGCGATCTGGCGGGTGGTGAAACCGAGCGCGATTCTCTCCAGTATCTCTCGCTCACGCGCGGTCAGCAGCGACAGCAACGCCAATGTCTCCGCCTGCAATGCCTTGGCATCAAGCGAGCGCGACAGGGTCTGGTGCGCCTTCTGGATCGCGTCGATGAGATCCTGTTCATCGATCGGCTTGGACAGAAAATCCACCGCGCCGTTTTGAAAGGCACGGCGGCAGGCCTCGATATTTCCGTGGCCGGAAATGATGATGACCGGCCAATCGAAGCCCTGCTCCAGCAGCTTTTCCTGCAACTTTAATCCGGTGATGGCCGGCATGCGGATGTCGAGGATGAGGCAACCGGGTTCGAGACCGGACAGCTGGCCGAGAAAAACGACCGGATCGGCAAAACCCCTTGCCTCAATGCCAACGGTGGACAACAGCAGGATCAGCGCCTTGCGCACGGCATCGTCGTCATCGACAAGATAGACGGGCAGCGTCATAGCCTTTGTCCCTCTACCGTGACCGGCAGGACGACACGGAAAACAGCGCCTTTGTCTCCATCGACGTAAAGGATTTCGCCGCCGGCGCGCTCCACCAACCGCTGGCTGAGGGCAAGCCCCAGCCCCATGCCGTTCATTTTCGTGGTTGCGAAAGGCGTGAACAATCGTCCGCGCAATTCCGGCGCGACGCCTGGACCGTTGTCGGAAACTTCGAGCACGGCAAGATTGTCTGTCCGGCTGAGTGTGGCGGTAATTGCACCTCTGACTTCCAAAGCTGCGACCAAATCAAGGGCGTTGCGCAGCAGGTTGAACATCACCTGTTCGATTTCCACCGGATCGACCCGCACCAGCAGCGGTGCGTCCGGCAAGGCGATATCGATGACGACATGCTGACGCGCCGCCTCATTGGCGAGAAGCGCGTCCACATTGCGCAGGGCAATGCGCAGGTCATGCGCCGCCGCAGGCTGGCGGTGCGGCAGCGACCAGTTGCGAAAGCGATCGAGCATGTTGGAGGCGCACCGTGCCTGTTCGATCATGTCATCGAGAGCGCCGGAAAGTGTTGCGACGTCCTGCCGGGCAAGAAGCCGCCGTCCGGCTTGTGCCTGCGCCAATATCGCCGTCAGCGGCTGGGTCAGCTCATGGGCCAGACCACTCGCCATCTCTCCCAGCGCATTGACCCGCGAGGCATGGGTTAGCCTTGCCTCCATGCCGCTCAGTTCGGCCCGTCTTTCAGCGGCGCGCATACGCGTCCTCTGTCTTGCCATCACGATGCCGAGCGCAAAAATGACGCTGGCACCGGCCATGCCGAGCAACAGGGCGCGTCCCGGCAAAGATCCCGCCAGGTGATCGACAGGGCGACTTCCAGCAGCAACGGCTGGGTGGCGCTGCTCAGCTGCCGGGCATATTGCGGTTTTACCGGCAGTTCCGGCGGACCGAACAGCACTGTACCATCCGGCATTTTCAGGCGGATCACCGCCTGTTTCTCCGACCAGAAAGGAGCGTCGGACGCCAGCAGCTGCGCGCTATCGACGGCGAGAACCAGCGCCTTCGATGCCGTCTCGCTGTTGGGGCTGCGCTTGACGATCATGTAATGTCCGGGCCGGAGCGCGCTTGCCAGCAGTGCGGGGCGGCCGGTGAATACCGAAGCCGCCTTGCGGATCGCCACGACCAGTTCATTTTCCAGCGGCCGAGTGCCGATGGCGGGGCCGCCCTCATTGAGGGAAACCAGCTGGACTTCATCAATGCGCGGGTAAAATTGCAAAATGGGTGCGGCGATGGCGAGCAGCAGGCCGTAATCCGCCCCCTGCTCCGCCTGCGCTACCGCCGAAAGCGCGGTCACATGGGCGTCGTGCTGATCCGCCCGGCGCGAAGCCTCGGCCTGCAAGGCGTCGCTCTGTCGCGCCAGTTCGCCCAGCAGGCTGACATATTGATATCCAGCCAACGCCGAAATGACCGCCAGCATGAGCAGCGCCCAGACCAGCACCGCCCGAAGTAATGGCCAAGCTGCCAGCAAACGCGGATCGCCCGACAGCCGCCGGCGACCGGATACGGCGTGAGCAACGGCCTGCAACGATTGGTTACCACTCCCCGCCCGTACGGCGCCCGCGTCCGGCAAAGGCTGACCGGGCGTTCCGGATGAGTTGTTCCATGCGTCGTTGTTTTCAGGCATCCATTCGTACTAAGCGCATTCCTTGCGAGGCTGCAACCGCTCGAGCGGCACGGCGGGCGAATAAAGATAACCCTGACCGAAGCGGATGCCCATCTGCATGAGCAACCTGCTCTGCTCCTCCGTTTCTATGCCTTCCGTCACCAGCTTGGCCCCGTAACGTTCCGCACTTTCGAAAGCGAGTGCGATAGCGTCCTTGAACCGCGATTGTTCAAGCCGGGACGTCATCCAGTGATCGATCTTGACCTCCTCGAAAGGGAACCGCGCCAGCAGGGTGAGCGCCGCATAACCGGTGCCGAAATCATCCAGCGCCAGCCGCACGCCCGCTTCGCTCAGCCTGTCGAAATTCTGCTGAACGATGTCGATGACCGGTATCCTGCTCATCTCCGTCACTTCGATCGACAGGCGATGCGCCGGGACCGCCATCTCGTTCAAAAAAGCCACAACCCGCTCTCCGAACCGCGCGGTTGCAAAAGACGACGCGGAAATGTTCACCGCCAGATGAAAATCCGGATCGAGGCCGCGCAGGTCGCTGAGATCGCGCACGACGGCTTCGATCGTCGACCACTCGAACTCCACCAGCAGCCGATGACGTTCGGCGATCTCCAGCACATAATAGGGCGAAAGCGGCTGTCCGCGTGCATCGACCGCCCGCAAAAGAGCCTCCGCACCAATCATGTGGCGATTGCGCATTTCGAATTTCGGCTGATAAAAAATCGGCGGCTTGCCGGATCTGATCCAGTTGACCAGCATCTTGCGCACCCCCTCGTCCCGCGTCGCTTTTTCGGCAAAGGAGAAGGGGAAAATCTGCACCGGATTTTCGCTTGCCAGCAGCGCCAGACTAAGCTGCCGGAGGAAGGAGGCCACGTTCTGCCGGGAAAGCTTATCCAGATTAGCCGCACCGATTTTCAGATGCGGCACCGGTTCGGCCTCAGCAGACCTTGAAAATGCACTCAGCCCGTCATGGAGGCGCATCATCAATCGCGCGCTTTCCGACCTTTCCAGCGCAATCCCCTCGATGACGACCGCAAGCGTGGTATCGCCGAACATGAAGCTGCGCGGCGCATTGGACTTCGACAGCAGGCCGTTATCGCCGTCGCAGATTTCCTGCGCCAGCCGCGGCCAGAAAAGATCGCCCCAGTCTTCGCCCTGGCAGGCGGCGACGTCGGCAATATTGACGATTTCGATGAGAAGGAGAGCATGCGGAACGGCACGCTCCTGCCGCATTACAGCTTCGATATGGTCTTTGAGGGCACGCCTGTTGGGCAGGCCCGTCAACGAATCCGTCCGCGCCGCAGCCTCGCGTTTCCTGACCTCTTCGCGCCCCCGCGCCTCGCTGCGCAGCAAAATGAACAGGCAGACGATCATCGGAAGGCCGACTATCGAGCCGAAGATACGCCGTCCGACATTACTCAGAAAAACGTCCTGGCTTATCATGCTGAGACTGTAGGTCAGACCAACAGCGAACAACGCCGCAAAAATCCTGATCGCGAATACGCCAAGGACTTCCCGGATGCCGAGGTCGGCGAGACTGCGCCTGCGCATCCAGCCATACATCGCGATCCCGAAAGCCGAGATGATGCTCATGTCCAGAAAAGCGGCCCCAAAGAGCGCAGGACCACCGAACAAAAAACGCCCTGCGGAGACAAGTGCAAGGCTGATCAACCCGCCCTGCCAGGAACCCAATACCCCGGCCAGGAACAGCAGGTCCGAGCGGATATAGGGTTTGGAGGGCAGCTTGATGAACTCGGAAACCAGCAGCGTCAGCAAAAAGCCGGCCATTCCGAATACGATGCCGTAGTAGATTTTATAACGCGCATCATCGAGGGCTATGTTTCGCCGCAGAAGGATAAGCATGGACACCATGCCAACAACGGCGGCCGCCTGAAGCAGCAGGAACGGCAGCTCGGCGGCCGACGCTGCCGCTTGGGCGGCGATCAATTCCATCATCTGCATAACCCCCGGGTCATTATTTATTCTGGCGCCGTCGTTCCGGCGTTTGACCTTCACAAATCCCGCGTATGCGCAGGAAAATCAGCACATATCGCCAACCGCTGCTGACGGCCTGTTCCCCATCGCGGCCCCGGCCCCGGTGAAATCCGCCGGACAGGCCCCGACAACGAGCGGCTGACAGGATGCGAGGTCGGGCAAAACCACCCCCTCACCGCCGGTATCGCATAATGCCGAGCAGGAAAATAAAGCAACAAAGCGAAGCGCTAACAAACAACCGGACGACTAAATCCAGCCAGATGATCTCCCGCACCAATTTCACGTCGACAAACAGGGGCAGAGTGTAGAGAACGATACCAAAATTAATCCGTATGTATTGAATTGACAATTGCCTTCGTTGAATTGCCAACGAATTCTAGATGCCAGAACAGTTTCACTGCAAATTATCATACTTTTACTATTGAATCTTCGATTAATTTCGATATGAAATTATACTTCAATTTTTTGATATATATCTTTAGATTCATAGTTTAAAACCAGCAATTTATAAAAATCAACACTTTTAATTTTGGGAAGATATTTTCATGATTCAAATATTATGCGATGTAAAATACGCATACCAACCTTTTTTGTCATAACGTTACGCATGGAAAAAAGACCGGAGCTGCAAGGACGATCGCCTTGCTCCTTCGAGCGTTTCTGCTAAAAAACTGGTAAAGTCACACTTTATCCCACGCATCACTTAAACGGGTTCCACTCCATGTCAGCCACCAAGCTTGCCATCGTCGGCGTCGGCAAAATCGTTCGCGACCAGCACCTTCCCGCCATCGCAGGCAATCCGGACTTTGAATTGATCTGCACGGCCAGCCGCCACGGCACGGTTGATGGCGTCGCTTCTTACGGCACCATCGAGACCATGTTGGAGGCGGTCCAGCACATCGAAGCTGTGTCACTGTGCATGCCGCCGCAGTACCGTTACGAGGCTGCCTATGCGGCGCTGAATGCCGGCAAGCACGTTTTCCTCGAAAAGCCGCCGGGCGCGACGCTTTCGGAAGTTCAGGATCTCGTTCGCCTCGCGGATCTGAAAGGTCTTTCGCTGTTTGCAAGCTGGCACTCGCGTTATGCGCCTGCCGTCGAGGCGGCGAAGGCGTTTCTCGCCTCGACGAAGATCGACAGCGTGCACGTCATCTGGAAAGAGGATGTGCGCCACTGGCACCCGAACCAGGCATGGATCTGGCAGGCAGGCGGTCTCGGTGTGTTCGATCCCGGTATCAACGCGCTATCCATCATCACCCATATCCTGCCCCGCGCGCTGTTCCTGACCAAGGCGACGCTCGAGTTCCCGGAAAACCGCGATGCGCCGATCGCCGCCGAACTGCATTTTTCCGACGTGACGAAAATGCCCGTGCACGCCGAATTCGACTGGCGCCAGACCGGCAAGCAGAGCTGGGATATCGTTGCCGAAACGGCAGCCGGACAGATGGTGCTTTCGGAAGGCGGCGCGAAGCTCTCCATCAATGGCGAGCAGACACTGTCGGCGCCGGAGCGGGAATATCCGGCACTTTACGAGCGTTTTGCGGAAATCATCAAGGCCGGCCGCTCGGACGTTGATCTCGCGCCACTGACCCATGTCGCCGACGCCTTCCTGCTCGGCCGCCACAAATTCGTGGATTCCTTCTACGACTGAGACGCCGAGACGTTTCGCGGTGGAAACAAAAGGGCGCGGCTGATGAAACAGCCGCGCCCTTATTTGTGTGGGCCTTAGCCCACAATCACTATCGACCCCTTGCCTGAGATCAGGCCTTCTTCTGCCAGCGGCCTTCCGGCGATTGCTGCCAATAGGTCAGCGCGTGACCTTCGGTCTTCAGCCTTTTCCAGTGATTCCGCGCCATTTCGAGCTGGTAGGCATCGTATCCGTCGAACATGAACACGATGCGCTCGTAGCCCTCCACCGCCGGCGGCTCGGCACCGTCGACCAGAAAGCGGACACTGGCCTCGTTGCCGTTTGCATCAGACGCGGTCAAGAGAATCGGTTGGTTTTGTGGCACGGAAGAACTGTCCGTGGCGTGCGGCAGAAAACTGTCATCACGAAAGGTCCACAGATGCGTGTCGAGGAAATCGCGCCGCTCCTCGTCCACCGTCTGGATCGCGACCTTCCAGCCGCGTTCCAGCGATTTTTCGAGCAAAGGAGGCAACGCATCCTCCAGCTTCGATTCCGTCAGATGGTAGAACAGGATTTCAGTCATCTGCGGACTTGCAGCTCCGGTCGCATCAATCTTCGTAATGGGCGCGAACGAGCTCGTTCAGCAGCCGTACACCATAGCCCGATCCCCAGGACTGATTGATCTCGGTCATCGGCGACCCCATGGCGGTGCCGGCAATATCGAGATGCGCCCAGGGTGTTTCGCCAACGAAACGCTTGAGGAACTGCGCCGCAGTGACGGAGCCGGCCAGACGGCCGGAGCTGTTCTTCATGTCGGCGAACTTGGAATCAATGATCTTGTCGTAATCCTTGCCGAGCGGCATGCGCCACAGCTTTTCAGCCGTCACGTCACCCGCCTGCGAAAGACGCGTGGCCAGTTCATCGTCATTGCAGAAAAGACCGGCCTGAAGATTGCCGAGCGCAACCGTGATCGCTCCCGTCAAGGTGGCGAGGTTGATCATGAATTTCGGGCTGAAACGTTCCTTGGTGTACCAGAGCGCATCTGCCAGAACGAGACGGCCTTCGGCATCGGTATTGATGATTTCGATGGTCTGGCCGGACATGGACGTGACGATGTCGCCGGGACGCTGGGCGTTACCGTCAGGCATGTTTTCCACCAGACCGATGACACCGATGACATTCGCCTTTGCCTTGCGGGCCGCAAGCGTATGCATGAGACCGGTCACGGCCGCAGCGCCGCCCATGTCACCCTTCATGTCTTCCATGTTGAGGCCGGGCTTCAGCGAAATGCCGCCGGTATCAAATACGACGCCCTTGCCGACAAAGGCAATCGGCTCATCCTTCTTGGAGCCGCCATTCCACTGCATCACCGCAAGCCGGGGCGGACGCGCCGAGCCCTGCGCCACGCCGAGAAGCGCGTTCATGCCGAGCTTCTTCAGCTCCTTCTCGCCGAGAATTTCGACCTCGACACCGAGCTTGCGCAGCTCTTCCGCCTTCTCGGCGAACTCGACAGGGCCGAGAACGTTCGGCGGCAGGTTGACGAGATCGCGCGCCAGGATAACGCCACCCGCCACGGCTTCGGAGACGGTAAAGGCCTTTTCCGCTTCCTGATGGGCCGCCGTGACGATGACGACTTCTACTTTCTTCGGCGACTTTTCGTCGTCGGATTTCTTCTTGGTCTTGTAGGCATCGAAGCTATAGGCGCGCAGCAGAAGGCCAAGCGCGAAATCCGCAGCCGCCTGTGCGCCGACCTCGACACAGGGAGCGTCGAGATAAACAACGACCTTGTCCGCTTTTTTGAAGTTGGCAGCGGCAGTGCCACCGGCGCGCAGCCAGTCATGGGCTGTAAGTTTCGCCGGCTTGCCGAGGCCGATGACGAGCAGCCTGTCGGCGCTCGAACCCTGCGGCGCGATCACGTCGAGCGTCGTCATGGACTTTGCGGAAAAGCCGGAAATCTTTGCCGCCCGTTCAAGCACGCCGCCCGGATCGGCCTCCGATGCGCCGGCAGCGGCCTGCGCCTCACCCGAGGCTTGCAGCACAACGGCAAGGGCATTTTCAAGCGAGGCGGAATTGGCGAAAGAAATATCGAATTTGGCGGACATGTTTTCCTGCTCTTCGTGGATAACTTGCATGGTGCGCCCGATCATGGCCTTTTCGGCCCCCGGCGCAACCCTGCATTTTTAAAGGCTGCACTCTTTAAAGGCCGACATTCGCTAAAGGAAAGGCATTTTTGTGGAATGGCCGATCACGTCATGAAACCGACAGCTTGTTCCACAAAAAGACACAGGCGGTGGAAAAATCATCGTGCAAAACATATTTGTGAGCATGCCGGAATAGCCAATTGCAAACGATGCGATTAGATAGGCGGAAATCCGGCGGGCGATCGCGCAGAAAAACAATGTCGACAAGGGCAGTATGAAGCTTCTCGAGAACTATATCCTGCGACGGACAACGCAGATGTTTCTGGTCGCGCTGCTGCCGGTGCTGGCCATCATCTGGACCATCCAGGTTCTCCAGAGAATCAACCTCGTCACCGATACCGGCCAGTCGATGGGCTCCTTCATGGCGCTTGCGACGATGATTCTGCCAACGCTGATCCCCGTCGTCTTGCCCTTCGCCCTCGTCATCGGCATTACCCAGACGTTCACGGCGATGAACAACGATTCCGAGCTTGCCATCATCGATGCGGCCGGAGCGCCGCGTTCGATCATGTTTCGCCCGGTTATTATTCTGGCCGCCGTTCTAAGCGCGCTTTCCTTCACCATCACCAACTTCATCGAGCCGCCTGCCCGAAACTCGGCCCGGCAGATGGTGGCGGCGGCCTATGCCGACCTCCTGTCCTCGGTCATCGAGGAAAAGACCTTCCGCGCCATTCAGGACGGCCTCTACGTGCAGATCGCGCAACGTCAGGGTCGCATCCTCAAGGGCCTGTTCGTCGCCGACCGCCGCGATCCGAATTTCGATCTCATCTATTACGCCAAGGAAGGCATGATCGATGAAAGCGGCACGTCGCTGACCATGCGCGACGGCGAAGTCCAGCAGAAGACGCCGGATGGTAAGGTCTCCATCGTCAAGTTCCTGTCCTATGCTTTCGACCTTTCGACCATGTCGGAAAAGCAGGCTTCCGAACCGTCGCTTTCCCCGGGCGATGCGAGCCTCGGTTTCCTCCTCTCGCCCGACGAAAACAATGCAAGCTACAAGCGCTCACCGGAAAGCTTCCGCAGCGAGTTGCACAAGCGCCTTTCGGACTGGATGTTCGCCTTCGCCTTCGCGCTGATCTCACTGGTTATCGCCGCCGATGCGCGCTCCCATCGTGAAGCACGCATGCATCCGATGGTCGCAGCACTTGTGACGGCCTTCATGCTGCGCTGGCTCGGTTTTTACGTCACCAATCAGGTCAAGCAGAGCGTAGCGTTCATTCCGCTGGTCTATGCCGTGCCGGGTCTCAGCGGCGCCGCAGCCGCCTTCGTTCTCATCACGGGCCACAAGCCGAGAATGCCGAAGGTCATCGTGGATGCGGTGGGCCGTCTACGCCGTCTTTTCTCCAGCCGGCTGGCGCGAAGCTCCGGGAGCGGCAACGCATGATTTTCAACACCCTCGCCCGGTATTTCCTCAAACGATATCTGATCACGGCCATCTGGTTCCTGCTCGGCGTGTCGTCGATCATCTATCTCGCCGATTTCAGCGAAACGGCACGGCGCATGTCTGGCGTGCCGGGCTATTCGGTGCCGGGCGCACTGGGCCTCACCGCGCTTCGCCTGCCGCTGATCCTGCAGCAGACCGTTCCCTTCATCGCCCTCTTCGTCGGCATGACGACGCTGATCTCGCTCAACCGGCGCTACGAGCTGGTCGTCACGCGTGCGGCAGGCGTCTCCGCCTGGCAATTCATCCTTCCCTTCGTCTTCGGATCGGTCATTCTCGGTTTCCTGTCCGTCGTGGTCCTCAATCCAATCGCCGCATGGGGCCAAAACCGGTCGCTGTCGATGGAGGCGGGCTGGCGCAACGAAGGTAGCGGCGGCCGCCAGCAAGACATCATTCCGTGGATGCGCCAGTCAAGCGGCGGCCAGGATACGATCATCGGTGCCAAGAGCTTCGAAGACAACGGAACGATGCTTCTCGACGTTGTTCTGATCCACCTCGACAAGGGCGGCAACATCGTCTCGCGGCAGGATGCTAAGTCGGCAAAGTTGGAAGATGGTTACTGGCTTCTTAATGGTGTGACGGAAACCCGCGCCGGCTATGTGCCAGTTCGGCAAGAGAGCACACGGATCAGTACCAATCTGAGACGGGAATTCGTTCAGGAACGTATGACGCAGACGGAAACCGTTGCTTTCTTTGATCTTTCTCACAAGATCGAAGTTGCAAAGTCTTTTGGACTGTCTTCAAAAGCGCTTGAGACGCAGTATCATTTCCTGCTATCGACGCCCCTGCTTCTGGTTGCGATGACCTTGATTGCCGCGACCGTTTCATTAAAGTTCAGCCGCTTCGCCCAGTCGCGTTCCGTGATTCTGGGTGGAATCGTTTCCGGCTTCGTGCTTTATGTAGTAACCGTGCTCGTAAGGGCATTCGGGAGTGGTGGTGTTGTCCCTCCCACCGTCGCGGTCTGGGTTCCAGTCGTCGTGGCGTTGGCTTTGGGGGCAACCATTCTGCTTCATCAGGAGGACGGCTAGTGGCGGTATATGACCGCGGGAATATCAGGCGGCTTTGGACGGCCCTTCTGACAGGTGCCGCTGTGTGCGCGTATTTGGCATCCAGCCCGGTCGCTTTCGGCCAGGATGGCTTGCTCGCGCCCGGAAGCCAAGACGATCTGAAACTCCTGCTTACGGCAAATGAACTGACCTATAATCGCGATGCCCAGCGTGTCATCGCGAAGGGCGTGGTTCGCATGCATTATTCGGGCTATCGCATGGTGGCCCAGCAAGTGGAATACAATCAGCAGACCGGCCGCGTGATCGCGCATGGCAATATCGAGCTGATCGAGCCAGGCGGCAACAAGATCTATGCCGACGAGATGGACGTCACTGACGATTTCGGTCAGGGCTTCGTCAATGCGCTGCGCGTCGAGACCCCGGACAATACCCGTATCGCGGGTGAAAGCGCCGAACGGCTCGAAGGCGACCGGATGGTCCTCAATAACGGCGTCTACACCGCCTGTTTGCCCTGCGCCGAGCGCCCCGAAAAGGCACCACTTTGGCAGGTCAAGGCCGAGCGTGTCATTCAGGACGGAAAGACCCATACGATCCGGCTGGAAAAAGCTCGCTTGCAGCTTTTCGGTCATTCGATCGCCTATGTGCCGTTCCTGACGGTTCCTGACAATACGGTGAAGCGGAAGTCGGGTTTCCTGTTCCCGCAGATGAGCATTACCGACAATCTCGGTTTCGGCATCGGCGTGCCCTATTTCCAGGTCCTTTCCGACACTTCGGATGTGACCGTTACCCCGACCTATTACACGACGCAGGGTCTGCTTCTGCAGGCGGAACTGCGCCAGCGTTTCGAAACCGGCATGCATACCGTGACCATCGCTGGCATCAGCCAGCTGAAGTCCGATACATTTACGGCTGGAACCAGTGACGCCCTTAACGACAATCGCGGCATGATTGCAAGCAAAGGCAACTTCACCATCAATCCGCGCTGGGCATTCGGCTGGGATGCCATGGTGCAGACCGACAATAACTTTTCGCGCACCTACGGGCTGAAGGGTTACAAGAACGACGTCCAGACCAATCAGATCTATTTGACTGGCACAGGCGAGCGGAACAGCTTCGATGCCCGCGGTTATTATTTCAACGTTCAGGATACGGACAACAACGAGTCCAACGAACGTAAGCAGGCCATCGTTCATCCGGTTGTCGACTACCGTTATTTCGTACCGGATCCGATCTATGGCGGCGAACTTTCGCTGACCACCAACCTGACCAGCATCACCCGCCAGAAACAGGATGCCTACGCGCTTGGAGGCTATTCGCGGTTCAACGGGCTTGAGGGCAACTATACGCGTTTTACCACCGAAGCTGAATGGAAACGTACCGTCACGACGGATGGCGGCCTGCAAATCACCCCGATCCTTGCCGCGCGCGGTGACGCGCTGTGGACGGATATGTCTGCTGCAAGCTTTACATCAGGTGGCACGTCCTATGCCTATCAGGGCATGATGCAGGACGATGCGGCGTTGCGCGGCATGGTCACCGGCGGTCTGGAACTGCGTTACCCCTGGCTCTTCACGGCGCTTAACAGCAACCACGTGATTGAGCCGATTGCGCAGATTTTCGTACGTCCGAACGAACAATATGCTGGCCGCTTCCCCAACGAGGATGCGCAGGCTTTCGTGTTCGATGCGACCAACCTGTTCGAGCGTGACAAGTTCTCCGGTTTCGACCGGATCGAAGGCGGCACGCGTGCAAATATCGGTTTCCGCTACAACGGCACGTTCGACAATGGCTACGGCATTCGCGCCATTGCCGGCCAGTCTTTCCATCTGGCGGGCGACAATTCCTTCGCCTCCTATGATCTCGTCAATGCCGGCGCCAATTCCGGTCTCGAATCCGATCGGTCGGACTACGTCGCCATGGCTGCCTTCGATGCGCCGATCGGCCTTTCGCTGTCGTCGAGCCTGCGCTTCGACAAGGACAATCTCGAGATCAACCGTTCGGAGACGGGCGTCAGCTATTCGGACCGCCGCGTCACCGGCAAGCTCAGCTATACGCAGGTCAAGGCGCAACCGCAGTACGGCTACAATGAAGATCGCGATATCGTTCAGGCCTCCGGCACGTTGCGCATGGACGACAACTGGTCGCTGTTCGGCTCGATCAACTACGATCTGAACGGAAAATTTGCTGCCGAGCGCCGTATCGGAATTCTCTATCAGGATGAATGCACGATCTTCACGGTCAGCTATTCCGATGAGGGCAATATCAATTCCAGCAGGCAGGCCGCCAATGACTGGTCGATCAATGCCCGGCTGGCGTTCCGTACGCTCGGCGATATCAGCGTCGGTTCCGCAAACCAGGACTGGTCCGATATGGATATCGGCTGGAAACCGAACAATTACTGAGTTTAAAGGCAGGCCGCATAGCATTGTGGCCTGCCTTTTTGCTGCCCAGTCAGTAAAAGTCACGGTTTTGCCGCAACAACGCGCCAGTGTCGGTCCGGTATAGGACCATCGGGGTTTCTTTCAACAAACCGACGCATTGCCGTTTTGCGGATCGCGATGATATATACGTGGCAAATTCGCGGTGCGGACGCACAGGTGCAGGTCTGAAAAGCCGGGGTTAAGGAATATTTCCCCATTGGCAGACAGAACAGATTGGCGGGACGGGGAACAGAACCCCGCCCGACGAAAGGGAGAAGGATATGATGAATTTCGGAAAGACGGCTTTGCGTGGCGCTGCATTCGCCTTTGCGATATTTGCCGCTCCCATGGCCGTTTTACCCTATACCGGCCAGGCCTTCGCCGACAGCACGGTCAAGATCGTCGTCAACAAGACCCCCATCACCAATGACGATATTGCAAAGCGTGTCGCCTTTCTGAAATTGCAGCGCCAGTCCGGCAATCTCGCCGAAAAGGCACGCGAGCAGCTAGTTGATGAAGCGCTGAAACGCGAGGAAATCGGCCGCGTGAAGATGTCCGTCAGTACCGAAGAGGTTGATGCGGCTTTTGCGCGCTTTGCTGCCAACAACAAGATGAAACCGGACCAACTGACGCAGATCCTTGCCAAGGCCGGCGTCGGTGCGGACCATTTCAAATCCTTCATCGCCGTGCAGATGAGCTGGCCGCGCCTGGTCAACGCCCGTTATGGCGCGCGTGGCAAGATGTCCAATCAGGACCTCGTCACCCGCCTGAAGGAACGTGGCGACAAGCCGGTCACGACGGAATATTTCCTGCAACAGGTGATCTTCGTCATCCCTGAATCAAAACGCAACGCCATCACCGGCAAGCGCAAGGCCGAGGCTGAAGCCTCGCGCAAGCGTTATCCCGGCTGCGATCAGGCCATGACCTTTGCTGCGACCATGCGTGACGTGGCGATCAAGGATCTCGGACGGATTCTGGCGCCCGAGCTGCCGGAAGACTGGAAGGCGTTGGTGGAAAAGACCAAGGAAGGCGGCACCACCGGTACGCGTGTAACCGACAAGGGCGTCGAATATCTGGCGATCTGCAAGCAACGTCAGGTTTCAGACGACTATGCCGCGGAAATGGTGTTCAAATCCGAAGACCTGATGAAAGCCAAGAGCGGCGAAAACCCGAACGAGAAGAAATATATGGATGAGTTGCGCAAGAAGGCGCAGATCGTCAACACCTGATACGAGAGCCGGCCTTTCCGTGACACATGCATCCCTGCCGCTTGCCCTGACACAGGGAGATCCAGCCGGTATCGGCCCCGATATCGCCATTGCCGCCTGGGCCAAGCGCCGGGAGAACGGCGTGCCGCCTTTCATCTTCATCGGCGATCCCGATGTGGTGGCAAGCCGTGCCTCGCTGATCGGCATTCCGGTCAATATCGAGACCTGCGATACGGCGGATGCCGTCGGCCTGTTCGACCGTGCTTTTCCCATCCTTCCTCTTCCCGTCGGGTTTGAGGTTCAGGCGGGCCAGCCGCATGTCGGAGCCGCCCATGCGACGATCAAGGCGATCGAGACCGCCGTTGCCCTGACTGTCGAGGGCAAGGCATCCGCCGTCGTCACCAATCCGATTGCGAAGTCCGTGCTTTACGAAGCGGGATTCGGTTTTCCCGGTCATACGGAATTTCTAGCCGATCTCGCTTTGCGCCTGACCGGCAAACAGGTGATGCCTGTCATGATGATTGCCGGACCCAAAGTCCGCGTCGTGCCGGTGACGATCCATATTCCCGTCAAGGACGTGCCTTCGGCGCTGACCGAAGAACTGATCGTTACCACCTGCCGCATCATCGATGCCGATCTCCGGCAGAAATTCGGCATCGAGGCACCGCGTCTGGCCGTTGCCGGTCTCAACCCGCATGCGGGTGAAGACGGCGCGCTCGGCACCGAGGATCGTGATATCGTTCACCCCGCGACCATGCGGTTGCGGAAAGACGGGATCGACGCCTTCGGCCCCCTGCCCGCCGATACGATGTTTCACGATGCCGCCCGCAGGCGCTATGATGTCGCCGTCTGCATGTATCACGATCAGGCACTCATTCCGGCCAAGGCGCTCGGCTTTGATGATTCCGTCAATGTCACCCTCGGCCTGCCCTTCATCCGCACCTCGCCCGACCATGGCACCGCCTTCGGTATTGCCGGCCAAGGCATTGCCAGCGAGACGAGCCTTGTCGCGGCGCTGAAGATGGCGGCGGAGATTTCCTTCCGCAGCAAGGTCAGCGCATAATGGCCGCAATAGACGGACTGCCGCCGCTGCGCGATGTCATCCAGCGCCACGGGCTCGACGCGAAGAAGTCGCTCGGGCAGAACTTCCTGTTCGATCTCAACCTCACCCAGAAGATCGCCAGAACCGCCGGTCCGCTTGAAGGCGTGACGGTGATCGAGGTCGGCCCCGGCCCCGGCGGTCTCACCCGCGCCATTCTTTCGCTGGGTGCCAAAAAGGTCATCGCGATTGAGCGCGACAGCCGCTGCCTGCCGGCGCTGGCGGAAATCGAAGCGCATTATCCCGGATGTCTCGAAGTCATCGAAGGCGATGCGCTGAAGACCGATTTCGAGGCTCTGGTTCCGGCCGGCGAACCCGTGCGGATCATCGCCAACCTGCCTTACAATGTCGGCACGCAATTGCTGGTCAACTGGCTGCTGCCGAAAGAATGGCCGCCTTTCTGGCTTTCCATGACGCTGATGTTCCAGAAGGAAGTCGGCCAACGCATCGTGGCGGAAGAAGGCGACAACCATTACGGCCGCCTCGGCGTCCTCTCCGGCTGGCGCACGGTATCGGAAATGGCCTTCGACGTCCCCCCGCAGGCCTTCAGCCCACCGCCGAAAGTCACCTCGACTGTCGTACACCTGCTGCCAAAAGAAAAACCGCTGCCTTGCGACGTCGCGAAGCTCGAAAAGGTGACCGAGGCCGCCTTCGGCCAACGCCGCAAGATGCTGCGCCAGAGCGTAAAAAGCCTGGGCGGCGAAACCCTGCTGGAAAAGGCGGGCATCGATGCGACACGACGGGCGGAAACGCTCTCGGTGGAGGAATTCGTGACGTTGGCGAATTGTCTTTGAGGTCAGGTTAGGCAGACGGCAACGACGGAGGTTGCTTGCAACTCTGTGCTCTACTATTATGTCCTTATATGGTCATTTTTGGAGATTCCGCATGTCGAGCATGAGCGTCGCCGAAGCAAAAGCCGGTTTTGCCACACTGATCGATGAAGCAGCGAAGGGCGAGTTCGTGACGATCACGCGTCACGGCAAACCGGCAGCGGTGCTCGTTTCCGTTGAGGCGGCCGAAGCCGCAAAAAAGGCGCTGAAGACGCCGCGCCCCAATTTCGGTGATTTCCTGCTGACCTATCCGGGCGGAGTGGATCTGGCGCGCAATCCGTCAACCATGAGGGAAACCGATTTTGAGTAACGGCTTCCTGCTCGATACCAATATCATATCCCGATTTGCCCCCGACAAACCTACACCCTCCGAAGCGGCCCGCACATGGTTCCATGTGCAAGGCGAGGCATATGCACTTTATCTGTCAGCAATGACCATTGCGGAAATCCAAAAGGGAATAGGATATCTTGATCGCAAAGGCGCGGTCGGTCGCGCCAAACGACTGAATGACTGGTTAAACGCGCTGACCGAAAACTTCGGGGATCGAATATTACCAATGGACATCGTGGTTGCCCGTGTAGCGGGCGCGATGGAAGATATGGCAAACAGCAAAGGCCGTCATCCCGGGCTTGGCGACCTGATCATTGCCGCCACCGCTCAAGTCTATAGTCTGACTGTGATAACCGAAAACTTGAAGCATTTTCTTCCGTTGGGAATTCAGGTCGATTTGCCGTCGTCACTCCAGAAGTAGCGCAAAAACAGTGCTCAGCCGAGCTTCGGCTCTTCCGCAAGTAGTTCGCGCACAAAATCGAACATGCCGTGGCGGCGGTCGCGGCGGACGCGTTCGGCCTTGACGATCGCCTCGACGGCCTCGAAGGCCGCCTGCAGGTCGTCGTTGAGGATGACATAATCATAATCGCGCCAGTGTTCGATTTCGGCGCGGGAATTGTGAAGCCGGGTCTTTATCACCTCTTCGGTGTCTTCGGCGCGGCGGTGCAGGCGCGATTGCAGCTCGGTCATGGTCGGCGGCAGGATGAAGATCGACACGACGTCGGCCTTCATCTTGTCCTGAAGCTGCTCGGCGCCCTGCCAGTCGATGTCGAACAGCATGTCGCGTCCGGCCGCCATTGCCACTTCCACCGGTTCGCGCGGCGTGCCGTAGAAATTGCCGTGAACCTCGGCCCATTCCAGAAGCTCATCGCTGTCACGCAGGCGCTCGAACTCGCGCTTGGTAATGAAGTGATAGTGGATGCCTTCTATCTCGCTCTGGCGGCGCGGGCGCGTCGTCACGCTGACGGAAAGGCTGATGTTCTTGTCCTTGTCGAGCAGGTTGCGCGCGATCGTGGATTTACCCGCGCCCGATGGCGACGAAATCACCAGCATCAACCCTCTGCGGGCAATCGTGACGGGAGAATTGTTCACCGGGACCATGGGGTCTACTCCAGATTTTGGACCTGCTCGCGGAACTGGTCGATAACCACTTTCAGTTCTATGCCTGCTGCGGTTACCGCACTGGCGTTCGATTTGGAACAGATTGTATTCGACTCGCGGTTAAATTCCTGTGCAAGAAAATCGAGCTTGCGGCCAACCGGCCCGCCATTGGCCAAAAGCTCTCGCGACGCCTCGACATGGGCGTGCAGCCGGTCGACCTCCTCGCGCAGATCCGCCTTGGTGGCGATCAGCGCCGCCTCGGCGTGCAGACGGTCGCGATCAAGCCCGTGCAGGCCCTCACCGATCAGGGCGATCTGCTGGGCAAGCCTTGCCGCGATCTGTTCCGGCTGTCGGGAAGGATCGTTTTCGATGAGTTTCACGAGTTGCTCGATCCTGTCGATCTGGCCGGAGAGGATGGCAAACAGGGAAGCCCCTTCCCGCTCGCGCATGTCCTTCAGCTTCTCGACGGCGGCGGCAAAGCCGGCAAGCACATCGGCGTTGCGCGCGGCCTGCGCCTCTGCGTCATCTTCCGCCTCGCGAAAATCGACCAGTCCGCGCAGCGACAGCAGCGTATCGAAGCTCAAAGGCTTGTCGTCGACGACGTCGCCCAGTTCCTTCTTGAGAGCGAGAACAGCGGCGAGCGCATCGCGGTTGATCACCGCCTCCAGCCGGTTTTCGGCAATCGACAGCGTCAACCCCGCCTGAACATTGCCGCGGGAAAGATACAGGCCTGCGATTTCCCGCAGACCCGTCTCCAGCGCTTCCAGACCGTTGGGCAGGCGCAGGCGCACATCCAGCCCCTTGCCGTTGACCGAGCGCAATTCCCACGCCCAACGGTAACGGCCGGATGTTCCTTCGCTGCGCGCGAACCCGGTCATCGATTGCAATGTCATATTCAGAAAGCCCCCATCATGCCGTTCAAAAAAACCGGGCCTTGTAATGACAAGGCCCGGTCTGGATTATCAGTTATTGGCCGGTTTTTCCGCCTCGGTGCCACCGGGCTGACCATCCACGGCAACGTCGGGATTGGCGCCGGAAGCCGCCTTTTCCGCCTCGAGCTTGCGCCAGCGGCGCACATTGGCGTTGTGCTCGTCCAGCGTCTTTGCAAACACATGGCCGCCGGTGCCATCGGCAACGAAATAGATGTCGTCGGTGCGCCACGGATTGGCAACCGCCTCGAGCGCCGCCCGGCCCGGATTGGCGATGGGAGACGGCGGCAGACCCTTGATGACATAGGTGTTGAACGGCGTCTGCTTCTGCAGGTCCGACTGGTAGATCGGCCTGTCGGAAGGCTTGCCGTCACCGCCGAACAGACCGTAGATGATCGTCGGGTCCGACTGCAGGCGCATGCCTTTTTTCAGACGGTTGTAGAAGACCGAGGCGACATGGGCGCGTTCGTCATCCTTGCCGGTTTCCTTCTCGACGATCGAGGCAAGCGTCACGAACTCCTCGACCGTCTTGATCGGCAGGTCGGGGTCGCGTCGTTCCCAGATCATGTCGATGAGCTTGTCCTGCGCCGCACTCATCTGGTTGATGATTTCCTCGCGCTTCGTACCGCGGGTAAAGCGATAGGTATCGGGGCGAAGACTGCCTTCCGGCGGCAGGGTCGAGGGCAGTTCACCATCCAGTATCTCGTCTGCGCCGAGGCGCGCGAACATCTGCTTGACGGTCAGACCCTCGGGCAGCGACACGGAATAAAGGATCGATTTGCCCGATTCCAGCAGCATCATGATATCTTTCATGGATGCACCGGCCTTGATTTCGTATTCGCCCGCTTTCAGCGTCTGGTCTTTTTGCAGATAGCTGCCCGTCATCAGGCGGAAGACACGGGCGTTGGAGACAACGTCGTTGCGCTCGAGATTATTGGCAATCTCTATGAGGCCGGCGCCGTTGCGCACCGTGAAATGCGTGTTCGTCTGAAGCGGACCGGGCTCCTGGAACGCATTGATCATGTAATAGAAGGCCGCGATCGCAAGCACGCAGACGGCAACCGCAAGCGTCATCAGAAAATTCAGGAAGATCACCAGCTGGCCATGGGCCTTGCGGGAACGCTTCGGCGGAGCCGGCACCTTTTCCGGACGCAGGGCCTCGGTCGGGGATTTAGGGATGATCGGGCCGCGATTGCCCTCGCCCGCGCCGTATGGTCCCTGGTTGTTCTGATTCGTGTCGCTCACCGTCGTTCCTTTTCAGTTCGGCGTTGTCAGCGCCTTTTGCGCAGGTAATGCGGCAAAAACAGGTTCGGAATATCTTCCTGCACCACATAGAGACATCGTGTCCTCCTTCACGAATCGTCGTTCCCGGCAAAACCGGCCAGAGAAAGCCGCTTGCTGCGGGAAATCCGCCCACAGCAGGAAACTATTCCAAACCCGGTAAACCGTCTCCCGTAAACGACTACAATATCGGCGCGAAAATCGGAATGGCTTTCGCAAACCGCAATGCGTTCTTCAAAAGAAGAGCACTCTCGACACCCGGCAGGAGGGAGCCGCACCGCCTCAGGCGGTTTGCGGCGCCGGGTCTTCGCAATTTATGCTTCGTAACGACGCAGCACGAGGGAGGCGTTGGTGCCGCCGAACCCGAAGGAATTCGACAGGGCGACATTGACCTGCCTCTTGCGCGCCTTGTGCGGCACGAGGTCGATCTTCGTCTCCACATCGGGATTATCGAGGTTCAGCGTCGGCGGAACGATATTGTCGCGGATCGCGAGCGTCGCGAAGATCGCTTCGATCGCACCGGCCGCACCGAGAAGATGGCCGGTGGCCGATTTGGTGGAAGACATCGAAATCTTTGAGGCCGATTCGCCGACAAGCCGTTCAACCGCACCAAGCTCTATCGTATCAGCCATGGTGGAGGTGCCGTGGGCGTTGATGTAGTCGATATCGTCAGCTGTCAGACCGGCGCGCTTCAGTGCCATCTGCATGCAGCGATATGCGCCATCACCATCCTCGGACGGCGCCGTGATGTGATAGGCATCACCGGACAGACCGTAACCGACGACTTCGGCATAAATCTTTGCGCCACGCGCCTTGGCGTGTTCCAGCTCTTCCAGAACCACGATGCCGGCACCTTCGCCCATGACGAAACCGTCACGGTCGCGGTCATAGGGGCGGGATGCCTTCTGCGGATCGTCGTTATGCTGGGTGGAAAGCGCCTTGCAGGCGGCAAAACCGGCAAGCGCGATGCGGCAAACCGGCGATTCGGCACCACCGGCGACCATGACCTCGGCATCACCGAACGCAATCATCCGGGCGGCATCGCCAATGGCATGCGCGCCGGTCGAGCAGGCCGTTACCACGGCATGGTTCGGCCCGCGCAGCTTGTGGCGGATGGAAACGTGGCCGGAAACAAGGTTGATCAGACGGCCGGGAATGAAAAATGGAGAAATACGGCGCGGGCCTTTGTCGCGCAGCGTGTAACCCGCCTCGACAATACCTTCCAGACCGCCGATGCCGGAGCCGATCAGAACGCCTGTCGCGATCTGGTCCTCGTCCGTTTCGGGATGCCAGCCGGCGTCGGCAAGCGCCATGTCGGCAGCAGCCACCCCATACAGGATGAACGGATCGATCTTGCGTTGCTCTTTGACTTCCATCCAGTCATCGGCATTGAAGGTGCCGTTGGAGCCATCGCCGACGGGAATGCGGCAGGCAATCTTTGCGGGCAAGTCTTCGACTTCGAATTCAGTTACGAGACGGGCACCGTTTTGGCCGGCCAGCAGCCGTTCCCAGGTGATTTCCGTTCCGCATCCAAGAGGAGATACCATGCCGGTACCGGTGATAACGACACGCCTCATCGCCAACGCTCCGCCCTTATCCAAATCATCGGTCTTTTTTGCAACGCCGCACGCCATGGAATGGCGGAAACAGGCGCAGCAACATTTTGAATTTTCGCATAATTTTCCGCAGGCCAGAGCCGGTTCGGAAACTTATGCATTCGTCAGGACGCACGTCTTTCGGGCGCGTTCCGCCTCACGATAAAATATTGGCCCGGACAAGCCGGGCCAAGACGGGAGGATATTACACCTCCCCGATGCAGGTCGATCAGGCCTGGGCCTTCTCGATGAACTTGACGGCGTCGCCAACAGTCAGGATCGAGTCAGCTGCGTCGTCAGGGATCTCGACGCCGAATTCTTCTTCGAAAGCCATGACCAGTTCAACGGTGTCGAGCGAATCAGCGCCCAGATCGTCAATGAAGCTTGCGCCTTCAACAACTTTGTCGGCGTCGACGCCCAGATGATCAATTACAATTTTCTTTACGCGTTCTGCGATATCGCTCATGTCGGTTTCCTCGACCTTTATTTTGAAGGGAATGCCTCGCGGCACCCTGCCCTGTTAGAAGCCCTCATGCGCCGTTCAAATCCGGCACTGCTGGCAAACCCGTTCAACCCGGTCCAAGCTAGACATCGTCGCGCAAAATCGCAACGGCTTCCTGTCTCTCCGGGACGACTGTTCACAGTCTTGGCCCGATTAACACGGTTTCAATCGGTCGAAAAGCCTGAAAACGCGCTAAGCACAACGTATGACAGGCAATTTCGCCGGAAACCGGCGTGGAGGGTCTTGCGGCGCCCAGCTACCCAAGAAGGTGCTGAAATAGCGCCGCAATCGTTTCAAGACACCTTTTACCCGGCGTCAGATCATCGCCATGCCGCCATTGACGTGCAAGGTCTGGCCGGTCATGTAGGCAGCTTCATTGGAAGCCAGATAAAGAACGGCCGAAGCGACTTCAGCGCCTGTTCCCATGCGCTTCATGGGGATGGCACCCATGATGGCGTCTTTCTGCTTGTCGTTCAGCTTGCCGGTCATGGCGCTTTCGATGAAGCCGGGCGCCACGCAGTTGACGGTGACGTTGCGCGTGGCGATTTCCTGCGCCAGCGACTTCGAAAAACCGATCATGCCGGCCTTGGAGGCGCAATAGTTGGCCTGACCGGGGTTGCCGGTGACGCCGACGATGGAGGTGATGTTGATGATGCGGCCGAAACGGCGGCGCATCATCGGATGCGTCAGCTCACGCGTCAGGCGGAACATCGCGGTCAGGTTCACTTCGATGACGTTGTCCCAGTCCTCGTCGCTCATGCGCACGAACAGGCCGTCCTTGGTGATGCCGGCATTGTTGACGAGAATATCGACGCCTTCCAGCTCGGCTTCGGCCTTTTCGCCGAGCGCCTTGACTTCGGCGCGGTCGGCAAGGTTGGCCGGGAAAATCTTGACGCGATCGCCAAGTTCCGCCGCCAGCGCCTCGAGCTTTTCAACGCGCGTGCCGTGCAGGCCGACGGTTGCGCCCTGTTTGTGCAGAAGGCGGGCGATTTCTTCGCCGATGCCGCCGGTCGCGCCGGTTACGAGAGCCTTGCGGCCTGTCAGATCTAACATGGTCCGTTCCTTCTTTAGAGCAATTCCGCAAAAGCCTTTTAACGGAATTGCATCGGGAATTATCGTAAAACAAAAGGCCGTTACGGGGCGAGGCCCGTCTCAGCCGATAAGAGTGGCCAGAAGCTGGTCGATATCGGCAGCGCCGTTGACGGCAACGCCATTCACCGTCTTGTCGATGCGGCGGGCAAGGCCCGTCAGCACCTTGCCGGAGCCGATCTCATAAAGCTGCGTCACATTGTTGGCGGCAAACCATTCCACCGTCTCGCGCCAGCGCACCTGACCCGTCACCTGCTCGACCAGCAGGGCGGCGATCTCATTGGCGTCGGAAACGGGAGCGGCGCGCACATTGGCGATAACAGGTACGACCGGGTTGTGCTTTTCGACAGCCGCCAGCGCCTCGCGCATGGCTTCTGCGGCAGGCGCCATCAGCGCGGAGTGGAAGGGCGCGGAAACCGGCAGCATAATGGCGCGCTTGGCGCCCTTTTCGGAAGCGAGCGCCGCGGCCTTCTCGACAGCCGCCTTGCCGCCGGAGATAACCAGCTGGCCGCCGCCATTGTCGTTGGCGATCTGGCAGACGCCGAGAATGGCGGCCTCTTCACAGATTGCGGAAACCACATCATGCTCCAGCCCGATGATCGCTGCCATCGCGCCCTCGCCCACCGGCACGGCGGCCTGCATGGCATTGCCGCGGATACGGAGAAGCCGTGCGGTATCGCCGATGGAGAAGGTACCGGCGGCACAGAGCGCCGAATATTCGCCGAGCGAATGGCCCGCGACATAGGAGACGGCGTCGGAGAGCTTGAGACCGCGCGCTTCCAGAACCCGCATGACCGCCATGGACACCGCCATGAGGGCCGGCTGGGCGTTGGCCGTCAGCGTCAGCGTTTCTTCCGGGCCGTTCCACATGATATCGGAAAGCTTCTGGCCGAGCGCCTCATCGACTTCCTCGAATACGGCGCGCGCCTCAACGTAGGTGTCGGCGAGTTCCTTGCCCATGCCGACGGCCTGGCTTCCCTGACCGGGAAATGTGAATGCAATACCCATGGGATGTGGTCCTTCTTGTCTGGCCTTGCCTTTATTCTTTGGACTTCCATTCACATTCCGGCCTTAGGAGTCAAGGCTTGAAGCCCTCCGGCACCCCATCCACGGGTTTTGCCGATCTATTTTCCCCTTTCTTTTCATCATATTTTTTCTTGCACTGCGGCAATTCCCCATTACTTTCATGCCACCTTTCAAAACATCTCCCCAAGCACCGGAACATTTCCATGAAACAGAGACTATTGGGCCGCACGGGTATTTCCGTGTCCGAAATTTGCCTTGGCACAATGACGTGGGGCACGCAGAACACCGAAGCCGAAGCGCATGCGCAGATGGATTACGCGCTGGAGAACGGCGTCAATTTCTTCGACACGGCCGAGCTTTACCCCACCACCCCCGTTTCCGCTGAAACGCAGGGGCGGACGGAAGACTATATCGGCACATGGTTCGAAAAGACCGGCAAGCGTGATCAGGTCGTGCTCGCCACCAAGGTCGCCGGCGCCGGTCGCGACTATATTCGCGGTGGCCGCGATATCGATGCGAGCGCCATCCGCGAGGCGGTGGATACCAGCCTCAAGCGGCTGAAGACTGATTATATCGACCTCTACCAGATCCACTGGCCGAACCGCGGCACCTATCATTTCCGCGGCGCCTGGAGCTTCAATGCCTTCGGTCAGGAGAAAGAGCGCACGCTGGCTGAAATCACCGAGAAGCTCGACACGCTCGGCGAACTGGTGAAAGCCGGCAAGATCCGCGCCATCGGTCTTTCCAATGAAAGCGCCTGGGGCACCCAGAAGTATATCGATATTGCCGAGGCCCGTGGCCTGCCGCGCGTCGCCACCATCCAGAACGAATATAGCCTGCTTTACCGCACCTTCGATCTCGACATGGCGGAAGTCGCCCATCACGAGGATGTCGGCCTGCTCGCCTATTCGCCGCTGGCGGCCGGGATTCTCACCGGCAAGTACCAGAACGTCGCCCGCCCGGCGGGATCGCGCGCCACCATCAACGCGGATCTCGGCGGCCGCCTGCAGCCGCTTCAGGAAGCGCCGGTCAGGGCCTATCTGGAGCTTGCCGCGCAACATGGCCTCGATCCGGCAAAGCTTGCCATCGCGTTCTGCCTGACGCGCCCCTTCATGGCCTCCGTCATCATCGGCGCAACGACGATGGAACAGCTGAAGGTGGATATCGCAGCAGCCGATGTGGTGCTGCCGGAAGAGGTGCTGAAGGGCATCGCGGCGATCCACCGGCAATATCCGATGCCGATCTGACGACATCACGGCGCGCTTTTTCGCCCTCGGTCCTTGCATTCCGGGCAAAAATGGGTATAAGCGCGCTGTTCACAACACCCGGTCCAATTGGCTGGTGGCTGAACGGAGGGCTGGTTCCGGTAACGGAACAGCAGGAACCATAAGGTTTTTCCGGCCTCCCGTGTCTCCGCTCTCGACCGTCTCGAACAACGCTTTTCTTGCTTTAAGGCTTTACCGCCTACCCAAGAGCAGTCGTTGAGGCTTAGCGCCGTTGCCGGGTGAAGGACGAAACGCAAGAAAGGCAAAGCTTAAATGGCTCTTTACGAACACATCTTCCTTGCCCGGCAGGATATTTCTGCCCAGCAGGTCGACGCACTTGTCGAGCAGTACAAGGGCGTTATCGAATCGTTCGGCGGTAAAGTCGGACGCGTCGAGAACTGGGGTCTGAAGTCCCTCACCTACCGCATCAAGAAGAACCGCAAGGCTCACTACGCTCTCATGGACATCGACGCTCCGGCGCCTGCCATCCATGAAATCGAGCGCCAGATGCGCATCAACGAAGACGTTCTTCGCTACATGACCATCGCCGTCGAAGCCCACGAAGAAGGCCCGTCCGCGATGATGCAGAAGCGCGACCGTGACGACCGTCCGCGCCGCGATGGCGACCGTCCGGACCGTGGCCCGCGTGAAGATCGTGGTCCCCGCGCACCGCGCGAAGGTGGCTTCGGCGACCGCGAAGACCGTCCGCGCCGTCCGCGCGAAGACCGTGCATAAGGAGAATTGACCAATGGCTGATACATCCTCTTCCCAGGCACGCCGCCCATTCCACCGCCGTCGCAAGACGTGCCCCTTCTCCGGCGCAAACGCTCCGAAGATCGACTACAAGGACGTACGTCTTCTGCAGCGCTACATTTCCGAGCGCGGCAAGATCGTTCCTTCCCGCATCACGGCCGTTTCCCAGAAGAAGCAGCGCGAACTCGCCCAGGCGATCAAGCGCGCCCGTTTCCTCGGCCTGCTGCCTTACGTCGTAGCGTAATGATTTGAAGCGAGGCTGCGTTTTGGCGCGGCCTCGTTTTTCCTCTCGAAGCTACTGCCTTCTACGCAGTAGGTTGAGGGTTTCTAGATCCTTCCGCGTTGGGCGCGGATCGATACCATAAATCCCATGTTGGGGACGACGATCCTGATTGGACCGGTCCTCTAACTGCTCAAGTTTCCAGCAGGACAGCGAAGTGCAAAAGTTGAACCAGACAGTGCTGATCACCGGCGTTCTCGCCGGCATATGCGCCGCGTTTCTAACGCTTGGCGCAACGGCACAGTCGTCCTTTTCTTTCCTGCTTTACGCCGGTTCGGCCATGCCCATCTTCATCGCCGGCATGGGCTGGGGCAATCGCGCTGCCGTGGTTGCGATCATCACCACGGCTATCATCGGCGCGCTCGTCATATCGCCGCTTTTCTCGCTGACCATCGCGATCTTCACGCTGATCCCGGCGGGCTGGCTTTCGCATCTTGCCAATCTGGCGCGCCCGGCCTCCGAACTCGGTGGCCCGGATGATCTGCTTGCCTGGTATCCGCTGTCTGGCATCGTCCTGCATCTCTGCCTTCTGGTTTCGGTCGCGGTCGTCATTCTTGGCTGGATGATCGGATATGGTCCCGATCTCGTCGCCCGCATGGTCGACCTGATGATGACATCAGTGCAGAGCCGCGAACCGCTGTTCGAACCCAATGTCGAGGCGCTTGCGCAGACGAAATCGCTGCTGGTTCTGATGCTGCCGATCGTTCAGGGCGGCCTGTGGGTCATCCTGTTGTTTGCGGCCTATTATTTCGCGGCCCGGCTGGTCGGCTCCTTCGGTAAGGGCCTTCGCCCGCGCGAGGACATCCCTTCCGCGCTGCGCATGCACCGCAACGCCATCTTCGTTTTTCTCTGCGGCATCGTCGCCATGTTCTTCGGGGGCGCTGCCGCCATGATCGGCGCGGTCGTCTGCGGCACATTCGGTGCAGGCTTCCTGATGGCGGGTTACGCCTCGCTGCACAAACGCGCGCGCGGAAAGGACTGGCGTCTGCCGGTTCTCATCCTCGCCTATCTCTCGGCGGTCTTTGTCTTTCCGCTGCTTCTCATTCTTGTGTTGGGATTGAGCGACGTGCGCAGCACGATCTCCCTCACCCCGACGCGGAAAACTGACAACACGAACGAAAACAACAACTAGAAAGGATCAAGAAGATGGACGTTATTCTTCTCGAACGCATCAACAAGCTCGGCCAGATGGGCGAAACCGTAAAGGTTCGCGACGGTTACGCACGTAACTTCCTGCTGCCGCAGGGCAAGGCGCTGCGCGCCAACGCCGCCAACAAGACCCGCTTCGAAACCGAGCGCGCAACGCTTGAAGCCCGTAACCTCGAGCGCAAGTCGGAAGCCCAGAAGGTTGCCGAAGCACTTGAAGGCAAGTCCTTCATCGTCGTCCGTTCGGCTGGCGAAACCGGCCAGCTGTACGGCTCTGTCGCCGCTCGCGACGTTGTCGATATCCTGGCTGCCGAAGGCTTCAACATCGGCCGCAACCAGGTCGAACTGAACACGCCGATCAAGACCATCGGCCTGCACGACGTTACGCTGCACCTGCATGCTGAAGTCGAGCTTCAGGTTGAGCTGAACGTTGCCCGTTCGGCTGAAGAAGCTGAGCGTCAGTCCAAGGGCGAAAGCCTCACCTCCGCCGACGCCATCTACGGCGTTGACGAAGACGCGCTGCGTCCGGAAGACTTCTTCGATCCGGAAGCTGACGGCAACGGCGACGACGAATAAGATTTGGCCTTGTGGTCATAAGGAAAACCCCGGATGGCGACATCCGGGGTTTTTCGTTTTTTGGGGTTGGAGTGTGTGGAGGGATACCCCCTCTGTCCTGCCGGACATCTCCCCCTCAAGGGGGGAGATCGGCAAGAAGCTTTCCCATCACTTCATTCTCAAAATGTCGAGATGGCCGAGACCTCGCCTCGGGTCGATCTCCCCCCTTGAGGGGGAGATGTCCGGCAGGACAGAGGGGGGTGCCTCTCGGCATACTCAATAGCCAGACTACTTCGCCGCCGTCTCCGCTTCCACCGGCTCATTGCTCTTGTCCACATGCACGACCACCGACATGCCCGGCGACAGATCGGCCACCAGCGGCTGATCGGCGTCGATTGCAATGCGCACGCCGAGGCGCTGGGCGATCTTCACGAAATTGCCGGTCGCATTGTCGGGTTTGATAACAGCGAATTCAGATCCAGTGGCGGGTGAGAACCGCTCGACGCGGCCGTTAAGCTTGCGGCGATGCAGGGCATCCACCGAGATCGTTACCGGCTGGCCGACCTGCATGCCCGCAAGCTGGGTTTCCTTGAAATTGGCGATGACCCAGACATCGTGTGGCACAACGGCCATCAATTGCGTACCAGCCGTAACATATTGACCGGTCCGCACACCGACTTCACCGAGCCTGCCGTCCACCGGCGCATGAATTTCGGTATTGTTGAGGTCGATTTTTGCGAGTTCGACAGCAGCCTCGGCGTTGGCGACAGCGGCCTGCAGGGAACTGCGATTGACAATGATCGTCTGCAAATCCTGCCGTGACACTTCGAGCGCCGCTTTCGCCTGCGAGAGCGATGCCCGTGCCTTTTCAAGCGCGGCATGCGCCTCTTCCTGCAGGCTGGAGGTTCCGACGCCGCTCTTGATGAGATTGTCCTGACGATCGGATGCAAGTTGCGCCTGCTTCAGCGATGCTTCAGCGCTGTCGACCGCCGCCTCGCTGGAAAGGATGTTGGCGTTGGCCGCGTTTTCCTGCTGGCGGGAATTGTCCAGCGCCGCCTTTTGCGTATCGAGAGCGGCTCCCGCCTGCGCCTGTTTCTGGCGGTAAATGCGGTCGTCGATCTTTGCAAGCAACGTGCCCTGTTTGACCTCCTGATAGTCCTTCACCGGCACATCCACGACGTAACCGCTCACCTGCGGGCTCATCGTCGTGACGTAACCTCGCACGAAGGCGTTGTCGGTCATTTCGACGGAGGAGAGGAACGGCGGCAGGCGCCACGCGTAAAGCACGAGCGCGACACCGGCGAGGCCACCGAGCAGCACGAGAATGGAAACGGGGGTAAAAATCTTCTTCAGCATTTTATCACTCTTGGAGGTTCAAGACTGTGGCGCCGGCGCGGCATCGACATTGTCCCGGAAAAAGCGGGGACGGATGCGCAGCCATGCAAGGTGGAGCAAAAGCGCCATGAGCGCCAGCGCCGCAACGGTGGAAATCAAAAGGAAGGTATCATTATAGGCAAGCACATAGGCCTCTCGGGTGACCTGCTGGCCAAGGAGGGAAAGTCCTTCGGCCTTCAGCAACGCCGGATCGGTGATGACATGGCTATAGGCGCCGGAAAGCTGCGACACGCGCTGGGCGACGACGGGGTTGGTGAGCAGGATATTTTCCACCAGAATATTGGAATGGAATTTTTCGCGCAGCGTCACGAAACTGCCGAGCAGCCCGGTCATCAGCATCGATCCGGTGATCTGGGTAAACAGGAAGATGGTGATGAAATTCACCAGATAGGGCGCCCCCCGCGCAAGTGCGGCGGCAAAGCCCTTAGCCATCACAGGTGGCAGGAACATGGCGGCACCGAAGGCGATCATCATCTGGCTGAGATACATCTCACCCGGCCGCGTCAGATTGTTGGACTGGCTGTCCATGAAAGCGCCGGCCGCGATAAGGGCAAGCGCAATCACATGGGCCGTATCGACATATTTCGTCAGCATCAGCCACGCGCAGGCCGCGCCGCCGAGAACCGTCGCCAGAAGCACCAGAGCATAAAGCGAGATCGTCTGGTCGTTCAAAAGACCAAGCTGCTGGTAAAAGCTGACCGCCGTCGAGGATTGCTCGGAGGAAACTGCGCGGTAGATAAGCAGGACCGCGATGACGTGCAGGTTGGTTTTCGAGAAAATCCAGCGCAGGTCGAGCAGCGGGTTCTTGCGCGGCAACTCTATGAAGACCATCAGCGTGAGGAGCGTGATCGACGTGGCCAGGAGTACGCCAAGCCACCATGTTTCAAACCACCAGTAGAACCGGCCAAGCGTCAGCATGACCGCCAGGCAGCCAAGACCGCCCGCAAACAGGAGATAGCTCAGAATATCCGTACGCTCGATGACTTTCGCGCGTGGCGGCGGCGTGACTTTCAACATGTAGATCAAAGCGAGCGAGATCAGCGCGAAGCCCATTTCCATGGTGTAGAGGGCATTCCAGCCGCCAATTTCCAGCAGGGAGGGCGAAACGATGCGCGCCAGCGGCGCTGACAGCAAGGTGCCGGTGAGCGCGATGCTGAAGCCCAGCGAGAATTTTCGCGCCGGTGGAAAGGCCTCCAGAATGTAGAGAAAACCGAGCGAGGAAAGAGGTGCCGCCGCCATGCCGCTGAGGAAGCGGATAACGATCGCCGAATGCAGATCTGTCACGAACAGGTTGAGGCAGGAGGCGATCACGAAAACGATAATCGAAAGTTCTGCAAAGGGCCGTAATCCATATTGCGTGCGCACCTTGAACAGCGCGATGGAAAACGTGGCGTAGGGCGCCATATAGGCGGCGGAAAGCCAGGCAACCTCGGCCACCGTAGCGGAAAACTCGCCCTGCAACTGGTAGAGATTGGCCATGACGAGGTTCATGCCCAACCCTTGCGTGATGAAGAACGCGAGGCCCGCGAAGATGAAACACAGCCGCAACCACACTGGCCGCTCCACCGGTTGCGGTGCGGCGGGAGTGGCGGGTTCCGGCGCGGTTCCGTCGGGGTTTGCGCTGCTCGTCACCTGAGGAGCAGCGGCGTCTTCTTTCTGTACGTCGGCGGGCTTGACCGTCGCTTCGGCATTTTCGGAAGCGGCCTCATCCGCCGTTTGCGGCACCACGGTACTCACGATTGTACCCTCCCGCTCGCCAGATTTTGCAGATTGGCCGAAAGCCGCCGCATGACATCCAGCGCCATCGCCAGATCCTGCGAGGAAATATCGGCGGCGATTTCCGAACGGAGATTTTTTGCCACCGCCTGCACCGTCTCGGAGGTTTTCTCTCCCTCCGCCGTCATGTGGATGCGTTTGGCACGACGGTCGGTCTCATCGGAACGGCGCTCGATGAGGTTCTGTTTCTCCATGCCGTCAAGCACGCGCACCAGCGTGGGCGTTTCGATTTCCATTTCCTCGGCAAGTTCCGTCTGGGTCAGCGGCCCGCGCCGCGACAGGGCGAAAAGCGCACGCGCACGCGCCAGCGTCAGACCGCTTTCCCCTACCCGCGCGTCAAAAAATGCGCGCAGCTTGCGAGTGAAAGCGGAAACCTCGTCCAGAAGCTGTTCCTTGTCGGTTTCGCGGGACATGTCAGCTAGCCTTATAATTAGCACACTACTTATTTACTGCCTATTTATTTGGAAGACTGACGATTTTCAAGTTTCTTTCACGCCGGGTCTGCCATGCGCTAAACTCATGGCAGCGAATCACGTTGCCATGAAATTCCGGAGCCATCAAACCGGGTCTGTCCCTCACCCGCCTGTGGATTGCTGGGGACAACTAAAAATGTGATCCAGCTTTGCAGAGCGGACGTCAGCCCGCCGTATAGTGTTGCAACAATATCATTGACTGCCATGCCCCAGAAAGCCAAACCCAAGGTTTAAGCACACAGGCAAAGGGAGATCGCGCAAACCATGAACGACGCTGTGAGAAAGATCACCCCCGCGCAACCGGCGGAACCGCATTACCGCGAAGCCCCGAACAATATCGAGGCCGAACAGGCGCTGCTGGGCGCCATCCTCGTCAACAACGACGCCTATTACCGTGTGTCGGATTTTCTTAAACCCGTGCACCTCTACGAGCCGTTGCATCGCAAGATTTTCGAAGTGGCGGGCGATATCATCCGTATGGGCAAGACCGCCAATCCGGTGACGATCAAGACCTTCCTGCCCGCCGACGACAAGATTGGCGACCTGACGGTGGCGCAATATCTGGCGCGTCTGGCGGCCGAAGCCGTGTCGATCATCAACGCGGAAGATTACGGCCGGGCGATCTACGATCTCGCCCTGCGCCGCGCGCTGATCCAGATCGGCGAGGATGTCGTCAACATCGCCTATGACGCGCCGCTGGACATGCCGCCGCAGTCGCAGATCGAAGACACCGAGCGCCGCCTGTTTGAGCTGGCGGAAACCGGCCGTTACGACGGCGGCTTCCAGTCGTTCAACGATGCTGTGGCCCTGGCGATCGACATGGCTGGTGCCGCCTTCGAACGCGACGGCAATCTGTCCGGCATTTCCACCGGCATTCACTCGCTCGACGCCCGCATGGGCGGCCTGCAGCGTTCCGACCTTATCGTGCTTGCGGGTCGTCCTGGTATGGGCAAGACCTCGCTTGCCACCAACATCGCCTATAATATCGCGGCGACCTACGATCAGGAAGTCCAGCCTGATGGTTCGTTCAAGGCGAAAAACGGCGGCGTCGTCGGCTTCTATTCACTCGAAATGTCGTCCGAACAGCTGGCGACCCGTATCATTTCCGAGCAGACCGAAGTCTCGTCCTCGAAAATCCGTCGCGGTGACATTACCGAGGCCGATTTCGAAAAGCTCGTCGCCTGCTCCCAGATGATGCAGAAGGTGCCGCTCTATATCGACCAGACCGGTGGTATCTCCATCGCCCAGCTTTCCGCCCGCGCCCGTCGCCTGAAGCGCCAGCGCGGCCTCGACGTTCTGGTGGTGGACTATATTCAGCTGATGACCGGGGCGGGTAAAAGCGGTGAAAACCGCGTGCAGGAAATCACCCAGATCACCACGGGTCTCAAAGCGCTGGGCAAGGAACTCAACGTTCCGATCATCGCGCTTTCACAGCTCTCCCGTGCGGTGGAAAGCCGTGAAGACAAGCGCCCGCAGCTCTCCGACCTGCGTGAATCGGGCTCGATCGAGCAGGACGCCGACGTGGTGCTGTTCGTGTTCCGTGAGGAATATTACGTCAAGAACATGGAGCCGCGCGATATTTCCGATCCTAAATATGGCGAGTGGGAAGCCCTGTTTGACAAGGTGAAAGGCACCGCCGACGTCATCATCGCCAAGCAGCGTCACGGACCGACCGGCACGGTGAAGCTCGCCTTCCAGTCCGAATTCACCCGCTTTGCCGATCTGGCCGACCCGAGCTTCAGCCAGTACGAAGAGCATTGATCCGAATTAAATAACGGGGGCGAGACGGCTCTAGCCTGTCGCCCTCGGCATTCCGATTCGCGTTTACAGTTGAATGCATCGAGTCTTTTCAGGGCTTTGGCAGGATTGTCTCACAATCCGATTCCGCGCAGCAGCGCCACGGTGACGACACCGAGCGTTGCGGCCGGCAGGAGGCTGAGGCGAAGTGCGGCGATGGCCGTCACAGCACAGGCGATGGTTTCCGCCGTCCCGCTTGCAAGCGCCGTCGGCGTGACCACGGCCATCAGAACAGCGGGTGGAACTGCGCCAAGCGCTTTTTTCAAACGTGGCGTCAAGGTAAAGTGGTTGACCAGAAGCAGGCCGCCAAGGCGTGTGGCAACGGTTGCCGCCATCATGGCAAGGATCGCCAAAAGGGTGTTTGTATCAAGCGTCATGCAGGCTGCTCCACCTGTTCAGCATCACCGAGGGCGGCAACGGCAAGTCCCGCCAGCGCTCCAGCGGCGATATACCAGGCTCCCGGCACCAGCGCATGGGTGAGATAAGCGGCGGCTGCACTTGCCAGAAGCACGAGGCCCGTTTCCCTGCCCTTCCAGAACCCCATGAGCAGCACGATGAAGACGGCCGGGAACGCAAAATCCAGACCGATGACCGACATGTCTCCCATGACCGACCCGAGCAGCGCGCCTGCCAGAGTGGCAAGGTTCCAGACCAGATAGATCGATAGTGCGGCGCCTGTGAAAAAGGCCGCAGTCAGCCTGCCGGTGATGACCCGGAACTCCGACAGCGCCCAGGATTCGTCCGTCAGCACCAGCATCGCCGCATATTTTCGCCAGCCGCTGAAGTCCTCCAGCTTGCCGGCGATGGAGGCGCTCATCAGCACATGGCGCAGATTGACCAGCAGCGCGGCAAAGCCGAGTGCGCTCCAGCTTGCCGGATGCGTCCACACATCCATGGCCACGAATTGCGAGCCGCCGGCAAAGACCAGCAGCGACATCAGCGACGCTTCGAACGGCGACAATCCTTTGCCGACCGCGACGGCGCCGAACACCACGCCGATCGGGACCATGGCGACCAGCAAAGGTGCCGCGGCTCTCAAGCCGGCACTGAATTCCCCGCGTTTTTGCAAGTGGGACATCGCATTCTCCTTTTCAGAAGAGTGCGATTACGCCCGGCAAGCCCCACAGTCTTGAAGGAAAGTGACATTGCACGGCGGAAACGCCAAGTTGGGTTTATGCCACCCGGAATTGCCCCGGCGTGACGCCGGTTCGCGCCTTGAAATGCCGGGTGAAATGCGCCTGATCGGCAAAACCGCACAGCGCCGCCACCTCGGCCGGCATCTCGCCGGCACGCAGAAGACGGCGTGCCTGCCGGATGCGCACATCCGTCAGATAGGCGTGCGGGGTGATGTGAAATTCCTTGCGGAAAGCCCGGATGAGGTGGGCGCGGCTAAGGCCGGCAATTGAAGCCAGTTCCTCAAGACCGATATCGGTCTCGTAATTGTCGGAAAGATAATCCCGGGCGGTATGGACCGCCGTTTTCTCGCGGGTTTCGAGCGGCAGGATGATGGCGCTGCCATGCCTGCCGAACAGCGCCGCCAGAACCGAAAACATGCCCTCATCCGCCTCAAGAGCGCCGGATTTGGCCTCCAGCCGCCGATGCGCCATCTGGAAAGCCGCCGCCATCTGTGGATCACGCGGCAGAAATCGCGGAAAGGATGGCATGCCATGAAAGGCCCTGCCCGTCACATCCTCGATGATATCGCGCAGAAGCGCTGCATCGGGGTAGATCATCCGGTAGCGATAACCGCCACCACCCGGCGCACCATCGTGAATCTCATCCGGGTTGATGAGGTAGAGATGGCCCGGTCCCGTCTGTTCGGTGGTGCCCTGAATGGTGGAAATCTGCGAGCCGCTTTCGATCGCACCGATCGAGAAGGTATCGTGCGCATGCGGCGAATATTCATGTGTCAGGAATGTCGCGCTCAGACATTCCATGCCGCCGAACCGCCGGTCACGCCAGAAACGCGTCGTTTCCGTCGCCGCGACGGGCATGAAATCCAGAGCCTGTTCCTGCGAAACATTGTGCATAGAGTGAGTTTAAATCAATCGGTCATTACCGTCTTGAACAAAAGTGCTAGGGTCCGGCCGGTTCCAATTCAATCTGGACGCATGGCATGACAGACGACTTCGAAGAGACCTTTTCCGAAAACGAAACCGACGCTTTCGAATATGCGCCGCTGAGGCTCACCGTCGATCTCGGCGCGCTGGCCGATAACTGGCGGGACATGAAGAAGCGGTCCGGCAAGGCGCGGACGGCGGCTGTCGTGAAGGCGGATGCCTATGGGCTTGGTATCGAGGATTGCGGCGCAACCCTCTATCACGCCGGCGCGCGCGATTTCTTCGTGGCAACGGTAGCCGAAGGGGCAACCTTGCGATCCTACGCCCCGGAAGCACGTATCTTCGTGCTATCAGGCATCTGGCAGGGCCAGGAGCGTCAGGTCTTCGACAATGATCTCGTGCCGGTTCTGGCCTCAGAGGAACAGCTTTCCTTCTGGATGGCGACGGTTGCGGACCGTGGCGAACACCCCTGCGCGCTGCATGTGGATACCGGCTTCAACCGGCTCGGCCTGCCGCTCGACGACGCGCTGTTTCTGGCCGACGACGTGACACGGCCGGCGAGTTTTGACCCGGTTCTGGTGCTGTCGCATCTCGCCTGCGCCGATACGCCTTCTTCGCCGATGAACAGGGTCCAGCTCGAATCATTCCGCAAGGTTAGCGCCGCTTTCGAAGGTATCGAATCAAGCCTCTCGGCTTCGGCCGGTATCTTTCTGGGTAACGACTATCATTTCGATCTCACCCGTCCCGGCATCGCCCTCTACGGCGGCGAGGCTATCAACGACGTCGCAAACCCGATGCGACCCGTTGCGAAGGCCGAAGCGCGGATCATCCAGATTCGCGAGGCGGGTGAAGGCCAGACCGTCAGCTATGGCGGCTCCTTCCTGCTGAAACGGGCAAGCCGGCTTGCCATCGCTTCCGTCGGTTATGCCGACGGATACCAGCGTTCGCTTTCCGGTTCCGGCATTCCCTTGCGCGAAATGGGCCATGGCGGCGCTTACGGCATCATCAACGGTCACAAGGCGCCGGTGGCCGGCCGCGTGACGATGGACCTCACCATTTTCGATGTGACGGATCTACCGGCAAATGCCGTTCGCACCGGCGACTATATCGAGCTTTTCGGCCCGAACGTGCCGGTCGATGAGGTAGCGCGGGCGGCCGGCACCATCGGTTACGAGATGCTGACGGGTCTCGGCCTGCGCTATGAGCGGCAATATCTGATGGCTGACGACTGAACCACGTCTTTAGCTCTTGGAAAGCGGAAGCGACCTGTGCTAAAAGAGAACAAAAGGAGATCGAAATGCCCGAAATCCATTTGAGCGAGCAGGACGAAAAGTTCATCGAAGAGCAGGTGGCTGCCGGAATCTTCAAGGATGCGGATGCGGTGATTTCCGCTGGTCTTCGCCTTATGGGCAGTAAAGAAGGCCGCTTCGTAGAGCTTCAGCGATTGATTCAGGAAGGGCTGGACGATGTGGAAGCCGGAAGGGTTATGGAATTTTCCACGGCGGATGATTTAACCGCACACATTATGAAGCTCGCGGAGGAGCAGAATGAAGCGAAGGCGTCTGGTGGTCTCCGCACGGGCGCTGAGCGATCTTCTCGCCGATCATAATTATATCGCGCAATTCAATCCTGCCGCTGCAAGGCGTTTTCTTGACGACATCAACGATAAAATGATTTCCCTGGCACGGTACGGGATGACAGGGGTACCCAGAAGTTATGCACCGAATTTGCGGGCATTTCCCCATCGCGACCGATGCATCTACTTCGTAGTCGACGACAAGAAAATGTATGTCCTGCGCGTGCTGCACGGCCACCAGGACATTTCCGCCAAAGATTTCAAACAAGAAGAAAATTGACATAGATGGCCAAAGCCAAGACCCAATTCGTGTGCCAGAACTGCGGCACGGTTCACAACCGCTGGGCGGGAAAATGCGAAGGCTGCGGCGAGTGGAATACCATCGTCGAGGAAGACCCGATGGGTGGCATTGGCTCCGGCCCCGGCAAGACGCCGAAAAAGGGCCGGCCGGTCGCGCTCACAGCACTTTCCGGCGAGATCGAGGAAGCGCCCCGCATTCCGACCGGCATCAGCGAACTCGACCGGGCGACCGGCGGCGGCTTCGTGCGCGGTTCGGCAGTTCTGATCGGCGGCGATCCTGGCATCGGTAAATCGACCCTGCTGATGCAGGCGGCGGCTGCCCTTTCGCGACGCGGACACCGTGTCATCTACGTCTCCGGCGAAGAGGCGGTGGCGCAGGTGCGTCTGCGCGCCCAGCGTCTTGGTGCAGCGGAAACCGATGTGCTGCTGGCGGCCGAGACCAATGTCGAGGATATTCTCGCAACGATTTCCGAGGGCAAACGTCCCGATCTGGTCATCATCGATTCCATTCAGACGCTGTGGAGCGACACGGCCGATTCCGCCCCCGGCACGGTGACGCAGGTGCGCACCGGCGTGCAGGCGATGATCCGTTATGCCAAGCAGACGGGCGCGACCATGGTGCTGGTGGGCCACGTGACCAAGGAAGGCCAGATCGCCGGTCCGCGCGTGGTGGAGCACATGGTTGACGCCGTGCTGTATTTCGAAGGCGACCGCGGCCACCATTACCGCATTCTTCGCACCGTCAAGAACCGCTTCGGACCGACGGACGAGATCGGCGTGTTCGAAATGTCCGACCGGGGATTGCGCGAGGTTTCCAATCCTTCCGAACTGTTCCTCGGCGAGCGCAATGAGAAATCGCCGGGCGCTGCCGTCTTCGCCGGCATGGAGGGCACGCGCCCCATTCTGGTCGAGGTGCAGGCGCTGGTCGCGGCCACCTCACTCGGCACGCCGCGCCGCGCCGTGGTCGGCTGGGACAGTTCGCGACTCGCCATGATCCTTGCCGTGCTGGAGGCCCATTGCGGCGTGAAGCTCGGGCAACATGACGTTTATCTGAACGTCGCCGGTGGATACCGCATTTCCGAACCGGCTGCGGATATGGCGATTGCCTCTGCGCTGGTTTCCTCACTTGCCGGTCTTGCCCTGCCCGCCGATTGCGTCTATTTCGGCGAGATCAGCCTGTCGGGCGCGGTACGGCCCGTCTCGCACACGGGCCAGCGATTGAAAGAAGCTGAAAAACTCGGTTTCTCCGCCGCACTTCTGCCGTCTGCTTCGGCTGAATTGCCGAAGGCGGGCAAGGGTCGCTGGACAGAAATAGAAAGCCTACCGGACCTTGTGGCGCGCATCGCCGGTTCCGGCAACCGGTTCAAACAGGTTGAGGACGACTAATATTGATCCTTTCGCCAAGGGAAACAGTGGTGTAAGAGGGTCGCACAATTGGCAAGGCAGCGCCTGACAAGGCGTCGCACCTCCGGAGTTGGTATATGCCCATTACAATTTTCGACGGCATCGTCATCGCCGTTGTTCTTTTCTCCGCCATTCTCGCGATGGTACGCGGTTTTTCCCGCGAGATTCTGTCCATCGCGAGCTGGGCCGGTTCGGTCGCCGCTGCCTATTATCTGTTCCCGATCCTGTTGCCCTATGCGCGCAACTATACCGATGACGACAAGATCGCCATTGCCGGTTCGGCGGGCGTCGTCTTCCTCGTCTCCCTCGTCGTCATTTCCTTCATCACCTCGCGTATTGCCGATTTCATCATCGACAGCCGCATCGGTGCGCTGGATCGCACGCTCGGTTTCCTGTTCGGCGCAGCGCGCGGCATTCTGCTGCTGGTCGTCGCGGTCGCCTTCTGGAACTGGCTGGTGGACGTGAAAACGCAGCCGCAATGGGTGACGCAGGCCAAGGCCAAGCCCTTCCTCGACGGGCTGGTGGGCAAGCTGGAAGCGGTTCTGCCTGACGATATCGAGCCGCAGATCCGCGCCCGTATCCTCGGAAAACCGCAGGAACCGGCAGCCGCGCAGACGCCTGCGGAAGATGCTCCGGCGACAAATGCGCCGGCAACGAATAATTGACACAGTGTCGCGCCTTGCAATGCATGCAAGGCGCGCTATTTGTGCTAAATATCAAGCACGACACAGACAGGCCGACCGGGAGACAAACTCACCGGAGGGGTCTTTCTTTTTTCTCGTTAGAGAGCAAGGGCAAGCCGGATGATTGAGCCGCTTTCGCATTCCAAGTTTCCTGGGGCCACGTTCAAAGAAGAGATCGACGGCGATACGCTGCACGAAGAGTGTGGCGTATTTGGCATTCTCGGCCATGCCGATGCCTCCGCCCTCACCGCTCTCGGCCTGCATGCGCTTCAGCATCGCGGCCAGGAGGCAGCGGGCATCGTCTCCTTCGATGGCAAGCGCTTCCATCAGGAACGCCATATGGGCCTCGTCGGAGATCATTATACCGATCCGGCAACGCTTGCCCGCCTGCCCGGCTCCATCGCGATTGGCCACACCCGTTATTCCACCACAGGCGAAGTGGCGATGCGCAACGTGCAGCCGCTGTTTGCCGAGCTGGAAGAAGGCGGCATTTCGATTGCCCATAACGGCAACTTCACCAATGGCCTCACGCTTCGCCGCCAGATCATCGCCACCGGCGCCATCTGTCAGTCGACCTCCGATACCGAAGTCGTTCTCCACCTCATCGCCCGTTCGCGTCACAGCTCCACCGCCGACCGTTTCATCGACGCCATCCGCCAGATGGAAGGCGGCTATTCGATGCTGGCCATGACGCGCACCAAGCTGATTGCCGCGCGCGACCCGATCGGCATACGCCCGCTGGTCATGGGCGAGCTTGATGGTAAGCCTATCTTCTGCTCGGAAACCTGTGCTCTCGATATCATCGGCGCGAAATTCGTGCGCGACGTTGAAAACGGCGAAGTCATCATCTGCGAAATCCAGCCGGATGGCTCGATCACCATCGACGCCCGCAAGCCATCGAAGCCGCAGCCGGAACGTCTGTGCCTGTTCGAATATGTCTATTTCGCCCGCCCCGATTCCGTCGTCGGCGGCCGCAACGTCTATACGACGCGCAAGAACATGGGCATGAACCTTGCCAAGGAAGCCCCACTGGAAGCCGATGTCGTGGTTCCGGTTCCCGATGGCGGTACGCCGGCTGCACTCGGTTTTGCGCAGGAAAGCGGTATTCCCTTCGAATACGGCATCATCCGCAACCATTATGTCGGCCGTACCTTCATCGAGCCGACGCAGCAGATTCGCGCTTTCGGCGTAAAGCTCAAGCATTCCGCCAACCGGGCGATGATTGAAGGCAAGCGCGTGGTGCTGGTGGATGATTCCATCGTGCGCGGCACGACCTCGGTGAAGATCGTGCAGATGATCCGCGAAGCGGGCGCCAAGGAAGTGCATATCCGCGTCGCCAGCCCGATGATCTTCCATCCGGATTTCTACGGCATCGATACACCTGATGCCGACAAGCTTCTGGCCAACCAATATGCCGATGTGGACGCCATGGCGAAATTCATTGGCGCTGATTCGCTTGCCTTCCTGTCGATCGACGGGCTTTACCGGGCTGTCGGCGGCGAAAACCGCAACAATGCACGTCCGCAATTCACGGACCATTATTTCACCGGCGACTATCCCACCCGCCTTCTCGACCAGAACGGCGAGGCGATGGGCAGCAAGATTTCCATGCTGGCCAGCAACGGCTGATAGTCCGGAAATAACAAGCGGCCACCGGTTTCCGGTGGCCGCTTTTTTGTTGCGTGCGATTGAAACTGTGCCCGCTGCGGCGTTTTGATCGCTTGCGGTTGACGTCAGTCGCTTCATAAAAGAAGCGGAATGAATTTCGGAGGGGGCAACATGACCATCAATCTCAAGGGCAGGATCGCGCTCGTCACCGGCGCTTCGCGCGGCATCGGTTATTTCACGGCACTGGAACTCGCCAAGGCCGGCGCGCATGTCATTGCCTGCGCCAGAACGGTCGGCGGCCTCGAAGATCTTGATGACGCCATCAAGGCCGTCGGCGGCACCGCGACGCTGGTTCCCTTCGACCTCGCCGACATGAATGCCATCGATGCGCTGGGAGCCAATATCTTCGAGCGCTGGGGCAAGCTCGATATTCTGGTCGCCAATGCCGGCGTTCTCGGCGTCATCTCCCCGGTCGGCCATATCGAGGCGAAAGTCTTCGAAAGGGTCATGACCATCAATGTCACCGCCACCTGGCGGCTGATCCGCTCGGTTGAGCCGCTGCTTTTGAGATCGGATGCCGGCCGTGCGCTGATCCTGTCTTCGGGAGTTGCTCACACCTGTCGTCCCTTCTGGGGTGTCTATTCCACCTCCAAGGCGGCCGTCGAAGCGCTTGCCCGCACCTGGGCTGCGGAAACTGATAAAACCGCGCTGCGCATCAACAGCATCAACCCCGGCGCGACGCGCACCGCCATGCGCGCCCAGGCCATGCCCGGCGAAGACCCCGCAGACGTGCCGCACCCTTCTGAAGTGGCCGCCGCTATTGTTCAACTCGCCTCGCCCGAGCTTACCGAAACCGGCAAGCTCTTCGTGGTGCGCGAGGGTAAATTCCTGGATTATCGCCAGCCGGAATAGACTTTTGGTCAAGGCGGTTCTGGCGCCCCAAGAGAAACGCTTGACCGCGCAAGACCGGCACGCCATAAGGCAAGGCATGAAAACAACGATCTGCACCTGCTGCTGAATAATTTTTGCTGGTTCGCCACCGGCCAGATCGTTTTCGTCTCCCCGCAAGGTCCAACAGACAAACGGTCCGGTCAGGACAATTGACTGCCTTTAGGGAACACCCGCATGTCCTTGCGCCTGAAACTCCACAATACCCTGACACGCGAAAAGGCCGAATTTGCGCCAATCGACGCCGACAATGTGCGCATGTATGTCTGCGGACCCACGGTCTACGATTTCGCCCATATCGGCAATGCGCGCCCGGTCATCGTTTTCGATGTTCTTTTCCGGCTGCTACGCCACGTCTATGGCGAAAGCCATGTGACCTACGCCCGCAACATCACCGATCTCGATGACAAGATCAACGCAAGGGCACTGCGCGACTATCCGCAACTGCCGCTGAACGAAGCTATTCACGCGGTGACGAGAAAGACCGCCGACCAGTTCCATGAGGACGTGGCCATGCTTGGCTGCCTTCCGCCGACCGTCGAACCGCGCGCCACCGACTACATCGCCGAGATGATCGACCTCATCGAAAAACTGATCGCGCGCGGCCATGCCTATACGGCCGGCGGCGAGGTGCTGTTCGACACCCGCTCAATGGCGGACTACGGCCAGCTTTCCAAACGGCCGCTGGACGAACAGCAGGCGGGTGCGCGCGTGGCGGTGGAAGCCCACAAGAAGAACCCGGGCGATTTCGTGCTCTGGAAACTTTCTTCAAACAATGAGCCGGGTTGGGAAAGCCCCTGGGGTCGCGGCCGTCCGGGCTGGCACATCGAATGCTCGGCCATGGCCGGTCGCTATCTCGGCGAAGTGTTCGACATTCACGGCGGCGGGCTCGATCTCATCTTCCCGCATCACGAAAACGAAATCGCGCAATCGCGTTGCGCCCATGACACGCAGGTCATGGCCAATGTGTGGATGCACAACGGCTTCGTGCAGGTGGAAGGCCGCAAGATGTCGAAGTCCGAGGGCAACTTCGTGACCATCTACGAATTGCTGCACACCGAAAAATTCGGCGGCCGCCAATGGCCGGGCGAAGTGCTTCGCCTTGCCATGCTGATGACGCATTACCGCGAGCCGATCGATTTTTCGGTGAAGCGTCTGGAAGAGGCCGAACGCCTGTTGGCCAAGTGGCCGACGGCTGAGGTTTCCGACGCCGAGCCGGATGCTTCAGTGCTTGATGCGCTTGCCGATGACCTGAACACGGTTGCCGCCGTGCAGGCGCTGCATGCACTGGCACACGCCGCCAATACCGATCCAACCCGACTGCCTGCCTTTGCGGCAAGCGCCGCCCTGCTCGGCGTTTTGCCGAAAAAAGCGGAAATGGACGAAGCCATCGTTTCGGCCGTGGATGCACTGGTGCAACTGCGTCTGGAAATGCTGAAGGCGAAGAATTTCGCGGAGGCTGATCGTTTGCGTGACGAGCTTTCCGAGAAGGGTATTCAGCTGAAGGATGGCAAGGACAAGGAAACTGGTGAGCGGACGACGACCTGGGAGTTGAAGCGGTAGTAAGCCGGCGGTGGTTGGGGCTTACCCCCTCTGCCCTGCCGGGCATCTCCCCCACAGGTGGGGAGATTAATCGCTGTTATCGCTCGCCCATCTTTAACGCTGAATATGGAGCGGGAGTATGCTTCCAGCTGATCTCCCCACCTGTGGGGGAGATGCCCGGCAGGGCAGAGGGGGGTCTACTACAGTCACCACAATCTGCTTGCGATTTTAAGTTACCTCAACCAATCTACGATGAGGCAGCTAACTGGCGAACCAATCATGCCACACGCGGACGTAGACCCGATGCATCGCAAATATGCGAAGCAGATGCGGAAAGTAATGACGGATGCCGAACTGAAGCTCTGGAATGCTATTCGCGCGCATCGCCTCGAGGGGTTAAGTTTCCGCAGACAAATGCCGATTGCCGGTTTTATCGTCGATTTCGCATGTTCGGATCATCGCCTAATTATCGAGATCGATGGCTCCCAACATACAACCGAGGCAGCGCTACAATACGATCAGGAACGAACGGCGCGGCTTCAGAAAGACGGCTGGACCGTCCTCCGTTTCTGGAACGACGATATTCTGAAAGACATAGACAATGTCTGTCTCCATATTGTTCGAACGATAAAGGAGGCCCAACCATGACCACCTACACAGGCGGATGCCAATGCGGTGCTATCCGTTTCCGCGCAACCGGCGACTTGAAAGACAGTTCGGTCTGTCACTGCCGCATGTGCCAGAAAGCTTTTGGAGCCTATTATGCGCCGCTGGTATCCGTGCGCGAGGTGGAATTCGAATGGACGCGCGGCGAGCCGAAACGGTTTCAGTCCTCCAGCGTCGTCAAGCGCGGCTTCTGCCCCGAATGCGGTACGCCGCTGACCTATGAGGCGCCGGATGGCATGGCGGTTGCGGCCGGTGCTTTCGATGATCCCGCCGCCTTGCCGCCCACCGTACAATGGGGTGTTGAGCGCAAGATCGATTTTGTCGACAGCATCCACACTTTGCCCGCGGTCCCCACGGAAGATGACCTGACGTCGGTGGATTACCTCGCCGATCTCGTTTCTTATCAGCATCCCGACCACGACACCGAGAGCTGGCCACCGGAGAACAAATAATGAGTGAAACGGGTTTTTCCGGCGGCTGCCAATGCGGCGCCGTGCGGTTCCATGCGGGCAAGCTTGGCCGGGCCTCCATCTGCCACTGCCGCATGTGCCAGAAACATTTCGGCAATTTCTTCGGCGCGCTCGTCAGCGCCGATCAGGCGCATCTGACCTGGACACGCGGCCAGCCGTCCCTCTTCCGCTCGTCGGCCAAAATCCATCGCGGTTTCTGCAGCAAATGCGGCACGCCGCTGACCTATCATTACCCTGGCGGCGTGGAGATCGCCATCGGCGCTTTCGATGAACCGGAGCGGATCGAACCGCAAGTGCAGGTCAATTTCCACAAGCGCATGCCGTGGATCGAGCAGCTGTTCGGCAAACCGGCCGTGGAACAGGGCGTGGATGAAGCGGAAATCACCTCCTTCCAGCACCCGGACCACGACACCAAGGTCTGGCCGCCGGAAGACGACCGCGCATGAGTGCTATCGAAAACTTCAGTGGTGGATGCCAATGCGGGGCCGTGCGTTACCGCGTTGAGGGCAGTTTGCGCTATCCGCATGTGTGCCATTGCCGCATGTGCCAGAAGGCGGCCGGCAATTATTTCATGCCGCTTGCCGCAAGCAGCCGCGCAAAATTTGAAATGACCCGTGGCGAGCCTTCGTGGTTTCAATCCTCCGATGATGTCCGCCGGGGCTTTTGCGGGCGTTGCGGCACGCCGCTTTTCTACGACATACCGGACGCCGATTTCATCAACATCACCCTTGGCTCGCTGGATGAGCCGGAGCGGGTAAAACCCGAGGCGCAGTCCAATCTGGGCAGCAAAATACACTGGTTCGCCGAACTCGACGGCTTGCCGGTGGAGCCGGAACCTGCGCCGGATGAGAACCGAGTACCGGTGAACAACCGGCAGCACCCCGACCACGACACGGCCAAATGGCCACCCGAAGGAAAGTGAAACATGAAGCAGGAATTGCGCAGCTTTTACCCAGAGATCGAACCCTTCGAGACCGGCATGCTCGATGTCGGTGATGGCCACACGATCTATTGGGAACGGGTGGGCACACGCGGTGCAAAACCGGCGGTTTTCCTGCATGGCGGTCCGGGCGGCGGGGTGAATCCCACGCATCGCCGCGTTTTCGATCCCGCACTTTACGACGTCATCCTGTTCGATCAGCGCGGCTGTGGCCGTTCCACGCCGCATGCGGAACTGGAAGCCAACACCACCTGGCATCTGGTCGCCGACATCGAAAAATTGCGCGCGCTCTGCGGTTTCGAAAAATGGCTGGTTTTCGGCGGTTCCTGGGGCTCGACGCTGGCGCTCGCCTATGCCGAGACCCATGCCGAGCGCGTCAGCGAGCTGGTTCTGCGCGGCATCTACACCGTCACCAGACCAGAGCTGGACTGGTATTATCAGTTCGGCGTATCCGAAATGTATCCCGACCGTTGGGAAAACTTCATCGCTCCCATTCCTGAAGCGGAACGCGGCGAGATGATGCAGGCCTATAACCGCTACCTCACCGGCACGGACGAGGCCAAGAAGCTCGAATGCGCCAGAGCATGGAGCCAGTGGGAAGGTGCGACCATTTCGCTGGTTACCGATCCGGAACGTGTCGAGGATTTCGGCGAGGACAAATATGCCATCGCTTTCGCCCGCATCGAGAACCACTTCTTCGTCAACGATTGCTGGCTGGAGGATGAGCAATTGCTGCGCAATGCCGGCAAGCTTAGGGACATTCCTGGTGTCATCGTGCATGGACGTTATGACATGCCCTGCCCGCTGAAATATGCCTGGCAGCTCGCCAAGGCGTGGCCGAAGGCAGATTTCCATATCATCGAGGCGGCCGGACACTCGCTGAGCGAACCCGGCATTCTCGACCAGCTGATCCGCGCAAACGACCGTTTTGCAGGAAAATAACCAGCCCTTTCAGAACCTTGCGGCGGCCGGATGAGAGAATGATTCACGCGGGCTTTCCAGCGGCCATCATCCGGCTGGCTGCAGCGACAGCCCGTTTCAAGGGCAAAGCGCCTTTTATTCATGCAGTTTTTCTCATGAACGCTTCACGGAAATGAATTGGCCGCCGCCACACCGATCCGCTATAAAAGCGGCTATCCCTAATAATTGGCGGTACTCCCATGGCACTCGATAAAACGCTCCCGGCCCAAGAGGGCGGCGATAGCGCGCGCGGTTTTGCTTTCGCGCTTTCCGCCTATCTGCTGTGGGGGTTCCTTCCCCTCTACATGAAGGCGGTTGCGCATATTTCGCCGATCGAGGTCATCGTTCACCGCGTCATCTGGTCGGTGCCCATCGCCGCCGCCGTGCTTATAGCGATCGGGCGGACGGCGGAGATAAGGGCGGCGCTGAAGAACCCGAAAATGCTGGCCATGGCGAGCCTGACGGCCGCACTTATCAGCATAAACTGGGGCGTCTATATCTGGTCGATTGGTGCTGGCCGCGCGCTCGATGCGGCGCTGGGTTATTTCATCAATCCGCTGTTCAGCATCTTTCTTGGTGCTGTGCTTTTGAAGGAAAAGCTCTATCCCGCGCAGATCGCCGCAATCGTTCTGGTGGCGCTTGCGGTCGCGATCCTTACCTGGCATGCGGGCAGCCTGCCGTGGGTTTCCATCGTGCTCACCGTCTCCTGGGGCTTTTACGCCTTCTTCCGCAAGACGCTGCCGATTGGCGCCACACAGGGCTTCCTGCTCGAAGTCATGCTTCTCTCCGTTCCCGCCGTTCTGGTCATGGCATGGCTGGGCCTCAGCGGACAGGCGCATTTCATGGCAGGTAACGCGACCGACACCTGGCTTTTGGTCGCTAGCGGCCTCATCACCGCCGTTCCGCTCATTCTTTACGGCAACGGCGCAAAGCTCCTGCGGCTGTCGACCATCGGCATCATGCAATATATCGCGCCGACGATGATCTTCCTCATTGCCATCTTCATCTTCAAGGAGCCCTTCGACATGGTGCGGATGGCAGCCTTTGGGATGATCTGGGTGGCGCTGGCGATCTATACCGGCTCGAGCCTGCTGCGGCTCAAGCGATAACGAAGCCCTGCAAATTAATAATCGACCAGTAATTGCGGTGTCGCGTCATAACCGAAGCGCGGCTTGACCCCGAGAAGGGCCGCCGTCTGGGTGATGATTTCGCGGGTCATGGGGGCTGCGGTCGAGGCTGCCGTGCGCCCGCCGTTCACACCGGTCCGCGGCGCGTCGATCATCGTCAGCACGACATATCTCGGCTTGTGCATCGGGAACCCGGCAACGAAGGCGTTGAAGTTGATATCCTTGGCATAACGGCCATTGATCACCTTGTCGGCGGTTCCGGTCTTGCCGCCCACATGAAATCCTTCTACCTGCGCGCCCCGACCCGACCCCTTGATGCCGTTCCAGTTGAAAAGATAGCGCATATCGGCGCTGGTCTTTTGATTGACGACGGTGCGGGAAAGCGATGCCGCGGCCTCTTTCGAACGCGGCAGGAAGGTCGGCGAGATCAGGCTTCCGCCATTGATGAGCGCGGCGGCGGCAACCGCCGTCTGCAATGGGGTGGTGGCAACGCCGTGCCCGAAGGAGATGGTGACGGAGTTGATCTTCTTCCACGTTCGCGGCTGGGTAGGCGTCGCCACGCCCGGCATTTCCGTGTCCATTCTGGAGAGAAGCCCGAGCTTCGTCAGGAACTGCTGGTGGCCTTCGACCCCAACCTTGTCGGCGACCGCCGCCGTGCCGATATTCGATGAATATTGAAACACTTCCGGGATCGAAAGCGGGCGGTTCCTGCCCTTGAAATCCTTGATGGTGAAGCCGCCCATGCGGATGGGGCGCGACGCATCCACCACCGAATTGAGCGTGATGGCACCCGCATCCAGTCCCATGGCCAGCGTGAAGCTCTTGAAGGTGGAGCCCATCTCGAAGGTGGCATTACTCATGCGGTTGAACCAGCCCTTTTCATACTCCCTGTCGATGCTGCCATCGGCAAGGGTGCGGGAAGGCTCGTTCGGATCGTAATCCGGCACCGAGGCCATGGCCAGCACCTCGCCCGTCTCCACATCGAGGATCACCGATCCCGCCGCTTCGGCCTGATAGGCGCTTTTTGCCTTCAGCACGACCTCGCGGACGATGTTCTGTACCCGCAGATCGATCGACAGCCTCACCGGCTCCAGCGGCGCGCCGCTGGCGAGACCGACGGCACGCAGGTCGGCCAGCCCCTGCTGGTCGAGATAACGCTCCATGCCGGCAAGCCCCTGATTGTCGACATTGACGTGGCCGATGATATGCGAAGCCGTGGGGCCGCCCGGATAGAAACGCCGCTTTTCCGGCCGGAAACCGATGCCGGGTATGCCGAGGTCGAGGATATCCGACTGCTGGCGCGGTGTCAGTTGGCGCCGTAGCCATTGGAAACCGGTGTCCGAGCGCAATCTGCGGTGCGTCTCGCGCCAGTCGAGATTGGGTATCACGGTTGCGAGCTTCTCCACCACCTCGTCCGCATCGACGATCCTGCGCGGATCGGCATAAAGCGACACCATGTTGAGATCGGTTGCGAGCAGCGTGCCGTTGCGGTCGATAATATCGGGCCGGGAGGCGACTGCGGTGGCACCGGTGTTGATCCATGCGGTCGCGACGGGTTCTGAAAGGCCGTATTGAACGAGACGGGCGGTAACGACGCCAAAGACCACGGTGAAACCGGCGATCAATATGCCGAGCCGCTTTTTCGCCTCAACCCGGCGGCGGGCAGCCGAACCGAGGATCGCATCCCTGCCCTGAAACGGGCTTCTCTGAATAATAAAATGTGCCTGGCTTTTCAGCCGCACCAAAAAAGCAATCATTCCCCAATGAGCCCCGCTCTCATGGCGGCGAAATCAAATTCCGCGCTCAGCCTACGCCTTGTAGACGCTGGCACAGGATCGGGCGCGGAGCCATAAAAAGAGCGGGCGGGGCGATGCCGCAGTCAAATCTCTATTAATATACACTTAAAATTATAACGAACCGCTTGGCAGTTCGTTAACGGTTTCCCGAAGCTTAGAGACGGGAGATTACCGAAGGGTCGCCTTCCGGGTTCTGCTGCGCCAGCGCCCGCTCGATGATGGCGGGCACGATGTCCTTCACCTCGTCGATGACAAGCGGGTTGAGAAGATGGGCGCGATGGATGAAACCCTGATCGCGCATATGCTGCACCAGTTCCAGCATCGGGTTCCAGAAGCCGTTGATATTGGCGAAAACCATCGGCTTGGCGTGGCGGCCGAGCTGTGCCCAGGTCATGATCTCGACGATCTCTTCCAGAGTGCCGACACCACCCGGCAGCGTCACGAAGGCATCCGAGCGCTCGAACATCATATGTTTGCGCTCATGCATGTCCTTGGTGACGACAAGCTCGTTCAATTGTCCGAGAGAATGGCGCGTGGCCTCCATGTCGACCAGAAATTCCGGTATGATGCCGGTTACTTCGCCGCCATTGGAAAGAACGCCACTGGCAACCGCGCCCATGATGCCCTTGGTGCCGCCGCCATAAACCAGGCGAATGCCGTTTTCGGCAATGGATTTCCCAAGCGCGCGGCCCGCTTCCATGTGAGCCGGGTCACGTCCAGGCTGGGAGCCGCAATAAACGCAGATGGATCGAATCGCTGTATTTTTGTCCGTCATGAGGGGAAGGAACTATGCCGGATGCGGCACGTCAAGAAAATTTGGGAAATCCCTTGCAAATATAGCCTTTTGGCCACACGCCGCTTGTCTGGGGCAAGGTAAGACGCTAGCAATCTCAACTCGTGTAAAAAGCTTAAAATACCCGGAGATTCCAGGATGAAAAATAATAAAGCCGGTTTGCTGGCGCTGATCGTGCTGGGCATTGCGACCCTGCTCATGATCTTTTTCGTCCTGCCAAGAATTTCCAATGACGGCAAACCGATCGGCGACGCCATCAATGAAGCGGGCAACGCCGTGAAGAACAGCGTTGAAATGGGCGGCGACAAGGCCGGAGACATTCTCTCCGACGCTGCCGAAGAGACGGCCAATATTGCCGACAAGGTGGGGCGCCTCGCGGCCTCCGCAACCCAGTCGATCAAGGATCTGACCACGCTTTTCGCCGACAGCAAGGTTCCCTCCGACGCCGATTTCGCGACCGCTCGCAAGAATGTCGAAGCATCGCTGAAAGAACTGACCAATATCGAAATCCCTGAAACGCTGGACGAAACGACGTCGCGGCTCATCACCACGGCGCGCACTGCGGCCGAACGCACCAGCGTTTTCCTGCGCGGACTGCCCGATAGCGCCGCCGCTGCGGCAGCACAGGTTCGTCGTCTGGCTGGCGTCTTCACGGGCACCGATGATGGTGCAGCCGAACCGGCAAAGCCTGCTGCCGATGCTGCCCAGACCAATTCCGGCGCGCCGACCTTCGACGTGCTTCGCGTCGAGCCAGATGGCTCGGCTGTAATCGCAGGCAAGGCACAGCCCGGCTCCAAGCTGGAAATTCTCAGCAATGGCAAGGTGATCGCCCAGACGACCATCGATGGCTCGGGCGATTTCGCCGCCGTTTTCGACAATCCACTGCCGCCCGGCGACCATGAGCTGGTGCTGCGCTCGACCGACACTGCCGGCAAGGCGACGCAATCCGAAGAAGTGGCAACCGTTTCCGTGCCCAACGGCAAGGCGGGCGAACTGCTGGCAATGGTTTCCAAGCCCGGCGAGGCAAGCCGCGTGCTGGCCATGCCGGAGGCCGCACCTTCCGCACTTCAGCCCCCGCAAGCCGCGCAACCGGAACAGCCTGCAGCCGCAACCGCCAACAACGCGCCTGCGCCTGCCGCCGGCACTACGGCTCCCGTCGCTGCGCCTTTGACGGCGACCGTTCAGGTCACCGCCGTCGAATTCGAGGGATCGAAGATTTTCGTTGCGGGTTCCGCGCCTGCCGCCTCGACCGTGCGTGCGCTGGTCGATGACAAGGAAATCGGCAAAAGCACCACGGAAGCCTCCGGCCATTTCGTCATCGAGGGCAATGTCGATCTTTCCGTCGGCAGCCATATCATCACCGTCGAGGAACTGAACGCCGATGGCACGGCGAAGGTGCGCGTGCGCGTTCCTTTCGAGCGCCCGCAGACTGATCAGGCAACCGTCGCCATGCAGGCACCAACCGTCACGCCCTCCGCTGCCACAACCACCGCGCCCACCGAGAACCAGAGCACGGCAAGCGACCGCGCGACTTTTGAAAAGCTGCGCACGGATGTCGCGAAGGCATTCGGCATTCTTTCCAATCTCTACAAGGATCAGGCCACGCCGGCGCTCGATCAGGCCATTGCCGGCCGCTCTGCGGTGGTGATCGGCCTCAAGTCGCTCTCCGAGTTCCGCACCGCCGCCGGCACCGAGCCGTCTTTCACCGCCTTTGCAGGCGACATCGCCGCCAAGGCGCGTCAGCTGCTGACATCGGTCGAAGCATGGCCGAACGACGTTGCCGGGATCGGCAAGGGCATCGCCACGCTGGCAAGCCGCCTTGCCGACCTCCACATCATCGCGCCTCCCGCACCCGCGCCGCAGGCACCTGCCGGTCCGCAGACATTCGAGCAGCAGCCGCTTGCCGAGAGCCAGAACAGCGTCATCATCCGCCGCGGCGATACGCTGTGGCAGATTTCCCGCCGCGTTTACGGACAGGGCGTGCGTTACACCACGATCTACCTCGCCAACGAGGATCAGATCAAAAATCCTGATCTCATCGAGCCCGGCCAGATTTTCGGCGTGCCGGAAAAGGCCCTGCCGAATGCGGAAGAACTTCACCGCAAGCGTCTGAAGAGCGGTTCCTGATCGTTCAAGACGTTGCGCTGAAGCCGCAACAACCCTACCTGTGACAAGCACGGCGGCTTATCAAAGCCGCCGCCCTGCTGTCGGCTTCCGGCAGTGACCGGAGCGAATGATGGCCACCAAGAAAAAAACCATTTCGGCGGATTCCAGTAATCCCACGCAGACCCTGATCAATCTCTGGCCATATATGTGGCCGGAAGGTCGGCTTGACCTGAAGATGCGGGTGATCTGGGCGACGGTGTTCCTCATCGTCGCCAAGCTGGTACTGATCCTCGTCCCCTATTTCTTCAAATGGGCAACGGATGCGCTGAACGGCAAGCTGGACATGGTCGGGCTGGTTCCGGCCTTCCTGCTCGGCGCAGTCGCCCTTGTTATCGCCTATAATCTGACGCGACTGATCCAGGTCGGCCTCAACCAGCTGCGCGATTCGCTTTTCGCCAGCGTCGGCCAGCATGCGGTGCGCCAGCTCGCCTACCGAACCTTCGTGCACATGCACCGGCTTTCGCTGCGCTTCCATCTGGAACGCAAGACTGGCGGGCTTTCGCGGGTTATCGAGCGCGGCACCAAGGGCATCGAAACCATTGTCCGCTTCACCATCCTCAACACCGCGCCGACATTCATCGAGTTCCTGCTGACGGCGATTATCTTCTGGGCGTCCTACGGATTTTCCTACGTGCTGGTTACGGTTATTACCGTCTGGGCCTATATCTGGTTCACCGTCCGGGCCAGCAACTGGCGTATCGGCATTCGCCGCGCCATGAACGACAGCGACACCGACGCCAACACCAAGGCGATCGACTCGCTGTTGAATTTCGAAACGGTCAAATATTTCGGCAACGAAGAGATGGAGGCCAAACGCTTCGACGTCGCCATGGAGCGTTACGAAAAATCAGCGATCTCGATCTGGACATCGCTCGGCTGGCTGAACTTCGGCCAGGGCGTGATCTTCGGCATCGGCTCCACTGTCATGATGGTGATGTCGGCGCTTGCCGTGCAGCGCGGCGAACAGACCATCGGCGATTTCGTGTTCGTCAATGCGCTTCTGCTGCAGCTTTCGGTGCCGCTGAACTTCATCGGATTCGTTTATCGCGAAATCCGCCAGGGATTGACCGATATCGAACAGATGTTCGAGCTTCTCGAGGTCGAGGCCGAGGTTACCGACAAGGCGGATGCGAAACCGCTTGCCGCCGGACCGGGCGCCATCTCCTTCCGCGACGTGCATTTCGCCTATGATCCCGAAAGACCTATTTTGAAGGGTGTTTCCTTCGATGTGCCGGCGGGCAAGACCGTGGCGATCGTCGGCCCTTCGGGTGCGGGCAAATCCACGATCTCGCGCCTGCTCTATCGTTTTTACGATATTCAGGAAGGCGCCGTCACCATCGACGGACAGGACATACGCGACGTGACGCAGCAGAGCCTGCGCTCCGTCATCGGCATGGTCCCGCAGGATACGGTGCTGTTCAATGACACGCTCGCCTACAACATCCGTTACGGCCGCCCTTCGGCAACGAATGACGAAGTCACGGCGGCGGCGGATGCGGCGCAGATCAGCGCCTTCATCGGCAAGCTGCCGGATGGTTACGCCACCATGGTCGGTGAGCGGGGCCTGAAACTTTCCGGCGGTGAAAAGCAGCGCGTGGCGATTGCCAGAACCATTCTGAAGGCGCCGCCGATCCTCATTCTCGACGAGGCGACGTCGGCGCTCGATACCCACACCGAACAGGAAATCCAGAGCGCGCTTGATATCGTTTCGAAAAACCGCACGACGCTGGTCATCGCCCACCGCCTCTCCACCGTCATCAGTGCCGATGAAATCATCGTGCTGAAGGAAGGTTTGATCGCCGAGCGTGGAACACACGCCTCACTGATGGCGCAGAACGGGCTTTATGCCTCGATGTGGAGCCGCCAGCGCGAAGCGATCCGGGCAGAGGAAATGTTGCGCCATGTACGCGAAACCGACGATCTGGGCGTAGTAGACCGCGGCGAACCCGCGCATTGACGGGCATAAACCCCTGACAACAGGGGCTGCACACCAACCGGACCATTGCCGGGCGGGAAGTTTGGCTGTAACCAGCTAGGCGAACTTTGTCGCATGCCCGTATGGATCATGTCGTATCACGACAATATACAGACGTGACAGGCGAAAACCGGAGCAAGGAAACTTATGAATCTGTTCGACACCATTCGCAACACCATCGTACCGATCCACAAGGAAGGCTACGTCTTCGTGGCCGCCTTCTTCGTCGCATCGTTGGTGCTCGGCTGGATCTCCGAACCGCTGTTCTGGGTCGGTCTCGTTCTGACGGCCTGGTGCGCCTACTTCTTCCGCGATCCCGAGCGCGTGACGCCGCAGGATGACGACCTGATCATCAGCCCTGCCGACGGCAAGGTTTCCGCCGTCCAGACCGTCGTTCCGCCGCTGGAGCTGGAACTCGGCAAGGAGCCGATGGTACGCATCTCGGTGTTCATGAACGTGTTCAATTGCCATGTGAACCGCGCGCCCGTGCGTGGCCGCATCGTCAATGTCGCCTACCGCCCCGGCCTCTTCCTCAACGCGGAAGTGGACAAGGCCTCCGAAGACAATGAGCGCAATGGCCTCGTGATCGAGACATCGCATGGCAAGGTCGGCGTGGTGCAGATTGCCGGCATGGTCGCCCGCCGCATCGTCTGCTGGGTCAAGCCGAATGAACCTGTTGATGCCGGCGAGCGTTTCGGTCTTATCCGCTTCGGTTCGCGCCTCGACATCTTTCTTCCCGAAGGTTTTGAGCCGCGCGTTTCGGTGGGCCAGACGGCAATTGCCGGTGAAACCGTGCTTGCCGAATTCGGCTCCGCCAAGGGCCCGGTCGTCAGCCGCCGCGGCTGACGGAAACAGGAAGGGCATGCGCATGGAAACGCCGATTTCGGAGCCGCAACAGAACGGAAAACCTGAGGGCCGCAACGATAGCGGCCGTGGGCCGCGTCTGAGGGAAATCCCCTTTCGCCTCGTGGTTCCCAATCTCATCACCGTTCTGGCCATTTGTGCGGGCCTGAGCGGCGTGCGCCTTGCCATCGAAGGCCGCTTCGAGCTGGCCGTTGGCATGGTGCTGCTCGCCGCCTTCCTCGACGGCATCGACGGGCGCATCGCCCGCATGATGAAGGCGACCTCCAAATTCGGCGAACAGATGGACAGTCTGGCCGACATCGTCAATTTCGGTGTCGCCCCTGCCCTCGTCGTCTATATCTATCTGCTCGATCAGGTCCGCTCGATCGGCTGGATCGCCGCGCTCATCTATGTCATTGCCGCCGGCCTGCGCCTGGCGCGCTTCAACGTCATGATCGAGCGGCCGGTGAAAGCGCCGTGGCAGAACGAATTTTTCGTCGGCGTTCCGGCCCCGATGGGCGCCATGCTGGTGCTTCTGCCTGTTTATCTCGGTTTCCTCGGCGTCGAGCCGGGCAAGCCCTTCGCCTATGTTGCTGCGGCCTACACCGTGCTGATCGGTTATCTTCTCATCAGCCGCCTGCCGGTCTGGTCGGGAAAATCCGGCACCAGCCGCATCCGTCGCGATCTGGTGCTGCCGATGATCCTCGTCGTTGTGCTTTACGTGGCGATGCTGATGAGCTTCACCTGGGAAGTACTGGTTCTGACCGTTGCCGCCTATCTCCTCTTCATTCCCCTCAGCGCCCGCCTGTGGCACCGCCGTTACGGCACGCTGACCATCGAAGAAGACGCGCATGGCGATGCGGATGGCGGCGACGGCCTCGATCGCGGTATTTAAAACCGCAGGTTTATTTTTCTCGCGCAAGCCGGCTTTGGGATGTGGCACAAAATGTCGCAGCCCCGAAAAGTCGGCTTCGTTTTTTTCGCCTCGAATCCGTCAAGATTTCCCTCGAAAGAGGTCGCTCACACGCTTCGCACAGGCGATTGGCGTGAATTGTGGAGAGAGAAAAATGACGAACGAGACGAAGGCACAGCCGCAGGCGAAGCCCGACCTCAACAGCCACTACCGCCCGCTCGGACTGAAGGCCGTCGCGGCCGCAGCCCTGATGCAGAAGCGCAAGCCTGCCGCCAAAACCGTCTGAACACATTTGCTCCTTCCGACTTGAACGGAAAGAGCAAAGCGCTGCAACACCTTGTTTTTGCACAATAGTACCGCCTGAGACAAGACTGTTTCATTCAGGGACAGCTTCCGGTTTTTACTATCGCCGGCGAAGTAGTTGCTGGTCTTGCTGCTCACCAACATCTTGCCGAAAAAATTTCCGGCAATCGCGCGGCGCCATCATCGGCGCCGTAGCTTTTATAAGTCACAACTTCAAAAATCATACAAAAGATACGACATTTCATAAATCCTGACATTTTCCGTAACCAAGTTGCAACGAAACAGGCGTACAACGCTCCACTTCTGCGGTTTGGCTGTACGGATAGTTTCGTATAGACTACTGAACATCAAAGAGTTTTCTACTTTCGCGATTCTTCCCGCAACAATGCGCAAGCTCGATTTTCGCATCCGTAGACATACGGTGACGGAGAGTCCGGTGTTTCGGGAAAAACGTCGAGACGGGCCATTGGGGGGCTTGGGACGGCATGCAGGACAAAATCCTTCTGATTGAAGATTCCGTTGCTCTTTCCATACTGCTGAAAACGCGGCTCTCGGAGGAAACGCAGGCTGAGGTCATTCATTGTGACAGCATGGCGCAGGCCGATATCCTGTTGCAGGCCCATGATTTCACACTGGCGCTGACCGGGCTCAATCTGCCCGATGCGCCGAAGGGCGAAATTCTCGCACTTCTTTCCGAACGCAAGGTACCGGCTATCGTCTTCACCGCCACGGTGGACGAGGAGGCGCGCAAGCGCTACGCCGAGAAGAAAATCATCGACTACATCGTCAAGGACGGTCATCGCACCGTCGATGCGGTGGTCAAGACGGTCGACCGGATTTTGACCAACAGGCAGTTTTCCGTCCTGGTGGTCGATGATGCGCGCACCGCGCGTTCCGGTCTCGTGGAAATTCTGGAACGGCAGAATTTCAAGGTCAGCGAAGCCCATTCGGGCAATCGGGCGCTGGAAATCCTGTCGCAGGACCCGTCGATCCAGCTTGTCATCACCGATTATCATATGCCCGACATGGATGGTTACGAGCTGACGCGCCGCATCTGCGACAGCCGCTCATCCGAAAATCTGCGGGTCATCGGCATATCGTCCTCCACGGATCGGCTGCTTTCGGCAAGCTTCCTGAAGGCCGGGGCGTCGGATTTCGTCTACCGCCCCTTCGTGCCGGAAGAATTGCAGTGCCGCATCGACAACAATATTGAAACGCTGAAACAGCTCAAACGGCTGCGGGAACTGGCAGAGCGTGACCATCTGACCGGATTGCCGAACCGCCGCTCCTTCTTCGAGCGCACGCGGGCGCTGATGCAGGTCATCAATGACGATGCCGAGAACGGCGCGGTTGCCATTCTCGACATCGACCATTTCAAGAAGATCAACGACACGCTGGGACACGATGCAGGCGACAGGGCTCTGAAAAAGCTCGCCGAGCTTTTGCATGAAATGTGTCATGAGGCGCGCCACATTCCTGCACGCCTCGGCGGCGAGGAATTCGCCGTGTTCCTGCGCGGGCTGGATGCCCATGCCGCCTCCCAGTTCTGCGAAAAGCTGCGCGAACGCGTGGAAAAGGACGGCCGCCATTTGAGCGGCAGCAGTCTCGGCCTGACGATTTCGCTCGGCGTCGTGGAAATCGAAAAGGGCGAACCCTTCGACAACCAGCTCAATGCCGCAGACCAGCTGCTCTATCTCGCCAAGGCGAATGGCCGCAATCGCGTCTATTCCGACATCATGATTCAGGAAGGCCTGCTGAAAATGGGCCGGAACGGCTGATATTTTTCACCCGAGGCAGGCCCAACCGGCACGTTAAAACAATGACATCTGGCCGTCATCCTTGGGCGGTCTGATCTTTGCCAGCGGCGCACTTTCCGGCACCGGCTCAATCAGGTCCGCGCCGACATTTGCGACCTTGTTGACCTTGTCCGAGACCGGGATCATCTCGAAAAAATCGTCCTGAACCGGCCGCATCAGGTCGGCCACCTCGCGTGGCTCCTGCGTCTTGCAATCCAGCCAGCGGCTGAAATCCTCCGGCGCGATCACCACCGGCATCCGGTCGTGGATGCGGCCGATCGCGGCATTGGCGGCGGTGGTGAGGATGGCGCCGGTATCGACCTCGGACCCGTCGGCAGAGGACCACGTCTCCATAAGGCCGGCAAAAGCGACGATGCCGCCGTTTTTCGGGCGGATAAAATAGGGCTGGGGCTTGCCGCCCTCCTCCTTCGGCGGCCGTCGCCATTCGTAAAAGCCGGTTGCCGGTATCAGCACGCGGCGATGGCGCATCGCCGCCCGGAACGATGCCTTGCCGATGGCCGTTTCCGAACGCGCATTGATGAGCAGCGGAAAATCCTTCGGATCCTTGACCCAGCCGGGCAGAAAACCCCAGCGCACCAGCATGGCCCGTCGGTTGGGCAGGTTACTGCCGCGCTCCTGCCGTTCGCCCTCAAGCACGATCAGGATAGGCTGCGTGGGCGCGATGTTGAAACGGGCGGGAAAATCCTCAAGACCGATCAGGTCGAGATAATCAGCGATCTCTTCCGGCGTGGCTTTCAGCACGAAACGTCCGCACATGTTTGTCTCCTCAGGCGCGGGGGCCGAATAGAATGATGGCCGTGCCCGCAAGGCAGACGGCACCGCCGGCGATATCCCATTTATCCGGCACATGCCCTTCCACGCCCCAGAGCCAGAGAAGCGATGCGGCAATGTAAATTCCGCCATAGGCGGCATATGCCCTGCCCGCCGTCTCGGTCGGCACCAGCGTCAAAGCCCAGGCAAAAGCGGCGAGCGCCAGCATGCCCGGCAGCAATATCCAGCCCGTCTTGTCGAGTTTCAGCCAGGCCCAGAAGGAAAAGCAACCGGCGATTTCCGCGACAGCGGCCAATGCATAGATAAGATAGACCTTCATTCCACCGTCTTCTGCGTGCACAATCGAACCGATTCCCGAATACAGCATCGGTGTTCCCGGACCAATATAGACAGGCCCAAGACGGCTGAAACAAGCGAAACCATTCATGACCCTTCGTATAAAGCCCCGCCCCGCCTCTTCCGCCATCGTCAGGAATGGAGACAGGCTGCTTCTCGTGCGCCGCATCAACCCGCCGTCGAAAGACATGTTCGCCTTTCCGGGCGGGCGCGGCGAAGAGGGAGAAACGCCAGCCGAGACGGCGTTGCGTGAACTTCACGAGGAAACCGGTATCCTCGCACGCAAACCGCAATTGTTCGCGACCTACGACCTGCCGTCGCGTGATGCGGAAGGCGCGCTGACGAGCCACTATTTCCTCTCCGTTTTTACCGTGGAAACGGATGCGGACCCGGCAGTGACGGCGGCCGACGACGCGGCGGATGCGGGCTGGTACACATTGGCGGAAATCCGCCGGCTGCCGGCGCCGGAAAGCGTGGTCGAATGCGCCGAGCGTCTGCTTGCATGATTGCCAGCCAGCCAGAATCGCTATTATCTAAGGTCTATCCGCCCGCCGGGTGTTCACGAGTATGTGTGGGGCAGAATAGAATTTTGATACGGCCAACCATTTTCCTGTCTCTTTTCCTCACCATGCTGGTTCCTGCCGGGCAAGAAGGCGTTGCCTATGCGCAGCCTTCCAAGGCCGTTTCCAATGAGGTTCGCCCGGCGGAAGCACAACCGCCCAAACCCGCACCCTATGACGACAGGCTGGCACGGCTGTCGGAAATATTGGGCGCGGTGCAATATCTGAGAACGCTGTGCCCTTCCTCCGGACCGGAGGACTGGCGCAAATCGATGAGTGATCTTCTGGCTGCCGATACGGCCAACGAACCCGAAAGGCGCCAGCGCATGACGGCTGCATTCAACCGTGGATATCGTTCCTTTGCGGCTATCCACACCAGTTGCACACGCGCCGCCGTCATGGCAGAAGAGGGCTACCGTAACGAAGGGGCAACACTTGCTCAAGAAATAGCGTCAAGGTTCGGAAATTAGCGGATTGTTAACCTCTTTTCGCCGCAGCCCGTGCCGTTTTGATAAAAGGCTGCTAGTGTTGTTAACAGGGTGGTAAGGACTTGCCCGCCCTGTCGAGGATGAAAAATGCAGACGAGCCGTAACGAAATCGACGATATGATCGTGCATGAAAAGATGCAGGTCGCTCTGGAACACCAGAACGAGGCATGGGCTGACGGCATGGCCGACGGCATCGAGCCGGAGATCATCGCCGACGCCGCAATCGCTCTGGCCATGCGCGAAACCATCCGTATGCACGGCGAAGCCGGTGCTGAAGCAATGCTGGAATCGCTGCGCCAGCGCATGCTTGAAGGCGAATTTTCTCCGCAGCGGGTGATACAGTAAAGTCGGGGTCTATCATGTCTTGCCTGAGCAAGGGGCTTTTGCGCTCTTCCGCCATGCTGTCCATCCTGCTTGCCCTGACCGCCGGGTCTATTGGCTTGCCCAGCCGTGCCTTTGCACTTTCCGAGCTGAAACCGGCGCAAAATACCGAAAGCGAGCCGCAAGCCCAAAATGGCGAGCAGCCGCAGCGGCCCCAGACTCCCGAGCCCGACGAGATCGAAGGTGATTCGGACGGCATTCCCCTGCCCGACCCTCTCGTCGACCGTTCTGCCGGTCAATCGACCCAGCAGCCCGCCAAGCCGGACAATACGCCTGAGATGTCCGTCGTGATCGAGCATGACGTCTCCAAGGCGCCGGAAGCCGTGCGCAAGCTTCGCCAGCAGCTCATCGACGCTGCCTCTTCGGGCGATATCGAAAAAATGCGGCCGTTCATCACCGCCAGCGACAAGCAGTTCCGTATCGACGGCACTGACAGCGACGACCCGATTGCGGCGCTGAAAAGCTATTCCGGCGATCCCGATGGTCTTGAAGTGCTGGCGATCATCATCGACCTGCTTTCGACGGGTTATGCCCATATCGACGCCGGCACGCCGGATGAAGCCTATGTTTTCCCCTATTTCGCCGGAAAGCCGCTCAATACGCTGACCGCGCCCGAGAAGGTGGAGCTGCTGCGCATCATCACGGCAGGCGATCTGGCCGACATGCAGGAATATGGCAATTACAGCTTTTACCGCATCGGCATTTCGCCCGATGGCAAGTGGAAGTTCTTCACCGCCGGCGATTGATCGCATCGTGGTGCTTGCCGTTCTTTTGCAAAAATCCTAACTGTGCGGAATGAGCAATTCAGCAGAGCCGCGTTGCGGTTCCGCACCAGGAATTGCGCGAAACAGAAAAAGAGCATTTCCGCAGATTGCCTCGGGCAGCCCTCAGCAATTGTGGCCGGAGACGCTCTCGATGAACCGAACGGTGACGCCATGCCTTCCGCCTTTCTTGCCGACCGCCGCCTGATCAGAGTTTCCGGCACGGGTGCCGAAGAGTTTCTGAACAATCTGATCACGGCCGATGTTGAAAACCTGCCGCAAGGCGAGGCGCGTGCTTCGGCACTTCTGACGCCGCAGGGCAAGATCCTGTTTGATTTCCTGATTGCGCGCGACGGCACGGATTACCTGATTGAAACGGGTGCCGCCGAACAGGATGCGCTGCTACGCCGCCTGACCATGTACAAGCTGCGTGCGCCTGTCGATCTCAAACTCGAACCAACGGAAGGCATCAGCGTTTTCTGGAACGAGGGCATGCCGGAGGCAGGCACGAAGGATGGCCGTTTTGCCAAGGCCGGTATCGATCTTTACCGTGTTCCGGGTGCTTCAACCTCAGGCGACATAGCGGCCTATGACGCCCTGCGCATCGACCACGGAATTGCCGAATCCGGCCGGGATTACGCGCTTCAGGACGCTTTTCCCCATGACGTGCTGATGGATGTGAATGACGGTGTCTCCTTCAAGAAGGGCTGCTTTGTCGGTCAGGAAGTCGTCTCGCGCATGAAACATCGCGGCACGGCAAGACGGCGCGTTGTGACCGTTTCCGCCGAAAGCGCGCTTCCCGCCACGGGAACTGATATCACCGCCAATGGAAAGCCCGTCGGCACGCTTGGAACCGTTTGCGGCAACAGGGCGCTTGCCATCGTGCGGATCGACCGCATTGCCGATGCGCTTGCATCCGGTACGCCGCTGCTTGCGGAGACCGTCACTGTCACCGTGGCCTTGCCGGTCTGGAGCGGCCTCTCCTTCCCGGCGGTTGATCCCGCAGCTCAGGCGGAGGAATAAGAGTGGCGCCCGCTAAAAGCCCGCGCGCCTGGCAGCGCATGCTTTCCGGACGGCGGCTCGACCTGCTCGACCCCTCGCCGCTAGACGTGGAAATTGCCGATATCGCCCATGGCCTTGCCCGCGTCGCCCGCTGGAACGGTCAGACGCGTGGCGACCATGCCTTTTCCGTCGCCCAGCACAGCCTTATCGTGGAAAACATCTTCTGCCGCATGTGCACGAATGCGACGCCCGACGACATGCAGATGGCGCTTTTGCACGACGCACCCGAATATGTCATCGGCGACATGATCTCGCCGTTCAAATCCGTGGTCGGCGGCGGTTACAAGACCGTGGAGAAGAGGCTGGAAGCCGCCGTGCATTTGCGCTTCGGCCTGCCGCCGCATGCCTCGCGAGAGTTGAAGGACCGCATCAAGAAGGCCGATACGGTTGCCGCCTTTTTCGAGGCGACGGAGCTTGCCGGCTTTTCCATCACTGAAGCCCAGAAATTCTTTGGCCTGCCGCGCGGCATCACCCGCGATATGTTCGATATTATTCCGCTCCCCTCCACCGAGGCGCAGAAGCGGTTCGTCGAACGCTTCGAGGCGATCGAGACGATGCGTGTGGTCAAAACCGGCAAAGCGGCTGGAGGGGCAAAATGACCGCTATCGTTGTCTCGCCACTGTCGCGGATCGCGGAAATGGCCGTGAAACACAAGGCCCGCGAAATGGTGACGCTGATCGCCAAGGAGCAGACCTTTCACCGCCCGGCGGTGATTGCCGCCGACCGCCACCTGACGCTTGCCATGAACGACATTGCCTTCAAGGGCACTGGTGATCTCATTGCGCCTGATGATGCGCATGTGCTGCGGCTGATCGAGTTCGCCCGCGAATGGGACCAGTCCGCGCCGCTTCTCATCCATTGCTGGATGGGCGTGTCGCGCTCGCCCGCCGCCGCCGTCATCGCCGCACTTAGCCTTTATCCTGATCAGGACGACATGGCGCTTGCTCTCAGCCTGCGCGCTGTCTCGCCCTATGCCACCCCCAATACCCGCATCATCGCAATCGGCGACCGGTTGCTCGGGCGCGATGGCAGGCTGGTGGCGGCAATCAAGAAGATCGGCCGGGGGGCGGATACGGATGGCAACGTGCCCTTCGTGCTGCCGCTCGGCAACTGATACCGCCTTTTGGCGGAACCCTGCGGCGTCCGGTCGTTACCAAAGCTGAACAGCAATAAGAATCACGGGATAATTCATGGAACAACAGGCAACGGACATCATCGTCGCATCGCAGGCTGCGGTACGGCAGGCGAGCACGCTGGCGGTGCAATATTCCTTTTCGATCATCGGCGCGCTTGTGCTGTTGATCATCGGCTGGCTGGCCGCGACTTTCCTGCAACGCTGGGCTTTTCAGGGACTGTCGCGCATCCGCGGCTTCGATGCGACGCTTGCCGGTTTCTTCGCAGGCGCCATCCGTTATGTGGTGCTTATTCTGGTGCTGGTCATGGTGCTCGGCCAGTTCGGCGTGCAGACGGCCTCCATTCTTGCCGCACTCGGCGCCGCCGGTCTCGCCATCGGCCTTGCGTTGCAGGGCACGTTGCAGAACATCGCCGCCGGCATCATGCTTCTTGTACTGCGCCCCTTCCGGGTCGGTGAGTATATCGAGACCGGTGCCGTCAGCGGCACGGTGATCGAAATTGGCCTGTTTGCGACCGAGCTTAAAACCAGCGACGGGCTTTACCGCCTTGCCCCCAATTCCACCCTGTGGAACGTGCCGATCACCAATTACAGCCGCTTCCCTTCACGCCGCCACGAATTGAGCCTGACGGTGACGAATGACGAGGATCTGGCTTCAGCGCAGGATATGCTGATGCGCGTGGTGCGCTCGGAGAGCCGGGTGCTGTTGGACCCCGCCCCCGTCACCTTCGTCGATTCGGTCACCGCCGACAGCGCCACCGTCAAATTGCGCTATTGGGCGCGCAGCGACAATTATTTCGCAACCACGCGTGACGTGACGAAGGCGATGAAGCTCGCTTTCGATGAGCGTAAAGCGGAATTGAACGCACAGACCGCTTGAGCTGAGCGGGCCCGAACCGCCCCCTTCCCATCCATTCTGCCCCATCTGAAAGCCGGCCCTCCAGCCGGCTTTCGTCATTTTTCGCGCAAGGGTGGCGACAGGCGCTCTTGCGTCTGGCGAAAGACGTGTTTATACGACCTATTCGTAATGTTATTACATTACTTAATTTTCGATTTTGGGACACACAAAGGGGCCAGAAAAATGCAAAAAACCATCACCCGCGTCACCGGCGCGCTTGCAATCGGTTCAATGCTGCTGATGACGACCGCGACACTGGCGGCCGGAAACGACAAGGCTTCCTCCGCGCATAGTCACGGCCATGACCACAGCCAGACCGAAGCCGAGAAACAGATCTACAAGGGTTATTTCGAGGACGCACAGGTGAAGCCGCGCACGCTTTCCGATTGGGAAGGCGACTGGCAGTCGGTCTACCCCTATCTGCTGAACGGCTCGCTCGACGCCGTCATGGCGGAAAAGGCGGCACACGGCGACAAGACCGCCGAAGAATACCGCGCCTATTATGCCATCGGCTACAAGACGGACGTCAACCGCATCACCATCAAAGACGGCAAGGTTTCGTTCTACCGCGAAGCCAAGCCCGTTGAAGCGACCTATGCCGACGATGGCTACGAAATCCTGACCTATAAAAAGGGTAACAGGGGCGTGAGATACATTTTCAAGAAAATCGGTGGCGACGAGGCAGCGCCGCAATTCATCCAGTTCAGCGACCACACCATCGAACCCACCAAGGCCGGCCATTACCACCTCTACTGGGGCAATGACCGCAAGGGGCTGCTCGACGAGGTGACCAATTGGCCGACCTATTATCCGTTCATGATGGACGGTCCTGAAATCGTGAAGGAAATGGCGGCGCATTAACAGCGCGGCTCGCCTTATAAAGATCGCCCTCACCCTGGAGGGAGGGCGATCCTTCTTGAATTCACTGCCCCATGGTCGAGCGATGCGCCCAGCCGGTCATGCGCTTTTCGAGCCAGGCCATGATTGCGTACATGACGATGCCTTCTACGGCGAGCATGAGCAGGCCGGCAAAGACCAACGGTACGTTGAACTGGCTCTGCGCCGAACTCATCATATTGCCGAGGCCGTAATTGGAAGCGACGGTTTCCGACACGACCGAGCCGACAAAGGCAAGTGTGATGGCGATTTTCAGCGAGCCGAAAAAATACGGCATGGAGCGCGGAATACCGACCTTCAGCATGATGTCCATCTTCTTCGCACCAAGTGCGCGCAGCACATCCTCCGTTTCCGGCTCGATGGTGGCAAGGCCGGTCGCGACGTTGACGACGATGGGAAAGAACGAGATCAGGAAGGCGGTCAGAACGGCGGGCACGGTGCCGATGCCAAACCAGATAACGAGGATAGGAACCAGCGCCACCTTCGGTATGGCGTTAAAACCGATCATCAGCGGATAAAGCCCGGCATAGATGGTTTTCGACCAGCCGATAAAGAGGCCCATGGCGAGGCCAGCGGCGACTGCGATGGCAAAACCAAGCGTCGTCGTATAAAGCGTCTGCAGCGAGTTCTTCCAGATCGGCGACCAATACTGCACGATGGCCTGCCCTACCCTTAACGGCGACGGCAGGATGGTCGGCGGCATTTTCAGCGCATAGACCAGCAACTCCCACAGCACGAACAGCGCCAGCGTATAAAGCCATGGCGCGGCTTTCACCCAGTTGACCCTGGCAATCAACGGCTTTGACGGCGCGGCCGCCATGTTGCTTTCCACGACCGCACTCATGCCGCCACCCTCGCCTGCGCTATCTCGCCATGCAGTTCCTGCACCATGTCATTGAAACCCTTGTCATACATGATATCGAGTTGGCGCGGCCGCGCGAAAGGCACGCGGTGTTCCGCGAGCACCCGGCCCGGCCTTGCGCTCATCACGAAAATCTTGTCGGCGAGAAAGGTCGCTTCGCGCAGATCATGCGTCACCAGAATGATGGTGACGCGCTGCGCCGTATGCAGATCGCGGATGACGCACCACAGTTCCTCACGGGTGAAGGCGTCGAGCGCGCCGAACGGTTCGTCCAACATCAGAAGGTCCGGCTCGTGGATCAATGCCCGGCAGAGATTGGCGCGCTGCTGCATGCCGCCGGAAAGCTGCCAGGGGAATTTCGATCCGAAGCCTTTGAGGCCGACGATTTCCAGCAGGCGTTCGGCTTTGGCGACATATTCGGCCTTATGCGCGCGCAATCGACGGCGATGCTTCTCGACGATCTCCAGCGGCAGCAGGATGTTTTCAAGCGTCGTGCGCCATGGCAGCATCGTCGGGTTTTGAAACGCCATCCCGACGATGGAAACCGGTTCCGTGACCTGCCGCCCGGCAACGATGACATTGCCTTTCTGTGGAATATGCAGCCCCGTCACCAGCTTCATCAGGGTCGACTTGCCGCAGCCGGACGGGCCGACGACGGCCGCGAATTCACCCTTGTCGACCGTCAGGTTGAGGCCGGATACGGCAAGCGTACCGGCCGCCCCGCCGTAACGCATGTCGACATTGTCTATTTCCACGAGATGTGACATCGCAGTCCCCATTTTTTCGGCGCGCGCAACCTCACCACGGTCAACGCCACACCTCTATTTCGTCATCCTCGGGCTTGCCCCCGAGGATCCGCTATTTCAGCCGCCTATGGATCCTCGCCTCAAGGGCGAGGATGACGTGGAGAAAGTCCGCCACTCAAAGCGCGCCAAACAGGTGCTGCCCCCAATCTCCATCAGGGAAGCATGCGCTCTTCCTTGGGCGGCAGATAAGCCGCGTCGAAGACCTGCTCCGCCTTGACGTTGCCCTTCAGGCCCATGGAAACTTTCAGCGTCTCGAGGGAAGCGGCCAGCCGGGCCGGATCGACGCCGCCCATGCCGTTTTCCACCACATAGGGCGTCTTGATGTTCATGCTGTTGGCCATGTTGAGGCGTTCGAGCTCAATGGCGCTATCGAGCGTCTCGTTGCGCTTGAGAACGGCCGCCACACCCTCTTCCGGGACCTTGACGGAATCGGCGAAGCCCTTGGCGAGCGCCTTGATGAATCCCTTGACCGCTTGCGGGTTTTTCTCAGCAAAATCAGTGTTTACCAGCACCGCATTGCCATAAAGATTCAAGCCATGCTCAGCCATCAGGATAGTCGCGATATCGTCGTCGGCGATGCCCTGTTTTTTCAGATTGAGGATTACCGAAAAGGCGAAACCGAAGACGCCGTCGACATCACCCTTGGCAAGCATCGGTTCACGCACCGGAAAGCCGATCGATTCGATCTTGATCTTGCTGTCATCGAGACCGGCAACCTGCTTGAAGGCCGGCCACTGTGCAAAAGCGCCATCCGGCGGCGGCGCGCCGAGTTTCTTGCCTTCCAGAGATTTCGGATCGCCGGTGATGCCGAGCGATTTACGACCGACGACGGCAAAAGTCGGGCGCTCATAGACCATATATACGGCCTTGATCTTCTGGCTCGGATCCTCATCGAGGAACTTCATCACCGAGTTGATGTCGCCGAAACCCATCTGGTAAGCGCCCGTCGCCACGCGCGGAATGGCTTCCACGGAGCCGTTGCCGCTGTCGATCGTCACGTCGAGGCCCTCGGCCTTGAAGTAACCCTTGTCGAGCGCCAGCAGGAAACCGGCGGCGGGGCCTTCGAATTTCCAGTCGAGCGTGAATTTCACCGGCGTTTCGGCATGGGCGCTCGTGGCAGGCAGCGAAATTCCGGCAGCGGCGCCGACAGCGGCAATGGCCAGAGCCTTGGACAACAACCTACGCGTTAATATCATCTATTCCCCCTGATGGTTATGTTTGGATTGGTTGCATAAGACCCAATTCCAGCCATCAAGGCAAGATAAAATTGCATACAAAATAGCCGTAATTCTGTATGCTCATTTTATAATCACCAATGATCGCCGAGAAGGCAAAAAGCCCGGTTTCTGCGCATGCCGCATGCAACGAAGCGACGGGAATATCGTTCACGCAGAGAACACAGCGTTCTCATTTGCCGGGGTTGCGGATCGGGTGCCGCGTGAGACAAATAGGGCAACGAACAGCAGGCGAAACGGCGGGACGGCAAGATGAATTCTGCACTGGGCATACACCACATCACGATGATCACCCGGAAGGTGCAGGCGAATGTCGATTTTTACGCCGGTTTCCTGGGCTTGAGGCTCGTCAAGCGCACTGCGGGCTTTGAAGATGCCATGCAGCTTCATCTGCTTTACGGCGACGGCAATGCCTCGCCCGGCACGCTTTTGACCTTTCTGGTCTGGGAAGACGGCGGTCAGGGCCGAGTCGGCTATGGCCAGACGCTGGAAGTCTCGCTGGCGATCGATCCCGCCAGCATCGGTTTCTGGCTGACGCGGGCGCTGAAATTCGGCATCCGCGCCGAGGGACCGTCCGACGAATTCGGCACCCCGGTCATCCGTCTGAAAGACCCAGATGGCCTGATTATCAAGCTGGTCGGCACCCACGCCTTTCCCGATGCCACGCCGCACAAAACGGATGATATCCCCGCAGAAGACGCCATTCGCCGCATCTATGGCGCGACGATGCTGAGTGAGGTGCCGGAAGAGACGGTAGCGTTTCTGGAAAAGCATTTCGGCTACCGGCAGGAAACCCAGACGGGCGCGATCCGCCGGCTCGTCTCAGAGAGCGGCGACATCATCGACGTGCGTGACGCCACCGGCTTCTGGTCCAGCGCGCCGGGCACAGGCACCGTCGATCACATTGCTTTCCGTGCAAAGGATCTGGAGGAATTGAACACGGTTCTCACCGGGTTGAAATCGCTCAATTCCAGCACGACGAATGCCCATGACCGGAAATATTTCCATTCGCTTTATGTCCGCGAACCGGGTGGCGTGCTGATCGAAATGGCGACCGACGCTCCGGGCATGACGGTTGACGAACCGCTGGAGGCACTCGGCGAAAACCTGTTCATTCCGCCGCTGTTCATGAAGGACGAGGCGGATGTGCGCGTCGCCCTGCCGCAATTCTCGATGCCGGGCGAAGAGCGCATCGTCTATCGCGACCTGCCCTTCGTGCATCGTTTTTATACGCCCGAAAAGCCTGACGGTAGCACCATCGTCCTGCTGCACGGTTCCGGTGGCAGTGAGACGAGCCTGATGCCGCTCGCCCACCGGGCGGCTCCGGGCGCTGTACTTCTCGGCGTTCGTGGCCGCAGTACGGAAGAAGACGTCGCCCGCTGGTTCCGGCGTTTTCCCGATTTCAGCTTCGACCAGAAGGATATCGTCGCGGAGGCGGAAGCCTTTGCCGCCTTCATGGACGGCGCCATCCGGTCTTATGGTCTCGATCGTTCGAAACTGCGCTTCATCGGCCATTCCAACGGCGCGAATTTCTATGCGGCCTTTGCGGCGCTTCACCCCGAATTTGCCGGCGACGCGCTGCTCTACCGCCCGATTCCGGTTCTCGATACATGGCCGGAAGCCGATCTTTCCAGCCGGAATTTCCTGCTGGTCCCCGGCGAGCGCGACAAATACCGCGACAGGGCGGCCGATGTGCAGGGCAGGCTTGCGGCGAGCGGCGCGCAGGCAGAGGTGCAAACGGTCGATGACGGGCATGATCTCGGACTTGCCGACATCGAAACGGCGCGGCGCTGGCTTGCGGCGTGAACATCTAAAGATACAGCGTCGCCTCTTTGTTTCTTCTCCCGCCGGGGAGAAGAAACAAACGGCAGCCTCCCGCCTTCATCAACCAAGCCTTGCATAAATTCGCCAAAAGGGCTTTAAAAACAGCTTCGTAATTGGAGAATCTGTTTGGAAATCCCGTTTCTCATCCTCGCCGTCATCGCCGCCTTCATCTACACGCTGGTCGCGAGCATCCGCAATTCAAGCCGAATCAAGTCTCTGGAACGTGAGGTTCACGGCCTGAAGCGCCTGATGGCCACTGGGGTTACCTCTCCTCTTGCCACACAGGCGGAGACGGCGGCATCCGCGGAAAACCCGGATTTCGAGGCAGAACAGGAAAACCGGGCATCTCCGGAAGACGAGTTCGTCGAAAGGGAATATTTACCCGAAGCCGGAGAGGCCACAGCCACGGCGGAGCCGGAGAATGTTGCCCGCGAGGAACAGCCGCTTGCGCTTTCCAGCGAGGGCGCATCCGCACCGGCGACAAAAGAAAGCTTCGAAAGCCAGCTCGGCGCGCGCTGGGCCGTCTGGGCCGGCGGGTTGGCGCTGGCGCTCGGCGGTATTTTCCTCGTCAAATATTCGATCGAGTCGGGGCTGCTCAGCCCGGCAGTGCGGCTTTCGCTCGCCGCCATTTTCGGCCTCATTCTCGGCGTTGCCGGCGAAGCGATCCGCCGCAAGGCCGTGCCTGGCATCGCCACCACATACGCCAACGCCATGATACCAGGCGTACTGACGGCGGCGGGTGCACTGACCCTGTTCGGGGTTATTTATGCCGCCTACGGTATTTACGACTATATCAGCCCCACCACGGCCTTCATCCTGCTTGGGCTTGTCGCCTTCGCTACCATCGGCCTTTCACTTTTGCACGGGCAGGCGCTGGCCGGTCTCGGCCTTCTCGGCTCGATGCTGACGCCCGCGCTGATTGCCACGGAAACGCCGAGTGCCTGGTCGCTTTTCATTTTCCTGACGATCACCTGGCTGGCGACCGCTCTTGCAGCGCGCAGACAGGGCTGGACCGCGGTTCCTTCACTTGCCAATGCCGGTCTCGGCCTCTGGGTGCTCGCCTATATCGCCTTCGCCAACACGCTAGAAGCCGTTCCACCGACGCTTTCCCTGCTCGCCATGCTGGCCGGCACCATATTCATCTGGCCCGGAAGGCGCTTCGATACGCCACCTGCCGAAGCCGCCACGCCTGAGCCGCGCGGCATTCGCGCCATGCGGCTTTTGCTGCGCCCGTCGCTGGCCATCAATCTTACCGTATCGATGGCCGCTATCCTGCCGGCATTCGCCTTTCTCGTCATCGAGGGCAATATCGATACACATCCGGCGCTGATCGTTTCGGCTCTTATCGCAACACTTGCGGCACTTGGCGCTTCCCGCCATTACGCCGTGTGGCCCGCCATTGTCGCCGCGCTCGGCGCGCAGGCTGCGGTCTCGCTGATGTCGCGTCAGGCGCTCGATTTCATCGGCTTCGTGAACGATACGGCAATCGCCCTTCCCCCTGTGGGAACGGGCTATACCGCAGCAGTCGCCATGGCGCTCGGCCTCGGCGCTATCCTTCTTCTCTGCGGTTTTTCCTTCCTGAAACGCAAGGGCGCGGACGATCCGGATTTCGCCCAGCTCTGGGCGGGGATTGCCGCAGTTTTCCCGGTCTGGCTCGGCACGGCAAGCTTCGTCGAATATGGCAATCTCGGCCGCGACTGGCTGCACGCGGCCTATGGCCTCGGCCTCGGCTTCGCACTGATTGCGGGTGCTGAATGGCTGCACCGGCAGAATAACGAGGCCTATCGCAAACCGCTCAATATTCTCGTGCTCGGCTCCTTCGCCGCCTTCGCGCTTAGCCTGCACACGCTGACGGAAGGGCTTGTGACAACCGTACTGCTTTCCGTCATCGGTTTCGGTTATGTGCTGGCGACCCGCCATCGCAACTGGGATATTTTGCCCTGGGTGATGGCGGTGGCAAGCGTTGCTGTTCTTGGCCGTATCGCCTGGGAACCCACCATCGTCGGGCCGCAAAATCTTGGGCTCACGCCGGTTTTCAACGCGCTTCTGCCGGGTTACGGCATTCCGGCGCTGCTCGCCATCGTCTCCGCATGGATGCTGCGCGACTGGCCGGGCTTCAGGGCCAAGAATTTCCTCCAAGCCATCGCCAGCCTTATGGGCCTGCTCGCGGTCGCGATCCTCATCCGCCATGCGATGAATGGCGGCACATTGGACGAAAGTGTGCCGACGCTCGGCGAACAGTCGATCTACACGCTGCTGACCATCGGTTTCTCAGGCGTGCTGATGACGCTCGACCTGAAGAGCCCCAGCCCCGTCTTCCGGTACGGTTCGATGATCGCCGGCGTGATTGCCGTCATCAACGTGCTGACGATGCATTTCTTCACGCTGAACCCTTATTTCACCGGCGAAAATACCGGCCGCATCCCGTTCCTCAACCTGCTGCTGATCGGTTACCTGCTACCGGCGCTCGCCTATGGCGGCCTTGCCTATTACGCACGCGGCAAGCGGCCCGCCGCTTATGTCAGCCTGCTCGCGGTGGCCGGTGCGGCACTCGGCTTTGCCTGGGCCACGCTTTCGGTCCGCCGCTTCTGGCAGGGCGAAAACATCGCTGACTGGAAGGGTTTCCTTCAGGGTGAAACCTACAGCTATTCGGTGGTCTGGCTGCTGATCGGCGTGCTGCTGCTCGTCCTCGGCTCGCGCTTTAATGCCCGCAGCGTGCGTCTGGCATCGGCTGCCTTCGTGCTGATCTCCGTTGCCAAGGCCTTCCTGATCGACATGAGCAACCTGGAAGGCGTGCTGCGAGCACTGTCCTTCATCGGGCTTGGCGCGGTGCTGATCGGCATCGGCCTGTTCTATCAGAAAATCCTCACCCGGCAGCCAAAGACATGATCCCCGCCGAGGCTTTTGCGCCCTATACGGCGCTTGCGCAGGAACTGATCCCCCATGCTGCCGATGCGGGTGACGGCTCGCATGATCTTGCCCATATCCACCGCGTCTTCCGCAACGCCATGCGCATCCATGCGGGCGAAGGCGGTGATGGCACGGTGCTGGCGGCGAGCGTGCTCTTGCATGATTGCGTAGCTGTGGAGAAGAACTCGCCGCTGCGCGCTGAGGCCTCACGGCTGGCGGCGGAAAAGGCATCCGGCATTCTGGCCGGGCTTGGTTGGAAACAGGCGGACATAGATGCCGCCGCACACGCCATAACCACCCACAGTTTTTCCGCCAATATCGAGCCGCAAACGCTGGAGGCCAAAATCCTTCAGGATGCCGACCGGCTGGACGCCATCGGTATGGTGGGGGCGGCGCGCTGCTTTTACATTGCCGGACGCATGGGCTCGGCGCTTTACGACCCGGCCGATCCGCTGGCGAGAGACCGCCCGCTCGATGACCGCGCCTTTGCCATCGACCATTTCGAAACCAAGCTGTTCAGGCTTGCAGACGGTTTCCGCACCAAGACCGGGCGAGAACTCGCAAAGGCCCGCCATGAGCGGCTGAAACAGGTACTCGACCTGTTTCTCGACGAAATCTGAGGAGACCTGAATGCGTGTGACCGAACTCAACATCTATCCGCTGAAAAGCGCGCGCGGCATTGTCCTCTCGCAAAGCGATGTTACGGCGGAAGGCCTGCCCGGCGACCGCCGCGCCATGCTGACCGACCCTTCCGGCCACTTCATCACCCAGCGCGAATTGCCTGATATCGCCACGGTTCTGGCGCGGCACGAGGATGGCGGCATGGCGCTTTCGCGGGAATCAAATGGCGAGATTTTCGCCAGGCCTTCCGGGCAGCGCATGGATGTGGCGGTGTGGAAATCGATCGTCAGCGCCAACATCGCCGACAGTGAAACCAACGATACGCTTTCGACATGGCTTGGACGCGAGGTCAGGCTGGTGTTCTTTGACGACACGTCGAAACGCATTGCGAGCCTCGAATGGACCGGCAACGAAACGCCCGTCACCTTTGCGGACGGTTATCAGATCCTCGTCACCACCACCGCTTCGCTTGCAGCCCTTAACGACAATATGCGTGCAAATGGCGAGGATGCCGTTGGCATGGAACGGTTCCGGCCCAATATAGTGTTGGAAACAGACGAGCCGTGGGCGGAGGATCGCTGGGCGGCCATCGAGATCGGCGGCATTCGTTTCGATCTCGTCAAACCCTGCGCCCGCTGCATCATGACCACACAGGACCAGATCACCGGCTCCCGCGACGTGCCCTCGCCCATGAAAGCCATGGGCCGCATCCGCATGTCCGGCGACCGGCGCGTGCCCGGCCCGCTGTTCGGCTGGAACGTCACGCCGCGCGGCGAAGGCAGGCTGTCTGTCGGCGATGTGGCAAAGGTGGTTGAGGAACGCGCCGACGGCTGGGCGATCAAAAGGCGCTAGAGCCGGTCCAACCTCGCTCCCTCATTCCTGTGCTTGTCACAGGAATCCAGCCGACGCGCGTCTGCGTGACGGGAGGACTGCTTTCAGCCCAAGGACTTGGGCTGGCTGGATCCCTGTGACAAGCACAGGGATGAGGAGACCACGGAGCACTATGGACGACGGCAAGCGTCCAGCCCGACGCACCGATCTCAATCCATCATATCGCGCACGCCGTGCAACGCCGCTCTCATGTCACGGTTTCTTCGCACCAACGATCAGGAAAATCGGGCGGCGGTCTTCGTGCTTCATCTCCGGCCGCTCAGCCAGCAAAGCGGGGTCTGGCCTCGGTTCCGCCAGCCGGGTGATGGCAAAACCGGCGGCCAGCAGGGTGTTGAGAATGCCTGACACCGTGCGGTGATATTTGACGACGTCGTCCGCCATCCAGTTGGAATGCCGCACGCCCTCGTTCTGATAGTGGTCGAGCGGCCAGTGCAGGATTTCGCCATCCTCGCCATAAAACCAATCCTGCTTATCCAGCGCCGTGAACACGGGATGCTCGATGGAGAAGACGAAATCGCCGCCGGGTTTCAGCGCCGCGAAAACCCCGGCGAATGCCGTGTCGAGATCGCGGACGTAATGCAGGGCAAGCGAACTCAGCACCAGATCGAAGCTTGCGGGCGCAAAATCGATGTCCTCGATTGCGGCGCGGCGGTATTCGATGCCGGGACCGCCGTTTATCTCGGCGGCGCGGCGCAGCATATTCTCCGAGAGATCGACGCCGACGATATGGGTTGCCCCCTGCTCTGCGGCATAACGGCAATGCCAGCCAAAACCGCAACCGAGATCGAGAACAGTCCTGTCCTTCAAAGGCGGCAGCATGGCGCGCAACTCATGCCACTCACCCGCCTGCCGCAGCCCTTCCAGAGAGCGTGGCATGGCGCTGTAACGCTCGAAAAACAGGGGATCGTCGTAAATATTCTGCTTCATTGCCGCCTCACCTGCCCCGAGGACATTCCATCTTTGGGTATCCTATCAATCACACGAATAGTGCGGTCAAGAAAAGTCGCTAGTGGGGCGGCCTGACAAAAGATAATATTCCTTCCTTCAAAGGGGAATTTTGCAGCACACTTTCCCTCGGGGGCGAGACGCTGCATCGGGAGAGTTTCATGTCGCAAGCCACACGCCAGGCCATGCCCTGGGCGATTATTATTGCCGGATCGCTGATCGCGGTCATGACCTTCGGGCCACGGTCGGCCATGGGTTTTTTCCAGTTGCCCATGCTTGCCGATACCGGCTGGGATCGCTCCACCTTCGGTCTCGCCATGGCGTTGCAGAACCTGTTCTGGGGCCTTGGCCAGCCCTTCTTCGGCGCCATCGCCGATAAATTCGGCACGGGCCGCGTGCTTGTGCTCTCCGGCATTCTTTATGCGGCCGGCCTCATCTGCATGTCCTTCGGCACCTCGCCCTTCTGGCTGCATTTCGGCGGCGGCGTTCTTGTCGGGCTTGGCATTGCTGCCGGTTCCTTCAGCGTCATCCTCTCGGCATTTGCGCGCCATGTCACGCCGCAGCAGCGCTCGCTTGCCTTCGGCATCGGCACGGCGGCGGGCTCGGCCGGCATGTTCCTGTTCGCACCGATCAGCCAGGGCCTGATTTCCACCTATGGCTGGTCGGATAGCCTCGTCTGGCTGGCCGTGATGATGATGCTCGTGCCGCTGCTCGCCTATCCGATGCGCGGCAATTCCTCTTCCGGCAGCCAGTCACAGGCGCAATTCAAACAGACGGCGGGTGAAGCGCTGAGAGAAGCGCTTGGGCACAAGAGCTATCTGCTTTTGACTACCGGCTTTTTCGTCTGCGGTTTTCAGGTGGCCTTCATCACCGCTCATTTCCCGGCCTATCTCGGCGATATCGGCATCGAACCGCGATATGCGGTGATAGCGATGGCGCTGATCGGTTTCTTCAACATCATCGGGTCGCTGGCCGCAGGCGTCATCGCCCAGCGTTATTCGAAACCCTATCTGCTGGCCTATATCTATATTGCCCGCTCGATTGCCGTCACCGCATTTCTGCTTCTGCCGCAGTCGCCGCTCTCGGTCATCATCTTCGCTGCCGTGATGGGCATTCTGTGGCTTTCCACCGTGCCGCCGACCAATGCGCTGGTGGCGATCATGTTCGGCACCCGCCATCTCGGCATGCTCGGCGGCGTCGTGTTCCTGTCGCACCAGATCGGCTCGTTCCTCGGCGTCTGGCTGGGCGGTTTCCTTTACGACCGGCTCGGCTCCTATGATCTCGTCTGGTGGCTCGGCGTCGGCATGGGGATTTTTGCGGCCATTGTACATTGGCCCATTCAGGAACGGCCGGCACCCAGACCAGCAATGGCCTGAGACTATATAGCCTTATCGAGCGCAGGCTGTACCGCCTTGCGCTCCAGCGCCTTCAGCGCCGCCTGCACAAAACCGTCGCGGGCGGCGTTTTCATTGAGGCCGCGCGGATCATAGACATGTCGGTGGAGAAAATGGCCGGTCAGGCGAAAGGCAGCCGCGAGGCTGTCGCGGTCAGCCGCCTTCGACTGGCCTTCGCCAAGGAAAGCCGGAAGCGAAAGCATCCGCTCCGCATAGGGCGCGCCCGCCGTGCGGCACACCGCCCTGCCCGTTTTCGGTGATACATAGATGAGATCGGTGCGCAGCCCGGTCGCCGCGCATTCGGTGAGATCAAGCCCGAAACCGAGATCGTTCAGCACCGCCAGCTCGAAGCGCACGAACAGTTCCCCGGCATCAACAGGATCGTGGAGATTGTCGAGAATGACGTCGAGCGCCTGATAGAGGTGCGGATGCGGATCACGTTCCGGTAGAAGCCGCAGCAATGCGCCCATGGCCTGCACGCCATAAACGGCGGTTGCCGTTTCCATCAATTGCGCCGCGCGCAATTGCAGCGGCTCGATGCGGTATTCGCCGAGATGATCGTGGAGACGCGCGCGCCAGATGACATCCACCCGGTTTCCCGCCTGCAACACCGGCTGCATGCTGCGGGAGCGCCCGGAGCGCACCATGCCCAGATGGCGGCCACGCGAACGGGTCATCACCTCGGCGATGACGCTCGTCTCGCCGTGGCGTTTTACGCCGAGAATGATTGCCTCGTCCTGCCACTGCATGAAACGTGTCCGAATTCCGATTCAAGCCTGATCATACCCGATCTGGCGGCGAAACGTTATTCTTTTACGGCACTATCGCCCGCACCGACGAGCCTGAGAACAAAATCGACGATTTCATCTTCCCCGAAAGGCTTGCCGAGCAGCGGCGCCTGCGAAAGATCGTCGGGAAAGCCGGTCGTGTCGCCGTAACCGCTGACGAAACCGAAGGGAACACCCGCCTTACCCAGAAGACGTGCGAAATCGTAACTCGTGCCGTCGGACAGGCTGACGTCGAGAAGCACGCAGTCGGCGCCGTCCGCATCGACGGCCTGCCTTGCCTGCGCAAGCGTCGTTGCGATGACGACGGTTTCGACGCCCATGGACTGAAGAACCGCTTCGACGTCGAGCGCCACAAGATATTCATCCTCAACGATGATAACCCGTTGTGGCACCATATGTTTTCTTCTTTCGACGTGAGGGGCGGCAGCAAATTGTTCATCGCTGCGTCCAAAATGATTTTCGAGCGCCATGGTGCAGCAGTCGCAAATTATTGCCCGACCGTCATTTAAAAAAGACATGTGGAGGAGAGATCAGATGAAGGGTCTTTGCCGCTGCTCGTCGCTTTGCCAGCCGGCCACATGGGCCAACCCGGCATCGTCAAGCACCAGACAGCCCTTGTCGGTCCAGCGGATCAGGTCGCGCTCGACAAGCTTTCTTAAGGTCTTGTTGGTGTGGACGATGGAAAGGCCGAGCGTATCGGCAACGTGCTGCTGGGTGACCGGGATAGGCGTTTCGCCCTGCACAAGCTGGGCCGCCTTCGCCTTGCTGTAGAGGAACGCGATGAGATAGGCGGCGCGTTCCAGCGCGGTGCGTCGGCCGATGCTGAGGAGATGGCTGTCGAGCATGCGTTCCTCGCTCGCCGCGATCCAGGTCAGGTCATAGGCAAGGGTCGGATGATCGGTGAAGAGGTTGTTGAGGCGCGACCGCTCGAAGACGCACAAGGTGACGGGCGAAAGCGCCTCCACCGAGTGCTGCATCTCCCCCATCACCGTGCCCTGCAGACCGACGAGATCGCCCGGCATGACATAGTTGAGGATCTGCCGTCGGCCATCCTCCAGCGTCTTGTAGCGGAAGGCCCAGCCATGCAGCACGGTATAGAGGTGAGCGCTGTGCGAACCTTCCATCAGGATCAGCGAACCGCTTTCGACCGCAAGTTCCCCCGTCTTGAAACGGGAGACGAAATCGAGTTCGGGAGAGGAGAAATCCCTGAAATGCGGCAGGTCCCGCAAGGGACATTGCTGGCACGGCGTGGTGGAAATTCCATTCGGTTTTTTGGGCGACATGAATATCCATTATCGAAAAAGGTTGCGCTCAATTCATTGAACAACCCGCCCGAACGTATTCGGTTCCCGATAAAATGTTGAAGATATTCAGCGCCCGCACCACCCTCACTCCTGTGCTCGTCACAGGAACGAGGGTGAGATGCGTTTAGCCCCGCGGAAATTCCAGACCCATTTCGCGGAAGCGCTCGGGGTCATCGCCCCAGTTCTCGCGAACCTTGACGAACAGGAAGAGATGGACCGGCTGCTCGAGGATTTCCGACAGCTCCTTGCGCGAGGCGGTGGAGATCGCCTTGATCGCGTCGCCGTTCTTGCCGAGAGCGATCTTCTTCTGGCTGTCGCGCTCGACATAGATCACCTGCTCGATGCGCACGGATCCGTCCTTGCGTTCTTCCCACTTCTCCGTCTCGACATGCGAGGCGTAGGGAAGTTCCTGATGCAGACGCAGAAACAGCTTCTCGCGGGTGATTTCGGCGGCGAGCTGGCGCATCGGCAGATCGGAAATCTGGTCTTCCGGGTAATACCACGGGCCTTCCGGCAGGGTGTCCACCAGATAATCCATCAGGTCTTCACAGCCCGAACCATTGGTGGCCGAAATCATGAAAGTGCGATCGAAGGTCACGTTCTCATTGGCGGCGGCGGCAAGCTTCAGCAGGTCTTCGCGCTTCACCTGGTCGATCTTGTTGAGGCAGAGGATCTTCTTCTGCGGAACATCTTTCAGCCCTTCGAGAATGGCCTCGGCATCGCCCTTCAGGCCACGCTCGCTGTCGATCAGCAGCAGGATGAGATCGGCATCCTTCGCGCCGCCCCAGGCAGACGTGACCATGGCGCGGTCGAGCCGGCGGCGCGGCTTGAAGATGCCGGGCGTGTCCATGAAAACGATCTGTGCATTCTTGTGAATGGCGATGCCGCGCATCACGGCGCGCGTCGTCTGCACCTTGTGGCTGACGATCGAGACTTTTGCGCCCACCAGCCGGTTGACCAGCGTCGACTTGCCGGCATTGGTCGGGCCGATGAGGGCGACGAAACCGGAGCGGGTCGGAAGGGCGATGTCTTCGCCTGTTACGGCGGGGTTTTCGTGATCGGTCATGATATCCATTCAAGGTCTGAGGTATTCAACATGCGGCCACAAGGGTCCGCCATGCGCTCGATTGCAGCACCCTTTTGTCGGGTGCTCAGGTTCGGGTGGTGCTTTTCTGCCAGACGCCTTCGCGTTCCAGCAATCTGGTTGCCGCCACCTGTTCGGCCGCGCGCTTGGAGCGCTCGACGCCGGTTTCCGGCTTCACGCCGGGAATTTCCACCGTTACGGTGAAGCTGGGATCGTGATCCGGTCCGGAGCGATCGTCAACCCGATAAGCGGGCGTAACCGCAAATCTGGCATGCGCCCATTCCTGCAACTCGGTCTTGGCGTCGCGCCGCCCGGCATCCACGCTGGTCGCGCGGCCCTGCCAGTATTTCAGAATGAACTTGCGGGATGCTTCCAGCCCGCCATCCAGATAGATGGTGGCGATAAGGCTTTCGACCACATCGGCGCGCACGTTCAGCATCGCCTTGCCGGTCAGCTTCTTCACGTCCGATCCAGTGCGGATGAAATTGTGCAGGCCCATCTCGTCGCCGATGGCCGCGCAGGATTCAGCGCTGACGAGCTGGTTCAGACGAACGGAAAGCTCACCTTCGCTGGCGTGGCGGAAGGTCGAGAACAGCAGTTCGGCAACGCAAAGGCCGAGGACGCGATCCCCTAAAAATTCCAGCCGTTCGTAATTGCCGGCCGCAGCGGAACGGGCACTCGCATGGGTCAAGGCCCGGTCGAGCCGGGCCTTTTCCTTGAATTCATATCCGATCAACGCTTCGAGACGGGAAATCTCCGCAATCGAAAGCGGCTTGGTCTTGCTCATCCGACAACCTTGAAGAGACGGTCCCAGCGCATGTTGGACGGCCAGTCCCAAATGCGGCTGAACGGCGTGTCGTTACCCAGCGAGAAGAAGATGACGCTGGCGCGGCCGATCAGGTTTTCTTCCGGCACGAAACCGACGTCGAAACGGCTGTCGAGCGAATTGTCGCGGTTATCGCCCATCATGAAATAATGGCCTTCCGGCACCAGGAATTCGCGGGTGTTGTCGCCGCGCGAATCGGGCGACTGGTCGAGCGTGTCGTAGGTGACGCCATTATCCAGCGTTTCGCGGAAAACCGGCACATTGGCGCCCGGATCGGCACGGTAGTCGGAGGTGAAGGTGCCGTCGGGCTGCTTCGGAACCGGCTGGCCGTTGATGAACAGCACGCCGTTCGTCACCTGGACGCGGTCACCGGGCAAGCCGACGAGACGCTTGATGTAATCGACTTCAGGATTGGGCGGCAGGCGGAACACCACGACATCGCCACGCTTAGGCTTGCTGAATTCGAGAATACGGCCCGAAAACAGGTTCGGAGAAAAGGGCAGCGAATATTTCGAATAGCCGTAGGAGAACTTGTTGACGAAAAGATAGTCGCCAACCAGCAGCGTCGGCATCATCGAGCCCGATGGGATCGTGAAGGGCTGGAACAGAACTGTGCGGATGACCATGGCCAGCAGCAGCGCCTGAATGATGACCTTGACGTTTTCCCAGAGGGCGTTCTGCTTCTTTTCAGCTTTTTCGGACACTTAAAGACCTGCCTGATTGTTTACCGGTTCCTGCGATTTTACGAAGATATCCGGGCCGTTGTCTGGTCGCGTTTGCGGCGGGTGAAGCGATTTTCACGCAGCCTGCAACGCTTTCATATTTCTGCGACTTCTCTAGAACCTTTCCAGCCCGAAGGGAAGCGCTTCTGTCATACGCCTGCAAATAGGCCGCCATTGCGGCAGCCTGCGGTTTCAGTCGCTCACGGCAAGCGCCTCGATAATCACAAATGCCTGAGCGTAAGGGAAGTCGTCCGTGATCGTCAGATGGATATTGGCGCGGTGACCGGCGGGCAGCATGGCCGCCAGCCTTTCCGCTGCACCGTTGGTGAGCAACATGGTCGGCTTGCCACCCGGCAGATTGACGACCCCCATGTCCTTCCAGAAAACGCCGTTCGCAAGACCGGTTCCGAGCGCCTTGGAACAGGCCTCCTTGGCGGCGAAGCGCTTGGCATAGGATGCCGCGCGGTTCTTGCGGCCATCGGATTTGGCGCGCTCGATATCGGTGAAACAGCGGTGCGTGAAACGGTCACCGAAACGGGTGAGCGAATGTTCAACGCGGCGGATATCGATCAGGTCGCTGCCCAATCCAAGGATCATTTCAACATCTCCAGAGACGCATTCTTGTTGGCGGCGCGGTGCGCGAGATTTTCCATCTTGCGGCGCTGGAAGCCGCTGATGAGGCTGTAGACGACGACATAGGCGATGACTGCGCTAACAGTCGCGGGAAGAAGCGCCCCGACGGTCATGGGTTCCAGCACCGGCGTCCATATCTGCCGGAATTCGAGATGGTTGAATAGCGCGACGAAATCCACATGTGCCGCCCCCGCCTCCTTCTGGCGCCCGAGGAGGAAGTGCCCCAGTTCCCAGGTGGATGCCCATATGAACGGAAATGTCAGGGGATTGGCAAAGGTCGTGCCGAGTGCGGCCGCGACGAGATTGACGCGCATGAGAAAACCGAGCGCCATGGCGATGATGATATGGACACCGAGAAACGGCGTCCACGCCACGCCGATACCCAGCGCAACGCCGGCGGCGATCGAATGTGGAGACGCGGAAAGCCGCAGGAGACGCAGCTTCATATAGCGCAGCGAACGGGTAAAACCCGTGCGCGGCCAAAAGAGGTCGCGAATCTTCTCTGAAAAACCAACAGGTTCACGGCGGCGAAACGGCATGAGGGGCAGTCTATTTCATCGTTCCGGCCCAGCCAAGGGGCACAAAGCCACATTCAGCCGCGGCGAAGGAATTGTGCAGGCGGTTTTGCATGTGGAAGCCGGGCGGGCGCAGGCGCTTATCATGGCGCGGCGCCGCGAGGCAAAGGCCATCCGCAAAGGGGCAGCCTTACACCGGATGCCCGCTCATGGGCGTGCATCCGCATACATTCTTATGACGCAGCCCGTGAGACCGGACTACAATGGCCGCAAATCTTGCGAACCGCATACGCATGGCGAAGGGCTGCCATGCACTGAGTGCATTACCGGCGGAACAGGCCGCGGTCGATTTCGCGCTGACGGAACTCGAGGTCGACATTCGACACGGAGCCGCTGAGATATTCGAATTCGCGTTCCTGGGTAGTCTTGCCACGAACTGCACGGGCGATCTTGCGAAGCGGAGTAAACATGATTTCATGTCCTTTCAGTTTGGAAATGGCGTTTCTCATCGGTGAAGGACCACCGGCACGCCGCGTTTTCCGTTTTCAATTTCTGAAAGGAAGATAGTCGCAAACCACACCTGCGACCAGAGACAGGAAAAGGCCGCTGCCATGCACTCAACGCATAGCAACGGCCTTTTGGAATGTGCGAATGATCAAAAATGCCTCAATCGAAGGCACGAGTGACCGTAGAGACGCAATCGAGGTCCTTCAGCTGCGACAATAGCTGATTCAACTGCCGCAAATCCCAGACTTCGACATCCAGCGCCAGCTCGGAGAAATCCGTGCCGATGCGGACCATGTTGAGACCACGGATGTTGACATCAAGCGTCGCGATCGATTGCGCGACGGAAGCGAGCGTGCCCGGCTCATTCAGCGCGTTGATCATCACCCGCGCCATGAAGCGTGATTTGTTCGCCTCGTCGAGATCCCAGCGGACATCGATCCAGCGCTCCGGCTCATCATCGAAACGCTGCAGCGCCGGTGCCTGAATGGGATATATGGTGATGCCCTTGCCTTTTTCCATGATGCCGACGATGCGGTCACCGGGAACGGCGCCGGCTGCACCGAAATGCACGTCGACATTGCCGGAAAGGCCACGGATGGGCAGCGGGTCCGGCCCATCCAGCATTTCGGCCGCGCCATCGTCCTCCAGAACGGAGCGAGACTTTCCGGGAATCTTGAAGACCATGCCGGAAGCGCTGCGCATGTTGAACCAGCCGTCGTCGCCGGTCATCTTCACCGTGACGCGCTCGTCCTGATAATCCGGATAGACCGCACGCAGCACATCAAGCGAGGAGACCTCCCCGCGCCCGACGGCGGCGATCGCGTCTTCCACATCCTTCTGCGCCAGACGATGCAGCACAGGTTTCAGGGCTTCCCGCGAGAAGGCCTTGCCGGCGCGCTCGAAGGTGCGCTCGAGAATGCGATAACCGAGGCCGGAATATTGCTTGCGGATCGCCATACGGGTGGCGCGGCGGATGGCCGAGCGGGCCTTGCCGGTCACCACCACCTCTTCCCATGCGGCAGGCGGCACCTGCACGCCCGAGCGGATGATCTCCACCTCGTCGCCGTTGTTGAGCCGGGTCACGAGCGGCATGATCCGCCCGTTGATCTTGGCGCCGACGGTCGTATCGCCAATGTTGGTGTGCACGGCATAGGCGAAATCGATGGGTGTCGCACCACGCGGCAGCGCAATCAGCTTGCCCTTGGGCGTGAAGCAGAACACCTGGTCCTGAAACAGTTCCAGCTTGGTATGTTCGAGGAACTCTTCCGGGCTGTCGCCTTCGGCCAGCGATTCGATGGTGTGGCGCAGCCACGAATAGGCGTTCGACTCCTTGGAGAGCAGATCGCCCTCCCCGTTTTCGCCGTCCTTGTAAAGCGCATGGGCGGCGATGCCGAATTCGGCGATCTCGTGCATGCGCTTGGTGCGCAGCTGCAGCTCGATACGCTGGCGCGAAGGGCCAACGATGGTGGTGTGGATGGAACGGTAGTCGTTCTGCTTCGGTGTGGAGATATAATCCTTGAAGCGGCCCGGCACCACGCGCCAGCGGGTGTGCACGATGCCCAGCGCCCGGTAGCAGGAGGGAATATCGTCCACCAGAATGCGGAAACCGTAGACGTCGGAAAGCTGCTCGAAGGAGAGCGACTTCGACTGCATCTTGCGGAATACCGAATAGGGCTTCTTCTGACGCCCCTTGACGTTGGCCCCGATCAGGCCGTTCGCCACGAGAAGCTCACGCAACTCGTCCTCGATCTTTTTGATGAGGCCTTCGTTGCGCGTTTCCAGTTCCTGCAGACGGTTGGTCACCGTCTCATAGGCTTCCGGATTGAGATAACGGAAGGACAGGTCCTCCAGCTCGTCGCGCATGTCCTGCATACCCATGCGGCCGGCAAGCGGCGCATAGATTTCCATGGTCTCTTCGGAAATGCGGCTGCGCTTGTCAGCCGGCATATATTCCATGGTGCGCATGTTGTGCAGGCGGTCGGCGAGCTTGACCAGAAGGACACGCACGTCGTCGGAAATGGCAAGCAGCAGCTTGCGCAGGTTTTCGGCCTGCTTGGCCTTGCGGGTAACGAGATCGAGCTTCTTGAGCTTGGTGAGCCCCTCCACCAGCCTGCCGATGTCTTCGCCGAAAAGCTCGTCGATTTCAGCGCGGGTGGCAGTAGTGTCCTCGATCGTATCGTGCAGCAGCGCAACAGCGATGGTCGATTCGTCGAGATGCATTTCCGTCAGGATGGCGGCAACTTCCAGCGGATGCGAGATATAGGGGTCGCCATTGGCCCGCTTTTGCTGGCCATGTTTCTGCATGGCATAAACATAGGCCTTGTTCAGCAGGGCCTCATTCGCATCCGGTTTATATTTTTGAACCCGCTCAACGAGTTCGTACTGCCGCATCATGCGATATTCCACAAAAAGAAAGCGCGCCAACCTTGGGGTCGGCGCACAATGCTGCATCAATAGGGATCAGATTATGACGGCAAATATTGACAGACGGTAACCACCGCCTGTCATGGCGTCATAAAGTCAGATCAATAGTCGTCATTTTTCTCTGGCGGCACAAGGCCTTCGATACCAGCCAGCAGTTCTTCTTCCGACATCTGGTCGAAAGTGACGGTTTCCGGCTGGTCGTCGTCTTCGCCATCGGCAGAAGCGGAGGCTGCGAGCGTGACCGGATCGGGCTCGGGCTCGTCCACTTCAACGTGCTTCTGCAGCGAATGGATGAGGTCTTCCTTGAGGTCGTCGGGCGAAAGCATCTCGTCGGCGATTTCGCGCAGCGCTACAACCGGGTTCTTGTCGTTATCGCGGTCAACCGTGATGGACGAGCCCTGGGAAATCTGGCGCGCGCGGTGGCTTGCGAGAAGGACCAGCTCGAAACGGTTGTCTACTTTATCAATGCAATCTTCTACTGTGACGCGGGCCATTGCCTGTCCTTTATGGGTCGTGGTGTCGCCGATCAAAGTGCCGTGCGTTCTTGCGGATGCACAAGGGCCACTCTAACCTATTGAATCTGCGCCTCGTGCTTTGCGAAAAACGCTTATGATTTCTCGCGACGATGCTGTCCGGCTTCCGATACAGCCATTGGCCGCGGAATTCAAGTTTTTCCTGTCTTTGGCGTCTTTTGGCACCTTATCCGCTAAGTTTGGCGTCTCCGGAACAAATTGTCTAGCAAATTTGTCTTGGAATACGCGGGAAGGTAGCTTACTTAAAACGCAACGGCGATGCGCGAAACTCGTTGAATGCGACATATTTTTTCGCTTTATCGACCGGATATAAAAGCCAGACAATGGCCTTTCCAAAAAAGGAATGGGATGGAATGTTCGATCCACGGGAGAAAATTGCGCTCTTTATAGATGGAGCCAATCTTTATGCAGCATCTAAAAGCCTGGGGTTCGATATTGACTATCGCAAGCTTCTTAAGGCGTTTCAGAAGCGCGGATACCTGCTGCGCGCCTATTATTACACCGCATTGATCGAGGATCAGGAATATTCTTCGATCCGTCCTCTGATCGATTGGCTGGATTATAACGGTTACAAGGTCGTGACGAAGCCGGCGAAAGAATTCACCGACGCGCTCGGCCGCCGCAAGATCAAGGGCAATATGGATATCGAACTTGCTGTCGATGCCATGGAACAGTCCGAGACCGTTGATCATCTGGTCCTGTTTTCCGGCGACGGCGATTTCACCAAGCTGGTGGACGCCCTTCAGCGCAAGGGCCGCAAGGTTTCCGTGGTTTCCACCATGGCTACGCAGCCCGCAATGATCGCCGACGACCTGCGCAGGCAGGCCGATCACTTCATCGATCTGATGACGCTGAAGGCCGAAATCGGGCGTGACCCGAACGAGCGCCCTGCCCGGCACGTCGAAAGCCCCGAGACGATCTGATCCCGGTCTTTACGCCGCCGACACAATGAGAACGCGTCCGTCTTCAAGGCGGGCGCGTTTTTGTTTGGTCCTGCGGCCATGTATCACCGCCGCAAAATTCCCCTTAAAATTAACAAACATCAAATTCGGCCAGTCAAAATTATATCTTGGTTAATTTTAGGCGTGTCTAAATCACCCAAAGGCACCAGCGACGTGATTTCGGTGTCAAATCAGGATGTTCAGACATGCATGGCCAAGTAAAAACCAATCAACAACTCGACGAAAGACTGAATTTTCTGGGGCTTGGCCAAGAGCAACGGCAAAAACTTTCAGACATGAAGGGCGTCATCACCGGCTCCCTCGACGCCTCTCTCGACCGGTTTTATGCGAAGGCCCGTGCGGTGCCGGAAACGGCGAAGTTCTTTGCGAACGACGCGCATGTCCAGCATGCCAAGGGCATGCAGCTTAAACACTGGGCGAGAATTGCCTCCGGCACCTTCAACGCGGACTACACCGACGCCGTGACCGCCATCGGCCGCACCCACGCAAGGCTGGGGCTGGAGCCGAGATGGTATATTGGTGGTTATGCGCTGATGCTCGATGGCATCGTCAAGGCCGTCGTCGATTCGGAATTGAAGGGCCTTTTCATGGAAAAGAAGGCCAAAAAGCTGAATGACGCCCTGACGGTGACGATCAAGGCCGCCCTTCTCGACATGGACTATTCAATTTCTGTTTACCTCGACGTGCTTGCCGCCGAGCGGCTGAAGGTCGAGGCGCAGCAGGCGCAAATGAAGAAAGAGCAGGAGCAGGTTCTCGAACTGCTCAACAGCGCCCTCAACAAGCTGGCAAATGGCGACCTCACCTCCAGCATCAAGGAAAAGACCGCACCGCAATTTGAGGGGCTGATCGCCAATTTCAACGCTGCGGTCGGTAATCTCTCGAGTGCATTTTCGCAGATCGTCGAGGAAGCCACCAAGATTTCCGGCAATACCCGCGAACTGACTTCGGCAACCGACGACATGGCCCGCCGGACGGAACAGCAGGCCGCAGCCCTTGAGGAAACCGCCGCCGCCGTCGAGGAAATCACCACCATTTCCAAACTTTCGGCGCAGCGCTCCGAAGAGGCCAAGGCCATCGTCGAAAGCTCGGCCGTCGAGGCGGCGCGGTCGCGGGATGTGGTGACGGAAGCGGTAAAAGCCATGGGCGCCATCGAGGAGTCGTCGCAGAAGATCACCCAGATCATTTCCGTCATTGACGAGATTTCGTTCCAGACCAATCTTCTGGCGCTGAATGCCGGCGTGGAAGCCGCGCGTGCCGGTGAAGCGGGCAAGGGTTTCGCCGTCGTTGCCCAGGAAGTGCGCGAACTGGCGCAGCGTTCAGCCAACGCCGCCAAGGAAATCAAGACCCTCATCTCCAAATCCTCCGCGGACGTGATGCAGGGCGTCTCGCTGGTTAACAAGACAGGCGAGATCCCTAAATACGATCGGCAACAAGGTGGATCATATTCAGGAGCATATCGCCTCGCTGACAAAGGCGGCGCAGGAGCAGTCCGTCGGCATTCAGGAAATCAGCGCCGCCATCAACAGCATGGACAATCTGACGCAGAAGAATGCGGCCATGGTGGAAGAAACCAACGCGGCGACGCATAATCTGAGCGATGTCAGCGCCAATCTCGCGGCCCTCGTCAGCAGATTCAGCGTTTCAGCGTCGACGTCCTATGTGGAGCGGACTTACAGGGCAGCGTGAGAGCGGTCTATTCCAGAGGCGAAAGCATCCTCACTCTCTTCATTCCTGTGCTTGTCACAGGAATCTAGCCAGCCCAAGTCCTTGGGCTGAAACGACCCTCTCGCCGCGCAGACGCGCGGCGGCTGGATTCCTGTTACAAGCACAGGAATGAGGGAGTAAGCTTTAAGCGTTGTTGCCCTTCAACAGCCGGGACTTCTGCCGGTTCCAGTCGCGTTCTTTTTCCGTCTCGCGCTTGTCGTGCAGCTTCTTGCCCTTGGCCAGCGCCAGTTCCAGCTTCGCGCGGCCCTTTTCGTTGAAATAGACCTTCAGCGGCACCAGCGTCATGCCTTCGCGGTTGATACCGGCGCGCAGACGGTTGATCTCGCGCTTGTTCAGCAGCAGCTTGCGGCGGCGGCGCGGCTCGTGGTTGAACCGGTTCGCCTGCAGGTATTCCGGCAGATGGGAATTGATGAGCCAGATTTCATCGCCCTCGTCCGACGCGTAGGATTCGGCGATGTTCGCCTTGCCTTCGCGCAGCGCCTTGACCTCGGTGCCGGTCAGCACGAGGCCTGCCTCATAGGTGTCGATGATTTCGTAGTTGAAACGGGCCTTGCGGTTTTCCGCAACGATCTTGTTCACCACGCGCTGGCTGCCTTTGGGGGCCATGATATTTCAATCCCTTGTTTTTCTTATTGCGCCTGCGGCCTATCCGCCGAGAGCGGTTTTCGAACTTCTATTTAGTATCGCCGCGACAAAAAGAAAAGGCGCGCGGAACAGCTTCTGTCGAGAAGCCGTTCCGCGCGCCATCAGAGATTATATTGTCTCTCAGTTCATCAGGCCGGCATGTTTCAGCGCCGCGTCGATCGCCGCTTCCGTTGCCGGTTCCAGCGTGCTCATCAACGGCGAGCGAACCTTGCGGTTGCCGCCACGGGTTTTGGAAAGCGCATATTTGGTGCCGCAGACGCCCGGCTCCATGAAGATGGCCCGGTGAAGCGGCATCAGGCGATCCTGATAGTCCAGCGCCTTGGCGTAGTCACCTGCAAGCATCGCCGCCTGGAATTCGGAACAGAGGCGCGGCGCGACATTGGCGGTCACGGAAATGCAGCCGACACCGCCATGGGCGTTGAAGCCGAGCGCCGTGCCATCTTCACCCGAAAGCTGGATGAAATCCTTGCCGCAGGAAATACGCTGTTCGGAAACACGGTCGAGCTTGCCCGTCGCATCCTTGACGCCGACGATGTTCTTATGCGCCTTAACGAGCGCGCCCATCGTTTCCGGCGACATATCCACCACCGAGCGCGGCGGGATATTGTAGATGACGATCGGCAGTCTCACCGCTTCGGCCACGGCAGAAAAATGGGCAAAAAGCCCCTTCTGCGTCGGCTTGTTGTAATAGGGGGTGACGACTAGCAGCGCATCCGCACCGGCTTCCTGCGCGTGCAGCGCAAAGTCGATTGCCTCATCCGTATTGTTGGAGCCAGCGCCCGCGATGACAGGAACCCGTTTCGCCGCTACCTCAATGCACAGCTCGACGACACGTTTGTGTTCGTCATGGGAGAGAGTTGGAGACTCCCCCGTCGTGCCCACTGGCACAAGACCGTTGCTGCCTTCGGCGATCTGCCATTCCACATGGGCGGCAAATGCCTGTTCGTCCACGGCACCATTGTCCGTGAACGGGGTAATGAGGGCGGGAATTGATCCCTTGAACATGCAAAGCTCCTGGCGCCGAGCTGGTTCATGCTTCGGCCGCATTCGATGGTTAAAACCGGCACACATTAGTGCCAGCCCTTGGCGCCGACAAGCGCAAAGGCAGCCTATTTTGTCCGAAATTGTCGGAAGTGTGACAGTGGGGGAGCCTCACGCGGCGGGCCAAAAACCAGGCGGTGGAATTTTACGCCGCTCGCAGGCCGGTGAATAAAAGTTGATAGGGTCGCGCCGCGGAAAGTAAGGTTTCGTTAAGCACAAACTCCGTAGATTCCAGAGCGGGATCTCAGGCGAAACCCTTGAGGGCGCATCCACCGGCGCATTTCGCAATCCCGCTGCAATGAAACGACAATACAAGAAGGTCGATTGTTTCCGTCTAGTCATGAAGAGCGGTATGAAGAACACAGTTCTGGGTTTGATAGCGGCGGGTCTTACCGCCAGCGTTTGGGGCGCATTGGCACAGCCCGTGCGGGAGAGCGCTGTGCCGCTTCCCTATGTGAAGCCGGATGCACCTGCCGTTCCTGCGTTCATGCCCGCTTCGCCCGAAATTACCGGCGCCATACCGCGCCTCAACCGACCTGACGACACCAGCCAGCTTAAGGCCGGACTGGATGCGCTTTCCAGCCGCGATGCGGCACGCGCCATCGCCCTTCGCAACGCCATGCCGCAGGGAAACCTCGACCGGCATATTCTATCCTGGGCAATTGCCGTTTCCGGTCAGAAGGACGTGCCTTCCGCCGAGATCGCGGCAGCCCAGCGCGAGCTTACCGGCTGGCCGGGTGCGGCGACGCTGCGCGCCAATTCCGAAAAAGCACTTTACCGCGAAGATCCGCCGGCACCACAGGTGCTTGCCGCCTTTGGCAGCGGCCGGCCGGAAACCGCCGAGGGTACCGTGGTTCTGGCCAAGGCCCTCACCTCTTCCGGCAAGGCCGAGGAAGCGCAGCGCCTCATCCGCCAGCTCTGGGTGAGCGAGGGCATGGACAAGGACATGGAAGACCGTGTTCTTGCCCAGTTCCCCACCTACCTGACGCCCGCCGACCACAAGGCGCGCATGGATTACCTGATGTACCGCAGCCGCATCGGCCAGGCGAAGCGTTTCGGTGATCTCGGCAAGGCGCAGTCACTCTATAATGCCTGGGCCGCTGTGCTGCAGCGCTCCGGCAATGCCGTGGCCCTGCTGGGCAAGGTTGACGCCAACTGGCGCAACGACCCGGCTTTTCTCTTTGCGCGCATTGAAAACCTCCGCAACCAGCAGAAATACCCCGAAGCCGCAGCACTTTTGAAGCAGGCACCGAAGGATACGGCCAAGCTCGTCAACCCCGGTGAATGGTGGAACGAGCGGCGCATCGTTGCGCGCGGTCTTGGCGATCTCGGTGATTTTGCCGAGGCCTATCGCATCGTCGCCAATCATTCGGCCACCTCCGCCGTCGATATCGCCGATGCGGAGTTCCATGCCGGCTGGTACGCACTGAGGGCGCTGCGCGATCCCGCGACGGCTTCCCGCCACTTCAACACGCTTTTGCAGACCTCGAACCGGCCACTTTCCGCCTCGCGCGCCTATTATTGGCTCGGACGGGCGGCGGAAGCGGGCGGGCCGGGCAATGCCCGCGATTTCTTCACCAAGGCCGCCGCCCATCCCGGCACCTTTTACGGCCAGCTTGCCGCCGCACGGATAGGCGCAAAGACGCTGAACGTCACCTACCCCAGCCCGAGCGGTGCCGACCGTGACCGCTTCACCGGCCGCGAGGCCGTGCGCGCCATCGATCGGCTGGAAGCCGCAGGTTACGGCTGGCGGGCCGACAGTCTTTACCGGTCGCTGGCGGACCAGCTCGATAGTCCCGGCGAGCTTGCGATCCTTGCGGCGCGGGCAGAGAGCAACGGCAACCATCAGGTTTCGCTGCAAATCGGCAAGACGGCGTTCAGCCGTGGTATCGATGCGGCGGCACTCGCCTATCCGCTCGGCGTCATTCCCGCCAGCGCCAATATTGCCGGTTCCGGCAAGGCGCTCGCTTACGCCATCGCCCGGCAGGAAAGCGCCTTCAACCCGGCCGCCGTCTCCGCCGCCAATGCCCGCGGCCTGCTGCAATTGCTGCCAGGAACCGCCAAGGGCGTGGCCGGACGCCACGGCCTGCCCTATACACAGGCGATGCTGACCAGCGATGCGGGATATAACGCCACGCTCGGCGCCCATTATCTCGGCGAACAGATCGACAGTTTCGGCGGCTCCTACATCCTCACCTTCATCGCCTATAATGCCGGACCGAAACGTGTACCGGAATGGATCGCCCGTTATGGCGACCCGCGCGGCAAGCCGATCGATGAGGTGGTGGACTGGATCGAGCGCATCCCCTTCCCCGAAACCCGCAATTACGTGCAGCGGGTGATGGAGAATTATCAGGTCTACAAGACGCGGCTGGGGCAACAGGCCGATATCGTCGACGACCTGCGCCATGGGCGCGCGGGGTAAAAGTCGAGATCATCGGCCGATCGGTTTCAGAACATCGAAGCACCGGCTAGTCCGGTGCTTTTTTTGTCCCGCCCCGGTGACCCGCGTTTCCGCTTCTTACGACATACAAACAAAAAAGCCCGGCTCGAGAGCCGGGCTTTCCATCACTGACAATGTCAGATCAGATTAGAACGTGCGCTGAAGACGAACGAAACCGGTGACTTCATCGTCACGACCATCTTCGTCGTAGTAGTTTGCGGTGATCTTGGTGCTCAGACCTTCGGTGATCTTGTAGTCAACCGTCAGACCAGCAGTCCAGGCGTCACGGTTACCAACGAAGTCGCCATCAAGCGGATTAACGTCAAGCGTGCCCAGATATTCAAAGCCGGGGGTGATGGTCAGGCGGTCGGTAGCCTTAACAGCGTACTCAACAGCAACAGCCCATTCCGACTTTGCGTAGTAAGCATTGTCGCCCGAAGCCCATACACCAGCGAGGCCGAAGGTGCCCGGACCAACGTCTGCAAACAGAATGCCGCGGATTGCAACATTTTCTGCATCGAAGTCGTAGCTGGCGATCAGGTTAGCCGTAACGGCGCCGAACTTGCCGCCGATCATACCACCGATACCGACGTTGTTGTCCGGATCGTACTTGAACTGGCCGAATGCACCCTGCAGCTCGTCAACCGAGACAGCAGCCTGGAAGGAGCCTGCATCGTAGGTGTACTTGATCGAGTTGAACAGCGTGTTGGTGGACAGAATGTCCGTTTCACCGTTCAGATCGTCATCCCACCAGCTGTAGAACTTACCGACCTTCAGGCCGCCGAGTTCGATGAAGGCCTGGTCAACGAAAACGCTGGAGCCAGCAGCAGTGCCGTCGTCGGCATTGCCACGGAGGCCGATGAAGCCGCGCAGGGCGCCGAGCTCGGTGTCGGTGCGGGTGTCAACTTCGAACTGCGCGCGCGTAAAGCTGTTCCAGTCAGACACGCCGGACTGATCGCGACCAAAATTGGTCTGGAAACGAACGTAACCGCCGAACTTCAGGCAGGTTTCGGTGCCGGGGATGTAGAAGAAGCCGGTGCCGAAAGCGTCGCAAACGCGAACGTATTCCAGGGGCTCAGGCTCAGCAGCGACGATAGCGTCGGCAGCGTGAGCGCCGGATACTGCTGCGAGAGCCGCAGCGGAGCCGATCAAAAGGCTCTTGATGTTCATGGTTGACCTCCAGTCAAACGCTAATTTTCTAAGCAGCGGTGGGATACACAAATCAATGCATGCCGCTTATGGAGATGATTAGAGCCAAAACCGGGCGGAGAGGCAATCCTAATCATGACGAAAGGAAGACAGTAAGGTGTCCTTAGTTTCGTATTGTTGCGAAATAGCTACAATTCTAATCGACAGGCCGCCTTTCCTAATAAAACGTTAATAATGTACGCTTTTCAGAGACTTAAGAGAAAAGCCAATAAATCTGCCGGAGTGAAATTCATCCGTCCGCCAGAATCCCGACATCGCCGGGCCATGGAAAATTGTCCAAAACGCGATTCTATTTAGGGAAAATCGAGCTTTTATCCGCGAGTGCGAATCATCCCGGAAGACAAGGCTTGCAGCCTCCAATGTTTCGACGGGTTGAAAAGCCGGGATGACAAGCGACTCAGCAAGACACGACCACCGATTTTATGAAAAAAATTGCTGAAGCAGCGAAACACTGTGGTCGCTCCCCGCTGGGATAGCTCGCCCTGGGCGAACGCGCATTCAAACGAAAAAGCCCGGCTCGAGAGCCGGGCTTTCCATCACTGACAATGTCAGATCAGATTAGAACGAACGCTGAAGGCGAACGAAACCAGAAACCTGGTCGTCACGGTTGTCGATGTCGGTGTAGTTAACAGCGATCTTCGTGGAGAGGCCCTGCGTGATTTTGTAATCAAGCGTCAGACCAGCCTTCCAGCCGTCGTCGTTCGAGAAGTTGTCGAAAGAAACCAGGCCGTAGTTACCGTAGTACTGTACGCCGGGGGTGATCGTCAGCTTGTCAGTTGCCTTGATTGCGTATTCAGCAGCAACTGCCCACTCGGAGACGTTGTAGTAAGCGTTTGCGCCGGAAGCCCAAACACCAGCCAGACCGAGCGTGCCCGGACCAACGTCAGCCGTTGCGATCAGGCGAACCGAGCCGTTTTCGCGGTCGGTGTCGTAGCCGCCGATGAGCTGGAACGAAGCTGCGCCGAGCTTTGCGCCAACGCCGAGTGCAACGCCAACGTTGTTGTCGGATCTGTTGAAGCCCTGAACGTTGATGCCCTGGAGTTCGTCAACCGAAACGCCTGCCCAGAAGGAACCAGCGTCGTAGGTGTAACGAACCGAGTTGAACAGAGCGTTGGAAGACAGCTCGTCCGTTTCGCCAGAGAGACCATCGTCCCACCAGCTGTAGAACTTACCGACCTTCAGGCCGCCGAGTTCGATGAAGGCCTGGTCAACGAAAACGCTCGAAGACGAGGAAGAACCGTTGTCAGCGTTGCCACGGAAGCCGATGAAGCCACGCAGAGCACCGAGTTCGGTGTCGGTGCGGGTGTCAACTTCGAACTGAGCGCGCGTGAACGAGTTCCAGTCAGACGTGCCGGACTTGTCGCGACCGAAGTCGGTCTGGAAACGAACGTAACCGCCGAACTTCAGGCAGGTTTCGGTGCCGGGGATGTAGAAGAAGCCAGTGCCGAAAGCGTCGCAAACGCGAACGTATTCCAGGGGCTCAGGCTCAGCAGCGACGATAGCGTCGGCAGCGTGAGCGCCGGATACTGCTGCGAGAGCTGCAGCGGAGCCGATAAGAAGGCTCTTGATGTTCATGATTGACCTCCAGTCAAAGTTTTTAAGTGGGTCTGGGTACTTTTGCCGAAGGACAGCATTCCCTGCCCCATTCCCGTGTTCTTAGAAGCCAAACGATCCACCGCCTCGCTTCTGGTCGTGAAAATACAAAAGGTTTCGCCGCATGCAATCACCAACATCCGATAAAGCGTATTTACGTACATGCTTCATTTCGGTTTGTTGCGGAAACAACACACAGTGCGCACCCGGCCCGCTGCCGGCTTTACAATGCGTTAAGAAATTCCTTGAAAATCCGTTAGTTAGCGGGGTTAACAAGGTCTTTCTAAACTACCGGCCTTTTCAGCGATACCTTGCTCTGCCGGGCAAGGATGATGGAAACTTTTGGCTGCTCCTGCCCCTACCCTTGGCATGATCCCGCGGTGGCCATGGAGAAACGGTGGAGAAACCCATGCCGCTTGCCGCCGATTCCCTGCGCAACGATTCGGCGGGCTGCTTAGGGAGCTCACCTGGTGGGCCGATTTGCATCCACCGGGTCTTGCTGGATGAGTCGCGAGAAATTGCGGGCATCAAGGAAAGCGAGTCGGTTGAAGAAGAATTGTCAGGGGGATTTACGCATTGCGCTTGATGGCGGAGAGGATGGGATCTGAACCCACGATACGCTTTTGACGTATACTCCCTTAGCAGGGGAGCGCCTTCGACCACTCGGCCACCTCTCCGGTGCGGCCTGATTATTGCTTTAAAAAAACGAATGCAAGGCTTTTTCGCCAAGAAGCCGAAAAACCTGTTGGCTGAACACCGGCTGGAGAAACTTTGCGGGCAATTCGGGAACTTCTTGTCCGCCGGCACGTTGTGGCTTCGGTAACAAAAGAGGTGCTTTAATGGCTCAGACCAAACTGAATGTTGTCGAAGATACGATCGAAAACCAGATTGCGGAGTTGCGTTCGCAAATTTCGTCTCTCTCCAAATCCGTTTCCGCCCGCGCGGAAGGTGTCAGCGAGGATGCGTCGGAATTTCTTGATGAGGCACGCGGCCGCGTTCGCAAGGCGGCGCATAATGTCCGCGCCCAGGGCCAGAATGTCGTGGAAGCGGTCAAGGAGAACCCCGGCACCGCAACCTCGCTGCTGACGATCGTCGGCGCACTCGGTTTTGCGATCGGTTATGCGGTCGGCGCCGGCACGCAGCAAAGCTCGTCGAACAGCAGCCTTTATCGCTGGCGCTGATCACTGAGCGGAAAATCAAAAATAAGGCAAGACGGGATACATTCCGCCTTGCCTGTTCGTGATTTCAAAGACGGGGCAAATGGGGGCGGAAATGTTGTTCAGCGACGATCTTGAAGAGGCACTGTCCGATTTCGCGAGAGATCACGGTATCAACAGGGATGAGGCCATCCAGCGCATCGTCCGCGCCGCCCTTATAAACACCGGTTATCTCGCCTCCGGCGAAGAAGGCATTCCGCCGGAAAAGCTGAACGCCAGCAACGACGACTGATTTAGTATCCAGATTTGGATGGCTGAGGCGCCGCCCCGCCCTTGTAGCGGCTGGAAAGCGCGCGCAGGGTGTTGGCGAATTCCGTGACATCGGCACCAACAGCCACGAAAGACGCGCCGAGTTCGAGATAACGGCGATTGAAGGTCTCGTTGAAGGTGAGAATGCCGGCGGCCTTGCCGGCCGCGACGATCTTGACGATCGCTGCCTCGATCACCGCCTGCACTTCCGGCTCATCCAGCCTGCCGAGATAGCCCATATCCGCCGCAAGATCCGCCGGGCCGATAAAGACACCGTCCACACCATCCACCGCAAGGATATTGTCGAGATCGTTAATCGCGGCCCGTGTTTCGGCCTGCACCAGCAGGCACACACTGTCGGAGGCGCTGTCGGCATAGTCCGTTATCGTATTGAAGGCTGAGGCGCGGGCAACCGCCGCTCCCATGCCGCGAATGCCGCGCGGCGGATAATGCATGGCGCTGACCAAACCTTCAGCCTGCGCTGCCGAATCAACCATGGGGATGAGAAGCGTGCGGGCACCCGCGTCCAGCAGCTGCTTGATCATCCAGCTTTCGCCGACCGGCACACGCACCACCGGCTCGGCAGGCGATGTCGCGAGCGCACGCAGCTGGTCGATGATGCTGCGCAGATCGTTCGGCCCGTGCTCGCCGTCGATGACCAGCCAGTCGAAACCGGCCGTTCCGGCGATCTCAGCCGTGATGGCTTCGCCCATGTCGAGCCAGAGGCCGATTTGCGGCTTGCCGGCGTGAATGGCGGTTTTGAAACGGTTTTCGGGAGCGGGCATGATATCCTCAGGAGAGCAGTAATTTCAGATCGGCGGACGGATCCGCCAGGATGGCGCGATCCGGCTCTGCGCCGGTATCGAGCAGTTTTTTGCCGGCAACATAGGCCTTGGCATCGTTGACGGCATCGACGGCCACGAATCGCCCGTCGCGGAAATACCAGACAGACCAGCTGCCTTCGCGGGCGCCGGGCCGCAGCAGCGTTTCGTCATAACCGAGATTGAAGCCGGCGATCTGCAGCTTCACCTCGTATTGATCTGACCAGAACCATGGCTTGGCGTCATAAGCGGCCTCGGCACCGGCCAGCACATGGGCGGCGGCCTCGGCCTGATCGACCGCGTTCTGTACCGATTCGAGACGCACATGCTGGCCGCGCCAGGGCAGCAGCGCACAATCGCCCACCGCGTGAATATCCTTGTCCGAGCTGCGGGTGTGTTCATCCACCACGATACCGTTGCCGACATCGAGGCCCGATCCGCGGGCAAGTCGGTCGTTCGGTGTCACGCCGATGCCGACGATAACGAAATCCACATCGAGCATCGAACCGTCAGAAAGCTCTGCGGCAGCCACCCGGCCATCCATGCCGACAAGGCGTACAAGGCCGGTCGTTTCACGGATGGAGACGCCCTGAGCCTGATGAATGCCGCGCATGATGTCGGCGGTTTCTTTGGCCGCCACGCGCTGGAGGATACGGTCGGCCATTTCGATCAGCGTCACTTCCAGACCGAGCTTGCGGGCAACGGCGGCCGCTTCCAGACCGATATAACCGCCGCCGATGACCAGCAGCCTGTGACCGGGTTTCATCTCATGCATCAACCGGTCAGCATCGCGCTTGTCGCGAACGGTCAAAACCCCTTCCAGATCGCCGCCAATGCTGGCGGGCAGCAGGCGGGGTGAGGCCCCGGTTGCAAGCACCAGCTTGTCGTAGGCAAGCGTGCTGCCATCCTGCATACGCACGGATTTGGCGGCTCGGTCGATCTCCTCGACCCAGGTGGAAAGCCGGATATCGACATTGTTTTCCGCGTACCACTCTTCGGGCCGGAACATCAGCCGGTCGAAGCTCATCTCACCGAGAAGGTATTTTTTCGACAGCGGTGGCCGCTGGTAAGGATAAGCGTTCTCGGAACCGATGATGGTGATGGGGCGCTCGTCCTTCAGCGTCCTGAGCTTTGCCGCCAGCGCGAAAGCGGCTTGCCCTGCCCCGACGATTACCAGCCTTCCCGTCACATTCCACTCCCAGAACAATCGCCAAGGGGCCGATCCTGCCGCACCCCGCGAAGCCATATTGCGGGATCAGGCGTAACGCCAAGTACGGCCCGCGTCAACCGCGCAGCGACGCCAGCCCGGTGCAAGCATGACACATTATCACCACAAGCTGCGACACCCCTGCAACCGGATGGGGTCGGGTGCATTTCCCTAAAGGAAACATCGGCTTCCGAAAGGCAGTCTGGCCCATGTCGAGACGGACAACAGACAATTGCGCGGATTTCCTTCACGCACTGGCAAGGAAGCCGCGTTAAAATCGGCATCAGGAAAAGGCAATCCGGGAGGTTGTCATGGCTTTACATATGGATCCCCGTCAAAGCGTCCCGCAGGACGAACAGTACGAGAAATTTCAGATCGACCGGCCCGGCAAGATCACCTTCATCGGGCATCATCTCAGCGCCAAGAACACCATGCGCTGCCTCGTGCGCACCATTTCCCTTTATGGCGCAGAGCTTGAGGTCAGTCCGCACCTGGAGATGCCCACCAATTTCTATCTGGAAATTCTCGGCATCCGCGATGAGATCGGCTGCACGCTGATCCGCCGGGAGGAGGAAAAGGTCACCATCGGTTTCAATATGCTGATCGATGCGGAATTCCTGCACCATGTGCGCAGGCTGAGTTTTGAGACCAGCGTCTGAGCCATACCCACCGAATCGCCGACAGGTTTTTCTTTCCCGGCGCAACGGTGGAAAAACTGTTCCAAAACAGTCATCCGGCAACCGGGCGCGGCTTGCGTCCGGTTTTTTTGGACCTATTGTGTGCCGGGTTTTCAAACAGATACCGGAACTCTCAGCCAATGTCCGCTTTTTCACGTCTTACGCCGCTTGCCGTCTCTCTTCCCTCAACTGTTCCCTTCGTCGGCCCTGAAGCCATCGAGCGGAACCGCGGCCTGAAGGTGGAAGCGCGGATAGGCGCCAATGAAAGCGGCTTCGGCCCCGCCCCTTCCGTACTTCTGGCAATGCGCGATGCGGCGGCCGAGACCTGGATGTATAGCGATCCGGAAAATTTCGAACTGAAGGAAGCGCTCGCCATCCACCACGGCGTTTCGCGCGATAATATCGCCATCGGCTGCGGCGTTGACGGATTGCTGGGTGAAATCGCAAGGCTGATCATCGAGCCGGGCACACCGGTGGTCACCTCGCTCGGCGGTTATCCTACCTTCAATTACCATGTGAACGGCTTTGGCGGAAAACTCGTGACCACGCCCTATGTCGATGATCACGAGAACCTCGACGGGCTTCTCGATCTCGTCATCCGGGAAAATGCGCCGCTGGTCTATTTCGCCAATCCAGACAATCCGATGGGAAGCTGGTGGGAGGCAAGCGAGGTCGTGGCCTTTGCCCGCGCGCTGCCGGAAACCTGCCTGCTCATTCTCGACGAGGCCTATTGCGAGACGGCACCTGCCAGCGCCGTTCCGGCCATCGATGCGCTGATCGGCCAGCCGAACATCCTGCGCATGCGCACTTTCTCGAAAGCCTATGGGCTTGCGGGCGCCCGCGTCGGTTACGCCATCGGCACGCTTGGCAACGTCGAAGCCTTCGACAAGATCCGCAATCATTTCGGCATGGCGCGCGTTTCGGTCGCTGGCGCGTTGGCTGCGCTTAGGGATCAAGCCTATCTGCATGAGGTCGTTGGAAAAATTTCGGTGGCCCGCGATCGCATTTCCGCGATTGCCCGCGACAACGGCCTTTCGCCCCTGCCCTCCGCCACCAATTTCGTCACCATCGATTGCCACCGCGATGGCACTTACGCCCGCGCCATCGTCGACGGATTGATGGAACATGGCGTGTTCATCCGCATGCCGGGCATCGCCCCACTCAACCGCTGCATTCGTGTGAGTGTGGGACCGGACGACAAGCTCGATCTTTTTGAGCGGGCGCTGCCGAAGGTTATCAAGGCGATTGGGTGAGCTTTCGCGTACCTTCTCCTCATTCCTGTGCTTGTCACAGGAATCCAGCCAGCCCAAGTCATTGGGCTGAGAGGAGTCTTTCGCCGCACGGACGTGCGTCGGCTGGATCCCTGTGACAAGCACAGGGATGAGGGTGGCGAGCTAGGCGGCATATAATCCGGTGCCGCACACTGCGTGCATCGATTCAACATCCTCCGGCAAACCACTGTTCGCGAATCATTTCCCCACAAACGACATCGCCAAACATAAGAAAACCGCGCCGGCCTTGTTTCTGCCGGTCGCGGTTTGATGTGTCAGCGCAAAAGCTCCTTTTCAAAGCCCTCGCCGCATTCCCCTTCGGGTTTACTTTCGTTTGTACCGGTCTTCGGGACTGGAGGGAACCAGACCGGAAATTCTGTCGCGGATGCGATGTTTTAGTGCATCGTCATCCAGTCGCGGGCGGCACGCAGCGCTTCGGCCAGTTCCGCTTTCGTCATGTTGCGGGCAAGATCGGCACGCATCGAAGCGGCTCTTTCCGATCCGCGGATCGCGGCGATGTTGAGCCATTTGTGGGCCGCGACCAGATCCACCTTGCATCCCCGGCCGGTCGCATAGACCAGGCCGAGATTGCAAAGAGTGTCGGCGCGGGTTTCGCCACCGGCAACTGCCATTTCGATATCGCGAATTTCAAAGCGTGCCATTGTTTTAATCCCTGTCTTCTCGCCTGTTTCATCAATTGCCTTCTTGTTGAGGCTAACCTTCGGAACCGCCGTCTTATGCGGTTTTTTTGTTCTTCCGGCCGGCAGGTTTTCCCTGCGCTTTTGATGACCCCAATATGCCATGAGGCTTTCAACGGGCGCTTAAAAGGCATGATTAATGGGCCGCAAACAAACTGCAAACGATTGGTAAAATTGGGTTTTTGTTAAATATCGCAAGGTGCGGAAATTAAGGACTTTGGAGCGAATTTTACGAAAACTTTAGAAATGGATTTCAATCCTTCATTCACCACGATCCAAACAACGATTTTTGAATTCCCCCTCTTCCGTTCCCGCAACCGGCGCAAATGCCGCCTTGCAGCCGCAATTTTCTGTTTCCTTTTACGTGAACGTCAAATACTATCCGCCTGCCCGTGCGGAGGACGAAACGGGCAAAGAACAGCGCGACATGGACGGAGGAGTTTTTATGAAGCGTGTGATGATGATTGCCGCTGCCCTCATGATGGGTGGCAACCTTGCTTTTGCCGCCGAGCCGATTGAAGGCAACTGGAAGACGGCAAGCGGGGAGACAGCCGCGATCGCCCCGTGCGGCACGGCCTTTTGCGTAACGCTGAAAACCGGCAAAAGCGCCGGAAAACAGATCGGCAAGCTTTCCGGCAAGGGAAACAACTATGCCGGCGAAATCACCGACCCCGCCAATGACAAGACCTATAGCGGCACCGGCACCGTTTCCGGCAACTCGCTGAGCATGAAGGGCTGCGTGCTTAAGATCCTGTGCAAATCACAGACCTGGACGCGGTTGTGATATAAGATGCGGCGGGCAGGCTTTTGACAGCTTGTCCGTCGTCGCAGGCGAATGCGGTGTGGAACAGATATATCCGCTGAGGTATTGTTGCGGCCCAGCCGAACGCCATCAAGAGCGACTTAATGCGCCCCACCATTTCGACAATCCTGATTTCGGGCACCTCTCATGTCGGCAAGAGCACCCTTGCCGGTCTGTTGAGCGCAAAGCTCCGTTGCGAGGCGATTTCCACCGACAGTCTCGCGCGCCACCCCGGGCGACCCTGGCCCAGCATTCCGGTGCCTGTGGAGGAATATTACACGCAGCTATCGGCAGAAACGATCCATTGGTTTCTGAAGGTCCATCATCAGAATATCTGGCCGCTTATCCGTGGACTGATCGACAGCAGATCGGACATCGGCAATCCCGTAATTTTCGAAGGCGCGGCTTTGCGACCGGAACTCATTGCGCCGCTGCTCGGTGGCACCGTTGCCGGGGTCTTTCTCCATGCCAAGAACGATTTTCTTCTGGCGAGGATGCGCTCAGAGGCACGATACGAAGATGCGACGGCGGACCAGCGCCGGATCATGGATGCCTTCATCCAGCGGTCGCTACGTGAAAATACCGAAATGCTGGCATCCGCACGGGAACACCACATACCGGTCGTCGACATTACCAATCCCGAAGCATTCGACGACCTCGTCACCGAACTCACCGCACGAGCGGCAGCCTCTCCGGCATGATCGAAAAGTGGCGATCTGACGCCGCTGGAGCCAGCCGTCGCCTCAATTCATGCCGGGACAACCCCGTTAATCTCCCTGAACACCATATGAACCGGGGTCTCAGGGTCCGTTCAGTCCGAGTGTGGCAAAACTCTGTCCATGAACTCCAATAAAGGGGAATGGACATGACAAAGTTGATCAGCCGGCTGGCAATCTTCGCGTTTCTCATGGCGATCTTCGCCATGTCCTTCGCCTCGCTCGTCGTTAATCCCAACCGCAGTTTTCAGCGCGTGAATGCGGGGGCGGCACTCGCCTGCCAGCATGGCCCGACGCCTGCTGCCCATTGCCCCGTTGTGCTTTGAGGACCGGCCGATGACCGCAAGTTTTTCCAACGGCCTGTTTTCCGCACTGAGACTGGTGCTGATGGCCTCGATCTTTCTCGGCCCGGTGGCGGGACTTGCGGTCTACAAGGCCGATCCCCGCCCGGCATCGAAGGGTGCAGGCTTTGTGCTTTTGATGAGCCTGCAGCGCGGCGCGCTCGGCTGAGATTTCGCCGCTCCGCCATTATCCGAACCGCTTTTTCCGTTTCTTTTCAGTTTCTTCGTATTTCTGTCGCTTGCCTGTCGAAATAGGCCTCTTATAATGGGCCATGACAATAGCAAAACGAACGATTCCGCCCTTCTCCTTTATCAGCCCCGAGCCTTTCGCTCCGCAGACATTCACGGACCCGAAAGAAGCTGTCGAGGCTTTGACCGCGCTTTACGAACGCAATACGGCGTTCCTCATCAACTCCTTCACCAACCTTGCCAAGGGCGCGCCGATCACCGGCCGCTACCGCGCCTGCTACCCGCAGGTCAGCCTCGAGACCGCCACCTTCGGCCACGTCGATCTGCGGCTTTCCTATGGCCATGTCTCCGCCCCCGGCGTCTACACGACGACGATCACCCGGCCGGAGCTTTTCCGCCATTACCTGAAAGAGCAGCTGGGGCTTCTGATGAAGAACCACAGCGTTCCGGTCACCGTTTCGGAATCGGCCACGCCCATTCCGCTGCATTTCGCCTTTGGCGAAGGCGCCTATGTCGAGGCGGCGGCGGCGTCCTCGCTTTCCGACGTGCCGTTGCGCGATCTTTTCGATACGCCGGACCTCAACAATACCGACGATCTCATCGCCAATGGCGAATATGATCAGGTGCCCGGCGAACCGGCGCCGCTCGCGCCCTTCACGGCGCAGCGCATCGATTATTCGCTGGCCCGCCTCAGCCACTATACGGCGACCAGCGCCAGCCATTTCCAGAACTTCGTGCTGTTCACCAACTACCAGTTCTATATCGACGAATTCGCCGCATGGGCGCGGCAGTTGATGAAGAATGGCGGCGAAGGCTACACCGCCTTCGTGGAGCCGGGCAACATCATCACCCCCGCCGGCTCCGACAAGCCGGAAACGGACTCGGTCCTCGGTCGCCTGCCGCAGATGCCCGCCTATCACCTGAAGAAAAAGGGCCATGCCGGCATCACGCTCGTCAATATCGGCGTCGGCCCCTCGAATGCCAAGACGATTACCGACCACATTGCCGTGCTGCGCCCGCATGCGTGGCTGATGGTCGGCCATTGTGCTGGCCTGCGTAACAGCCAGCGGCTTGGCGATTATGTTCTGGCGCATGCCTATGTGCGCGAGGACCACGTTCTCGACGACGACCTGCCGGTCTGGGTGCCTATCCCGGCGCTGGCCGAAGTGCAGCTGGCGCTGGAAGGCGCTGTCGCGGAAGTCACCGGTTACGAGGGCTTCGAGCTGAAGCGCATCATGCGCACCGGCACCGTCGCCACCATCGACAACCGCAACTGGGAACTTCGCGATCAGGCCGGCCCGGTCAAGCGCCTGTCGCAATCGCGCGCCATCGCGCTCGATATGGAATCGGCCACCATCGCCGCCAACGGTTTCCGCTTCCGCGTGCCCTACGGCACCCTGCTCTGCGTTTCCGACAAGCCGCTGCACGGCGAGTTGAAGCTGCCGGGCATGGCGACGGAGTTCTACCGCACCCAGGTCGCCCAGCATCTGCAGATCGGCATCCGCGCTGTGCAGAAACTGGCCGCCATGCCGACGGAAACCCTACATTCGCGCAAGCTCAGAAGTTTTTACGAAACGGCGTTCCAGTAAGATTGGTCATCGCGCCCTCAAGGTGTTGATGTTTGTTCATACACCTTGAGGCCGTGCGATGCGTGTGACTATCGACCTTGATGACGACTTGATGGCCGAAGCAATGGAAATCACCGGGTTGTCCACCGCCGAGGCGACGGTCGAACGGGCTCTGAGAGAACTTGTTCGGATATACCGGCAGAGACGTGCGCTTGAGGAACTGCGGGGGATTGGCTGGGAAGGTAATCTCGATGAAATCCGAGATGGCTGGGGCAAGGACGACGTCTAGCGGGCACTGACGAAGGCCCGGAAACCTCTCCGACGTCATCCTCGGGCTTGACCCGAGGATCCATTGCCGCGCGTGATGGTGGATCCTCGGGTCAAGCCCGAGGATGACGTCGAGTGTGAGGGATGCTTTAACAGTTCTGCTCACACCGACTGAGTGAAGGCGACGTGTGCCTTTAAACCACCTTCACCGTCCCCTCCACACGCACCGGAAAACTCACCGACCGGGCGATAAAACATTTCTCGTGGGCATCGTGGTGCAATTCATCCGCTCTCGCCGGATCGCCTTTCGAGATGGTGATGACCGGCTTCAGCACCACCTCGCTGAATTGCCCCGCTCCATCCTTTTCCATCACCAGCGTGCCCTCGGCATTGTCGACATAGTCTTCAACGATGATGCCGTTGACGGAGCAGAAATGCAGGTACCAGAGCTTGTGGCAGGCCGAGAGCGAGGCGACCAGTAGGTCTTCCGGGTTCCAGCGGGAGGGGTCGCCGCGGAAGGCGGGATCGGAAGAGCCGGCGATATCCGCTTTTCCTCCGGCCGAAATGACGTGATCGCGTTCATAGTCGCGGTAACCGGAAGTCCCCTTGCCGCGATTGCCCGTCCACTTCACCTGAACGGCGTAATGATGTTCCTGTCCTGCCATGTCATTCCTCCCTTGGAGCGTTTTGTCGCATTTCCGAACGGAAAACCGGAGCCTCCTTTTCCTAGAAATGCTCTTGTGTATCGCGCAGGTGGTCGAGCCCCTTGCGCAGCGTCTCGATGATCTGGTCCACCTCCGAGCGGCTGATCGTCAGGGCCGGCGAGGCCAGCATGCGGTCACCCGTGGCGCGCATGACGAGACCGTTTGCCAGGCAATGATTACGCACCGCAGTGCCGATGTCGTCCGGCTTGGCAAAACGCCTGCGGGTCGCCTTGTCAGCGGTCAGCTGCAGGCCACCCATCAGGCCGACATTCACCGCCTCGCCCACCAGTTCGTGGTCGGTCAGGCTGTTCCAGCCTTGCGAAAAATAAGGGCCGATATCGTCGCGCACCCGCTCCACCAGCCCCTCATCCTCGATGATGCGGAGGTTTTCCAGAGCGGCGGCGGCACAAACGGGGTGGCCGGAATAGGTGAAACCGTGGTTGAAATCACCGACTTCAGTCAGCATCACCTCCGCCACCCGGTCGGAAACGATGACGCCGCCAATCGGCAGGTAACCGGAAGACAGGCCCTTGGCGACGGGCGCAAAATCCGGCTCCACGCCGAAATGCTGGTAACCGAACCACGAGCCGAGACGACCGAAACCGCAGATCACCTCGTCGGACACGAGCAGGATATTGCGCGCCTTGCAGATGCGGGCGATTTCCGGCCAGTAGGTTTCCGGTGGCACGATAACGCCACCCGCGCCCTGAATGGGTTCCGCCACGAACGCGGCGACGTTCTCTTCGCCGAGTTCGTCGATCTTCGCGTCCAGTTCGCGGGCAACCTTCAGGCCGAATTCAGCCGGTGAGAGATCGCCGCCCTCGGCGTACCAATAGGGCTGGCCGATATGGGCGATGCCCTCGATCGGCAGGTTGCCCTGCTCGTGCATCCACTTCATGCCGCCAAGCGAAGCGCCGGCAACCGTCGAGCCGTGATAACCGTTGCGCCTTGCGATCACCTTCGTTTTTGCCGGATGACCGAGCGCCTTCCAATAGACCCGCGCCATGCGGAACCAGGTATCGGTGGCTTCCGAGCCGGAATTGGTGAAGAACACATGGTTCATCTTCGGCCCGGCACGGGAGGCGATCTTCTGCGCCAGAAGTGTCGCAGGCGGTGTCGTGGTGCCAAAAAAGGCGTTGTAATAGGGTAGTTCGTTCATCTGGCGCTGCACGACATCGGCCATCTCGCGGCGTCCATATCCGATGTTCACGCACCAGAGGCCGGCAAAGGCGTCGAGATATTTCTTGCCGGTGCTGTCATAGATGAAGACCCCTTCCGCCCGCTCGATGATGCGGGTTCCGCTAGCGTTCAGCTTGCCCATATCGGAAAAGGGGTGAAGATGATGGGCAGCATCGATGGCGGCCAGATTGGACATCGCCCTGGAGACTTCATTCATGACAGATCGCACTCCCGCAAAAGCAACGGCCCCGGCGGAACCGCACCCAACCGAACATGGCCGGGCGGCCCCGATTTGGCAAGACTGGCGTTTTTAGGGGGAATAACCGCCTGTTGAACGAGCGGGCACTAGGCGAAGAACGCCTGCCCCACCAGCACCTTCAATTCGCCGGCATGAACCTCCAGCGCGACGTCACGTTGCATCGGCAGCAATTCGCCATCGATGACGCAGCGCAGATCATGGCGCTTCTTCGGGAAATGCAGCTCCACATCGGTCACGGTCGTCGCCGTCACCGCGGCGTTTTCCTTGAGCTTGCCGCGCAGAATGTCGAAAGCGAGCCTTGCGACGCCGGAGGGGCGCAGGGGATCGGTGAGGTAAAAACCGAGATGGCCGCCCGAGACATTATCCGCCACCAAAAGCGAATTCCGGCCGAATTCGTTGTTGGAGACGGAAATGGCTGAGACCTTGCGGCGCTGGGTCCTGCCGTTGACCGTATATTCCACTTCGAAGACCGGCGGGTTGAGAATGACGCTGATGGCGGCGCGGACACTCGCCTTGATCTTGCCGATACGGGAAGCGAAAGCGAGATTGTTGCGGTAGCGTACCATGCGCGAATGCAGGCCCGCGGAAAACTGATGCACGAAGAGGCGGCCATTGGCGCTGGCGATATCGACATTGGCGACCTCGCCATTCGCCAGCGTCTCCAATACCAGGTGGATATCGAGCGGCAGTTTCAGCGAGCGGGCAAACAGGTTCATGGTGCCGGCCGGCACGATGCCGAGCGCGATGCCGTGTTTCCAGGCAATGCTGGCAGCCGCCGAAATGGTGCCATCGCCGCCGCCGGCAATGATGCCTTCGATATCAGGCTCCTCGGCGGCATATTGCATTTCCTCGACGATTTCCTTGCCGGAGACGACACGGCAATCGATTGCGTGGCCGGCACGGGAAAACACCGCACGGACATGGTCGCAATAGGCATCCATATCCGTGGTGCGAAAAGTGCCGCCGTCACGATTGAAAACTGCAATGAGCTTCATATTTCCAACCCGTTCCCGCGACGCAGCCGCGCGTAAATGCCTGGGGCCCTATAGAGTTCCGAACACCATCGCGTGAAGATGCACTTTTGCCGAGAATCGCTCTACCGCAACGCATCATTTCATGTTAGGGATCACTTAAGGTCATTTTCATGGCCGCGCATCTCCAGTCAGGGCAGACCGTTCCCATACGGTCTTGCCCTTTTTCTGTGGGGTCCTCCCCCTTTCAGGTCACAATGAGCCAGACGAACATTTCGGAAGCCCGCCTTGACGCGGAGAGTGAAACCATTGTTACGGCCACTCCCGCCGTGGCGTTGACGCCGTTTGCCGTCGCGCTTATCGAACTGGCGCTGGCCGCCGGCGGTTTCGGCATCGGCACCGGCGAATTCGCCATCATGGGCCTGCTGCCGGATGTCGCCACAACCTATGGCGTGACGGTGCCGCAGGCGGGTTACGTCATCACGGCCTATGCGCTCGGTGTCGTCATCGGCGCGCCCATCATCGCGGTGCTCGCTGCGCGCATGACACGGCGCACATTGCTGCTCGGCCTCATGGGGCTTTTTGCGCTCGGCAATATTCTGAGTGCCCTTGCACCGGATTTCCTGAGCTTCACCGTGCTGCGCTTCATCACCGGCCTGCCGCACGGCGCCTATTTCGGCGTTGCGGCGCTGGTGGCGGCCTCCATGGCGCCAATCCATAAACGCGCCCGCGCGGTCGGCCGCGTCATGCTCGGCCTCACCATCGCCACGCTGCTCGGCACCCCGCTTGCAACCTTCTTCGGCCAGATGCTTTCCTGGCGCGCGGCCTTCATGCTGGTCGGCGGCATCGGGCTGTTGACCGTCGCGCTGCTATGGCTGTTCCAGCCGCGTGACAAGGTGGAGGAAGGCGCAAGCGTGTGGCGTGAACTCGGCGCTTTCCGCCGCGTGCAGGTGTGGCTGACGCTCGCCATCGCGTCGGTCGGTTTCGGCGGCATGTTCTCGGTTTTCAGCTATATCGCCAAGACCACCACCGATGTCGCGATGATGCCGGTTTCCACCGTCTCCATGGTGCTGGCACTGTTCGGCATCGGCATGAATGTCGGAAATGTCGTCGGCTCGCGGCTCGCCGATATCTCGCTCAATGGCACGATTGGCGGCATGCTGGCCTTCAACGTCATCGTCATGGCTGTGTTCGGCATGACGGCGCACGACCCGTTCATGCTCTGCCTCTGCGTCTTCCTGATCGGTTGCGGTTTCGCCGCCTGCCCCGCCGTGCAGACGCGGCTGATGGATGTCGCAGCGGATGCGCAGACGCTTGCCGCTGCCTCCAACCACTCCGCCTTCAACATTGCCAACGCGCTTGGCGCATGGCTCGGCGGCATGGTCATCGCCATGGGCTTCGGTTACGCTTCCACCGGTTATGTCGGTGCGGTTCTTTCCCTTCTCGGGCTAGGCGTTTTCCTTGTTTCCGTCACCGTCGAGAGGCGCGCAAAAGCCGGCTGAATGCCGGTTTTTCAGCGGCTGGAATGCCCTTTCCGGCACCGGCCTGAAACCTTACGGAAATTTCACAATTGCCTCGCTTGACTCTTTTTCGTTTCAGGCGCAACACGACGCTACGCACAGGCCGTGACCCGGCACGGCGCGGATTTCAACGGAGCATCATTTGATGTCTAGCGACAGTAGTAGTCGATTGCCTTTGCCGAAAGCGGCGAACGGGAACTGATCCGACCCCTGTCGGCTCACCACCGCGTTCGCCGTAATCGGCGAATCGACGGAAAGGTGAGCAATCATGAACTTCCACACCCTCTCCCAGAGAGCCAGCAAGGCCGCACGTCTTCTCCGCAGCGGAAATGCCGGTTCCACGACAATTGCAGAACGCGTCGAGCACCTCAACACGCTTGATACCGATGCTGCCGTAACTGCCCTGCTCGCCATGCCGCAGGCAAAGGCCGTCGCCATTCTCGACCGGCCGGAGCTGCATGACGCAGCCACGATCATTGCCGGCATTCCGCTTGAACAGGCCGCCCGTTTCGTCAACCTGATGTCTGACGACCGCGTGGCCGACGTCATGGCGGAAATGGAAGAAGAGCCCCGCGCAAAGCTGTTTTCCCGGCTGGACCGCACGACCGCGCTCTCCATCAAACATCTGATGGGTTATCCGCCGCGCACCGCCGGCTCGATCATGACCACGGAATTCGTCAGCGTGCCTGATAACTGGACGGTGGAACAGACCCTTTCGCACATCCGCGTCGTCGAGCGGTCGCGTGAAACGGTCTATGCCATCTATGTGCTGGCACAGGACGGAACGCTGACAACCGTCGTGACGCTGCGTCGCCTGCTGACCGGCGAAGCCGGCGCTTCCATTCTCTCCGTCGCATCGAAGGAAGGCATCGTCTGTGCCAGCCCCTTGATGTCGCAGGAGGATGTCGCCCGGCTGATCCGCAAGCACGACCTTCTGGCGCTTCCCGTCGTTGACGACCACTCGCACATTCTCGGCATCGTCACCGTGGACGACGTGATCGACACCATGATCGCAGACACCACGGAAGACGCCCACAAGTTCGGTGGTATGGAAGCGCTCGGCAAGCCCTATATGGCAATGGGCTTTCCGGACATGATCCGCAAGCGCGCAGGCTGGCTGGCTGCCCTGTTCCTGGGTGAAATGCTGACGGCAAGCGCCATGCAGCATTTTGAAGGCGAGCTGGAAAAAGCCGTCGTGCTGACGCTGTTCATTCCGCTCATCATGTCGTCGGGCGGTAACTCCGGTTCGCAGGCCACCTCGCTCATCATCCGGGCGCTGGCGCTTGGCGAGTTGAAGCTTTCGGACTGGTGGCGGGTGCTGCTGCGGGAAATCCCGACGGGTCTGACGCTCGGCTGCATCCTGGGCGCCATCGGCTTCCTGCGTCTGACGATCTGGCAGCAGGCAGGCTTCTACGATTACGGTGACCACTGGCTGCTGGTGGGCGCTACCGTCTTTGCTGCACTCGTCGGCATCGTCACCTTCGGCTCGCTGGCCGGCTCCATGCTGCCGTTCCTGCTGCAGCGCCTGCGGCTGGATCCCGCCAGCGCATCGGCACCGTTCGTCGCCACGCTGGTGGATGTCAGCGGCCTCGTCATCTACTTCTCGGTGGCGTTGGTCATCCTCAGCGGCACATTGCTCTGAAACGAAAAAGGCCCGCTCGAAAGAGCGGGCCTTTTCATTTGCGGAGTGTCCCTGGAGGGCAAGCCTGTCAGCCGCCGGCGCTGATGACGCCTGTTCCGAGAAGTCCCAAAAGAATGACGCCGATGACCACGCGGTACCAGACGAAGGGCATGTAGCTCTTGGTCGATACCAGCTTGAGGAAGACGACGATCACGGCATAACCGACGACGAAGGCGATCAGCGTCGCAAGCCCCGTCTGGCCCCAGCCAACAGGGTTTTCCTCGCCGATGCTTTTGAACAGCTGGTAGAAACCGGAACCGAAGACGGCGGGAACGGCGAGCAGGAAGGAATACCGTGCGGCGGCCTCGCGGGTGTAGCCTAAAAGCAGGCCGGCGCTGATGGTGCCGCCCGAGCGCGATACGCCGGGGATCAGCGCCATCGCCTGCGCGAAACCGAACAGGATGCCGTCACGCCAGATCAACTGGTTCAGCTTGTAGCGCTTCTTGCCGATCCTGTCGGCAACACCAAGCACGATGCCGAAGACGATCAACATCACGGCGGTGATGTAGAGGTTGCGCAGCGAATGCTCGATGGCATCCTTGAAGAACAGGCCGAGCAGCACGATCGGCACCGAGCCGACGATGATCAGCCAGCCGAGCCGCGCATCGGACTTGTCATAGGGGCCGAGACGAAGGTTCTGCCGCAGCCAGGCGGCAGCAATCCGCATGATATCGGACCAGAAATAGACCAGAACAGCCATTTCCGTACCGATCTGCGTAATCGCGGTGAAGGCAGCGCCCGGATCCGCACCGGAGGGCAGAAACTCCCCGGCTATCCTCAGATGCGCGCTTGAAGAAACCGGAAGAAATTCCGTAAGTCCTTGCAAAAGGCCGAGAAATCCGGCCTCCAACCAACCGATGCTCATGTGTTTTGATGTCCCTGCTGCGAATCAAGTTCGCAGCATTATGCATCAAACGGGGCAAATCCGTGTTGCGCCGCACCATGAAAAAGGAACGCGGCAGGGCGTGGTTTTACCCGTGATTTTTCAGGCTGCCTTCTCCGCAGCCTCTGGAAGCTGGGTGTATTTCGCGCCGTTCTTGCAGACGACATGGGCATCGCCCCAGCTTTTCAGCGCCGAAATCACCGGCTTCATGGTCTCGCCGAGCGGCGTCAGCGCGTAGTCCACACGCGGCGGCACCACCGGGAAAACGGTGCGCGAAATCAGGCCCGCCTCTTCCAGTTCCCGCAGCTGCTTGGTCAGCATGCGCTGGGTGACACTGGGAATATGACGGCGCAGCTCGTTGAAGCGCAGGGTGCCCTCATTAATGAGATGATAGAGGATCACGCCCTTCCATTTGCCGTCGAGGAAACTCAAGGCGGACTCCACCGGGCAGCCGGGAAAGTTGCCGGTAAGCTTGGCGCGCGGTCGCGACATCACAGTATCCTTTTTGTATGTATCATCACAAAATGTGCATTCTTGCGATCGGTGTTCATATGTATCAAGTAAGAGGCACGCAAACAAGCAAAGGAGACTTTTCATGCGCGCCATCGGTTACAAGACGAGCCAGCCCATCACCGCGAAGGATGCCCTTATCGACATCGACCTGCCGCAGCCGGAAGCCACGGGACACGACATTCTGGTGGAGGTGAAGGCCGTTTCGGTCAATCCTGTCGACACCAAGGTTCGCCGCAACCAGGCGCCGGAAAGCGGTGCTGTCCGCGTGCTGGGCTTCGATGCCGCCGGTGTGGTGAAGGCTGTCGGCGAAAAGGTCTCGCTGTTCAAACCCGGCGACGAGGTGTTTTATGCTGGCGTCATCAACCGCCCCGGCTCCAACAGCGAGTTCCATCTGGTTGAGGAGCGCATCGTCGGCGCAAAGCCGAAGTCGTTGAATTTCGAGGAAGCCGCAGCGCTACCGCTGACCGCGATCACCGCTTACGAGACGCTGTTCGACCGGCTGCGGGTGAAGGAACCGGTTCCGGGTGCGGCAAATGCCGTTCTGGTGATCGGTGGCGCTGGCGGCGTCGGCTCGATCGCCATCCAGCTTCTGAGAGCGCTGACGGACCTCACCGTCATAGCCACGGCTTCGCGACCGGAAACGATGCAATGGGTGAAGGATCTTGGCGCGCATCATGTCGTGGATCACAGCAAGCCGATTGCCCCGCAGGTGGAGGCGCTTGGCCTCGGTGCGCCGGGCTTCGTGTTCTCCACCACCCATAGCGACATCCACGCCGCCGACAGCGTGGCAGCGATTGCGCCGCAGGGCCGTTTCGCGCTGATCGACGATCCGGCCGGCGGTTTCGACGTCATGGCGTTCAAGCGCAAATGCATTTCGATCCATTGGGAAATGATGTTCGCCCGCGCTGTCTTCCAGACACCTGACATGATCGAACAGCACAGGCTGCTCAATCACGTTGCGGAACTGGTCGACGCCGGCAAGATCAAAACGACGCTGACGGAGGTTTTCGGCACCATCAATGCCACAAATCTCATCAAGGCTCACGCCCTGATCGAAAGCAATACGGCCAAGGGCAAGATCGTGCTTTCGGGCTTCTGATCGATACGTGACACGAGGTGCGCGCCTGAAAGGGCGCGCGCCTTCTCTATCAGTCGTCTTCCGGATCTTCCGGGCACGGCCATGCGGCGGGCGTGGTCAGGCCGCTCGGCAATTTCGTCTTGGCGTCACCGCAGGCGATATCGATCTGCTTCTGCTCAAGGCCGGTGGCGGCGGAAAGATCGACCCCCTCTATCCGGGTCAGTAGCAGGAAGGCATTGGCGAAATCCACCGGACCGCCAAAATTTGCACCTGCAAAACTGGCACGCGACAGGTTGGTCAGGGAAAATTTCGAACCGGATAGGCTGGCATCGTGAAAATCGGCGCGCCCGAGTTCGGCCTTGGTAAAATCCGCGCCGTCGAGCTTGGCCTTGGTGAAATTGGTCCGCTGCATTTCCGCATTGTTGAATTTGGCACTGGTGGCGTCGGCGGCGGTAAAGTCGCTGCGATAGGCTTCCACCTTGGTCAGATTGGCGCCCTGCAGGTTCGCCTCTCCCAACGCGGCGCGGATGAGTTTCGCCTTTTCGAGATTGGCGCCCTTAAATGACGAGCCGCGCAAATCGGTATAGGTGAAATCCGTGCCGTAAAGCATCGCCGCATCGAGATTGCTGCCACCCAGCATCAGAAGGCGCTTGTTGCATTCGCGCCAGTCTATGCCGGCCATGGCGTCGGCGCGGCAGCTGGCGGCCATCAGAGGACCGCCACTGAGTGACGCGGCAACCACCACACCTGCTGCCAAACCGGCGACGAACCTTGTATTCCGCACGATATTCAGCCTTTGAAAGCCGGACATTCTTTCACTCCCGCCGCCGGGCCACGGCCCAGACGCAACATATGCACATTCAAGGCGTTACCGCATCCCTGACCCACAATCCATGGGCCACGCGACGGTACAACACCCCAACATCCTATATGTAAGAAATCGAAGGGCAATCCACAAATACTGGGGGGAAAGAGGCTTTCGACGCCTCTCCTCCGTCATGACGGCATTGAGCAGGCATCCAGCCATGGCGTGTCCGCGCCGTGAAAGAGCCTTTGGCGATCAAACACCACGCGACGTCATCCTCGGGCTTGTCCCGAGGATCCAACCACGTCTCGTAAAATCAATCGATTGCAGATGCCCGGGACAAGCCCGAGCATGACGAAGGTTGTCGGCGGGCCGGCACCAATATTACATATTGGCGTAGACCGGCCCCTCACCACCCCTGCGGCGGCACCCAGTTGATGTTCTGGTTGGGGTCCTTGATATCGCAGGTCTTGCAATGCACGCAGTTCTGGGCGTTGATGACGTAAGTTTCCTTGCCGTCCTTCTCCACCCACTCATAAACACCGGCGGGACAATAACGCGTCGAAGGGCCGGCATAGATGTCGTGTTCGGAACGCTTCTGCAACTCCATATCCTTCACCTGAAGATGCACCGGCTGGTCCTCTTCATGGTTGGTGGAGGAGAGGAACACCGATGACAGCCGGTCGAAGGTCAGAACGCCATCCGGTTTCGGATAGGCGATCGGCTTGTGCTTCGAGGCCGGTTCCAGGCTCTGTGCATCCGTCTTGCCGTGCTTCAGCGTGCCGAAGAAGGAGAAACCGAACAGCTGGTTGGTCCACATGTCGAGACCGCCAAGGCCGACGCCGACCAGTGTGCCGAACTTCGACCACAGCGGTTTGACGTTGCGCACCCGCTTCAGGTCCTTGCCGATATCGCCGTCGCGCCATTCGGCCTCGATCTCCGCCACCTCGTCATGGGCGCGGCCGGCGGCAATCGCCACGGCGATTTTCTCCGCTGCCAGCATGCCCGAGAGCACCGCATTGTGGCTGCCCTTGATGCGCGGCACGTTGACGAAACCAGCCGAACAGCCGATCAACGCGCCGCCAGGGAAAGTCAGCTTCGGCACCGACTGGTAACCGCCTTCGGTAATCGCGCGCGCGCCATAGGAGATGCGCTTGCCGCCCTCGAAGGTATCGCGGATGGCCGGATGCGTCTTGAAGCGCTGGAATTCCTCGAAAGGATAAAGATAGGGGTTCTTGTAATTGAGATGCACCACGAAGCCGACGGCGACGAGATTGTCTTCCAGATGATACAGGAACGAACCGCCGCCGGTCTTGAAACCGAGCGGCCAGCCGAAGGAGTGCTGCACGAGGCCCTGTTTGTGGTGTTCCGGCTTGACCTGCCAGAGTTCCTTGATGCCGATGCCGAATTTCTGCGGCTCGCGATCCTTCGACAGGTCGAATTTGGCGATCAGCTGCTTGGCAAGCGAACCGCGCACGCCCTCTCCAACAAGCACATATTTGCCGTGCAGCTCCATACCGCGGGTGAAGGCGGGGCCAGGTTCGCCGTTCTTCTCGATGCCCATGTCGCCGGTGGCGACGCCGATGACAGCGCCTTCGTCGTTATAAAGCACTTCGGTGGCGGCAAAGCCCGGATAGATCTCGACGCCGAGCGCTTCCGCCTTTTCCGCCAGCCAGCGACAGACCAGCCCAAGCGAGACGATGTAATTGCCGTGATTGTTCATGAGCGGCGGCATCATGAAATTCGGCAGACGGATGGAGCCAGCCGGGCCCAGGAACATGAACTGGTCGTCCGTGACCTCGGTCTTGAAGGGATGCCCCTCCTCTTCGCGCCAACCGGGCAGAAGCCGGTCGATGCCGATGGGATCGACCACGGCGCCCGAGAGGATATGCGCGCCGACTTCGGCGCCCTTTTCCAGAACGACGACCGAAAGCTCCGACTCGACCTGCTTCAGACGGATCGCGGCCGCAAGGCCCGCAGGACCCGCACCAACGATCACAACGTCGAATTCCATCGCTTCGCGTTCCGGCAGTTCCATCGCTTCCGTCATCTTGTCCTCTCACCTCGCCGGTCCCATCCGGCTGTTGTTATATTCGCTTCCCGGCATTCGCACCGCATTGCCTACACAGGCCGAAAAGCCCGTCTGCACCAACACATTCGCCCTAGCCTGTCTTCGCAAAGCACGACGCCTTTGTCGAGCTTCCATAGCGGCAAAACATGTCGCACGCCAGTCTATTGTCAGACAACCTGACGACTATTTTATTACTTTTACGTGCACGTAAGGTTCAGAATAGGAGCAGCTGATATGGGCGTCAAGGGTAATTGGCCTTGGTGGCGAGGCGGTAATAAGCACGGCACATGACACAGGCACACCATTTCTACAGGCGAGTTAAACGTCTGAAACTGCACAATCGTTCAAGACGAGAATGGTCGAAATCCCTAGGCTTGTTCAGTCAAAAAGGAGCAAGACAGAGTGAAAACCACACACCAGTCCATCAAGTTCTCGGAAAAGATCGCAAAGATCGCCGATCTCTGGCAGCCGCGGGTTATCGCGGAAATGAACGACTACCAGTTCAAGGTGGTCCGTATCGAAGGGGATTTCGTTTGGCATGATCACCCCGATACGGATGAGACGTTCATCGTTCTCCAGGGCCAGCTACGCATCGATTTTCGCGACGGAGCGGTTTCGATCGGCCCCGGCGAGATGTTCGTTGTTGGCAAGGGGGTCGAGCATAAGCCCTTTGCGGAGAAGGAGGTCCATCTTCTGTTGATCGAGCCGCGCGGCGTCCTCAACACTGGAAAGGCTGGCGGTGACCGCACAGCCCAGAATGATATCTGGATCTGAAGCGCCCCTCAGATCGCCCATTCCTCATCCGTGGTGAACACAATCGTCAGCCAGCGGTCGGAGCTTTCGCCGCCGAGCGCATTGCCGATCTCGTCGCGGATGGCGTCCCATTCCTCCAGACGCCGGGGTGGCCAGTTTTTCGGCACGATGAAGAACAGTTCGATCTGCCGGCCGCGCCCTACCCTCGCCACGTAGGAATAATGCGAGGAGAAGCCGAATTTTTCGATGGTTTCTCCCGCCACCCTGTCCACATGCTGTTTGAACTCCAGCGGCGTGACCATAAGTATGTCCGCAAGCGCCTGTTTCACATTGCCGAGCGGCATGGGAATGATGATAAGGCAGACCAGCGCCAGCACGGCGGGGTCGATATAGGGGGCGATCCACGCATGGGTCGTTCCCGTGAGCCCGTAACCGATGGAGAAGGCGGCAAACAGTGCCACGCTCAACAGCGCGCTCATCAGCCAGCTTTTGGCGTCCAGCGCCACGAAGGCGGATTTCAGCTTGCGGTTTTGCCCTCTGACGAACCACGCCATGGCGAGTGAGACGGCAAAACTGACGAAGGTGACGATGACGGCGTAATCGAACTCGATCGATCTGCCGCCATCCATCAGGCTGTCGACGGCATTGATCAGGGCATAGATCGCAGCCCCCATCAAGAGCGTGCCGTTAAGGCCGAGCACCATCGGTTCCAGATGCCAGAAGCCCATGGTGAAACGCTCCGCCAGCCGGCCACCGGGCCTGGGCGCGGCGGAGGCGGCGATCAACCGTGCTACCAAGAGCGCCAGCACCGTCATGAAAGCGTCGGTCAGGGCATAAACGCCATCGAACACCACCGCGAAGGAACCGGAGAACAAGCCCGCACCAATGCCGAACACGGCCAGAAGAACCGTGATGGCGATGGAGAATTTAAGTAGAGATTGTTCCGTCATGACGCGTATTTCACCTTCAAAAGCGGGCGCCGCCTTCCTATAAACAGCACAGATGGAGCGGGATAGCGAAAAATCTATACGATTTTCGCCCGAAAACCCGCTCTCATTCGTTGATCTGGTGCAAACAGGACAGGACAAAACCCATGGATCTCGGCATTTCCGGCAAACGCGCTCTCGTTCTCGCCTCCTCTCGCGGCCTTGGGCTGGGCATTGCGACGGCGCTGGCGAAGGAAGGCGCACATGTCCTTCTCGTCGGCAGAAGCGGCGAAAAGCTGGATGCGAACTGCAAGGCGATCAACGCGCTCGGCAAAGGCAAGGCCGACTGGGTGTGGGGCGACCTTGCCGAGGACAATTTCGTCGAGGCCATGGTTCAGGCCGTGAACGACAAGCTCGGCGGCATCGATATTCTCGTCAACAACACCGGTGGCCCGACACCGGGTACCGCGCAGGAGATCACCGCCGAGAAACTGGAGGGCTTCTTCCAGTCGATGGTGCTGCGGGTCATCACGCTCACCAATGCGCTGCTGCCGCAGATGAAGGAACAGGGCTTTGGCCGCATCCTGACCGTCGCCTCCTCCGGCGTGTTCGAACCCATCCCCAATCTGGCGCTTTCCAACACGCTGCGCGGCGCACTTGTCGGCTGGAGCAAGACATTGTCGAGTGAAGTGGCCGCCTTTGGCGTCACCTCCAACCTTCTCCTGCCCGGCCGCATCCATACCGACCGTATCGACGAGCTGGATAGCGCCAACGCCAAGCGTCAGGGCAAAAGCATCGAGGAAATCCGCGAGGCCTCCGTCAAGAGCATTCCGGCCGGCCGCCTCGGCTCGGTGGAGGAATTCGCCGCCGCCGGCGCCTTCCTTTGCTCCGTGCCGGCCAGCTACATCACCGGCACGATGCTCAGGGTAGATGGCGGCGCGGCGAAATCGAACTGACGTTAAAAAGAGTTAAGGCCGGTCAAGAAGCCGCTCCGTAAATCACGAAGCGGTTTCGGCCCGTATTTTTGGCTTCATAGAGCGCGGTGTCGGCTCGGCGCAGCACCTCGCTGGCGCTCTCGCCGGGATTGGCAAACGCAATGCCCGCCGAGCAGCTATAGCGGAAATCCGGCACCTCGCTCAGCGGCGATGCCGTGGTCAACGACGACAGCAGTTGCTGCATGACGCTTTCCGCGCTCAGCATTCGCGAACCGCTGAGAACAAGCAGAAATTCCTCACCGCCGATCCGGCCGATCAGATCGTCGCGGCCGACAGCGGCGCAGAGACGTCCGGCGAAATCCTTCAGGACCAGATCGCCGCTCGCATGTCCGAAGCGGTCGTTGACCAACTTGAAGTGATCGATATCCATGATGATCACCGCCAATGCCTGGGCCTTGTTGGGGCCAAGCATCTGGTTGAGAATTTCCATGGCGTAACGGCGGTTGCCAAGGCCCGTGAGTTCGTCGCTCAAGGCCGATTTCAATGCCTTGTCGCGCTCCTGCCTGAGATCACGCAATTCGACACCGAGTTCGGAGACATCGGTAATGACGCACAACATCCAGCCGCCCGGCAGGGTCGTTTCCGTCGTCAGTATCCAGCGCCCGTCATTGAGGCTGGTCTCGATGGTACGGAAGGGTAATTTGCCGCGTCGTGTTTTTGCAGAGCGTAACCACAGTTCGAAATCGGAGGTTTCAATGGCGGTGCCGGTGGAACTGCGATAACCGCCGCGCATCAGCTCCATCCAGCTCGGGAAATCGTCCGGCCCTATGCCGAGCGCCTCGCGGAACGCCGTATTGGCGAAGCGCAGCTCATCACCACCGTCGAAAAGGGCATAACCCTGCTGCGACGCCTCCATCAGATCCATGAGGTGGTGGTTGAAACTTTCCGCGTCGCCGCGCACGAGAACCGCCCGCTCGGGTGGCGCTTCTTCGAGGGCGGAACGGGCCGGCTTGTGGGACATCGAGGCTTCCGTTTACAAACGCAACAACATAAAGCAAAATCTATTCATCAAGGATATATTTCGGATTTATACTCGGCTTGTGCGAAAAAATATTTAATGCACGCATCAAGGACCGGCCCCTCCTCGGCAATTACTTCATGCAAATGTCACAATAAACGCGTAGGCGGCGCTTGCCATTCCGGCGGGCTTATGCAATCAACCGCCCTCCTCTGACATCGGGACGCCAAAGGCGTCCTTTATTTTCACGTCGGGCCACCTCTCAGGCCGGGCGAGCATTTCTATCGGCGACAAGGATATGGCGATGACGCAAAAGCGTGCACTGGGCCTCGATTTCGGCACGACCAACACGGTCATGGCTCTTTCCGACGGTAGCGGCGAAAGCCGTTCCATGCAGTTTACCAGCAGCGCGGGCACGGATGACAGCATGCGCACCGCGCTCTCCTTCATGAAGGATTCGGGCCTCGGCGCTGCCGCCCTGCATGTGGAAGCGGGCCATGCCGCCATCCGCCAATTCATCGACAATGCGGGCGATTGCCGTTTTCTGCAGTCGATCAAGACGTTTGCGGCCTCGCCGCTGTTTCAGGGCACGCTGATCTTCGCCAAGCGCCAGAGCTTCGAAGACCTGATGGACGTGTTCCTGCGCAAGCTGAAAACCTATGCGGGCGCGGAATGGCCGAGCGACGTTTCGACCGTCATCGCCGGCCGGCCTGTGCGTTTCGCCGGCAGCAATCCGAACGAAACCCTTGCGCTTGCCCGTTATAACGAAGCGCTGACCCGCGCTGGTTTTCCTGATATCCACTATGTCTACGAGCCGGTAGCGGCCGCCTATTATTTCGCCCAGAGCCTGAAAAAGGACGCCAATGTGCTGGTGGCGGATTTCGGCGGCGGCACCACCGACTATTCGCTGATCCGTTTCGAGACCCATGCCGGCAAGCTTTCCGCCACCCCTATCGGTCACTCCGGTGTGGGCGTGGCAGGCGACCATTTCGACTTCCGCATGATCGACAATCTGGTCTCGCCAGAAATCGGCAAGGGCAGCAAGTTCAAGAGTTTCGACAAGGTGCTGGACGTTCCTTCCGGCTATTACGTGAATTTCGGCCGCTGGAACCAGCTATCGATCTTCAAGACCTCGAAGGAATTCACCGATCTGAAATCGCTGGTGCGCTCGGCGCTCGAGCCGGACAAACTCGAACTCTTCATCGATCTGGTGGAGCACGACGAGGGTTACCCGCTCTATCAGTCGATTTCCGCCACCAAGATGGCGTTGTCCTCGGCCGAAGAAGCGGAATTCAACTTCGCGCCGCTCGGCAAGGCCGGCCGCAAGATGGTCAAGCGCAGCGATTTCAACAACTGGATCGCCGACGACCTCGCCAAGATCGAAGGCGCGCTGGACGAGGTTCTGGAAAAGACGCAAGTCGCACCCGAAGCAATCGACAAGGTGTTCCTGACCGGCGGCACCTCCTTCGTGCCGGCGGTGCGCGAGCTTTTCACCCGCCGTTTCGACGCGGACCGGATCGAAACCGGCGGCGAGTTGCTCTCGATTGCCCATGGTCTCGCCATGATTGGCGAAAGCGGCGACATTCAGCGCTGGACAGCGTGATTTACGGGTTCCCCGGGCGGGGAACATGGGATAATTTCCCCCCATGATCGCCGCTCACGACCTTTCCCCGGCCGAACTCGCCGCGCTTCTGCATTTCCATGCGGATGCGGGCGTGGACTGGTTGCTGGAAGATGGGCCGGTTGACCGTTTTGCCGAATTTGCCGCCGCCCGCGCTGCCCGTCCGGCAGCGCGACAGGAAAAATTCCGCACCCGCACGCCAGATGGACGGCGGAACAGAGCGTCGTGCCGATGCTCCTCAGCGGCAGCCTGCAGGTCGTACCGCCCCGACGAGAGGCGCGCCGCCCGCTCCCGCAGTTCAGCCAAATGTCGCCATGCCGGACGAACAGGCCGTGGCAGCCGCACGTTTTGCGGCGGAAAGCGCAAGGTCGCTTTCCGAACTGAAAACCGCGCTTGAGGGTTTCAGCGGCTGCAACCTCAAGAACAGCGCCCGCAACACGGTTTTCACCGAGGGCGATCCCGCTTCCGCCGTCATGGTCATCGGCCCCATGCCGGATGCGGATGATGACCGCGAGGGCCTGCTTTTTGCCGGCAAGACCGGGCTTCTGCTCGACCGCATGCTGGCCGCAATCGGCCTTGAGCGCTCCGGCATCATGCTCGGCAATGTCGTGCCCTGGCGGCCACCGGGCAACCGCCCGCCGACGCAGGCCGAAATGGATATTTGCCGCCCCTTCATCGAGCGCCAGATCGCCCTTGCGGAGCCGAAACACCTGTTGCTTCTTGGCAACTTGACCGCACGTTTCTTTTTTGGCGGTACGGGAACGATCCATACGCTGCGCGGACAGTGGCGTGATGTCGCAGCCGGACACCTGGTTTTACCGGCGCTGGCCAGCCTGCATCCGCAGGAACTTCTAAACGCTCCTGCCAGCAAGTCATTGGCATGGCAGGATTTATTGGCGTTTCAGGCTAAAATCTCCGAAGGCTGATTGCCTGATTCTTACTCAACGTAAACGAAGTATGAAAAAAGCCATGCGCATTACGCATAACAGCGACGCGCTGGCCCGGCTTGCCGAATCCATGCTGCACTGCGATAAGGCGAACGTGTCTTGGGAGGAATTCGGTTTAAGGAACCAAGGCAATGACCACTCGCTTCCGTCCGGTACATTCCGGCTTTGAAACGCTCCGACTGGCGGGCCTCGGCCCACGCTCCAGTCAGGGTTACCATCGTTTCGGCGCTGCCGCTAACGAACAGATGACCGCACGTGCTGCCATGCAGCAGGTTCGCGTCACACGTCCTGCAGCTGTCTTCGCGGATTTCCGCGAGCGCTGAGAGCACTCAGACAGGTTTAAAGCCTGTCCACATCTATGATTGCGCGCTGGCGTCTTTCTTCGGGAGGGCGCCTTTTGCTTTTGCGGGACTGGGCGCCGACACGACAGCGGCTTTGGCCGAAGATGCCGTACGGCTTGTGACATCAGGCACATTGGGTGCATCACCCCTGCGGCGTCGAGGCCTTGCGCGCCGCGCGTCTCGCCAGCCCCAATTGATGCTCGCGGAAAATGATGAAGATGCCCGCAAAAATCACGATTGCCGTGCCGATCAGCATGGTGAGCGTGGGAATGTCTCCGAACAGGATGTAGGAGACCGCGATCCCGAACACGATGGAGCTGTATTCGAAAGGCGCGATGGTGGAGACCTCCGCATGGCGATAGCTCTCCGTCAGGAAGATCTGCGCGACACCGCCGCAAATGCCGCTGGTGATCAGCAGCATGGCCTGTTTCGCATCCAGGGCGCTCCAGCCGAAAGGCACGCTGACCAGCGACAGCAATGTGGCGGTGAGCGAGAAATAAAGCACGATGGTCGGCGTCTTTTCCGTGTCCACCAGTTGCCGCACCTGGATCATTGCAAGACCGCCGAGCGCTGCACCACAGAGCACGGCAATAGCGCCCAGCCCCTCGCCCGCGGCAAAACCGCCTTCGCGCAACAGCGTCATCTTCGGCCACAGGATCACCAGCACGCCCATCATGCCGACGAAAACCGCGCTCCAGCGGTAGATGCGCACCTTCTCGCGCAGGATGAAGGCCGCAAACACGACGGCGAGTAGCGGCGAGGCGTAACCGATGGCGATGAATTCCGGCAGCGGCAGCAAAGTCAGGCCATAAAACCCGCAGGCCATGGAGAGAATGCCAAGAAAACCGCGCTTGAAATGGCCGAAGAGATTGTTGGTGTGCAGCGCGCTTGTCAGCGCATGCAGCCAGGCAAGATAAATGACAATGGGGATGATGGCGAAAGCGGAGCGGAAGAAGGTGATCTGGCCCGCCGGCACATCGGGACCGGAGGCCTTGATACAGGTCTGCATCACCAGAAAAAAGCCGACCGAAATCAGCTTCAGGCTTATCCCCCGAAAGGGATTTGTCGGTTCGGCGTTCATCGGCAGTTACTCATATCGGCTGCGCAAACACGCCATCGGGTAATTTTTCACGGGGGAAGGACGACGCAAGGGGGATTGGACTTTTGCAAGGCTAGAACAATTACCCCGACGCTTGCATCAAAAATTATTATTCACCCATGAATTCGGTTGATCTAATTGTGGAGGGGGATTGTTTTCCTCGGCTTGAGACCTCCTCACATCCGTCACGCCAGCCTTGAGCCGCAATGACGGAAGCAGAAGTGTCTGGGCATGCAAAGCATAGTCGGCTAAAACCGGCGCGCTAAAATTTGAAGAAAATAAAATACAATTTCAGCAATCGTTCAACATTTGCTGGCATGGTCCGCAGGTCCGGCGGCGGGGGGATCGTCTGCAGGGCCGGAGAAGCCTTCCATGGCGGGACAGAACGTCCTCCGACGCGCACATGAATGTGACGAATACTGCACCTATTTTACATCCGGGCCTTATGACGACATGATGCCCGGAGAACAACGACAAAGTTATTCAGGAACAGTCATGCGAACAGACACGGGCCAGATCGTTCACCTGGCAGATTACCGCCCCACCGATTTCGTTCTGGAGCGGGTGGATCTCACCTTCGAACTCGACCCCAAGAATACCAAGGTCGAAGCCCGTCTGATCTTTCATCGCCGAGAGGGCGCCGACGTGGCAGCGCCGCTCGTTCTCGATGGCGACGAACTGAAGCTTTCGGGCCTGCTGCTCGATCAGGTGGATGTCCCCGCGAGCCAATATGACGCGACGCCGGATAGCCTGACCATCCGCGATCTGCCGGCAGAAGCTCCCTTCGAGATCTGTATCACCAATTACATCAATCCGCAGGTCAATACGCAGCTGATGGGGCTTTACCGCACCAACGGCGTCTATTGCACCCAATGCGAGGCGGAAGGTTTCCGCCGCATCACCTATTTCCCGGATCGGCCGGATGTTCTGGCGCCCTATACGGTGACGATCATCGCCGCCAAGGAAGGCAATCCTCTGTTGCTCTCAAACGGCAACTTTCTGGGTGGCGGCAATTATGATGAAGGCCGGCACTTCGCTGCCTGGTTCGATCCGCATCCGAAACCCAGCTATCTCTTCGCGCTCGTCGCCGGCGATCTTGGCGTGGTGGAAGATACCTTCACCACCATGTCCGGCCGCGAGGTGGCGCTGAAGATTTATGTCGAGCACGGCAAGGAGCCGCGCGCGGCCTATGCCATGGACGCGCTGAAACGTTCGATGAAATGGGACGAGGAGCGTTTCGGCCGCGAATACGATCTCGATATCTTCATGATCGTCGCCGTGTCCGATTTCAACATGGGCGCGATGGAGAACAAGGGTCTCAACGTCTTCAACGACAAATTCGTGCTGGCCGACCCGGAAACCGCATCCGATGCTGACTATGCCAATATCGAGCGCATTATCGCGCATGAATATTTCCACAACTGGACGGGTAACCGCATCACCTGCCGCGACTGGTTCCAGCTCTGCCTGAAGGAAGGCCTGACGGTCTATCGTGACCAGGAATTTTCCGCCGACATGCGCTCGCGCCCGGTCAAGCGCATCGCCGATGTGCGCCACCTGAAATCGGAGCAGTTCCCGGAGGATTCCGGTCCGCTGGCACACCCGCCGCGTCCCGATACCTATCGCGAAATCAACAACTTCTACACGACGACCGTCTATGAAAAGGGCGCCGAAGTCACCCGCATGATCGCCACGATCCTTGGGGAAGACGACTTCAAGAAAGGCATGGACCTTTATTTCGAACGCCATGACGGCGAAGCGGCAACCGTCGAGGATTTCGTCAAGAGTTTTGCCGATGCCAGCGGTCGCGACCTCACCCAGTTTTCGCTGTGGTACACCGAGGCCGGAACGCCGCTCGTCTCTGTCTCGTCCGCTTACGACGCCGCCAACGCCACCTTCAGGCTGACGCTGGAACAGACGGTTGCCCCCACCCCCGGCCAGCCGGTGAAACATCCCCGCCATATCCCGCTGTCGCTGGCGCTTATCCTCGATAACGGCCAGATCGCCGAACCGCAGGCTGTCGAAGGCGGCGAATACCGCAACGGCGTGCTGCACCTGACCGAACGTAACCAGACATTCTCCTTCTCCGGCATTTCCTCGCGGCCGGTGCTGTCGATCAACCGCAGCTTCTCGGCCCCGATCAACCTGCATTTCGAACAGACTGCCGCCGATCTGGTACAGATCGCCCGGCACGAGACGGATATGTTCGCCCGTTTCCAGGCGCTCACCGATCTCGCTTTGCCGGCGCTGATTGCCGCCACCAAGGCCGTGCAGAACGGCAAAGAGGTGCGCACGGATGCGGACCTCACCGCAACGCTGATCGAAATCGCCGGCAATGCGGCGGTCGAACCCGCTTTCCGCGCGCAGGCGCTGGCGTTGCCAAGCGAAACGGACATTGCCCGTGAACTGGGCGGCGGCTACGATCCCGAAGCCATCTACAAGGCGCGCAACGCCACGATAAAGGCCATTGCGACTGCCGGGCTTGAAACCTTCCGGCAACTTGCCGACTGCGCGGGTAACGGCGAGGCCTACAGCCCCGATGCTGACAGTGCCGGGCGCCGCTCGCTGCGCAACGGTGCGCTCAACTATCTCGCCTTTGCTGAGGGAACGCCGGCGCGGGCGGCAAAGGCCTATGCCGATGCCAGCAACATGACAGACCTTGCGCACTCACTTAGCGTCCTGACTCAGCGCTTCCCCGACAGCGTGGAAACCAAAGAGGCGCTTGCCGCCTTCGAGGCGCGCTTTGCCGATAATGCGCTCGTTCTCGACAAGTGGTTCTCGCTGCAGGCCGCCATTCCCGGCGACGGCGCGCTGGATCGCATCAAGGCGCTGATGAAATCGAAACATTTCATCGCCACCAATCCGAACCGGGTCCGGTCGCTGGTGGGCACGCTCGCCTTCTCCAATCCCACCGGTTTCCACCGTGCCGATGGGGCCGCCTACCGGTTCCTGGCGGAGCAGATCATCGCCATCGACAAGCGCAATCCGCAGCTTGCCGCCCGCATTCTCACCTCCATGCGCTCCTGGCGCTCGCTTGAGGCGAGCCGCGCCGAACACGCCAAGGCCGCACTTTCGTCGATTGCCGAAGCAAAAGGCCTTTCGACGGATGTGAGCGACATCGTCGGGCGTATCCTGAAGGGATGATACCCGGCGACATCAGCTGGGGCCGATATTCTTGAAAATGCCAGTGCGCCGTCTTGATTTCCGTCAAGGCGGCGCAACGCATTTCGCGACATGATCGTCCGCGACAGGCCGGGGACCGGCCGCAAACCGGAAAAGGACCTCCGATGGCGGATATTTCCAACACCAGCAATTCCTTCCAGCGCTTTATCGCCGAAGCCCCGGCTCATCAAACGGTCTGGCTTCAGGCGGTTCAGGGGCTGGGAGCGGCCTCCACGCTGGACGCCAGGACGCAATGCCTCGTATATATCGGCATTCTCGCCGCGCTGCGGCTGGAGGGCGGCTTGGCATTCCATGTGATTGAGGCCAAGGCGCATGGCGCGAGCCGCGAGGATATCGTCAGCGCGGTGCTGACCGGACTTCCCGCAGCCGGAAATGGCATACTCAGCGCGCTTGGGCCTGCACTGGACGCCTTCGACAAGGCTTCCTGACAGGCCGGCTTTTCTCGCAGTTCAAGCTGCTGCGCAGACTGTCCCAAGCTGTCCCGAAAAAATACGGAGTCGGTTCAAAGGGTTAAAATTCTTTTAACTTTTGCCTCTGGACACGGCGAATCACATTTGATTCACTAGACATATTCGAGCGGCGGCGCTTCGAATCACTGGGGACATCTTGAAGGCGGGACAATGACGAACGTGCGGCGGGCGACTGCGGGCGATGAGCGGCCGTATGCCAAATTTTCTGATCTTGCGGCCTGGGGCGAAAGGCTCTCCAGCGACCTGATGGGTTTGATGAATGGCTCCGACCGCCCGATGCCGCAGGTCGAGACCCTGCTGAAACGCCTCATCCCCATTCTCATCCTCGCCTTTCTCGTCGTCATCGCGGCTTCGCGCATGCTGGGCATCGTTGCCGAATACAGCCGCATGGAAGAGGCCGCCCGCCACTCCACCGCGCTGACGGCGCTGACGGCCAAGGCAGCCCTTATCAACAACGGTATCGTCTTCGCCTCGCAGGAGCGCAGCCGCGCCGAGGCGAGCCTTGTTGCAGCCCTGCCGTCGGGCAGCCTCGCCGACGGCACCATGGTGCTTCTGTCGGGCAGCAATGGCCGGATTTTCGCGGGCACCGGCAAGGACGCCACGCTTTATATCGGCACTTCCCTGCCCGCCCTGCTTCCCGAAATCGCCATCGTACAGCGTTTTCCGGGTGCACCCGGCACAATCGAAACCAATATCGACAACCAGCCGCATTACGCGACGATGATCCCCTTCGGCGATGATGGCGGCATGGTCATCGCGGCGCGCTCGCTTGAGCCGATCCGCTCTTTCTGGCGCAGCGAAATCGCCATGAACGTCACCCTGTTCGCCGGCATTTCCTCGATACTGCTTGTCGTGCTCTATGCCTATTACATGCAGGTGAAGCGCGCCCGCGACGCCGACGACATCTTCGCCGAATCGAACCTGCGGGTGGAGACGGCGCTGTCGCGCGGTCGCTGCGGCCTCTGGGACTTCGATCTTTCCACGCGGCGCATGTTCTGGTCCGGTTCGCTCTACGAAATCCTCGGCAGGCCGCCGAAGGCCGCGCCGCTGTCCTTTTCCGATGCCGCGCGCATGATGCATTCCGAAGATGGGAACCTCTACGAGCTTGCCCGCGCCGTCGGTTGCGGCGATCTGCGCCAGATCGACCAGATTTTCCGCATGCGCCATGCCAAGGGCCATTATGTCTGGCTGCGCGCCCGCGCCCAGGTCATCCGCACCAATAACGGCCCGCGCGTCATCGGCATCGCCATGGACGTAACCGAGCAGCATCGCCTCGCGCAGCGCTACGCCGAGGCCGACCAGCGCCTTGCAGACGCCATCGAATCCACCTCGGAAGCCTTCGTGCTGTGGGACAAGAACGACCGCCTCGTGATGTGCAACACCCATTACCAGAAGGCTTACGGCCTGCCGGACAGCGTGCTGGTGGCGGGTACGGAAAAAGCGCCGTGCATGCGGCCGCTGCACGCCCGGTGGTGGAACGGCGCGTTGCGGACCCCGACCAGTCAGGCCTTTCGCGCATGACGGAAGTGCAGCTTGCCGACGATCGCTGGCTGCAGATCAACGAGCGCCGCACCCGTGACGGCGGCCTCGTCTCCGTCGGCACCGACATCACGCTTCTGAAGCGCCATCAGGAACGCCTGCGCGATTCCGAACGCCGGTTGATGGCCACCATCGGCGATCTTTCCGCCTCGCAGCACAAACTGGAGCGGCAGAAGACGGAGCTTTCCGACGCCAACGAAAATTATCTCGCCGAAAAAGAGCGCGCCCAGGCCGCCAACCTCGCAAAATCCGAATTCCTCGCCAATATGAGCCATGAGCTGCGCACGCCGCTCAACGCCATTCTCGGCTTCTCCGACATCCTGCAAAACGAGATGTTCGGACCGGTCGGCTCGCCGAAATATTCCGAATATGCCCGCGATATCCACGACAGCGGCAAGCATCTGCTCAACGTCATCAACGACATTCTCGACATGTCGAAGATCGAAGCAGGCCATATGCGCATCAACCGCGAGACGATCGATCTGGCGCCGCTGATCGAAGAAACCCTGCGGCTCACCGCCATTCAGGCCGAACAGAAGAACATCACCGTGCAGCAGAAGGTCTGCGCCGGGCTGACGATGCAGGGCGACCGCCGCGCCATGAAGCAGATCATGCTCAACCTTCTGTCCAATGCCGTGAAGTTCACCGGCGACGGCGGTCGCATCGCGCTGCGCACCCATGTGCATCAGGCAGCCATGATCCTCACCATCGCCGATACCGGCATCGGCATCCCCGCCCAGGCGCTCGACAAGATCGGCCAGCCCTTCGAGCAGGTCCAGAGCCAATACGCCAAAAGCCAGGGCGGCTCCGGCCTCGGCCTTGCCATCTCCCGCTCGCTTGTTCGGCTGCATGGGGGGACGATGAAAATCCGCTCCTGCGAAGGCAAGGGCACAGTGGTGACGATCATCATTCCGCATGCGGCGGGGCATTGCGGCACGGTGCATTAGGCTTGGCGGGTGTGGCGTGCGCGCCTTTGGGTTGGTGGGTGTGGTTTACCCCCCTCTGCCCTGCCGGGCATCTCCCCCACAGGTGGGGAGATCGATATGCGGCGAGGTTTTGCCCATCTCGACGTCAGAGAATAAAGTGGCGACAAGCGCGTCTTGCCGATCTCCCTCCTTGTGGGGGAGATGCCCGGCAGGGCAGAGGGGGTAAACCACACCCACCAACATCACCCATTCTTCACCGTCGCCACAAAAGCCTTCCTCACCGCCTTCGCCAGCCGCTTCACCTCGCCCTCCAGCGTGGAAATATCAGGGCAATCTCCCGCCCGGCAGACGAGATCGATTAGGCCGGCGGGCGCTTCCTTCGGGTTGAAGGCACCGTCGATGCAAAGCCGGACGATCTGCGATATCTCGGTATAAAGCGCCATTGCCGCCATGCAGTCGTCGAAGGACTGCTGTTCCATCACCGGGGCGGCCAGTACTTGCAGCGCCTCGGCCGTGTTACGGCCGGGTTCATGCGGGGCAAGGCCCTTGGCGGGGCCGACCAGCGCCAGATATTGGGCGATGAATTCGAGATCGATCAGCCCGCCATTGATGAGCTTGAAGTCCCAGATATTTTCCGGCGGCTTTTCCTGTTCGATGAGGCTGCGCATCTCCAGCACGTCGGCGGAGATTTTCGCCACCTCCCGTTTCTGAGATAGGACGGAGGCAATGATGCGACGCGCATCCTCCGTCAGCGAGGCTTCGCCGCAGATGAGCCGGGCGCGCGAAAGCGCCATATGTTCCCAGGTCCAGGCTTCCTCGCGCTGGTATTTCTCGAAGGCGGAAATGCGCGTCGCCACCGGCCCCTTGTTGCCGGAGGGGCGAAGCCGCATGTCGACCTCGTAAAGCACGCCCTCGGCCGTCGGCGCCGACAGCGCGGCGATCAGCCGTTGGGTGACGCGGGTGAAATAACGCACCACATCGAGCGGTTTTGCGCCGGTGGATTCATGGGCGGCATCGTCGTAGTCATAGAGGAGGATGAGATCGACGTCCGACCCGGCGGTCAGCTCGAATGAGCCGAGCTTGCCCATACCCATGACGGCCACGCGCCCGCCGGGATAAGGACCATGCGCCGCTTCCATCTCCGCCAGAACGGCCTTCAATGCAGCCTCGACCACCAGATCGGCGAGATGGGTGAAGGCGCGGGCGGCGATCTCGCCACGGATCGCGCCGGTTAGCAACCGCACGCCGATCAGGAACCGCTGCTCGGCGGCGAAGATGCGCAGCCGATCGAGAATATCCTCGTAATGGCGGGCATTGGATAGAAAATTCGTCATGCGGTGGGCGAGATATTCGCGCGTCGGCACGTCGCTCATCAGCGCCGGGTCCAGCATGCCATCGAAGACATGCGGGCGGGCGGCAATAATTTCGGCAAGCCGGGGGGCCGACGACATGATCGTCACCAAAAGGTCCAGCAGGGCCGGATTGTTGCCGAGCAACGAGAAGAGCTGGATGCCCGCCGGAAGCCCGGAGAGGAAATTATCAAAGCGCAACAGCGCCTCGTCCGCCCGCTTGCTTTCACCGAAGGCTCTGAGCAAATCCGGCGTCAGTTCCGTCAGCCGTTCACGCGCCTCGACCGATTGCGTTGCCCGGTAGCGGCCATTGTGCCAGGTGCGAATGACGCGGGAAATATCCTCGGGCCGGCCGAAGCCCAGTGCCGCAAGTGTCTTTAACGTATCGGGATCGTCCTTCTGGCCGGTGAAGACCAGATTGCCAGCCTCGCCGGAGAGCTTTGTTTCCTGCTCGAACAGCGCCGAATATCGGCGCTCCACTAGCCGCAGCACCTCTTCCAGCTTTTCGGAGAACGCCTTGGTATCTTCAAAACCGAGCATGAAGGCGATGCGCTTCAATTCCGTTTCGGTGTCAGGCAGCACATGGGTCTGCTCGTCGCGCACCATCTGGATACGATGCTCCACTTCGCGCAGGAACCAGTAGGCGTCCGTCAGGCTGTCACGCGTCTCGGCGTCGATCCATTTCGCTTCGGTCAGTGCGGCAAGCGCGCTTTCCGTCGAGCGCACCCGGAGTGGCGGCATGCGGCCACCGGCGATGAGCTGCTGCGTCTGCGCGAAGAACTCGATCTCGCGGATGCCGCCGCGCCCGAGCTTGACGTTGTGGCCCTTCACGGCAATCGCGCCATGGCCCTTATGCGCATGGATCTGCCGCTTGATGGAGTGGATATCGGCAATCGCCGCATAATCGAGATATTTGCGGAAGATGAAGGGCGTCAACTCGCGTAGGAAGTTTTCGCCCGCCTTGATGTCGCCCGCCACCGGCCGCGCCTTGATGTAAGCGGCGCGCTCCCAGTTCTGGCCCCTGCCCTCGTAATAAAGCAGAGCCGCCTCAACGGGGATGGCAAGCGGCGTCGAGCCGGGGTCAGGCCGGAGCCTCAGATCGGTACGGAAAACGTAACCATCGGCGGTGCGCTCCTGCATGATGCGCACGAGGCGGCGCATCATGCGGCCGAAATTCTCCGTCGCAGCATAGGGGTCGTCGATGATGCCCGCCGAGGGTTCGAAGAACACTACGGCGTCAATGTCAGAGGAATAGTTGAGTTCGCGCGCGCCGAGCTTGCCCATGCCGAGCACGATCAGCCCCGAGCCTTCGCTGGGAGAGGCCACATTCTTCAGTTTGAGCTTGCCGCTCTCATGGGCTGACAATAGCAGGTGATCGATGGCGGCGGAAAGCGATGCATCCGCCATGTCGCTCAGCCAGCGCGTCGTATCGCGGGCGGTGAAGATGCGCGCCAGATCGGCAAGGGCGGCAATGAAGGAGAGCCGTCGCTTGGCTATTCTCAGGCGCGACATCACCTCGTTTTCGGCGGGCACGCCACCCTCTTGCCCCGGCCTCCAGCAATCGCGCGCCTCACGGACGAGATCGCCCAGCAATGGCTCCAGCGGCTTGGAAATAGCGAGCGTCAGCAACCCCTCATCCGCCGCCGCCATGTCGCGCAGATAGGGCGACAGCGTGAAGGCCGCAGCGATGAAGTCCTTCAGCTGGCTTTCGCCGGCCAGAAGGGCGGCCACCGCCGGTTCGCCCTTGGCGATGTCTTTCAGCGTCGAAAGAACCGATTTCAGTTCCGTCTGCGTATAGGGGCGGATCACGCCCGGCAGAACCTCGCTCAGCCGCCTCTCAGCGGTTTGGGGTTTCGTCACTGTCTCTCTCCCTCTTCCGACTGTCTCGTCTGCACCCTTTAGCAGTGCTTCGCTATCAGGACAGACCTCTCCTCGAAAGTCGTCCTGCCGCCACACATCGCCGAAACTTCAGGCACATACGCTCCACGTTGTAACAAAAGCCGGGCGCTTTGCGATCAGGAAAACCGCGCACGCCGATGTTTTCCCAGCCCGGCATATCGGCTTTCGTTTCGCACGCCGAATGTTGCACCGCGTAATGTCTCCGCAATTGTACCCACGTAGCGTCCTGCTCAAAGAAACCCGACTCCCGGTTTTCCAACGCTCGACGCTGCAACGGATATGATCATGAAACAGATTTTTACAGTGAAATGGCAGAAGAACCTGCGTGCCATGGCGTTGTGCCTGGCAACGCTGCCGGTGGTGCAGGTCGTCTCTACGCCCGTTTTCGCCGCCGATATCGGCAAATCGGACAGGGCGGCCGATCCGGGCAATTTCGACAGTGCCCGCTACAGCAGTTCCAGTGAGTGGAAAATCACGCTTGGTGTGGGTGCGGCCTACGCACCCAAATATGAGGGCTCGGACAAGCTGGAAGTAGGCGCCGTTCCGCTGGTTTCCGTCCAGTATGGCGATACGCTGAACATCGATTTCAGCGGCGCCACCGTCAATCTCTTGAACCAGAACGGTTTCAGACTGGGCATCAAGGGCGGCTGGGAAGCCGGGCGCAAGGAAAAGGACGACCGCAAGAACCTGCGCGGGATGGGCGACATCAAGGCGGGTGGCGTGATCGGCGGTATCGTCGCTTACGGCGTCGACCCCTTCGAAATCTATGCCAAGGTGGACAAGACCATCGGCGGCAGCGAAGGCCTGACCGCCACCGTCGGCGCCAGCGTCTCCCATAAATATGAACAGTTCATCTTCGGCGCTGACCTGTCGGCCACCTGGGCGGACGACAACCACATGAAATCCTATTTCGGCGTAACCTCGGCCCAATCCGCCCGCTCAGGCCTGCGCAAATACGACGCCAAGGCAGGCTTCAAGCGCATCGACGCCAGCGCCTCCCTCACTTACCTTATGACCGAGAACTGGTCGATCACCGGCACCGGCGGCGTCGGCTTCCTGCTCGGCGACGCCAAGGAAAGCCCCCTGTCGAAGAAGGATATTCAGCCCTTTGCGATGGTGGGCGTAGCCTACACGTTCTAAGCCGCGAGAGCGGGAAGAATACGCGGCTACGGCCGCGAACTCCCGGCACGTCCCCCGTGAGGAAAGGCGTCATCGCCCTCACGCCTCCTCACCCAGTGAAGCGCCACATGGCGCTTCACTGGTGCCGCCATGCTCCGGAGAACCGGCAGCCGGTTCCAGCGTTCCCCTGTAAGCGACCACCAGACCGACAAAGGGCAGGGAAATTTCCACGTCGAAGCGGAACTGGCCCTCCTCCTCCGACTCGAAACTCACCCCCGATGGCAAAAGGAAACCGGGCAACGGAATGCCCAGAACACTCCATCGCCGGGGAATGAGGGCCAACCGGCCACCATCCAGCACAAGAGCCAAAGCAACGGTGACGATGCCGAAACGCTCCTCCAGCAGATATTGATTCCTACCCTTGCCAACCGACTGCGTCGACGAGAAGCGCCTGCCGCCAAAAGTCCGTATCCAGCGCTCGGTTCCCTTGTCCGGCGCAAACGCGACGCTGACAGGCACATGCGTTCCCGCCTGCGGAAAACCGAGGACCGCCGAAATCAGCCGGGCCAGCACACCCCGGCCCCGCCGCACTTCGGCGACCCCGCGCCATTCCCGCGCCTGCCCGCTATCGTGAAGCTCCCGCACGCGCGGCGGCAGGTCGTCGAAGGCGGACCCAAGAAGCTTGCGAAACAAGGGAGCGTCGGGTTCTTCGTGACGAACCGCCAACCGCGTCGCTATGTTCAAAGGATCCTGTCCCTGTATTCCGGTGGCGCTATCCAGCATTGCTCACGCTTTCCGAACCAGCGGTAGCGATTGCGTGCAACCCAGCGATAAGCGGGATCGCGCAGAAAGGCGGGAATGATGCGCAATATGCCAAGGAGGCGCCAGGGCATGCCAAGCGCCTCGTAGATGCTGAGAACACCGTCGCTATCCTGTCGCACCCTGTCGCCGTCCACGACCAGCAGGCTGGCTGGATTTTTCGGGTCCATGCCGTGACGCCGGTAGATTTCCGTACCGACGGCGCCCTGCATGGATGCCAGCCGGAAATATCCGGCCTTGTCATGCCGCAGCACGAATTGCGCATTCACGGAACACAGCACACATTCGGCATCGAACAGAATGATCGGGCCATGCCGGTCACCGGCCAAGGGGGCTATCTCTGCCATCCGTCGTAAGTCCTTCTGTCGATCGCGCTGCGATCGCCGAATAAAATGCAGCAATAATCCCTATAGAATATTCTTCCGATGATCTTTCAATTCAATCTCGAAAGATGGTTACTTCTCAAATGGAAAAGAACTTCTGCGCGCACGTCGATGGCCAGCCGGCGCTGTCGTCAGGAGTGACAGATGTTACGGCCTACGGCGTGGAAACGGGAAAGACCATCGAAATGGTCAGCCCCGGACAGGCGGCATTCGATGCGTCCGTGTCCGACAGCACGAGCGATCCGCCGTGCAGTTCCATCACGGCCTCCACCAGAGACAGGCCAAGTCCCGTGCCGGGCTTCGAGCGGCTCTCGTCCAGCCGCACGAAACGTTTCAGCACCTCGCCGCGCTTGTCGGCGGGAATGCCGGGGCCGGTATCGGCGACGGAAAGCACGATCGCATCGGGCTGCATCACCAGACGCACCACGAGTTTCTTGTCGCCTTCGCCCTCGCAGGCATATTTCATGGCGTTGTCGATGAGGTTCGAAAGCGCCTGGCCGATCAGTTCGCGGTTGCCCTGCACCGAAAGGCCGGGTTCGATCTCGGCCTGGAGCGCAAGCCCGGCATCCTCTGCCACCGGCTCGTAAAGCTCGGCGCTGTCGGCGGCGATTGCCGACATATCCACATCGGTCATTTCGGCGGCGATGGAGCCTGCCTCGACGCGGGAAATCATCAACAGCGCGTTGAAGGTGCGAATGAGCTGATCGGATTCGGCGATGATGCCTTCGAGCGCTGCGCGCCGTTTCGTCTCGTCATTGTCGTCAAGTGCTGCGGCAGCCTTGTTGCGCAGCCTTGTCAGCGGTGTCTTCAGGTCGTGGGCGATGTTGTCGGAGACCTGCCGCAGACCTTCGTTCAGCTTCTCGATACGGCCGAGCATGGCATTGAGCGAGCCGGAAAGCCGGTCGAACTCGTCGCCGGAGCGGCCCTGCGGCAGGCGCTGCGAAAGATCGCCGGCCATGATCTTCTTGGTTGCCACCGACATGCGGTCGATGCGCTTCAACGCATTGCGGCCGATACCGAACCAGATGAGCAGCGCACCGGCACTCATGATGGCAAGCGCCACCATCAGTGCGTTGCGCACCAGTGCCCGGAACTTGGTCGGCTCGCCGAGATCGCGGCCGATCAGGATGCGCAGACCGTTATCCAGCATGAAGACATTGGCGGTCGCCATATGCTGGATGCTGTCACCGCTTTCGGAATAACGCTCGTAACGGAAGGGGAAACCCGTCCAGCCCTCCTTGTCGAACACGCCCGGCTGCACGGAGGCGACATTGCCGGCGAGGATTTCGCCATTCGGACCAGCGATGATGTAAAGGCTCGCCCCCGGCTGGCGCGCGCGGCGGTCCATCATCCGCAGAAGCGGGTTGATACCGCCACGATTGTAGATGCGCTGCACATCCGACACTTCCTGCAGCACCGCATCACGCGTCTGCTGGTTCAAGAGCCGTTCAGAAAGGGCAGTGACATAAAACACGAGGAAGGCGGCGCAGAGTGCAAACAGCAGGATATAAAGCGCTGAAAGGCGTACCGCTGTAGACCGGAACAATATTTGGAGGCGGACCATTTTCGCCAATCAGCCCTCGTCCTTCATCATGTAACCCGCGCCGCGAATGGTCTTCAGCAGCGGCTTTTCGAAGTCCTTTTCGATCTTCGAACGGAGGCGGGACACATGTACGTCGATCACATTCGTCTGCGGGTCGAAATGATAATCCCAGACGTTTTCCAAAAGCATGGTGCGGGTCACCACCTGACCGGCATTCTTCATCAGATATTCCAGCAGGCGGAATTCACGCGGCTGCAACAGGATTTCCTTGCCGCCACGACGGACATCGTGCGACAGCCGGTCGAGTTCGAGATCGCCGACCCGGTAGACCATGTCCTGCTCGGGCTTGCCCTTGCGGCGGCCAAGCACCTCGATGCGGGCGAGCAGTTCGGAAAAGGCGTAGGGTTTCGGCAGATAGTCGTCACCGCCCGCACGCAGGCCGGTCACGCGGTCGTCCACCTGTCCCAGTGCGGAAAGGATAAGAACCGGCGTCTCGATGCCGCGCCGGCGCAGCTCGCTGATGACGGAAAGCCCGTCGCGGCGTGGCAGCATGCGGTCGATTACCATCACGTCATAGGAATTCTCGCAGCCCATGAACAGGCCGCTTTCACCATCGCTCGCGTGGTCGGCAACGATGCCGACTTCCCGGAACGCCTTGGTCATATAGGCCGCAGCCTCGAGATCGTCTTCAATAACAAGAATCTTCATGTGCGGGACAATAGCGCCCTCGCCCTTTTCCACACAACCGGAAACAGATGCGACAGACATTTCGTGAGCCTTGTTTTCCATGAGGTTTCCTCCGAAGACCTGGTCTCTGGCATCATCCGCGCCTTGAGACGGGACAATCGCCCCTATGACGGATGGATGCCGCTTGTTTCTTCTCCCCGCCGGGGAGAAGGTCGCGGCAGCGGGATATGGGGCGACATTGGCGATAAACCGGGAGGTTGCCCCCTCGTCTACCCTTTGGGGCGTCTTCTCCCCGGCGGGGGAGAAGAAACGGGCCGCAACGCCCTGCCATACTCAACCGCCCCATCTCAAGAGCGGGATATGATGCCGGCCTCACAAGGAAACCGGCATCATCATTCGAATTATCAGCTCTGGTCGATATCCAGCGCGATGAAGCGGCTGCCGCTATCCGTCTGGATCTGAAACAGCGCCTTGGAACGTCCGTCCTTCTTGGCCTGTTCGAGAATTTTCTCGATATCGGCGGCGGAAGCGACCTGCTGGTTGTTGACGGAGGTGATCTTCTCACCCGTCTTCAGGCCACGGGCGGCAGCGTCGCTGTCCGGGTCGACGTCGGTGATGGCAAGGCCGTTGCCGTCATCGGCGGGCGCAACCGTCAGGCCGAGGCTGGACAGCACCTTCGCGCTGGAAGCCTTGCTGCCACTGTCGTTCTCCTGGCCCGGCGTTGTCTTGGAGGCTTCGTCGCTTGCCAGATCGCCGAGTGTCACGGTGACCGACTGCGACTTGCCGCCGCGCCAGAGCGAGATTTCAACCTTGGCGTTTGGCGCCATGGCGCCAATGCGGCGCGAAAGGTCGCGGGCATCCTTGACGGGGTCGCCGTTGACGGCGGTGATGATGTCACCCTGCTTGATACCGGCCTTGTCGCCCGGAGAACCGGACTGTGGTGAGACGACGAGCGCGCCGCTTGCCTCGGCAAGACCGAGCGATTCGGCGATGTCCTTGCTGACGGGCTGGATCTGCACGCCGAGCCAGCCGCGTTCGACCTTGCCGTCCTTTTTCAGATCGGCGATCACTTCCTTGGCGACCGAAGACGGGATAGCAAAGGCAATGCCGACGCTGCCGCCGGAGGGCGAGAAGATGGCGGTGTTGATGCCGACCACTTCGCCGTTGAGGTTGAAGGCGGGACCGCCGGAGTTGCCGCGGTTCACGGCAGCGTCGATCTGCAGGTAATCGTCATAGGGGCCGGAGCCGATGTCACGGCCACGGGCGGAAACGATGCCAGAGGTTACCGTGCCGCCGAGGCCGAAGGGGTTGCCGACGGCAACGACCCAGTCACCGACGCGGATCTTGCTGTCATCGGCAAACTGCACATAGGTGAACTTGCGGTTCACATCGACCTTCAGGAGCGCCAGATCGGTGCGCGGATCGCGGCCGACGAGCTTGGCTTCGAGTTCGGTGCCGTCATTCATCACGATCGTGTAGGCGGAACCATCATCGACAACGTGGTTGTTGGTGACGACATAACCGTCTTCGGAGATGAAGAAACCGGAGCCCTGAGCGACCGGACGCAGCGGACCCTTGCCATCACGGTGGCGGTTCGGGCCACGGTCGGGGCGATCCTGGTTCGGGCCGCCAAATTCCTTGAAGAAACGCTTCAGCGGATGGTCGTCCGGCAGCTGGTCGAGACCACGGCCGCCGAAGTTGAAGGAAAAATTGCTGGAATCATCGGCAGCGGGCTGCACGTTCGACTGAACGCGAACGGAGACGACGGCTGGCGAAACTGCCTCGACCACATTGGCGAAGCTTGGAACCTGCGGTGCATTCACCTCGACGGGTGCGGCAAACAAATGGGTGATCGGTGCGGCGATGCCGGTCGAAAGCATCAGCGCGGCAAGACCGCCAACGGTTGTCGCCTTCAGAACCGTCTTCAGCGAGGAACGTCCGTTTTGCGAGTGAGACATGGTGTACCTTCTTTCTTCATTCAGACTGGAACCCGTTTGACCGGGGGAGAAGCGGTGGATGATGAAGATATAGGAGGCGACACCTTACAGCGAAGTGTCTGACGAATGAAATAATCGTAATGTTGAAAAAGAACCGAGGACGACCATGAAAATCGATTATTTTTCAATGAGATTACGAATTCTCTCTTCTTCCTCCGCGCTCAGTCTTTCCGGCCGCTCCTGATTTGCGCGGCGGCGCGAAAAGACGAGGACCGCGAAAATCCCCGCAAGCGTCAAAACAATAGGCGCGCCCCACAAAAGCGCCGTGCGCAGGCTGAGGCGCGGTTTCAGCAACACGAACTCGCCATAACGCGACACGACGTAGTCGATCACGGCCTGATCGCTGTCACCTTCCACCAGCCTGTCGCGCACCAGAACGCGCAGATCGCGCGCCAATGCGGCATTGCTGTCGTCGATGGACTGGTTCTGGCAGACCATGCAGCGCAATTGCGAGGTGAGGTTCCTCGCCCGCTGTTCAAGCACAGGGTCCTTCAGCACCTCGTCGGGATTGAAGGCGAAGGACGGAGACGCGGCAAAGATGAGAGTGAGAAGAAGCGCCAGCCTTACCGCGATCCCCTTCATTCCGCCGCCTCCGGCATTGCTGTCCTGACGGGCTTTGCCTTGCGGTTTGGTGCGCCCACCCTCAATCGTCTGTCGGAGAGCGAAATGAAACCGCCCGCCATCATGAACAGCGTGCCACCCCAGATGCACAGGATGAAAGGTTTCCACCAGACGCGCACCACCATGCCGCCATCGGCCATGGGGTCGCCGAGCGAGACGTAAAGCTGGCTGAGGCCGAAGGTCACAATGCCCGCTTCCGTCGTCGGCATGCGCCGCGCGGTATAAAGCCGCTTGGAAGACCAGACATCGGCCACCTCCACACCCGCCTTGCGGATGGTGAAATGGCCACGATCCTCGGTGAAATTCGGGCCGACGGCATGGCGAATGCCGTCGAAGGTGAGGCTATAGCCACCCGCTTCCGCCACCATGCCCTGCTTCATTTCCAGCACGGTTTCGGTCTCGAAAGTGGTGACGGTGACAATGCCGAGCACGGTGATGCCAAGCCCCATATGGGCAAGTGCAGCGCCAAAGGCCGAACGCGGCAGGCCCTTGAGGCGGCGAAAGGCGATGCCGAAAGCAAGCTTGCCGAAATTGGCGCGATTCCAGAGATCGGCAAGCGCCCCGAAGATCAGCCAGAAACCGGCTGCAATGCCGAGTGCCGCCAGCACCGGACCGCCGTTTTCGACGTACCACAGCGTCAGCCCGGCAAGGGCCGCAAGGGCGGCGGCCACATAAAGCCGCTGGAATGCGCCGAGAAGATCGCCGCGTTTCCAGGCCAGCATCGGCCCAAACGGCGTGACGATCAGGATCGGGATCATCAGCAAGCCGAAAGTGAGATTGAAGAAAGGCGCGCCGACCGAGATTTTTTCGCCCGTCAGCGTTTCCAGAATGAGCGGATAGAGTGTGCCGATCAGCACGGTCGCGGTCGAGACCGTCAGGATCAGGTTGTTGAGGACAAGCGCCCCTTCCCGCGAGATCGGCGCAAACAGCCCGCCTACCTTCAGGGACGGCGCACGCCATGCGAACAGCGTGAAGGCTCCACCGATGAACACGGTGAGAATGCAAAGAATGAAGATGCCGCGGCTCGGATCGGTGGCGAAGGCATGGACCGAGGTTAGAACGCCGGAGCGGACGAGGAAGGTGCCGAGCAACGACAGCGAAAAGGTCATGATCGCCAGAAGCACGGTCCAGATTTTCAGCGCCTCGCGCTTTTCCATGACAAGCGCCGAATGCAGCAGCGCGGTTCCCGCAAGCCACGGCATGAAGGAGGCGTTTTCAACCGGATCCCAGAACCACCAGCCACCCCAGCCGAGTTCGTAATAGGCCCAGTAGGACCCCATGGAGATGCCCGCCGTCAGGAAGGTCCATGCGGCCAGCGTCCAAGGTCTTACCCAGCGCGCCCATGCCGCATCGATGCGGCCTTCCAGAAGTGCTGCAACGGCGAAGGAGAAGCAGACGGAAAAACCGACATAACCGAGATAAAGCAGCGGCGGATGGATGGCGAGGCCGAAATCCTGAAGGATCGGGTTCAGGTCCTGCCCTTCAGCCGGCACCCGATCCAGACGCATGAACGGATTGGAGGTCAGCAAGATGAACAACAGGAAGGCGACGGAAATCCACGCCTGTACGGACAGCACATTGGCTTTCAGCGTTTCCGGCAGGTTACGGCCAAAGACGGCAACGAGCGCGCTGAAAAACACCAGTATCAGCAGCCAAAGCAGCATGGAGCCTTCGTGGTTGCCCCAGACGCCGGTCAGCTTGTAGAGCATCGGCATCAGCGAATGGGAGTTTTCCCAGACGTTGCGCACGGAAAAATCCGAGACCGCATAGGCCCGCGTCAGCGCTGCAAAGGACAAGGCAACCAGCAGGAACATCACGATGGAGCCGAGCGAGGCGATATCCATCAGCGCCCGGTCGTTGCGGCGCGCGCCGATCACCGGCAGCGTCGAGACGATCAACCCGACGGCGAGTGCCAGAACCAGAACGTAATGGCCGATCTCGTTGATCATTTTGTCGCTCCGGTCTTGTCGGCCGAAGCCCCCTGAGGAGAAGGTGTTGTGCCGGAAGGTTGCCCGCCCTCTTCCGTTTGCTGCCAGAGGCCCTTGTCCTTCAGCCGGTCGGCGACTTCCTTCGGCATATAATTCTCGTCATGCTTGGCCAGAACGCTGTCGGCCACGAAACCGTGGGTGGCGGCATCAAAAACGCCTTCCGTCACCACGCCCTGCCCCTCACGGAAAAGATCGGGCAGGATGCCGGTATAGCTGACCGGCACGTTTGCTTCACCGTCCGTCACGGTAAAGCTCACCGTACGGCCCTCGCCACGCTTGACCGAGCCTTCCGCCACCAGACCGCCAAGGCGGATGCGGGTGCCGGGATTGACTGGCGTCTTCTCCAGATCGGCCGGCATGTAGAAATAGGCGATGGACTGGCCGAAGGCGAACATGACGAGCAGCACCGCCGCGACGATGAAGCTCATGCCGCCGCCGATGATTGCGAGCCGTTTCTGTTTGCGGGTCATTGTGTCACTCCCTGCGGCATCGCGCGCCCTTGCCCGTCCATGCGAACGGGTCCGGCGGAAACTCCCAATTCCTTCGCCAGCGCCAGAAGCTGTTTACCCTCTTCGCCCTCAGGCGGGAAAACCTGCAAGCCGGCTCTTAATGCCTCGCCCGCCTTCGCTGCATTATTCAATACGGAATAAGCGCGCACGAGGCGCATCCAGCCTTCGAAATCGCCGGGATTTTCTTTCAGCTTGGCGTCGAGGCTTGCCACCATGCCCTCGATCATCGCCTGCCGGTCGGCGGGCGTCATGTCTTTCGCAGCCGCCACGTCGTCCGCGGTCGGGCCGGGTGCTACGGGCGCTGCCTCGCCGCCGGTTCTGGCGATATGTTCGCGCACCAGCGGCAGCCACGGCGCACCAGCGGGCGCATCCGCGGCCAGTGCCGCAAAGGCCGCACGCGCCTCCTGCATCTTGCCGGCCTGCTCCAGCGACAGCGCCAGATAAAAACGGGCGCGCGGATTGCCGGGCTGCAACCGCTCGGCCTCGGCAAAAGCGTCGCGCGCAGCTTCGATGACGATGCCGTCATTGCCCGCCACCAGCGTTTCGCCAAGTCCCGTCAGCCGCTCCGTGCTCGGTCCCTGAAGACGAAGCGCGTTGCGATAGGCAAGCTCGGCATCGCCAAGCCGCATCGTTTTGAAATAGATCGGCGCCAGAATATCCCAGCCGGCACCGTCATCGGGGTTTTCGGCCAGATGCCGCTCGGCCCGGGCGACAAGAAGGTTCATGTCGTTACCCGGCTGTTCAAGACGTGCCTGTAGAGGCATATCCGGCGCCTCCGGACTTCCCTTCCAGATGTAAAGACAGAGGCCAAGTGCAGGCAGCAGAACGGTAATCAGCGTGACGGCGAGATTGTGCCGGAGCGGCCGGGCGCTGGTTTCAACACCTTGCCCGGAATCGGCGGCGGCCAGCAGCCGGCGGCCGATTTCGGCACGGGCATATTCGGCCTCGGTCTCGCCGATCAGGCCGGCGGCACGTTCACGGTCCAGTTCGGCAAGCTGGTCGCGATAGACTGCAACTTCGCCGTCGCGGCGCGTCTGCGACACCTCGGTCTTCCGCATCAGCGGGTACATCAGGACGATGGCGACAGCCGCCGTCAATATCGCAACGACAATCCAGAACATAAGGCTCAATTACTCGAATGCACGGCACATGGAAACATGAAGCGCGGAGATGACGTGAATTTGAGACATCACGCCGCACCACCCGGCGTCCAGCTGCGCCGCTATGGCCCTTCCTGTCATTCAGAAAGGCCCGTGACCTTGATTTACGTCAAAGGAGACCAGCTGCCATCGGCATTGCGGCAGGCCGCACCGCGCACCCGGGTTTCCTTTTCATCGACGGTCAGGGTGTGGGAATATTGCCGGCAATTCTGGTTGCCCACCTGATAGGGCGCATTGGCAACCACCTGCCCGCTGGCATCTTCGCCGGTCCAGACCACCGGCGTGCCGACCGGGGCGGTTTCGAGCGCGCGATATTCAGCCTCGAGCGCCTTGGTCCGGTCGCCCTTTTCGAGGTCCAGACCGCTTCGCCCAACAATGCCGCCCTGCATATTGGCAAGGAACGGCGTCGAGGGTTGCGCCGGGCCGCCGAACAGGCTGCCACCGGCCGGGCGGGTGCCCGTGGTGGCGCAGGCGCTCAGCATCGATACGCACAGGATCGAGAGAAGTGCCGGGCGTGACACCAGCGAACGCATCGTCACGGAGCGACAGCCATCATACACGTCAACCAAACCCTGTCCTCTTTTCCTTACCGCATCGCACCTAATATACCGGCATTGAATTTCTTGCCTTTTTTCTTGGCTCACGCAAGCTCTTTCGAGAGGCCCGGCAAAATCAGATCGGCTTTCAGGCCACCTATCGCGCTGCGCGAGAGGGAAAAGTGGCCATGGTACTCAGACACCACCTCGGAAACGATCGACAATCCAAGGCCGGTTCCCGGACGGCTTTCGTCCAGCCGCCTGCCGCGCTTCATCGCCTCGCTGATCTGCCCCGGCTCCAGCCCCGGTCCGTCATCCTCCACCATCAGCTCCACCCAGGAGCGACGGCCCATTTCAGGATCGGAGGACGGGTGCGCGCCGGTCGCAAGCGTGACGACGACTTTGGTCTGCGCAAAACGTGCGGCATTTTCGAGAAGATTGCCGACGATCTCTTCCAGATCCTGCTGCTCCATGCCCAGCACCGCTCCAGGGTGTTCGAAATTCAGCTCGAACTGCTTGTCGGGGTTCAGGCGGCGCATCACGCGCACCAGCCGTTCCAGCGCCGGTTCCGCCTCCACGCGGGCAAGGATAGAGCCGCGCTGGGCGGCGATGCGGGCGCGGGAAAGATAGGATTGCACCTGCGCCTGCATGGCGTCCGCCTGCGCACGGACCAGATCGCCATGCTGCGGCTCCAGCGTGCGGGCCTCGTTCAGAAGCACGGCAATCGGCGTTTTCAACGAATGCGCGAGATTACCGACCTGCATGCGGGCGCGCTCGACGATCCGTCGATTGCTGTCGATCAGCGCGTTGACTTCGTTGGCCAACGGCTGGATTTCCCGCGGGAATTCGCCTTCGAGGCTTTCCGCCTCCCCGCCCCTGATCTTGCCAAGCGCCACACGGGCCTGATCGAGCGGCCGCAGACTGTAGAGAATGGCAAGGCCGTTGACGACCAGACTGCCGACGCCGAAGACGGCGAGCGCCAGATAAAGGCTGTTGGAGAAATTGCGCACATCGTCTTCAACGACGTTGAGATTGCCGGAAACGCGAAACCGCGCCGCGCGGCCTTCGCCATCCAGCACGACTTCCGTTTCCGCCACCCGCACCTTGTTGCCGGCCTCGTCGGTCACGGCATAAAACCGCTCATAGCGGTTGTCGAAGGGGGCATCGATAATGCTCGGCACCGGCAGCGACGCTACCCCGAGAGAAGAGGAGACCAGCGGTGCGGTCTGGAAATTGCCGAGCGGCTCCACCACCCAATACCAACCGGTATCGGGCTGCGAGAACCGGAGATCGCCGAGCTGCGGGCTACCGGCCAGCGTATTCTCATTCGAAATCGTCACGGAATTGATGACGTTGTAGAGCTGCGCCCGCAGAAGATCGGTGAAGCTGCGCTCCACGCCCTGCCGGTAGAGCGTCGAGATCACCACGGCAATCACCACCAGCGCCAGCGCCGACCAGGCCGAGGCGAGAAGAAGAACGCGGGCGGTAAGAGAGCTACTTCGCATCTGCCGGCGCTTGCATCCGGTAACCGAGACCACGGATGGTCTCGATCAGATCAACCCCGAGCTTCTTGCGCAAACGTCCGACGAACACCTCGATCGTGTTGGAATCCCGGTCGAAATCCTGATCGTACATATGTTCGACCAGCTCCGTGCGCGAGACGACCTCGCCCATGTGATGCATGAGATAAGAAAGCAGGCGGAACTCGTGCGAAGTGAGCTTCAGCGTCACGCCGTTGACCGTTGCCTTGGAGGATTTAGTGTCGAGCTTGACCGGACCGCAGACGAGTTCTGAGGAAGCATGGCCGGCGGCGCGGCGGATGAGCGCGCGCACACGGGCGAGAACCTCTTCGACATGGAAGGGCTTGGTGACGTAATCATCGGCGCCGGCATCGATGCCAGCCACCTTGTCGCTCCAGCGGTCGCGCGCGGTGAGGATGAGGACCGGCATGGCCTTGCCCGCCGCGCGCCATTTCTCGACGACGGTGATGCCATCCATCTGCGGCAGGCCGATATCGAGAACGATCGCGTCATAGGGCTCGGTATCGCCGAGATAATGCCCTTCCTCGCCGTCGAATGCCTGATCGACAACATAACCGGCTTCTTTCAGCGCGTCGGTCAGCTGACGATTGAGATTGGCATCGTCCTCAACCACGAGAATACGCATTGTCCGCCCTTTCCTGTGTCCCGGCCCGCGCGCGCGTTGCCGGTCATGCTAATTGTCTCGGATTGTTTTCCGATATTTCGGCGATGCGGGCAAGGCTACATCGGCACGCGCATCGTCACCTTGCGCGGGCGCTCGCCGTTACCCTGGACGAGAACGGTGACGACACAGGACTGACCGTCACCGGCGGGATAGACCGAAAGAAGCTGGCCACCGGTTTCGCGCACCACGCGGGCGACGGCTGCGCCGCAATCGCTTGCAGCCAGAATGTAATGGCCCTGCAAATCAGCCTCGGGCGCCGTGAAACCGGAAAGCCCGGCTACAAGCGTCGCGATGATGAGAGGTGATGCCATTGCACAAATCTTCCAAAAAATCGGGTGCGTCTCGAACCGTATTGTGACCGAATATGTAGCGCAAAGCGTCTGAATGGCAAATGAATGCCGCCCCCGCCGCAATGGCGCACGGCGGGGACGCTCTCGGTCAAAAGGCTGTCAGCGAATGGTGCTGGTTGCCGAAAGGCGGCCGTAAAGTGCGATAAGACCACCAATTCCGCCCGCGACCGTCACCAGCCCCTCCGCCAGCTCACCATGCAGGCCGGCGGGCAGATCAAGGCCGGCGACGCTGAAAAGCGGTGCGAAGACCGCTACCAGCGCGCCCCATATCGTGCGCGATTGATACCATGGCTTGGTACTGTCCATAATCTCGTCCTTTGCGTTGTTTTTCAGGCAGTTGTCAGAGCGGGAGAACGGCTTGCGCCGCCACTCCCAGAGGCACCGCGCGGCCGAGCTGGCGGACACGCACGGAAATGTGATCCCGCAATGCCGGGAAATCTGTGAGTTCGGCAGCAGTTGGGTACAACCAGAGGGGTTCGGAGACCTCCGCAGTGCGTCGCACGGCCTCTCCTTCCAGCACCTCCACGCGGTAACGCTCGAAAGGTTCGTCCAGCGGTATCTCGCTGGCATCCCAACCATCGGCCTCCACCCGGCCCCGGCGGGTCCAGCGCAGCAGCACGCCATCCCTCTGCCGCTCACCGGAAAGATGCGCCGGCGCAAGCGGCGTTTCGGCCCGCAAGCCGCCCTCGAAAGCGAAAGGCCCGGCAGGCGCGCCCGCGGCCAGCGCATCCTCCGTGCCGCCAAGCCCCCGCAGCAAAGCGGACAGCCGCCAGCGCGAGGGGGCAATTTCCTCGGCCCGCGCAAAAGCGATAATCTCCCACACGCCGTTCGCAGCCCTGATGGCGAGACGGTTCTCACTGTTCAACACCGCAAGCTCCTCTGCCGAGGAAAGCTCGCCGAATGGCAGGTCGATCTGGATAGTGTTTTTGCGGTCGAAACGCCCGGAGGGACCGGGTGTCATGGGAATCGCCAGCGTACCGATCATCGCGGGCCGATCGAGCACGGCTCGCTGCCGGTAACCTTCCGTACCGGGCGAAGCCGAAACGAGGATTGGCCGCCAGGGCCTTGCGAAAACGGCGATCCGCGCCGAATTTTCCGGCGCGATGCCGTCATGGCGTGGCAGGTCGAGAAACAGCACTTCCGGGGCAAAACCTTCGGCACCGCTCGCGCCGCCTGCACGCCGCTCATCCGCAGCGCCCGCAAAAGCGGAAGATGCAGCGGAAAAGGCGCGTGCCTCCACCTGCCGCACAGCACCATCCTCGATGCGGGCAACCAGAAACCGCCCTGCCGGAGCCTCCGGCAATGTCCCTTCCGGCAGGCGGATACAATCGCCGGGTTCCAGAGCGATGTCTGCGGGCGGCAGGGCAAAACGCAGGGTGCGACGTGCCTGCCTGTTGTCACGCAACAGGGCTTCAGCCGCAGCTTCCGCCGTTTCCGCCGGCAGTGCCGCGTTAAGGTCCAGCCGCATCACGCGACTACCGGCATTGTCGATGCGGCGCGACCGCACGCTTGCCTGCTCGTAGTCGAGCGCCGGGTTGAATGAGGTCAGAACGGCCTCAGTGGCGAAATCACTGTCATGGCCACGATTTTCAGACCACAGCGGCTCGTCGTCCAGATCGGCGAATACGGGAACGTCGCGGACAGGCAGAACCGCTGTATTGCGGGACCGGAAGCGCAGCGTTCCCCCGTCCTCGGCCACATCCACCTGAAACGCCGCCATCAGCGGCTCCAGCAGGTTACGCGCCGAGGTCACGTCGCCCTGCACATAACCGGTCAAATCGCCGCTGACGGCGGAGACGTCGAAAGCGGAAAAGCCGTGATCGGTCAGGATCGCGGCGATGGTATCGGCAAGCGTTGCCGTGCCCAGCCGACCGTTCAGCCAATGGCCGGTGCGCCAGTTGCCACCGTCGCTCCAGGCCGCGCCATTCTGCGGAAAGGCGGGAAAGGGCCGCGCATCCCATGTCCACATGTAGACCCGGTTTGCGTCCACCATCGCCGCATCGCCCTCACCCCTCCAACGGTCGAGATGCGCTTCCAGAAACCGCCTTTGCTGGCTATCGGCTCGGTTTCGGCGGGAAAAGTGAGGAAAAGCGTTTTCTGCCGATTTCGGATCGGGAAAGACATTCGGCCGCGTCGCACTCTTGTCGACTGCCGGACAGCCGAGTTCGGTGAACCAGATCGGTTTTGAGCCCGGCACCCACGCGGTCGGCGTTGATTTCTCTGCGCCCCTCACCCGGTCGTAGTGGGCGTTCTGCCACCAGCTTTGAAGGTCCTTATAGCGGAACACCCACGGCTTGTTCGCAAGACCATCGGTGATGGCCGTGCGCCTACGCGCGGCACGGTCCGCATCGCTGGAATAATACCAGTCAAAGCCCTCGCCCGCCGTGATGGCGCGGCGGAAGGCACTATCATCATCCGGGCCGGTCATACCATCAGGATTGCCGTTTGCGGCATCCTCGTCGCGCCAATCGGAAAGCGGCATATAGTTGTCGACGCCGATCGCATCGATATCGGGGCTTGCCCACAGCGGATCGAGATTGAAGAATACGTCGCCGGAACCGTCCGCCGGCTGATAGCCGAAATATTCGCTCCAGTCCGCGCCATAGGTGAGTTTCGTGGTTGGCCCGACAATGGCGCGCACATCGCCTGCCAGCCGCACCAGTTCCGCCACGAAAGGAAAGGTGTTGCTCCCATCGCGCAGGCTCGTCAGTCCGCGAAGCTCCGAGCCGATCAGGAAGGCATCCACCCCACCCGCCTGCGCCACCAGCGCCGCATAATGCAGCACCATGCGGCGATAACCCTCAGTGCGGTTGCAGAAAGCTGAAATCTCCGCCCGTGCGCCTGCGCTGCGGTCCGGAGAACCGGCCCTGCCGGGTGCGGGAAAACAGGTGATGCGCCCGCGCCAGCCATAGGCATCCTGCTCGCCTTTGCCGTGGGGGTCTGGCAGGCCGTTGCCGGCAGGCACATCCATCATCACGAACGGATAAAGGCAGACGCGCAGACCCCGAGCCTTGAGGTCCGCTATCGCCTGCAACATGCTTTGATCGTCAGGCGTGCCGCCATAGGCCGGGCCGCCCGCGTGATGGCTGACCAGATGCGCCTCCCCACGCGAAAGACCGGCGACGGACCATGGCGCACTCTCCCTGTCGCGGTCTGCCACCTCCACACCGGGAAGAATGCGGCATTCGCCCGCCCGCATGTCGGTGCCGAACCAGCTCACCACCAACGCCACACTTTGCAGATTGGGGCAAAGCGCCTGCAGTTCGTCGATTGCCGCCTGCCAGTCGGTCGCAGCCGTCATACCGTTGCGGTTCATGATGCGGCTTTCACCCATGCCGGTGCGTTCCGAAACCTGCGCCGTGGCGTACCCGTGCTCCGTGGCACCCGGAATGATGGTGATGGCGCGGATGGCTTTCTCCAGCCTTCCGACCGGCCGCACCACTTCGAACTGCATCAGCGGAATGCGGTTGCCATAGCTGTCGAGCGGCAGGCGTTCGAACACCACATAGGTAAGCCCGCGAAAGGTGGGCGCATTGCCAGCACCCTGTTTCGCCTCGATCAGCGGATCGGGCAATTGCGTCTCGCTGCCGGGATAAAAGCGCATCTCGATGGCGCTCAGATCCAGTTCCCGCCCGTCGGCCCAGACACGCCGCACCATGGCCGCTTCGCCCTCGCAGAGCCCGATGGCGAAGTTGGCGAAATAACGAAAGGTCTCGACCTTCTGGCCGCGATTGCCCTTGCCGCCGCGACGCTCCACCTCGACGCTTTCCTCGAAGCGCGTCGCCCAGATGAGCGTGCCGCCGATCCTCGCCGTGCCGTAAAGCCGGTTGATCGCCGCGCCCTCATCCGCCCCGGAATCCGCGCCGTCGAAAGCCGGGCACCCGACACCGTCCGGCCGCTGGAAAGCAGCGCGCGATCAACGGCATTGCCCGTCAGCGCGCCCGCCGCCCCACCGATGATGGCGCCCACGGGGCCGAAAATACCGCCGAGTGCTGCACCCGCCGCCTGGAAAATGATGGTCGCCATAATCGCCTCGGAAAATATTAGGGTTCGGGAAAACGGAAAACGCCGGCAATACGCCGCTTCCAGCCGGGCACCAGTGCAGAGCGCACCACCGCCGCCTGCTCATAGGCGTGGATGAAATGCCGCGGCCCGGCGAGAATGCCAAGATGTTTCGCCGCCGCATCAGCCCGCCAGCGGAACAGCAACAGGTCACCGGGCTTTGCCTCGTCCATATCAGGCACCGCCGAAAAATGACGCTTCGCGGCCGCCAGCAGCCGATCCTCGCTGCCGCTTTCGGCCCAATCAGGCGCATAGGGTGGCGGCAGTTCCGGTTCCTCGCCGTAAAGCGCGCGCCAGATGCCCCTGACGAGGCCGAGGCAATCGCAGCCGACGCCCTGCAACGACGCCTGATGCCGATAGGGTGTGCCGATCCAGCCTTGCGCCAGCGTCAGCACTCTTTCTGCTGTATCGCTCATGGAAACAACGCCTTGCCGTCATGGGTCTCGCCACCGCTGGCGTAGGAATAGGCGAAATCCGCCCCCGGCAGATGCGGAAAGCCGCGAAAATTCGGGTGATTGGCGAATTTCGCCTTGCAGGTCGCAAAACTCTTGTCGCAACCGGCGGTGACGGAAAAGGTGTCACCCGGTTTGGACGATTGTTCCGGGGCCAGCCAGAAGGACAGAAGCGTGCCGCTGTCGCGTTTCTCGTGTCCGTCGAGATCGAAACTCTTGCCGGTAAGCCCGCCGGTCAAAAACCGCAATTTTCCCCGGCTGAAGAAACCATCCGCGAAAGCATCAAGCCCCACCGCCAGCAGGTTGCCCACCGCATCCACGCCCGCAACGCTGCCGCTACCGGTAAACCGCGCCAGATCGACGCCGCACCTCCGGTCACCAAGGGCGGCATCGCACCGCCGTCCATAAACCCTGCCCTGCGGCTGGGAGAGACGATGGGCGATGCTGCGCAGCTCGGCGCGAAACGCCCCGCCCGCCCGCGTCACCTCACCGATTTCGCGCATGTTCAGCAGCACATGTTGTTCCGGTGCCTGCCAGTTGACCAAAAACAGTTCCACCTTCGCGCCATCAAAACGCCCGGCGGCTAGATCGCTTTCCGAAATCGCCTCGCTGGAAAAGCCGCCCGTCACCTCCCCGGCACTAGCGCCCAGCCCAGCCTCGCTGTCGCTGTCGCTTGCCCCGAAGCCACTTGCGGCCAAATAGGTCGTGCCGGCGAAGGAAAGCGTCTCGTCATGGTCGGTAAAACCGATCACCACGCCATCCTTCAACGTCACCTTCCAGCAATGGCAGGTGGTCGTGGCGTCTCCGCTCAGATGTTCCGCAAGGGTAGCAGCAATGGTCTTCATGGCAGGACTTCCATCAGCGGAATGGAGGGAATTCGGCCCGCCTCGAAGGCGGTGAGGTTCACGTCGATGCGGTCGATTGCAAACCGCACCGGCACGTCGAATTCGAAACCGGCGCGGATGATCACCCCCGCAGGCGGCACCTGTCCGGTGCGAAACGTCACCATGCCGGTTGCGTGATCGACGGAAAAATCCGGCAGCGAAACTCTGACCCCGTCGAGAGAGACGACGACCGAACCTTCGACCGGCTTCTCCACCCGCCGGGTGAAGGAACCGCCCGTATCTGCATAGGTCTTCACCAGTTGGAAACCCACCGTCGTGCCGTCGCCGGTGCCGATCTTCTGGTCGGTCGCAGCGGGTGCCTCGCCCGGCGGGCAGGATTTGAAATCCACCGGATCACGGAACCGAAAGCCGTAAAGCTCACCACGCCGCGCCTCGAAAAAGGAAAGTACCTCGTAAAGATCGCCGACGGAGCGGATGCCGGATCCCGCATCATAGGCGCGTCTGGCATTCTTCCAGCGCTGGTTGCGGTTTTCCCGTCCGTTGGAAAGGTTGACGATATCGGTTCGCCTCACCGGCCCGCCGCTCGTGCCGAGCGCCAGCCGCAGCGGAAACCGCACTTCATGAAATGCCGCCATGTCGTTGTTCCTGGATTCTTTTTGCTACATCAAGGGAATGGCCGGGAAGGTCGGCCGAAAGCCACGACAAAGGGCCGAGGCCACTCCGCAGTCATCCTCGCCCTTGAGGCGAGGATCCATCGACCGTCGAAGGAGTGGATCCTCGGGTCAGGCCCGAGGATGACCGGAGTTTGGCGAGGGTTTCCCACTCAACGTGAAAGCTAGCCCATCTCGCTCCCGCCGAAGGACTCTCGGCAGGCTCACAAGCCGCGCTGGCCGCGCCCAACGCTGCGCGCCAGCATGGCCGCGATCTGGCCTTCGCTTTTCCTGAAGCTCGTCGCATCCGTCGCAGTGACGTTGAACACGATCTGCGCACCGCCCCCGCCCGCCGGTGCGGCAACACCCAGCGCCCCATCCGAACCGCGTTTCAGCGGCAGGATCGCTTCCGCGCCCGCCTCGCCCATCAGGCCAAGCCCGCCACCCATCGGGAAAAAAGATGGACTGGAGACAACGCCGCCATCCGCAAAGGGCGTGATGCTGCGCGCCGGCATGCCGCCATCGGCGAAGGCGAAGAGTGAACCGCCACCGTTCAAAAGCCCACCGACGGCATTGCCGATCATGTTCTCGAGCGGCTTCAGACCGGCGGAAAGCGCAATGCCGGACAGCCGTTCCCCCAGCCCGCGCAACACATCGTCCAGCCCCTTGCCGCCGGTCATCGCCGCCTGCATGGCGGAGGTCAGCGCCGCCCCGAACCGCTCGGAACGCCGCTCGAGATCGCCCATCACGTCCACGAGCGCTTCCGCCTCCTCGCGGCTATCCGCAATCGATCTATCGCCTGCCATCGCGCTTGCCTTTCTGATTCAAAACGGAGTCGTAGCTGTTTGAATTACCTCGTCGTTTTCACGAATGCGAAAACCCAATTCACCCATCCGGAAACCGCCGCATCATCGCCTCCATTGCCTGACGGTCGAGCGTGCGGAAGAAGGCGCGTGTGCCGCCCGTCATCGCGAAGAATTCCCTTGGCGTCAGCCGCCAGAAGGTTTCGGAAGAAAGCCGCAGCAGGCCGAAGCCGGTGTGTATCACCGCTTCCCAAGGAAACGGACGCGGTGTGCCATCGCCCGCCTCGCCTGCTGCGGCGCTCAAGGGTCCGGCGGGGTTTGCCCCCTTGCACCGGCGAAAGTGGCGGTCAGAAGATCGGCGACTATGGCAACGTGGCCGGCAATGCCGCCTTCCACGGTGGCAGCGGCCACATCCTCATCGGAAAACACATTGCCGGCGCCGCGCAGGCCAGCGCCGATGACGCGGATCATGTCGGCGGCCTTCATGCGCCCGCTTGCGAAACGTTCGGCGAGCGCGGTGAGATCATCGGCCTGAAAGGCGGTTTCGAGTTCGGCGAGAGCGCCGAGCGTCAGGCAGAGAATACGCCTTTCCCCGTCGATCAAAGCCTCGATCTCGCCGCGATGGCGGTTGGCCCGTCCGTAACGCAGTCCTTGCGGCATCACAGTGCTCCGAAATTGAGGAGGCCTGCCGATTCCAGCGCGGTCTCGAATTGCACCTCGCCATCGTGGCGGCCGGAATATTCGAGTGCGACGATCTGGAACGGCCCGGTGATCGTACCGAAATCGGGAATGACGATCTGCCAGCCGGGAATGGAGCCGGCGAAAAAAGCACCGCGCACCAGCGCGTCGCTCGCCTGATCCTTGAAGATGCCGGAGGCCGTCAGCGATGCCCGCTGCACGCCGGCACCGGCCAGAAGCTCACGCCAGCGCCCGGCGCTTTCGCCGTCGGTTATGTCGACGGCCTGCGCGTTAAAGGCCAGCCGCTTGGTTCTGAGCCCCGCCACGGTCACGTAGGAGCCGGCATTGTTGATCTTCAGCAGCAGGTCCTTGCCCTTCTGCGCTACCATGTTGTTTCCTTTCATCTCGATTGCTGTTGCGGGGGTGCGGCGGGCCTGCTACGAAATGGCTTCCCGCACCTCGCACCCCGCGATCTCACCATGTCCGACGCCGCCTCAATGACGTCCCGCGTGCGCCTTATCGGCGTGCTGGCGCTTGGGCAGATCGTCAGCTGGGGCAGCGGTTTCGATATGCTGGCCATTCTGGCGCCACGGATCGGCGGCGAACTGGCGATCGGCAACGAGATCGTTTTTGCCGGCCTCACCATCATGATGCTGATCAGCGCGCTTTGCGGCCCGCTGCTGGGAAGAATGCTCGTCCGTCGCGGTGCGGCACCCGTGCTGGTGGCCGGTTCGGCGCTATTTGCCGCCGGCTTTGCCGTGCTCGCCTTTTCGGGCAATGTCACAAGTTATCTTTTCGGCTGGGGCGTGATGGGTTTGGCCGCAACCTGCGGGTTGACGACGGCTGCACATACCGCTGTGGTGGAGCGTGTGGGCGCGGAAAGCGGCCGGTTGCTGACGCTTCTGATGCTGTTCACCGGGCTTTCGGGGGCGGTTTTCCTGCCGGTCACCGCACTTGCGGAACAGCATCTCGGCTGGCGCGGCACACTTCTGCTCTATGCCTGTCTGCAGATCTTCGTCCTTCTGCCACTCTATCTCTTCGTTCTTCCCGCCCGTCCGGCCCGCAAGGAAACAAAGCGGCAGAAAGCCGACGCCCTTTCGTCCTCGCCCGTTGATACACGCCGGGCTTTTCTGCTTCTGGCGGCGATGACGACGATCAGCGCGTTTACGACCTTCGGCCTGTCACCGCTGCTGCCGCTGCTGCTCGTCCAGGCGGGCGCAACGCAATCGCTTGCCGTGCAGCTGGCATCGGCGCGCAGCCTGCTGGCAATTACGGCGCGCGGGCTGGATTTCCTGCTGGGGAAACGTGGCAACCCCTTCGTCACCGCCATGATCGGCTTCGGTCTTCTGCTGCTGTCGCTGCTGCTCTTGCTTGGTTTTGCCCCGGCCATGCCGGCTTTCATCGGCTTCATCGTTCTTTTCGGTTTCGGCGCCGGCGTGCTCACCGTCAGCCGTGCCGTGCTGCCACTGGCGGTATTTTCCCCGGAGGAATATGGGCTGCAGGCCGCGCGCATCTCCCTGCCGCAGAACCTCGCCATTGCCGTTGCACCTGTTATTTTCACGCTGGCGCTCGACCGCGGCGGGGTGGCGGCCATGCTTGGTATTGCCGCCGTGCTGATCGCCATTTCGTTTATGCTCCTGATCTTCCTATGGAAAACCGTGCGCAGACAGGGGTCCTGAAGCACGATTATTCCGTCACCGCCCTCACACGCATCTCGGCGATGAAATTCCGCGTCTTCGCCTCGCGCCGCGAACGGCTGGAAAGAAGGTGCAGATTGACGAGCGAAACACCGGCGAGCGATAGCGACGCATCGTCGAGCAGGCTCGTCACCCGAGCGGTGATCTCGCCCGCGCGTTTGCGGCCATTGGCATCGCTCCAGATTTCCAGCGTCAGAAAATGCTCCTCGGCCTTTTCCGTCGCGGTCGAATAGTCGCGGCTTTCAAGGTCGCCGATGACGATCAAGGGCAAGACGGCGCGCGGCAGAAGCCGGTCGGCGATGCCGCCGGGGGTGAGCGCCACCAGCGCGGCGTCCCCGGCAAGCCTTGCGAAAATCGCCTGCAGAAGCGGGTTTGCGGCACTCACGGGCTTTCCTCCTCGCAGCGGCAGACGATGAAACGGCGGGTCTCGTCCGGGTCCATTACCGTCCGGATTGCCAGAACGCGCCGGTCATTGCGGAAGCGCATGCCGGCGTTGATGTCACCGCGCCAGGCCAACCAGACACGGTGAGTTATCGTCACGCCCTCGGCCGAGGCCCGCTCATGGGAGGCATTCGAGACCGGCTCGATTGCCGCCCAGAGCGAACGCAGGAAATCCCAGCTTTCCGCAGCACCGCCCTGCCCGTCCGGCGTCTCGGTACGCACTTCCAGCTCCAGCCGCGCCGTCAGCTTGCCGGGGTCGAGAAAAACGAGGTTCATGGCTTAAAGCCCCACGCGGCAGAAGGGCGACACCAGCCGCTCGTAACCGGCAGGAACGCCCGCCGGCTGATTTTCCAGAGCAACGGCACCACGAAAGGCGAACATCTGCGCCACATGCATCAGCATGGCGCGTTTCAGCGTGTCGGGCACATCCGTTCCCGCCTCACCATAACCGGCGATGAAGTCGATCTCGATGCCGTTCATCGTCCGTCCGGGGGCCGGCGGATTGCGCAGCCACAACCGCGCCGGACGCGCCTCGCCGTCGAGCAATTTGTCAGCAGCAGTAATGTCGGTTGAGCGCCCTTGACCATCAAAAACCAGAATCGTTTCGATGGTTTGCACCGGTCCCTTGCCAATCGGAATCACGTCGCTTGGCGGCCATCGGTCGAGATAAAGCCGCCATGTCTGGCGGATCAAGCAAAGGCCGGTGGTGCGTTCCAGATGCTCGCGGGCCGTGCGGATCAACGCGACAAGAAGCGCGTCCTCGTCACCGCTGTCGAGACGCAGATGCGCCTTGACCTCGGCAAGCGTCAGCGGCTCCGCCTGCGGCGGATGAATGAGGGCATAGGTCATGGGGTCTCCGGAGATGGGGGCAGAAAGAATTCCGACCCAAAGCATTTGGCGAAAATGTTGCATCCGCACTCCGTCACCCCGGACTAGATCCGGGGTGACGGAGAGGATGGGTGTCAATTCACCCCGAACTTCACCAGCTTGATCGCCTCGAAGTTCTGCACGCCACCGCCCACACGTTTGGTGGTGTAGAACAGCACATAGGGTTTTGCCGAATAGGGATCGCGCAGGATGCGCACGCCGGTGCGGTCGACGACGAGATAACCGGCGCGGAAATCGCCGAAGGCGATGGCGAAGCTGTTTGCCGCCACGTTCGGCATGTCTTCGGCCTCCGTTACCGGAAAGCCCATCAGCGAGGCGGGCTGACCGGCAGCGGCTGGCGGATGCCACAGATAGGCGCCGTTGGTGTCCTTGAAGCGGCGCAGCGCCGCTTGCGTCTTGCGGTTCATCATGAAGTTGCCGTTCTGGCGGTGGCCGGCCTTCAACGAATAGATGGCATCGATCAGCATATCCATCGGTCCCGCGGAGGCAAAACCGCCCGCAACACCGGTTGAGACATAACCGATATTGCCCCAGCTCCAGTCGCCGTTGGCGACGGCCGTATAGGAAAGGAAACCCTTCGGCTTGTTGACGCCGTCGCCGGCGATGAAGGCAGCGGCCTCCTGTTCGGCAAAGGCGGTGTCCACTTCCGAGGCGATCCAGGCCTCGATATCGACCGCCGCATCATCCAGCAGCCCCTGGGTTGCGGCGGGCATGGCATAGAGTTCCATGGTCGGGAAGGAAAGCTCGGCCAGCTGCGGCGTCGCCGTCTGCGGGCGGGCCGCCGTTTCGGCAACCCAGCCGGTCGCAAGTCCGCCGGGCGAAAACGGCTTCTTCAGCACGGTGGTGGAAACCTGCCGCACGGTTGCCAGCGCCCGGATCGGCGAAATCGCTGTCATGCGGCGGCCGATCTCGCCATCCGTTTCGGTCGGCAAGAGATAACCGCCATCGGCACCGCTTGATCCGGCGAACGCCTTGGCCTCCAGATCGCGCAGCGCGCCCTCCTCACCGCGGCGGATATAGGCCTCGAAAGCGGCCTTATGCTCGTCCGTATCGAGGGAAAGTGCCTCCCTGCGGCCAAGTGCCGGACGCGCCTTCTTGAGCGCCAGATCGTCCATGACCCTGCGGTTGTCGTCGAGCGCTTTGTCGATGCGGTCGAGCTTGTCGCGGGTCACGACGTCGGAGCCCATTTTGCGCTCGATATCGGAAAGCCGCTGGTCGTTGGTGTCGCGGAAGGCCTCGAAGGCCTCCATGAATTCGTCGAAGGCCGCCGTCATCGTATCGGGCACGGCCTTCACCTGCGGCGCAACCGTCATTGCGGCCGGTTTTGTCATCTGCTCTGTCATGTCGCCATCCTTGTGTCGGAAGTGGTTGTCGGAAAGTCAGCGTTTGAAAGCTGTGTCGAAAAGCGAGCGCGCGGCGCGGCGCATGGTGCGCACCAGTTCGGTCTCGCGGTCGCGGAAGAAGCGGGCATGTTTGACATCCGAAACCCGCGCGGACGGCAGCATCGGAAAGGTCACGACCGAGATTTCCCAGAGGTCGGCTTCGAGAATGCGCCTGACGCCGGCACGTTCGGCCTTGCCGGAGCGTACCGTGCGGAAACCGATCGACAGCCCGTCCAGTGCGCCCGTCTTCATCAGCGAATGCACCTCGCGGGAGCGGGCGACGCCGGGGGCAAGAACTCCCTCGACATAAAGCCCGCGCTCGTCCTCGCGGATCGTGCGCCATGCGCCGATAGGTTCGGCCGGGTCGTGCTGGTAGAGCATGCGGATACCACCCGCACCGCGCTCCTCGATGGAGCGGTGGAAAGCGCCGCGCTCGATCACGTCGCGGCCAAGATCGACCTCGCCGAAGACGCTGGCATAACCGGAAAACGTGCCGTCCCCGGATATGCCGCGCAGTTCCAGATTGGCGAATTTGCGCGTGGCGGGACGCGGCCCGCGATAGACGTGCATGGGAAACTCCTGCGATGTGAAGGAAAAGCGAGGCTTTGCGGCCTTAGGTGCGTGGACGGGCGTTGTAACGGTCGGCCACGCGCACCAGAAGGCCAAGCCCCCACCAGGCCACCATGCTGGCGGCGGCCGAACCCGCCACCATGATTTCCCGGCCGGAAAGCGCACCGGCGATTTCGAGCTGCTGCACGATCCACAGGCCCACCGGCCCGCCGAAGATCATGCCGCAGGACACGCCGGTGACAAAACGGCTGGCCGCTTCGCGTTTGCTTTTTGGCAGCAGATAAACGAGCGACACACCCGCGCCTGCCACGGCACCGGTGATGCGGGCGGCCCAGATGCCGCTTTCATTGGCGAATTCAGACATGGGTAATCATTCCGGTTTAGGATGTGAGACATCGGACGGACGCGCCGCGTCGCCCGCAGGTGAGTTGCGCTGTTTCAAAACGCCATTTCGCGAGTCTTCAGAATCGCTTGGCGGCAAGCCCTCACAAAACGATTCCGCTGGTTCATAAATTGGTCGAAGAGCCGACCCGGTGGTCAGGGCGAAGCACCTAGTACCCCACCGCCTCCCGCTTTTCCTCGTCGGTCAGAAACGAAGCCGCGCCGATCCGTGTCCACAGTGCGTCCCGCTCGCCCGCAAGCCCGGCGATCCTGTCGAGATCCGGTTCCAACCGTAACGTCGCCCCGAAGATTGGCGAGAGCCAACCGCAGAGCCGTGCCGCCGTGCGGTTAACGAGCGGCAGCACGGTGAGACGATAAAAGGCGCGGTTGGCCTCCTGATAATTGGCATAGGTGTTGTCGCCGGGGATGCCGATCAGCATCGGCGGCACGCCGAGTGCGAGCGCTATATCGCGCGCCGCACCGTTACGTGCCTCCAGAAAATCCATGTCGCGTGGCGAAAGCCCCATGGCCTTCCAGTCTAGCCCGCCTTCCAGAAGAAGCGGACGTCCGGCATTCATCGCGCCCTGATAACCTTCCTCCAGCTCGCGTTTGAGCCGCTCATATTGCTCGGTGGAGAGATTGCCGCCCTCTTTCGGCTGGTAGACCAGCGCGCCGGAAGGCCGGGCGGAATTGTCGAGCAGGCGCTTGTTCCACTGACTCGCGGCGTTGTGCAGATCGAGAGCAGCACCCGCAGAAGCAAGCGGCGCAAACCCTGTGCGATCGTCCAGCGGGTGGAAAAGCTTCAGGTGCAAAAGCCCCAACCCGTCACGGTCAGCGGCGATGCGCCTGACGGCGCGACCCTCGGCGCGGTAGTCAAAGCCCACCGGCCAACCATCCGCACCCTCGATGATGCTCACCCGGTCGGGCCGCAGAAGGTGCAATTCGCGCAACCGCCCGCCGATCATCAGCGGCTCGATATAAGCGTTTCCGGCAAGCATCAGATGGCCATAAAGCGCCTCGAAGAAATCCGGCCCGCCCATATGGGCGCTCGGTTTGGCCAGAAGCGCCAGCAGCGGATGATCGCCGATCTCCTCATCGCCATCGTAAAGCAGCCAGCTGACCGATGCAGACGCTTCCGCCACCATGCGGGCGGCGCGGTGCGCCACCGGATTTTTCATGAAGCCTTCGCGGGCAAGTGCCGCATAGGAACGGCCGGACCAGAAGGCCTGCCCGCCCTGCATCGACATCGCCATGAAGCCGCCGGCCATTTTCTGGCTTTCAGGCACGGCTTTGCCATCCGCCGGGCGCTTGCGCGGCAGGGAAAACGGAAATCGCATGGAGTTGTTCTTGTTTTGCCGCCGTGCGGCGGCGTGTCGGGGAAAGCGGTGTCTCAGGTTTCCAGCAACAGGATAAGGGCGCGTCCGCGTCCCCAGACCGCTGACAAAACCCTGAACCCCCTCCTCCGTCATGCTCGGGCCTGTCCCGAGTATCTGCAACGTCTCGATTTTATTGGACGTGATTAGATCCTTGGGACAAGCCCAAGGATGACGTCGAGTGTAGGGCCATGCTGTCCTCACACTGAAGGCGCTATAGCCTCCCCCCGACTTCGGCGAAACGAAACGCTTACCGGATCGGCGCTTTTACCGCCGTATCGCTGTTGAAATCAGCGGCCACGCGGGTCTCGCGCAGGGGCTTCACGGTACGGGTCGAAAGATCATAGGCGGGGTCGGCTTTGTAGGCGGCCAGCGCCGCTTCGTTTTCAAACTCGCCATAGACGATGAAATCGACCGAATTGCCCCATTGGTCCTTCTTCACGTTCTCACCGATTTCCAGCTTCAGCGAATGTGGAATGGCGGTCAGCCCGGAAAGCCCCTTGCGCACGGCGTCGCGGTTTTCCTCGGGAACGGTGAAAAAAACGATATGGCGGATCACGGTGTCACCTGTCATGCAAAATTCGAATATGGCCTTTGCGGCGCTTGCTAACGGGTTATCATCTGGCCCGCGCCGGTTCAATCCGCGCCGCCAAAAGGGCACGATGAAATGCGCGGCCGTAATCCCCCACAAGCCGGGCCCGGTCGCTGCCGTTGATGACGGCACGCGCACCATCCCAATCCTCCCGCCTGCCCTCAAAGACATCGGAAAGCTTGCGGCCCGTGAAGCTGCCTGCCGCCATGCCGTGGATCAGGATCGCGGTTGCCACATCCGGCTCCATGGCCCGTTCGGGCCGAGCCAGCAGGTCCACGCCCGTTAGCGCCGACATAGCCTCGTAATTGCGGCGATGGGTCAGTTGCACGAAACCACGCCCCAGCCAGCTTTTATCCTCCGCATCCTGCCGCCAATAGGGCTTGCGCACCATGGGCAGCCTGCCCGCCACAAAAGCCCGGTCGAGCCGTGCTATCGCCTCCGCATCGCTTGCCGCCAATGTCTCGCGCACCGGCTGCATGGTCGCCGCCGTTTCGTGAAAGGCCGTGGCCAGCATATAGGCCAGCCAGCGCGGATCACCGCCCGGCAGTGCCTTGTCGAAACCCGCCAATATCGTCTTCGTCCCGGCAAGCTGTGCGGCGCGCAGGCGGCCACCGAAAATGGAAATTCGCACCGGCGCGAAGAATCGCGCCTCGTCATAGGCCATAGCCGGCTCCTGAAAATCGGGGGCGATATCACCCCCCAAGTTTTCCACATGACGGCCATCAGAACTAAATCGATTTGAAAAAAACCTAATCGATTTTAATCCAGAGGCCGGGGTTTTGAGGTAAAAAATTCCTTGAATTCCGCAACCTTGGAGCGCTAACTCCATTCACCGCGCAATATCGCAGCGTTGACCATTCAAGGAGGAATGCCACCATGACAGCGACAATCCCCCAGACCGTTTATGACCGTCTCGAAAACGAGTGGCGCCAGATGCGCGAAACCGGCTCTCAGCCGAAACCGGCGCAATCTCCGAAGAAATAAAGGCTGCTGGCGTTTATTGCTAAACGCTTCTGCGCACTCGACATTGTCCCCGGGCAGGTTCTGACCGAGGTTGTGTCATCGATTGTGGAGACCTGACGCAGCATTACAGGCGCAAAAACAAATGGCCCGGTAAGTTTGCCGGGCCATTTGTTTTTGACCGTGTGCAGGATGCCTCACACGTTCCGCGCGAATTCCCTATTCACGCCATGTCTCGTCGACGGTTCCTGCCGACCATCGCGACGATGATCTCGTAGAGTTCGGCCTGCGCCTGTTCCGCTGTGATCTCACCCGTCGCGGCGGCGTGGGACAAGGCGTCGGCGGCACCCAACATCGCCCAGAAGCCGGATTGCGCGATAGCCTTTGGCCCCGCGAATGGAGCAAGTATGCTTCGACATTTCCCGATGAAGACGAGTTGATAATCCCGCTTCACGCGCTCCAGTTCCGGGGAGCCGGCAAGCCCGGCCAGCACACCGGGAATCTCGCGGCCCTGGGCCAGCACGCACTCGACATAAGAGGAGGCAATGACCTTGGCCGTCTCCTCCAATGTCGACCCGCTCGCCTCCAGAGCGGCGTCGATCAACGCCGTCTGGCGTACGTCGAAATCCTGATAGAGCGCGGTCAGCAGGCCGTTGCGCGTGCCGAAATGATCGTAAATCACCGGTTTGGTGACACCGGCCTCTTCAGCCAGACGCGGCAATGTCAGCGCGTCGGTGCCTTCCACACGCGCCAGCCGCCACGCCACATCAAGGAGCTGGCGCAGCCGCTGCTCACGGCTGAGACGAACGCGTTTCGCAGCCGCCTGGCTGTCATCATGTGTGCTTGACATATCTATATACCAAAAGTAAGTTACGTTAAGTATATAGAAGAAACCTCCCAACCGCAACCACCCGCCGGCCCTCGCGTCGGCGGCCGGAACGGCACGCGTGTGCGCGCCGTTTGCCAAGGATTTTTGCCCCATGACTGACCCGGCGACTGACCCAATAACTGAAATGACACTTCCACACTCCGCGGATCGAAAGGCATGGCTTGGCCTGATGGCCGTGCTGCCGCTTGTCCTGCTTGTTGCCATGGACGGCTCCATTCTTTACCTCGCCATGCCGCATGTGACCTCCGCTCTCACGCCGACTGCCGACCAGGCGCTGTGGATCCTCGATATCTATGGTTTCGTGGTCGGATCGTTGCTGATCGCCTTCGGAAATATCGGCGACCGCTACGGGCGGCTCAGACTCATCATGGTCGGTGCCGTGATCTTCGGTGCGGGATCGCTCAGTGCGGCCTATTCGCAATCGCCCCTGATGCTGATCGCCGCGCGGGCGCTGATGGGGCTGGGTGGCGCGACATTGCTGCCGTCCGCGCTGGCAATCGTCAGCGCCCTGTTTCCCGATCCGCGTATGCGTGCGCAGGCCATCGGCATTTTCGCGGCGACATTCGCGGCCGGTTTCGCCATCGGCCCGCTTATCGGCGGCATGTTGCTGCGGCACTTCGCGTGGGGCGCCGTCTTCCTGATCAATGTTCCCATCGCGCTCGCCTTCCTGATCGTCGCGCCGGCCCTGCTGCGCGAAGTGCGCTCGACGGTTGAGAGCCGGATCGACATCCCGAGCCTCGTGCTGTCGTTTGCCGGCATCCTGCTGTTCACCTGGTCGCTCAAGACCGCCGCAGCCGAGGGCCTGACGGTGACGCAATCCACCGGCGGTATCGTCGGCATTGTCGCGCTGGCGCTGTTCCTCTATCGGCAGACCCGTATCGATTATCCGCTGCTCGACATCAGCCTGTTCCGCGATCGCATTTTTTCAATCGCGATCCTGACCGGGCTTCTGTCCCTGCTCGTATGGTCGGCCGCCGGCTTCCTCTCCGGCATCTATCTGCAATCGGTGCTCGGTTTTGATGTTTTCACCACGGCGCTTTTGACGCTGCCGGGAGCCATCGTGTTGACCGCAACATGTGTGGGAACTGCCCGCATCGTGGAGTGGATCGGCCGCAAGACCGCGCTTGTGGCGACGCACTTTTTGATTAGCGCGGGCGTTTTCATACTGCTGTTCACCGGCACCGACGCAGGTGCGCCCGCCTTCATCGCCTCGACGATCATTGCCGGTATCGGCTACGGACTGTCCTTCAGCCTCGTGGCCGAGGTCGCGGTGTCAGCCGTTCCCGCCGAGCGGGCCGGTGCTGCCGGCTCAATCGCCGAGACCAGCAACGAGCTGGGCAATGCGCTCGGCATCACCCTGCTTGGATCATTGGCCTCGCTCAGCTTCCGTCTGCTCGGCCCCGGTGTTGCCGGAACGCTCAACGAAACACTCGATCATGCGGGCATCACTCCCGAGGCCGTTATGCAGGCCAAGCAGGCCTTTCTGACCGGCCTGCACATCGCCATCGGGACGGGCGGCATGCTTACCCTCATTGTCGGCGTTATCGCGTGGCTCTGGTTGCCGAAAAAGCTACCGGAATAACGATACCTCGGCGTTTGGACTGGAGGGTGCGCTCACATCCCCCGCACCCTCGGCTCATTCACGACCATCGTCGTCAGCGCCGTTATCGCCCAGACCAGCGCATCCAGCCGGTCGGGCGAGCGTCCGGAGGACAACCCATCGGGTCCGAAATCCGCCATCTGGTCCGTGAGCTTCTCAAATCGCGCGGCGTGACGCACCCTGCCCTGTTCGTAAAGCGCGGCCACCGGCTCGGCGCGGGTGAATTTGCCCCGACTTGCCCGTACCAGCGTCAGCGGCAGGTTGGCATCGATGCTTTGCAACATCGCCCGCACCATCTCTCCGCCCTGATTGACCTCGGCCACCACCCGGTCGGCCTCATGGCGGCGAACGGCAGCGACCACGGCACGCGCCCAGCCGGCCGGCGTCTCGCTCTCCACCGAACAATCCGCAAGAACCACCAGTTTGCCTGATATGCCAAGCCCCGCTACGACGATGCCGCAGCAGGAATTTTCCCCCACACCCACGGGCGGGTCGACCGCCACCACGATCCGTGCCAGCGGCTCGTGGTCGGTTTCTACAATCGCTTCCAGATCGGCGCGTTTCCACAGTGCGCCTTCCCGCTCGTCGATCAGTTCGCCGCCGATTTCCTGACGCCCCAGCCGCGTGCCGCCGTAACGGTCATGCATGGCTTTCAGGAAACCCGGCGACAGGTTTTGCGCATTCATCGCCGTCGGCATACGCGCCACCCGGCTCGAAGGGTCGGCCAGGAGCGCCTTTAACAGCGGAATGGGCCGTGGCGTCGTTGTCACCAATTGCCGTGGGGCCTCGCCCAGACGCAGGCCGAATTGCAGCATGTCCCAGGTTTCCTGCGGATATTTCCATTTCCCCAGCTCATCGGCCCAGGCCATGTGGAATTGCGGGCCGCGCAGGCTTTCGGGGTCTTCGGACGAAAACACCTGCGCCATCGCCCCGTTCGGCCAGACGAGCCGCCGGCGCGTGACCTCGAAGGCAGGACGGCGTCGGCGGGCAATGCGGCATATGCCGGAAATGCCGTCGATCATCACCTCTCGGGCATCCCCCAGCGTTTCCGCCACCAGCGCGATGCGCAAATCCGAGTGTTTGCCGGCGGAAGCGATCCTGTGCACCCATTCCGCTCCAGCACGCGTCTTGCCTGAACCGCGCCCGCCGATCAGAAGCCATGTCCGCCAGTCGCCCTCAGGCGGCTGCTGTGGCAGGTTGCCAATGAAGCGCCAGTCGCGCAAAAGGGTAAAGACCTGCTCCTGTAGTCGGGGTTCTGGCGAAAGGCCCGTCATGCGCCAGACCCTGCCGGAATGTCCGGCGCAAGCGTGGTCGCTGCCTCCAGTCTTGCGCGGCATTTCTGCTCGGCCAGTTCGTCGATGCGTTTGAGGAAATACACCACAGCGGCCTCATAATCTTCGTTGTCGGTCTCGTCCTCCCCGGAAAGCGCGGCGCGCTCTTCCGCCAAAAGCCTTTGCAAGACATCGATCCGCTCCAGCGTGCGGACGACCACCGAAAGCTGATCTGTCGCGGCCTTCACATCGGCGCGCGCCTGTTTGCCCGAAGCATCTTCCGCCGTCGCCAATAATGCCGCCTCGCTTGCCTGCCGCAGGTTGCGATACATGTAAAACTGATCGCGCATCTCCACCGTCAGTTCGTTCAGCATCTGCCGCAGTTCGCCGTTACGCGCCGCATCTTCGGCGGCCAGCTTATCGGCTCGCGATTTTGTCTCGGGCGCGGTCTCCAGCCTTCCCTCACCGCCATAGGCGCACTCTTCCGGCCAGACGCCGTGGAGCGTCAGATCGCAATTACGGAAACTCGTCATGGGATCGACCTGCGAGAGAATAATATGAATACGCAAGAGCGCGCCGCTTGGGGGAATGCCACCCTCGGAACCGGTTCAGATTGCAGATAAAGTCTGAGCGCCCTCTATCGTCATGCGTCTTTCGGAGACGAACGAGGCGTGGGCATCATCCAATGCATGACGCCCCTCACCAAACACTCCGACGTCATCCTCGGGCCTGTCCCGAGGATCCACCGCTTGAGCAGCTATGGATCCTCGCCTCAAGGGCGAGGATGACGTCGAATATGGCGGGGGTTGTCATAAAATCGGACGACAGCTTATCGAACCGGCATTCGCCGTTCAGCCGCAAATCTCCGACTGTGACCTAAACCTATCAAACCACCGTCACGCTGTAAAGGATTATTTTCCTATCTTTGTGATTTTTATCCTGCGAACAGGGTTTGCACCCTCGCCCGCCGCATACTACACTCGCGTCAGGTGGCGGGCAAAAGGGGCAAGTCAAGTTGTTGAAACAATGGGTTGGGCGGTTGTTTGCGGGTCTTTCGGCAACCGGCATCGTCTTCGGCACTATTCTGTTCTGCGCTTCGCTCACACCGTCTCTTCTGCCGCGCACATGGCTGATGCAGGGTGTGCTGTGCGGATTTTCCTTTGCCATCGGTTATCTGATCGGCGTGGCGCTCACCGCCGTCTGGACCTATCTGGAACTGCCCCACCCCTCGCACCACAACCGGCGCAGCATCCGTTTTCTCATCGCACTTGCGAGTGCCATCACGGCAATCGCGTTTTTATGGCAGGCAAGAGACTGGCAGAATTCCATCCGTATCCTGATGGAACTCGATCCGCTGCCCAGTGCCCACCCCACCAAGACCGGCGGTGTTGCGGTGCTGGTCGCCGCCCTGCTCATCGGCGCGGGCCGTCTTTTCCAGCTCATCCGGCGGTTCTTTTCCGCGCGCAGCCGTCACTTCCTGCCGCGCCGGCTGGCCAATGTGCTTGGTATCGCTGCGGCAATCGTGCTGTCATGGATGCTGCTGAACGGCCTGATCTTCGATATCGGCCTGAAGTTTGCGGATTCCTCGCTGAAACAGGTGGATGCGCTGATCGAGCCGGATGTGCCGCGCCCTTCCGATCCGCTCAAGACCGGCAGCAGCGCCTCGCTGATGACATGGGAATCGCTTGGCCGCAGAGGCCGGGAATTCGTGGCCGGTGGGCCGGGTGGCCAAGAAATCTCCGCCTTCACCCATCGCGCCGCCAAGGAACCGCTCAGGGTCTATGCGGGGCTGAATTCCGCGTCGACACCCGAGCAAAGGGCAGCGCTTGCGCTGGAGGAGCTGAAGCGGGTCGGCGGTTTCGAGCGCAAGGTGCTGCTGGTCGTCATTCCCACCGGCACCGGCTGGATCGATCCCGAAGCGCTCGATACGGTCGAATATCTACATGACGGCAATGTCGCCAGCGTTGCCGTGCAATATTCCTATCTTTCAAGCTGGATCGCGCTTCTGACCGAACCGGATTATGGCGTGGAAACGGCGCGTGCGCTGTTTCAGGCCGTCTATGGCTACTGGACGACCCTGCCCAAGGAAACGCGGCCCAAACTCTATCTGCATGGCCTCAGCCTCGGTTCGCTCAATTCGCAGAAATCCTCCGATCTTTACGATGTACTGGCTGACCCCTTCCAGGGCGCACTGTGGAGCGGACCGCCCTTTTCCAGCCCCACATGGCGCATGGCGACCAACGGGCGGGTGCCGGGCACGCCGGAATGGCTGCCGCGTTTCCGCGATTCCTCCGTCATCCGCTTCGCCAACCAATATACCACCGCCCATATGCCTGATGCGGCGTGGGGACCGATGCGCATCGTTTATCTGCAATATGCCAGCGACCCGATCACCTTCTTCGAGCCCGCCTCGCTTTACCGGCGGCCGCAATGGATGGCGCATCACGGCCCAGACGTTTCCACATCCTTCCGCTGGTTCCCGGTGGTGACCCTGCTACAGCTCGGTCTCGATGTTGCCGCCGCCACCACGGCACCGATCGGTTACGGCCATGTCTATGCGCCGGAACATTATATCGATGCGTGGACAGAGGTGACCGATCCACAAGGCTGGACTACAGACGATATCCAGCGGCTGAAAATGCTCTTCAAGGCCCGCCGCGGCTCCACCGATCCGGCGTAAACGCAGCGGGCGTGTTGCCTTGAAGTGTCAGCCCTTCAGCGCATCCAGATGGTCGGCCACATAGGTCTCCAGCGAACGCGGCGCGTGGCCGGTCAAAGTCTCGACATCGCCGGTGACCGCCGACGTCCAACCCTCGCGCACGGGGTGGAAGATCGAGGCGAGGAAGGACGCGTAGTCCTTGGGAACGCCCGCACCGGTGAGGATGCCGATGAAGACCTCGTCCGAAACCGCGCTATAGCCGACCAGCTTGCCGATTGCCTGCGAGATGATCGCGGCCGCTTCACTGTAACCGATCGCCCTCGGGCCGGTCAGGTTGAACGCCTTGCCGTCGAAGGCATTGGAAGTCAGGGCGGCGGCGGCGCTGTCAGCGATATCGCGCACGTCGATGAAGCTCGATTTGCCCTCGCCCGCCGGAACGGCGATCTCGCCGTGTTCGATGCCAGCCTTCCAGTAGGTGTGGAAATTATCGGCAAACCAGTTGGGGCGCAAAATGACGTAAGGCACGCCGGAGGCGATGATCTTCAGCTCGATCTGGCGATAGGGAATGGAATCGTCGGCATCGACGCCGAAGACGCTGAGAAACACGATCTTCACCTTGCGACGAGCGGCTTCCTCGACCACCGGCGTCAGCGCGTCGATGGCATCCAGACGCCCGCCCGCCAGGATCAGAAACAGCCGGTCGGCACCGTCGAAGGCATCCGCGTAAGTCGAGGCATCGGTATAATCGAAGCGCACCCCTTCCGCGCCGTCCGCCGCCTTGCCGGTGCGCGAGGCCGCCTTCACGCTTTCGCCCTTGGCCAGAAGCGCCTTTACCAGCGGCGTGCCGATGGTGCCGGTGGAACCGATTACGAGTATCTTGCCAGTCATCTCAAATCTCCGTAGTATCTAATGGAAACCATGTTTCGGAAACACACATACTGCGTGCTGGAAATCATGAAAAGAGAGCACTTTTCGGTTATCTGGTATCCTTGTGGAAACCGGCACGGCCTTTGAAGAAGGGATGACATCGATGGAACGCGTCTATGACGTTTACGAGGACCGCTGCCCGACACGCATGGTTCTGGACAGGATCGCCGACAAATGGGCGCTGTTGATCCTTGACAAGCTGCGGCTGGACCCCGTGCGCTTCAACCTGCTGCGTCGTGAGATCAAGGGCATTTCGCAGAAGGTCCTGTCGCAGACGCTGAAGAAGCTCGAGCGTGACGGGCTGATTTCACGGCAGGTCTTTCCAACGGTTCCGGTCACGGTGGAATATTCTCTAACGCCGCTGGGGCGCACGCTCACCGAAACGGTTGCGGCACTTGCCCATTGGGCGGAGGGCAATATCGACGCGGTGCTGGCGGCACAGAAGGCTTATGATGAGAGGGTTGCGGCTTAGGGCAAGGCGGCCCCCCCACCTTCCTCATCCCTGTGCCTGTCACAGGAATCCAGCCGACGCGCGTCTGCGCGGCGGGAAGCGTCCTTTCAGCCCAAGGACTTGGGCTGAAAGGATCCCTGTGACAGGCACAGGGATGAGGGAGAAGAGAACATCGCGCGTACTCGCCCACCTTTCGCCTGCCGCACTTCCCCCAACGCCCTACCTCGAAATCCGCGTCGAAAGAATGATCGACGACAAGGTGCGCTCCACACCATCCAGCGCGCCGATCCGGTCGATCAGCCGGTCGAGGTCGAGGATTGATGGCGCTGCCAGAATGGCGATGAGATCAAACGTGCCGCTCACCGAATGCAGCGTCGTCACCTCCTTGATGGCGGCAAGTGCTGCCGTCACGCCGGGCAGCGCCTTTGGTGCGATGGTGATCAGCACATGGGCACGCACCAGCCCGGAAAGATAGCTTTCCGAAAGCCTCAAGCCATAACCGGCGATCACGCCGTCGGCCTCCAGCCGCTCGATGCGGGCCTGCACCGTGGTGCGCGAAAGGCCGAGTTTGCGCGCCAGTTCCGCCACCGGCATGCGGGCATTTTCGGAAAGCAGGGCAAGCAGCGCCCGGTCCTTTTCGGCAATCGTCATAGTGACCAATCCTGTCGTCTAATTGCTCAATATTAACCCGCTATCCGCACATAGTGAAGCTGCGAATCGTCAATAAAAGCTGGCATTCTGCCTTTGAAGCGCATTCGGTGCGCAGATACATGCGAATTTACTGCGGGGAACAAAATCATGAAAAACATTGTCGTCATCGGCGCGGGCAATATCGGTTCAGCCATCGCCTGGATGCTGGCCGTCACCGGCGATTATCGCATCACGGTTGCCGATCGCTCGGCCGACCAGTTGACGAACGTACCGGCGCATGAGCGCGTCGATACCGAAATCGTCGACATCGGTGACCGTCCGGCGCTGGAAGCGCTGTTGAAGGGCAAATTCGCCGTGCTTTCCGCCGCCCCCTTCCACCTGACGGCGGGCATTGCGGAAGCGGCGGTCGCCGTCGGCACGCATTATCTCGATCTCACCGAAGACGTCGAATCCACCCGCAAGGTCAAGGCCCTGGCGGAAACGGCTGAAACCGCTCTCATCCCGCAATGTGGCCTCGCCCCCGGTTTCATTTCCATCGTCGCCGCCGATCTTGCAGCCCGGTTCGACAAGCTGGACAGCGTGCGCATGCGCGTGGGAGCCCTGCCGCAATATCCGTCCAACGCGCTCAACTACAACCTCACCTGGAGCACGGACGGGCTGATCAACGAATATATCGAACCCTGCGAAGCAATCGTCGAAGGACGCCTCACCGCCGTTCCCGCCCTTGAGGAGCGCGAGGAATTCTCGCTCGATGGCGTCACCTACGAGGCCTTCAACACCTCGGGCGGCCTCGGCACGCTGTGCGCCACGCTGGAAGGCAAGGTGCGGACGATGAATTACCGCACCATCCGTTATCCCGGCCATGTGGCGATCATGAAGGCGCTCCTCAACGACCTCAACCTGCGCAACCGCCGCGATGTGCTGAAGGATCTGTTCGAAAACGCCCTGCCCGGCACCATGCAGGACGTGGTCATCGTCTTCGTCACCGTCTGCGGCACCCGCAATGGCCGTTTCCTGCAGGAAACCTATGCCAACAAAGTCTATGCGGGTCCGGTTTCCGGCCGGATGATGAGCGCCATCCAGATCACCACGGCTGCAGGCATCTGCACGGTTCTCGATCTGCTCGCGGAAGGCTCTTTGCCGCAGAAGGGGTTCGTCCGTCAGGAGGAAGTAGCCCTGCCGAAATTCCTCGAAAACCGGTTCGGCCGATATTACGGCACGCATGAGCCGCTGGCTCGGGTTGGGTAACTAAGGGCGTCTATGGGGCGCGACGTCGAGGCTTGTTTCTTCTCCCCGCCGGGGAGAAGATGGCCCGAAGGGTCAGATAAGGAGCAACGTCGCCCTAACTCACTACCCTTGCCCCCTCATCCCGCTGTCGCGACCTTCTCCCCGATGGGAAGAAGACGGCAAGGTGCCCCCGCTCGTTCCACAGACGCGGAATGCCTCACCAAATCACGTCCCGCAAAACGTCCGGAACACCCTCTCGTCGCTCATCGGCGGCTGCATGTAGACGAAGTTGTCCGGTCGTTCCTCGAAGGGTGTGGCAATCGCGGCCAGCATGGCATGGAAGGGTTCGAAATCACCGTCTTCCACCGCCGCTGCGATCAGTTCCTCGATGCGGTGGTTGCGCGGAATGATGGCCGGGTTGGTGGCAAGCATCGCCCGCGACCTCTCCGTGGCGGAGACGCTTTCCCGCCCGGCTCTCGCCCGCCAGCGCGCCAGCCATTCATCCGCCGCTGCGATATCGATGAACATGCCGCGAAACGGCTCGGCATCGCCGTCAGCCGCGTGGGAAAGACGCCGGAAGGTCAGCGTGTAGTCGGCCTCCGATGCCTGCATCAACGCCAGCAGCGCCTGCACCAGATCGATGTCGCCCTCTTCCTCCACTGTCAGGCCCAGTTTTTCACGCATACCGGCAAGCCAGCGTTTGGGGAAGGCGGCGGCGAAATCGGCGAGCACGGCATTGGCGAGTTCGGCGGCTTTCTCCACTTCCGGGTCGAGCAGCGGCAGAAGGCATTCCGCCAGCCTTGCGATGTTCCACTGGGCGATGCCCGGCTGGTTGTTGAAGGCGTAACGCCCCTGCGCGTCGATCGAGGAAAACACCTTGTTCGGGTGATATTCGTCGAGGAAAGCACATGGCCCGAAATCGATCGTCTCGCCGGAGACCGCCATATTGTCGGTGTTCATCACGCCATGGATAAAACCCACCATCATCCAGCGGGCAATGAGTTCGCACTGTCGCTGCGCGATCCCCTGCAAAAGGGCGAGGTAAGGATTGCCCGCATCTTTCGCTTCGGGATAGTGGCGGTCGATCACGTAGTCCGCGAGGTTTTTGATCGCCTCGTCATCCTCGCGCGCGGCAAAGAACTGGAAGGTGCCGACACGGATGTGGCTTGCCGCAACGCGGGTGAAAACGCCACCCGGCAGGCCGACCTCGCGCTGCACCCTTTCGCCGGAAAGAACGGCTGCCAGCGCCCTTGTCGCGGGAATACCGAGCGCGAACATTGCCTCGGAGGCGATATATTCGCGCAGCACCGGGCCAAGGGCAGCACGCCCGTCTCCCCGTCGTGAAAACGGCGTCGGGCCGGAGCCTTTCAGCTGGATATCGCGGCGTTTGCCGTTTCTGTCGATCACCTCACCGAGAAGAATGGCGCGGCCATCACCCAGCTGCGGCACGAAACCGCCGAACTGGTGGCCGGCATAGGCCATGGCCAGCGGCTCGGCCCCCTGCGGCACCACATTGCCGGAAAAGATCGCCGCCAGCCTCTCGTCGTCTAGGCCCGAAACATCAAGAAGAAGCTCGTCGGCCAGCGCGCGATTGAAAGCGATGAGGCGCGGCGCCTTCACTGGCGTCGGCAAAACGGCGGCGCTGAACCGCTCCGGCAGGCGGGCATAGGAATTGTCGAATTTCATCACGGTCGCACCCCATTATCGAGAGCATAGGCAGGAATTTAGAACATATGTAGGACGGGGCAAGACCGGATGGTAGGCAAAACCGGCGGATGCAGCCTTCGAACCGGTGTTTCAAGAAAATCCGGAGCGTCTATGGCACGTCGGCAACGACACCGTCCTTTTGAAGCGGCACTCAATCAAGGCAGAAACAGACTGGGTTTGATGCGGGATCGCATGGCGGCCCGCCCGCAAACCACTCTCGTCACCCGACATTGCCTCTCCGTAACTATACTGCGCACGGCCCCAATCATTTAATCAAAATAAATTTCATACCTACAGTTTACTATTAATAATCCGTCACAAAATTCGCCTATTTAACGGCCTGAAATAAGTACTATATTTGAAATTATCCTCATAAATCATCAACTAAACAAACAAACTAGAAAAATACTATGTTTGTTACTTTATATATTAGGATTTTTTAATCATGGGAAAATACTATTCAGTTTTGCTATCTTCGGTATTCCTGTTGGCATCCACGGCCGCCCATGCGCAGGAAGCGGGCTTTAACAGGATCGTGGAATTTCGTGATGCCTGGTACAAGGTTCTCTTTGAGAAGGTCATCCGGAAATTTCCGGAGCCAGGTTCATGGGCAGCCGAGGCCGACCGGTTGGGCGTCAACCAACTGAAGACGATAACCGGACCACGCCAGCAACTGGCCGGCACCGACTCTGAAGCCGACGAAATATTGGTTTATGGAAAGTTCGCGACGAACGCACTCGGGCAATATGCGGCCTCGAACGCTGTCTTTGACAATGCGGAATATAAAAAGCTGGTCAAATATGTTAACCACGCCGGCGCCGCTTTCGACCCGAAGAAGAATAGACTGCGTGCGGCGGATTTCATCCTGAAAGATTATTTTGATCGCGGGCGACCATGGGGCGCGCTTGACAGCGACGGAAATTATATACCGGGCCGCCACATTATTCGCGGGGATCAGGGCTATCCAAGCGGTCATACGTGGGAGGGATACCAGCAGGCGCAGACCTTAAGCCTGATATTTCCGGAGCGTGGGCAGGAGCTTTTTTCCCGCGCCATCCAGTATGGCGAAAGCCGTGTCATTCTAAAGGCTCATTTTCCGACAGATACAATTGCGGCACAGACCGCCGCCTACTTCACCCTGTCGAATGTGCTGAACGACGACGAGATCGTGGGTGACATTGCCGCCAGCAGTCGCGCCGTGCGGCAGAAAATCGGAAATCTTTGCGGAACCACCCTGCGCCAATGCCTGGAAACACAGGCGACACCGCTCTACGACGAACAGGCGAATGCGGGTTTTTCGATTGGCTACTACAATCAACGCAGGACGGACGGCGATGTGACGCTTGAGCCTAAACATTTTAATAAGCAATCCGGGCAATTGCTGCGCCTGCGCTTCCCCTATCTTTCCGTCGAGGACCGGCGCGACATCATCGCAGGCACGGCCTATCCGGCCAACTCCCTCGCCGGCTGGAACATAGATCTCAACGACGACCAGTCGACCTGGGGGCTTATCAACCTGCCCGCCGCCTATGACGGGCCCGCCAAACTCTACCGCGACATCACTGTGCAGCAAACCGCCGGCAAGTTCGACGACATCGCCGACTTCGGCACGTGGGATATCTGGAAGAACGATATTTCCGGCCCGGGACGTCTGACGAAAGCCGGTGACGGCACGCTCGTTCTTGCAGGCGATAACAGCTTCGGCGGTTTTACCCTCAATCAGGGCAAGCTCGTCCTTGACGGCAAAAACAAATTGTCCGGAAATTCCATTGTCGCAGGCGGCGATCTGGTGATCAATGGCGAATTGCTCTCCGATCTCGAGATAATGCGGGGCGGACAGATGTCCGGCAAGGGCAAGCTCAGCAAAATGATCGTCGGTAACGGCGGTGTCGTCGCGCCCGGCAACTCCATCGGCACGCTTTCCACGACTTCCATCGAATTCCGACCGGGGTCGACCTACAACGTCGAGGTCAATGCGCGGGGCCAACACGACGCCATCCTTGCATCGGGACAGGCGACCATCAGCGGCGGCACGGTGAATGTTATCGCTGAAAAAGGTGCTTATGCACCGAGCACAAACCATACGATACTGAAGGCCGATGGCGGGCTTGTCCGTGGCGGCGCGTCAAACGGCTTCGACGCGGTGATCGGGCAATATGCGTTCCTTACCCCCTCTTTGAGTTATGATCCGACAAGCGTCTACCTCCGGCTCGACGCCTCCATGTGCCGGCCGGGATCGACCGGAAGCCAGTGTAGCGTCGGCAGGGCCATAGAAACTCTCGGCTCGGGCAATACGCTTTACGACTCGATCCTTTGGACGGATGTCGCAAACGGTAACCGGATACTCGACAATCTTTCCGGCGGAATTTATGACGCCGCACAGACGGCGCTGATCATGAACAGCGTTCATCTTCGCGATGCGATCAACGACCGCATGTTACCTGGCGGCGACACATCGAACGACCAGGCCGGCTGGATGACCTCCTGGGGCCATGCCGGACGGCTTAACGGTGACAGCGGCACAAAAACGGTCAGTAACAGCGGCTGGGGTGTGCTGGCGGGTCTGGACGGCACTCTTGGCGATGACCTGACGGTCGGTTTCGTCACGGGTTACGAACAAAGCCGCGTAACGGACGACCAGAAGTCCCGCGTCGCGGTGGATGCTTACCATTTCGGCATGTACGCCGCTGCGGAATTTGATGCGATCAAGCTTCGTCTCGGCGGCACCTACTCCTATCTCGACAGCGAAGCACGGCGCGAATTGTGGATCCCCGGCCTTGCCGGCAAGATGCGCGGCGAGATGAATGGCTGGCAATACCAGATCTTCGGCGAGGCCAGCACCGATATCATCGCCGATGCCAAACAAACAATCTCGCCCTATGTATCGCTGGCACATGTAGGCGTCGATCTCGGTGGCCTGCGTGAAACCGGGGGCATCGGCGCGCTCGATGTCAGGGACAGCGTCGACAACGTGACCTTTGCAACGCTTGGCGTTCGTGGGAAGGTGAAATTGGAAACCGAGATGAACGCCTTTTTCACAGGCGGTTTCGGCTACACTCACGCTTTCGGGGAAACCGACGGCGCAAAGAAGAACGCCTTCGCCGGAACGGGCGCGAACTTCCAGTCCAGCGGCGCGAGTGTGGCAAAAAATGCCGCCATCCTCGATGCTGCTTTGAACCTCGAGGTAGCCGAACAGAACACCGTCTCCCTCGGTTATCGCGGGGAATTCGCAAAAGAAGGCACAAACAACGCCGTAAATCTGCGCTGGGACGTCAAGTTCTAGAACATTTCCAGTAAAACTGCGTAGCGGTTTTACATCAGGATAATGCGATAAAACAAAGAGATAAGGCACGTCCAACGGTTCCGTTAAGACCGGACGTGCTCTAGGGGTTTCCTAGGCCAACGCCGCTTCCGCACACCACACCTGTTCCCGGAAATTGCAGCGTTGGCTTTTAAGCACTATCGAGTCGAGACCGTCGCTGAAAAGTCGACGGTCTCGTGCTTGAAGGCCGCTCCCTCCGTTTGCTCATCAATCCACAAGTGAATTTTGAGACACCGCTTTCGTCGCTATTGTCTTGTATGTTGGCAATAACGCGGGATGGAGATGTGTACGAGCAACGAAAACTTGCCAAAATCCGTTTGAACTGTGGGTCTATTTGAACATACAAACATCCAATAGATGAGCCGCAGTGCAAGCAGGATATATTCGTGCCAGATTTCCCCTATGACGATAGTGAAATGGGCAAGGCCATCCGCCGCTTCGACTGGGCGTCGACAAGCACGGGGCCAATAGAAACATGGCCGGTATCGCTCAAAACCACCGTGCAGATGATCCTCAAGCAAGGCCATGCCATCTGCCTGTTCTGGGGCCCTGACCTCAACATCATCTATAACGATGCCTACCGGCCGCTTCTGGGGCTGAAGGAACAGGATGCGCTCGGCAAGCCGTTTCACATTCTCTGGTCCGATGTCTGGGACGACGTGAAACCCTTCGTGGACGAAGCGCTGTCCGGCAGGGGCACCTTTGCCGAGGACCTGCACCTCGTCATGGATCGAAACGCCTATCCGGAAGACACCTATTGGACCTTTTCCTACAGCCCGCTTTATGACGATCACGGCAAAGTAGCCGGCCTGATCAACATCACGGTCGAGACCACTCCGACGGTCGAAAGCCGCAAACGGGAAGAGGTTCTGCGGCGCGAACTCGTCCACCGGGTCAAGAACACGATGGCGATCACCACCGCGGTCGTCAGCGCCACCCTGCGCCATTCGCCGACGCTGGAGGAGGCACGCGACACCATCAAGAGGCGCATCGCAGCGCTCGGCAACGCCCAGAACCTCATGCACGCTTCGGGAAAGGGCGCCAGCATCTCCGCGCTTGTCCGCGATTCGGTTTATCCGCATCTCGACGACAAGGCGCGCGTGATTATTTCCGGCCCGGACATGGAAATCGCGCCGCAACAGGCACTCGGCCTGTCGCTCGCCGTCTACGAACTGGCCACCAATGCGCTGAAATACGGCGCGCTTTCCAATGAGAGCGGCAGGGTCGAAATCGTCTGGACGCTGGATGACAGCGACCGCTTCGAACTGCGCTGGCGCGAGACTGGTGGACCAACGGTCAGGCCGCCGACGCGCAAGGGTTTCGGCTCGCGGCTTACCAACCAGATTGTTGCGGCCTATTTCTCCGGCGAAGGCCGCACCTTCTACCATCCGGACGGGCTGGTGTTCGAACTGGATGGCAAATACGAGGCTGAGGACGGCGAAACGTCAGGCAGTTGAACTTTCTTTCGTCCCATTCGTTGCGTTTCCTGAACCAGAGTAGCCGCAACGAAAGGAACGGGAATGACCGTCGTTGACGCCGTAACCGCCGAGCCGGAAAGCGCAATCCGCACCCTTCACACCGATCTGCCGGTTAATGCCACCTTCCATGTCTGGCTGAAGGCGAAAAAGCCTGCCGAACCCGGCGCCGTCTCTTTTTCCAATGCGAATGGAAAATTCGCTGAAGTTTCAAGCGTCAACACCGAAGAGTTCGGATTTAGAATCTATCAGGTCTTCGGCGGCGGCCATGTCGAGCTGAGTTACGACACGGTCACCACAGCAGTTTCCGTCATCTACTGGTTCACCGCTTCGGACGTGCTCGAAACCGGCATTACCGTCGTTCATACCAAGCCTGATAATGCCGCACCCGAATTGCCTGATAGCTACCACTTCCGTCCGCCCTTCGGCTGGATGAACGACCCGAACGGCTTTGGCCGTTTCGAAGGCCGGCCGCATCTGTTCTACCAGCATTATTCGCATGGGCTGCGCTGGAACACCATGCATTGGGGCCACGCGGTATCCTCGGACTACCTGCGCTGGCGACACCTGCCGATCTTCCTCTTCCCGTCAGAGGATCTGACGACCCGGCCCGACAAACGCGGCGGCGCATATTCCGGCTCGACCATTCCGCTGGTGGAAGGCTCAGGCATCCGCGTATTCTTCACCGAGCAGGTGCAGGACCGCATTCCCGAACAGCAGATACAGCTTACCGCCACCTCTTCCGATCTCATCATGGCCGGGCAGGCCGAGGTCATTCTGGGTCACCGCCCGGGCGGACAGGGGCTGACACCGGATTTCCGCGACCCTTATGTCTTTCGCGGCCCCGATGGCCTGTGGAAAATGGTGCTGGGCAGCCAGAGCGACGGTGGCGGCGTCATCCTGCTTTACGAGACGCTCGACCCCACCGCCGCATCTGGCTGGACCTATGTCGGCAAGCTTTGGGTGGAAACGCGCTACAAAACCACGGCCATCGAATGCCCCTGCCTTCTGCCGCTTGACGGCCCGGCCAATGCCCGCTCCACCCGCTGGGTGCTGGTCTACGGGCTGATGCATTCGGAAGACCCGGAGACCGGCCGCAAGAACCTGACCATGGCCGATGTCGGCTGGTTCGATGGCAAGCTCTTCACCAGGGAATTCGGCCAGGAACTGGATTTCGGCACCGACAATTACGCCTTTCAGGCGTTTCTTGACGGGGACAGCATCATCGGCATCGGCTGGCTCGCCAATTGGGCGGATGCCAATCCGGAGATCGATTTCCCCACCTCGATGACGCTGCCGCGCCGCATACACTATTCGCACGGCGAGCTTCTGACCCCGCCGATCGGTGCTGCGGAAAGCCTGCGCAGCCATATTCTCGATCGCACACGTCTGGCGGCCGGCGAACGTGTCACCTTCATCAACGGGGCGGTGGAGATACTGATCGAGCTTGCCTCGCCCGGCGCGCCTTTCGAGCTTGTGCTCGATCATCCGGCGGTCGAGCTTGGTCTTGTCTCCGATGAAACCGGCCTGTGGATTCGCCACGAGGACGGGCGTGACGGCCCCTCGCCGCATTATATCGCCAAGGGTGCGAGGGTCTCACGCATCCGCATCTTTCTGGATTACGGCTCCATCGAAGTCTTTGCCAACCGGGGCCGGTATGTCGGCACAAAACGCATCGAGGGTTTCGAGCCCGTGCGCTCGGCACTCCTCAGGGCAGCACCGGGCGCTGTGGTCCATGCAACCACCTGGGCGCTGCGTCCGTGAGGAACCTTTTGGCGGAGCTGGCTGTTGATGATCCAGCAACCGCCGAAAGGAGAAACGGCATGACAAAAATCAGCGATTCCCGCGATCCCATCCTGTTTCCAACCGAAGCCAACGAGAACAAGGCCGAGAAAAAACGCGCCGGCAAGGGTGTCATCATCATTATCGGCGCGATCGCGATCATGGCTTTCGTGGTTTATCTGGCGGCGATCACCATCGCCACCACCCAGTCGTAACCGCGTGAACGCCGCAGAGGCGTTAGCGCTGTCCGCTCCGCAAGCCGCGGGTGGTCAGGATCGCAAGCAGCGAAACAATGACACCCAGCCCGTAAAGATAGACCATCGGCATCGTCACATCCGCAAGATCGATCTGCGTGACAAGATCGCTCGCCGCAGCGACGGTGCCGCTTGCGCCCGCACCGGCTGCTGCTCCAAGCGTCGCGACCGTGGGAAGCAGCGCGCCGGTCATCTTGCGCTCCTCTTCCGGCGCGGCCTCCATGGCGGCCTGGCTGATGCCGGCCCAGGACATGCCGAACGCCGAACCGATCAATATCTGCCCAAGCAACATTTCCGGCCAGTTGCCCGTCGCCAGCCCAAGTCCGAGCAGGGCGCAGCCCGGCACCATCTGGTAAGGGCCGTAATGCAGGCACAGTTCCCGCAAGCGATTGGAACGCAGGCTGCCGATGAGCATCGCGACAAGGCTCCACGCAAGCGGCATCGTCACGACGATGAAACCGGCAAAGGTCGGTTCATGGTGCCAGAGATTGATGGCGACATAAGCGAGATAGACGCTGCCCAGCGCATGGGCATAGGACATCAGGAACAGCACCCAGAAGCCGCTTCCGAGCACCGTTTTCAGCCGGAACGAATCCTTCGGGAAAAGCCCCATGGAAGGACGGATGCCCACCTTCAGCGAGGCCCATAACAGCGCTGCCCCGGCAAGCAGGGAGACGATGCGCAGACCGGCATCCTCAAAGGCGGAGGGCGCGGAAAAGGCCAAAGCACCGACAAGGCAAAGAAGCAGCGGAACCAGTGGCTTGCGTGACGCCGCGACCGGCCGTTCGGCTGAGACGGCAATGGCCGTATAGGCCAGCAGCAGCACGATCAGTGGTGCCGACAGCAGGAATGTGGCGCGCCAGGAGATGTGTTCGGTGGCAAAACCGCCGGTCAGCGGCCCGACGAAAGACGCGACCGCCCAGATGGCCGCCTCGATGGCAAAGACCTTCGGCAGCAGCGCCGAACGAAAACCGGCGGGTATGAGGCTGTAACACACCGCCACGATCAGGCCGTCCGCAAGCCCCTGCAACGTCCGGCCGATGACGACCCATAAAAAGCTGTCGGCGAGCGCCGACATGACGGAGCCGAAGGAAAAGATCAGGCAGCACAGGAGTAGAACGCTGCGTGCACCAAAACGCTCGCGAAACAGAACGGCGGTAACACCGCCCGCCACGGAACCGACGAAATAGAGGCTGTAGGCCCAGCTATAGAAGGCCGCGCCACCGATTTCGCGCACGGCAACCGGCAGGGCCGTCACCACCGCGAACTGGTTGAAGGCATGCAGGCCTATTCCGGAGGAAATAACGGTCAGAAGCGAGAGGTTCGCCCCGCTCAGCAATTCCGACCAGCTATTTTTCTCCGTCATTTCCACACTCGTCAAAGCCGTATCCTTTCCATTTTGTCGATACGGCGGGCAAACTAGAACCTCAAGCGCCATTGAGGTCAAGGCGGCTTTTCAGCTTTTTCCGTTTGGGTGAACTCGGCGGCGTCAGGAACCCTCTGCGGGGTAGGATGCAAGGCGCTTCAGCATATGGCGCAGATGGTCCTGCCCGCTGAAAAACACCGCGAGAATACGAACGGTCTTTTCGCTCTCATTGACATCGAAATAAAAGACGGTCTGATTTTTCGTTACCCGGCGAAGGCCTGGCAATATTTCGGGTGACAATGTCCCCTGAAAAGGCGCTTTGTGAAGGGCTTCCACATCCGTTTCAATCGACCCCACACGCCGTGCAGCCCGTGTGAAAGCAGCCGGCAAGGCATCGCCAAGGTCGAGATAGGATTGGACGAGATGGTCCAGAATGAGGCCGAGGTCCTGATCCGTTTCCGTCGAACGCAGGACCTTAAAGGCCATAGCTGGCCTTTTTGGCCGCGATCATCGCCGCGGTTCTGTCCTTGCCGTCTTCGACGGAGATAAATTTTCCCTGCCCGCGCTCAGTCAGCAAATCGCGAAGGGCGGCAAGCTCGGCGTCCTTCAATTCGGTTTCCTGCCGGAGCAGTTCCAGTCCGCGCTGGACCACGGCGCTGAGGCTGGCGTAACGCCCCTCCTCCACCAGCCTGCGCGCGAAAATATCCTGCTGATCGGAAATGGATACAGATGCCTTTACGGACATGGCGGCGATCCCGTTTCAAGAAAATGATGCTACTCAGTAGCATATTTTCCATCTTCATTCCAGCGGCATGGCGGCAGCTCGTGTCCGTAACGGGGAAGATCATAACGATGTTGCCGTGCCCGGCTATTGCAAGGTCAATGCGCTTTCGCCGGCTTGTGGGCGGGCTTTTCGACGCCTGCCGCTAGATCATCAAGGATGGGGCAATCGGGCCGGTGGTCACCGCCGCAGCAATGGGCAAGGTGCGACAGCGTCTTCACCATGCCCTTCATCTCGGCGATCTTCTGCTCGAGATCGGCGATATGCCCGAGCGCGATGTCCTTCACCGCCGAACTCTCGCGGCTCTTGTCCTGCCAGAGTTTCAGCAGCGTTTCGGTCTCTTCCAGTGAAAAACCGAGCGTGCGCGCCCGCTTGATGAAGCGCAGATTATGCACGTCCTGCTCGCCATAGACCCGGTAATTGTTGCCGGTGCGGGCGGCGGGCGTGATGAGGCCGATCTGCTCGTAATAACGGATCATCTTGGCGGAAACGCCGGATGCATCCGATGCCTGTCCGATATTCATGTCATCACTTCCCTATGGGCGTCCTTCGCCCGTCTTGAGACCTTATGTAGGGATTCCCATCATGGGAAGGTCAAGGGAAGACGACGTTTTTTGTTGCACACGGAATCGTGAGTGCAGCTTGACAAACGCTTAACTACCGATGCACCGCCAGCCGCGGGATATCGCGCAGGAAGGCGTCGCGTACCAGCGGGCCGAGCGCTTCGTTTGATGGCTTGTCGGAAACACGAAGCCTTGCGAAGACGATGTGCTGGCCTTCGCGCTCCGCCCAGCCGACGAACCAGCCGAAGGGGCGGTTGCGGTCGGGGTTGCCCTTTTCGTCACGCATGTAGCCCGTGCCGGTCTTGCCGTGCACGCTCCAGCTTTCCGGCGCATCGAATACCGGTACGATCGCCCTTGTCTTTGCCTGCGCGTCGCGCGAGAGCGGCAGATTTCCGGCAAGCAGGCGGCGGATGAAGCCCACCTGTTCAACCGGCGAAATGGTCAGCGAAGCGCCGAGCCAGGAATGAGTGAGGCCGTTATTCTTGCCCGGCTCGCCGGACACATCGGCATTGCCGTAACCCAGGCGCTTCACATAGGCGGCGAATTTTTCCGGGCCGAGGCGGCGGGTGAGTTCCCGCGAGTACCACAGCACGGAATCCTGTTCCCATGAGGTTGGATCGACCGTCTTGCGGTCCTGTGCGCGGGCCTCCGTGCCGGGTTTCCAGTCCCATGCGGGCGTCTTGTCGTCCAGCAGGATACCGGCATCATAACCGATCAGCGCCAAGGGCACCTTGAAGGTGGAGGCCGGCGCCACGCGCTGGTCGCAGGCGCCCTGCTGGTTGATGACCGCGCCGGTTTCGATGGAGGTGACCAGCGTGCATTCGAAAGCCGGCGGTTGCTGGGCCGAAGCGGGAAGCGACAGGATGCCCTGGAGGGCAATGCACGAAAGAACGATGGCGGACAGCCGATAGCGCATGCGTTTTGATGTCCCTCGTCCGCTTTTTGCGGATCATTTACCTGAATGGTCGAACGGTGGGCCTTTTTCGGGCATGTCGTTCTCTCGAAACTGCGGCACAGTTTCGGCGACATGCCATAAGAGAACGATGGGGCAGGAATAGGACCAAAACGAAAATTGGCGCTTTCCGTCAGCTATGCTCCCTTTCGCCCGCCGTCTCGCCCACTGTCAGCGGCCAGTCGACCACATAATCCTCGAAATCGTCAACATCCACATCCAGTTCATTAACGGTGCGGCCACGCGCGGAAATGCCGGCCTGATGCACCGTCTCCCAATCGCCGGAGACGAGATAGTGCCACCAGTACAGATCCTTGCCGTCGCGAACCAGCGCATAGGCGCAGGTGGGCGGCAGCCAGCCGATCTCGTGCACCTTCTTCAAATCCAGCTGGATACAGTCCGGCACGGTGGCGCGGCGGTTCTCATAGTCGGAGCACCGACAGCTTTCGCCGTCGAGCAGCTGACAGCGGACCGAAGTGAAGGCCACCTCACCGGTGTCCCAATCTTCCAGCTTGTTCAGACAGCACAGGCCGCAGCCGTCGCACAGGCTTTCCCACTCCTCGCCGGTCATCTCGGTGAGCGATTTGGTTTTCCAGAACGGCGCGTCATTCATCGTTAACATTTCCGTTTCATTTTGATCTCTTGAAGAGTGGGGCTTAACCGATCCCTAATCCTTAATATCGTATCGCCAAGGGCTGGTTTGTACGATATTTTAGCATTCTAGCGGGTGGCAAACGGTCATTGGCCCGGGACAAGCCGCCGCGTCAAGCAGTTCTGCCACAACCATGCCACGGTTTTGCGTCCGGAATTGGGTGAAGCGCAGAAACATCGACAGTCCGCGTTGCGTTGAACAGGAAAACATCGCCAGGTGCAGGAAGAAAAAGACGATAAAAACGGTCGCAAAAAGCGGCATATCCTGCTGAGAATCGATTCATTCATCGACTCCGGCCTGTGGACGGCTGCGGCAAGGCTGGTGGATTTCTGGGAAGACGTCACCATCGCCTCGCGCAAACTGCATGTGCGCGGCTGGAAGAAACTTCTCGTCAACCTGACCTGCGACGCGCTGACCTTCGGAACGGCGGGCTGCGTCGTGCTTCTGGCGCTTGCCATGCCTGCCTTTGAGGAAACCAAGAAGGACTGGCGTTATCGCGGCGACTTCGCCGTGACCTTCCTCGACCGTTACGGCAACACCATCGGCCATCGCGGCATCATCCACGAGGATTCCGTGCCGATCGACCAGATGCCTGATCATTTCATCAAGGCGGTTCTGGCGACCGAAGACCGGCGTTTCTTCGACCATTTCGGCATCGATTTCATCGGCCTTGCCCGCGCCATGAGCGAAAACGCCCGCGCCGGCGGCGTGGTACAGGGCGGCTCGACGCTGACACAGCAGCTTGCCAAGAACCTGTTCCTCACCAATGAGCGTTCGCTGGAGCGCAAGATCAAGGAAGCCTTCCTCGCGTTCTGGCTTGAGACCAACATGTCGAAGAAGGAAATCCTGAGCCTTTATCTCGACCGCGCCTATATGGGCGGCGGCACCTTCGGGGCGGCGGCGGCGGCTCAGTTCTATTTCGGCAAGAACCTGACCGATGTGACGCTTGCCGAATCCGCCATTCTTGCCGGCCTGTTCAAGGCGCCGGCCAAATACGCACCGCATGTCAACCTGCCTGCCGCGCGTGCGCGCGCCAACACCGTGCTTTCCAATCTGGTGCAGAGCGGGCTGATGACCGAGGGGCAGGTGATCGGCGCGCGGCGCAATCCCGCCACCGTCATCGACCGCGCCGATGTGAAGGCGCCGGATTATTTCCTCGACTGGGCCTTCGACGAGGTGCAGCGGCTGGCGGCACAGGGCAGGTTCAAGGACCATACCGTCGTCGTGCGCACCACCATCGATACCGGGCTGCAACAGGCGGCCGAGCAGGCGATGGAAATGGAACTGCGCGAATATGGCGAGGGCTACCGCGTCAAACAGGGCGCGATGGTGATGATCGAGAACGGCGGGGCGTTGCGCGCCATGGTCGGCGGGCGTGACTACGGTGAAAGCCAGTTCAACCGCGCCACGGCGGCTCTGCGCCAGCCAGGGTCCTCCTTCAAGGTCTATACCTACTCGGCCGCCATGGAAAAAGGCATGAAGCCAGAGACGCTGATTTCCGATGCGCCCGTGACCTGGCGCGGCTGGTCGCCGCAGAATTACGGCCGTTCCTATGCCGGCAAGGTGACGTTGCAGGTGGCGCTTGCCAAATCCTACAACACCGTGCCGGTGCGGCTCGCCAAGGACGTGCTCGGCACGCAGGTGATCGTTGACACCGCTAAGGCGATGGGCGTGACCACGCCGCTGCGCAGCGACAAGACCATCCCGCTCGGCACGTCGGAAGTGACGGTGCTCGATCAGGCGACCGGTTATGCGGTGTTCCCAGCCAACGGCATGCAATCGCGTCGCCACGGCATCGAGCAGGTGCTGGATTACGAAGGCAAGGTTCTCTACGATTTCGGCCGTGACGAGGCGCCCGCCAAGCGCGTGCTTTCCGAAGAGGCCAATTCGAAGATGAACCAGATGCTGGTGACGATCCCCGTTATGGGCACCGCCCGGCGTGGCGCGCTGGAAAACGGCATCGTTTCCGGCGGCAAGACCGGCACCTCGCAGGCCTATCGCGACGCCTGGTACATTGGTTTCACCGGCAATTACACCACCGCGGTCTGGTTCGGGAACGATGATTTCACGCCGATGAACAACATGACCGGCGGCGCGCTTCCGGCCATGACGTACAAGCGGCTGATGGATTATGCCCATCAGGGCATGGAGCTGCGCCCCATTCCCGGCATCCAGAACCCGTTGCCAACCGGCGCGCGCCCGCAGCCTCCGGCGCAGGTCGCTGCCGCATCCGCCAACACGCCTGCCATGCCGGCACTCACCCGCCCACGCTCGCTCTCGGCGGAAGCAACCCGCGTCATCCGCTCCATCGCCAAGAAGATGAAGGAAGCGGCACCTTTGACCGTGACGACGCAGAAGGTGGCGGAAGCGGCCATCCGCGACGGCAGGGATGAACCCGCGCGGCATTAGCATCCTGCCTCTATCGATCACCAACCTAAAATTGCACGTTTAGGGATCCTCACCTCACCGGCAGAGGTCTGCCGGTGACAGATGTCAAGTATAAGTGCGGATTTCTAATATATTCGCCAATAGTCGATGCACTCGAAAAGCCCTTTACGTGCGTCCCGGATACGCCAGACATGGTAAAAACCGTGAATAATCTTTCTACACTCAAAGATTGAATGGACCGTTCCGGTAAATTCATGCCTATTGTCGGCAAGGTTATCTCTGTCTGATAACGAACCGATCCCGGAGGGCGGCATGAACAATGCGGGGGAAGGACAGCGGGCAGTTGCGGCCGTTCTTATCGCTGGCCTGGGGCTTGTGCCCGCTACGGCCCATGCGCAGGACCCGATGCTTCTGATCGACGAACCGGGCTTCGAATTGCGCCTGCATTTTCAGGCCGGTGTGAACGCCGTGGCCGAGCAGAACCTGTTCTGGAACTTCGCCGACACTTTCGCGCCAAAAGCCGGTTTCGACAGCGATACAAGGTGGCTTGAAGGTTATCTGATGCCCGGCATCGGCTTCACCGCCGATGCCGGCGACCTGCTACAGGTCTATGGAAAAATCTCCGCCGTTGCCTCCGGCACTCTCGGCACCGATGCCTTCGATGCGGGTGGCACGGGCGCCATCACGCTCGAGGATGGCTATCTCGGGCTGCGCTCGAAGGCAAAAACCGGTCCCTTCTTCGATATCTCCCTAGGGCCGCGTCCGTTCCAGACCGGAACCGGCATGCTGATCGCCAATGGCGGATCGAGCGGCTTTGAGCGGGGCGCGTTGAAACTTGGCCCCCGAAAGGCATGGGAACAGGCGGCCATTCTCCGGTTCGGTGTGGATGACCTGACGGCGACGGCTTTTTTCATCGACGCCAACGAATTATCCGACAAGGACAGCGGCACGAAGATCGTCGGCGCGGATCTGCGTTATGAAGTGGACAAGGGGCGATATGCCGGCATCACTTTCGGCCATGTCCCGGAATCCGGTTCACCCTACCCCCGAGCTGCGGCTGGCGGCATCGGCGCGCCGGTGATCGTGCCGGGTGCGCGCGAGGGGTTGAGCTTCGTCAACGCCTATGCCCGCACCAATCCGTTCGAGGGAGGGCTTTCGGGGTTTTTCATCGGCGGTGATATCGCCTATCAATGGAACCCCGATATCGACCTGCAGGCATGGGGCGGCCGCACCCAGATCGGTTATGCGTTCGAAGAGGTTTCGTGGACGCCGACGATTGCCTACAGCTACCAGACCTTCTCCGGCGACGACCCTTCGACCTCGCGTCTGGAACGTTTCGACCCGCTCTATTACGAGGGCAACCCCAGCGCATGGTCGACGGGCACCAAGTCCTCGATGATGTTCCTGAATTCGAACGTCAATGCGCACCAGCTCAGCCTGCAGGTAAAGCCGACGCAGGCCGACACATGGACACTGCGTTACGCGCATATCCGCGCCAATGAGCTGAACAGCCCGATCCAGTTCGGTCAGGGCACGCGCCTCGATGACATCGACGGCACCCCCACCCCGGTTGCCGGCGTGGGCAACCGCCATCTCGCCGACGACATCTATCTGGAATATTCGCGCGTCATCAATCCCAACACCTTTCTCACCGCCGGCGTCAGCATTTCCTTCCCCGGCAAGGGCATGGATTCCATGACCGCAGAAAATTCGCCGAACTGGCTTGGAGGTTTCGTTAATGTCATCGTCAATTTCTAGAACCCTGTCGATCGCGCTTATCGCCGCCCTGCCCGTTCTGGCGTTTCCGCTCGCCGCTTCCAGTCAGGACGCCGCCCCGCTTTCGGCGGAACAGTCGGACCCGGTCAAGCTCGGCTGGATGCAGGGGTTTCCGCCGCCGGAAGACAAGATCATCCGCTTTTCCGACAGCGACTATTTCAACTTTCCGAAATCGCGATGGACGGTCTGCCATTTCCGCCAGCTGATGCCGACGGTCAATGTAAGCCGTGGCCTCGGCGCACCCGCGGCGCTTGAACGCAAGATCGATCCCGCCATCGACACCGTGACTTTTCGGCCGACGGGTGCCGACCGCGACATGACCTGGCTGCAATCTCTCTCCGCCAACTACACCGACGGCATCGTCGTGCTGCACAAGGGCGTGCTCGTCTATGAGCGCTATTCCGGTTGCCTGAACGAAATGGGGCAGCACGGCGCCATGTCGGTGACGAAGTCGCTGACGGGGCTTCTCGGCGAGATGCTGGTTGCCGAAGGCACGTTGGACGAGAATGCCAAGGTCGCGACCGTCGTCCCCGAACTTGGAAAAAGCGCCTTCGGTGATGCGACGATCCGGCAGGTGCTCGATATGACGACGGGCCTGCGCTACAGCGAGGACTATGCCGATCCCAAAGCCGATGTGTGGACCTACTCCGCGGCCGGCAATCCGCTTCCCAAGCCCGAGGGCTATGAAGGGCCGCGCAGCTATTTCGACTATCTGAAGACGGTGGTGAAGCAGGGCGAACACGGTTCCGCCTTCGGTTACAAGACGATCAACAGCGATGCACTCGGCTGGGTCATCGCTCGCGCTTCGGGAAAATCGGTGGCCGAACTGCTGTCGGAGCGGATCTGGAGCCGGATGGGCGCCGAGCAGGACGCCTATTACACCGTCGATTCTACCGGCACGCCCTTTGCCGGCGGCGGGTTAAATGCCGGGTTGCGTGACATGGCGCGCATCGGCCAGCTGCTGCTCGATGGCGGCGTGGCGGGCGGCCAGCATCTCATCCCGCAGAAGGCAATCGACAATATCCGCCACGGCGGCGACAAGGCAGCTTTTGCGAAGGGCGGTTATCCAGCGTTGCAGGGCTGGAGCTATCGCGCCATGTGGTGGGTCACCCACAATGCCAATGGTGCCTTCATGGCGCGCGGCGTGCACGGCCAGGCAATCTACATCGACCCCACAGCCGACATGGTCATCGCCCGGTTTTCCTCGCACCCCGTTGCCGGCAATGCCGCCAACGACCCGACATCCCTGCCCGCCTACGAGGCTGTGGCGCGTCATTTGATGGAACGGGCGGGGAAGCCGTGATGCTGGGGACATGCCATGGCTGCGGATAGCCTAAAAATTCTGTCGGAGCGTGCGGCTTACCCCCCTCTGTCCTGCCGGACATCTCCCCCACAAGGAGGGAGATCGACCCGAGGCGATGTCTCATCCATCTCAACGTTTGAGATTGAAGCGGGGGTAAAGCCTCTTGCCGATCTCCCTCCTTGTGGGGGAGATGTCCGGCAGGACAGAGGGGGGTAAGCCACACGCTCCACAGCCCCCTTCTCTGCAAATCGAGCGCCCAATGCTCAAGGCAGCAACGCCGCCCTCGCCGTTTCCACCACATGCGACGTCAGCGCGCCAAGACGGTCGGCGGCGAGCCGGTTGACCTGCCAGTAGAGCGGGATATCGAGCGGCGTGCCGGGGATGAGTTCCACGAGCAGCCCCGCTTTCAGATGCTCCCCGACGAGTTGCACGGGGTTGAGGCCCCAGCCCATGCCGGTAAGGCCCGCCTTCACGAAACCATCGGTCGAGGGCAGCCAGTGGGTGGGATAGGAGATATCCTCACCCAACGCTTTTTTGATCCAACTGGCCTGCAGCCTGTCCTTCTGGTTGAAGGTCAGCCCCGGCGCGTGGGCAAGCGTTGCGGGCGTCACCCCATCGGCAAAATGGCGGGCCATGAAATCCGGGCTGGCGGTGGCGTGATAGCGCAGCACGCCGAGCGGTGTGACCCGGCAGCCCTGCACCGGTTTCGCATGAGCAGTGACGGCAGCAAGCACCCTGCCCCCGCGCAACCATTCCACCGTGTGATCCTGATCATCCACCGCGATGTTGACGAGATAATCGGAATGAGCGGTGAATTTTGAAACTGCGTCGAGAAACCATGTACCGAGGCTGTCGGCATTGGTGGCGATGTTGAGCGTGACGCGCTCCTGCGCATCCCCTGCTTCCGCCAGCGCCGGAAGCTGGCGGAACAGCTCGCTTTCCAGCATGCCGACATGATCCATATGCCGGCAGAGCCACTCGCCCTTTTCCGTCGCCACACAAGGATTGCCGCGCACGATCAGCACCACACCGAGCCGCTCCTCCAGCTGCTTGATGCGCTGGGAAACAGCAGACGGCGTGACGCACAGTACCTGCGCCGCCTTTTCGAAACTGCCGGTCTGTGCAACGAGCGCCACGGCCCGCATGGAGGGATAGTCGAGCATTACAGCCCTCCGTGTAGAGGTTGGTATGGGTGCGGCTGGCGTAAAGCATGCGGTCTTTCGCCGTGCTTTCCTCCACCCTCATTCCTGTGCTTGTCACAGGAATCCAGCCAGTCCAAGTCCTTGGGCTGAAAGGACTCTCTCGCCGCGCAGACGCGCGTCGACTGGATTCCTGTGACAAGCACAGGAATGAGGGTGGTGGGGAGGCAACGGCCCATGGAATCGCCGGGTTGCATGCGCTGATCGATCATTAGATTTGCTTACTTAAGCTGAGTTTATTTAATTGGATTAATGCATGTGAAGGAAATATCCAAGCACTCGGTTTGCAAGCGATGGCACCGGCCATCCGCACAGGCAGCGACAAAAAGGCAGCAGCCAGCATGGACATACAAATCTTCTTCACCGGCCTGACGATGGGTCTGAGCCTCATCGTCGCCATTGGCGCGCAAAATGCTTTCGTTCTGAAGCAGGGGCTGGCGCGCTCGCATGTCTTTGCCGTCTGCGCCACCTGCGCGATTTCCGATGCGCTGCTGATCACCGTCGGCGTGTTCGGCTTTCAGCGGATAAGCGCCGTCATGCCGGCGCTTGATCCCATCATGCGTTATGCCGGTGCGGCCTTCCTCATCTGGTATGGCGCCAAAAGCCTGCATTCGGCGCTGCGCTCGTCGGAGGCGCTTTCGGTGGCAGAAAGGCGGGAGGCAAGCCTGTGGCAGACGCTAGCCATCTGCCTGGCGCTGACCTTTCTCAATCCGCATGTCTATCTCGATACCGTCGTGCTGCTCGGCACCATTTCCACGCAATTTCCCGGTTTCGAAAAGACCTTTGCGGCGGGTGCTGCCACCGGCTCGCTGCTGTTCTTCTTCTCGCTGGGCTACGGAGCGCGCTGGCTGCGGCCGATTTTCGAAAAACCTTCCGCCTGGCGAATCCTCGAAGGCGTCATCGCCGTCACCATGTGGGCCATCGCCTTCAAGCTGGTGGCAGGGGCCTGAGCCAGGGAATCCCCGGTTTCGATCATTTCCACAAAGACTAGACAAGGCGTACCATTTTCCAAACAGGGAATCAGTGATAGTCCTCGACCTGTACAAAAACGGGAAAACAGCGTGTTTCGAGTTCCATTCCTTGTCGGCATCGCCCTACTGATCGCCTTTGGTGGTGGCATTGCCGCGACGCTGGCAGCGCTTGAGGCGACATCCGGCTTCGGCTCGATCCGCATAGGCTCATGGGATGCCTTCCCGGAGGCACAGACAATCGAAGCCGACCCCTACGCCAAGTCGCACCGCGCGGATGCCGGCAAGCTGCTTTACGGAACAGCAGAAGGGCTGGCGTTTACCGCCTCCGTCGACAGCGACGGTCAGCGCCTGACCGGCGAGTGTCGTTACCGGCTGGCAGGCGCCGTGCCACCCTCTCGGTTTTGGACGCTATATACCGCCGACCAGCAGGGCAATGTGCTGGCGGAAGATGCCGGGCGGCCCTTCGCGCTCAATTCCCGCACGCTGTTGCGTAGCGCCGATGGCGGCATAGACATCACCATCGCCCCCGATGCCCAGACCTATAACTGGCTGGCGGTGCCGCAGGGCCAGACCTTCAAGCTGGTCATGACGCTGCTCGATACGCCGGTCGCGGGCAGTTCCGGCCTGATCGATATCGCCATGCCGCAAATCCGCAAGCTGGGGTGTGGCAATGCTTAGGATCCTGCTCGCCATCCTCACCGGTCTTGTCGCCGCCGCCGTTTTGCATGTCATCATTCTTCTGGCGATACCGCATTTCAGCAACCGCGATGCTTATACGCGTGCTGTTGCTGAAGGAAAGCCGCATCAGTTTCATCTGCTTGAGGAGACGGCGGAGAAAAAGGCGCTGGGAAGCGGCGATCCCTTCATGCGGGTTGCCGTCTGCACCTTCGATATCGAGGAAAAGCCGGTTCGGCTGACCGCAATCGGTGCCGTGCCCTTCTGGTCCGTCGCGGTTTACGACAAGGCCTCGAACGAGGTGTTCAGCATGAACGACCGCACGTCCGCCGGCGGGGTGATGGATATTCTGGTGGCGGATGCTGTCCAGATCGCGGCCATACGCAAGGCGCAGCCGCCAGCGCTTTCACAGGCCATTCTGGCGGAATCGGATCAGACGGAAGGATATGTGGTGTTGCGGACAATGGTGCCGCAGCCGAGTTTCGGGGAAGAAGCGGAACGGTTCCTGAACGAGGCGAAATGCCAGCCGACGCCGTGGAAATAACGCCGATCTATCAAGCATAATCAGGATTTGAAGGCGGTTTCCGGTGCGGGCTTGCGCTTGCGCGCGTCTTTGCCGGCCGGTTCGGTATCGCGCTTTTCATAACGCACGCCGGTAAACAGCACGACCTTCGCCGGGCCCATCACCTTGCCGGCCACGCCGGTGGGGCGCAGGCTTCGTCGGGCTTCGCCGATTGGAATAATAACTGCCATGCTCGTCTCCTCTTCGGGAGTCAATGTTGCCCATGGGAACCGCGCAAGCCTCGTCTTGCGTCGGGAATTTCATCACCATCACATTGCGCATATTCCAGTCCACAGACTGGTTTCGCATGACCCAAAAACCGATGGCGATTTTATCAGGGATCATGCGCAGATTAAGGCTTCGGCATGCCATTTTCGAATTTATTCTATCGATCAGAATAACATGGAATCCTAATACTGCCCATGAAATTACAAACAGACAGAGGTTAATGATCCGTTAACCCTAACCGCCGGACGCCGACTTATCCCTCACAAAGCCGCATGCGCTGAAAACAAAGGCGAGGCGGCAAAGTTCCATGACGTTTTTTCCGTCACGAAGGTTTTAAAATTTCCTTGTTGATAAATGCGGAATCTCTCTTGCCACCCCCCATAGTTAACAGGGCGTCAACGGATTTGCTCTAATTTGAACCGATATTGTGTTTGCGTTTTTGTTGGGTAGTGCGTTGACCGACCGGTTTCGAGAACTTGAGAGGCCAAGAGCCGTGAGGAAGAAAGATGTGGTGCTGATGGCCACTGTTACGAATTTTGAGACCGTTCCCCATCCGTCAAAAACGGACCTTCGGCAGTTTGCCGAACTTTTCATGCCGCTTTTCAACGCCTCCACCGAAGAAGCCAAGCGGGAAGCCATTGCGGCACTCTCCCAGCATCCGAGCGTGCCTTCGGCCGTCGCCTTCTTCATTGCCTGCCAGCCGATCTCGATTGCCGCCCCGTTCCTCATTTCGTCGAAGTGCCTCGATGACGACACGCTGATCACCATTGCCCGCACGCAAGGGGCCGCCCATGCCCGCGCCATCGTCCGGCGCGAGGACCTGTCGCCGACCGTCATCGACGCGCTTGTCGGCCTGCGGCATATGGAGGATCTGAAGCGGCCGAACGAGGAAATGGACGTTGCCCCGCAGCAAGCCGTTGCCGAAACCGAAGAAACGAAGGTGGAAGAAAAGCCCACCCGCATCGAGGCCGCATCCGCGCTAGAAGAAGAAATGCGCCAGCGGATCAAACAGATGGCGCACCACCTCAATCGCCCGGAAAGCGACGTTCTTGGCCTTCGCCGTCTGAGCGACGTGCAGGAAGCCTTGCTGGTGCGGTTCGCCCGTGAGCGCGATGCGCGACAGTTTGCGGTGGCGCTGGCGGATGCACTGTCGTCCAGCTACTGGCTGTCGGAGCGGATCATGCTCGATATATCAGGCGCGCAGCTCGCCACCACGCTGATCGGGCTTGGCATGGAATTTTCCGAAGCCGCATTCATCCTGCAATGTTTCTATCCGCATCTTGCCGCCGCCGAAGGCGATATGAGCCGCGCCGAAGCCCTGCTCGACCGCCTGGAAATCATCGAATGCGAAGAGCGAGTGGAAAGCTGGCGGCGCGCCGACAGCTATACGCATGGCAAGGAACGGCCGAACCGCAGCGCACCTGTCGTCCACAGAACGGGGACGCAGGGTTAAACCCGCCGCACGTCTCCCGACGCGTTCTAGGCCTGCGGCTGGTCAACCAGCGTCAGGAGATCGCCGATCTCGTCGGTTTCGATCTCTACGACCCACAGATCGCTGTCGAAACGCCGCTCCCTTTCCAGAAGGGCGGCACTTTCCTCCCCCTCCACACCGGCAAGGCGTGTCTCGAAGCGGCGCTCGGCACGAATTTCCCCGTCATCTGAAAAACTTTGTGGCGCGGGTCCGTAGAGGTTTTCACGGCCATCGCGTAGACGCTGGCGGATGAAGATCGCCCCCGCCTCCTCGGCCCCCTTCTTTTCGACAGCGGCAAATCCACCGGCGGAAAAGACCCGGCGGATAAGGGCTGAGACGAAAATTTCGGATTTGAGGCGCATTGATGTGCTTTCGATTAAACGGTTGGGCGTGCTCTCAATGGTGATTTGACAACGGATCGAAGGTGCGTGGGGCTTACCCCCTCTGCCCTGCCGGGCATCTCCCCCTCAAGGGGGAGATCGGCAAGGGGCCCTTTTGTCGCTTCATTCTCAAGCTTCGAGATGGGCGAGACCTTGCCGCAGATCGATCTCCCCCCTTGAGGGGGAGATGCCCGGCAGGGCAGAGGGGGGAAGCCCCACGCACCTTCAGCCGCTATCAATCGACAACCTCCGGAAGCTTAAGCCTCAAAGCGCGCCGATCGATTTCAACTTCTTCAGCACCACTTCGCTCGGCACGCCGGTTTCCGGCAGGCGGTAGTGTTTTTCGAAGTGGCGGATGGCGTTGCGGGTCTGCTCGCCGGCTACGCCGTCTACCTTCACGTCGGCATAGGCGATATTGATCAGCCCCTGCTGGATCTTGGCGATCAGTTCGCGGCTTACCGGCTTCGCAGCCGCCGCCGCGCTGCTCAGGGAAACCGGTTCGGCCTTGGGGCGCGGGGTTTCAGCCTTGCGGATGGCGGCCGCGACCGGGTCGATCTCGACGCCGCCACCGGTATCGGAAGGCCGGTCTTTCGGGATTGCCGCAACAGTTGCACCGTCGATCCGGAGCGCTGCCAACACCCGTGTCGTCGGCTCGCCGGTCTGTTCCATGCCGAGCGTTTCCTCGAAGAACATGATGGCGGCGGCCGTGCGCGGTCCCATCCGGCCATCGGCCTCGCCTTCGTAAAGTCCGCGTTTTTTAAGTTCGGCCTGAATATCGGCGACGATCTGCTGCGGTTTCTGGTTGTCAGCCGCAAGCGAAGTCGCAGGTGCCGCCGTTCCGGCTGCCGGTTGCTGCGCCGTGTCGGTCTCGCTTGGACGTTCTATACGGAAGGTCGTGACGTTGCCCTGCGCGCCGAGCGGCTCCGCCGCGCGGTAACCGGCAATACCGTTCGGGTTTGCCGCATCGCGGGTGCGCAGGAAAGGCGACGGGTGGACACCCGGCTGATACCAGAGAGCATTGGCGGCGACAAAACCGAAGACGACCGCGAAGGCACCGCAGCCGCCCACCAGTTTCGGACGGCGCAGGAGTTCGCGCCCGATGGCCGAAACCACCAAGGAAACAATCCCGGCGCCGATCTGGGCCGTTGTTTTCTTAGGCGATTTTCGCTTTCGCGGGGCCATCGTCACCATCCTTCTTCATAATCGCGGCCATTTCACCGAGCCGTTTGATGCGCGGCGGAAACTCCACCATGCATTCGGTTTCAGCGTTTTCGCCACCTGCCATGCCGGAACCGTCGGCAGGCAACATGATCGTTACGACTGTCCCCTCGCCGGGCTGGCTGGTGATGACGAACGTGCCGCCATGCAGTGCCACCAGACCCTTGACCAGGGACAATCCCAAACCCGTGCCCTCATAGCGACGGGTATATTCATTCTGGACCTGCATGAAAGGCTGGCCCAGCAGTTCAATCTTGTCGGACGCGATACCGATGCCGGTATCGCTGACCGTCAGTTTCAGCATCCTGCCTTCACGCGCAGCATCAATGGACACCACGCCGCCGGCATCGGTGAACTTGATGGCGTTGCCGGCCAGATTGATGAGAACCTGACGGATGGCGCGCTGGTCGGCTGCGATTTCACCGATACCGCGCTGGATGCGGCTGGTCAAAGTCAGGCCTTTTTCCTTCGCCTGCAGGCCGAGCATGGCCTCGCAGGACGCGATGGTCTCGGCAATCGGGAAGCTTTCCATCATCAGCTCGTAACGGCCGGCTTCCAGCTTGCTCATATCCAGCATGGTGTTGACCACCGACAGGAGATGCGCACCGGACTGGCGGATCAAGCCGACATATTCCCGCTGGCGATCATTTTCCAGCCGGCCGAAATATTCGCCCGCCAGAATGTCGGAAAAGCCGAGGACGGCATTGAGCGGCGTGCGCAGCTCGTGGCTAACGGCGGCGAGGAAACGCGACTTGGCATCATTGGCCGATTCCGCTTCCGCCGCCTTGCGGGCGACATCGCGGCGCAGAAGCTCCATCTCGGTGACGTCGGAGAGCTGGGCGACGATGCGGCGCAGCCTGCCGGCCGCGCTGCGGATCGCCGTCATTTCCATACGCGCGTGAATGAACTGTAGCGGGCGCGATTTCGCGCCGGTTTCGAACCGCAGTTCCACGCTGGCCTTGTCCTCGCCCTGCCGTAGCAGATCGAAAGCCTGCATCAATTCGATACGATCCGAGACATAGACATATTCAGCAAAGACATGGTCCTTGCAGGCCTGAAGATCGGCCGGAAACTTTTCGAGGTCACGGCCGGAGACACGCTCGACGAGGCCATTTTCATTGATCGTCAGCACAAGGCCGGGCACCTGCGATGCCGCAACGAGATCATCATCACCGGCATGGGCGGAGAGCGACGCAACACCACGCGCGGGACGTGAAAAGGCGATCAGCAGGGCGGCGGCTGCCAGATAGAGCGCCAGCACCAGAGCAGCACCGATGGGCAGCGCGATGGCAGGGCTGAAGACAAGGCTGAAGAGGGCGGGAACAACCACAAGGCCGACGGCGCTGAAGGCAAACAGACGGCGCAGGCGCGCAACGGTTCCGGCGCGCCTTTCGGCGTCCTCCTCCATACGCGCAAGCCATCTGCCTGCGGCATGGTCGACCAATGCGACCGCTTTTTCTCTCATATTACGCAATACCAATACCGAATCCCTGAGACGGATCTAACGGCTCCGACAATAGAAGGCCGCGGCTTAAGGAATGGATAAAAAGAATGGCGCCAAACGCCCGTCAAATGCGCCGCAGTCCCAATACGGAGCATTTCAACCAAGCTTTGCCAATCATGGTTAATGACGGGTAAGCGACGGATTTCGCTTCATTTTTGCCATCGTGTTAACCTTTGTGGCAACTGGGGGCCCAGCTTTCGCCGGGAACAGGCGGCATCTGTCGCAATTATGCTTAACATGGACTGTTAAAATGCAACGGAATTGCTGAAGCCGGTCCCGATGCGAGGAGAATAGATACAATTTGAATTAAATTGCGCTGCTTTTTGCAATTGGCTGTTCGCCGGTCGCCTGTAGCTTCTCCCCAAGCCCGAAAAACGGGACAAAGGCCGATGACCCGAAACGGGCGGGGCTTCAAAACAAAGATCATCTGGCAGGGTGTCTGACAATGTGGTTTCTGATCAAAGGAACATTCTGGTTTTCGCTGGTACTCGTGGCGCTGTCCTATATCGGCAGCAGCAACGATCCCGCCAAGGAACCTTCGGCATTCGATCTTCCCAGCGCCGTTTCGGCAGCCGGTGAGGCCTATCGTTATGTTAGCGCCATCTGCATCGAAAAACCCGATGTCTGCGTCAAGGGCGCCGAAACCTTCCACGCGCTCGGCGAACGGGCAAAGGAAGGCGCCAAGGTCGCCTATGAATTGCTCGACAAGCAGCTTGCCTCCGGTGACAAGACGGCTCCCGTCGCCAAGCTCGTCAACGAGGGCGAAAAACTGGCCGAAGCCCCCGCGATCAGCGTCGAATTCCCTGGAAATACCGACACGCTGAAGACCGGTACCATCATTCCCCTGCCGCTGAAGCGCCCCGCACCCTGACTTTTTCCCGGCCGCGCATCGCCGCGCCATCCCATTCCTGCAGCCGGATATGTCCGTCTGCGAGACTGCCTGCCAAACTTGCCCACGGAAACCTGTTTTCCGTGGGCTTTTTCGTGGCCTGCATGGTTCAAAAGCGACCACAATTCACCTATATCCTAGCGAAGACATGCAATAACGGACAATACGGCGCACAACATGGCCTCTCTCGATACGATCCTTGACGATTTCGCCTTCCTCGACGACTGGGAGGATCGCTATCGTTACGTCATCGAACTCGGCAAGGCGCTGCCCGATCTGCCGGAAGACAAGCGCACGTCTGAGAACAAGGTGCAGGGTTGCGCAAGTCAGGTCTGGCTTGTCAGCCATAGCGACGGTGCAGAAGATCCTCTCATGACCTTCGAGGGCGATTCCGACGCGCATATCGTGCGCGGCCTCGTCGCCATCGTTCTCGCCGTCTATTCCGGCAAGAAGGCTTCCGATATCGCCGATCTCGACGCCATCAAGGTGTTCGACAAGATCGGGCTGGTGGAACATCTGTCCTCGCAGCGTGCCAATGGCCTGCGCTCCATGATCAAGCGTATCCGCGAGGAAGCGCGGCTTCTGGCCGCCTGACCCCTCACCCTGTTGACACCGTTGTTGCCATCGGCGGGCGATAGTCTTCGTCGCCCCAGTGGTGGCTCGTCCTTGCGGTACGTTGCGCTTGCGGCGCATAGTGCCGGGCAAGGGACAAAAGTGCGGCACGCAACAGCAGTTTTGCCGAACGCGCCGGCCATTGCCGCTCCCGCTCCACCGCCTCCAGACCCTTTTCGAAACAGCAGACATCGATGGCGACGCCCGACAGTTCAGGCCCCATCGCGTCGGCCGCGCGGGAAAACCGCGTCCGTGCAGCCATCGCCGCCTCTGTGAGATCAAGCGCACCACCCGCCTCCCCTTTCGTGCGGCTGGCTGTTTTCGGCTCCCACGTTGCCGTTATCCTCGGGCTCAATTGCGCGCGGTGGAAATCGGCGGCGAGGCGTTCGCCCGCCTGCAAGGCGTCAGTGGGAAAAAATGCCGCGCCATCCCGCTCCTTCAAGCGTGAAAGGCTTGTCAGCGGCGAGGTATTGAGGTTGCGCCGGGCCGGCTGCCTGTCTTCGCCGACATCCAGAACCACCGCCTGCAAATCCCAATGCTGTTCCTGAAAAATCTCGTCTCGGTCCTTGGCTATCGCGCGCTTGAGATATGCGGCGAGCGGCGGCGCGGCGGCGAGCGTGTTTTCCTGCCTGCCGATCAATCCCCCAGAGACGGCGAGCCGCACCGTTGCGGCCGGAAACCGCAAGGCTGGACGCCCTGCCATGTCTTTCCCGGCCTCGGACCGTCGCAGCACCATATCGCCGCCATCCTCCGAGATTTCAGCCACGCCCGCAGCAATAAAACGCAGGAGCCGCAACAGGACAGGATCGGGAGGCATGGCTGCTGCGCTTTTCGCCTCACTCATCCCGCACACCCTTCATCACATTAAAAATGCTGCCGGCAAGCCGCTCTAGCATGGCAACGAACTCGTCGAAGGCCGGCTCGTCGCGACGGTCCTCGACCACCTGGCAGGCATGACCGACCGTCGTTCTGTCCCTGCCGAAACAGGGGCCGATATCCGACATGGGAATACCGAGCTGCACATGACACACATACATGGCGATCTGGCGGATATGGCATTCACTGCGCCGCCTGTCCCGGCGCGCGGCCACACGATCGCCGGTCAATTGCACCATTTCGCCCGTCAGTTGCCGGATCAGCCGGCAAATCCGCGAAATCTCATCCCGCCCGGCCACGGGTGGAAAGCGGCGAAAATTGCGATGGTCGACCTGCACGCAAGGTCGCAACGGGGCAGGCAAAGACGACATATCCGGCGGCATATGCAACTCCTTTACGAATAGGAATTAATTCATACACCTGAGAACGATCGTGGGGAAGTGTGAATTTGGCGTCGAAAAACATGCGATTGATTTCGCTTTGTTTTTGAAGAAGAGCTGGCCTCAGAGAAGGATTCTTTTCCTCTACCGAAATTACGCGCGGCAATAAAAAAGCCGGTCGAAGGACCGGCTGGGCATAGGGCATGGTTACATCTGGAGCAGGCGTTTGCGTCCTGCCGCCTTCTCCCCGCTGGGGAGAAGGTCGCGGCAGCGGATTGAAAGGGCAAAGCCAGCAATATGCTGCGAGAGTGCCCCTCGTCCGGCCCTTCAGGCCACCTTCTCCCCAGCGGGGAGAAGAACCGGCCAGACCGATCCGTTTTTAGAAAATCAACGGTTCGCCTTGCGGCGCTGGCCGAGACCCATTTCCTTGGCGAGCCGCGAGCGGGCTTCGGCATAGGCGGGAGCAACCATCGGATAGTCGACCGGCAGGTCCCATTTTTCGCGATATTCTTCCGGCGTCATGCTGTGATGCGTCGTCAGGTGGCGCTTGAGCGACTTGAACGAGCCGCCACATTCCAAACAGACGATATGATCGTCCTGAACCGACTTGCGAACGGACACGGCAGGCTTCTGCTTTTCAACATTGACCGCCACCGATGCCGGTGCCGATGTTCCGCTGAGTGCCGTATGAACATCCGAAATAAGGCCGGGAAGCTCAGTTACCGGAACGACGTGGTTGCTAACATAGGCAGCCACAATATCCGCCGTCAGTTCGACCAGCAGATCCTGGGCGTTACCGTATGCAGTTTCCGTCATTTAAGTATCTCCTGTTATTGATCTCCAGACGCGAGCGAACGCCGCATCGAGCGATGTGAAGTTACCCGGTGCCCCACCTTCGCCTGTTGAAACCAACGTGAAATCTACCCCTAGATTTCAAGCGAAACCGGAAACGAATTGATCCGAGATTCAACTTGTAGCCCGCGACATGGCCAACAATGGTCTGATCAACCATAGATTAGACATTAATAAAATGCCTATGTCGACCATGAAGAGGCTAGATGCAAATCGCGATAAGCAACTTTACACTTAATTTGGATAGCATCAAAACAGCAAAAGTCAAATTCCTATTATGAATTTTTCAGTTCAAAACAGTCTAATTGGAATACAAAAAATCACGGGTAATAAAATACTATGCCAAGTAGTAATGGAAAACGAAGACCCCCTATTATTAGGGGGTAATTCAACTTCAAATTTTCTTTAGGTCATCAACTACCGATTTATCAGCAAGCGGATAACCTGCCTTGTGTGCAGCCATAGCAAGAAGATGTGCCGAGACGGGTGCTGTCAGAACAAAGAAAAAGAAACCGGCAAGCGCCCGCGCCAAGGTCGATATTTCCATGGAATGAATGCCCACAGCCAGAAGCAGCAGACCGGAACCCACCGTGCCCGCCTTGGAGGCCGCATGCATGCGGGTATAGACATCCGGCAGGCGATTAAGCCCGATTGCCGCAATCAGCGAGAAGGCAGCGCCTGAAACCGTCAGTGCCGCAACCAGAATAGCCACGATCCAGCCCATCATCGTCCGCCCCTTCTTTTTCCGCGCTTCTGCCCAGTTTTCATAAGCTTTTCAGGGGCTTCCGATGCCCGCTCCCCGTCCAGAACCGCCTTTGTCCCGCGCCTGCCATCTGCGCCGCGCGACAACACGAAGCGGGCAAAGGCCACCGTCGCCAGAAAACCCACCAGCCCGAGTGCGATGGCGATATCGACATAAAGATCGAAACCGGTGCGGATGGCGATGAGCGCGATGAAGCCGATGGCGATGCCGACCAGCATGTCGAGCGCGACGATCCGGTCCGGCAAGGTCGGACCGACGACAACGCGATATACTGTCAGCAAAAACGCAGCCGACAGTACAACCGTGGCAAGTATAGTTGCAAATGAAACTATTTGTTCCGGCGTCATCCCTGAAACGCCTCCATGATCTTTTTTTCGAAGCCGTTCCTGATGTCGTTCTTCGCGGCCTCGATATTGCTGCAGTCGATCGCGTGAACGTAGAGCGTCTTTTTATCCTCGGAAACATCGACCGACAGCGTGCCTGGGGTCAGCGTGATGAGATTGGCAAGCAACGTGATCTGGAAATCCGTCGTCAGCCTCAGCGGATAGGCGAAGATGCCGGGCTGCACGTCGAGCTTGCGCCGCGTCACCATCACGGCCACCTTCCAGGCCGACAGCGCCAACTCCTTGAAGAACAGCAGCAGCAGCGACAGCACGCGGACGGGACGCAGCCGGTGAGCTTCGCCCCCCGGTATCTGGTGACGGATAAGGCCGAGCGCCAGGCCTGAGACGATGAGGCCGAAGAAGATGTTGGCCGGGGTGACGCTGCCGGTTACGGCAAGCCACACGGCGACAAAGAGCAATATCAAGACGTAGCGGCTCATGGGTTGCCCCCTTCGGAAAACACCGACTGGATATAGGCTTCAGGATTGCCAAGGCCCGCCGCCGCCTGCTGGCTGAGATTGAGCAGGCTTTCCGGGAACAGGCCGAAAAACACCACCAGCAATGTCAGCCCCACGAGCGGCGCGAAAGACGGGGCCGCCAGAGGCGACAGAGGCTGCGCCGGAGCTTGCCCGGTCGATGCCACAGCCGATGCCGGACGCCAGAAGCACAGAAGGAAGACCCGCCCGAAAGCGATGGTGGTAATGAAACCGGAGGCGAGAATGGAGGCAGCGAGCCACCAGGCACCGATATCGATCGCCGATTTGACGAGAACGACCTTCGGCCAGAAGCCGGAAAAGGGCGGCAGGCCGGAACCGGCGAAAAACAGCGCGAGCGCGAGGCCCGAAAACCACGGCGCCTGCCGGTAAAGGCCACCGAGCGAGGTCAGGGCGAAACTGCCGCCGAGACGGGCTGTATGGCCGGCAGCGAGATAAAGCGCCGTCATCAGCACCATGGAGTGCAGCGCATAAAGGATCGCGCCTGACACACCGGAGGGCGTGCCGATGGCGATGCCCGCCATCATGTAACCGATGCCTGATATGACGATGTAACCAAGCATGCGGCGGATATCGTTCTGGGCCAGCGCACCCATGGCCCCCAGCACCATGGTCAGTGCCGCAGAGACGGCGATGACGATGCTCAACTCCTCCCGCTCGACCGGAAACAGCATGACCATGACGCGCAGCAGCGCGTAGATACCGACCTTGGTAAGCAACCCGCCGAACAGGGCGGAAACGACGATGCGCGGCGTGTGATAGGAGGCGGGCAGCCAGAAATTCACCGGAAAGGCCGCCGCCTTCATGGCAAAGGCGAGAGCAAACAGACTGGTAAGCGTCATCAGCGGTGCCGTGCCGCGCAGTTGCGTCGCCTTCAGCGCGATGTCAGCCATGTTGAGCGTGCCGAAGATGGCATAGAGATAACCGACCGCGATCAGGAACAGCGTCGTGCCGATGAGGTTCAGAATGGCGTATTTCAGCGCGCCGTCGATCTGCTCGCGCGTAGAGCCAAGCACGATCAGCCCGAAGGACGAGATCAGCAGCACTTCGAACCAGACATAGAGGTTGAAGAGGTCGCCAGTCAGGAACGCGCCGGTGACGCCCGCCATCAACAGCATCAGGAAGGGATAAAACCCGTATCGCCTGCCGCTAGCGTCGATATCGGCGCTGGCATGGATAGCGCCGGCAAGCGCCACGATGGCCGCCGCGAGTGACAGCAGCGTGCCGGTGAGGTCGGCGGTAAAGGCGATACCGAAGGGCGGCAGCCAGCGGCCCATGACCATGGTGAACGGCCCCTCGGTCACGACCTTCCACAAAAGGGCGGCATCGAGCAGCACCAGCAGGACGAGCGCCGTGATCGCGATGGGCGCGTGCAGACGCATGGTGTGGCGCAGCATCATCAGCACCGCGCCCGCGCCGATTGAGAGCGCGACGGGGAGAATGATCAGCCAGTCGGACAGGGGCACGGGTGCCGTGACGAGCGCTGCGGAAAGATCGGAGATTGCGGAGGTGGTGGATGAAGCCATGTCTGTTTACGCCTCGCCCGCTCAATAACCGAGCGGCGGCAAAGGCTCGCCTGCCGGTTCTGCGGTGCGCATTTCGTCCGTGTCATCGGTCTGCAGTTCCTGGAACGCGCGCCAGGTCAGCACCAGAAGGAAACAGAAGAAGGAAAAGGAAATGACGATTGCCGTCAGGATCAGCGCCTGCGGCAGCGGATTGGCCGCACCTGCGGGCAGTGTATCCATGCCGGGCGGAATTATCGGCGGCACCTCGCGCGTCAGCCTGCCCGCCGTGAACAGCAGGAGATTGACCGCATTGCCGAGGATGGCGATGCCGAGCAGCATGCGGATGCTGTGGCGCGACAGCATGAGATAGATCGCCACCGAGAAGAAGATGCCGACGAGAATGGAGAAAACCGCTTCCATCAGTCGCTTTCCCTTTCTTCCAGCGCAAGCGCAATGGAGGTGATGGCGCCGACCACGACGAGATAAACGCCGATATCGAAGGACATGACGGTGGAGAGCGGCACTTCGACGCCCAGAAGGCTCGGATAGACCCAAAGTCCGGTCATGAAGGGCACGCCCGCGGCAATCGATACGAGGCCGGACAGCATCGCCATAAGCAACCCCGCACCGGCGATGGACAGCGGATGAAACACGATGGCGCGCCGAACCGCCGCCACGCCATAAGCGATGCCGTAGATCGCCAGCGCCGAGACCGCGATCAACCCGCCGATGAAACCGCCACCCGGCTCGTTATGGCCACGCAGCAGCACGAAGATGGAAAACAGCACCATAAGGCTGGTGACGACAGGGGCAACGGTGCGGAGAATCAGCGTGTTCATGCCCGCGCTCCCTTTTTCTTGGCGATCTTCGCCGGTCCCTTGACGACCGCCGGGCGGATGCGGATGAGCGCGAGGATGGCAAGGCCTGTTATCATCACCACCGCGATCTCGCCCAGCGTATCCGTGCCGCGGAAATCGACGATAATGACATTCACCACATTGGCGCCGTGGGCGATGACCTTGGAATAGGTGTTGTAGAAATCTGTGAGGCGATTGTCGAAACTCGCCTCCGTCGCCCGCATCAGGAACAGGGCAAAGCCGGTTCCGCAGGCAAGGGCGATGGTGCTGTCCAGCAACGTCTGGCCAAGGCCGCGATGGTCTGACGGCGACAGGCGAAGCCGCGTCATCACCAGCGTCAGGATGACCACCGACAGCGTTTCGACCATGAACTGCGTGAAGGAAAGATCGGGCGCACCGAACAGCAGGAAGATGACCGCCACGGCAAAACCCTGAATGCCGAGCGCGATGATGGCGGTAAGCCGACTCGAAGCCGTCAGCACCGCTACAAGGCCCGCAACCGCAATGGCGATGAAGGTCAGCTCATGGATCTTCATGTCGCGCGGCCAGGCCGGCATGGACGGAAGTTCGCCATAGAGAAACAGCGGCGCAAGCAGCACGACGGCAACGATGGCGAAAGTGGCGGTGACGTAAAATTCCAGCCTGCCGGGCTGGATGAGCCGGGTCACATGGAACGAGACTTTGACGAGTGCTGTGATGAAAACATCAAAGCCCCTGTCCGGCCCCGGCCCCATCGCCTTGAAGGTGCGCACCATCAGGCCACGGACGGCGGAAAGCTGCGTATAGAGGGCGATGCCGAGCGCGATCGTCAGCAGCGACAGGCCGAGCGGCACGCCTATATGGGGAATGAGCGAGATTTCCACCGGCCGCGACTTGCCCGCAATCGCGCTTGCCATGGGTGTCGAGATGTAGAAATGCGCGATGCCGGAAAAAAGCGCGATGGTCAGCCCCTTCACCGCCAGAAGCGCCGGGCCGAGCCAGAGCAGCACCGGTCCCTCATGTGCATGTCTCGGCGTTTTCACCGGCTTGCCGAGGAAGGGTTTCAGCCCCACGGCAAAGGCGACGGCGAACATCAGCCCGTTGCCGAGAATGGCGATGCCGGTGAACAGCACGGCGCGCGGATTGCCATGCGCCAGCGCATAATAAATCTCCTCCTTGGCGAGAAAGCCGAAGAAGGGCGGCAGGCCGGCCATGGAAATCGCTGCCGCAAGTGCTGCTGCGAAGGTTATCGGCATGGCTTTTCGCAAGCCGCCGAGCTTCGTCACGTCGCGGGTGCCGGTCTCGTGGTCGATGATGCCGGCGACCATAAACAGCGCGCCCTTGAACAGCGAATGCGCCACCAGATAAATCACCGCCGCCTCGATGGCGTGGTCCGAACCGAAGCCGGTGAGCATGACCAGCAGGCCGAGCGACGATACGGTGGTATAAGCGAGCATCAGCTTCAGATCGGTCTGGCGCACGGCAAGCAGCGCGCCTGTCAGCATGGTCAGTCCGCCGAAGAACGGCAGCAATATCTGCCAGGCGGCGGTATCGCCGAGAACGGGATTGAGGCGCATCAGAAGATAGACGCCGGCCTTCACCATGGTTGCCGAATGCAGATAGGCCGAAACCGGTGTCGGCGCTTCCATGGCGTTGGGCAGCCAGAAATGGAAGGGAAACTGCGCCGATTTGGTGAAGGCACCGCCGAGAACCAGAAGCAGCGCGGCCAGATAAAACGGGCTGTCGCGCAATATATCGCCGCCACGCACCAGCATCGACAATTGCGTCATGCCGCTCATGTCCCAGATGAAGATCAGCCCGGCGAGCAGCAGCAGACCGCCGCCGCCCGTTACCACCAGCGCCTGCAAGGCGGCACGGCGTGCGGCCGGGCGCGCATGGTCGAAGCCGATCAGCAGGAAGGAGGTTATCGAGGTCAGTTCCCAATAAACAAACAGCATCAACAGGCTGTCGGAAACGACAACGCCCAGCATCGCGCCCATGAACAGCAGCAGGAAGGACAGGAAGCGACCCTGCTGCGGGTGCCCCTTCATGTACCCGCCGGCGTAAAGCACGATCAGCAGGCCGATGCCGGTGATGAGAAGCGCGAAGGTCAGCGACAGGCCGTCGATGAACCAGGAGAAGCTGAGGTTGAAACTCGGAACCCAGACGTAACCGCCTGTCACCACGCCGCCTGCCGCCACCTGCGGCAGCATCAGCGCGAAATGGACAAAGGCCAGCGCCGGCGCGATCGCGAGGATCCACGCGGCATTGTGACCGAACTTCTTCACCAGCACCGGTGCGGCAAGCGCTGCCAGAAACGGCAAGAACAGCGACAGGAATGTCAGCTGCGTGACATCTGATGTCATTCACATCTCCCGGGGTGTCCCCCACCCCTGCGCGCCAATGACTGGCGTTCTTTTTTTCAAATCGAGTTTTCAGTTAAGGCATAGACACCGCCATCTCAACCCAAATCGACTCCCTCCCCTGCCCGTAACGTACTCGTTATGACAGCTGCCCTCTTCCAATCGGTAGCGACGATGACTATTTCTGGCAGGAACAGAAAGGATCATTCCATGAGCGATCTGACATCCCCGAAAGTGAATAAGAGCGATGCCGACTGGCGCGAGCAGCTGACGCCGGAGCAATATCGCATTCTCCGCGAACACGGCACCGAGCGCGCCTTTACCGGTCCCTATTGGGACACATTCCAGAAAGGCCTCTACCGCTGCGCCGCCTGCGACGAGCCGCTGTTCCTCTCCGACACCAAGTTCGATGCGGGCTGCGGTTGGCCGAGCTATTTCGAGCCAGTGAAACCGGGTGCCGTGACCGAACATCGCGATGCGACGCTGGGCATGGTGCGCACCGAAATCCGCTGCACCAATTGTGGCGGTCATCTCGGCCACGTCTTCCCCGACGGCCCGCCGCCCACCGGCCTGCGTTACTGCATCAACGGCCATTCGATGGTGTTCGAGCCGGTTTGATAAAAGACAGGTGAAAGGCCGGTTATCCTCGCCGGCCTTCATCGCTGAAACGGCTATCTCGACAGCCGGGCCGGAGAGTGAGATCATCGCCATCTCACTCCTTCCGGATCACCACCATGGCGCTCGAAACCATCCTCATCTTCATTCCCGCCTGCTTTGCCCTGAACATGGCGTTCGGGCCGAACAATCTTTTGTCGATGACGGTCGGTGCGCGCTACGGCATGGCGACGGCGGTGATGGCGGCAAGCGGCAGGCTGGTCGCTTTTGCGGGCATGATCGCGATTGCAGCACTCGGGCTCGGCGCGCTTTTGATGGCCTCCGAGATGATGTTTTCGCTGATCAAATGGATCGGCGTGCTTTACCTGCTGTGGATCGGCTTCAAGCTCATCCGCTCAAAGGCTGACGTGACCGCTCCCGATGTATCCTCGGGCAACGGCAATGTCCTCAAAACCTATCTGCGGCAGGAGTTTTTCGTCGCCTCCGGCAATCCCAAGGCTATCCTGATCTTCACGGCCTTTTTCCCGCAATTCATCCAGCAGGACGCCTATTGGCAGAGTTTCGCCACGCTCGGCGGAATTTTCCTGCTGCTCGAAGTGGTGGCGATCACCGTTTACGCCTTTGTCGGCTCGCGGCTGTCCGGTCTCATGCGCAATGCGCGCGCCCTGAAGCGCGTCAACCGGATCAGTGGCTCAATGATGATGGCCTTCGGCGTCATGCTCGCCTTCGCGCGGCGTCCCGCCTGAAAGAAAACCCGCTAGCGTATTAGGTCTTTGATTTTACGCATTTTCCGGACGTAAAACCGCTACGCACTTTTACTGGAAATGCTTAATTTCAGCTCCATGCAGGTCAGGTCCAGCCAGCGGCCGAACTTGATGCCGACTTCCGAAAACCGGCCTGCAACCGTGAAACCGAGGCTTTCGTGCAGGCGGATGGAGGCGACGTTTTCCGACTCGATTGCGGCGATCAGCACATGCACGTCGTTGCCTGAGGCATGGTCGATCAGCGCCTGCATCAACCGCTTGCCGATGCCGTGGCCGCGCGCGTCCTTATGCACATAGACCGAATGTTCGCGGGTATGGCGATAACCGTCGAAGGCGCGCCAGTCGCCATAGGAGGCATAACCGGCAACCTTGCCGTCGAGGATCGCGACGAGGACCGGGAAGCCGCGTGACGTGCGGGCGGCGAACCATTCCTTGCGGTTATCCAGATCGACCAGCACCTCGTTCCAGATCGCCGTCGTGTTCAGGACCGCGTCGTTGTAAATCTCCATGATGCCGGAGAGATCATCCACGGTCGCGTCGCGCAGTTCCACGGTCATTGTCCTTCGCCCTCGTTCTTGCCTGCACCGCGCCCGTCATTCTCCGGGCGCGATCTTCAGGCGAGCATTAGGCGATGGCGTGGATGGCTGTCCAGTGCCCGCAATATCAGGAGGCCACTCTTCAGGACGTCACTCTTCAGGAAGTCAGGGGAGCGAGGCTGAAGGAGGTGACCACTGCAAAATAATGGACAACGGCGGCGGCAACAACGAAACCGTGCCAGATGGCGTTCTGGAAGCGCAGCTTTTCCCAGACATGGAAGACCACGCCGAGCGAATAGATGACGCCGCCGGCAATGATCAGCCAGATCGTAACAGGAGCGAGATGCGACGAGAGCGGCTGCACCACCATGATGCCGCTCCAGCCCATGGCGAGATAAAGGCCGATGGCGACGCGGTCATAACGGCCGGGAAACAGGCATTTCAGCAATATGCCGCAGATGGCTGCAAGCCAGATCAGCCCCAGCATGGTGGCGATCAGCGGATCATGAATGCCGCGCATCAGAAAGGGCGTGTAGGTGGCGGCAATCAGGATGAAGATCGCCGAATGATCCAGCCGGCGCAGGAACCATTTTACGTTGGAGTGCGGCCAGATATTGTAGGTGAAGGATACGGAAAGACAGGCAACCAGACCGAGACCATAAATCCAGGCGGCCGCAATGGCGCTGATGCTGCCCCAGACGGTCGCGTAAAAAATCAGCGCCGTCGCGCCAACCAGCGCGAACACAATGCCGACGCCGTGCACGATGCCATCGGCGACGATCTCGTGAAAATCATACTGGCGCCCAAACCGCCACACGTTACTCATAGTCCATACCCGTTTGCCTGCTTATGACCAAGCATGACGGCAATATTAGACAGGAACAAGACAGCGGCAGGTTAACGGCAATCAAATTGCGTTCGAGGCTGTTGTGAAATGAGAGGTGGTGGGGTCGCCCTCGAGCCAGAGCCCATCACCATGGAGCGAGTGAGTGCCGCTTGTTTCTTCTCCCCGCCGGGGAGAAGTCCGCGGCAGCGGGATGAGGGGGCGACGGTCGAGATATTCGGAGAGCTTGCCCCCTCATCCGGCCCTTCGGGCCACCTTCTCCCCCTCGGGGAGAAGAAACGAGGGGCAACGCCGCCCCTCACAGCGCCGCAGCACACTCCTGGCAGAACGGCGTATAGGGCACGGCTTTCAGGCGTTCGTCCGAAATCCGCTTGCCGCATTTGACGCAGATGCCGAAGGTGCCGTTTGCGATGCGGTCGAGCGCTGCGTCGATGGCGCGCAGCTCGTCCTGGCCCACCTGCCCCAGTTCGTCCAGCACTTCGTCATTGTTGCGCTCGACGGCGCGGTCATTGTCATCCGGGTTGCGCGGCTCCTCGAAATCGGCCTCGATCCGGTGCAGGCGGCTATCAAGCTCGCGCTGGCGGTCACGCAGGATTTTCTCGTAACTTTCGACATTCATGGTCTTCTCCTCCAGCTGGTGCGGGCGGAGATCGCCCGCAACCCTGCGACTTCACGCTTTACCGGTCGATCAGCACCGAGCACTTGGCGTGGCGCACCACGCGGTCGGCGGTGGCGCCGATGAAATAGTTGGTAAAATCAGGCAGATGCGATGCGATGATGATGAGATCAGCCTTGTGCTCTTCGGCAGCGGCAATGATTTCACGCGCGGGCGCGCCGCTTCTGATCTCGTGCTGGCCCTTGAAGCCGGCCTTTGCCTGAATGTCGGAAAGTTTCGTCTTGGCGTCCTTGATGGCATTTTCGATGAGGTCGACAGGCAGATCGATCGCCATATAGCCGGGCAGTTCCTCGACCACGTTGATGAGGACGATCTCGCCGTCCACATCCAGCAGCGCCTTGGCCTTGGCGAGGATCTTTTCTCCCTTGTCGATGGCGCTGAGGTCTACCGGTACGATGATCTTTTTGTACATGGTTGTCTCCTTTGGCGTAATCTGCCGTTTCGCGTGTCGGGCTCAAGCTCATATTTCCCCGTCGGCACGCCCTTCGCCTTGATCGAAGTCAAAGCCGGGACGAGCGCCGGAATCGGGCATTGTCAACGAATAGTGGACGGTCAATCGCCAGACGGTGGTCTTTGCTGAACGACGAAATCCGCCCATATTCACCTCAAACGAACGCCGCGAAGCGGCGTCGGCCGATGTCGGCGACCGGCGATCCACGCCTCGGTGCGTCGGATTCAATATGGAGATTATGATGAGTGAAATCAAACAATTCGCCCTGACGCGCCCGGCTTATGTCGGCCAGGCTCATCTCGTCGTTCACGATCTGCCGCGCGTTTCGGATTTCTACCAGAAAATCATCGGTCTTTCCGTCATCGAGAAAAGCCCGAGCGGCGAGGTTCTCGGCGTCAACGGCCAGCCGCTGCTGACGCTTTCCACCTCAGATGCGGCAGAACGCGCGCCGCGCAATGCCGCAGGCCTGTTCCACACCGCCTTCCTGATGCCGGGCCGCGATGATCTGGCGCATTGGCTGGCGCATGCCGCCCACAACAATATCCAGCTTCAGGGCGCGTCCGACCATCTGGTCAGCGAGGCGATCTATCTCGCCGACCCCGAAGGCAACGGCATCGAGGTCTATCGCGACCGGTCGCCGTCCGAATGGACATACCAGCAGGATGGCACGGTGGAGATGGCCACGCTCCGCCTCGATCTTCAGGCGCTTTACGACGACGCACCGAAGACGGCCTTCAACGGTGCGGCAGAGGGAACGGCGATCGGCCATATCCATCTGCAGGTCGGCAATATTCCGCAGGCGGATGAGTTTTATCAGGACGTGCTGGGGCTGAAAATCATGGCGCGTTATCCGGGGGCCAGCTTCTTCGGCTCCGGGGCCTATCACCACCATGTCGCGGCCAATATCTGGAACAGCCGTGGCGCCACTGCCCGCAAGGACACTATGACCGGCCTTTCCGGTTACTCGTTGAGATTCAACGAACCTGCGGCTCTCGACAATGCAATTGCCGCACTCGACCGGCTGGAGATCCAAACCGAGCGGCAAAGCGACGGCATCGTCCTGAAAGACCCGTGGGGTATCAGTCTCAGGCTTTCTGCTTAACGAAAAACGGGGCGGCAGAAATTTGCTGCTGCCCCGGAACCGCCACATTTTTCGAACGTTTCTCATCTTATTGGGGGAACGTTCGATGAATGAAAATGCCAGACCGGACAAAACCGGCGCTTTGGCCAGCAATGACACAAAAATTGGCGCCGGTAGCGGGACTGTCGCGGTAACGCGAGCCGATCCGCTGGAAGCTCACGCGCACGGTTCGCGCCGCGACGATGCGCGCAGCCAGCAACCGCTCGGCCGCGAAGCTCTGGATGTGGTCGTCGCATGGTCAGTTATCGGCATCTTCCTCATCGTCTCGATGGCGGTCATCCACGAATTGTCGCTCATCCTCATTCCGGTGGTGATGGCGATCGTGGTGGGCATGATCCTCGGCATCGCTGCGGAAAAACTCGGTTCCTACGGCATTCCCGGCTTCGGCGTTGCGCTCATCCTCTCCACCCTCGTGGCGGCGGTGATGTTTTTCGTGGTCAATTCGCTGATCGACCCGCTATCGCAGCTCGCCTCGGAAGGCCCGGCGCTGATCGAACGCAGTATGGACCGCTTCCTCCCCTATCTGCAAAGCATCCGATGGCTGAACATCTCGGCAGCAACCTTCAGCATGGGGTCGATGTCGATGGAATCGCTGATTTCGCGCAGCGGCGAGATCATTTCCGTGCTCGGCTCCAACGTCACCCCCGCCGTCATTCAGGGCATGATTTTCCTCGCCGCGCTGCTGATGTTCCTCTACAGCCGCCTGCGGTTGCGCAAGGCGATCATCATGGCCTTTCCGGCCCGGCATCAAAGGCTACGAGCCATCCGCATCATCGGTGCGGTGGAAGAAGTGCTCGGCACCTATTTTGCGACGGCGGCGCTGATCTATGCCGGCCTCGGCGTGACGATGGTGGTCATCGCCTATTTGGGCGGGCTGGCAATGCCGCTTTTGTGGGGGCTGTTCGCCTTCCTCTCCAGCTTCGTGCCGTTCCTCGGCATCACCCTGATGACGATATCGCTGACGGTGGCGGGCATCATCACCCACGACAACATCATTCTGGCGCTGTTGCCGGCGGCGATCTTCTTCACCATTCACCTGCTGATGGAAAACCTGGCCTTTCCGGCGGTGATTGGCCGCAACATGGAGATCAACCCGTTCCTCGTCTTCGTGATGATCATCTTCTGGACGTGGATGTGGGGTGCTGCGGGCGCCATGCTGGCGCTGCCGCTGTCGCTGATCGCCATGACGTTGACGCGCGAACTGTTTCCATCGCGCCGGGTCGTTCCCAACCTGCCGGATTGAAGTATTTCTACCAAAAGCGAAAACGCTCTAAGGCCGCTCAGGACGCCAGCGACAAGGCGGCCTTGTGCGCCATGCGGCGCTCATGCTCGATCAGCCACTTCTTGCGCCACAGCCCGCCCCCATAACCGGTCAGGCTGCCATCCGCCCCCAGCACCCGGTGGCAGGGCACGACGATGGCGATCTGGTTGGCGCCATTGGCACGGGCAACGGCGCGCACGGCGGTCGGCCTGTCCATCGTGGTTGCAAGCGAAGAATAGCTGACGATATCTCCCGCCGGGATCTCCCGCAACGCACGCCAGACGTCACGCTCAAACGGTGTGCCATGGCCTGCGAGCCGGGTTTCGAAGGCCGCCGAGCGACCGGCGAAATAGACCGCAAGTTCCGCCGCGATCTGGTCGATCACGGGCGTCCGCCCGAGCACCATATCCGCACCGGTGCGCGTCTTCAGCCGTTTCAGCTCGGCCGGAAGCGCCGGCCTATCGGCGAACTCGAGAAGGTGCAGGGCATGGTCGTCGGCAACGGCCAGCATCGGGCCGATCGGGGTGTCGATCCAGTCGCCCTTCAGGAACCCCTTGCCCTTCATGGCGGCGGGTGATGTGCCGAAGAACTGGTTGATCGCCGAGCGGAAACCGCTGCCCGATTCATAACCGGCGTCGATCTGCGCGCCGATCACCGCTTCGCCCGAGGCAAGGCTTGTCGCCGCATCGCCGAGACGTCGCAATCTTGCGATTTCCAGAAAACTCATGCCGAAACGGCGCTTGAAGGTGCGGCGCACGGTGGAGGGATCATGCCCCATCGCCACCACGTCCTCCTCGCGCCAGCGCCGCGCCGGTTCGTTTTCCAGCGCCGTCAACAGCGCGGTCACAGTCTCGTCGGCCGTGCCATAGGCAAGCATCGGCTTGCAGCGCTTGCAGGGGCGAAAACCCGCTTCCAGACATTCGGCGATGGTTTCGCGAAACCGGCAGTTTTCAATCTTCGGCTTTCGCGCCGTGCAGGTGAAACGACAGAAAATCTTCGTCGAGATCACGCACACATAGGCCACGCCCTCATAGGCGGGGTCCTTGTTCACAAGGGCGGAATATAGGGTTTCGGTGTCGGGGCGTTTGAACAGCATGGGAGGATGCTAGCGCAAATTTTAGCAGCGCGCCGCCGAAAAACGGGCATGGATGTGGGGCAATGCATCTCGTGCCTGTCACTGGAATGTGTAATCAGGCCGATGACCTTTCCTCCGTCATGCCGGACTTGATCCGGCATCCAGCCACGGCGCGTCTGTGCCGTGGAAGTGTCTTACGCGATCAAAGACTTGATCGCGCTGGACCCCGGATCAAGTCCGGGGTGACGGAACGAGGGCGTTTCTATAAGCCCAGCTCAATTCCCCGGCGGCAAAAACGATGGGTCGTCCAGCCTTGTGAACACCACGCCGCGGGCTTTGAGCGCCAGAAGACCCTTGACCACGCCCTCGCCCGCTTCATGGGTGGGCTGGTTGATGTGGGAAATGATGACGTCGCCGTCCTTGGCAGAGGCAATGTGTTTTGCCGTGGTGGCAGCGCCCAGAAGCGAACCGCCGTCGCCATTGACGGAATAACCCGCCACCCGCATGCCGAGCCTGTTGATGGTGGCCATGGACGAGGCGGTATATTTTGCCGTCGCACCGCGAAACCATTGTGGCTGAAGGCCGGTGGCCGCGACAATTGCCTGCCTGCCGCCCTCGACCTCCTGCTCGACAGCAGCCTCGGAACCGGCAGCGGCGATGCCATAAATGGAGACGGGCTTGTCCACCGCCGGCACGTGGTTTTCGCCGTGATTTTCGATCTCGAACAGATCCGGATGCGCCATCAGCACGGAAAGCGCCTCGCTGTTGTGCTTCAGCCAGCGGGCTGTCACGAAGATCGTTGCCGGGATCTTTTCCTTCACCAGCGTATCGAGAATGCGGTGGTCTGTCTTGCCCATGCAGGCATCCAGCGTCATCGCCACCCGCACCTTGCCGTCATGCTTCGGCGTCATTTTCAGCGTCGGCTCGACAAGGCCCGTCCCCGCGAAAGCGGAGGTCGCAAGCGACAGGAAGAGAGCGGCAAAGGACAGGCTACGCAGCATTTTTCAATTTCCGGAATGTGAGGATGTGGCAATCTGCCTGCAAAACGCCCGAATTATGGCGCGGCTTCCAGCGTCGACAAAGCACTCAGCACCTCTTCCACCCGCTGGCGTTCCGCGCTGGTGAGTGACAGGATCGGCCGGGGCGGTTCGCAGGCCGTTACCGACAATGCGTTGGCCGCGGCATAAACCACGCGGATGCTGCCGAATTCCTTGAACAGCGTCCAGAGCGGCTGGAAGGCCGTGTCGAGCCTGCGCGTCTCGTCTGCGTCACCAGCTTGCGCGGCCCGCATCAGCCGCAAAGCCGGGACCGGCAGCAGGCCCGCAACGACGCTGTACCAGGCATCACCTCCGGCAAGCGTCGCCTCGGCGCATCCCCAGTCTCCGCTGTAACCGATGGCGAAATCGTCCGGCAGTTTCGGCCGCAGCCGCGCAAGCTCGCCCGCATAGTCCGATCGGCCGGCAGCGGCATCTTGATGGCGCGGATATTGGGGATATAGGCAAGACGCACCAGAAGCTCGTCGCTGAAGGAAAACCGCGTCGTCGTCGGGTTGTTGTAGATGGCAAGCGGCAGGCCCGTTGCGCCCGCAACGGCAGCGAAATGGTGATAGGCCTCTTCCTGCGTCAACGGCGTGTAGGAAACGGGTGCCAGCAGTAGCGCATCCGCACCGGCGGCTTGCGCGTCCTTTGCCAGCGCCACGGCCTCATCGGTGCGCAGCGCGCCGACGCCTGCCATCAGCGTGCGCCTGCCCTTGAGGACAGCCGCGGCCGCCTCGATCGCCCGGCGTCTCTCCGCGCGCGACAGATACATATAGGTGCCGGTGCTGCCGAGAATGCCGATGGAATCGACCTCCGCCGCATCCAGCCGCTCGACGAGAGCAGAAAAGGCTTGGCTATCCACCTGCCCGGCCTCGTCGGCCGGCGTGATCGGAAAAGCCGAAAGTCCCTTGAATCGCTTCGCCATGCCCATGTCCCTCATTTCGATCGAAGGACAGGGTTACAGAGCCGTCGGCATGGCGGCAAGAAAAGTGCAGGTTAAACCTTGTCGCGAAGCCGAAGAATTCCGCGATCAGTCATAAAGATACAACTTCTTCCACTGCTCTTCAGGAATCCTGTCGCCGACGTGATATTCGAAGGACTGGATGCTGAGGCTGTCGCTCTTGAGCTGACACTTGTATTTCAGCTTGAACCATTCGCCCGAGCTTCTGAAGACCGCACCCGACGCCTTGATGGAATTCTTGCCAACTTCTGGATCGCCGAATGTATAGGCGATGACCTTGTCCGGCCGCATCCCCTTCTGCTCCGTCGCTATTCTCTCCATCGCCTCGATATCGCAACGCTGCTCCAGGCGCTCCTCGGGGGCAAGCACGTTCAGCTCCCGCATGACGTTGGCGTCTATTGCGAAAGCAGGCGTGAAGGCCTGCAAGGCAAGGAAAAAGGCAGAAAGGGCAGCGGGAAGAAGCTTTCGCATGGAATCCTGTCAGTTTTCGTTTGTTCTTGTCGATGGGCGGCAGGCCGATGGCCGGCGCGCATCATCGCTGATTTGCCGGATATTGCCAAAATGTGATCGAAAGCTGACGAAATTGTGCCCAAGCCTCATTTCACCTGTGGAGATTTGAAACTTGATCGGCCGAGGGGGGCACTCTACATCTTGGTGCCGCACCTTGGTACGCCCACGGATTTTTATAGGAAAGCGAGTTTCCCTTGCCGATTTTCAAGAACCTGCCCATTGCTCCGACCGCCGAAAAACGGCCCGTTCAGGATACGCATCACGGCATAACCCGCACCGACGACTACGCATGGTTCCGGGCCGATAACTGGCAGGCCATGTTCAAGGACCCCACCCTGCTCGACCCGGCCATCCGCGCCCACCTAGAGGCCGAGAACGCCTATATGGAAGCCGCCATGGGTGACACCAAAGCGCTTCAGGAAAAGCTGTTCGAGGAGATGAAGGGCCGCATCAAGCAGGATGATTCCTCCGTTCCGGTCAATGACGGTCCCTATGCCTATGGCACGCTGTTCGTGACCGGCGGCGAGCAGCCGCATTATTTCCGCACCCCGCGTGATGGCGGCGAAAAACATGTGCTGTTGAACGGCGACAAGGAAGCGGAAGGCAAGGATTATTTCCGTCTTGCCGGTCTCGACCAGTCTTCCGATCACAGCCACGGCATCTGGGGTTACGACGACAAGGGCTCGGAATATTTCACGCTGCGCATCCGCAACCTCGAAACCGACGAAGACCTTGCCGATGTCGTGGAAAACACCGGCGGTGGCGGTGCATGGGCGCCTGATGGCAAGAGCTTCTTCTACACGCTGCAGGACGAAAACCACCGTCCCTCGAAAGTCTTTCACCATATCATCGGCGAGCCACAATCGGCCGACCGGCTGGTCTATGAGGAAAAGGACCCTGGCTTCTTCATGGGCGTCGGCGCGTCTGTTCTCGATGATTTCATCTTCATCGATATTCACGACCACGAAACCAGCGAATACCGCATTCTTTCCACCAAGGACCTGACAGCAGAGCCTGTCGTGGTGGCGGAGCGCGAAGAGGGCATAGAATATTCGATGTGCGAAGGCGGCGATGTCTTCTACATCCTCACCAATGACGGCGACGCCAAGGATTTCCGAATCATGGAAACCCCGGTCACCGCACCGGGCAAGGAAAACTGGAAAGAGATCGTCCCGCATGAGCCGGGCCGTCTCATTCTCTCCGTCGATGCCTATGCCCGCCACCTGATCTGGCTGGAGCGCCGCGACGGCCTGCCGCGCATAGTCATTCGCGACCGCCGCACCGGCGAGGAACATTCCATCGCCTTTGCCGAAGAGGCCTATTCACTCGGTCTGCACGGTGCTGCGGAATACGACACCGACGTCATCCGCTTTTCTTACTCGTCGATGACGACGCCGAGCCAGCTGTTCGACTACAATATGGTGACGCGCGACCGCACGCTGCTGAAAACCCAGGAAGTGCCTTCCGGCCACAATCCTGATGATTACATCACCCGCCGCATCATGGCGCCTGCGCATGACGGCGAACTGGTGCCGGTCTCCCTGCTCTATCGCAAGGACGTGGCGCTGGACGGTTCCGCACCTTGCCTGCTTTACGGCTACGGCGCTTACGGCATCACCATTCCCGCCTCCTTCTCCACCACCACGCTGTCGCTGGCCGACCGTGGCTTCATCTATGCCATCGCCCACATCCGCGGCGGCAAGGACAAGGGTTTCGAGTGGTACGAAAACGGCAAGATGGAAGGCAAGCAGAACACTTTCAAGGACTTCATCGCCGCTGCCGATCATCTGGTTCAGGAAGGCTTCACCTCCTATGACCGTATCATCGCCGAGGGCGGTTCGGCCGGCGGCATGCTGATGGGCGCTGTCGTCAACATGGCGCCGGAGAAGTTCGCCGGCATCATCGCTGCCGTTCCCTTCGTGGACGTGCTGACGACCATGCTTGATGACACGCTGCCGCTGACACCGCCGGAATGGCCGGAATGGGGCAATCCGCTGGAATCGGAAGAGGAATACGGCTGGATCGCCGCCTACAGCCCCTATGACAATGTCGGCGAAAAACCCTACCCGCCGCTGCTTGCGCTTTCCGGTCTCACCGATCCGCGCGTGACCTATTGGGAACCGACCAAATGGGTGGCGAAACTGCGCGAAAAGACCACGGGCACCGCCCCCATCCTGCTGAAAACCAACATGGCGGCCGGCCATGGCGGCAAGTCGGGCCGTTTCCAGCGGCTGGAGGAAGTCGCCTTCGAATATGCCTTCGCGCTGAAGGTGGCGGGCAAGGACGCCGTGTGACGGCCTGATTACGGAAACGGGCGGCGATTCCGTCGCCGCCCGGCCTCAATATGGACGAAAATACCCGTAAAAATCTTCATTACGAATATTTTTTCCACAAAATCTCGCTTGCGTCTCTTCTGCAAACACCACTTACACAACCAATGAATTTTTATTTCAAGTTACTGCAACTCTTAATATATCTAACATAATTCCGAATAACACTCATGTATTATTCGACATGAGAAAATGTTCCGAAAATTGAACGCATGGCTGCGATGCGCCATTTCGCATTGCAATATCACTTTTTGGCCGTATTATGCCGGTCGTTGACATATTTACGCGCCTTTTCGCCGCCCCTCTTGCGGTAATCCTGCAGCACGTCTTGCGGATATTCTTTTCGCCGGAATTTTTCGGCTTTTCCACGCGCCATGTCAGTTCGCCCTTGGCAATTCGGGCTTTGCAGTGCTCCCGCTTTGCCAACTGAAAACACTGCATCAGACTTGGAGGTCTCCTATGAAGAAACTCCTGGCCTCGACCATTCTCGTAACGGGCTTTATCATCGCTGCCGGTGCAGTAAATTCCACCAACGCCGCTGAAACATGCGGCAGCGTCACCATCGCCGAAATGAACTGGGCATCCGCCGGTGTGGCGGCCTATGTCGACAAGTTCATCATGGAAAACGGCTATGATTGCACGGTCAACGTCATCAGCGGCGATACCATGCCGACCTTCGCTTCCATGAATGAAAAGGGCCAGCCGGACATGGCGTCCGAATTGTGGCTGAATGCCGTGCGCGAACCGCTCAGCGCCGCCGTCAAGGACGGCCGCATGATCGAGGCGTCGAAAATCCTGAGTGAAGGCGGCATCGAAGGCTGGTGGATCCCGAAATTCATCGCCGACGCACACCCCGACATCAAGACCGTCGAAGACGCGCTGAAGCATCCCGAACTCTTCCCCGCCCCGGAAGACGCCAGCAAGGGCGCCGTGCACAATTGCCCGTCCGGCTGGAACTGCCAGGTGACGACCGCCAATCTCTACAAGGCGCGCGAAGGCGACAGCAAGGGCTTCACGCTGGTCGACACCGGCTCGGCCGCCGGTCTTGATGGCTCCATCGCCAACGCCTTCGAAAAGAAGCAAGGCTGGCTCGGTTATTACTGGTCGCCCACCGCCATTCTCGGCAAATACGAGATGGTGAAGCTGGACGACGGCGTCGAACTCGACCGCGCCCATTTCGACGATTGCACGGCGAAGGTCGATTGCGCCGATCCCAAGGTAAACGCCTATCCGGTAGCCGACGTCTACACCGTCATCACCAAGGGTTTCGCGGACAAAGCCGGTGTGACGATGGACTACATCAAGGCCCGCAACTGGGACAACAAAACCGTCGCCGAAATCCTCGCCTGGATGGATGAGAACCAGGGCACCAACGAGGACGGCGCCCAGTATTTCCTCGAGAACCACGAGGATATCTGGACGAAGTGGGTTCCGGGCGAGGTGGCGGAGAAGATCAAGGCTTCGATGTAACGCATCCGCAGGAGGGAAAAGCTTGGGTTTGTGTCCGTGGCTTACCCCCTCTGCCCTGCCGGGCATCTCCCCCTCAAGGGGGGAGATCGGCAGGAGGCCTCCCCCTCGCTCAATCCGCAACGTATGTGATGGGTGAAGCCTCGCCGCTTGTCGATCTCCCCCCTTGAGGGGGAGATGTCCGGCAGGACAGAGGGGGTGGCCGCGCACTCCAGCGGCTCCACCGTCCCTCTCATCCCATCTAACCCAAAGGGAAAACAACAATAATGGCCCTCTGCAACTACCTGCCGGACCTGCTCTGCAAGTTCCCGGCCATCGACAACTCCACGATGCGTGTGGCACGCAAGACCATCGATGACGGTTTTCGCGACATCGTGCGCAATTATGGCGATGCGATCGACGTCGTCGTGCATCCGCTGCAGCTATTCCTCAATGCCTCGGAACGGCTGTTTATCCAGACCCCGTGGATCATCACCATGCTGGTCATTCTGGCCATCGTTCATCTGGCCGGGCGCAGCTTCAAGATCACCGGTGGCACTGCCATATCTCTCTTCCTGATCGGCGCCGTCGGCCTGTGGCGCGATGCCATGACGACGCTTTCCATCGTCGCCATCGCCACGCTGATCGCCATCGTCATCGGCCTGCCGCTCGGCATTTTGATGGGACGCTCGGAACGCCTGCAGCGCATCATCAACCCCGTGCTCGACGTGATGCAGACCCTGCCGAGTTTCGTTTATCTCATCCCCGTGGTGGTGATTTTCGGCATCGGCAAGGTGCCGGGCCTGATCGCGGTGGTGATCTATGCCATTCCGCCGGTCATCCGCCTCACCAGCCTCGGCATCCGGCTGGTGGACCGGGAAGTGCTTGAGGCGGCCGATGCCTTCGGCTCCTCCAATGGCCAGAAGCTGTTCAACGTGCAGCTGCCGCTGGCGCTGCCGACCATTATGACCGGCATCAACCAGACCATCATGATGGCGCTCGCCATGGTCGTTGTCGCTTCCATGGTCGGTGTCGGCGGGCTCGGCAAGAACGTGCTGCAGGCCATCAACAATCAGTTTTTCACGGTGGGCTTCCTGAACGGTTTCGCTCTGGTCGCCATCGCCATCATGTTCGATCGGGCGAGCCAGGCTTTCGGCAAGCGTCTGCAGAAGTACCGCGAGGTTTCCCATGGCTAAAAGCATCGAAATCAGGAATCTTTACAAGATCTTCGGCAAGCATCCCGAGAAGTACCTCGAAGCGGTACGATCAGGCATGGACAAGGTCGAACTGAACGACAAACATAACCATGTGCTTGGCCTCAACGATATCAACATCACCATGCCGGGCGGCAAGATCACCGTGGTCATGGGGCTTTCCGGCTCCGGCAAATCAACGCTGATCCGCCATATCAACCGGCTGATCGACCCGACCGCTGGCGAAGTGCTTTATGACGGCGAGGATATCTGCGGCATGAGCGCTTCGGCGCTGCGACAGTTTCGCCGCCACAAGACCGCGATGGTATTCCAGAAATTCGGCCTTCTGCCGCATCGCACCGTTCTCGAAAACAGCGTCTACGGCCTCGATATTCAGGGCATGCCGCGCAAACAGAGCGAGGAGAAAGGTCGTTACTGGCTGAATCGCGTCGGTCTGGACGGGTATGCGGATTATTATCCGAACCAGCTTTCCGGTGGCATGCAGCAGCGTGTCGGCCTTGCGCGGGCACTTGCCAATGACGCCGATATTCTGCTGATGGACGAGGCCTATTCGGCGCTCGATCCGCTGATCCGTGTCGATATGCAGACGATGCTGCTCGACCTTCAGCAGGAGCTGAAAAAGACCGTGGTGTTCATCACCCACGATCTGGACGAGGCCCTGCGCCTCGGCGACCATATCGCCATATTGAAAGACGGCGAAGTGGTGCAGCAGGGCGATGGCCAGAGCATCATCCTGTCCCCTGCGGATGGTTACGTCACCGACTTCGTGCGCGACGTCAATCGCGGCCGCGTGCTGCAGGCCACCACCGTCATGGAGCCACTGACGGCGAAGCCCGAGGGCGTGTCCGTGCCGGAAAACGCGACGCTGGAAACCATTGCCCGCGACATGTCGGAGGCCAACGAAACCAACGCCCATGTGGTGGACGAGGACGGCAAGCCGGTCGGCAGCATCGGCCTCGACACGCTGGTGGCGGCGATGGTGACGCCCGCAGCGCCGCAACCCGACGCCGAGGTGGAAGCTGTGGAGGAGCCGGGGGAAATACGGGAACCGGTTGCCCAGGTGGAGAAGGAGACGGCTTAACCCGGTTTCTGGGTTCGTCAGATCGCAAACCTCTCCTCCGTCATCCTCGCCCTTGAGGCGAGGATCCATGGCCGGGAGCTTATTGTCGTAAAATGGATCCTCGCCTCAAGGGCGAGGATGACGTCGAGTGTGGGGGCACGCCAAGGACCCTTCCCCCGTCTCCGTCGCACAAGTCTCCCCCCGCATATCTGCACCCCACCTAAAAAACGAAGCACCCCTTTGTCGCCTGTCAAGCCGGGAACGTCGTTGCAATGCAGCAAGCGCAAGTTTCAGGCAAGCCGCCGCCGTTAACCATTTGTTAACTTTTGAACGCGGAATCACCAGCATGCAGATCGAAAGCAATATTGGCGGATACAACTATCAGGCTCGTGTCCGCGACATCGAAAAACCCGGCAGCGCGCAAAGCGCGCCCGAGGAGCAGGCCGTGAAACGCGGCCCCGGCAACCCGACCGTTTCCAGCACCATTCTCTCCCATTCGCTGGCCAATGTGCTGTGGGCGGTGGGCAATGGCAGCGCGCCGGCCTATCAGGATACGCCGGCGGCAGCCTCTGCCGAAGACAAGGCGGAAGCACAGGCCGAATGGGTGCGCAGCGCCTATTCCGAATACGAATAAACTTACCCCATCAGGCCCTTGCCGGGCTGACCTCCACCGTCACATGCGAGAGTTCATGTATGGCGGCAAGCTTCTGCTTGTAGAAGGCCGGTGCCTTCGGCACCTGCGAATGGATGGCGACGATGGCGGCATGATGCCCCGGCCCCACCTGCCAGACGTGCAGGTCGGTGATGCGATCCTCTTCCGTTTCCACGCTTTGACGGATTTCCTGCGGCAAGTCCTCCGCCTGCGGCACCGCATCAAGCAGGGTTGCCGCCGTCAGGCGGATCAGCCCCCATGACCAGTGGGCGATGACCAGACCGCCAACGATACCCATTGCCGGATCAAGGAAAGACCAGCCGTTCCACTTGCCGAGCAGCAGAGCGACGATGGCCAGCACCGAGGTCAGCGCATCCGCCAGCACATGCAGATAGGCCGCACGCAGATTATTGTCCCTGCCGCCCTTTGCATCGTGGTCAACGTGATGCGCGTGAGCACCATGATGACCGGCATGGGAGCCGTGATCGTGATGGGCGTGGCTGCCTTGGCCGTGATGGGCATGCGAGCCGCCATGGTCATGTCCATGATGGTGGTCGTCCTTCAGCAGCACGGCGCTGGCGAGATTGACCGCGAGACCGATGACGGCGACGAAAATCGCCTGATTGAAATCGATCTCGACCGGATTGATTAGACGCATGGCGCTTTCGGAGGCGATGAGCAGCGCCACCACCGCCAGCACGATGGCGCTTGCAAAGCCGGCGAGATCGCCGAACTTGCCGGTGCCGAAGGTGAAGCGCGGATTGCGCGCCTCGCGCCGGGCATAAAGGTAAGCCAGCGCCGAGATGAGCATTGCGCCCGCATGGGTGGACATATGCCAACCATCCGCCGTCAGCGCCATGGAGCCATACCAGTTGCCGGCGACGATCTCCGCCACCATCATGACGGTGGTCAGCGCAATCACCATCCAGACGCGCCTTTCGTTGCGTTTATGGTTCTGGCCGAGGAAAACATGGTCGTGGCCGGCTGTGGCCGAGAATTCGGATGTCGTCGTCATGTCGCTCAATCCTGTTTAATTTTAGCGGATGTAAGTCTTCAGCACCTGAGCCAGCTCTTCCGCTGCCCGCGCCCGCTCGTCTTCGTTTTCGGCGTGCACGACATGCTCGTGCAGATGCTCCTGCATCACCTCGCCCGTCAGGCCGGAAAGCGCGCCGCGCACCGAAGCCAGCAATTGCAGCACCTCGCCGCAGGGCTTGGCATCATCAAGCGCCCGTTCAACCGCCTCCATCTGCCCTTTCAGGCGACGGATGCGGGCCAGAAGCTTTTCCTTGTTGCGGATCGTATGGGACATGAGTACCTCATATACTATAGGGGGGTATAGTATATTGCGACGATTTTCCGTTCAAGCCCTGAAGAACGCAATCTTCGCGAATGTTTCGGACCCTAGAAATACCCCATCAGAACTAAGGGGGAATCAGTCATGACGACTATCGCAGCAACCACCAGCAGCCTTTACGCCACTCCGGTCCGGAGCCTTGAACCGACAAAAGCCAAGGAAACCAACGCCACCACCGAGGCCCTGCTGGAACTGACCCGCACCGCACATCGCGCCATTTCGAGCGCCGAGAGCGTTGCCATGGCCGCCGCACCGGCTGCCGCCAGCGCCTCCGCCGGCCTTGCCGCCGCACTCTGGAACCTCGATAGCGGCGCCTCCGCCAAAGCCGAACCTGCCCTGGATATGGCCGCATCCGCACAGCCTGAAGCCGCCTCCGGCATCGAGTCCCAAGTTCTGAAAGCATTGGCTCAGGCGCTTGGCGTGGATGAAGCCGCGTGACAGCCATTGAACGGCGGACTGAAAAGCTATATCTCTAGAGACTAGAGCATCGGGTCCGTTGTTGTCTCGGCTGCTCTGGAGATATGGAGAAAGCCATGCTGTCCATCGGTGAACTGTCCAAGCGTACCGGCGTCAAGGTGCCGACGATCCGCTATTACGAGCAGATGGGTCTCATCCGCGAGGCGGACCGTTCGGACGGCAACCAGCGCCGTTACGAAAAATCCGATCTCGAACGGCTGGCCTTCATCCGCCATGCGCGCGATCTTGGCCTCAACATCGATGCGATCCGCGAACTCATCGCGCTCAGCCAGCACCGGCAGATGCCGTGCGAGGGTGCCGACCGCATTGCCGCCGAACATCTGGCCGACGTGCGCGAAAAAATCGCCAAGCTGAAGAAGCTGGAATACGAGTTGGAACGCATCGTCGCCCATTGCGATGGCCATTCGATCGAGGATTGTTACGTCATCCGCGCGCTTTCCAACCACGGCATGTGCGAAGGCGAGCATTGAGGCGTCCGCAAGATTGAGACGGTGACATTCAACTGTCACCCGAACGATATATGCGCGTCCCACCTGCCTCAAAAAGACATGCCGGATGCCCGAAAACCTTGCCGAAACCGTCCCCTTCGACGCTATTTTCATTGATGTTTCTGATGGCCACAGGCTGCACGTGACGATAGCGGGCAACCCGGAGGGACAGCCGGCGATCCTGCTTCACGGCGGCCCGGGCTCCGGACTATCGGCAACGGCGCGACGTCATTTCGACCCCGAGCTTTACCGCATCATCCAGTTCGACCAGCGCGGATGTGGGCAAAGCACGCCGAATGCCGCCGTCAGCCTTGAATACAACACCACGCATCATTTGATCGACGACATCGAGGCCATTCGGGTCGCGCTGGCAGTAGACGACTGGCTGGTTTTTGGCACCTCCTGGGGTTCAACGCTTGCTCTTACCTATGCCCAGCGCCATCCCCAGCGGGTGCGTGCCATGGTGCTGGCGGGTGTTACGACGACGCGGCAGAAGGAGATCGACTGGCTATACAAGGGGATGGCTATGTTCCTGCCGCAGCAGTGGCAGCGTTTCATTGCGGCGATCCCGGACCACATGCCGAAGGAAGACCCGGTCAGTGCCTATTACCAACTTCTGAACGATGCCGATCCCGCAGTCCGCGCAAAGGCGGCCTATGAATGGCATCTGTGGGAAGCCGGTTCGATTACCGCAGAGAGCACGTCAGCCTTTCCCGAAAAATGGCGCGATGAGGACTACAGGCTCACGCGGGCGCGTCTTTGCGCGCACTATTTTTACCATGCGGCATGGCTGGACGATGGGGTGCTTATCCGCAACGCCAGCGGGCTGGCGGGCATTCCCGGCATACTCATTCAGGGCATGCGTGACCTGCAGGGACCGCCGGTTACCGCTTACGAGCTTGCCGCCGCATGGCCGGGAAGCGAGTTGATCATGATCGACGGAGCCGGACATTCCACGGGGGATGCGGGGATGGAGGAGGCTATCGTTTCGGCAATCGCGCGATTTGCGAATTGACCCGCTTGACAGATTTCGGATCTCGAGCGCATCACATCCGCATGATCAACGAACGCGCACCCATCTCCTGCTCGTACTTTTGGGCCTACCTGTAAAGGGCGGCTCGACAGATCATTTTGTCAACAAGCCGCCGTCAGGCGGCTTTGTTGTTTTTCAAGCGTCCTGACGGCACCGATAAAACCGAAGGACCAGAAAAATGACCGAAGATAGCTCCCTTACACTGGAAAGACCGCCCGTCGTCATCATTCGTGGCGCACGCAAGACAGATTTGCCTGAGCTCAACGAGATGATCACGCTGCTTGCCACCTATCATGGCGATGCGGCGGCGATTACGCCGGCGAAGCTGGAACGCGACCTGTTCGGCCCCCTTCCCTGGGTACATGGTCTCGTGGCGGAAGCCGATGGCGAACTGATCGGCTACGCCCTGATGCTGCCGCTCTACAGGGCGCAGGAAGGCCGCCGCGGGCTTGAGCTGCACCATCTTTTCGTGCGTGATGGCCATCGCGGCCATGGCACTGGCCAGCACCTCGTTTCCCGCGCCCGCGATATAGCCAAGCGTCTCGGTTGTGACTATCTTTCCGTCAGCGCCACGACCGGTAATGTCGCGGCACATCGTTTCTACGAAAGCATGGATTTCGCACCCCGCCCGGTCACCGGCATGCGTTACATGCAGTCGATCGCCTGATTAAACCGACGGAGACAGATATGACACGGATTGCCATCGCGCTCGCGCAGGATTTTGCGGACTGGGAACCGGCGCTGCTTGCCGCCACCGCGCGCAGCTATCTCGGCGTCGATATCGTTTATGCCACCCCGGACGGACGCCCCGTGATTTCGATGGGCGGGCTCAACGTTACTCCCGACACAAGCTATGACGCGCTTGATCCTGACAACATCGATGCGCTGGTCATTCCCGGCGGTCTCAGCTGGGAAAAGGGAACGGCTGCCGATCTTGGCGGGCTGGTGCACCGGTTTCGCGAGAAGGACCGGCTGGTTGCCGGCATCTGCGCGGCGGCAAGCGCGCTTGCGGGCACGGGCGTCCTTGATGACGTCGCCCATACCGGTAATTCGCTGACCTCGCACAAGGCCTATCCGGCCTATCGTGGCGAAGCGCTTTATCGCGACCAGCCGAAGGCGGTGATCGATGGCGGCATCGTCACGGCACCCGGCAGTGCACCGGTCAGTTTCGCAGCGGAAATTCTGAAAAGCCTCGGCCTCTTTGGTCCGGAAGCCGAGGCTGAACTTGGAATTTTCGCGGCGGAACACCGGTAAGGCTCACCGCCCGTCAAGTACGCGACAGACACGGGGCGCTGGCTCACCGCCCTCACCCGCAATTGCCCGGCGGATATCGCGGCTGTTGAGATGCAGGTTGCGACCGGCGGGCAAGGCCGAGCGTTTTATCTTCGCAAGTGCCGCAGCCGTAAAGGCGGCCTCGTGATCTCGAAAATAGGCGAGCGCCGCTTCCCGGTCGGGGTTTGCGCCAAGAACTGCCTTGAAGGCAAGGCGGTGCACGGCGCAGAAGGCGCCGTGACCGGGAACGGCAAAACGCAGCGCATCGAGTTCGTCACTCCATTCGGCTGCGTCCTGCATGGATTTAAGCCGACTGGAAACGCTTCAGGAAAAACGCACTCAATGTTCCGAGCAAGGCCCAGAAAACAAAGCTGGTCACGGTGGCGGCAACGATAAACTGACGCTCCAGCGGCAGCGGTGCCAGCGCGTGTTCGCCTTCCGGCGGCAGGGGCGCACCCACGACATGCGGGGCAACAATCAACACCAGCGCCAGTACGATGGCCCAGGGTTCGCGGCGAAACGCGATGAGCGCAATGCCGCCCGCGGTTGCGACAACCGTCGAAAGCCACCAGATTTGCCGTGCCTCAAGGGCGGCGGCCGGGCTTCCCGGCAGTTCCGGTGGCAGGCCGATCATCGGTGCGAGCATGACGGCGGCAAAACCGGCCACGCCCCACAGAAGACCTTCGCGCCAGCCGGCATTGGTGCCACGCAGCGAGATGAGGCCAGTCAGCACCAGCGCGTAACCGATCGCGGTCAGAACATTGGCAGCCAAGGTATAGGCGGTGCGCTCAAAACCATCGGCCGGAGCCCAGGCTTCCTCATTGTGCTCATGGGCGGGAACCGCAGCGGCATCCGCGCCGGTCGTGGCTGGAGCATCATGGCTGTGAGGCGCTTCACCGCCGGCATTTTCATAGGTTTCCGCCTTGAGGATCAGCGGTGTGGTGCCGAATGCCTGCATGGCCGAGACGGCAAGGCCACCGACGATACCGACGAGAACGGCGGTAAAAACGATATTACGAAAAAACGACATGCCTCACCCCTCAATGGCAGGGAAAAGCATTGGCATGACGTGTGTCATGCGCGGCATTGTGAACGGCTTCCACATGCGAAAAGCCGACAAAACCGACGACGAACAGGCCAAGCATGATCGCTGTCAGCGATTGTGCAAAGCTGCCCGTTTTGGCTGAAACGGCAGCATTTGCCGTATTCTGGTTGATGGACATGGTGACCCCTCTCCCGGCGCGACCCCGCGCCTTTAGACGCGGCGGAACGGCAAAAGCCGGACAGCCGCATGCGATACACTTCACCACGGGGATACGAGACTGACACAGGGAAGCAGCGTCGCCACCCTGAAATTCCGCTCTTCCGGACACCCCGCCGGCATGGACATTTCCGTGATGGCAGGTCTCCTGGCTTGCGGGTCAAAACCTGAAACACCTTCCCGGCATCGCCCTCGCCCAGATCCGGCGAGACAGCTTACCAGTGGCACTTCGCTTCAGGCTCTCCGCTCACAGTTGCGGGGGCAGCCACGAATGAGGATTTCTCCCTATCGTGTTCCCTTTTCACCTTCCGGAACGCCCGGAAGGAACCATCACAGGATTGTTATCCGTCGGGTGGGTGCGGGAGTCAATGGCGACGGCGCGTCCGACACCTCACGACGCTACCCTCTCGGCGTCATCCTCGGGTCAAGCCCGAGGATGACGGAGGAGAGGTATCACGCCCTACCGCGACGGTATCGCCTTCAGATAGGCGGCAATCGCGTTACGGTCGTCGGCGCTCAGATGCGCCATGTTCTGCTGCACCTTGACCATGGAGCCGCCGACGCTGTCGAATTCCGGGGTGAAGCCGGTTTCAAGATAGTTGGCAATATCGGCCGTCGCCCAGCTTCCGATACTTTTGGAACCGGGGGTAATATCGGGAATGCGGCCCTCGCCTTCCGGGTTGGGGCCACCGGCCAGCCATTTGCCTTCCAGAAAACCACCGAGTGCATTGCGCGGCGTGTGGCATTCGCCGCAATGGCCCGGCCCTTCCACCAGATATTGGCCGCGCAGCAATTCGGCATTGGCATCGGCAAGTTCAACACGGGGTGGCCCGGACGTATCGAAATAGAGGAACTTCCAGCCGCCCAGCGCCATTCGCATGTTGAAAGGGAACGGCAGCTCGTGATCCGGCGCGTCATTCTGGCTGGCGGGCAGAACGCGCAGATAACCGAAGAGGTCGTTGATGTCCTTCTGCGTCATGCGGGCATAGGAGGCATAGGGGAAAGACGGGTACAGATGTTCGCCGTTCCTGCCGACGCCGCGTGTCATCGCATCCCCGAATTCCGCCAGCGTCCAGCTGCCGATGCCATGCTGCGGATCGGAAGAAATATTGGGCACATGGAAGGTGCCGAAGGGGCTTTTCAGCGCCTGCCCGCCCGAAAGCGTCAGCAGCGCATCGCCCTTGGCATCAGGCGCCGCATGGCAGCTTGCGCAGCCGCCCGCCCAGAACAGCGTTTCGCCATTGGCCAGATCCGGTTCGCCAAGGCTTACCCAATGGCTCGGCGCCTGACGCACGGGTGCCGTGACCCAGGCAAAAATGCCGAAACCGGCAATCGCCGCCATCGCGACCCCGCCCGCGAGCTTCGTCCAAATGGAGGACATGACCCCTCTCCCCATGCTCACCTGATGAGATCAGGTGTCTTTTCAGCTCTAGAGCCGCATCCTGTTTAAACGGAAACGTTCAGTCTGCTCTATCTCTTTGTTTTTGCACATTTTCCTGACGAAAAACCGCTACGCGCTTTTGACGGAAATGCTCAAAAAAACGCCGCCGGGAAGCGGCGTTTCGAAGTTCAAGGATCACTTCTTCAGACGATAGGTCTGGTGGCAGGTGCCGCAATCGGCTCCCAGCGTCTTCATGGCGGTGGCGACACCGGCCTGATCGGCAGGGAGACCGGCCAGAACCGTATCCGCATCCGCGCCGAGCTTGGCGGCCTTGGCCTTGAAGTCCTCGAAATTTTCCCAGATGGCGGGTGCCGCAGCACTGCCGGTCTCGCTGCCTTGCGGAAACTGGTCGGGGAAAGCCTTGGCATTGGTGCTGATGGTTGTCACGGCAGCCTTGACGACTTCGGCGTCGTAAGGCTTCTCGCCCTTGGAGATAGCGGCGAGCGCACCCATGGAGCCGCCGATCTGCTTCATCATGCCTTCACGTTTTTCGACTTCGCCGGCAGCGTAGACCGCTCCGGCGCAAAGACAGCCGAAAAGCATGGCCGCCGCGATGGTTTTCAGTTTCATACATTCTCTCCTTGATTCCGGCGGGCGCCGGGCGCTTGACGCAACGGCGGGAGGATGCCCTTTCCGCTTGGCGAAAAGAAGTCACATTGCGGTGAATTTTTCCGTGAAAACAGAAGTCTAGGGCAGCGAACCGAAAAGACCGCCGCACTTTTCGGATCACCCGGCGCTCAAACAAAACCTGGAGTGGCAGGACCTCTTCCATCTCATCTTGCGCGGCGCTAGGACAAGGCTTCCCAGAGCGTCAGCAGGGCTGCGGCAATCAGCATGCAACCGGCGGCGCGGCCGATGAAAATCGTTGCGGCGGGCGACGAAACCAGCCACGCCCGGCTTTTATCCGCCGTCAGCGCCACCGCGCCATAGACCGTGAACTGGGTGACCGCCACCATCGCGCCCATCACCAGCCCCTGCATCCAGATCGGGCCATAGGCGGGTTTGAGGAATTGCGGATAGATCGCCATCATGAAAAGATAGGCTTTCGGATTGGAAAGGCAGGTCAGCACCGCCCGCCAGAACGCCTTTCGGACCGAGGCACTCGCCTCTGCCTCATCGCCATTCACCACGATTGCGCTGCGCATCAGGCCGATACCGATCCAGACCATGTAAGCAGCGCCCCCAACCAGAAGCGGCAGGAACAGCGACGGCATCCAGGCAGCGAGCATGCCGACGCCAACCGCGCCATAAAGCGAATGCACGATGCCGCCGGCGCTCATGCCGCTTGCGGCAGACAGCCCGGTTCTTTTACCGCCCGTTAGCGCGCTTGCCAGCACGAACAGCATGTCCATGCCCGGCAGGATGATGATGCCGAACAGGACCAGAAAGAAAAGCCAGAGATTTTCGGCGTAACTCATGTCAGTATCTCCCAAGACAGTTTGCAACACATTCTGGAAAGCTCATGTTTCTCAATGTGTTTTTCTGTTTATAGGAAAAGCCAACTGACAGCGTTGTGTCAGTTGCGTCAAGAAAGCAACCGGGAAAACGGCCATGCGCAAGGCATCGAGACTGTTCGAGATCATCCAGATCCTGCGGGTGGCGCGCAGGCCGGTTACCGCGCAGACGATTGCGGAGGCGCTGGAGGTCACAGCGCGTTCGGTCTATCGCGATATAGCGGCCCTTCAGACCATGCGTGTGCCGATCGAAGGAGAGCGCGGCGTCGGTTACATCCTGCGCCCCGGCTTCAACCTGCCGCCGCTGATGTTTTCCATCGAAGAGACGGAGGCAATCGTGCTTGCGCTCGCCATGGTCGCCCGTACCGGCGATACCGAATTGCGGCAGGCGGCGAAAAAGGTCAGCGACAAGATCGCCGCATCCCTGCCCGAACCCCTGTCGAAAACCCTCTCGGCCAATGCCCTGCACGCCTGGGGCAGCATCGCACCCTCACCCGCCGGCATCGATCTTTCCACGGTGAGGCGGGCAGTGCGCGACGAAGAGCGGCTGGATATCAGCTATCGCGATGAAGCTGGCCTCGAAACCCGGCGGCAGATCCGGCCCATCGCCGTGATCTATTATTCGGAAACGACCAATATCGTCGCCTGGTGCGAGTTGCGGCAGGCGATTCGCAACTTCCGCTCGGACCGGGTGCTCGCCTGCAAAACCACCGGCAGTTTCTTCAAGATGGAAGGCGAAAAGCTGCGGCAATTGTGGATGAGCGGCTGGCAGAGCAACCAGCCGGCCAGCCTCGCCTCACAGGTTTAACAAGCGATCCTCTTCACGCCCGAAACCGCGGACAACGATTCTGGTCGGCGAAGACATCGGCGATGGCAAAGGTGTTCTGGTCGGGGGTATCCACCATGCCCTTGAAGTTGACGAAGTGGGTGTTGCCCTGCACGCCGTAATTGCCTTCGTGATTGTGGCCGCTGAACCATGCGACGACCGAAGGATGCACATCCAGAAGATCGAGAATGCGCGGCGCATCCCACATATTATGGGCGTTTTCCGGATAGACTGGATAATGGCAGAGAACGACCACTTTTTCGCCCGCCACATCCGCCTTTTGCAAAACGGTCTGCAGCCATTCGAATTGCTCGTCGCTGAGCGAAGCGTTCCAGTCCTGCGCATTGATCGCACCCATTTCCTGCAGGCGCTGCAACCGCTCCTGCGCGATCGCGCGGCGCGGATCATTGGGCGGCGGGGCGAACAGGCTGACCTCGTTACCATCAAGCACAACGAAACGTATCCCGCCGATGGCGAAATCGTGCCAGGGCGCCGACATACCGAGACGGGCATGGATGGCGGGCAGATGCTCGGGCGCAACGGCAAAATCGTGGTTGCCCGGCAGCATCACCGAAGGGTGGCGAAGCTGCTCGTAGACGCCAAGGATCGCATCGAAATTCTCAAAGCCGCGGTCGATGATGTCGCCGAGCGTCACCACGAAGGCAAGTTCCTCGCGATTGAAGGCATCGATCGCTTCGCCAAGCTTTTTTGGGCTTTCGGCATAATACCGGCCCATATCCGGGCGGGGATCGGCGTCGGCATATTGGGGATCGGCAATGATGCCGAAGGAAAAGAGAGGGCTGGTTTTTTCAGTCATGATGCGCCGCGATAAACCGGGCTGATGACAGGCTTGTGACAAGCCGGGGCGACAGGCTGGAATGTCAGACCCCAAAAGCAGAACACCCGGCCTGAAAGCCGGGTGTTCCAAAAATTCCAGTCCGCAAAGCTTACTTGGAAGCCGCTTCGTAACGCTCGAGGACGTAGTCCCAGTTGATGAGGTTATCAACGAAGGCTTCGAGGTACTTCGGACGCAGGTTGCGGTAATCGATGTAGTAGGAGTGTTCCCATACGTCGACGCCGAGGATCGGCTCTGCGCCATGAACCAGCGGGTTTTCGCCGTTCGGGGTCTTGGAGATTTCGAGCTTGCCGTTCTTGACGGAAACCCATGCCCAGCCGGAGCCGAACTGCGTGGTGCCGGCAGCGATGAAATCAGCCTTGAACTTGTCGTAACCGCCGAGATCGGAGGCGAATGCCTGTTCCAGCTTGCCCGGCAGCTTGTTGCCGCCGCCGTCCTTCTTCAGCCACTTCCAGAAATGGACGTGGTTGTAATGCTGGGCAGCATTGTTGAAGAGACCGGCATTGGTGCCAAAGGACTTCTTCACGACTTCTTCGAGCGAAAGGTCGGAGAGACCGGCTTCTGCCGCCAGCTTGTTGCCGTTGTCGACATATGCCTTGTGGTGCTTGTCGTGATGGAACTCGAGCGTCTCGCGCGACATGTAAGGTGCAAGCGCGTCGTAGTCGTAGGGGAGTTCAGGAAGTTCGAAGGCCATGGTTTTTACTCCTTTTTGCAGCGGGTTACCGCTCCTAGAAACCGTGTGAGCGGACCATAGGAGCGAACCTCTGTTTGGGCAACCTGTGAAATATCAAAATGTTCCGACAAAAGAGAAAATTCCTCTCAAGCCAGCCATCACCACATTTGTTTCACAACCCTGGCGTACCGTTTTCCACCCTATCGGTTCGCTTTTTATGACATTGCAGGAAGGAAATTCCATGACCCGCCCCATGATCCAACGCGCGCTGCTGCTCGCCGCCTTCTCCTCGCTCGCGCTCTCTTCACTCACCATGCCCGCCGCCGCGTCGTCGGACGATGCGTGGAAGGAATTCGTGGCGGATGTGCAGACGGCATGCCTTGGCGCGAGCAAAGATATGATCGAGGATGCCAAGGTGGTGGTCGATCCGGTCGGCAGCGAGAATTACGGCCTCGCCATCCTCACCGGCAAGGCCAAGGGTGCGGATGCGACCATCAGCCATATCTGCGTCTACGACAAGAAAACCAAGGCCGTCGAACTGGGCAGCGAGCTTGCCGGCGATACGCTGAAAGTGGAAACCCGCGGCTCCACCCAGCCCTAAATCATATAAAAAAACAGCGAGATGGCGAAAACCGCTCACAGTTTTCGCCATCCCGCTCAAACTTTTTGTTTTGTCGCATTTCCAGACGGAAAACCGGGCTCCAGATTTCCCGGAAATGCTCCAGCGGATCAAAAACGGGGCGTGGTGTCGCCCTCGCCCAGCGCGCGCTGCATCAGCACCGTATCCAGCCACTGGCCGTGTTTCCAGCCAATGGATTTGAAGGTGCCGACATGCTCGAAACCGGCCGCACGGTGCAGGCCGATCGAGGCGGCGTTGCCGCTATCGCCGATGACGGCGAGCATCTGCCGGAAGCCTCGCGAGGTCGCATCCTCAATCAGCGCATCGAGTAGTTTGCGGCCAATCCCCATGCCCTTCATGGCCGGATCGACATAAACGGAATTCTCAACCGCCGCGCCATAGGCGGGGCGCGGACGATAGGCCCCGGCATAGGCATATCCGGCTATCTTTCCATCGATTTCGGCGACGAGATAGGAATAATTGCCCTCCACCAACAGGCGGCGGCGCTCAAGCATCATATCCACGCCCGGCGGATCAATCTCGAAGCTGGCGCGGCCGTTCAGCACGGCATCCCGGTAAATTTCGGTAATGGCTGGAATATCCGCTTCCTCGCAAGGGCGGATGGTGCAACTGGATACTGTGAGAAGGGTCATTATCTCGTCCTGTGGTCATTCACGGGCCCATTGTGCATTGCGGCTCAGTCAAAATAAAGATTATCTGTCTTATACAAACGATAAGGTTTTCTTTGATGATGGATCTCGATCTGCGGCAGGTGCGCAGCTTCATGGATGTGGCCGATCTCGGCAGCTTTTCCGCCGCCGCCGACAAGGCGGGGCTGACGCAGCCCGCCATCAGCCTGCATATCCGGCTTCTCGAAAAACAGCTCGGCGTACGGCTAATCGAAAGAGTGGGCAGGCGCGCGCAGCCGACGGCGGCGGGCCGGGATTTTCTCATCCATGCAAGACGGATCGCGGAAGAGGTGGCGCATGCCATCGATACCGTCGCACCGCATCGCAGCGGGGTAACGGGCCGCCTGCGCATCGGCACGGGCGCCACCGCCTGCATCTATCTCCTGCCGCCGGTGCTTGCCAAAATCCGCCAGGCGATGCCGGGTATCGAAATCGTCGTGCAGACCGGCAATACCCACGATATCCTGCGGCTTCTGGAGGCAAATACGATCGATGCGGCGGTGGTGGCCCTGCCCGCCAGCGGCCGCAGCCTCGATATCAGCGACATCCATCTCGATGAACTCGTCGCGGTTTTCCCGCACGGCGCCGTCAGCGACACAACAGTCCTGAATGCCGAGACGCTTTCGACGCGGCCCCTGTTGCTTTACGAGGGCGGCAATACGCGCAGGCTGGTGGATCAATGGTTTTCGGCGAGCGGACGCACCGTGCAGCCCGCCATGGAACTGGGCAGCGTCGAGGCCATCAAGAAACTGGCGGGTGCCGGCCTTGGCCTCGCCATCGTGCCGCGCATGGCAATGGAGCATGAGGGGGCGGTGTCAGAGCTTGAATGGCGCGCGCTCGAACCGCCGCTCGAACGGCGGATTGCCCTTGCTCTCAGACGCGACAAGCACATGACCGCGCCGCTGCGGGCGCTCGCGGCTGCGCTGCCGAGCTTGCAGAAACGATAAAGCCCGCGCCGGTTTCAGGCGCGGGCTCGATTTCTCCTGCGCCATCTGATGGCGCGGGCTCCATTTGTAAACCTCAGAACTCCGTCCAGTCGTCACCCTTCACGGCCAGCGCCGCATTGCCACGCGAGGCGGCAACCGGGCGGGCTCTGGAAGGTGCGGCGACGGGTGCGGCAGGCGCGCGGGCGGGGCTTGCGGCCCGCTGCATATGCCTTGCCGTTTCCCGCAATGCCGAGGTCTGCTGACCGAGCTGGAATTGCGCGAGAAGGGCGTGGAGATTGGCGCATTCCTGCGCGAGACCGGCGCCCGCCGCATTCATTTCCTCGACCATGGCGGCGTTCTGCTGCGTGGCCTGATCCATGTGGTTGACGGCGGTGTTGACCTCGGAGAGACCGGCGGACTGTTCCTGCGCCGCAGTGGCGATGGCGTCCATATGGGTGTTGACGGAAAGCACCAGCTGCTCGATCTCGGAAAGCCCGACGCCGGTATCGGCGACCAGCTTCACGCCCTCACCCACCGCAACGGCAGAGGTGTTGATGAGTTGCTTGATTTCCTTGGCGGCATTGGCGGAACGCTGCGCCAATTCGCGCACTTCCTGTGCGACGACGGCAAAGCCCTTGCCCGCATCGCCCGCCCGCGCTGCTTCCACGCCGGCATTCAGCGCCAGAAGGTTGGTCTGGAAGGCGATTTCGTCGATGACGCCGATGATCTGGCCGATCTGGCGCGAAGAGTGCTCGATGCGTTCCATGGCGGAGACGGCATCGCGCACCACCTTGCCGGAAAGATCGGCCTTTGTCCTTGCTTCACGCACCGTGTCGCGCGCCTCACCTGCCCGCTTGGAGGTGGCGGAAACATTGGCGGTGATCTCTTCCAGCGCGGCGGCGGTCTCTTCCAGAGAAGCGGCCTGCTGCTCGGTGCGGCGGGAAAGATCGTCGGATGCCGACGAAACCTCGTGAGCACCGCCATTTACCGTCTGAACGGACTGGCCGACGCTTGTGAGCGCTTCGCGCAGCTGATGCACGGAGCTGTTGAAATCGTGGCGCAGCGCCTCGAATTGCGGCGCGAACGGCGTGGCGATCTCGCAGGCCATGTCGCCGGAGGCAAGGCGGCGAAGACCGCCAGCCAGCGAACCCGTGGCCTGATTGAGCCGTTCTTCCGCTTCGGCCTCGGCGCGCTGCTGCAGCTCGATACGGTCCCGCTCGGCCCGCTCGCGGTTGGCGATGGCTTCCGCCTCCAGCTGCTTGTTGCGGATTGCCGCCTCGCGGAAGATTTCCACGGCACGGGCCATCTCGCCGATCTCGTCGGAGCGCTTTGCACCGGCGACATCGATTGCAAGATTGCCGCCCGAAAGTTCCATCATCGCATTGGTCAGGCGGCTGATCGGCCGGGTGACGCGGCCGACGATGACGGCAAGCGAGAGAATGCAGAGTGCCAGCGTGAAGATGAAGGCCGCAAGATAGACCATGGAGCCGATAAAGGCGTCCTGTTTGGCTTTTTCAGCGTTGGCGTTGAGAATATTCATCGCCTCGGAAGCGATTTTCGCGACCGTGTCGAGATTTTCCGTAACCGTGTTGCGCCATGTGTCGATGGTGAAGGTCGGCGTGCGGCCGTTGTTCAGATCGTCGATAAGCTTGGCGCGCTGGGTGATGAAGTCTCCCTTGAAATAGGTCCTGTCGGCAACCGCATAGATGTCCTTCAGCGATTGCGGCGTCGATTCATGGGCAACGAGTTCACCGGTGGCTTTCCAGGCAAAGGCAGCACCAGCATCGAAATTGTTGAGCTGCTGGGTTTCCTGCGCCGTCAGCGGGCGCTGCTGGGCAACCACCGCATTGATGACCACGGTGGCGCTGCCGCCGAGCGCACGCGCCGACCAGCCATAGGACCTGAGCTGTATGAGACCGGTGAGGCTCTGGTCCAGCGAGCGGACCTCGCCCTCAACCGCCGTCGAGCCCGTCTCGAGCGCGGTCAGGAAATCCGCGCCGAGCGCCAGCACGGTCTTGTCCAGCCCGCTTTCGCGGCGGTCGATCGGCAAGGTGACGTTGGCGTCGACCTTTTTGCGCAGTTCGAGGAACTGCGTGTAGATATCCTTCACGCGGCTAAGCGGCGCCTTCAGCCCGGGCTGATCGAGCGCAGCGGCCTGCTCGAGGAAGGCGCCCATGGCCGCATCCACCTTCTGGCGCGAGGCCTGAACGCTGGCGATGGTGCTCGCCGTCTTTGCCGGATCGACGGTCAACGCCGAGGCGCTGTTGCCGCGTTCGCTGCGAAAATTCAGCAATGCGTTAAAGAGAAGCTTGTCGAGCGAAACGAGCTGCGCGACCTCCGAAAAAGTGCGGGCGCGATTGACGGACTGCCACATGCCGTTGCCCACGAAACCCGCGAGCGCGATGCCAACGAGCAGAAAAAAGCCCACAAGTATATTGCGTATGCTGAAAGACATTTGGCGGCCCCCGTAGCCTAAAACTGTAATGCTGCAAGCTACAGGGTGCATTTCTAAAATTAGATTAAATTCCCCTCAAATTTTATGGGAGATATTGCAGTGCAAAATAAAAGCCGCGACAGGTGCGATCCTGTCACGGCTTTTGAAACCATTGGTTTTACCGGACCTCAGACGTCTGCGCCGAGACGCGCCCACTCCATGTAGAGATCGAGCGCCTTGCGGGCGACCGGACCTGCCTGCAACTCGCGGTCATCCAGCTTCACGACAGGCGAAACCTTGGAATAATTGCCCGAGCAGAAGATTTCATCCGCCTCGCGGAAATCCTCGACCGAAAGCGTTGCCTCGCGAACCTCAAAACCGGCCTGACGCAGAAGGCCGATGACCCGCGAGCGGGTAATGCCGGCAAGGAAGGTGCGGTTCGGAACCGGGGTGAAGACAACGCCGTCCTTGACCATGAAGATGTTGGAAGATGCGGATTCGGCGACATTGCCGTTCATGTCACGCATCAGGGCATTGTCGAAGCCGCGCGAGCGGGCTTCCAGAATGGCGCGACCGCTATTGGGGTAAAGGCTGCCGGCCTTGGCATCCGTCATCGCGGTTTCCGGCGAAGGGCGGCGCAGCGGCGAGACGGTGAGCGTCAGCGATGCACCGGCATTCATCGGCGCTTCGAAAAGGCACAGCGCAAAACGGGTGGAATTGGCATCCGGCGCGACAACGCTGCCCGGCGAACCGTGTTCGGCCCAATACATCGGCTTGATGTAGATTTCGGTCTTGCCGTCGAATTTGTTGACGCCTTCCAGCGCCAGCGCCTCGATCTCTTCCGCCGTCATCGTCGGCTTCATGCCCATGTTGGTGGCAGAGCGGTTGACGCGCTGGCAATGCAGATCGAGATCGGGAGCCACGCCATCGAACCAGCGCGCACCGTCAAACACCGTCGACGCCAGCCACATGGCATGCGAAGTCGGGCCGATAAGCGGCGGATTGCCGGGCAGCCATTGACCGTCAACATAGGTCCAGGTGGTTGATCGGGGTGCTGTATCGACGGTCATAGTTGCTCCTGTCTTGAGCATCTCCGCTTTTTCTTTGAAAAGCGAAGATGCTCTGTCTCTCTGTCCTGGTGCATTCCCGGACGCAAAACCGCTGCGCACTTTTGCTGGAAATGCTTTCAAAATCGGCCGGAGTGAATGCCTCTGACCGGACGAGGTCAAGTTTTAATTGCCGCCATATCTGATTTTGATGGAAAATAACAAATGCAGGCCCTGACAAAGACATTTTGTGAGGCGAAACAAAAGGTTGATGAATAGATCCATCACAATAATTCATGCATCGGACGATGGCGGCGCGATTTCGCACATGCGATGCTGTGGCTCTGACGGCGCTTGCAGCGCTTTCTGCCCGTCCTAGTTCGCCCATCCGGATGCGACGTTTCCGCAGGAGGAAATCATGGCTTGGTCCGCCCACCAATATCTGAAATTCGAAGATGAGCGGACACGGCCCGCACGGGATCTGTTGGCGCAGGTGCCGCTGGAGCGCGTGTTGAACGGCTTCGATCTCGGCTGCGGCCCCGGCAATTCCACCGAGCTTCTGACCGACCGTTACGGCGTCAACGTCATCACCGGCATCGACAGCGATGACGACATGCTGGAGAAGGCGGCGGACCGGCTGCCCAACACCCGTTTCGGCAAGGCCGACCTTGGCAACTGGCGCCCCACCCAGAAGGCGGACCTGCTCTATGCCAATGCGGTTTTCCAGTGGGTGCCGGATCATCTTCCCGTTCTTTCGCAACTGATGGACCAGCTGGAAAGCGGCGGCGTTCTTGCCGTACAGATGCCTGACAATCTGGAGGAGCCGACGCATCGCGCCATGGAGGAAACGGGCGCGAACGGCCCCTGGAAAGACACGTTTGCGGATGGCAAATTGCGCCGCAAACCCCTGCCCGCGCCATCAGCCTATTTCGATGCACTGGCACCGAAATCCGCGCGGGTGGATGTGTGGCACACCATCTACAACCACCCCATGAAGGATGCGGCAAGCATTGTGGAATGGGTCAAGGGCACGGGCCTGCGCCCCTATCTCGCCGCCGCCGGCGAGGAAAACCGCGAGGCCTTCCTCTCCGACTATACGAGGCGCATTGCGGCCGCCTATCCGCCGATGGCGGACGGCCGGCTGCTGTTGCGTTTTCCCCGCCTGTTCGTGCTGGCGGTGAAGAAGTAGGGCTAACCCGCGAAGGCATAGACCCGGAGGCGGTGGCCGTCGGGGTCGGCCGCGGTGAATGTGTGGCCGAATTCCATTCGGGCGGGTTGCTGCAGAATGGTAATGCCCTTCGCCTTCCAGCCGGCAAAGGTTTCATCCACCTGCGCGTCGGTTTCGACGCGGAAGGCAAGCTCGCCGCCACCGCCGGTGACAGACGCCTTCGGCTCCACCGTGTGCTGCGACCAGAGGCCGAGCTTCATGCCGTTCTGAAGCACGAACAGGGAGAATGTCGGAGATGCCTCGACCGGCTCCGCACCCAGCAGCGCCTTGTAAAATTCCGTGCTGGCCGGCGGGTTGTCGACGTAGAGAATGGTGAAATCGGGGTGGGTCATGGTTGTTCTCCTTGGTTGCGGATGAACAGGTTCTAGACCCCGGTGCTGTCAGTTTTTGTCAGCATGGTTTTGTTGCCGCCGCCGTTTTTCCCGCTCGCGCCATTCTTTCAGCAGGACCTGGCGACGCCGGGGATAACGCTTGTCCATTGGCTGGAAACTCTCGATGCGATCGGCCCGGAAACTGCGGAAATCCTGCCGCGTCTCGCACCATGCCAGCACCACGCGCACCAAATCGAAAAAAGCGAGCGCGAAGGGCCAGATCACCCGTTCCGTCAGCTCCCCCTTTTCGTCACGATAGGTCAGCACAACCTTGCTCTCCTTGCGGATGATATCGCGGATGGCGGCGAGATCGACGCGGATGGAGGCCATGGCCTGTCCGGGGCCGACGAGCAGGGTGGAATTGTCGAGTTCTTCGCGCAGGACATCGGGCAAAACGGCACCGATCTTCACAAGTGCGCCACGGGCGGCCTCAGCCAGCCCCGCATCGGCGCGACCCGCCACCCAGCGCGACCCGAGCACCAGCGCTTCGATCTCCTGCTGCGAAAACATCAGTGGCGGCAACAGGAAACCGGGACGCAGCACGTAACCCACACCCGCCTCGCCCTCAATGTCCGCACCCTGCGCCTGCAGCGTTGCTATATCGCGGTAAAGCGTGCGCAGGCTGACGCCGGTTTGTGTGGCAAGGGCCGTGCCGCTGACCGGCATGCGGTGCGAGCGCAATATCTGCAACAGATCAAGAAGCCGTTGTGAGCGCGACACGCGACATTCCTCCACATTCCGATCTGCCGTTGGCGATCTCTCGTGCCCGACAGGTAACGCCGCCTGCCGCCGGGTGCAATCGCGTAAAAAAGGGTGGACAATGCCGGCCGGTCATTATGTAGATATCGCCACCAACGTCACAGGCATTTTGAGTTCCCGCCATGATCGTTCGCCCAAAGCCGAACCTGCTGCAACTTTTCGTCATCGTGCGCGGATCAATCATCGTCCGCATCTTTCCGCAGGTGCTTGCGGTTTTCCTGCTGTCGACGCTCGTGGTCTGGGCGCACAAGGATCGCCCCGATCTGGTGCAGGCGCTGAATGGCGCACCGTTTTCCCTGATGGGCATCGCGCTTTCGGTCTTCCTCGGTTTTCGCGCCAATGCCTGTTACGACCGCTGGTGGGAGGCCCGCAAACAATGGGGTGCGCTGATTACCGTGGCGCGCACGCTGGCGCGCCAGAGCGCCTTGCTGGAAAGCCGGACTGATGTGGCCGATCCCGTTTCGCGCCGGCGGATCATCGATCTCGCCATCGTCTTTAGCCACGAACTGGTTTCACATCTGCGCCCCGGCGAGGCAAAGCCCACCGTTGCTAGCCTCATTCCGGATGATGTGGCGGAGAATTACGCCCATAGCCGAAACAAGCCGGAAATGCTGCTGCGCGCGATTTCCAGCGATCTGTTCGCCGCCAACGCAAAAGGGCAGATCAGCGATATCCAATTGCAAATGCTGGATGCCACCGTGCAGCAGATGGGGGCCGCACTTGCCTCCTGCGAGCGCATCCGCCACACGCCGGTTGCCTTCGGTTATTCGCTGCTGCTGCACCGCACCGCGCATCTCTTCTGCCTGTTGCTGCCGTTCGGTTTCACCGATCTGCTCGGCTGGGCGACGCCCTTTACCAGCACGCTGATCGCTTACACACTCTTCGGTCTCGATGCCCTGTCCGACGAGCTGGAAGAACCCTTCGGCAGCGGCTTAAACGCGCTGCCGATCAATTCGCTTGCCACCGTCATCGAGATCAATCTGCGCGAGGCAATGGGCGAAACCGACCTTCCAGCCAATCCGCGCCCGGTGGATTACGTGCTGATGTAATCTCACCCTGCCCGGTTGAAACCGATGGCGCGGACACCAGTTAATAAAAGACGCCTTCCCAGTCCGGCATCCCCAGCCGGCCATGTTTTCACGAAACAGGAGAGACACCCCATGTATCACGTCAACGCCAATGGTGCGAATATCCCCGCCCTCGGTTTCGGCACCTTCCGCATTCCGGAAGACGATATCAGGCGCATTCTGCCGGAAGCGCTGAAGCTCGGTTTCCGCCATGTCGACACCGCGCAGATCTACAAGAACGAAGGTGCCGTTGGTGAGGTGATCGCTCACTCCGGCATTTCCCGGCACGATATTTTCCTGACCACCAAGGTCTGGGTGGACCGCTACCGCCACGATGATTTTCTCACCTCCGTCAATGAAAGCCTTGTGAAGCTGAAGACTGACTATGTCGATCTCCTGCTGCTGCACTGGCCGCAAAGCGATGTGCCGCTGGCCGAACGGATCGGCGCGCTGAACGAAGTTCGCAAGGCCGGAAAGGTGCGCAATATCGGTATTTCCAACTTCAACGTGGCGCTGACCGAAGAGGCGGTGAAGCTCTCCGACACACCGCTTGCCACCAACCAGATCGAATACCACCCCTATCTCGACCAGACCAAGGTGATCGCGGCCGCACGCAAACACGGGCTTTCGATCACCGCCTATTACCTGATGGCCGATGGCCGGGTGCCGAACGATCCGGTTCTGAAGGATATCGGCGCAAGGCACGGTAAGACGGCGGCGCAGGTGGTGTTGCGCTGGGCCGTGCAGCAGCCGGATGTCGTGGCGCTTTCCAAGACGGCGACGGAAAGCCGCCTCAAGGAAAACTTCGACGTTTTCGATTTTGCGCTGACGGAAGAGGAAATGCAGGCGATCCACGCGCTTGCCAAACCGAACGGCCGCATCGTCAACCCCGGCCACCTCGCGCCCGATTGGGACGATTGACCAGCTGCACCCGGTTCCGTCTCACCGCTGGGTTAAAGCCAGTTTCGCCCCGAGCGCCACGAAAGCGGCGGCGAAACTGCGTCTCAGCCAGGTGAGCACGGCCGGGCGCGCCACCACTTGGCGCCTGACCGAGGCGGCAAAGCAGCCGTAAAGCGCAAACACCAGAAACGTCATGGCCATAAAAATCAGCCCTAGATCGACCATGCGCCATGTCGGAGAGGCCTCCTCCGGCGCAATGAATTGCGGCAGGAACGCGAAAAAGAAGATCGACAGTTTCGGGTTCAGGAGATTGATGAGGATCGCCTCGCCGGTGACCCGCGTGGCCTTGCGGTGCTCTTGGCCGTCATCGATCTTCAGCGCGCCATCTTCCCGAAGCGTGTTCCATGCCATGTAGAGCAGATAAGCGACGCCCAGATATTTGATCACGCCGAAAGCCAGCGCACTGGCGTGCAGGATAGCAGCAAGGCCGGTGATGGCGGCCAGTAGATGCGGCACGATGCCGAGCGTACAGCCAAACGCCGCGATAACGCTCGCCCTCGCCCCTTGGGAAAGACCGGCCGCGAGCGTGTAAACCACGCCTGTTCCGGGAGAAGCGACGACGACGAGGGATGTGATGAGGAATTCGAGGGTCATGGGAGTTGCAAGTCCTGTGGGGTGGAGGGCTTGAGCATGGCCGGAGATGGTGTGGGTGTCTTGGATGAAATTGCAGTTCGATGACACGCGAGACGCACCCACCTTCCCTCATTCCTGTGCTCGTCACAGGAATCCAGTCGACGCGGCTCTCGCGCGGCGGGAGGAGTCCTTTCAGCCCAAGGACTTGGGCTGGCTGGATTCCTGTGACAAGCACAGGAATGAGGGAGGATAGCTTTTACGAAACCGCCGCCCTATAGGCCGCCGGTGTCACCCCGAATTGCCGCACGAAAAGCCGGTTCAGGTGGCTCTGGTCGGAAAAACCCGCGGAAAAGGCCACATCGGCGGGTGGCGCACCTTTGCTCAGCGCACCCCGTGCCAGATGCAGGCGTCGCTGCAAAAGGTAGCTGTGCGGCGTCAGCCCCGTGGCCCTGGCGAAGGATCGCAGAAAGCGGAACTGGTTCATGCCAGCCTCCTGCGCCAGATCGGTTAGGCGCAACGGCCGGGCGGGATCGTCATCGATCCTGTTTTTCGCCCGCCTAATGTTGTCGGGTGCCGCCGTTTCGCGTGGCATCGTCACCGTCTCCATCGCACCTACTAGCAACATCAGCAGGGTCTCGTCGCAGCGAAGGGTGTCACCCGGACGATCTGTTGCGGTCATGGCTGAAAAAAGCGTGCGGAACCGGTCTGCCAGAGGCCTGATGTCGACCGGATAGGCGAATTCGAAAGTGCCGTGATCCTTTTCGCTGATATCGGCAATGGCGTCCTGCACGATATCGATGTCGAGATAGAGCATCCGCCAGGCACGGCCGCCCTCTCCCAGCGGAATGCCGTCATGTATCTCACCGGGATTGACGGTGATGACATGGCCGGCTTCGGCCTCCACCATGCCGCGCCCGCTCAGCGATTTCTGCGCGCCGCGCTCCACAAGGCCGATGCCGAACTGATCGTGCATGTGGCGCGGGAAGGCGCGGTCGCTATCCGCGACAACCGCAGAAATGCCGGGCATGACTGTTTTCGGCATCCGGAATTGACGACCGTTCATGAAAAGCCTGACGCTCCCTTGCAAGAGCGCCACGCTATCACAGGCAGCGTGCCCCGGACAGGGAGGCTACGGGTGCATGCCGTTGATCATCGAAAACACCTGATCGAAATTGCCGTTCTGGGCGGCAAAACGCAGTGGCTTGCAGCGCTCCACCACCACTTCCTTTTCATCCGGGCGGCGGTCAAGGATATCCATCACCTCGGAAATGAAGGCTTCGAGCGGCATGGCTCTTTCGTCATTTGCCTGGCCTTCGCCCATCAGCGTCGTCTGTACATAGGGCGGCACGATTTCGATGACATCGACCGAGGTTTCTTTGAGCTGCTCGCGCAGTGCGACCGAATAGGCATGGATGGCCGATTTGGTGGCGCTGTAGGTGGGGGTCAACACCATCGGCACGAAGGCGAGACCGGACGACACCGTCAGCACCGTAGCATCGGGCTGCTTGAGGAAATGCGGCAAGAGCGCTGCCGTCAGCCGGATCGGTGCCAGCAGGTTGGTGGCGATGGTTTCTTCCCCCGTCTCCAGATAGTCCGGGGCCGAGGCGATATCCTCCGGCCGCATGATGCCGGCATTGTTGATGACGGCGTTGAGCGTCGGATGCGCCTTGACGAGATTATCAGCGAAAGTGCGGACGCCTTCGGCGTCGGTCGCATCCATCACCATCGAGGCCATGCCGGGATTGGCCGTCGTTACTTCGTCGAGCACGGCCTGACGGCGGCCGGAAATGACGACCCTGTTGCCCAGACGGTGAAACGCTTCCGCCAGCGCCCGCCCGATGCCCGAACCGCCGCCGGTGATGAGAATGGTGTTGCCTGTCGTTTTCATCGGAAAATCCTTTCCCTGTTGGATGACAGGAAATTAGCGGCTATACTCTCCATTCGAAAGTAGGCACCCAAAAGATTTATACTTACCCAAAGGAGAGTGTAAGATGAAACGGCATGCCGCCGATCCCATGATCGAAAACAGGCGTAAGTCTCCGCCGCCCACCGAAGCCGATCCGGTCATCGAGGCGCTGGTTCAGGACATTATCGCGAAAGTCGCGGACAAATGGACGATGCTGATCCTTGAGGTACTGGAAGAGCATGGCACGCTGCGCTTTACGCAGATCGGCAGGCTGGTCGGCACCATCAGCCAGAAGATGCTGACGAAAACACTGAGGCAGATGGAAAGCGACGGGCTGGTGCGCCGCACCGTGCATCCCGTCATTCCGCCGCATGTGGATTACAGCCTCACCACACTCGGCAAGACACTCGGCAGCGCCTTTTGCGGCGTGTGGATCTGGGCGGAAACCCACCATGCCGAAATAGAAGAGGCGCGGCGACTGTTCAACGAACAACCGCCGCGCCCCGCAATGGAATAGACTCGCCTTAGAGCACATCCGGCTGGAAATGCTTCAAACGAACTGGCTGAGGCCCGGAACCGAGGCGATCACCTTATCGACGGTTTCATCGCCCGCGTGCTGGCGGGCAACAGCGATGGTTTCCTTGGCGAGCGTGCCGATTTCGCTCATGCCGATGCCCTGGCTCATGAGCTGCTGGCCGAGGCCCATGATACCGCCGCCGCCGATCGCGCTCATCAGGCCGCCCAGCAGACCGCCGCCACCAGTGGCGCCCTCACCGTTATACTGCGCCACGAGATCGCTGGCGCCGGGGATGGATTCGATCATATGGGCAATCGGACCGTCTGCCGCCTCGCGCTGGAGAAACCCGAGAATCATGCCAACAGCCTTTTCGGCCAGTTCAGGGTCTATACCCGCCTTTGCGGCGATCTGGTCCACGACTTCGTTCATTCTTGCCTCCTGTTGAAAAACGACGTCAACACCGAATAACTGACGTTAACGTCAAGGTAAAACAATCTCAAGCCGCATACAAGCGGCCGGCGCGGCAACTTTCAGGAAGCGGTTTTTCCTCATCGCCATCAAGCAGTTGTTGCGCCTTGAAACTGTCCTTATAAGATCATCACAACCATACTATGAAAAGGCCGCTTTGGCAGCAGCGGTCAGAGGATGCTGTAAAACATTCAATTCGGACATGACCTTCGTTAAATCGATCCCGATTTTAAGGGTCACGCATCAGTCGCAGGAGAAAATGGTCGATGTTGCAGGACGGACAGATCTATATCGGGACCAGCCGCAATCCGGACGACAGCCTGAACAAGGGTGAATATCTGGAGCTGAAATTCGGCAACCGCCACGGCCTGATCACCGGCGCAACGGGCACGGGCAAGACCGTGACCTTGCAGGTTCTCGCCGAAGGTTTTTCGCAGGCCGGCGTTCCCGTCTTCTGCGCCGATATCAAGGGCGACCTTTCCGGTATCGCCGCGCAGGGCGAAGCCAAGGACTGGGTGCAAAAACGTGCCGAACAGATCGGCTTCACGGACTTTTCCTATGGCAAGTCGCCGGTGATCTTCTGGGATCTCTACGGTGAAAAAGGCCATCGCGTGCGCGCCACCATCGCCGAAATGGGCCCGCTGCTGCTGGCGCGGCTGATGGACGCCTCCGAAGCGCAGGAAGGCGTGCTCAACATCGCCTTCAAGATCGCCGACCAGGGCGGGTTGCCGCTGCTTGATCTGAAAGACCTGCAGTCGCTCTTGAACTACATGGGTGAGAACGCCAGCGCGCTTTCAAGCCAGTTCGGCCTGATTTCCAAGACCTCGGTCGGTTCGCTGCAACGCGGGCTGCTGGTTCTCGAACAGCAGGGTGCGGCAAACTTCTTCGGTGAACCGGCGCTCAAGATAGCCGACATCATGCGTGTCGGCACCGACGGGCGTGGCACCGTTTCGGTTCTCGCCGCCGACAGGCTGATGATGAACCCGCGCCTTTACGCCACCTTCCTGTTGTGGATGCTTTCGGAACTCTTCGAGGAACTGCCGGAAGTGGGCGACCCTGAAAAGCCGCGTCTGGTGTTCTTTTTCGACGAGGCGCATCTGCTGTTCAACGATGCGCCAAGGGTACTGGTCGAGCGTGTGGAGCAGGTGGTGCGGCTTATCCGCTCCAAGGGTGTGGGCGTCTATTTCGTGACGCAGAACCCGCTCGACGTGCCGGAAACCGTTCTCGCCCAGCTCGGCAACCGCGTACAGCACGCGCTTCGCGCCTATACACCGCGTGAGCAGAAGGCCGTGCGCACCGCAGCCGACACCTTCCGCCAGAACCCTGCCTTCAATACGGCCGACATCATCACCACGCTCGGCACGGGCGAAGCGCTGATTTCCACCCTGCATGACAAGGGCGCGCCCTCCATCGTCGAGCGTACCCTCGTGCGGCCGCCATCGGGCCGCGTCGGGCCGCTCACCGATGCGGAGCGCAAAGCGCTGATCGATACCGGTCCGGTCGCCGGACAATACGATCAGGATATTGACCGCGAATCGGCTTTCGAAATCCTTGCCGGACGCGCCCAGAAGGCGGCCGAGGCTGAAGCCGCCAAGCGTGCGGAAGAGGAAAACGCCTCCAACCAGTCCGACAATGCCTCGGGACGCTGGCGCCTGCCCGGCTTCGGCGACGAGGAACCCACAAAGGCCTCCACCACCGGCGCACGCAAGACGAGCGGTTATCAGCGCGAAACGGTGATCGAGGCGGCAATGAAAAGTGCTGCCCGCTCCGTTGCCACCTCCGTGGGCCGCGCCATCGTGCGCGGGATTTTGGGAAGCCTGAAGCGGTAGAAATAGATACGCCGCCCAGCCTTGATGAGCCGGGCGGCGCTTTTTAATTGGTCGGCGTGGCGGCCTATTTCTGGCGATAGAAGATCATGCCGCCGTGATAGAGCACATCATCAACGAATTCGCCGTCGGCGGTAAAACCGGTATCGTCCCAATAATTGATACGGTTGCCTTTCACCTCATATCGCCCCTGATAAGCGCTTTTGCGCTGGCCGCGTGCCTCATCGTAACGACCATCAGGCAAAAGCTCCTGACGGACATGACCATCGCCGGTGACCCACATGCCGATATAGGGGTGGCTTTCGGCCTGGACTATCTTGTCCGTATTCCCTTTCACGGCACGACCGTCCTGATGGTGGCCGGTATCGGCGCCAGCCGCTGCGAGCACAAGGGCAACCGATGTCGAAACAATATTCATTCGCCCGATCCTCCTACGCGGCCACCGGGCGGACGACGATTTCATTGACGTCCACGTCTTCGGGTTGTTCGATGGCATAGCGGACCGCGCGGCCGATGGCGTCCGGCTTTAATGCCACGGCCCGGTAGCTCTGCATCAACTCCGCAGCAGCCGGATCGGTGATGGTGCCGGCGAGTTCGCTTTCCACCACGCCGGGATGAATGCAGGTGACGCGGAGATCGCGGTTTTCCTGCCGCAGCCCGTCCGAAATGGCGCGTACCGCAAATTTCGTCGCGCAATAGACGGCAGCCGTGGGCGAAACGGCCAGTGCGCCGATGGAGGCGATGTTGACGATGTGGCCGGAAGCACGCGCGGTCATATCAGGCAGAACGGCGGCAACCCCGTAAAGCACGCCTTTGATGTTGACGTCGATCATTCGGTCCCATTCATCGACCTTGAGCGACGACATCAGCGAAAGCGGCATGATACCGGCATTGTTGACGATAACGTCGATCTGGCCGAAGGCCTTGCGCCCGGCCTCCGCAAAAGCTTCGACACTCTGCCTTTCCGTTACATTCAACGGATGGACGACAACTTCGGCGCCCGTCTGGCGTAGTTCTTCGGCCAAAGCCTGCAAACGGTCCATGCGGCGCGCGCCCAGAACCAGTTTCGCACCGGCGGCGGCAAGTTCCCTTGCGATACCCTCACCTATTCCGCTCGATGCACCTGTGATGAGAACAACTTTGTTCAATGTCATGGCTTTCTCCTTGCCGTTACGGCCCGCTTTTTTGGAAGCGGCCGTTGCAGGAAAGATAAAGCTTTGCCATTGTCGTGATAATCGCCTCAATCGTAACCTCTATGGATAGATTTTCTAATCAATGAATGTCGATCTCAACGCGCTCTCCACTTTCTGCATGGTTGCCGAGGAACGCAGTTTCCGGGCCGCTGCGGACAGGCTCGGCGTAACGCGATCCGCCGTCAGCCAGACCATCCGCAAGCTTGAAGAGACGATGGGAATAGCGCTGGTGCAGCGCACCACACGCAGCGTCAGCCTGACGGAAGCGGGACAGCAGCTTTACGCCGATGTGTCGCCATCCATCGGCAACCTCGTGCAAGCGACACAGGCCGCCTCTTCCCTCAGCGGAACTCCGCGGGGGCAATTGCGGCTTGCCGTTTCCTCGATAGCCGAGCGCTTTTTGTCCGGGCCATTGCTCGCGAGCTTTGCCGAAGCGCATCCGGAAGTGCAGCTCGATATCGTCGTGACGGACGAGGAGTTCGACATTGTTGCCGAACATTACGATGCCGGCGTGCGTCTGGGGGAGCTGATCGCGCAGGATATGATTGCCGTTCCGGTTTCCGCTCCGCAGCGGCAGCTCGCCGTCTGTTCTCCGCAATACCGGGACCGTTTCGCCTTACCGACGCAGCCCCGCGACTTGATGCATCACAGATGTATCGGCTGGCGGCCTCGTCCGGGCGTTGCGCCATATCGCTGGGAATTTGCGGAAAATGGCCGTGAGTTCGCGGTGGCGGTGCAGCCGGACTTCACCACCAACGACATGCAGCTGATGATAAAGTTGGCCTGCGCCGGCGCCGGCATCACATTCGGCATGGAAGAGACGTTCCGTCCCTATCTGGAGAGCGGCAAGCTCGTTTCCATGCTGGAGGACCATTCGCCGACCTTTGCGGGATTTTATCTCTATTATCCCAATCGCCGTAATCTCGCGCCGAAGCTGCGCGCTTTTATCGATCACGTTCGCTTGCCGAGAAACCGGTAATCTGCCGGAGCGGCCTCCGGCAGATCGGTATGTCAGGCGAAAGGGTTATTTCTTCTGCGACAGCAGCGAGAAGAACGCGCCCTGCGGGTCCTGACAATTAACGATCCAGCTGTCGCCGGGAACCTCCATCGGGCCGTTGACGACCTTGCCGCCGCCAGTGCTGACACGGGTGATGGCTTCCTCGATGCCGTCGACATTGAAGTAATAACTCCAATGGCAGACGGGCATCTGCGGCATGCGTTTCATCATGCCGCCGATTGCCTTGCCCTTGTGGGCGAAGATGCGATACGGGCCCATTTCACCGCCCATGTCGAAATCATGGTCCTTCGTCCAGCCGAAGACCTCGCCGTAAAAGGCGATGGCTTCATCGACATTGTCGGTGAAGAGTTCATGCCAGCCGACATGGCCCTGCTTGCTCTGGGTATCCTCGGGGAAGCCGCCGGTTTCCATCGGCAGTGTCGTCATGATGCAGATAACCGCACCGAAAGGATCCGCCACCACGGCGAAACGGCCGATCTCGGGAATATCCTGCGGCGGACGTCTGACCGAGCCGCCCTTTTCCGCAAAAAGCTTTGCCGTGGCATCGACATCGTCGACATCGACATAGCCGGTCCAGTTCGGCGGAATGCCCTGACCCTTGTGCTCCTCGGTCAGTTCCATGACGCCGCCCATGCCTTTGCCATCGGCCTCCAGCACCAGATAGGGCATTTCCGGCGAACCGAAATCCTTGGTCTGCCAGCCGACGACGTGGCCATAAAAGCGGGCGCCCGCCTCCATGTCAGGCGTCATCAGTTCGACCCATATGAATTTTCCGTGTGTATCGGACATTTTGTCTCTCCGGGGTTATGACGTGAGTTTTCTGGCAATCGGCCGCCGCAGGGGGCGGCGGCGCGTCATTCGGCGTGGTCGGGCAGTTCCGGCGTGGCATCACGCCTTGCGCCGGAATTCCGATGTCATGAAGGTCTTGAAGCTGCCGTCCGGTTGGCGGACGCTGCCGGAAAAGCCGCGGTGGTTGTCGTCATGCAGCACCAGCACATCGTGGTAGGTATCGATGCGGCCCGAACCGTCGAAGGATGGCCCTTCCGCTTCCAGTGTCAGCGTCTTGCCGTCGTCTTCCAGCCAGCCCTTGTAGACCCAGAGATAGGTCATCATCGATCCGACCCAGGTGCCGACGAAATGGCCCTTGGCCGGGTCGAAACCCACCGTGATGACGGCCGTCATGACCGAGCCATCAGGCATCTTGCCGGAGCCGTTCCCGATGATCCACAGCCCACCGACGGAGCTGACGGTTTCGGTGAACCGCTGGGCGGGGTCAGTGGGATCGTATCCCTCGTAGCCTGAACTGGCGGTCATGACCCAATCGCCGACGATCCTGCTCAGGAACTCGTGTTCCTTCTGCGGCTTGGCACTTTCCATTTTCGTCTCCTCCTCCTCGTCTGTGGTTCAGTGGCAGCAAGACGCGGCCTTCGGCTCGTCCTCATACTGGTCGTGCCGGCGCACCCAATCCATTACACCCTCTTCATTACGGCCTTTTGGCACCAGATCGAGCAGCATCAATGTGCCGACCGTCTGCTCCATGCCGCGGGCATAGGCGGAATAGCTGTGGTAAATTTTGCCGTCCTCGCCTTTGGCGAAAACGCTGACGCCGTGCAGGTCCTTCAGATCACCCATCGGCTCGATCTCACGATAATTGTAGGTGATCGCCCCGCTCTCGATATCCTCGTCGCGGAAGGAGGCCTGATAATCATAGTTGAAGTCGCTGCGTTCAGCCGAAACCCACGGGAACTGCCAGCCCATGCGGTTTCTATAGGCCTCGATCTTTTCGAGTGGCGCGCGCGAAACCGCGACGAAACCGGCATCGCCATGTTTCAGATGGATCAGAGCACCATCGACATGGTCGGCGAAAAAGGAGCAACCGGTGCAGCCCTCCTCCCAGTCGGGTGCCAGCATGAAATGGTAGACGATGAGCTGGCTGCAATTGCCGAACAGCTCCTTCAGCGATTTCGGGCCCGAAGGTGCGTCGAAAATATAATCCTTCGTCACCTCTTCCCAGGGCAATGCGCGCCGCGCGTCGTTCAGCCTGTCACGGGCGCGGGTCAGTTCCTTTTCCTTCACCAGCAGATCGCGGCGGGCCGCAAGCCACTCCTCCTTCGAAACGACGGGATGAGACATGATCTTTCCTCCTTGGATCCGTCTTTCACCACGGCACAGCTCCACTTCCGTGGAGGACGCCGCTTATTTCTGCATTGAAAGCCAAGAAAACCGCCAGCAGACTAACAAGTTCCGCTTGACTAATTAGGTTGATATCAACATATTAATCCCATGTCAAACGCCAGCGTGATTCCTTTTTCAGCAACTCTTTTCGTGCGGGACTCCTGTCTTTGCCTGCATGCGCAACGTGCGGCGCGGGCGCTGGCGCGGCTGTTCGACAATGCGCTGAAACCCGTTGGCATCAACAATGGCCAGTTCTCCCTGCTGATGTCGCTCAACCGGCCGGAGCCGCCGCCAATGGGACCGGTCGCCAATCTTCTGGCCATGGACCGCACGACGCTGACGGCGGCACTGAAACCGCTGGAGCGGCGCGGGCTGATCAGCATCGAACAGGACCCGAAGGACAAGCGTGGCAAGCGTCTGCGGCTGACGGCCGAGGGCATGGCTGTGCTCGTCGCCGCATTTCCGATCTGGGAACAGACCCATGCCGAAATCGAGGCCCGCATCGGCAGCGGCGATCCAAACCGGCTGCGCCGTGACCTTATCGATCTCGGCTGACGGGATGACGGCATAGCGTCACTTTTGTGCGCCAGAATGTCATCTGGCCGTCGTGCCGGGGAGCGAAACTACACGGAGAACGCGATCAAGGAGGAAAGATCATGCGTGCAATCGTTTTTGTAAAAGCCACCAAGAGCAGCGAAGATGGTGTCATGCCCACGACCGAACTCATGGAGGCAATGGGAAAATTCAACGAGGAACTGGTCAATGCCGGCATCATGCAATCCGGCGACGGCCTGCACCCCTCGTCCAAGGGCAAGAGGGTCATTTTCGATGGCAACAGCCGCACCGTCGTCGACGGCCCCTTCCCGCATACCAACGAGCTTGTTGCCGGTTTCTGGATCTGGACGGTGAAGGACATGGACGAGGCAGTGGAATGGGTGAAACGCTGCCCGAACCCGATGCTGGAGCGCAGCGAGATCGAAATCCGCCCGATGTTCGAAATGGAGGATTTCGGCGATGTGGTGACGCCTGAAATCGCCGCCCATGTCGAAGAGCTGCGTGCGCGGGTCGGAAAGCAGTAAAAGCCGCTCAAGGTCGAGAGCCGGATTGAAACAGGAGAGTGCGGACCTGCCGCATTCTCCCGCACGGCGTCCCCCTCCAAAAGCCATTGCCTCGAACAACCACCACTGTTAATGGTGGAGCGGTTCAACACGTATCAAGAAAGGAGGCTTCGCATGGATATTTCCTGCTTCTGGCGCAATCGTCAGCTCTGCCACCTTTTTGCCCTGCAGACGCGTTTGCAGGGCTGACCGGAACACCAAAACTCTGGTTTGCCTAAAAGGCCGCGCAGAATGCAGCTTGTCTGCCGTTGCGCATGTTTTCACGACGGATCATCCCGAACCGAAACCCCGTACTGCATTGCCGCAGACCACGGTTCGTCGAGGGTCCGTTTTGCCAGAGACAAATTATGACCATCATCACGCTTCGAAACCTCGGAATCATTCTGGGCAAGCCGCTTTTTTCCAATCTCAGCCTCACCGTGAATGCGGGAGACCGCATCGGTATCGTCGCCGCCAATGGCTGCGGCAAATCCACCCTGCTCAATTGCCTTGCCGGTGAGCTGGACGCCACCAGTGGCGATATCACCCAGCTGCGCGGGCTGACGCAGTCCATCGTCCACCAGCATCTCCCCTCCGCCCTTATGGAACAGACGATGCGGGACGCCGTGCTTTCCGCCCTTCCGGCGGACACGATCGACAGTGAAAGCTGGCGCGCCGACATTATTTTCGACGCGATGCTGGTGCCGGAGCCGTTCCGCGAGCGCCGCCTGAAAGAGCTGAGCGGTGGCTGGCAGAGGCTTGCCATGCTGGCGCGGGCATGGATCACCGAGCCGGATATCCTCCTGCTCGATGAGCCGACCAACCATCTCGATCTCGAAAAAATCAACGTGCTGGAAAACTGGCTCGCTGAGTTGCCGCGCGATACCGCAGTTATCATCGTTAGCCACGATCGCGCCTTTCTCGACAATGTCACGAAGACCACGCTGTTCCTGCGGCCGGAAAATTCGGCACTGTTCCGGTTGCCCTACGGCCACGCGCGGTTAGCACTGGAAGAGGATGATGCTGCCGATGAGCGGCGTTTCCAGCGCGACATGAAAACCGCGCAGCAATTGCGCCGGCAGGCCGCCAAGCTCAACAATATCGGCATCAATTCCGGCAGCGATCTTCTGACCGTCAAGACCAAGCAATTGCGCCAGCGCGCCGAAAAGCTGGAGGAGAAGGCGCGGCCCGCCCATAGTGAGCGATCCGCCGGCAAGATCCAGCTCGCCAATCGCGGCACCCATGCCAAGGTTCTGGTCACTCTGGAGGACGTGCCCGTCTCGACGCCGGACGGAACAGTGCTGTTTCGCACCGGCCGGCAATTTATCCGGCAGGCTGACCGCATCGTCATTCTCGGCCGCAACGGCGTCGGCAAGACGCGGCTGATGTCGCTTCTGCAGGCGGCGGTATCGGGTGCGGGCCAGATACAGGAGGGCGTCAAGGCCACGCCCTCGCTGGTAGCCGGATATGTCGATCAGTCGCTTGCCGAAATCGACGACGACAGCACGCCGGCGGCGTTCATGACCCGCCGCTTCGACATTGGCGACCAGCGCATCCACGGTCTGCTCGCCGGCGCCGGGATCGATATGGAAATGCAGAAACGCCGCATCGCAACGCTTTCCGGCGGGCAGAAGGCGCGGCTTGCCATGCTGGCGCTGCGGCTGGCGGAGCCGAATTTCTACCTGCTGGACGAGCCCACCAACCATCTTGATATAGACGGGCAGGAAGCACTGGAGGCGGAAATCATCAGCCGTGAGGCCAGCTGCGTGTTCGTCTCGCACGATAGAAGTTTCGTGCGGGCGGTCGGAACCCGTTTCTGGCTGATCGACAAGCGCAGGCTGGTGGAAGTCGACGATCCCGAAGCGTTTTTCGCTTCGGCATGACAACTCTCCAATAGATCGAGGGTAAAACCAGCAAAACGCCCGTCAGCCCAGCAGGCTGGCGAGGCGTGGATCGCCGGCGAAATCCGAGACCGCAAATCCCGTTCTGCGCATTGGGAATTCGCACAGCGCCTGCACGCCCGTCTTCGACAGGCGGATGCGCCAGCTCATCCGTTCCACCGGCATTTTTTCAGCAAAGGCTTTGGGCGACAGGATCGCGATATTGAGGCCGCCTGCGGGATCGCGCACCGAGCGGTAAAGGATCGCCTCGATCTTGGCCAGACGTGCCTGCTCGGCCAGCGCCTGGCATGGCTCGTAATTTTGCAGATCGGTCCACAGCGCCTCGTCCCGGCTCAGTCCCAGTTTCGTCAGGTCCAGCGCCGCATCCGTGGCGATACGGGCGGCGAAGGCGGAATAATCGGCGGGATTGGCGGGCAACGGCGTGCCGGGGGATTCCGCATAAAACAGCAGCCGATAGAAGGCCATTTCGGCAAGCGCCGTTTCCACCTTCGCGGCGGCGTAATAAACGCCCTCGGTGAACCCGGCCCGGCGGAACCGCGAGCCATGCGGATAGGCAGCGCCATAACGGAAGGGCGTGGCGAGAAGATAGTCGAAACCGGCGCATTCCGGCGGAAACGGCCGTTTACTCGCCTCCAGAATATCTTCCAGCAGCGACTGCTCCTCCACCGTATCCACCAGTTTCATGGTGGATACCTGATGCTGCGCTTCCACCAGCCGCCAGTATTTTCCCGATGCGGCGCGTTTTTCAGACAGGAGCGCGTCGGGCGTCCAGATAGGAGAGGACATCGATCAATCCGGTAATGGTGGTGAGCCTCTCGGCAGGCACGGCATCAAGCGCCGTATTATGATTGCGCAGCCAGTTTTTGGCCACCGCCTCATCGCCGCCGGTAATCGCATCCAGCGAGCGGAAAACCCGGATCAGCAGTACTGCAAGTTCAAAGGACTTGGCCCCCGGCTCCAGCAGGAAATCCAGCCGCTTCATGCGCGACACCGTCGGCGCGGAAACACCGAGAATATCCGCCGTGCGGGCGGCATTCAGGCCCAGCCGCTCGGCAGCGGTCATAACGGCCTTGGTGACGACCCTGCCCTGCGAAGCAGGATCCAGGGCGGTCTTGGCGTGAATATTCATGGCGCATATCCTTTCCTTGGAAAGAATATAGCATATTTCTTTCCACAAACAAGAAGGCCGGGATGAACCCGGCCTCATTGCTCACATGGAATTGCTCACGCGGATTGGATCAGGCCACCGAGACCGGCACTTCCGTGGAGGTGCGCATGGCGTGGCTGTAAGGGCAGACGATGTGAGCGGCAGCAACCAGCTTTTCAGCGACTTCGCGCTCGACGCCCGGAATATTTGCCTTCAGCGATACTTCGATGCCGAAACCGCCGCCATCTTCGCGCGGGCCGATACCGACGGTTGCCGTCACAGTCGTGTCTTCAGGAATCTTTACCTTTTCCTTGCCGGCGACAAATTTCAGCGCGCCCAGGAAGCAGGCGGAATAACCGGCTGCGAAAAGCTGTTCCGGATTGGTGCCAACGGCGCCATCGCCGCCCAGTTCCTTCGGAACGGTGAGCGTAACGTCGAGAACGCCGTCCTCGGACTTGGCGTTGCCGGCGCGGCCACCGGTGGCGGATGCTTTGGTCGTGTAGAGAATAGGCATGGCATTTACTCCCTTTGGGTTGGTGTTGAGCTTCTTATAACGCGCAATTCAATTGTGCGCAATATAATTTTGCGCATTGAATAAAAAATCGTTTTTTGCGATAATTTCACGAAATTTCGCCGCGCATCCATGTGGCAGGAACCGAAAGGCAGGGCTGATTGTTCCCTTCCCGGTTGATTTTTGGAGCAGAACAATGGGCGCAGAGGGCAACGACATGAATATGGAAAGCCTGCTGAGGCTGGACCAGCAGATATGCTTTGCCCTTTACGGCGCGGCGCACGCCTTCACGCGCGCCTACAAGCCGCTGTTGGACCCGATCGGCCTGACCTATCCGCAATATCTGGTCATGATGGCGTTATGGGAAAAGGAAACCGCCACCGTCAAGGCGCTCGGCGAAATGCTGGGCCTCGATTCCGGCACGCTCTCCCCGCTGCTGAAGCGGCTGGAACATGCGGGACTGATTACCCGCAAACGCGGCACGGTAGACGAGCGGCAGGTGCTGGTGGCCGTGACGCCGAAAGGCGCCGACCTCAAAAAAGAAGGCGTGAAGATCATGGCCGCAATCGGCGGCGCCACCGGCTGCGGGCTGGAGGAACTGGCGCAGCTGCGCGACCAGGTGAATGCGTTGAGGGATGGCCTTACCCGGCCGTGATCCCGAAAAAACAAAGGCGGCACAAGGCCGCCTTTTTATATAAATGGGCTTTGGCTTACTGCCACACCACCACACGCGCCTTCTGCGGCACGCGGTCGTAGAGGTCGATGACGTCCTGGTTCATCAGGCGTACGCAGCCGGAAGAGACGGCCTTGCCGATGGAGTTCCATTCCGGCGAGCCGTGCAGGCGGTAAAGCGTGTCCTTGCCGTTCTGGAAGATGTAGAGCGCGCGGGCGCCGAGCGGGTTCTTCAGGCCCGGTGGCATGCCGCCGTTCTTGGAGGAATATTTGACCAGTTCCGGCTGGCGGGCGACCATTTCGTCCGGCGGGGTCCATTTCGGCCACTTCTGGCGCCACTGGATGACGCCTTCACCCGACCAGGCGAAACCATCACGGCCAATGCCGACGCCGTAACGCATGGCGCTGCCGCCCTGCTCCACGACATAGAGGAAGCGCGAGCGCGTATCCACGACGACGGTGCCGGGGCGCTCGCCGGTCGGATCGACGACGCGCTGGCGATAAAAGCGCCGGTCGATTTTCTGATAAGGGATTGCCGGAATGACGTAACCGCCATCCTCGACCGAACCGTACATGACGGCCAGTTCCGCATCGCTGACACCAGACGAGAACATCTGGCGGAAATCGCTGCCGATGCTGCTCGCCTGCTGGCGAATGGCTTCACCCGTGCCGGAGGAAGCGCAACCTGCCAGCAACGAAGCGGAGGAAATACCCAGAAGGGAAAGGAAAGTGCGTCTGGAAAGATCTGTGTCGGTGCTTGTCATAAGGCCGGATTGTCCCACATTTCGAACGGCTAAATCGCCGTTGTACATCGTTTGTTCCACGTACACAGGCGTATTGCGAAAATAGTTAACCGACCGCTAAAAGCCAGTCACAAGGCGCTGGAGGAACCCCACGATGCAGCGCTTTCTTTTAGAAAGTGGTCAGATAACCACAATCTGTGCGCCCTGCGGCACGCGCTCGTAGAGGTCGATCACATCCTGATTGAGCATGCGCACGCAACCGGACGAGGTCGCCTTGCCGACCGACTGCCAGTCCGGCGTGCCGTGTACGCGGTAAAGCGTGTCCTTGCCGTCCTTGAAAATATAGAGCGCGCGGGCACCGAGCGGATTGTTGAGACCCGGTGTCATGCCACCATTTTTGGCGGAGATGGAGGTGAGTTCCGGCTGACGCTTGACCATTTCATCCGGCGGCGTCCAGCGCGGCCATTTCGCCTTCCACTGGATCTTGCCGCGACCCGACCAGGCGTAACCGTCACGCCCGAGGCCAACGCCATAACGGATCGCCTTGCCGCCCGACTGCACGAGATAAAGGAAATGCTGCTTCGTATCCACGATGATGGTGCCCGGCGCTTCCGCCGTCTGGTAGCTCACCTCTTGCCTCAGGTAACGCGAATCGATGCGACCATAGGGAATGGCCGGCAGGGAGCGGTCCTCGTCGCGGATCGGACCATACATGACCCGATGCAGCGGATTAGAGACCGGCAGGCCATACGCCATCGTCTGCCCCTGCGCCTGCGGCACATTCAGGCCCTGTACCTGCGGTGCGCTGAGACCCTGCCCGCGCACCGGCGGGCCGTATTCCTGATGGAAGCGGGTTCTGAACAGATCCGGCGGGCGTGTGGAAAGCTGACCCGGCTGCGGCGGCAGTTCCGGCTGGCGATTGGAGCTGACGGAATTGAAATTGAAGACCGGCGCCGTTTCCTGCACGAAGACATCCGGGTTCATCCGGCTCGTATCCGTCACGAAAAGGCAGCCGCTCAGGAGAGGCAGCAGCGCGAGACCCGCCAGAGAGGCCGCCCGGCGGCAAGTTTTCAATAGGAGTGCTGTCATCTGAACCGCTTCATGAAACCAAGTTTGACCGCATGATGCACGGCGCGGCTGGCGCGAGGCTGGTGTGCGCTTTTCAAAAAAAATCGAAAAAGTGCATTTTTGCCCTTGAACCTCTAGTTGCTAGAGGTGCCAGATTGGCTGTCGAGTGGAATTCAGGAGCGGAAATCATGAATATTTCGACAGGCATGAACATCAAGCCAGACGACAGCGAGCAACTGACCTTCTCCGTCGGCGGCATGGATTGCGGCAGCTGCGCGGCGAAGATCGAGACCGCACTCTCGCGCCTGCCCGGTGTTGCCGACGTCAAGGTCTCCGTTGCACGGGAAAGACTGAACCTGTCGCTGGCCGAGAACAAAACGCCGGTCGAAAAAATCGAGGACACGCTGCGCAAGCTCGGATTCAAACCGGCTTTGCTGCCGCAGGAGAAGGCTCCCCGGGCAAAAGTCGAAGCAGATCATGACCATCACGACCATTCGACGTGCGGAGGTCATCATGCCGAGATCGACACTGCCGCAGGCACGAACACCAGCAACAACAGCGATAGCAATGCGTTGATCTTTTCGGTTGGCGGCATGGATTGCGGCAGCTGCGCGGCGAAGATCGAGACCGCGCTTTCCCGCCTTCCCGGCGTTGCCGACGTCAAGGTCTCCGTTGCACGCGAAAGACTGAACCTGTCGCTTACCGAAAGCAAAACCCCGGTCGAAAAAATCGAGGACACGCTGCGCAAGCTCGGGTTCAAGCCCGCCTTGCTGCCGCAGGAAAAGGCTGCGCGCGGAAAGGTGGAAGATCACGAGCATGATCATGGATCGTGCAGCGGCGACCATCATGACCACGATCATTCCGGGCATGATCACTCAAGTCACGATCATTCGGGCCACGACCACGCCGGACATGACCATTCGGATCACGATCACGCCAATTGCGGCGGCCACGACCATGATCACGCCAAGCATTCGCATGACCACGCGCAGACAGAACCGGCAGCCCATAGCACTGAGGTCGGACATGCGCATGGTGCGGATGAAAAAGGCGCATGGTGGCGCACTGCCAAGGCCCGTAACACCTTCACCGGCACCATTCTGGTCGCGGCCGCCTATGCGGCGGAACTGACCTTTCCGGCATGGGGCGGTTACGCCTTCATCGTCGCAACGCTGGTCACACTGTTTCCCATTGCGCGCAACGCCTTCAACGCCGCACGTTTCGGCGCGATCTTCACCATCGAGATGTTGATGACGATTGCCGCCATCGGCGCCATCATCATTGGCGAGGCGGAAGAAGCGGCGATTGTCGTGCTGCTCTTCTCCGTCGGCGAATTGCTCGAGGGTTTTGCGGCCGCGCGTGCACGCTCAGGCATCAAGGCTCTCGGCTCGCTCCTGCCGAAGACCGCGCTGGTGGAAGAAAACGGCTCCCTTCGGCAGGTGGCTGCCGATCAGGTCCGCATCGGCCAGGTAGTCGTGGCGCGTCCGGGTGACCGCATCGCCGCCGATGGCGTGGTGATGGACGGAGAATCCAGCGTCGACGAATCGCCGATGACCGGCGAAAGCATTCCGGTCGCCAAGGAAAAGGGCGCGCGCGTCTTTGCGGGTTCGATCAACCATGACGGTTCGCTGCGCATCCGGGTCGACCGGGCGCCGGAAGACAACACCATTGCCCGCATCATCACGCTTGTCGAAGAAGCGCAGGATGCCCGCGCCCCGACCGAGCGCTTCATCCAGAACTTCTCGCGTTATTACATGCCGCTGATCGTGGCGATTTCGGCGCTCACCATCGTCGTGCCGCCGCTTGTCGGCCTTGGCGACTGGGATACCTGGATTTATCGCGGTCTGGCGCTGCTGCTGATCGGTTGCCCCTGCGCACTCGTCATCTCCGTTCCCGCCGCAATCGCCTCCAGCCTTTCGGCTGCGGCACGGCATGGCATGCTGGTTAAGGGCGGCGCGGTTATCGAAATGCTGGCGCGCACCGAAACCGTCGCCTTCGACAAGACCGGCACGCTGACGCTCGGCGAACCCGTGGTAACTGACGTGGTGTCGCTTGACGGCAACGAGGCCGGGCTGATCGCTGAAGCCGCGACCATCGAGCACGAATCGAGCCATCCGCTGGCACGAGCCATCGTCAACCATGCCAACAAGGCCGGCGTGAAGCCCCTGCCCGGTTCCAACATCAAGGCGATTTCCGGGCGCGGCATGCAAGGCAATGTGGGCGGAAAAGACCTCTTCATCGGTGCACCGCGTTTTGCAACCGAAGTCGGCACCCTTTCGAAGGAACTGGCCGATCGCATTTCCGCACTGGAAAGCGAAGGCAAGACGGTGGCCGTCGTCATGGCCGGCGGTGAAGCAAGCGGTCTCTTCGCCATGCGCGACGAGCCGCGCAAGGATGCGGCAGATGGCATCAAGGCGCTGAAGGAGATGGGTATCTCCTCGCTGATGCTGTCGGGCGACAATGCCCGCACGGCAAAGGCCATCGGCAACAAGCTGGGGCTTGAAGCGCGCGGCGAATTGCTGCCGCAGAACAAGGTCGAGGAAATCCGCAAGCTTGCCCAGAAGAAGACCGTGGTGATGGTCGGCGATGGCATCAATGATGCGCCTGCCCTTGCTGCGGCAAGCGTCGGTGTCGCCATCGGCTCGGGTACTGACGTGGCGATGGAAGCGGCGGATGCGGCGCTGATGCGCAACAATGTCGGTGACGCCGCCCGCCTCATCGGCCTTTCGCGCGCCACGATGGCGAATATCCGCCAGAACGTGACGATCGCGCTCGGCCTGAAGGCGGTGTTTCTGGTGACAACCGTCACCGGTCTTTCCGGCCTGTGGCTTGCCGTCTTTGCCGATACCGGTGCCACGGTTCTGGTCACTGCCAATGCCATGCGGCTGCTCGGTTACTTCAACCGCAACAAAGCCTGATCACAAGCCCTCCCAAACCGGCCGAGCCCCGTTAATCCGGGCTCGGCCGATCTCATTTTCAGCGTATTGACAAACTAATTGCGTCCAATAAATACCGCGTACCGCCGTTTTCCACGCGCGTGAAAAACGAATCCACGCGAGGGAGCGCTGAACTTGGCAAAGCATGGCTATAACCGCATTGCGTACCGCGCAATCAAGATCGGCGGCAATATCGTCAAGGTCATCTTCTCGATCGATCTGTTTATAAGGCCCGGCAGAAGAAAGACGCTTCCCGAATTCTTGCCGGCCAAACGCAGCGTAAAAGCGGAAAAAGCCATTCCCCGCATCATCTGGCAGACGAATTATTCCAACAGGGTGACGACGCCGATCTATGCGAATTTCCTGTTCAACCGTTGGCTGACCCCGGAATTCGAATATCGTTACCATGATGACGAGGCGTGCCAGGCCTATATCGACCGACATTTTCCCGGACGTTATGCCGATGCCTTCCGGCGATTGCAGGTCGGTGCCGCCAAGGCGGATTTCTGGCGTATTCTGGTTCTTCTGCAGGAAGGCGGCATCTATCTGGATATCGATTCCAATTTTGCGGCTCGCCCGGAAGATGTGATCGGCACGGATGAAGAAGCCGTTTTCATTGCCATGAAAGATGGCGAAATCACAAATTACTTCATGGCTTCCAAACCCGGCCACCCGGCGCTGCGGCTGATAGCCGATCGTATTGCCCAGAATATCGAAGAGGGAACGCTCGTCAGCGTCTATGACATGACCGGCCCGACGGTGGTGCATGCCGTCGTCAAGGAACTCGGGCTGCCGGTTCGCAATTACCGCGAGATGTGCACCCAGGGGCAATTCACCAACAAGCGCGCGCAATATGCCGACAAAAAAGACGGCGCATGGTGGGCGGAGCAGGCCAAGACGTCCATCGTCAAAAACTAGGACGCCATGCGCCCGCAAGCAGCGGCGCAATATCGCGCTTAGACAAAACCGTTGAAAAAGCGGATGCTTTCCGCCACCGCGCCCGGGACAACGCCATTATGGGTGCCGGGCAGCAATTGCTTGTCCACCTTGAACCCGGACGTCAAAGCGCGATCCACGAAAAGCTGATGATCGGCATCGAACGGTCGCTCCTCCGTGCCGCGCAGCAACAGCGTTGGACATTTGAGGCTGGGGCCGAAACAGACCGAAGAGCGCATGATGAATTCCCGCTCGTCGGTGTCGTCGAAACAGAGTTCCTCCGAATAGCGGTTGAAATAACGCCATGAATTGACGCCCGCCGAGATCGGCGCAGCGGCCCGGAACTTGCGGCTCATGGCCGCCAAAATCGTCAATGTGCCGCCATTGGAATGGCCGGCGATGAAGAACCGCTTTTTATCGATGCCGGGCAGGCTTTCCAGATAGGCGGCAGCCGCCAGCGCATCCGCCGTTTCATCGTAGAAACCGGAATAATTGCCGCTCTGGCCGTTCTCCCCCCGGAAGGATGGCAGAAGCACGACGTAACCCGCCTCCCAATAGGGTCTCATCATCGCCCAATGGCCGTCGCCGGTGGCGTTACCGCCATGCAGGAACAGAATTGCGGGTTTCAGCACCGTCGAGGGCTGATAATGGGAAAGCCAGGCCACAAGCTCGATCGAACCATCCGGCCCGCCGCGATAGGTCACCCGTTCGGCACCGGGCGGCGTGCCGAGCGGCGATGATTTTTCCGGTGCGGCCATTTTGTGCAGCAGATGGGTGTGGAAACGTTTGCGCGCCTCACCATAATCCTGCTTTTCCAGCGGTAGAATCACGGGCGCGGGAATGCCCGCTTTCGCGCCCCGCGGCAAAAGTGCGGCCGCTGACAGGCCCACGGCACCGGCCAGAAGGCTGCGCCGCGTCAGGCTCCCTGAAATCATGCCGCTCTCTTCCTGTCCGAAGGCTGGGGAAAGAAAGCGTTTGTCTGGCATATGCGCACCTGAGCGATCAAAACATTAGAAGCAGTTCATCACTGCGGCGGGATACTGTCCAATCACGGATCTGCGAATGACAACAATGTATTCGCAGCCATCGTGGCAATTTCTGGACAAACATTTCCTCATTCCTGCAACACGCACAGGAATGAGCGAAATTGGTGTCTCATCCAGCGGCAAGCGCCCTAACCTTCCGCGCCATCGATCATCGCGATCAGCGTCGAAAGCCGATCAGCCTCCGCCGGCAATTTATCGGCGCGCAACCTTGCAATGCGCGGAAACCGCATGGCGACGCCGGATTTGTGGCGGGTGGAGCGGTTGATGCCCTCGAAGGCCACCTCCAGTACGAAACCAAAATCGGGCGTGGCGCGCACCGCACGCACTGGGCCGAAACGCTCGACGGTATTGTCGCGCACGAACTTGTCCAGCACTTCCAGCTCCGCATCGGTGAACCCGAAATAGGCCTTTCCAACAGGCACGAGCTGTTCGCCATCCTCGCCTTCCGCCCATACGCCAAAGGTGAAATCGGAATAATAGCTTGAGCGTTTGCCGTGGCCGCGCTGCGCATACATCATGACAGCGTCGATGTTATAGGGATCGCGTTTCCACTTGAACCACGGCCCCTTGGCGCGCCCGGCCTGATAGGTGCTGTCACGACGCTTGATCATCACCCCTTCGATGACAGGATCGGGCGGTGCGGCACGCAGCGCGTCCAGTTCCGGCCATGTCGAGAAACCGATCAGCGGTGACAGGTCGAAGCGGTCGTGCGGCGCGTGTTCGATGATATCCGACAGGCGGCCACGACGTTGCAGATAGGTCTGCGCGCGAATGTCGCTCTCGCCATCAAACAGCAGGTCATAGGCGCGGATAAAGGCCGGATAATCGTCCAGCATCTTGGCCGTGACCGTCTTGCGGTTCAGCCGCTGCTGCAGATCGGAAAAGGTGCGGGTGAGATTGTTGGACCGCGCCGTTCCGCCAATCAGCAATTCGCCATCCATCACGCCTTCGAAATCGATTGCGTCAAGCACATCGGGAAAGGCGCCGGAAATATCGTCGCCGGAGCGGGAATAGAGTTTTCGTGTGGCACCGGCGCGCGACAATTGCACACGGATGCCGTCCCACTTCCATTCGGCGGCATAGTCGGCCGGGTCCAGCGCATCGAGATCGCCCTCGGCCACCGGCGTCGCCAGCATCACCGAATGGAAGATGGCTGGTGTGGCCAGCACCGGGCGATCAGTCCTGCCTTCCAGCCATGCGAAAAGCGATGTGTAGGGAGGTGTCAAACCGTGCCAGAGGGTCTCGATTTCGGTGATGTCCCTGCCCGCGAAATCCGCCAGCGCCTGACGCGCAAGCCGCGCTGAAACGCCGATGCGCAGGCTGCCGGTTGCGAGTTTGAGGAAGGCGAAACGCGAGGATGTATCGAGCCGGTCGAGCAGATCGCGCACCGCGCTGCGCACCTCGGTGCGGCCAAGTGAATTCATCAGCGTCACGACGTCGCCAAGACGGGGATCCTGCGCCTCGGAATCATCGGCACCGCCGATATTGCCCCAGACCAGCGATATGGTCTCGGCAAGATCGCCCACGTAATCATAGGAATAACGGAACAGTACCTCGTCCATCCGCTCCAGCACCAGCTCGCGCAGCATGGCGGGCTTGACGCTTTTGAGATCGAGCGTGCCGGCAATCGCCGCCAGCCCGTAACCCCGGTCGGGATCGGGCGTATCGCGGAAATAATCGGTCAGCAGTTTCAGCTTACCGTTGCGCGACGGGGTGAGAACGAGGCGGTCGAGAAGAGTGGCGAAGGCTTTCATCTCAATCCCCCTCGTCCTCGTAACCGACAAGATGCAGCGGCTTGGCGGCTATGCCCTGCAACTCGCACCACCGCACCAGCGCCTCTTCCCGGCCATGGGTGACCCATACGGCTTGCGGGCCAATTTCCTGGATTGTCTCCAACAATTCCGGCCAGTCGCAATGGTCTGATATGACCAGCGGCAGTTCCACGCCGCCCTGTTTCGCCCGTTGCCGTACCATCATCCAGCCGGACGCGAAGGCGATCAGCGGCTCGTTGAAGCGCCGCGCCCAACGTTCCTGAAAGGCCGAGGGCGGGCCGACGACGATCGCACCCCTGAAGTCGGTGGGATCGCTTTTCTCAAGCGTAGCGGGCCTCAGATCACCGAGATCGATGCCCTGCGAAACGTAATAATCACAGAGCCGCGCCAGCGCGCCGTGGATATAGATGGGGTCGGCGTAACCGTTGTCGCGCAAAAGCCGGATGACGCGCTGCGCCTTGCCGAGCGAATAGGCCCCGACCAGATGGGTGCGCTCGGGAAACTGCCGGATGGAAGTGAGCAGCTTGCCGATTTCCACACGCGGCAGCGGATGGTGAAACACCGGTAGCCCGAAGGTGGCCTCGGTGATGAAGACATCACAGGGCACCGTCTCGAAGGGTGTACAGGTGGGATCGATGCCGCGCTTGTAATCGCCGGAGGCGACGATGCGCATGCCGTTCATTTCTACGGAGACTTGCGCCGAGCCCAGCACATGGCCAGCGGGGTGGAAACCGACGGTCACACCGTTCACCTCCACCTCCTCGCCAAATGCGACCGCCTGTTCGCTGCCACAGAAATCCTCGCCGTAGCGGATGCGCATGATATCCAGCGTCTGGCGCGTGGCCAGCACCGCCCCGTGGCCGGCACGGGCGTGATCGGAATGGCCGTGGGTGATGAGCGCCCGCGCCACCGGGCGAACGGGATCGATATAAAAATCGCCCGGCGGGCAATAAAGGCCCTTGGGCGTGGAGTTGAGGAGCTGTTCCGGCTTCATATTCATGGAGATAGGGCCGCCCGCGCAAATTTAAAGTGCTGCGAGCATAACGCGGAACGGGCGTTAGATTTCCAGGGGTGTGGTTTTTGTTTTGCCGGGGCGGTGAATTTCGTTCAAGCGCCTGCGGAGACTTATTTGACAGACCTGTCCATCAAACGCCACGTCATCCTCGGGCTTGCCCCGAGGATCCATGGTGCGCCGGATTGTGTATCCTCGGGGCAAGCCCGAGGATGACGGAGGAAAGATTGGAACGCGCCTTTCAGCGGCGTCCGACGGCCCTCACTCCCCCGCACTCTCTGCCGGCTTCGCCGCCTGCGCCGCCACCGGCAACCGGACCGGTTTCAGCATCAGTGCTGCGGCAAGGCCGATGGCGGCGGTTGCGGCGGCTGCGAAAAACAGCGGGGTGAAGGCATCCGAATAGAGAGCTGCGACCGCCGTCTGTGAGGCTGCGGGCAATTCGGACAGCATTTTCGGCGTCAGTTCCTCGATCCTGCCGATGCCCGGAATGTTGGCGGGCACGCCCTTCAGGCTCGAGGTGATGATCGCGCCATAGACCGAGATGGCGATGGCAGCACCGCCCATGCGGGTCAGCGTCACCGCGCCGCTCGCAGCACCGATATCCGCCTTGGGTGCCGAATTCTGCACGCCGATGATCGGCGCCTGCTGGCCGAGACCGACGGCGAAACCCTGCACCAGCATCAAAGCACCGATCAGCACCAGCGGCGTGCCGGCATGGACCTGCGTAAAGCTGAGCATGGCGAGAAGATTGAGCGTCAGCCCCGCCACCGAAAACGGCTTGTAAACGCCCTTGATCGAGATCAGCCGCCCCGCCGATAGCGAGCCCATGACGATGCCGCCGGTGACCGCGATGAAGAACAGCCCGGCATGGGAGGGGGAAAGCCCGGTCGTGGTTTGCAGGAACAGGGCGTAATAATTGACCATGCCGATGCCGATGCCGCCGCTGGTCAGAGAAACGATCATCAACAGCGGAAAGGTGCTGTCCTTGAAGAGACGCAGCGGCACCACGGGTTCCGGCGCTCGGCGCTCCACCTGCACCCAGAGGAAGGCCGCGATGACCGCAAAAGCGATGATGCCGAGGCTGGGTCCGGCAAAAAGCGAGCCGAACAATTGGCTGCTATCGGCCCAGAACACCACACTTGCAATCGTAGCTGCCAGCAGCGCCGCGCCAAGATAGTCGATCTTCGGCTGACGCGCGGGACGGCGGTAAGGCAGCATGAAAACAAGGCCGGTGATGACAATGATACCGAGCGGCAGGTTGATGAGGAAGATCGACCGCCAGCCGAACAGATCGCTCATCGTGCCACCGAGAATTGGCCCGACGCTGCCCGAGGCCATGATGGTGAGGCTGGAATAGCTCTGATAACGGGCTCTTTCACGCGGTTCGAACAGATCCGCATTGACGGAGAAGATCGACACCATGATGCCGCCGCCGCCAAGCCCCTGAAGCACGCGGGCCGCGATCAGGCTATCCATCGACCAGGCCAGCCCGCAGGCAAGCGACCCGACCGTGAAGATGATGACCGCCGCGATCATCACATACTTTCGTCCGAACAGATCGCCGAGCTTGCCATAAACAGGCATGACCGCGCTGGTCGCCAGAAGATAGGCCGAACCGATCCAGCCGAAACGCTCCAGCGCGCCGAACTCGCCGACGATGGTGGGAAGTGCTGTCGATACGATCTGGTTGTCGAGTGTCGCCATGAACATGGCCAGCATCAGAAACAGAAAGACGATGAGCCTGCGCCGATGATCCGACACAAGCGGCGCCACGGGGGCTGCGGACATATCCATGAAAAATCTCGTTTAGGTTCGGCGGTTTTGCTGCGGCAATTTGTGTGCTATCAGCACATATATGTCAATGGCAAGTTTTTGACATCCATGTTAATGGGACGAGCGCATCCGGTTAAATCGAATCGTCGGATGCGCTCTATGTTTTTGTTTTGCGCATTGTCCGGGCGTAAAACCGCTACGCACTTTTACTGGAAATGCTTTAAATGTGATCGCGAACTGGCATCGAAAGGAACGGCGAAGCGTGGCGACTGAGGAAGACTGGAACGAGGATCTGCCCGACGACATCAGGCGTATCGGCAATACGATGACGCGCATGCGGATCATGATCGGACGGCGCATCATCGGTCGCATGGCGCTTGCCAAGGTGGCTCCGGGTCTTGAACTCTCCCATATCGACGTTCTCGATATATTGCGCCGTGCGGACGGCGATGTCACCGTTGGCGCGATTGCCGAAGGCATGCGCATCGACCCTTCACGCGGCAGCCGGGTGGTGGCGGATATGGTTGGGCGCGGCCTGCTGAAACGCGGCGTCTCGCAGGAGGACGCCCGCCGCAGCATCGTCGAGATCACGCCACTTGGAACCAATCTGCTTCAGGAAATGCGCAGGACCAAGATGAGCGTCATCCAGGATGTGATGGATGGCTGGCCGGAGGAGGATGTAGAAACATTCGCACGGCTTTTCGAACGGTTCATCGACCGTTTCGAGTACCGGCTGTCACCGGATACGGACCTCCTGACGGATCAGAAAAAATCATAGTTGGCCTCGCCATCCGCAACTTCACTTTAAAAGGACGAGACCTTAACGTGCCGCCATCGAGAAGGCCGGAGCACGTTCTGTTTGCCGACATCGTCGGCCGTGCCCTGCTTTTTGTTTTCCGCATTGTCCGGGCGTAAAACTGCGGCGCAGTTTTACTGGAAATGCTCTTAAGGGGGTAACTTCGATGTTGACGATCTATGGTGTTTACCGTTCCCGCGCCACGCGCACGCTCTGGCTTGCCGGGGAACTGGGCATGGAATTCAAGCATGTGCCTGTCGTGCAGGCCCGCCGCGTTGCCGATCCTCTGGCAGTGGACGCGCCGCTCAACACGCTGTCCCCCGCGTTTCTGACCATCAACCCGATGGGCACCATCCCCTGCATCGAAGATGACGGCATGGTGCTTTACGAATCCATGGCCATCAATCTCTATCTCGCCCGCAAATATGGCGGACCGCTCGCCCCTGTCGATTTGAAGGAAGATGCGGCGATGCTGCAATGGTCCTTCTTCGCCGCAACCGAAGTCGAGACCAATTCGCTGAAGATTTCCTCCGCCATCGCCGAAGGTCTGGCGGACAGCGATACCGGCAAAGCGGTGATCGATGTCGCCGCGCGCCTTTTGAAGCGCCCGTTCCGGGTGCTGGAACAGCATCTTTCCAGCCACGATTATCTGGTGGGCGACCGGTTCACCGTCGCCGATCTCAACGTCGCGGAAATCGTCCGTTACGCACAGGGTCACCAGCCGCTGTTCGACGCCCATCCGGCGCTCAAGGCCTGGCTGGAGCGTTGCCAGGCCCGCACCGCATTCAAGACCATGTGGGATAGCCGCACAGCCGAGGCGGCGTGAACGAAGGCGCTAGCTGAGGATAGTTGGCAGACCTCTCTCCGCACTCGACGTCATCCTCGGGCCTGTCCCGAGGATCTGCAACCTCTAGATTTTACGAGATGTGATTGGATCCTCGGGACAAGCCCGAGGATGACGAAGCAAGCTTTTTAGCGCATCACCCCTTCTCGCCCGCCAGCGCCCTCTGAACCGCGGGCCGCTCGTTCATGCGCCGGAAATGGTCGTGCACCTTCGGGAAGCGGGCAATATCCACGCCATCGCTTGCCAGCCAGCCGGACATGACGAAAAGATAGGGATCGGCGACCGAATAGGCGGTGCCGAGAACCCATGGGCCGTGCAGCATGCCGTGTTCGATCAGGTCGAAACATTCGGTCATGGTCTGCGGCACCTTCGCCTTCATGTCCGCCAGAGATGCCTCCTCATTCGCCCAGCGGCTGCCGCGCCGGCCATGTGCATGGGCAACATGTACCGTGGAGGAAATGAAAGCGTTGAAGGATTGCATCAGGGCGAATTCGAAGGGATCGTCGAGCGGTGCGAGTTTCTTCTCCGGAGCCATCTGCGCGATGAAGGCGAGGATGGCGGGCGTTTCGGTCAGCACCCCGCTTGCCGTTGCCAGCGCCGGTACGCGACCCTTCGGATTGATCTTCAGGAATGTCTCGGAGCGCTGCTCGCCCTCGGCGAAATTGACGCGATGGGCCGTGTAAGGCAGGCCGGATTCCTCAAGCACGATATGGCTGGCGCGGGAGCAGGAACCGGGGGAGAAAAACAGTGTGAACATCGATATGCGACCTCCAGGGCAATGAAGGCGTCCACCTTTTCCTGTTGCGGACGCCGGCTCCTGCCGGCGGCCAAGGTTGGCCATCACACGCAAGGGCAAGCCATCATCCTGCCGACAGCCGGCCGCGTCAAAGGTTATTTATGAAGCGCGTCGAGTTTAGTCGAACGCATGCGACGCGCTTTAAATTTTTGTTTTCACGCATTTTCCGGACGCAAAACCGCAACGCAGTTTTACTGGAAACGCTCTAGAGGCCAACGACGCGGATATCGCCGACATGGATGCCGTTCCAGTTGCGCATCTGCCGGTTTGCCATGGCAAGAAGCGCCTCGTTCTCGGCGCCATCGAAATATTTCGCCAGCATGGCGGCGATCATCGCTTCGGCCGCACGCGCCGTGCCGTCCTCGCATTTCACCGCCATGGCGATGCCCTTTTCCGGCAATGCTGCCACGAAGACGCCTTCCGCACCGGTCTTGGCAAAAATCCTGCCCGGTGCGATCTGCATCAGCTTCGTGCAGGCGCGACCGGTGCCCGCCACATAAAACGGTTCCGCCATGCAGGCCTCGAAAAGCCGGCGGGACGCTTTGGCGCGACCGGCCTCCAGCCCCCTGCCCGTCGCCATTTTGGCAAAACCATGCGCCAAGCCTTTCAGCGGCACGGCATAGGTGGGGATCGAGCAGCCATCCACGCCACAATTGTCGTGACCGAGTGTCGCGCCCGTCAGGCTTTCCATCGTCGCACGAATTTCCCGCTGCAGGGGATGATCGTAACCGACATAGCCCTTCGGGTCGGTGCCCGTGTGGCAGCAGGCGCAGATGAAGCCGGAGTGCTTGCCGGAACAATTATTGTGAAGCGCCGTCGGCTTTTCCAGCGTGCGGGCCTGATGGATGATGGTTTTCTGGTCGGACGACCAGTGCGCGCCGCATTCCAGCGTATCGACATCCCTGCCCGCCCTGGCGAGCATCGAGGCGGCGAGTGCCGCGTGTTCGTCCTCGCCGGAATGGGAGGAGCAGGCGAGCGCCAGTTCGCGATTGCCGAAGCCATAGGCATCCGCCGCGCCGCTTTCCACCAGCGGCAGCGCCTGCATGGCCTTGCAGGCGGAACGCGGGAAGACACCATGCTCGACATCACCCGCTGAAAACACGACGCCGCCATCGCCATCCACCACCACGGCAAGGCCCTGATGGCGGCTTTCGACCAGATTGCCCCTGACGACTTCGACGGTAACGGGATTGTTCATGCTCACGGCCTCAAAAAATTCTGATTTTATGTCGTTGATAGCGCAATTGATTTTTCGATGCACGGGGCTATCAGTGAAATTTGCCAAACGTCTGTTGCTGGCGATTGCCGTTATTTATTTGCTTCCCGCACTGGCATCAGCCGGGTTGTGGGCCATGCGCGATCATCCGCAGGGTTGGCGTGATGCCCGCTGGTCTTCTTCAGGCACCCTTCCGCAAGCCGCTGCGGACAGAGAGGCTGCCGTCTACGTCTTTTCCGCCATGACCGGTGGCTTTAAAGGCTCCCTCGCCAGCCACGCCTGGGTCGTGCTGAAGAAGCCGGGCGCAAAGGCCTATGATCGTTATGACAAGGTGGGTTGGGGAATGCCAATCCGCCGTAATGGGTACGCGGCGGATGCCTATTGGTATTCCAACACGCCGCGTCAGGTGGTGGCGATCCATGGCGCGGAGGCGGAAAAGCTTATCCCGAAAATCGAACAGGCGATTGCCGATTATCCCTATGGCAAACCGGGCGGCTACCGCATCTATCCCGGCCCCAACTCCAACACCTTCGTCGCCCATGTGCTGCGCAGCGTGCCGGAACTCGGCGTGGTTCTGCCATCAGACGCGGTGGGCCGTGACTATCTGCCGAACGGCGCGTTTTATCACGTTGCCGATGACTGGAAGGATGCCAGTGTTTCGCTGGGCGGCCTGTTCGGCATTTCCGCAGGCGCACGCAGCGGCTTCGAGGTCAATTTCCTCGGTCTGGTTGCGGGTGTCGATTTCATCCGCCCCGGCGTGAAGATACCGGGGCTGGGTTATTTCGGGGTGGCGGGTATCCGAGTCTGATGCCTTCAGGCATCGGCGACGTGACTTGCCCGTTTTGCGCGGATGGCCTGGGCGATGAAAACGCGCGACAGGCCGTGATAGAGCGGCTCGCGGGAAAACAGGCGTGAGGTTAGATATCCCAGCATCGATGCGACCATGATGGGGATTACCCCCTCGTGATTGCCGGTCATTTCGAGGATGATCACGAAAGCCGTCATCGGCGCCTGCACCACGCCTGCAAAATATCCCGCCATGCCGACAATGGCGCCAAGGCCGATGCTGGTGCCAAGCAAAGTCGCCATGGTGCTGCCAAAACCCGCGCCCACCGACAGCGACGGCGCGAAAATACCGCCGGGAATGCCCGACATCATCGCGAGGAAAGTCGCCGCCAGCTTTTCGATGAAGAAGAAGGCCGGCGCTGCCTGACCTTCGATCGCCGCACGCGCCTGTTCGTAACCCGTTCCGAAGGTCGCGCCATCAGTTGCAACGCCGATAATGGCGGAGGCAAGGCCGCAGGCGGCCGCGACCGCCAGCATCCGTTTCAATGGCATGGTCTGCGCAAAGCGGCGGATGCGGGCTGATAAGCGAAGAGCGCCGGCGCTGAACAGCGCACCGAATGCACCGCCGCCAATGCCGCAGACCAGAACAAGCAGCCAGTCCTTCATCGTTTGCGCCATCACGGAACTGGTGCCGAAATAGGTATAGCTGCCAACCAGCGCCAGCGAGGCGAGGCCGGACAGGATGACGGCGGTGAGGACGAGGCCGTTTGCCCGCGATTCGTAGGTCTTGCTCATCTCCTCGATGGCAAAGACGATGCCCGCCAGCGGCGTGTTGAATGCGGCCGCGATGCCCGCCGCCGATCCGGCGAGAATAAGCCCCTTTGCCTGCGCCATGCCGCCCCAGCGCGCCGCCTGCAGCATGATCGAGGCACCAACCTGAACGGTCGGCCCCTCACGGCCGATGGAAGCACCGGACAAAAGCCCGGCTACCGTCAGCACCACCTTGCCGAAAGCAAGTTTCAGCGACAGAAGACGGGAACGGTCCGCATCGTCGCGCAGGTGCCGAGCCGCAATCGCCTGGGGGATGCCGCTACCGCCGGCATTGGGGAAAACCGTCAACGCCAGCCAGGCGCACAGCGTGAAACCGAGCGGCGTTATGATGAGGGGCAGCAGAAAGGCCCACTCGCCTGAAGAGGTTGCGGTAAAGAAAAGATGCTGGGCGCGATCTGCCGCCCATGCAAACCCGACGCTGATGATACCGACGGCAAGCGCGCCGATCCAGAATACCGCGCGTGGCTTCCACACCCGCCAGGAGCCCCAGACGACACGGGAACGGCGGAGCATTTTCAGCTTCTTGTAATCGACGGGCATGGCGGTCCAGATCGGTAATTTTGCTATTCATCATCAGGCGGGAAGCCTGTTTATCTGCCTCAAGGCCCGTGATTGCAAGGTTTAGCATTTGACTCGCCGCCGCCAATGTTCGATCTTATGCATCGCAATTGCAACGCAAGGAGACGATCCATGAAAACGGCAACGATCCCTTCGCTGCGGGTAACGGCGGATTTTCGCGAGGCGGCGGAAAGCGTGCTGAAGGATGGCGAGACGCTTTCCTCCTTCGTTGAGGATTCCGTGCGCAGGCAGGTGGAAATCCGCAAATCTCAGGCGGAGTTTATTGCGCGCGGGCTGGCGTCGCTCGAAGAGGCGGAACGCACGGGAGTTTATTATACCACCGACGACGTTCTTTCGATGATGCAAAGAAAGCTTGATGCCGCGAAGGCAGCAAAGCGGAAATGACATATACGCTTCGTTACACCGAGGAAGCGTTGGGTGATTTCGACCGAATCTACGACTTTCTGATCGCCTATGACATCGATGTGGCGGCAAAAGCGATCCATGCCATCAAGGCAGGGCTGCAACTTTTGACAGACTTTCCTTTCAGTTGCCGCAAGGCATCTGCGGAAAACAGCCTGATACGCGAACTGCTCGTGCCGTTCGGCTCGTCAGGCTATATCGTGCTGTTCCGCATCGACGGTCCTGAAACCGTCACCATCGCCGCCGTCCGCCACCAGCGCGAGGACGACTACCATTGACCGTCACCGGTCGCTGACGGCCGCGCGTGGGTTGATCCACGGCTCCTGATTGGAACGCGGCAGCGGGGTTTTGCCGAGAATATGATCGGCCGCCTTTTCGCCGGTCATGATCGACGGGCCGTTCAGGTTGCCATAGGTTACATGCGGGAAGATCGAGCTGTCGGCGACCCTCAATCCTTCAACACCGATCACCCGGCATTCGGGATCGACGACCGCCGTCGGATCGTCGCGATCCCCCATCCGGCAGGTGCCGCAGGGGTGATAGGCGCTTTCCAGATGCTCTCGCAGGAAGGTGTCGATCTGCTCGTCCGTCACCACCTTCTCGCCCGGCTGGATTTCCGGCCCGCGAAAATCATCAAAGGCTTTCTGGCTGAAAATTTCGCGCGTCAGGCGCACGCAGTGGCGGAATTTTTCCCAGTCTTCCGGGTGGCTCATATAGTTGAAGCGGATGACCGGATCGTCATGCGGATCGGCGGAGCGCAGGGTGACGTTGCCGCGCGATTTCGACAGGTTGTAACCCACATGCACCTGAAAACCGTGGCTTTTTGCCGCCGCCTTGCCGTCATAGGAAATGGCGACGGGCAGGAAATGATACTGGATATCGGGCTGTTTGAGGCCCGGTGCGGAACGCAGGAAGGCGCAGGCTTCAAACTGGTTGGAGGCCCCGAGCCCACCCTTCGACAGCAACCATTGTGCGCCCGCCACGCCCTGCCAGAACCATGGCAACCAGGAATAAAGCGAGACCGGCTTGGTGGAGACCTGCTGGAAATAAAACTCCATATGGTCCTGAAGATTTGCGCCCACACCCGGACGATCCGCGTTCACTTCGATACCCATTTCAGCCAGGTGGGCGGCAGGCCCGATGCCGGAAAGCATCAGCAATTTCGGCGAATTGAAGGAGGATGCGGAGAGAATGACCTCGCGATTGGCCGTGATGGTTTCCACCACGCCCCTGCGCTCAATCTCGACACCCACGGCGCGGCCGTTCTCGATGACGATCTTGCGGGCGAAGCCGTTGACCAGCGTGACATTACCGCGCTTCAGCGCCGGCCGCAGATAGGCATTGGCGGCGGACCAGCGGCGGCCGTGGTGGATGGTCTGCTCCATCAGGCCGAAACCTTCCTGCTTGGAGCCGTTATAGTCATCGGTGAGTTCGAAACCGGCCTGTGCACCGGCCTGAATGAAGGCATGAAACAGGGGATTGTTGACCGGCCCGCGCTGCACATGCAGCGGCCCATCCGTGCCGCGCCAACCCTCTTCGCCGCCATGGCTGTGTTCCATGCGCTTGAAGTAAGGCAGCACATCCGCATAGGCCCAGCCGTGCGCGCCAAGCTCCTCCCAACGATTGAAATCCTCCGCATGGCCACGCACGTAAACGAGGCCGTTGATGGAGGACGAGCCGCCGATGACCTTGCCGCGCGGTGCTGTGATACGGCGATTGTCGAGGGTCGGCTCAGGCTCAGAGAGATAACCCCAATTGTAGCGCTTCATGCTCATCGGCCAGGCGAGCGCCGCCGGCATCTGGATGAAGGGGCCGAAATCGGAACCGCCCGCCTCGATGACGATCACCGAATAGCGGCCGTCTTCCGACAGGCGATAGGCGATGGCGGAGCCTGCGGAACCCGAACCGACGATGACGAAATCTGCCTGCATGATTTGCTCTCTCCAATGAGCGTTGGTTCCGATTGACTGTCAGCGGGCGGGTTTACCCCCTCTGTCCTGCCGGACATCTCCCCCTCAAGGGGGGAGATCGGCAAGACGCGCTACCGCAACTTCATTCTCAAACACCGAGATGGGTGAGACCGTGCCTCAGGTCGATCTCCCCCCTTGAGGGGGAGATGTCCGGCAGGACAGAGGGGGTAACCCCCGCCCACCGAGCTGAATTAATAAGGCGCGACCACCTTGCCCGTGCTCACATAAACCGTCTTCAATTCACTGTAGTGGTTAAGCGCCGCCGCCGAATTCTCGCGGCCGAAGCCGGATTGTTTCGAGCCGCCGAAGGGCATTTCCACCGGGCAGAGATTGTAGGTGTTGATCCACAGCGTGCCCGCCTCCAGCTGGTCGACCACGCGATGGGCGCGGGCGAGATCGGCGGTGAAGACGCCGCCGGCAAGGCCGAATTCCGTGGCGTTGGCACGCGCGATAACCTCGTCCTCATCGTCGAAATCCAGCACGCACATGACCGGGCCGAAGATTTCCTCGCGCGCGATGGTCATGCCATCAGTCACATCGGCAAACACGGTCGGCTGCACATAAGCGCCCTCGCCCGAGACATTGTTGGGAATGCCGCCGCCGGTCACGAGCGTCGCGCCTTCCGCCTTGCCCTTTTCGATGTAACCGAGAACCTTTTCCTGCTGGGCCTTGGAGACCAGCGGGCCGAGATGGGTGGCGTAATCGAGCGGGTCGCCAAGGATCATCGCTTCGGTGCGGCGCTTCAGGTTTTCGAGGAAGCGGGCTTTTGCCTTTTTCTGCACGAAGACACGCGTGCCGTTGGAGCAGACCTGACCGGAAGAATAAAAGTTGCCGAGCATGGCGCCGCCGACAGCACTTTCGATATCGGCATCATCGAAGACGATCATCGGCGACTTGCCGCCGAGTTCCATCGTCACATGCTTCAGATGTCCGGCAGCGGCAGCGGCAACCTTACGGCCGGTCGGCACCGAGCCGGTGAGCGAAACCTTGGCGACATCCGGGTGGTTGACCAGAAGCGGGCCGGTATCACGATCACCCTGAATGACGTTGAACAGGCCCTTGGGCAACCCGGCCTCGATCAGGATTTCGGCAATCTTCAGGGCGCCGAGGGGCGTGTTTTCCGATGGCTTGAAGACCATGGCATTGCCGGCAACGAGCGCAGGTGCGGCCTTCCAGCAGGCGATCTGCTGCGGATAGTTCCATGCGCCGATGCCGACACAGACGCCGAGCGGCACACGCTTGGTATAGGCAAAATCACCACCGAGCGGGATGTAATCACCGTTCAAAGCGGAAGGCGCGATACCGCCGAAAAATTCGAAGGCAACGGCACCGGAGGTCGGATCGGCGACGATGGTTTCCTGGATCGGCTTGCCGGTATCCAGCGTCTCGAGCGTGGAGAGCGCCTCGTTGCGTTCGCGCATGATCTCGGCGGCACGTTTCAATATACGTCCGCGCGCCATGGGGCTCATCGCCGCCCATTCCTTCTGGGCGCGTTTGGCAGAAGCGATGGCGCGCTCGACAATCGCCGGCGTTGCCGCATGCAGCCTTGCGATGACCTCGCCGGTTGCCGGAAAGACGCTTTCGAAAAGGGTGCCGGCATTGTCTTCGACATACTCGCCGTCAATGAAATGCGAGGCTTTGGGTTGCGCCCGGAGAGACGTCGCGGTGGTCATGTCGAATACTCCTAGAGAATGCGGACGGACGGCTTCGGGCGCTGTCCATCGGGAAAGGGTTTGAGCTGCATGTCGAAATAATCCTCGACAAGCGCCGGCGCGGAGGCGAGGCCGAGCGGGGCCGAACGCAGGCTGTGCCTGATATAAAGCCCGTCGATCAGGGCCGCGGCCCCTTCCGCGATGCGCGCGGCGTCATCGGGCGGGCAGAGCCGGTTGAGGCTTGCCATGAGGTTGGAGCGCAGGCGGCGGGAATAAAGCACGAGCAGACGGCGGGTTTCTTCCGAGCGCTGCGCCTCGACGTAAAAGGCAAGCCATGCCGCTACCGTCTCGGGCGTGAACTGGTCGCTCTGGAAGGAGACGTGCACGATGGCGCTCAGCCTTTCGCGCGGGCCGTTGGCGCGGGTCAGCGCCGCCACCGCGTCACGTCTCAGATCCCGCAGCAGGCTGCGGATGGTTTCCAGAAGAAGCTGCTGCTTGCTGCCGAAATAATGATGCGCAAGCGCCGCCGATACGCCCGCTTCCCGGGCGATATCCGACATCGTCACATTCAACGAACCATGGTGGCCTATGGTGCGTAACGCCGCATCCACAAGCGCCTTCCGGCGCACAGGCTCCATTCCGATCTTGGGCATAGAGGTCTCCTTGATGGCGGGCAAAATATTCTTGATTGATCAATCAATCAATAAAAAATGCGCCATTTCATGTCGCTGATTTGCCATGGATCAAAGAAACGCCGGCACAGCCTGACATGACTACCCATACGCATGCTGCGGCCCGGCTCACGGGGGAAAAACTAAACCGTGATATACTGCAAATTGGGAATGGAACACGTTTCGTGCTAATATGCAGCATGATACAAATTTCGCTGGAAGCGGCGCCAGACGAAAGATGAAAAAACGCCCGCAAGACCGCGATCGCACGCTGTCCGCACCATGGACCGGAGATGCCTTCGCAACGGTTGAACAAGGGAGTGATATCATGCCAATGGTAACAGTATCGATTTCCCCGGAACAGGCAGCAAGAATGCGCGAGGCCGTCAATTGCGGCGCTTACGCATCCGGCAGCGAGGTCGTCAGGGCCGCGCTGAGACTATGGGCGGCCTCTGCCGCAACCGGCACAGACACCACGCCCGCAACGCCTGTAGAGGCAGACCGCGAACGCCTGAATGTTGCGGAACTTTACGCCGCTCACACCGGGCATGCGCGCCGGGCCTGAGGACCCGTGGCTTTCGAGGGGCCTGTGACAAAACCTTCATCAAAGCTTCACAGTCGTGAAAGCTTTTGTTGACCTGTAATCTGCGATTGTCGGCTGCAAAAGAGACAGGTTTCCGTGTGTGCATTTCATGTGTCATGCCACCAACGGGAACCGGCAATAGCGGAGAACAGAAATGCCGGCCGTTACGCTGGAGAACGATGTCATAAGGCGGTTTGCCTCCGGGCACATGTTTCCCATGGCGAAACTTGTACTTGAAACCGCGTTTCAGCCGATTGTCGAGGCGACGACGGGCACGATTTTCGGTTATGAATCGCTGATGCGCGGCCACGACCGGCTTGGTTTTTCCAATCCCCTGGCGCTTCTCGATCAGGCCGCCGAGGATGGCGAGCTGAAGGCTTTCGAGCAGATGCTGGCAAGCCGGGCGCTGGCGAAATTCTCCACCCTGGCGGATTTTTCCACCACCACCCTCTTCCTCAATCTCGATGTGCGGCTTATCCCGCACGGCGATGCCATTCTCGACAAGCTTGTCGGCCACCTGGCGCGGGCGGGTATTCCGGCCTCCTCCATCTGCTTTGAACTTTCCGAGCGTTTCGACAATACCAGCGTGCCGGAATTCACGGCGCTGATTGCCCGCATGCGCAAGGAAGGCTTCAAGCTGGCGATCGACGATTTCGGCGCCGGTCACGGCGAGATGAAGCTTCTATGCGACTATCCGCTGGATTACCTGAAGATCGACCGGCATTTCATCCACGGCGTCGACCATCTTCCGCGCAAGCAGCACCTGGTCCGCAACATCGTCAACATCGCCCATGTTCTCGGCGTCCGGGTCATTGCGGAAGGTATCGAAACCGAAGCGGAATTCCTCACCTGCCGCGAATATGGCGTCGATCTGGTGCAGGGCTGGCTGATCGCCAAGCCGACGGTCTTCACCAGCGAGTTGCCTGAGAGTTTTCCGCACCTCAACCGCATGGGCGTGGCGCGGCGCAGCAGCCAGTCGCTGGATGAAATCCTCATCCGTCGCGAAATAGAGCGCCTTCCCACCGTCTATGAGCATGACAGCGTCGACAGCGTCTTCGAACTGTTCCGCCGAAACCCGCAGCAGGCGTTTTTCCCGGTTCTCAACGCCAATGGCGAACCGCGCGGCGTCATCAACGAATATCACCTCAAGGAATATATCTACCGGCCCTTCGGCCGCGACCTGCTCAAGAACAAGATATATGAGCGCACCATTTCCCACTTCGTCGATCCCGCGCCGATCGTGGGCCTCGATGCGGATGCCGACCAGCTGATGAACATGTTCGCCAGCATGGGTGGCAGCGCCTGCATCATCCTGACCGAAAACATGCGTTACGCCGGCATCGTTTCGGCGGCGTCGCTGATCAAGGTCATCAACGAAAAACAGCTCAAGATGGCGCAGGACCAGAACCCGCTGACGGCACTGCCCGGCAACCGCGCCATCGGCGGCTTCATTGCCGACAGTTGCGGCGATGGCGATGAGACGCGCTTCTTCTGCTATTGCGATTTCGACAACTTCAAACCCTTCAACGACAAATACGGCTTCAACGCCGGTGACCACGCCATCACCCTGTTTTCGGCGCTGATGCGCCGCTACTTCTTTGCCGGCGACTGCTTTCTCGGCCATATCGGCGGCGACGACTTTTTCGTCGGCGTGCGTGACTGGGCGGTGGAGGAACTGACGGAAATCCTCGAGCGCCTGCTCAGCGATTTCCACGCCGAGGTGGCCGAACTCTATTCGCCGGAAGACCGTCAGGCCGGCCGCATGGTCGGGCTGGACCGCCGCGGCAATGAACGGGATTTTGCCCTGCTGCGTTGCTCCATCGGTGTTCTCACGCTGCCGAAAGGGCTGATCATCGCCAATCCCGAGCGCATCGGCAGTGAAATTGCCGGCATCAAGACGGCCGCGAAAGAAAACGAAGGCGGCCTCGTCATCCGGGTGTTCGGCGAGAAAAATTGACACCTACGCATTGTTCCCGTCAAAAATCGGCATCGATTTTCGGCGGGAACGATGCGTAGTTTCAAATAGATAGAACGTCTTTGGCGTCTCTCAAAGGACGCGTGGCGTTCCAGCGACAAACGGCCTTCTTCCCTAAGCGGTGCATCTGCCCTAAATCTCCTGATGACGCCGACAATTGAGGAATTGCCCGTGACCCCGCTCCAGAATTTGGCCCTGCCCGAAAAGATGCGCTTCATCGACCTTCCCTCCCATGGTGGCCCGGAAGTGATGCAGCTTTCGCAAGCGCCTTTGCCGACCCCCGCCAGAGGCGAGATCCTCGTGAAGGTCGAGGCGGCGGGCGTCAATCGCCCCGATGTCGCGCAGAGGCAGGGCATCTATCCGCCGCCGAAGGACGCAAGCCCGATCCTTGGCCTCGAAATTGCCGGTGAGGTGGTTGCTCTCGGTGAAGGCGTCAATGAATTCAAGCCGGGCGAGAAGGTCTGCGCGCTTGCCAATGGCGGCGGCTACGCCGAATATTGCACCGTGCCAGCCGGGCAGGCCCTGCCCTTCCCCAAGGGCTACGACGCCGTCAAGGCCGCCGCGCTGCCGGAAACCTTCTTCACCGTCTGGGCCAACCTCTTCCAGATGGCGGGCCTGACTGAAGGCGAAAGCGTGCTTATCCACGGCGGCACCAGCGGCATCGGGACGACGGCCATCCAGCTCGCAAAGGCTTTTGGCGCTGACGTCTACGCCACGGCGGGCTCCGCGGAAAAATGCGAGGCCTGCGTTAAGCTCGGCGCCAAACGTGCCATCAACTACCGCGACGAGGACTTCACCGCCGTCATCAAGGCCGAGACCGATGGCAAGGGCGTCGATGTCATTCTCGACATGATCGGCGCTGCCTATTTCGAAAAGAACATTGCCGCACTCGCCAAGGATGGCTGCCTGTCCATCATCGCCTTTCTGGGCGGTGCGGTAGCCGACAAGGTCAACCTTGCGCCAATCATGGTCAAACGCCTCACCGTCACCGGCTCCACCATGCGGCCCCGCACCGCCGACGAGAAACGCGCCATCCGCGACGACCTCATCGAGCAGGTCTGGCGGCTCATCGAAAGCGGCCAGGTGGCGCCTGTTATCAACAGGGTCTTCACGCTGGACGAGGTTGTCGAAGCCCACCGGCTGATGGAAAGCAGCAATCACATCGGCAAGATCGTGATGCGGGTGTCCTAATCACACCTCTTGCATTAACGGCGAGATCGTACTACCTTCTAGTTATGTTCAACGTATCGGAAGGAGGTGATCCAATGTCTAATGAGATTTCGGTCTCTGGTGCAGGCAATGGAAAGGGTAGGTTTTCGACGGGGCAGCCCTCGGCGTAAAAACCTCTTGCCTTCGGAACGTTGAGAAACAGTCCCGGGTCTGTAAACAGGACCAAGCTCATGGAAGGGTCGCCTCTGGCGGCCCTTTTCCGTTTGTGGATTCAGCGGCCCAGTATTAAAATCTGGGTATCGATTGAGAACGGCACCGCGAGTTCAACGCTTGATGCCGCCCGTGACACTCTCCTTCCGTCATGCCGGGCTTGACCCGGCATCCAGCCAGCCCAAGTCCTTGGGCTGAAGGGTGTCTTTCCGCTACGCAGACGCGTGTCGCCTGGATTCCGGCTCGAGGCCGGAATGACGGGGGTGTTAGTCGCCCGATCAGTCACTCTCCGCGTCACATATCATCACACGCGCGCGTCCGGTGGCACGCCACCCGTGATCCTCTCCCTACTTCTTGCCGAACACCTTCCACCGCGTCGGGCGAAAGCGCAGCTCGGCTCCCACTGCCACGGCGGCGTTCAGCGGCACCTCGATTTCTAGGTGATAGGGTTCATGGCCGTTATTGGCGATGTCGATTTCGGCGATGCGGGTGCCGGCAAGGCGGCGACAGGTGGTGACCTTGCCGTAAAGCGCGTTTTTCTCGTCGGTCAGCACAACGTCTTCCGGGCGGAAGAAAAGCTCGCCTTCGCCTGTACCGGTTTCGGAGACACCGATGCTTTCGCCCTGAAACACCACCTGGCCGTCGCGGATCGTCACCGGCAGGCTGGAGGATTCGCCGATGAAGGAGAAAACGAAGGGAGAATTGGGCGTGTCGTAGACGTCATCCGCCGTGCCGACCTGCTCGATCTTGCCCTGGCTCATGACGACGACGCGGTCGGCCAGTTCCAGCGCTTCTTCCTGATCGTGGGTGACGAAAACGGTGGTGTGGCCGGTGCGGTCATGGAATTCGCGCAGCCAGCGACGCAGCTCCTTGCGGACCTTGGCGTCGAGCGCGCCGAAGGGTTCGTCGAGCAGCAGGACCTTCGGCTCGATGGCGACGGCACGGGCAAGCGCCACGCGCTGGCGCTGACCGCCGGAAAGCTGGGTGGGATAGCGTTTTTCGAGACCGGAGAGATGCACCATGTCAAGAAGTTCGGACACCCGCCGACGGATTTCGGCCTTTGGCGGGCGCTTGGCGGAGGGACGCACCTTCAGGCCGAAGGCGATGTTCTCCGCCACCGTCATGTGGCGGAACAGCGCGTAGTGCTGAAAAACGAAACCGACATTGCGTTCCTGCACCGTGCGGTGCGAGGCGTCCTCGTCCCCGAAGAAGATATGGCCTTTGGTCGGCTGCTCAAGGCCGGCGATGAGGCGCAGCAGCGTCGTCTTGCCGGAACCGGAGGGACCGAGCAGCGCGATCAGCTCGCCGGAACGAATGTCGAGCGACACGTCGTTCAGCGCGGGAAAGCGATCGAACTGCTTGGTGATGCCGGAAACTTTCACTTCCATGAATATGCCTTTCAATGCTTGCCGGCTGCGTTGCCCGCGCCAAAGCGTATTTCGAGAATGGTTTTGAGAACGAGTGTCACGAGCGCCAGACCCGCGAGCAGCGTCGCCACCGCAAAGGCCGCGCCAAGATTGTACTCATTATAGAGTATCTCGACATGCAACGGCATGGTGTTGGTCTCGCCGCGAATATGGCCTGACACCACCGAGACGGCGCCGAACTCGCCCATGGCGCGGGCGTTGCAGAGCAGCACCCCGTAGAGCAGGCCCCATTTGATATTGGGCAGCGTGACGTACCAGAAGGTCTGCCAGCCGGTTGCGCCAAGCGAAATCGCCGCTTCCTCATCGCCATTACCCTGTTCCTGCATCAGCGGGATGAGTTCACGCGCGACGAAGGGAAAGGTCACGAAGATGGTGGCGAGCACGATGCCCGGAACCGCGAATAGGATTTCGATGCCGTAACCCTTCAGCCACGGCCCGAGCACGCTGTGTGCGGAAAACAGGATGACATAGACCAGACCGGAAATAACCGGCGAGATCGAGAACGGCAGGTCGATCAGCGTTATCAGGAACGCCTTGCCCTTGAACTCGAATTTCGCGATCGCCCAGGCGGCCGCGACACCGAAGATAAGGTTGAGCGGCACCGAAATGGCGGCGACAAGCAGCGTCAGGCGGATTGCGGAGAGCGCATCCGGCTCGACGATCGCCTGCCAGAAGGCGTCCGCGCCCTTCCGGAAAGCTTCGAAGAATACCGATATCAGCGGCAGCACGAGAAAGGCGGCAAGAAAAAGGAAAGCGATGGCGAGCAGCGCCAGCCGGGCGGGCAGGCTCTCGCTGGCGGGATCGCGAAACGGTCGGGATGAGGTGCGGGAAGCGTCAGACATAACCGTACCTCTTGCGGCTCCAGGCCTGAATGAGATTGATGAGGAACAGCATGGCGAAGGAGATGATCAGCATGATGGTGGCGATGGCTGTCGCGCCCGCATAGTTGAACTCCTCCAGCCGGATGACGATGAGCAGCGGTGCGATTTCCGAGACGTAAGGGATATTGCCGGCGATGAAGATGACCGAGCCGTATTCGCCGACGCCGCGCGCAAAAGCGAGCGCAAAACCGGTCAGGATGGCGGGCGTCAGGCTTGGCAGCAGTACGCGGGTGATGGTCTGGAAACGGTTGGCGCCGAGCGTTGCCGCCACCTCCTCCACCTGCCGGTCAATTTCCTCCATGACCGGCTGCACGGTGCGGACCACGAATGGCAGGCCGATGAAGATCAGCGCGATGACAATGCCGGTCGGCGTAAACGCGATCTTGATGCCGAAGGGTTCGAACAGCGAACCGACCCAGCCGCGATTGGCATAAAGCGTGGTGAGCGCGATACCAGCAACCGCCGTCGGCAGGGCAAAGGGCAAATCCACGATGGCATCAACGAACCGGCGGCCGGGGAAACGGTAACGCGTCAGAACCCAGGCAACGATGACGCCGAAAAACGCATTCACCAGCGCAGCAATGAAGGCCGTGCCGAAACTGACGCGCAGCGCGTTCAGCGTGCGGCTGTCGGTGGCAATCGTAATAAAATCTGCAAAACCAAGTTTCGCCGTGGACCAGACAAGGCCGCCGAGCGGAATAAGAATGATGAGAAACAGATAGGTTACCGTGTAACCGAACGTCAGGCCGAAGCCGGGTATTACGCTCGATTGACGCCACTTCCACCTGTTTCCGGATGTATTATTGCTCATCAAGGCTCCGGATAGTCAAAAGGAGCCGGCGTTCCCCGGCCCTTATTATAAAGTATCGACCGGCATGGTGTCCGGTCGATTGATCTGCTTTTCGAGTTTCCCTTCGTGGGGCGGGCGATCTCGTTTCAGCCCATCATCCGCTTACTTGGCGGGCTTGTAAATCTGGTCGAAGATGCCGCCGTCACCGAAATGTTCCGGCTGCGCCTTGGCCCAGCCGCCGAAGATCGGATCGTCGATGGTGACGAGCTTGATCTCGGGCAGTTGCTTCAGCAGATCCTTGGAGACGACCGCAGGGTTCGACGGGCGATAGAAGTGCTTGGCCGCAATATTCTGGCCTTCGTCGGAATAGAGATATTGCAGATAGGCTTCAGCCGCCTTGCGGGTGCCCTTGGCATCGACGTTGGCGTCAACCACGGCGACCGGCGGTTCGGCAAGGATCGAGATCGGCGGCACGACGATATCGAAGGCATCCGCACCGAATTCCTGACCGGCGAGATAGGCCTCGTTTTCCCAGGCCAGCAGCACGTCGCCGATCTGGCGCTGCGCAAATGTGACCGTGGAACCACGGGCGCCGGTATCGAGAACCGGGGCGCGCTTGTAGAGTTCGCCGACATAGGCCTTGATCTTGTCCTGATCGCCCTTGAACTCTTCATTCGCCCAAGCCCAGGCGGCAAGATAATTCCAGCGCGCGCCGCCAGAGGTCTTGGGGTTCGGCGTGACGATCTGGATATCGCCCTTCACCAGATCGCCCCAGTTATGGATGCCCTTCGGATTGCCCTTGCGGACGAGAAACACGATTGTTGAGGTGTAAGGCGAGGAATTATGCGGCAAGCGGCCGCGCCAGTCCTTGTTGATCTTGCCGGAATTCTGAACGATGGCATCGATATCGCTCTGCAGCGCCAGCGTCACCACATCCGCTTCCAGACCGTCGATGACCGAGCGCGCCTGCTTGCCGGAACCGCCATGCGACTGCTGGATCGTGACGTCTTCACCGGTATCGGCCTTCCACTTCTTGGCGAAGGCTTCGTTGAAATCCTTGTAGAGTTCGCGGGTGGGATCATAGGACACGTTGAGCAGCTTGGTTTGCGCTACGGCCGAACCAACACCCCCAAGAGCCAAAGAAAGGCCGAGAGCAACAACGCTCAAACCGGACAGAAGCTTAGACATCGGTATTCCCTCCTGATGAATATGGCTTAACTCTACTGGTTGAGTAGAGTTGGTCAATGAGGCCGAATACGATCGAAAAAGTGTTTCCCGAGAGCGTTTCCCCGGGCAACAAATACAGCGCACCACAAGCCAATCACGCAACAAGCGTCGTGTAAAACTTTGCTGAATGCAAAACCGTTTCACATTTTTGACGATTTTTTGCGCCTGAGACGAAAAATATTACGGCCTTTTAGACGATTTTTTCGTCAGGCCGTCAAAAGCTCGGGCACTTCCACACCGGCAACGGCATCCGCAACAGTGGTGTTGAAAAGGATGTTGCGGGTGGCATCCGCCACGCGGGCAAATACGTGGCGTATCTCGCACTGCTTCTCGCCATCGCAATCCTCGCAGCGGCGATAGGCGGTCTGCGACAGGCAGGGCAAGGGGGCAAGCGGCCCGTCGATCAGGCGCAGCACCTCGCCGAAGGTGATATCAGAGGCCGGCCGTGCCAAGAGATAACCGCCCTGCTTGCCACGTCTGCTTTCGACGATGCGTTCCTTCTTCATTTCGAGAAGGATCTGTTCCAGGAATTTTTTCGGAATGGCCTGTTCGCGGGCAATATCGGAAATTTGCACAGGACAGCCGCCGTCGGCCTTTGCCAGCGAGAGAAGCGCCCTCAGCGCATATTTTGCCTTCTGCGAAATCATCGTAAAACCAGTAGACCACAAGCCCGGAAACCCGGCAATTCCGGCTTAGCGCAGAAGTTGTCACAATTCAAATCCAAGCTGCAAAGAAGGTGAACGGGCATCTTTTGCTCATACAAAGCGCGCGTGAGGCATTTTTGCTCTGAAGTGCAGCGCACAAAGACTGTCATTTCTGTTCCGGAGGCCGGATTTCAACAATAATCGGCCATGGAAATCCCGGACGTGACAATGACGATCAATTCAGCAAATGCCTCTGCCGATACCGCATCCCTCGACGCCACGCTTGCCGGGCTCGATCTTGCGGGACGACTTTCCTTCATCGCCGGTCTCGGCGGCCGTGCGGTCTTCACCACCAGCCTCGGCATCGAAGATCAGGTTATCACCGCCGCCATCGGTACGCACCGGTTGCCGATCGATGTCGTGACGCTGGAAACCGGCCGTCTGTTCAAGGAAACCGTCGATCTCATCGATGAAACCGAGGAACGTTTCGGCATTGAAATCCGTCGCTTCCGGCCCGAGCAGGACGATATCGACGCCTATGCCGCGAAATACGGCCTCAATGGGTTTTACGAAAGCATCGAGGCGCGTCACGCCTGCTGTCATGTCAGAAAGCTGATCCCGCTTGGCAAGGCGCTTGATGGCGCTGCCTTCTGGATCACCGGTCTCAGGCGCGGCCAGTCGGGCAACCGCGCGACGACGCCTTTCGCCGAGTTCGACGCCGAGCGTAATCTCATCAAGATCAATGCTCTGGCGGACTGGGACATCGACCAGATCCAGGCCTATGTCGCGTCTGAAAACATTCCCGTCAATCCGTTGCATGCGCGTGGTTACCCCTCCATCGGCTGCGAGCCGTGTACACGCGCCATCAAGCCCGGCGAGCCTGAGCGCGCCGGTCGATGGTGGTGGGAAAACGACGAGAAGCGCGAATGCGGTCTTCACGTCGCCGGTGCGGAACAGACACCCGCCGTTTCCGCCATCCCGCAACGATAATCATTCAGTACATTTTCCGGAGTTCACAATGTCCAACGCAGTCCACGAGACGGACAGCAAGAATACTGTCGCATCCAAGCCGCCGCTCGATCCCCATCTGAAGGCGCTTGAAAACGAAGCCATTCACATCTTCCGCGAAGTTGCCGCCGAATTCGACAATCCCGTGATGCTGTATTCCATCGGCAAGGATTCTTCCGTGCTGCTGCATCTGGCGCGCAAGGCCTTCTTCCCCGGCCGCGTGCCCTTCCCGCTGCTGCACGTCAATACGGGCTGGAAATTCAAGGAAATGATCGAATTCCGCGACAAGATCGTCAAGGAATATGATCTCGACCTCATCTCCTACACCAACCCGCGCGGCGAGACGGAAAACGTGACGCCCTTCTCCCACGGATCGGCGCTTTACACCGACATCATGAAGACGGAAGCGCTGCGTCAGGCGCTTGATGCCGGCCAGTTCGACGCGGCCTTCGGTGGCGCACGCCGCGACGAGGAAGCGAGCCGCGCCAAGGAGCGCATCTATTCCTTCCGCACGCCCGACCACAAATGGGACCCGCGCAACCAGCGCCCGGAACTGTGGAACATCTATAACGGCATGGTCCGCAAGGGCGAAAGCGTGCGCGCCTTCCCGCTCTCCAACTGGACCGAGGTCGATATCTGGCGTTACATCGAAGCGGAAAACATTCCGCTGGTGCCGCTCTATTACGCTGCCGAGCGTCCTTACATCGAGCGCGACGGCATGATGATCCTGGCCGAGGATGAGCGCCTTGAATTGCTGCCCGGCGAAGAGGTTCAGCACGGCTCGATCCGCTTCCGCACACTCGGCTGCTTCCCGCTGACCGGCGCGATCCGTTCCGAAGCCGCCACGCTTCAGGAAGTCATTGCCGAGCTGGAAATCGCCACCGTTTCCGAACGGCAGGGCCGCGCCATCGACCGCGACCAGTCCGGTTCGATGGAGAAGAAGAAGCGCGAGGGCTATTTCTGATGACCGCCGCTGCCACCAATAACGCCTCCACGGCCACCATTCTGCCCTTTGCCGAACATTCGAAGGCGACGCGCGACACGCGCCCGCTTCGTCTCATTACCTGCGGCAGCGTGGATGACGGCAAATCGACCCTGATCGGTCGTCTCCTGTGGGACACCAAGGCCGTCAAGGAAGATCAGGCCGCCACACTGCACCGAGACAGCGGCAAGCAGAACGATCTCGGCCTGCCCGACTTCGCCCTGCTGCTGGACGGTTTGCAGGCCGAGCGCGAACAGGGCATCACCATCGATGTCGCCTATCGTTATTTCTCCACCGACAGGCGTGCCTTTATCGTGGCCGATACGCCCGGCCATGAGCAATATACCCGCAACATGGCGACCGGCGCTTCGACCGCCGATCTCGCCGTGCTGCTGGTCGATGCGCGCACTGGCATTCTGGAACAGACACGCCGCCACGCCACCATTGCCGCCCTGATGGGTATCCGGCAATTCGTGCTGGCCATCAACAAGATCGACCTGACGAATTACGACAAGGCCGGTTTTGAACTGATTGCCCACGAGTTCCGCGATTTCGCCTCCGACCTCGGCATCAAGCAGATCACCGCCATTCCGATGTCGGCGCTGAAGGGTGAAAACGTCGTGCTATCAGGCAAGGCTTCCATGCCCTGGTATGAAGGCCCGACGCTGGTCGAAACGCTGGAGCTAGCCACGGTGCGCTCGGCGCAATCGGGTGGCTTCCGCTTCCCGGTACAGCGCGTGTCACGCCCCGGCGAAAGTTTCCGTGGGTATCAGGGCACGGTTGCCGGCGGTTCGGTCAAGCCGGGTGACAGCGTCGTTGTCCTGCCTTCCGGCATGGTCGCCAACGTCAAGCAGATCGTCACTTTCGATCTGCTGCGCAACGCTGCTGTAGCGGGTGACGCGGTCACGCTGGTTCTCGACCGTCAGGTGGACGTATCGCGCGGCGACATGATCGTCTCCATCGAAGCGCAGCCGCAAACGGGGCTTTCTTTCGACGCACAGATCGTGGCGTTGCAGCCGGGTGGCATCGAAGCCGGCAAGCGCTACTGGCTGAAAAGCGGCAGCCGCCGCCAGCGCGTCAGCGTACAGCCGGTCAGCCAGCTCAACCTGAAAGAAGGTGAATGGCAGTCGCACGAGACGTCGCTGCCGATGAACGCCATCGGCAAGGTGCGGCTCTCCTTCGACGAGACGGCGATCTTCGACGCCTATGAACAGAACCGGGCGACTGGCTCCTTCATCCTGATCGATCCCGATACCAACAACACGGTTGCGGGCGGCATGATCACCGGCAAGCGCAGCGTTGGCGCGACCGAGGAACAGGGCGACAGGGTCATCCTTTCCCTTCCCGCCCATCTGGCTGAGAAGCTTCTGGCAAGCGAATTGCTCGCCAAACACCGCGACGAGATCGACATCCGCCGCACGGATGGCGCAACGGCCTCGCGACTGATCAGCGATCTGGACTGAGAAACCCGCTTAAAACAAAAAAGGCGACCGCGCTCTGCGGTCGCCTTTTTTTGTTGTGGTGGCTGTGGTCAGATACAGCTTAAAAAACAAACATATAAAGCAGAATGATCACGAAGATCGGAACGCCCATAGCCCACAGCGCAATACCCTTCAGCATGTTATCCTCCATTGTTGTTGTGAATGGAGAACGGCTGAGGAAGCGTTGTGTTCCCTGCGGCTGCGCTGACAATCGCTTCATTCCAGCCGATAACGGCAAACGCATCAAGTCCGCGAAGGTGGGCAGGGCCGAGAAGATGGCGAGCGCATGGCACCGTTTCACATTGGCGCTGCTGCCTACGCCGTGACCCGGATTGTCCAGCCACGACCATTCACAGGGGAAACCCGTGGACCTGTGTTCAGGCCCGGTTAATAGCCGACACGTCACTCTCTCATCAATGGAACTGCGTACTCCAACACACGTTAGAGTCCGTCATTGGGAGATGAGGATTATGAAAATTTTGACTGCAGCGATCTGCCTGGTTTCGGTCGGCATCCTGAGCGGCTGTGTCGACGATCAAGGATACCGTAGCGGCGGATATTATACGACAGGCGTGTATTACCGCACCTATGACCGCGATCGCTACTACCGCGATTATGACCGTCGCGACTGGCGCGACCGAAGGGATTGGCGTGGTGATCGCCGGGACTGGCGCGATCGTCGCGACTGGCGTGGTGATAACCGCTACCGCTAACGATGATCGACTGGACTTACATTCAAGACCATTGGGATTGGGCAGGGCACATTCTAGAAGCCGTCATTATGGCGTCGATTGTCGCCGTGCTGTTTCGCTTATTCGTTAGCTGGCGAATGGCGTGGATAGTCGGGCTGGCCTTCGCTGCTGGTCATTTCCATGGTCGGGAAAAACGCGACTACGAGGTCTCGGTCCAAATGCCCCCTCCCCATCTGGAAGGCTATTACTTCTGGAATTGGTCGTGGGATGGTTTAACCGACTTCTGGCCGACGGCTGTTGTTTGTGTTTTTCTCATTTTCGCGCTGGCGAGAATGAGTAAATGACTGTCCGTGCAGTCGCCAAAGCCCTGATTTGCAGGTGCAGCCGCGAATGCATTCTAACGGGTCCGGTTTTTAAACGGTCCGGTTTCGGTGCGAGACTTTGATTTAGGGATTTTCAGGAAATATCGGGATCAGTTGCGAGCCCCGGGAAAGATTGGGCTTAAGCTGGTCGGAGTGAGAGGATTCGAACCTCCGACCCCGTCGTCCCGAACGACGTGCGCTACCAGACTGCGCTACACTCCGTGACCAGCGGCGCTTCTATAGACCAGCCTCCGGCATTCGACAAGCGGCATATTGCATTTTTTATGACAAGTTTTCGCAGCGCGGCGAAGGGTGGTCGCAAAGCACCTGTCGCGTGGGGTGGGATGCCGGAAAACGTTACAAAAAAGCAATTGTGGCAGGAAATTTTCGTCAAGCGGCACACCTCCCCTGCCCGTCGCCGCCAAATCTGCTAGGGGAACGGAATGACCGGCGGGAAGCCGGACACGGCACAAAGGACATTTCACCATGCTATTTCGCAGCGTAACGCTCGCAGGGCTCGCCATTGCGCTCTCCGCCTGCACGACATCGACGGGCTCTGCCCCTTCCTTCACCCAGAAGAGCCCCGTTGAGACGCGGTGGGTCGGTCAGTCCGCGGGTATTTTCTTTGCAAAATTCGGCCCGCCGCTGAGCGACACGGAAACCGGCAGCTCGACCATCTATAACTGGCGCGGCGGCTACAAGAAGGCCACTGTTCCGGCCAAGTTCGAAGAAGGCAAGGACGGCAAGAAGGGTCGCCAAATCTCGCCTGCCCGAACCGCCTCGCTCTCCTGCACGGTTCAGCTGACCGTCTCCAGCGATTACACCATCACCTCGGTGCGCACGGTCTCCGACCGCCCCGGCGTGAACGGCCCGAGCTACTGCGCGGAATTCCTCGCCGCAAACTAAAGTTTTCGACCAGAAAACGGAACGAACCAAGGCCCGCCCGAACCGGCGGGCCTTTTCACTTTTTCGAGATTATTGTCAGTTTCCGAAAAATTTTTTGCCCGGAACGGCGCGGTCTGGCCCGACACGCGCTGCAAACGCTGGATTGCAGGCCTTTCCGCGATATTGCGCACTTAGGACACTTTCAACCGTTTGAAAGCACCGTCTAATCTTCGCAACCATAAAAATGACAATCGGCAAAGCCGTGCAAATCGCCGTTGCGACCTTATGTCCCGGCAAAATCCCTGCAAAAGCGCTTGAACTGGAGTGAAGAAGTCAGGGTTGTGCCGGTTTGAGCTTTGCTATAACGGGGCAATTGGGAGGAGTGTTTTTAACACAAAACAAGAATCAGGTATGGCCGTGACTCCCATCGATCAAGACAAATCCCAGCTCACTGATCTTTCCACACATGCGCTTCCCATGAACCGCAGACAGGTTCTCGGCACTGCGCTCGCAGGGCTCGCGACGGCGGCGCTGCCGACATCTTCACTTCTCGCCAATACGACGGCGGCCAAAAAGGTCGACGTACTTCTGATCGGCGGCGGCATCATGAGCGCGACGCTCGGTGTCTGGCTGCGCGAACTCGAGCCGACATGGTCAATGCAGATGATCGAGCGGCTGGACGGCGTAGCGCTTGAAAGCTCCAACGGCTGGAACAATGCCGGCACCGGCCATTCGGCGCTTGCCGAGCTGAACTACACGCCGGAAGACGACAACGGCAACATCAAGATCACCCAGGCCGTCAACATCAACGAATCCTTCCAGATTTCCCGGCAGTTCTGGGCATGGCAGGTGCGCAACGGCGTTTTGAAGAACCCGCGCTCCTTCATCAACCACACGCCGCATATGAGCTTCGTCTGGGGCGATGAGAACATCGCCTATCTGGAAAAGCGCTACCAGGCGCTGAAGGCAAGCCCGCTTTTCGCCGGCATGGAATATTCCAGCGACCCCGAGCAGCTCAAGAAATGGGTGCCGCTGATGATGGAAGGCCGCGATCCTTCCCAGAAGATCGGCGCGACCTGGTCGCCGCTCGGCACCGACATGGAATTCGGCGAAATCACCCGCCAGTTCGTATCGCACCTGCAGAGCGATAAAAACTTCGACCTGCAGGTCAACAGCGAGGTTTCCGACATCCAGCGCAATGCCGATGGCAGCTGGCGCGTGACCTATAGCAACCTGAAGACCGATGCCGAACAGACCGTGGATGCGAAATTCGTATTCATCGGCGCCGGCGGCGGCGCGCTGCATCTGTTGCAGATGTCCGGCATTCCGGAAGGCGAAAACTATGCCGGCTTCCCCGTCGGCGGTTCGTTCCTGATCAACGACAATCCTGACGTGACGATGCAGCATCTGGCCAAGGCCTACGGCAAGGCCTCGGTCGGCTCGCCGCCCATGTCGGTTCCGCATCTGGATACCCGTGTGCTTGGCGGCAAGCGCGTCATCCTGTTTGGACCTTTCGCCACCTTCTCGACCAAGTTCCTGAAGGAAGGCTCCTATTTCGATCTCGTCTCCTCCGTCACGACAAGCAATGCCTGGCCGATGGTGCGTGTCGGCATCGATGAATATCCGCTGGTGGAATATCTCGCCGGCCAGCTGATGATGTCGGATGACGACCGTTTTGCCGCGCTGAAGGAATATTTCCCCAACGCCAAGCAGGGCGAATGGCGCCTGTGGCAGGCGGGTCAGCGCGTGCAGATCATCAAGCGCGACGAGGAAAAGGGCGGCGTGCTGAGGCTCGGCACGGAAATCGTCGCCGCGCAGGATGGCAGCATCGCCGGCCTGCTCGGCGCTTCGCCGGGCGCTTCTACCGCAGCGCCTATCATGCTGAGCGTCCTGGAAAAGGTCTTCAAGGACAAGGTGGCAACCCCGGAATGGCAGGCCAAGATCCGCCAGATCGTGCCAAGCTACGGCACCAAGCTCAATGACAACCCGGAAAAAGTGCAGCAGGAATGGGCCTACACCGCCGAACACCTGCAACTGCCGACACCGCCGCAGATCGATCTGGATGCGCTGAAGGGGGCTGGTGCGGCACCTGCTGGTGCGCCGGTGAAGAAGGTTCCGGATATCGCGCTTTAAGGCTTGGTTGCGATTTTGGATTGAACGCCGCGTGTCTCTGGATGCGCGGCGTTTTTGTTGATGCACGCCTTTCCCGCACTCATCCGCGGGCTTGACCCGAGAATGACGGCGGACAGGTTTTCGCGCTTAACGGTATCCTGGGTTATAGCGTGGCTTGTGCTGTCTTTCGCTGAGCCCCCCGAACTTCTCCTGAAGTTTCCTTGCATGGTCTCCAGCACGGGAGTGAAGATGGGCGGCGCGGAAGACGAGCTTTGCACCGCCTGCCCGGCTCTATCAGAACTTCATGTTCAGCAACTCAGGAAAATTATAGTACCGCAACCGCTTGTCACGGCAGCGGTAGTCATTCTTTGAAGCGTCCACGCTTAAATTCTTGTACACGGCTACGCCAATATACGACCAATCGGGGTTGGAACGTTCCGCCGTTCGCGTGCAATAAGCGTAAATCTGCTTTTCAGGGTCGAGCAGCACTACGCTCGAAATCTCGGCTTTCGTAAAATAACCGGCTTTGATAGTTCCGCGCATGGCATCCACATAGTCACGTTTAATCGGTCTGGACGGTGGACGTTGCGAATCCAAAACGGATTGCGGTGCCGGAGTCTGGCATCCAGCCAGTGTCATCACGGCGGCACAGAGAAATAAAGCTGTCCTCATTCAATTCAATCCCCAAAATGCAAGGCACAAGACGCAAACTATATCCTACGAATATTGCGATAATATTCGCAACGCGCAGGTATCCACAGCCGATAGTATCAAGGTCACTCTTCGATAGTCCGGGCAATAACCATTTATCAATGAGGTTGCGGCGCGCTCTTCCAGCTTCCTCACCTCCGATGATCACGCCGCTAACTGCTTGGCAGAAAGTGGGCGACTATCACTCACGCAACATAGGTGATCGAAAGAGTTCAAATCTTGCGGCAAACGGGGTACATAGTGAGGTACGCATCTAAGTCTAAGTCTCTTATTTAACTGCGGTAAGAAAATTTGGCTGGGGCGCCAGGATTCGAACCTGGGAATGCCGGTACCAAAAACCGGTGCCTTACCGCTTGGCGACGCCCCAACAGGGCAGCATGGGCGAAACGCCGCTGCCTGAACCGGGCCTGATTAGCAAAGCCTGCCCGACGCGGCAATGACCTGACGGTTTATTTTTTCACAAAATCCAAGCTTTTTGGATGCCGTGCCTGACATGGCATGTTAGGGCTTGGCGATTGTGCGGCCAAGGCCGTGCGGCGGGTAGCATGGCATTATCTCAGGAGGTCTCGATGGCGGACCCGGCATTCGATCTCGATTTCAGGCCGGCCTATGGCGAGGCGGTTCCTGTCGCCCCACTTATCCAGCGCATCACCGTCAACAATCCTTCCGCCTTCACCTTCCACGGCACCAACAGCTATATCGTCGGTGATCGTTCCGTCGCCGTCATCGATCCCGGCCCGGAGGATGAGGTGCATTTTCAGGCGCTGATGGCGGCGCTTGATGGCCGCGAGGTCACCCATATCTTCGTCAGCCACACCCATCGCGACCACTCGCCGCTTGCCCGGCGACTGAGCGAGGCGACCGGGGCGCTAACGGTAGCGGAAGGCCCGCATCGGGCCGCCCGGCCGCTGCATGTGGGCGAGACCAATCCCTTTGCCGAAAGTTCCGATATGGCTTTTGTGCCTGACATGGCGCTTGGTGACGGGCAGAGCCTTTCCGGTGATGGCTGGACGCTCACCGCGTTGCATACGCCGGGGCACACCGCCAACCACACCGCCTTCGCACTCGAAGGCAGCGGCATCGTCTTTTCCGCCGATCACGTCATGGCCTGGGCCACCACCATCGTCGCGCCGCCGGATGGGGCGATGAGCGATTACATGGCCTCGCTGGAGCGGCTGCTTATCCGCGACGACCGGCTGTTCCTGCCCGGCCACGGCGGCCCGGTCAACGATCCGGCCGCCTTCATGCGCGGGCTTCGCGCCCACCGCCGCATGCGGGAAAGGGCCGTTCTGAAACGCATCCGGGAAGGCGACCGGTGGATTGCCGATATGGTGAAGGTGATCTACGCCAGCACCGACAAGCGCCTGCACGGCGCGGCGGCACTTTCCGTGCTCGCCCATATCGAGGACCTGATCGAAAAGGGTGAAGTGCGGACCGAAGGCCCGCCTTCGCTGCTGGGTGAGTATTTTCCGGCGTGAGGCAGCTGTTTGGAGGCTGCGCTCAAACCAGAGTCATCACATCCTCCTCCGTCATTCCGGCCTTGAGCCGGAATGACGGAAACTAAGCCTAATTATCGTTCAACCCCTGCATTTCCGCATCCAGCGCATCGAGATAGGCTTCGGCGATCGCCGCACCCATGCCGAGATCGTGCGGGCCGTAACGGGAGGCCACGCGCATGTCGACGATGGTGGTTTCCGCTTCTTCCTTCAGGCGGATGAGGATGTCGAAACGCAGGCCCCAGATGCGCGTGCGCGTTTCGCCCTGCATCAGCACCACACCGCTGCCGTTAAAGAAAGTGGGCTGCGGCGCCTCAAGCGGCCGGGCCATGGGAACCGGCACGATGGAGGGCAGATCTTCTACTGGCGATTCCTCGGCGGGCGGTGTTTTGCCCTGTTCGGGAATGACGACGGGCGGCGGCTCCACCGCGCCGATGACACCTTTGGTATGGGTAATGCGGATATTCTGGGCAGCGGCCATTTTTTTGGCGGCGGTGTAGATGCGGTCTATCGCGCCTTCATAGCGGCGGCCGGCAAGGCTCGCATAGGCCACGGCCTGCGCGTCGCGGGTCTCTTTGGAAACGGTCGCGGGTCTTGTCAGCCATTGCTGGTTGGCAACCGGCGGCACCAGCCATTCCGGGGCGTCGGCAAGATCGGTGGAGATGTCGTAAATCTTCGGCTGCTGCCAGTAGAGAAAAGCACCGTAACCGACGACGCCGAGCGGCAGCGCCGACAGAAGCAGCGCCGCAAGTGCCGAAAGGCCACCCCGCGCACCCTTGGTCCACAGCCGTTCTAGGCCAACCAGCGCCAGAAGCACCGCCACCAGCGCAATGCCGGCGGCAATGATGAGCAGTCCGACGAGATCAGGCGTCGTCAGCGGCCCAAAACGGTGGATGCCGGCGGCGACAAGAAAAAGCGCAAGCGCCACTAGTCCAAGATAGCGGGAAAGATAGGCAGCAACCGAAAAAGGCCGGACGAAACGCACTGTCATGGAAGCGGATATCCGTAAGATCGCATTGGCTTGAAAGCGTTGCACCCGAAATCTGGCAAGGGAATCACCTGCATATGATGTCATAGACCGGATTTGCGGCAAGGAAAACAAAGGACGGGTTCGATCTGCCGGTAAAGCGTGCGAACCTTGCCTCCGCCACGCCCGTCCTCGGGTCAGGCCCGAGGATGATCCGGCATCCAGCCACGGCGCATCGGCCCCGTGAGAAGCGAGGGCGAAGAGATGGTGAAATATTTTTCCGCTTCACCTCAACTTAAGAGAATAATGCACCGGTAGCGCAACAAATACGCAAGCTCATCCCTTAATTGCTGAGGAAATCGGCGTATTCTCCGTCACTTCCTTTGAGAATGCGTGTAAAACGTGCATCATTCTCGTTTTCTTGCATAAAAAAGAGACAAGCCATGTCACAGGCAACGACGCCCGCCCGCTCATCCGGGCCAAAACCCTTTTATCGCAATTTCGGCTTTCAGGTTCTGATCGCCATGGTCATCGGTCTGCTGCTCGGGCTCGTTGCGCGCAATATCGGTCCTGATGCCGCCGGCAGCGCGAACTGGCTTTCCGTGACGCTGCAGACGATCGGCAGCATCTTCGTGCAGCTATTGCGCGCACTTGTGCCGCCGCTGATTTTCACGGCCATCGTTGCCTCCATCGCCAATCTCAAGAACCTCAGCAATGCGGCAAAGCTGGTCTGGCAGACGCTTCTTTGGTTCGCCATCACCGCGCTCATCGCCGTGGTCATCGGCATCGTGCTCGGCCTCGTCATCCAGCCGGGCGTCAACACGGCGATTGCAAATACGGCAGCGGCCGCCCCTCCTCCACCGGCTCCTGGCTCGACTTCCTGAAGGGTCTCGTCCCGGCCAACGTCTTTGGTCTTGAGGCTTCGACCAAGGTCAACAACGGTTCCGCCAGCACGTCGCTGAACTTCAACGTGTTGCAGCTGCTCGTGGTGTCGATTGCCTTTGGTGTCGCCGCGCTGAAAGCGGGCAAGGCGGCAGAGCCGTTCCTCGCCTTCAACCAGTCGCTGCTTGCCATCGTGCGCAAGATCCTGTGGTGGGTCATCCGCCTCACCCCCATCGGCACCATCGGCCTGCTCGGCCGTGCGGTTGACCAATATGGCTGGACGACGCTTTCGCAGCTCGGCTGGTATGCGGCGGCCGTTTATATCGGTCTGGCGCTGGTGCTGTTCGTGGTCTATCCGGCGTTGCTTCTCGCCCACGGTCTGAAGCCCTCGCGCTTCTTTGCGGGCGCATGGCCGGCAATCCAGCTCGCCTTCGTGTCGCGTTCCTCCATCGGCACCCTGCCCGTCACCGAAACCGTGACGGAAAAGAGCCTCGGCGTACCGCGCGAATACGCCGCCTTCTCCGTACCTCTCGGCGCCACCACCAAGATGGACGGTTGCGCCGCCATCTATCCGGCGATTTCGGCGATCTTCATCGCGCAGTTCTTTCAGGTGCCGCTCGGCATTCAGGACTATGTGCTGATCGTCTTCGTCTCGGTGCTGGGCTCTGCCGCGACAGCCGGCCTGACGGGTGCTGTTGTCATGCTGACGCTGACGCTTTCTACGCTCGGCCTGCCGCTCGAAGGTGTTGGCCTGCTACTCGCCATCGACCCAATCCTCGACATGGGCCGCACGGCGGTCAACGTCGCCGGTCAGGCGCTGGTGCCCACCATCGTCGCCAAGCGCGAAGGCATTCTGGATGAGGCCGTTTATAACAACGCCAAGGACATCGAGGCGCTTGATGACCGCGACGCGGTGGCCGCCTGATCGAGGCAATTGGAGGTGGCTTCTACCCGTACGCCACTTCCTTCCTGCCAATGATCAACGCCACCGATGATTTCGATCATCTTAGCGATGCCACCATGAAGCAGCCGCCAGCAATCAAAAGCTGAGCGGCTGCGATCATGTCTAGCGTCACCTATCGGAAAACTGTTGTGCAATTCGTTTAGTGTTGTGGGAGACACTGGAAGCCAATCCAACCGCAACCGGCACGACCGACCGACCGAACGGGCATGCACGCAGGTAATGTTTCATATGTCCGATAGTTTCGGCAAACACGATCCGGCTCTTACCGTTCGCCGCATTCTCAAAGTCAATCATGCCGGCGAGTTTGGCGCTATCCGCATCTATGGAGCACAGATATGGATGGCTCGTCGGCTGTTTCCGGACATCGTGTCCGCTCTTCATGAAATGCGGGAAGACGAAATCGATCATTGCCGCCTGTTCCGGGAGGCCATGCCTTCAAGAAATGCCAAGCCCTGTCGCGTGATGGCGTTTTGGAGCCTCGGAGGTTATCTGCTCGGCTTTTTGACCGCGCTTGGCGGACGCAACATGGTCTGGATTTGCACCGAGGCGGTGGAAGGCACTGTTCACCGTCATCTGGAAGAGCAATTGGCCTTTTTGCAGACGAGAGATCCTGAGCTTCATCAGCTGATTGCCTCTATTCAAGAACAGGAACTGGCCCATCTGCGGGAGGCCGAGAAAAACCAGATGACGCGCGGCATGGGCCACAGGTTGCTTCTACCGATTATCGGCTTTCTCACCGACTTGATGATCTGGCTATCGACCTGGGGAGACTCAAGCTGGATGCGCGCCGAAATGGAGCGCTCCAAGCGAGCCTGATGGCTCACCCCGATGCAACTTTCCGCCCGGACTCGGCTTTTCCCCGCATAAAAACAGGCGTATCAATCGCGGCAATAAAAGTGCCGTCCGCCTGTCATGTTCCAGGGAGAAACAAAATGCGCGTTTCCATCGTCTTAGGTTCGCTTGCCGCCCTCATGGCGCTCACCGCCTGCCAGACGCTGACGCCGGAAGAGCGCCGGGCGCGGGATGAGGCGACATGCCGGGGTTATGGTTTCCGCCCCGGCACCGACCCGATGGCGGGTTGCCTTCTTGATCTGGACATGGATCGCCGCGCCGATAACCGCGCCTGGCAGGCGCAGATGAACCGCGACATGTTCTACCGGCCGGTGGTGGTGGAACGACGGATCATCGTCCAACCAAACCCCTGACCGGAATGAAGGCGACATTGCTTGCGGGCTCACCCTGCCGGTTCTTTGCCGCAAGCGTCGCCTGCGCGGCGGCAAGGCGGGCGATGGGCACGCGGAAGGGCGAGCAGGACACGTAGTCGAGATCCGCATCCTCGCAGAAATGGATCGAGGCCGGGTCGCCGCCATGTTCGCCGCAAATGCCGAGCTTCAGCTCCGGCCGTGTCTGGCGGCCGCGTTCGGCGGCAATGCGGATCAACTCCCCCACACCGTCGAAATCGAGCGAGATGAACGGGTCTCGTTCGATGATGCCCTTACGCTGATAGGTATTGATGAAACGCGCCGCATCATCGCGGGAAATGCCGAAGGTCGTCTGCGTCAGGTCGTTGGTGCCGAAGGAGAAGAACTCCGCGGCTTCCGCAATGACATGGGCGCGAAGCGCCGCACGCGGCAGCTCGATCATCGTGCCGGTCAGATATTCGAGCGTCATGCCGGTCTCTTCCGCCACCTCGGCGGCGACCGTGTCGATGACGGCCTTGACGTAATCAAGCTCTGACCGGAGGCCGACCAGCGGCACCATGATCTCAGGCACAACCGGCGCACCTGTCATGCGCGCCGCCGCAACGGCGGCTTCAAAAATGGCGCGCGCCTGCATTTCCGCGATTTCGGGATAAGAAATCGCCAACCGGCAGCCGCGATGGCCGAGCATAGGGTTGAATTCGTGCAGCGCATCCAGCCGCTGGCGGAACACCGTTTGCGGCATACCCATGGCGGCGGCCACCTCGACGATCTCACCATCCGTCTTCGGCAGGAATTCGTGCAGCGGCGGATCGAGCAGGCGGATCGTCACCGGCAGGCCGTGCATGATCTGGAACAGTTCGGTGAAATCCGAACGCTGCATCGGCAATAGCTGGTCGAGCGCTGCCCGCCTGCCCTTTTCGCTTTCAGCAAGGATCATCTCGCGCATCACATGAATGCGGTCGCCCTCGAAGAACATATGTTCGGTTCGGCAAAGGCCTATACCCTCGGCACCGAAGGCGCGGGCAGCACGCGCATCGGCCGGCGTATCGGCATTGGTGCGCACAGTCATGCGGCGCAGACCATCGGCCCATTGCATCAGCTTGCCGAAATCGCCTGACAGTTCCGGCTGCGTCATCGGCACTTCGCCCTTCAGCACCCGGCCGGACGAGCCGTCGATGGTGATGACATCGCCGCGTTTCAGCATGCAGCCGACGCCGATCAGCACCTTGTTGCGCATGTCGACACGCATGGAACCCGCGCCGGTGACGCAGGGAATGCCCATGCCGCGCGCCACCACGGCGGCGTGGCTGGTCATGCCACCGCGCGTCGTCAGAATGCCTTCGGCGGCATGCATGCCGTGAATATCTTCTGGGCTGGTTTCGATGCGCACCAGAATGACGCGACGCCCTTCGGCCTCCGCCGCAACCGCCTCTTCCGAGGTGAAGACGATTTCGCCGGTTGCCGCTCCCGGAGAGGCCGGCAGGCCGGAGCCGATGATGGGGCGGGAAACACCGGGATCGATGGTCGGGTGCAGCAGCTGATCGAGCGAGGATGGCTCGATGCGGCAGACAGCCTCCTCCTGCGAAATCAGCCCATCCTCGACCATATCGACGGCGATCTTCATGGCGGCGCGGGTGGTGCGCTTGCCGGAACGGGTCTGGAGCATCCAGAGCTTGCCGCGCTCGATGGTGAATTCCAGATCCTGCATCTCGCGATAGTGGTTCTCCAGCCGCTTGCAGATCGCGATGAACTCGGCGAAAGCCTCCGGCATCAGCTTTTCCATCGAAGGCTTGTCGGAACCCGACGCCAGCCGCGCGGCCTCGGTGATGGATTGCGGCGTGCGAATGCCCGCCACCACATCTTCACCCTGGGCGTTGACGAGGAACTCGCCGTAAAGCTCCGCCTCGCCGGTGGACGGATTACGGGTGAAGGCGACGCCGGTTGCCGAGGACGAGCCGAGATTGCCGAAGACCATGGCCTGAACGTTGACCGCCGTGCCCCAGTCGCCGGGAATATTGTGCAGATGCCGGTAGGTCACCGCGCGATGGTTTGTCCAGCTGGCAAAGACCGCGCCGATTGCGCCCCAGAGCTGGACGTGACAGTCCTGCGGGAATGCTTCCCCCAGCTCGTCCTCGATCAGCTGCTTGTAAAGCGAGACGACGTGCTGCCATTCGACCGCCGACATATCGGTATCGTATTCATGGCCGAGACGGCCTTTTTCGTCCTCGAGAATTTCCTCGAACAGCTCGTGATCGAGGCCCATGACGACATCGGCATACATCTGGATGAAACGGCGGTAGCTGTCCCAGGCAAAACGGGCATCACCCGCATCGTGGCCGAGCGCCTGCACCGTGCGGTCGTTGAGACCGAGATTGAGAACGGTGTCCATCATGCCCGGCATGGAGGCGCGCGCGCCTGATCGGACCGACAGAAGCAGTGGCGTCTGGCTGCCGCCAAATGTCTTGCCGGTCACGGTCTCCATACCATGAAGCCCGGCCATGACCTGCAGTTTCAGCTCTTCGGGAAGATCGCGGCCGCTCTTGTGATAGAGCGCGCAGGCATCGGTGATAATGGTGAGACCGGGGGGGACGGGAAGGCCGAGACTTGCCATTTCGGCAAGGTTTGCACCCTTGCCGCCCAATATAGCAACGTCACCTGCCCTTCCTTCGGCAGCACCGTTGCCGAAGGTATAAACCCACTTTTTCATTCCACGCTCTCCACCCAGAAGCGTTGTCATTTTTCTATCATCTACAGCATTGCTGCCATGTTGGAAACGCCGCAACGTGCAGTTTACATCGCAGTGCAGCATAATTGCGGCGAATTGCGCGCCAGAATTGCCGCAAAAGCAAAATAACAGCTTTACTGACGCATTCGTGTAGTGCGGAGAAACGGAGTGTTCCCTAAGCCATTCACATCGCCCAAAAGAGATTATTCATGCAATTTACTCGCCGTCACACGTTGAAATTTGCCGGAATTTCTTGCGCCGCCACCGCCCTTGCCGGTGCTCTGAGAGCAGAAGGCGGTTCGCCCGTCCCAAATGCCGGTGCGGCCCTTCCCTTTGCGCTGACGACCCCGATGCATATCGGCCAGGCGGCGCTTCGGGTCCGCGATCTCGATCCGATGATCGACTATTATCGCTCCGTGCTGGGGCTGAACGAGGTGGAGCGCACATCGCGTGGTGTGACACTCGGCGTCGGCACCGTTCCGCTGCTTGATCTCGTCCACAAACCGACGGCTGATTATGAAAGCCCGACCTCCGCCGGCCTGTTCCACATCGCCTATCTGATGCCCAGCCGCAAGGATCTGGCGCGTTGGCTGGTGCATGCGGCGTTGCGGCAAGTGCCGCTTACGGGCTTTGCCGACCATAATGTCAGCGAAGCGGTCTATCTCAATGATCCCGAAGGCAACGGCATCGAGGTTTACAGCGACCGGCCGAAGGACACATGGGTCTGGAACGGCCGCGTGGTGAAAATGGGCACCGAACCGCTCGACGTCGATGATCTCGTGGCACTGACCGACACCAAGAAAAGCGATTACGAAGCCGCACCCACGGGGATGCGCATCGGCCATATTCACCTGCGGGTCGGCGAGATTGCCACCGCCCGCGCCTTTTACGAAGAGGCCATCGGCCTGCAACCGACGCAGGATGCACGTTCGGATGCATCCTTCCTGTCGTCGGGCGGATATCATCACCATCTGGCGGTGAATACCTGGAACAGCCGCGGCGCGAAGCAACGCAACGCCACCGAAACCGGCCTCGACTGGTTTTCGCTCACCGTCCGAAATGCCACCGACCTTGAAGCGCAAAAGACAAGGCTGCGGGCCGCCGGTTACGTGCTGGTGGAGATGGAAAACAATGTCGTGGAAGCGATTGATCCATGGGGGACAAGGCTGCGGCTGGTGCCGGTGTGAGTGGGTGGTAGCGCTCCACACGATCGGCAGCTATGGCAAGTTCGGCGTTTACCGGGGTTCGTAGTGTCCCCTCCATCCGTCATTCCGGCCTTGAGCCGGAATCCAGCCGACGCGCGTCTGCGCGGCGAGAAGAGTCCTTTCAGCCCAAGGGCTTGGGCTGAAAGGACACTGGCTCAAGGCCGGTATGACGGAGGTGGGGATCCTCGTCCACGCAATTCCGGTCACAAAACCATGGCCTCAATTTTGCCGATACGGCTCACCCATAAGAAAGCCTTGCGAGGCCGCGACAGCAGCCTCGCAAGGCATTCCATCCGGGTACAGGAAACCGGATGGGGGGTCTGGAAATAACCCTGATTGCTTTCAAAAAGACATAGCAAAACGCCGCGCATTGTCGCTCACCCGAATGGGTGATGCCTTCATATAAATTCGCAATGACCGGGGTTGTGGTGTCAGACGGCTTCGCGCAATTGTTCGGCGGTCTGCAAATCCACCGACACCAGTTGCGACACGCCCTGTTCAGCCATGGTGACGCCGAACAGGCGGTTCATGCGCGCCATGGTGATGGGATTGTGGGTGATGATGACGAAACGCGTTTCGGTGGAGGCCACCATCTCGTCCATCAGGTTGCAGTAGCGCTCGACGTTGTGGTCGTCCAGCGGCGCGTCCACCTCATCCAGTACGCAGATCGGCGCGGGATTGGTGAGGAAGACCGCGAAAATCAGCGCCATGGCCGTCAGCGCCTGCTCGCCACCGGAAAGCAGCGTCATGGTCTGGGGCTTCTTGCCGGGCGGACGGGCGAGAATTTCCAGCCCTGCCTCCAGCGGATCGTCGGATTCGATCAGCTGCAATTCCGCCGTGCCGCCACCGAACAGATGGGTGAAAAGCCGCTGGAACTGCGAATTGACCACATCGAAGGCGGCAATCAGCCGTTCGCGGCCTTCGCGGTTGAGGTTCTGAATGCCGGCGCGCAGCTTGCGCACGGCGTCGATAATGTCGTCGCGCTCCTTGATGAGCGCCGCGAGCTTGGCGGAAAGCTCCGCCTGCTCCTCTTCCGCGCGCAGATTGACCGCGCCAAGCCTCTCGCGCTCGATCTTCAGCCGGTCGAGGTCGCGCTCGACATCGCGAATATCTGGCTTCGGCTGGTCGGGGCCAAGGCCGGTCAGGCGCAGCGCCATATACGGCTCGGTATTCAGCGTTTCGCGGATGCGATGTTCGGTTTCCTGCCGCTTCTCGCGAGCGGAAACCAGACGTTCTTCGGCGCGTCCACGCTTTTCGCGGGCTTCGGCCAGTTCGGAAAGCGCCGTTGTCGCAACCCGGTCGGCAGCGCGTTGCAGGTTTTCCGCTTCCACCAGACGGTCGGCGGCCGTACGGCGGGCATCTTCTGTTTTCTGAAGTTCGGTCAGGAGGTTGCGGCGTTTCTCGTCGAATTCCTCCGGCGCTATGTCCAGCTCGGCGATTTCCTCACGCGCCTCTTCCTCGCGTTCACGCAGGGTGGCGATATGATCGGCGGCACTGGCGGCCCGCGATGCCCAGGTGGAGCGCTCCTGCGCAATTGCCTGAAGCCGGCGCTGGCGGCTTTCCGCCTCGCGGCTCACCCCTTCGTGGCGGGCGCGCGCTTCCGCCAGCAGGCCACGATCGGTGGCGACTTCAAGCTGACTTTCACGCAGGCGCAGATCAAGGGCGGAAAGATCGGGCGCGTCTTCCATTTCGATACGGGCGTTTTCTCCCTGAACGACGATCTCGTCGATCTGCGCGCCGATCTGGTTCAGCGCTTCGGAAACGATATCGCGACGGCGCAGGAGATCGCCCGAGGCGCGTTCGGCAACGGTCAGAGCCTCGCGCGCTTCGGCAAGCTGACGTGTCGCCAACCGGCTTCTGTCGCGCACCTCCGAAAGCCGCAATTCGGCGCTTCTGATGTCGTCGGTTCTGATGGAGAGCTGCTCTTCGGCCTCCTCCAGACCGAAACGAGCTTCGTCCAGTTCGGTCTCGATTTCGGCAAGGCGGTTCTTTTGCGCCAGACGAAGGGCGGCGGCTCCCGGCGCGTCGGCACTGGCGATATGGCCGTCCCAGCGAAACAGCGCGCCCTCGCGCGTCACCAACCGTTGGCCGGGCTTCAGCGACGGCATCAGGCGCAGGGCTTCGGCAGTATCGGTTGCAATGCCGATCTGGGCCAGTGCGCGTTGGAGAGCACCCGGCGCCTGCGCGTAATTCAGCAGCGGCTTCACGCCCTGAGGCAAGGCAGGGTCGCCCGAACCATCACCATTGCCTGCCCAATAAGCGGGAGCGGCGGAATCGAGAGCACTTTCAAGATCGTCGCCAAGGGCTGCACCGAGTGCTGCCTCAAAACCGCGCTCCACCGTCATTTCTTCCGCCACCGGCGTGAAGCTGCCATTGGCGGCAGCGCTGGAAGCGAGGATTTTGGTGATGGTGCGCGCTTCCGTGTCCAGCGCGTTCAGCCGGTTTCTCGCCGTTTCCAGTGGTCCACGCGCCAGCGCTTCGGCGGAACGTGCCGTGGCAACGGCGGATTCGGCCTCCTCCGCCACGATCAGCGCATCCTCGACCGCGATCTCGGCAGCCTCCACCGCCTCGCGGCGCTCGGAGGGATCGGGAAGTCCGGAGAGTTTTTCATCGACGGCGTCGATCTCGGAGGATGCCTCCTGTGATTGGCGTTCCAGCCGGAGCTTGCGGTCGGAAAGCTCGCGGATCGCCCGTTCCAGCTGCTGGCGCCCGGCTGCGGCTTCGGCGCGTTCGGCGGTGATGGCGGTGAAAACGGTTTCGCTTTCGGTGAGCTTGGCAGCAGCCGCCTCGAAGGCTTCGCGCATCTCTTCGGCATGACGACCGGAATCGGCGAGGATTTCGAGAAGGTCGGCCTCTTCCTCATCGAGCCGTGCAAGGATCTGGGCGTTGTCAGAGACAAGCCGCTCTTCGCGGACGATGTCTTCGCCAAGTTGCGAGAGACGGCGCGCCAGCTCATCACGACGGCGCAACAGGCGGTTCGCCTCGTCGTCCAGCTGGGTGCGGGCAATCTGCAGGCGTTGCAGGGCGGCGGCGACACGCGCTTCATCCTCGCGCAGTTCCGGCAGCTTCAGGCTGGCAATGCCCTGCTGCTTTGCCGCCTCCATCTGCGCCTGCGCCTTTTCCGCAACGATGTTTGTGGCTTGGTTGAGCGCGCTTTCCGCTTCGCCTTCCGCTTCCTTGGCCTCCACCCAGCGAATATGCAGCAGGGTCGCCTCACGGGCGCGGATATCCGCCGACAGCATCTTGAAGCGGCTGGCCTGCCGCGCCTGCCGTTTCAGGCTTTCGATCTGGCTTTCAAGCTGGGCGGTGACGTCCTCCAGTCGCTCCAGATTGGTCTCGGCTGCCCGAAGGCGCAGTTCGGCCTCGTGGCGGCGGGAATGCAGGCCGGAAATGCCGGCCGCCTCTTCCAGCAGCTGGCGGCGGGCCTGCGGCTTGGCATTGATGAGTTCGCCGATACGCCCCTGCCCCACCATGGAGGGCGAGCGCGCGCCGGTGGAGGCATCGGCAAACAGAAGCTGCACATCCTTGGCGCGCGCCTCCTTGCCGTTGATGCGGTAGACAGAGCCGTTTTCGCGCTCGATGCGGCGCGTCACCTGAATTTCATCGGCATCGTTGAAGGCGGCGGGCGCGGTGCGGTCGGAATTGTCGAGATAAAGGCCGACTTCGGCGGTGTTTCTGGCCGGACGGTTGCCGGAACCGGAGAAAATGACGTCATCCATGCCGGATGCGCGCATGTTCTTGTAAGAGTTTTCGCCCATCACCCAGCGCAGCGCTTCGACCAGATTGGACTTGCCGCAGCCGTTCGGGCCGACGACACCGGTCAGGCCAGGCTCGATGATGAATTCCGAGGGTTCAACGAAGGACTTGAAACCAACGACGCGGAGCTTGTTGAACTTCATGCCGCCATGCTCCGGACAGAAATACGGCAATAAAAAACGGGCGAACGGAAGTATCCGCCGCCCGTTCCTTTAAGGGTTCGGCGATCAGAGCAGCTTGTCGATGACAGCCGACATGGTTTCAACCGACATGTCTCCCGCGTATTTCTTGCCGTTGATGATGAAAGTCGGCGTGGAGTTGACGCCAAATTCCGTCGCACCGCGTTGCATCGTTGCGTTCACATCATCCAGAAGTTTCTGGTTCGTCAAGCAGGCCTCGAAAGACTCCTGTGAGAAACCGGCCATTTTCGACAATTGCAGCAGGGCTGCGCGGGCATCCTGCGCCGTGGCCCAGCTCTGCTGCTGCTTGAACAGCATGGAAACGAACGGGAAATACTGTCCTTCCGGTGCGCAGCGCGCCAGCATGAAGGCAGCCGCCGCACGCGGATCGAACGGGAATTCGCGGATAACGAAGTAGACCTTGCCGGTGTCGATGTACTTCTTCTTGATCTCGTCAAAGGTCTTGTTGTGGAAGTTGGCGCAATGCGGGCAGGTCATCGACATGTATTCGACGATCTTGACGGGCGCGTTCGCATCGCCGAGCGCCGCTTCCGGCAGCGGGCCGGGCTTCAACACGGCAGCCATGTCCACATCACCGGTGGATTCAGGCAATTCCTCCGCCTCAGCGAGGCCGGGCGTGAAGGCAAACGGCAGCGCCGTGGCAACGGCTGCAAGAGCAACGCCGCCAAGCAGGCTGCGTCTGGTAATATTCAATTCGGAAATCGGCATGGAAACACCCGTGTTGATTTGAAACTGCCTGATGCGCAATTCGCTAACCCGATACCACCAGCACTGGCAGCACGACAAGCGGGCTCTAGAACTTCATTGTCAAAGAATCGTGACTTCGAGAAGGCGAAAGCATCAAAATACAGAGGCGCGAACAATGGTCGCAGCGAGCGGATACCTTTCGTGACCTCAACGGGACAGCCCAAACTGTATTTCGATATTGTGGTAAGATGAACCATGGCCGTTCCAGCCGTGATAAATTTCACGGCTTTCGCCTGAGAAATGGTGACGGGACATTTCTATTTCCGCGACCAGCGGAGCATATCCCTTGGTAAACAACGATCTCAGCGATCCCTGATGCACCGCGCTTGCAACCATGATTGGTTCGAGGTGATGAAGCTCCATTGCTTCGTCAGGCTGCGCAGGCCTTCTTACCGATCGGCATATTTCCCAATCGAAGAGGGTTTTACTGTCTCTCGGCAGATTACGGGAAATGAAAAGCCACGGGCCTTCAGCCTCCAGCCCATAATCGGCGATCTGCTTTTCTATTATCGGCGCATATTCGGCAGCCGCGTGTCTGACGTCGGGTATCCGCAGGCGCTTGGCCATGCGCAGGACCCACATTTCAGCCGTTTCCTTGATTTCCATCCGCATACTCCTTTGGACCATGGAGTAATTCGGAAATAGGCGGCCAACAAATTGAAATAGAGAATGAAATTCTATTTTCCGCCCAGCCATAAACCGCCGGTGAAATTTCTTCCTATTTCAAACCCGACCGCGGTGGTTTCTTCTGCATCACCGCCGTGCCGAGCCTTTCCACCGCCTTGCGCAGCGCCTCGCTCTCTATGCCGTCCATCATGTCGTCAAGGCGCTTTGCCGCATCGCCGCGCAACGGCGGCGGCTTTCGTCTACGGGTAACCGGCTGCGAGACCGGCTTCTGCACGATCCTGATCTGGCGCACGGCCGGGAAGCCGAAAAAGCCGTTGATGCGGGCAATCAGTTCGCCCTGCGCATGGGTGAGAAACAGCGCACGCGCACCTTCGCAGGCGATCGTCAGCACGCCCGGCTGGTAACCGCCGCGATCCGGTCCTTCGTCGCGGCGCGGCCAGGTGATCTTTTCAGGCCGCGTGCAATCGGCAAAGTCATCCCCGGCGATCTCGTCCCACGAGCCGAGCAGCGCCGTGTTGATACCCGCCCGTTTCGACAGGAGGGGATCCATGATGCCATTGGCTATTTCGGCGATCTGGATGACGCCTTTGCGTGGATATCGCATTTTTCACTCGGGTTTCAGGACCGGACAGGCCCGGAGCTGCTTGATAGGTCGGTATGAATGGCCCAACTATAGGCCGAATCGAAGAGAAACGGCAAACCATGCTTCAAAAAACCGCCCCGGCGCCTCAGGCGCAAATGCTGCTCGCATGGTACGACCGACACCATCGCGAGCTGCCATGGCGCACCTCTCCGGCCATGGCGACACAAGGAAAACGTGCCGATCCCTATCATGTCTGGCTGTCCGAAGTCATGCTGCAACAGACGACGGTACAGGCGGTGAAGCCCTATTTCCTGAAGTTCCTCGCCGCCTGGCCTGATGTCAACGATCTGGCGGCGGCGCCGGTAGAGGATGTGATGGCCGCATGGGCGGGGCTTGGTTATTATGCCCGCGCCCGCAACCTTAAAAAATGCGCCGAAGCCGTAGCGAAAGAGCATGGCGGTGTCTTTCCTGATACCGAAGAGGGCCTAAAGAAACTGCCCGGCATCGGCGACTATACGTCTGCGGCCGTCGCGGCCATCGCCTTTAACCGGCAGGCGGCGGTGATGGACGGCAATGTCGAGCGGGTCATTTCCCGCCTTTTTACCATCGATGCGCCCCTGCCCGGTTCGAAACCCGCCATGAAGGCCAAGGTGGCTGAACTCACGCCCGCAGACCGTCCCGGTGATTTCGCCCAGGCGATGATGGATCTCGGCGCGACGATCTGCACGCCCAAGCGTCCAGCCTGCGCGCTCTGTCCGTTCAACGGTTGCTGTCTTGCGCTTGCCCATGACGAGCCGGAGCGTTTTCCGGTCAAGGCCGCGAAGAAGGCAAAGCCGGTGCGGCTGGGAGCGGCTTTCGTGGCGGTGAATGCAAGCGGCGAAATCCTGCTGCGGCGGCGCATCGAAAGCGGCCTTCTCGGCGGCATGACCGAGGTGCCGACAACGGCATGGACCGCGCGGCTGGATGGCGGCACGGACACAACCCATGCGCCCTTTGCCGCCTCCTGGCAGGCGGCGGGTATCATCGTGCACGTCTTCACCCATTTCGAACTGCGGCTCACGGTCTACCGTGCGCAGGTGCCGGACGGCCTTCGTACAGGCCCGGATGACGGATGGTGGGAGCCGGTTACAAATCTTGACGCACAAGCCTTGCCGACGGTGATGAAAAAAGTCATCGCCCAAGCTATTCCATCCGCATTCGATGAAAGCAGGAAGTTTCGATGACCAAGATTGAGCATATCGTATTCGACATCGGCAAGGTACTGATCCACTACGATCCGCATATTCCCTATAGCCGTCTCATTCCCGATGCCGACGAGCGCAAATGGTTCTTCGAAAACGTCTGCACCCATGACTGGAACCTCGAACAGGATCGCGGACGCCGCTGGGAAGACGCCGAGGCGCTGCTGATGGAACGGTTTCCCGAGCGGGAAGAGCACATCCGCGCCTTCCGCAAGTTCTGGCACGAGATGGTCTCGCCTTCCTACGACGATAGCGTCGCGATCATGACGGGTCTGATCGATAGCGGCCACGACGTGACGATGCTGACCAATTTCGCCTCCGACACCTTTCGCGAGGCGCAGGAAATGTTCCCCTTCCTCACCCTGCCGCGCGGCGTGACGGTCTCTGGCGATGTGAAACTGTTGAAACCGGATGTGGCGATCTACGATCTGCACGCCAAGGAATTCGGCCTCAATCCCGCCGCCAGTATCTTCATCGACGATACGCTCGCCAACGTAGACGGCGCCAAGGCGGCCGGCTGGCAGGCGGTGCATTTTACCGGCGCGGAAAAGCTGAGGCAGGATCTGCGGGCCTACGGGATAGATGCCTGAGAATGACAGAAAGGGCAGCTCCGGCGGAGCTGCCCTTTCTCGTTCAGTTCTTCCGGAACTCAGGTTTCAGCCATTTGCAAAGGGCACGGCAAGGTAGGTCTGCGAATCGCCGCGCTGAACCAGAAACAGAACGGATTTGCGCCCGGCTTTTCCAGCCTGCGAAATGGCCGCTTTGGCTTCGCTTGCCGATTTCACCGCGGTCTGGTTGACCGAAACGATCACATCCCCCACCTGCAGGCCGGCATTGGCGGCTGGTTTCGAAGGCGCGATGCTTTCAACCACCGTTCCGGTCTCGCCCTTCGGCAGGTTGAGAGCCTGACGGACGGCTGGCGTTATGTCAGCCAGCCCCAGACCGATCATCGGCAGGGATTGCGACGAGGCACCGCCCTGTTGTTGACCGTTATCGGCGGAAGCTTGCCCGCTCTTGGGGTCGTTTCCGCCCACGGTGACAAGAAGGTCCCTATTCTCTCCCTGCCGCCAGACCGTGACATGCTCCTTCTGGCCGGGCGAGAGATCGGCGACCATGCGCGACAGGTCGCGCGGGGACTTGATCGCCTGCCCGTCAAGTGCGGTGATCACGTCACCGGTCTTTATGCCGGCACGGCCTGCCGGTGTATCGGTTTCAACCTTGGCGACCAGTGCACCTTCCGCCGTCGCCAGTCCGATTGCGTTGGCCACATCCGAGGTCACCGGCTGTATCTGGACGCCAATGAAGCCGTGCCGGATCGAACCGTCCTTCATCAGGCGGACGACGACCTTTTGCGCCTGATCGGACGGAATGGCGAAACCGACACCGACGCTGCCGCCGTTTGGCGAATAGATCGCGGTATTGATGCCGACCACCTGACCCTCGACATCGACCAGCGGGCCACCGGAATTGCCGTGATTGATCGGTGCGTCGATCTGAATGAAGTCGTCATAGGGTCCGCTGTGCAGATCGCGGCCGCGGGCCGAAACGATGCCGGCGGTGACCGTGGTGCCGATGCCGAACGGATTGCCGATGGCCAATATCTGATCGCCAGTTTTAAGCCTGTCGGAATCACCCCATGAAATGACCGGCAGGGGCTTGGGCGACGTGATCTTGACGACGGCGAGATCGGATTTCGCGTCGGCGCCGACAAGCGTGGCGGGAAGCTCCGTGCCATCATCCAGCGTCACCTTGATGGAGGTGGCATTGTCGATGACGTGATTGTTGGTGACGATGTAGCCGTCCGGCGAGATGATGAAACCGGATCCCAGTGCCTCCGTCTGCTGCGACGGTTGTTGCTTGGGCTGCTGCTGCGGCAGGGGAATACCCTGCTCACCGAAGAACTGGCGAAACTGCTCCTCGAACGGGGTGGTATCGTCCGTCGTCTGCTTCTGCGTTTTCATTTCAGTGGTGATCGTCACCACCGCCGGTTTGTCGGCGGCGACGATACCCGCGAAGGAACCGCCGGATGTTACCGGGCCGGGGACGGCCGATAATCCGGCCTGGGCATAAGCGGGCGTGTTGTGCAGGAAAATAGGCATCGCAAGCGGTGCGGCAATAAAGGCTGCACCAAGCAAAGCTGCGATGCGATATCTGCGAAGAATACTGGGCATGACGTTTTTCCTTTCAGGGACTTGCCCACGGCCCTGGCCGTCAGGGGAGCAGACTGAGCCGCACCCCATTCAGCCGTTCAGGCGCATGGTTTTTGAGTTTCCAATCGTTCTTTCGAAATCCGCGCAGCCCTTGGGGTCAATCCTGAAGGCGGGAGAGCGGGTTCGTGCCCAGGTCAGCTCATGCGGACGATGTTCCGATCAAGTTGCCGGACTTCGCTTTGGAGCGTGGCAAATGCCTTCATGGGAATATAGCCACCATGCATGTCGGCGGTTTTCAGCGCCTGGGTACGGATTGCGGAAGATTCATTTTCGAGCCTGTTGAAAGCGCTCGCGCTCAACCTGGCCTGCTGGCGTTCGAAATCGATCCGGTGGTCGGCGACACGAAGCTCATGAAGTACACGGACCAGATGCGGCCTCTGCCCGTAAGCAGCAGGGGCGGTATAGTTCATGGACATATCATTCATGAACATGTCGTCATCGTTATGGCGGAAGAAATGTCTCCCACCCCGGTCGAAATCGTGGGAGCGTTCGCCATGCATTCCACCGGAGCCGGAATGCTCACCGTGCGAATGTCCGTCCGCGAAAGCGCCGCCCGTGGCGGCCGCCAGAATGAAGGCTGTTATTGTGACTGTCTTGAAAAGCGAGCGCATGGCACGCCTCCTTGTTCATCGCAGGTAATGGCCCACGAATCCGGCTGTCTCGCATCGTCGCGTCGCGATCCTGTTTAATCGCCGGCGACACTCAGCCTGGAAGAATATGTACTCCCCGCCATGTATAGCGTCACGTTAATCTTCCGTAACGCGCAGGACATCTATTGTTAAGGCTGGGGAATTCGTCTTGGCCGCGCGGGCCGCCATAAAGGGCTGATGAAAGTGCGCGGAGGCCTAAAAAGAAAGTTGGCGCAGGCGGAAATGGCGGTCTCCGGCCTGCGCCAGTCCTGCCGCAAGCGGCATGGGACAGCAATGTTTTCGTGAATCTCCGAACCGGATTTTCACAACCATTGCTTTGCGTCAGACTTTATGACCGTTCTCTTGCGCGAAACTTGTCTAGCTAAATTTAGATGTGCGAATATACCAACGCCCGACACCGAGGTGCCGGGCGTTGGTCGTTCTCCATCCGGGACTGAAGGTACTAAACCGGACGGAGACGTATGCTGACAATGGCGGGCGGTGGATCGTTGCCTTCAGCCTTTTGGGCTTTTGACTGTCAGGCCTTTGCCAGTTCACTACGAATGATCGTTCTCAGATCGTCGATTGGCTTCAACTGGTCGCCATCCTCGAAGTGCCAGAACGTCCATCCGTTGCATGCGTCGAGACCCTGCACCTTTGCACCCAGGCGGTGAATGGAGCCAGCGGTCCCGCCGGATGCAACCGTACCATCGGCACGAATAATGGCACTATAACGGCGCTTCGCATCCGTCAGAACCTGGCCGGGGCGGACGAGGCCGCTTTCCACCAGGGTGTTGAAGGCAACGCGCGGTTCGGCCCTCTTGCCGGTCATGACGGTCAGTTCCGCCTTGCCGAGCGGCTCGACGGCGGCGATGCGGGCAGAGGCCGCGTCGATATAATCCTGTTCACGCTCGATGCCGACAAAGTGGCGGCCGAGACGTTTTGCAACCGCACCCGTGGTGCCGGAACCGAAGAACGGGTCGAGCACGATGTCACCCGGCTTGGTGGAAGCCATGATGATACGCGCCAGCAATGCTTCCGGCTTCTGGGTCGGATGCACCTTCTTGCCGTCGTCGCCCTTCAGCCGCTCATGGCCGCTGCAGATCGGAAACAGCCAGTCGGAGCGCATCTGCACATCGTCGTTGGATGCCTTCAGTGCTTCGTAATTGAAGGTGTAGCCCTTGGCTTTCGGATCGCGGCTCGCCCAGATCATGGTCTCGTGGGCGTTCTGGAACCGGCGGCCCTTGAAATTGGGCATGGGGTTGGTCTTGCGCCAGACGATATCGTTAAGGATCCAGAAATCGAGGTTCTGGAGCATGGAGCCGACGCGGAAAATGTTGTGATAGGAGCCGATGACCCAGATGGTGCCATTCGGTTTCAGCACGCGGCGGCAGGCGAGCAGCCAGGCGCGGGTGAAGGCGTCATAGGCCTCGAAGGAGGAGAACTGGTCCCACTCGTCATCGACGGCATCGACCAGCGACTGATCGGGCCGGTGAAGCGTGCCGCCAAGCTGAAGATTATAGGGCGGATCGGCGAATATGGCATCCACCGACTGGCTCGGAAGGGCATCCAAGGCAGCAACACAATCACCTTTGATTATGCTGTCTTTCCAGGCGTCACTCTCGCCCGCACGATCAAAACCGGCACGCCGAAAATCGGCCAGCGGAAAAACTGCTGCCATTGGTACTCGCTCCATACGCTTACTCTCTACTGACGCTTATGGTTACCGAAGATGGTTATCAAAGCCTGAACAAGTCACGGAAAATGCAAAATAAATGGCAATTACGCCCTCTTCGCCGGATTTGCGGCGGCGGGCGGGGAACCTGAAGTCGCGCAAAAACGTTGTGCACAACGGGTCGTCCTGTTTCGCATATTGGTGCGGCAGGAAGACCGGCAATTCAGGGGGTAAATCGCAAATGGGGTCCATGACGAAAATCATTTCCGCCGCTCTCCTCGTGGCCACGCTGCCGTCACCATTGTGGGCGCAGCAGCCGGCGGCGCAATTTAACGTCGTCACCGATGCGGTGCTGTTCGATGGCGGCCCCTCGCTCGGCAACAGCGATAGGGTGCGGTGGGATTTCTACAAGGCCGACCGGGCCGGAGCGCGCAGCGATGTCAATGCCGGCGGGTCCTACGACGCCACTTTCGAGGCGAAGCTGCCCGCGGGCAAATATGTCGGTGTGGCGGCGCTGGGCAACATCCGCCGCGAAATACCCTTCGAGGTGAAGGACGGAAGCGTCGCAAGGCCGAAGGTCAATTTCGACGCGGCGGAACTGACGGTGGTTCCGAAACGCAGCCCCGGCGGCGATGTGGAAAGCCAGGCGAAAACCGAAATCACCAAGGGTGACTTCAAGGACAGCGTCTACGGCCAGAATGCGACCTTCGTTCCGGCGGGCGAAGTCCTCCTCACCGGCAGCATCGGCCCGGCCCGCGCGCAGGAAACCCTTGCCATCAAGGCGGGCGAAACGATCAGCCACGAGCTTGTCATCCCGAGCGGCGTAGTCGTCGCCAAGGCGGTCTATGCCGATGGCGGCAAGGCGGTGGAGACGGACGACATCCGTTTCGAGGCGCTTTCCGCCAAGGAGACGCTTGATGGCACCCGCCAGACCATCAACGGCACTTACGGCACCGGCAAGACCATGAAAATGCCCGCTGGCGATTTCGTGATGCGTGCGCGTCTGGGCAAGGTCACGGTGGAGCAACCATTCACCGTAACTGCGGGAAAACGCACCGAAATCAATCTCAACCTCGATGCGGGCGTTCTGGCGATCACGGCGCCGGGTGCCGAGCGGATCGATATCGTCGAAACGACCAAAGACCTTCAGGGCACGCAAAAGGAAATTTCCGGCCGTTACGGCACCCGGCATCAGGAGACGCTGCATCCCGGCGACTATTCGGTGAAGGTGAGCTATGACCAGAAATCCGGCCGCGACCCGAAGGAAATCAAGGCAACGGTCAAGGCCGCCGAGAGAACCGAGACGAATGTGCCGGAGTAGGTGCAAGCCGCTGCCCGGTTTGGCGCGCCGGCGGCTCACCAATCTTCACGCCGGCAAACCCTGATGCCGCGATACGATCGCACAGCCTTATCCACTGGCAACCGCGACAGGCCTGCCGGATGTCTCCGGCGGCGAAGGCCAGACGCATTTTCGCCAGCAGCTCCGGCGTTGCCCGCAGCCGCTTTCCGGCAGTGATTGTCTCGTTCAAAAGCGTCGAAACAGAAAGCCGGGCCGCCTCGTCCCTCTGCACAACGCCCTCGTTGAAACAGTGGGCATGGCTCTCGCACAACAGGCCGACGCAGATATCGTCAGGACCGTCCACCAGCTCGATATCCTCCTCGCCCGCATTCAGGCGGGCGGCGACACGGTCGTAATTTTCGACGAAACCGGAGGTGTAACCCTTCCCGACATAGGTCAGCATGCAGAGAAGGTGATGGGGGCGAAGGCGGACCGTCACAGGGCGCGTTTCCGATGAAGGAAACAGATCAGCGGACAGAGGAAAAATCTGCTCCGTGATTTCGCCGTATCAGCTGCCATCCATGCTCCCTTCGCAAACCGCGGATCGTCATCGCGGGCGGATATCGATAACCGACTTTTCCGGCGGAGTCCAAAGCAGCGCAGCTGATAGCCTCCGGCCTATCCGACAATCGCGAAGGCATCGTGCACCGAGCCGGAAGAGGTGCGGATCGCCTTGCGGCCGATCCATTGCACATGGCCGTCGAGGATACGCACCGCCTCCTCCGCACGGCCGCCGCGCAATGCGTCGAGGATCGCGCGGTGATCGGTATCGGTGCGGCGCTCCCAACCGGCCCGCCAGGCGGAAAACAGAAACCGGGCGCTCGCCGCATGCAGACCGTCGATCGCCTCCATCAGGCGCGGCATGTTGCAGGGCGCGGTGATGAGGCGGTGGAAGCGGCGATTGGCCTCCTCCCAGTGCTGCACGTCGACGGCGCTGTCGCCTTCCAACGTCGCTGCTTCGGCCTGATCGAGAATGGCTGAAGTCATGTTGGGAATGGCGTGGCGCAGCGCCAGAACCTCGAGTGCGGCGCGCATTTCCGCGACTTCGCGCACATCGGCGAGGCCGAAATCCGCGACCCGCACGCCGCGGCGCGGAATGCTGGCGGCCAAGCCCTGCGCCTCCAGCCTGCGGAACGCTTCGCGCACCGGCACATGCGATGCGCCGAATTCGGCGGCAATGTGATCCTGCCTCAGACGTTCACCCGGCGACAGCTCACCGCGAACGATGCGATCAGCCAGAGTGCGGCTGATGCGTGCGGCAATGGTATCTTCGGGTCTGGTTTTCGCTGTCTTGGGCATAACATCCCATAACGCATCCGGCGCTGATCTGTGTAGCGGTTTTTGCACGCAGGAAACGCGCAAAGCCAAATCCAAGCTATGAGCCTGATGGGACCGACCCTTGCGGGCCAACCGGTTGAGCTTGGCGCGGACTTGGGCTAAAAGCCCCGGCATCACTTTCTTCCAAGCAAATTCGATACAGGGAGCGCCCATGAGCGGCTTCGATCTCATTATTTTCGACTGTGACGGCGTTCTGGTCGATTCCGAAATCATAGCAGCACAGGTGGAATCCCGCCTTTTGACCGAGGCCGGTTATCCGATCTCCGTCGAGGAAATGGGTGAGCGTTTCGCCGGCATGACCTGGAAGAACATCCTCCTGCAGGTGGAAAGCGAAGCCAGCATCCCGCTGTCCGCATCCCTGCTCGACAAGTCGGAAAAGCTGCTCGACGCGCGGCTGGAACGCGACGTGAAGATTATCGAAGGCGTCAAGTTCGCGCTATCGCGCCTGACGACGCCGCGCTGCATCTGCTCGAATTCCTCCAGCCACCGCCTCGACATGATGCTGACGAAGGTGGGCCTGAAACCCTATTTTGCCCCGCATATCTACTCTGCCAAGGATCTCGGCGCCGACCGCGTGAAGCCGAAGCCGGATATCTTCCTGCACGGCGCAGCACAGTTCGGCGTCTCCCCCGACCGCGTCGTGGTAATCGAGGATTCCGTGCATGGCGTCCACGGTGCGAGAGCCGCAGGCATGCGGGTCATCGGCTTCACCGGCGCATCCCACACCTATCCGAGCCACGCCGACCGGTTGACGGATGCGGGCGCGGAAACGGTGATTTCGCGCATGCAGGACCTGCCGGCTGTTATTGCGGCGATGGCGGAATGGGAAGGCGCTTTCTGAGGAAACCTCTATGGCAGAAGCCCCGAAGTCAAAGGAATTCAAGCCTGGGCGTGGCTATGCCAAAGCGGACTGGGATGCCGTGGAGTTTCCTGAGATGACGGATGAGGAGCTGGCAAATGCGCATCCCGCCAGGGACGTTTTACCGCCCGCATTTTTTAAGGCCGTGGATGCGTATCGAGATGTTCGGCGCCGTTAGAGCATAGCTGCTAGACCACCTGCGGCGGAATAACCAACAAAAGGCAACCGCCTCTCCTCCGTCATGCTCGGGCTTGTCCCGAGCATCTGCAACCGTTTGATTTTACGATACGTGTTTGGATCCTCGGGACAGGCCCGAGGATGACGCCGCGTGTGGGGGATGGCTTGTCACCCACCTAAGCCGGAGCCCGCAGAAGCAGCCTCCGGTTTTTTAACGTTCCGTGGCCGGATTACCGGCGCTTGGTCTTGGCCTTTGCGCCCTGCTCGGCAAAACCGATATAAACGCTGACCGACTTCGGTGCGCCGCCCGGTCCGTTGGGAATGGCGACATGATCGTTGTTGAAGATGAACTGCGTGCCGGCCGAACCTGCGGCAACGTCGATGGCGAAATTGGTCGTTTCGCCGTAAATCTCGCCGTTGCCGTCCTTAACGGTGACACGGATTGGCACGGTAACGCGACCCGGCTTCGACATCGGGCCGGGAACGAGGCGGCCCTGGGCCAGCACGTTTACCGTCAGCGTGGATCGTTCGCGGTGCACGAACGCGTCGTATCGGAGAGCGAAACCTGATAGGCGAGTTTCTGCGGATCGTCCTTGGCACCGCCGGCATAGACCCGGTGAACGGCGTTGGCGTCGAGAACCGTGACCGTCGGGCAGTTTGCCTGCACGACTGCACCGACCGGATTGGCCTGCGCCGTTGGAGGGTTGACGGCAAGCGAGTCCGACGGATTGGAGGAATTACATCCTGCAACGACGGCCAGAAGCGACATCGCGGCGGACAAACGCAAGAAATTCCCTGACACTCTTCTAATTCCTCTCCATTGTCCCGGAACCGAACCGGAGACGCTGTTTATTGACCTTTCACGCAGGTTGGCGATGGTCTATAGCAGCGACGCCGGAAAAAATCGATTGGCATGTTCGGTTTTGCTTGAATTTTCAAAAAAGCCCTTCATTACCTCGCCAATCGCCTCATTTCGGTGAGACGCTGCTGAAGAAGACGCCGGTAAATCGGTAACGGACAGATCGGTAAAAGACAGGGGACTATCTCGTGAAATATGTGTCGACCAGGGGTGCGGCCCCTTCGCTTGGTTTCTGCGACGCGCTTCTGGCGGGTCTTGGCCGTGACGGCGGGCTTTACGTGCCGCGCGAATGGCCTTCCATGTCGAAGAAGGAAATCCGCAACCTGCGCGGCAAATCCTATCAGGACATCGCGTTTGAGGTTCTCTACCGTTTCACCGGCGGTGAAATTCCAGCCGACAAGTTCAAGGCGATGATCGACGACGCCTATTCGACCTTCCGCCATCCGGCCGTCGCGCCGCTGACGCAGACCGGCCCGAACACCTACGTGCTGGAGCTTTTCCACGGTACCACGCTCGCCTTCAAGGACGTGGCAATGCAGCTTCTCGCCCGCCTGATGGATTATACGCTGGCTGAACGCGGCGAGCGCGCCACCATTGTCGGCGCCACCTCCGGCGATACAGGTGGTGCTGCCATCGACGCCTTTGCTGGCCGTGAGCGCACCGATATCTTCATCCTTTTCCCCAATGGCAAGGTCTCGCCGGTGCAGCAGCGCCAGATGACGACCTCGACAGCATCCAACGTGCATGCGCTGGCGATCAACGGCAATTTCGACGATTGCCAGAACCTCGTCAAAGAAATGTTCAACGATGCGAAGTTCCGTGACGGCGTGAAGCTTTCCGGCGTGAACTCCATCAACTGGGCGCGCATCATGGCGCAGGTCGTGTATTATTTCACGGCGTCCCTGTCACTCGGCGGCCCGGACCGGAAGATTTCCTTCACCGTTCCAACAGGCAATTTCGGCGATATCTTCGCCGGTTACGTCGCCAAGAAGATGGGCCTGCCGATCGACAAGCTTGTCATCGCCACCAATGACAACGACATTCTGGCACGCACGCTGAAGACCGGCCGTTACGAGATGCGCGGCGTCACGCCCACCACCTCGCCTTCGATGGACATTCAGATTTCGTCCAATTTCGAGCGGCTGCTGTTTGAGGCCTATGGCCGCGATTCCGCCGCCGTGAAGGCGTCGATGGACGGCCTGAAGCAGTCCGGCGCATTTGAAATTCCGCCGCATGCGCTGAAATTCATCAAAAAGGACTTCCGTGCCGGTCGTGCCACCGAAAAGCAGGTGGCGGCGACGATCCGCGATACGCTTGAAAAGACCGGCTACCTGATCGACCCGCATACGGCCACCGGCGTTTTCGTGGCGGAAAAGCACGAAAAAGCATCCAGCCCGATGGTGGTCCTGTCTACCGCCCATCCGGCTAAATTCCCGGCCGCCGTAAAATCCGCTTGCGCAATCGACCCGGCGCTTCCAGTATGGTTAGCTGACATTATGAACCGGGAGGAGCGTTTCGACATTCTGGACGCAGAGCTGAAAGCCGTAGAAACCTTCATCGGCAGCCATGCACGCGCCGGCAAATAGAGACGCGGAAAGACGTTGAGTATGAGAGTTAATGTGACCCGGCTTTCGTCCGGGTTGACCGTTGTCACGGAAAAAATGCCACATCTCGAAAGCGTCGCTCTTGGGGTGTGGATCAAATCCGGATCCCGCAACGAGACGACTGCCGAGCACGGCATCGCCCATCTTCTCGAACATATGGCCTTCAAGGGCACGGCGCGCCGCACCGCCCGGCAGATCGCCGAAGAGATCGAAAATGTCGGCGGCGAAGTCAACGCCGCGACATCGACGGAAACAACCTCCTATTATGCCCGCGTCCTCAAAGACCATGTTCCGCTCGCCGTCGATATCCTCGCCGACATTCTGACGGAATCGCTCTTCGACGAAGACGAACTGGAGCGGGAGAAAAACGTCATCCTCCAGGAAATCGGCGCCGCGACCGACACACCTGATGACGTGATCTTCGACAATTTTTCCGGCGTCGCCTATCGCGACCAGACGATCGGCCGCCCGATCCTCGGTACGCCGGACACCGTGCAATCCTTCACCAGCGCCCAGATACGGCATTATCTCGCCCGCAATTACACGACGGACCGAATCTTCGTCGTTGCGGCCGGTGCTGTCGATCACCAGAGTTTCGTGAAGCAGGTTGAAGAACGTTTCGCCTCGCTGCCGCAGCTGCCGGTCACCACGCCGGTTCTCGAAAAGGCGATCTATACCGGCGGGGAAATCCGCGAGACCCGCGACCTGATGGACGCGCAGGTGCTTCTCGGCTTCGAGGGCAAGGCCTATCACGCCCGCGATTTCTACTGTTCGCAAATTCTCGCCAATATTCTCGGCGGTGGCATGTCGTCTCGCCTCTTCCAGGAAGTGCGCGAAGCTCGCGGCCTTTGTTATTCCGTTTATGCCTTCCATTGGGGTTTTTCCGATACCGGCATCTTCGGCGTGCATGCGGCCACCGGCGGCAACGACCTGCCGGAACTGGTGCCGGTCATCCTGGAAGAGTTGCGCAAGTCTTCGCAGACCATCCATCAGGAAGAAATTGACCGCGCCCGCGCGCAAATCCGCGCGCAATTGCTGATGGGTCAGGAAAGCCCGGCTGCCCGTGCCGGCCAGATGGCCCGGCAGATGATGCTTTACGGCCGCCCCATCCCCAACGAAGAGATGATGGAGCGCCTCGAGCACATCACACAGCAACGCCTGACCGATCTTGCAGGACGGCTGTTTTTCGATACAGTTCCGACATTGTCCGCAATTGGCCCGCTCGAACAGCTGCCGCCTCTTTCAGACATCACTGCCGCGCTTTCCGCGCAGCAGCCCGCAAGGATAAAGGCGAACGGCTGAGGGTGGCGGTTTCTTCCGCACAGGGATGGTGAATGCTGCGTTTTCTTTCCCGACATAACGACACGCCCGAATTGCGCAGCGCCAACCATCTTCTCAGACTGCCGCGCTATGCCGATTTCAGGCAATGGCACGTCCTGCGCTCCGAGAGCCGGCAGTTTCTCCAGCCCTGGGAACCCACCTGGCGGCCGGACGAATTAACGGAAGGCTCCTTCCGCACGCGCGTGGTGCGCAACGGCCAGGAGTTTTCCTCCGGCACGGCAGTGTCGTTTCTGCTGTTCGAGAAGGAGACCCTGCTCGTCGGCGGTATCACCATCGGCTACATCCGCCGGGGTGCCGCGCAAAGCTGCATGATCGGATATTGGGTGGGCGAACGCTACGCCGCGCAAGGCCATATGTCTGCCGCATTAAAATTGGTAATACCCTATATCTTCAACGGACTTCAGTTGCACCGTATCGAGGCAGCCTGTATTCCGGAAAACTTCAAAAGCATCCGGCTTCTCGAAAATGCCGGGTTCCAGCGGGAAGGCCTCTTGCGGGAATATCTGAAAATCAACGGCCAATGGCGGGATCATACGATGTTTTCCCTTCTTGCCGACAAGCAAAGCTCCAGTGGAACGAAGTACGATACATGACTTACAATCACTCTGCGCCGTGCCTGTCGAAACGTCTGGCGGCATTTGCACTGGCTGCACCGTTCTTCCTGTTTTTCCTGCTTGTTGCCTCTCATTCCTACGCCTTCGAACCGGTGAAGATTTCCCGTGACGACACGGCGCTCGACCTCACCGCGACCACCGATATCTATGCCAATCAGGGCGAGGCCTTTCAGGTCTCGACCGCGCCCGGACCTGATGGCATCCGCCGCCGTATCGAGGTGCGCGCCAGCTCCACCGACCATCAGGGCGACTGGGCCGTCTTCGCGCTCGCCAACGTCTCCGAAGAGCAGCTGGAGCGCGTCATTGTCGCTCCGCATTTCCGTCTGGTGAACTCGAAACTGTTCTGGCCAGATCTCGGTTCGCAGCGCATCATCGCGATCACGCCGAGCGAAGGCTTTGCGCTAGACCGGCAGCCGAGCCCGGATGCCGACGTGTTCCGCATTACGCTCAATCCCGGCTCCGTCATCACCTTCGTCGCCGAGCTTTCCACGCCGCAGCTGCCGCAAATCTATCTGTGGGAACCGGAAGCCTACAAGGACACGATCAACGCGTTTACACTTTATCGCGGCATCGTACTCGGCATTGCCGGCCTGCTGGCCGTGCTTTTGACCATCCTATTCGTGGTCAAGGGAACCTCCGTTCTTCCGGCATCGGCAGCGCTCGCCTGGGCGGTGCTCGCCTATATCTGCGTCGATTTCGGCTTCCTTGAAAAACTCATCACCGTCACCTCAAGCGATCAGCGAATATGGAGGGCGGGCGCCGAAGTGGCTCTCGCCTCCAGCTTCGTGGTCTTCCTGTTCACCTATCTCAATCTCAACCGCTGGCATGCGCATCTGGGTTACGCGACCTTTGCCTGGGTGGTGGGTCTGGCGCTGCTTTTCGGCGTCGCGATCTACGATCCTTCGGTCGCGTCAGGCATCGCCCGCGTGTCCTTCGCGCTGACAGCGACCGCCGGTATCGCGCTCATCATCTATCTCGGCTTCAACCGTTACGATCGGGCGATTTTGCTCGTTCCCTCCTGGGCGCTCATCCTCGTCTGGCTGTTCGGCAGCTGGCTGACGGTGACGGGACAATTGGACAACGACATCGTGCAGCCGGCACTCGGCGGCGGGCTGGTGCTGATCGTGCTTCTGATCGGTTTCACCGTCATCCAGCACGCCTTTGCCGGCAGCGCCTATCAGCAGGGCCTGTTCTCCGATCTCGAACGGCAATCTCTCGCCCTGACGGGCAGCGGCGACACCGTGTGGGACTGGGACGTGACGCGCGACCGCATCGTCACCACACCCGACATTTCCAACCGTCTGGGACTGGAGCCCGGCACCATGCATGGGGCGGCGCGCAATTGGTTGCCGCGCCTGCACCCGGACGATCGCGACCGGTTCAAGGCGACGCTCGACGTGCTGCTCGATCATCGCAAGGGTCGCCTCAACCACGAATTCCGCATTCGTGCCGAAGACGGGCATTTCCATTGGCTGCAAATCCGCGCTCGTCCGGTTCTGGGCTCCAACGGCGAAATCATCCGCTGCGTCGGCACCATTACCGATATCACCGAGCAGAAGAATTCGGTGGAACGGTTGCTGCAGGACGCGATGAACGACAATCTGACCGGGCTTCCGAACCGGCAGGTATTTCTCGACCGCCTGCAATCGATCCTCAATCTCTCCCCCGAAAGCGACGGCGTGCGCCCGACCGTGATGGCGATCGATATCGACCGTTACAAGCTGGTCAACGATACGCTCGGCATTGCTGCGGGCGACAATATCCTCATCGCGCTGACACGGCGTCTGCGCCGTCTGTTGAAACCGCAAGATACGCTGGCGCGTCTCGGCGGCGATGAATTCGGCCTGATCCTGACCTCGGAACGTGATCCGCAGCGTGTGGCCGACTTCGCCGATGCGGTGAACAAGGCGATCATGGTACCGATCAATTTCGCCAACCGCGAAATCATCCTCACCGCCTCCATCGGCCTCGTCTCATGGATCGACCAGCAGGAAAGTGCCGCCGGTCTCTTGAGCGACGCGGAACTCGCCATGTACCGCGCCAAGCGGGCTGGCGGAAACCGCGTCGAGCCGTTCCGCCCGGCCTTCCGCACGTCAGGCACCGACCGCCTGCAAATGGAAAGCGACCTTCGCCGCGCCATCGAGCGCAAGGAGCTGTCGCTCGCCTATCAGCCGATCGTCAAGCTGGACGATGGTGCGCTGGCCGGTTTCGAGGCGCTGATGCGGTGGGAGCACCCCAAGCGTGGCAATATTCCGCCGAGCGAATTCATTCCCATCGCGGAAGCCTCCGGCCTGATCGAACCGCTCGGCATGTTCGCGCTGGAACGGGCAGCAACCGATCTGATGGACTGGCAGCACGCCATCGAGAAGATGCCGATCTTCATTTCCGTCAATATTTCCAGCGCGCAATTGCTGAACAACGAATTGTACAACGATGTGCGCGGCATGCTGACGCGCACGCGCTGCAATCCGCAGCAGCTGAAGCTGGAACTGACGGAATCCGTTGTCATGGAGAACCCGGAACAGGCGCGGCTGGTACTTTCCAAGCTGAAGGAAACGGGCCTCAGCCTCGCCATGGACGATTTCGGCACGGGCTATTCGTCACTTGCCTATCTCACCCGCTTCCCCTTCGATACGATCAAGCTCGACAAGGCGCTGGTGGCCAATACCAGCGACAAGCGCAACGTGCTGTTGCGTTCCGTCATCGCCATGGCGCGCGCGCTCGACATGCAGGTGGTGGCCGAAGGCATCGAAACGCCAGAGGATGCGGCTGAACTTTCACGCATGAACTGCCATTTCGGCCAGAGCTTCCTGTTCGGCACCCCGGTTTCCGGCGATGCCGCGCTGAAGCTTCTGCGGGAGCGGTTCCAGCCGACGAAGCGGGCTTCGTAAGTGAGATGGGGCTAAGATGCGCCTCTTCTCCCAGTGCGCGACGCCATGCCTCACGCGCCACGTCATCCTCGGGCCTGTCCCGAGGATGACGGAGGAGAGGTGGTAGTCCTCTTCTACGCCTCGGATTTTTTCGATGGCGTGCCAAAATAGTGGCGGGCCGTATTCACTGCACTATCGCAAACTGCTGCATCTGCTGTTGAGGCATCGCAGCCACCCTGCCGCGCAGCAGCTCGTGAATGAATTCCATCTTGGTCACCACCGGAGGCGCCAGCACGAAGGGATAAAGGTCCGCCTCCCCCATGCTGCGCTGGATCGAGTTGATGGCGACGCTGAGCGGGACCCACGCCCTGACCAGTTGCGCGGCGCTGCGGGCATTGTAGGGATCGAAAGTAACCTCCGCCGCCATTTCCTCATGTCCATCAGGGTCTATCGCCACGCCGAAGGCACGCGCGGTTTCCAGCGTGTCGACGATGTGCAGATAATGCGCGAAACATTCGGCGAAATCCTCCCAGGGATGGACGGAGGCATAGGCGCTTATGAAGGTTTCCTGCCATCCGGGGCGCGGTCCCTGCCCGTAATTGCGTTGCAGGGCTGCTGCATAATCCTCGCGCTCATCACCGAATACCGCGCGGCAGGCCTCGAGACGGTTCTCGTCGCGCACCAGCTTGTTCCAGATGAAATGCCCGACCTCATGGCGGAAATGGCCAAGCATGGTGCGATAGGGCTCGTTCATGTTGGCGCGCACCTGCTCGCGCGTCGCATCGTCCACCTCCGCCGCGCGAATGGCAATCAGGCCCTCGTCGTGGCCGGTCATGGCGGGAATAACCGAACCGTCGGGCGCGACCTCATCGACCAGAAAGTCGAAGACAAGCCCGCCAGCCGGATCGGCATCCCGGTTCGGATGCGGCAGGCCGAGCCGCAAGATTGAATAAAACAGATGCCGCTGCGCCTGGCTGATACCCCGCCATTGTTCGATGCCCTGCTCCGTCGCGATATCCGGCACCAGACGGTTGTGGCTGCAGGCCGGGCAAAAGGCGTTCTGGCTTTCCGCCGGCACCGACCAGTTGCAGATATCGTTCGCCTCGTTAGCGCAAAACCGCACCTGTCTTTCCGGCTGAGCGACAAGTTGCCAGTTCGGCTCGCCCGCAGGCGCCAGAGCTTCCATGGAAAGGCGCTCCGGCACGAAGGCCAGACGATGGCCGCAGGAGACGCAGAAACGATTGTCGAAGTGGACCGGCTGACCACAGGAAGCGCAGGAGAAAAGCTTCATTCATGAAACCCTTGCGATGGATGAGTTGGGCAGAGGTAAACCTATGATGCCAACGTGAACGGCGTAACAAGCTCGCCATTCCGGCATCCCAGACGACAGGAGCGCATGTGCGAAAACACATGCGCTCCATAGCGCCGCCTCATCAGAGAGGCGCAATCTCGTCAGGCGATATCACATACGGTCGACGGCGCCCTTGACGGCATCTTTGGCCTTGCCGACGGTGCTCTGGACCTTGCCCTTGGCTTCCTGGACCGCACCCTTGGCGCGCAACTCGTCATTGCCGGTCGCTTCACCGACGCTTTTCTTCACCTTGCCTGCAACTTCGTTGGCTTTACCGGCAATCTTGTCTGATGTGCTACCCATGTCACTACTCCCTGGTTGAGCCAGACTGGCTGTCTGGCCTTCCGGGTGAGTAACGTAAGCGGCAAGGTTTGGTTCCAGCCGGCACGCGGCTGGTGGCGGCGGAAAATTCAGGTATGTAAATTCAGGCGTGCCCGGCATCGGGGGAGAGCATGCGGGCATCAACGCCCATCAGCGCAAGCGCCCGCTCGTATTTATTGTCCAGCCCACGGTCGAAAATCAGTTCTTCCGCCGCCGGGCAACTCAGCCAGCCATTGTTGGCGATCTCGTTTTCCAGCTGGCCCGGACCCCAGCCGGCATAACCGAGCATCATGGTGGCCTTTTGCGGGCCGCGGCCGTTGGAAATGGCGCGCACGATATCCAGCGTCGCCGTCAGCGAAATGTCGTCGCTGACCGGAATGCTGGATTCGCTGACGTAATCATCCGAATGCAGCACGAAACCCCGGCCGGATTCGACCGGGCCGCCGCACTGGATCGGAAATTCGCGGGTGCGGTTGGGCAGCATGATGGCGTCGTTGCTGTCCACCAGTTTCAGATGCAGCAGAATGTCCGTGAAGGTGATCTGCTGCGGCCGGTTGATGATGAAGCCCATGGCGCCGGCATCCGAATGGGCACAGATATAAATTACCGAACGGGCAAAATTGCCGTCGTCCAGCCCCGGCATCGCGATGAGGAACTGGCTGTCGAAAAAACCACGTTCGCGTTTGTCCATCAGGGTTGAAAAGCTCACCGGCGCCTCCAGCAGGCCGAGTTCCATCACCAAACGGAAAACGGCGTTCGCACCTCGACAGGATACAGGATGCGGCATAGCGCCCAATCAATCAACCGAAAATGATGAACCGCACGAATTCGTAACTGGCCGACCAGACGATGTTGGGTTAGACGGAAAGAATGAGCGTCAGGACATTCTTTCGATTTTCACATCTTCGCCTTGCCGTCGCATTCGCCGCCCTTCTCGGTGGCGGGCAGGCCGCGCAGGCCGAAATTACCGACTGGGCCAGAAGCGAAGGCGGCCAGATGCGCGTGGCAAGCCTTGCCATGGACGGCGACGGCGTGGTGCGCGGCGTATTGCAGATCGAGCCGAAAGACGGCTGGATAACCTATTGGCGCGAGCCGGGTGAAGCCGGAATACCGCCCAAGATCACGCTTGATCCGGCAAGCGGCGTGAACCTGACCTCGATGGCCTATCCTGTTCCCAAACTCATCGAGAACGGCGACATCACCGATATCGGCTACGATCACGCCGTCAGCATTCCCTTTCAGCTGAGAGCCGTGGACGCCCAAGCGGGCGGCAACATCGACCTCACCGCCTTCATCGGCGTCTGCCAGAATATCTGCATTCCGTTCGAGGCGACGTTTTCGATCAGCCGCGGCAATGCGGGCGATGACGATCACGAGGAACGGCGATTGCTGGAAGAGGCGCGCGAGACGCTGCCCGAAGCGGCATCCGACGATTTCAAAGTCACGGATTTCCACATCACGCCTGACAAGACCATGCTCGGCGTGCAGCTGCAACTGCCGGAAAACGCACCGAAGGAAACCGAGATATTCATCGCCGGCCCCTCGGGTTTTGCCTATTACGAGCCGCAGAACATGGTGAGCGACAAGCGTAAGCTATCCTTCTACATGAACATCAAGGGCTTGCCGAAAACCTATCAGGTGCAGGGCAACAGCTGGCCCATTCTGGTCAAATCCGGCGACCGGTCGATGGAAACGGTGCTCAATTTTCCAAAGCCGTAGGCACACCGGCGAGCAGGCCTGAGCGACCGTCCCGGCCATGGAATTTACCGCGAAAACCGCATGACAGATTTCATTTCCGTGCTCTATAGTCGCGCGAACCGAACGGCCACAGGAGCATGGACATGACCATCAAGATCGGCGAAAAACTGCCTTCCGCAACCTTCAAGGAAAAGACGGCCGATGGCCCGGTGGAAACCACCACCGATGCGCTTTTCGGCGGCAAGACGGTGGTTCTTTTCGCCGTGCCCGGCGCTTTCACCCCCACCTGCTCGCTGAACCATCTGCCGGGCTACCTCGAAAACCGTGACGCCATTCTCGCCAAGGGCGTGGATGACATCGCCGTCGTCTCCGTCAACGACTGGCACGTCATGGGCGCATGGGCGCAATCTTCCGGCGGTCAGGGCAAAATCCACTTCCTCGCCGACTGGGATGCCGGCTTCACCAAGGCGCTCGGCCTTGATGCCGACCTCTCCGGCGGCGGCCTCGGCGTGCGCTCCAAGCGCTATTCGATGCTGGTGAAAGACGGCGTGGTAACGTCGCTCAACGTGGAAGAAAACCCCGGTCAGGCGACCGTCTCGGCCGCCGCGGCGATGATCGAGCAACTGTAAGGTTACGCGGAAAGGGGTGGCCTGTTGACCCGAGAGGTAGACACACCCCAAACCCGTGGCGTCATCCTTGGGCTTGTCCCAAGGATCTAATCACGTCGCATAAAATCAAGACGTTGCAGATGCTCGGGACAAGCCCGAGCATGACGAAGGAAAGATTTCAGGACTTTGTCAGCAGTCTAAGGGCGGTAAAACCGCCCTTTTTCATACGTTCATGTCAAACACCAGAAGCCCGGCCAGACCGCCATCGGTCAGCGAGACCAGACGTTGACCGACTTCCATGTGTTGCGGGTGCGCCAGATATTCGTCGCGGGCTTCCGGGCTTTCCAGCGTCACGATGAAGCCATCCACGAAACCGCCGTTCAGGCCTTCCGGTGAAACGTTCTGGCCGTATTTCACATCGATTATGCCGGGTATCACGTCCTTCAGGGCCGCAATCGCCTCAAACACCGCATGTTTTTCAGAGGTTGCCGTTGCGGCCTTGAACCGTAGAAATACACAATGCTGGATCATCCGAATGTCTCTCCTCCGCTGGAACATCGTCCAGCTGTTTGACGACAAGATAGATCGGGTTTGAGTTTTCACAACCCCGGATCAGGATTGGTCCGGCTTAAAACCGCCTATAATAAATCAGGCTTCCGTTACCGGCGTTTGAAAGGCTCCATGCCCTTGCGCGCCAATTCGTCGGCGCGCTCGTTTTCCGGATGGCCGGCATGGCCCTTGACCCAGTGCAGGGTGACCTTGTGGCGCTCCTGCGCCGCTTCCAGCGCCTGCCACAGTTCGACATTCTTGACCGGCTTGTTATCGGCGGTTTTCCAGCCCTTCTTTTTCCAGCCGAAAATCCACTTGGTGATGCCGTCCTTGACGTAGGCGCTGTCGGTATAAAGATCGACCTCGCAGGGGCTTTTCAGCGCGTTGAGCGCCGAGATTGCCGCCAGCAGCTCCATGCGGTTGTTGGTGGTGTCGGCCTCGCCACCGGACAATTCCTTTTCGGTCTCGCCATAACGCAGCACAGCGCCCCAGCCACCCGGACCGGGATTGCCGGAGCAGGCGCCATCGGTAAAGATATCAACGTGTTTCATTCGCCAACCAGCCCATATTCGGCAACATGGCCGATGGAGCGGTGGAACCGCAGCTTGCGCAGATATTCCAGCGGGTCTTTCTTCACCACCAGCGCGCCTTCCGGCGTCGTCAGCCAGTCATAAAGCCTTGTCAGGAAAAACCGCAGCGCCGAACCGCGCGCCAGAAGCGGCAGCGCATCCAGCTCCGCCGCACTCAGCGGACGTACCGACTGGTAACCTTCCAGCAGCGCCTTGCCCTTGGTGACGTTGTAAGCGCCATCCTTCTCGAAGCACCACGCATTGAGGCAGATCGACACGTCATAAGCGAGCAGGTCGTTGCAGGCGAAGTAAAAATCGATCAGGCCGGACAGCTCGTCGCCGAGGAAGAACACGTTGTCCTGAAACAGGTCCGCATGAATGACGCCGGCGGGCAAATCCTTCGGCCAATGGGCGGCGAGATAATCGATTTCCGAGCGGATCTCATCTTTCAGGCCCTTCTCCACCTCGTCGGCGCGGGCTTCGGACTTGTCCCAAAGCACCTTCCAGCCTTCGACGGAGAGCGCATTCGGGCGCTTGATCTCGAAGCCCTCACCAGCCAGATGCATGGCGGCCAGCGCCTTGCCGACTTCCCGGCAATGTTTCGCTTCCGGTTTTCTCAGCCACATGCCTTCAAGGAAGGAGATAAGCGCCGCCGGGCGGCCCGACAATTCGCCCAGCAATTCGCCATCCTTGCGCGGCAGCGGCAAGGGGCAGGACAGGCCCTTGGCGGCCAGATGCTGCATGAGGCCAAGGAAGAACGGCAGATCGGATTTTTCCACGCGCTTTTCGTAAAGCGTCAGGATCAGCGGGTCCTTGGTGGTGTGCAGCAGGAAATTGGTGTTTTCGACACCTTCGGCGATGCCCTTGTAGGATGTGAGCGTGCCAACGTCGTATTGTATGAGGAAATTCCTCAGATCATCTTCGGTGATGTCCGTATAAACTGCCAATTTCAAATCTCTTGATGAAGGATGGAATGGAAATCTTGAGCGAGGATAGCGGATGTGAGGGAAAACCCCTCACATGTTTCGCCATCTTACTTAGGCGCCAGTGGCGGTTTTCGGTGGCAAGGCATTGCTGGCATTGCCGTTGACGAACGCCATGTCGTCCGTTGTCAGCTCGATGCTGCGCAGCTCGCGGTTGACGAGGAAATGTTCCGTTTCCTCAACCGTGACGGCGAGATCGAGCGTCGTGTCGAACCGCGCCTTGAAGGCCTCGATGATCTCGTCGACGATGACCTCGGGTGCGGAGGCGCCAGCCGAAAGACCGACGGTGCGGATATCGCCGATAGCATCCCAGTCGATTTCCGCTGCCCGCTGCACCAGAACGGAGTGTTTGGCACCGGCGCGCAACGCCACTTCGACAAGCCGCTTCGAATTGGAGGAATTGGGCGCACCGACGACGATGAACAGATCGCAGCCGGGCGCCGCCTGTTTCACCGCATCCTGACGGTTGGTGGTTGCGTAACAGATGCTGTCGGCGGCGGGCGCCTGAATGGCGGGGAAGCGTTCTTGAAGCCTGGCGATAACGCCGGCGGTATCATCAACGGAAAGTGTTGTTTGGGTGACGAAACCGAGGTTTTCGCGGTCCACCGGTTCGTAAATGCCGGCATCTTCAACCGTCTCGACCAGCGAAACGGTGCCTTCGGGCAATTGCCCCATGGTGCCGATGACCTCAGGGTGACCGGCATGGCCGATCAGCACGACATGGCGGCCAAGACGCTGATGGCGCATGGCCTGCTTGTGGACCTTGGAGACCAGCGGGCATGTGGCATCGAGATAAAACAGGTTGCGCGCTTCAGCGTCGGCCGGCACGGATTTCGGCACGCCATGGGCGGAAAAGACCACCGGCTGCTCGCGATGTTCGGTGGGGATTTCGTGCAGTTCCTCGACGAAAATTGCGCCCTTGGCTTCCAGCCCCTCGACCACATAGCGGTTATGCACGATTTCGTGACGAACATAGACCGGTGCGCCATAGGCCTTGAGTGCCAGCACGACGATCTGGATCGCCCGGTCCACGCCCGCGCAAAAGCCGCGCGGTCCGCACAGCCTTATCGTCAAAGGGGGTTTGGAAACGGCGATGTTCATTCGTGCTCCTTGGCCTGCTCCTGGGCCTTGCCCTATAACCTGCCTTGCCGGTGAGGGCGCGCTTTATTCACCTTGCGCCTTACCGTTCCGGAAATAGGCAAAACCGACGACGATGACAAGGGCCACCGCCAGGCCATACCACGTTATCGCATATTGCAGGTGATTGTTGGGCAAATCTATCAGCGTCACGCCGCCCTCAGGCCAGCCGCCGGGGTTCGGCGTATCGTCGGCATCCACGAACAGGTTGACCAGCCGGCCGGGAGGGACATCGGCGCTTGAGGCCATCGCCGCCAGATCCTTCCAGTAGAAGATGTTCTTGGCGATATCGTTGTCCGGCAGCAGAGAAGACGGTTTTGCAACGAGCGGCGCACGCGCCAGCCCCTTGATCTCAACCTCGCCCGCCACCTGCCCATCCGGCCGCTTGGCCGCCTCCTTCATTTCGAAAGGCACGAAACCGCGATTGACGAAGAGGATACGTCCATCGGCAAGCGACAGCGGCGTATAGATGTAATAACCGGTTCTGCCCTGATGGGTGGCGAAAAAATGCCGCTCGCGGGCGTGATCGAAAGTGCCTGACAGGTTGACCCTGCGATATTCTATTTCGCCGCCGCTTTTGGCGATCGCCTCGATCTGGGCAAGCGTGGCCGGGCTTGCGTTGCGCCGCTCCTCGATATCGGCAATCAGCGCCTCTTTCCAGTAAAGCCGCTTCACCTGCCATGTGCCGAGCCCGAGAAGGATGGCCAGTGCCAGCAGAACGAGCGGCGCGGCGAACCAGATGCGTCTTTCCGCCGCCTTCATGTGGGAAACGTCATTCACGATCAAGCCTGCCTTCGCTTGCATTGTTGCGGTATTGCAGCGCAATCATGATCCCCTTCAGCTTGCGCAGCAGCACGAGGGAGACAATCACCGTAAACGGCAACCAGAGCATGACATGCACCCAGACGGGCGGGGCAAAACGCTGATCGAACCACAGCGCCAGCCCGACGACCAGAAAACCGACGATCAGCATGACAAACACAGCCGGACCTTCACCCGCATCGGCAAAGCCGTAATCCAGCCCGCAGGCGCTGCATGCGGGTTTCGGGGTCAGGAAGCCGTCGAACAGCTTGCCATTGCCGCAACGCGGGCAGCAGCCCTTCAGCCCGACTTTTATCGGGTCCACCGGCGCAAAACCGTCGTTCGATTGTTCAGACATGGAAGGCCTCCCGCTTCCGCTGGCAAACCGCTCTCCGCAGGAGCGGCACCCCAAGCATAAGGGCGGCAATCGCCGCCCGTGGCGTCGTGACGAAGGTACTCCCCCTCCTCCGTCATCCCCCCGGGCTTGCCCCGAGGATACACGACGCCGCTGGTTTATACCCTTGGGCCCAAGCCCAAGGATGACGCCGAGCGTGCGGGAAGCTCGCTCTGGACCAAGGGCGGCAAGCCGCCGCCCCTCCGCGATGCGATTAACCGTGAACCGGTGCGCCCCAGCCACCCCAGATATAGATGGCGAAGAACAGGAACAGCCAGACGACGTCAACGAAGTGCCAGTACCAGGCCGCCGCTTCGAAACCGAAATGCTGCTTGGGCGTGAAACCGCCGGCAATGGCCCGGAACAGGCAGACCAGCAGGAAAACCGTGCCGACGAAAACGTGGAAACCGTGGAAACCGGTCGCCATGAAGAAGGTCGCGCCGTAGATCGAATTCTTGAAGTCGAACGGGGCGTGCATGTATTCGTAGACCTGCACGGTCGAGAACAGGATGCCGAGCGCAACCGTGAGCACGAGACCGGTGATCAGGCCCTTGCGGTCATTGTGCAGCAGGGCATGGTGCGCCCAGGTGACGCAGGTGCCCGACAAAAGCAGGATGACGGTGTTGTAGAGCGGCAGGTGCCAGGGATCGATGACCTCGATGCCCTTTGGCGGCCATTGCCCGCCGGTATATTCGAGGCGCGACGCCTGAATGGCCTCGTGCGGAAACAGGCTGGCATCGAAATAGGCCCAGAACCACGCGACGAAGAACATTACTTCGGAGGCGATGAACATGATCATGCCGTAACGCAGGTGAAGCGAGACGACACGGGTGTGGCTACCCTCGTTGGCTTCCTTGATCGTGTCTGCCCACCATGCGTACATGGTGTAAAGCACGATGACGAGACCGATGTAAAACAGCCAGGGATTGGCCAGTTCCATACCGAACAGCTTGAAGGAGCCGGCCGACAGGTAACGCATGTAACAGACGCCGCCGAAGGTCAGAATGAAGGCGCCGATCGAGGCCAGAAGCGGCCAGGGGCTTGGATCTATGATGTGGTAATCGTGGTTCTTCTGATGCGTATCTGCCATGTGCGACAATCCCCTGGTATCTCTTCCCTGATCCGGCCTTCCTGAAAAGGCCCGATCTCCTCTCACAATTTGCTTTCGCCAGATTCAGTTTTTACCGGCAAGGACGCAACCGGTTTTTCGGTTTTGGCCGGATAAAACGTATAGGACAGCGTCAACGTATGAATGTTCTTCGTTTCGCGTGCCGTGGCGATATCCGGATCGATGAAAAACACCACCGGCATTTCGAGCGTTTCGCCCGGCTGAAGCGTCGTTTCGGTGAAGCAGAAACACTCCACCTTGTTGAAATAGGCGCCCGCTTCCATGGGCGTGACGTTGAAGACCGCAGTGCCCGTGGTTGCCACCGGCGAGCGGTTCGTCGCCTTGAAGTTGATCTGCACCGTTTCGCCGATTTTCGGCGTGACCAGCTTGTCGACCGGGCGGAAATCCCAGTTGAGGCCGTTCGACGTATTGGCGTCGAAGGTGACGTTGATGGTCTTGTCGAGAATGACGTCGGAATATTGCTCGACGCGCTGGGTCGTGCCGTTATAGCCGGTGACGCGGCAGAACAGGCTGTAGAGCGGAACGGCGGCATAGGCCATGCCGATCATAGCGCAGAAAAACACGAGACAGAGCACGAGGATCGAGCGATTGCTCACCCGCTGCGTGCCGGAACTTCCCGTATCTGCTCCCAAATTTGCCATGTCCCCCTCCTCTCCTCCGATCATGCTCTCGCTGTCAGGCCGTCAATGCGAGCCGATCTTGATGATGGTGATGACGTAAAACAGCACCACCAGACCGGCGAGCAGGACACCGAGCGCGATGTTGCGCCCGCGCCTCGATTTTTTCTGCGCCGCGCTCAGTTCCACCGTTTCCATCAAAAAACTCCCGAAATCACGGCCTTCAGGGCCGGAGCGAAATGATCGGCCAAGAGGCCGGAGAAGATGGCGAAGAGGTAAAGCACCGAATAGGCGAACATCTTCTTGGCGGGCAGCATTTTTTCGTCACCCTCCGGCATACGCCGGACATCGAACGAACAGTACACAAAGATCGCGCTCAGCACGGCGGCAAAAATACCGTAACCGAAGCTCGCCAGACCCGTGAAATACGGGGCGACGGCGGCAGCGGCGGTCAGGACGGCGTAAACGATCATCTGGTTCTTGGTGGAGCGCTCACCCGCCACGTTTGGCATCATCGGAATGCCGACGGCGCCGTAATCACGCATCTTGAACAGTGCCAGCGCCCAGAAATGCGCTGGTGTCCACAGGAAGATGATGAGGAACAGGATAACGCTGTCGAGCGAAACGCCGCCGGTAACGCAGGCCCAGCCGAGCATGGGCGGGAAAGCGCCGGCAGCACCACCGATAACGATGTTCTGCGGCGTCGAGCGTTTCAGCCACATCGTATAAACGACGGCGTAGAAGAAAATGGTGAAGGCGAGCAGACCGGCGGAGAACCAGTTGACCGCAAGCCCGAGGATAACAACCGAAAAGGCCGAAAGCGTCAGCCCGAAGGCCAGCGCCTCGCCGGGTGCCACGCGGCCCGACGGGATCGGCCGCTTGGCGGTGCGGCTCATCACGGCGTCGATATCGGCATCGTACCACATGTTAAGCGCGCCGGATGCGCCGGCACCGACGGCGATACAGAGAATGGCGATGACGCCGAGAACCGGGTTGATGTGACCCGGCGCCAGCACGAGGCCCGCAAACGCCGTGAAGACGACGAGCGACATGACGCGCGGTTTCAGCAATTCGAAATAATCGCGCGCGCCGGCTTCCGAAGGTTCGGAGCTTTCTACGGCAAGCATTTCGCGATTGTCGATGACGGTCATTTCTTGTCCTGTTTTTCTTGTAGACGCCGCTTGTCGCGGCATCCCTTGCACCGGTCCTTAAACCGGATGTCGTTTTCGGCGGCAATTCACTGGACGGAACGTTCCGGCAGGATCAGTTCCGGGGGATAAGACCCGATGTCATACGCCCGGCATAATACCATGCCCCGTTCCATCATCCTGCTGCCTCCGCTTAATTATAGCGGCAGCACTTGGCATTTATCATGTCCATTATCATGTCACGCGAAAAGCTTCGCTTGGACAAAATGCCTCATACCGCAGCAGATGCCGTCCATCTGGGAAAAACGGTGCGGGCAGGCCCGCACCATCCCCTTTTTCTTCAGCTGCCGGAAATCGCGAGCCCCGCCCGCGCTTCCCGGTCCGGCATTCAGCGAATGCGCGGAAGCTGTTCCCACTGGTGGTAAGGCGGCGGCGAGGACAGCTGCCATTCGAGCGTCGTCGCACCCTCACCCCAGGGATTGTTGCCAGCGATCCGCTTCTTGGCGAAGGCTTCCCAAACGCCGAACAGGAAGATCAACACGGCAACGGCCGAGATATAGGAACCGTAGGAAGACACCAGGTTCCAGCCGGCATAGGCATCGGGATAATCGATGTAACGACGCGGCATGCCGGCAAGACCGAGGAAGTGCTGCGGGAAGAAGATCAGGTTAACGCCGACGAACATCACCCAGAAGTGCAGCTTGCCGATGAACTCGTTGTACATGTAGCCGGTGATCTTCGGGAACCAGTAATACCAGCCGGCGAAGATCGCGAAGACGGCGCCGAGCGACAGCACGTAATGGAAGTGCGCCACCACGTAATAGGTGTCGTGCAGCGAACGGTCGAGACCGGCATTGGCGAGCTGGACGCCGGTAACACCGCCGACCGTGAACAGGAAGATGAAGCCGATCGCCCAGACCATCGGGGTCGAGAAGGTCAGCGAACCGCCCCACATCGTCGCAATCCACGAGAAAATCTTGATCCCCGTCGGCACCGCGATGACCATGGTTGCGAAAACGAAGTAACGCTGCGCTTCAAGCGAGAGGCCAACCGTGTACATGTGGTGCGCCCACACGATGAAGCCGACCGCGCCGATGGCGACCATGGCATAGGCCATGCCGAGATAACCGAAGACCGGCTTCTTGGAGAAGGTGGACACGATGTGGCTGATGATGCCGAAGCCGGGCAGGATCAGGATGTACACTTCCGGGTGGCCGAAGAACCAGAACAGGTGCTGGTAGAGGATCGGATCACCGCCGCCTTCCGGCGAGAAGAATGCCGTGCCGAAGTTACGGTCGGTCAGAAGCATGGTGATGCCACCAGCCAGAACCGGCAGCGAAAGCAGCAGCAGGAATGCGGTAACCAGAACCGACCAGGCGAAAAGCGGCATCTTGTGCAGCGTCATGCCCGGTGCGCGCATGTTCAGGATGGTGGTGATGAAGTTAATGGCGCCAAGGATCGAGGACGCGCCGGCGACGTGCAGCGAGAAGATCGCAAGATCCACCGCCGGTCCCGGCATGCCGTTGGTCGAAAGCGGCGGATACATCGTCCAACCGCCACCCACGCCGTAACCGCCCGCCGGACCTTCAACGAAGAGCGACAGGAGCAGCAGGATGAAGGCCGGAACGATCAGCCAGAAGGAAATATTGTTGAGGCGCGGGAAAGCCATATCCGGAGCACCGATCATGATCGGGATCATCCAGTTGGCAAAACCGCCGATCATCGCCGGCATGACCATGAAGAAGATCATGATGAGCGCGTGCGCTGTCGTGAACACGTTGAACATGTGCTTGCCGCCGTCGATGGCAGCGTCGCCCTCGAAGCCGTAGACCATGGAAGCCAGACCGTGGAAGATCTGGATGCCCGGTTCCTGCAGCTCCATGCGCATGACAACCGAAAGGCCGCCGCCGATGATCCCCGCCATGATGGCGAAGATCAGATAGAGCGTGCCGATGTCCTTGTGGTTGGTCGACAGGAACCAGCGGGCGAAAAAGCCCGGCTTATGGGAATGATCATGCGAATGATCGTCATGAGCATGCCCATCGTGAGCGGATTGACCATGCGAGTGATGATCGTCGTGTGCGGAAGGTCCAGCCATTGTCGTCACTCCAGGTCTCAGTTGGTTTCGTTGGCGGCAACGTCGACCGTGCGCGGAGCGCCATCGACGGAGGCCATCAGTGCCCGGTTCGCGCCGTTCAGATCAGAAGCGGCGGCGGCGTGCCAGGCGTTGTACTGCTGTTCGGAAACCACCCGAATGGCGATCGGCATGAAGGCGTGGTCCTTGCCGCAAAGCTCGGAACATTGGCCGTAATAAAGGCCTTCCTTCTCCGGCTTGAACCATGTTTCGTTGAGACGACCCGGAACGGCATCGATCTTGACGCCGAAAGCGGGCATGGCGAAGGCGTGGATGACATCCGTCGGCGCCGCCGTCACCAGAAGGCGAACGGTCTTGCCGACCGGAACCACCATTTCATTGTCTACCGCAAGAAGACGCGGATAGCGGGCCTTGTCCTCCTTGCCCGCAGCCGCACGATCCTGCTCTTTCAGCAGGTAGCTGTCGAAGGAGAGCGGCTCGGCGCCCTCAGCAGCCTTGTATTCGTAGCTCCAGAGCCACTGCGTCGCAGTCGCCTTCAGCGTCAGGTCCGGGTTTTCCGGCTGGGTCAGCTGCGCGTTCAGAAGATTGAACGACGGGAAAGCGAGGAACAGGAGAATGAGAACCGGCGCGAGCGTCCACACCACCTCGATCGTCGTATTGTGGCTGGTCTTGGAAGGCACCGGATTTTTCGCGGCGCGGAATTTCAAGGCGACGATAATGAGCAGCGCAAGAACGAAAAGCGTAACCGGAACAATGAACCACAGTGTATATTGTTCAAACCAGCGTATTTCGTGCATGATCGGCGTGGCGGCCTCCTGCATGCCCATTTGCCAATGCACCGGCTGATCGGCGTGGGCGCCGACAGCCGTGAGCAGACAGGTCATCCCCGCCAGTGCTGCGTAAATCCTATTCGTCACGGTACCCTCTCCCTCACGCGTCTGATCTTGATCAATAACAGACGCAGAATCCATGCTAATGGTACTAATCTTCAAACCACAGTTTGTCCTCTGCCGCAATATGCGTAAGGACACGGATGTCTGGCAATTTCGCCATTTTTCATCGTGGCCGAGTTTCCCACGTGCCGCATCCTGCCAGATATTTCGGACGCGCTTTGCAATGGTCAAAATCCGGCACAGCCCCTGCTGCCAGCCGCTTTTATGGCCGACTTAAGCCGCCGGACACCGACTGATCGACGGTCAAATCAGGTGCCGGCATCAGCGGACAGGTCCTATTTCCGCCCAACTCGGCTGGAATTGAGATACCAAGGCTTTTTTTCCGGATTATGGCGTCAAAATAGCCGCACTGATCTGAATCCCAGAGGTATCCATGCGTCTTTCCCCGCTCGCGCGCACTTTTCTTGCCGCCGCCGGTCTTGCCATCATCGCTCCAGCCGCATCGGCGCTGGCGCAACAGCAGCCGCCCGGAACGCCGAAGTCGACGCATGGAGCATGGTCGGTGATCTGCGACAAGCCGGCTGGCGCGTCCGAAGATCAATGCGCCCTGATGCAGAACGTGATCGCCGACGACCGCCCGGAAGTCGGGCTTTCGGTGGTGGTGCTGAAGACCGCCGACCGCAAGTCGCGCATCCTGCGCATTCTGGCGCCGCTCGGCGTGCTGCTCAAGGACGGCATGGAGCTTTATATCGACAACAACAATATCGGCCGCGCCTATTTCACCCGCTGCTTCTCCGAAGGCTGCTATGTCGAGGTCGATATCGACGACGAACTGCTGAAGGTTCTGCGCGCCGGCAAGAACGCGGTTTTCGCGCTGCGTGAATCCGTCGATCAGGATCGTGTCGGCATTCCGATCGAGCTGACCGGCTTTGCCGAAGGCTACGACGCGCTTCCCTGAGGCTTGTCATAAAGAGACAGCCTTGCGTCTGACGGCTCCAGTGCCTAAATCGGTCATAACGATAAAGACTGGAGCCTTCGATGACCAACGACCTTGTAAATCTCTTCGATTGCGACGAGACGCAGTTGCGCAAGCTGGTCGCAGAAGCGCTCACCGGTGCTGACGATGGCGAGCTGTTCATCGAGCATGCCCAGGCCGAATCGCTGACCTTCGACAATGGCCGCCTGAAGGGCGGTTCCTTCAACACCGACCAGGGTTTTGGCCTGCGCGCCGTCGCCGGCGAGACGGTTGGATATGCCCATGCGGGCGAGCTTTCGCAGGCCGCGCTGAAACGTGCGTCCGACGCCGTCGGTGCCGTGACCAGAGGATATTCCGGCTCCTATGCCGCAGCGCCGCAGCGCACCAACAAGAAGCTTTATGGCGACGAAAACCCCATCGGCAGCCCCAGCTTCGAGGAGAAGGTAAAGCTTCTCACTGATATCGACGCCTATCTGCGCGACAAGGACCCGAATGTCCGGCAGGTGACGGCAACGATTTCCGCAAGCTGGCAGATGGTGGACATTCTGCGTGCCGACGGTCATCGCGTCAGCGATATCAGACCCATGACCCGCATCAACATTTCCGTGGTGGCGGGTGAAGGCGACCGACAGGAGAGCGGCTCCTACGGTATTGGCGGCCGTGTCGGTTTCGGTGATTTCATCACGACGGAAAGCTGGCAGCACGGCGCCGACGAGGCGCTGCGTCAGGCGCTGGTCAACCTCACCGCCATCGATGCGCCGGCCGGCACCATGGATGTGGTGCTCGGCTCCGGCTGGCCCGGCGTCATGCTGCACGAGGCTGTAGGCCATGGTCTCGAAGGCGATTTCAACCGCAAGAAGACCTCGGCCTTCGCCGGCCTGATGGGCGAAATGGTCGCTGCCCCCGGCGTGACAGTTGTGGATGACGGCACAATCGACAATCGCCGCGGCTCGCTGACCATTGATGACGAGGGCACGCCGTCGGCCTATAATGTGCTGATCGAGAACGGCAGGCTGGTGGGTTACATGCAGGACCGCCAGAACGCCCGGCTGATGGGCGCGAAAGCCACCGGCAACGGCCGCCGTCAGGGTTATGCCTATGTGCCGATGCCGCGCATGACCAACACCTACATGCTATCCGGCGACAAGACGCCCGAGGAAATCATCGCCTCCGTCAAAAAGGGTATCTATGCCGTGTCCTTCGGCGGCGGACAGGTGGATATCACGTCAGGCAAATTCGTGTTCGGCTGCACCGAGGCCTATCTGATCGAGAACGGCAAGATCGGTGCGCCGGTCAAGGGCGCGATGCTGATCGGCAACGGCCCGGATGCGATGAAGCGCGTCTCGATGATCGGCAACGATCTCGAAACTGGACACCGGTATCGGCAACTGCGGCAAGGCCGGACAATGGGTGCCGGTCGGCGTCGGCCAGCCGCATCTGCGCATGGATCAGATCACCGTCGGTGGCACGAAGGCGTAAATCTGCCGACCTGCTGGTAATTACTGTCAGTAGTCCTTGGCGGCATATCCCCACATCCGTCATTCCGGCTTGAGCTGGAATCCACCCGATACGCGTCGGCGCGGCGTGAATACCCCCTTTCAGCCCAAGGACTTGGGCTGGCTGGATGCCGGATCAGGTCCGGCATGACGGGAAGGAGAGTTGCGGCCAGTCGAAAAGCTGAACTTGCCGCAATAATCTCAGCCCACAGTATCGCACATGGCTGCCATGATGAGGATTCCTCTGGCACGCCGCCGAGAAGACGCTAAGATCGCACCATCACGGCAGGCCCCTCCTCCCATTGCCGGGCCTGCGCGGCAAAGGAGACCATGACCATCATACGAAATGCCCTCGTCCCGGAACTTGCCGTCAGCGACTGGCAGAGAAGCCGCGCTTTTTATTGCGACCTGATCGGTTTTCATGTGGTCTACGAGCGCGCCGAAGAGGGCTTTGCCTATCTGGCGCTGGGTGACGCGCAGCTGATGATTGACCAGATCGGTGCGACCCGGACTTTCGTGGCGGAAAATGCAGCACTTGAGTTTCCGCTGGGTCGCGGCATGAACCTGCAACTTGCCGTTCCTTCGCTGCTGCCCATTCTCGCGCGGCTGGAGCGATCCTCGGTCGATCTTGTCCTTTCGCCGGAGGAAAAGTGGTACAGGCGCGGCACCGTCGAAGTCGGCAACCGGCAATTCATTGTGGCCGATCCGGACGGTTACCTGATCCGGCCCTTCGAGAGCCTCGGCGAACGCTCCTTCCGGTTCGGTTAAGCCACCATGCTGCCTTTTCTCCCGCATGCTGTCGTTTTCGACATGGACGGATTGCTGATCGAAAGCGAGGCGCTTTATCGCGATTCCTTTCTGGCCGCGTCAGATGAGGGCGGCCACGGAATGCGGGTCGAGACCTATCAGAAGGTCTGCGGCAGCCCGTGGGATGTCATCACAGGAACCATCTTTGCCGATTATGGCGCAGATTTTCCGATCGATGCCTTCCGCGATGCGTGGCTCAGGCATCTTGCCGTGATGATGGCGGAAGGTGTGGCGCTGAAACCCGGTGTCGTCGAAATTCTCGATCTTCTCGACAGGCTCGACATCCGCCGCGCCATCGCCACCTCCTCGCGGCACGATCTGGTTACGCGCCATCTCGGTCCTTATGACCTGCTCAAACGTTTCGACACCATCGTCGCCCGCGGTGATTATGCGGAGCCGAAGCCCTCGCCCATGCCCTATCTGACCGCCGCAAAACGTCTCGGCATCGATCCGGGCCGTTGCCTCGCGCTCGAAGATTCCTGGCACGGCGTCCGCTCCGCCTCTTCGGCGGGCATGATGACGATCATGGTGCCTGACGTCGCACCGCCGACCGAGGAAATGCGGGAAAAATGCATCGCTGTTTCAAGCGACCTTCATGTGGTTGCAGGCCTTCTGCAAAAGGCGCCGTCATCAGAGGTATGAAAGTGCGTCACATGCCTTTAGCCATTGGTCCTTATGGTGACGAGCATATCGGCTGACAGGCCGATCCTGTTCGAATTCATTTGTCGGCGCATCCATAAACGGAGTGGTCATGTTGCTTGTCGCCGTGTCGCTCACGACGCTTATACTGCTCGCTCTTTGCGCATTTCAGATTGCCCTTGCGGCGGGTGCGCCCCTCGGTCGCTTCGCCTGGGGCGGCGAGCAAAGGGTTCTTCCCGCCACGCAACGCATTGCCAGCCTGGCATCTGTCGCGATCTACGCCCTTGCGGCATCATTTCCGTTGCAAAAGGCAGGCTTCATTACTCTGTGGCCGGCAGGTTGGATCGAAGCCGGCATCTGGATCATCGCCTGCACTCTTGCGGTGAGCATCGGATTGAACGCAATGTCGCGAAGCCGTGCGGAGCGGCGGGTCATGACGCCCGTAGCCACCATTCTCGCTATTCTGTTCTTTATCGTCTCGCTCTCATAATCACAGCGGTGACAGAACCGGTAGCGCAAAGGTTGGATGCCTCGCCGCAAACTTTCATACCGGTGGCGTAAAACGCCACTTGCGCTCTATCGAAGCTTTGATGTCGAGACCGTTATAATGGGCCAGCAACAGCACGTGGCCGAGGAGATCGGCGGTTTCATCGGTCAGATCCCGCTTCATCTCCTCTTTGCTCCTGCCCTTTATGCGTCCCCGCCCCGTCAGTCGGTTCCAGGCCTGCGTGACCTCGCCAACCTCTTCCTGAAGCTTCAGCATGTACCAGTCCGGGTCGCGGAATATTCCGTTTTCAGCGGCATATTTTTGCGAGGCCTCTTCAAACCGACGCATCATGTCAGCAAGCATTTGTTCATCCTTTGTTCCTGCGCTACAACTCTAATCATGATTCTTCAACGGCGTCGACCCTTAAGGGCGTCGTGCAACCATGAACGGAAATTTCCGCGACATGCGCCTGCAAGCGGGATAGAGAAAAGGTATTCGAACAACCGTGCCATCGCCCATGTCTCACCTCGATTTTTTCTCTGCTCTCATCACCGCGCATAGCCCGTCGCTGCTTGCGATGTTTGCGGGCGCTGCCTTTCTCGCCGGCCTTGCCCGCGGTTTTTCGGGTTTCGGTGCTGCCCTCATCTTCATTCCGCTGGCGAGCGCCATCGTCGGGCCACGCATCGCCTCGGCGGTTCTGCTGGTGGTGGACGGTGTCCTGACACTCGGCATGATACCACCTGCCTGGCGCATGGCGGACAGGCGCGAAGTCTTCACCATGGCGGCCGGAGCGCTTGTCGGCGTGCCGCTCGGCACACTCCTGCTTTCCAACGGAGATCCCCTGACCCTGCGCTGGATCATTTCCGTCGTGGTCGTCGTGTTGCTGCTGTTTCTGGTGTCCGGCTGGCGTTACAGCGGCCGGCCGAAAACGCCGCTGACCCTGTTCACCGGGCTTGTTGCCGGGCTGTTTTCCGGCGCGGCACAATTGGGTGGTCCACCCATCGTCGCCTATTGGCTTGGTGGCGCCCTCAAAGGCGCTTTCGTGCGCGCCAATGTCATTCTCTATTTCGCGATTTCGACGGTGATTTCCACCGCCAGCTATTTTTTCGGTGGTCTGTTCACCGCCGATGTCTTCGTTTTTTTCCTGCTGGCCCTGCCGTTTTACGGAGCGGGTCTTTATGCCGGGGCGCGCCTGCACGGGCTTGCCGACGAGGCGGCATTCAGGCGCATCTGCTACGGCCTGATCGCCATTTCCGCCGTCATCGGGCTGCCATTGTTTGATTCGCTGCTGAAATAGACGGAGAAAAGGGAGCGCCTGCAGCGGCAGTGCGCTTCCCTCTCCGTCATCCTCGCCCTTGAGGCGAGGATCCACAATCAGCGGCGACCATGGATCCTCGGGTCAAGCCCGAGAATGACGTCGAGTTTGGCGAGATATCTCACCAACAGCCCGCCTTCGCTGCCCTTAAGGATACATGCGAACCTTCGACCACGGCGCGTCCGGCGTCTCGCGACGGAATTCGACGCGGTCGTGCAGGCGGAACTTGCGGTCGTGCCAGAACTCAATGCTGACGGGGCGAATGCGGAAACCGGACCAGTAGGACGGGCGCGGAATATCGCCTATCGCATATCTGGCGGTATATTCGGCAACGGCCTTTTCCAGCGCAAAACGGCCTTCGAGCGGCCGCGACTGCTTTGATGCCCAGGCGCCGATGCGGCTTCCGCGCGGACGCGAAGCGTAATAGGCGTCCGCTTCCGCGTCGGTGACAATTTCCACCTCGCCACGCAGGCGCACCTGCCGGCGCAGGCTTTTCCAGTGGAAACACATGGCCGCCTTTTTCTGCCCCAGAATTTCCCTGCCCTTCTGGCTTTCGAAATTCGTGTAGAAAACGAAGCCGCGATCGTCGACGTCTTTCAACAGCACCATGCGTACATTCGGCAGGCCGTTTTCATCGACGGTTGCAAGCGCAACAGCGTTCGGATCGTTGATTTCGGAAGCCGCCGCGTCCTTCAGCCACTCGGCAAAAAGCGTGAACGGTTCATTTTCTTCAGTGAAGTCACTGGATGTTAACCCCGTTTCCGACATATTGACTAAAATGCTCCCGAGCTGATTTGGACCCCAGAGATGATCTCTGGTGAAAGATGGTGACCGTCATAGCAAAGTCGAACAGTCGAACAAAGGGCCTCCTTTCGTCGATAGCGGAAGTTTCCGCCATCGTGTCAATGCTCGTGGTGCTGAGCGGATGCGTCAGCCTCGATTTGTTCGGCGGCGACAAGATCGACCGTTCACTTTCCACCGCTTCGGTCCCCAATCAATCGAGCAACGGCCCGCAAACTGACGACGCGACCATCCGCAACGCCGTGACATCGGCGGATCTCACCAAACTCGCAGAGCAGCCGCTGCCATGGGCCAATGCCGCAACCGGCAGCGCCGGCGTCGTCACCACCATCCGCGAAGACAAGTCCAGCGGTTTCGTCTGCCGCGATTTCAAGACGACACGCCATTCCTTCGAAGGTGTTGCAAGCTACACCGGACAGGCCTGCATGTCGGAAACCGGCGAATGGTTACTCACCCGCTTCGAGCAGAAATAAACTGTTTACCCTGGTGCGTGGAATAAGGCTGGCCGCACGGCAGCACGCATTCCCCGTAAAGAACTGATTAGCAACTTATTGCAACAGTCGACGTTGAGTAAACCGAGGGCGTGCTTGCGAATGATCGCGGCATCCCTTTTCGGAGGGGTTTGTTTCAGGATTGCGCCATGAGCGGCGGCACGCGCCTGAGCCAACGTAACTGGTGTTTCGCATGCGCGATCCGTATTCCATCCTCGGCGTGAAACGTGACGCCCGCCACGAGGACATCAAGGCCGCCTGGCGCACGAAGGCGAAAACCGTCCATCCGGACGCCAATCGCGACGACCCCGACGCCTCAGCGCGATTCGCCGAGGTGGGGCAGGCTTATGATCTTCTGAAAGACCCCAAAAAGCGCGATCTTTACGATCAGGCCCGCAAGGCAGCCGAAAAGAAGCAGCGTGGCGAAACCATCATGCAGCAGCGGGAGGCGGCACGCGAGGCCGCCGAGCGCGCCAGGGCAGCTGAAAAACTGATGGAAGAACTTGCCCGTGCGGATGCCCGTAACAGGGCGCAGACCGGCCAGAAAGCCGATGCCAAGCCGGAAACGGCCGAGGATATCGTCGAGCGGATTTTTGGCGCCGAGGCCCAGAACGACCCCAAGGTGCAGCAGGCAGCGGAAGCGGCGAAAGCTGCAGCCAGCAGCGTCAGAGGTGATATGCCGAGCGCCGGTGAACCCGGGCAGCCGGGCGCTGCCGACGACAAATCCGCCCCCGTCTCGCTTGCCGTCAATCTCTTCAGCGCGCTCGTGCGCCGCTTCCGCCCCGCCCAGCCGGCAGCAGAAAAGGCACCCGATATCACGGCGGAAGCCACTGTCACGGTTGCCGACCTTCTGGAGCGCAAATGGATAACCGTTGCGCTTGCCGAGGACCGCGAATCCCGTTTCCAGCTTGAACCCGGAATGACCGACGGCCATGTGGTGCGGCTGAAGGGACAGGGACTGAAACTTCCCGGCATGGCGCGTGGCGATCTCTCCGTAACGTTGCTCGCGGCACGCGACGACGCCTTTTCCCTGCGCGGCTTCGATATTCATACGACGCTGCCGATCTCGCTCGGTGACGCGGTTCTGGGTTGCGAAACCAAGATCCGCACACCGCTTGGCGAGGAAACCGTCACCATTCCGGCCTGGTCCGGCTCCGATCGCGTGCTCCGGCTTGCCGGCAAGGGCCTTGCCGATGGCAAGGGTGAATACGGCGATCTCGTCATCGAATTGCGCATCATCCTGCTCGAAAAGCCTGATGAGAAGGTGACCGATCTCATGCGGCACATGCGCGAAGGCCTCTATTTGTGAAAGTTTTGCGAATAGGCGGGACAACGCACCCTTTGTTACGCTCCCTAACAGTAGATGATCCCCGGCAATCTTGAACAGGATTGCAGCCTATGCCATAGGCAGGATCAATCGAAAGTATCAGGGAGCATACAATGGCTCAGGCATCCGGCCTTATGGCTGGCAAACGCGGCATCATCTTGGGTGTCGCAAATAATCGTTCAATCGCTTGGGGCATTGCCAAGGCTTGCGCGGACGCGGGCGCGGAAATCGCGCTCACCTGGCAGGGCGACGCGCTGAAGAAGCGTGTTGAACCGCTGGCGCAGGAACTGGGCGCCTTCATGGCCGGCCACTGTGACGTGACCGATCTCGAGACGATCGATGCGGTGTTTGCCGGGCTGGAAAAGCACTGGGGCAAGATCGATTTCGTCGTGCACGCCATCGCCTTTTCCGACAAGGACGAGCTGACCGGCCGCTATCTCGACACCAGCCGTGACAACTTCAACCGCACCATGGACATTTCCGTCTTCTCGCTGGCCGCCGTTGCCAAGCGGGCAGAGCCGATCATGAACGATGGTGGCTCGATCATCACGCTCACCTATTACGGCGCCGAAAAGGTCATGCCGAACTACAACGTCATGGGCGTGGCCAAGGCGGCTCTTGAGGCCAGCGTGCGTTATCTCGCCGTCGACCTCGGCAATCGCGGCATCCGCGTCAACGCCGTTTCCGCCGGCCCGATCAAGACGCTTGCCGCCTCCGGCATCGGCGACTTCCGTTACATTCTGAAATGGAACGAATATAATGCGCCGCTGAAGCGCACCGTTTCCATCGAGGAAGTCGGCAAGTCGGCGCTTTACCTGCTGTCCGACCTTTCGACGGCTGTGACCGGCGAAATCCACCATGTCGATTCAGGTTATCACACCATCGGCATGAAGGCAGTGGACGCGCCGGATATTTCGGTGGTCAAGGACTGACCAGCGCGGAAGCTTGAAACAGGGGTATCGCCTTGCTCGTCTATGTGATCCGGCACGGACAAACGGACTGGAATGCGATACGCCGGCTTCAGGGCCAGAAAGACATTCCGCTCAATGATTTCGGCCGCGAACAGGCGGTCGGTAACGGCAAGGTTCTCGCGCAAATTCTAGGCGCTTCCGCCGAAGAATTCGATTACGTGGCAAGCCCGCTCGGGCGCACACGCGAGACCATGGAACTGATGCGCGGGGCGATGGGGCTCGATCCCCTCGCCTACCGCACCGATGACCGCCTCGTCGAAGTCTCCTTCGGCGACTGGGAAGGTCAGACGCTTCCGGAACTGAAAAAAGAATTTCCCGACCGGGTAAGGGCTCGCAAGGCCAACAAGTGGGATTTCATTCCCCCCGGACAGGACGCCGAAAGCTACGAAATCCTGTCCTGGCGCATCGGCGCATGGCTCTCCTCCGTCGAGGTACCGACGGTATGCGTCTGCCACGGCGGCGTCATCCGCTCGATCTTCCGGCTGGTTTCCGGCATGGACAAGGACGAGGCTTCCACGACGCAAATCCCGCAGGACCGGATTTTGAAAGTCGAGATCGACAGGAACATTGCAGACTGGATTTCTTGAGGGAAGCGCTGGAACCCCTCGCCTCGTCATTCCGGCCTTGAGCCGGAATCTAGCCAGCCCAAGTCCTTGGGCTGAAAAAGCTCATCCCGCCCCGCGAGAGCCGCAACGGCTGGATGCCGGATCAAGTCCGGCATGACGGAAATGTTCGTGCTTCCTGAACAAGATTAGAGAGGTTCGCACCGTCAAGAGGCAGAGCCGCAACCGCAGCCCTTACTGCACGACCTCGAGATCGTCGACCACGCGTTTCCCGTCCACTTCGGTATAGAAAACAACGACCTTCACGCCCGCCTTCAGGCCTTCGAAGTTGAACTCCTCCGGCACGCGATAGTTCTTTCCGTCGTTCAGCGTAATGGTCAGCGCATTCACGTCGATCTTGCTGATCATTCCCTCGACATCGACGCTCTGGGCGTAGCTGTTGATGGGCATAAGCAAGTTGGCGGTGGCCAGAAGGGCGGCAATCATCATACGCATCGATCTAGCTTTCGTGGATTTGCGTGAAAACCTTACATGCATGAAGAATTGCCTTTCGAATGTGGCGGAAATTGCCCGCAACCATGACATTTTCGGCCCAATTGATGAACGGATTTGGGATCGTGTTCAAGTCGTTAGTGATTTTTACACCGCATTTCACAGCAATATTGGAAAACTGCGGAATAGCGTGGAAAACGCCGGCGTTTTTACACTTCTGTCATCTGGAAAAACCTGGCCATTGCCGCCGAATCATTTCCCCCGCCCGGGTCGGTTCCCAAGGCGAAGCCTGTCGTTTTCCGGTGTGCTCCGCGTCGTGAACGGTGCGTCACCTTCTTATCGGACTTGCGATGAAAGAAAGGCTTTTGCCTTGGTCCGATTTTCTACTATGACAAGTCCGCTTGTTTTAAACGGCCCCTGTCCGCAGGCGTGCCCTGTTTTCCGGTCTAGAGAAATATGTCGCATAACAGCTTCGGTCATCTTTTTCGCGTTACCACCTGGGGAGAAAGCCATGGGCCCGCTTTGGGCTGCGTGGTGGACGGTTGCCCGCCCGGCATTCGCTTCACGCTGGCCGAGGTGCAGCACTGGATGGACAAGCGCAAGCCCGGCCAGAGCCGCTTCGTCACCCAGCGCCGTGAAGATGACATCGTAAAAGTTCTCTCCGGCGTGATGCTGGATGAGGACGGCGAGACGATGATAACCACCGGCACGCCGATCTCCATGCTGATCGAGAATACCGACCAGCGCTCCAAGGATTACGGCGAGATCGCCAAACGTTTCCGCCCCGGCCATGCCGATTTCACCTATGACCTGAAATACGGCATTCGCGATTATCGCGGCGGTGGGCGCTCCTCCGCCCGCGAGACGGCGGCGCGTGTCGCCGCAGGCGCAATCGCCCGCAAGGTGGTGCCAAGCCTCAATGTGCGCGGTGCGCTGGTGCAGATCGGCAAACACAAGATCAACCGTGACAATTGGGACTGGGATCAGGTCGACCAGAACCCGTTCTTCTGCCCGGATCCGGCCATGGTGCCCGTGTGGGAAGAATATCTTGACGGCATCCGCAAGGCGGGATCGTCGATCGGCGCCGTCATCGAAGTCGTGGCGGAAGGGGTTCCGGCCGGCATCGGCGCGCCGATCTACGCCAAGCTCGATCAGGATATCGCTTCCAGCCTGATGTCGATCAATGCCGTCAAGGGTGTGGAAATTGGAGAGGGATTTGCCTCCGCCGAGCTTTCCGGCGAAGAAAATGCCGACGAGATGCGCATGGGCAATGACGGCAAGCCGATTTTCCTGTCCAACCACGCGGGCGGCATTCTGGGTGGTATCGCCACCGGCGAGCCCGTCGTCGCCCGCTTCGCCATCAAGCCGACCTCCTCCATTCTGACGGAGCGCCTGTCCATCGATACCGACGGCAACAATGTCGATGTGCGCACCAAGGGTCGCCACGACCCCTGCGTCGGCATCCGCGCCGTGCCGATCGGCGAGGCAATGATCGCCTGCACCGTTGCCGACCACTATCTGAGAGACCGCGGCCAGACCGGCCGGCTAAAGTGAGGTAGACTAGAAATGGCATATGATCAGAAACGTGTCGTCGACGCCATCCGCGCTTTCGAAGCCGGTGAAATCGTTGTCGTGACCGATGACGACGACCGCGAGAACGAAGGCGATCTGATTATTTCCGCGGTGCATTGCACGGCGGAAAACATGGCCTTCATCGTGCGCCACACCTCCGGCATCGTCTGTGCGCCCATGCCACGCGAAGAAGCCAAGCGGCTGAACCTCAACGCCATGGTGGCGGAAAACGACAGTGCCCATACGACGGCCTTTACCGTCAGCGTCGATTTCAAGCACGGCACCACGACCGGCATTTCCGCCGACGACCGCACACTGACGGTGCGCAATCTCGCCAACCCCAATGCCGGCGCCGCCGATTTCACCCGGCCGGGCCACATCTTTCCGCTGATTGCCCGCGAAGGCGGTGTGTTGATGCGCTCCGGCCATACCGAAGCGGCTGTCGATCTCTGCAAGCTGGCGGGCCTGCCGCCCATCGGCGTCATCTGCGAACTCGTCAATGATGACGGCACTGTCACGCGCGGGCCGCAGGTCACCGCTTTTGCGGAAAAACACAAGCTTAAGCAGGTTTCCGTCGCCGACCTCATCGCCTATCGCCAGCGCAAGGAAACGCTGGTGGAGATGGAATCCTCCTTCACCATCGAAACGCCGTTCGGGCCTGCCAAGGCGCAGACCTATTCCCTGCCCTGGGACCGGATGCAGCATATGGCGGTGATTTTCGGCGATATCCGCGACGGCGTCGATATTCCCGTTCGCCTGCACCCGGAAAACGTCGCCGACGACGTGTTCGGCGACCGCCAGCCGGTGCAGCACTATATGCAGAAGATCGCCGAGGAAGGCCGCGGCGTCATCGTCTACCTGCGCGAAGGTTCCGTCGGCGTCGGCCAGGTGGTTGGACGGCGCAAGGCGCGTGATCCCGACGAGGCGCATGCACAGGCCCGCTCGCGCGAAAACGAATGGCTGGAAATCGGTCTCGGCGCGCAGATCCTCAAAGACCTCGGCATCAGCTCGATCAAGCTGATGACGACGCGCGAGCGTCATTATGTTGGTCTCGAAGGTTTCGGCATCAAGATTTCGGCTACGGATATCGGGTGATTTAGGGGCTTCGCGAGAGCGCTTCGGTTGGCGCGCTCTCCCCCCGCTCGGCGTCATCCTCGGCCTTGTGCCGAGGATCCATCCCACAGTTCCCGACGTGACATGCTTGAGATGTTCCGGACACATGAAGTCACGACCCCGGAAGCCATTGTTTCCGCGGCTTGTGGATCCTCGCCTCAAGGGCGAGGATGACGCCGGGTGGCATCGCTCGCCACTACATTCCGGCACCGCGAAAAGACACCTTCATTTGTCCTCCCGCCAGCCCTCCAGATAATTCACGCTCTCAACCCCGGTAAACTTCGCAAGCCGCGATAGTTCCGCGTCGAGCTTTTCAAGCCGTCCTGCTGAGGCGCGCACGCCCGGTTCCAGCCACAGGCGGCGTACATCCAGCGTGCTGCGCTTGCGGTCCGCTTTCATGTCGATGCGGCCGATCAGCCGGTCGCCCTCCAGCAGCGGGAAGACATAATAGCCATATTGCCGTTTCGGCTCAGGCACGAAGACCTCGATGCGGTAATAAAAGCCGAACAGCCTTTCCGTGCGGTTGCGGTCGCGCAAAAGCGGGTCGAAGGGGCTGAGGACACGGACGCGGGACGACGGTTCCGGCAGGTTGGAGACATCGGCGCTGAAATCCGCAAAGGCGTAGGACGGGCGGGCAGCGCCGCCATCGCTTGCGAGAAGCGAGACCTCGCACAGCTCGTCACGATGGCTCTTGACCCAGTCCCTCGCCTCCTGCGGGGTGACGAGATCGAAAAAGGCGGCGATTTCGCCATGGGTGGCGAAACCCAATCGGCTGAGCGCCTGCCGGCAGGCCCAGTCGACAAATTCCGTATGCTCCACTTCGCTTTCGTGGTGCTCGCCGGGAATGACCCGTTCCGCCAGGTCATAGACCTTCTGGAAATTCACGCGGCCGGAGATTGCGAGCTTGCCGGTGTGCCACAGATATTCGAGTGCTGTCTTGGAGGGATGCCAGTTCCACCAGCCGCCGGACTGATGCCCCTCCTCCTTCAACTCCCGAGCCAGAACTGGACCGGTGGCGGAAATGCGTTCCAGCGTTTCAGCAAAAGCCGCATCGAAACCCTCGCCATGCCATTTGCGCCAGCGTTCCTGAATGATCGGCTCGCGGCGGCGGAAGCGGTGTTTCCAATAGGGGTAAAATTCCGTCGGTACGATGGAGGCGTCATGTGTCCAGTGCTCGAAGAGCGCGCGGTCCTTTTCCAGCAGCGTGGTCAGATGTTCACGCCTGTAGGTCTGGTTGCGGGAAAAAAGGATCTGGTGATGGGCGCGTTCCACCGTGCCGATACTGTCCACCTGCACAAAACCGATATCGGTAATGAGCTGCAACAGGCCATCCTTGGAAAGCGCCTTGCCGGGCGGGGAGGAAAGCCCCTGCCGCGCCAGAAAAATCCGCCTTGCCGCTTCGTTCGAAACCTTGATCGTCATGGCGCTGAAGGTATGACGGCTTTTTCAGGATTGCAATGTTCTTTTTTGTTCTTTGTTTCACTTCTGTTGATGACACGATATAGAACCGGAAAGCGACAGAGGGATGCATCAATCTTGGAAATCCGTTTCGACACCGCCGGTGTGACCTTCGAGGGCAGGCAGGCGTTACAGCCGCTATCCCTGACATTGACGCAACGGCGTATCGGCGTGATCGGCCTCAACGGCTCGGGCAAGACGACCTTCGCGCGGCTGATCAACGGATTGACCAAGCCGACCGGGGGAAAGGTTTCGGTGAATGGTCTGGACACCGTGAAAGACACGAAAGCGGTGTTGCAAACGGTTGGCTTCATCTTCCAGAATCCGCAGAACCAGATCATCCTGCCGATCGTGCGTGACGATATAGCCTTCGGCCTCAAACGGCTCGGCCTCGGCAGGGCGGAGACAGACACCAGGGTCAAAGCGGTTCTTGCCCGGCTTGGCATTGCCCATCTGGAGGAGCGGCGCGCGCATGAGCTTTCCGGCGGGGAATTGCAGCTGGCGGCGCTGGCGGCGCTTCTGGTCACCGAACCGCAAATCCTCATTCTCGACGAACCGACCAACCAGCTCGATCTGAAAAACCGCGCTATCGTTGAAAAAACGATGGCGGGGCTGTCGCAGGCGTTGATCGTCATCACCCATGATCTGCCGCTGGTTGCCGGCTTCGACCGGGTGCTGGTTTTTCACGAGGGTGCGCTGGTTGCCGATGCCGCGCCCGAAGAAGCGGTGGCGCGCTATCTGGAGGTGGCATCGCGATGAAATCCCTGCATGTCGAAGGCACCGGCTGGCTTTATCGCGTCTCGCCGCGCCTCAAGCTGTTGACACTGATGGGCTTCAGCATTGCGTTGTTTCTCACCCGCGATCTGCTGTTGCTGGGATGCGCCGTAATCTTGGCCGCCGTCATTCTGCGCGAGACGCGGTTGCCCTTTCGCGAGATCGGTCTGCGGCTGCGCCCGGCGATGCTGACCATTCTTCTCGTCGCCGCCTTCAGCTATCTGCTGCTTCCGGCCCATGATGCGAGTGTCAATCTTTTGCGGCTGACGGCGCTGGCGCTTCTCGCCACCGCCGTTACCATCACCGTCAGCATTTCGCAGTTCATGGACGAAATCGCGCTTGCCGCCGCTCCGCTGGAAAGGCTGGGGCTCGTGAAGGCTGCCGATATCGGGCTGGCGGTTGGGCTTGTGGTGCGGTTCGTGCCTGAGATCGTCAACCGTTACCATGCCGTGCGCGATGCGCACCGGGCGCGCGGCCTTCCCGTTCGGTTTGCGACGATCATCGTGCCGCTGGTGATTATGACGTTGAAGGATGCCGATGCCATTGCCGACGCCATTGACGCGCGCGGTTTCAGAGGCCAAAGCTGACGGCAAAACAACCATCCGGAGTTTCCGAGCCATGACGACCCGCGACCTTGTGCTGATCTCGCTGTTTTCCGCCATCATCATTGCGCTCGGTCTTCTGCCGCCGATTACCCTTGGTTTCATCCCGGTGCCGATCACCGCGCAGTCGCTTGGCGTCATGCTGGCCGGTGTGGTGCTGGGTGCAAAACGCGGCACACTCGCGGTTCTCCTGACGATCCTCATCGCCGCCATCGGCCTGCCGGTGCTTTCGGGCGGACGCGGCGGTCTTTCCATCTTCACCACGCCGACCACGGGCTTCCTGATCGGCTGGATCGCAGCCGTTTTCGTCACCGGCACTCTCTCGGAAAAATTCGTCAATCGCGGCCAGTCCGCACTGACACAGGGTATCGGTTTCTTTATCGCCAGCCTCGCCGGCGGGGTGGTCGTGCTTTACGCTTTCGGCATCACCTATCTCGCGCTCGTCGTCGGGCTCGGCTTCGAAAAGGCCTTCATGGGTTCGCTCCTCTTCATTCCGGGCGATGCGCTGAAGGCCGTGCTTGCCGCTCTTGCCGGCCGCGCCGTGATGGCTGGTTATCCGCTTCTGCCGCAGCGCGCCTGAACAATCCGCTTCCCGGAGGAAAAGAATGGCGACCCGTCTTTACGAACATCCGATCTTCCTCGAACACATCACGCCCGAAGGCCACCCCGAGCGGCCGGATCGTCTGCGATCGCTGAACATCGCGCTCGAACATCCGAATTTCGAGCGGCTGGTCCGGAAAGAAGCGCCGCAGGCCAATGAGGACGCCGTGCTTCTGGCGCATCCGGAGGAGCATCTGCTTGCCGTCATGCGGCAGATCCCCGAAGAGGATGGCGAAATCAATCGCATCGAGGCCGACACCTATGTCTCGCCGAAAAGCCTGCAGGCGGCGCTGACCGGCATAGGTGCTGCGATGGCGGCGGTGGATGACGTGTTCACGGGTGCTGCCGACAACGTCTTCGTTGCGGCCCGCCCGCCCGGCCACCATGCGGAAACCGCAAAGGCCATGGGCTTCTGTCTCTTCAACAATGCCGCGATCGCCGCCCGCCACGCGCAGAAGGCGCATGGGGCGGAGCGCGTCGCCATCATCGACTGGGATGTGCATCACGGCAACGGCACGCAGGATATCTTCTGGAACGACACGTCAGTGCTGTTCTGTTCCACCCATCAGATGCCGCTTTACCCGTGGAGCGGCGAAAAGAACGAAACCGGCGTGAAGAACAATGTGGTCAACGCGCCGCTTTCGCCCAATACTGGCAGCGACCATTTCCGCGAGGCGTTCAAATCCCGCGTCCTGCCGGCGATTGCCGATTTTTCGCCTGATCTCATCATCATCTCCGCCGGTTTCGATGCGCATCACCGCGATCCGCTGGCGCAGATCAATCTGGTCGGCGAGGATTTCGACTGGGCGACGGGGCGGCTTCTGGAAATGGCTGACAAATACGCCTCGAACCGGGTCGTCAGCCTGCTTGAAGGCGGTTATGATCTGGAAGGGCTGGCGGAATCGGCAGCCATGCATATTTTGAGAATGATGAAGGGTTAAAAATGACGGAAAATGCCAACACAGCCGATGTCAGCGGTTATTCCTTCGAAAAGGCCGTCGCCGAGCTGGAAAGCATTGTCGCACGCCTGGAACGCGGAGATGTAGCTCTCGACGAATCAATCGCCATCTACGAGCGCGGCGAAGCCCTGAAAAAACATTGCGAGACGCTTCTGAATGCCGCTGAAAAGCGCATCGAGAAAATCCGTCTCGACCGCGCCGGAAAACCGCAGGGCGTGGAGCCGCTGGACGGCGAATAAACACGTCCTGTTGAACGGAGCGACACAGCGTTCAACATCTCGGCGCTGCCATATTGCGCCGGTCGTGATAGGCTTCCGGGTAACGATACGAGGAGCTTCCGATGTCCTTCTTTCCCGGCAACGATCCTGTCGCGGGTGATGCTTTCGCCTGCGACGCCATCGAAAACCTCATCATTCCGCGCACCAGCGATATTGGCGGCTTTGCGGTGCGGCGCGCGCTGCCGACGCGGCAACGGCGTCTCGTCGGCCCCTTCATCTTTTTCGACCGTATGGGGCCGGCTATTCTGAAGGCGGGCGAAGCGCTCGACGTCAAGCCGCATCCGCATATCGGGCTTTCCACCGTCACCTATCTGTTCGACGGCGAGATCAAACATCGCGACAGTCTCGGCACCGAGCTCGTGATTCGCCCCGGCGATATCAACATGATGACGGCCGGGCGCGGCATCGTGCATTCGGAACGCACGCCGGAAAACCTGCGCGGCCATCCGCTTTCCATGTCCGGCCTGCAGACCTGGCTTGCCCTTCCCGATCATATGGAAGAAATCGCCCCGGCCTTTTCCCACACGGCACGGGAAGACATGCCGCTGATCGACCTCAAGGGCGCGTCCGGTCGGGTCGTGGTCGGCGAGTTCGAAGGCCTCACCTCTCCCGTTTCGGCCTTCACCGATACGCTTTATGTCGACCTGACGCTGGAACCGGGTGTGAAATTCCCATTCTCCGCCGACCATGAGGAACGGGCGATCTACATTCTTTCCGGCTCTCTGGATGTCGCGGGCGACGTTTTTGCTGCCGACCAGTTGCTCGTTTTCCGACCCGGCGACGATATCACGCTTCAGGGCGGCAGCGGCGGCTGTCACATCATGATCTTCGGCGGCGCGGCGCTCAACTCGCGCCGTTACATCTGGTGGAACTTCGTTTCGTCATCAAAAGAACGCATAGAGCAGGCCAAACAGGAGTGGAGAACCGGACGCTTCGATATCGTTCCCGGCGACGAAGAAGAGTTTGTCCCTTTGCCGGAGGGTTGAAATTCTATAGAAGTGAACGACATGCAGGACTGGACCGTCGGCTTTCCATATGAAAGACGCTCTGGCGCCGCCGCTGACCACGAGAAAAGGCCGAACGATTGACCGGAATGCCACAGACCCCATTGCTTGACCGGGTGAATTTTCCATCCGATCTCAAGGAGATCGACGATCGCGACCTGCCGGAACTGGCAAGGGAACTACGCGACGAGATGATCGACGCGGTGTCGAAAACCGGCGGGCATCTGGGTGCGGGCCTTGGCGTGGTGGAATTGACGATTGCCATCCACAAGGTGTTCAACACGCCGGAAGACCGGCTGATCTTCGATGTCGGCCACCAATGTTACCCGCACAAAATCCTGACCGGCCGTCGCGAGCGCATCCGCACGCTGCGTCAGGAAGGCGGTCTTTCCGGTTTCACACGGCGGGCCGAAAGCGAATATGACGATTTCGGCGCCGGTCATTCCTCCACCTCCATTTCCGCCGGTCTCGGCATGGCGGTGGCGGCGGGGCTGGATGAGAGCGACCGCAAGGTCATCGCCGTCATAGGCGACGGCTCCATGTCGGCTGGCATGGCGTTTGAGGCGCTCAACAATGCCGGTGCGCTCGACGCGCGGCTGATCGTCATTCTCAACGACAACGACATGTCGATTGCGCCGCCGACGGGCGCGATGAGCGCGTATCTCGCGCGGCTGGCATCCGGCCGCACCTATATGGGCTTCCGCGATTTCGGCAAGAAACTCACCGCCTATCTCGGCAAGACCATCGACCGTGCCATTACCCGCGCCGTGACCCATGCGCGCGGTTACGTGACCGGCGGCACGCTGTTCGAGGAGCTTGGCTTTTATCACATCGGCCCGATCGACGGTCATTCCTTCGATCACCTGCTGCCTGTGCTGCGCAATGTGCGCGACAACCAGAAAGGCCCTGTTCTCATCCATGTGGTGACGCAGAAGGGCAAGGGTTATGCGCCGGCGGAAGCCGCTGCCGACAAATATCACGGCGTCAACAAGTTCGACGTCATCACCGGCGCGCAGGCGAAAGCCAAGCCGAATGCGCCGAGCTATACCAGCGTCTTTGCCGAAGCGCTGATCCAGGAAGCGACCCTCGACGACAAGATCATCGGCGTCACCGCCGCCATGCCTAATGGTACCGGTCTCGACAAGATGGCCGAGCTTTTCCCGGCCCGCACCTTCGATGTCGGCATTGCCGAACAGCATGCCGTCACCTTCGCCGCAGGGCTTGCGGCCGATGGTTACAAGCCGTTCTGCGCGCTTTACTCCACCTTCCTGCAACGCGGTTACGACCAGCTGGTGCATGATGTGGCCATCCAGAGCCTGCCCGTGCGCTTTCCGATCGACCGCGCCGGTTTCGTCGGTGCGGATGGGCCGACCCATGCCGGTTCCTTCGATACCACCTTCCTTGCCACCCTGCCCGGTATGGTGGTGATGGCGGCGGCAGACGAGGCCGAGCTGAAACATATGGTCCGCACAGCGGCAAGCTATGACGAAGGCCCGATTTCCTTCCGTTATCCGCGCGGTGAAGGCGTGGGCGTCGAGATGCCGGTGCGCGGCGAAATCCTGCAGATCGGCAAGGGCCGCATCATCAAGGAAGGCACCAAGGTCGCGCTCCTCTCCTTCGGCACGCGCCTTGCCGAATGCCTTGCCGCGGCAGAAGACCTCGATGCCGCAGGACTTTCAACCACGGTTGCCGATGCGCGCTTCGCCAAGCCGCTCGATCTCGACCTCATTCGCCAGCTTGCCGCACATCACGAAATTCTGGTGACGATCGAGGAAGGCTCCGTCGGCGGCTTCGGTGCGCATGTGCTGCATTTCATGGCAAGTGCCGGATTGCTCGATCATGGCCCGAAGGTTCGGACGCTCACTTTGCCTGACCAATGGGTCGAGCAAGCCAAGCCCGAGACCATGTATGCCAATGCCGGCCTCGACCGTGCCGGCATCGTTTCCACGGTGTTTGATGCCCTCGGCCAGCGCCGGGTGGATATGGGTTTCGCTGGCTGAGAGCACATTTCTTACGATGAGGCGGCGCGGGGACAACCACGCCGCCTCATTGCATTATGCTGCGGCGCCGTCGAGGAAACCGACGACATTTTCAATCCGCCCCTCGGCATCGCGGCTGACGACATCGGTGCCGCCGGCCACATCTTCTCCCGCAGGCGAGACCAGACGCCATGAGAACCGGGTAAAGACGCCGTGGCCATCCGGGGTGCCCGTCAGAACGAAGCGGAAGCCGGGAAAGTTCTGGCGCGCCGCGTCGATCATCGCGGCAATCCCCTGTTGCCCCTCACCCTGCATCATAGGATCCACGTAGCGCGCCGTTTCGGTCCACGCCTTGTTGACGAGGTGCTTGCGGCGTTCACCGTCCTCCTCGTTCCAGACCGCGAGATAGGTTTCGGCGATTGCGAGATGTTGCGTCATGATTGCGCTCCTTTTGGTTGACGGCCTGAGCATGCCGGGGGCCGCGACGCAGAACAATTACCTCAGGGGTAATCGCATTGCCGATATCTTCTGCTAGGCTGCGGGGCATGACACATCATCAAGAACATGTCGGCCAGGTGCTGAAGGAATGGCGGGCCCGCCGCAGATTAAGCCAGCTCGATCTGGCTTCCGACGCAGAGATATCGGCGCGCCATCTAAGCTTTGTGGAAAGCGGGCGGTCATCGCCCAGCCGCGAGATGCTGACGCGGCTGGCGGAGCAGCTGTCGATGCCCGCCCGTGCCACCAACCGGCTGATGCTGGCTGCTGGTTACGCGCCGATCCATTCCGAACGATCGCTGGATGCGCCGGACATGACAGCAGCCCGTAAGGCCGTCGAAACCGTGGTGCAGGGGCACATGCCCTTCCCGGCACTTGCCGTCGACCGCCACTGGAATCTGGTACTTGCCAATGATGCAATCAAATCGCTTCTCGCCGGCATATCCGAAGACCTGCTTCACCCGCCCCTCAATGTATTGCGGCTGAGCCTGCATCCGGATGGCTTGAGTTCACGCATCGTCAATCTTGCCGAATGGCGGCATCACCTGCTGGATCGCCTGCGCCGCCAGGTCGAAGAGACCGGAGACGAGACGCTCTCTCGGCTGCATGCGGAACTTTCCGCCTATCCCGCGCCGGCGGCTCCGCGGCATGTCGCCGGGACCGATCCGTTGGCGATACCGCTTGAACTGCGCGATCCGTCGTCAGGGGGCGTGCTGCGTTTCATTTCCACCACCACGGTTTTCGGAACCGCCACGGATGTGACGCTGTCCGAGCTGGTGCTGGAATGTTTCTACCCGGCCGACGCGGAGACACGCGCCGCCCTGATGCACGGCACGAAGGAGTAAGCATCCATGCACACCACCTATCTCATCGGCTTCAAGGTCCGTACCGGCCAGCGCGAACGTTTTCTGGCATTGCTGAACGATCTGCTCGACGCCATGCGACACGAGGACACCTTTGTGAATGCGACCCTGCATCGGGACGGCGAAAACGAAAACCACTTCCTGCTGCACGAAACCTGGAGCGACCATCAGGACGTGCTCGACGTTCAGGTTCATCGTCCCTATCGGCAGGCATGGCACGATGCACTGCCCGAGCTTCTGGATGCCCCGCGCGATATTTCCGTCTGGCACCCCATCCGGGTTGACCACGCCGGTCCCGCGACGAAACCTGGCGTGTCTTCGCCTATGTACCCTGCGGCCTGAACATCCGCGCGAAGAACACTTTGTCGGAAAGACGGTGCAGCAGTGCGGCAATGGCGGCGGTTGCCACAATGGCGAAAACGAGCCGCCCGACCAGAACGCCGTAGACATCTGCACCCAGCGACATCACGACAATGGTGTCCTCGATCACGCTATGCGCAAAACCCATGAACACGCATGACAAAAAGACCTGACGCGGCGATATCGCTCCCGATTGCGCCTCGCGGATCAGAAGACCGGCGCCATAGGAAATGCCGAGGAACAAGCCGATGGCAGTGAGATGTTCGGCCTCGCCGCGAATGCCGGCAAGACGCAGCACGGGCGAAAGCGCTTTCATCATCAATGCCAGGACGCCAGTCAGCCTGAGGATTTCAAGGCCAAAGGACAGGACCAGAAGGATGACGAGCATCGAGAGCATGGTTTCGCCAAGGCCCCAGAAATAGTCTGCCCAGTCGGGCGTGGGGCCCATGGCAGTCCAGACGGGGCTCACCGGGGCTGAAAGCCACCCTGTCACCTCCAGAAAATGGTGCAGGAGAAAGGCATAGAGCAATCCGCCCCCGATACGCAGCAGCGTCGTTGCGATCACGCCGGGGCCGGCCTTTTCAATGATCTTCTGCTCGATGGGCAGCCCATGCGCGAACAGGATGAGGGCCGAGAAAACCGTTACATCCGCCACGCTGAGCGAGGATACGGGAACCAGCGTGAAAACCAGCGGCACAGCGCCCCATATTCCCACCAGCATTCCCGTCAGCCAGGCCAGGCCCAGCTCCGGCGGAAGCCCAATCAGGTTCATGACCGGCGCAAAGACCGGGGCCACGGCCTCGATCGCGCCCATCCTCGACAACAGTTCGGTGAGGATCGCAATCGGAACGGTGATCCGGACAAGCACCCAATAGATTTCAAGCGTTTCCCGCGTTTTACGCCAGACGGGCATCAGCAATGGCATCGGAGACTCCTTAAAGATTGTCCCCATCCACTAGCTCGAGCCGGTTCGCATTTGTGGTCAAAGATTGCAGCTTTGTGCAATTTTATTGCAAGTTGACCATGGGAGATTATGCTGCGGCAATGGACCGTATCGACCGCAAACTTTTAAACCTCATGCAGCGCGATGCATCGCGTACCAATGTGGACATGGCCGAGGAGGTGGGGCTGTCGCCCTCCAGTTGCCTGCGCCGTCTGCAACGGTTGCGCAAATCGGGCGTGATCGACCGCATTGTCGCGATCCTCAATCCCGCCAGAGCCGGACGGGCGATCAAGGCGCTGGTGACGGTGGAGCTGAAATTGCACGGCGAGCAGCATATGCGCCGTTTTCTCGACCTGGCGAGCGCCGAGGACGCGGTTTCACACGCCTATTCCGTTACCGGTGCTACTGATGTCGTTCTGATGCTGCGGTTGCGCGACATGGAGGAGTTCGATGCACTTTGCGACAGGTTGTTCCGCGACCAAAACAATGTCGCACGCTTTTTCACCATGGTCGTCATACGAACGGCGAAAGAGGAAACGGCCATTCGGCTCGATTGAATTGCAGCTTTTGAACCATGCGCCGGGTGGTCCATTTCAATCTTCACAACGCTCCTCCTTGGAGACGTCGTCTTGGCGAATGGATCTCTAAATGAGGGTATGCCCTGCATTTTTCAGCAGAACGAAAGCTTTTTCCAGATCGTTCGATTTCACAAGCAGGTGGTCGCCATCGAAAGTCGAAACCACAAATATTCCGATCTCGTTGGTCGACAGCGGCTCGATCACGGACAAGACGATGCCCGTTTCATCGAAGGCAAATGGACCCTGTAACTTCAAACAGGACCAACCCGTATCGGATCGCACATCGCCGGGGATACGATCTTCCCGGCAGACGATGGAAAGTTCGTCATCGGTCCGGGTGATGCTGACGAAGCCACCGCCATCGGCCCAGGCCGGAATGGCTTCAGAGGCGTGGAGCCGGGCCACCCCATATGCACCGTCAAGGATTTTCAACTTGATGCGAGGAGCCATCTCGAAATCACCTTTGCTGGAAAACCGCGACAAACGGGCGGTTGAATGCTCGCACCCGTACATCTAGCAACAAAAAGGGGGCTTCACAGCCCCCAATTCTCACTCAACGATCGTGACCGCCTCGCTCAGAACTCCGTCCAGTCCTGATCCTTGGCGGCAGGCACTTCCTGATTACCGCCGAAGGCGCGGGCGAGGCTCTGGCCAAGCGCGCGGGCTGGCGAGGCGACCGGCCTTGCGGTTGCGGAGGCAGGTTTTACCGGCGCTTTTCTGACCGGCGCGGCGGGAGCAGGCTGGAAGGTCGGCTTAGCCGAGGACTGACGGGGGGCGGAATATCCACCATTGCTGGCAACGGCACCACGAACACCGCCGACCCTGAACTGGCCGAGCAGGCTGTTAAGCGCTTCCGCTTCGCGGGCGAGCGAATGGCTGGCGGCGGTCTGCTGCTCCACCATCGCGGCATTCTGCTGCGTGCCCTGATCCATGGTGTTCACGGCCGTGTTGATTTCCTGCAAGCCCGTCGCCTGTTCGCGGGCAGCAACGACGATGGCGCTGACATGGGCGTTGATTTCTTCGACTTCCGCCACGATGAGTTCCAGCGCCTTGCCAGTTTCGTCAACGAGATTGACGCCGTTTTCCACCTGCTGGCTGGAGGCGCCGATCAGCGTCTTGATTTCCTTGGCGGCATTGGCGGAACGCTGGGCGAGTTCGCGCACTTCCTGTGCAACCACGGCAAAACCCTTGCCGGCATCACCCGCACGGGCGGCTTCCACACCGGCGTTCAGTGCCAGCAAATTGGTCTGGAAAGCGATATCATCGATGACGCCGATGATGTTGCCGATCTCCCCGGAAGACTTTTCGATCTCGCGCATGGCGGCAACCGCCTTGCGCACCACGACGCCGGATTTTTCCGCACCGGTGCGGGCGCGCTGAACCAGATTGCCGGCGTCTTCTGCACCCCTGGCGCTATCGCGCACGGTGGTGGTTACTTCTTCCAGAGCTGCTGCGGTTTCCTCGATGGAGGCGGCCTGCTGTTCGGTGCGGCGCGACAGGTCGTCGGCGGCAGACAGCATTTCCGAAGCGCCGGAATTGATTGCTGCCGCGTTCTCGCCAACCGCGCGCATGGCATGCTGGAGCTTTTCGACGGCGCTGTTGAAATCGATACGGATGGGGTCGATGTAGGAAGCGAACGGCGTTTCGATGCGGTAGGCGAGATCGCCTTCCGCCAGAGCCGAAAGACCCTTGCCAAGCTCGTCACGCGCAAGGGCGTTGGCGGCTTCGTCCTGCGCCTTCTCTTCCTCGTTGCGGCGGCGCTCGGTTTCGGTTGCGGAGCGCATGCGCTCGGTCTCGCCGGCAAGGCGGGACTTCTCCAGCCCGGCTTCCTTGAAGACGAGAACGGCCTTCGCCATCTTGCCGACTTCGTCCTTGCGGTCGAGGGCCGGAACTTCCGTGGTCATGTCACCATCGGCAAGCCTGCTCATCGCCGCCGTCATGCCGACAATCGGTGTGACGATGGAGCGCGACAGCGCCCAGATGAGAGCGCAGGCCAGAAGACCGGCGACAGCGCCGCCACCCAGAAGCGCGAGCTTGAGGTTGAGTGCGGCGGTGTCCTGCTGCGCGGCGTAGCTTGCCGACAATCCGTTCAGCTGGTCCTTGATCTTGGCGGCGGAGGCGCGGAAGCCATCGAGCTGGCCTTTCGCCTGATTGCGGCCGATTTCGATGATTTCGGAAATCGGTGCCTCGGTCGTCTTGCGTGCGGCGATCTGCGGTTCCGCCAGTTCCTTGAAGAACACGGTTGCGGATTTCTGCATATCGTCGATGGATTTCAGGATGTCCGGCTGGCCAACGGCGAGCGCGCGGGCTTCGTCAAGCTTCTTCAGCATCAGGTCGCGCTGGGCGAAAACATCATTGTAGGTGCTGTCGCTGCGAAACAGCAGGAAGCCGCGCTGGTTGACGGCCTGTTCCAGCATCGCGGCCGTGGCACCATCCACCGCATGCATGATGTTGTTGGCCCTGTTGTTCTGGACCGTGACGTGCTCACTCCCCAGCGTCTGCCAGAAGACCACCGCGGAGGCGAGCAGGCACACGCCCATCAAGACGCAGAAGGTGACAATGAGCTTAATGTTGATGGGGAAATTTTTCAGCGACATCGCAAACTCTCTCGGCGACCTGATGCCTCGGAGCAAGCGTCTGCGCTGCAACGGTCGCAATTTTGGGAATGGGAGGAGATGCCGTCATGGCAGGTTCCGACTGGCCGCACGGGCCTTGGACACAAAGTGCAATACAAGCCTTTATATTGGATTAATCGCATATGCTGTTTGACGGCCCTGAATGACCATCCGCTGCGGCAAAATGGCACCGTTGCGAAGCGATGAGAACGATAAATCGCTTGCATCTGCGGGGTTTGACGGTCATTGACACGGGACCATGTCCAAAACACCTGAAAATGAACGGCTTGACCAGCTTCTTGTTTCGCTCGGCCACTTCGCCAGCCGCTCGCGTGCGCGCGATGCGATTGCGCGCGGCACCGTGAGCGTCAACGGGAAAACCGCCACCAAGCCCAGCCAAACCGTCGCCGGAAACGTCAAGATCGCCATCACCGATCCGGCGCAGGCCTATGTTTCCCGCGCTGCCCTGAAGCTCACCGCCGCACTCGATCATTTCGGGCTCGATCCGAAGGGCCACGAATGTCTCGACGTCGGTGCCTCCACCGGCGGCTTCACCGAGGTGCTGCTTCACCGCGGCGCAAAACACGTTGTCGCCATCGATGTCGGCCACGGGCAAATCCACCCACGGATCGAGAACAATCCGCGTGTCACCAGTCTGGAAGGACTGAATGCACGGTTTCTCACTGCGGACGATATCGATGACCGGGAGATCGGCTTCATCGTCTCCGACGTGTCCTTCATTTCCATAAAGCTCGCCCTTGCCCCGGCGCTCGACCTTGCCGCCTCCGGCGCGCTGGCGGTTCTGCTGGTCAAGCCGCAATTCGAGGCGGGCCGCGACGCCATCAGCAAGGCCGGCCTGTTGAAAGAACCGGAAACGGCCCCCGCCGTTGCCGCCGAACTGGAGCGCTGGCTCGTTGAAGACATGGGCTGGAAAAGCCTCGGCCTCATTCCCTCGCCGATTTCCGGCGGCGACGGCAATATCGAATTTCTTCTCGGAGGCGAAAAGCCATGACCACGCAGACCGTCAGCATCAAGAGCCTTGGCGCCCAGGGCGACGGCATTGCGCACTGTCCCAACGGCCCGGTCTATGTGCCCTTCGCCCTGCCCGGCGAAACGGTGGCCATTGCCAAGGTCAAGGATACCGGCACCATCATCTCGATTGCGGAAGCCTCCGCTGACCGCCGCGAACCCGTCTGCCGCCACTTTGGCCCCGAGGGCGTTAACGGCTCCTGTGGCGGCTGTTCGCTGCAACATTTTGCCGACCAGCCCTACCACGCCTTCAAGCGGGAGCTGGTGGTTTCCGCGCTGAGATCGAAAGGCCTGACGCCGCCGGTAGACGATCTCGTCATCTGTCGCCCCGGCGAGCGCCGCCGCGCGGTGTTTGCCGCCCGCAAGACGGAAAAGGGTCTGTTGCTCGGCTTCAATCAGGCGAACAGCCACCACATCGTTGCCATCGAGGAATGTCCCGTCACCTCGCCCGGTATCGTCGCGCGGCTGGACGCCATCCGCGCCATCGGCTTTTCCCTTGCGTCGAACGCCGAGCCGTTCCGCATGACCGTTCTTGAAACGCTCTCGGGTCTCGACATTTCAGTCGATGGCATCAAATCCGTTGGCGACAAACAACGGCGCACATTGACGGAAACGGTGCTTGCCATGCGCGGCATCGCCCGTGTCTCGCTTTCCGGTGAAATCCTGATCGAACCGGACAAGCCGATCATCGAATTCGGCGGCATTCCGGTTTCGCCACCGGCCGGCGGTTTCACGCAGGCGACGAAACAGGCGGAAGACGCCATGGCGGAACTGGTGCTTGCCCATGTCGGCAAATCCAAACGCATCGCCGATCTGTTCTGCGGTTCCGGCACGTTTGCGCTGAGACTGGCACGCATCGGCAGGGTGCATGCGGTGGAGGCGGAGGACAAGCCGCTGAAGGCGCTGGATTTCGCCGCCCGCAACACACAGGGACTAAAGCCCGTCAGCATCGAGAAACGCGATCTCTTCCGCCGCCCGCTGATGACGAGCGAGATGAAGAATTTCGATGCCGTTGTGTTCGATCCGCCGCGCGCCGGTGCGGAAGTCCAGTGCAAGGAGCTTGCCCGCAGCACGGTGAAGAAAATCGTCGCCGTCAGCTGCAATCCGCTGACGCTTGCGCGTGACCTCGCCATTCTGGTGGAGGGCGGTTATCGCGTCACGCGCGTCACCCCGGTCGACCAGTTCCTCTGGTCGCCGCATGTGGAAGCCGTGGCAACGCTGGAGAAATAATCACCAGGCGGTATCGACCGTGCCGTTGCCGACCACGCCCGAGCAACGGCAGGCGCCGCCGACGCGGCCCTGCTCGATGGGGCAGATATAGGGCCGGCGCCGATTGGAACTGTCCGGTGGAGTGATGACGCAAACGAAACGCGCGCGGCGCTGGCGCTCGCGGGAATTGCCGGAATAGTAGTTCGGGCTATCGTCTTGCGTGGACTGCGCCAGAATGACGTTGTTGCCGGAACCGGCTGGCGGCAAGGGCGTGAGCGCCGCCGCCTCTGCAACGGTCGCAGCGGAGAGCAAGAGGGTCAGGGCGAAAACGAAGTGACGCATGCGGGTGGCCTTCGGACAATGACGTTGCGTTATTTAACCCAAGCCATATTACCCGGTTCCTTAACCGCAAGGAATTCCTGCCGGAACGCTTAACGGCGCATAAATGCCTCGAAGGCGGCGCGCGCTTCAGCACTTTGCAATTGCGCTATGAAATGGCGGGCTTCCTCGTCGATGCGGGCCAGCACATCCTCCGGGCTGCCGCGCACGAGATCGCGGGCGATCTTCAGCGCCTGCTGCGGCTTGGCGGCAAGCCGCGTGGCGAGCGCCAGCGTTTCGGTTTCGACATGTTCGGGGGCAACAACTTTCCAGATCATCCCGGCCTGCAAGGCCTGTTCGGCGGTGAAACCTTCGCCCATGGCAAGCAGCGCAAAGGCACGTTGATGGCCGATAAGCCTCGGTGCAAGCAGGCTGGACGCGGCTTCCGGCACCAGCGCCAGATCCACGAACGGCGTCTTGAACAGGCTGCGATTAGAGGCGACGGTCAGATCGCAATGCAGGTTCAGCGTCGTGCCGATGCCGATGGCCAGCCCGTCAACGCCCGAAACCAGAGGTTTTTCGAAGGTCGCGAGCGCCTTCAGAAGATCGAGCACCGCAAGCTTGCCCTTTGCGCCCGACATGGCGAAGGCAAGGAAATCGGCCATATCGTTGCCGGCGGAAAAGCAGCCTTCCGTGCCGAGAAAAGCGACAACACGAATATCCGGGTCCGCATTCGCGGCCTGCAACGCCTCAGCCATGCGCAGATACATCGCATCGGTGATGGCATTTTTCTTTTCCGGCCGGTTGAAGCGGATGGTCAGAACCTCCGGCGCATGGCCGACCCGCTCGACGAGAATATGATCGTCCGACATAGCTATTTCCTCAATCCAGTCAGGAAGCCAACACGGCGCGGGCAGCGGCAAGGCTTGCCGCACCTGCAATGACGCGGTCCTTGAGTGCTGCCGTTTCCGCCAGCAGGTTTTCCGCCGCAAACCGGCAAAGCGAGGCGCGATGCGCACCCTTGCCGTCATCGACCTGCGCCAACGCGCCCTTGGCAAGATAGGCGCCGGTGAGCGCCAGCCCGAAGAGACGCTGATAGGGCGTGGCACCGGCGAGCGCTGTTTCGGTTTCGCCGGATTTCAGGCGTTCCAGCAGCCAGTCGGTCGCCGTTTCCAGATCGTTCAGGCTCGTCTCCAGATAACGGGCCGTTTCACCGAGATCGTCGCGGTTCGAAGCGGCGGTCCGGGCGGCGATTTCACGCAATTCGGCGATGAAACCGCGCACCTGCGCGCCATCGGAAAGCGGCAGCTTGCGCACCACCAGATCGATGGCCTGAATGCCGTTGGTGCCTTCGTAGATCGGCGCGATGCGGGCATCACGCAGATAACGCGCGGCACCGGTTTCCTCGATGAAGCCCATGCCGCCATGCACCTGAATGCCCATGGAGGCGACATCAACACCGGCATCGGTGGAGAAGGATTTGGCGATAGGCGTCAAAAGGGCGGCGCGCTCCTGCCAATGGGCACGCTCGGTCGCGTCGCCAGTGGCATGCGCCATGTCGATGGCGTGGGCGCAGCTAAAGGAGATCGCCCGCGATCCCTGCGTCAGCGCCTTCATCGTCAGAAGCGTGCGGGCGATATCGGGATGCTCGATGATCGGGCTCATGCCGGAACCCTGCCAGCCGGGCGCCTTGCCCTGCGTGCGCTCTCTGGCGTATTCGATTGCCTTCTGGGTCGCCGCCTCGCAGATCGCCACACCCTGCATGCCAACGGCGAGGCGGGCATTGTTCATCATGGTGAACATGCAGGCGAGACCCTTGTTCTCCTCGCCGATCAGCCAGCCCAGCGCGCCCTTCTCTTCGCCGAACTTGCCGTCACCGAAGATCATCGTGCAGGTGGGCGAACCGTGAATGCCGAGCTTGTGTTCCAGCGAATGGCAGAAGACATCGTTCCGGCTACCCGGCGTACCGTCGTCGTTGGGGAGAAACTTCGGCACGAGGAACAGCGATATGCCGCGCGTACCGGCCGGCGCATCCGGCAGGCGGGCGAGAACAAGGTGGATGATATTGTCCGCCGCATCATGTTCGCCCCAGGTGATGAAAATCTTCTGCCCGAAGATACGATAGGTGCCGTCACCATTGCGCTCCGCACGGGCCTTCAGGACGCCAAGGTCCGATCCCGCATGCGGTTCGGTAAGGTTCATCGTGCCGGTCCATTCCCCGGATACGAGCTTTGGAAGATAGGTGCGTTTCAGATCGTTGCTGCCGTGGGCGACGAGGGCTTCCACCGCGCCCATGGTGAGCGTCGGCGCGAGCGCAAAGGCCATGGAACCGGAGTTCCACATTTCGAGTGCGGCTACATTCAGCATATGTGGCAGGTTCTGGCCGCCGAATTCCTCAGGCGCAGTCAGGCTGTTCCAGCCTGCTTCCGCCCAGCGCCGGTAAAGATCGGCCCAACCATCCGGGGTCGTGACCTTGCCATCGGCAATCCTTGCGCCCTGGCGATCGCCGATATCGGCAAGCGGTGCGACCTGCTCGGTGGCGAAACGGCCGGCTTCCTGCAGGATGGCATCGACGACATCTTCACCGAGATCCCCCAGCGCACCCCCGGACAACGCGTCTTGAAGACCCGCCACATATTTGAGTGTAAAGGCGATATCATCCACCGGCGCGGTATACATGCTGCCTCCTCCCGAAGCTTTTGCCTATCGTGCTGTTCTTCGGGCTAAATGATTTTTACGTAAACGTCAATTTGAAAATTCCCGCCATTTCAGCAGGATTGTTATAAAACTGTCATATGAATTTGCTCAGCATGCGCTGAAAGGTGCTGTGCCACCGCTGCCGTTCCCGTCATGGGGCGACGGACGCCTCCCACTCCCTCCCCGCCGGTCAGGACTGCCACGATGGATCTCATAACGCCCGCTATCCCCGGCCTTGTCTGGGCCTATCAATTCCACCCCGGAACAGCGCCGTGCAGGCGGCTTGCGCCCGATGCGGGCTTCGGCGAGATGGCCGAATGCGAGGGCTTCTTCTGGCTGCATCTCAATCTCGCGGATCAGCGGGTGGCGGGTTTTCTCGAAACGATCGAGGGGCTCGATCCGGCGGCGCTGGCAAGCCTCACCACCCATGAGACCCATCCCTCCATCACGGTGGATGAAAAATCGCTCTATGGCACGCTGGTCGATTTCCAGCGCGAATTCGACAAGGAGACGCGCGATTTCGGCTGGCTGCATTTTGCGGTGAGCGACCGTTTCATCATCACCACCCGTTTACAGCCGCTGCGTTCAGTGGATCGGCTGAAGGCGGCAGTCGACAAGAATTCCAACCGTTACCTCACGCCGGCCCATGTCTTCGAGGGCCTCGTTGCGGAATTCCAGCGCTCGCTCATCAACCTGGTGATGGAGACGACCGAAGAGCTGAATGCCATCGAGGACATGGTCTATGACAGCGAGAACCGCGACGAGCGCCGGCGTCTTGCGCCTCTGCGCCGCACGGTCGTTCGCCTGCACCGGCATCTGCGCACCGTGCTGACTCTGATGCGGCGGGCCTCTGCCGCCGACGAGGACGAGATGCCTGATGGTTTCGAGGATGTAGCCTCACGGCTGATGGGCCGCCTCGAGGCCGTCGATCACGACGTCTACGCACTGCAGGAGCGCGCGAGGCTGCTGCACGAGGAAATCGATTCCAAGCTCTCGTCCGAAACCAACCGGCACCTTTATATCCTGTCGCTGATGACGGCGTTCCTGCTGCCGCCATCGCTGGTGACCGGTTTCTTCGGCATGAATACGGACGAGCTGCCGTTTACGGTCGGTACCGGCGGCACGATGGCGGCCAGCATCTTTATCGTGATTTCGGTCATGCTTGCCTGGTTCGTGCTGAAGCGGGCGCGCATTCTCTGACAACAAAAAGCCGCCCGGCTCGGTGCCTGGCGGCTCTTGTCGGTTCAATTCGTCCTTCTATCAGCTGTAAGGCGAATAGCAGGGCTGGCGTGGGCCGTGGTAGGGCTGGAACGTGTTGCTATAGGCATCGTAGGACCGATAGCGGCCATAGCACCAGTTCACATGCGACTGGCTCAAACCGCCGCGACGGATCGGGCGGTATTCGCGATAGACCGGACGCGGACGATATTCCGGCACGGGGCGGTAGACCTCGCGCGGCTGCGACAGGGCGCCGCCGATGATCGCACCCGTCGCAAAGGCTGCGAGCGGGAACCAGTATCCGTCATGGTGACGATAGCCGGGACGGTAATCGCGATAACCGCGATGGCCACCATACCACCCACGACGATCACCCCAGTCACCGCGATCGCCCCAGCCGCCACGATCACGATCACGATCGCGCCAGTATTGCACATTCACGATATTCTGGCTGGCATCGTTGCCCTGCGCCTCGACGCTCTTCGGCGCCACCGGCAATGGCATTGCCTCAGCGGGAACAATTGCTCCTGCAACCACGATTGCAGAAAGACCGACAGCCAGGATATTTTTCACATAGCTTCTCATCTGACTTCCTCCATTCACGACGGTCGACAGGCCGTTGCACGTGAATAATAACACCTTTTTCTTTCATCCGGCCAGTTTGTCGGTGCTGGCTGAAACATCACAGGTTGCAGGCTAGGCGTTTTCGCCTGAACCCAGCATTAACGGCGTTATCACGCTTCGTTTATCGAAATCGGCCGCCTGAAAGCAAAAGCCCGGATAGGATCCGGGCTTTCGAAAACCGTCCTTAACGGCTGTAGGGGGACACGCACACGCGGCGCGGACCGCTGCTCGGCTGGTAGCTGTTGTCGTAAGCGCGATACGAGCGCCAACGGTTCTGGCACCAGGAGACGTGGCTGCCGCCATAGGCCGGGGCCGGCTGCGACATGGCGCCGCCAATGATCGCACCTGCCGCAAAGGCTGCCATCGGGAACCAGAATCCATTGTGATAACGGTAGCCCGGACGGCGGTCGCGATAACCGCGATGGCCGTTATAATATCCGTCACGCGGCGGGCGATGGCGGTACACACGGTCCCCGTATCTGCGGTCACCTCTGCGGTCCCATTCGCGGTACTGCACCGGCACAACATTGTCGGTCGTGATCGCCGGCTTCGGCATCGGAACAGGCACCTGGAACGCCTGCGACGGCGTAAAGCTTGTCAGGAACAGGACGATCGCCGTGGCGACACTCGTTGTCCGGAAATTCATCATGGTCTTCCTCCGTTTGCTCGCGCGCGTTGAGCCGCGCTTCACCCACTCACTCTTGTCGGAGATATGGGTCAGCCCCCATTTAAAACACCCGAAAAGAATTCGACGCGATGAAAACGCGTTCAAGGAAGATTGGTTCCCAAGCAAAAAAACGTTTTCAGAACAAGCAGATGAAGAGGGTATCCGCCGATCAGGCTTCCACTTTCACGTCGGTCAGGGGCCGCGAGCAGCAGGCGAGAATATAGCCTTCCTCGATTTCGTCATCGAGAATGCCGCCATTGTGGTGCATCTCCACCTCGCCGGAAAGCTTCAGCACCCGGCAGGTGCCGCAGATCCCCGATCTGCAGGCAGCGCCGATACGAACCCCGGCAGCGCGCGCCGTCATCAGAACGGTCTGGCCGGGCTGGCACGGCACTTCCTTGCCGGAAAGCGTGAACCCCACCATCGACAGCGCCTCGCCATCCGCAGCGGTGTGAACGCTTTCACCCACGGCAACGGGGGCGGCCGGCGAGAAGCTTTCCTGATGGTAACGGCTCATGTCGAAGCCGGAAGCATCCAGCATGGAACTGATGGCAGCCATGAAAGGCCCCGGCCCGCAACAGAAAACGGTGCGGTCCATGAAATCCGGAGCCAGAAGCGCGATCTTGGCCTTGTCGACCATGCCCTTCAGGCCCGACCAGAGATCGGTGCGACCACAATTTTCCACGATGAAACCAAGCGACAGTTTCGGCATGAAACGGGCGAGATATTCCAGCTCGTGCCGGAACACGATATCGGACGGCGAGCGCGAGCAGTTGATGAAGGCGATGTCGCTTTGCGGCGCACGGTCGCTCATGTCGCGCACCATCGACATCATCGGCGTGACACCGGAGCCGGCCGAGATGAACAGGTATTTCTCACCCGGATGCCGCACATAGGAGAAGTCACCGAGCGGACCGAGCGCCCGGATTTTCATGCCGGGCTTCAGATTGTCGAACATCCAGCGCGTGCCGATGCTGGTGGCCTGCGCCTTGACCGTGACCGACAGGGCATAGGGCCGTGATGGGCTGGACGACAATGTATAGGTTCGATAGAGCGGCTCCGGCCCCACTGGCAATTCCAGCGTCACGAACTGGCCCGGAATGTAACGGAACCAGTTCTGATCCTCGGAGCGGAACAGGAATGTCATCACATCAGGCGTCTCGGGAGTCACCGAAATGCATTCCAGCATGTGGAGCTTGTCGCTCCACGGCTTCATCTCGTCTACGTGTTTGTAGGTCACAGCCATATTCATCTTCGCGTTACGCTACGGCCGACAGGCGGGCCTTGTCGCCCGACAGCCGGTCAACCATGAAATCGGCATACCAGTTGACGAACTGCATCACACCGCCCTCGTCTTCCATGGAATAGGGGCCGGGCTGGTAAGCGGGCGAACGGATGCCGAAGGCGTTTTCTTCGACGATGCGACGGTCCTGATCGTTGGTTTCGTTCCAGACGTGGGTGAGGTCCTCGAGGTCGTAATCCACGCCTTCCACCGCGTCCTTGTGCACCAGCCATTTGGTGGTGACCATGGTCTCGTTGGCGTTGAGCGGCAGCACCCGGAAAGAAATGGTGTGGTCGCCGAGGAAGTGGTTCCAGGTCGTCGGATAATGGAACAGGAGCAGCGCGCCGATATGGCTGATGCTCACATCTTCCGAAAGCGGCCGGCGCACGGCGCGTTTTCCCGACATGGTGTAGCTTTCGGCTTCCCCGATCAGCGGCATGCGGGCAACACGGAATTGGCCCTGCGGATCGATCTTGAAACGGCTTGGCAGGCCGGCAGCCTCGCAGCGTGCCCAGTGGCCACCGATCTCGGGATCGCTCGCACCACCGTCCGTTCCCGTAACACTCGGGTTTTCAGGGTAGGTGCGGCAGAGTTCCGGATGGTTGGCGGCGCAATGGTAGCACTCGCGGTTGTTTTCCCAGACGAGCTTCCAGTTACCCTTTTCGATGATCGTGCTTTCATGCGCGACCTTGGCTTCCCAGATGCGGTGCGGGGCCATGTAGCTTTCGACTTCGGCGCGCATCGGCGCGAAATCGGCGGGCTGATCGGCAAGGCAGATGAAGACATAACCGGCAACGGTTTCGCAGGCGACCTGCTTCAGGCCGAATTCCGCCTTGTCGAAATCATCGCCCATATGGCGGGCGAACAGCAGCTTGCCGTCCAGATCGTAGGTCCACTGGTGATAGGGACAGACGAGGCGGGCGGACTGGCCCTTCTGGGCGCTGCAAACGCGGGAACCGCGATGGCGACAGGAATTATGCATAGCGCGGATCTGCCCGTCGCGGCCGCGAACAATGACCACCGAGTAGGCTCCGACCTGAACGGTCATGTAGTTACCGGATTTCGGCACCTCGCAATCGTGGCCGACAAACAGCCAGTCGCGATACCAGATCGTTTCCATATCGAGCTGGAAATAATCAGGGTCCGTGTAGAAGGGCTGTTCCAGGCTGAAACCTTCACGGCGGTTCTTCAGCTGGCGCAATACGGTATCACGCAATTCCATGGCCAAATCCTCGATCAAACCGCCCTGCCCCACACCATTTATGGGGCTGCGGAAGTATGATCCCATCTAAACACCAGCGTTCATTTGCGGTAGCGCAGACAGCGACATCGGCTTCCGCATTGGCGACAAATTGCGACATGCGCCAAAGGCCGCCGCGCGCCATTCTGCTGCGAAATCCGGCAGCTATTCCACGCGCGAAACCACGTCGCAATATGACGCATGATGTCGCGCTGTTCCGTCTCTCTACCCGTTAAAAAACGGGGGTAACGGCGCAACGGAGTTTTAACATGCCCTAAACTATATTGCCTGATCGACAGCAACGAGGGCGTTCCGGGTGGAGAAGGCGACACGCATACGTTATTTCGATGCGGGCAAACATTCGGTCACGCCGATACGTTCCAAGACCGCGCATTCGGATTTCCTGCGGACCGGGCGGATCAGCCGCTACGAAGAACGCTGGCTGCCGAAAGAACGCGTCTATTACAGCCATGACGAAGTGGCAGCGATGACCGGGCGCAAGCTCGAGGCCGCCGCCGATGCCACCCACAGCCGTCTCAACGGCTTTCACCAGTCCATCCGTTTTCCCAGGATGGTTTTCCCCCACCTGCTCAACGACCGGCCGCATCTCGGCTATTGCCATGTCACGGCGGCGAAAACCAGTTTCGATGCCGAGCGCCACGTACTCTGGTCGTTCTATTTCGCGAATTTCTTCGCCGAGCTGAGCGGAGCCGAAAACTTCTTCGAAAACATCGATGCGCGTTATTCCCGGATGTATTTCGCCGTCGCCATCAACGCGCTTCCCAACAAGAACGTCGCCATCGATACCTCCTTCCATCGCGGCGGCCTGCTGTTCCAGACACACGATCCGCGCGTGGCGCTCAAAAACGTGCTGATGCTCGGTGCGCGCTCGGAAGAGATGCGCAAGATCATCAAGGCGATATAAAAGCCGCGATAAAGCGTGTCGCATTCCATCAGATTCAGTGACGCGCGTTATCTCCTTGTTTTATGCGTGTCGTTATCCCGAAACCGCTGCGCACTTTCGGGCGACATGCATTAGCGCTTTCCATAACGGCCTCGAATACGCTATTGAGCGCCCTGAAAGGCAGCATCATGGCGCGTCATATCGATATCGAAAACGAGCGGGAAACCGCCCTGCAAGCGGCCGTCGAGGAGCTTTCCCACGGCCTGCCCATCGCCCTGCCTACGGAAACCGTTTACGGCCTTGCTGCCGACGCCACCGATCCGGCGGCCATTACCCGTATTTACGAAACGAAAGGCCGGCCGCAGTTCAATCCGCTGATCTGCCATATGGCCGATATCGCCATGGCCGAACGTTACGCGGTTTTCGATCCCGTATCCCGCAGGCTCGCAGAAGCCTTCTGGCCCGGCCCGCTGACGCTGGTTCTGCCGCTGAAACCCGCAAGCGACATCCATTCCCTCGCGACGGCCGGTCTCGATACTGTCGGCATTCGCGTGCCGCAGGGTTTCGCCGGTGATCTGATCCGCCGGTTCGACAAGCCGCTCGCGGCACCCAGCGCCAATAGTTCCGGCAAGATCAGCCCGACGAGTGCGGCCCATGTCGAGGCCGATCTCGGCCGGAAGATCAACCTCATTCTCGATGGCGGCGCGGCATCCGTCGGCGTCGAATCCACCATCGTCAAGGTGGAGGAAGACGGGCGGGTGCGGCTGCTTCGCCCCGGCGGTATCGTCACCGAGGATATCGAACGGATTGTCGGCACAAAGCTGGAGCGGCCGGAAAAGGCATCCGCCGCCATCGAAGCGCCGGGAATGCTCGCCTCGCATTATGCGCCCGGCGCTGCCGTTCGCCTCGACGCCATCTCCGTTTCTCCCGGCGAGGCGCTGATCCGCTTCGGTGGCATCGCCATTGCGGGCGAAGAGACGGCCCGTGCCGTTCTCGATCTCAGCCCTTCCGGCGATCTTGCCGAAGCCGCGGCCAATCTGTTCGATTATCTGAAAGCCGCCGATGCAAGCGGTGCTGCGACAATCGCAGTCACTACCATTCCTGCCCATGGTCTCGGAGAGGCGATCAACGACCGCCTTTCCCGCGCCGCCGCGCCGCGAGGCTGACGGCACTCAACCCTTTCGCCCATGTTTCAAAAGACAGCGAGACGCAGCCCATGACGATGACCACGACCGCAGCCCCCTCCTCCGACATCCTCGACCGCTTCACCGCTATTGTCGGTGAGAAGAACGCGGTGCGCGACGCCGCAGAAATGGCACCGCGCCTTGTGGAAAATCGCGGGCTTTACCGTGGTGCCTCGCCGCTGCTGCTCAAGCCCGGTTCGGTCGATGAGGTTGCGGCCATCCTGAAACTCGCCAGCGAGACCGGCACGCCCATCGTGCCGCAGACCGGCAATACCGGCCTTGTCGGCGGCCAGACGCCGCGTGCTGACGGAACCGACATCATCCTCTCGCTTGAGCGCATGAACCGCGTCCGCGACATCGATCCCGTCGCCAATACCATCGTCGCGGATGCCGGCTGCATTCTCGATGACATTCACAAGGCCGCAGCAACCGTTGAACGGATGTTCCCGCTGTCGCTCGGTTCGCAGGGGTCCTGCCGCATCGGCGGCAATCTGGCCACCAATGCCGGCGGCACTGCGGTTCTGGCCTATGGCAACATGCGCCAGCTTTGCCTCGGGCTGGAAGTGGTGCTGCCAACAGGCGAAATCTGGGACGGGCTGCGGCGGCTGAAAAAGGACAATACCGGTTACGACCTGCGCGATCTCTTCATCGGCTCGGAAGGTACGCTCGGCATCATTACCGGCGCGGTGTTGAAGCTTTTCCCCGTGCCGCTCGGCCATCAGGTGGGTTTCGCCGGGCTTGGCTCCACTAACGACGCGCTGAAGCTGTTCGAAATGGCCTCCAACCTCTGCGGCACGGCGCTGACCGGCTTCGAACTGATGCCGCGCATCGGCGTCGAATTTACCGCGAAACATATTCCCGGCGTGCGCGACCCCTTGGAAAACCCGCATGACTGGTACGCGCTGATCGATATCTCCACCTCCGATCTGGCTGAAACGGCCGAAACGATGATGCAATCGCTGCTGGAGCGCGGTTTTTCGGCCGGGCTGGTTGAAGACGCCGTGATCGCGACATCGGAAGCGCAGCGTCAGGCACTCTGGCACATGCGCGAAAGCATGTCGGATGCGCAAAAGCCGGAAGGCGGATCGATCAAGCACGATGTTTCCGTACCCGTATCAAAAATACCGGAATTCATGGCGACGGCGGAAAAGGCGGTTCTCGCCGCCATTCCGGGCGCCCGCGTCTGCGCCTTCGGTCATCTCGGCGATGGCAACATCCATTATAATATTTCCCAGCCTGTTGGTGCGGATAAAGCCGAATTCATCGGCCGCTGGCGGGATATGAACGAGATCGTGCACGGCATCGTGCTGTCGCTCGGCGGCTCTATTTCCGCCGAACACGGCATTGGCCAGTTGAAGCGCGACGAATTGGCCGCCATCCGGCCCGGCATCGAAATGGAACTGATGCGGCGCATCAAACACGCCTTCGACCCCGCAGGCATCATGAACCCCGGCAAGGTGCTCGCCGCCGGCTAGGCACGGCGGCATCGTCTTTATGGCAGGTCAGTTCGAGGGGCGGGCCGTCCAGGCCGGAACCAGTTCCGCATTCAGGCGGCGCGGCTTTTGCGCATGGACGAGCTGCGTCAGGCCCATGCCGGATTTCGCAATCGCCACAGCATGTTTCTTCGGCATCAGATAACCGCATTCCAGCGGCGGCTGACGACGCACTATCCGGCTGAAAAACGGCCGTTTGTGGTAACGGGACGGCGAGAAACGCGCAGGCTCCGCACACACCGTCACATATTCGAGAATCTCCTCGATCCAACCGCTCTGCGGACGAGCGCCCGGCTCGACCAGCAGTATCCAATGCCCGCGCACTGAACGCATGACATCTTCAATATCCCATTGCTCATAAAAACGGCAACCGGCAGCATCGGCGACGCGCGACGATCCATCGCGCGAACCGTGATCGAGGATCACCACATCGCTTACCAGCCCTTCCACGGCCCCGGTTACAAGCGCAGACAGCGTATGCGCCAGTTCCGGTTCCTGATCCCGGCATTCCATTATGACTGTCAACATATGCATAGCTCTAACGCATCGCACAATAAATTGCCACTCCGCTCATCGTGAGAAAATCCGCGATAATCAGTACCCGACGACGCCTGGCTTTCAGGCTGGATTGAGAAAACCACACATCAGTCGCTGATGGGACAAATATCGATTTGCTATTTTTGTTCTTGTATTGTTCTCATTTGTGCAGTAGGAATTTAATCATTCGAGAGGGCGATGAAACGCCGGTTCGAGCGGAAACGGTTTAGGGCGTTGGACGTGCCTTGAGAGGCGCGCGGCACCCTGGGAGCATCCAGATGAGAGACCATACGCTTTCGGGGCAGGCTGCCTTCCAGCCGAGCCATACGCCGGATATTGCCAATGCGCTGGCCGATGCATCGGGCCTGCGTATCGAGATCGACCGTCGCCGCGGACGTGGTGCCGGGATTAATCCGGGCGGCCGCTTCGAGGCGCTGCAGCGGGAGGTGTTCGATGATGGCTGGCAGACTCTCGAGGAGCTGCCGGAATTCCGCACCGAAGTGCAGGTGGAAAAGCCGCGCAGCATCATCACCCGCAACGAATCGCCCGACATTCCCTTCGACCGTTCCATCAATCCCTATCGCGGCTGCGAGCATGGCTGCATCTACTGCTTCGCCCGCCCCACGCACAGCTATATGGGGCTCTCGGCGGGGCTGGATTTCGAGGCCAAACTGTTTGCCAAGCCGGATGCGGCCAAGCTGCTGGAAAGGGAGCTGGCGAAACCCGGCTACAAGCCGCGTGTGATCGCCATCGGCACCAATACCGATCCCTATCAGCCAATAGAGCGTGAATGGCGCATCATGCGGCAGATACTGGAAGTGCTGGCGAAGGCCGACCACCCCGTCGCCATCGTCACCAAATCGGCCCTGATCAGACGCGATATCGACATTCTGGCACCGATGGCCAGGAAGGGGCTCGCCAAGGTGGGTATTTCCGTGACGACGCTGGATCGCAAGCTGGCACGCAGCATGGAACCGCGCGCCGCCACCCCCGACAAACGGCTGGAAGCCATCAAGACCCTGACGGATGCCGGTATTCCCGTGGCAGTGATGATGGCGCCCGTCATTCCGGCACTCAACGATCATGAGATCGAACGCGTTCTGGAAGCCGGCAAGGCCGCTGGCGCCAGCGAAGCCTCCTATGTGCTGTTGCGCCTGCCGCTGGAGGTCAGTCCCCTCTTCCGCGACTGGCTGCTGCGCAATTACCCGGATCGCTACCGGCATGTCATGTCGCTGGTGCGCTCCATGCGCGACGGCAAGGATTACGATGCGGAATTCGGAAAACGCATGAAGGGCGCCGGTCCCTATGCCTGGCAGATCGGCCGGCGTTTCGAGATGGCGACGAAACGGCTTGGCCTCATCCGCCGCGGCATTCATCTGCGCGACGATCTCTTCGTGCCGCCGGGTGGTACAGGCGTGCAATTGTCGCTGCTTTGAAAATTACCCCGCTTGCTGGATCGAAGGCGCAGCATTGTGCGCGCGGCCGATAACCGGCGGTGCTTGCCAATAAAGAGTGACGGCCCTGCCCTTTGACAGGGCCCTGCTCTTGACGAAATGCCCGGCGGGTTTTCCCTGGCCCGTCGGACATTCCCCCCGGATCCGCCGCCTCGCGTGCGATCGTTTTTCCTCCGCCGCCCCGTTGGAGGATCAAAGGTCATGACGACCTAAGGGGCACGGTCGGCCACGCCCCTTGACCGGCTGGCCGCGCCCGTCATCGCCCGCTTCCGGGGGCTTGCAGGAGATCGGGTGTGTGTGCGAGTTTCAGCCGCATGAAACGCAGCACCGCACCCGATTCTCCTGCTCTCTTTGATCTTGCCGATACCGGACCGGATTTCTCCTTCGAACTGGAAGCGAGAAAGAAGGGCCTCTGGCCCGTAGCCGGCACGGATGAGGCTGGCCGCGGCCCCTTGGCCGGGCCGGTGGTCGCGGCGGCGGTCATTCTCGATCCCGACAATATCCCAAAAGGCCTCGACGATTCCAAGAAGCTGACCAAGCTGAAACGGGAACGCCTGTTCCTGCAGATCATGGAAACGTCGATCGTTTCCGTCGCCTCCTCCGGCCCCGGCCTGATCGACACCATGAATATTCTGCGCGCCAGCCTCGACGCCATGCGCCGCGCCGTGCTTGGTCTCGAAACCTCCCCCGCCCTCGTGCTGGCCGACGGCCGCGACAAGCCACCGGGTATCACCTGCGAAGCCAAGGCCGTCATCAAGGGCGATTCCCGCTCCCTCTCCATCGCCGCCGCCTCGATCATCGCCAAAGTGACTCGCGACCGGATGATGGAACGAGCCGGCGTCGTGCATTCGTCCTATGGTTTCGAAGGCCATGCCGGTTACGGCACACCCGCCCACCTTCGCGCCATCGAAAGCCACGGCCCCTGCCCGCTGCACAGAATGAGTTTCAGGCCGCTGAAGCAGGAGTGATCGCGGCGAGCTTGGGTTTAGGTCGAGTACGACAAATCTCGCGCAATCACTCAAGTATTGCGCTTATCGATCGTACGCTCGTGCATTAAGTCAAACATGCACCCCTGCTGGACCTGCCAGGTGCCTTCATCGGTAGGCATTGCAATGTGACCATCGGCTGTGTGATTGAAAGCCAAGACTAGAAATTCGCCGCCAACATCACCTTTCTGCTTCCGGCCATTCATTCGAATGCGCGCTTCCGCTCGAGCAACTGTTGTCTGAGACACCGAGAGAATCTCGAAATCAATGAGCTTTATATGCTCCTCATCCGCTCGCATGCGACCTGCGAGATGTGCGTGCTTTTGCCGCGTCATATTGACAGCCCGTTTTGCCATGATACCGAAATTCCGGTTCTGCCAGCCAGCGAAGAACTCCCGAAACGCGAAGGGAGGCTCGTCTTCTGCAATTCCTGCTAGGAGCGGTCCTTCCCAGCGGCGGGGAACAAACGCTTCGATAGCTGCCTTGTCAGCCTGGTTCTTCTCCAGCGTTGCGGAGATACCGGCCCAGTTCATGGATCGTCGCTCGTCATCTTTGGCCCGTCGAGCCTCCTCGTCTTGTTTGTCCACAGCCCAGTCCACCAGCGCAATCATCAGCATCCACGCCTTTCCGCAGACAGCACGATTCGCATAGCCCAGCGAGCGGCCGTGAAGGATGCCATGCCGGAGCGGTAACGAAAGAATATCGTCGCTCGACTTGCGCACCCCTTTTGTAATCCGTGCGATCGCCGCAGGAAGCGACGACGGGTGAGCCACTACGGAATCGAACGCGCTCAGGTCCACGTTCTTCTCGAATGGTGAGGTTCCGAGCACGTCCGACGCAAAACCATCGCAGGCGATCAGTACTAGAGGAACCGCTGACCAGTACCGGCCTTCTGTAGTCAACGCCAGTGCTTCGCGTAGCTGATGCCACCGACCGTGGACGTCTCCAAAACTTTTGCTGCGGGTGATGGCGAAGAGATTGATGGTCTCGCGATCAAGTACCCAGTCGAGTATGATCTCTTCCCCCGTATCCGCATCGCCCTCGTCATGCTTGGTCAAAGCAGCGCGCATAGCATCCACCGACATTGACGACGTCGCAAGCCAGCCCCGTTCTGAGAATGCGGCGTTGAATCGGTCGGGAAGGAGAAGGATGTCCGATTGGGCAAGAAACTGATCCGCGCTGTCCACGATTTTCCTCGTCTTTTCTCCGCCAAGACCCGCTTTGAGAGCTAGGTTTGCTAGGCTCCGAACCATTCGCGCGGCAGACAGTGCAGTTGAAAGTTCCCGTATGGACGGGAGATCGGCAATTCCTTTGTCCTTCTTTTTCATCCCAACCCGTCGTGCACCATCAAAAATAGCTCTTCGTATAGCAGAATGGTGGCAGTGCAACTAGCAGTAACGGAGCCAGCCTTGTTTCGCTCTCGGGGATTTCGTCACCAATATATGCGTAGCCATGTCCGCTTCTGGCGCAAAGCAACAACGCAATTGGATATCAGGCAAGAGGAAGCTGAGGCCAAAGCGATGCCAAGCTCTGTGACCTTGCGACCCGACCCAACAGGCTCGGCCGGAACTCCTGCAGCGAGCTTCGCCGTTCTGATGGCTAACTGTTCCGTATCTCCATCCAGCCTCATCAACGCAAACAAAAAACCCCTCGCGGCGGGAGCCGGAGGGGTTTTGAATGGTCCGAGATAAATCTCAGTTCAGCTTCGACTTCACTTCGCCGATGGTGTTGGCGAAAAGTTTGGCTTTTGCGGCAGCGGTGGTCTTTTCGGCAATGAGCTTCTCGGAAGCGGCAATGGCGATATCCACAGCGGCGGCACGAACGGCGCCGATGGCGTCTTCTTCGGCCTGCTTGATCTTCTGTTCCGACAGGGCCGTGCGGCGGGCGACGAATTCTTCCGTCTTCTGCTTGGCTTCGGCCGTAAAGGCGGCGGCTTCACGCTCGGCGGCCGCGAGGATGCCTGCGGCTTCCGCTTCGGCTTCCTTGCGCTTGCGCTGGTATTCGGCCAGCAGATGCTGGGCCTCTTCACGCAGGCGCTTGGCTTCGGCCAGCTCGTCCTGAATGTTCTGCGCGCGCTCGTCCAGAGACTTGGAGAGCATGCCCGGAACCTTGAGATAGGCGATCAGGACGAAGAAAAGGACAAGACCGACGAGAGCGAAAAATGATGCATCAAACGCCATATCAGGCTCCCTTCAAGTCAGAAGCGGCAGCAATGGCGGCCTTGACGTCGGTGTCCTTGACCTTGGCGCCAACCAGCTGGTCGACGATCGCGGTCGCGGTTTCCTCGGCAATAGCGCCGACATCAGCGAATGCCTGATCCCTGACGCCCGCAATGCGCTTTTCGGCGGCGGCGAGCTTTTCAGCAAGTCCAGCCTCGATTGCGACGCGGTCGGCATCGGCCTTCGCCTTGGCGGCGTCACGTGCCGCGGAGCCGATCGAGCTTGCCTTGGCGCGGGCTGCCGCGAGTTCTTTTTCATAGGTTTCGACGGCTACGTCGGCTTCGTTCTTAAGCCGCGCCGCTTCATCGAGATCCTGTGCAATGCGCCCATGACGGTTTTCGAGAATGCCGCCGACGCGAGGAACGATGACCTTCTGCATGAGCAAGTAGAAAAGGCCGAACGTGATCGCCAGCCACAGAAGCTGCGATGCATAAGTAGTGTGGTCAAACGGCGGAAATACGCCGGAAGCACCGTGTTCGGCGCCGTGCGCTACACCGGTTTCCGTGTGCGTGGCTTCCGGTTGCGGCTGGCCGACGACCGGAGTTTCCGTATGCGTTTCACCTACGGTCGGTGCTGACTGGGCATAAGCCTCGGTCACGAACATGCTCACCTCCAGGGGGACTGCAAATGCGAAGGATCACGGCACGCCATTAGCGCGAGCCGTGATCCAGAACCTGAACTGTTATTAGACAGCGAACAGGAGAAGAAGAGCTACGAGCAGCGAGAAGATGCCCAGAGCTTCCGTAACGGCGAAGCCGAATACCAGACGGCCGAACTGGCTGTCGGCAGCAGAGGGGTTGCGCAGTGCGCCGGAGAGGTAATCACCGAAGATACGGCCGAGTGCGAGGGACGTACCAGCCATGCCGAGGCATGCGAGACCTGCGCCGATGTACTTTGCTGCTTCCGCTTCCATGTGAGACTCCTTGAGATATAGGTTGTTGCGGCTATTTTTTGGCGCCCGTTGCCGGGGCCAGCGACTTTACTTCTCAGTGACCACCATGCACGGCATCGTTCAGGTACATGCAAGTCAGTACCGCGAACACATAAGCCTGCAGGAAGGCAACGAGAAATTCGAGAGCGGTCATGGCGACCGTCATGAGCAAAGGCAGGACAGCGCCGCCGACACCGAGAGCGCCGAGAGCGCTCATCGAGGCGACAAAGCCTGCGAAAACCTTGAGTGTGATGTGGCCGGCCAGCATGTTCGCGAAAAGACGAACGGAGAGGCTGATCGGACGCGACAGGAACGAAATCATTTCAATGGCCGACACCAGAGGCAAAAGCGCCTTGGGCACACCCGTCGGGGCGAAAATGCCGAAGAAATGCAGACCGTGCTTGTAGAAACCATAAACGACGACCGTGCCGATGACGAGGCAGGCAAGCGCGAAGGTGACGATGATCTGGCTGGTGATCGTGAAGAAATACGGGAACATGCCAAGCAGGTTGGCCGTCAGCACGAACATGAACAGCGAAAAGACGAAGGGGAAGAATACCATGCCCTTTTTGCCAGCGCCTTCGCGCAGCATGGAGGCGATGAATTCATAGGACATTTCGGCGACGGACTGCATGCGGGTCGGGATAAGACCGCGGTTCGACGTCGCGAAATAAAGGAAACCAGAAGCGGCAGCCACGGTCGCGACCATGAAAAGCGACGCATTGGTGAAGGAAAAATCGACGCCGCCAATTTCGATCGGAATGATCGGCTGCACCAAGAACTGATGGGTCGGATCGTTTGCCACCGGCTGCCCTCTTTACCTGTCGCCGCGCCCGCGCGGCATCTCAACTGCAAGAAAAAACAGCTTAAACGCCGTCTTTTCCACCCTCGTCTTGCTTGTTGGCCTTCTCAAGCAGCGGCGGCTTTGCCACCACGCCCGCCGAGCGCAACACATTCAATACGCCTGCGCAGAAACCGAGAAGAAGAAGAACGATCATCCCCCACGGTGTCGTGCCGACAAAATAGTCCAGAAGATAACCCAGCATAGCGCCGACCACGATGGCCGAAATGAACTCCGATGAGAGCTTCACCGCCATCGCAAAACCTTTCCGGTTTTCCGCAGCGTTGGTCTCCGCCCTCACTTCCGCCTCATCCTCCGCCTTCACCTTTGCCAACTCTTCGGCAAGGCGCTTGCGACGCTCGTCCAGACTATCGTCACGGTTGCCAGTCATCTTAAAATCCCACCCAATTTCTCCGTTCCAGCCATGCCAGAACCCTTTGGAGTTGTAAACGGTGGGGGATTAAGCCTGTTCCAGCCCGCTCTGAAGTCGCGCGCAACATAGTTTTAGGGGCTCCGCTAGTCAAGGCACCGGCGAAGCTTGTTTCGACACAAATTAAATATGCAAAAACAGATACTTAACGCCAAATCGTCGTTTGATGGCGATGTTTCCCGCGGGAATCGGCATTTTTGACACGCAAATTGCGACAAATTGGCGGTGGTATCAGCTCCAACCGCCACCATAGGTACGATAAAAGACGTGCAGACCAATCCTGCCGACCTTCTTCATCGATTTTCCCCAGGCGGGACGAACATAGACCGCATGATAATGAGTCGCCGAACCCACTTCCGTCAGCCAGATCTTGCCGGCGGTGGTGGCCATGGCCACTTCGCGCGCCATTTTCCAATGGCGTTCGGAATTCACCCGGTCCTTTATATTGTCGCAGGCGAAGGAAAACTGGCAGCGGTTGCGCCAGTCCTTGTTCTGGTAGACCACGCCGCAGATGGTTTTCGGGTAAGCGGGGTTGCGCACGCGGTTGAGGATGACCTGCGCCACCGCTGCCTGTCCCTTGACCGATTCACCGCGCGCCTCGAAATAGATGCCGGATGCGAGGCATTGCTGTTCGGCTGCGGAAAACACCTCGGCTGGAAGCGGGGTCGCGGCCCAGGCGTGGTCTTCCCCGCTGATCTGCGGCACGAAACGTCCAGCCTCCGGTTTCTTGAGAATGGCGTCGAAAGGCGATTCCCGGGCGAAATCGGGTGCGGCCGGCGCGTAAGCCGTGGCGAGGATGTCCGGGGTCCTGTTGGTGATGAGTTCCGCCAGCATCGGCGAGACGCTCTTGTCCACCTTCTTTTCATCACGGCGGAAATAGAAGGAGGCGAGTTCGACGTCCTTGCCGCGTTTAGGCTTCACGAAAGCGGTGCGGTCCTTGCGCTTCAGCGGCTCTATATCCAGCATGCTGGTGCGCTGCAGAACGGAACCGGCGGTGAAAGCCTTTGGCGGCTGCATGATTTCGGTGGCGACGATGCGGCCCTTCTTGGCGGCGCGGTTGACGCGCTCGCTGTCGGGCGTCGTCTCGTCACCCTTCTTGTTGGTGACGAAGGCCACCTTGCTGCCATTTGGCAGGGTCATGCCGCTGCCATGCAGCGCCGCCTCCCCTTCCGCATCATTAAAGGTGAGCGAGGCATTATGTACGGAGCCTGCCGGAGAAGCGGTCAGCACCATGCGCCATTGCTCGCCGCCATTGTCCAGCCCAGCCAGCAGAGAGGCCAAATCCGCACGCGCGGCGATGGAAGGAAAAACGAGCCAGGCGGCAAGGCCGAAGACGACGGGCGAGGTCCATGCCTGAAGGGACGCGAAGGACCGACGACGCATTACTCTTTTCGAACGCAAAACCAGCACTCCGAACACCAACAACCAACTTTGTTACAGGTGTTCGAGAATCTCTTATTAACCTTGATGCTTGGTTAACGCCGCGCGCGGGTGCGGCTTCACGTTAATGTGTAACCACCTTCTAATAGTCAGACGACGACGTGCGAGCCGAGTTCCACCACGCGGTTGGCCGGAAGGCGGAAGTAATCCGAGGGATCGGCGGCCGTTTCGGCGAGCGCTATGAACAGACGGTTCTGCCAGCCCGGCATGCCCGATTTCGGATCCGGCACCAGCTTGCGACGGCCGAGATAAAACGAAGTGGACATGATGTCGAACTTGTAGCCGGTGCGCCTCAGGTAACCGAGCGCCTGGGTGACGTTCTGTGTTTCCATGAAGCCGAAATGCAGTTCGACCACGACAAAACGATCACTCAGTTTCGTCAGCGTGTAGCGATCTTCATGGTGCACACGCGGCTGGTCCTCGGTGCGGATCGTCAGGATGACGTTCTTGTCGTGAAGGACGTGGTTGTGCTTGAGATTGTGCAACAATGCCGCCGGCGCGGCCTCCGGATCGCCGGTCAGGAAAATCGCGGTGCCGGGCACACGCACCGGCGCATGGGCGCTTTCCTTTTCCACCGAAGCGACGAAAGCCTTCAGCGGCACATCGCCGCGGCGGGTCTTGGCGAAAAGGATTCTCGAACCGCGCTGCCAGGTGGTCATGATGACGGTGAAGGCAATTGCCAGCAGCACCGGCACGTAGCCGCCATCGTGGATCTTGAGCAGGTTTGCACCAAGGAAGATCAGTTCCAGCAGCAGCAGCGGTGCCAGCACGGCAATTGCCAGCCAGACCGACCACTGCCAGCGTTTGCGCACGAATTCGAAGAACATCAGGCTGGTGACGACCATCGCGCCGGTGACGGAAATACCATAAGCCGTGGCCAGTGCATCCGAACTCTTGAAGGTGAATACCAGTGCGACGACGCCGAACAGCAGGATGGTGTTGACGGCAGGAAGATAGATCTGCCCCGTATTGGTTTCCGAGGTGAAGAGGATTTCCATACGCGGCAGATAGCCGAGATGGATCGCCTGACGCACGAGCGAAAACGCACCTGTTATGACCGCCTGGCTGGCGATGATGGTGGCCGCCGTGGCCAGAATGACGGCCGGCAGGATCGCCCATTGCGGGAACATCAGATAGAACGGATTGGCCATTGCCGCCGGATCTTTCAGTACCAGCGCGCCCTGCCCCAGATAGTTCAGCGTCAATGCCGGGAAGACCAGACAGAACCATGCCCACTGGATGGGGCGGCGGCCGAAATGCCCGAGATCGGCATAAAGCGCTTCGGCACCCGTGATCGTCAGAAAAACTGCGCCAAGCACGATAAAGCCGTGAAAGCCTTCATCGGCCAGAAATTCCACCGCGTGCCAGGGGTTGAAGGCATAGAGGATGCCGAAGTCATCGGCGATGTGAATGAGACCCGCCAGACCCATGACGATGAACCAGACAGCCGTGATCGGCCCGAAGAATTTCGCCACCGTTCCCGTGCCGTGCGACTGGATGGCGAAGAGGCCGATGAGAATGCAGACGGATATCGGAATAACAAACTCATCCATGGCCGGCGTGACGAGCTTCAGGCCCTCCACCGCCGAAAGCACTGATAGCGCCGGCGTGATCATCGCATCGCCAAGGAACAGTGCCGCGCCGATGAGGCCGAGCATGATGAGAACACCGCGATGGGTGCCCGCCGTTTTCATCAACAGCGCCAGAAGCGAAAGCGTGCCGCCCTCGCCGTCATTGTCGGCACGCAGCAGAAGCGTGATGTATTTGAACGTCACGATGATCGTCAAAGACCAGATCATCAATGAGGTGAGGCCGACGACCTCGCTCCTCGTCACGCCGTCATAAGCGATCGGCTTTAAGGCTTCGCGGAAGGCATAAAGCGGGCTGGTACCGATATCGCCGTAAACGACGCCGATGGAACCAAGGATCGCGGCATAAAGCCCCTTGTTCTGATGCTTGTCGTCCGCATCCGGTTTCTCGGTAACGTCCTTGTCTGCGATTTGAGACATGATGATCCTGGCTCCTTAGAGCCAGCCCTTCCAACGGAAAAAGAGAAACGGGATGATTGCGGACATCAGCATGACGACAAGCGCGAGTGGATAACCAAACGTCCAGTTCAACTCCGGCATGAGCTGAAAGTTCATTCCGTAAATCGAAGCTACCAGCGTAGGCGGCAAGAACACGACCGAGGCAATGGAGAAGATCTTGATGATGCCGTTCTGCTCGATATTGATGATGCCGAGAGAGGCGTCCAGCAGAAATGTCAGATTGCCGGAAACGAAGGAAGCATGTTCGGTCAGCGACTGGATATCCCGCGCGATCGACTTGCCCTGTTCCCGCGCATCCTTGTCCTGCTGAACCTGCGCGCTTGTATTCAGAAAGGTCTGCACGCGCGCAAGCGATGCGAGGCTGTCGCGAACCTTCGAAATCAGCCGGTGATAGGCGGCAATGTTCGTCAGCCGGTCTTCGAGATAACGCGGCGCCTTGCGCTTGCTGCGCGCCTGGCTGCCAAGAAGATCGGCGGAAAGATTGTCGATGGCGGCCACCGAATTTTCGAGGATTTCCGCCGTGCGGTCGACGATGGTTTCGAGCAGTTTCAGCAGCAGCGCGGTACCGCTGCGCATCTCGTGCGGCACGCGGGTGATGGCGGCGATGAAGAGGTGAAATGATTTCGGCTCGGCATAACGGATTGTCACGAGACGTTTGCCGGCAAGAATGAAGGCGACATCGGTCAGACGCGCATCATCCGAATCCGCCTTCCACACCAGAGAGGCGGTCATGAAGACGTTGCCGTTCTCCATGTAAAGGCGGCTGGACGGTTCGATGTCCTTCAAATCCTCACGGGTGGGCAGATCGAGCCCCAGCAGCTTTTCGACATGCTGCTCTTCCGTCCTGCTCGGATTGACGAGATCGATCCAGACGATGTCGTCGGGAATCTGTTCGGAGCCGTCGTCTAGCGACAGGCTGATCGCCTCGCAATTGGCGCGATAGGCTTTTATCAATCCGTTTCTCCGGTCCGCATCGCTGGCTTCAGCCGCAATGCTGCTTAACATATCCTGTTCAAGGTCGGCAAACCTTTGGACGACACTTCAGGGAACACCGGAACGTGCAGGATTTTTTACATCCCACCAAACTGACGGACCAAGAACCAAACGGCGCAGGCCTATGCTCCCAAAGCGAGACGCAATCAAGCAGTATTTTCTCGCGACAGCATTGCAGGTAATGCATCTCTGGCGTGTCCGCCAGTTAATATACTGTTTTAAAAAGAATATTTCAGCCGGACAACTGTCCGGCCGATTTTCCTTCACGGTTGGAGGACTATTCGAAAACGATCTTCGGCGCGGCTTTTCTTTCGCCCGCACCGATGCGCGCCCAGACTTTTTCGGCAATATCGCGGTAGATGGCGGCCTGCGGGCCATCCGGCTCGGCGGCGACGACAGGCGTTCCGGCATCCGACATTTCGCGGATGGAAATGGTGAGCGGGACTTCGCCGAGGAACGGCACGCCGATCCGCTCGGCCTCCGCCTTTGCCCCGCCGTGGCCGAAAATATCGTAACGCGCGCCGGTATCCGGCGCGATGAAATAGCTCATGTTTTCGATGACGCCGAGGAGCGGCACTTCCACCTTGCGGAACATGGTGATGCCCTTGCGCGCGTCGATCAGCGCCAGATCCTGCGGCGTGGAGACGATGACGGCGCCGGCGAGCGGCACCTGCTGGGCGATGGTGAGCTGCGCATCGCCAGTGCCGGGCGGCATGTCCAGCACCAGTACATCGAGTTGGCCCCAGGCGACTTCGCGCAGCATCTGCATCAATGCGGACTGAACCATCGGCCCGCGCCAGATCATCGCCGCTTCTTCATCCACCAGGAAACCCATGGACATGACCTTCAACCCATAATTTTCCATGGGAATGATGATGCGGTCTTCCTGCTGCTTAGGACGGCCCGAAATTTTCAGAAGCCGCGGCAGCGAGGGGCCGTAGATGTCAGCGTCGAGCATACCGACCTTGAGGCCGAGCGCCTGTAACCCGAGCGCCAGATTGACGGCGGTGGTGGACTTGCCGACCCCACCCTTGCCCGAGGCGACAGCGATGATGGCGCCAACGCCGGGAACGCCGACCTTCGACGAGCCGGGCTGCGCGGCCGGGCGACCGGTTGCAGCGGCAGGCGCGGCAGGACGCGGCGGTGCCGGTTGCTGCGTGCCGGGTTTGCGATCCGCTGTCAGCGCAACGACGGCGCCGGCGATACCCGGAACGCCCTTGGCCGCCCGCTCGGCGGAAAGCCTCAGCGGTTCCATGTCGGCTGCCTTGTCGGCCGGGACGGTAATCGAGAAATAGGCCTTGGCGTCGGAGATGAAGATTTCCGAGACCATGCCAAGCGCCACGATGCTTTTGCCGCTGTCCGGATAGATGACTGCCTCCAAAGCCTTTTCGACCTGGTGCTTGCTGACCTCTGCCATATGTTTACTCCGCTACATCATCCGGCCGGATACGGGCTGCATTATGCGCCATCCATAGCCAAGCCGGAGCGCTTCGCCAATGCCAAAGCGCATACGACCGACAATAGCGACGATTTAACGCCCGGTTTCAGATTTCATCGTCCATATCAAGTGTTTCCGGATCGAAAACGCGACCGTCGAAAAAACAGTCGGGGCCGAGGACGAGACCCGTGCGCGACGCGCCGACGTGGATCGGCTCCCGCAACGTGCCTTCCAGCTTCAGGTTCGCGCCCGGCACCGGCACGAAAAGCGGCTTCATCGCCTTGCGGAAAATATCCGGCCGATAGGCGTTGCGCGCCGCCTCCACCACTACAGGATCAAACCGACAGTCGGCGGAAACCTCGCCCCAGCGCAACATCTGGCTGAAAAACCACAGGGCCTGGCTCTGCCACGGGAAATTGGCGGCCTTCGCGCTCGTTACGAAAAACTCCTGAAAACGCTGCATGTCCCGTTGCGAGGTGGAAATATAGCCCGTCAGCGCCGGAAGCAGGAATTCACCGTTTTCGTCAATATAATGGGGCGCGGCGAGGATGCCGGTCAGTTCCTCGATATTGGCGGAGTTGGCGCACCATTCGCCGGCACGGTAGAGCGCGCGCAGCAGCCCCTCCAGCAAAGTGGCGTTCTCTTCCGCCCAGGGCCGTCTCACGGCCAGTATTTTTTCCGGCGCATTGTGCCAGATCAACGCTCCGGTGGTGACGATCCGCCCGGTGCCACCAAGCACTGCGGCGCTGCCCGCCGGTTCGGCGGTACAGAGGGCATCGACCTTGCCGCTTTTCAGCAGCGCCGGCATCGACTTCGGCAGGGCTTCGACGATTTCCATGTCGCGGCCGAGCAGCACACCGCAGCTTGCGAACAGATAACGCAACGCATAAAACGGCGTGGACACGATATCTTCGACCGCAAATACCGGTGGTTTTTCACCCGCTGCCCGACGTGCGGCGCAGACACGGGCCATCGCCCGCCCGAAGGCCGCCGGGTCCGGCAGCTTCAGCCCTTCACGGTAAAGCTCGTCGTAAAATCCGTGCGAAACGGTCGTTGCCGATCCGCCAAGGGAAAGAGTGAAGACGCCGACAATATCGGCCGGCAGGTCATCGAGGCCAACCGCGGAACCGACCGGAACCGGGGCGGGCAAATGTGCGATCTGAACTTCATCCTCCCCAAGCGCCGCAAGGACGGCGCGCGCGGATTGTTTTCGGACAAGTTCCAGTTCTACGCCTTCATCGGCAGCAAAGCCTTTTTCGGCAGCGGCTATCAGCACGGCGCAATCGACAGTCGGAGAAAACCCCGCTTTTACCTTATGCCGTTCCGGCAAACGATTTCTCCTTTTCCGGTGATTCGAAAGAAGGATCGCCCAGGAACCCGTTTATCACAATGATAAAGTTGCGGTTTCGCTATTTAATCAGACCAACGCGGAGAGCCTTGGCGACAGCCTGGGTACGGTTGACCGTGTCGAGTTTTTTCGTCGCCCGGTTCAGGTAATGATTGATGGTATGTTCCGACAGCTTCATGATTTCAGCGATTTCGGCACTGGTCTTGCCGGCGGCCGTCCAGTTCAGACAATCGATCTCCCGCTCGTTCAACGTCTCGGGAACCCGCAGGTCGAGGCGGCGGATTTCAGATAGCCGGGCAAAGATGTGGCTGGAAATATAGAAAAGCTCCGCAAGCTGGCTGGTGGGCAAGATCGTTTTGTTGCCGGAAAAGGAGACAGCTCCCCGCGCCGTGGTGATGTCATGAACCGGAAACCACACCGAGTTGATCATCTCGAACCGCTCAAACAAGCCGATGACCGGTTTTTTCGTGACGTGCTCGTCACCTTTGACCAGAAACTCCAGGGAGACGGAAAAGGGCGCGGTCGATTTCTTCAACTGCGCCATCACCCTGCTTCGCTGCAGCATGCCCTCTTCGTCATAACGCTGCAGAAGCTCGGCCGGCCAGCTGGTGATGATGGTACATTGCGACAGCTCGCTTGCCATTTCGGACGACAGATCAAGCACCATGAAGGCCCTGAATTCCCAGGCCTCCGTCAGCCGTTTCAGAAACCGGAATATATCGAATTGCGTGTTCAGACCGGCGATCTCGCGAACGCAATCAACACCAATCGACTGAACGGCGGCCGTCTCTGTTTTCTGCATGAAGCTGTTCTTCGAGAATGAGAAATACCGCCGCAAAGGTCTGCCTTTGCCCGGAAATTGTGAGGATGTTACTCACCAAAACGATTCATGCAAACAAAAGTTGAAACTTAATTCCGAATAATCGAAAATAAGATTAAACTTACACAATACGACGCTCGATCCGCCGTTTCCGTGGCGAAAATCCACAGCTTTACGCTTTTGTTTCCTCAATCATCCGCAACCGGAGATAATCTGCAGGCAAGTTCCGCCGAAATCCTGTCGGCGGTTTCACGCACCAGAGGGGCCCATTTCCGCAGCTGTTCCACACCCACGCGATAGGCTGGGCCGGTCACGGAAATTGCCGCTTTAAAATTGCGCCCCGGCGCTTTGACCGGTGCGGCCACGCAATGAATGCCGATCTCGTGTTCCTGAAGGTCGAAACCGTAACCGTTGCTGCGAATGGCGGCCACATCCGCCGCCAGCGCTTCCGGGGTTACAATCGTGTTTTCCGTGAAGCGGTGGAAGTCCAGCCCGGCGGCAAGCTGCGCTAGGTCATCGGCAGGGAGCAGGGACAACGCGGCCTTGCCCACCCCCGTGCAATAGGCTGGCGAGGTCTTGCCCACCTGCGAATGCATGCGCAAGGTATGCCTGCCCTCCATCTTGTCGAGATAGGTGACTTGCCCACCGTTCAGAACGGCAAGATGCACGGATTCCTGCGTCGCCTCCTGCAACGCCGCCAGATGGGGAGCGGCGACGCTGCGCAGATCGTTACCGCTCCAGGCCTTGGCAGCCAATTGCAGCAGCCTCAAACCAACCGCATAGGTCTGGTCGGCGGCATGGTCCACGAGACCTTCGGCGACGAGATGGGCGAGCTGGCGATGGACCGTACCGCGCGGTTGGCCGCAAGCCTCGACCACATCGGTAAAGCGCATCGGTTTTTCGGCAAAGGCGATAAGCTCCAGAAGCGAGATGGCCTTTCCGAGCGTGCCGGTCGCGCTTTCCGTTTTTCGTTCCGGCGCGGGAACGGCCTCGTGTTCTTTACCATTGGGATTTTTAAGATCGGGCTTTTTAAGATCGGGCATGGCAACATCCACCGTCATCTGTCTTGACATAAGCCTGCGGCCAAGAGAATAATTCCATTTAGTAAAATCTAGTTCCATATAATGGAACAATCAAGCCCCTGACTGGACGAGACGATGCCGATGACGCAAGCCCATTTCCCTGACCTCAAGGACGCGGGCGTGCTCGTCACCGGCGGCGGCTCCGGCATCGGGGCATCGCTGGTGGAAGCTTTTGCGGCGCAGGGCGCGAAGGTCGCGTTCATCGATATCGCCGAAGAGCCAAGCGTGGCGCTCGTCCAACGGCTTGCGGACACGGCCCGCCATCCGGTCCATTTCTTCAAGGCCGATCTGCGCGACATCGCCGCGATCCGGCAGACGGTGGAGGCGGCAGCGTCTGTAACTGGCGGCATCAAGGTGCTCGTCAACAATGCCGCATGGGACGACCGCCACGACATCGATACCGTGACGGAAGCCTATTGGGATGCCAATCAGGCCATCAATCTCAAGCAGATGTTCTTCACCGTTCAGGCCGCACTTCCGCATCTGCGGCAGGCGCAGGACACCTCCATCATCAATTTTTCCTCGATCTCGTTTCTGCTGAACATGGGCGAACTTCCCTCCTATGCGACGGCCAAGGCCGGTATCATCGGCCTGACGAAAAGCCTCGCCGGCAGGCTGGGGCCGGAAAATATCCGCGTCAACACGTTGCTGCCGGGCATGATCGTGACGGAACGACAGAAGGAATTGTGGCTGACGGATGACGCCGTCAGTTCGACCACGGCACGGCAATGCCTCAAGCGCACGCTGGTCGCTGCGGACCTGGTGGGTCCGTGCCTGTTTCTCGCATCATCGGCATCAAGCGCCATTACCGCGCAATCCATAATCGTAGACGGAGGCCTATTATAATGTCTGAACCCGCTTTTATCGCCGTCGACTGGGGCACGACCAGTTTCCGGCTCTGGCTGCTCAGCCGGTCCGGCACAGTGCTGGCCGAGCGCAGAAGCGCGGAAGGCATGACGACCGCAATGCGGACCGGTTTTGCCGATGTTCTGCAATCGCATCTCGATGCCATCGACGCACCGGAAAACCTGCCGGTTCTCGTCTGTGGCATGGCCGGCGCGCGGCAGGGCTGGGTCGAGGCCGGTTATATCGACGTACCGGCATCGCTTTCGGCGGTTCTTGACGGCGCGGTGCGTGTGCCGGGTCAGGAGCGGGATGTGCGCATTCTGCCGGGGCTGGCACAGCGGGACCAAAACGCGCCTGACGTGATGCGCGGCGAGGAAACCCAATTGCTCGGCGCACTCGCATCTTCGGGTGCCGGCAAGAAGCTGGTCTGCATGCCCGGCACGCATTCCAAATGGGTCACGGTCGATGGCAGCGAGGTCACCGGCTTTGCCACCTTCATGACGGGTGAACTGTTCGAGGTCATCTCGAAACAGACCATCCTTTCCCATGCGGTGGCCGAGGCCGAGGCCTTTACCGGCGAACATGAAGCCTTCAGGGCGGCCGTGCGCGATATCTACGCCAACCCGCAGCTGGCGACCAACCGCCTGTTCACGCTGCGCTCCGGGCAATTGCTGCATGGCCTCACCGCGACCGACGCCAAGGCCAAGCTTTCCGGCATCATGATCGGGCTGGAAATCGCCGGCGCGCATTCCACCGCGCGGCGGGACACGCCGGTGGTGCTGATCGGCTCCGGCGCGCTCGGAGCGCTTTACGAGGGTGCATTCGCAGCCCTCGAGATTCAATATACAGTCATCGACGCCGACGAGGCCGTGCGGCGCGGATTACTCGCCGCTGCAAACGCCATCTGGCAATAGGATAGAGAGACATTATGCGTATTCCCTTCCCTTCCATAAAATATCCGCTGATCGCCATCCTGCGCGGCGTCAAGCCCGAGGAAACCGAGGGCGTTGTCGGCGCGCTGATCGAGACCGGCTTCCGCGCCATCGAAATCCCGCTCAATTCGCCCGATCCGTTCCGCTCGATCGAAATCGCCGCGAAGATGGCACCGGCCGATTGCCTGATCGGCGCCGGCACCGTGCTCAGCGTGGAAGATGTGGAATCCCTCGACGCAGCCGGCGGCAAGCTGATGGTCAGCCCCAATGCCGATGCTGACGTGATCGTTGCCGCCCGCGTCAAGGGCATGGTGACAATGCCGGGCGTTTTGACCCCGACCGAAGCTTTGGTCGCCGCAAAGGCCGGGGCGACGGGACTGAAGTTCTTTCCCGCCAGTATCATCGGCCCCGCCGGCATCAATGCCATCCGGACGATCCTGCCGAAGGATCTCATTATTGCCGCCGTCGGCGGCGTTTCGGACAAGAACTTTGCCGAATATACCAAGGCCGGTATCCTTGCTTTCGGGCTTGGCACCAGTCTCTACAAGCCCGGCATGACGGCGGCGGACGTGCGCGAGCGCGCCACCGTCACGCTTTCGGCCTATGACGCAGCAATCGGAGGATAAGAGCTTGGCAACCGTTTTCCCCTTTGCCGGACGTGTGCTTGACGAAACGCCGATGATGCTCGGGGAAGGCCCGACCTTCGATCCGGCAACCGGCACCGCCTGGTGGTTCAATATTCTCGAGCGCGAACTGCACGAACTGCATCTCGCCTCCGGCCGCAAGGCCGTGCATGCCCTGCCCTTCATGGGCAGCGCTCTCGCCAAGATCAGCGACAGCAAACAATTGATTGCCTCCGATGACGGTCTTTTCATTCGTGATACGGCGACAGGCGTGCTGACGCTGCATGCGGAACTGGAAAAGGACACCCCCGGCAACCGTTCCAATGACGGCCGCATGCATCCCTCCGGTGCACTATGGATCGGCACCATGGGCCGCAATGCGGAAACCGGCGCTGGCAGCATCTATCACGTCGCCAGGGGAACCGTGACGAAGCTGTTTGCCGAAATCAGCATTCCGAACTCCATCTGCTTCTCCCCCGACGGCGAGACCGGATATTACGTCGACACCAAGGTCAACCGGATGATGAGAGTACCGCTCGACGCAGAGACGGGCCTCCCATCCGGCAAGGCCGAGGTCTTCATCGATTCCGCCGGTATCGACGGCGGCATAGACGGATCGGTCTGCGATAACGAAGGCCATATCTGGAACGCCCGCTGGGGCATGGGTGCGGTCGATCATTACGATGCGGACGGCAACCACCTTGCACGATATCTGGTGCCGGGGGGACAGACGACCTGCCCGGCCTTCATCGGCCCCGATGCATCACGCCTTCTCGTCACCTCCGCCCGCGAACATCTCGGCGACGACGCCATTGCCGCCAATCCGCAGCATGGCCTGACATTCGAGCTGGGGATCGAGGTCAAGGGCAGGTTCGAGCCGCTCTATAAGCTGTAAGACCCAGGGCGCGCCGCTCGGAGTATCAGGCCCCCTCCTCATTCCTGTGCTTGTAACAGGAATCTAGCCAGCCCAAGTCTTTGGGCTGGAAAGACTCTTCTCGCCACGCAGACGCGTGTCGGCTGGATTCCTGTGACCAGCACAGGAATGAGGGTGGAGGGGATGCACCCACCGCCTCGTATTCACATCCATTTCGCTTCTCAGGGAATATCCGACAGGATCTCGCGATAATTCTCGTGCAGGTAACGCTGGGTCGCGGCGGCATCGGCGGGGCGGCCGTAGAAATAGCCCTGCCCCATGGCGCAGCCGAGCGCGCGCAGCTTTTCCTCTTCCGCCCGTTCCTCGATACCCTCGGCCACAACCTCGAGATCGAGCCCTTCGCACATGGCGACGATGGCCTTGATGATATGTTCCGAGGGACGGTCGCTGCTGATGCGGGAAACGAAGGCGCGGTCGATCTTGACCTTGTCGAAGGTGAAGTCGCGCAGGCGGCCAAGGCTCGACTGGCCAGTGCCGAAATCATCGAGGGAGATGCGAACGCCCGCACCCTGCAATTCGCTGATGATGCGCTGCGCGGTGTCGGCGGATGTCATGACAGCCGTTTCGGTGATTTCAAGCTCCAGCCGGTGCGGGTCGAGACCGACACGCGACAGGATAGAGAGAATATTGTCCGCCGTGCCGGGGTCCATCAATTGCGCGGAAGACAGGTTGAAGGACAGGAAAAGCTCGCGCGGCCAGAACAGCGCCGCTTCCGCCGCCTTGCGCAGCAGGGCTTCCGAGAGAGCGTCAATAAAACCGCGCTCTTCGGCCAGCGGCACGAAAACGGCGGGCGATACGAAGCCGAGATCGGGGTCGTTCCAGCGGGCCAGCGCTTCAAAACCAATGACCTTCGCCTCTTCCAGCCTGACGATGGGCTGGAAATGCACATCGATCGAATCGGTGATAATGGCGTTTCGCAAAGCCTGTTCCAGCTGGGTGGCGCGCTTCATCTCCTGCGCAATCTCGCGCGAATAGACCGTTATCTGGCCGCGGCCGCGACGCTTGGACCGGTAAAGCGCGGTCTCGGCGCTTTTCAGCAGATCCTCGAAATCATCGCCGGCAAAGGGGTAGATGGCAAAACCGAAGGAGGAGGAAAGCCGGACGTTGCGGTCGCCGAGATCGTAAGGGGCCGAAAGCACGTCCTTGATCATGTTGCCGATGCGCTCTGCGCCCATGCGCTCGAACACCAGCGGCAGCACGAAAGCGAATTCGTCGCCGTCATGGCGCGTCACGACGGCGCCATCGGGAATGCAGGCCTTAAGACGGTGCGCCACCTGGCACAGGATCTCGTCACCGGCCTGCACGCCGAAAAGATCGTTGATGGGTTTGAAACCGTCTATATTCGCAATGCCGACCGTGAAGGGCGCGGGATCGCTGGACCGCTCGCTGGCGAGCATGCGGATCTTGTCCCGCAAACGGTAACGATTGCCAAGCCCCGTCAGCGGATCGCTGTAAGCCATCGCTTGCAGCTCGTTCTGGCTGACGTGCAACGCTTGCGGCTCTGCCCGTTTCATTCCTGCATCTCATGAATCCCGTGTCGACCGCGATCACAATGCAGGGCAAGTATTAAAAAAGCCATAGAACCGCGAACCGAAAATGCGGCGGCGTTTTTGGAAGTTCAGCGGCTTGTAGAAAAAAGCTCGGGGGAACAGGTTTCAGGCTTGCAGCCGCAGGGCGTCCTTGCCGAAAAGGCGCAGGAAAACCGCCTCGACCATATCGGGGCTGACGGGTTTCAGCAGCATATCTTCCATGCCCGCCGCCAGGCATTTGTCGAGATCGCCCTCGAAGGCGTGGGTGATGACGCCAACGATGGGAATGCGCTCGTCACCCACCAATGCGCGCATGCGACGGGCAACCTCGAAACCGTCAATATCGCCAAGCGTGGTGTCGAGCAGGACGACGGACGGCGCCTGTTCCGCAAAAAGACGCAACGCCTCCTCACCCGATGTGGCGAGCCGATAGGAAAGCCCCAACCCTTCGAGGATTTGCGAAAAGACGATCTGGTTGACCCTGTTATCCTCAACGAGAAGAATTTCGCAGACGCCGCCGGTCTTGAGGATTTTCGGCAGGTCTTCGGTCATGATCTCCCAGTCCTCGTCGGCAGACTTTTCCTTCGGAGATGATTTTAGGCCGACGGCGAGATAATGCAGCAGGGAAGCGTCGATCTCGTCTTCCTCGATGGTGACGACCGGCAGGTCATGCGCGGCCGCAATATCGAGGCATGTGACGCTCATCTGGGCGTCGACGACGACGACATCGATGCCCACGCCTGCGGAGACGGCTATATCTATGAAACTGCGCTGTTCGTCCTCGCTCGTCACCACAGCGTGGTCCATGCCACCCGCAGCCAGCCGGCGCCCGGCCGCTTCGGCAAAGCGCCCGTTTTCGGACACCACCAGCACCGCCTTGCTCTTCAGCAGGCCGCCTGCGGCATCGCGATCTTCATCCTTGCCATAGGCGGAGGCGACGAAATTGACATGTTCGAGCGAGGGGATGACGGGCATGCCGTTCGCGTCGATGGTGGCGAGTGCTGTCACGTCTTCCATCGTCGTCACCAGGAAATACCGGCCCGGACGGCCCACACGCTGCTTGCGGGTAATCGTCAGCACCTCTTCGCCATTCACCCGCCTCACCCTTTCGGGAATGATGCTTGGCGTGCCGCTGTCCAGCACCATGCGATCGGCGGCGTCGATCCGGCCTGCGACCTTGCGCGAATGCAGATCGAAAACGGTGCGGCCAAGAATGCTCTCGGCGCTCGTCTCGACCATGGTGCAGGCGGCTTTGTTCACGGCCGCATAGGCCAGGTTCCGGTCCTTGACGAGGACCGAAAACGGCAAATTGTCGAGAATGTCCTCGATCAGCTGCACACGCTCAAGGTCGATGCGCCACTGCTCTTCTCTCTTCTTCTGTTCGGAAATATCGGCAACGACACTGATGCCGAGACCGGAAGGCAGGCGGTTCATGACGAAGCGCAGGAAGCGCTCGCCCTTCAGCCGCTCGGTCTTTTCCGATCGTTCCTTCCAGTGCAGCGCCAGGCGCTCGCCGATCCATTCCTCGCGTCCGAGCTGGCGGGCATTGGCGGACAGGCTTTCCGTTTCCAGAAGATAACAATCGTAGAGCGCACTCAGATAATCGCGCAGCCGCGCGCCCGGCCCGATAACGGCCGCTTCAAGCGGAAAAAACTCAGGAGTTTCCGGCTTGCGAAAACAATGTGATCGTTTCGGTCATAAACGACGATCGCCGCGCCAAGCGCGTCGCAAAGGGCATCAAGCATCACCGTATGAACGCCCGCGCCGGAGGACGCCAAATCACTCAACTGCAAACTCCCACCTGTTTTCAGGGTCAGGCTTATGTTTCTATTGGAATCGTCCGGGGCAAATGCCGGGATGAAACGGTAAATTCCGAAAAAGAGACATCAGGGTTCGCTACTTGAAGCAGTCTTGAGGAGAAGATGACGTTCACCCATATTCGACGTCACACACCACCCGGTAAAGGGGGGCCTCGTTCCTGCGGTCATTTCAAGCCGCCTCACCATATGCAAGGCCGATTAAAGGCGGATTAACGCTTAACCTGACGTTGACGGAAATGATCAAATGCCGGGCAGGCCGCAAAACATGTGCAAACTTTCACGACTTGAGTTTTTTGCTTTCGAAGCCGTGACGAATCCGCGAAAATGACGATCATGGCCATCAAGCAGCTTTCAGAAACCCTCATCAACCAGATCGCCGCCGGCGAGGTCATCGAAAGACCCTCCAGCGCCACGAAGGAGCTGGTGGAAAACGCCATCGACGCCGGCGCAACGCGGATCGAGATCGCCACGGCGGGCGGCGGCAAGGGACTGGTGCGCATTACCGATAACGGCTCCGGCATGTCACCCGCCGATCTGGAGCTTGCGGTCCGGCGCCATTGCACCTCGAAAATATCCACGACGCTTGACGATATCCGCACGCTTGGATTTCGCGGCGAGGCCCTGCCCTCCATCGGCTCGGTCGCCAAGCTTTCGATCACCAGCCGGCAACACGGTGCGGAACAGGGGTCGGTAATTTCGGTCACGGGCGGCAAGGTCTCCGAGGTCCGGCCCGCCGCCTCCAATGCCGGCACCATCGTCGAGGTGCGCGACCTGTTCTTCGCCACGCCCGCGCGGCTGAAGTTCCTGAAGACCGAACGGGCGGAGGCGGCCGCCATTACCGAGGTGGTCAAGCGGATGGCGATCGCCTTCCCGCATATCCGCTTCGTGCTGTCAGGCACCGACCGCTCGACGCTCGAAATCCCCTCGACGGGCGACGACCACCTTGCCCGCATGGCGCAGATTCTCGGCGCAGAGTTCAAGGACAACGCCATCGAGATAGATGCCGGGCGCGAGGATGTGACGCTCTCCGGTTTTGCAGGTGTTCCGACCTTCAACCGCGGCAACTCGGCGCATCAATACGTCTTCGTCAACGGCCGCCCGGTGCAGGACAAATTGCTGTTGTCGGCCATTCGCGGCGCCTATGCCGAAACCGTGCCGCATGGGCGATACCCGGTCGCGGTGCTGTCGTTGACGCTCGACCCCGCCTTTGTGGATGTGAACGTGCATCCGGCCAAATCCGACGTGCGTTTCCGCGATCCCGGCCTCGTTCGCGGGCTGATCGTCGGCGCGATCCGCCAGGCGCTGACACGCGACGGCGACAGGGCAGCGACGACCGGCGCCAGCCAGATGGTGAACGCCTTCCGCCCCGGCTACAGCCCCTCCAATCTTCGGCCTTCCGCCGCTGCGACATGGTCCGCCGCAACCTCGCCTTCGCGGCCGCTTGCCGTTTCCGGGGACATGCAATTTGCCGAAGCCGTGCAATCGCGCTTCTCCGACATCACCATGCCGACGGCGCGGGCGGAACCCCGCGAGGCTTACGAAGCCTCCGCAAGCCCGACGCCGGAGCCGGCGCTTTATCCGCTCGGGGCTGCGCGGGCGCAACTCCACCAGAACTACATCATCGCGCAGACGGAAAACGGCCTCGTCATCGTTGACCAGCATGCCGCGCATGAGCGGCTGGTGTTCGAGGAAATGCGCAATGCGCTGCATTCCAGACGCCCGCCTTCGCAGGTGCTGCTCATCCCCGAGATCATCGATCTGCCGGAAGAGGATTGCGACCGGCTGATGGACCATGCGGCAGGTTTCGATGCCTTGGGTCTGGTCATCGAGCGTTTCGGGCCGGGGGCCGTCGCCGTCCGGGAAACGCCCGCCATGCTGGGCGAGGTCAATGTGCAGGGGCTTGTGCGGCAGCTTGCCGACGAGATCGCCGAATGGGACGCGGCCTCCACGCTTGCCAACAAGCTGGAATATGTCGCTGCCACCATGGCCTGCCACGGCTCCGTGCGCTCCGGGCGACGCATGCGGCCGGAGGAGATGAACGCGCTTTTGCGGAAGATGGAGAACACCCCAGGCTCCGGGCAGTGCAATCATGGCCGCCCGACCTATATCGAGCTGAAACTTTCCGATATAGAACGTCTCTTCGGCCGAAGCTGAGCCGGTTACCCGGCGGGCTGGCCTTGGGCCGCGCCGGGCGATATAAATTCAAGGGACTGGAGCATCCGGATTGTTCAGGAGAACGTTGCGCCGTTTCGGGCTGGATGCACTGACAGGACATAGCAGGAGACGAAAACGGATGAACAGATTTGAGGGAGGCGGAAACCGCATCGCCGTCATCGAATATCTCGACGGGGACTTCCGGATCGTGCAGACCGGCTCACATGTCGTTTGCGCCATCACCGGCAAGACAATCCCGGTCGATGAACTGCGTTACTGGAACGTGGCACGGCAGGAAGCCTATGTGGATGCCGCCGCCTCGCTGGAAGCCGAACGCAAGGCGGGCAATCTGCCCGCTTGAGCGGGAACGGTGTGTTGATGCATGTTCAGTAAATGCGTAGCGGTTTTCGTCTGGGAAGAGCTCCAATAGACTGCTGCCCCCTACACGCGGCGTCATCCTCGGGCCTGTCCCGAGGATCCAATCACCTATCGTAAAATCAATAGGTCGCAGATGCTCGGGACAGGCCCGAGCATGACGGAGGAGAGGTTTTCGGACTTTGTCGTCCCCCTCTAAAGTGACGGCCGCGCATTTTCCCGCAGCAGACGGGCGCGGCAGTTACCCACCGCCATGTCGATGATCGTTGCCGCGGCATTGGGATCGTCGAACACCATGTCGATCTCGATCACCAGGCTGTTCCACAGCAATTCTTCCGCACGGCCATGGTGGCCGTTGAGCCGCACGGCGTCCTTGGCCGTCGTCACCAGCTGCAAATTTTCTTTAGCCGCATCCTGCAGAAGATCGGCAATCTCGTCTTCACTGAAATGGTGATGATCGGGAAAGGAACGCCGCTCCACGATTTCGCCGCCAAGCCCCTCGACGGTTCTGAAAAATTTGGCCGGATCGGCGATACCCGCATAGGCCAGCACGCGCCTTCCTTTGAAATCCTGCGGTTCCTGCGGTTTTATCGCCGCAACGAAAACCGGTTTGGCGGCCTTTGCCGCCGTTCTGACCAGCGGATCGGCCGCATGGCCGCTACCGACCTTCAAAAGTCCGGTCATATGCCGCATCTGTTCGGCAAGCGGCGCTCTCACCGGGCCGCCCGGAACGAGATGGCCGTTGCCGATGCCGCGCACCGTATCGATGACAACAAGCGCATAATCCAGCGTCAGACGCGCGCTCTGGAAACCGTCATCCATGATGATGAGATCGACGCCCTCTTTCACCAGCCGGTGTGCGCCTTCCACCCTTTTGCGGGAGATGACCGTTATCGCCTCACGCGTCAGCAGCAGAGGCTCGTCGCCGACATCGGCGGAACGGTGCTGCCCGGGATCGACAAGGGTGGTGACGTCAAGCGTGCCGCCATAACCACGGCTGAGGAAACCGGGTTTCAGGCCTTTTGCGACGGCGGCTCTGGCGATTGCCATCGCTGTCGGCGTCTTTCCGGCACCGCCCACGGTGAAGTTGCCGATGCAGATGACCGGAACAGGAACGCTCGCCCGTTTTGCCGTGCGCATCCGCCGTCCCGCGATCTTGCCGTAGAGAAGGGAAAAAGGTGATAACAGCCAGGCTTGCCAGCCAGCCTTCTGCCACCAGAAAGGCGGCGCTTCAGAAACCATATATGCCCGCTCCCGGCCGCATCGCCCACGGCATTGCGCTTAAATTCGACAAGTCACATGGGTATTTGCCAGAAAAAACCCTAAATTGCAAAATCAGGACATACATGCGCAGCTTGTCTCTTCCCATTCTGCGCGACATATGGCTCGCGCCCTCAGGATGCGGCCTAAAGAACGCGTTCCGGCAGCAGGGTTTCCAGCCCGGTGATGTCATCGAAACAATAATGGGCATCGGCGCCCAGGCTTTCGCGTGAACCGGTTCCGGTCAGAACGGCGACGCGCAAGCCCGCCCCGGCGTTCCTCGCCATGTGCAGATCGTGATTATTGTCGCCGACCACCGCCACGCGTGCGGGTGCAAGGCCTATCGCCTCGCAGAAACCGAGAACCATGCCGGGTTGCGGCTTGGTGCCATAACCGCTGTCGTAACCCGCGACGAAATCGACATCCTTCTCAAAACCGAAACGGATGGCCGTCTGGCGGATGGAGTTTTCGTTGTCGCTGGAGGCAATGCCGAGCTTGTAGCCGCGTGCCTTCAGCCGTGCGAAAAATGCCTTGAGGTCGGTCACCGGCACGGATTTATCCGCCGCCTCGGTGAACAACCGGTCGAGCCGCGCAGTCAGTTCCACGACATCGCAGGGCGAACCGGCGGCAACCAGACCGGCAGCAATCTCCGCCGTATTGCCGGCAGCCAGCAGGCTATCAGGCACCACATGCCCGGAGACCGGGTCCATGCCGCAGGCAGCGAGCAACTGGTCAGCAAGAACGGGATCGCCCTTGGCGGCAATCGCCGCAAGCTCGCGGTTAACCGGTCCCCAGCTTGCGTCATAACCTAAAAGCGTGCCGTCCTTGTCGAAAAGGACAGCTGCGATCGATTGCGTCGCATCAACTTCGATATCCGCTACCATGAACCGATGGCGCTCCGCGGTTGCAGCTTGGCGGTCACTGTCAGCGGGTTGATATAGGGCTCCAGCGCCTTGACGGTGGCGGAAAGCGCACCGCGCATATCCTGAATGACCCGGTTGCCGGCATCGATCATCTTGTAACGTTCATTGTCGTTGACCAGGAGATAATGCACCGCCTTGGCCAGCATCTCGACATCGCGGACGATACGCCCGCCGCCGGCACGGATCAGCTTCTGATAGGCCTCGCGGAAATTCTGCACATGCGCGCCTGACAGTACGGCGCAGCCGAGCATCGCCGGCTCCAGCGGGTTCTGTCCGCCCTCCGCCGTCAGCGACCGGCCGACAAAGGCAAGCTCGGTCAGCCGCAGGTAAAGCCCCATTTCGCCGATGGAATCGCCAAGGAAAATATCGGTTTCCGGCGTAATCGCATCGTTGCGGCTTCGGCGTGCCACGGTCAGCCCCATGCCCTTCAGCATGGCCTCCACATCGTCGCCCCGTTCGGGGTGGCGTGGCACGATGATGGTCAATTGGCCGTTGCGCGACTTGATCGCCGCATGCACGGTGGCGGCTGCCTTCTCCTCACCGTCGAAGGTAGAGATCGCCGCCCATGTCTTGCGGGTGCCAACCTGCTTGCGATAGTGCTCCAGAAGCGCCTCATCGCAGGGCGGCGGATCGGTATCGCCCTTGAGGTTCCCTGATATCACCACCGGCCAAGAGCCGAGATCGCGGAACCGTTCAGCATCGACGTCGGATTGCGCGACCACGAGGGCGAGCTTGGAAAACAGCGATTCAGCAATATCGTGCCGGTTGTTCCAGCGGTCGAAGGAACGGTCGGACAGGCGCGCATTGACCCTGATCTGGGGAATGTGCCGGCGCTCCAGCTCCATCATCGTCACCGGCCAGATTTCCGATTCAGCGGTAATGGCGGCATCCGGCGCCCAATAGGCGAGGAAGCGGTTGACCGCGATCTTGATGTCCAGCGGCACATATTGGTGGATCACATCATCGCCAAGCCGGGTGCGGGTCAGCTCGGCCGAGGTGACGGTGCCGGTGGTCAAGAGCACGTAGATGTCGCGTTTACGAATTTCGCGGATCAGCGGAATGAGGGCGAGCGTTTCGCCGACGCTTGCGGCATGGAACCAGACGAGCGGGCCACGGGGGCGCTCAGCGCTGGCGTAACCGAAACGCTCAAGGCGGCGGCGCTTGTCTTCCTTGCCCTTTGCGGCCCGATAGGAAAGATAGGGCCGGGCAAACGGATAGGCGGCGATACCGGCAATCCTGTAGCCGGAAAGAGCGAAGCGTGCGAGACGGCTGCTCATGACATTCTGCCCTTGATCATTCCGCGCAATGCCCTTCCCCTGTTGTTTGTTGTTATCGCCGCCTACTTCTTCTCAAATTGCGTCATTTTTTATCATCGGAGACAAAAGCGCGATCACGTTTTCTCGCAACCGAATTCCCAGCCTGCGGTTCTTCGGCAGGAATCACGGGAAAACTCGCCTTCACCCAATAGTATTACAACGCAAGGGCAAAAGGACTCAAATTTTATCGTCCGGATTGAGAAGACGGTGCATATGCACGATAAAATAACGCATATGGGCGTTATCAACAGTCATCTGCGCCTTGGATCTCCATGCCGTCAACGCGGAAGCGTAGTCAGGATAGATGCCGACGATATCGAGCGCATTCAAATCCCGGAACTGAACATCCTGAAGGTTTTCCAGTTCGCCGCCGAATACCAGATGCAGCAGCTGTTTCTGTTTGCCAGATTCCGTCATGTTTTTGTCTCTTTCTAAAGCTCTGAGAGCCCCTCATCTGCGGGATTTCCCGGCAAACGTCAACTGTCAGACAGGTGTGAAAACGCTTTCAAAAGTGCGGGAAGCGCATATTCTGCTGCAGCGCACAATGCCGGGTGGTTTACCTCGCGGCGATTATACATCAGGGGTTTTCCATCAAGCCCGACCAGGCTGCCGCCCGCCCTTTCAAGGATGAGGTCGGCGGCGGCCAGATCCCACTCGTGCGAGTTCGCCTTGACCAGCGTTCCATCGATGCGGCCATCCGCCACCATTGCCAGCCGATAGGCGAGCGAAGGCACATGCGGAATGCGCTTGACGGTGCTGCGCACCTCTTCCGGCAGATGCGTAATCACGTCTTCCGGTGCTGCCAGATGAAAGACGCCGGTGTTTTCGCGCGCGGCTGAGATCGGCTTGCCGTTCTTCAGCGCCTCGCCGCCTTCAAGTGCGGTGAATTCCTCGGCAAGCGCCGGCGCGACAAGAGCCGCGGCCACCGGCCGTCCCTCATGCACCACCGCAACGCTGACACACCACGTATCCCGCCCGCCGATGAAGGCGCGCGTTCCGTCGATGGGATCGACGACGAAGACGGTGGAGCGGGTAAGCCTGTCCGTATCGTCATCCGTCTCTTCCGACAGCCAGCCGTAGTCCGGCCGGGCGGTGCGCAGGATGGTTTCGAGAATTTCGTTTGCGGCGTAATCGGCAGCGCTCACTGGCGAAAGGCCGCCATTCTTCCACCAGACCTCGGGGTCCTTGCGAAAGAAACCGAAAGCCGTCTCGCCCGCCTTGCGCGCGGCCTCGAGGACAAGCCTCAAATCGGAAGCCCAGCGGGCCTCTGCAATGTCGTTCATTTTGCCGTCTTTTCCGCGCGCCTCAGGCGGCGCGCCCGTTTTTCTCTTCGCACTTGCACACAAAGTGCCGGCGAAAACAACCCGCGGGTCGCTTCACTTGCCCGCGATCGTCATGCCTTCGATGGCGAGTGTGGGTGCGGCAACCCCGTATTTGCGGTCGATATCGTTAGCCGGCGTCACCCGCATGAACATATCCTTCAGGTTCGACGCAATCGTGACCTCGGAAACCGCGAAGGACTTTTCGCCTTTCTCGATCCAGAAACCGCTCGCACCACAGCTATATTCACCGGTGATCATATTGGCGCCGTGGCCGATCAGCTCGGTGACGTAAAAGCCGGTTCCGACGTCCCGCAACAGGTCTTCCGGCGAGATATCGCCCGGCTCCAGCGCCAGATTGGTGGAGGCCGGCGATACCGCAGTGCCACCGCGCACGCCGCGACCGTTGGTTTCAAGGCCAAGTTCACGCGCCGCCGAGGTGGAGAGGAACCAGTGTTTCAGCACCCCGTCCTCGATCATCGTCATCTTCTCGCCCCTGACACCCTCGCCATCGAAGGGACGCGACGAGGGGCCGCGCACGATCTGCGGATCGTCGGTCAGGTAAAGTCCCTTTTTCAGCACCTGTTCGCCCATCCTGTCACGCAGGAAGCTGGTCTTGCGGGCAACAGATGCACCGTTGATAGCACCGGCTATGGCGCCGACGAAACCGCGGGCGATACGGGGATCGAAAACCACAGTGATGTTGCTGCCGGTATCGACCTGGCGCGGGCCGACCCGTCGCACGACTTTTTCACCGGCGCGGCGGCCGATCTCTTCGGCCGCATCCAGATCGGCGTAATAAAGGCGGCTGTCGAAATCGTAGTCGCGCTCCATCTTTGTGCCTTCGCCGGCGATGACGCTGACGGAGCGGCTGAAGCGACTGCCCATGTAGCTGCCGGAAAAACCGTGCGAGGTCGCAAGGACAAGGCCGCCCATGCCACTCGATGCACCGGCACCGGAGGAATTGCTGACGCCCTTGACGCCAAGTGCGGCCTCTTCCGAGGCAAGTGCCGCTTCGCGCAGCTGATCGGCAGAGACCTCGGTCGCATCGAAAAGCTCAAGATCGTCGTAGGAGGTTGCGAGACGTTCCCTGTCGGCCAGGCAGGCAAAGGGGTCTTCCGGCGAAACCTTCGCCATGGCCACTGCCCGTTCCGCCAGCGTCTTCAGGTCGAAGCCGGGATTGGCCGAAACGCTTGCCACGCGCCGCCCGACGAAAACGCGCAGGGAAAAATCATCGCTTTCGGAGGATTCGGTGCTTTCCACCTTGCCAAGCCGCACGCCGACCGATTGCGAGCGGGAGCGCACGACAACGGCATCCGCCTCATCCGCGCCTGCGGCACGGGCAAGATCGACAAGTTCGCTGGCGCGATCGAGAAGTTTGGAAGAATCTATTTCTGAGGACATGAGTTGGCCTTTCATTCCTGTTCCATTTATTGTGCCATCAACCCCGCATCAAGGGCGAAACGCCGCTTTCTCCATCGGCAAGGCTTTGTCGCCACCATATTCGAAAGTCAGCCAGCATGACCGAGCACGACGCTCTCTTTTCCGAACCATTGCTGCTTCTGGCGGGCGCGGTCATCGCGGCGTCCATTTTCCGCAAGCTCGGGCTCGGCACCGTGCTCGGTTATCTGGTGGCGGGCATCATCATCGGGCCGTTCCTGCATCTGGTCACGGATGCCAAGGACATCTTCAACGTCTCGGAACTGGGCGTGGTTTTCCTGCTCTTCATCATCGGCCTCGAACTCAAGCCATCGCGCATCTGGCAGATGCGGCGCGATATTCTAGGCCTCGGACTGGCGCAGGTGCTCGTGACGGGCAGCGTGCTGGCGGCGATTGCCTGGTGGGCAGGGTTGATCGATGCGCGCGGCAGCCTCGTTGCAGGTTTCGGCCTTGCGCTCTCCTCCACCGCCTTTGCGCTGCAAATCCTTGAAGACGATGGCGACATGAACACGCGGCATGGTAACCGCTCCTTTTCGATCCTGCTGTTTCAGGATCTCGCCATCGTGCCGCTTCTCGCCCTCGTGACCATTCTTTCCAACCGGCCGGACGTTCCGACGGATTCGATGGCCTACGATCTCGTCGCCTCCGTCATCGCGGTGGCGGGCATGGTGCTGGCCGGACGTTACCTGCTGACGCCGATGTTCCAGATCATCGCCCGCACGGGTGCGCGGGAGGTGATGATCGCCGCCGCCCTCTTCGTTGTCATCGGTGCTGCCGCCATCATGGAAGCTGTCGGGCTTTCGATGGGCATGGGCGCGCTTCTGGCCGGGTTGATGCTGTCGGAATCCTCCTATCGGCATGAGCTGGAGGCCGATATCGAGCCGTTTCGCGGACTGTTTCTGGCGCTGTTCTTCATGGCCGTCGGCATGTCACTGCACATCAACATCGTCTACGAGCACATTGTTCTGATCCTGATCGCCGTTCCCGCGATGATGGCGGTGAAGGCGGCCGTGATCTATGGGCTGTGCCGCATTGCCGGTTCGTCCCGTTATGCATCGAGCCGCATCGCGCTGCTTCTGGCGCAGGGCGGCGAATTCGGCTTCGTGCTGTTTACCACCGCCGCCGCCTCCCGTCTGTTTCCGCAGGCGACCGCTTCCATCCTCGTTGCAGTCGTAACACTTTCCATGGCGCTAACGCCGCTGCTAGCAGTGGTTTCACGCCGGTTGACGGCGGAGGATGCCGATGAGGACACTCTGGAAGAGGATTTCGACGGCGCCGGAGCCGACGTGCTGATGATCGGCTTTTCACGCTTCGGCCAGATCGCCTCGCAGATCCTTTTGGCGGGCGGACGCGATGTGACTGTCATCGACAGTTCGGCCGATCGCGTGCGTCAGGCCTCCCGTTTCGGTTTCCGCATCTTCTTCGGCGATGGTACCCGCAAGGATGTGCTGATCGCGGCCGGCATAGAACGCGCCGATCTGGTGGCGGTCTGCACCCATAAAAGGAAGTCACCGACCGTATCATCGACATGATCCAGTCGGAATTTCCAAGCGTGCGCATCTATGCCCGCTCCTATGATCGCGTGCATTCCCTCGACCTCAGAAAAAAGGCGTGGAATACGAAATCCGCGAGACGCTGGAATCCGGTCTGCTGTTCGGCAGACGCATTCTGGAGGGGCTGGATATGGAGAGCGAAAGGGCGCTCGCCATATCCGACGACATACGCGAGCGCGACGAACAGAGGCTGGAGCTTCAGGCCGTGGAAGGGCTCGCCGCCGGGAGGCAGATGCTGCACAATAAACCCGTGCGTGAAGTGAAGCCGGAACCGCTGATGAAGCCGAAGAACAAGGCGGAAAAGCGCGAGGAGGAAGAGGACACTGAGGACAGCGAGACAGAAGTTTCGCTATGAGATGAGTTAACGGTACTGGCTGGGAGCGCACCCCTTGTTTCTTTTCCCGACGGGGAGAAACGAGCCGCAACGTCGGTTTAGCCCGTCCCGTCAGGCCTCGACGCCCTGCCCGCGGTGAAAAAGCTCCACCTGCATTTCGATCTGTCGTTTCAGATCGTCCTTGATGCTGGCGGATGCGTTCAGCACCTCTTCCGATTTGAGGAAATCCAGCACGCCGAAGCGGTGCACCGGCGGGCGCAGGAAGATATGCGGCGGGCGTAATCTGAGTTTCAGGGCGATTGCCGCCTGCATCATCAGCTGGCTGGCGCCGAACAGGCTGTCCAGCCGGTTGGGCATGGTGGTGCCGTCGCCTTCGGGACCGCCGACCACATCGACGCCGACGATGATATCGGCCCGATCCATCAGGTGCTCATAGGGCACGGGATTGAAGATGCCGCCATCGATCATGATGCGGCCGTTGACGCGCACCGGCATGAACAGCGCCGGAATCGCCGCCGAGGCCGCCAGCGCCTGAATGACCTCGCCGGTTTCCACCACCACTTCGGTCTGCGCGTAATAATCCGTCATCACCACCTTCAGCGGAATGGTGAAATCCGAGAAATCCTTTGGCAGGACCTGTGGCATCAGGGCGTGCAGAATAAGTTCGAGATTGAACTGGCCGAAACGAAAACCGTCGACCGCGTGGCGCATTGACGCCGGGCCGAGGCTCCAGAGCCGGTTTGCGACCGAACCCTTCCGCCCCATGAGTTCGAGCGTATATTCGCGGATTTCCCGGCCGGACATGCCGGCCGCCATGCCTGCTGCGATGATGGAACCGATGGAGGAGCCGGAAAGCGCCACCGGGCGAATGCCGAGTTCGTCGAAAGCCTCGATGATGTTGATATGGCAGATGCCGCGTGCGCCGCCGCCACCAAGCGCCAGTCCGAAAGTCGGCTCATGACCGCCTTCCCGGTTGGCTTCAAGAACCTCTTCCCCGGCGCGGACCATCGTGACGCTCTCGTTTACAGCCTGCTCCATGCCCAAATACCCAAAACTCTTTCCACGGCAAAGGCTCTGCCTATTGCGCAAACAAGACAAGACCGTGGCCTGACGGGAAAGTGCCCGTCAGGGTTCGTAGCGGTAGAAATGCATTTTCGAGTCGCCGAAGATGCGGCTTTCGAGCGGTTTGAACACCGGCTCGACACTGACCACGACATCGCCGCGCTCTTCCAGAATGGCGAGCGCGCCGGGTGCCAGCCAGCCGCCGCCATGGGCAGCAGCGAAAGCCTTCTCCCCGTGGCCCTGGCCATAGGGCGGATCGGCAAACAGAAGATCGAAAGGCTCGATATTGTTGACGCCGCCAAGCTTGGTCGCGTCACGCCGCAGGATGCGGGCACGCCCGTGCAGCCCCAGCGCATCGATATTTTCCCACAACAGCCCCCTGCCCTCGACGCCGTTTTCGACGAAGAGCGCCACACGGCAACCGCGCGACAGGGCTTCGAGCCCTACCGCGCCCGTTCCGGCGAAAACATCGAGAACGCGCGTACCGTCAAGACTTTCCGGATAGGCGTGGCTCAGAATGTTGAAGAGGCTTTCCCGCGTCCTGTCGATTGTCGGACGAATGGAATTTGTTTTCGGCGCGGCCAGATTTCGGCCGCGGAACTCACCGCCTACGATCCGCATTACGTGTCATTCCCCTGCCACCAGAAGGTTTGCCACCCGGGCCTTTGCCGCCCGGCTTGCCGCCACCGGGACCGCCACTGCCGCCGCCGGGACCTTTACCCTTGCCCGAAAAACCCGAACGTTCGCCCGATTTGCCAAAAGAAGGCTTGCCCGATGCGGGCCTGCCGCCCGGTTTTCCACCCGGCTTTGCGCCCCTCGGCTTGTCTCCGAAAGGCCGGTCGCCACGAGGACGATCGCCATCTTCACGGGGCTTGTCGCGGAACGGGCGGTCACCGAAGGGCTTTTCGCCACGCGCGGTGCGATCTCCGAAGCTCTTCTCACCGCGTGGACGGTCGCTGAACGGACGGTCGCCAAAAGGTTTTCCGCCGCGTGCGGTGCGATCTCCGAAGCTCTTCTCACCGCGGGGACGGTCGCCACGCGGGCGATCACCCGCTTCGCGCGGCTTGTCACGGAACGGGCGGTCACCAAAGGATTTCTCGCCACGACCGGCGCGATCTCCAAAGCTCTTTTCACCACGCGGACGGTCGCCGCGTCCGCGACCACCTTCCTCTTCGCGCGGAGAATCCGAACGGATCCACTCGCCCTCGGAATCGGCATGCCGGACAACGTTGCGGCGGGCTTCCGCCTGGGCGGATGGCTTCTTGAACAGGCTTTCGGCTTCCGCGCGGGCGGAAGACTTGCGCTCCTTGCCGTCACGGGTGGGCTTTGCGCCGGGCGCCATCCAGACATTGGCCGTGCGGCTGGTGCCGATGGGCGGGCGGGCGGGGCGGCGCTCTTCGCCCTCATCCTCGCCGCGGCCCTTAGCGCCGAATTTCCCGGCGGGTTTGCCACCGAACTTGCCAGCGGGCTTGTCACCACGCTTGGTGTCGAGACGGCCGAGCGCCTTTTCACGGCGATCTTCCGGCTTGCCGGCAGCCCTGTCGAAACGCGGCTTGCCTTCCGGCGCGTCGCCCTTTGCCCATTCGGACCGGACAGCGCGCTTGGGCGTGTTTTCTTCCTCGTCGTCGGCGACGGGCGCATCATAGATCGGCGCATCGAAATTGGCGCCGGCCTGTTCGATCAGGCGGGGACCAAGCTGGTCGCGCAGCATGCGGCCACGCACTTCAAGCACCTTGCCTTCACCCAGATCACCGAGCTGGAACGGACCGTAGGAGATACGGATCAGGCGGTTGACCTCAAGACCGAGAGCGCCGAGCACGTTCTTGATCTCGCGGTTCTTGCCTTCGCGCAGACCCATGGTGATCCAGACGTTGTGGCCTTGGGTGCGGTCGAGCGTCGCGTCGATCGCGCCATAAAGCACGCCGTCGACGGCAATGCCGTCCTTCAACTTGTCGAGTGCGGCCTGATCGACTTCGCCATGGGCGCGCACACGGTAGCGGCGCAGCCAGCCGGTCGTTGGCAATTCCAGCACGCGGGAGAGACCGCCATCGTTGGTGAGCAGCAGCAGGCCTTCGGTATTGATATCGAGGCGACCGATGGACAGGACGCGTGGCAATTCACCGGGCAGATTGTCGAAAACGGTCGGGCGACCTTCCGGGTCGGAGTTGGTCGTCACCAGACCGGCGGGCTTGTGGTAAAGCCACAGGCGCGTGCGTTCAGCACCGCGAATGGGCATGCCATCCACTTCGATCTTGTCCGAAAGCGTCGCGTTCATCACCGGAGTGTCCAGCTTGACGCCGTTCAACGACACGCGGCCTTCCATGATCATGCGCTCGATATCACGGCGCGAGGCGACGCCTGCGCGCGCCATGATCTTGGAGATACGCTCGGGCTTGGTGCCGACGACGGCATCCTGCACCGGAGCCGCCTTGGCTTCTACCGGTTTGTTTTCACGCTCGGTGGCGGGCTTGCCGGGGCCTTTCGGCTTCTTGTCGCGGCTAAAAGTCTTGCCACCGTCACGCTTCGGCTTGTCTTTAAAAGTCATTTGCTGTTTGCCTGTTGTTTGGGCTGTCCTATCAGGTCCAAGCACAAGGGTTAAGAGGAAATTGAAACGCAATGGCCGAAAGGACGCATTTCATGGAACTGGCGCTGGCGGAAGCCCGTGCCGCCGGCGAGCGGCAGGAGGTTCCGATCGGCGCCGTACTGGTTCTGGACGGCCGCGTCATTGCCAGTTCCGGCAACCGCACCCGTGAATTGAACGACGTGACGGCGCACGCCGAAATCGCCGTGATCCGTATGGCCTGCGAGGCGCTGGAACAGGAACGCCTGCCCGGCGCCGATCTTTATGTAACGCTGGAGCCCTGCACCATGTGCGCGGCGGCGATCTCGTTTGCCCGCATCCGCCGTCTCTATTACGGCGCGGAAGACCCCAAGGGCGGCGCAGTGCATAGTGGCGTGCGCTTCTTCAGCCAGCCGACATGCCACCATGCGCCGGATGTCTATTCGGGGCTGGCGGAAAGCGAAAGTGCGGAAATTCTGCGGAAATTCTTTCGCGAGAAACGTCTCGACGAATAAGTGGCCGGCGGGAGGCACAGGCTTTCCCGCAGGCCATCAGCCATTCATTTTATCAGAAGGGGTTCCACCAGGGTTTGCCGGTGTTTGCCACAGCCGCTTCTTTCTTGCGGCGCTTTTCCTTCTTCTGCTCAGGTTCACCCAGATCAGTCAGCTGATCCTGCGGAACGCTGCGATATTCAGCCGGCGGATCGGTGAGGAACTTGCGCTGGGCGTTGACGACGGAGCCACCCTGGGACTCGGCCTTGGCCTTGCGGAAGGCTTCCCATTTCTGGCTTTCGGTCATCTGGCCAGCCGTGCCGTTGCCGGCGAGCAGCGGCGAGCGGTAGTGCGGATTGTTCTTGTTGGCATCCGCCTCATCGCGCAGACGTTCACGGGTCTCTTCCGGCGATTCAACCCATTGCGGGTTGTTTTCGCGGTTCGCCATGTTCTGCTGCGGCGTTGCCAGTTGTTCGGCGCGGGACTGGGCGGGAACGACAAGACCGGGGCGCGGGCTGTATTTCAGGTTGCGCTTGTCCTGGTTGCCGGTGATCGAGGTCGCGCTGCCGAGATCGTCGACAAGCTGTTCGGCCGCCGACTTGCCCGTGCCGTAGGTCGGGCTCGTGCAGGCGCCGAGCAACACGCCAATCGCCGTGATACCTGCAACCGTGCGAAACATGCTCAAACCCTGCGCATTAGCCTGCCCAAAAGCCTTCATCGTCTTCATAAAAACCCTTCCAGCCGTCCGTCCCATTTCGCCAGACATCGTCTTTCGGCAGGCGGTAGCCCGCATTGCCGTGCAAATCCGGCCATTTTCAGGCAGGTGTACCGGATGAAGAGCTAAAGCGCAATTCATCCGGCCATTTTCGTCACGCATCGGCCCGAAACTCGTTTCCGACTTTCGGGCCGATGCGCAAATTCAAATCAACCGAGCGCGGCAAGCTCGCGTAGTGCTGCCGCATCGCGGGCCGAAACCTCCGGATAGTCCGGGTCGGAACCGACATCGGTGGTGATACGCCAGGAGCGGGCGCATTTTGCGCCTTCCGCCAGCTTCTGCTCAACCACCACCCTGGCGACTTCCGGCAAACGGAAGCCATCGGTGGGGCCTTCATCGCCAACCACCGAAATGGCCGAGGTGATGCAGATTTCGGCAAAGTCCTGCCCTGAGAGAGCCGCCAGAAGATCGTTGTCGGCAATGTGCACGACGGGTGCAGCCTCGAGCGAGGAGCCGATGCGCTTTTCACGGCGCTCAACTTCCAGGGCGCCGGTGACGACCGTGCGGACCTTGCGGATCTTTTCCCACTTCGCTTCGAGCGCGTCGTTCTTCCATTCCGCCGGGATTGCCGGGAACTGGGCAAGGTGCACCGATTCCGCCTGCTGGTAGCGAGAAAGCCACGCCTCTTCGGTGGTGAAGGGCAGCATGGGCGCAAGCCATGTGACGAGGCAATCGAACAGCTTGGCGATGACCGACAGCGATGCGCGGCGCTTCAGCGACGACGGCGCGTCACAATAAAGCGTGTCCTTGCGGATGTCGAAATAGAAAGCCGAAAGCTCGACATTGGCGAAATCGATCAGCGCGCGGGTGATCTTCTTGAAGTCGAAGGCGTCGTACCCGTCGCGCACGACCTTATCCAGCTCGGACAGGCGGTGCAGCACCAGCTTTTCCAGTTCCGGCAGATCGGCATAGGCGATCTCTTCGCCGTTGTCGTGGGCGAGCGTGCCAAGCATCCAGCGGATGGTGTTACGCAGCTTGCGATAGGCATCGATGTTGGTCTGGATGATGGCCTTGCCCAGACGCTGGTCTTCCCAGTAATCGGTGGTCATGACCCACAGACGCAGGATATCCGCGCCGGATTCCTTCATCACGTCCTGTGGCGCAACCACGTTGCCGAGGGACTTGGACTGCTTGCGGCCCTGTTCGTCCATGGTGAAACCATGGGTGACGACGGCGTTATAGGGCGCGCGGCCACGCGTCGCGCAGCTTTCCAAGAGCGACGAATGGAACCAGCCGCGATGCTGGTCCGAACCTTCGAGATAGACGTCCGCCGGCCATTTCATGTCCGGGCGGTCTTCCAGCGTGAAGGTGTGGGTGCAGCCGCTGTCAAACCACACGTCGAGGATATCCATGACCTGCAGCCATTTGGCGTGATCGTGGTCGTTACCGAGGAAACGCTCCTTGGCGCCTTCGGCAAACCAGGCATCCGCCCCTTCGGCCTCGAAGGCTTCGAGGATGCGGGCGTTGACGGTCTCGTCGACCAGAACTTCGCCCTTCTCGTCGGCGAAGACGGCGATCGGCACGCCCCAGCTGCGCTGGCGCGACAGAACCCAGTCGGGCCGGCCTTCGATCATGGCGCGCAGGCGGTTCTGGCCGGAGGCCGGGACGAAACGGGTGTCGTCGATGGCATTCAGCGAGCGCGAACGCAGCGTCGTGCCGTCGCCGAGGTCCTTGTCCATATAGACGAACCATTGCGGCGTGTTGCGGAAGATGACCGGCTTCTTGGAGCGCCAGCTATGCGGATAGCTGTGCTTCAGACGTCCGCGGGCAAAGAGGTTATGGGCAGCGATCAGCGCCTTGATGACGCGGTCGTTGGCATCGCCCTTCTTGCCGTTATCATCCATGACGCGAGCCGCTCCGCCTTCGGCGGCCGGGCCGAAGCCCGGAGCGTCCTCGGTGTAGAAACCGTCATCGCCGACCGGGAACGGGATGGCAGACGAGATACCGCGCGCTTCCAGCTCACGCTGATGCGCGGTCCAGACGTCAAAGTCCTCGCGGCCATGGCTCGGCGCGGTGTGCACGAAACCCGTACCGGCATCATCGGTGACGTGATCGCCTTCGAGAAGCGGAACCACGAAATCGTAACCGAGCGATGCCAGCGGATGCGCGCAGGTGATGGCGGCCAGTTCTTCGGTTTTCACGTCACGAACGAGCTTGAAGGTCAGCTTCGCCTTGGCAGCGGCCTCATCGGCGAGCTTCTTTGCGAAGATCAGCTTTTCGCCCGGCTGCGGGCCGAAATCGTTCTGGGCACTCTCGACTTCGAACAGGCCATATTCGACCCGCGAAGAGAACGCGATGGCGCGGTTGCCGGGGATGGTCCACGGCGTGGTCGTCCAGATGACGACGGAGGTGCCAAGTAGGTCCGTCATAACAGGGCCGTCGCGCAGCACAAATTTCACCGGGAATTTCACCCAGATCATGTCGCTCTCGACATCGGCATATTCGACTTCAGCTTCCGCCAGCGCCGTGCGCTCGACCACCGACCACATGATCGGCTTCGAGCCGCGATAAAGCTGGCCGGTCCGGGCGATCTTCAGCAGTTCGCCGGCGATGCGGGCTTCGGCGTGGAAGTTCATCGTCGTGTAGGGATTGTCGAAGTCGCCCTCGATGCCGAGGCGCTGGAACTCTTCCGACTGAACCTTGATCCAACCGGCCGCGAAGTCACGGCATTCCTTGCGGAATTCGTTGACGGGAACCTCGTCCTTGTTCTTGCCCCTGGCGCGATAGGCTTCCTCGATCTTCCATTCGATCGGCAGGCCGTGGCAATCCCAGCCCGGAACGTAATTGGCATCATAACCGCGCATCTGGAACGAGCGGGTGATGACGTCCTTCAGGATCTTGTTCAGCGCATGGCCGATGTGGATGTTGCCGTTGGCATAGGGCGGGCCGTCATGCAGCACGAATTTCTCGCGGCCGGCGGCGGAAGCGCGGAGCTTCTTGTAAAGGCCCATTTCCTGCCAGCGTTTCACCGTTTCCGGCTCTTTCTGCGGCAGGCCGGCACGCATCGGGAAATCCGTCTGCGGCAGGTAGAGGGTGGCGGAATAGTCAAGTTTTTCTGCGGTGTCGCTCATAATTGTACCGTTGTTGCGCGCCGTTTCGGTCGCGCCGTCTCAATTTCAAAGAGGGCAAATACGGAAAGCGCCAGGTCAAATGCCATGACGAGCGCCAAAATCCCGGACCTTCCGGCTCTTCAGAGCGGGCGGAAGGCCGGGCCAATAATTCGGCCAATCTGAACTGTAAACAGCAACCGGTATTGGGACATGGCCGGTTGTTTATGCGGTTTTCCGGCAAAAAGGAAGTGAAAAGCGACAGCAATAGGGGACAGGATTACCTGCCCGCTCAAAATGCGATCTTCGCGTCCAATTCGCTGAGCGGCCGCACGCCTGACAGCATCGCCCTCGCCTCTTCCTCGTCACGCCTGATCTGCGCGACCAGCGGTTCCAAACCGTCAAATTTCAGCTCGTCACGCAGGTGCCCGAAGAAGGACACCGAACAGATCTCTCCGTAAAGATCGCCGGAGAAATCGAAGACATAGGTTTCCAGAAGTGCTGCACCGTTTTCGGTAACCGTCGGGCGATAACCGAAGCTTGCGACGCCGTCGTAGATCGCACCATCGGGACGGCGGAACCGCACGGCATAGATGCCCGCTTTCAGCTCCGTTTCCGGAGCGAGCGCCATGTTGGCTGTCGGGTAACCCAGTGTGCGCCCAAGCTTCTGGCCGCCGATGACTTCGCTTTCTACCGTGAAACGATACCCGAGCAGGCCTGCGGCACCCGCCACGTCCCCCTCGCACAACAGCGAGCGGATACGGCTTGAGGAAACGACATCCGCGCCCTCGTCGCGAAAGGCATCCACCAGCGTCACATCGAAGCCATGGCGTTTGCCGGCCGCCATCAGAAATGCCGGACCACCTTCGCGGCCCTTGCCGAAATGGAAATCGAAACCGGTGACGACCGCGCTGGCGTGAAGCCAGTCAACCAGAATGGACTGGACGAATTCTTCCGCCGAGCGCTGCGAAAACTCCCGATCGAAGGGGTATTCGATGACGGAGCGGAAACCGATGGCCTCGAGGATGCGCGCCTTCAACGGTGCAGGCGTCAGGCGGAAGACCGGCGTGTCGGGGCGAAATATGGAGCGCGGATGCGGTTCGAAAGTCAGCACCAGTGCCGGAACGCCGCGCGCTTCTGCCAATTCCAGCGCACGGTCCAGAACCGCGCGATGGCCGCGATGCACGCCATCGAAATTGCCGATCGCGATGACGCCACCGCGAAGAGCTTCCGGCAGCGGCTCTTTTTTTCATTGCGATGAAAGACGGTCATGGCAGTCGATCCATTTTTTACGCCAGCTATTCCCCAAGCGAGCCGTTCTCAGGCAAGACGGGGCATCCACCAGCCGGGAGCAGCACCCTGCCCCTTCAGATAGGCGTTCAGAAGCGCTTCATCCGTCTGGCCGTTGAGCGTATATTCCGCGGCGTGAATGCCGCCGCTGATATAAAGAAGGTTGAGGCCGCTCGCAATCGCGCCCTTCACATCCGTCGGCATGCCGTCGCCGATGGCGAGCACGCGATCCTTGGCAAAGGCGCCGCGCACTTCTTTCGCAGCCGCAAGGCAGGCTTCATAGATCGGCGCGTGCGGCTTGCCGGCAATGCGGACTTCGCCGCCGAGCTGTTCGTAATAGGCGGCCATGGCGCCGGCGCAGGGGATGATGCGCTCGCCGCGCTCCACCACCAGATCGGGGTTGGCGCAGATCATCGGCACCTTGCGGGCGATGAAGCCTTTCAGCATTTCCGTATAATCCTCTGGCGTCTCCGTCTCATCATCGAAGAAACCAGTGCAGACCACGGATTGCGCATCCGCCTCGCCGACCCGCTCGACATCAAGACCTTCCAGCAGCGGCATGTCCCGCTCCGGGCCCAGCAGGAAGACTTTTTCGGGCCTTCCGCGATCAGGCCACGGGTAACGTCGCCGGAGGTGATGATACGATCATAGGCCTCGTCAGGCACGCCGAGCACGCGAAGCTGGGCGATGACGCCGGGGGCGGGACGCGGCGAATTGGTGATGAGCACCACCGTCTTGCTGGCCTTGCGCGCTTCGTGCAGCGCAACCGCCGCATCCGGGAAAGCGCTGACACCATTGTGCAGCACGCCCCAGACATCGGAAAGAACAACGTCGAAGCCATCAGTGATTTCGCCGAGGGTGAGAATGCGATGGGCCATGATATGCTTTCCGGATGCGAGAAAAGGGTGTACGTCACATGGCAAAGCAGGACGCCGATGGCAAGGAAAAAAGCGGTGCCGGACCTGCCTTCGGCCCACCCGTCACCATCCGAACATAAAACCCCGCTACGCCTGAAACGATGGCGACTTGCAAAAGAGGTCGTTTGCCCGCGCCCGCCGGCGCATGGGAAATTTCTGTCATGGAACGCTGATAACCATAGGGCGTGAAATTTTTCCGACAGCGCGTTCTTGACTCCGGGGAGCGCCTCCTTATCTCCGCTTCGCTGGCACTCCAACAAGGGGAGTGCTAACACCCATCACGCGGGCCTCAAAAGGCTCGTGAAGTCATTTGATCGAGGGATTAGGCAATGACAAGCACCAATTTCCGCCCGCTTCACGATCGCGTCGTCGTTCGTCGCGTTGAATCCGAAGCAAAGACCAAGGGCGGCATCATCATTCCCGATACCGCCAAGGAAAAGCCGCAGGAAGGCGAAATCGTCGCCGTCGGCTCCGGCGCTCGCGATGAGGCCGGCAAGGTCGTCGCTCTCGACGTCAAGGTTGGCGATCGCGTCCTGTTCGGCAAGTGGTCGGGCACCGAAGTCAAGCTCAACGGCGAAGACCTTCTGATCATGAAGGAAGCCGACATCATGGGTATCATCGGCTGATTTCGCCGAACCCATCGTTTCCTTAAATTTCAAGCCGGATCCATTCCGGCCGTTCGAAACCAGGAGTTTTGAAAATGGCAGCCAAAGAAGTCAAATTCGGCCGCTCAGCGCGCGAAAAGATGCTCAAGGGCGTCGACATTCTTGCTGATGCAGTGAAGGTAACCCTCGGCCCGAAGGGTCGTAACGTCGTTATCGACAAGTCCTTCGGCGCACCGCGCATCACCAAGGACGGCGTTTCCGTCGCCAAGGAAATCGAACTGGAAGACAAGTTCGAGAACATGGGCGCACAGCTCGTTCGCGAAGTAGCTTCCAAGACCAACGACATCGCTGGTGACGGCACCACCACCGCGACCGTTCTGGCCCAGGCCATCGTTCGCGAAGGTGCAAAGGCAGTTGCTGCCGGCATGAACCCGATGGACCTGAAGCGCGGCATCGATCTTGCTGTTGCAGAAGTCGTCAAGGACCTTCAGGCCAAGGCCAAGAAGATCAACACTTCGGAAGAAGTTGCTCAGGTCGGCACGATCTCTGCAAACGGCGAGCGTCAGATCGGTCTCGACATCGCTGAAGCAATGCAGCGCGTCGGCAACGAAGGCGTCATCACGGTTGAAGAAGCCAAGACCGCTGAAACCGAACTCGAAGTCGTCGAAGGCATGCAGTTCGACCGCGGCTACCTGTCGCCTTACTTCGTGACCAACCCGGAAAAGATGGTTGCGGACCTCGAAGACGCTTACATCCTTCTGCACGAAAAGAAGCTTTCGAACCTCCAGGCCATGCTGCCGGTTCTCGAAGCTGTCGTTCAGACCGGCAAGCCGCTCGTCATCATCGCTGAAGACGTAGAAGGCGAAGCTCTTGCAACGCTCGTCGTCAACAAGCTGCGTGGCGGCCTCAAGATCGCTGCCGTCAAGGCTCCTGGCTTCGGCGACCGCCGCAAGGCCATGCTGGAAGACATCGCCATCCTGACCGGTGGTACCGTCATTTCCGAAGACCTCGGCATCAAGCTCGAAACCGTAACTCTCGACATGCTCGGCAAGTCGAAGAAGGTTTCGATCTCCAAGGAAAACACCACGATCGTTGACGGCGCAGGCCAGAAGTCCGACATCGAAGGCCGCGTTGCCCAGATCAAGGCGCAGATCGAAGAAACCACTTCCGACTACGACCGCGAAAAGCTGCAGGAACGTCTTGCCAAGCTCGCTGGCGGCGTTGCCGTGATCCGCGTTGGCGGTTCGACGGAAGTTGAAGTGAAGGAAAAGAAGGACCGCATCGACGACGCTCTCAACGCGACGCGCGCTGCTGTTCAGGAAGGCATCGTACCGGGCGGCGGCGTTGCCCTGCTGCGTTCTTCCACGAAGATCACCGTCAAGGGTGTGAACGACGACCAGGAAGCCGGCATCAACATCGTGCGTAAGGCTCTGCAGTCTCTGGTTCGCCAGATCGCAGAAAACGCAGGTGACGAAGCTTCCATCGTTGTCGGCAAGATCCTCGACAAGAACGAAGACAACTACGGCTACAACGCCCAGACCGGCGAATATGGCGACCTGATCCAGCTCGGCATCGTCGACCCGGTCAAGGTTGTTCGCACGGCTCTGCAGAACGCAGCTTCGGTTGCTTCGCTGCTGATCACCACCGAAGCCATGATCGCCGAACTTCCGAAGAAGGAATCGGCAATGCCCCAGATGCCTGGCGGCGGCATGGGCGGCATGGACTTCTAATCAGTCCTGTCTCTGGAATACGAAAGGGCGGTCTTCGGATCGCCCTTTTTCGTTGCAGCCCATGCCGTTTTAGCGGTCTGGCGTCGCAAGCGCACCAGACGGGCGGCATGGACTTCCAATCAGTCCTGTCTCTGGAATACGAAAGGGCGGTCTTCGGATCGCCCTTTTTCGTTGCAGCCCATGCCGTTTTAGCGGTCTGGCGTCGCAAGCGCACCACACGGGCGGCATGGACTTCCAATCAGTCCTGCCTCAGGAATACGAAAGGGTGGTCTTCGGATCGCCCTTTTACTTTGCCGCCCTGCCCTTTTTCGAGGTCTGGCGGAATATCTCCGCTTGCCGGGAGCAGGCTTAAAAAATATTGTCTCTTTTTGAAACAGCGGCAACTTTAGCCGGCTTGTTTTAGGCAGCGCGTGCAATAATCGGATGCCACGAAAGGCGAATCACGATCGCCGATGGGACGGATTTCCGCCTTCTCCAGTTTATAAGTGCGACATCTAGTTGTCTTTTTTCGTATATTTCGCGATTGCGATGCAGGAATACATATTATTTTTGATTTTCTCTCTGACTGGTTGTTGTGGGTAGGATAAAATAAACTATAAGTCAGCCCCCGTAAGGGTGCCGCGACGGGACGCAAGCATTGAAGGGGTTCGATGCTTGGCAATCATGCTCGACTGCGGATGGGGATGAAAGATCAACTTGGCAGCGACGCTTGAAATTGCGGGCGCTGGTACGATGTTCATGCGGGGGCGCGATTTGTTCGAAATATCAAGACGCAACGATGCTCTGCCTGCGGCCGCAACGACCATGCCGGATGCTCAGACCCTGTCTCATTTCTTTATTTCGGAAGAATGGATCGGCGATCTTTCGAGCGGCGTCATCAAGCTTGGTGAACACGCATCTTTCATGCATGGCCTGCCGCAGGGTGAATGCGGCCTGCTCAGCCTGATCCGTTGTTATGACCGTGGCCACCACGCCCGCGTGCTCGAACTTTTCGAACAGGCATCCGCCGCACCTTCGCGCTTCTGCTTTTCCACCGGCCTGCTCACCCTGCCGGCAATGCGGCAGCCGCTTATCTGCATGGGCGAATCCTCCGGTTTTGAGGCCGGCCAGCAAGGGCGTATCTCTGGCCTGTTCCTGTTTCCGCGTTTCGAGGATATTCGCTTCGCCGCCTAAACATCATTGAACAGACGGCCGGCATCGTTCACAAAATGAAGACAATTTGTCTCCTGTTGTTCATCTTTATGGATAGATGATTTTCGGGCATTGATATCTCCAGACATTGCCTTGCAGTTCAACCGGCGACACGCCGATCATTTACCGGAGATATCCATGTCCAGCAGCCAGAACGTCCTCGTTCTCATCGCCCGCATTCTGCTTTCCTTCATCTTCATCTATTCCGGCTTCGGCAAGCTTACCGATCCGGCTGGCACCGCCGGCATGATTACGGGCGCCGGCATGCCCGCCGCAACCGCGCTTGCCTATCTTGCAGGTCTGTTCGAACTCGTGGCCGGCCTTGCCATTCTCACCGGTTTCCAGACCAAGATCGCCGCATGGGCGCTTGCCATCTTCTGCGTATTCACCGGCCTCGTCTTCCACAGCGGCACGGTTGCCGTTCCTGGCTGGCCTGACCCGGCTCTCGGCTGGATCAACGCGCTGAACGGCATCATGCTGATGAAGAACATCACCCTTGCCGGCGCATACATCCTGCTCGCAACCTTCGGCGCCGGCGCCTACTCGCTCGACGCAAAGCGCGGCCTGGTTGCCGCCCGCGCCTGAACCGATAGACTGACCAAGAAAAAAGCCGCCGGAGCGATCCGGCGGCTTTATCTTTTTGTGCTTTCAGACGGCTGCTTTTATGCGCGCCGCGATCTCGTGAACCGCAACATCGCCTTCATGTTCCGGCTTGCGGGCACGGACAAAGCAGGCTTCCGAACGGACGATAATACCATCGGAGAGGATTTTCAGGTGGTTGGCCTTCAGCGTCGAGCCGGTGGAGGTGATATCGACGATGATATCAGCCTGCCCCGCCGCAGGTGCACCTTCGGTAGCACCAAGGCTTTCGACGATGCGGTAAAGCTGAATGCCGTGCTGGCGCGAAAAGAACTGCTGCGTCAGCCGCCAGTATTTGGTGGCGATAGCCAGCCGGCGGCCATGACGGGCGCGGAATTCCGAGGCCACGTCGCCGAGATCAGCCATGCTGTCCACATCCAGCCAGATTTCCGGCACGGCAACGACGACATCGGCGTGGCCGAAACCGAGGCGGGCGCAGAATTCCACCTGCGCATCGGCGTTGGTCAGCCCTTCGCGCACCAGGTCCTCCCCAGTCACGCCGAAATCCACGCTTCCGGCACCGATCTCACGGGCAATTTCGGAGGCCGACAGATAGGCGATCTCGATATCGTCGCGTCCTTCGATGCGACCGCGATAGGAACGGTCGTTGCCGACGGCCGCAACCTTCAGTCCGGCGCGTTCCAGAACGGCGGAGGCGTCTTCCTTCATCCGACCCTTGGAGGGCAATGCGATGGTGATCATGGCTTGCTCCCACGCACCGCTTCGATGCGATCCAGCCAGAGCGAAAAGCCCACGGCCGGTATTTTTTCCTGTGCGCCGAGTAGCGTCAGCAATCGGTCGAAACGGCCACCACCGGCCAGCACGCTATCGCCACCCGTTTCCACCACCTCGAAAACGAGGCCAGTATAATAATCGAGCGGACGGCCGAAAGCAGCACCATAGGTGACCGTTTCGAGATCGACGCCGGCATTGGCAAGTGCTGCGACACGGTTGTCGAAAGCGGAAAGCGCGCCATCCAGTTTCAGTTTGGCCTTTGCGGCAAAATCGCCAAGGATTTGCGAGGCCTGCTGCAAGGGTGCCTGCAGGGCCAGAAACTGCTTGAGCAGCTCGAAACTGTCATCCGGCAGGCGCGTGGCCGCCAAGGCCAGCTTTTCCCGCAGACGGCGGGCGATTTCCTGCGGCGAGCGGCTGGCATTGGTGGAATAGCCGGTTTCCTGCATTACCGTGTCGAGATACTCGACCAGCACCGCCTCCTCGCCCGTCGCCAGCAGACCGGCGACCCGCGCATCAAGGCCAGTCATGGGTTTGGGATGCACAAGGCTTTCCAGCAGCGCCTCCAGCTGCGCCATATCGCCGAAGGCCTGCACCAGCCGCTTCTGCCAGCCGAGCGGCAGGCCGAGGGCCGCGACCACCGCCTCGAATACCTGCTGGTCTCCCAGTGTGACGGAGAGCGAACGGCCGGGCAGCAGGCGTTTCAGAATAGCGGTGGCGTCGATCACGGCGCGGGCATCGGCAGCGGCGATATCGGTATCGCCGAGATCCTCGATGCCGGCCTGATAAAACTCGTTCGATCCTTCGCGGCGCTGGCGGAAGACCTCACCCAGATAGGAATAACGCTTCGGCGTACCCGTCGCCGTCTCGATATGGCGGAGGCAAACGGGGATGGTGAATTCGGGGCGCAGACACAGGCTCTCGCCCGTCTCGCTTTCCGTCATGAAAATACGCCGGCGCAAATCCTCGCCGGCCATATCCAGAAACGGTTCGGCGGGCTGGATGACAGGCGTGTTCACGCGCGTCGTGCGGCGCGCGGCGAATTCTTCCAGTAGCTCTCCGGAAAATTCCGGCATGTCGATCAGGGGCATGAAACGGTACTTTTCGTCACGGTTCGAGCGGCTGCATCATTTCGATGCGGTTTCCGAAGGGATCATGGACATAAAACCGGTGATATCCTTCAAGCGGCTCATCCTCAACCACATGGCAGCCCGCAGTTTCAAGTGTTTTTCGCAAGTTCGCGAGATCATCGACCAGAAAGGCCGGATGGGCTTTCCTTGCCGGCCTGAAATCCTGCTCGACGCCGAGATGGAGTTTTATCAGCCCGCATGTGAACCAGCATCCACCACGCGCGGCCAGATTGGCGGGTTTCGCCTGCTCCGCAAAGCCGAGCAGGCCGCCATAAAAGGCGCGCGCTTCATCTTCCCGGCCCGCGGGCATCGCCAGTTGAACGTGATCGAGCCCGAGGACCGCCATGGCCTAGCGCCCTTCGTTGGCGCGGCGAACGTCCTCTGCCTGATGTGCGAGAATCTCGCGGACCTTCGCCACCAGTTCGGCTTCCGGCGCGGTGATCTGTGCCACGCGCGCCTCACGCCAGCTGGCATTGTCCTCGATCTCACCCGACAGGCGCTTGCCTTCGATCAGATCCTTGATCTGCACCACGCCTTCGGCGCGCTCGTCACCGCCCTGGATGATGGCGATGGGGGAGCCGAGACGATCGGCATATTTCAGCTGATTGCCGAATTTCTTCCAGTTGCCCTGGTACATTTCGGCGCGGATGCCCTCGGCCCGCAGCGCCTGCGTGAAGCGCTGGTAACGGCCCATGCTTTCCACATCACCGTCCATGACGGTGATGAGAACGGGTGCCAGCGGCTTGACCTGTCCTAGCTTGCCGAGGTTCTTCAAGGCGGTCATCAGACGCGAGACGCCGATGGAAAAACCCGTGGCCGGCACCGGCTGGCCCATGAAGCGCGAGACGAGACCGTCATAACGACCGCCACCGCCAACCGAGCCGAACACAACCTTTTCGCCCTTTTCGTTGGTGACGTCGAAGGACAGCTCGGCCTCGTAGACCGGGCCGGTGTAATATTCGAGGCCGCGCACGACGGAGGGATCGATCTTGATGCGCGTCGCATCGTAACCGGCACTGGAGACCAGAGCGCCGATGATATTCAGCTCATCAACGCCTTCCGCTCCTTTCGAGGTGCCCGCAACCAGTTGTGCGAGATCATCGGCGCTTTCCGCATAATCCTTGATGCCGACGAAAAACAGGACCTTTTCGATCTGCTCATCACCGAGACCAGCACCCTTGGTGAAATCGCCGGACTCATCCTTGCGGCCGGGGCCGAGCAGCAGCTTCACGCCATCAGGGCCGAACTTGTCGAGCTTGTCGATGGCGCGCAGCACGTTCAGGCGACGACCGGCATTTTCCTCACCACCGAGGCCGATGGCTTCCATGACGCCATCGAGTACCTTGCGGTTGTTGACACGAATGATGTAGTCGCCGCGCTGAATGCCGAGCGCTTCCAGCGTATCGGCCATCATCATGCACATTTCGGCATCCGCCTGCACACCAGCAGCACCAACCGTATCGGCATCGAACTGCATGAACTGGCGGAAGCGGCCGGGGCCGGGCTTTTCATTACGGAAAACGTAACCCGCACGATAGGTGCGGTACGGCAGCTGGATCTCGTTGAAGTTCTCAGCGACATGGCGGGCAAGCGGCGCGGTCAGATCGTAACGCAGGCTCATCCACTGGTCGTCGTCATCCTGCAGCGAGAACACACCCTCGTTCGGGCGGTCGCTATCGGGCAGGAACTTGCCCAGGGCATCGGTATATTCGAACAGCGGGGTTTCGACAGGATCGAAGCCGTAAAGCTCGTAGACCTTGCGGATCTTCTCGATCATCTCATTCACGGCATGAATATCGGCGACCGAGCGATCCACGAAGCCGCGCGGCAGGCGGGCTTTCAGTTTCTGAGGCTTTTTTGCTTTTTCGCTCATGATGCCGATCCGATATTTTCCTGAAATTATGCCGGTGTATTAGAGGATGAAGCCCTGTGCGGCAAGCCGCAAAGGCTCCAGTTCTGCTGGCCCCACGAGGTGAGTGATGCTATATGGGATGCATGTATCCCATTTCGGCCTGGAAAGGACGTGACCATGAGTAAACAGACGGCCATCCGCCTGCCGGACGAGACCTATGAGCGGCTGAAAGCGCTGTCTGCGCGCACCGGCCGCACATCCGCCTATTACATCCGCGAGGCGATCGAGAAACATATCGAGGATATGGAAGATCTCTATCTTGCCGAAGAGGCGACGCGGCGCATCCAGCGCGGGGATCTGAAGGTGGTGAGCGCCGAGGAGTTCTGGCGTGATCTGGACAATTGAATACGACATTCTCGTTCAGAAAGAGATGCGGAAAATCGATCCGCAGAACCGCCAGCGTATCCGCACTTTCCTTCAAGAGAGAGTGGCCACACTCGACAATCCCCGCCAGACGGGTGCCGCCTTGCAAGGCTCCGAACTCGGCAGCTTCTGGCGTTATCGGGTAGGCGATTACCGCATCATCTGCGATATACAGGACCACAAGCTTATCGTGCTGGTGGTCGAAATCGGCCATCGCCGCGAAATTTACCGTTAGGCATTCATGATCCTCGAAGCCCTGCAATATGCCGCCACGCGTGCGGCCACGCCGAAACCTTTTCGGCCGCATATCCGCTATTCCGTGAACCTTTGGGCGCGCGCCAACCGCTGCGCCAAGGCATGGGCGGAACATGAAAACCACAGCCGTCAATTCGTGCTGCAATCGGCCCGAAAGCTGAAACAGAAGCGAACGGCGGTAGTGCTGGGATCGGGCCTGCTGCGCGACGTGCCCTATGGTGCGCTGGTGGCGATGTTCGATACAGTCGTCCTGGTCGATCTGGTGCATCTCGCCAGTGTTCAGGCGAAGCTGCGCTTCAATTCCAAAAAGAACGTGCGCATCGTTAACCGCGATCTTTCCGGTTTTGACGATATCGTTGCCGGTAAAGAACCGGAACCGCTCGAATTCCTGCGGCGGGTGCCCTATCTCGATTTCGTCGTCTCGGCCAACCTCCTGTCACAGATCGGTACCGGCGCGCGGCATCGGCTGGAGCGGGAGAAGATTGCCGGCGCGCCTGATGACCTGTTGCCGAAGCTCATTCAGACCCATCTGGACGCGCTGGCCGGCCTCCCCTGCAAGGTCTGCCTCGTGACGGACACATCCTTCGACGTCATCGGCAAGAATGGCAGCGTTCATCAGCACGAAGACCTGCTGCATGGTGTTGAGATTCCCGCGCGCGCCGCCGCATGGGAATGGCCGCTCGCGCCGTTTGGGGAAGAAAGCCGGGATTATCGCATCGTTCATCACGTCGTTGCGCGTGAATTGACGTGATCGCGCCGCCCGCGCGGCGCCGTCTTCCAGCTTACAGACCGGCAAGACCGGCCTTGTAGTCCTCCGAGGCCGCCCGGCTGAGACGCTCCAGTTCCATGGCCGCCCGGCTGGTATGGCGTTCCTTGTGACGCAAGAGGGCGAAGTTGCGGGCGGGCAGATCGATGCCTGAACGGACCAGCAATCCCTGTCGCAGGAACAGGGAAGCGACGGAGGCGGACACCGCCGTCGCAGCACCACCGGAACGCGCCGCCATCACCACCGCCTCGTTGGACGGCAATTCCAGCATGACGGAAAGCTCTCCCGGCTCGACGCCCATCTGCCGCACCGCCGCCTCGAAGGCGGAACGGGTGCCGGAGCCCTGCTCGCGCAGGACCCAGGAGGTTCCGTAAAGTATATCGAGGGCAGTGAGATATCGGCCGTCGGCGAAGGGATGGGCCGAACCGGTGACGACCAGAAGTTTGTCAGACACGACGGGCTGCACCATCAGTGCCGGCTCGTCGATCCTGCCTTCGATGAAACCGACCTCCGCCAGACCGTCGAGCACGGCCTGTGTGACGGTTTTCGTATTGCCGATATCGAGCCGCACGGTCACACCGGGATAAAGCTTCTTGAACTGCATCAGGATCGGCGGCAGCCAGTAGCTGGCGATCGTCTGGCTGGCGCAAACGGTGATTTCGCCGCGCGTCAGGCCACCCATTTCGGAGAGAATCAGTTCCGCATTGCGGACACGCGCCAGCGTCGCTTTCGCTTCGCCCAGAAAAACCCGGCCACTTTCGGTCAGCTCGATATTGCGGCCGACGCGATGAAACAGCTCGACATTATAAAAGGCCTCGAGATTCTTGATCGCGGAACTGACGGCGGAAGCGGTCAGACCGATCGCCTGCGCCGCCCTGGTCAGATGTTCACGCTCGGCGACGGCAATGAAAATGCGGAGTTGTTCGAAGGTCATGGCTTTTTCATTCGATTTTACCGAATAATATATGCCATATTATTTGATAGAATAAAACAGGCCATTCCGGCATTGTCTGGCCATGGCACAGCATCGCACCCTCCCCCATCCCCTGCAGTTCTCCCTGCGCTGGCTCACCCCGCTTCTGCCGGGCTTTCTGATCTCGGCGGCAGTCAGTTGCGCCGCCATTCTGGCGGAACGCTTTCAGGTGCGGCTTGCCGGGCACGCATGGCTCGGCGATCTCGTGCTTGCCATTCTGATCGGCACGCTTTTGCGTTCGCTGGTGTCGCTGCCGGCTGTTGCCTCAGCGGGCATCAAGTTCAGTGCCAAGACCCTGCTTGAAATCGCGGTCGCGCTTCTCGGCGCGTCGTTGAGCCTTTCCATTCTCAAAGGGGCCGGCGGCTTGCTGATCGGCGGTATCGCTGTCATCGTCGCCCTGTCGCTGATCATCAGCTACGCCGCCGGGCGGATGCTGGGGCTGCCGCCCAAACTCGCAACGCTTATTGCCTGTGGCAACTCCGTCTGCGGCAATTCGGCCATTGCAGCGGCTGCACCCGCCATCGGTGCCAAACCCGAAGATGTCGCCGCCTCGATTGCATTCACCGCGGTTCTCGGTGTCGTCGCTGTTCTGCTGATGCCGTTCCTGCCGCAGCTCCTCGGTCTCGACGCCACCCAATACGGCATCTTCGCAGGCCTGACGGTCTATGCCGTGCCGCAGGTGCTTGCCGCCACCGCCCCGCTTGGAGCCGTGGCCGTGCAGACCGGCACCATCGTCAAGCTCATCCGCGTCCTGATGCTCGGACCGGTGATTGCCGCCCTTTCCGTCATCCATGGCCAATCCGGCAAGGGACGTCTGAAACTGCAGCAGATGGTTCCGTGGTTCATCATCTGCTTCGTGCTGATGATCATGGCCCGGTCCTTCGGCCTCATTCCCGAAGTTCTGCTCGGCCCCGTCGCCTCGCTCTCCAACATCCTCACCATCATGTCGATGGCGGCATTGGGCTTGTCCGTCGATATTCGCAGCCTTCGCCATGCCGGCGGCAAGGTCATCGTCGCCGCCAGCCTTTCGCTCGTGCTGCTTGGGATTTTGAGCTTCGGCCTGATCGTACTGACGCAAACCGTCTGAAGAAGATATGGCGAGCCGTTATTTCTGGCTGCTGACCGTCAGGACGTAATGTGCGCCCAGCCCGCGGCGCGGTGATCCCAGGATAAGCGTCGGGCGGATCAGCCATTCCGTATCCGTCTTCGGCGTCAACGTTGCGATTTTTCCTTCGCTGTCACTGAAAAAGATCGCGTCCTGGTCCGGCGTCGAAAAATCGAAGACTGCCATCAGGACGAATTCGCTGGAGGCGGCAAGCTCGATCTTTACCGTCTGCCCGGCCTTCACTTTCAGGCGGTAGACATCGCCGCGCCCACGCCGGGTCCAGCCATCAAGCTTCAGCGGCCCGGCCGGCGGCAGGGCGACTTCCTTGAGCCTTTCGCCATCGTCCAGCCAGATGCCGTCGACATTGCGGCTTTCCGCGAAGGATGCATGCGGCACGGCCGCCACGGCCATGGTAAGAGCCAGAAGAAGGGACGTTGCCTTCATGGACGTACAAACTCCCGCCGCATGGCCTCGATAGGCTCGCGGCAATGACAGCCTTCGATATGGTCGTTGACCATACCCATGGCCTGCATGAATGCATAGACGGTCGTCGGGCCGACGAAGGTCCAGCCGCGCTTTTTCAGATCCTTGGAAAGACGAATGGACGCGTCGCTGGTGGGGTTGGCCCTTAGTGTCGCATAGTCCAGCCTTTGCGGCCTTTCTGCGGCGGAAGGCTCGAACCCCCAGAAATAACGGGCGAGCGAACCGAATTCGTCCCGGAGCGCTATAGCGCGGTGGGCATTGTTGATGGTCGAAACGATCTTGCCGCGATGGCGGATGATGCCCTTGTCCGCAACGCAGCGCTCAATGTCGGCCTCGCCGAACTCCGCCACTTTTTCGAATTCGAAATTGGCAAAGGCGAGACGGAAAGCCTCGCGCTTGCGCAGGACCGTCAGCCAGGAGAGGCCGGACTGGAAGCCTTCCAGACAGATCTTCTCGAACAGGCGGCGGTCGTCGGTGACGGGATAACCCCATTCCTCATCGTGGTAACGGCTGTAATCCTCAAGTCCCTGCTGCCAGAAACACCGCACGCGGCCATCCGCGCCCGTTTCAAGTCCCGCCTCGTTCATCCCGCAACACCCTTTTTCGCCGCTACCCATCATCCGCGTGATGCGCGCACTTACCACTCATTCACCACGTTTCAAAACGGGTCGCTAACCTTAAATCCAGCTTTTCCTAATCAAGCGCTTTTTAATGAACGGCCATTTACGATCTCGCTGGCGTCAAGGTGCGAACGTGTCCGGCAAGGCGGGTGAATGAACCCGCAATTGCTATTGTTGCGACATACCGCAGAGAGAGTCCACCCGATGACGATGAAGTCCGTTTTTCTGGCGCTGAGCCTCGTTTCCACCTTCGCCGCCCCGGCTGCCATGGCCGCCGGTGAGCGTTATCGCGAACGCCCGCCCGTCGTCGTCAGTCCGGACCTTTCCGCCCCCTGGGTAACGCAGCTTGGCGGCGGCAATGTGCGGCCGGTGGTTTATCCGCGCGCGCCCGCGGCGCGCCAGCCTTTCTTCCAGCAGCGCCAGGCAGCGATGCCACAGCGCCCCAGCGCGGGCGTCACCTCGCAGCGTCCGGCTCGGGTGCAGAACGCCGCCGTTCGCCCGAACGCGCCGGTCCGCACGCAGATCGCCCCGCAATTCCTGCCCCAGATCGTGAGCTACCAGACCACCCAGAAGCCCGGCACCATCGTCATCGATACGCCGAACCGCTTCCTCTATCTCGTCATGGCGGATGGCAAGGCCCGGCGTTACGGCGTCGGCGTTGGCAAGCCCGGTTTCGAATGGGCCGGAACGCACAAGGTAACCCGCAAGGCGGAATGGCCGAGCTGGACGCCGCCGAAAGAGATGATCAGCCGCGAGGCGACGAAGGGACATTACCTGCCGGCCTTCATGGAAGGCGGTCCCGCCAATCCGATGGGCGCGCGCGCCATGTATCTCGGCTCCACGCTTTACCGCATCCACGGCACCAACCAACCCTGGACGATCGGCAGCAACAATTCCTCCGGTTGCATCCGCATGCGCAATGAGGATGTCACCGATCTTTACGAGCGCGTGAACGTCGGAACCACAGTCATTGTGATATGACGGCAACGGTGCCGCTAATACGCAGGCCCACAGCCGGCGTGGCGGCGCGTCGCGCTTGAATTGATGTCCCAGAGCGGTACAATCGTTACTAGATTGATTAAACGAGACTTGGCGGGGGACGCCAGGAGCCGGACCTCTCTCAGGGGGATGATGGAACGGCCTTGAAACGGGTGGTCAAATGACCGCCCGTTTTTCGTTTCTGTCATCTAAATGTTACTGAAAAGCGGTTTTGTGTTTCTTCAAAGCTAAACTGGATTCTGTTTCATGTCGCGCCACGCCTCCTTTCTCTGCACCCTGTTGTTCAGCAGCATTTCCTTCTCGGCCGCCATGGCGGGAGAATTTGAAATTTCCGGTTACGGCGGCTGGCAAAGCGCCCCGCACAGCGACGTGACTGTTTCGGACGGATCGGACTTCCGGGCCGGATGGGAAGGCAAGTCGTTTACCAGCCCGGCCTATTGGGGGGTGCGCGGCACCTACTGGTTCGAGGAAGGCCAGCTCAACAATTTCGGCCTCTCGCTCGATTACACCCATGACAAGGTCTATGCCGACGACCAGACGCTTGCCCGCTCCGGCTGGTCGCATTTCGAATTCACCGATGGCCTGAACCTTCTGACGCTGAACGCACTCTACCGCTTTCCGCTGGAGACCTGGCGCCTGACCCCCTATGTCGGCGCGGGCGTCGGCATCAACGTGCCGCATGTGGAAGTGACCCGCCCCTCGGGCAAGACCTTCGAGTACCAGCTCGGCGGCGCAACGCTGCAGGCGCAGGCTGGCCTCAGCTACCGCATCACCGACAACTGGTCGACCTTCGTGGAATATAAAGGCACCTATTCCTTTATCGACGTGGATATCGACAATGGCGGCAAGCTCAAGACCGATGTCATGACCAATGCGGTGAACTTCGGCGTCGCCTACAAGTTCTGAGGCATCGGAACCCCGGCTTATTACATCCCTGAAATCCGGCACGCGTTCAAAGGCCCCATTTGGCCCCGTTCTGCGAAAGCCGGATTTCGACCGGTTCGCCGCAAACCTCCACCTGCGGACCATCGCGATGGTTCCAGCGGAAAAGGTTGAGATGCCATCCGCCGGCGATCATGCGCGAGCAATCGATCAAGCCGTCGGCTCCTGTTACCCTTGCCAGGTCGGAGTTTTTCCACGATGGCGGCTCCTCTCCGGCAAGAAGCGCATCACGCCACGATTTGCTGGACAGGGAGCGATCGATTCCCAATGCTTCACATGCCTGCTCGTCGCGCTGGTCAACCACCATGGCCGGTCCGACCATAACCGGGACCAGAAACCGTGGATGCTGATCCTCCCGCATGTAACCGGAAATCGCCATGATCGACCACTCCGCGAAAGGGCTCATATAGAGGGTAGGCTGACCGGGACGATGGTAACGCCCGGCGCTTTCCGGGTTGGGAGTGAGCACGCTGTCCAATCTGTCAGCCGCCACCGAGCGAAAAAAGCGGCCCCGCACCTCGCTTAACCAACGCGAATTTTCCGTCATTGCAAACGCCTTCAAGCCAATCCCGAATGTTTATTTTAGGAGGCTCGGATATCAATGACGTGACGTAACACCTGCGATTTTTTTCGGTGGCGGTCCACCATAGGCCCAGTCCAGCAGTTCCACCGTGTGCAGGATCGGCATTTCCGTGCCGGTGGCGATCTGCGTGATGCAGCCGATATTGCCGGTGGCGATGACATCCGCGCGGGTGGCTTCGATATTCTTGACCTTGCGTGCCTTCAGCTTTCCGGAAATCTCCGGCTGCATGATGTTGTAGGTTCCGGCCGAGCCGCAGCAGAGGTGCCCTTCCGCCGGATCACGAACGGTGAAACCCGCCGCTTTCAGCAATTGTTTCGGCGCCATGGTGATCTTCTGGCCATGCTGCATGGAGCAGGCCGAATGATAGGCAACCGTCAGACCCTGGCTTTCCTTTTGCGGCAGGTCGAGGGTCGAGAGATATTCGGTAATGTCCTTGGCAAGCGTTGAGACCCGCGCGGCCTTCTCCGCATAGGCCGGGTCGAGCCGCAGCATATGACCATAATCCTTGATGGTGGTGCCGCAACCGGATGCGGTGATGATGATGGCGTCGAGCCCGCCCTTCTCGATTTCCCGCGTCCAGACATCGACATTGCGGCGAGCCGAGGCCAGCGCCTCAGCCTCCCGTCCCATATGGTGCACAAGCGACCCGCAGCAACCTTCGCCCTTCGGTATGACAACCTCGACGCCAAGCCGCGCCAGAAGGCGCAGCGTCGCTTCGTTGATACCGGGATCGAGCACCGGCTGGGCGCAGCCGCTCAAAAGAGCGACACGCCCACGCTTTTCACCTTCCGCCGCCCGTTCACCCGGCCGGGCTGAAGCGGAGGCCGCAGGGACGGCAGCGGGAGCAAGATCGAGCATGGATTGCAGGGGTTTAAGCGCTGGAAACTTCGCAAGCAGCCCGGCAAACGGCCGCGTTATCCTTGCCAGATGCAAGGCCAGCCGGAAACGGCCGGGATAGGGCAGAACCGCCGCCAGAAGATTGCGGATCAGGCGATCCATGAAAGGACGTTTATAGGTCTGTTCGATATGGGCGCGGGCGTGATCGACCAGATGCATGTAATCCACGCCGGACGGACAGGTTGTGGTGCAGGCAAGGCACGACAGGCAGCGGTCGATATGGGTGACGACTTCGCGGTCTGCCGGGCGGCTGTTTTCCAGCATGTCCTTGATGAGGTAGATGCGGCCGCGCGGACTATCCAGCTCGTTGCCAAGCGTGACATAGGTGGGACAGGTGGCGGTGCAGAAGCCGCAATGCACACATTTGCGCAGGATCTTTTCGGATTCTGCCACATGCGGATCGGCCAGCTGTTCGGGCGTGAAGGATGTTTGCATGGTTCAGACGGCCCTTTCTATCGTTACGGCCATCTTGCCGGGATTAAAAATGCCCACCGGGTCGAGCTTTTCCCTGATGCGCGCAGACAGCATGGCTTCCGCCGCCGGGCGTGGTTCGAATGCCGGCACGGTGGCGCGCACCGCGTCGCTCGCCCGCATCAACGTGGCATGGCCACCGCCGAGTGCCCGGATGGCGCCGCGCAGCAGTTCCGCTTCCGGGTCCGCCTCCATCTGCATCCAGACGAGGCCGCCTTGCCAGTCGTAAAAGGCATCGATGCCCGCTTCCATGCGCAGCGCGGAAACCAGCTTGTGGCCTTCGCTTGGAGCAACAGAAACTTTCCAGAGCGGCTTGGCATCTTGCCCGGCATAGGGTGCGACATCCCGCACCTGTCGCCATAAAACCGCGCTTTCCTCGCCTTCCAGCAGCGCCCAAGGCCCGACCCGGTCCATGACGGACAGGAGTTTCGCCGCACGCGCTTCGACAGAAGCCGCGAGACCCTCCAGCCGGAGAATGGTCGCAGGGCCTTCCGGCAGAGAGCCGCCGATGAAACGGGAACTGACATTTTCCGGCAGATGGGCGGCACCTGATACCTCGACGCTCATCGCCATCGCTGCCGCCATGATCCGCGTCGCCGCCTCGTCATCCAGACCGGACACGACCACGGTTTTTTCCACGGGCGGTTTGGGCAGCACACGGAAGGTGACTTCGGTGAGAAAACCGAGCGTGCCGTGTGAACCGGCCAGAAGCTTCGAGAGGTCTAGCCCGGTGACATTCTTCATCACCCGGCCGCCAGCCTTGATGCTCTCTCCCCGGCCGTTGACGAAACGGATACCGAGCAGGCTGTCGCGCGCGGCACCCGCCACATAACGGCGCGGGCCGGAAGAATTGGCAGCAAAGACGCCGCCGATGGTCGGCTCGCCTGTGGTTCCCATGATCGGGCGGTGATCCATCGGCTCGAAGGCCATCATCTGACGGTTTTCGGCAAGGGCGGCCTCAACGGTGGCGAGCGGCGTGCCTGCCTTGACCGTCATGACCATTTCGGCGGGGACATAGGAGACGATGCCGTTGATAGCGCGGGAGGTCAGAATGGTTTCTGCCGCCACCGCGTTGCCGAAACCGGCGCGGCTATTGCCGCCGAAGATTTTCAGCGGGGTCTTTCGGGCCGCGTGGTCGCGGATGATGTCGGCGACCTGGGTTTCTGCGTATGGCGTCAGCATGGGGTGGCAGCCTTTGAGCAAGTGGTGGTACGCTCCGAGCAAGAAATACCCCCCTCTGCCCTGCCGGGCATCTCCCCCTCAAGGGGGAGATCGGCAAGCGGAAGACACCCCACCTAAGGAACATTTGCGGAATTGTTGGGCGAGTGGGAGCGGCATCTGATCTCCCCCCTTGAGGGGGAGATGCCCGGCAGGGCAGAGGGGGTGAGCCGCACCCACCACGGCTACAAAGCTAAAGTGCGTCAATTCCGTCCCTCCAGCGGGAACACCTTCGAAGGGTTCATCAACCAGCCCTCATCAAAAGCAGCCCGAACCGCCATCTGCTGGGCAAGATCAGCCTCGCCATATTGGTGGCGCATCAGGTCGCGTTTTTCGATGCCGACACCGTGTTCGCCGGTGAGGCAGCCGCCGGCATCGACGCAGAGTTTCAATATCTCGTTGCCCGCCTCTTCGGCGCGCGCGGCATCATCCGGATCATTGGCGTTGAACAGGATGAGCGGATGCATGTTGCCATCGCCCGCATGGAAGACATTGGCGACACGTAGACCGAGCCGGTCGGTGATCTCGCTCGTCTTTTTCAGCACATAGGAAAGCTGGGAAAGCGGCACCGTGCCATCCATGCAGATATAATCCGCGATGCGGCCTGTCGCGCCGAAGGCAGATTTGCGGCCTTTCCAGATCGCCGCCGCCTCCATGGCCGACTGGCATTCCTTCACCGTCTTCACCCCGTGTTTTCGGGCAATGGTGACGATATCGGCCAGCATGGCGTCCATTTCCGCTTCGGAGCCTTCGACCTCGACGATCAGAAGCGCGCCGGCATCCAGCGGATATCCCGCCTTGGCGAATGCTTCGCAAATCTCGATCGCCGGCTTGTCCATGAATTCGATGGCGACCGGAATGATGCCCGCGCCGATGATATCGGCGACGCAGGAGCCGGCACTTTCAGAGGTTTCGAACCCGAACAGCACCGGGCGCGCTCCCTCCGGCTTGGCGATCAGCCGCACCGTCGCTTCCGTGACAATGCCTAGCTGGCCCTCCGAACCGCAGACCAGCGCAAGCAGATCGTAACCGGCGGCATCGAGATGTTTGCCACCCAGTTCCAGCACCGTGCCATCCACCAGCACCATTTTCACGCCGAGCAGATTATTGGTGGTCACACCGTATTTCAGGCAATGCGCACCACCGGAATTCATGCCGACATTACCGCCGATAGTGCAGGCAAGCTGCGAGCTGGGGTCTGGCGCATAAAAGAAGCCTTCGGCACCGGCGGCATCGGAAATGGAAAGATTGGTAACGCCCGCCTGTACCCTTGCCGTGCGATTATAAAAATCGAGTTCGAGGATCGAGGACATCTTCGAAAGGCCGATCACCACCGCATCCTCCTGCGGGATTGCGCCGCCGGAGAGCGAAGTGCCTGCGCCGCGCGGCACGACCGGAATGCCATAGCGGTGGCAATATTTCAGCACCGCTGCGACCTGCTCGGTCGTCTTCGGCAGGGCAACAGCCAGCGGCAGCCGCCGGTAGGAGACGAAGGCATCGGTCTCGAAGGGCACGAGTTCGCGCGGCTCGTGCACAAGACAGTCTTCCGGCAGAATATCCTTCAGATCGGATATGATGCGGTCACGGTTTGATAAAACCGCCGCACGCGGCTCCAGAAACTTGATCGGCTGCGTCACCGCCCTCTCCTCCATGCACGTCTTGCCAAGTGGTATTGTTTCTTTACCACTTTGAAGGAGCGCAATCAAATGCTAAGGATTTTTTCCATTCCGGAAACAATCAGGAGGCAACTGTGACAAATCTAGGCGATCTGGAAGTCTTCGCAAGCGTTGCCGCTTCCGGCAGCATGTCACTTGCCGCCAAGGAGCTTGGTTATTCGCCCGCCGTCATTTCCAAGCGCATCAAGCGGCTGGAAGAAAAGCTTGGTGCACGGCTGTTCCAGCGCACCACAAGGCGAATTTCACTGACCGAAGCGGGCCAGGGCTTTTACGAGCGGGTGCTTGCCGTGCTGGAGGGGCTGGAGGACGCCGAGGATTTCGTGTCCGGGCGGGCCAACACCGTCAATGGCACGCTGAAAATCTCCGCCCCCACCTCCTTTGGGCGCATGCATATTGCGCCGCATCTGAAGACATTCATGGAGCGGCACCCTGACCTGTCGGTCAATCTGGTGCTCAGCGACGAATTCATCGATATCATCGAAGGCGGTTACGATCTGGCGATCCGTATCGCCGATCTCAACTCCTCCAGCCTCGTCGCCCGTCGTCTGGCGCCGGTGCGGCGCGTGCTGTGCGCTTCCGCGGAGTATGTGGCTACCCACAGCATGCCGGCAACGATCGAGGACTTAAAGAAACACCGCTGCCTGCCGGCCCACAATAACGATATCTGGCGGCTGGAAGGACCGGGCGGCGCGCTGAGCATTCGCCCGGAAGGCATGCTGGTCACCAATTCCAGCGAGGTGATCCGTGAGGCGGTTATTTCCGGCCTCGGCATTGCGCTGCGCTCCACCTGGGATATCGGCCATGAGTTGCGCGCCGGCAAACTGGTGCAGGTTCTGCCCGCCTATGAGGGGTCGCGAAATGTCACGCTCTCGGCGGTTTATCCGAGCCGGCAGTTCCTGCCCGCGAAAGTGCGGCTGTTCATCGACTATCTGGCCGGGCTTTATGGGCCTTCCCCTATTGGGAACAGGGCTGAAGCAGACTTTTTAATGCCCACCCTCGGCATGGGAGCGGCGGACACGGCGCACTACCCACCAGACGCCGAGCACGGCGACTGGAACGGACAGACCTGTAACCACGGCGGGGTCGACCGGCAGCACGTCGTGGCTGATCGCCTTGGTGAGATAACCGATAAGGCCAACGACATAATAGGAAATGGCGGCGACCGAGAGGCCTTCCACCGTCTGCTGCAGGCGAAGCTGCATGGCGGCGCGTTTGTTCATGGTATCCAGGAGCACGGTGTTCTGCCGCTCGAGCTCCACGTCGATCCAGCTTCTGACCAATGCAGTAGCACGATAGAGCTTGCGCGACAGGTTGGCCTGCCGCTCCTCGACCGACTGGCAGGTGCGCATGGCGGGCGCAAGGCGCCTTTCCAGAAAGCTGCCCATGGTCTCGTGCCCCTGAACCGACGTTTCGGCCAAGGCACGAATGCGTTCGCGCACGATGCCGTCATAGGCGCGGCTGGCGCCGAAGCGGTAGAGGCTGAGCGCCGCGTTGGCTTCCAGTTCCGCCGCAAGCCGGGTCATCTCCGCCAGCAGCGCATCGGCCTCGTCGCGTGCGCCGTTCTTCATGCGTTGCGTAATGCCCGTCAAACCATCCTCGATGCGGCGGATTTCCGGCGACAGCGTCTGCGCCATCGGCAGGCCGAGCATAGCGAGCGTGCGATAGGTCTCGATATCCAGCAGCCGCTGCACCAGCGCGCCGCGGCTGTAATCACTCAAGCCCCGGTCGATCACCAAAATCTGCGTCAGCCCGTCACGATCCTGCCGGAAATCGGTGAGGATTGCCGCCTGACCGTCACGCACGTCGCTGTAACAGAGGCTCGTCGGCTCGAACATCGTCTCCGCATTGGCGGGCGTTCCACTTTCGGGGCGAATTTCCAGCCGCACACCCGATATCAGCAAGCCGGGTGGCGAAAAACCGTCACCGAAGGGGTCGCCGGCAATATCGCCGCCGAATTTTTCCGGCGCAGGGCCATCCCAGAACCATGTCGAAAATTCGGTGTGCCGCTCCCAGCGCAGCGTCCCCTGCCCCCAGGGCATGGCGTGGTGGCGGGCATCGCGTTCCGGCGGCGCGACACCGCGGCTGCGCGACATTTCCGCGATGACCGAGTGATGCACGGCCGAGCCGCCATCCATCATGAAGGCGAGCTGGACGATGATGCGCGACGGCGCCAGAAGCACCGTTGGCCGCGCATGAACCTCGCCCAGAGCGAGCGACCTTTCCGGCGCGCTTGCGAAAGCAAATCTACCCTTGGCCATTGCGATATCGTCCCCCGCCTGTTCCGCCGGTTTCTAAAGCATCAAAGGCGGCGACGACACCGCAATCGAGGCCGATGTAATTGTTTTGATGCACCTGGCGGCAAAAAACCGCCACCATCACCCTGTCCGGCTGCAGCTTTAACAAAAGCCAGTTTAAAAAGGCAGATGCCGTGTTGCCGCAGGCAATCCCACATGAAGCGTCGGCACAAACTGGACAGAATATTTGACCAGTGCGACGCTTCGCTGATAATTTGCGCTCGATTACACGGATAGGCACACCTAGCGGGCGGGATTTCGCCGGAGAATGCTGCGATGGACGAAACCTTATTCGCCCGAATTGAGCACAGCCGCACATCGCAGGAGGTCGTCCTGCGCTTCGAGGAACTGATCCTCGATGGCATATTGCGGGATGGCGACCGGCTGCCCGGCGAGCGAGAACTGGCACAGAAGCTCGACGTCTCGCGGCCGATCCTGCGGGAAGCGTTGAAGGAACTCGAAACGCGTGGCCTTCTCACCAGCCGGCACGGCGGCGGCACCTATGTCGCCGATATTGTCGGCCCGGTGTTTTCCGACCCCTTGAGTGCGCTGATTACCCGCCACAGCCGGGCAACGCGGGATTATCTCGAATATCGCCGTTACATCGAAGGCATGACAGCCGAACTGGCGGCGCAGCGCGCGACCGAACACGACAGGCGCAACCTTGCGGCCGTCGTCGAAAAAATGCGCCAAGCCCATGAGGCGGGTCAATTTGAAGAGGAACTGACGGGCGATGTGGAGTTTCACAACGCCATCGGCGAGGCGGCGCATAATATCGTGCTGATGCATACTTTGCGGTCCTGCTACCGACTCTGAGCGACGACATCTTCTACAACCGTCACCTCATCTTCACCGTCGCGGGCGCGCATGACGAGGTGCTGAGGCAGCATATCGCCATCCATGACGCGATTGCGGCCGGTGATCCGGCGGCGGCACGGGCGGCGGCGGAAGCCCATATCGACTTCATCGTGGACACCACCTCCAAGGCGCATCAGGCGCGGGAATGGGACCGGATTTCGCGCCTCCGGCAACAACAGCGAAACGCCTGAAACCGCCACCAGGCGAAATACGGCAACGCTTTTATTCACATTTTCATGGAACCTTTTGTTCGTTTTGGTCTTTTTATCTGGTTAATTGGAAAAATTTACCAAGATGGGACCCATGACAACCACGAGCGAAACTGAACGCTATCCGCGGATAGCTCTCATATCGACGCATGGCTATGTCGCCGCACACCCGCCGCTGGGCGCTGCAGACACCGGGGGACAGGTGGTTTATGTGCTTGAGCTTGCACGCAAACTCGGCCAGCTCGGTTACACTGTCGATCTTTATACCCGCCGCTTCGAAGACCAGCCGGAATTCGACGAGGTGGACGAGCGCGTGCGCGTGGTGCGCATTCCCTGCGGCGGGCGCGATTTCATTCCCAAGGAATATCTGCACCGCCACCTGATGGAATGGTGCGAAAACGCGCTGCGCTTCATCAAGAAAAACGACCTCAATTACTCGTTCATCAACAGCCATTACTGGGATGCAGGCGTGGCCGGGCAGCGGCTTTCCGAGGCGCTGAAAATTCCGCATCTGCATACGCCGCATTCGCTCGGCCTCTGGAAAAAACGCCAGATGGAAACCGATTATCCGGAAAAGGCCGATACGTTCGATCTTGAGTTCAACTTCAGGGAACGCATCCAGCACGAACTCATCATCTATCGCAGCTGCGATATGGTGATTGCGACGACGCCCGTACAGCTTGACGTTCTGATCGAGGATTACGGCCTCAAGCGTAAACACATCCACATGATCCCGCCGGGTTACGACGACAACCGTTTCTTCCCCGTCTCGGATGCGACGCGGCAGATGATCCGGCAGCGCTTTGGCTTTGAAGGCAAAACGGTGCTGGCGCTCGGACGCCTCGCCACCAACAAGGGCTACGATCTGCTGATCGACGGTTTCTCCGTACTGGCGCAGCGGGAACCGGAAGCCCGGCTGCATCTGGCGGTCGGCGGCGAAAACATGGACGAGCAGGAAACGACCATCCTCAACCAGTTGAAAGAGCGGGTCAAATCGCTGGGGCTGGAAGACAAGGTGGCGTTCTCCGGTTACGTCGAGGATGAGGATTTGCCTGATATCTACCGGGCAGCCGATCTTTTCGTCCTGTCGAGCCGTTACGAACCCTTCGGCATGACCGCGATCGAGGCGATGGCGAGCGGCACGCCGACCGTGGTTACGATCCATGGCGGGCTGTTCCGTGCCGTCAGCTACGGCAGACACGCGCTGTTTGCGGATCCCTTCGACAAGGAAGACCTCGGCATTACCATGATGAAGCCGTTCAAGCACGAGCGGCTTTACGGACGGCTTTCCCGCATGGGTGCGCACAAGGCGCGCAGCCTGTTCACCTGGACGGGCATTGCCCAGCAATTGCTGGCGCTGGTGGAAGGCAGGCCGCTGATGCCGGTTCTGGAAGAATCCGACTGGGCAGAGCCATGGAACGACGGCGATTGAGACCACTTCGTCTGTTCTCAACCGATCTCGACGGAACCGTCGTTGGCGATAATGACGCCACGCGCCGGTTCCGCGATTTCTGGCAATCTCTGCCGGACGATCTTCGCCCGGTTCTCGTCTTCAACAGCGGCAGGCTGATCGACGATCAACTCGCGCTTCTGGAAGAGGTGCCCCTGCCCAAGCCCGATTACATTATCGGCGGCGTCGGCACCATGCTGCACGCAAAAGAGCGGCGCGCACTGGAAAGCGCCTATACCCGTTCGCTCGGCACCGGTTTCGACCGGCAGAAGATCGCCGATATCATGTCCGGACTGCCGGGTGTGACGATGCAGGCGGAACAGTACCAGCATGGCCTCAAATCCAGCTGGTTCCTGCATGGCGCGGATGAAAAGACAATCGGCGATATCGAAGCTATGCTTGTTGCGGCGGATATCGATGCCCGGATCGTTTATTCCAGCAATCGTGACCTCGACATATTGCCGAAGGCCGCCGACAAGGGCGCGGCATTGGCATGGTTATGTGGACAACTGCATATCGGTCTCGACGAATCAGTCGTCGCGGGTGATACTGGCAATGATCGGGCGATGTTCGAGTTGAATGGCGTTCGCGGCGTGATTGTGGGCAATGCCTTGCCGGAGCTTCTTTCGCTGGCGAACCATGACAGCCGTTTTTTCCTCTCGAGCGCGACAGAAGCGGACGGCGTGATCGAAGGTCTCCAACATTGGGGACTGCACGTTGGCCAATGCAGTTCCGCCAATAATTCATAGCGGCCTTGCGTTCTGAATGACGTAAAAACAGAGAAAATGCAGTATTCCGCGATCGGCTGCTGACCGGCAATGCGCCGGGCACAGCCTCCATTCGCATCCCTGCTCATCCACTGCAACCTATGGGCTTCATCAGCATGAAGACAATAGTGGGTTATGGTTGAAGAGGGATTGGCGAAACATATGGAATATCTATATTAGCAATTATCACCTGTAGAAAAAAAGGACTCATCCGGATTGAAGATTTTGAATCGATTGGCGACAGATGTTGGCTTGATGTTGCGCAGACCGCCGCGACAGCAATATGCGGCGCTGTGCTATCGATCGTCCAAAAAAAATCATGAGCCGGAAGTTCTGTTGCTGACAAGCCGCGACACGGGACGCTGGGTCATTCCCAAAGGCTGGCCCATGGCCAACAAGAAGGCCCATGCCGTTGCCGAACAGGAAGCCTATGAGGAAGCCGGTGTCAAAGGCAGGGTGGATAAGGCCCCCTTCGGCTTTTATGAATACGAGAAAAAGCTGAACAGCGGCATCAACGTGCTGTGCAGGGTTCAGGTGCATCTGCTCGAAGTGTCGGAATTGCAGGACAGCTTTCCCGAGAAAGAATCCAGACGGCTGGAATGGGTCAGTCCCGAAGAGGCGGCCACACGGGTCAACGAGCCGGAACTAAAAGAGCTCATGCACGCTTTCGACAAGCGGATGGCGCTTTCGAAATAGCGCAAATGCCCTGATGGTGGCAATTTGCGGTTTGTTTTTCCAACTTGGCTTTTACCGTCTTTCATTTTGGAAAGATGTGCGAGATGTAACAGTCTTTCTGTAAATTGCCTTCAGCCCGCGACATTGCCGGACGAAAAGGAATGCTGGCGAACGAGGTCTGAATGGCAATAAAGCCACCATCGAACATGAAGTCGACGCTCGACAAGGATCTCGAAAAGATCACTCGTGTCGAAGAGGCGACGCTGCACGTCACCCAGCAGCTTGCCGGCCTTGGCGCGGGGTTCATGTTCGTTGTTCTGGCAGCCGTATTTGCGGGTGCTTTCGTGACCGGCACGGCGGGCGCCGTCATCATCATCGCGGCCGTCGCCATCGGCGCCTATATGGCGATCAATATCGGCGCGAACGATGTGACGAACAATGTCGGCCCCGCGGTCGGCGCCAAGGCGATGCCGCTTGCTGCCGCACTCATCATCGCCGCCATCTGCGAGATCGCGGGCGCGCTGATCACCGGTGGCAATGTCGTCGAGACCATTTCCAGCGGTATCATCAACATCCAGACCATCCCCGACAGGACCGCATTTTCCTGGGCGATGTTATCAGCACTTCTGGCAGCCGGCCTTCTCGTCAATATCTCGACCTGGACGAAAGCGCCGATTTCCACCACCCACACCGTCGTTGGCGGCGTTGCGGGTGCCGGAATGGCCGCCTATGGCATCGGGGCGGTCGACTGGCTGTCGCTCGGCAGCATCGCGTTTGCATGGGTGCTTGCACCCTTCATCAGTGCGGCCATCGCCATTCTCCTGCTTGCTTTCATCAAGGAATTCATCATCTACCGCGAGGACAAGATCAGTTCCGCGAAACGGTGGGTGCCGGTTCTCATCGGCATCATGGCGGGAGTTTTTACCGCCTATCTCATCTGGGTGGGGCTGAGGCAGCTTGTGCATGTCTCGCTTGGCCAGGCGAGCGCCATCGGACTTGCAACGGGCCTCCTATCCTGGCGGCTCTGCGTGCCGATCATCCGCAAACAATCTGTGGGGCTGGAGAACCGCAACCAGTCGCTGCGAACCCTGTTCCAGTGGCCGCTCGTACTCGCCGCAGGTCTCATGTCCTTCGCGCATGGGGCAAATGACGTTTCAAACGCCATCGGCCCTGTCGTGGCCATCGTGCGGGCGTTGCACGACGAGGCGGTGGAGACTTCCGCCCGCGCGCCGCTGTGGGTGATGCTGGTCGGCGCTTTCGGACTTTCCTGCGGTATTCTTCTTTACGGCCCGCGCCTCATTCGGCTTGTCGGCGAGCAGATCACCAAGCTCAACCCGATGCGTGCCTTCTGCGTTTCCGTGGCGACAGCGCTGACCGTTCTCGTCGCCTCGCGCTTCGGCCTGCCGGTCAGCACCACCCATACGGCGATCGGCGCGGTGTTCGGCGTGGGCTTCTTCCGCGAATGGTACACGCAGACATCGCGGCGGCGACAGGAACTTGTCCAGGCAGGCCCCGGCGCACCCCGCCGCGCCAACAGACATGTGGACAATCCGTCCGAGGTGCGTCGCCGTTATCTCGTCCGGCGCTCCCACTTCATGACGATCATCGCCGCCTGGCTGGTGACAGTTCCCGCAAGTGCGACACTTGCGGCGCTGCTCTATTGGCTTATGTCCTTCCTCTTTCTCTGACGCTGAAACCGAAAAGTCCCATGCGCGCAAATTTCCGGATGCAACGCCTGTTCCTCGAAACCCCGCTTGATGCGGGGGTGGCACAGGAAGCGACCACCGAGCAGTTCAACTATCTCGCCAACGTGCTGCGCATGACCGACGGTGCGGAAATCCTGCTGTTCAACGGTCGCGACGGCGAATGGAAGGCAAAGCTCTCCTTTCCAAGCCGCAAGAAGATCGTCCTCGTCCCCCTGGAACAGACGCGTCCCCAGCCGGACGCATCGGATCTGCACTATCTGTTTGCGCCGCTGAAAGTCGGGCGGATGGATTATCTGGTGCAGAAGGCGGTCGAGATGGGCGCGGGCTTGCTGCAGCCGGTGATGATGCAGCATGTTCAGGGCAAGATCCACAATACCGAGAAGCTGCGCGCCAATGCCATCGAGGCCGCCGAGCAATGCGGCATCCTGTCCCTGCCCGACGTGGCCGAGCCGGTGAAACTGAAAGACATGCTCGAGACCTGGCCCCACGACCGGCGCATCATCTATTGCGACGAGAGCGAGGCGGGGCAAAATCCGCTGCCCGTCCTGCAATCCGTTAAGGAACGCAAGCTCGCTCTGCTGGTTGGTCCGGAAGGCGGGTTTTCCGAAGAGGAAAGGGAGCTGCTGCGCAGCCTCGCCTTCGTCACTCCCATTCCACTCGGACCTCGTATCCTAAGAGCCGATACGGCCGCCGTTGCAGCGCTTGCTGTCATCCAGGCGGCTATCGGCGACTGGAATTGAGCAGGCCCGTTGCGCTTCATGCATCTTTAAAAGAAATTCATTTGCCTCCGGATGCGATCCGGCTCTATCTGCCAATCATATGCCTCGCCGCAACAGAGACGTCACAACAAGGTAAGCCATGGCACGCGACACGACCGACCAGACCCCCCTCTCCTCCGTCACGGAGCTTACAGATTATCTGGCGGGCGGTTGCAGAGCTGAAGCCGATTTTCGCATCGGCACCGAGCACGAAAAATTCGCCTTCTTCCGCGAGGATAATAGCCCCGTTCCCTATTTCGGCGAGGCCAGCATTTCCGCTTTGCTGAAAGGCATGCAGGAAAAGCTCGGCTGGGAGCCGATCATGGATGGTGAAAACATCATCGGGCTCGGCGAACAGCACGGCATGGGGGCCATCTCCATCGAGCCCGGCGGCCAGTTCGAACTGTCAGGCGCGCCGCTCGAAAATCTGCATCAGACCTGCAAGGAGTCCAACCAGCATCTGGCGACCCTGCGCGAAGTGGCGGAGCCGATGGGCATTCGTTTTCTCGGCATCGGCGGCAGCCCGCTGTGGAGCTATGACGAAACGCCGCATATGCCGAAATCGCGCTATGCAATCATGACGCGTTATATGCCGAAGGTCGGGACCAAGGGTCTCGACATGATGTACCGCACCTGTACGATCCAGGTTAATCTCGACTTCTCCTCGGAAGCGGATATGCGCCAGAAGATGCGCGTTTCCATGAAGCTGCAATCGCTGGCAACCGCGCTGTTCGCCTCCTCGCCCTTTACCGAGGGCAAGCCGAACGGCCTTCTGTCCTGGCGCGGCGATATCTGGCGCGACACCGACAATAACCGCTCCGGCGTGCTTCCCTTCACTTTCAATGATGATTTCGGCTTCAAGGACTATGTCGAATGGGCGCTTGATGTGCCGATGTATTTCATCGTGCGCGACGGCAAATATCATGATTGCACCCATGTCACCTTCCGCCAGTTCATGAACGGCGCGCTGAAGGGCGAAATCGCCGCATGGGAACCGACCATGGGCGACTGGACGAACCATCTTTCCACGCTCTTCCCTGATGTGCGTCTGAAGCGTTTTCTGGAAATGCGCGGCGCCGATGGCGGCCCGTGGAGACGCATCTGCGCCCTGCCCGCTTTCTGGGTCGGCCTTCTCTACAATCAGGAAGCGCTTGACGCGGCCGACGCACTGACTGCCGGCTGGAGTTTCGACGAGGTGATCGCGCTTCGCAACGCCGTGCCGGCCAAGGGTTTGGCGGCGGAGATTGCCGGCAAGCCGCTTCTCGGCATTGCCCGCGAGGTACTCGATATTTCCCGCACCGGCCTCAAGAACCGCAAGCGGCTGAACGGCGACGGCCAGGACGAGACCGTGTTCCTGTCATCGCTGGATGAGGTTCTGGCCAAGAAGACCACGCTCGCCGAAGACCTGCTCGCGCTTTATAACGGACGCTGGGGCGGGTCGGTCCTGCCGGTATTCGAGGAATATCAATACTAAAAGCATTGCCTGTAAAACTGCGCAGCGGCTTTACGTCCGGAAAATGCGCAAAACAAGCAAGGCGATGCAATAAAAAAACCCGGTGCGGCCAAGGGGCCTGACACCGGGCAAAGGCAGGGTTATTGGCAAATCACCCTGCGGGGAAAACTTTTCGGTTCGCGAGCAATTCCGGCGTCTGGAGGTTCCGCCGGAATTGCGCGAATAAAGCCTAGAGCGTTTTGAACCGCAAGACCGAGCGCGAACGTGCGGCACGGGTCAGATGAGCGGTCGGATCTTCGAGCAATCCGGTATTGAGCGCGTTCGTCACATCCGAGCGCACCAGCCCGATATCGGCGAGCAGGCGATCGTCAAGTTCCGTGAGACCATTGGCGACGATACGATTGTAGATGCGCTGCACAAACGTTTTCACGGTGGAAGCAACGACGACGGCGATGCGACGCAGGGTGTCGTCCTGCCGGCCGGTTGCGAGTTCCAGTTCCATTTTCCGTTCTGCCGTGCGCATGACAATATCCTTCCGTAACGGCACGATGCGGCACCGCCCCCGACGCACCACGCGCGAGAAGCTGCCTTGGGTTGGGGGCCAAACGATCTGTCCGCCCCGGGGTTGAGATTGATTTGCTGGGTGTCAAAATGTCGCAAGACTATTGATCAGTCCAACGAATGTTTCTAATGTGAGACATCAATCATTCTGATGGATGAGTATCCATGTCCGCACCTCTCGACATAGACCAGCTGCACACCTTCATCGCCATTGTCGATACCGGCAGCTTCACCAAGGCCGCAGATCGCGTTTTCAAGACGCAATCCGCCGTATCCATGCAGATGCGGCGGCTTGAGGAACGGATCGGCAAACAGCTCTTTGCAAAAGACGGACGTGGCAACCGCCTGACGGCGGAGGGCGAAAAGCTGATGAATTATGCCCGCCGCATCATTCGTCTCAACAACGAGGCGATCGCGGCCTTCGACGACAACAGGCTGGAAGGCACGTTGCGCATCGGCACCCCTGATGATTATGCCGACCGCTACATGCCTGAAATCATCGGGCGTTTCGCCAAGACGCATCCGAATGTCGAGCTTTACATCGTCTGCGAACCTTCGGTGAGCCTTGCCGAAAAAATGGCACGCGGCGAGCTGGATATAGCGCTCGTTACTCACAATCCTCGCGCCCGCTCCTCGGATGTCGTGCGCACCGAACCGCTCTGCTGGGTTGCCTCCGCCAATCATCCGCTGAAGGACGATGCGCCCGTGCCGCTCGCCGTCGGGCGGCGTGACTGCCACTGGCGCCAACTTGCCTGCTCGGCGCTCGATGCCGACGGGCGGGAATATCAAGTGCTGTTCACCAGCTGGTCTTCCACCGTGGTCGCCGCCGCCGTGCTGGCGGGCATGGCTGTTTCGGTATTGCCGGAATCGGCACTGCGCACCGGCATGAAGGTTCTGACCGCCTCAGACGGTTTTCCACCCCTGCCGCCGGTCCAGATCGGGCTGATGAAACGGCCGGGCCTGTCGCCCTCGCTGGTGAACGCCATCACCGACCACATCACCGCCTGCCTCGACAACATCTCGCCGATGAGCGTCACAGACGAGCTGGACAATGATGTGAAGACCTACCCGAAGATGCCGCGCCTGCGCGCCGGGCATATGCTGCCGGGCTGGTAGTGGATAGCAAAAAACGAAGGCCGGGACTTGCCCCGGCCTTTCTATTGCACGTTTGCGAGTTCCCGCCTACCGCGCACGCAGCGACGCAACCGCCAGAAGCGTGTCGCCGCTGATGCCCACCGAGCCGCTGCCGTTGAACAGCATCATGATCGGGTTGGTGGTGTTCTGCTTGTCGTCATACATGATGGTGAAACGGGCGATCAGTTTCTTGACCTTATCGGGATCCTGAAAATCCTTGATGTCGAAATATTTCTTCATCATCCCGACCTGCGTATCGACTGCGGCATTGCCGAGTTCGTCGGGAATGCCGAAGGTGGTCTTGATGAAGTTCTGGATCGCGGTGTCGGCGAGGATAGAATAATAGGACGTCGTTCCCGCCGCCATCCGCTTGAAATAAAGTGCCAGACGCACGCCCGCATTTTCTTCGCCCGCCTGCGTCTCCAGCGTCTGCGTCAGATAATTGTCCAGCGTCTCGTAAAGGCCGCGCCGCGTCTGGATGGAACTGCGATCCTCACGCAAAATATTGCCATCCGTGTCGAAATTGAACGCGGTAACAAGACGACGGAAGACCGGGTCCATCTCCTTATTGAGATAGCTGTCCTTGTCGTCCAGCTTGGACGTGAACATTTTTTGCAGCTGATCCTTGGTGACCTTCGTCGGATCGATGCCAAGCGATTCCATCGCGAATTTCGTCAGGCGATCATTGCTCAGAAAGTCCTTTAGCGTTTTGACCTTCTGTATCTCTAAGCGATAATATTCCGCTTCCTTCTTGGCAGCTTCTTTATCCTTGTCGGTGCCGAAAGCTGATTTTTTCTTGATGTAGTCGACCGACATGGTCTGAATTTCAAGTTCGGACTGAGGGAGAACGGGGGAACCCGGCGATCCGTCAGCCTTGAAGTTGAAAAGTTCCGCAAGTTTGACGTAGCGGTCATCATTCAGCGCATAGACATAGCTCTTCTTGTCCTGCAGGTCGCTTGTCAGGGCTTTTCGAACGTCCGCAATATTCACCTTCGCCGGATCGAGACCTACAGCCTTCAGCGCGTAGGTGTAGACCGCACTGCTTTCCAGGAAGTCCCCGACGGATTTCACGTTGGCGATATCGCTCTTGAACAGCTTTAAAGCCTTTTCGTCAGCGGCATCGTCCTTGTCGTTGTAATGGATCATATAGCCATTTGTCGTGGTGGCGGTCTGGGTTGTCGTCTGGGGTAACACGCCATCCGGCAACGTTCCGTCCGATTTGAAATTGAACGCTTCACGCAATGCGATGTAGCTTTTGTTGCCGTTGCCGAACTTGACGATATAGTTGTTCGGATCGCTGAGATCACTGGTCAAGATGTTCTCGATCGTGGCATCGACAACCGTCACACCATTCAGGTCGAATGCGACCTTGATGTAATTCACCAATCGCGGATCCGCCATCAACTCATCGATAGTCTTGATCGAACCGATCTTCGATCTGAAATAATCCCTGTTCAACGTGGCAACGGTCGGCGTCACGCGCGGGGCGCTACCGACATAGGCCTGGGTAAGGATCTTGATGTTGTCGGCGGTCTGCGCCTGGCCCGCCGTTACGGTACCATCATTGGCGAATTCAAAAGCCTGGGCCATCTGGGCCATCGCATTATATTGCGTAACCGTGGTCGTGAGTTTGGTCTGCTCGGCCTTGATGGAGGCAAGGGTCGCCTCCCATTGATCCTTTGGCGGCAATACGCCTTCAAGCTGGGTGAGCTGACCCTGCCGCGTCGTTTTTTCGGTCTCAAGGGCGGTCCGTTGCTCGGCAGTCAGCGTAGTCCCTGCCAGCGCGGTGTCGATCTCCGCGATCCGGTCCGTCACCTGCCCATGCAATTCGATATTGCCCTTGATCGTGAGCTTTTCCACGGCCGCGGAATAGGCGGCGCCGAACTTCTGGTTCAGATAGCTGTTCGGGTCATTGACGTCGCTCGTCATCAGTCCCTTGATGTGGGCATAGCTGTAGGTCTTCTCGTCAATGTCGAAGACTTCGAAAATGTAGGCGCGGGCTCTGTCATTATGCAGAAGCTGGTCCACATTCGTGACTGTTCCAATAATCGCCTTGTAATAACGGGTTTCCTCGGACAGGCTGTTATCGAGGTTGGTGATCGATGTATCGTAAAGCCCGATCATCTTGTCGAGCTGCGCCTCCGTTTGCACGGAGGCAGTGGACTTCGTGAAATTGAAAGATGCGGCAAAATCGCGGTAACGTTCATCCGTCAGCTTGTTGGCGAAGCTGTTCTGGTCGTTCAGATCGCTTTCCAGCACCTTTTTCATGAAGGCCTTGGCATAGGTCATCTCGCCGAGACCGAAGGCATCCATGGCGTAGGAATAGAGCTGGTAGTTATTGAGGAACTCATCGACGCTTTTCACATTGCCGATGTTTTCCTTGTAATATTTCGTCTGACGCTCGGTGATTGCCTGCTGCGACACGCGTGAAATGCTTGCCTTCATATCGCGATTGATGAGGTCGTAGCTGAGAAAAGTCGATACCATCCGAATGCCCCCTGGAACAGCGCGCATCCCTCTGGACACTGCGCGCTCCGGTTTTTGAATCCGCCCCCGCACCTCCATCCGGACGCACGGCAAGCCTTGGCGCGACTGTGCATGGTGCGCCTTGCCCGGAGCTTGAAAGAGCACAATTCCGGCACCAAGAAAAATCGTATTGTCTCAATCGGCTTTACCTCAGCGAAACCATGCCACAGTGGGTTTTGCTAACCATTTGGGAATGCAAAGTTTTCTTAACCGCGATTTTTAAGCAGTCTCGAACATGCGGCGGATATTCTCCTGACATCAGAGGACGAAAAGTCCCGATGAGAAGACCGGAAACCGGCTCTCAGGTAAAACAAGGGTAGAATAAACATGACCAAGACCGTTCTGAAGCCCGACTGGGCCGTCGCCACACTCAGACTCGACCCGGCACGTTTTCCGCAACAGGTCACCTATGGCAGAGGCAATGGCGCAACCGATGTTGCCGTCACGCTCGATGAACGGGGTGCCGTTCTGAGAAAGGTCCTCACCTCTTCCGGCCTGCCTTTGTCCTTCGCCCTGCCCGCCCGCGCCTTCAAGGGTGTTGCCGCCCGCGCCATCGACCATGGTGATGGACAGGTCACGGTGACGCTGGAGCTTCACCATGACGATCCGGAACTGTGCGTTCCGCTTCTGGTCGCTCACGATCTTTGCGACATCGCCGCCGACTGGCGCAGCTGGTCCGAAGCCTACCGCATTCCGATGCTAATGGTTGAGGCCGATGGCGTTGCCCGTCCGCTCGAAGAACATCTCGGCAAGGTGCGCACCCAGAATACCCGTCCGCGCCGCCGCCATTCCTATTTTGCAGAGCGCCGCCCGCGCTTCCTCGTTCGCCGCACCACCGGTTCGCTCGGCATGAGCATGAAGATCGAGGGCAAGGAAATCATCGCCCGCCGCTGATAATCCTCAGCCAAAACAATCAAAAGCCCGGCGCGGATAACGCGGCCGGGCTTTTTTGCATCTTGCCTTCCGGCAACCTTAGGCCAGCAGAAGTGGCAGAATGAGGCCCGCGAAAATCATCACGCCGACACGGTTGTTGGATTTGAACAGCACAAGGCATTGCGCCACATCATCGATATCCAGCACCCAGACCTGCCGGAAAAGCATGATGGCGGCGGCGGCAAGGCCGCTATAGGCGATCACGTTAACACCCGCCCCCCAGAATGACAGGGCGATCATGACAAGGGCTGTGCCATAAAGAAAAACCAGCCAGCGATGTGTGTTCTCTCCAAACAGCAGGGCGGTTGAACCGATGCCCACGGCCGTATCGTCTTCCTTGTCCTGATGGGCGTAGATTGTGTCATAACCGATCGTCCAGGCGATGGAGCCGACATAAAGCAGGACAGCTGGCCAGGCGATCGATCTCGAACTGTCCAGCCCAGCCCATCAGCGCACCCCAGGAAAAGGCAAGGCCGAGAAAAAACTGCGGCCAGTTGGTGAAGCGCTTGGCGAAAGGATAGATCGCCACGAAAACCAGCGAGAATATGCCTGTCGCAATCGCAAAACCGTTGAATTGCAGAAGCACCACAAGACCGGCAAGCGCCTGCAGCACGATGAAGACCTTGGCCTGCAACCGGCTGACCCGGCCGGACGGCAGGGGCCGGGAGCGGGTGCGCGCCACCGCCATGTCGATCTTGTGGTCGGCCAGATCATTATAGGTGCAGCCCGCACCGCGCATCGCTACCGATCCGATAAAAAACAGCGCCAGGTGCCAGATCAGCGTACCCCAGGAAAAACCACCACTCGCCACGGCGGCATTGGCCGCAAGTGCGGCGGACCAGAAACACGGCCACATCAGCAATTGCCAACCGATGGGGCGATCCCATCTCGCAAGCTGCGCATAGGGCCAGAGGGGCCTCGGCAAAATCCGATAGACCCAGTTGTTGGATGGCGCGTCCGAAACGCGGTCTGACAAATCGCTGTGGTGAACCATGGAGACGTTCTACAGCATCGGCGGGAAAATCGGAACGGTTTTCAAAGCGCAAAGTGCGCGGCCTTTGGCGAGTTACAACACGCCGCCAGCAAAGCGAAAACCTCTCCGCCGTCATCCTCGGGCTTGCCCCGAGGATCCACAACCCGTTGAAATCAATGGATCCTCGGGGCAAGCCCGAGGATGACGTCGAATGCGGAGGGGCGCAAACGCCAAGACCCGCAACAGTGTGTTACGGGCCTTTAACTTCAGACATTAATTTCCCGCCTCAGGGCAGCGTGAAACCGAATTTGTAGCTTGCCTGAACGCCGACGACGAACTGGTTTTTCGAGCCGCGCTCACGCACCAGCGAGCTGTCGGCGGCGTCACCCATCAGGCGACGATATTCGGCGAAGGAGCCGACTTCGGCGGCTTCCGTGACCTTCCAGGTGATGGCAGCGCCAACACCGGCGGAATGCAGGCCGCCGCCGGGATTATAGGGCGACGGCGCGCCGGCTGCTGTCTGCGCGGCGCTTACGCCGTAATAACGTTCATTATATTTGCTGCTCACCCATGTGGCGCGCGGACCGGCGGAAATCTGGATGCCGGGCGCGATATCGGTGAAGACGTCGGCGGAGAGATCGCCGACCACGCCGCTATGGCTGCGGATGCCCTGACGGGCTTCACCGCGAATACGCAGCCAGTCGGTCGGATAGGCCTCGGCGAAACCGCCAAGCTCGCCGCCACGCTTGATGCGGGTCATGCCTTTCAGATCGTCGGAATCTTTCTGGTTACGCGGGGATACCAGCTTTCCGGCAAGACCCATGCTGATCGGGCCATTGTCCAGTAGCGAGATCGAGGCGCTGTCGTTGCGCGAGGTGAAACGCGCACCCTGCCCCTGACGACCGAGCGAAATGATGGGCGAAAAGCCGAATTCATTCTTGTTGTCGCCCTGATATTTCGGCGCGGAGAAACCCGAACCGCCGAGCTTCAGATACCAGTCGCCGGAAAACCAGCCATCGGCGTGGGCGCTGCCGACAGCAAAAAGCGAGAGAACACAAGCGGCGACGGCCGCTGACGGCTTGAACATGAAAAGGACCCCAGAAACGCAATACAAACAGGTGCGCGTAGAATTAGAGGGATTCCGTTTCCATTCCATTAACCAGCACGCGATGAAGACGCGCGACTGCCGAGGGTGATGACGACGTCCGAAAAACTGCCCTACGTCATGCTCGGGCTTGTCCCGGGCATCTGCAACCAACCGATTTCACGCAACGTGGATAGATCCTCGGGACAAGCCCGAGGATGACGTGGAGTCTTGCGGAGAAGTTTGTCCAAAATCTGCAGTAGCTCCGCTCGCGCCAGCGTCAGAATGCCACCTTCTCCAGCGGCGAGCGCGTCTTTTCGAATTCGGCGAGCCTTTCCTCGTTGCGGGCAATGTAGTCGCGATTATGCGGCACGGCATCGCGGTCCTTGGCGAGCTGGATCTGGAAAATGTGGAAATTTTCGTGGGTAAAGGCCATTTCCGACCCCGCCAGATAAAACTCCCACATGCGGAAGAAACGCTCGTCGTAAAGTGCTACCGCCTCCGCCTTGCGCGCCACGAAACGTTCGCGCCAGTGCCTGAGCGTGTGCGCATAATGCATGGGCAGGATTTCGATATCCTTCACCAGCAGCCCGGACTTCTGGATTGCCGGCAGCACCTCGCCGAGCGACGGAATATAACCTCCAGGGAAAATATATTTTTCTATGAAGGGATTGGTCGCCAGTGCCGGGTGGGGCTGGCCAATGGAGTGAAGCACCATCACACCGTTGTCGTCCAGCACCTCCGACGCCTTGTCGAAATAGTCGCGATAGTGGGTCGGCCCGACATGTTCGAACATGCCGACGGAGACGATGCGGTCGAATTTTTTCGAGGCAGGCAGGTAACGGTAGTCCTGCAATTCGAAACGGACATTGCCGGCAAGCCCGCGTTTCGCCGCCCGGTCGCGGGAAACGCGCAGCTGTTCTTCGCTGAGTGTGATGCCGGTCACGTCGGCACCGGCACTTTCGGCAATATACATCGCCATGCCACCCCAGCCGGAGCCGATCTCCAGTACGCTCTGGCCCGGCTCGGTCATCAGCTTTGCGGCGATATGGCGTTTTTTGGCGACCTGCGCCTCATAGAGGCTGATACCAGGCGGATTGAAATAGGCGCAGGAATATTGCCAATCCTCGTCGAGGAAGAGGTCGAAAAGCTTGGCGCTCAGATCATAGTGATGGGCGACGTTGCTCTTGTTGTGGTTGACCGGCAGATGCATCTTGATGCGGGCGGCGATGATGCGGGCCATGCCGCGCCAGATCATGCCGAAGGATAGCGCCTCGCTCAGCGTATTGCCTTTGACCAGCGCCAGAAAGTCGTAGATATCGCCTTCGGCGATCTGCATACGGCCTTCCATATAAATCTCGGCGAGTTTCAATGCAGGATCGGCTGCGATCTCCTGCATGGCGGCTTCGTCGGTGAAGTTCAGAACCACCCTTTTTCCCGTACCATCTCCAAATGTACGGCTGCCACCCGGGCTGTTGACGACAAGATTACCTGTCTTGATTATCTTTTCGAGAAGAACATGCAGAGACGACGCCATGGCACCCCCAATTGCTAAGTCTCACTTATCAATTTTGCTGACCGTATTCCTTTCGGCACAAGTTTCAAGATAGTCTTATTTCAAAAAAATTGAACGATTTCATCAAGCAAAAAGCCCCACCGGGGTTTTCGGCAGGGCTTTTCCATAAAAATCATTTCAACCGGGGTCAGCGTCGCTTCATCGCCTCGGCCAGAGCCGCGGCAAGAGCACCACCGGATTGCGACCCCTCGTTGTGTCCCTGCGGTTTGGAATTCGCATGGCGCATGGCGCCCGCATTGCCCTTCTCGCGCATCGGCTGGGGTGCAACCTCGCCGCCGTCCTTGCGCATGGTCAAGGCGATGCGCTTGCGCTTCACATCCACCTCCACGACCCGCACCTTCACGACGTCACCGGCCTTTACCACCTCATGCGGATCCTTCACGAAACGGTCGGCAAGCTGTGACACATGCACAAGCCCGTCCTGATGCACGCCGATGTCAACGAAAGCGCCAAACGCGGCGACATTGGTGACGGTGCCTTCCAGAAGCATGCCCGGTTTCAGATCGGTGATCTCGTCCACGCCGTCGGCAAAGGTCGCCGTCTTGAAGCTCGGGCGCGGGTCACGGCCCGGCTTTTCCAGCTCGGCGATGATGTCCTTGACGGTCGGCAGACCGAACTGCTCATCAATGAACCGCTTCGGATCGAGCCCCTTAAGCGTGGCGCTGTCGCCCATCAGCGTGCGCAGGTCGCGGCCGCAGGCGGCAACGATCTTTTTCGCCACGCCATAGGCTTCCGGGTGCACGGAAGACGAATCCAACGGCTCCTTGCCATTCGGAATACGCAGGAAGCCTGCGCATTGCTCAAAAGTACGCTGGCCAAGGCGCGGCACTTTCAGCAATTCCTTGCGGCTGGCAAAGGGGCCGGTCTGGTCGCGATGAGCGACGATGGCATCGGCAATCGAGGTGCCGAGGCCGGAAACACGCGCCAGAAGTGGCGAGGACGCCGTGTTGAGATCGACGCCGACGGCATTCACCGCATCTTCCACCACGGCATCGAGCGAACGGCTGAGACGGCCCTGATCGACATCGTGCTGGTACTGGCCGACGCCAATGGATTTCGGCTCGATCTTCACCAGTTCCGCCAACGGATCCTGAAGGCGCCGCGCGATGGACACCGCCCCGCGCAGGGAAACGTCGAGATTGGGGAATTCAGCGGCTGCCCGTTCCGAAGCGGAATAGACCGAGGCGCCCGCCTCTGAAACGATGACCTTGGTCGGCTTTGCGCCGGACACCGAAGCGGGCATCTGCGCCAGAAGGTCAGCAACCAGCTTTTCCGTCTCGCGGCTGCCAGTGCCATTACCGATGGCGATCAGCTCGACATTGTGCTTGCGGATGAGCAGGGCGAGTTCCGCCTGCGCACCGCGCACATCGTTCCTCGGCTGGAAAGGATAGACCGTGGAGGTATCGAGCAGCTTGCCAGTGCCATCCACCACGGCCACCTTGACGCCGGTGCGGATGCCCGGATCGAGACCCATGGTGGCGCGCGATCCGGCAGGTGCTGCCAGCAACAGATCCTTGAGATTGCGGGCGAAGACATTGATCGCCTCTTCTTCCGCACGCTCACGCAATTCGCGCATCAGATCGAGTGACAGCGACATGGAGAGCTTCACCCGCCAGGTCCAGCCCGCCACTTCCATCAGCCATTGATCGGCGGGACCGGCATTGCGGATATCGAAAGCGGACGCGACGGTGCGTTGGGCTGGCTTGACCGGCGAGGGATCGTCGGCATCGACATCGATGGTCAATGTCAGCACTTCCTCGTTCCAGCCGCGCAACATGGCCAGTGCGCGGTGGCCCGGCACGGTCGCCCAGCGCTCGAAATGATCGAAATAGTCGGAGAATTTTTCACCCGCCGCCTGCTTGCCGTCCACCACCTTGGCGCGGAAGGTGGCGTTCTGGCGCATGTAATCGCGCAGGCGCCCGAGAAGATCGGCGTTTTCCGTCATGGTTTCCGCCACGATGTCGCGCGCGCCTTCAAGCGCTGCCTTCACGTCAGTCACCTCGCCCTTGATATAGGCTTCTGCAAGCTTTGCCGGATCAGCGGCGCGGTTTTCCCAGATGGCTTCAGCAAGCGGGCCAAGACCGCGCTCGCGGGCAATTTCGGCGCGGGTGCGGCGCTTCGGCTTGTAGGGCAGATAGAGGTCTTCCAGCTCCGCCTTGGTGCCCGCCTGCATGATCTTGACCATCAAGGTGTCCGTCATCTTGCCCTGACCGGTGATGGTTTCGACGATGGAGGCACGGCGCGAATTGAGTTCGCGCAGATAAACGAGGCGTTCCGCCAGCGTTCGAAGCTGGGTGTCATCCAGTCCTCCCGTCGCCTCCTTGCGGTAGCGGGCGATGAAGGGCACGGTCGCTCCCTCGTCCAGCAATGCCACCGCCGCCTTCACCTGATCGGCGCGGGCGTTGATTTCAGTGGCGATGAGCGTGGTGAGGCGGGCATTATCTGCGGTCATGGGGTTCTCTGATGTCACATCTGGAGCGGCGAACATAATGTCTGATTGTGGCGTGACAACAAGAGGCGGCAACGATTCCACAGGAAAGGCGGAGTTCAACGGAAAGACGGGCATTTGCGGCGCTTTCTCCTTGACCTTTCGCCCCCCTGCCCTTAACGCCCGACAAACAAGGTTACAGGCGAGATTGCAGGGATATTGACCATGAAAGTTCTGTTGATCGGTTCCGGTGGACGCGAACATGCGCTGGCATGGAAAATCGCCCAGTCTCCCCTGCTTGAAGAATTTTACGCCGCCCCCGGCAATCCCGGCATCGCCGACCACGCGACACTCGTTTCGCTTGACGTGGAAGACCATGCCGCTGTCATCGCATTCGCCAGGGAAAAGGCGATCGACTTCATCGTCATCGGTCCGGAAGCACCGCTGGTTGCGGGTCTGGCGGATGATCTGCGCGCGGCCGGCATTGCTACCTTCGGCCCCTCGAAAGCGGCCGCCCAGCTTGAAGGCTCCAAGGGCTTCACCAAGGATCTCTGCGCCCGCTACGATATTCCGACGGGTGCCTATCAGCGGTTCAAGACCGCCGAACCGGCAAAACAATATGTCCGTGAACGGGGCGCACCCATCGTCATCAAGGCCGACGGTCTTGCCGCCGGCAAGGGCGTGACAGTCGCCATGACGGAAGCCGAGGCGCTTGCCGCCATCGATGAATGTTTCGACGGTGCTTTCGGCGCTGCCGGCGCCGAAGTGGTAGTGGAAGCTTTCCTCGACGGTGAGGAAGCGAGCTTCTTCTGCCTTTCAGATGGTAAAACTGCGCTGGCGCTCGCCACTGCGCAGGATCACAAGCGCGTGGGCGATGGCGACACCGGCCCGAACACGGGCGGCATGGGCGCCTACTCGCCCGCCCCGGTCATGACGCCGGCCATGGTGGAACGCACCATGAAGGAAATCATCGAGCCGACGATTTCGGGCATGGCGAAAGACGGCAATCCCTTCTCCGGCGTGTTTTTTGCCGGTCTGATGATCACCGCAAAAGGCCCAGAGCTGATCGAATACAATGTGCGGTTCGGCGACCCGGAATGCCAGGTGTTGATGATGCGCCTGAAAAGCGACCTGCTGCCGATCCTCTACGCCACCGCCACCGGCACTCTGGACAAGGTGGAAGCGGAATGGCGCGACGATGCGGCGCTGACCGTCGTTCTCGCCTCCAAGGGTTATCCCGGCGCTTATGACAAGAATACCCCTATCGACCATATTCCCGACGCCAGCGCAGAAGCGAAGGTGTTCCACGCCGGCACCGCGCTGAAGGATGGCAAGCTGGTGGCAACGGGCGGCCGCGTGCTGAATGTTACCGCCTTTGGAAAGAATGTGACGGAAGCGCAGGCGCGCGCCTATGCACTGACTGACAAAGTGGAATGGCAAAACGGCTTCTGCCGCCGCGATATCGGCTGGCAGGCCGTGGCGCGTGAAAAGGCCTGACCTTTTAAAGCAAACAGGGATCCCGAGCGAATATTTCGTTCAATTTTTACCAAGTTTGCTGACCTGATGGAAACGAAAGACCGGTAATGTTTGCCCAACATTGAATGGTGCTTTGTGCCTCGATCAAGAGGCCGCACCTTCATTTCGGGGGTTTTTCGATGCGTCGTCTTCTTTTGACAGCTGTTGTCGTGCTGGCCGGTGGGTCGGCGATGGCGTCTTCCATCGAATATGTAAACGGCGCTCACACCAGTAACGGCAGCTTCGTTCGTCTCGATTGCGCCGGCTGCCAGCCCGTGAAGGACAAGGCTGCCCCGGAGGGTTATGCCATTCCCTCCATCGAGCCGGGCACACAACACACGGAGATGCGCGAAGTCGAGGGCAAACGCACGCTGGTGCGCACCGAGGCCTGGCTGGGCGGCGCGCCCGTTACCTTCGTCAGCACCAATCCCGCATGGATGCAGGCAGAGACCCCCAGCACCGCAATTGCGACCTATGGCGAGGGTGAAGCCGTGGCGCATCCGGAAGAAACGGCCTCCACGCCCGCCGGCATCGACGTGACGACGACGACGGCAGCCGTCAAGGAAATCTCTGCAGAGAACGCGGCAGCACCGGCAAGTGCCTCGGTGATTGCTGCGCCTGAATTCCCGGACTTCAAATTGCGCGGCAATTGAGCCGTAGCATCCGCGACGTATCGATGACAAAAGTCAATTAATCGCGTCATCGCTGCATTTTTCGAAATGCTCAGCAACCATCCGGTGAATAATAAATTCTTCGTCCGTTATTCTGCCAGGCAAGCTGATAAAGCCTTTGCTAATTAAATATTTATTCAAATTTTTCGCCGCTAAGTGACCTCATAGTGCGATGCAGCACAATATGAGGCCTTGGAGCGGACGTTCGCTTTTCAGGCTGTTCACCGCGCATCAGGCGCCCTTCCCATTTCCGAAACTTCGGCAGCGCGCGGCTTTTTCCGGCTCGCGACGCAAAAGCTTGTGAGCGCCCATGAAGAATCTTTCCATTTCCCGTCAGCTGATCGTGCTCGTGGTGGCCCTCATGGCCGCCTTTTCCGTGGCAACGTTTTACCAGCTGAAATCCGCCACCGACGCGATCTATGAGGAACGTTACGGCATGTTGCGCACGCAGGTGCAATCGGCCATCTCCATCCTGCAATCCTTCAACGACAAGGAAAAGGCCGGAACGCTGACCCGGGACGAAGCCATGAAGCAGGCCTTCGCCACCGTCAGCGCCATGAAATTCACCCCTGATGGCTACCTGTTCGGCTACGACTACGACGTGACAATGAAGTTCCATCCCGATGCAAAACGCGTCGGCGAGAATTTCAAGGGCAAGCCGGACAGCAATGGTTTCCAGTATCGCGACGAGCTGGTGCGGCTTGGCCGCAACGGCGGCGGCCAGACGGATTTCTACGGCCCGAAGCCGGGCATGGAAGGCAACGACTACGCCAAAAGCTCCTATGCCCTTGCTTTTGAGCCCTGGCAGGTCGTGGTCGTGACCGGCGTTTACATCGACGATCTGAATGCGCAGGTGCGCGGCGAGGTAATGAAGGCGCTGTCGATCGGTGCCGCCATCTTCGTGCTCGCGCTTGCCGCCGCCTTCTACGTCATCCGCGGCATCTCGAAACCGCTCGGCGACATTCACCGGGCGCTCGGCGAAGTGGCCAATGAAAATGTCTCGCTCACCATTCCCCATACCGGCCTGACCAACGAAGTGGGCATGATGGCGAAGGCCACGGCCTCGCTTCAGGACAAGGTGCGCGAGCGCCACGCCATGCAGCGCCGTGAGGAAGAACAGCAGCAGCAGCTCAATAGTGAGCGCCAGAACAATCTCGACATGCAGCGCGACGAGGCCGCATTGCAGGCGCGTGTCGTTGCCACCATCGGCGAGGCGCTGGAAAAGCTCGCCGGTGGCGATCTGACGGTACGTTGCGGCGATCTCGGCAATCGTTATGCCGCGCTGCGCGATAACTTCAACGAGGCGCTGCTGCATCTCGACGCCGCCATGGCCAAGGTGAACTCCAAGAGCATCGATATTGGCGGTTCCAAGGAAGAAATCCGCAAGGCCTCCAACGAGCTTTCGCAGCGCACCGAACGGCAGGCCGCAAATCTGGAAGAAACCTCCGCGGCACTCGATGAATTGACGGTTGCGGTGCGCCAGACGGCGGAAGGTGCAGCGGATGCCGCCAAGCGCGTCACCACCGTCAGTTCGGAAGCGATGCGTAGCGACCGGGTGGTGGAAGAGGCGATTGCGGCGATGAGCGGTATCGAACAGTCCTCCGACCAGATTTCGAACATCATTGGCGTGATCGACGACATCGCCTTCCAAACCAATCTTCTGGCGCTGAATGCGGGTGTGGAAGCGGCACGAGCCGGTGAGGCTGGCAAAGGCTTTGCCGTGGTGGCGCAGGAAGTGCGCGAACTGGCGCAGAAATCCGCCGCCGCCGCCAAGGAAATCAAGGCCCAGATCGCCCGCTCCTCCAACCAGGTGGAAAACGGCGTGCGCCTTGTTGGCGAGGCTGGCGACGCGCTGAAACGCATCTCGGACCAGATCAAATCCGCCAACGAGATCGTCAGCAAGATCGCCCATTCGGCGGCCGAACAGGACACGACGCTGCGCTCGATCTCCACGTCGCTGAACCAGCTCGACGTCGCCACCCAGCACAATGCGGCGATGGCGGAAGAAACCACGGCTTCGGCGGAAGCGCTGGCAGTCGACACCGAGGAACTCCTGAACCTCATCCGCGGCTTCCGCGTCTCCTCCGGCCACCAGCTTCACGGCATGGCGCACGAGATGCGCATGGCGGGGTGACGACGGGTGACCATCGTACAGATGACATAAAAAATGCCGGGCACAGACCCGGCATTTTGCTTTGCAATACGTTCTCCACACATTGGATGTCATCCTCGGGCTGGACCCGAGGATCCACCCCTAGAGCGGTCAATGGATCCTCGCCTCAAGGGCGAGGATGACGGCGGAGAGTGTTTGTTACGCCCAGAGCCAAGTGGCACCGCCTCGCCTCACCGCGTCAAAACATCCAGCCGGTCGATATCGGCGGGTGAAAAAACCGTGATGCCCGCTCTCCCTAGCAGCGCCGCCGTCACGCCATTGCCTGCGTGTTTGACGCCCGAAAACGAACCGTCATAGATTGCAAGCGACCCGCAGGAGGGGCTGCCGTCGATCAGAAGCGCGTGCTTGCAGCCATTGGCTTTGGCAAAGGCGAGCGCTTTTTCCGCACCGGCGATGAAGTCAGCCGTGACATCGCCGCCAGTCACTTCCAGCACACGGGCGCGGCCTTCCAGCACATCGATACCGGAGGCTCCCTTCTCGATTTCCGCAGGCGGACGCGGAACGGGCATGCCGCCCGCCATTTCCGGACAGATCGTCACCAGCCTGCCCTCCTGTCGCCAGCGGTCAATTGCCGGGTGGAAGAGGGGTTTGCCCTTGCCGTCATATCTGACGGGTTGACCGAGAAGGCAGGCGCTGATGAGGATTTTGGGGGGCGTGTTGGTCAATCGAGTTTCATCTCCAAGGATGGAGGCTGGGGGCACCCCCCTCTGCCCTGCCGGGCATCTCCCCCACAAGGGGGGGAGATCGAATCGCTGCGACCTTTCGGTCACCAGCAACGTTGCGGGATTTGGCTGAGAGCTTCCCTCTTGCCGATCTCCCCCCTTGTGGGGGAGATGCCCGGCAGGGCAGAGGGGGGTGAGCCAAGCACACCACCGTCCCAGTTACTTTCTCACCCCGTGATCTTCGAAAAATCCGCAACCGTTCCCGTAACTTCACGGATGGCCTTCAGCAACGCCAGACGATTGGCGCGGATGGCAGCGTCCTCATCGTTGACGAGCACATCCTCGAAGAACTTGTCGACCGGTGCGCGAAGCGTCGAAAGCGCCTGCATGGCCGAGCGGAAATCTTCCGCTTCGACCGCCTTTGCCGCATCGGCAGAAGCTGTCTTGATCGCCGCATAAAGCGCCTTTTCGGCATCGAGCTTCAGCAGCTCTTCCGAAACACCATCAGCGACCACAGTGCCCTTCTTTTCCTCGGCGGCCAGAAGCTGGGTGGCGCGTTTGGTGCCAGCCAGAAGGTTCTTACCATCCTCGCCGGTGATGAAGGCGGTGAGCGCCTCGACACGGCGGGCGATCATCAGCAGATCATCGGATTCCGGTGTGAGAACGGCGTCGATCAGGTCGTAACGGGCACCGAGATCGCGCAGATAGACTTTAAGGCGGTCGTGGAAGAAGGAGAGGAGGTCCGGGTCTTTCACAACGCTCAAAAGCGGCAGACGCACATTCCGCTCCAGCAGGATGCGCACCACACCCAGCGCCGCACGGCGCAGGGCGAAGGGGTCCTTCGAACCCGTCGGCTTCTCATCGATAGCCCAGAAACCAACGAGTGTATCGAGCTTGTCGGCCAGAGCGACCGTGATGGCCACCTTGTCCGCCGGCAGGCGGTCTGATGGGCCCTGCGGCTTGTAGTGATCCTCGATCGCCGCGGCGACGCTTTCATTTTCGCCCTGCAAGGTCGCGTATTTCCGGCCCATCAGGCCCTGAAGCTCGGGGAATTCGCCGACGGCTTCGGTGCGTAAGTCGGCTTTCGCCAGAACAACGGCACGGTCCACCAGATCAGCATCGGCACCGACGACTGGGGCCAGCGCCTTCGCCAGTTCGCGAATACGCGTTACACGCTCGCCCTGCGATCCGAGCTTGGCATGGAAGGTGACGTTGAGCGCATCGAGCTTCGCCATACGCTGGTCGAGCGGCTTTTTAAGATCAAGGCCGAATTTCGCAGCCGAATCCTTCAGCGTTTCCAGATCAGGCAGGTCGCCCTGATCACGGTTCCAGAAATGGCGGGCATCCGACAGGCGGGCGCGCACGACCTTGCCATTGCCATGGATGATTTCCTTGCCGCCGTCGCTTGCCTCGATGTTCGAGATCAGGATGAAGCGGTTGGAAAGTCCCTCTTCCGCACCCTGATTGCGGGTGACGAAACACTTCTGGTTGGTCTTTATGGTAAGCCGGATGATTTCCGCCGGGATCTGCAGATAGTCTTCCTCGAAGGTGCCCATCAGCACCTGCGGCCATTCGACAAGGCCCGAGACTTCTTCGAGAAGACCTTCGTCTTCCACCAGTTCGAGACCGTTTGCGAAAGCCAGATCCTTGGCGTCGTGCAGGATGACGTCCTTGCGGCGGTCGGCATCGAGCATGACCTTCGCCTTTTCAAGGCTCGATACATAATCCTCGAAACGGCGCACGGTGATCGGGCCCGGCGCATGGAAACGGTGGCCATAGGTGACGTTGCCAGCGACAATGCCGTCGATCACGAAGGGAATGACCTGTGTTTCGTCGTGTTCGGGGCCGAACAGGCAGACGATGGATTGCAGCGGGCGCACCCAGCGCAGGCTTTCCGAACCCTTGCCTTCGATGCCGGCATAGCTCGAGCCCTTCGGCATGGAAGCCGGGCCGGAGCGCATGGATTTCGGCCAGGGGAAGGAACGGATGATGCCGGGCATCACTTCCGCGATGATCTCTTCCGCCGGACGGCCGGGTTTGTTGATGATGGCGATGTAAAAATCGCCCTTCTTCGGATCGGAAACGACCTGGGCTTCCGAGATATCATTGAGGCCAGCGCCGCGCAGAAAGCCCTCGATGGCCTTTTCATTGGCATCGGTGCGCGGACCTTTTTTTCTTCACGCACATCGGCGGAGCGGGCGTTGAGGCCACGAATATCCAGCGTCAGGCGGCGCGGCGTCCAGTATTCACGCGCACCCTCATAGGTCAGCCCTCTCTCCACAAGCGCGTCGGTGACGAGTTTCTTCAGATCGCCCGCCGCCTTGCGCTGCATGCGGGCGGGGATTTCCTCGGAGCGGAGTTCAAGCAGAAGATCGGGCATGGGATCAGGACTTTATCTTTGTATCTTTTGTCGGACGATGTATGCCGTGAAAAACGACAGGTCGGCTTAGCAAGCAACGCAGCAAAAGTCACCAAGGCATTCGGTTAAATTACCGCCGGCGGGCGTTACCAGCCGCCGCCACCACCGCCGCCGCCACCCGAGCCGGAAGAACCGCCGCCGCCACCGCCCGAAAAGCTGGAGTTGGAGGAGCTGACAGGCTGGGGAATGGTGGAAGCAATGGTGCTCGCCATGGAGGTCGAGAACCCGCCGATCCTGTCGCCGAAGCTGCCGTAGTTGCTGCCCAAATACCAACCCGGCGCATAACTTGCCGCGGCGGCACCGGCAGCGGCTGTCGCAAGCCAGGTCTCGAAGGTGCGGCTCCACGGTTTTTCGACGCCGAGCGCCACCGCATAGGGCAGCAATGTCTCGAAATGCTGCGGCGACATGGCGGGCGCCCCTGCCGTGTTCATCCGGTCTTTTTCCGCCAGCGTCAGATAGGTTCTGAGACCTTCGATGCCGTCCATCAGCTTGCGGCCGAGCGGCGTCGGCGCCCCCATCAGAAACAGGAAAAGCGCGTTGGTGAGCACGATGCCGCCGATAGCGGCCAGCGCCAGCGACTTGGTATCATGTGTCACATCCAGCAGGATTTGCGTGGCAATGCCGCCGATGGCCGAAAACGCCACGAAACCGGCAAAGGCCAGCATGACAATGCCGCCGATGCGCTTGCGCAGCGGTGCGCCATGCGAGAACTGCCGGCCGATGCCGATCGACAGGATGCTGAAGAAGAAGGCGAAAAAGCCGAAGACCAGAATGGCGGCAATGGCGCTTTCATCGAGATCACCAAAGACCAGTGTCGCAACGATGATAGCGATGCTGAGGAAGATGCCGAAAACGATGTAACCGGCATTGCTGCGGTAATATTTGCCGCGATGTTCTTTTTCTATCGCCGCGCGGAACTGCGAACCGACCTTTTCGACTTCGGCTCCATTGGCCTTGTCGATGGTCAGCGTCTTGCCCGGACCGCCGATGGCGGAGAGCAACGTCTTCTGGCCGGTCGGTAGATCGGTGGCGGTTTCCTTTTGCGTGCGGCGAATGACGATGGCGTTCTTCAGATCCTCCAGAACGACATAACCCTTGACCGCGAGATCAAGTGCCGAGGCGGACAGCGCCGTCCAGCCCGCGCCGGAAAAACCCCTGTTATCGACGTAATTGACCAGAGCCGGAGAAAGCCCGTCCGGCGCATCCCAGCGCGGCACGACCACGCCCTTGGCCGGATCGCGGCCCACGGCAAACCACGCTCGCAGGTAATACAGCAAAATGGCGAAAAGCCCGCCGCCCGAAAGCAGGATGGCCAGATTGTCGCGCAGCCACCAGCCCGCCTCCTGCGACGAGTCAGGCGCGGCGATGGCGCCCTTCGGCAACTTCACGGCAACCGTCATGCCTTCACCCACCGAAAACGGGCGGGTGGAAGCGAAGAACACCTCGTTGCCTTCGTTCAGAACCCGCGCATCCTTGCCCTTCGCACCCAGCGGCCCGGTGAAGATGGCGGTATCCGTTGCCTTCACGCCCTCCGGCAGAGTGATGGTCGCGGAAATCTCGCCCATCGGGAACTGCCAGCCATTGCCGGTGACGTTCCAGGTGAGTTCGTCATAATCGCTGAAGTAACGGATCTGCCGGGCGGTGGTGTAGGTGATCTGGAAGATATGCTCGCCGGTCGTCAGAAACCGGTCGGCGCTGCCGGTATAGATGCGGATGCCACCATCGATGCTTTCGGTACGCCAGTCTTCCGCCGTGCCGTCCCGCTCTACCGATACGACGTTGAAATCCACCTTGGTGCGGCGGTTACTGGCATCCAGCGCATAAAGCGGGAAATCACGGAAGATGCCGCGCTTGATGTTCTGGCCCTCGGCGCGGGCGGTGATGGTTTCCGTCACCGTCAGTTCGCCGTTCTTCGCGATCTCGACGACGGAGTGGTAAGAACGGATGAACTCTTCCGCAAAGGCCGGGAAGGCCGCGCCCAAGAAGACGAGCAGCGCGAGAAGTCTTGCGGCGATGGTCTTCACGGGCGGTTCCCTCCAGCCGGTTTCAGTGCTGCGGCTCGGCAGCACTTTCCTTCTCGATATAATCGACGCCGAGCGAGGCGAGCGCCTTCCAGTAGCCCGGATAGGTCTTGCCCACGCAGGCCGGGTTCTGGATGGCAACGCCGCCGATCTTCAGCGCTGCCAATGCAAAGCTCATGGCAATGCGGTGGTCGGCAAAGGTATCGATGGAGGCATCGACCGTCTGCCCGGCGAGCGCCGGATCGGCATGCACGATCAGGTCGTCGCCTTCCTCATGTGCGAGGCCATCGCGGATTTCGTTGAGGCCCAGCGAGACGGCGCGGATGCGGTCACATTCCTTGACGCGCAGGTTGGCAATGCCGACGAAACGCACCGGCGTCTCGTTGAAAGCGGCCAGAACCGCGATGGTCGGAATGGCATCCTGCATCTGGGAACCGTCGATTTCGGCGGGCAAATGCGGAAACTTGGCCATGACATCATAGGCCTTGGCATCCGGCTGGGTGAATTTATCGGCGGGCGTGCCGATATCGATCGCACCGCCGGTCAGAAGTTCGGCGCCCCAGAGATAGGTGGCGGCGGAGGCATCCGGTTCGATGTGGAAATCGGTCGCGGTGTAGCCGGTCGGATGCACGCGCCAGATGGCGTTGCTGACCCGCTCCACCTTGGCACCGAAAGCTTCCATGGCTGATGTGGTGAGATCGATATAGCCCTTCGCGCCGATTTCCTCGCCCTTGAGGATGATATCGACAGGCTTGTCACCGCAGGCAGCAGCCATCAGAAGTGCCGACACATACTGGCTGGAAAGGTTGGCATCGATGGTGACGCTGCCCTTCGGGAAACCCGTGCCCTTGCCGCAAACGGTAACGGGCGGGCAGCCGGTCGGTGCATCCGCCTCGACGCCGAGCGAACGCAGGGCTTCCACCAGAGGCATGATCGGGCGTTTGCGCATATGCTCGTCGCCATCGATGATGACCGCGCCATCCACAAGTGCTGCGGCAGCCGTCAGGAACCGCGTGGCGGTGCCGGCATTGCCGAGGAAAAGCGGCTTTTCCGGCTGCTGCAGCACGCCGGTGCCTTCCACCACGAAGGTGGTGGCATCCGGTTCGGTTACCTTGACGCCCATCTCGCGCAGGGCTTCGGCCATATAAAGCGTGTCATCGCTTTTCAGCGCACCGGTCAGGCGGCTCTTGCCCTTGGCGAGGCCAGCCAGCAGAAGCGCGCGGTTGGTGATGGATTTGGAGCCGGGCGGCTCAACCTTGCCGGAAAGCGGGTGGCCGGGCGGTGTAATGGTCAGTTCGATCATGGTTGTCGTCTTGTCAAAGAATGCGGCGGTGAGCCGGACTATCGGAATTTGAGCGGGAGGGTTCTGAACTCCGGCAACAGCCGTATCAGAATTTCACGGTCGGCACGGCACGATCGGCCGGATTGTCGATCTCGAAATAGGGCGCCTTGGCAAAACCGAACTGGCCTGCAACCAGATTGGACGGGAAGCTTTCCACCCTGACGTTCAGATCGCGCGCGGCGCCATTGTAATAACGACGCGACATCTGAAGTTCGCCTTCGATGGTTTCCAGCGAGCGCTGCAATTCCAGAAAGTTCGTGTTGGCTTTCAGATCGGGATAGGCTTCGGCGAGCGCAAAGAGCTTGCCGAGCGCCTGCGACAGCATACCTTCCGCCTGGGCGCGGCCTTCGACATCGCCAGCCGGCACTGCCTGCGCCCGGTTGCGCATGGCGATCACCTCTTCGAAGGTGCTCTTTTCATGCGCGGCGTAACCCTTCACGGTCTCGATGAGGTTGGGGATGAGATCGGCGCGGCGTTTCAGCTGCACGTCGATGCCCGACCACGCCTCTTCCTTCATCTGCCGCGCCTTGACTAGGCCGTTATAGATGAAGACGACATAAAGCGCGATTGCCGCGATGATTGCCAGCGTGATGAACATGAATTGCGATTCCCAGCTTCGTTGCGCGCACGATAGCCGCTCATTACCGCAAAGTCATGAGGCTTCGGTCATTCTCTGCGTTTTTGCCAGAGACACGCCGCGGGAAGCAAGCATCCGTTATTTATAAAAGACTGTGCAATACAATCTCAGGCCGGATGTCTTGCGTACAAAAAGAGTATGGGAGGCAAGCCTGTAGCCGCGCTCGGCCCAATAGTTCTTGTTTTCTTGCAGGTGGTTCCAGCCGTCTATAACCCAGTCGCGCATCTCAGTGTTGCGCGTGTAGTGCATGCGAACGAGCGCGCTACCCACATCAAGGGTTCGCTGGCCACTATCCTTGCAATCCATGCGGGTGACGATCATTCCAAAAGAGCGCAGCTTGTCGGCACGGGGAAAGGCTTCCTTGCCGCTCATCCACTCTGTGGTTTCCGCAGCCGCGCTATTGCCGAGAATGCATCCGAGTGTAAGCACAAATAAAAAACAGAAATTTCTAATATTATTCACGGTTAAACCCATCGCTATATTCAGCATACCAATCCACACAAAATAAAAGGCCGTCAAGAACGGCCTTTCAAATTCATCAACACTTTGGGCAAGAGCTTACCGCTAAAAAATCAGGCGGCCCTGTTCCAGTTCAGCCCGCCCGCATCCGTGAGCAGGAAGGCTTCGCCGCAGGCTTTCGCCAGCGTGCGCACGCGCAGGATATAGCTCTGGCGCTCCGTTACCGAAATTACGCCACGCGCATCCAGAAGGTTGAAGACGTGGCTTGCCTTGATGCACTGGTCATAGGCCGGGAACACGCATTTATGCAGGCGCTGATTGTCGTTATCACCCGGCGCACCGGCGGCGAGAAGCGCCAGGCATTCCTTTTCCGCATCGATGAAATGGCGATGCAGCATGGAGGTGTCGGCAAATTCGAAGTTGTGGCGGGAATATTCCTGCTCGGCCTGCAGGAAGACGTCGCCATAGGAAATCTTCTCTTCGCCCTCGCGGCCGTTGAAGTTCAGGTCGTAGACATTGTCGACGCCCTGAACATACATGGCGAGACGCTCCAGACCATAGGTCAGTTCGCCGGCAACCGGCGAGCATTCGATGCCGCAGACCTGCTGGAAGTAGGTGAACTGCGACACTTCCATGCCGTCACACCAGCATTCCCAGCCGAGCCCCCAGGCGCCGAGCGTCGGGCTTTCCCAGTCGTCTTCGACGAAGCGCACGTCATGCAGCAGCGGATCGAGGCCGATGGCCTTCAGCGAACCGAGATAAAGTTCTTGAAGGTTGGAAGGGTTGGGCTTCAGAATGACCTGATATTGGTAATAATGCTGCAGACGGTTGGGGTTTTCCCCGTAACGACCGTCGGACGGGCGGCGCGACGGCTGCACATAGGCGGCCTTCCACGGCTTCGGCCCAAGTGCGCGCAGCGTCGTGGCCGGATGAAACGTACCCGCACCCACTTCCATATCGTATGGCTGCAACACCGCGCAGCCCTTGTCGGCCCAGTAGTTGTGCAGCGTCAGGATAAGCGCCTGAAAGGAACGCTTGGGGTTCATATGGTCTGGAATATCGGTCATTGCAGTCATCGCGGCGTTAGGAGGACAAGTAAGCCTAGACTTACTTCGGATGCGGACTGGTGCCACGGCATGGCGAAGGGGTCAAGGATTTATGCGCTTCGACGCCGGCTTACGCCTCGTCGTCACGCTTCACACGGTACTCACCGGTTTCGGGGTCCTTGATCAGCGTGCCGATCGCGCCGGTTTCGCGTTCCTTCTCGCGCTGTTTCGATTTCGCCGAAAGCTTTTCCGCATCCCGAACGAAGCGGCGGTAGAGGATGACGGATCCCACCACCAAAAGAATAATTGTAATAAGCTGCGCCATAAGGCCCTATTCCTGCGACATCACAGACCAAAACGTGACCACAATGCCTTTTCTTCGGCGACCTCCGCAAGCCCCGAGACAGCGCCTGCCGCGAGGCTTTCGGCATTGAGGCCAAGCGCCGTATTCACACCAGGCACTTTTTTGCCGAACAGCGAGCGCCCGCCGGTGACGAGCTGAAGCTTGACCTTTGTTCCGTAACGGCGGCGCAGAACGTCCCGCATGTCGCCCAGCCCGTCGATCAGGCCGAGATCCAGGCCGCGCATGCCGGTCCAGAACAGGCCGGAGAAGATGGTCTCATCGCCCTTTAGTTTCGCGCCACGGCGCATCTTGACCATATCGATGAAAACATTGTGGATTTCGACCTGAAGCGACTTCAGGTAATCGATATCGCCTTCCTTTTCCGGCTGGAACGGATCGAGGATCACCTTGTTCTCGCCGGCCGTATAGACGCGGCGCTCGACGCCGAGCTTCTTCAGCATTTCAGGAAAACCGAAGCCGCCCGAGACAACACCGATCGAACCAACGATGGATGTGGGGTCGGCGATGATCTCATCACCGGCAAGCGCGATCATGTAGCCGCCGGAGGCAGCCACGTCTTCCACGAAAATCAGAACCTTCTTGTCCTTTTCCTCGGCAAGCTGGCGGATGCGATTATAGATCATCCGCGCCTGTACCGGCGAACCGCCGGGCGAGTTGACGGAAATGGCAACGGCCGGCGCATCCTTGATGGCGAAGGCCTTTTCCAGCAGCGGCGCATAGGAGGCGAGATTGAGAGCGGGGCGGAACTGGTTGCCGCCAGCCATGATGGCGCCGTGCATGCGCACAACCGGGATAACGAGTTCTTTTTTGCGAAAGCGTTTCGGCACCAGATACTTCAGAAAACCCACAACTCAATCCTCACAGCATTTGCATGTTCGTCACGGATGTATGTATCGCCCCGCAAAACACAATGGTTTGCGAGCGGGGAACGGGATATTTATAGGCCGGACCCGATTGCCTTTACATTACGGCGATAGGCGGTGCGGCCATTGCTCAGGTCATCCACGAGGGGCGTGAAAGCATGGCTGCCGGTCTCGTGCATCACCAGCGGCGCCCGGAATGACAGGCGCGCCCGCGAGCACTTGATCGCTGTCACGAGCATGCGCACCGCATCCTCACCGGGGCGCGGATGGATGAGCGTAATCTCTATGCCGCCGAAACGGCTGCCGCAGGCGGCCAGGATTTCCGCCACCGATTGCGGCCTTGAAATCAGGGAGAGCTGCCCGCCCGGAACCGTGATCGCGCCTGCGGTCCTGATCCAGTCTTCGAACAGGCCATCCGTCATGGCGTGGGCCTCGGCCTTCAGCGCATCGGGCGTGCGGCGGTCTCCCGCATCGTTATAGGGCGGGTTCATGATGACGTGGTGAAAATATCCGTCCGGCAGACCAGCCGCGACGCGGGCCTTGGCACGCAGGGTCACATCGGCCTCACGCACGCTGACACGCGCGGAAAAAACAGCATTTTCCGGCAATGCCAGACTGCGGCGGGCAAATTCCGCCATTTCCGGCGAGCGTTCGAACAGGGTCACTTCGGCCTTTTCAAGCCGCGTGGCGACCGCAAAGCCCGCCGCACCTGCGCCCGCACCAAGATCGGCGATGCGGCAGGGGCGGTCGTCTGCCACCAGCGAGGCCAGAAGCATGGCGTCCATGCCGGCGCGGTGTCCCCTGCCCTTGGGCTGGAGGATGTGAAACCGGCCCCGGTGAAACGCATCCAGAGTTTCCGAAATATCGCCGCTCACGTTCGCTTACGCCTCTTCGTTGCGCAATTCGTCGCCCAGTCCGGCATCCGTGAGAATGCGGCGGGCCTCACCGGCGCGGTCTTCCTCCACCAGGAACCGACGGGGCAAAAGACCGAGCGAACCTTCCAGGATGCTCATCGCCTGATCGGCAACAAGGCAGTGGATGCCTGCGTCCTTCATCAGGCTTTCGGCGAAGGATAAGAGCACGGCATCGTTGGTTCGGATCAGTTCACGCATGGATAAGCCCCAAATTCCCATTTTTTTGAACGGCTAGCGGCAATTCGCCCCTTGCCGCGACAGGCGCCAGTTTTTATTGTCGAATACAAATTCGAACAGGAGTCCTGTCCCTTGGGCGTCGTCATACCGCTTGAAGAAAGCAAAAACAAACTCGCATCCGTCAAGCCGCTTGTCGACCTGACCCGTGCCGACATGGAACGGGTGAACCAGCTTATCCTTTCCAGAGCCGGTTCCGATGTCCAGATGATACCCGAAGTGGCCAATCATCTGATCTCGTCCGGTGGCAAGCGCCTGCGGCCGATGCTGACGCTCGCCTCGGCTTCCCTGTTCGGTTACGAGGGCGATCACCACATCAAGCTCGCCACCAGCGTGGAATTCATGCACACGGCGACGCTGCTGCATGACGACGTGGTGGACGAAAGCGATCTGCGCCGTGGCAAATCCACCGCCCGCACCATCTGGGGCAATCAGGCGAGCGTTCTCGTCGGTGACTTCCTGCTCGGCCAGGCCTTCCGCATGATGGTGGACGTCGGCTCGCTGGATGCGCTCGACGTGCTGTCCACTGCCGCTTCCGTGATCGCCGAGGGTGAGGTGCTGCAGCTTTCGGTCGCCAAGAACATGGAAACGACCGAAGACGATTATCTTCAGGTGATCCGCGCCAAGACGGCCGCGCTTTTTGCGGCTGCGGCGGAGGTTGGCCCGATCGTCGCCAAAACCGACAAGGCAAGCCGCAGCGCGCTGAAATCCTATGGCATGAATCTCGGCCTTGCGTTCCAGCTCGTCGACGACGTGCTGGATTACGGCGGCAAATCCGCCGATCTCGGCAAGAATACCGGTGATGACTTCCGCGAGGGCAAGATCACGCTGCCGGTCATCCTTTCCTATCGTCGTGGCACGCAGGACGAACGCGCCTTCTGGCGCAACGCCATCGAAAACGGCGAAAGCAGCGACGAGAACCTCGAAAAGGCGCTCGGCCTCATCACCAAATACAACGGTCTCGGCGATACGATCGGCCGCGCCACGCATTACGGCACCATTGCCCGTGACGCGCTCGCACCGCTGCCGCAAAGCCCGTGGAAAAATGCGCTGCTGGAAGTCATCGACTTCTGCATCGAGCGTCTCAACTGACGCCCAAGCCCTAAGCAAACGGCGGATGGCAAGCCTATCCGCCCGACGTTTCGGGCCAGCCGCCCCGCAAGGAGAGATTGTGGCACGGGCCATAATTTCTTGCGGGGTTGCTTCAAAAAAGCCATTCTATCGTGACCAAACAATGGAAACTGATTTTTCCGTGCTTCTGCACAAAGGCAAGGGTTCCCTCATGCGGCGTAAACCAGCACTTCGTCTTCTCTGCAGCGCGGCTCTTGCCGCCGCTCTCGCACTTGGGGCGGGTGCAAGCCCCGGCTTTGCGGAGACGAAAACGGAAACCAAGGCCGTTACTTTCGATCCCGCCAAGGTAAACACCTTCTCCGGTGCTTTCCTTGCCGCGCGCAACGCCGATGTCGATCAGGACTACCCCACCGCGATTTCGCTCTACAAGAAGGCGCTGGAATTCGATCCGGCCAATTCGGAAATCCGCCAGCGCCTGATGATCGCCGAGCTTTTGAGCGGCAATTTCGAGGCCGGTGCCAAGATCGCCGATTCGATGAAGGACGATACCTCCGTTGAGCGCGTGACGACCATCGTTCGCGGTCTCGATGCCATCAAGGACAAGGAATTCGTCAAGGCCGAGAAAATCCTGAAATATACCGGTCCGAACGATCTCGACCGCATGGTCAACACGCTTTTGACCGCATGGGCGCGCGCCGGTTCCGGCAAGCCGAAGGAAGCGCTGGCGCTCGTCAACAATATGAAGGGTCCGGGCTGGATTTCGATCTTCCAGAAATACAATGCGGCGGCAATCGCCCTTGTCTCCGGCAATACCGATGCCGCCCGCAAGAGCCTGAATGAAGCCGTGACGGACCGCGAAGGCGGGGCAACCGCTTCAGACACCTATATGCGCGCCGTGATGGCACTTGCCCGGCTGGAGGCTTCCGCCGGCAACAAGCAGAAGGCGCTGGACGCGATTGCGGTCGGCGATACTTTTGCGCCGAACTACGCACCGCTAAAGGCGCTTCGCCAGTCCATCGAAAAGGGTGAAAAGCCGCCGCAGCAGATCACCAACGCCGTCGAAGGTGCTGCTTCCGTGATGTTTTCCATCGCAGGCGCGCTGAACCGCGAAGGTGCGGAAGAGATCGTCACGCTTTACCTTCAGACGTCGCGGGCTCTCGATCCGCAAAGCGCCGATACGCTGATCCTTCTCGGCGGACTTGCCGAAGCGATGAAAAAGCCCGACCGCGCCATCGCCTTCTACCGCGACGTGCCGAAGGATTCTCCGATGCACCGCATCTCCGAGCTGCAGCTCGGACTGACGCTGGCGCAGACGGGCAAAGTGGATGAAGCGCGCAAGCACCTGCAATCGCTGCTGCAATCCGACCCGAAGGACATCCGGTCCTATCTCGCCTATGGCAGCGTGCTTTCCGACGCCAAGGACTACAAGGCCATGGCCGAAAACTACGACAAGGCTGTCGAAGTGATCGGCGCCGTGCCGCAGAAATCGGACTGGACCGTGTTCTTCCAGCGCGCCATTGCCCATGAGCGCCTGAAAGAATGGGACAAGGCCGAGCCGGACTTCAAGCGTGCGCTCGAACTCAACCCGGAGCAGCCGCAGGTGCTCAACTATCTCGGCTATTCCTGGGTGGACAAGGGTATCAACCTCGACGAAGCGATGAAGATGATCAGCCGCGCGGTCGAGCTTCGGCCGAACGACGGTTACATCGTCGATCTGCTGGGCTGGGCGCACTACCGGCTGGGCGCATTTGACCAGGCCGTGACCGAGCTGGAACGGGCAATCGAGCTCAAGGCCGGTGATCAGACCATCAACGACCATCTGGGCGATGCCTACTGGCGTGTCGGCCGCAAGATCGAGGCCGTATATCAGTGGAACCGTGCGCTGATTGGCGACAATGACGATCTGGACAAGGCCAAGGTGAAGGAAAAGATCGCCAACGGCCTGCCGCCGGTGGAGAAGGACGCCGAAAACACTGCCAAGAAGGACGCCGCGCCACAACCGCCGGCTCCGCCAGCACCGGCCCCTTCCGCCCCTGCCCCGGACAAGAAATCCTGACGCGGCATGCGCGCCGATGACATTCCCGGGGCTGTCGAAACAACAGAGGCGGCCCCGGCCAAGATCAATCTGGCACTACATGTGACCGGCCAGCGGGCGGATGGTTATCATCTGCTCGAAACGCTGGTGACCTTCACCGAAGCCGGCGACGCAATCCATGTTCGCGACGCCGATGCCGACACCTTCTCGATCTCCGGTTCCTTCGGCGACCTGCTGCGCGCGGGCGACGGCGGCAACAATCTTGTCACCCGTGCCAGAGACCTGTTGCGCGACGCGCTTGCCTCCACGGGTCAACCGACGCGTCCGGTCGCAATTCATCTCGAAAAGAACCTGCCGGTCGCATCCGGCATCGGCGGCGGCTCGGCGGATGCGGCAGCGACGCTGCGGGCGCTGTTGCGGCACTGGAATGCCATGATCGATCCGCAAAGGCTTGCCTCTGTCGCGCTCGCACTGGGCGCGGATGTGCCGATGTGCCTTGAAAGCCGGTCCCTTATCGCGCGCGGTATCGGCGAGGATATTGAGCCAGTCTCCGCTCTGCCGGAACTCTTTCTGATGCTCGCCAATCCGCTGAAAGCCGTTTCGACGCCGGAGATTTTCCGGCGATTGCAGAACAAGGCCAATCCGTCTCTGCCGGTGCGAGAAGCGGGCGGCTGGATGGATTTTCTTGCGCAAAGCCGCAACGATCTCGAAGCACCTGCAAAGGCGCTGCTGCCGGAAGTCAGTGAAATCGCCGGAATGTTGTCGCAGGAAGGCGCTTTCCTTGTGCGCATGTCCGGTTCGGGCGCCACCTGTTTCGGGATTTTTCATTCCTTCGATGCCGCGCAAAAAGCGGAAACATCGCTTCGTAACAAACGCCCCGACTGGTACTTTCAGGCGACGCGGACCATCTGAAGATCAAACAATTCGAGGATAAGGCCATGGCAGGCGAAAGACCCTTCATTCCCCTCGGCATCGCGGTTTTGACCGTTTCGGACAGCCGCACGCTGGAGAACGACAAGTCCGGCGACACACTTGTCGCGAGGATTAGGGAAGCGGGACATCAGGTCGCCGCCCGCGCCATCGTGCCTGATGACAAGGCCGCCATTTTCAACACCGTGCGCGACTGGACGCTTGCCGAAGGTGTGGATGTGGTCATCACCACTGGTGGTACTGGCTTTACCGGCCGTGACGTGACGCCCGAGGCGCTGGAACCGCTGTTCGAAAAGCGCATGGACGGGTTTTCCGCCATCTTCCATCGCATTTCCTATGAAAAGATCGGCACCGCCACCATCCAGTCACGCGCGACCGGCGGCGTGGCAAACGCCACCTTCATCTTCGTGCTGCCCGGCTCTCCCGGCGCCTGCAAGGATGCCTGGGACGGCATCCTCAAGGCCCAGCTCGACTATCGCCACTTGCCCTGCAATTTTGTGGAGATCATGCCCCGGCTCGATGAGCATTTGAAGCGTGGGGCTGGCGGCATTTAGATCAGTGGATCGAAGGCGTGTGGGGCTTTACCCCCCTCTGCCCTGCCGGGCATCTCCCCCTCAAGGGGGGAGATCGGCAAGACGCGCTATCGCCGGTTCTATCTCAACCTTGAAGATGGCCGAGACCTAGCCTCGGGTCGATCTCCCCCCTTGAGGGGGAGATGCCCGGCAGGGCAGAGGGGGTAAGCCCCACACGCCTTCTGTCCGCTACGCGACCGCCCCCCCATCACGCCAGATATTTTTTGAAGAACTCCGTCGTGCGGCCCCAAGCGAGATCGGCGGCGGTCTTGTCGTATCGCGCCGAGGACGTATCGTTGTTGAAGGCGTGGTTGACGCCGTCATAAACGAAGATTTCGAAGATCTTGCCGTTTGCCTCCAGCGCCTTCTTATAGGCATCGATACCGGCATTGATGCGCTCATCGAGACCGGCGTAATGCAAAAGCAGTGGCGCCTTGATATCAGGCACATCGGCGGCTGGCGGTTGTTGGCCGTAATAGGCGACGCCGGCATTCAGGCCCGCCGATTTGGTGGCAAAACGGTTGACCAGCCCGCCGCCCCAGCAGAAACCGACCGCACCGACCTTGCCGTTCGCACCCTGCCTTGCGGCGAGCCACACCCGACCAGCCTCGGCATTGGCGACCGTTGCGTCCATATCGAGACCGCTGAACATTTCCCGTGCCTTATCCTCATCCGCCGGAGTGCCGCCCTGCGGGGAGAGAAAATCGACCGCAAGCGCCCTGAAACCGGCAAGCGCCACGCGTCTTGCCACATCGCGGATATGGTCATTCAGGCCACGGTTCTCATGGATGACGATGACCGAGCCGATGGGGCCGGCAACCGATTTCGGCGTGACGAGATAGCCCTTCATCTCGCCACCGGGAGCGGGATAGGTCACCTCCTCCGCAACGATCCCCGCATCGTCAGGTGCAACGACTGCCGCATGGGCGCTGTTGGCCGAAAGCAGCGGCGCGATTGCCGCTGCCGCCGCACCGGACCCGGCAAGCACGGTGAGCTTTTCCATGAATTTGCGACGGTCGAGGCTGAGATGGGTATATTCATCGTAAGCGTCGATCATGGCCTGCGTAATCTTCGGCTTGTCCATCGCTCTATCCTCCTTGGACGCACGGATGCGGAAGGATAGCGCAGATTGCAGGGTGAGGAACGAGGCGGGCGGAGGCGGCGCCACACATTTGCGTGAGCGCCGCCTCCGGTCATAGGTATCAGGCGGCGAGGTCCACGACGATGCGGCCGTCGATCTTGCCCTCTTCCATGCGGCGGAAGATATCGTTGATGTTTTCGAGCTTGTCCCACGAGAAGTGGGCGGCGACCTTGCCTTCACCGGCGAAGGTCAGTGCCTCCTCCAGATCCTGCCGTGTGCCGACGATGGAGCCGCGCACCGTGATGCGCTTCAACACCGTGTCGAAAACCGGAATGGAGATGAAGCCCGGCGGCAGGCCGACAAGCGCCATCGTCCCTTTGGAGCGCAGGAAACCGTAAGCCTGTTCCATGGCTTTGGGTGAAACCGCCGTTACCAGCGCGCCGTGGACACCGCCGGTTGCCTTCTGCACCTGCTCCACCGCGTCAGGCGCGCGACCGTTGACGGTGACATCCGCTCCGAGTTTTTTCGCAAGCTCCAGCTTGTCGTCGAAAATATCGGCGGCAACGACATGCATGCCCATGGCCTTTGCATATTGCACGGCCATGTGGCCAAGCCCGCCAATGCCTGAAATGACCACCCATTCACCGGGCCTGACTTCGGTTTCCTTCAGACCCTTATAGACGGTGACACCGGCGCAGAGCACGGGTGCGGCGGGACCGAATTCCAGATTATCCGGCAGGCGGCCGACGAATTTCGGATCGGCAAGGCCGTATTCAGCAAAGCTGCCGTTGACGGAATAACCCGAATTCTTCTGGCTCGGGCAAAGGGTCTCCCAGCCGGTGCGGCAAGGAATGCAGCATCCGCAGGCGGTATAAAGCCACGGCGTGCCGGCACGGTCACCTTCCTTGATGCCGGTGACGCCAGCGCCGATCTTCGCGACATAACCGACGCCTTCATGGCCGGGGATGAAGGGCGGGTTGGGTTTCACCGGCCAATCGCCCGTTGCGGCGTGCAGGTCGGTGTGGCAAATGCCCGTCGCCTTGTAATTGATGAGAATTTCACCGGGGCCGGGATCCGGTATCGCCACTTCCTCGATGGTCAGCGGTTTTCCAAACGCGCGGACAACCGCCGCCTTCATTGTCTTAGCCATGACATACTCCCTAATCTCTGCTCGCCTGAAATCCTTGACGGCGAGGCAGAGATTAACGGGGATGGGACGTCATGAAATTGACCCATCGCAAATCGGGTTATTTTGCAAGGTGGGATTGTCTCACTTATGAGGCAACCTCATGGTGCTGATTTATTCCAGCGCCAACCATATGGCGAGCCATGCCCACAGGCAGACGACCAGCGCAAAGCCGATGCCGAACAATGCCCCGCGCTGACGCAGGCGATTGCTGGTGACGTGAACATAGGAATGGGCGTAGCGCGAGAGCACAAAAAGCCATGCCAGCACGACGGTGACGATGTTGTCCGCATCCGTAATGTAAAGCAGCAGGCAGGCGATGTGGAACAGGACCGGCAGCTCGAACTGGTTGGCGATATTGCGGTTCACCAGATGGCTTTCGCGCGCCTCCTCGCCCAGATCGCGCAGCTTGATCGCCGATCTGCGGTCCTTGAAGGTGTATTTGTTGCGCCGGATGATCAGCAGGCCGTAAAGCCAGAAGACGAGAAAGACATGGGCAATCATCGGCCAGAACATTGCGGTCGTTGGTGACATGCTTTCTCCTCCCATCATGAAAACGCTCCCCGATCCGGCATGAATCGGGGAGCGCCAAATACTGAGACTATGTTGTTACGGATCTCGCCTCGAAAGATCAAACCGCGCCGGGATAGTTCGGGCTTTCGCGGGTGATCGTCACGTCATGGGCGTGGCTTTCACGCAGGCCGGCGCTGGAGATGCGCACGAAGGTGGCGCGCTCCTGGAATTCCTTGATCGTGCCACCGCCGACATAACCCATGGCGGCCTTCAGGCCACCGGCCAGCTGGTGCAGGACGCCGGAAACCGGACCCTTGTAGGGAACCTGGCCTTCGATGCCTTCCGGAACGAGCTTCAGCGTGTCGCGCACTTCCGCCTGGAAATAACGGTCGGCGGAACCGCGTGCCATGGCGCCAACGGAACCCATGCCGCGATAGGCCTTGAAGGAACGGCCCTGATAGAGGAACACTTCACCCGGGCTTTCATCCGTGCCGGCTAGCAGCGAGCCGATCATGACGGCGGAAGCGCCTGCAGCGATTGCCTTGGCCAGATCGCCCGAGAACTTGATGCCGCCATCGGCGATGACAGGAATATCGGCAGCATTGGCGACTTCGACCGAGGCCATGATCGCAGCAAGCTGTGGAACGCCGACGCCGGCGACGATGCGGGTGGTGCAGATGGAACCGGGGCCGATACCGACCTTGACGCCATCGGCGCCGGCATCGATCAGCGCCTTGGTGCCGTCAGCGGTGGCGACATTGCCGGCAATGATGCGAACCGAGTTCGACATCTTCTTGACCACCGAAACGGCATCGAGCACGCGCTGCGAATGGCCGTGTGCGGTATCGACGACCAGAAGGTCGACACCGGCATCGATGAGGCGCTCGGCGCGCTCGATGGCATCGGCACCAACGCTGATGGCGGCGGCGGCGCGAAGGCGGCCCTGCGCATCCTTGGTGGCGTTAGGGTTCAACTGCGACTTCTCGATATCCTTGACGGTGATGAGGCCGACGCAATTGCCTTTTCCATCCACTACCAGCAGTTTTTCAATGCGGTGCTTGTGCAGCAGGCGGCGCGCTTCCTGCTGATCGACGCTGCTTTCCTTGACCGTGACCAGATTTTCGCGGGTCATCAGTTCGTAGATCTTCTGCTGCGGATCAGAGGCAAAGCGCACGTCGCGGTTGGTAAGAATGCCGACGAGGCGGCCGTTCTTGTGGCCACCGGAACCGCCGTTTTCAACCACCGGAATACCGGAAATGCCGTGCGCCTTCATCAAGGCCTGTGCTTCTGCGAGCGTGGCATCCGGGCCGATCGTGACCGGGTTGACGACCATGCCGCTTTCGAACTTCTTCACCTGCCGGACTTCTTCGGCCTGTTCGATGGGGGTGAGGTTACGGTGGATGACGCCGATGCCGCCGGCCTGGGCCATGGCGATGGCAAGACGGCCTTCCGTGACCGTGTCCATGGCGGAAGAGAGGATCGGAAGGTTGAGATCGATATCGCGGGCAATGCGGGTGGCGATATTCGTCTGTCCCGGCATAACCTCGGAATGTCCGGGTTGCAGCAACACATCGTCAAATGTGAGAGCGTCCAAACCAGTGGGTGTTTGAATGATGCGTGCCATGACCAAATTCCTTCATAATGAAAATGCGTGGCCGTTCCGGAACGAAAAGTTCACCCCGGCGCCCTGCAAGGATTGCTTGGAAGTTGGCGAGGGCTGGTAACACGTTCATGACAGGAAGGGAATAGAAAAAACCCGGAATGACCTTCCGGGCTTCTTCTGTTGCTGCATTGCAGCAGAGATCAGATGTCGAACTGGTAGGACTTCGGCACGAAACGGTAACCCGTATCCAGCTTTTCCGCGTAACCGACGGCCGGGAAAGGCATATGATAACCGAGGAAAGGCAACCGTTCGGTGGCGATCATGTCGTAGACCTTCTTGCGGGTCGCAGCAGCAGCCGCCTTGTCCATGTCGAACTTCACCTCCCAGTCCGGCCTTTGCAGCGACAGCACGAAATGGTTGGCCGTATCCGCCGTCAGGATCAGCTGTTTACCCTCCGATCCGACTCGGAAGATCATGTGCCCCGGCGAATGGCCGAACGCCGCAATGCCGGTGATGCCGGACACCACATTGGCGCCATCGCCGATGAAGGTCGCCTTTTCCGCGAGCGGCTTGACGGTGGCGATGACGCCCTTGTGGCCGCCTTCGGCAGGCGTTCCCACTCGCTTCTCATCCGTCCAGAAATCATATTCCGTCTGGCCGAAAACATAACGCGCCTTGGAGAAAGCGGGCGCACCCTTTTCCATCAGCCCACCGATGTGGTCGCCATGCATGTGGGTCAGCACGACCACGGTCACATCCTCCGGCGAATAACCGGCCGCCGCCATGCCTTCGGTCAGGCGACCGTTTCCGGCACCTCGGCCAGCCTCGCCGAAACCGGTGTCGAACAGCACGAGGTCCGTGCCGGTATTGATGAGAACCGGCGAGAAGGAATTCACGAATTGCTCCTTCGGCAGAAAATTGTCTTCCAGCAGCTTGCCGACGGTTTCCGCCGACTGGTCCGTGCCGAAGGTCTCACCCGGATTGGGCGCGGCGCGCGCACCGTCCTTCACGACAAGCACTTCGAAATTACCAAGCTTGAAGCGGTTCGTTTCCGGCGGCATGGCGTGTTTGATCTCCATGGAGGTTTGCGGCTGGTTCGGCTGAGCCGTTGCGGTGCGTGCCATCAAAAGCGGAGCGCCGAGAACGCTTGCGCCCGCCGCACCGATAAGGCCGCGTCTGCTCATGCTCAAGGATTGAGTCATCATTTTCTCCCGATATCGCCAAAGTCACTGTGCCCAACGGACAATAGAGCGAGAAAGTTGCAAGGAAACCGGCCTCACGCAGGTTTGATCGGAACTTCAGAAATTGATAATTAACGTGTTGGCAAGCCGGCCCATCAGGCGTAGGAGGAACTGCGATACCATTGTCGCAGCGGAGAGCCGCAGGCAGCCTCATGAACCGCATCATTCCCCTGATCCTTGCAGTTGCTCTCTTCATGGAGCAGATGGACTCCACCGTCATCGCCACATCGCTTCCGGCGATTGCGGCCGATCTCCATGTCGGTCCGATCACGCTCAAGCTCGCGCTGACGGCCTATATGGTGTCGTTGGCGATCTTCATTCCCATCAGCGGCTGGATGGCCGATAAATACGGCGCGAAGAAAATCTTCCGTTTCGCCATCGGCGTTTTCGTCGTCGGGTCAATCTGCTGCGCGGTCTCGTCGTCGGTGTTCGAATTCGTCGTCTCGCGTTTCCTGCAGGGCATGGGCGGCGCGATGATGACGCCCGTTGGCCGCCTCGTCCTCCTGCGGACGACGAAACGCAGCGAACTCGTTTCCGCCATGGCGCTGTTGACGATACCGGCGCTTGTCGGGCCGCTGACCGGCCCGCCGATCGGCGGCTTCATCACCACCTATTTTTCATGGCACTGGATTTTCCTCATCAACGTGCCCATCGGCGTCATCGGCATCTGGCTGTCGACGATCTTCCTGCCGGAAATCGAAACCACCAATCCGCCGCCAATGGACGGCAAGGGGTTCGTATTATCAGGCCTTGCAGCGTCGGGCGTGGTTTTCGGCGTGTCGGTCGTCAGCCTTCCGGCACTGCCGCCCGCCATCGGCATTGCCTCGACGATCATCGGTTTTATCTGCGGCTTCCTTTATCTGCGCCACGCGGCAAACCACCCTGCCCCGATTCTGGATTTCCGAATTTTCCGCAACCCGACGTTCCGGGCGGCCACCGTCGGCGGCACCGCCTTCCGCATTTCCACGGGCGCCATTCCCTTCCTGATGCCCTTGATGTTGCAGATCGGTTTCGGGCTCAACCCGTTTCAATCAGGCATGATCACCTTTGCCGGCGCAATCGGCGCTATCACCACGAAATTCATGGCCAAGCGGGTCTTTGCCGCAACAGGGTTCAGATCAACGCTGATCGGGGCCGGCATCGTCGGCGCCTTCACGACGCTCGCCAACAGCTTCTTCACGCCTGATACCCCCTACCCGCTGATCATGATCTGTCTGGTCACGGCGGGGTTTGCCCGTTCCTTCTTCTTCACCGGATCGAACGCGCTCAGCTATTCCGATATCGAGGACAGCCAGGCAAGTCAGGCGACCTCGATGGCATCAGTGCTGCAACAGATCAGCCTTGCGCTGGGCGTCGCTTTCGCCGCCGCCATTCTGGAAGTCAGCAGCATGATATCCGGCTCGCATCTGCAGCTTGCCGATTTCCACATCGCCTTCACCATCGTGGCGCTCGTCTCGCTGTTCGCCATCGTTCCGATCATCCGCATGGACGGCAATGCGGGGGCGGCCGTCTCCGGCCACCGCGGCAAGGTCTCGCAACCGGCGGAATAACAAAAGCGCCGTGCATCCTTCCGGACACACGGCGCTCTAACTGTTTGAATCTGCACACGTTACAGACGAAAATCGAACACGATTTCTATCCGATGCGTTAGTCTTCGTCCGCCTCATCCACGTGCATAACGGACTGCGTTGCGGCCGTCCGGCCCTTGAAGTGCTTGGCGAGCAGGAACATTTCGACCGATTCCGACCGCGAAGACGCCGGTTTGATATGCAGGACCTGCTTGAAGTTCTTCTTCAGCATGTCCAGCAATGCCTTTTCCGTGCCGCCCTGGAAGGTCTTGGCAAGGAAATGGCCGCCTTCCGCCAGCACCTGAACCGCGAAATCGGCCGCGACTTCGCAGAGATGCATGGTGCGGATGTGGTCCGTCTTCTGGTGGCCCGTGGTTGGCGCCGCCATGTCGGACAGTACCAGATCCGGCGTGCCGCCAACGGCCTCCATCAACTGGTCCGGTGCGGTCGGATCGAGGAAGTCGAGCTGCAGGATTTTCACGCCGGGGATGGGATCGATTTCGAGAAAATCGATGGCCGCGACGCGAATGTCCTCCTCGGTGGAATCCGTCACCTTCGAAGCGATCTGCGACCAGCTTCCGGGTGCGGCACCAAGGTCGATGATGCGGGTGGCACCCTTCAGGATCTGGTGCTTGTCGTTGATTTCCAGAAGCTTGAAGGCCGCGCGGGCGCGATAGCCTTCCAGCTTGGCGCGCTGCACATAGGGGTCGTTGATATGACGTTCAAGCCAGCGGCGCGATGAGGCCTTGAGCTTGGTCTTCTTGACCTTCTGGCCGATCTTTCGGCCGGTGCGATTGGTGCTTGTCGGCGCCTTGCTCATGTCAAACCTTCCGTTCTGTCCTGCCGTGCCATCTGCATGCGCCTTATCCGGTTACGCCGCCATGCGCCGTCATCCGCCATCATATCCGTCAACAGGCCTTCGCGCAGCCCGCGATCCGCCACGCGCATGCGCCGCGCCGGCCAGCGGCGGCGAATGGCCTCGAGAATGGCGCAGCCGGCCAGAACCAGATCGGCCCTGTCGGGGCCGATGCAGGCATTGGCGGCGCGGCCGGCGAAATCCCAGGCCAGAAGCTTGTCCTGCATCGCCGTTACCTCGGTATCGGAAAGCCAGAGGCCATCCACCTTGCGGCGATCGTAACGCGGCAGATCAAGGTGAACGCCCGCAAGCGTCGTCACCGTGCCGGAAGTTCCAATCAGATGAAAATCCTCGTGATGCGCAAGCGGCGCCAGAGGCGGGCACTGGAAGGCATCAAGCAGCCCTTCGACTTCCCGCACCATAGCAGCGAACACATCCGGCGTCACATCGCGACCGCCATGGCGTTCCGAGAGGGTCACGACGCCGACCGGCAGCGACGTCCAGTGGGTGATATGGTTGGCGAGCCGGTTGGAGCGATTCTCGCCGACCTTGATGACCGCAATTTCGGACGATCCGCCACCGATATCGAACAGCACCACCGAGCGCGCTTCGCGCCCGACGAGGGAGGCGCAGCCTGATACGGCAAGGCGCGCTTCCGTCTCGCGGCTGATGATTTCAAGTCGCAGCCCGGTCTCCCGGGTAACCCGTTCCAGAAACTCCTCGCCATTGATTGCTGCCCGGCAGGCCTCGGTGGCGATGAGCCGCATGCGCCTGATCGGGCGACCGGCGAGCTTTGAGGAGCACACCTTGAGAGCCTCCACCGCGCGATCCATCGCATCGTCGGAAAGACGGCCGGTCGATACCAGCCCCTCGCCCAGCCGGACGATGCGCGAAAAGGCGTCGACAACCCGGAACTGGCCGGGCCGTGTCGGCTGCGCGATCAGCAGGCGGCAATTATTGGTGCCGAGATCGAGCGCCGCATACATGTCCGTCGCGAATTCCGGACCATGCTCTTGCTGGCGTCCACCGTGACGGGCGGACATTTCGGATTGCTGCCGGTGCTGTTCCTGCGCCCCGTTGGCACGGCCATTCTGTTTGCCGACATGTCGGGGCGCATGGGAGGGAACCAGCGGGCGGCCCTGCGGATCGCGACTGCGCGGATCACGGTGAGCCCGCTTGCGGTTGCGCGACTTGCGACCGACACCAGGCGGCACGGAGGATGGATTAGTGGCATCCGTTGCGGCTAAAACCTCGGGCTGCTCGCTGGGAACAGGCGGTGTCTGCTGGGAGCTGCCTTTGCCGCGGGAACGCCTGCGGCGCTTTCTTTTACGCGGCTCGGCATCCGGCTCGAGAGCCGATACATAGGGGGAACCGGCCGGAACATCCGCGGCAACATCATGCGACAGCACAGCAACGTCACGGGGTTTACCGTCACGCCTGTTTTTCTTGCCACGACGGGATCGCTTCGCTTTCCCTTTGTTTGCCACCGACGCCCCTTGTTCCGACGGCTTTGGGCCGTTTCCGGGGTCGATCACTGTCTTGTCCATTTCGCCGCGCACAAGCGTAGACGCTATGCTGCTGGCTTTCATAAGGTTTCGTTGGGTGGACAATACCAGCGCAAGCGATTTTAGCCAAATGGTTTTTGGGAACGCGGAAATGGCAGGAATGCACGCACAGCAAAACGGCGCGCCGGCTGATCACATGGATCGCGGCCTGAAATCGCAGCAATGGTTTTCGGGGATTTTCGGAAAATTGGAGATGGTACGGTTGGGGGGTCTCGAACCTCCGACCTCAGGTGCCACAAACCTGCGCTCTAACCAACTGAGCTACAACCGCACATCAAACGCCGAACCGGCGCCACGGGGGGTGACATAAAAGGTGTTTTCCCCATTTGCAAGTCCCTCGGTGAATTTTGCGAAAAAAGGCTTCGAAAGGCAAGCGGTTTTCATTTGGCAGAGACTGTCGAAAGACGGCGGCAACCCGTGCCACCTGTAATCCGGAACGGGGCCAGAACGGGCGCGGCCAGCCCTGTTCATGTTAACTCTATTTGGCGATTCATTCAGGCGACGGTGGACCCCGCCGCGCTGTGAAGTTATTTAAAATTCTGTTAACGTGGTGCCTCAGAGGGTTTACGTTTCAGCTTCATGAGGAAGCCGAAAGCCTCGCAAGGTCCGGTAGTGCCAGAATAGGTTTCGACATGCCCGCCGTCCAGTATCCTTTTATCGATATCGCAGTGCATGAACGGGTGCGTGAAGGTTTTGGCCGCGGCGAGGCGATGGCTTTGTTCTCGCTCGACCTTCAGAGCGCGCTTTGGGCCAATGGGCGGGGTGCGGCGCTGTTCGGCACGCCGATGGTCTACGATTTTCTGGAACAGGGCCCTAAACGGCAGGACGTGACCTTCCGGCAGCTGGCGGCGACGGCGGCGCGCCTTTCCAAGGCGGGCGACAGCCTGCCGTTTACCATTCGCATCAATGCGGGCTTCCGCAGCCTTGCCGTTACCGCCAGAGCGGAAATCATCGAGGCCGAACCGGGCCAGCCCGCTGTTCTGTTTTCCGCCCTCACCGATCAGTCAGCACCCGACACGGCGGAATGCGCAAGGCGCATGATCGAAGGCTTTGACGATCCCGATATCCATATCGCCGTTATCAATGGCGACAACGAGGTCGTTGCCGCCTCGGCCAAGTTTGCGTCGCTCGGCATCACGCCGCATACGGCAAAGACGCTGGTGAGGATGGCCGCAGGTCAGGCAGGTCACCTCGTCAAACGGCCCGTGCCAACAGGCAAGGGTTATATGCCCGCCGCCACCGGCCAGATCACCACATCGCCCGAACTCAACCTGCTGTTCGTAGTCGAGACCGCGCTTGGAACGCTCGATCCGGTCAACGGCTTTGCCGAAGATAAGCCGCAGGAAACCCCGGCTGTCGCCCAACCCGCTTTGCCGGTTGCGGAGACAGCACCCGTTGCCGCAGCGGCTGCTTCGTTCGATTCCGTACTCGACGCCGTCGCCGGCATCGAGGATGTGGAGGAACTGCCTTCGGACGCCGAAGACGAAGTAGTGGCGGAACAGGGTGAAGAAACCGTCCTGCCGTTGCCGGTAGCAGCAGCTGTAGAAGAAGAAGCGGAGACCCCGACGGATATTCCCGTGGAGGATGCCGATACGGCCGCGAATGCGGCGATGACCGACGATATTGCCGATCTCTTCGAACTGGACGCGGATGAGGCTGAAGTTCCAACAATCAGCCGGGCGGCTGGCGAAGACCATGCCGAACAGGCTTTGGACACGGACAGCCCATCGACGGAAGATGAGATCGCTGAACCAGTGACAGTGCAGGCCGTTGCACAGGTGGAAGAGAATACTCCGGCGGAAACCGAATCAACGGAAGAAGCGCGGCCTTTTGTCTTCAATGCCGGCGGGCGCGCATCCCGTTTCGTCTGGAAAATCGATGCTGAGGGGCGCTTCAGCTCGATCTCCCACGAATTCGCGGAGGCGGTGGGTCCGAAGGCAGCAGCTGTCGAGGGCATGGGCTTTGCCGATGTGGCGGCACTTTTCAATCTCGATCCGGAAGGCAAGATTCGCGAGCTTCTCGGTCGTCGCGACACATGGTCGGGCAAGACGATCTATTGGCCGGTGGAAGGCACCTCCCTCATGGTGCCGATCGATCTCGCCGCCCTGCCCACCTATACGCGGTCGCGCGAATTCGACGGGTTCCGTGGTTTCGGCATCGTGCGGCTGGCCGATGCCGTCGAAGATCCGCACGCTACCGGCCTCACCTTCCTGAACGGGGAAGACATTCTTCAAACCGAGGTTTCGCCGCCGCCGGCTGCCGAGGATGAAAGCAACGAATTGCTGGCATTCCTCGATGAGGTCGATGACGAAACCCCAACCGCAGAAGCTGCGCCGGCCGAGATTTCGGACGAAGAACGGCACGATGATTACAGCCCGCCGGAATTCGAAGTGCCGGCCCTGGCAGTCGTGCCAGCCCCGGAGCCAGAACCGGAGCCGTCCTATTCCGACAAGGTCGTGCATCTGGAAGAACGCCGCTGGCGCTCCCGCGAGGGTCTGACCGCCGGCGAGCAGGCCGCTTTCCGGGAAATCGGCCGGACGCTGGCGCCTGCGGATGCCGTTTCGGACGAAAGCCGCAAAACGGAGGAAGAGGCCCTTCCTACCGAGCCGTCGGTACAGGATATTGATGACGATATCGATGCCGGAACGCAGGTGGACCTGGCGCCCGTCGTGAAAGAGGACGTCAAGGCGACAGAAACGGCTGAGGAAGCCGATCTCTTCGCGGACTATGTTCGTGGCGAGCGGCCTGTGGCCATTCAAGCGCCGATGGAAGAAATAGAGACCGCGGAACACAAAGACGCCGCAGTGGACGTGGCACCGGCAGCCGATATCGCCGCCGCGATGGTCAGCGCGACGTCGCGCCCCGCCGATGCGCTGAGCGCCGAAACGCTGGACCAGATGCCTGTGGCGCTGCTGGTGCATGCCGGCGACCGGCTGATCCACGCCAATCCCGATTTTCTGCGACTGACGGGCTACGGCTCTCTCGATGAGTTGCAGGAGGTCGGCGGACTGGAAGCACTGCTGCAACGGCAGGAGCTGGAGGATATGCCTGACAACGAGGGCGGCATGGTCGTCGTCAGCGCCGAAAATGACATCATCCCCGTCAAGGCGCGGCTGCAATCCATTCGCTGGGAAGAAACCAAGGCGCTGATGCTGTCGCTGGTTCCGCTGGAAGAAAAACAGGCGCCGGTTGCGGCGGCCAACGAAAACATGGCAGCGACCGAAACGACGAATGCCGAAACAGGCAGTGTTTCCGTGTTGCAGGGCGAAGTCGAGGAGCTGCATTCCATTCTGGAAACGGCAACTGATGGCGTGGTGCTCCTGGGCGAAGACGGCGAAATCCGTTCGCTCAACCGCTCCGCCAGTGCGCTGTTCAACTATGACAATGGCGAGGTCGCCGGAAAACCCTTCGTCACGCTCTTTGCCCACGAGAGCCAGCGCGCGGTGCTGGACTATCTTTCCGGCCTTGCCAATAACGGTGTCGCCAGCGTGCTGAACGATGGCCGCGAGGTAATCGGCCGCGAAGCATCCGGCGGATTTCTGCCGCTGTTCATGACCATCGGGCGGCTCAAATCCTCGCACGGCTATTGCGTGGTCATTCGCGACATCACCCAGTGGAAACGCACGGAAGAAGAGCTGCGCAACGCCAAGCGCGCGGCGGAAACCGCCAACGCCCACAAGACCGATTTTCTGGCGCGCGTCAGCCACGAAATCCGTACGCCGCTCAACGCCATCATCGGCTTTGCGGACATGATGGCGACCGAACGTTTCGGGCCGATCGGCCACCCTCGTTATGTGGAATATTCCAATGATATCGGCCGTTCGGGCCGGCATGTGCTCGATATCGTCAACGATCTCCTCGACATCTCCAAGATCGAAGCCGGGCAGATGGATGTGGATTTCATCGCCGTGCCGCTGAACGAGACGGTGGCCGAAGCGGTATCGCTGGTGCAGCCGCAGGCCAACAATCAGCGTGTCATCATCCGCACGGCACTTTCGCAATCCGTGCCGCAGATCGTCGCCGATCTGCGCTCGATCAAGCAGATCGTGCTCAACATCCTGTCGAACGCCATCCGTTTCACGCCGTCGGGCGGCCAGATCGTGGTTTCCACCGCTTATGAGGCCAATGGCAGCGTAGCGCTGCGCATTCGCGACACCGGCATCGGCATGACGCGGGCGGAGCTGGAGCAGGCCATGAAGCCATTCCGGCAGGTGGCGTCATCGGGCAAACGCGTGCGCGGCGATGGCACCGGGCTGGGGCTGCCGCTGACCAAGGCGATGGTGGATGCCAACCGCGCGAACTTCTCCATCACCTCGACACCGAATGAGGGAACGCTGGTGGAAATTACCTTTCCGTCGCAGCGGGTTCTTGCCAACTGAGGCCATGCGGGCGTAGCAATGCGGGAACCGCCGGCTGAAAGGACAGCCGGTTGAGGCTTTCGCAGGACAGCAGGCTGGCATTTCCATGACGGTTTCCATTCCGGCAACACGACGCTTTTCGTTGTTGCCCATCACTGCGGTCATCGTCGCAGCCATTGCCGCCATGCCCGTTCTGGCGGTCTTCTGGCTGGCGCTGACCGGCAGCACGGAGGGGTGGCAGCATCTTCTTGCCAATGTCCTGCCACGCGCCGGGTTTCGCACCTTTTTGCTGTTGGCCATGACGGCTGCGACGACAGCATTTTTCGGCATCGTCTGCGCCTGGCTCGTCACCACCTTCGAATTTCCGTTGCGGCGGATATTATCCGCAGCACTCGTCCTGCCGCTCGCCATCCCCTCCTATCTGGCGGCCTATGCTTTCGGCGAGTTTCTCGATTTCACCGGCCCGGTGCAGAGCGCCCTTCGCGCCGCCTTCGGTTATCACAGCATCCGCGAATACTGGTTTCCGGACATACGCTCGCTCGGCGGCGCCGTGGTGGTTCTGAGTTCGGTGCTTTACCCTTATGTCTATCTGTCGGCCCGCGCCGCCTTTTCCATGCAGGGACGGTTTGCGGCCGAAGCTGCGCGCACGCTTGGCGCCAAACCGCTCAACGTGTTTTTTTCCGTGCAATTGCCGATGGCACGGCCGGCAATCGCCATCGGCCTCTCGCTGGTCCTGATGGAAACGGTGAACGATATCGGCGCCGTCGAGTATCTCGGTGTCCAGACGCTGACCTTCACCATTTACGAGACGTGGCTCAATCGCGGCAACCTTGCCAATGCCACACAGATCGCCGCCGTCATCCTGCTTATCGTCGGGGCGCTGATCTTCATCGAACGCAACGCCCGCGAAAAACAGCGCTTCGCCGCACCGAAAGCGACAAGCATGGCACAGCGCCACCGGTTGAAGAGCCTCGGGCGTTGGCGGCGCTGGTCCGCAAGCCTGTTCTGCCTCGTTCCCGTGGCCAGCGGCTTCTTCATTCCCGTCATCGTTCTTGGCGGTTACGCCGCAAAAAGGCTGGATGCGCTATTTGCCCCGAAGCTGCTGAAAGCGCTCGGGCACAGTCTCGAAGTTTCGCTTTCCGCCGCCTTCGTCACGCTGATTGCGGCTTTCGTTTTTTCCTATGCCATCCGCACCGAGCGTTCGCGCACATCGAAGGTGGCCGCCCGCCTCGGCTCCATGGGATATGGCGTGCCGGGAACGGTGCTGGCCATCGGCGTGCTCATTCCGCTGGCCGGTCTCGACAATCGCGTCGACGGGCTGATCCGCTCACATTTCGGGTTTTCGAGCGGCCTGCTGCTCTCCGGCACCGCCTTCGCCATCATCTACGCCCATTCGGTACGCTTCATGACCATGGCGGAGGGAACGCTCGATGCCGGTTTCCAGAAGCTTTCGCCGCATATCGACATGGCTTCACGCACGCTCGGGCGCAACCGTTTGCAGACGCTGTTCAAGGTACTGTTACCGAATATGCGGCCTGCGGCGCTGACCGCCTTTCTTCTGGTACTGATCGAATCCATGAAGGAACTGCCAGCCACGATCCTGCTCCGGCCTTTCGGCTTCAACACGCTCGCCACGCTGGTCTATGAGGATGCGTCCCGCTCCAGGGTGCAGGATGCTGCCGTGCCTGCCATCATCATCATTATCGCCGGGCTTTTGCCCGTGCTTCTCGTCTCGAAATCGATGGATCATCCGGAAAACGGCTGAGCGGCATCCGGAATGACGGCAAAAAGAAAGGCGGCCTTTCGACCGCCTGTATTAGTTGTGCTTATTTAACGAGAGAAAGGGGGACAACCTCGCCATATGGAAATTATCAATCCCGGCCATCAAAAGTTTGACAGCCCTGCGTTGGGATTTACTTTCCGCCAACTCCTATTAACAAGCAGTTAAAACCAAAATCGATCAATTACCGACGATAATTCCTATTTTGAGACCGTAAAGGCCAAAAACTAAATTACAGGTTTCTAATTTCATCGCGACTTCAACAGTAACGCGTAAAAATCAAAAACAGGCCACTCAATCAGTTTCGCGCGGCTGCGTGTTCGTCCCTCATCCGCTGGAGTTCGGTGCGTTTGGAGGCGATGGAAGCGGCGATCACGCCGATGGTGACAAGGCCGATGAGGATCGTGCAGATGGCATTGATTTCCGGCGTCACACCGAGGCGAACCTGCGAATAAATCTTGATCGGCAGCGTCGTCGCACCGGGACCGGTGGCGAAACTTGCGATCACCAGATCGTCGAGCGACAGCGTGAAAGCCAGCATCCAGCCGGCGATGACGGCCGGAAAAATCAGCGGCAGTGTAATCTTGAAAAAGGTTTTGACCGGCGGGCAACCGAGATCGAGCGCTGCTTCTTCGAGACTGCGATCAAAGGTCAAAAGACGAGACTGCACGACGATCGCCACATAACACATGGTGAAGGTGGTGTGGGCGATAACCACCGTCCAGAAACCGCGATCCACCCCGACGGCCACAAACAGCAGCAGCAGCGACAGACCGGTAATGACCTCCGGCATGACGAGCGGCGCATAGATCATGCCGGAAAACAGCACCCGCCCCGGAAACCGTGCGAACCGTGTCAGCGACAACGCCGCCAGCGTTCCGAGGATGGTGCCGATGGTGGCGCTCAGAATACCGACGCGAAGCGTAACCCACGCCGCATCCATTAGCCCCTGGTTCGACCACATGGACTTATACCATTGCAGCGAAAAGCCGCCCCAGACGGTGACCAGCTTGGAGGCATTGAAGGAATAAACGATCAGGATGATGATCGGGATATAGAGGAAGGCAAAACCGAGCGTCAGAACGGTGATGTCGAATTTTCCGCGTTTCATGGCCTCACCCCACTTTCTTCTGCTGGTTCTGGAAGATGGCAATGGGCACCACCAGCAACAGCAGAAGCAGCACGGCAACGGCGGATGCCAGGGGCCAGTCGCGGTTGCCGAAGAATTCCGTCCACAGCGTCTTGCCGATCATCAGCGTCTGCGCGCCGCCAAGCAGATCGGGGATGACGAATTCGCCTGTTATCGGGATGAAGCAGATCATCGACCCGGCCACGACGCCCGGCAGTGACAGCGGGAAGGTGATCTTCCAGAAGGCTTTCCATGGCGGGCAGCCCAGATCGGCCGCTGCCTCCAACAGCGTGTTGTCGAATTTTTCCAGCGCCGAATAAAGCGGCAGCACCATGAACGGCAGATAGGAATAAACGATGCCGATGAAGATCGCCGTCTCGGTGCGGAAGATATTGACCTGCTGGTCCGGCCCCAGAAAACCGAGCCATTGAAACAGCACCGTCAGCAGACCTTCGGGCTTCAGAATGCCGATCCAGGCATAAACGCGGATCAGGAACGAGGTCCAGAACGGCAGGATCACCAGCATCACCAGCGTCGGGCGGATGGATGTCGGCGCACGCGCCATGGCAAGCGCCATGGGGTAACCGATCAGCAAAAGCAGGAAGGTGGAGATGAACGCGATGCGTAACGACGACAGGTAGGCGTCGATATAGAGCGGGTCTTCCGTCAGAAACAGGTAGTTTTCGAAATCCAGCTGCGAGAAGAATGCGCCAAGCTTCGAAAACCCTTCAAAGACCGGCGTATAGGGCGGCATGGATATCGCCGTATCCGAAAGCGATATCTTGAAGATGATAAAAAAGGGTGCTGCAAAAAACAGCATCAGCCAGAAATAGGGAACCGCGACGACCAGCCAACGCCAGGGACTTTGCCGGTTTTCAGGAGTGGTGACTGCCATAAAAACCTCCCCTCAGCGCGTTAACACAAGACCGGAATCCTGTTTCCAGTTCAACCACACCATATCGCCGAAGGTGATCGGGCGATCCACCAGACGCGAGACATTCGCCTGCGCTGCACGGATGACACGGCCATCGGCGAGCTTGACGATGAACACCGAGAAGTCGCCGAGATAGCCGATATCCCAGACTTCGCCATAGGCGGAATTGACGGCGCTGTCGGCGGGTTGATCGAGCGAGATGCGGACTTTTTCCGGGCGGACGGCGAAAGCCACCTGGCTGCCGGTCGCAGCGGCGCATTCCTGCTCCATGGCCACTTTCAAGCCGTCGCAATCCAGCGTCACTAGCCCCGGCTTGCCGATGTCGGAAGCGTTGGCGACGACTTTTGCGTCGAAAATATTGATGTCGCCGATGAAATCCGCCACGTAACGGCTGTTCGGCGCCTCGTAAATCTCGGCCGGCGTCGCCACCTGCACGACGATGCCCTTGTCCATGACCGCAATCCGGTCCGACACCGTCATCGCCTCTTCCTGGTCATGGGTGACGATCAGGAAGGTCAGGCCGAGGTTGGTCTGGATGTCCATCAGCTCGAATTGGGTTTCCTCGCGCAGCTTCTTGTCGAGCGCGCCGAGCGGTTCGTCCAGTAAAAGCACCTTCGGCCGCTTGGCAAGCGACCGGGCGAGCGCCACGCGCTGCCGCTGGCCGCCGGAAAGCTGGCTCGGCTTGCGCTTGGCAAATTCGCTGAGCTTGACGAGACGCAGCATTTCCTCGACGCGGGAAGATACTTCCGCCTTGGGCAGACCATCCTGCTCCAGACCGAAGGCAATGTTCTTTTCCACCGACATATGCGGGAAAAGGGCATAGGACTGGAACATCATGTTGGTCGGGCGCTTGTAGGGCGGAACGCCGGAAATATCCTTGCCCTGAAGGAGAATGCGTCCATCGGTCGGCTCCTCGAAACCGGCCAGCATGCGCATCAGTGTGGTCTTGCCGCAGCCAGAAGGACCAAGCAGCGAAAAGAATTCCCGCTCGTAAATATCGAGCGTCAGATTGTCGACGGCGACGAAATCACCAAAACGCTTGGTGACGTTTTCAAAACGGATGAACGGAACCGCATCGGGATTGTCCCAAGGGCTAAATTTACGTTTGACCGGCCCCAGAGTTTTCGCCATTCACCCCACCTTCAAATCCCGTTGATTTTGTAGATTTGAGCATCGGATTGCCCGAAAACCGTTTTTCACGTTTCGGTCCGATGCCATGAGGCGGGCAGCGCCGGCAGGTTGCGTGACCTGCCGGCAAGGTATCAGAGCAACAGGCCCGCCGGCCGTTCCCCAACCAGCGCGCCGAGTTATCAGCTACCGGTCTTTATCTGCGTCCAGACGCGGTTCAAGACGCGCTGTTCCTTCGGTCCGTAAGGCGAGATGGTGAAGAGCTTCTTCATCGTCTCGGCATTGGGGTAAACCGCCGGGTTCTTGGCGACCGACGGGTCCATCAGCGCCTGCGAGGCAAGGTTGCCGTTCGCATATTGAACGTAGTTGGACGCCTTGGCGATGATTTCCGGCCGCATCAGATAGTTGATGAAGGTGTGCGCTTCCTCGACATTCTTGGCATCCGCCGGGATGGCAAGGTTATCGAACCACATATAGGTGCCTTCCTTCGGGATGACGTAGTTCACCTCGACGCCGTTCTTGGCTTCCTCAGCGCGTTTTTTCGCCTGAAGGATGTCGCCCGACCAGCCGATGGTGATGCAGCTGTCGCCATTTGCCAGTTCATCGATATAGGCGGAAGAGTTGAAGGTCTTCACATAGGGACGGATTTTCGAATAGACCGCGCCGCCGGCTTCCAGATCAGCCGTTTCCTTGCTGTCCGGGTTCTTGCCGATGTAATTCATGGCGATGGCGAAGGTCTCGTCCGACGCATCGAGAATATTGATGCCGCAGGATTTCAGCTTTTCAGCATTTTCCGGCTTGAAAAGAACATCCCAGCTATCGACCGGAATATCGCCGAGAGCGGCCTTCACCTTGGCGGCATTGTAGCCAATGCCGGTGGTGCCCCACATGTAGTTCACGGCATATTCGTTGCCGGGATCGTATTTCGCCAGGCGCTCGGAGACATCCGGCCACATGTTCTTCAAATTCGGCAACTTGGACTTGTCGAGTTTCTGGAAAACACCGGCATTGATCTGGCGGGCGAGGAAGGGGCCGGTCGGCACCACCACGTCATAACCGGAGCTGCCGGCCAGAAGCTTCGTTTCCACGAGCTCGTTGCTGTCGAACACGTCATAGACGACCTTGATACCGGTCTCCTTGGTGAAGTCTTCAAGGATGACGGGATCAATATAATCCGACCAGTTAAAGACGTGAACGACCTTTTCCTGGGCCATTGCCGAGCCTGCTGCAACCAGCACGGAAGTAAGGGCCAAAGTCAGGCGGAGCGAACGATTTTTCATGATGTCTCCTGTTTACGCATCCTCACGGCGGAAGCGTGATCCCCTTTTTTAGTGAGACTAGAAAGGAAAACAAAAGGGAGCAAGCGGGAAATGTGCGGCACAGCATTTTCAACCGAATGTGTTCTGCCCGGAGAAAAGCCACGCGAAACACCTACTGGAAGTCGAAAACACTGAGGCCGGTCACCATTTCGTCCAGACCGAGCGGCCTCGTCAGCGGGGCTTCCGCCCGTGACAGACAGCCCTGCCTTTCGCACAGCCGGCATGAGGGGCCGACGGCGACAGGGACCGCGCCCGAAGCGGCAGCGCCATAGACCGTCTCCCCGGCCTGAGCCAGGTCGCAGCCTAGAAGCACGGCCGTTCGCCGCACCCTTTCGCCAAATCCCGCCTGCGGGCCTTCGAGCGTGCGCGCAACCGTCAGGAAGGCGTCACCGTCAGGCATTTCCACCGCCTCCACCAGCACCTGCCCCGGCTGGGCGAAAGCGGCGTGGATATTAAGACGCGGACAGAGGCCGCCGAAACGCGCCCTCGGGAAACCACCGGCACCCGCCATGCGGAAGCGGTTGCCGGCATTATCGATCTCCATCAGGAAAAACGGGATTGCCGCGGCCGATGGCCGTTGCAGGCTGACGAGGCGGTTGGCGGCCTGCTCGAACGAGACGTTGAACCGCGAGCGCAACACATCGAGATCGTATTTCGCGCGCTGGGCGGCGCTCAAAAACGCGCCATAGGGCATCATCAGGGCATGGGCGGCATAACGCGCCAGCTCGAAGCGGGCAATACGCCTTGCCTCCTCCCCCTTCAGACCAAGCGCTTCCAGCTCAGCGCCGACCTCCTCGCGCAGTGCCAGAAGACAGGTCTCCATCGCCATTTCCCGCAGCTGATCCGGCTGCGACAGGCGCTCGGATAAGAACAGCCGCATGGAATGCCGGTCGTAACGCCGCCGCAGATTGGGCATGGCATGCACCGGCAGGGTTCTGACCACGATGCCGTGGTTTTTCTGCAGCCACGCCCTGAGGCCCGAGGCGAGATCGTCACCCGTCGATAATTGCCTGTGCAGCTCTTCCGCCGCCGCATCGATGGCATGGAAATAGGCCGGCCGGTTTTCGAAAACGTGCCGCACCTCGTCGATCGGCAGGCGGGTGGAGGAAAGCGCCGTCTCATGCCCCTCCCGCGCCAGAAGATCCGATAGGTCGGAAAGGCGCTGCGCCTGTTCCCTGTAGGCCCTGTAGAGCTTGACAATGCCGCTTGCCGCGTTGGGCGCGGCATCGGCAACCTCGATCAACTCCTGCGGCGACGGCACCTCGCCGACCAGCAGCGGATCGGCGAAGACCTCGCGTAGCTGTCCGGCGGAACCGGCGCTTTCACCCTGTAGGTCGTCCAGATCGACCTTATAAACGGAAGCGAGCTTCAGCAGCAGCTGCACGGTGAGCGGCCGCTGATTGCGCTCGATGAGGTTGAGATAGGACGGCGAGATCGCCAGCGCCTCGGCCATGGCCGTCTGCGTCAGCCCCAGACCATTGCGAATGCGGCGCACGCGCGGACCAGCAAAAATCTTGTTTTCCGACACCGCTTCACCTCTCCATCCCGCGACCCATACAAATCTATTACAAACTCGCCAACACAAAGTCTTTTACAAAATTTACAATTTTACAGCCCCACTCTGTCATGCACACTACAGGATAACCTCTTTCAAGTCACTGTTTTTATGTTTGTTCTGGCGCTGAAACTCTCGAAAATGTAAATGTAGTCACATCGAACGGTGCTTCACAAAGTTGAAGGCAGCACGTTTCAGAAACTGAATTTGTCATGGGAGAGAGAAGTATGACGGATTTTTACAAACTTGTTCCGGGTGCACCGCAAGGACGCTTCGACGGCATCGAGCGCGCTTACACCGCCGCCGACGTGGAGCGGCTGCGCGGCTCCGTCGAAATCCGCCATTCGCTGGCAGAGATGGGTGCGAACCGGTTGTGGAAGCTGATCAACGAGGAAAGTTTCATCAATGCGCTCGGCGCGCTTTCCGGCAATCAGGCCATGCAGATGGTTCGCGCCGGGTTGAAGGCGATCTATCTTTCCGGCTGGCAGGTCGCGGCGGATGCCAACACAGCTTCGGCCATGTATCCTGACCAGTCACTTTATCCCGCCAATGCGGCGCCGGAGCTTGCCAAGCGTATCAACCGTACCCTGCAGCGCGCCGACCAGATCGAGACGGCGGAGGGCAAGGGCCTTTCGGTCGACACCTGGTTCGCGCCGATCGTTGCCGATGCGGAGGCCGGTTTCGGTGGGCCACTCAACGCCTTCGAGATCATGAAGGCCTTCATCGAAGCGGGTGCGGCGGGGGTCCATTATGAGGATCAGCTGGCATCGGAAAAGAAATGCGGTCACCTCGGCGGCAAGGTTCTGATCCCGACGGCAGCGCATATTCGCAACCTGACAGCGGCGCGTCTTGCCGCCGACGTCATGGGTGTGCCGACGCTGGTCATCGCCCGCACCGATGCGGAGGCCGCCAAGCTTCTGACCTCTGACATCGACGAGCGCGACCGTCCTTTCGTGGATTACGATGCCGGTCGCACCGTCGAGGGTTTCTATCAGGTGAAGAACGGTCTCGAACCCTGCATCGCCCGTGCAGTGGCCTATGCGCCCTATTGCGACCTGATCTGGTGCGAGACCTCCAAGCCGGATCTCGAGCAGGCACGCAGGTTTGCGGAAGGCGTGCACAAGGCGCATCCCGGCAAGAAGCTCGCTTACAATTGCTCACCGTCGTTCAACTGGAAAAAGCACCTCGACGACGCGACGATTGCCAAGTTCCAGCGCGAGCTGGGGGCGATGGGCTACAAGTTCCAGTTCATCACGCTGGCCGGTTTCCACCAGCTGAACTACGGCATGTTCGAGCTGGCGCGCGGCTACAAGGACCGGCAGATGGCGGCCTATTCCGAGCTTCAGGAAGCGGAATTCGCGGCTGAGGTAAACGGCTATACCGCCACCAAACACCAGCGCGAGGTCGGCACCGGTTATTTCGACGCCGTGTCCCTGGCAATCTCGGGCGGGACGTCTTCGACCACCGCCATGAAGGAATCCACCGAGCACGACCAGTTCCGTCCGGCGGCGGAATAAACCGAAAAAGCGCCCTTCCCTTAACCGGGAAGGGCTTGCAAATCGCATCAAGAATCCCAACCAATAAAGAGAGGAGAAATGCCATGAATGCCCACAACCCCATCAAGACCCACGTCAAGGAACGCGCCGAGGAGCAGTCCTCCGCCATGACGCAGGATCAGCAGGTCGCCATCCGCATGCTGGCCAATGATCTGCACCGCCTCAACCAGGCCGTCATGAAGGCCGTCGAGGCCGGTGTCTCCGTTGAATTGGTCCGCTCTGCCCGCCACCACGGCGGCGGCGGCAACTGGGGCGATCTCCTGATCCCGGTCATCGTCGCGCAGGGAAGTGCTGCCGCCTGAGATGGCTGTTACGCCGGGCGGCTCCTGCGCCCGGCATATAGATCAGAATGTCCCTTGATCAACCTCGTCATCCGGTCCGCCACCGTCCGTATATCGCGACGGTGGCGATCGTCATTGTTCATGACGATCCATTGATTGTGGCGGAGCGGCTCGATCTCTCCGCCCTCGCGCGTCAGGCGCGCATCGGCATCGCCAACGAAGCAGGGAAGCACGGCGACCCCTGCCCCGGCCAGCGTGAGATCGAGCAGCGCCGTCGGCCTGTTGACGGTCACCATAATATTGTCCTGCCGGTTTTCACGCGGCCAGCGCAGATAGGCGGAAATGGCGTTTTCCTCCGCCACCGCCAGCCACCGGTCTGAAACGGAGGTGGCGGCATTGCGCAGCCTGTAGGGCGCATAGGCCACCTCCCCCGTCTTGATGGCGGCGAGATTGCGCTCCTCAGGCTCGAAAGCGCGAATGCCGATATCGTTTTCGCGATGCGCCAGAGATGCCCGCTGTTCGGCAATGAAAAGATCGATACGGAAATCATCGCGATCCGTGCAGATGGCCGAGAAATTCACCGCCAGCAGCCAGGCATTCCAGGTGCCAACGGCAATTCGCACCACGGAGGAGGCTGACGACGCCTTTTGCCATCCCTCGATATCCTTCGCCGCCTGTTCCATTGCCTGAAGGCGGTCGAGCAGTGCACGGCCATCCGCCGTCAGCGCATATCCCGTCTGGCTGCGCTGGAACAGGGCCTTGCCAATGCGCTCCTCCAGCTCGACCATGCGCCGCCCGACAGTTGCCGGGCTTAAACCCGTCAACGCGGCAGCGCCCGTCAGGCCGCCGCTGCGTGACACATCGAGAAAAAGCTGGTAGGAATCCCAGGTGACGTTTTTCATCGGTGAAAAACGTAGCGCATTTTCTTACGCAGATAAAACAAAAAACGGCGTGCATCATGGCCTTCCGTAACAAGGAGAGCGACATGCACGATCTGCACGCGTTTTATGCAGCACAGGTTATCATTGAAAATCTAAAACCGCGCACGCGGCGGGAAGTCATCCTGCAGGAAGACAAATTCTATACGGACATGGCAGAGGCATCGCGTCTGTCGCGGCTTTTCAGCGCAATTGCGGGAATGGTAAGAGCGAGACGGCGGACGTCAGTAAAAGAGAGCGATCAGGGCAGCCAGAGCACCGACTGCGATTGCGGTCAGGCGAAAGGCCAATTGTCTGCTCTCGTTTTCGGCGCGGGCGATGGCAATGGCGCGAGGGCGGCGATGTGCGGATCTGTTCATGCGCGGGCTCCTGACTAAAAACTCAACCGACCCATGCCCTGTAAAGAGCCTCCAGCATGACATCATGTGCAGCCGACGACGATGCTGTCCGGCTTTGCTGGCATTCGGTCAGGATGACTCCACGCCCATTAACAGAATATTAAAATGGGCGCGGACCGACGACAAAGTCCGCCAACTAAAATGAGTTTGGTGAACGGGTTACTTCCGCACTTCGTCACCCCGGACTTGATCCGGGGTCCAGCGCGATCAAGTCTTTGATCGCAAGAGACTCTTTTCACGGCGCAGACGCGCCATGGCTGGATACCGGCTCAAGGCCGGTATGACGGAGGAGAGAACTACGAATGTTTCAACAATCACGCGAATTCACCTGCCGCCTGACCGGAGGCCCAGGCCCACTGGAAATTATAGCCGCCGAGCCAGCCGGTCACGTCAACACATTCGCCGATAAAATAGAGGCCGGCCACCGATTTCGCCGCCATGCTGCGGGAATCGAGGCCGGTCGTATCCACGCCACCAAGCGTGACTTCCGCCGTGCGATACCCCTCGGAACCGGCGGGTTTGATCTGCCAGTCCTGCACCTCATTCGCCAAGGTCGCCAGAGCCTTGTCCGACATATCGGCAAGATTGCCGGTCAGGCCCGATTTTTCGACGACATGCTGGGCCAGCCGTTTCGGCAGGATTTCCGCAAGGGCGGTCTGGGCCGACTGGCGGCCGTTCTTCTGTTTCGCTTCCTTTAGCAAGGCGAGGATATCGCGCGCAGGCTCCAGTTTCAGGCGGATGACATCACCTTCGCGCCAATAGGAGGAGATTTGCAGGATCGACGGGCCGCTCAAACCGCGATGGGTGAACAGCAGCGCTTCGTTGAAAGCTGTTTTGCGATGGGAAACTTCGGCCGGGACGGCGACACCGGCAAGCGGGCTTAGCCTCTCCAGCGCGGCAGGATCGAGCGTCAGCGGCACGAGGCCGGGACGCGTTTCGACAATCGACAGGCCGAATTGTTCGGCGATCTGGTAGGCAAAGCCGGTCGCCCCCATTTTCGGAATCGACTTGGCCCCCGTTGCGACAACGAGGCTTTCCGCCTCGATGAGGCCACCGGAGGTCGTCACGCGAAAACGCCCGCCATCATGGGTGACATCAGAGACAGCGGTTTCGAGCCTCAGCTTCACATTCACCGCCTGCATTTCGCCAAGCAGCATACGGATGATATCCTTGGCGCTGTCGTCGCAGAAGAGCTGGCCGAGCGTCTTTTCATGCCAGGCGATGCGATGTTTTTCGACCAGGGCGATGAAATCGCGCGGCGTGTAACGGGCAAGCGCGGATTTGGCGAAATGCGGGTTGGCGGAGAGATAGTTCTTCGGCCCGGCATGGATGTTGGTGAAATTGCAGCGGCCGCCGCCGGATATGCGGATCTTCTCGCCCGGCGCCTTGGCGTGGTCGAGGATGATGACGGAGCGGCCGCGCTGGCCGGCGCGGATGGCACACATCATGCCGGCGGCGCCCGCCCCCAAAATCAGCACGTCACATTTCTCTGCCATAGTTGTTTTCCGTTTGCTTCTCCCTTTCCTCTTTTCGAAGTGCCGCCCGTTGTCAATGGCGCTTTCCCCCTCGCCAATTGCCAAACTCCGGTTATGATGGCGGCAGTCGAAACACAGACCCGGTGATACATGCCCCCGAAGAAAACCATGCTCCGCCCGAAAAAACAGGCAACCATGGCAAAGAAACCTCCCCTCGACCTCTCCTCCACCCGTGGCGTTTCCTCCTGGCGCGAAGCTTCGCAATGGTTGAGGGCGCGCGGTATCGAGGATATCGAATGCATAACACCCGATCTTGCCGGGGTTGCGCGTGGCAAGATGATGCCGACGGCGAAATTCACGGGCGACACCTCGCTCGCCCTGCCCTCCGCGCTTTATCGCCACACGATCTCAGGCGAATATCCGGATGAGACCGCAAACTTCCGCTACGAGCCACGCGACAGCGACCTGAAACTGGTGCCTGATCTTTCCACGCTTTCCGTCGTACCGTGGGAGAGCGACCCGACCGCACAGGTGATCTGCGACGTCGTGGATGCCGAGGGCAATTTCGTTCCCTACACGCCGCGCAACGTCCTCAAAAACGTGCTTTCGCTCTACACCGAAAAAGGCTGGAAGCCGGTCGTAGCACCGGAAATCGAATTCTACCTCGTCGCCATGAATGACGACCCGGACTATCCGCTGCATCCGCCGAAGGGCCGCTCCGGACGGTCGATCGTTGGTGGGCAGAGCTATTCCATTGCCGGCATCAACGAATTCGACGAGCTGATCGACGATATCTATCACTTCTCCGAAAAACAGGGCCTCGAGATCGACACGCTGATCCACGAGGAAGGCCCGGCCCAGCTGGAAATCAACCTGCGCCATGGCGACCCGATCGAACTTGCCGATCAGGTGTTCCTGTTCAAGCGCACGATCCGTGAAGCTGCCTTGAAACACGGCATCTATGCCACCTTCATGGCTAAGCCCATGCAGGGGCAGCCGGGTTCGGCCATGCACATCCACCAGTCGGTGGTGGAAATCGACGGCGGCCGCAATATCTTCTCCAACAAGGATGGCGGCCCCTCCAAGGAGTTTTTCGCCTTCGTCGGCGGCATGCAGCGTTATGTTCCGAACGCGCTGGTGATGCTGGCACCCTACGTGAATTCCTATCGCCGCCTGACGCCTGACATGGCCTGCCCGGTCAACAATGCCTGGGGTTACGACAACCGCACGACCGCCTTCCGGGTACCGATTTCAAGCCCGCAGGCGCGGCGCGTGGAAAACCGCCTGCCGAGTTCGGATGCCAATCCCTATCTCGCACTTGCCGCGTCCCTCGCCTGTGGCTGGCTCGGCATCGTCAACAATATCGAGCCGACGGAACCGACCGCCGAGACGGCGAATGAAGGTTCGATCGACCTGCCGCGCGGCCTCCTGGAAGCCGTGGCGCTGCTGGAAGGCGAAGAACAGTTCGAGCGGGTGTTCGGCCATGAATTCGTCGGCCTCTATGCGGGCCTGAAGCGTGGGGAATTCGAGACCTTCATGCAGGTCATCAGCCCCTGGGAGCGGGAATTCCTGCTTCTCAACGTGTGAGGTGTTCCAAGCATGACATGGCAAAGCCCGATTGCGCCGGGAATTTCCTGGTATCAGGCGACAGTCGGCGAGCGGCCGGAATATCCGGCGCTCGACGGCTCAAAAGAGGTGGACGTCGCGATCATCGGCGGCGGCTATACCGGCCTTCAGGCTGCCTGTAATCTTGCCGCCAACGGCGTCTCCGTCGTCCTCATCGAGGCACATCGTTTCGGCGACGGCGCATCGGGCCGCAATGGCGGACAATTCGGCACCGGCCAGCGCTCGTTCCCCGACGAGATGGAGGAACAGATCGGCTTCGAACAATCGAAGCTGCTGTTCGACATTGCCGAGGACGCCAAGCACTACGTTCGCGATTTTGCCAGCGATCGCGGCATCGACATGGAATATCTGCCGGGCCAGCTCTATGTGGCGCACAAGGCGGCTTACGAAGACGACTACCGCAAAAGCGTCGATGCGATGAACAATCGCTATGGCTATGCGCATATTTCCTACATGGAGCGGGGGGAAGCGCGGCAGCGTGTCGGCTCCACCCATTATTTCGGCGGCACGCGCGATACCGGCACCGGCCACATTCATCCGCTGAAGCTGCTGGTCGGCCTTGCCAAAGCGGCAAAAGAAGCAGGCGCCGGCATCCATGAAATGACGCCCGCTAGATCCATCCGCCAGTCCGGCGGCAAGACCATCATCGAAACGCCCTCAGGCACCCTTACCGCAACGCGGGTGCTGATCGCGACCAACGCCTATATCGGCAATCTGGAGCCGGTGACGGCAGCCCATATCATGCCCATCCGCTCCTTCATCGGCGCGACCGCGCCGCTTGATGATTTTCCGGACATCATTCCCGGCAAGGAAGCCGTCGCCGATTCCCGTTTCGTGGTGCGCTATTTTCGCAAGACGGTCGACAACCGCCTGCTGTTTGGCGGGCGCGAGGCCTACACAGCCGATACGCCGCGCGACATTTCGATCCACATCCGCAAACAGATCGCCGAGATTTATCCGCAGCTCGAAAATGTCGAGATCACCCATTCCTGGGGCGGCTCCGTCGGCATTACCCTGCCGCGTCAGCTGTTCGTGCGCGAGGTAATGCCGGGCGTCACCTCCATCGGCGGTTATTCCGGCCACGGGGTGATGCTGTCGAATTATTGCGGCAAGCTCTACGCCGATCTCGTTCTCGGCAAAAAGGACATGCTGGCGCCCTTCGCCCGGCTGAAGGTTCCGTCCTTCCCCGGTGGGGCGTCGTTCCGGGCGCCGCTGCTTTTCCTGGCGCTCTCATGGTATGCGTTGCGAGACAGGTTTTAGGATAATGTTTACAGACTGTTGGCGATGGCAGACAGGCCGATGGAACCAAAATTCATAATTTCACATAACTGAGTATGGCATTTTTAAATCGATTAGATTATGGATGCCCCAACCCTTGAAGATCGAGAGTATCGATATGAGCAGTCAGATCATTCCTGTTGAAGCTTTTGATTGTGTCGTTTTCGGCGGCACAGGCGATCTGGCGGAGCGCAAGCTTCTGCCGGCCCTTTATCACCGTCAGGTCGAAGGCCAGTTTACGGAACCGACCCGCATCATCGGCGCTTCGCGTTCGGTCATGAGCCATGAGGAATATCGCAAGTTCGCGCAGGACGCGCTGAAGGAGCACCTGAAGGCGGGCGAATATGACGACGCGCAGGTTGCGCTGTTCCTCAACCGGCTTTTCTACGTTCCCGTCGACGCCAAATCCGGCAACGGATGGGACGTACTGAAGAAGCTGCTCGATGAGGGCAAGGAGCGCATTCGCGCCTTTTATCTGGCCGTCGCGCCCGGCATTTTCGGCGATATCGCCGACAAGATCCGTGAATACAAGCTGATCACCCGCTCGACCCGCATCGTCGTCGAAAAGCCGATCGGCCGCGACCTTGCCTCGGCGCAGGAACTCAACGACACGATCGGCCATGTCTTCAAGGAAGAGCAGATCTTCCGCATCGACCACTATCTCGGCAAGGAGACGGTGCAGAACCTGATGGCGCTGCGTTTTGCCAACGCGCTTTACGAGCCGCTGTGGAATTCCGCCCATATCGACCACGTGCAGATCACGGTCGCCGAAGCGGTCGGCCTCGAGGGCCGCGCCGGTTATTACGACACGGCCGGTGCGCTGCGCGACATGGTGCAGAACCATATTCTGCAATTGCTTTGCCTCGTCGCCATGGAGCCGCCCGCTTCCATGAACGCGGAAGCCGTGCGTGACGAAAAGCTCAAGGTTCTGCGCTCCCTCAAGCCGATCGACACCAGCAATGTCGAAAAGCTGACGGTTCGTGGCCAGTACCGCGCCGGCGCTTCCGCAGGCGGCCCGGTGAAGGGTTATCTGGAGGAGCTGGAGGGCGGCGTTTCCAACACGGAAACCTTCGTCGCCATCAAGGCCGAAATCGCCAACTGGCGCTGGGCTGGCGTTCCCTTCTACATCCGCACCGGCAAGCGTCTTGCGACCCGCGTTTCGGAAATCGTCGTCACCTTCAAGCAGATCCCGCATTCGATCTTCGACGATGCGGCCGGCAAGATCGAGGCCAACAAGCTGGTCATTCGCCTGCAGCCGGACGAAGGCGTCAAGCAGTCGCTCCTCATCAAGGATCCCGGCCCGGGCGGCATGCGCCTGCGTCAGGTTTCGCTGGACATGAGCTTTGCCGAAGCCTTCAACGTGCGCAGCCCCGATGCCTATGAGCGGCTTCTGATGGATACCATCCGCTCCAACCAGACCCTGTTCATGCGCCGCGACGAAGTGGAAGCGGCATGGGACTGGATCGACCCCATTCTCAAGAGCTGGGAAGATCTGGCGCAGGGCGTACAGGGTTACACCGCCGGAACATGGGGCCCGAGCGGCTCGATCGCATTGATCGAGCGCGATGGCCGCACCTGGCACGACGCTGATTGAGGGCGCGAAGATGAGCGAAACAATGCACGTCTTCGATACTGCCGCCGAACTGGCGAACGCTCTGGCGGCGGATGTTGCCGGGCGTCTCGATGCGGCAACGAAAGAATACGGGACGGCAAGCATTGCCGTTTCCGGCGGTTCAACGCCCAAGCTGTTCTTTCAGGCGCTTTCCCGCCATGATCTCGACTGGAGCAACATCAGCGTGACGCTGGTGGACGAACGTTTCGTGCCGCCGGAAAACGAGCGCTCGAACCATCGCCTGGTTGGTGAGAACCTGTTGCAGGACAAGGCGAAGGCGGCCTATTTCGTACCGCTGTTCCAGCCGGCGGCCTCGCCCGAGGATGCGGCCACACTTGCGACCGTCAAGACCGAGGCGATCTGCGATCCGTTCGATGTCGTCGTGCTCGGCATGGGAACAGATGGCCACACGGCATCGTTCTTTCCCGGTGGCGACAACCTCTATGAGGCGCTCGACCTTGACGAACCGCGCGGCGTTTTGACCATGGCGGCGGAAAATGCGGGAGAGGAACGGTTGACGTTCAACTTCTCCAGCCTTCACGATGCGGGTTTTCTGGTGTTGCATATCGAAGGCGCAGCAAAAAAAGCGACGCTTGAAAAAGCACAGTCGGGCGAGGATGAGGACGAAATGCCGATCCGCGCCGTGCTGAACCGGGCTGAAACGCTCGTGGATATATACTGGGCGCCATAACCAGACGCGGTTGCCGCGCAAGCGGCTCCGCGACAGCGCCCGACGATAAGAAGACGCAAACACGATAACCGGTCCTTCATCTCCCGGAACGCCGGTTCTCGACCAACGAACAGGATGAACGCTCATGTCCGCCGATTCCCGCATTCAGGCCATTACCGCCCGCATCGTCGAACGCTCCAAGCCCTACCGCGAGACCTATCTCGAGCGGCTGCGGCTGCAGGTTTCGAAGGGCGTTCATCGTTCCACTCTCTCCTGCGGCAACCTCGCGCATGGATTTGCTGTCTGTTCCCCCGCCGACAAGGACCTCCTTGCCGGCGACCGGGTCGGCAATCTCGGCATCATCACCGCCTATAACGACATGCTATCGGCGCACCAGCCTTACGAGACTTTCCCGGCCATCATCCGCGAGGCCGCAGCGCAAGCCGGCGGCGTGGCGCAGGTGGCGGGCGCGGTGCCTGCCATGTGCGACGGCGTGACCCAGGGGCAGCCGGGCATGGAGCTTTCGCTGTTTTCCCGTGATGCCATCGCCATGGCTGCCGGCATCGGCCTGTCGCACAACATGTTCGACGCCGCCGTCTATCTCGGCGTCTGCGACAAGATCGTGCCCGGTCTCGTCATCGCCGCGCTTTCCTTCGGCCACCTGCCCTCCATCTTCATTCCGGCCGGCCCGATGACCACTGGCCTGCCGAATGACGAGAAATCCCGCATTCGCCAGCTTTATGCCGAAGGCAAGGTCGGCCGCGCCGAGCTGCTGGAAGCGGAATCAAAATCCTATCACGGCCCCGGCACCTGCACCTTCTACGGCACGGCGAATTCCAACCAGATGCTGATGGAGATCATGGGTTTCCATATGCCCGGCTCCTCCTTCATCAATCCCGGCACGCCGCTACGTGAAGCACTGACGCGCGAGGCCGCCAAGCGGGCGCTTGCCATCACTGCGCAGGGTAATGAATTTACGCCTGCGGGCGAGATGATCGACGAACGCTCGATCGTCAACGGCGTCGTCGGCCTGCATGCGACGGGCGGCTCGACCAACCATACGATGCATCTGATCGCCATGGCGCGTGCTGCCGGCATCATCCTTACCTGGCAGGATATTTCCGATCTCTCGGATATCGTCCCGCTGCTCGCCCGCGTCTATCCCAATGGTCTTGCGGATGTGAACCACTTCCACGCCGCCGGCGGCATGGGCTTCCTCATCAAGCAACTGCTGAAACATGGTTTCGTGCATGACGACGTGCGCACCGTCTTCGGACACGGTCTTGAAGCCTACACCGTGGATGCCAAGCTTGACGAAAACGGAGCGGTAACCCGCGAGCCCTCGCCCGAGCAGAGCCACGACCCCAAGGTTCTCGCCAGCATCGAAACGCCGTTCCAGCCAACTGGCGGCCTGAAAATGCTGACCGGCAATCTTGGCAAATCGGTCATCAAGATTTCCGCCGTCAAGCCTGAACGCCACATCATCGAGGCGCCCGCAATCGTGTTTAACGACCAGCAGGAACTCCAGGATGCATTCAAGGACGGCAAGCTCAACCGCGACTTCATCGCCGTCGTCCGTTTCCAGGGGCCGAAGGCCAATGGCATGCCGGAACTGCACCGCCTGACGCCGCCGCTCGGCGTGCTGCAGGACCGTGGTTTCAAGGTGGCGCTGGTGACTGATGGACGCATGTCCGGCGCTTCCGGCAAGGTGCCGGCCGCCATTCACGTCACGCCGGAAGCCTCCGAATGCGGACCGATCTCGCTCATCCGCGACGGCGACATCATCCGTCTCGACGCCGTTTCCGGATCGCTGGAAGTGCTGGTTTCCGCAGCAGAACTGGCGAAGCGCGAACCGGCGCGCGCCGACCTTTCCGGCAACGAATGGGGCATGGGCCGCGAACTTTTCGCCCCCTTCCGCCGCAATGTCGGCCCGGCCGATCAGGGTGCCAGCGTACTGTTCCATTGAGTGCATGAAGGCGAAAGCCCTATCCGGCTTTCGCCTTCATACCCTTTGAAAGGCCCTGCAGAACCCACTTTATTTCCCGTCTCTTAAACGCCAAACTTGTCATGCGGCTGTGATGATCGCCCTATAGGGCCTTCTCAGCCAACGGCAGGACGATGGCGCAATTTCAGATGATGAGGCCGGATATGACGATTTTCTCAAGCAAGCGCCGCGATGTGCTGAAGCTTATGGCCGGCACCGCCATGCTGCCGCTGATGGTGGTGGCAACGCCGGTTGCGGCGCAAGGCGTGGCGCTGCGTGCAATCGTCATCGCAGATCTACATTCGGCCTATGAGCGCATCGGACAGCTTCTCGCGGCAATAGAAACCCGCATCGCCGCCGACAAGGTCCCCCATATCATTCTTCTGAACGGTGACCTGTTCGAAACCGGCAATGCGGTGGCGACACGTTCGGCCGGTGAAATCGAGTGGACCTTACTGGCGGCGCTCGCCAAACTCGCCCCCACCGTCATCAACATCGGCAACCATGAGCCGGATATCGATAACGACCTTGCCAATTTCGTCAGCCGCGCCCGCGCGCTCGGCATAACCGTGCTTTCCAACATCATCGACAAGCGCACCGGCGCTGTCTATGCTCCGGCCAGTGCCGAAGTGAGTGCAGGTGGACAGCCGGTCGTCGTTGCGGGTCTTGCCACCAACGCGATCAACACCTATCCGAAGGCGACGCGCGAGATGCTGGATATTCCCCAGCCCGTGGAGTGGGCGAAGGAAAATCTGCCCGCCATCGTCAAGCAGGATGCGATCAACATCGTTCTCAGCCATGCCGGCGTCGTTGCCGACCGTGATATCCTGCCGTTGCTGCCGGACGGCACCCTGCTGGTCGGCGGTCACGATCACCTGAACTTCGTGCATGAACAGGGCGCTACGCGTTATGTCCACACCGGCTCGTGGTGCACCTCCATGGCCGTTGCAACAATTGCTGCCCCCGGCAAGGCTCCGACCATCGAGACGGTCGCCATTGACAGCGGCGCCCCCGCCTCCCCGGCGCTCAAGAGCCTGATCGAGCAGACGCTTGCAAAACATCTCACTGCGGAAGAACGGGCAATCGTCGGCAAATCCGAGAAGGCAATGACCGTTGACGAGGCCGGACGCCATGTGGCGCATCTCATTGCCGCGAAAGCGGGGGCGGATGTCGGCTTCATCGCCCATACGTCGCTCGGTGCCGGTCTGCCGCAGGGCGATATTCGCCAATACGATTTCAACGCCTCGCTGCGTTTCGACGGCAAGCTGATGGTGACGGAAGTGGATGGCGAGGCACTTGCGCAAATCCTCAAGCGCTGCAACCAGGACGGCGATATTCCGCTTGCCGCCCGCACTGGCGATTATCTTTACGCCATGCCGGAAAAACCGGACATGAAACAGCGCTACAAACTCGTGTGCAACGACTGGTCCGCCACCAACCAGAAATCCTATTTCGGCCGCAGCGATCTTGCGTTTGCGGAAGTGCCGGATGTGAAGCTGAAGCAGACCGTTTTGGGCGGGTTGTCATAGCTCAAACCCAAAGAATGTTCAATTTCCACAACCGAAGGCACGTTTTCGGGACGAAGACTAATGGGATGCGACGTTTTCGACCGCCATGAATAGTCTTGACGCCAAGATAACATTTTAGTTGCAAATACATAAATCTCTTGTTTTAAGTATCATATTTCAACCAGAGATTTATCATGCGATTTATTCAAGCTTTTCCAATAGTATTGATTAGCCTTCTATCCGATCAAGCAAGCGCGCAGATTACGTTAGATGAAAAGGCAAGAGCGCTGTCGATTATTGCTGATTATGCAGATCGCATATGTGTGCCCAAAGGCCAAAGAACTTCGGCAGAAATTAGAGCTGAGCTTACAGCGGAGATGAACTCGCTACTCAGGGGGCTCATCGACATCAAGCCAGCATTTTCAGCAAATTACAAAGCCGATAGCTACATCGGGATCATACAGGAAAAAATAGAAGGGCTCGCTCTGAAACCAGCGGACTGCAAAAAAGAAGCTGCCGCCGTGATCAAAGCTGATATTTTTTAAATAGGAGCCGTAATGAAAGGTCAGAGATTATATTTATTTATTTCATCTGCAGCTCTTTTCGTTCCCCTCGCTGCGGCTAAAGCTCAAGATCCTGTGGCACAATATGAACTTAGGAAGAGAAACGCAATTGAAGCCGTGAGGGTATTCGCGGAACAAATATGCACTGTAACAAGCAATTCCGAAGTTAGAACTCAGGTAGATAAACTAGCCGGCAAGCTTGCTACAATGGATATTGACACCACGAAGAGCTTTTCAAAGAGTGCTTATGTGGGAGTTCTACAAGAAAAGATTGAAGGTATGGCGCTCGACCGGCCAGGATGCATTCGGACGATTATGAACGAATGGCGGGACGATTTTCTTCCGCCTCCGCCTGCGCCTATGTACAATGTCGTCATTAAAACAAACAGACCGTTTATTAACAACGCCGGTTTTGGTCCGATAGACGGCTCGATCAGCTCTCTTAAACTATACATAGATAAGAAACTTGTAATCGACAAATATCTAGACGAGAAATTTTCCGGCTCCGTCAAGCTTCAAGAAGGGAATCATTCTTTTCTTTTCGAAGCGGATATTTCCGCGCCCGGCAACTCGTTAGTCAGTTTAACGGGTGAATGTGAGGGCAATATAGAAGTTTACGGCAATACGATTTTCAAACCGAAGGTCGTTTTCGGATTGATGGGCATGGAAGGCATTTTTCAGGATTGCGATTTACTCGAGTGACGCCCTTCGCAATCGTCACCGGTGCTAATTTCAGGTCGCTAAACCTTGAAATCCGTACTCAGAACGACCGGATATCGAGCTTCCTGTCCTTATGGGCAGGGTGCGTGCTGAACACGAAAATGCGGTCCAGTTCCTTTTGCGTCAGCATGCGCAGGAAGCGGACGTGGATGGTGTTGTTGGCGTTGACGCGCAACATCACACAGCCGATCTTGGTAATGCGGGCGTCGGGAATATCCAGATAGAACTGGTTCGGCAGATTATATTTCGTCAGCAGCGCCAGCACTGCCTCGGTCTGGGAGATGCGGATGACGTCGCAACGGCGGGCGGCCATGTGCATGACGGCCTTCTCGGTATATTCGATGCGCGCCGCATTCATGGTATCTTCCATGCGAAACCGGCCTTCGCGGTCGTACATGAAGGATTCTTCCCTGGTCAGGTAACTGTTCTTGACGACACCCGCACTGCTCTGCACGCCCGGACTCCCATGCTCTATCAACGCCTCCAAGATTAGGACATAGTCTTTAACAATTTATATCAGCGTCGTCTTAGATAGACCGGAAGCGGTACATTTCCGACGTTTTTCCACAGCGGCAAAAGGTCATGAAAAAACCCCGGAACGGGGACGTTCCGGGGCATGTTTTTCGAAGAGCGCAGGCGATTATCTGCGGTAATTCTTGCCTTCAGCGTCGAAGAGATGGAGCTTTGCCTGCGGTGCTGCAAAGCGCAGGGTCTGCCCCTTGGCGACGGAAACGATGCCCGGCACCTTGACGATGATAGGCTCCTGCCCTTTGGGCGCTTCGAGATAAAGCAGGGTCACTTCCCCGAGAGCCTCGACGATCGCGACTTTTCCCTCGAAAAGATAATCGTCGCCGGTGACGATGCTCAAATCCTCCGGCCGGACACCGAAGCTCGCGGCCTTGCCCTGCTCGGTTGCAGGTGTGGGAACGACGACGTTCAGCGTCTTCCCGCCGGCAAGTTCGATGGAGGTCCGCTCCCCTGTTCCGGCAATCTTCGCCGCGATGATGTTCATGGCGGGCGAGCCGATGAACCGCGCCACGAAGAGGTTGGCAGGGTTTTCGTAAAGTTCCAGCGGCGGGCCGACCTGCTCCACACGACCCGCATTCAAAACGACGATACGGTCCGCCAGCGTCATCGCCTCCACCTGGTCGTGGGTGACGTAGATCATCGTCGTATCGGCCATCTGTTCGTTGAGCTTGGCGATCTCGATGCGGGTTGCGACACGCAGTGCGGCATCGAGGTTCGACAGCGGCTCGTCGAACAGGAAGACCTTGGGATTGCGGCAGATCGCGCGGCCGATGGCGACGCGCTGGCGCTGGCCGCCGGAAAGTGCCTTGGGCAAACGTTCCAGATATTGCGTCAGCTGCAGGATTTCGGCAGCGGCGCGAACGCGGCGGTCGATTTCCTGGCGGTTTTCCTTGGCGATCTTCATGCCGAAAGCCATGTTGTCGTAAACGGTCATATGCGGATAGAGCGCATAGGACTGGAACACCATGGCAATGCCCCGGCGCGAAGGCGGGATTTCATTGACGAGCTGGCCGTCGATGAACATCTCGCCGCCGGTGATTTCCTCCAGACCGGCGATCATGCGCAGAAGCGTCGATTTTCCGCAGCCCGAGGGGCCGACGAAAACGATGAATTCGCCCTGTTCGATCTCCAGATCGATGCCGTGCAGGACCTTCACCTGCCCGTATGATTTGCGGATATCCTTGAGAACGAGACTTGTCATGGGTTGTTCCTCCCTGTTCTGTCAGGCGTAACGGGCGAAGAAAGCGCCCCATGCCGGAAGTTCTACGCTTCTGCCGTCAAGGCCGCTTGCAAAGCCGTGACCTTCGAGAACCTCCCAGTTCCCTTCCGGCAGCGTCGCCTTTGCAGGTGTCGCGGACAGATTGAAGAGGCAAAGAACTGTTTCGTTGCCGAGCGTGCGGGTATAGCTCAGCACGTCCCCCTCCACCGGCTGGAATTCGATGCCGCCCTTGGCGAAAGCGGGATGCTTTTTGCGGAAGGACAGGAACCGGCGATAATGCTCCAGCACGGATGCCTCGTTGCCCTGCTGGGCGCTGACGGCGCGCTGCTTGTGTTCGGCGGGAATAGGCAGCCATGTCTTGTCCGAGGTTGAGAAACCGGCCTGCGCGTGGCCTGCGTCCCACACCATCGGCGTGCGGCAACCATCGCGGCCCTTGAATTCCGGCCAGAACTGGATGCCGTACGGGTCCTGTAGATCCTCGAAAGCGATATCGGCTTCGGTGAGACCGAGCTCCTCGCCCTCATAGATGCAAACGGAGCCGCGCTGCGTCATGAGTAGCGCAGAAAGTACCTTGGCGAAGGCGTCCTTGTCTTCGACATGCTCACCCCAGCGGCTGACATGGCGCACGACATCATGGTTGGAGAAAGCCCAGCAGGCCCAGCCTTCCGGCGCGGCCTTGGCGAAATCCGCCTGCACGTCGGCAACACGCTGCGGGGTGAGTGCGTCCGGCGCCAGGAATTCGAAGGCGTAGCACATCTGCATCTTGTCATCGCCGGAGGTATATTCGCCAACGATTTCGAGACCGCGCTGGCTGTCGCCCACTTCGCCGACGGCAGCGATGTCCGGGAACTCGTCCAGCACGGCACGGAAACGCTTCAGGAACGCGATATTTTCCGGGCGGTTCTTGTCGTAGAGGTGTTCCTGGAAATTGTAGGGATTGACCGCAGGCGCCGTGGAGGCGTTGCGGCGCTCCGGCGCCAGCGCCGGGTTGTCGCGCAGTTCCAGGTCGTGGAAATAGAAGTTGATCGTGTCGAGGCGGAAACCATCGACGCCGCGCTTCAACCAGAAGCGGGTGGCATTCAGCAGTTCTTCCTGCACTTCCGGATTATGCAGATTGAGGTCCGGCTGCGAGGTCAGGAAGTTGTGCATGTAATATTGCATGCGGGTGGGGTCCCACTGCCAGCCGGAGCCGCCGAAGATCGACAGCCAGTTGTTGGGCGGCGTGCCATCCGGCTTGCTGTCCGACCAGACATACCAGTCCGATTTCGGATTGTTGCGGCTGGCGCGGCTTTCCACGAACCACGGATGCTGGTCCGAGGTATGCGACATGACCAGATCAATCATCACACGGACGCCGAGACGGTGGGCTTCAGCGATCAACCCGTCGAAATCGGCGAGCGTGCCGAACATCGGATCGACATCGACATAGTTCGAAACGTCGTAACCGAAATCCTTCATCGGCGAGGTGAAGAAAGGCGAAATCCAGATGGCGTCTGCGCCGAGACTGGCAATATGCGCCAGGCGGTCTGTGATGCCCTTGAGGTCGCCGATGCCGTCGCCATTGGAATCCTGATAGGAGCGCGGGTAGATCTGGTAGATCACGGCGCCGCGCCACCAATCCTTGTTGGGCGTCAAAGCGGAAGTCACCGGAGCGGTCATAGTCTCATCCTGTCTGGTATGGGCGTTCATGGAATAATCAGCCTCCCTTGACGGAGCCCGCGAGCAGGCCACGCACGAGATAACGTTGAAGGGCGAAGAAGACGCCAAGCGGCACAACGATGGTGACGAAGGCCGAGGCGGTGAGGATTTCCCAGTTGCCGCCGCGCGAACCGAGCAGCGCGTTCAAGGCACCGGTCAGCACCAGCTCGTCCTTCTGCGTACCGAGGAAGACCATGGCGACGAGCAGGTCGTTCCAGGTCCACAGGAACTGGAAGATGGCGAAAGAAGCAAGTGCCGGGAATGACAGCGGCAGGATGATCTTGACGAAGATTTCGAAATCGCTCGCGCCATCGACACGCGCACTTTCGATGATCTCTTTCGGCAGGCCGGAAATGTAGTTGCGCAGCAGGTAGATGGCGAGCGGCAGACCGAAGGCGGTATGCGCCAGCCAGATGCCGGCATAGGTCTTGGACGGAACGCCGAAGATATTGCCGATTTCGTTGTAGAGTTTCAGGAGCGGGATCAGCGACATCTGCAACGGCACGACGATCAGGCCCACCACCATCGCAATCAGAAAATTGCGGCCGGAAAAGCTCATCCATGACAGGGCATAGGCGGCAAAGGCAGCGATGAGAATGGGGATGACGGTCGCAGGCACGGCCACCGTCAGCGAGTTGACGAAGGACTGGCCGATGCCTTCCGAGGTCAGAACCGTTCGATAATTATCGAGCGTGAAGACCGGCGGCGTTCCAACGGAAATATAGACGCGCTTACCACGGGAACCCTCGAAGCTGGAGGCCTTGCTGTATTCATAGGTGCCGTCCGCATTGACCAGCAGCGTCTCGCCATCGCCGATATCGGCCGCTTCACCCGCTTTGAAGGCTCTCGGCTCCTGCACGCGCACGCCGAAGGCGGAGACTTTTCCGCCGGCGCCGTTTTCAAAGACATTGCCGGATATCACGTATCGGTTTCCGTCCTGCTTCTGCACGGCAGCGTCGGCAAGGCGAACCGCCGCCGTCTGTTCGGAACTGGAAAAGGCCGTCCACCAGCCTGATACGGTGATCTGGTCCTTGTCGCGCAGCGAGCTGACGAGAATACCGAGCGTGGGCAGGAGCCAGAGAAGCACAACGACCAGCACGCTGGCATGGACGATAAGGCGCGGCAGGCCGACGCGGCGAAGGCGTTTGACGATATTCATCTCAGCGGCCCTCCATCTCGCGGTTGGCCTGGCGGATGTTCCAGACCATGATCGGGGTGACGGCCGCCATGATGATGAGTGCTATGACAGCACTTCGGCCACTGTCACCGCCACCGCGGAACATCCAGTCAAACATGAGATTGGCGAGCACCATGGTGTTCCACTGGCCGTTGGTCATGGTCAGCACGATGTCGAAAACCTTGAGCACGAGAATGGTGATCGTGGTCCAGACGACGGCAATGGTGCCCCAGATTTGCGGAACCATGATCTTCCAGAAGATCTGCCAGCCATTGGCGCCGTCGATGACGGCTGCCTCGATGGTCTCTTCCGGGATGCCGCGCAGCGCCGCCGACAGGATGACCATGGCGAAACCGGTCTGGATCCAGATGAGGATGACCATCAGGAAGAAGTTGTTCCAGAACGGCATGGAAATCCACACCTGCGGATTGCCGCCGAAAAACTCGACAACTGCGTTCAAAAGGCCGATCTGAACCTGACCTTCAGCGCGATATTCATAGATGAACTTCCAGATGACGGAGGCACCGACGAAAGAGATCGCCATCGGCATGAAGACGATGGATTTGGCGATATTGCCCCACCAGATGCGGTCGGTCATGACGGCGATGACGAGGCCGAAGAAGGTGCAGGCGGCCGGCACCACGGCCAGCCAGAGAATGTTGTTAAAGATCGACTGGCGGAAACCGGCATCGAAAAATGCCCAGCGATAGTTGGCAAGGCCGACGAATTCGGTGCCGGTCCGGTCGTGGAACGACAGGATCAGCGTGGCGATGACGGGATAGACCAGATAAACCAGCAGAAGGATCAAAGCGGGGCCGATGAACAGCCAGGGCCGAACCGCCGCGCGGCGATTGAGGTTGCGGGACGCCTGCAACACATCTCCCGAGCGGACGGGAAAGATCACCTGCAACACTTTGTCGGATAGCCAATAATAGGCGGCGCAGGCAAAAACGCCTGCTACCATGACGCCTATGGCAGAAACGAGTTGTTGAGCCATATTCCCTCCCTTGATCTTCTCCGCGCCGCGCTGATTTTATGCGGTCGACGCGCCGTTCCATTGGCAAAGGCCCGGCGGCATCACCGCCGGGCCAAGCCGGATTGAGCTTACTTGAGGCCGTCCCAGGCCTTCTGGATATCGGCGGCGACCTGATCGGCGGACTTGCCGCCGACAAAATCGATCATGCCGGTCCAGAATGCGCCCGCACCGATCTTGCCCGGCATCAGGTCGGAACCGTCAAAGCCGAAAGTCGTTGCGGTGGTCAGGATTTCGCCCTGGCGCTTCATCTGCTCGTTGGCATAGGTATCGACGTTCACACCCTTGTATGGCGTCAGGAAGCTGGACTGTGCCATCCACACTTCATGCGCAATCGGGGCTTTCAGGAAGTCGACGAAAGCCTTCGCGGCGGGCGCTTCCTTGGTGACGGTAACGAGTGTACCCGCACCCAGGACCGGCTTGCCGAGTTCAGGCTTGGAAGCGTAGGTAGGCATGTAGAAGAAATCCACATCCGTGCCGACCTTGGTGCCTGCCGGGAAGAAGGACGGCACGAAGGATGCCTGATGGTGCAGGTAGCACTTCGGCGGAATGTCGAAGAGGCCCTTGGGGCTGTCGCGGAAGTCGGTGGAGGCCACAGCCGCGACACCGCCGCTGACGTATTTTTCGTTCTTGGCGAATTTGCCGAACTCGTTGATCGCCGCAACCACGGCCGGATCGGTGAACTTGACCTCGTTCGTCGTCCATTTCTGGTAGACATCGAGCGGCTGCGTGCGCAGCATCAGGTCTTCTACCCAATCCGTTGCCGGCCAGCCGGTAGCACCGCCGGAGCCGAGGCCGATGCACCAGGGCGTGCCACCATCAGCAACGATCTGATCCGTCAGCTTGAACAGGTCTTCCATGGTCGTGGGCACTTTATAGCCCGCTTCCTCGAAGTTCTCAGGCACGTACCAGACGAGCGACTTCACGTCGGCCTTGAAGGGGAATGCGAAGTAGGCCTTGTTGCCGTCCTTACCCTTGTAGCTGCCGAGATCGACCCAGGATTTGCCCGCGCCGTAATTTTCCTCGACCCATTTCGCGGTCTCATCACCGAGCGGCACCAGAAAGCCCTTGGCGGCGAGATCGGCCAGAAGACCGGGCTGCGGCAGAATGGCGATATTGGGCGGCGAGCCTGCCTGCGTGTCGATGACGATCTGCTGTTCGTAGTTTTCCGACGAGGAATAACGGACGTTCACGCCCGTTGCGTCAGCGAAATAGGCAAGCACCGACTGGAACAGCGCTTCATCCTCACCGCGCCAGGGCCCGAAAATCGTCAGCGTCTGGCCTTTGAGGTCGGCATGCGCCGCCTTGAAGTCCTCGTAGCTTTTCCAGTTGAACTTGGCGTCCTGACCGGGCGCGAATTTAAGGTCGGCGGCAAAGGCCGAACCCGACAGCAGCACTATCGATGCCGCCGTCGCCAAAAGAGTCTTCTGCATGTGATTTACCTCCCATCACATAAAAGGCTCAAAGCACCTCCCATAAATCAAAGCGCTTTGGCTGCCTATTCATCTCATTGTCATCAAGAAGGAGTCAAGAGGCTCTTTCATTGGATGGGCCGCATTGTCGTATGAATAGTCATACTTACTTAGGAAGGCGGCTATCGTTTTCGATTGAGAAAACCAGCGGAGGCTGGTAAAAACCTAAAGCGCTTTGGGAGTTTGAGGAGAGGCTTTTGCCATTTTCCAAAGTGCGCGCATGGAGGAAAACAAACATGAACCTGAAACAGTTGTCGCAACTGCTGGGGATTTCTCAGACAACCGTCAGCAGGGCGCTCAACGGATATCCCGAGGTCAGCGCCGAAACGCGACGCCGTGTCACGGAAGCCGCCGAAAAGACCGGATACCGCCCGAATGCCGCGGCGCAGAGGCTGGCGACAGGCAAGGTCGGCTCCATCGGACTGGTGATGCCGGTTGGCGAACACCACCGCTCGGATGTGCATTTCGGCGAATTCCTGAGCGGCCTCGGCGAGGAAGCGGCCCGCAGCGGGTTTCACCTCGTCATCACGCCCACGGAGCCGGAAAAGGAACAGGAAGCCCTGCGGGGACTGGCCGCAAGCGGCAGTGTCGATGGCATCTACCTCGCCTACATGAAAAAGAGCGACACCCGCATTGCCATGATGCAATCGCTGTCGCTGCCCTTCCTCGTCCATGGCCGCTCCTTCGGCGTGGAGGAGGATTATCCCTATCTCGACGTGGACAATGAGGCCGCCTTTCGCGATGCGACCCAGCTGCTGCTCCAGCTTGGCCATAAACGGATCGGGCTTCTGAACGGGCCAGAAGGCTACGACTTTACCTTCCGCCGCTATCTCGGTGTGGAAAAGGCGCTGGCGGCAAACGGCCTGACCTTGCGCCCAGAAAACACAAGGCACAGCAGCATGACCGACGAGGAGGGTTATCTCGGCATGGAGGCGCTGCTGTCACAGCCAGAGAGGCCGACCGCCATTGTTTGCGCCAGTACCGCACTTGCGCTCGGCGTCATCCGCTCGCTCAACCAGCGCGGCCTGAAACCCGGCAGAGATATTTCGCTGATCGCCCATGACGACGTGCTGCCGCTTCTGAAGCCCGACAATTTTTCCGTGCCGCTCACCACCACCCGCTCGTCGCTCAGGGCAGCGGGCGTGCGTGTCGGCCAGCGCCTGATCAACCGGATCAAGCTCAATCAGACGGAGCCCCATCAGGAACTCTGGAAGGCGGAACTCGTGGTTCGCGCCTCCACAGGGCCAGCGCCGAAAGAGTAGCGCCGATTTCAGAACTTCGGTGCGGTCTTGCCGAGCGCGCGATAGGCGGCGATGACGGTGTTGGCCATCAGCATGGCGATCGTCATCGGGCCGACACCGCCCGGAACCGGCGTGATGGCAGCGGCCACAGCACTTGCCTCGTCAAAGGCGACATCGCCGACCAGCTTCGTTTTGCCTTCGCCTTTTTCCGGCGCGGGAATGCGGTTGATGCCGACATCGATGACCGTTGCGCCGAGTTTTACCCAATCGCCCTTCACCATCGCCGCACGACCGACTGCCGCCACGAGAATATCGGCCGTCTTGCAGACGGTGGCGAGATCCTTGGTGCGTGAATGCGCCATCGTCACCGTGGCATTGGCGTTCAAGAGCAGCTGGCCCATCGGCTTGCCGAACAGGTTCGAGCGGCCGATGACCACGGCGTTGAGGCCGGAAAGGTCTTCGCCGTGAATGCCGCGCACCAGAAGCATGGCGCCAGCGGGCGTGCAAGAAATGAGGCCGGTGGCAAGATCGCCGGTTGCGAGCTTGCCGGCGTTGAGCACGCTCAGCCCGTCCACATCCTTTTCAGGCAGGATCGACTGGATGATCTCATCGGAATTGAAGTGCTTCGGCAAAGGAAGCTGCACCAGAATGCCGTGGATCGACGCATCGGCGTTCAAATCGCCGACCAGCTTCAGGAGATCAGCCTGCGTCGTTTCTTCCGGCAGTGTGTGCTGAACCGAATTGAAACCGCATTGCTTGGCCGTCTTGCTTTTGGAGTTCACGTAAGCGTGGCTGGCCGGATCGTTGCCGACGATGACAACCGCGAGACCGGGCTTCACGCCCTGTTCCGCCTCAAGCGTTTCTGCCGATTTGCGGACCGCCTCCGTTACCGAAGCCGCCTTCGCCTTCCCGTCAATCACAACTGCCATGCGTCCTGCTCCTGCTGGGTTACGTTGGCTCCGTATGGTATCCCATTCACAGGAATGCAAGCGAAAATGCGGCGTTTTCAGGCCGTTTTGCGGTAGTCTTCGCGGTGATCGGCGTAATCGGCGAGACGCTCCCTCAAGAGCGCCAACTCGCGTCTCAATTCCGCCAACTCCTCGGCCTCGGCCTGCTCGTGATCGAAGTGCCCGGCAAGGGCTTCATTGAGCAAAGGCGGCAGCTCCGGCGACATTTGGGCAGCATTCCGCACAGTGCGGTTGCCCATCAGAACCTGCCGGACGCGCTCGTCCAGCGGAATGTCATCGGTATCAAATCCGGCCTCATTCGCCGCCTCGGCGTAATAGTCGGCGAACTCATCCTCCGGCTCGAAATCGCCATCGGTGGCCGGCTCTTCCAGATCGTGGAACACATCCGGCTCGATCGGCTCGAATTCGGGAAACTGCGCGGATTGTGTTGGCACTTCTTCAGAGGGGAGAACCTGCGCGTCCTCGAAGGCGAATGCGGCCTCCTCTTCCTCGTCGTGGCGACGATAGCTCAGGAGGTAAAGGCTGCCCAGCAGGCCGATCAACGCGCCACCGCCCGCCAGCATCCCGGCTTGCGTCATATCGCGCGACAGCTCGCCCGGTCCGGCCTTCCTGGTGAGGCGGGTCTCAACGGCGGTAGTCGTGGATGAGGACATGTCCCGGCGTTCGCTTGCCTCGAGATAGGCATTTCGCGCCGTTTCCAGCTCACCCTGCAATCTGGAGAGTTCACCGGGCGTGACATCGAGGCTGCTCAGCCGATCAAGGTGTTTCGTCCGCTCGCCGTTCGCGGTTGCAACTTCCTGTGCGACGCGCTTTTCATCCGCCCGCAAACCATCGACCAACTGGCGAAGTGCGGGAGCGACAAGCGCCTGCACGGCATCCACCGCATTCTGGGCGGCGATGCGGCGGGGATGTTTCGGGCCGTAATCCACAGAGACCCCGGCTAGTGCCATGCTGGCACTCGCATGTCTTTGCCTGATATCCTCAAGCGCTGAGAAAGCAGCACCTGACGGCAGGGGCTTCGACAACACATCATTCGGCTTGAGCGCGGAGGCCGCCGCCAGCTCCGTCTGAAGCGATTGTTGCTGCCGGGTGCTCCCCGCAAGGTTGTCGTTTATGTCGCGCAACTGCTGTTCGAGCTGCTGCACTTCTGACAGCACGGTATCGCCGTGGCGCATCTGGAAACCGTTCAGCGCGGCTTCCGCCTCGTCCAGCCGGGTCCGCGCCCTCTCCGTCTCGCGCATGGCAGGCGTCATGGTGCCAGCCTTGCCATCCGCCATCACACGCATCGAAAGATAGTCGGTAAGCCGCATCGCGCCTTCCGGCGTCGCAGCCTTCGAGGTTACGATAAGCGTATTTTCATCCGGGGTCAGTTCCAGCCGGATCGCCTCGCCCACCGCGCCGTTCAACGCTTCGCGCGGGGAAAGCGAACGCGTATCCGCCCCCGTCAAAAGGTCGAGAAGCAGGCCAAGCTCGCCCTGATTGTGAACGCCGACCATATCGGCGGGTTTCAATTTGAGGTCGCCCGTTATCCGGTCCAGCCCGGAGGGCGAAAGCAGGGTGCGGCGGGCCATGGCAAGAAAGCGGGCCGCATCAGGCGCATCGTAACCGGTCTGGGTGACCTCGACACGCGCCTGCGAAACATAGCCGCGAAAACCGGAATCGATGAGCAGGAGCGGAAGTGCAGCACCCGCGACAGTGGCCGCGGCCACGCAACCGGCCGTCAGAAGTCGCAGACAATGCTTGCGCAACTGCGACACAGGTACGGCGACATCATCCTCGTCAGGGCGCGTCGCCATCATATCGGGACTGTGATCAACCATCTGAAGCCGTCTGCCACGCTCGGCGCCGCCCGCAACAGGCAGCTTTCAAAACCTTACGGGAGGTTAAAGGATCGTGGCAAACAAATGGTTAACGCGGGCTTTGCGGACCGGTCTCAGCCCTTGCCGAGCGCGATGTGCCATGGCTCGGCGCACAGGCTGTAAAGCCAGCTCATATGCAACTTGCGAAAGATTTCCGGCATGCCGGCCACTTCGGACGCCAGCACCTTGAACAGTGGGCCGACCGCGATGGCGACCCGCGCATCGTCGCGACTGACGCTGCGATGCAGCCATTTTTCCTGATTTTCCCCGAGCATGCCGGCCAGCACGACATCCACCTTCACGCCCGACGTATCCCGGTTCAGCATCACGAAATCATGCCAGGGTGCGTGTGCGCGCAGCTTGGCGAGGACCTCTCCGACCTGCGCCGCATCATCTCCCGCAACGCCGATACGTTTCGGCACAGCCATATAGGTCAGAAGCGCCATGACGAAGGCGACGCCGTCGATGGTGACGGGCAGAGGCTTGCCATGTTCGGCGCGTGCGGCGGCATTCATCCCCCTGCCCTGCGGCAGAAGCAGACAGCTTTCCAGAATCTGCCGGTAAGCAATGTCCTTGAGAGACAGCCTGGCATTCTGGATGGTGAGAAACGAGAGCATCGTATGGCCTTCGCAAGCCGAAGCCCGACCGCTGACCATTTCCAGCGCCCCGTTCCAGTCCAGATCACAGACGCGCAATCCGTGGATATTCCGTTGCGATCCCGTCCGCGCAAAACCTGCCGCGAAATTCATGCCAACCCCCAAATGCCAAACCCACCGCCGGCAATCCGGCGCAAGGTTTGCTGGATGGCGGCTCATGGGTCTGTTTATACAGGTGCTGGTTGAAGTTACCCTGAAAGCAACTGTTCGAATGTCACGGGAAATAGAAAGGCTCGATTAACCAGACTGGCGGCCCACACTGCGTCACGCGACGTCAGTGGCTCGGGGCCGCTTCTTTTCCGGCGTCGACTTTCTCGCCTTCAACAATCTTGACCGAATGGGGCGAACCATTGCCCTTCTGCTCGCGAATATCGGCTTTCGACAGATAATCGAGCTGCTCGATCAGCACATCACCGACCACCTCATCGCCGAGCCTCTTGTTCAGCCCCTCGCGGATGCGCTGCTTGAAGACATCAGGATCGAAAGTGGAGATATTGGCGATGTTGACCATGGAAGAGCCCGCTAGAAGCGTGAACAATTCGTCGGTCATCAACTGCGTTGCCGGCAGTTCGATCTTCGCCATCTTTTCCTTGTCGACACGCAGGGAAATGCGGCTGAGGAAATAGCCATTCACACCGCCATCATTGATGACGGGAATGGTGATGCTTTCGCCTTTGACCAGTTGCAGGCTGGCCTTTTTCGCCCCCGCCTCATCCCCCGGCGAGGGTGCCGTCGCCATCTGGACGGAGAAATACACCGCGCCGAGCGTGACGGCGCAAACCCAGACGCCGGTGAGAAGAAGCTTCAACATCAGGAGGCGGCACCATACATGAACTGTTCCTGCGAATAGGTGCCGTCCGTATCGGCTTCCTGGATCGCGGTCTTGAGCAGATCCGCGACAGCGCGAACCGCATTCAGATGCGCCTCGACGCGGCTGGCATTGGTTGCAAGCTTGGACTTGATGCCCTGCACCTGATCGAGATGTCCGGCGGCGATTTCCTCATGGGGCGTATCGCGGAACAGCATCGTCAACTCATAGAGGCAACGGCTTTTATGGGCATTGGAGACTTTGAAATCGAACTGGGGGTCCTTACCGATATTGTCATTCTCATTGTCGATGATCATTTCAAGACGGCCGAGAACGGATTTGATGCGGTGGTCGTTCGACATAAGGTCCATGCGTGTCTCCTCGTTATGATTTATCATGCTCAAGCCTCGTCCGTTTTATCATTGGAAACGCCGAGGACCTGCCTTTCGAACTCCGCCACCATCCGAATTGCAGCATTATGGTCTTTTTCATTCATGGATACGTCGGTAATGCCTTTGCTCTCGGCTTTCCGCAACGCATCCTTGTAGGCCTGTTCCGCAATGCCGACGCCGCCATTTCTGGAGATCGTGTCGGCAAACTGTTCCGCCATCATGCTTTTCCAGATCTCGCCGGCATTACCCTTGCCGTAAACCTCCTCGCTGTCTTTCGGCAGCATGTTGGCAACGAAGGTCTGAAGCACGGAAGCCTCATACTTGCGATATGTTTCCGGAATTTCGGTACGGGCAGAGCGGATGTTGGTATTGCCGAGACCCGCCTTCGAGGTGGCGCTATCAAGCATATCAACGGCAGCGCCAAAGCCCTTGCCCGAATCGGCAAGGCTCGTCGCAGCGAAAGCCGCCTTGTTCGCCTTCAATTTTTCCTGGGCGACCTGCACTTCCTGAGGGTCCGCAGCGCGAACCACATCCATCACCAGATCACTTATAACCGATATCGCCACGTCCAGAACTCCCGAGCTGACGAACGGGCGGCATTGAAGGCCGGGCGTTCGCTCAATCAAGAAACACCGCTCAATACGTCCATCCGGACGCCAGCGATGCAACAACGGGATAGACTATGGATCGCCAACCTTGCTGGAGGCTGGTGTCCGGGATGCGTTCGTTATTTCTAACAGATCATAGATTGCATTATCGTCGGCCTCACGATCCTCGAGGTCACGGGCAAGGTGCATTCTGTCCTCAAGCCGGTCAGCCTTGGTCTTTTCCTTGAGCACCTTGTTTTCCTGCAATTGCTGCACGCCGGTGAGCTGGCGGTCCTTGACGACGAGACGGCCGTAACGATCCGAATAGTGCTTGGAGAACATCTGGTGGACCGGTTCCATGGAACTCATCGCTTCAAGCACGGTCTCCATGGATTCTGCCACTTCCGCACGCACGCGGGTGGTGTCAGCCAGCTCGACCTCGGCCATTTTCTCCATATGGCGCTGGACCGTTACCAGGCGCTTGAGTTTGGCCGAACGCTTGTCCGAAGCCATGGCGTTTTCTCCAGATCAAAAGCCGATGAAGACCGGGCCGAAACCATCCACGAACTGGCGGATGAGGGCCGCGATCGACAAATAAAGCATGAAAATACCGCCCGCCAGAACAAAAGGCGTCGATATGAAGTAGACCGGTATCTGCGGCGCCAGCTTGTTGATGAGACCGACCGCGACGTTGAACATCAAGCCGTAGATCACGAAAGGGCTGGCAAGCCGCAGCATAATCGAGAAGGACGCCCGCAGCGTATCGGTGAGCGTTATCAGCATCTTCTGGCCGCTGATCAACGCACCGACCGGTGTCGCCCCGTAGGAATCGATCAGCGCCCGCAGAACGATGTGGTGGAAATCCAGTATGAACAGCACCATAAGCCCGCCGAAGGTGATGAAGTTCGATATCTGATTTTCCTGCACATCTTCGATGACATCCGCACCGCCGGGAGCGCTGAGCCCGATGGATGCGCCGATGAGCGCGCCAGTGAACTGAAAGCCGAGCGTGTAAAACCGTGCGATCAATCCATACATCGCGCCGATGACGATCTCGGTGAAGATGAGGCCGACAACGGTGCCCTGGCTTGCGCCGGAGACTTTCGGATAGATCGTATCCCACAGCACCGGCAGAAGCGCCATGGAGATCGCGACGCAGAGCAGAATGCGGATCTGCGGTGAAATGCGCGAGCTGGAAAAGCCCGGCATGGTCATGAAGCAGGCGCCGATGCGGCAAATTGCAAGGAACAATGCGATAATTGCCCCTTGCGGGTCGGTTATCATGAAATGGCGCCCAGAATCTTGATCTCCAGCCCCTTGGCCAGTTCCACATGCGAGAGAACCGGCAGGGTCGCAAAGAGTCGTTCGATAATCATGCGCACATAGGACCGTGTTTCCGGCGACGTGACAAGGACAAAGGGCAGTCCGCGATCCATGAATTCACGGATAACTTTCGACGCCTGCTCGGAAAACTCCTCGAGATGGCGGGGATCGATGTCGAATTCGACGATTTCGCCCTTTTGATCACGCTTGAGCGCCTGATGGAACACCATATCCCACTTGTTGCCGAGCCGTAGCACACGCAACACGCCATTGTCGGCGAGATCGCCGCAGAGCTGCTGCGACATGCGTACCCGCACATGTTCGACGATCTGCTCGGTCTTGCGCACATGCGGGGCAAGTTCGGCGACCGCTTCCAGAATGAGATGCAGGTTGCGGATCGACACGCGCTCGGCGAGCAGCAGTTTCAGCACCGCCTGCAGGCCGGAATAGGACATGTGCGACGAGCAGATTTCGTCGGCGAGCTTCTTGTATTCCGGATCCAGCCTGTCGATGAGGATCTTGACGTCCTTGTAGGACAGCAATTGCGGCAGGTTGTTGCGGATGACTTCGCTCAGATGCGTCAGCACCACCGAGACATTGTCGATTGGGTGGAAACCTTCGCGCTTCAAATCCTCGGTGAATGTCTCGAGAATGGAGACGGCCGGCATGCCGAAGGCGGGTTCACGGATTTCGTCGCCCGGAATGCTCGGCTTGCGCCCCGCCCCCGTCACGACAAGAACATCGCCGACACGCAGATTGCTCGACGCGATCGTCGTGCCATGAACACGGATCTGGTAGGCTTTTTCCGGGATCATGATGTCGTCGGATACCTTGATCTCCGGCACGACGAAACCGTATTGGGTCGCGAACTTCTTGCGCATCTTGCCGACACGGAAAGCCAGCTCCTGATGCGCACCGAGAAGGCGGGTCGAAACCTGCTTGCCGAGCGCCAGCTCGATTTCGGCGGTTTTCAGAACCTGCTTGACCGAGTCCTTTTCCGCTTCGTTGGTCTGGAGAACCTTGTCCTCCTCTTCCTGACGGCGAAGCGCGCTTTCCGCCTCGGCCTGGCGCGGAATATACCAGCTGCCGAAGGCCATGATGCCGCCCAGAAGCGTGAAGGGCAGGAAGGGCAATCCCGGAATGACGGCAAGCAGCCCCATCAGCATGGCTGCGACCATCAAGGCGCGCGGATAGCCGCTCAGCTGATTGATGACGGCCTGATCCGTCGATCCGGCGGTGCCGCCGCGCGACACCAGAAGGCCGGCCGCCAGCGACACGATAAGGGCCGGGATCTGCGAGACGATACCGTCACCGACCGAAAGCTTGACGAAAACATCGGCAGCCTCGCCGATCGGCATGCCGTGGCGGAAATAACCGATGATGATGCCGCCGAAAATATTGATGGCGGTGATGATCAGACCGGCGATCGCATCGCCGCGCACAAACTTCGAGGCACCGTCCATCGAACCGAAGAAAGAGCTTTCTTCCTCCAGTTCCCGGCGGCGGCGCTGCGCTTCCTTTTCATCGATGATGCCGGCGGACAGATCCGCATCGATCGACATCTGCTTACCGGGGATGGCATCGAGCGTGAAGCGCGCGCCGACTTCGGCGATACGGGTGGCACCTTTGGTGATGACGATGAAGTTGACGGTGATCAGGATCAGAAAGACGATCAGACCGATCACGAAGTCGCCGGACATGACGAGGCCGGAGAAACCCGCGATCACACCGCCGGCCGCCGTCGGTCCCTCGTTGCCGTGCGAAAGGATGACGCGCGTCGTCGCAATGTTCAGCGACAGACGGATCATGGTCGCAATCAGCAACACGGTCGGAAAAGACGAGAAATCCAGCGGACGCTGGATCCAGAGCGCCACCATGAGGATAAGGACCGAAAGCGCTATGGAAAAGGCCAGCCCGACATCCACCAGAACGACCGGAATGGGCAGGAAGAGAACGCAAAGGATCGACACGATGCCCAATGCGAAACCGACATCCCGCATGCTCGGGCTTACCTTGGGCAAGGAAATGACTGGTGGTTGAGCCATAAAATCGTCCTGTCTCTTCATGAGAAGGGCGACGGAAAAGCCGCCGCACGGTTCCGTGGCATCGGTTTTCGAAAATCACTCACGCAATTCAGCCCGATGCTTCAGCCTATCCCTAGTCGCTGAAGCTTGCGCGAGGATGGCATCCGGACCGGACGGGCGTCAGAAGCCCGACTGAACCCGTGAAAAGACGAGATTGGAAAAAAGAGCGATCTGCGCGCCCACGAAGGGGGCGGCGACGCCAAGAACGATCATGATCGTCACGATTTTAGGGACGAAAGTCAGCGTCATTTCCTGAACCTGGGTCAGGGCCTGGATGAAGGCGATGGCGACACCGACGATCATTGCCGCAAGGACGGCGGGACCGGCCGCAACGAGAACCGTCCAGACTGCCGCCTGCATGATATCAAGCGCATCGGCCTCGTTCATCGCCCAATCCTTTATTCCGGAGAGGCGGCATCATGCCGCCTCATCAATCTCAGGAACCAGCCGGAACATCCGACTCGGCCGAGCCCGTAGGTTTACTCGTGATCGGGCCGTTGGAGAAGACCACGCCAGCCTGAAGCAGGACTTTATCACCGGATTCCGTGACGGCGACGATGCCATCCGAAAAGACCTGAACCTCTTTCACCACGCCCGTGACCTTGTCATCGGCGCTCTGAACCGTCTTGCCGACCAGATCGGAAGCGCGCGTCAGGGCTTCCGCCTGCAGCATGCTCTTCAGATGGGTGTTGGTCTTGATCGTCTGCTCAACCTGCGAGAAGCTTGCCAGCTGCGACATCTGCTGACCGGCATCCATCGGGCTGGTCGGATCCTGATGCTTCATCTGGGTGATCAGCAACTTCAGAAAGCTGTCGTAGTTCAGCGAAGCCGCGTTCTTGTCACTGTTGCTCGCCCCGGCATTAGCCCAGGGATTTGCCGCTGCCGAGTTGACTGCGTCTACCGCCATGGTGCGATCTCCTTGCGAATCTGTTCGATCGTTGCGGGGGTCATTTCCTGATTGTTGAGGATTTTCTCCTCGGTCGGATAAAGACCGCGGATGGCCTTCAGAGCCTCGAAAGCCTTGCCAGAAGCAACCAGACCGTCGATCCGCTTGAGTTCCGCCAGTATCTCCTCATGCTGGAAGCAATTCAGCAGCATGCTCACGGATTTGCGGAACAGGTTCGTCGACTGTTCGCGTCCTTCCGGATTGATGAGGATCATCTGCGCGATGAAATAAAGCTGCCTCAGCGGCGTCGTCGCCTGCTCCGGCTGCAGGACGTGGTTTTCAAGTAGGAACGTGACATCGTTCAGGAATTCGAGCGCCACCTTGCGATCCACCCGCAAAACAGCTCCGTTGATGAAAATCTTTTCGCCCGATTTCAGCGAGATTCGAAGTGTACTTTTCATTTCAGTCCATCCCTGATGATGGTTGTCACGTCAATTATACCCTGGAAATTCGTCGACTGACGTTTCCGGATCAGTTCGCACTCTTTCAAAATCCAGATCGCAATCGAAATCAGATTTGCCCTGAGTTCCATGGCCAGCTGGTTTTCGGGCTGCTTGAGGTCCTCAATGAAGCGGATCCAGACCCGTCGAGTGTAAAAAAGCGCTTCGATCGTATGGCGCTGGGAAGACGAATCCTTTGCCTCCACCAGAAGGTCGATCGATTTTGTCAACGCCTGCCGCTCGCGATCCTTCGCGTCTGCGACACCATCCTCCATGATTTCGGCGTAGGAAAACTGGTACATTCATGTATCCTTTATCTGCCGCCACCCCTGTTCATCAGAGGTAGTTTACCAGACTCATTTTTTGCAGACGCGACGTGAGGCTGTATGCAATTTCAATCTGCTGCTGGAGCAGATCGAGGCGTGTCTTCACCTCGTAGGTATCGATCCCCTCGATATCCAGCAGGTGCGTCTCGATGATCTTCTTCTGGGCGGCCAGTGAGTCATTCGCTTTGGAAACACGGCTCTCGGAGAGGCCGAGCACGCTCTGCTGCTGGTTCAAACCACTAATGGCCGTGCCTATATTGGTCACCGACCTGGTCGCCACCAATTCGCGAACGCCGCTCGGCACCTTGTCATCAAGGAACGTCATCGCCGTCATGGCCGTCATCGCGAAGTAGCGCATCCCCTGGGAGTTGCTGTTGGTCGATGTATCGACCACCTCGTTCTGGCTGATGCGGCTCGTCATGTTCGTGTCGCTCGCCTTAGATCCATAGGTCGTCCAGAAATCGTAGTTCTGGCCGGCCGTGAGATCACTGTGCGGCGGGTTCGTCACCGTCGTGGTGCCGTTGAACACACCTTCGATATGGGTCATGAACGCTGCAGCCTGATCCTTGGACAGGTTGGCAATATTGCCGACAGCCGGTGTCTGTGCCGCCATGAACGCGTTCAGCTCCACCTCATAGGCTGCCTTCAGCGTCGAGCCTTCGGCGAAGTAGTCGTCAACTGGCTTCACATCCGTATTGATACCGGAAAACAGAAACTCGCCACTGACTGCCGTATTGGCAAAGCCGGTAAAAGTATTGAACGCATTCGTAATCGTTTTGGCGACCGTTGCCAGCGTTGGCGCTTCACTGCTGGTATTCGGGACAAGAACCTTCTGAATTTCCTGCGCGGCCTTCGCCATGCCATCAAGCGCCGCCTGGGAGGACTTGAGACGCTGCGTAGCAATGGAATTGATGCTGACGAGCGAGGAGAGGCGATCGACATCCCGATTGAGATCGAGGCTGCGGGCCGTGTTGGCGCCCAACGTCACGCCGATATCGGCATGTTTGCCGGTCGTCAGCTCGGTATTGAGGTTCGTCATCTCAAGCTGGGCCTTGAGGATGGTGCTGCGCATGCTGTTCTGCATCGCCAGCGATGAAATGAAGGACGTTTTCATCTTTTACCTCACCATGTCCATCAGCGACTTGAGCATATCATCAACGGTGCTCACGAGTTTGGTTGCCGCCTTGTAGGACTGTTCGATATCCATGAGCAGCGAGAGCTCCTCATCCAGGCTGACGGCCGTATTGTTCGAATAGGAAGAGGCGGAGCGCTCATAAAGCGCACTTTTCGCTTCGTTTGCCGAAGTTGCGCCGGACCGTTCCTGTTCGAGCCACCCCATCGAATTGGTGCCGTATTTCAGGATGCTGGTATTCGTATCGATACGTGTCGACGCGTCAAAGCTCATGGGCGCGTCAAAAGCAGTCACATAGCTGTCGATCAGCTTGGAAAAGCCGGTTCCGCCCGTCGTCGACGGATTGATCACATAAGCGGTACCGTTGATGCCGCCGTCACGCAACAATTCCGGGTTTCCACCTTTGGAAATAATTAACGCCGAGTTGACGGTAATGCTGGCAGCGAGCCCCGGAGAGACAACACCGTTTGCCGGAATAGTCGTCGCCGCAGGCGAACCATAGGTGAAGAGACCCGGCCTGTTCGGCAGACCGCTGGTCGCATCTGCCGGCTTCTCTGCAAACATGGAGATGAGGCCGCGGGCGATTTCGTCGAGCTGGCCCTGCATGGTCGGCGCCAGATCGTCGCGAACCTGCATCAGGCCCTGAAGCGAACCCTCAGCCGTCGTGTTGCTGCCGGTGCTCGCCTTGATTGCGACGCTGTCGACATAGATCGCATTGCCGGTGGTCGTCGCATCGTAGCCCGGTTGCGCCTTGAAGGTCACCTTGCGCGGCACGACCTCGAACAGGGTCGCGCCTTCCGTCGTATAAAGCGCGACATCGTTGTTTTCGCGGTTGACGACATTGATACCGATGATGGACGAAATGTCCTTCAGCAGCGTCTCGCGCTGATCGAGAGCATCGCTGGCGTCGCCGCCAATCGCGGTCTGCGCCTTGACCTCGTTGTTGGCTTCCTCGAATTTCGAAAGAAGACCATTCAGTTTGTCGACCTGAAGGGAGATTTCCTTGTCGACACGCAGACGCATGGCCTGCAATTCGGACGACGCCTTATTCAGGGAGTTGGCGACGTCCGTGGCCGAGGTCACCGCCGTCGCTGCCAGAGCGGCATCGCTCGGCTTGGCAGAGTAACCGTCGAGGCTCTCGCGCAGTTTCTTCATATATTCGGCTGGCGAGCTCTCGTAATTGTTGCCGCCGAAAAGGCTCTTCATCTCCTCAAGCCCGGTCAGAACGGTTTTCTGGCCGGAAGCGAGGGATGCACTGGCGATTGTCTGTCTTAGAAGACTTTCATTCTGGGCACGGCCATTGGTGACGATATTCGCACCATACATGGTCGTGCCGAGAATGGCGGTTCGCTTGACGTAGTTCGCATTACCGACATTGGCAATGTTTTTCGAAGTAACGTCTGTCTGCTTACCTGTATTGTTGAAAATCGACTGCGCAGTAATCATTGCTGACGTGAGCGACATTCATTTGTCCTCGTGAGAATTATTATCTCTTCAGATTGATCAGAACATCCATCAAATCCGACCCGGTCTGGAAGACTTTCGAATTCGCAGTGTAGATACGCTGGGATTCAATCATGTCGGTGAGTTCGCTGGCGATATCGACGTTCGAGCCCTCAAGCGCACCCTTCTGGATGTAGCCGAAGCTGCCTGTCTGCGCGAAGCCGATGGTAACGACACCCGACTCGTTGCTGGGCAGGTAAACGTTACCGTTCTGCGGTGTGAGATTGTCGACGCTCGGTACCGTCGCCAGCGCCAGCTGGTAGATGTTGCGGCGACCGCCGTCCTGATAGACTGCCGTTACCACACCGTCCTTGCCGATTTCGACATCCTTGATCTGGCTCGGACCATTGCCGTTCAGGATCGCGGTACCCGGCGTGAACTTCGCCGAGAATTGCGACATGTCGGACAGGTCGATCTTGATCGCCTGTGCTACGCCGCTGTTGCCGTCATTAATGGTGATCGAATTGGGTGAAGTGGAAGTGAGTTTGTTGGTGGCAGGATCGAAGGTAAGATCCACCTTTTCTTTGACAAGAGTAGCCGGTGCTGTCGCCGTATACGGGAAACCGCCATTGGTTGACTGATCCTGACGATAGACCGCCACTTCCCAAGTGTTGGCACCAGTTTTGGTGTAATAGAAATCGTAGAGCACCTTCGCACCACCGCTGTCGAATGCCGTCAACGAGGTCTTGTTGCCAATGGTCGCAGTTGCGGCATTGCCACTCGGAAGCGACGCCGCCGCCACGATCGCGTCGTCGCGATTGAGGTTGGCCGGGAAGCTACCCTGCGTGGAGGGCGATGCCGTCAGGCCGAAATTGTTGACGTTGATGGCTTCAAGCCCGGTAAAACCGTTGACGACGGCAGCCGGCGGGTTGGACCCGTAGGGGTAACCCATGAGCTGGAAGCCTGCCGCATTTTCCAGAAAGCCTTCCGAATTCTTCACGAAAGAGCCAGCTCTTGTGAGGTAAGGCGTGCCCGCGCCGTCCTGAACCACGAAGAAACCGTTGCCCTGAATGGCAAGATCGGTGCTCGACGTGGTGTAGGAGAGGTTGCCCTGCTCCGAAATGCTGTAGCGAACGTTGGACTGCACACCGCCGGAGGCATAGCTGCCTGACGACGAGGGAAGAACGAGCGAGGAGAACGACGTCGATGCGCGCTTGTAGCCGGTGGTGCTGGCGTTGGCGATGTTGTCGCCCACGGTGCCCAGCTTGTTCGCCTGCGCATTCATGCCGGACACGCCGGTTCGCATAGTGCCGAAAATACTCATTCAAAAACCCTCGTGGTCATCTTCAGGGAGAAGGTAAAGCGTTTGGCTTGCGTGAAGCTGTCTGAAATACCGCGTTTGAAAAAGACCACGCGGATCAATGAAGGTCATTGCCAATCAATGCTGTAGCCAAGGAAACGCTTGGAATCGACCGGATCGTAGCCGAGCTTCTTGCGCAGCTTCTTGCGCAGCTTGCTGATATGGCTTTCCACGACGTTCTCTTCGACGTCATCATCGAAGATGCCGTAGATGGCGTTGAAAATCTGAGCCTTGGAAACGCGACGTCCGCGATTGGCAATCAAATATTCCAGGATACGGCGCTCGCGGCGTGGCAAGGCAAAGACCTCGCCACCCACTTCAGGATCACGGCCGTCGGAGAAAACCCGGATCGGCCCGGCATCGGTGAAGTTCGAGATGACCTGCAGCCGGCGACGGATCGCCGCCGCACGTGCAAGGATTTCACGGGGGTGAACCGGCTTGCGCACGACATCGTCGACGCCGCTGTCGAACAGCGCCAGCGTCGATTCCAGCGAGGGCTGGTCGCTGACCGCGATTACCGGTGCCGTCGTGCGATCCCTGATCGCCTTCGGCAACGAAAAGCTCCGGTCGCCCTGGCCGATCAAAAAGGCCTCAACGGCCGCAAGATCGCTGTCCGCCGCCGTCGAGACCCATTCCCCGAATTCGACCGGATCGAAACCGGTCGAGGGGATGCCCTCGCGCCCAAATAGAGATGTATAGCCGTCTTTAACGAGCTCGCGCTCATCAACCACTACGATCATTCGTCCGCCTCCGAATCAGTGTGGTGTTTTCTAATGAGGCATTGGTACGAATCGGGGGATTCAGCGACAACTGTAGGAAATCATCGATAGTTATTAATAATTGATTAACCATTTTGTGCCGATTTGATCTATATATAGTGGTTGTTAACCATATATGGCACAAATTTTTTGTGTAAAAATTTCAGAAATCCGAAAAAATCGCTTGCAGCGCCTTTTTTAGGGCTTTCTCTCGCCATATTTCAGATTGCGAGTCCTGCACCCTACGAAAACAATTAAAGGTTGTTATCCGTCGCAGAAATTTTTCGCGTTGACGGTCCATTTCCCGTAACCTGTGGCCACCAGATTGGCGATCACCCGGCAGACATATTTCTTCTGCGCCGGGTCGTTATTCGGGCCGGCATGGTAGCGGGCGACCGCCATGGTCCAGGTTTCATGCCTGTTGTGAAGATTGCGCAAAAACATGGCGGCATATTCGACATTGCGGCGTGGATCGAACATTTCACGCGCAGATGTGAAGTTTTCGCCGTGGAAATAATGGTTTATCTGCATGCATCCGAGGTCGATCAGCTTGGCGCCGTTGCGTTTCGCTGCCTCGAAAGTGGAGAGCGCCTCCTCCGTGGATGCGGCAAATACCGGTTTTCCCTCAATATTCATGGCATTGGGGTCGAGCCGACCCTTGCGGCCGGTCTCCGTCAGGCCAACGGAATAGAGAATCCCCTCCGGCACGCCGTATTTACGGGCGGCAGACTGGATTTCCCTTTCACAGACACCTGACGTTGCCGAAGCAGAGGCGTTTTCAGAGGTAGACGCCATTATCAGCAGAAGTGCGGGCAGAGCCAAGAGCGCCGTCCATGCCTTCATTATGCACCCCCAAATTATCACCATTGCCTTGCCGTCCGCCGCGTGCGCCGGACTCGTCACGGTTGCGCCCCGCTGCCGCCTGCTGGCCCTGCTGCTGCGCCTGCTGATTTTGCTGATTGTTGGCTTGTGTGCCCGTTTGGTCACTCTTATCGGAAGAAGCAATGCTGATCGTGATGTTATCGACGGTCAAACCCTGCGCCTTGAGGCCTTCTAGGATGCTCTTGCTGTCTTGCTGGATCTTTTTATAGGCCGCCACGCTCTCCACTGTCATGTGAACGGCCAGCTCATCACCCGCCAGACGCAGCGACATCGTCACCGATCCTAGCTCGATTGGCGTCATGTGCAGCTTCAGCGTATGGACGACCTTACCGGTGCTGCTCTGAGCCGCCTCGTTGGACAGCGACGAGCCGGGCTGCATGGCGCTTACCCATTCCGGATCATTGGCGATAAGGCCGGTCAGGGCCGAAGCGTTGGACGAAGGCGCCAGGCCAATGAACCGCCGTGAATCGAGAACCGTGATGGTATCGGTCGCCTTTCCGCTGCTTTCCCGGGCATCGAACTCGACACGACCGTCACGCTGAACCGTGCTCATATCGAGAGCTCGGGCCGTGCCGGAACGCGGAGAGGAGAAGCGGAATGATGAGGCATCGCCCTCGTTGCCCGATCCGGACCCAGCGTCACTGCCGGCTAGCTCCGTCCGTGCAGGCATGTCTTTTGGCGAAGGTTCGGCCTTGCCCCTGACAGTTTCAAGCTTGTCGGACTTCGCATCGGCCTTGCCGGCAATCGCCTGCGCAATTTCCTCAAGCGGCGTCTTGGCTGTCACGATATCGCCGACATTGGCCGTGAGCGTCTGCAGCTCCGCCAGCTTCGGATCGATCGCATCCGCCGCCGTCCCGTTGTCCTTGTCGGCGTCGTCCTTGACCTTTTTGCCGGTCTTGCCGTTTTCAAGCGACGTCCGCGCCGTCTTCACCGCGTTCTGAAGCTCGGCCACAGCCTCGTGACCATGACCTTCTCCGGAATGGTCCTTGACGATCACATTCAGGAAGCTCGGGGGCCGCTTGACCGGCACATCCGTCTTTTCCGCGTCGTCATCCGGCTGTGCATGCTGTTCCTCAGCCGATCCTGCCTCCTGCTGATGCCGCGAATGCGGCGCCTGCGGCGGACGCTCGTCCCTGACCGTGGCGAGGGTATCGCCGAAACTTCCGCCTTTGGCGTCGTCCTTCACGCTGGCGCTGCCGGCGCGCGGATCGTTATATGGCGCATTCACTATCGCGTTAATGGTTCCGTCGATCATGGTGCCCCCTCGCCTTTCTTTAACAGGCTGTCGATTTCATCGAGCGTGCTGCGGCCACTCGTCACGAGTTGCCGGACGTTCTCGCCCTGTTCGTCAGCCTTGTGGTTTTCAACTCGCCATATGCTCTTCGTCTCGGCGCTGGCCGCCTCATTCGCGGGCACGCCCTGCTTGCCATCCTGCTCCACCGTGGCGGCAACATCGGCGCCAGGCTGCAAGGAAGGAGGACGAACCACCTGGTCGGCGATCGTCCTTGCCGCATCCCGCAAGGCCCTGTCCCGATCCGAAAGCTGGGCTTCCGGAATTTTCCCGATTGTTTCAATCGCGCTCACCACGTCGGGCGTGCCGATATTGGAGAGGCTTTCATAGAGATTTGCCTGCACTTCCGGCTGATCCGGCATGTCGGGCGACAGGGCTTTCGCTTTCAGCGCCGCCATGCGCGCCAACGAATCCTTGCCGCTGATCGCCGCCAGACGGGAGAGGCGCAGATAGGCTTCCTTCTGCCTCTCCGTGTCCATCATCGCGAATGTTTCCTGTATCGTCTCGTCGCTGACGGAATCGACGCGCTTGACCACCAGCGAGACCAGAAGATCCGCGAACTGGCTGGCATAGGGAGAATGCAGGAAGCGCCGCGCGTAACGCTGCGCATATTCGATGCCGCGTCCCGCATCGCCGTCTTCAACGGCGATCGCCAGCGAACGGCGCAGTGCAGCCTCCTCCACGATGGTGCCGGGCGCTTCCAGCCGGGCTATATCGTAGAAACCGAGGGCAGCCAGCGGATCGCGCGGGATCGTCACATTGCCGCCGATCAGTGCAAGATAGGCGCCAATCCGCTTGCCGCGATATTCGGGCACCATGGCCGCGATGCTCTGGGCGACCAGCGTTCCCTTGCCGGAGAGATATTTGCGCAGGATATCGGCGACGCGGCTGTCGAAATTGCCATCCACATCACGCGCGACCAGCAATTCGAGCGTCGCCGGATTGCCGCCGCTCATCGCATAGATAAGTGCCGCATCGACATTGCGCGGATCCTTGAAGATCGCCGACGGCGCGCTTTTAAGCCGCTCGTCGATCGTCTGGAGCAGAAACCGCTGCATTTCACTCGCCGAGTGATCTCCCATGGTGACCGAATCCTGCACGAACTGCAGGGAACGCAACATGGCATAGGGCATGAGGTTTTCTTGCGATTGCGAGAAAACCTTCACCGGCTCGGCACCGAGACCGCAAAGTGTCGCCGCAAGAAAAAGCCAACGTTTCGAGGATTTCGTCACATTCACCCCCGATCGGCCTCAAGCAGAATTTCGATACGGCGGTTCGCATTCGCGAGGGGGTCTGCCGGCACCTGCAATCTGCGATCCGCAAAACCCGAAACCTGTTTCACCCGCTCTTCGGACAAACCACCGCGAACCAGCATGTAATAGGCGCTATGCGCGCGATCCATGGAAAGCCGCCAATTGTCATTGGCCTGGCCCTTGAACTGCCGACCATCGGTATGGCCGCGGATCACCACGCTGCCGCCCCGCTGCTGAAGCAATTTGCCGATCTTTTCCATTGCCAGGACCATTTCGCCCCTTGGCACGGCCGATCCGACATTGAACATCGGTGTTTCCGTCTGGTCGGAAATGGTAAGCAGCAATCCACCTTCGGCAGGCATTACCACCAGACCTTCGGCGAGCTTGCCGGTAATTCCGGATATCTGCTTCTCGATCTCTTCGCGCAGCTCTTCAGCCTCCGCCTTCTGTGCAGCGGTACCCTGCTGCTGCTCTGGCTGCGTCCGTGCAAGCGCTGCCTGCTCGGCGGCACCCGGCCGCTGTTGCGGCACCACGGCGGCGACTTCGATATTCTTGCCGTGATCCGTGTTATCGGCCGGCTGCTGAGACGATCTCACCGCAACCGCCTCGTTGTCCTTGGCGGCGTCCTGCTGCTTGCTCTCGGCGGACTGCTGCGGCTCAGCCGGATTTTGCTGCTGGTCCGCGCGGGTGATCTTTACCTGCTGGGTCCAGAAATCGGGATCGAAGGGATCGCGGTAAGCTTCGCCGCCGCTGGCGCCCGTCGCCGGGCCGGAATCGGCCGCGCCGCCCTCACCCTTGGCACTGACATTGGCCTGCTGCCCGACCTGCTGGGCGATTTCCGCCAGCACAGAATAGGGATTCTCGAAAAAGTCCGCTTCGGAGAAGTTCGACTGCTCGCCGGTCTGGGAGGTCAGATCCTCACCCGTCGCCGCGGCCGAGCCTTGGGTGACCTTTTCCGCCTTTATATTGGACTGGTCTTTCTTCTGGACGCCCTCTTCCTTGTCCACCGGCTTTTCCAGCCCCTTGGACGAAGGTTTCTCATCGGACAGCTTTATCGGATTGAAATAGCTGGCGACCGAGGCCTTGGTTTCCTCGTTCGCGGCATTGACCAGCCACATCACGAGGAAAAACGCCATCATGGCCGTCATGAAATCGGCATAGGCGATCTTCCACGCGCCGCCATGGGCGCCTTCGTGCCCGCCCTTGTGGCGTTTGACGATGATTATCTCGTTTTTGCCGTGGTGGTGATTTTCGCCTTCACTCATTTCATCACCTTCCGCAGACTGGATGCCCAGGCGGACATACGCGTGACGAACACGCTTTCGCCCAACTCAACGGAAAGGTCGATGTCCGCAGTCTCGGTAAATTTCATCGTCTCTTCTTCAAAGCCCGGCTGTATCTTCAGCTGCTCAAACAAATCTTTCGGGCCTTTCACGACAAGCGTAACGGCCTCGCCATCCGGCATGGAAGCGCGAACGACATCCGCCAGCGCCGAAACCGCCTTCAGCGACAGCTCCTCGGTCAGAACCGGAGCAAGAATATTGGCGGTCTGTTCGCTGAGATTGGTCGCGATCGCATCGATGCCCTCGCGCAACCGCAGCGACAGGAAAACGGCAATTTCTTCCAGATAGACGGAACGTAAGCCTTCCAGCTCGGCGGCGTGGGCGGCAAGCAGCTCTTCGCGCTCGGCCTGCATCTTCTCCGTGATCTCGCGGGTCGCATCCTCGTGGCCACGGGCATAGGCCGCCTGTTTTTCGCCTTCCACGTCGAGGGTCTCGAATTCATCGAAACCGGTCGCGACATCGCCAAAACCGGAAATACCCTCGGCATCCGCCAATGGATCGCCGAACGCCAGTCCTGCGGGCTGAACGTCACCGAAATCCTTGAGATATCTTGCAATGGACGCGCTCATGCCCGCCCCCGGCAAAACAGGCCAAAGGGGCAAGACATGTTTCGTTGCCTGCGATCAAAGCCGTTTGGCGGCACCACCGTCATCCTTGCTACCCTGCCCGTCTCTTCCATTGTTCGGGCCGGATCACGCCATGCGATCCACCCGATATTGCCCCGACGTTAGGTGTTCAAACTTGTGCGAGGATGAAGGCGGGGCCCGTTTGAGAAACCTTGCGGCCAACTCACCCGTACCCGCCGGACCGAAACCGGTTTACTTGAAGAGCTGAAGAATGTTTTGCGCGTTGGCATTGGCGATCGAGAGAGCCTGGATGCCGAGCTGCTGCTGCGTCTGCAACGCCTTCAGCCTGGTTGATTCCTCGTTCATATCCGCATCGACCAGACGGCCGATGCCCTTGTCGATCACATCCATCAGGCTCGAAACGAAGTTTTCCTGCATGTTGATGCGGCTCTGCAAGGAACCGAGGCTGGAGGCCGTGCTGGTCATGGCTTCCAGCTGCTTGTCGACGAAACTCATCATCACATCGATGGCGTCGGAAGCGGTGTAGTTCGTGGTGCCGCCGGAAAAACCGCTCATGGCGGCCGCCACGACATCGAGATTGCCGAGATCGAGCGTGGAGACGGACAAACCCAGGGATCTGGCGACGGAGGTCGGCGCGCCGGTCGTGTCATAGAACCAATCGTTGCTGCCCGTGTCCCGATAGGCTGCCGCGACGGTGGTGCCGCCGCCCGAAGGGTTGGTGGCCGTCACCTTGACCCAGGTATTCTCGGCCAAACGGAGATAGTTCACCGTGCCATTGCTGTAGACGCTCGGGTCGGCATTCGTATCCGGCGTCGCCGCATTCAGCGTGCCGATTTCCGCGTCCGTCAATTTCTTGACGACGTAACCCGCATTGGTAGTCACGCCGGCTGTCGTCGATGTTTGGGTGATCTGTTGTTCCGTCTTCGCGACAAAAACGGCGCTCTTGTCCAGAATACCGAGTTTTCCGCCGCTGAGGTCGAAAAGCACGGCACTGCCGTCCAGCACATAGTCAACCGTGGTGACGCCGACATTGCCCGAACCGGTGCGCGTGAAGGACGCGACGACCTTTTTGGTGATGGGTTCTACAACCGGCGGCGTGCCACCATTGCTGATGCTGGCCTGCAGCCAGTTCTCGCCGGAGAAGGAGGCAGATTCCGACGTGCTCTTCAGCTGTTCCTGAAGCTGCTTGATTTCGTCCTGGATCTTGCCGCGGTCAGCCCCGACGCCATAGGCGGCGACAAGCTTTTCCTTGATTTTCTTGACGACCTCGATCGAGTTCGCAAGGGCGTCATAGGCCGTGTCGACCTTGGCGGCGCCCAACCCCAATGCATCCTGCACCGCCGAAAGCGCCGCATTGTCGGAGCGCATGGTCGTGGAGATAGACCAGTAGGCGGCATTATCCGCTGCTGTTTCGACACGGTAGCCGGACGACACGCGCGCCTGCGTCGTCTCAAGATTCTTGTCGATCATGCGCAGGGTTTGCAGCGCGGCCATCGCCGCCGCATTGGTCAAGATGCTGGTCATTGGGTCCACCCAATTGGTACTGTCAGGAAAAATCCGGCGCTACGCCGAAAACGAGCAGGGGCATCATGCGCATCGGCGATGGCAAAGAGAGCCAGCGCGACCTGCCGTTCGTTAACAAATCGTTAACTTGATAGGTACCAAACAACAACGCTGATTTGCAAGGCGTTCCTTGGCTTCAAAGACCGGTTTTGCATAAACCGGCACGCTTCAGGCAAGGTCGGGCGAAAAATCGCCCAGATAAAGCCGTTGCGCCCGCAATTTCGGCAGGCGCAACGGAAAATAGCTGAAAATATCAGGTGGTCTGGATCAGGCCGCTTCGCCCTGACGAGCCGGCACGAATCGGGCAGCCATCAGGCTCCGACGAAGGAACTCGGTGTTCTCGTCCGGATTTTCCGAAGGGTTCTGAAACGAAACATGATTGATCTCGACCGCCGCATGTTCGTTGGCCAGAATCAATCGTGCATAAACCGTGGCGCCCTGCGGTTTGAGTTCAAGATCGAGAACGATCTCCGGCGAGCCTTCCCATTCGAGCTTGTATTCGCCACCCGCGCCGAAGTTGATGGTGCCGGGATGATAATAAAGCTCCGCAGCCGACGACACGAGGTCGGCAATGCTGCCATTACACTCGAACCTGAGCAACGAAATCAGGTCGGCCGGATCGAGCAGGCGCAGTTCGGTGGCTATCGGGTTGATCGCCTCTGCGACGATCATTTCCCGCTTTTCAGAATAGGCGGATTTTTTCATTGGTTTTATTGAACCCGTATTTTCGATGACTTCATGGCGTAAACCCGATGAACGAGCTCAGCCACAGCCTTGTAAAAAGCTGGTGGAATCACACTATCTATCGAGACTTGCGCAAACATGGAGCGTGCGAGCGGCGGGTCTTCAAAAACGGGGATATTATTTTTTTCCGCAATCTCGCGGATTTTCAATGCGATAAGGTCCTGACCCTTGGCAACGACGATCGGCGCGTCACCTTCTTCGCGAACGTAACGCAACGCCACCGCAAAGTGTGTCGGGTTGGCAATGACAAGCGTCGCGCGCGGCACATTGTCGATCATGCGGCGGCGGGCACGGTCACGGGCGACCGAACGCTGGCGGGCTTTGACGACCGGGTCGCCCTGCGATTGCTTGTATTCTTCCTTCACCTCATGCTTCGTCATCTTCAGCTGGCTGAACCAATGGTGGCGCGTCCACAAAAGGTCAACGGCGGCAAGCAGCGCGGTCGAGAACAGAATCACGACCATCATTTTTTTGACGACCTCGACGACCTTGACGAAAATGACCTGCGGATCGGAGAACATAAGGTCGATGAGGCTGTAGAAATCGCCGCGCAAAGACAGGAACATGATGATCGAAACGATCAAGATCTTGAACAGCGATTTGCCGAATTCCACAAAACCCTGTTTGCTGTAGATGCGGCCGAACCCCTTTGCGGGCGAGATGCGCGACCATTGCGGACGCACCCTCTCAAGCACCGGCGACGGCAGGTTCTGGAAAAACGAGGAGGCAAGGCCGAAAACGATGAACATGATCATGGCCGGCATCAGCAGATAGGCCATGGATGTGCCGAGAAAATAAAGCAGCGACAGGGCGTCCGGCCGGGTGCTGAGGTTCCATTGGTCGGGCTGGCCGAACAGGTCCTTCAGCGTTACGCCGAGACGACCGGCGCTTTCAGGCAAAAAGAAAACCAGATAGCAATAAAAGGCGAGTGACGAAGCAAAGATCGGCACTTCGCGAGAAAAGGGAAGATTGCCCTTCTCGGCCGCATCACGGAGTTTTTTCTCCGTGGGGTCTTCTGTTTTACTGTCCTTGTCCTGATCGTCTGCCAAGGCACGTTCCCGGGATCAAAAAAAGGCCCGCCGATCGCGGCAGGCCGTCATCCCGAAACTAGCGCCCGAGGCCGGCCATCGCAATGGCCGGCTCTGCCCGTGAGGTGGGTTATCAACCGGCTTCCGCTCAGGCGGCGGCCGATTGTTCCTCCGTGGCGGCTTCCTTCAGCTGGATCTGGCCGGAATTGGCCAGGCGGATTGCTTCCTGCGCCACGGCGCGGCGTGCGATCGCCACTTCGCGGGTGTTGATGGAAGCCTGCGGCACTGCGAGATCCGATTCGATCATGCGGCGCTGGCGCGGGCTGATGCTGGACAGCACGCATTCCTTGATTTCCATGGTTGCGCCACGCAGCGCCATGGTCAGAACGTCCGCCGAGACATCGTTGAGCAGCAGGACGCGGCTGCGCTGCGGCATGAACATGAGGTCGTCGAAGAGGAAGATCTTCGGCTTGACCTTGTTGGCGGCTTCCTTGCTGAGCGTCTCGAGCGAGCTGAGCAGCGTATCGACCTGCGGCTTGTCCAGTTCGTTCATCAAATCGGCAACCTTCGTGGAACCGCCCGCATTACGCTCGGCTTCGATTTCGTTGATGAGGTTGACCACACGCTTCTCGATGATCTGGGCAGCCGTGGGGCTGACTTCCTTCATGTTCACCGTACGGTTCATGATATCGGCGCGCTGCTCTTCGGGAATGGTCAGAAGAACCTTGGCACCGAAGGACGAAGGCAGCATTGAGAGGATATAGGCGATGGTCTGCGGATGTTCGCGCAGCAGGAACTTGCCGACGAATTCCGGCTCGGCTTCCTGCAGGCGGTCCCAGATCGACGCCTCGTAAGCCTGGAAGGCTGCACGACGGCCGAGAAGACTATCCACCTCCTCAGGCGTCAGACCCTCTTCGAGGATGCTTTCGATCGCCTTGGCATTGTCCATCAGACCCGTTCCTTCCGTGAACAGGTCCTCGAACTCGGCCACGATCTGGGCGAGTTCGTCAGGGGGAATGACACGCAGCGTCTGGGCCGAGGAAATGATCATCTGCAATTCGTGCTGCGTGAAAAACTTCAGCAGCTTGCCGGCAACGCCCTTGCCCATGGCAAGAAGCACCGCGGCCGCCTTGTCGGCCTGAGACAACGGCTTCCCTGCCAGGGGGTTACCGAAATCCTCGAAGTCCATCATGGTCTTTCCTCTCCGTCCCCACAGGGATCAGGCTTTTCTCGTACTCATTACTTCAATCAATTTTACGCCAAAGCGCGTATCATCGTCTTCAAGTACCGTTATTTCACCGCGCGCAATACGGCGGCCATTCACCATGATCTCGACCGGCTCGCCGATCTTGCGGTCAAGCGCGATCGTCGCGCCTTCTTCAAGGCTCATCAGACCCGAGACGAGCATCCGGCTGGTGCCGAGAACGATCTGGACATCGATCGGGATGTCCATGATCAGGTCCATATTGTCGGACAGGCCGCTGCCGAGCGGCGCCTTGATGCCCGCGACCTGTGGCGTGGCCGCGAAATCGTTCATCGCAAAATCGCCCGCTCCGCCACCAAAGGCGGAAAGGTCGCTGTCGGCGGAAGCGTCGTCAACGCTTCCGAAATCCCCGAAGTCGCCAAAATCGGACAGCGAACCTTCCGCATCCGTCTTGAGGACGCCACGCAGATCGCCGATAGCCTGGTCGAGCTCACCGCCATCTTCAAGCGACGGCAGCGCCATATCATCGGTCACAGGTGTTTTCTTCGTAGCCATGCGCTGATTATTCCCTTTGAAACTTGCGTCAGCCTGCCCAGCACCCCAAGAGGGTGGACAGGATTTAACCCATCAAATGTCGCAAGATGTCGTCGTCCGTGCTGACATTGTTCTTTACCCGAACCATGTAGCGGTCGCCGGACTTGCCGAATTCACAATTATAGAGCTTGGAGCCGTTGGCGCTGACCTCGACGCCGATATCGTCCTGCTTCAGATCCTGAAACGGAATGACGTCGCCGGCCACCAGCCTGGAGATCGCCCGCAGGGTCAGCGTTTCGAGCTTGATGCGCGCCTCGAGCGTTACCTGCGATCTCCTCACCTGCTCCGAAATCATATCCACCCATTCCTCCTGCTTCTTCAGCGCCTGGGCTGAAGCCTTGGGAGCGGCGATGGAGGTCTTGAGCAGGGGCCGCTGCGGCACGATGAGCGCGAATTCCGAAGAAACCTTGCCGATATCGATCTTCATGCGGACGGTCACGCCGTAAAGGCCGGCGATCATCTCGTCGAAAGCGCTTTTTCCATTGGCCTTGAACGGCGGGTCGATCGTCGCCTCGAAGCCACCCGGTGCGTTGACACCCGAGCGCAGGACACCCCCGATACGCCCGAGAACCATGGCCGCAAGGTCGAGTTCGATATGGGACAGGCTGCGTTCGTCCGGCTCGCCGATGGTGTCGGCTGCCGCGCCCAGCATGCGCTCCATGAGCGCGATGACGAAGCCGTTGCCGACAGCCATCATGAAATTGGGGCACCAGTTGCGCAGCGAACAATCGGCAACCGAGACATTCTGTCCGAGATTGGCGATGAGATCGGTCATCAGCCCCGATTCGGAGCCGATATATTCGACGTCTATCGCGATACCGGTCTCGCTGTGAAAAATATCAGGCAGGAATTCGCTGTAGAGATGACCGATATCGGAACCGACCTTTGCGATCGTCTTGCGGTCGGAAAGCCCGCCCGTAAGTTTCGCGAGCAGCGAGGTGTCGATGACGGGTGCTCTTTGCTGTGCAGCTTTAGCCATGGTCATGCCGCCTTGTTTTCGCCGCCGGGGTTCATCATCTCCTGTTCGACGGCGTCGATGGACGGCCGCTCGTAGTTGGAAATGGTCTTGCGCCCGTATTCAAGCGCAACCTGCGGCACCGAACCGTTCATGTAAGCGATCAGCGTCTGCTTGACGATGATATAGAGGCGATGCTGCTTGGTGCGGACGATCTTGACCTGCGAAGCGAGCGGGTTGCAGATCGAATAGGACAGGATGATACCGAGCATGGTGCCGACAAGCGCCGCGCCGATGAGGCCGCCCAGCACTTCCGGCGATTCGTTGATCTTGCCCATGGCCTTGATGACGCCGAGAACCGCCGCGACGATACCGATGGCTGGGAAGGAATCGCCCATGGTGGTGATCGCGTGGTAGGGCTTCAGCTTGTCGTGCAGGATGGTTTCGATTTCCTCGTCCATCAGCGCTTCGATTTCGTGGCTGCGGGCGTTACCGATGATGATGAGGCGGACGTAGTCGCAGATGAACGACGTCAGCTCCTTGTTCTTCAGCACCGAGGGCGCGCTCTGGAAGATCGAGGACTCTTCCGGATTGTCGATATGCGCCTCGATCTCGTTGCGCGATTTCGTGCGCAGGTCGCGCATCAGCGAATAAAGCACGCCGAGCACGTCGAGATAGTTGCGCTCCTTCGGAACCGAGTGCTTGAAGGCCTCACCGAGCGCCTTGCCCGAGTCCTTCACGACCTTCATCGGGTTCGCCATGATGAAGCCGCCAAGACCGGCACCGCCGATAATCAACAGTTCGAACGGCTGAATCAGGACGTCCAGATGGCCGCCCATCGCCATGTAGCCGCCGATAATGCAGCCGAAGGTGATTATAAGTCCAATTACAATATTCATTGATCGACCACGCCCGAACAGTGTTCCATGCCGCCATGTCTAGAAAATGTGGCTTGCGTGAACCTGTCCGTCAGGCCTCGTTCGCTCGTTACCGCAGCCAGTTTCGCACAAGCAACCTGCGGCATTATCCCGACAAAGGCGGACGTGCGCCTTGATATCGGGATCAAACGAGAGCGGCGGTTCAGTGACTTCCACCTATACCAGCTACAGACTGATCAGTCAGGACATCGGCAAATCGCTTGAGCGAGTGTCGAAGCAGCCTGATGTGGCACGCGAAACCGAATATTACCGGTCGAAGATCGGCAATGTGAAATCCGTCGACGATTTCATGGCCGATACCCGTCTTTACAATTATGCGCTGAAAGCCCACGGCCTCGAAGACATGGCCTATGCGAAAGCCTTCATCCGCAAGGTGTTGACGGAAGGCACGTCCGACAAGAATGCCTTTGCCAACAAGCTTTCCGACAGCCGTTATGCGGATCTTGCGAAATCGCTCGACTTTGCAAGCCTGGGTGCGGCGGCGACCTCTGCCGAGGCTGCCCAGTCCGGCATCATCAGCAAATACACCCGCCAGACGCTGGAACAGGAGGCGGGTGGCGACAATAACGGTGTCCGGCTCGCTCTTTATTTCGAGCGCAAGGCACCGACGATCAAATCGGGTCTCGATTTTCTGGCCGACGACGCGCTCGCACAGGTGTTTCGCACCGCCTACAACCTGCCCGACGAATTTGCTGCAGCAAGTGTCGACAAACAGGCAGCGCTCATCGAAAAATCCATCAATATCAAGGATCTGCAAAATCCTGAAAAGGTCGGCAAGCTGCTCGAGCGTTTCACCATCATGTGGGAAATGCAGAACCCCTCGACGACCTACGATCCTCTGGCCGTTTTCGGCTCCTCCAGCGGCTACGGTATTTCCCCTGATCTGCTGATCTCCATCAATTCCCTGAAACTCGGAGGCAAATGATATGCAATCCGGACTGTACGTCGCGCTTTCCTCGCAGATCGCGCTGGAGCGTCGTCTCACCACCATTTCCGACAATATGGCGAATGCGAACACGGTCGGATTCCGCGGTTCCGAAGTGAAATTCGACGAAATGGTCGCCAAGAACCACAACTCCATGAATGCCAAGGTGGCGTTCGTGTCGCAGGGCAACGACTATCTTTCCACCCGTCAGGGCGCTTTCGAACAGACCGGCAATTCTTTCGATTTCGCCATCAAGGGCGATGCCTGGTTTGCGCTGGACACGCCCGACGGCCAAATTCTGAGCCGCGACGGCCGTTTCACCATGCGTCCGGACGGAGCGCTCATCTCTTCGAGCGGTTATCCGGTTCTCGATGCCGGCGGCGGTCCCATTCAGCTCAATGCGAATGGCGGTCCGATCACCGTCAGCCTCGATGGCGCTATCAGGCAGAACGACAACATCGTCGCCACGCTCGGCATCTTTCAGGCGGATTTCTCGAAAGGCTTCCTGCGCCACCCAAATAGCGGCGTGAAGCCCGTGGCCACGCCGACACCGGTCGTCAACAATCACGAGGTCGGCGTCGTACAGGGTTATCTCGAGCAGTCGAACGTCAACGGCATTTCCCAGATGACCCAGCTCATCCAGGTCAACCGTGCCTTCGAGAGCATTTCGTCGATGATGCGCGATACCGAATCCACCTTCGGCGATGCCATCAAGACGCTTGGCGGCGCACGTTAAGGAACTGAGCGATGACAATGCCGGAATCCACGCTCACGATTGGCGCGATTTCACCGAAGCTCGCCCAGCTGGCCAGCCTTGCCGGGCACTATGCCGATCCGGAGTTTTCGGTGGCGCCAGGCGGCCATGTCCGCACCATTGCCGCCGGACACTACACGGTTTCCGGCCTGTCGCGGCATGTGAGGCTCGGCGAATTCGTTGCCCATCGCAGCGCGACCGGCATCCATCTCGGCGAAGTGGTGCGTGTGGAACCGGACATCTGTTACGTCTGCCCCATCGAACCGGGCGAGCCTATCGGCATTCACGACACCGTCATCCGCAAGGGCGCCTTCCGCGTTGCGCCTGACGACAGCTGGTGCGGACGCACCATCAATGCGCTTGGCGAGCCCATCGACGGCAAAGGACCGCTTACCTCCGGCACGGAGCGCCGTCCGATTTCCAGCAACGCACCGCCGTCGATGACGCGTAAGCGAGTGGAGACGCCGTTCAAGACCGGCGTCCGGGCAATCGATATTTTCTCGCCGCTGTGCCTTGGCCAGCGTCTCGGCATTTTTGCCGGCTCGGGTGTGGGCAAATCCACGCTGCTGTCGATGCTCGCCAAGGCCGACGCCTTCGACAAGGTCGTCATCGGGCTTGTCGGCGAGCGCGGTCGTGAAGTGCGCGAGTTCATCGAGGATACGATGGGCGAGAACATGGGCAAATCCGTCGCCGTCGTCGCGACCAGCGACGAAAGCCCGATGCTGCGCAAGATGGCTCCGCTTTCGGCCGTCACCATTGCCGAATATTTCCGTGACAGGGGCGACAACGTCCTTCTCATCATCGACAGCGTCACCCGTTTTGCCCATGCCATCCGCGAAGTGGCGGTCGCTTCGGGTGAGCCGCCGGTGGCACGCGGCTATCCGGCCTCGGTCTTCACCGAATTGCCGCGCCTTCTGGAGCGGGCCGGACCCGGCGCCGAGGGCAGCGGCACCATCACCGCCATCGTCTCCATCCTGGTGGACGGCGACAATCACAACGATCCGATTGCCGATTCGACCCGTGGTATTCTCGACGGCCATATCGTGCTGGATCGTAGCCTTGCCGAAGAAGGCCGCTATCCGCCGATCAATCCCTTGGCCTCGATCTCGCGTCTCGCCAAGAAGGCATGGACACCGGATCAGGAAAAGCTGGTGTCGCGCCTGAAAGCGCTGGTGCATCGCTTTGAGGAAACACGGGATCTGCGTCTCATCGGCGGTTATCGGCCCGGCACCGATCCCGATCTCGACATGGCGGTGAAGCAGGTTCCAATCATCTACGAAACGCTGAAACAGCTTCCGAACGAGCCGGTGGCGCAGGACGCCTATGCGGATCTCGCGACGGCGCTGCGTGGTGGAGTGCAGAATAATCAGCCGCAGGTAAACCCGAGAATGAGAGGCTGACCCGTGAAAAAGAAACAGATCGATAAGATCGACAATAACGACGTCGAGGACGTGCAGCCGCAGCCTCCCTTTTTTACGCCCGACCGCATTCTGGCATGGACGGGAATAGGGCTTGCCGCCGCCGCTGCCTTTTTCCCCTGGTACGTGTTCTTCAACGAGGACAAGTTCGGAATGAAGGTGGCGGATGGCGACCGTACGCGCGACCTGCCCCATACCGGCCCGCGGGAAGTCTTCAGCGTTTCGCCGATGGCCATGACCAATCGCAACAAGGAAGACACGCCGCCGCCGGCCGAACTGCCGGACATGCTGATGACGGCGACAGTCAGTGAAAAGGGCAAGGAAAAACAGAACAATCTCGCCGCCGGGCTTGAGGACCAGCCCTTCCCCGGCCAGACCTCCTTCCGCCTGCTGCACGTCGCCAACGGCCGCGCACTGATCGAGGACGGATCGGGCATGTATATGGTGCGGGTCGGCTCCACCTTGCCCGACAATGCGCTTCTGACCAAGATCGAGCAGCGCGGTGGCGAATGGACCATAGAGACCTCGTCCGGGAAAACCTATCGCCCTGAAAAATAGACGGCTTCCACTTTCCATCAAAAAGGCGCGCCCGCATTTGCAGGCGCGCCTTTTTTTGTTTTCGACCGACCGAAACGGCAGTTTTCCCCCGTCTTCCTGCCCTTCGACCCTCTCCGCAAGTCTGACGCAAGATTAGCCCCTTAGGTTCGGGCCATACGAGATGGAGAAGTCTATGCAACCGATTCAACTGTTCGATCTGGCCTCCCGCCAAGCGGAATGGCTGAGCGTGCGGCAGGAAGTCGTGGCGACCAACATCGCCAACGCCAACACACCCAAGTTCCACGCCAAGGATGTCAGCCCTTTCGAGGCGGTGATGCAGGCCACCAGCCAGCAGGTCGGCATGGCGAAGACCCATCCCGCCCATTTCGGTGCGAGTGAGCTCAGCGAAAATATCGCGGTGCGCGACAACCCGATCAATAACGAAATCGGCATGCAGGAATCCGGCAATTCGGTCGCGCTTGCTGAGGAAATGACCAAGACCGGCGAGATCAAGCGCCAATACGACCTGAACGCCAGTCTCGTCAAATCCTTCCATCGCATGATGCTGATGACGGTAAAGAGGTAAACCATGGATCCCTTGAGTGCGGCGAGCAAGATCGCGGGCAGCGGCCTGGAAGTGCAGTCTACCCGATTGCGCATCGTTTCGGAAAACATTGCCAACGCAAGATCGACCGGCGACACGCCCGGCGCCGACCCCTATCGCCGCAAGACCGTGACATTCGGCTCCGAGCTCGACCGCGTAAGCGGCGCGCAGCGCGTGACCGTGAAGAAGCTTGGTGTCGACCGTGGCGATTTCGTCCACGAATACGACCCCGGCAATCCGGCCGCCGATACCAACGGCATGGTCAAGATGCCGAACGTCAATGTCCTGATCGAAATGGCGGATATGCGCGAAGCCAACCGCAGCTACGACGCCAACCTTCAGGTCATCCGCCAGACCCGCGACCTCGTCGCCTCCACCATCGACCTTCTGAAAGCATCGCAATGATCGACGGTATCAAACAACTCGGTTCCCTTTCGCTGACGCGCGGCGCAGGCAACGTCTCCTCGCTGACGGAAAGCATTTTCGGCAGCCAGCAGACGACGCCGGCCCAGCAGACAGGCGCAAGCTTTGCAAGCGTTCTCGGCAATATGTCGACGGATGCCATGAACAATCTGAAGAAGGCCGAAGTCGCTTCCTTCGAAGGCATTCAGGGCAAGGCAAACACCCGTGAAGTGGTCGACGCCGTGCTTTCCGCCGAGCAGTCGCTGCAAACAGCCATCGCGTTCCGCGACAAGATCGTGTCGGCCTATCTCGACATTACCAAGATGCAGATCTAGGGCGCGTCCAGTTTGACGAAATCGTTGGCCGCGCTCTAGGCCTTTGTTTTTAAGCATTTTCCGGACGTAAGACCGCTCCGCGCTTTTACTGGAAATGCTCTAGCCCAGCAGGAAAAATGACATGAGAGCTCTTGCCATCGCTGCCACCGGTATGGACGCCCAGCAGACCAATCTGGAAGTCATTGCCAACAACATCGCCAATATCAACACCACCGGCTACAAGCGCGCGCGTGCGGAGTTCACCGATCTTCTCTACCAGACCGAGCGCATGCAGGGCGTGCCGAACCGGGCCAACCAGGCAATCGTGCCGGAAGGCGCCAATATCGGCCTCGGCGTGCAGACATCAGCCGTGCGTAACATCCATACGCAGGGCAACCTGATCGAGACCGGCAACAAGCTCGACGTGGCGATCATCGGACAGGGCTGGTTCCAGATCGAAGCCGCCGACGGTTCGACGCTCTACAGCCGCGCCGGCGCCTTCAACAAGAATGCCGACGGCAACCTAGTGACGGTCGATGGCTACAATGTCATTCCGAACATCAATATCCCGACCGACGCGCAGGACATCACCATCACCCGCACGGGTCAGGTGACCGCCCGTATCGGCAACGCTGCCGATTTCACGCAGCTCGGCCAGTTGACCATCGCCAACTTCGCCAACGAGGCGGGTCTGAAGCCACTTGGCGACAACCTCTTTTCCCAGACACAGGCCTCAGGTGCTGCCGTTGTCGGCGTGCCTGATGATCCGAGCTACGGCTACGTCAAGCAATCCTACCTCGAAGGCTCGAACGTCGATGCCGTCAAGGAAATCACCGACCTGATCACGGCGCAACGCGCCTACGAGATGAATTCCAAGGTCATCACCACCGCTGACGAAATGGCTTCGATTGTCAGCAAGAACCTGAAGTAAGAACGGAAAGGCAGGCGGACATGAGGTTTGGCCGAAAAAATAGCAGCTGCAGAACGGCGTTCGTCCGTATGTGCCTGGCGTCTGCCTTTTCACTGGGTGCCCTGGCACCCGCTTTTGCGCAGGCACCGATGGCGCTGGTTCCCACACGCACGATCTATCCGGGCGAGACGATCTCGCGCGAACAGGTGAAGCCGGTGGAAGTGACCAACCCCAACATTTCCGCGGGCTACGCGAGCGATATCAGCGAAGTGGAAGGCATGATCTCCAAGCAGACATTGCTTCCCGGCCGCACGATCCCCATTGCAGCGCTTCGCGAACCGTCACTGGTGGTGCGCGGCACGAGCGTCAAACTCGTTTTCCACATCGGCAACATGACGCTGATGGCGTCCGGAACGCCGATGAGCGACGGCTCGCTCGGCGAGGTCGTAAGGGTACGCAACATCGATTCCGGCGTGATGGTCAGCGGCACCGTCATGAAGGACGGAACCATTCAGGTTATGGCGAAATGAAAGTGCTTCGTATCCTCGCTGCGGCTCTGGTCTTTTCGGCCCTGCCCTTCCTCTCGACGCCACCCGCCCAGGCAGACACGTCCCGCATCAAGGATATCGCATCCCTGCAGGCCGGACGTGACAACCAGCTGATCGGATACGGTCTCGTCGTGGGTCTACAGGGCACCGGCGACAGCCTGCGCTCCTCGCCTTTCACCGAACAGTCCATGCGCGCGATGCTGCAGAACCTCGGCATCACCACGCAGGGCGGCCAGTCCAACGCCAAGAACATCGCCGCGGTAATGGTGACGGCCAACCTGCCGCCCTTTGCCAGCCCCGGCAGCCGCGTGGACGTGACGGTCAGCTCGCTTGGCGACGCCACCTCGCTTCGCGGCGGCAACCTCATCATGACTTCGCTTTCCGGCGCAGACGGGCAGATCTATGCGGTCGCGCAGGGAGCATTGATCGTCAACGGCTTTTCGGCCCAGGGCGACGCCGCAACGCTGACGCAGGGTGTGACCACATCTGCGCGCGTGCCGAACGGCGCGATCATCGAGCGGGAGCTGCCGTCCAAATTCAAGGATTCGGTCAATCTGGTCCTTCAACTGCGCAATCCCGATTTTTCGACCGCGGTCCGGGTCGCCGATGTCGTCAACGCGTTTGCCCGCGCCCGTTACGGTGACGGCATCGCCGAGCCGCGCGATTCGCAGGAAATCGCGGTGCAGAAGCCCCGCACCGCCGACCTGACCCGGCTGATGGCGGAAATCGAAAACCTGACGGTCCAGACGGATACGCCGGCGAAAGTCGTGATCAACGAACGCACGGGCACGATCGTCATCGGCGCGGATGTGCGCATTTCCCGCGTGGCCGTGAGCTATGGCACGCTGACCGTGCAGGTGACGGAATCGCCACAGGTCATTCAGCCGGCGCCCTTCTCGCGCGGCCAGACGGCCGTGCAGCCGCAGACGGATATCATGGCACTGCAGGAAGGCAGCAAGGTCGCCATCGTCGAAGGCCCTGACCTTCGCACGCTGGTTGCCGGTCTCAACAGCATCGGGCTCAAGGCGGATGGCATCATCGCCATTCTGCAAGGCATCAAATCCGCCGGCGCCCTTCAGGCGGAGCTTGTGCTGCAATGACGGAACTTCACAAGAAAACCGCTTTCAGCAATGGTCTTACCCGGTTCGCGGCCGTCGCCTCGCTGCTTTTCCTGTTGCCTGCCGCCGGCGCCGAAAGCCAGCAGAACGTGGTGTCGGAACTCAGCACGCAGGATGAAATCCAGAAATTCTGCACCAATATTGCCGATGCCGCCCGCGACCAGCGTTACCTCATGCAGAAGCAGGAGCTTGAAAAGCTTCAGGCCGATGTCAACGAGCGCATTTCCACGCTGCAAGACCGCAAGGCGGAATATGAGGACTGGCTGGCGCGCCGCAATCATTTCCTCGAGCAGGCGAAAAGCAATCTGGTCGATATCTACAAGACGATGAAGGCGGATGCCGCAGCACCTCAGCTCGAGAAGATGCATGTGGAAATCGCGGCTGCCATCATCATGCAGCTTCCGCCGCGCCAATCCGGCCTCATCCTCAGTGAAATGGATGCCAAGAAAGCCGCAACCATCGCCGGCATCATGTCGCAGGCAATCGACAAAAACACTTCGAAGGATCCCACATGACCCCGCGTCTTCCGGCCCTCCTCCTGCCGCTTGCCCTGCTTGCCGGCTGCCAGAACAACCAGACCCTGAAGGAAATCGGCAACGCGCCTTCAATGAGCCCGATCGGCAGTGGCCTGCAATTCAGCCAGACGCCGCAGATGGGCAGTTACCCGAAGCAGCCAAAGCACATGGCCAGCGGCTATTCGCTATGGAGCGACAGCCAGGGAGCGCTGTTCAAGGATCTGCGCGCGCTCAACATCGGCGACATCCTGACGGTCAACATCCAGATCAACGACAAGGCCGATTTCGACAATGAGACCGAGCGCAACCGCACCAATGCGAGCGGCCTGAACTGGAAAGCCAAGGCGCAGATCTTCGGCTGGACGCCGGAAGCCGATCTCGAACATCAAATACGGCTCCGACACAGACACCCAGGCCAAGGGCAAGACCAAGCGCTCCGAGAAGCTGACGCTGCTGGTGGCCGCCGTGGTGACCGGCATTCTCGAAAATGGCAACCTCATCATCAGCGGTTCGCAGGAAGTGCGCGTGAACCACGAAATCCGCATCCTGAATGTCGGCGGTATCGTCAGGCCACAGGATGTCGATGCACAGAACATCATCTCCTACGAGCGCATCGCCGAAGCCCGCATCTCCTATGGTGGTCGCGGACGCCTGACGGAAGTGCAGCAACCGCCGGTCGGCCAACAGGTCGTCGACCTGTTCTCGCCGCTCTGACGCCGACATGCGAAAGCGGGACTGACCCATGGAAAACGAACAGACCGAGGTCAAGAAAAAATCCTCCCCGCTGGTCATGACCATAGCGGGGGTTGCTATCCTCACCCTGCTCGGCGCGGGCGGCGGCTGGTTCGTGGGCGGCCTGGTCGCCCCGAAGATCGCCGGCGCCGAGGCGCATGCCACGGCTGCCGCCGGCGGACACGGTGAGAAGAAGGGCGAAGGCATCGAAAAAATCCCGGCCGAGGCGAACGGCATCGTCCAGCTCGACCCCATCACCACCAACCTCGCTTACCCCGCAACGAACTGGGTGCGGCTCGAAGTGGCGCTGATGTTCAAGGGCCCGGTGGAGGTTAATCTGGCCGAGGATATCCATCAGGATATCATGGCCTATGTTCGCACCGTTTCCCTCCAGCAGCTGGAAGGGCCGCGCGGCTTTCAATATCTTAAGGATGACATTCAGGAACGAGTTGACCTGCGCTCTCAAGGGCGCGTATCCAAGGTCATGTTCCGGACCTTTGTCATCGAATGATTCGATTTCTTGTAACCATCGCCGTCCTTCTCGCTTTGCCGGGTCTTGCCAATGCCCAGCAATTTCCGACCGATCTGTTTAATACACAGATAGACGGATCCGTCGCGGCATGGATCATCCGCACCTTTGGCCTATTGACGGTCCTGTCCGTCGCGCCGGGCATCCTGATCATGGTCACGAGCTTTCCGCGCTTCGTGATCGCATTTTCGATCCTGCGCTCCGGCATGGGCCTTGCGTCGACCCCGTCGAACATGATCCTGCTATCGATGGCGATGTTCATGACCTTCTACGTGATGTCGCCAACCTTCGATAAAGCCTGGACGGACGGCGTGCAGCCGCTGTTGCAGAACCAGATCAACGAACAGCAGGCCATAGGGCGCATCGCCGAACCCTTCCGTACCTTCATGAACGCCAATACGCGTGACAAGGATCTGAAGCTGTTCGTCGATATCGCCCGTGAACGCGGACAGGTGGTAATGACCGACAATGTCGTCGACTACCGTGTGCTCGTTCCGGCCTTCATGCTGTCGGAAATCCGGCGCGGTTTCGAGATCGGTTTCCTGATCATCCTGCCATTTCTGGTCATCGATTTGATCGTCGCCACCATCACCATGGCCATGGGCATGATGATGCTGCCACCCACCTCGATTTCCCTGCCGTTCAAGATCCTGTTTTTCGTGCTGATCGACGGCTGGAACCTGCTTGTCGGCAGCCTGGTCAGATCGTTCAACTGACGGCATTTGTGCCGAAATAATCTTCGTTAATCCTGTTTGTTAACCCCGCAGCCCCACGGCCGCGGGGTTTTCGCGTTTTAACCCTTTGGTTACCGTTTTCGCTAGGGGTCGGATAACTATAATTTTAAATTAAAAACTTACCATTTAAATATACTTCGCAGTAACCATAAGTATTTTCTAGTATTTCTTAAGGCTCAAATTAATAATTGCGCAATTTTTCGCTGCGAAATTCTCCTCACACACAGCGGGTTTGGTTTCCAGAGACAAGTAACTCTGAACCGAGTGGCATGAGGCCGAAACGTTGTGACCGGTAATACAAAGTCCGGAATGTCCCCAACTCCAGTATCTCGTAAAAATAAGGGACAAAATACTATGGCAAGCATTCTCACCAACGCCTCTTCTATGGCTGCTCTCCAGACGCTGCGTTCGATCGGCAACAACATGGAGACCACACAGGGTCGTATCTCGACCGGCCTGAAGGTAGGCTCCGCCTCCGACAACGCCGCTTACTGGTCCATCGCGACCACGATGCGTTCGGACGCTTCGGCACTCTCCACCGTTTCTGACGCACTCGGCATCGGTGCAGCCAAGGTCGACACCGCATATGCCGGCATGGAAGCCACGATCAAGGTCGTTCAGGAAATCAAGGACAAGCTGATCCTTGCCCAGGACCCGACCGCCGACAAGAAGAAGATCCAGAAGGAAATCGGCCAGCTCCAGAAGCAGCTGACCTCAATCGCGGACTCCGCGACCTTCAACGGTGAAAACTGGCTGAAAACGAAAGTAACCGCCAACGGTACAGCTCTAGCTGCCGGCACCGATGACGCCGCTATCGCCAATCTGAAAAAGCAGGTCGTCGCATCCTTCACCCGTGACTCCGCTGGCGCCGTCAAGGTTCAGCGCGTCGACGTACAACTCAGCGCTTCAAACGTACTTATTGATAGCGGTAATACCAGCGGCACGACTGATAAGGGCGGCATCCTTGACTCTTCAGCTAAGGACACTGTAGCGAAAGCATCGATCCTGACGCTCGATATTTCCGACATGAGTGTTTATCGCGGTGCTGCCGCAGCTCCGACCGCGAGCGAATTCCTTGGTTCCACGGCTACGGACAACGACATCCTCGACAAGCTCATCAGCCACGTCGACAAGCAGCTTGAAACCCTCAACGGCGCCGCTGCCGATATGGGTTCGGTGTCCAACCGTATCTCCATGCAGGGTGACTTCGTTTCCAAGCTGACGGCAACGATGGAAAAGGGTATCGGCCGTCTGGTTGACGCCGACATGAACGAAGAATCGACCCGCCTCAAGGCTCTGCAGACGCAGCAGCAGCTGGCAATCCAGGCTCTGTCGATCGCAAACAGCGACTCGCAGAACATCCTGTCGCTCTTCCGTTAATCGAACAGAAAATTACAAAAGTCGAGCCGCGCCCGAAAGGGCGCGGTTTTGCATTTGTGGAGTGGTCTGCAAACGGGAAGATTTCGTTTACCATCCTTGCTTTCAAAGCATTTACCACGATTTGAGCGAAGCGCCGGGAGCGCACTGAAATTAGGGAATTGGAAAGCACCCGCTGTCAGATTTTGGGCATGGACAAGCGGATAGCCGCTGGCCTGAATGACACGAAACGCAGTATCGCAAGCGGGGGCTGACCGTCTTGCAATCGCGTAAGACAGGCAGACGTGACGGAGGCTGACCCGAGCGTATTGCCCTTTTACCAAAGCCGCATCCGGAAACGGGTGCGGCTTTATTATTTTTTAAGCATTTCAGATTACGCGCGCGCACGCGCGAAGGTTGCACAACAAATCTTCAGAATGCTTTTTTTTCGAAAATTCTTAGGTGTTCATTAACTATATAACGGTTAGCTAAAGCCATCGAAACGGTGAGCTAACCATTAAAAATCAGCAGGTTAGCAGGCATGATGCTGTGCGCCGTTCCCGGTGAGACCGGAATGTCCCTTCTTTAATCAGCCATTCAAGGGGCAAATCTACCATGACGAGCATTCTTACTAACGTCGCAGCTATGTCTGCACTCCAGACCCTGCGTTCTATCGGCCAGAACATGGAAACGACGCAGGACCGCGTTTCCTCCGGCCAGCGCGTCGGCGAAGCTTCCGACAACGCCGCTTACTGGTCGATCGCGACCACAATGCGTTCCGACAACGGCGCTCTTTCCGCTGTTCAGGACGCCCTCGGCCTCGGCGCCGCAAAGGTCGATACCGCCTATTCTGGCATGGAATCCTCCATCGACGTCGTTAAGGAAATCAAGAACAAGCTGGTTGCCGCCCGCGAACCCGGCGTCGACAAATCCAAGATCCAGGAAGAAATCCGCCAGCTGCAGGATCAGCTGAAGTCGATTTCCAGCTCCTCGTCGTTCTCCGGTGAAAACTGGCTGCAGGCGAAGGTCAGCGATGGCAACGGCACGATCACCGACGTTACCAAGCAGGTCGTCGGCTCGTTTATCCGTGACGCAGGCGGCAACGTTTCCGTCAAGACGATCAGCGTTGCCCTCAGCAACAACACCGTTCTGTTCGATACATCTTCGGGCACAGCGGACAAGAAGATGGGCATTCTTGACTCTTATGCCTATTACGCCTCGACTGGCAACTACAAGTCGTTCGACACAACCACGACCGTCACTGCCACTGGCGCCAAGACCGAGAAGTCCATCGCCGCTACGGTTTATACCGAAGCGCAGCTGGCCGCCCTGAAGCCGGCAACCGCCGGTACGCCGGTCGCGATCGACTATACGACGACTCCAGGTCTGGCCACCGTCACACTCGGCACCGGCACGAAGGAAAACGGTACCTACCTCAAGATTGGCGACAACCAATACGTAAAGGTAGTTGCAACCGACCCGGCAGCCGCTGGCTCGACCACCTCCGTCGTCGGCACGCTCGGCGCGACGAAGTACTACCTCGAGACGACTGCCGCCAATATCGATGCACCGACCCAGCTGACTTACTCCCTGACGTCGCTCGATATCACCAAGGACCTCAAGGGTACGTTCACGAACGCCGACGGCACAGCGCTGACGGATAACCAGTACCTCGACACCATGATCTCCTTCGTGGACAAGCAGCTCCAGGGCATGACATCCTCCGCTGCCGATCTCGGCTCGGTCAAGATGCGCATCGAACTGCAGGAAAACTTCGTCAACAAGCTGACCGACTCGCTCGACAAGGGCATCGGCCGTCTGGTTGACGCAGAGATGAACGAAGAATCCACCAAGCTGAAGGCCCTTCAGACCCAGCAGCAGCTCGCTGTCCAGGCCCTGTCGATCGCCAACAACGACTCGCAGAGCATCCTGTCGCTCTTCCGTTAATCGGAAAATACCATTCAAGACTGAAGAAGCCGCGCCTCGTGCGCGGCTTTTTTCGTTTATCGTCCACCTGAATGGCGAGCAGGAAATAGAGAAGCCTAACTTCCGCGAATGGAAAACCGGCTCTGCGGGAGCCTGAGCCGGGCTCAACCGCGTAAAGCAACATCAAAACAAAGTTGTGAAAGCGCCGCCCGCAAGGTGAGCGAGTTTAACGAGCCGCATCCGGAAACGGGTGCGGTTATATTATTTTTAAGTTTTTTAGATGATTTACACGTAAAAATTACATTTTGAAATTTTACTACTTTAAGTATTTTTTAACCATAAAGCGGTTAGCTAAAGCCATCGAAACGGTGAGCTAACCATTAAAAATCAGCAGGTTAGCAGGCATGATGCTGTGCGCCGTTCCCGGTGAGACCGGAATGTCCCTTCTTTAATCAGCCATTCAAGGGGCAATTTATTATGACAAGCATTCTCACAAACGTCGCAGCTATGTCTGCACTCCAGACCCTGCGTTCTATCGGCCAGAACATGGAAACGACGCAGGACCGCGTTTCCTCCGGCCAGCGCGTCGGCGAAGCTTCCGACAACGCCGCTTACTGGTCGATCGCAACCACGATGCGTTCCGACAATGGCGCTCTTTCCGCTGTTCAGGACGCTCTCGGCCTCGGCGCCGCAAAGGTCGATACCGCCTATTCCGGCATGGAATCCTCCATCGAAGTCGTTAAGCAGATCAAGAACAAGCTGGTTGCCGCCCGCGAACCCGGCGTCGACAAATCGAAGATCCAGGAAGAAATCGCCCAGCTGCAGGATCAGCTGAAGTCGATTTCCAGCTCCTCGTCGTTCTCCGGTGAAAACTGGTTGCAGGCGAAAATCAGCGACGGCACTGGCAAACTGTCCGACATCACCAAGCAAGTTGTCGGCTCTTTCATCCGTGACAACAGTGGCAACGTTTCGATCAAGACGATCAATGTCGCACTCGGCAATGACACCGTATTGTTCGATACGTCTTCCGGTGCCGCAAAAGACAAGCAGGGTATCCTCGACTCTTACGCTTCCTATTCCTCAACGGGATCGTACAAGAACTTCGAAATCACGACCGGTACAGGCACCGCAAGGAACACAACCGCGAAGGCCGCCGTCGTTTTCACGGAAGCACAGCTTAAGGGCTTCAAGGAAGCCACAGCCGGAACGGCCGTTACGGCTACCGAAGATACGACCACCGGCCTTCTCGTTGTCAAGTTGGCTTCGTCATCAACGGAAAACGGCGCATATCTGAAAATTGGTGACGACCAGTATGTCAAGGTAATGGGCGATGGCACAGCTGCAACTGCCACGACCGGTCTTACCGCGGTCGACACCGCTCAGAAAACGGCCGGTACCGTCGCAATCGGCAAGTCGAAAGACAACCAGAACGTCTACCTTCTTACCGGTACCGACAATCAGCTGGCGAAGGCCCTCTCCTACTCCCTGACATCGCTCGACATCACCAAGGATCTCATCGGCACAGAAATGAATGCCGACGGCTCCGCCCTTACCGCGAACCAGTACCTCGACGCCATGATAGTCTTCGTCGACAAACAACTGCAGAGCATGATCTCCGCTTCAGCCGACCTCGGCTCGGTCAAGATGCGCATCGACCTGCAGGAAAACTTCGTCAACAAGCTGACCGACTCGCTCGACAAGGGCATCGGCCGTCTGGTTGACGCAGAGATGAACGAAGAATCCACCAAGCTCAAGGCCCTTCAGACCCAGCAGCAGCTCGCTGTCCAGGCCCTGTCGATCGCCAACAACGACTCGCAGAGCATCCTGTCGCTCTTCCGTTAATCGGAAAATACCCTTCAAGACCGGAGAAGCCGCGCCTCGTGCGCGGCTTTTTCCGTCATGGTTAAGAGAAATTATTATTTCCTAATTTTTATTAACGACAGTTTAGGCTTTGTTAACCATTCGAGCCCTAAAACCTAGCCATCGAAACGATTGGTTAACCAAGACGAAAAAGAGGTTAACAGGCATCAAGCCGCGCGATCGTTCCCGGCGGCAATCCGGAATGTCCCTTTTCATTTCAGCCAATCAAGGGGCAAATAATTATGACCAGCATTTTGACGAACGTCGCGGCAATGGCCGCCCTTCAGACCCTTCGCGCCATCGGCACCAACATGGAAGAAACGCAGTCGCGCGTCTCCTCCGGCCTGCGCGTCAAGACCGCATCCGACAACGCTGCATACTGGTCCATCGCGACCACCATGCGTTCGGATAACGGTGCTCTTTCCGCTGTTCAGGACGCTCTCGGCCTCGGCGCCGCGAAGGTCGACACCGCCTATTCCGCCATGGAAACCACGGTCGATGTCGTCAAGGAAATCAGCAAGAAGCTGGTTGCCGCCCGCGAGGCTGGCGTCGATAAGGCAAAGATCCAGGAAGAAGTCCGCCAGCTCCAGGACCAGCTGAAAAGCATCGGCGAATCCGCCTCCTTCTCCGGCGAAAACTGGCTTAAGGGCAAGATCAGCGACGCATCCGGCAACCTCACCCCGATAACAAAGCAGATCGTCGGCTCCTTCATCCGTGACGGCGCGGGTAATGTTGCAGTCAAGACCATCAACATTCAGGTCGACAACAAGACCGCCCTTTTCGATACATCGACCGGCGCGGCGAAAAACGGCATCCTCGACAGCGCCGCCTATTATTCCGACACCGGCGCTCTGCGCAACTTCGAGATCACCACGACCACTCCCGCAGGTGTTGCAACCACGACGCCCTATACCGCGAAAGTGTTTACCGCAACACAGATGGCGGCTTTCGCACCCGCCGGCACGACCACGGTCTCCGCGGAAAGTGCAACAACCGGACTTGTTACCGTTGCCGCCGCAACTTCGGCAAATGATAACGGCACCTACTTCAAGATCGGCGAAAACGCTGCGGGCGAAGCTCTCTACGTGAAAGCCAACAATACGACGCCGACGCCTGCTGGTACCACCGTGACCGAGATCGGAACTGGCGGTTCTTCCAACAACAAGATTTACCTCGAAACTGGCGCGAACCCGCAGATGGCGCAGAAACTCAGCTACTCGCTGATCGATCTCGACATCACCAAAGACCTCAGCGGCTTGAAGGACGCCAACGGCCAGCCGTTGACCGACAATGCCGGTCTCGACAACATGATCCAGTTCGTCAACACCAAGCTGGAATCGCTCATCAGCGCAAGCGCCGATCTCGGTTCCATCAAGATGCGTCTCGATCTGCAGGAAGGATTCATCTCGAAGCTCACCGACTCCATCGATAAGGGCATCGGCCGCCTCGTCGATGCGGACATGAACGAAGAATCCACCAAGCTCAAGGCTCTCCAGACGCAGCAGCAGCTGGCGATCCAGGCTCTCTCCATCGCCAATACCAGCTCCGAGAATATCCTGTCGCTATTCCGCCAGTAAACGGCGCCCGTTGGCTACGGGCGGTTTCGTCCCGCTCTGGCAGCAACAGAATATTCGGAAATGGAAACCGCGCTTCGCAAGAGGCGCGGTTTTCACCTTTTCCGAAAGCTGTTCGGAGTGCCAAGGAGCACGCGCGCAGACACTGCATACGGCATGAGCCACGCACGTTGCGTCGCTACATAAATCTTTGATTTCATTGGGGAAAATGGTGCTGCTAGAGAGATTTGAACTCTCGGCCTCTCCCTTACCAAGGGAGTGCTCTACCCCTGAGCTATAGCAGCATCCGGTGCCGAAGCGTTTGCTTCAGCATCAAGCGTGGCGGCCTATTGCCATAGGTTTTTGACGAGCGCAAGCCGCAAAACGATATTCTTCATCAAGCGGTGCAAAAAACAGCGCCCCCTGTTGAAAAGTTCATTTTTCGGATATTGCTGAATTTATGAACGAACATCATGACAAACAGGCAAAGACAGCGGTTTCCGTGGGCGCTTCCGCAGAGCCGTCAGCCCTTGCGGCAAACGGCAACGCGCAGGCCGGTCCCGGCGAGAAGGCGCGCCAGCGTGAGGCGGAGCGCAAGGCGCGGGCGGCGAAGAAGCTTCGTGAAAACCTTCAGAAGCGCAAACAGCAGGTTCGCGCGCGCCGCGCCGGCGATGCGGATGAGACGATTGGCCTGCCTGCCGCAAAAACGGACGAATCATCCTCATAGAGAATTCACCAGCATAAAATTGAAACGCCGCGGAAACTCGTCTAAGGACGCGCATTTCCGCAAGGCACGATAAAGAAAGGCGGGCACAGGCCCGTAGGGACGCATGGATCGCATCAGAATTACGGGTGGCAACAAGCTCAACGGCATCATTCCCATCTCCGGCGCAAAAAACGCTGCTCTGCCATTGATGATCGCTTCGCTTCTGACCAGCGATACGCTGACGCTCGAAAACGTGCCGCATCTGGCCGACGTCGAGCAGCTCATCCGCATTCTCGGCAACCACGGTGTCGATATTTCCGTGAACGGCCGTCGCGAAAGCCAGGGCGAAGCCTATTCCCGCACCGTGCATTTCACCTGCCGCACCATCGTTGACACCACTGCGCCTTACGAGCTGGTTTCCAAGATGCGCGCGAGCTTCTGGGTCATCGGCCCGCTGCTTGCCCGTGAAGGCCGTGCACGCGTTTCTCTGCCCGGCGGCTGTGCCATCGGCACGCGCCCGGTCGACCTGTTCATCGAGGGCCTTGAGGCGCTCGGTGCGACGATGGAGATCGACGGCGGCTACATCAACGCCACCGCTCCCAAGGGTGGTCTGATCGGCGCGGTTTACACTTTCCCGAAAGTCTCCGTCGGCGCAACGCATGTGATGTTGATGGCTGCGAGCCTTGCCAGAGGCACCACCGTCATCCACAACGCCGCCCGCGAACCGGAAGTGGTCGACCTCGCGCACTGCCTGACAGCCATGGGCGCAAAGATCGAAGGCGCAGGCACCTCCACCATCACCATCGAGGGCGTTACCTCGCTGTCCGGTGCACGCCACCGGGTTCTGCCTGATCGTATCGAGACCGGCACCTATGCCATGGCCGTGGCGATGGCTGGCGGTGACGTGGTACTGGAAGGCACGCGCGCAGCACTGCTCGACAATGCGCTGGACACGCTGCGGCTTGCCGGAGTGTCGATCAGCGACACGGAGACCGGTCTGCGCGTCGTGCGCAACGGCAACGGCATTCAGCCGGTCGATATCGTCACCGAGCCCTTCCCCGGCTTCCCCACCGATCTTCAGGCGCAGTTCATGGCGCTGATGACGCGGTCGCAGGGCGTATCCCACATCACCGAAACCATCTTCGAAAACCGCTTCATGCATGTGCAGGAACTGGCTCGTCTGGGCGCGAAGATTTCGCTCTCCGGACAGATGGCCCGTATCGAAGGCGTCACCCGCCTGAAGGGTGCGCCTGTGATGGCGACCGATCTGCGCGCCTCGGTGTCGCTGGTCATTGCTGGCCTGGTGGCGGAAGGCGAGACCGTGGTTTCGCGCGTCTACCATCTCGATCGCGGTTTTGAACGCCTTGAAGAAAAGCTCACTCGTTGCGGTGCGCTGGTCGAACGCGTCAGCGATTGATCCTTTCATAGCCGCTCATTCGTTTTCTCCCCCGTTGCAGAGCGGGCCTAGACTGCCTATTTCCAGTACAAGGAATAGACATTGCGGGCAGCAGTCCGCGGAAAAGGAAGAAAACGATGAGCGGCCTGAAATTGCTCGCGCTGGATACTGAAGATCTCTCCGTCATTTCGACGCATATGCAGGACAGCGTCTTCAAGCTGAAGGACGTTGCCTTCGAGGCGAAGCACGGTCAATTCACGCTTTCCGCCAACCGTTTCGTCTGGGAAAGCACTGACAAGAAAAATCTGCCGCCGGAACGCTGCCGCAGCGTCGTTTTCCTGAAGCGGGTCTCCGCCGTCCGCTCGCACGGCATCGACCGCGCCGACAGGGAGCAGGTGCTTTCGCTTCTCGCCATCCGCTTCGTACAGAACGGCGAAGGACCTGATGGAGCCGTTGAACTGACGCTTTCGGGCGGCGGCGCCATCGCGCTCGACGTCGAATGTATCGAAGCGCAGCTGACCGATGTGAGCGGCGCCTGGGAAACAGCCGCCAAACCACAGCATCCGGACAGCGAATAAGCTCTCCACACCATTGCAACGGTTGCCTTTCGTCACTGTTTCGATTTATGCCACTTACCAGAGCCGCATTTGTTTCTGCGGTAAGTTCGTGCACCCTGCGGGATCGCCCGCAGGGAAAATGAGAGGGTAATGGCGTGGCAATCTGGCTGGAGAAGGCATCGGCTGATTTCGAACAGAAATTCGCAGCCTTCCTGACGACCAAGAGGGAAGTTTCCGAAGACGTCAACGCGACCGTTCGTGACATCATCAATGATGTCCGCCATCGCGGCGATGCGGCCCTTGCCCATTATTCCCTGAAATTCGATGGCATCGATTTCTCGAAGGTCTCGATGCGGGTGACGGCGGAAGAAATCGACGCAGCCGTCGCAGCCGTTGACAGCAGCGTCCTCGAAGCCCTCGAATTCGCAGCCCGGCGCATCGAAAAACACCACGCCCGGCAGATGCCGAAGGACGATATCTACGAGGACGAGATCGGCGTGGGCCTGGGCTCGCGCTGGACGGCGATCGAGGCCGTTGGCCTTTACGTGCCGGGTGGCACCGCCAGCTATCCAAGCTCTGTCCTGATGAATGCCGTGCCGGCCAAGGTCGCGGGCGTTGAGCGCATCGTCATGGTGGTGCCGGCCAATGGCGGCGTCATAAACCCTGCCGTTCTTGCCGCCGCGCGCATCGCGGGTGTTGAGGAAATTTATCGCATCGGCGGCGCGCAGGCCGTAGCTGCACTCGCCTACGGCACGGAAACGATCACCCCCGTCGCCAAGATCGTCGGCCCCGGCAATGCCTATGTGGCGGCCGCAAAACGGCAGGTCTTCGGTACTGTTGGCATCGACATGATCGCCGGGCCTTCCGAAGTGCTTGTCATTGCCGACAAGGACAATGATCCGGACTGGCTCGCCGCCGATCTTCTGGCGCAAGCGGAGCACGACAGGGGCGCGCAATCGATCCTGATCACCGACAATGCCGAACTCGGCAAGGCGGTGGAAGCTGCTGTGGAACGGCAATTGAAGCGTCTGTCGCGTTCCGAGACCGCGACGGCAAGCTGGGCCGATTTCGGTGCGATCATTCTGGTCGAAAAGCTCAGCGATGCCATTCCGCTTGCCAACCGCATTGCTGCCGAGCATCTGGAACTCGCCGTTGACGATCCGGATGCCCTGATGACCCACATTCGCAATGCCGGCGCGATCTTCGTCGGACGCCACACGCCTGAGGTGATCGGCGATTATGTCGGCGGCTCCAACCATGTTCTCCCGACGGCACGGTCGGCGCGCTTCTCCTCCGGCCTTTCGGTGCTGGATTTCGTCAAGCGCACGTCCATCCTGCGTCTAGGCCCCAAGCAGTTGCGCCAGCTTGCACCGGCGGCAATCACCCTTGCCCGTTCGGAGGGGCTGGACGCACATGCGCGCTCGGTCGCCATTCGCCTCAATCCGGAAAGTTAAGAGATGGCTTCAGGCGATTTCCGGCTCTGCGATGTGGTTCTGGACGATAGCATCGGCCGGTCCACGCCCGACGTGGAGCATGAACGCGCCGTGGCCATCTTCGACCTGATCGAGGAAAATACTTTCGAACCGTTTGGCCATGAGGGTGGGCCTTACCGGCTGCATATATCGCTGGTCGATGCCAAGCTGGTTTTCTCGATCAGAACCGAAGACGACAAGGATGTCTCGACCCATATTCTGTCGCTGACACCGTTCCGCCGTATCATCAAGGATTATTTCCTGATCTGCGAAAGCTATTACGAGGCAATACGCTCCTCCACTCCAAGCCAGATCGAGGCGATCGACATGGGCAGGCGGGGTATTCACAATGACGGCTCGCAAACTTTGATGGACCGGCTTTCCGGCAAGATCAAAGTGGATTTCGACACCGCGCGCCGTCTCTTCACCCTCGTCTGCGTGCTTTATTGGCGGGGTTAGAGATGAGAGATCCTGCCACGGCTCCAAATGACGGACACGCCCCTAAATCGGTCCTCTTCATGTGCGGCATGAACTCCATTCGTTCCCCCATGGCGGAGGTCATCGCCAAACGGCTGGTGGCGCCCGGCATCTACATCCAGTCGGCCGGTGTCAGGGCGGGAGAGCGAGACCCCTTCGTGGATGCGGTGCTGGAAGAACAGGGATTTTCGCTCGGCAAGCATAAACCGCGCACATTGGACGAGATCGAGGATGATTTTTTCGACCTGATCATTACATTGACACCTGAAGCCCATCACGCAGCCCTTGAACTGACGCGCTCGAACTCGCTCGACGTGGTCTACTGGCCGACCATGGACCCAACGGTCATTACCGGCACGCGGGACCAGATCCTCGACGCCTATCGCGAAGTGCGGGACCATCTTGCCAGGCTGATTGCGGAGCGCCTGCCGGGACGGCCGCAACCGGTGGCGGATACGCTTTCAAAAGACTGAGGATGGGTGTCCGTTTCGGTCGGAGCAGACGCTTCAAACGCCGCACAGGACAGGCATTTATCAGATCCACGCCTCTTGCCTGGTGAAAATCGGTTCCGATTTTCGCCGTGATGCTTTAGAGGTTCACAAATGTGCCGGGATTGTGTAGTTTCCGCGCAATTTTCCCGGACACGATATGTCCGGCACTATCAACAGGAAGAAAACCCTTACATGACAAAAGAAGAAGTCCTTGAATTCCCGGGCATCGTAACCGAATTGCTGCCGAACGCAACATTCCGCGTAAAGCTTGAGAACGAACACGAAATCATCGCCCACACGGCGGGCCGCATGCGCAAGAACCGTATCCGCGTTCTGGCCGGCGACAAGGTGCTGGTTGAAATGACGCCTTACGACCTGAGCAAGGGCCGCATCACCTATCGCTTCAAGTAATCGGTTTTCGGCATCGGACGCCCGGGCAGCGCAATGACAATATCAAAACAAAAGCTCGTTCTGGCATCCGGCTCGCCGCGGCGTCTGGAACTATTGCATCAGATCGGTATCGAGCCGGCACGCCTGATGCCGATGGATATCGACGAAACGCCCGTGAAGCTGGAGCACCCGCGCACGCTGTGCCGTCGCCTGTCGCTGCAGAAGGCCGAGGCTGCCCATGCGGCGCTGAAGAGCGAGCAGACGTGGAAAGATGCCTATGTTCTCGGCTCCGACACCGTGGTGGCCGTGGGTCGTCGCATCGTCGGCAAGGCGGAATATACCGAAGAGGCTTCCGCAGCGCTGCACCTTCTGTCGGGACGCAGCCATTGGGTCTATACCGGTATCTGCCTTGTGACGCCCGGCGGTAAAATCCGCCAGAAGGTTGTGGAAACCAAGGTGCGCTTCAAGCGCCTCTCCACGCGCGAGATCGACGCCTATATTGCCTCCGGGCAATGGCGCGGCAAAGCCGGGGCCTACGGTATCCAGGGCATTGCCGGCTCATTCGTGCAGAAATTGACCGGCTCCTACACCAATGTCGTCGGCCTGCCGCTTTACGAGACCATGTCGCTTCTTTCCGGTGAAGGATTTGAGGTGACGTCGGGCTGGCTCGAAGGATAGACCATGGCAAAATCGCCTACCGAAAGCGCCGGAAACGTCACTCCGCTTCGCAAATCGCAGCCGTGCCCAGAATGCGGACGGCCCTCGACACGGGACGACTATCCGTTCTGTTCGGATCGCTGCCGCTCACTCGATCTCGCCCGCTGGCTGAACGGCTCCTACGCCATTCCTGTCGCGGACGATGAAAGCAGCGCCGACGGACAGGACACGGCCAAAAACTCCTCCGAATAACGCCGCACCGCCGGAAATTCCGGCGGTGGATTGCAGAATATTTTTCAGAACTTCCACTCGCAATATATTCACCGGGTTGCCGACAGCCCGAAAAGCCATATCAAAAACCGGTTGACGCCCCTCCCCCCGGCAGCCATTAGGGTTCCCCGATGGACGCAAGCCTGCAAAAAAGAGTAAGGCCTGGCGCGCTGCTGTTTGCGGTGCTGGCCGTTTGCCTTGCCGTATTGGCAACGGTGCTGCTTGCCAATGACAAAAAACATCTCAAAAGCCTGCTGACCTATCTCAACCTGGCGCCCGCCATGCGTTCCGCCGAGCCGCCGACGAGGATAAAGCGCGTCAAGCCGCAAAAGCCCGTCGTACAAAAACTCGATCTACCGCCTCATTTGCTGAAATTCGAGCAAGGCGGCGACAGAGCATCCTTTGCCCGCGACTTCGTTCTGTCCGGCAAAGACCTCTGCGACCGCTTTATCGCGGCGGGCTTTTCCAACCCGCAAGGCTGGCATGCCAGCCCGCTCAAGATGCGCAATTTCGAATGCATGGCCGATCTTGTGGTCGGGGACACGGCGAACGCTGCCGAACGGGCATCCCTTTTCCTTGATATCAGAGGCGAGGCGTCCGGCGAGGTTCGCTCCATCAGGATGAAGGTCGTAGCACCCCAGACGCCTGATGGTACTGTTATTCTGACAAAGCTTGATGATGCGTTAGCGCTGATCATCGGGCAAACGCGCTGGGCTGATCTTGCCAACATGCTTGAGCCGGCACGCAGGTTGCAGCCCTATCAGGCACAACATTTCGGTATTTCGGTCTCCATAAAGCCGGAGCCGACCGCGCCGCATCGCCTGAACGTGATTTTGCTCGCAACGGAACAATTGCCGGGACTGAAGCTGACACGCAGCTTTTTCGACAGCGAGAAATGGCTCCCCGCTGCAAGCGTTTCGGATCGGCCGGTCGTCTACTCTTTCAGGTAGAACCGCATCCGTTGATGCAAAGGCCGCTTAGCCTCTCGCCGCCAGCTTGCGCCTGAGCGGCGGGATCATGTCGCTTGACCGGGTCTCGCGTTTGGCCTCCCACTGGAACGCGGTGCGAACGATGGTCGCCAGATCGTTGAAGCGCGGGCGCCAGCCCAGCTCCGACTGGATACGCGTGGAATCCGCCACCATGGTCGCAATATCGCCCGGACGGCGCGGGCAATGGATGATCGGGAACTCGCGTCCCGATTCCCGCTGCACCGCCTGCAGGACGTCCAGTACCGAATAACCGACGCCATAACCGCAATTGAGCGTTCGTGTACCGCCACCGGCACGCAGATGCGCCATGGCAAGCATATGCGCGTCGATCAGGTCGCTGACGTGGATATAGTCGCGAACGCCGGTGCCGTCTGCGGTGGGATAATCCGTGCCGTATACCTCCACCTTGTCGCGCCGGCCGGTTGCCGCCTCGCACGCCACTTTGATGAGGTTTGCCACACCCGTGGGTGAAGGCCCGGCGCGGCCCTGCGGGTCGGCTCCGGCGACGTTGAAATAACGCAGCGCCACATAGTTGAAATCATGCGCCGTCACGACATCGCGCAACATGATTTCGGAGGCGAGTTTCGACAGGCCGTAGGGGTTTTCAGGGCTGAGAATCGCCGTTTCCGGAACCGGGCCATCAAAGGGCTGGTTCCCGTAAACGGCTGCCGTCGAAGAGAAGATGAAGTTGCGGATGCCGTGGTCGACCGCCGCCGTCACAAGGGCGCGGGTCGTACCGGTGTTGTTTTCGTAATATTCAAGCGGTCGGCTGATCGATTCAGGAACGCTGACGGAGCCGGCGAAATGAAAAATGGTCTCGATCTGGTTTTCTTTGAAAATCTGGCCGAGCAACGCACGATCCGCCACATCGCCCAGATAGAAACGCGCCGCAGGTGCAACAGCCCAACGTGATCCCGTCGAAAGACGGTCGACAACAACGACCTCTTCCCCGGCATCAAGCAGAGCCCACACCATGTGGCTTCCTATATAACCGGCCCCACCGGTGACCAGAACAGCCATGACATTACTTCCCCGTTTGCCTTTGTTGCATCCATCAAAGCCAATAATTCTTCATCATTGATTACTTGCACAGCAAATACGCTGCCGATCCCTCAGCCCTCTGAAAAGGTGGCTTACGATTGGTTAGCGCAATGAGGTGCTTTTTATTTATTAGATGAAAATGTTCTCATAATTGGAACAGGATGCGCATAGCACAGAAAAACTCGCGCGTCGATTGCTACGCCGCGAAGTTGTAATTTTGGAAGCTCACCGTGATTTTTTGGCAAATTTCCCTGCCGTGGCGAAATGCTCGGCGCGGCAGGGTAGAGATTTCACCTGCCGAGGATGTAAGACGCCAGCCGATCGGCCGCAACTTCAATCTGCTTAGGGTTGCGCAGGAAGCAGGCGCGGAGGAACAGTTCTCCGCCTTCGCCAAAGGCGGTGCCGGGCGCAAGGCCGACCCCGGTCTTGTCGACGATATCCAGCGCCGTGGCGCGGCTGTCCGTCACGCCGTCTATCTTGAGGAAAGCATAAAGGGCGCCGTCCGGCTTCAGGGTTTCCACACGGTTCGTCGCGATCAGGGCATCGCAGAGAATGTCGCGGGACGTCAAAGCGCGTTCATAATTCTCACGAACGAAACCGTCGCCGTGGTCGAGAGCCGCCACTGCGCCACGCTGCATGAACTGCGCCACGCCTGACGTGGAATATTGAATAAGGTTCTCGATCACCTGACCGATGGCCGGCGGTGCAACAAGCCAGCCGACGCGCCAACCGGTCATGGACCAGTTCTTCGAGAAGGAATTGGCGAAAACGATCTTGTCGTCCGGCTCCATGACGTCGAGGAACGACGGTGCGCGGGTGCCGGCATAATGGTAAAGCGCATAAATCTCGTCCGCCACGATCCACAGATCGTGTTTGCGGGCAAGCGCCAGAACATCGCGAAGATTGTCGCGCGTCGCGGTCCAGCCGGTCGGGTTGGAGGGAGTATTGATGAAAAGCGCCTTGGTCTTGCCGGTGATCGCACTTTCCAGCTTGCCGATGTCGAGATCCCAGCGGCCATCGTGAAAATCGATACCGACCGGAACTGCCTCTGCGCCCGCCACGCCAATGGCAGCGACGATATTCGGCCAGGTGGGCGTGAGATAAACCATCTCGTCGCCAGGTGAGGTCAGCGCCTGCACGGCAAGCGCGATCGCCTGCATGCCGGAACCTGTCACGTAAAAATGTTCAGGGGAAAGCGAGGCTGCAAAGTGACGCTCGTAATAGCTGCTGAGCGCCTGTCGCAATTCTGGAATGCCGCGTTGCCAGGTATAGAAGGTCTCGCCATTGTTGAGCCCGTCGATGGCAGCCTTGTTGATGAAGTCCGGGCTAGGCAGATCGCCTTCGCCGACCCACAGCGGCAGAAGATTGTCCCGTCCCCGGGCATAATTCACGACTTCGACAATGCCGCTCTCGGGAGCCGCCAGAGAGCGTGCGCTCAGACTGTTCAAAATGGACATTAAAGACACTCCGTTTGGTGCCTTCTTAGCGCATCGAACAGCCGATATGCATGATATTCCGTGAGGCAGTCATGGATTTTCTTTATGGATAGATCCCCGGCGGGAGATCACCGGCCCCATGGACCAGCGATATCGCGCCGGGATAGTTCCGGTCTCAACGCGTCTTGAGCAGATCGCGGATTTCGGTGAGAAGCTTGACGTCTTCCGGCGGCGGGGCTGCTTCCGCCTTTTCCTCGGCCTTCTTGGTCTCGACCGAGGCGCGAAGCTTGTTGACGCCCTTGACCATCAGGAAAATGATCCAGGCCAGAATGAGGAAGTTGATCAGAACCGTCAGGAAGTTACCGTAAGCGAAGACGGCGCCCTGATCGCGGGCGGCGGCGAGCGAGGAGGCGGTGACGCCGGAACTCAGCGGCAGGAAGTAGTTCGAGAAATCGAACCCGCCGAAGATCGCACCGACGATCGGCATGATGAGATCGTTAACGACGGAATCGACGATCTTGCTGAACGCCGCACCGATAATAACACCCACGGCCAGATCCATGACATTGCCGCGGGCAATGAACGTTTTAAATTCGTTAAGCATCAGATGGTCCCTCTCTCCTGCTTCGCGAGCTGAAGCTATGTGACTGTCCCTACACGTTCAACCATATAGGTTCCTTGTCCCATTTGGAATTCGTCAAGATTGCATTTATTAGGCTTTTTACACGTTCATCTTGAACTTTATGATCAGACCGCGCTCATTCTCAATGGCCCGGAATTCGCCTATGCTCATTTTCAGGGATTGTTGCATGGGGAGGATGCGTGCTTCCTGGGTGGATCATATTCGGTTCGGCCTTCGCTTATGTCCTGCTGCTGTTTGCGGTTGCAAGTTATGGGGACAGGAACAGCCGGAGAAGAAACGCCCCGAAAAAGGGGCGGCCGTTTGTCTATGCGCTTAGCTTAGCGATCTATTGCACATCCTGGACCTATTTCGGTGGCGTCGGGCTGGCAGCCGACAGGGGGCTGGAGTTCCTCGGCATCTATACCGGTCCAATCCTTGCCTTCACCATCGGCATGCCGATCATTCGCCGCATCGTTGAGCTTGCCAAAACCGAAAAGCTGACATCGGTTGCGGATTTTATTGCCGCCCGCTACGGCAAGAACTCCACCGTGGCGATGATCGTCGCCATCATCGCGCTCGTCGGCGCCATTCCCTATATCGCGCTGCAATTGAAGGCGGTTTCCAGCTCGGTGGCGACGATGGTCGATCCCGGCGACTATGGCATCGGTAGCGGCAACCTCTATTTCCTCGACCTGCCGCTGCTCGTCACCATCGTCATGGCGGGCTTTGCCGTCATGTTCGGCACCCGCCACACCGATGCCACCGAACATCAGGACGGGCTTATCCTCGCCATTTCGATGGAGTCGCTCGTCAAGCTGGTCGCCATGTGCACCGTCGGCTTTTACGTCCTGTTCGTCCTCTTCGACGGCCCCTCGCATCTGTGGCAGCTCGCCTCCGGCAATGAACAGGCCATGCGGGCAATATCCTATCATACGCCCATCAGCCGCTGGATCGTGATGACCCTGCTTTCCGGCTTCGCCATCATCCTGTTGCCGCGCCAGTTCCACGTCACCGTGGTTGAAAACCGCACGCCGGAAGAGCTGCGCATGGCGGGGTTCCTGCTGCCACTCTATCTGATCGCGATCAACATCTTCGTCCTGCCGATCGCGCTTGCCGGCATTCTCACCCTCGGCACAAATGGCGATGCCGATCTCTACGTGCTGCAGCTGCCGCTCGCACACCAGATGCCGGTGGTGTCGCTGATCACCTTCATCGGTGGATTTTCGGCAGCGACTGCGATGGTGATCGTCGCCTCGGTCGCGCTGTCGATCATGATTTCCAACGACATCGTCATGCCGATCTTTTTGCGGCAGAAGCTGCTGAACCGCTCGCCGCACCGGGACAATTTTGCCAAAACGCTGCTCAACATCCGCAGAACGGCGATCTTCGCTGTGATGCTGCTGGGTTACGGCTATTACCGCGCCGCCGACAGCGCTACCGGACTTGCCTCCATCGGCCTGTTGGCATTCGCCGCGATCGCACAGATGGCCCCAGCCCTTTTCGGCGGCTTGTTCTGGCGGCGCGCCAATGCACGCGGTGCGATTGCCGGCCTGAGTTCGGGCTTTTTCGTCTGGGCCTATCTGCTGTTTCTGCCGAGCTTCGGCGGGCCTGATAATTCCGAGGTCGCGGCCACCGTTCTCGGTTTCCTGTTTTCCGGCAGCACGGTCTTCAACGGTCCGGAAGCCGATCCATTCGTGAATGCGGTCATTCTGAGCTTGCTCGTCAATAGTCTGGCCTTTGTGCTCGGCTCGCTCTCGCGCAATCCGCGGCCGGTTGAACGCATCCAGTCCGGCATCTTCGTGAAGCGTCACTCGAAATCGCAATTTGCCACGCGCGGCTGGAAAACCCGCGTCAGCGTCGGCGACCTCAAGAGCGCGATCGCCCGTTATCTCGGCGAGGAGCGCATGCTGCGTTCCTTGGCGACCTATGAAAAGACGGCGGGCAGGAAACTCAACGACGACCAGCCCGCCGATATGGCGCTGATCCATTTCTCCGAACAATTGCTGGGCAGCGCCATCGGCTCTTCCTCCGCCCGGCTCGTGCTCTCGATCATTCTCCAGAAGGCGGAAGATACCAGCGCGGACACCGCATGGCTGCTCGATCAGGCAAGTGAAGCCCTGCAATATAATCAGGACATGCTGCAAACGGCGCTGGCGCAGATGGATCAGGGCATCGCCGTTTTCGACAGCTCGCAGCAGCTGACGATCTGGAACCGACGCTTCCGCACCCTTCTCGATTTGCCCGAGCAATTCGGGCAGGTGGGAGTGCCGCTGACGGATATCGTCACCATGTTGCAGGAGCGCGGGGATATGCCCGCCGGCGACACCGAGCAACTGATCACCAGTTTCCTGACCATGGATCTGCCATTCTCGCTGGTGCTTGGCGGTGGCGAGCGCATCATCGAGGTGCGCTCCAACACCATGCCCGACAAGGGCATCGTCGCCACCTTCACCGACATCACCCAGAGAGTCGCGAGCGACCAGGCACTGAAACAGGCCAACGAGACGCTGGAACAGCGCGTGGCGGAACGCACCGTCGAGCTTACCCGCGTCAACCGCGAGCTGGCGGAGGCAAGAGCATCCGCCGACGAGGCGAATATCGGCAAGACGCGGTTTTTCGCCGCCGCCGGTCACGACATTCTCCAGCCGCTGAATGCCGCCCGCCTCTATTCCTCTTCGCTGGTCGAACGGCTTGGTGCCTCGGGGGAAAGCGATCTCGTGCAGAACATCGATTCGGCACTCGAATCGGTCGAGACCATTCTTGGCGCGGTGCTCGATATTTCCCGCCTCGACACCGGCTCGATGAAGGCGCGTATGGCACCCGTGCCGCTGAACGAATTGCTGAAACGCATCGAGACCGATTTCGCGCCGATGGCGCAGGAAAAGAACCTCGACCTCGTGGTCATGCCCACCTCGCTCACCGTTCGCTCGGACCCCAACCTCTTGCGACGGCTGATACAAAACCTCGTCTCGAATGCCATCAAATATACGCTGAAAGGCAAGGTCGTCGTCGGCGCGCGCCGCCGGGGTGGCGATGTCGTCATTCAGGTGACGGATTCCGGCATCGGCATTCCCGCATCCAAATTCCGCACAGTCTTCAAGGAATTCGCCCGACTGGATGAAGGGGCAAAAACGGCCTCCGGCCTGGGACTTGGCCTTTCCATCGTCGACCGGCTGTCGCGCATGCTGCACCATCCGGTGCAGCTGATTTCCACACCCGGAAAGGGCACGACATTCCGCATCCACCTGCCGCGTGAGGCGGATCGCCTGCCCCCCGCCAAGGCCAGCGGCGGGATCGCCAATCCGGCGGCAAGCGACCGACTTGCCGGCGTCCGGGTGCTCTGCATCGACAACGAACCGAAAATTCTTGAGGGCATGACGTTACTGCTGACGGGATGGGGTTGCGAGGTCTTGCCCGCAGGGTCCGTGGCAGCGTTGGAAGAACCGTTCCTCAGCATGTCGGCGGCGCCTGATATCATCGTAGCCGACTACCATCTTGATGACGGCGACGGGATCAGCGCCATCCGCCTCATCAGGACGTTTTACGGCAAAACGATCCCTGCCCTGCTTGTGACGGCAGACCGCAGCCCGGAAGTGCGCAGCGATGCGGAGAAATACGGGATTTCCGTTCAGCACAAGCCAGTCAAGCCAGCAGCGCTGCGTGCCTACATCAACCAGATATCCAGCACGGCCCGCGCGGCGGCGGAATAAAAAAACTCCCGGAGCTTGCGATCCGGGAGCTTTTTGACTTTCAAAATGTAGATATCAGGCCGCCTGGCTGTAGCGATCCTTGCCGGTCGCCGAGCCCTGCTCCATCTGAAAACGCTGAACCAGATCGAGCAGCGCTTCCACTTCGCCCGACAGTACCCTGCTGGCAGCACTAGACTGTTCAGCGAGTGCTGCGTTCTGCTGGGTCATCTGATCCATCTGGTTGACGGAACCGTTGACGTTGTGGAGCGCGGAAGACTGATCCTGCGTCGCTGTCGCAATGGTTTCGACATGCTGGCTGACGGCGACGATCTGATGGCTGATGGCGGAAAGCACAGTGCCTGCCTCCTGCACCAGCTTCGATCCGGAACTGACCTCTTGCGTCGACTGGTTGATGAGCTGCTTGATTTCGCGGGCCGCGTCGGCGGAGCGTTGCGCAAGCTCGCGCACTTCCTGTGCCACGACCGCAAAACCCTTGCCCGCCTCGCCCGCACGCGCCGCTTCAATGCCGGCATTGAGCGCAAGGAGGTTGGTCTGGAACGCGATGTCGTCGATGACCTCGATGATCTGCTCTATCTTGCGCGAGGCGCCTTCGATACGGCCCATGGCGTCAACGGCATTGCTGACGACCGAACCGGAACTATCTGCACTCTGCTTGGTGATGCGAACGGCCTCATTGGCCTCCCGCGCCCGCTCGGCCGACGATCTGACCGTTGCGGTGATTTCCTCGACAGCGGCTGCAGTTTCTTCCAGCGAGGCTGCCTGATTTTCCGTGCGCTTCGAAAGATCGACAGACGATTGCTCGATTTCAAAACCGCTATGCTGGATAATCAGGGTGCGTTCACGGATCTGGCCCAGCGCATCGCGCAGGTTGAGAAGGGATTCATTGAAATCCGTGCGCAGCCGATCCAGACGGCCATTAAAGGGCGTCTCGATCGTACGGCTGAGATCGCCGCGCGAAAGCCTGCCGAGACCGGACGCAATCTCGCTGACCGCAAATTCGATCTGGCTGTCCAGCTCCTGCTTCTCAGGATCGTTGCGGTGACGTTCCGTCTCCGCCGCGGACCGTTCCTCGGCGCTTTTGCCCTCGATTGCGAGTTTTTCAAGCGCATTTTCGCGGAATATCACCAGAGCGCGGGCGATGTTGCCGAATTCATTGGTATTGGTGGCATAGGGGATCGGCGTATCGAGATTGCCATCCGAAAGGGACTTCACCGCATCGGTGAGCTTGCTCAAAGGCTGCAGGGTACGCCGGATGACGAAATAGGCGAGCAGCCCCACGCCGGCCATGGCGAGCGCACCACAGATCAGCATCAGGTCACGCAGGCCATATATCTGGGCTTCGTAAACGGCCATGGGCACGCCAACGAAAAGAATGCCGACGGTGGCTCCGGACTTGTTGAGAACCGGCATGTAACCGGTCATGTAATTGGTGCCGAAAAGCGTGGCGGTGCCGAAATAGGCCTCGCCCTTGGAGACTTTTTCGAAAGCGGGATGATCGGTGGCAAGCTTGGTGCCTGCCGCTCTCTCACCCTGTTCATTTTTCAGATTGGTGGTGATACGGACGAATTCGCCGGCCTTGGTTTCAAAAACGGTGGCGATGCCGCCGTTTCCAGCCGCCGTGCGGTCGACAAGATCGTTATCGCGTAGCGTCCCGATGCTGGCACGGTTGACGCTCTTCAGGTCTCCGTCACCCATGTCGAGGGCGACGCCACCGACCTTCATCTCGTAAAGGATCGCCATGCCACGCATTGCGCTATGGGTATCGCGCAACGCGGTCGTGATGATATTATCCTTCAAGCGCATGTAGGTGGAAAAACCAACTGCCGCGATGCTGAGCATGATCAGGCCGATCGTCAGCGCGACGACCTTACCCGCAACGGACTTAAAGAGCCGGTTGTGCATGAAACAGTTCCCCAAAGCCAAAACTTATGACAGTTCTAGTTGGCAACTGTTAAAAAACGCGAAATGACCTGCGCGGTCGCGCTTTCCCGGCAAAGATACCACGATCAACCGGCCGAAGACGGCCAGACTTGCGAGACGGGAAAGCCCCGTCCGCCATCAATGGATGTAGCCAAGCCGGATTGCTTTTGCGATCGCCTGAATGCGATTGACGGAATCGAGCTTGATCGTCGCCGAGCCGAGATAGGCGTTGACGGTATGCACGGAAAGCCCGAGCTTCACCGCGATTTCTTCACTGATACGGCCATCACCCGCCAGTTGCAGGCAGGCGATTTCCCTCTCGCTCAAGGCTTCCGAGGGTGCTGCCTTGCGCTCGTCCAGCGCCAGCATGTCGACCATGATCTCGCAGCATTTGATGTGCTGTTCGATGACGACCTCGTTGTCGAGAACGAGGTTGGTGCCGCAGAAAACAATGTAACCGTTACCAATGGTGCCTAACCGCACCGGCAAAGCCAGTCCCGCATAGGGTAATGTGTCGTTCTCGATCCGGCGCAGCAAAGCCGGCACGTCGGGAAGATCGGCAAATCCGCCGCCATTCTTGTTGCGCCAGATGACCGGCAGCAGCGACGTCTCGATATGATCCAGAAGAATATCGCCGACAGCGCGGATGAACTGCGCGCTCTGTTCCGCGGCGTTCATGCCCCAGTTCTCCAGCTCACAGGTCAGCTTCTTCTTGTTGGGGAAGCCGGAAGCGGCAGCCTTCGTCACCACGAAATTGCGTGCGCCGACCAGCTTCTGCATGGCAACGAGCTTCGGAAACAGGTCCGACCGGCTCGTCACCACAGGGCTGCGGAAAAACATCCCGCTGCTTTGACCCATACCCTCATTATCTTTCGTCTGTACCATCGGTCCCGACCATTTATACGAGGTTGTTGCGCACGGCGTAGGCGATTGCCTCCGACCGGGTTTTCGTTGCGGTTTTCCGCATCACGCTTGTGATGTAATTATTGATCGTATTGCGAGAAATGCCAAGGATCATCGCAATTTCGTCGCTTGTCTTGCCTTCCGCGATCCAGAACAGGCACTCAAGCTCACGCTCCGTGAGATCGATGTCCCGCACAGCCTTTGCTTCACTGGCAATGCCGAAGCTGACGCAATAACCCGTCAGCAGGGCGATTTCACGCAGACGTTCCGGCGAAGGAACCGCATGTTCGGGAAACAGCAGCAAGAGCGAAAGACGGATGCGGCCCACGCAGAAGGACAGCGCCGAATATTGCCGGTCGATGCCAAAGGGAACGGAAACGTCGTCGGGAAGGACGAGCAATCGCGGCTGCAGAAGCGAAAGGCACTTTTCCATTTCGCTCGATCTGTTCTGGCTGTTGGCGAGCTCCGCGCCAAGCCTGCGCACCAGATCGAAAGGCCAGTCGGATGTGACGATGAACTTCAGCCCGGTTTCTTCGAGGAGGTCCTCCCGCGCCAGCAGATAATGCGAGGCGCCGGCGTAGGTTACGAGCAAATCCAGCGCGCCTGCAACGTTACCGGCGGCAGCCGTGGCTGCGACGTTCTTGGCAAGCTGGTCGCGCGGCAAGGGCTTACCCATGCCCTCCATAGGCTTGGCAGACAGCCTGCGGATATCAACATCGACTTTCAATCGCCTACGCCCTCTTGCTCCCAGTGGGGAGATTATACCTCGGGATGGAATCATTCCATTCGAGAAGCTTACCAAAATGGGACGGCAAGCCCCCGGAGACCGAATCACTTCATTTTATGGAACGGACTGGGATTTGCCATTACCTGACACCAGCCTTTCCACGTATTTCCTTGTTCGTCTATTCCTAAAAAACATACTGAAAAGCTGACCAATCCATAAACGGCATTCTCAGCCTATTCCCAGCAAACTGTATCGTTGCTGAATTTTTTGTAAACAGTGTCCCGAAACGAGAATGCGACCGCGCGCGAGACAAGGATATCAAAAAACCCGAAAATGCGCAAAAGGCCGGGTAAACCCGGCCTTTTTCAAAATCACGCAGCTTTTTCCACTGCCCATTTGCGAAGTATCTTGGCTGCCCGTTCCTCGCTGATTTCCACCATGCGGGAGAGCCTGCGTTCGGGTCCTTCGCGAACCCGGCGGTTGAAGGTGCCTTCGCTGTCGCCGCCCGCCAGAAGATCGTCGGTGCTGTCGAAGCCGAAATCCGCCCCGAAGCCTTCCATGAGACCACCCGCACCAGCATCCATGCCCGGAGAGAAGTCCGGCAATTCGAGACCTGCGGTCTCCTGGCTGATCTGGCCAGCCGCCGAACCGCTGCCGGCAACCGTGCGGACCAGAGGCCGTACACCGAGCCAGACGACGAGGAAAGCGACAGCAACGAAGGCGAGCGAGTTGATGATGCCGGCCGAATTGCGGCTCAACACTTCCATGACGCCCGGACCGCTTGCGGCCTCGTCGAGCAGCTGTGTTTCGAGGAAGTCCATCGCGGTCAGCGTGACGATATCGCCGCGATCGGAGGAAATACCCGCAGCCGAGGTGACGATCTTCTGCATTTCGGCAAGATAGGCGTCGATCTTGGCCTGATCGACGGGTTCACCGACCATCTTGGCAATGCGACCCTTGTTGACGACCACGGCGACGGAAATCTTCTCGACGGTGTAGCCATTCTTGACCGTGGCAACCGTTTTGGAATTGATCTCGTAGTTGGTCTGCTCTTCCTTTTTGGCCGACTGGTCGGAAGACTGCGGGCCGCCACCGCCGCCCTGGGGCGCTGCCTGCGGTACGTTCTGTTCCACGGTCGCGGCCGTATCGGGCTGCGTTTCCTGGGACTTCTGGTCTTCCTTCACCGTACGGACGGAGCGTTCAACGCGCGATTCCGGATCGTAGACGGTTTCCTGAATCTGCCGGCTGTCGGTATTGAGCTGCGCCGTCACGCTCGAGCGGAAATTGTCCATGCCGAGGAAAGGCGCCAGCGCCTTGTCGATATTGGTGGTGATTTCCTGCTGAACGTTCTGCGCCAGCGTCAGCGAGCGGTTCATCGCGGCATTGGTGACGTCGTCGCCGGAAGCGAGAAGCTGGCCGGTCGAATCGAGCAGGGTCACGTCATCGACCTCAAGGCCGGGAACGGCCGATGCGACGAGGTGACGGATGGAAGCGGACGCCTTGCGCCCGGCGGTAGCATTGGCGCGGATCATGACCGATGCGGTGGGTTTCTGCTCGCCACGACGGAAGTTGCCGACGTCAGGCATGACGATATGGACGCGTGCGGCCGCAATCCCATCGATCTGCTGAATGGAGCGGCTGATCTCACCCTCAAGGGCGCGAACCCGCGTCACCTCCTGCATGAAGGAGGTCAGGCCGAGAGAGCCGACATTGTCGAAAAGCTCGTAACCGGCATTGGCGCTATCAGGCAGGCCGCGCTCGGCCAGAAGCAAACGCGCCTTGCTGGTGAGCCCGACCGGAACCTGAAGGCTGGCGCCATCCGTTCCGACCTGAAAGTCGAGACCGGCTTCGGCAAGCGCAATGCTGATCTTGTTAAGGTCGCTTTTTTCAAGCCCTACATAAAGGGTCTCGTAAGCCGGACGGTTCACGTAAAGCGCTGCTGCAAGGATAACGGCCATGGACAAAATGCCCACACCGCCCAGCATCAGCAGGCGTGTCTGACCCAGTGCCGCGAAATTCTTCAAGACCTGAGGGATTTGATTTAACAGATTCATTCTGTTCCGCACCGTCATTCATAGAGTCCGAGACCTTTTGGCCCCGTAATGACAATAGGGTGCGAAGCTTGCGCGAGCGTTGCCTTTTCCCGCAATCTGGGAAGAGGACGGAACCACGAGGATGAATGGTGCCGGAATGCCGTCTAGAACAGGTCGAAGTCGCCGGAGGCTTTGTCGAGCGGCTGGGAATGGCCGTGGCGGAAGGCTGCGCCCAGCGCCTTTTGCATTTCGGCCAACTTGACGAGACTGAGCGCCGTGCTGACATCCACAATCCAATGACCGGGAATGGAGCCGGTGACGGTATCGATGAACTCGGCAAGACCGCGGGTTTTCTGAACGGCAAGGTCGATGCCCTGCAGAAGCTTGACCCCATCACTGGACAATTCGCCGCTGGTCACTTCCAGCAATTGCGGCTCGATGCGCTCGATCAGATAGGCGACATCGTGCAGTTCCGATACCACGCGCATCAGAACGTCCGGCAAGGCTTCTTCGAACGGAGTGGCGCCGGTGTTGTTTGCAATCTGCATTGGAAACTCCGTGACTAGAAAAATTCGATGTCGTTGGCGACGGGCTTGGGTGCCGGCACCGGACGCGTTTCCATAGCAACCGTCTTCTGGGTTTCCGCGCCGCTCAGCGGATGCTGCCGCGCACGGCCCGAGACCGGCCAGAACTCGATCTTACGGCCATGATCCCCGCCCGTGGAGGAGCTTATGACCGGAATGCCTTCATCCTTCAGAAACTGCATGGCGAAGACGGCATTCTGCTCGCCGACATTGGAGAAGCTGGCAATCGTCTTCGCACCGCCGAAAACCTTGGCTTCCAGCCGGTCGCGGCGGGCGCCCTTCTTGAGAAGGCCGTTGATCAGGAGTTCCATGAGATGCACGCCATAACGCGTCGCATCTCCCCCGGTCACATTGCCCGTTCCCGGCAGCAGGAAGTGGTTCATTCCTCCGATGCCGGCAACGGGGTCTCTCAGACAGGCGGCCACGCACGAACCGAGTATCGTCGTCATGACCACGTCGGGATCGCTGACAACCTTGTACTCGCCCTGAATGATATGTACGCGCTTGGCCGCAGCTTCAATCATTTCAGCGATCCGAAAACCGCCTCGATGGCTGCACGCATCTTGTCGATCGTGAAGGGCTTGGCCAGCACGTTGTTCGCGCCGAGCTGCGCTGCCTTCTGCACCAGCGCGCGGTCGCCCTGCGCGGTCAGAATGATGAAGGCTGCCTTCTTGGTGGTGGGGTTGGCCCGCACGGCGTGCAGGAAACCGAGACCGTCCATCTTGGGCATGTTGAAGTCGGAGATGACGAGATGATGGGGCTGCTGCTCCATGATCTTCAATCCCTGCTCGCCATCGCCAGCGGCAGTGATCTGCTTGAAGCCGAGCTGTGTCAGCGCATCGCTGAGCAGCAGCCGGCTGGTCACCTGATCGTCGACGATCAGAACTTTGATCTTTTCTGCGAGAGACATTAGTCAGCACCTTCTTTGCGGGCAGTGGTTAGTTTCAGGATTTCTTCGCCGATTGAGGCCAACGGCAATTGCAGTTCGACGGCGCCAAGCTCAAAGGCCACTCGGGGCATGCCGTAGACGACACATGTTTTTTCGTTCTGGCCGACGGTGCGCGCACCGGCATGCCGCATTTTCAAAAGCCCGGCCGCGCCATCGCGGCCCATGCCGGTGAGAATGACGCCGACGGCGTTGCGTCCGGCAAGCTCGGCGACCGAATCGAACAGGACATCGACGGAGGGGCGATGGCCGTTGACGGGGTCGCGCTCGATGAGCCGGCAGCAGGGCGCGTTACGATTGGAAATCTGCAAATGGCGTTCGCCGCCGGGCGCAAGATAGATCTTGCCGGTTTGCAGGCGCGCGCCATCCGTCGCCTCTTCCACGACGGGCGCGCAGATGCGGTTCAGCCGTTCCGCGAAACTCTTGGTGAATGTCGACGGCATATGCTGGGTGATGACGGTGGGCGGGCAATTGGCCGGAAACTTCTGGAGCACGGCGATCAGCGCCTCGACGCCGCCCGTGGAGGAGCCGATGGCCACGACTTTGCGGCCCGCGCGATAATCGCTCACTGGCGTCGGCTGCACTGCGGCAACGGTTTCCGGACGCCCCGCGCGGTAGGCAGCGTGTTGCGACCGTGCGGCGGCCTTTACCTTGTCGGCGAGGTCTCCGAAGGGGCGCGCATCACCGGGAGCCGGTTTGCCGACGCAATCGAAGGCACCGATTTCCAGTGCGGCAAGCGAGGCATCGGCGCCGCGATGTGTCAGCGACGAGACCATGATGACCGGCATCGGCCGCAGGCGCATGATTTTTTCGAGGAATTCGAGGCCGTTCATTTCCGGCATCTCGATGTCGAGCGTCACGACATCGGGGTTGAGCTGCTTGATCGCGGCTCGCGCTTCCATGGCGTTGCCGGCCTGCCCCACCACCTCGACCTCCGGATCGGCCTTGAGGACGGCAGAAATCAGGCCCCGCATGGTGGGGGAATCATCAACGACGAGTACCCGTGCCAGCGCGCTCATGCCTTCCTCCCGGACGTGTGACCAATGTAACGGTAGGTGGTGATACCCGTATTATCGAACAGGTTCTTGGCATCGCCGGACACTCTTTCGGAATGCCCGATATAGAGGTGGCCACCCTCCGGCAGCAGCCCGGCGAACCGCGACCAGATGCGCGTCTGCGTCGGCTCGTCGAAATAGATGACGACGTTGCGGCAGAAGATGACGTCGAAATTGCCCTTGAAGGGCCATTGCGTCATCAGGTTCAGCTCGTTGAAGGTGATGAGGCGCTTGACCTTGTCGTCGATGCGGAATTTGCGGCGACCACCGGCATCCACCTCCGTGAACCATTGCTTGCGCATGGCGGGAGAGACGGTTTCAAGCGCGTTGTCGTCGTAAACGCCGGCGCGGGCCTGCGTCAGTATTTTCGGGTCGATATCCGTCGCGAGAATCTTGAAGTCATAATCCGCCGCATTCGGGAACATTGCGAGCACGGTGAGCGCGATCGAATAGGGCTCCTGCCCGTCGGAACAGGCCGCCGACCAGATGCGGACGCGCCCGCCTGTCTTTGCCCTTGCGATGAGGCCCGGCAGGACTTCGTCGCGCAGATGTTCGAAGTGGTGGTTCTCGCGGAAGAAGCGGGTGAAATTCGTCGTCAGGTGCGACAGCATTTCGCGGCGCGCCGGCGCGCCTTCCGGTGAGGACACCAGTGCGCAATATTCCCGGAACCCGGACAGGCCGAGATTGCGGATATGTTTCGACAGGCGGGAATAGACCAGCGACGCCTTGGTGTCGTTGAGATAGATGCCCGCATCGGCGTAGATCATCGCAGCGATCTCCGACAGATCGCGCCTCGTCAGCGGATATTCACCGCTGGCAAGGACGTCATCTGATGACTGGCGCTGGTCGCTGAGATTGAGTGATGCCATGAATGATCTACTTTCAACCCGTCGCCGCGAGGGACATTTCCTGCTTCAGTGGCTGCCCGCGTGAGACGCTGACGATGGCATCGACATCCAGAATGAGAGCAACACGGCCGTCACCCAGAATGGTGGCGGCGGCAATGCCCTGAACATGGGTATAGTTGGCTTCCAACGACTTGATGACGACCTGGCGCTGGCCCTGGATCGCATCGACCATCAAAGCACGCTGGCCGCCGCCTTCTGACTCCACCAGAAGCGCCACACCTTCGACCGGATCGGCCTGGGTCGGACGGAAGTTCAGAACGCGTCCGACATCGACCAGCGGGCAGAAGGAGTTGCGGATGGAGATCAGCCGCTGGTTGGCGCCGAAGGAGTGAATGTTCTTCGCTTCCGGCTGCAGGGTTTCCACGATTGCCGTCAATGGAACGACAAGCGTCTGTCCGGCCACCGTCACCACCATGCCGTCGAGAACGGCAAGCGTCAGCGGCAGGCTCATGGTGAAGGTCGAGCCGAGACCGGGGCGTGACGAGATGTTGATGCGGCCGCCGAGCGCCTGAATGGAACGCTTGACCACATCCATGCCGACGCCGCGGCCGGAAATGTCGGAAATCTTGTCGGCCGTGGAAAAGCCCGGAGCGAAGATCAGATTGTCGATCTCCTCATCGGTCAGGTTCGCATCGGCAGCGATGAGATCGTTGTCGATCGCCTTCTGGCGAACGCGTTCGCGGTTGATGCCCGCGCCATCGTCCTGAAGCTCGATCAGGATACGACCTGAGCGATGCTTGGCCGACAGCTTGATGGTGCCTTCGGGGTTCTTGCCCGCGGCTTCGCGTTTTTCCGGCGTTTCGATGCCGTGGTCGACGGCATTGCGGATCATGTGCGTCAAGGGTTCGGCCAGCTTGTCGATGACCGTCTTGTCGACTTCCGTGTTCTCGCCTTCGGTAACGAGGCGGATCTGCTTGCCGATCATATCGGCGACTTCGCGAACGATACGGGACATGCGCTGGAAGACCGGCTTGACCGGCTGCGCACGGATCGCCATCACGCTGTCCTGGATTTCGCGCGTCAATTGCTGAAGCTCGTCCAGGCCCATATTGACGGCAGACGTTCCGCTCGCATCGTTTTCGATGACGCTCTGCGACAGCATCGCCTGATTGATGACAAGCTCGCCGACGAGGTTGATGAGGCGGTCGACACGGTCGAGATCGACACGGATGGTCTGGCCGGCGCTCGCATTGGCCGCCGCATTGGCATTCGCCTGGGCTGCTGCGGGCGCTGCTGCCGCCTCGCGCTTTTCGATGGCGGCATTGACGCTCTGGGCGATCTGCGTCGTTGCGACGGCAGCCTCGACGGTCGCGGCAACGTAAGGCTCTTCCACCGCGGCGGTCACGACGGCGGGTTCCTCTTCCGCATCACCGTCGAGAGCCGACAGGTCGAACGGAACCGGGATCATCGGAAGTTCTTCTTCGTCCGAAGCGGCACCCGAAAGAACCGGTGTGATTTCGAGATCGCAATCCCATTCGGCGAATTCGAAGACGCTGCGAATACCCTCTTCACCCTTGTCGGTCGCGATCGAAACCGTCCACGAGCAATAGGACGCTTCAGGATCGAGCTTGTCGAGCGAGGGCAGTTCCGACAGGTCGCAATGAACGCTCATCTCGCCGATGCGCGACAGATCGCGCAGGAGAAGGGCTGCTTCATTGCCTTTCGAATAAAGCGATGCATGCGGCTTAAAGGTGATCTGGAAGGACGGCACTTCCATCAACGGCGTGGTTTCGTCGGCAAAGTCCGAGAAGGAGAACGGGATCGGCTCGAAACCGCTGTCGTCCGTCGGCTTGGGTGCGACGGGTTCCGGCATCTTCGCAGCAGCTGGCGCTGCCACCGGCGCGGTCTCGCCGTTTGCCAGCGCTTCCAGTTCCTTGACGAGACCACGGCTGCGGCTTTCGTCGACGCTGCCGCCGTCTCTCGCCGCATTGGTCAGGTCCGCCAGCACATCGGCGGAGCGCAGCATGACTTTCAGCACGTCCTGCGTCGGCTCCAGCTTGTTGGAGCGAACGCAGTCCAGGGTCGTTTCAAAAACGTGGGCGAAGGCCACGAGATCATCGAGACCGAAGGCACCCGCCCCGCCCTTGATGGAATGAACGGCACGGAAAACGGCGTTGACGGTTTCCGGATCACGGTCGCCGTCATTCAATTTAAGAAGCCCCGATTCCAGTTCCGCGAGTTGTTCCTCGCATTCCTGGAAAAAGATTTCCTTGATTTCGTTCATATCCATCGTGAAGTGTCCCGTATCAGGCAGTTACGCGTTCAATGGCATCGATGAGTTTCGCAGGATCGAACGGCTTGACGATCCAGCCGGTCGCACCGGCCTGACGGGCACGGTTCTTCTTCTCTGCGTCGCTTTCGGTCGTCAGAACGAGGATCGGTATGGCGCGGTACTTCTCGTTGCGCCGCACGCCCTCGATGAAGCCGAAACCGTCGAGACGGGGCATATTGATATCAGTCACGATGACATCGGGGTTGCTCTGCTCGAGCACTTCGAGGCCTTCGATGCCGTCTTCGGCCTGAATGGTCTCGAAACCGGCATTGTTGAGGGTGACCAGGAGCATGTTCCTGATCGTTCTGGAATCATCCACAGTAAGAACTTTTTTCTTCACTTCTTTATCTCCTTCAGGAGCAAATGATCGATTTCGACGCCTATCAGTTTCATGGTCTTGTCGAATGCATCGGACACTCTGGCAAAACCGAACGGTTTGCCGTCCTCCTCCCAGGACTTCGCGCCGGCCATGAGGACCTGGGCGCAAAGTGCACCGATACGTTCCACCTCGGACGCATCCACCGACAATGGTGCTCCTCTCAGCGTCATCAGCTTGCCGTGCAGCGCCGATGCTTCGTTGAGATCCAGCACCGGTGACAGTTTCAGCGTCGCCTCAGCTGCTTTTCTGGCTGCCATTACATGACTCCTTGGCGTCTGAATTGTTGGTAATCCTGGCCGTAATCCGTGCGGCTATCCCCACGGGCCAAAAATGATGTGTTCTGCCGATCCGCACCGGCGGCCGCTGCCGCCTGCCCCTGGCGGGCGATGCGGAATTCGCGAATGGTGCGGCCGAGTTCCAGAATGACGGTATGAAGCGCGTCGGCCTCCGAGGAGCCATCGCCCATGTCGGCGACGTTCCGTCCGGCCTGTTTTTGCTGCTCGCCGATATCGGCGGCGACCGATCGCAATTCGCCGGCGTGCTCTGCCGAATGCCGGGAGACCTCGGTGATCATGTCGTTGATGCCGGACACCTGCCGGACGACCCCGCCGATTGCTTCCTGCGTGCGGTTGACCATGTGCACACCGCCTTCGACCTGCTTTTTCGTGGAGCCGACGAGGCTTTTGATCTCTCTTGCGGCGTCGGCGGAACGCTGGGCCAGTGCCCGGACTTCCTGCGCAACGACGGCAAAACCGCGTCCGCTGTCACCGGCGCGTGCCGCCTCGATGCCGGCATTGAGGGCCAGAAGGTTGGTCTGGAAAGCGATCTCGTCGATCGTGCCGATGATCCGGCCGATCTGCTCGGCGGATTGCTCGATATCCGACATGGCGTTTATCGCCTCGCCGATTGCCTTGCCGCTTTCGACCGCCGCCTCACGGGCACGGGAAACCGCCGTCTCCGCCGCCGAAATGCGGACGCCGTTTTCAGCCACATCTCCGATCATCGCCTGGATCGCACGGGAGGTTTCGGCAAGGGCTGCAGCCTGCTCGCGGGAGCGCTCCGCCATGGAACGACCGATATCCGCAAACCGCGCACTCAGTGCCTCGGCCTCGCCGATACCGTTTTGCGCGGATATCAGCGACGCGCCGATCGTCTCAAGTGCTGCGTTGAAAGTAGCTGCGACGTCCCGGTAGGCGTCGGGCACATCGCCGCCAATGCGGGCCTGCAAATTCCCCGCGGCAAAAGATGTCAGCGCTTCGCCCAGCAATTTCGCGGCTTCCGAGCGGTCATTGTCGCGCTGTTCCGCCAGCTCGCGGCCATGGCGCAGGCGCAATTCATTAAAGCGCAGCGATACGGCGATCTCGGTGTCGACCATCACCAGACGGACGACGTTCTTCACGGCTTCCGCCAGTTCGCGGCTCTTCTTGCGGCTGCCGGGCAGGATGGAGCGCGGCGCGTGTTCGGCCATAAGCCCGCCGAGCAGATGCTCCAGAACGACCGCGTGGCTGGCGATCTGCCAGCGCGGATCAAGCCCCATGCGGCCGGCATTGTCGGACAGAACCTTCACCCGCTCGGCATAAAGCCCATCGAAACGCGCATCGGTCAGCACGCTCCAGTGCGAGGATTGCAGATCATGCAGACGGTCGAGCTGGTTTTCGCTTTCGAAAGACGGCGTACAGTCCGGCATGGACTGGAAACGGTTCATTACGTCGCGCAGACCGGCCTTGACGTAAGGCTCCAGCATGCTGCGATAATTGCGCAGGAAATCGGATTGCGTCTCGTCCAAGCCGGCAAAACGCAGCCGCCCCGCCAGGCTTGCGCCTGCCGGTCTCCGCGCTTGATCTGATGGCAAGTCCTGCCCCAACCGACGACCCCAATAACATGACGGCCGGTAAAACCCGGCCAAATGGCAAGGTTCAGAACGCCAGCACCCTTAAGGGGGATTTTTGAACGAACATACCCATCGCGGACGATGCGGCATCGACGCTTGCCTGACCTTCTTGAACCAAGAAACGAAATACCGGATCGGGCCCGGTACGGCAGTGCGGCGTCATGCCTGGAAGGGGAGAGAACCCCATTCCGCCGTGGAAATACCATCAATCTTTATGGTTAATTCCTTGCTTGAAAGTTAAGAAACATCGGCACCGGCGTCAAACGGTAAAATTTGTAAAAGCTTTTAGCCGTTGCCGCCCTTACTTTGCCGCAAACGGGCAAAAACGAAAAGGATCGGGCGCTGCGGGCGGTTTTTCCGGCCTGTGCGCTGGACAAGCATGTCCGGCTTCCCCTAAAACAAATCAACGGGATATTCGCTCAGCGGTGATGCTTTAAAGAGACCTTTACGATCAAGGAGATGCCAACTTGTTATGGATGGAGACATGCCGCTGTTCAAGGCGCCATCCGCAAGTGTTGATCGGTCTTGTGGTCGCGAGTCTGCTCGTCATCATTGGTTTTCAGGCTCCTGCCAGTATCAAGGCAATATCCAAGACCAGCCGTCTTGAGCGGTTGCAGACGGCCGACCTCAGCCACTCCCCTTCTCTTCGCGACAGGGATTGCAAGACCGGCGACGATCACGGCTGCAAGGCCCCAGACGCTGCTTCAGGGCTTCGCCCCGGCATCTATCCCTCGACCGTCCTGCTGATCGTGGCTGACGCCAAACCGGCCGTCACACCTGTTGCCATCGTGCCACAAGCTTTCCGAGACTTTGCGAGCGTGGTTCCAAGAGCGCCTCCGCATATTATCTCTTAGTCATTCCGGCGGTCCTCATCATTCGGTTCCTTGTGAGCCTTGAGGGATCGGAGTCGTCGGAAACCCGCCGTAGGCTCCAATTCCAGAGAGAAAACCGCCGCCGCATATGACACTTGCAACCGTTCTACCATTTATTGTCGCATTGCCGTTCGTCGGCGCTCTCATAACGGCTTTCATGCCGCGCGAAGGCGCGGCCGCAGGCCCGGCCTACCTCGCAAGCGCCGTCGCACTCTTCGGTCTCATCGGCAGCATTATTCTTTATCCGAACGTCAGTGGCGGCGGCGTCCTGAAATACGATGTGGAATGGCTGCCGCAGCTGGGCTTGAATTTCACCCTGCGGCTGGACGGATTTGCCTGGATTTTCGCGATCCTCATTACCGGCATCGGCCTGCTCGTGGTCCTCTACGCCCGATATTACATGTCGGCCCAGGATCCTATTCCACGGTTTTTCGCCTTTCTGCTCGCCTTCATGGGCTCGATGCTCGGCATAGTGCTATCCGGCAACGTCATTTTGCTGTCGATCTTCTGGGAAATGACCAGCATCTTCTCGTTCCTGCTGATCGGCTACTGGCACCAGAACGCCGGCGCACGCGATGGCGCCCGCATGGCGCTGACGGTGACGGGCATCGGCGGCTTCAGCCTTCTGGCCGGACTTCTGATCCTCGGCCACATGGCAGGAAGTTATGATCTGGACAAGATCATTGCGGCCGGCGCCGATATCCGCGCCCATTCCCTGTATCTGCCGGCGCTTATCCTCATCCTTGGCGGCGCGCTGACGAAGAGCGCGCAGTTTCCGTTCCATTTCTGGCTGCCCAATGCCATGGCAGCGCCCACGCCCGTTTCCGCCTATCTGCATTCGGCCACCATGGTGAAGGCCGGCGTATTTCTGCTCGCACGGTTCTGGCCGGTGCTGGCGGGCACGCCGGAATGGTTCTGGCTTTTGGGTGCGGCGGGTATCATCACGCTGCTGCTCGGCGCCTATTTCGCCATGTTCCAGCAGGACCTGAAAGGGCTGCTGGCCTACTCGACCATCAGCCATCTCGGCCTCATCACCACACTTCTCAGCCTCGGCAGCCCGCTTGCGGCGGTTGCGGCCATCTTCCACATGGTCAACCACGCCACCTTCAAGGCATCGCTTTTCATGGCGGCGGGCATCATCGACCATGAAACCGGCACCCGCGACATGCGGCGACTTAGCGGGCTTTATACCTATATGCCGGCAACCGCGACGCTCGCCATGGCGGCGAGCGCTGCAATGGCGGGCGTGCCCCTGTTCAACGGCTTCCTCTCCAAGGAAATGTTCTTTGCCGAGTCCGTCGAAACCCACGCAGACTCGCTGCTGGACCGCGCACTGCCCTATGTCGCGACGCTGTCCGGCGCATTTGCCGTCGCCTATTCACTGCGCTTCATCCACACGGTATTCTTCGGTCCCAAGCCGGTTGACCTGCCGAACCCCAATCCGCATGAGCCGCCACGCTGGATGCGCTTCCCGATCGAGTTCCTCGTCTTTGCCTGCCTGATCGTCGGCATCGTTCCGAGCCTGTCGATAGGTCCGTTCCTGCACTCCGCCGTGCTTTCCGTTCTCGGCCCGCAAACGCCGGTCTACAGCCTGTCGATCTGGCACGGTTTCAACCTGCCGCTCATCATGAGTATTGCGGCACTCGGCGGCGGCGTTACCATCTATGCCCTGCTCGGCGGCTATTTCTCGCGCTGCGACGACGGGCCGCCGGTCTTCCGGCATCTGCGGGGCCAGCGCATCTTCGAGCGCATTCTCGTCACCGTGTCCTGGAAGTGGGCACGGTGGCTGGAAAGCAGGCTCGGCACGCGGCGCCTGCAGCCGCAGCTGCGACTTCTGATCCTTGTGGCACTTCTTGCCGGTTTTTCACCGCTCTTCCTTTCGGAAGTTTCACTGTCGCTGCCGCGCGTGACGACCTTCGATCCGATCTTCGCCATCCTGTGGATGATCGGCATGATCGCCGCATTGGGTGCCGCCTGGCAGGCGAAATATCACCGCCTCGCCGCCCTCATCATGCTCGGCGTCTCCGGGCTTGTCACCTGCCTCACCTTCGTCTGGCTTTCCGCGCCGGATCTCGCGATCACCCAGCTGCTGGTCGAAATCGTCACCACGGTTCTGATCCTGCTTGGTCTCAGATGGCTGCCGAAACGTTTCGAGAAGGTCGACAGCAGCGACGAGTTGCCCGCGCAGCTTCGCCGCGCCCGTGACTTTCTGCTGGCCGCCGCAAGCGGCATCGGCATGTCGGTCATCGCCTATGCGGTGATGACCCTGCCCGTGCCGAACGCCATTGCCACCTACTTCCTCGAGCGCGCCTATTCCGAAGGCGGCGGCACCAATGTCGTCAACGTCATCCTGGTCGACTTCCGCGGCTTCGACACCTTCGGCGAAATCGCGGTGCTGGCCATCGTGGCACTCACCGTCTTTGCGCTGCTTCGCCGTTTCCGCCCCGCGCATGAAAGCATCGGGGTACCGGAACAGCAGCAGATGCAGAACGCCTTCGATGCGGAGCGGCCCGACCGCAGCAAGGGCGACACCGTCCGCGACTATCTCTATGTCCCGTCCATCGTGATGCAGTGGATGTTCCCTGTTATCGTCACCTTTTCGATCTTCCTGTTCATACGCGGCCACGACCTGCCCGGCGGCGGCTTTGCGGCCGGCATCACCATGGCAATCGCCTTCCTGCTGCAATATCTCGCCGGCGGCGCACGTTGGGCGGAAGATCGCATCCGCATCCTGCCGCTGCGCTGGATGGGCTTCGGCCTGTTGATGGCGGCGGCAACCGGTATCGGCTCGTGGTACTTCGGCTACCCGTTCCTGACCACCTATTTCCAATATACGGAGATACCCTATATCGGCAAAATGCCGACGGCATCCGCCCTGCTGTTCGACCTTGGCGTCTTTTCGACGGTAGTCGGCTCCACCGTACTTATTCTTATAGCACTGGCACACCAATCGTTGCGTAACTACCGCGTTCGCACGCCTGAAGCCGCAAAAGCGGAGGACGTGTAATGGAACTCATTCTTGCAATCGGCATCGGCATCATGACCGGCTCCGGCGTCTGGCTGATCCTGCGCCCGCGCACCTATCAGGTCATCGTCGGGCTTTCGCTGCTGTCCTATGCTGTCAACCTGTTCATCTTCGGCGTCGGCGGCATCAAGACCAATGCACCACCGGTTCTGGTCAACGGCGTCGACAGTTCCACCCTTGCCGACCCCGTGCCTCAGGCTCTGGTGCTGACGGCAATCGTCATCGGCTTTGCAACGACGGCGCTGTTCCTCGTTGTGCTGCTTGCCGCCCGCGGCCTGACCGGCACTGACCATGTGGACGGGAGGGAGACGAAATGATGTCGTTCCCCTTCCACATCGTCATCGCCCCCATTCTGGTGCCGCTGATCACCGCAGCACTCCTGTTGTTCTTCGATGAGCGCCAGCGTGTGGCGAAAGCCGCCATCAGTCTTGCCTCGACCGTTATATTGCTTGTCGTCGCCATCCTGCTGTTCCGCGAGGTGAACTCAACGGTCAATACCGAGATCGCGGCGGTGGTTTCGAGCGGCGTCTATCTGCTCGGCAACTGGCCAGCCCCTTTCGGTATCGTGCTCGTTGCCGACCGTCTCTCCGGGCTGATGGTGCTTTTGACGGCGCTGCTTGCCATCCCCTCGCTGATCTATTCGCTGGCGAAATGGCACAAGGCGGGCGCGCATTTCCATTCGCTGTTCCAGATGATGCTGATGGGCGTCAACGGCGCGTTTCTGACCGGTGACCTCTTCAACCTCTTCGTTTTCTTCGAGGTGATGCTCGCTGCCTCCTACGGCTTGCTGCTGCATGGTTCCGGCCAGCAGCGCGTCAAGGCCGGGCTGCATTACATCGCCATCAACCTCGTCGCGGCGCTGTTCTTCCTGATCGGCGTCAGCCTCATCTATGGCGTCACCGGCACGCTGAACATGGGCGACCTTGCCCATCGCATCGATGGCCTTAACCCGGACCAGCGCATGTTGCTGGAAACCGGCGCTGCGGTGCTTGGCATCGCGTTTCTTGTCAAGGCTGGCATGTGGCCGCTCAATTTCTGGCTGCCTTCCGCCTATGGCACCGCTTCCGCACCCGTCGGCGGACTGTTTGCGATCATGAGCAAGGTCGGCATCTACGTCATTGCCCGCCTGTCCTTCCTGCTTTTCGGACAGACGGCGGGCGAATCCGCCGGGTTTGGCCATGATGCCCTGCTCGTCGGCGGCATCGCCACCATCATCTTCGGGGCGATCGGCGTTCTCGCATCGCAGGCGCTCGGCCGGCTGGCTGGGTTTTCGGTTCTGGTGTCCTCGGGAACGCTTCTCGCCGCCATGGGCACCGGCAACCCGACCGTGGCAGCCGGCGCGCTCTATTATCTCATCAGCTCCACACTCACCATCAGCGCCTTCTTCATGCTGATCGAACTGGTGGAGCGCGGGCAGGATGCGGGTGCGAACGTTCTTGCCGTGACCATGGAAGCCTATGGTGAGGGCGAGGATGAGGAAGAAGAAGAGGAAGTCGGCGTGACCATGCCCGGCACCATGGCGGTGCTCGGCGCGTGTTTTGCGGCCTGCGGCATTCTCCTGGCCGGCCTGCCGCCCCTTTCCGGCTTCATCGCCAAATTCTCCATGCTGACCGCCATTCTCAACCCTTCGGGGCTGGGTGCCAATGACAACGTCTCCACCCTGTCCTGGTGGCTGGTTTTCCTGATCGTCTTTGCCGGTTTCGCCTCGCTGATCTCGATGACCCGCGCCGGCATCCGCACCTTCTGGGCCTCCATCGAAGGAACCGTGCCACGCGTCCTCGTCATCGAAATCGCCCCCATCATGCTGCTGCTTGGGCTGACGCTCGCCATGACCATACAGGCCGGGCCGGTGATGAGTTACATGCAGGAGACGGCGCGCATTCTGGACTTGCCGGCAAGCTACATTCAGGGCGTCATTTCCGCCCCGAGAGCCGGAACGAGCCCGGAGGCACAGCCATGATAAACCGTGTCCTGCCCTATCCGCTGCTGACGGTTTCGCTGATCTTCTTCTGGATGACGATCAACAGTTTTTCGCCCGGTCATCTGCTGCTCGGCACCGTTGTGGCCCTCATCGCCTCCTGGGCGATGGCGTCGCTCAGGCCAGCGAAACCGCGCATCCGCAACTGGCACAAGCTCGTCCAGCTGATCATGATCGTGCTTTACGACATCATCCGGTCGAATATTTCGGTCGTGAAAATCATTCTGTTCCAGCGTGAAAGAGACCGCAAATCCGGCTTCCTCGCGGTGCCGCTCGATATTCGCGATCCGATGGGACTTGCCATTCTGGCGACGATCCTGACCTCGACGCCCGGAAGCGCATGGCTTGAATATAATTCCAGCCAGGGCACACTTCTCCTTCATGTTCTCGACGATGTGGATGAGGCTGCCTGGATCAGCCTCATCAAGAACCGATATGAAAAACTGCTGATGGAGATATTCGAATGAGTTCGATTATCCTTTTCTGGTCCTTTTCGCTCGCGCAGCTGATGCTGGCCATCGCCATGACGATCTCCGTCTACCGCATCGCCATCGGCCCGCGCGCCCAGGACCGGGTGCTGGGCGTCGATACGCTCTATGTCAACGCCATGCTGCTATTGCTGACATTCGGCCTGCGCACCGGCAATGACATCTATTTTGAGGCATCGCTCCTGATTGCGATCCTCGGCTTCGTCTCCACCGTCGCCCTTTCCAAGTTCATGATGCGCGGCGAGGTGATCGAATGAACAATGCTGCAGAATTCCCGCTCTGGGCTGCCATTCTGGTGGCGTTCTTCGTCCTGCTGGGCGCTTCGCTGACGCTGATCGGCACCATCGGCTTTGCCAAGCTCAACAGCTTCTACGAGCGCCTGCACGCGCCGACGCTCGGCACCAGCTGGGGCACCGGCGGCATCGTGATGGCCTCGATCATCTATTTCTCCGTCTCCGGCGACCGCTTCGCCTTCCACGAGATCTTCATCGGCATCTTCGTGACGGTGACGACACCGGTTTCCCTGATGCTACTCGGCCGCGCCGCGCTTTATCGGGACCGGGCGGAGCAGAATTCGGATAACCGGGAGCATTTGTAGCAACATGTTGTGGGTCTAGAACTAAAATATGGTCGACGAGCTCACATGCTCACAATGCCCCCGTGGGAGTAGATTTTTTGATGCTACTCCATGGCCGTTATGTACAAATAGTTTCTAAGAGCCGCCCTTGCCGTTTTGTGCTCAATAGAGACGTACACACCCTTGTCCGGATTTTCCTCTAAAAATCTTTTCCATATTAAATCAGTCAAATAATTTGGGTCTCCATCATCATACATAACAACCCACGTATACCCATCATCTGACAGCGCAGATGATAGTATTCGTTTTTGATCAAGACCCTCTATCATCTTTTGTGCATACACTTCGCTACGATCAGAAGGCCCCACATTTGCAAAGACGGCTACGGCTTTTCCTCTCCACAAAAACGCTCCACGATGAGCTTCAAACAAGACACGGTTCGCGAAGTTTGCCGCCTCTTCGGCCTGTCTAAGCCAGTATTGTACCCTAGTTCCCAGCTTTCTCTCAAATAGCCTTACGAGATCGGCAGGTGAGATCTCGGGGGCTTTTAGATACCCTATCGTGTCAAAGACACCTGGTATTTCGGTATCATCAAAGCGAACGGGTAAAATATATTCTTTCCGTTCCCTAAATGCAGCTGCCTGCGCACTTTCACGCTCAAGGTTTGTCCAAACTTTATTGGCGTAATATTTGGATACAAACATGATTACATACTGACATTGATCCTTATAAACCGAGGAAAGATGATCGTATAAATTTTTCCCCCACAAATCATGCTTTTCGTATTCATCATAAAATAGCTTTATGCCACGCCCTTTTAGTATCTCAGCTACCTTTTCGACATACGGCCTATCTTCCCCGGCAAATGACAGAGCAACATCATATTGCTTGGACATGTTAACTCTCCGATTGGCTCGTTTCAAACCATACCCGAACGTACGGAATTTTCGATCCTGATTTCGGTAGCATGAAAGAAGAAAAATGATGCGGTGAGTTTGCTGGGAATGCACTACAATGAATAGCGCTAAAGTGGCTGTCGTGTTTATCAATATCGCGATGAAAGTATCGTCCGGACAAAAATCCCGACATTGGAATTACTTGCCCATCTGAAGATATGATTTATTTTCAGAAAAATGGTGCCCGGAGGCGGATTTGAACCACCGACACGCGGATTTTCAATCCGCTGCTCTACCAACTGAGCTATCCGGGCACTTCAGGTCCTTGAAGAACCTCCGCTTTTAGCGGGCGGGGCCGTTTTGGTGCCCCGAAAGTGAGCGGGGTTATAACATCTTGTTCGGACATGGCAAGCGCCATAACGAAGTTTTTTGACAGTTTTTTCACGGTGCCTGTGGATGGCTGGAATGTGGGCTCAGCGGAGGGCAAATCGCGCACCGAGAGCACGCTGTTGGTCAACCGTTGAAGCCCGATCTATCTCTCAGCGGCCCAGTCGGTGCTTTCCGCTACAGGATCGATCGCTCCGCGGCGACGGGGCGGGGCTGGCCGCTCAAGCCCCTTCGCTGCGCCGTGCGGCAAGGCCGAGGGCGAAAGGCACCACGGTCACCAGCGCCGCCATGACGGGAGAGGAAGCGAAGATGCGGCTGGCGAGCGAGGTAACGGCAACGGAGCGCACCACCATCATCAGGCGCGAATTCTCGTGGTCTTTATCATGCCTGACATCTACAGGTTTATGGCGGGTCGGGTGGAAAGCGGTCTCCAGTTTTTTTACATCACGGCGGAGCTTTTCCAGTTGCTTGCGAAGATCATCCAGTTCCGCACGTATCGACGGGTCGGCCGTTGCAGCAGCACGCGCATGTTCGGCAGCTGGTTTTTCGGCCTTTTTCTCCACGGCCTCTTCGTCCAGCTCAGCCAGATGGTCGTCAAGGTCCGTTGGCTTGTCGAAACCATGGGATCGCAGTGGTGCTTTCATCGCTGTCTCCTGAGGCGTTCTGAATTGCGGCGACGGGCATTCTTACCCGATCTCGCCTTTTCAACGTCTCAGCCGGGCAAAGGATGCACATAAAGCGGCAACATCAGCGCAATCGGCCCATAAAAAAACAGGCCCCGGAGGGCCTGTTCATTTGTCTGTCTTGAAGGCTTATGCCGCTTTTGCGGTGCTGGCATAGGGATCGAAACGACCGTAGAAGGTCTCGCCCTTGGCGGCCATGTCCTTAAGCAGCGGTGTCGGCTTGAAGCGCGGGCCATATGCCTCGCTCAGCTTCTCGGCGAGCGCCACGAAGGTCTTCACGCCCATGCCGTCGATGTAAGACAGTGCACCGCCGGTGTAGGGCGCAAAGCCGAAACCGAGGATGGAGCCGACATCGGCCTCACGCGGATCGGTGACGATGCCTTCTTCCACCGTGCGGGCTGCCTCCAGAGCAACAGTGACGAGGAAGCGCTGTTTCAGCACCTCCATATCCACATCCTCAGGCTTCTGCTGCGGATAGAGACCCTTCAGGCCGGGCCAGAGGGACTTCTTGGCGGGCTTTGGCGGGTAGTCATAGAAGCCCTTGGCGTTCTTGCGGCCGAAGCGACCCTCGCCTTCCACCAGCTTCTTCACCAGCTCCATATGGCGCGGATCGACCGCCTTTTCACCGAGATCGGCAACGGTAGCTTTCAGGATCTTGTAGGAAAGATCGATCGCCACCTCGTCGTTCAGCGCCAGCGGACCGACCGGCATGCCGGCGAATTTCGCGGCATTCTCGATCATGGCGGGCGGCACACCCTCGATCAGCATATCGTAGCTTTCCGCCATGTAGCGCAGCACGCAGCGATTGACGAAGAAGCCGCGCGTATCGTTGACGACGATCGGCGTTTTCTTGATCTTGGCCACATAATCCAGCGCGACCGCAAGCGCCTTGTCGCCGGTTTCCTTGCCGAGGATCACTTCCGTCAACATCATCTTCTCGACCGGCGAGAAGAAATGGATGCCGATGAAATCCGCCGGGCGTTTGGAGTTTTTCGCAAGCCCGGTAATGGGCAGGGTAGAGGTGTTGGAGGCGAAGATCGCGCCCTGCGGCAGGACGGCTTCCACGGCCTCGATGACGGCTTTTTTCACGTCCCGGTCTTCGAAGACGGCTTCGATGACGAGATCAGCATCGGAAAGCGCTGCGTAATCGGAGGTCGGGATGACGAGGTCGAGCAACACCTTACCTTCGTCCTGCGTCAGCCTGCCCTTGCCGATGGCGGCCTTGACGCTTTCCTCGCAATGGCCCTTGCCCTTGTCTGCCGCTTCCTGATCGCGATCGACCAGCACAACGGGGATACCGGCTGCGGCGGTGACATAAGCGACTGCAGCGCCCATGAAGCCGGCGCCGACGACGCCGACCTTCCTGAACTCCGTCTTCGGCTGGCCTGCCGGGCGGCGCGCGCCCTTGCCCAGTTCCTGCATGGAAACGAACAGTGAGCGGATCATGCCGAAGGCTTCCTTCGAGCGAAGGATTTCGGTGAAATAACGCTGCTCCACCTTCAGCGCCGTATCGAAAGGCAATTGCAGGCCCTCATAGACGCATTTCAGAATGGCAAGTGCTGCCGGATAGTTGCCGGCGCTTTCACGGCGCAGGATCGCCGGAGCGGCCGGCCAGAGCTGGGCAGCGGCCGGCGTCCAGATGCCGCCGCCGGGGGCCTTGAAGCCCTTTTCATCCCATGGAGCGACCGGCTTCAGGCCGTCCTTGATCATCTGCTTGGCAGCGGAAATGAGCTGATCCGGCTCCACCACCTGATGCACCAGTCCCATGGCCTTGGCGCGCGCGCCGGTCAGTGACTGGCCGGTGGTCATCATCTGCAACGCCGATTGCGCATCGGTGAGACGCGGCACGCGCTGGGTGCCACCGGCACCGGGGAAGATACCGACCTTGACTTCCGGCAGGGCGATCTTGAGGCTCTTAGCACTCGAAGCAACACGGCCGTGGCAAGCCAGCGACAGCTCGAAAGCGCCGCCCATGCAGGTGCCGTTGATGGCCGAGACCCACGGCTTGCCATTGGTTTCCAGCTTGCGGAACAGACCGGTCATGCGGCCAACCAGTTCGAACAGCTTAGCGGCTGCCTGATCCGGATCCTTCGCCTTCTCGTCATTGTAGAAGGAGAACATCGACTTGATCATCGAAAGATCCGCGCCACCGGAAAATGTGCTCTTGCCGGAGGTAAAGACAACGCCCTTGACGGCGCTATCGGCGACAGTCGCGTCAACGATGGCGTTCAACTCGTCCATCACTTCTGACGTGAAGACGTTCATGGACTTTTCCGGCATGTCCCAGGTGACAAGGGCGATGCCGTCTGCGTCCGTCTCGATGGTGAAATTGGTATAAGTGCTCATTTTGGGATTCCTCTTCCCTGAATTTCCCTGAGGTTATGACAGGCCGATGGCGAGGCTGAGAGAACCGACCACGAGAACGAGAAACACAATCAAACCCCAACGTTCGGCTCGGAGGCGGCGGACATGTGCAGAAGAAACGGGGCTGACGAACGCCCTATGATCCTGCGCCATGTCCTTTTCCAGATTGTGCCTAGCCAGTTGCTGTTCGATCTCGTTCTTGGGTCGCTCGTAAACCTCGCGCCTCATGACCAGCCTCTCAAACCCGCTCGATAACCGTCGCCGTGCCCATGCCCGCGCCGATGCAGAGCGTGACCAGTGCGGTGTTCAGATCGCGCCGCTCCAGCTCGTCCAGCACCGTGCCGAGGATCATCGCCCCCGTGGCACCCAGCGGATGGCCCATGGCGATCGCGCCGCCGTTGACGTTCATCCTGTCGTGGCTGATATCGAAGGCCTGCATGTAACGCAGCACCACGGCGGCGAAGGCTTCGTTGAGTTCGAAGAGATCGATATCCGCAAGCTTCATGCCGGTCTTTTTCAGGAGCTTTTCGGTCACGTCCACCGGGCCGGTCAGCATGAGTGCCGGGTCGGAACCGATATTGGCGAAAGCCTTGATGCGGGCACGCGGTTTCACGCCCATCGCGTCGCCGCCAGCCTTGGAACCGATCAGCACGGCGGCGGCGCCATCGACGATACCGGACGAATTGCCCGCATGGTGCACGTAGTTGATGCGCTCCACTTCCGGGTGAGCCATGATGCCGACAGCTTCGAAGCCGCCCATTTCACCCGGCATCTGGAAGGAGGGGTTGAGGGAAGCGAGTGCCTGCATGTCCGTGCCCGGACGCATATGCTCGTCGCGATCAAGGATCGTCAGGCCGTTGCGGTCCTTCACCGGAATGACGGACCTGTTGAAATAGCCCTTTTCCCAGGCATGTGCCGCACGCTTCTGGCTTTCGACGGCATAGGCGTCGACATCGTCACGGGAAAAACCGTATTTGGTGGCGATGAGATCAGCGGAAACGCCCTGCGGCATGAAGAAGGCGGGGAAGTTGACCGAGGGGTCCATGTACCAGGCGCCGCCCGACATGCCCATGCCGACGCGGGACATGCTTTCCACGCCGCCGGCGATGACGATATCGTCCGAACCGGCCTTGACCTTGCCGGCCGCGAAGTTGATGGCATCAAGACCCGAAGCGCAGAAGCGCGAGATCTGCATGCCCGGCGCCTTGTTGGAATAACCGGCCTCGAAGGCGGCGGCTTTCGGGATCACCGCGCCGGCGTCCATGACAGGATCGACGCAGCCCATGATGATGTCATCGACAGCAGACGTATCGAGCCCGTTGCGGTCGCGGATGGCTTCCAGCGTCTTGGCGGCAAGGCGAACGGAGGGCACCTCATGCAGGCTGCCATCCTTCTTGCCGCGTCCGCGCGGGGTGCGGACATGGTCATAAATATAAACGTCGGTCATTAACTCTCTCCCTTGCACCGTATTCTCAGTGCACCAAGCTCATTTAAGCGTCCATTTTCCGCGACGATCGTCATCAGCGGCAACAAGGCGCCCCTTTTTCCTCAATTCTGTCGCCGCCCACCGCATGTCATATTGCCACGAATAAAAAAGATCGTGCCCATGCAGGTCAGTTTGGTGATGGTCCCAAATGTACTTCGCTACGTACAGAATCGATCCTTCGCCATTATTCGCCTTAAGCGCCTCAACTACCCAATCTGTTAAATCTGCCTTGGTAACCATCAAAAACCTTCGTTGTCAGAATGCTTCCGCAGCCAGTTCCATCGTGGTGTCCGCGCCGGTTTCGATGCGGGCCTTGCGCAGCGCCGTTTCCGGCATGATGCGCTCCATATAAAACTTTGCCGTGACGAGCTTGGTCTTGAGGTAATCCTCGTCCGAAGCGGCACCGGTCGCAAGCGCGTCATTGGCAGCCTTGGCCATGCGGGCCTGCATGTAACCCAGCACCACGATGCCGAAGAGATGCATATAGTCGGTCGAGCCGGCACCGGCATTGTCGGGCTTGGCCATCGCGTTCTGCATGAACCACATGGTTGCGGCCTGCAGGTCGTTCAAGCCCTTCTTCAGGCCCTTGGTGTAAAGGGCAAGCTTTTCGTCGGCGCGGTTTTCCTCGCAGAAATCGCCGATTTCCTTGAACAGTGCCATGACGGCGCGGCCGCCATTCATGCCGAGCTTGCGGCCGACCAGATCGAGCGCCTGAATGCCGTTGGCGCCCTCATAGATCATGGTGATGCGGGCATCGCGGACATATTGGCTCATGCCATGTTCCTCGATGTAGCCGTGACCACCGAAAACCTGCTGCGCCATGACGGCGTGGTCAAAGCCCTTGTCGGTCAGCACGCCTTTCAGGATCGGCGTGACGAGGCCGAGCAGATCGTCTGCCGCCTGCCGCTCTTTCTCGTCGGTCGAGCGATGGGCGATGTCGGATTGCAGCGCCGTCCACAGAAGGAAGGCACGGCCGGCCTCGTTGTAAGCCTTGATGGTCATCAGCGTGCGGCGGATATCGGGATGCACGATGATCGGATCGGCCTTCTTGTCGGGGAACTTGACGCCCGACAGCGAGCGGCCCTGAATGCGATCGCGGGCATATTCGACGGCGTTCTGATAGGCGATCTCGCCAACGGAAAGGCCCTGCAGGCCGACGCCGAGGCGGGCTTCGTTCATCATCACGAACATGGCGGAGAGACCCTTGTTCTCCGCACCCAGCAGATAACCCGTGGCATCGTCATAATTCATGACGCAGGTGGCGTTGCCGTGAATGCCCATCTTGTGTTCGATCGCGCCGCAGGTGACGCCGTTGCGTTCGCCGAGCGCGCCATCTTCCTTCACGAGGAATTTCGGCACGATGAATAGCGAGATGCCCTTGGTGCCTTCTGGTGCACCTTCGATGCGGGCGAGCACCAGATGGACGATATTATCAGTCATGGAATGTTCGCCGGCCGAAATGAATATCTTCTGGCCGGAAATCCTGTAGCTGCCGTCGTCCTGCGGAACTGCCTTGGTGCGCAGCAGGCCGAGATCGGTGCCGCAATGGGGTTCGGTGAGGTTCATGGTGCCGGACCATGTGCCTTCGACCATCTTCGGCAGATAGGTTTCCTTCTGCTCCTGCGTTCCATGCACCAGAACGGCGGCGATGGCGCCCTGCGTCAGGCCGGGATACATCATCAAGGACAGGTTGGCGGACGACATGTATTCGCCGATTGCGGCATGCAGCGTGTAGGGCAGGCCCTGCCCACCGAATTCCGGCGGAACGGCAAGGCCGATCCAACCGCCTTCACAATAGGCGTCGTAGGCCTCCTTGAAACCATCAGGCACGGAGACAGAACCGTCGTCTGCACGCTTGCAGCCCTGCTGGTCGCCGGAAAGATTGAGCGGGAAAAGCCGCTCCTCGGCCACCTTCGCCGCCTCACCGGTGATCGCCTCGATCATATCAGGGGTCGCATCCTCGAAGCCGGGCAGGTTGTTATACCGCTCGAGGCCAAGAACGTCGTTCAGAATAAAAAGCGTGTCTTTGACTGGGGCCTTGTAAACAGGCATTACCGATGTTCCTCCGCATCGTGAAAGCCGGAGCCGATCCGGCCAATATGGGATGACAATATTTGACGTGCGCGTAAACGTCAAATAAATTCCAACGGAATATCGCCTCTCCTTTTTCCGCTGAATGGATGGCCCGCCCCGCGCGAAATCGCCATGCGCCACAAAAGTTAAAAAATTCCAACTATAGTTAACCACTTATTTACCACGTTTCGCGGATTCTCCGACAAGAGGTAACTGCTTCGTCACTCGGCGCATTTTCCTCCAAGGGGGCAAATACCGGCTCTAGAATTGCTGCATGTTGCTGCGACGGCATGGCCAGAGAGGCCAACCGTGACGACAACAACCGGGCACGCCGGACGGAAGCGAAGCGAGCGAGAAGATGAACGGATTGCGATCGAAAACCCAACCGCCAAGCGACAGGTCGTCTCTTGATGCTCTCAATCGCACTATTGAAGGCCTTGAAGCCCGCATCGAAGGGCTGATGAGCCAGAAATTCCCGCGCGATCCTCGGGCCACGAACCCTGCCCCTGAACCGAAAACCGAGGCTTACGCCGCGCCGCGTGAGCCGCGCGCCACTGTCACCCCGCCACAGCTCGACCCCGTCAACGAAATCCGCCAGCGCCAGCGCCTTCTCGAGGCCAGCTTCCAGCGCCCGCAGGAGCCCGTTGCGCGCCCGGAACGAACCATTACCAGACCGCTCGCGCCGGAATACCGGCCGAACGACGTGCAGAACGCGGCGCCCAATCCCGCACCGCGCGCGCGTTCCATCCCGCCCCATCAGGAACAGCAGCGAAACGACGCGGCCCTGCAGGAGATCGCGCAGGCGCTCGTTAACCTGCGGCACGAACTGAAGCACGATATTTCCGAAGGCGTGGCGCGCGAAGCGCAGGGGCTGCGTGCCGAAATCCGCAATATCCGCACGATTGCGGAAGACCAGCATTTCATCGGCGATCTGCGCGATGATATTGCAAGGCTTGCCGGCAGCATCGACCAGCTCGGCAATCTTGCATCTCCGGATGCCTACGGGCTGCGCAACGAATTCGACGACCTGCGCGTCACCATCGACCAGCTTGCACGCGAAGACAGTGTGCACCGGATCGAAAGCCGCTGGAACACGGTGGAAGACACGTTGCGCGGTTTCGATGCGGCCTCGCTGCAGGACGAAATCGTCTCGCTCGCCTATCGTCTCGACGACATCAAGACCCAGCTCGGCGGCATGAGCAACAACCCCGCCGTGCGCGTGCTTGAAGAAAAGCTGATTGCCATTGCGAGCGCCGTGGAACAGCTCGGCAAGCATATGCAGCCGAACGAAGCGGCCTTTACCGAGCAGTTTTCCGGTCTGGATCAGCGGCTCGATGAAATCAGCCGCGCCATTGCCGCTGCCAGCACCCGCTCCAATACACAGGCGACGGACAATGCGCTGGCGCAGCGGCTTGAAACCCGCCTGAACGGCCTTGCCGAACAGTTGGGCGACATCAACCGCCTCGCCGCCGTCAAGCCTGATCCGACTGAGGATCTTACCGCGCGCCTTGAAACGCTGGCCGGCAAGATCGACGAGCTGAGCACCGCTCGCGATGCCGCCCAGCTGCATGAGAGGCTGGACCAGCTTTCTCTGCTTCTAGAACGGTCGCAGCGCCCCTCGCAGCAGGCGGAACTGACATCCTTCCTAAGCGACATTTCCCGCAAGATCGACGCGTTGGATCACGGTGCCGTCAACGACGGTCTGGCGGAACGGCTCGATATGCTTTCGCGACGCATCGAAGACCTCGATTATCGTTATAGCCAGCCGCAGCCGGTAGCCGGTTTCAACGAAAGCGCCTTTTCGCGTCTGGAAGAGCGGCTCGGCAATATCGCCGCCCGCCTGGATGAGACCGCCCATGCCGCACCGGCCGATAGCGGTGCGCTGACGAGCCTCGAAAACCAGATCGCCCATCTCTCCTCACTGATCAGCCACCCGGTCCATCACCAGCAGGCAGGCATGTCGCCTGAACTCGACGCCCGCATGTCGGCGATCGAGGACTACATGGCGTCGAACGACGAATATATCATCGAGGCGGCACGACAGGCGGCCGAGGCTGTTCTGGATGCCTTTACGCGCAACAATGTCTCCTCCGGCGCCAACCTTGCCGACATGACGATGCTGACCGATCTCGCCACCGATCTGCGCAGCCTCGAGGCACTGAGCCGCAACACCGAAGAACGCACGCACCGCACCTTCGAGGCGCTGCACGAGACGCTGGTGCAGATCGCCGGCCGGCTGGACAGCCTTGACAATCGTGAGGCCGCTCCCGCCTATCGCCAAGAGGCCACTGCGCGCAACGTCGCACAGCATATGGTCGCTACCGCTCGCGAAGATGTGGCCATGCCGGCCGCCATTTTCCCGCAAGAGGGCTACATCGCCGAAGAGCAGCTCATTCTCGACGACACGCGGGATGCAGGCGAAAACGAAGCGGATACGATTGTACCGCCCGCCGCTGCAAAACCCGCAAAAGCAGAGAAAAAGAGCCTGCTTGCCGGCCTGACCAAGCGTTTCAAGACCGGCACGGCAAAGACCGCCAAATCGGCAGAGGAACCGGTATCTGCCACCACCACGCGCACGCAGGTCGAGCCCGCCCCCTCGCTCGACCCGATCGACGTTCTGCCCGCCGGCCAGGAAAACGAACTTCTCGAGCCCGGTTCGGGCGCGCCTGATATCAAGAAGATTCTGGAACGCGTGCGCGCCAGCCAGGTCGCCGCCAGCGGCAAGGCCGCAGATGCCGAGGGACGGACGGATTTCATCGCCGCCGCCCGTCGCGCAGCACAGGCTGCTGCCATGGAAACATCGCCGGAGAAGCTTGAAACCGGCAAGAAAAACCGCAAGCCCGACGCTTCGGCGCTTTCACGTTATCGCCGCCCGCTGCTGCTCGGCATCGGTGCCATTCTTCTCGCCATGATGGCCATGCCGCTCGTCAAGACGATGATCGGCGGCGCGGAAGCTCCGGCACCGGTCATCGAACAGAAGATGGACAATGCTCCGGTCTCCGCACTTCCCGAGACCGGCGACAAGGCCGTGACCATCCCGTCCGAACTCACTATCGATCCGCAGCAGGCTGCATCCGCCGACAGCATCGAAAACGCCGCACCGACGGAAAACACCATCGATCCGCGTACGATCGGCGGTGCACCACTGACCAACGAACCGCCGGTTGCCGATGCACCCGCCGTGGATGCGTCATCCGGCGCTGTTGCGCAGAACCAGCCGCAGGCACCGGTGGAAGCCGCTGCTCCAGCCACCCCGGCCCATGATGCGATCGCAGTTCCCGCCGGTATCGAACCGGCATCGCTGGCGGAAGCGGCAGTAAAGGGCGACACGCAGGCGCTGTACGAGATCGCAGCACGCTACACCGAAGGTCGTGGCCTTGCCGCCGATCGTGCGGAAGCCGCAAAGTGGTACAAGCTGGCGGCGGATCGCGGCCTCGCCCCCGCGCAATATCGTCTCGCCAACCTTTACGAGAAGGCAAATGGCGTCGAGCGCAACCTTTCCGAAGCGAAGCGCTACTACACGCTGGCTGCTGATCAAGGCAATGCGGGCGCCATGCACAATCTCGCCGTCCTGCTCGCCTCCGACGCGGCCGGCCAGCCGGATTTCACCGCCGCCGCGCAATGGTTCATCAAGGCTTCCGAACTCGGCGTCCGTGACAGCCAGTTCAACCTCGCCATTCTTTACGCACGCGGAAGCGGCGTGAAGCAGGATATCGAAGAATCCTACAAGTGGTTCGCGATTGCGGCCAAGGACGGCGATACCGACGCCGCCCAGAAGCGTGATGAAGTTGCCGGAGCAATGAACCCGCAGCAGCTTCAGAGCGCACGCACCAAAGCCGATGCATGGAAGGTCAAGCCGCTTTCGGAAGACGCCAACAGCGTCAACCCGCCGGAAGAATGGGCTGGCAAGGAAGGCGTGAAGACCGCTTCCGTCGACATGGAAAAGGCGATCCGCAACATTCAGGCTATCCTGAACAAGAACGGTTTCGACGCAGGCCAGCCCGACGGCAAGCTCGGCAAGAACACCGTGACCGCCATCAAGGACTTCCAGAAGTCCGTGGGCCAGACGCCTGACGGGCGCATCACCAACGAGCTGGTGACCGCACTGCTCGCTCGCAACAAATAACCGTTTCGCAACACATGAAGCGGCCACACCGGCCGCTTCCTTACACTTTGGCGCCGGAATGTGGCGCCGCATCTGCTGCCTAGCCTCTATCTTTCCAAATTATCAACGTATTTACCGTTGAATGTTGACACGTCGGGCCCTCGCGGGCATGACGGGTGAAGGCCGGGCATGCCCGGTCTTTTCAGACAGAAAGTGTAAATCGCGGCGCGGCCCCTCACCCGGACAAGCCCCGTCGCCCGGAACCATTTGCCCGAGGTCCGAGCCGTGACTGTCTATCTGCCGATCGCAGAACTGTCGGTGAATATTTTCATCATTCTCGGCATGGGCGCGGCCGTCGGTTTTCTTTCCGGCATGTTCGGCGTGGGCGGCGGCTTTCTCATCACTCCGCTGTTGATTTTCTACAATATTCCGCCGGTAGTGGCGGTGGCGACGGGCGCAAACCAGGTGGTTGCCTCCTCCGTCTCCGGCTCGATCACGCATTTCCGGCGCGGAACGCTGGATGTAAAGCTCGGCAGCGTGCTGCTTGTCGGCGGTCTCCTCGGCGCCACGGTCGGCGTCTGGATATTCTCGTTCCTGCGCAGCATCGGCCAGCTCGATCTCATTGTTTCGCTGCTCTATGTCATCCTGCTCGGCACCGTCGGCACGCTGATGCTGAAGGAAAGCATTTCCGCTCTTCGCCGCGCCGCCCGCAATGAAACCGTGACGCTGCGCCGTCCCGGACATCACAACTGGGTTCACCGCCTGCCGCTGAAAATGCGGTTCAAGAAATCGAAGATCTATCTCAGCGTCATTCCCATCGTCACGCTGGGTTTCGGCATCGGCATCCTCACCTCGATCATGGGTGTCGGCGGCGGCTTCATCATGGTGCCGGCCATGATCTATCTCCTGCGTATTCCGACCAATGTCGTTGTTGGAACCTCGCTGTTCCAGATCATTTTCGTGACCGCCTATACGACCATCGTTCAGGCCGCGACGAACTATTCGGTCGATGTGGTGCTGGCCTTCATCCTGATGGTGGCTGGTGTCATCGGTGCGCAATATGGCGTGCGCGTGGGGCAGAAATTGCGCGGCGAACAGTTGCGCGCACTTCTGGCGCTGCTGGTGCTTGCGGTTGCCCTTCGCCTTGCCGTAGCGCTGGTGGTGCACCCGGAAGACCTGTTTTCGGTCGCCGTTGGAGGGTTAGGCTATTGACCCGCCGCCTGCTGCTTTGCGCATTTCTGCTTGTCAGTTCCTGCCTTGGCTTTACGGCTTTAGCGCAGACGCCGCCGCTTGCCCTGCCTCCCGGCACGCAGCAGCGGTCCCTGCAGGAAAATATTGAAATTGGCGCATCGACGACCGAAATTCCGATCACCTCCGATTTTCGCGGAGCGGATTTCACACTCTTCGGCGCTCTCAACAATACCGACCAGCTGCTGCTGGCCATCGGGCAATATGATATCGTCGTAACCCTCGAAGGCCCCAGCGACTACATGACCGTGCGCAAGAAGGAGCGTGTGGCCGGCATCTGGATCAATACCAGCGCCATCACCTTCACACCGCTGCCGGAATCCTATTCCATGGCCAGCACACGCGATATCAGCGCCGTCGCCTCACCCGGCACCTTGCGGGCAATGGGACTGGGTGTCGAACACCTGTCGCTCAAAAGCGCGGTGTTCTCGGGCGTGCCCGACAATGTCTTCGATTTTCAGGAGGCCTACCGACGCCTGAGGCTTTCAAGCGGCATCTATCGCAATGACACGACCGGCGTGCGGCTGGAGCGTACCGGCCTGTTCTGGGCAACCCTGCGCCTGCCCGCCAACGTGCCGAACGGTGTGCACACCGCCCGCGCCTACCTCTTCAAAAGCGGCAACTTCATCGCCCAGCGCGAGCTGAAACTGCGCGTCGTCAAGACCGGCATGGAACAGGCGATCACCGATGCGGCGCATCAGACGCCGCTTGCCTATGGCGCGCTGTGCGTTCTCCTTGCCGTCGTCACCGGCTGGGGTGCGAGCATTATTTTCCGCAAGGACTGACAGCTTTTCATCCCGTAAACGTGCGCGTGTGCTACCCGCACGGGAAAAGATAGCGTTCGCTTCCTTCCAAGGTTTGCTGTAAAATTCAAGGCGTTACAACCACGCACGCAGCCAATGGCGGCAAGTGCGGTTGTGACTGGGATGAAAAGGAGAAATGTCATGTTCAAGCACATTCTCATTCCCACCGATGGCTCGCCGCTGGCGCAGATCGCAATCGACCAAGGGTTCGCTCTCGCCAGAGAGGCAGGCGCAAAGGTGACCGTCGTGACGGTATCCGAACCCTTTCACGTCATTGCCAGCGATGTCGAGGACATTGCCGCCATTGCCGAAGAGGAATTCCACCGTTGCGAGGAAGCGGAGCATTTTCTGAGAGACACACAGGCGCACGCTGCGTCGATGGGGCTGGATTGTGAAGCCCTGCTGGCGCGGGCCGGGCGGCCGGATGAGGCGATTATCGAAATTGCCAACAGGACCGGCTGCGATCTCATTGCCATGGCTTCGCACCGGCGCAGAAGCTTCATTGAGATGCTGCTCGGCAGCGTCACGGCCAAGGTGCTGAAAAACTCGAAGATACCGGTGCTGGTCTATCGCCAATAGGCGGCTGTGGCGACGAGATACGCTCAGCCGAGCAGATTTGAAAACCGCACCGAATAGATGCGGTCCCTCCCCATCAGATGCGCAACGAGTGCCGTGTGATCGAAGAGACCGCGCATGGCCTTGTGCCGCAAATCCAGCCCGCCGCTCATGACCCCGAAGGCCGGCATCAGAAGCCGCGAACCATCGGTGGCGAAACAGGGCCGCCGAACCGTCTTTTCGCGGCGGCGAACCGTGGCGGAGGGATGCAGGTGACCCGCGATCTCGCCGGCGGCATCTCCCACCTTCGGCTCATGGCGGAAGACGAGATTGCCGTAAAACATCTCATCCACCGAAGAGCCCGGCAGATCGACGGTACCATCCGGATCGTGGTTGCCGTTGATCCATATCCATTCGCGGCCACGGGCCATCTCGCGGATGAGTTCGCGCAGCATCAGCGGCAGATGCTCGGAGCCGACGCGGTCGTGGAAATTGTCGCCGAGGCTGACGACGATCTTCGGATCGTAGCGGCTGACGAGCGAAGACAGGATTTTAAGCGTGGCAATGGTGTCGTAGGGCGGCAACATGCGCCCACGCCGGGCAAAGGCCGCACCTTTTTCCAGATGCAGGTCGGAGACGACGAGCAGGGACAGGTCCGGCAGGTAAAGCCCGCCGAGCGGATCGCACCAGGCGGCGACGCCGTTCACGGCGGTTTCGCTGCCGAGGCATTCGAAGCCGTTAGAAAACCTGTCGCTCAATGTCAGCCGGCTCAGCACTTTTACCTTCGTTCCTTTATTCCAACCCGATGTTTCACGACATCGCTTCGGCGATCAGCTCGTCTGCGGCCTCGGCCAGCACGGTGTCCATCGCTTCGCCCGCCACCATCTCGCGACCGATTTCCAGCATGACCGGTACGGCAAGCGGCGAGACATGCTCCAGCGCGCGGTGGGTGGTGTGCCCCTTGATTCGCCTCAGCATATCGCCAAGACGGCCAATATCCAAAAGTCCCGTCGCCGCATCGCGCCGCGTGGCTTCCAGCAGAATATGGTCCGGCTCATGGCTGCGAAGAACGTCATAAATAAGATCGGCCGAGACAGTGACCTGACGGCCGGTCTTCTCCTTGCCCGGATGGCGGCGTTCGATGAGGCCGGAAATGACGGCGCAGTTGCGGAAGGTACGCTTCAGCATGAAGGATTCGTCCAGCCATGCCTCCAGATCGTCGCCCAGCATATCCTCATCGAGGAGGTCCGCCAGTGACAGGCGGCGGGATTTCAATCGGCTGCCGATATCGTCCATGGCCCAGATGGCGAGCGAATAATCGGTGGCGACGAAGCCCATCGGCTTTGCGCCCGCCCGTTCCAGCCGCCGGGTCAGAAGCATGCCGAGCGTCTGGTGTGCCAGCCGCCCTTCGAAGGGATACATGACCATGAAGAAGCGTTTGCGGAAGGGAAAGGTTTCGACCAGCAGCTCGTCGCGCTTGGGAATGATCGACTTTTCCTTCTGGATCGCCAGCCAGTCGCGCACCTGATCCGGCAGTGACTGCCAGCGGGCGGGATCGGAGAGCATGGAGCGCACTTGATCCGCAAGGTAGGTGGAAAGCGGAAACTTGCCGCCTGCATAGGAGGGTATCTTCGGGTCCATCGAAAAGGCCTGCGACACCAGGCATTCGCTCTCCCGAATACCCTCGAACCGCAGCACCTTGCCCGCAAACAGGAAGGTATCGCCCTGCACCAGCTGTTCGAGGAAATATTCCTCGACCTTGCCAAGCGACATACCGCCGCGCCCGACCGAGCCCTTGGCATTGCGTTTGACCATGCGGACATTGAGTTCCGCCGCCTCGACAATGGTGCCGAGGTTGAGGCGATATTGCTGTGCGACTGCCGGATTGGAAACGCGCCAGCGGCCGTCCTTCATCTGGCGGATGCGGGCGTAACGTTCATAGGTGCGTAGCGCGTAACCGCCGGTGGCGGTGAAATCCACGATACGGTCAAAGGTTTCGCGTGGCAGATCGGCGTAAGGCGAAGCGTTGGTCACTTCGCGGTAGAGGTCGTCCGCATCGAAGGGCTCGGCGCAGGCCATGCCAAGTACATGCTGGGCCAGAACATCGAGCGCGCCTTCGGCAATCGGCGGCGTATCCTGAGCACCGATATAGTTGGCATCCAGCGCGGCGCGGCACTCCATCACCTCGAACCGGTTGGCGGGAACGAGGATCGCCTTTGACGGTTCGTCCATGCGGTGATTGGCGCGGCCGATACGCTGGGCAAGACGGCTCGCCCCTTTTGGCGCACCGACATGCGCAACCAGATCGACATCGCCCCAGTCTATGCCGAGATCGAGCGTGGAGGTGGCAACGACGGCGCGCAGCCGGTTTTCGGCCATCGCGGCCTCCACCCGGCGGCGCTGGTTCGTATCCAGCGAGCCGTGATGCAGCGCAATTGGCAGATTGTCGTCATTGATGGTCCAGAGCTCCTGAAAGATCAGCTCCGCCTGCGAGCGGGTGTTGACGAAGATCAGCGTCGTCTGATGCTCCTTCAGCGCCGCATATAAATCCTTCATGGCGTAACGCGCCGAATGGCCGGACCACGGAATACGGTCTTCCGTGTGCAGAATGGAGATATCCGGTTTTGCTCCGCCCTCGACGGTGATGAGGCCGGCAGGCGGCTCACCCCGCCCCTGCGGCGCAAGGTAACGGCGCAAGTCCATCGGTTCCGCCACGGTGGCCGAAAGGCCGATAAAGCGCACATGCGGCGCGTGCCTGCGCACCCGGGCGAGCGCTAGCGACAGCAGATGGCCACGCTTGGAGGTGACGAGCGAATGCAGCTCATCCAGCACCACATATTTGAGGTCGCGGAAAAAGCGTTCGGCCTCCTTGTTGGCAAGCAGCAGCGACACCTGCTCCGGCGTCGTCAGGAGAATATCGGGCGGCTTGATCTTCTGACGCTGGCGTTTGCCCTGCGGCGTATCGCCTGTGCGGGTCTCGATGGAAATCGGCAGGCCCATTTCGGAAACGGGTTTGGTGAGATTGCGTTCGATATCCACCGCAAGCGCCTTCAGCGGCGAGATATAGAGCGTGTGCACACCGACAAAACCGGAGCCCGGCGGCACCTTGCCACGCTCTGCCAGATCGGTGAGCGACGCCATGAAGCCGCCCAGCGTCTTGCCGGCGCCCGTCGGCGCAATCAGCAGCATGTTCTCGCCACCCCCGCGCCCGTGCCATCAGCTCCAGCTGATGGGCGCGCGGAGACCACCCCTTTTCGGCAAACCATTTCTGGAATGGAAGAGGCAAGGTGCCGACATGCGTGCCGGAAGTGGGAGACTCGGCGTGTTTCACACCCTCAAGGTAGTGAAAAACCTGCAAAAAAGAAGAGCCGAACAGGACCGCTTGACAGGAAAGCATAATCATGGATAAATAATATCCACAATACTGAAGCACACCAAACATGGGCAAGTCGGATGAAACTCGGCGACGGCGTTGAACAGGCCATTCACAGCGTAAGCATGCTGGCGGGACTTTCCGAAGGCGGCGTGCTTTCGGCGGCGGCGCTGGCGGAATTCCATGGTGTTTCCACGAGCTATCTCCTGAAGCACCTGCAATCGCTTTCCGGCGCGGGGATCGTCACCACCGTGCCGGGGCCGAAGGGCGGTTATCGTCTCGCCCGGACGACCGACAAGATTACCCTGCTCGATATCGTTCTGGCCGTGGAGGGACCGCAGCCTGCCTTCCGCTGTGCGGAAATTCGCCAGCGCGGGCCGAACCCCTTGCCGGGACGTTATTTCACCAAGCCCTGTGGCATCAATGCCGCGATGCTGAAGGCGGAGAAGGTCTACCGCGCCGAACTTGCAAAAACCACCATTGCCGACATTGCGGGCGACCTTGCCGCCACTGACGACGGCGGTATTGCAGCACGCGGCTGCGCCTTTCTGGAGCTGAACGAGCGCAAGACCGCAACGCGCTGAGACCCAAAGACAGGATTACCCGAAATACCGGAAGCGACACCGCTTTCCGGAACGATGACGCATACCCTTAACAGACCCAACCAATGGAGAGAGACCCATGAAAACCCGTTTGAACTATGCCAAAGCATCTCCCGAAGCCTTCAAGGCCGTAATGGCGCTGGAAACCTACGTCCAGAGCAGTGGCCTCGAGCGCCGCTTCGTTCACCTCATCAAGCTGCGTGCCTCGATCATCAACGGCTGCGCCTTCTGCGTCGACATGCATGTGAAGGAAAGCCGCCATGACGGTCTTCCCGAACAGTGGATCAACCTGATGAGCGTATGGCGGAATCCACTGTCTATACCGAGCAGGAACGGGCGCTGCTCGGCTGGGTGGATGCAGTAACGAAGATTGCCGAAACCGGCGCTCCGGATGACACCTTCGAAGCGCTGAAGGCACATTTCTCCGACGAGGACATCGTGAAGATCACCGTTGCCATCGGTGCCATCAACACATGGAACCGCATCGCCGTCGGTTTCCGCTCGCAGCATCCGGTCGACGCCGCCGCCAAGGCAGCCTGAACCGCCGTACCAGAGCAACACGACCGCTACATGGCGATGTAGCGGTCGTTTCTGTGATTGATGGCAAGCGCGAGGTTCATGACCAGCGCGCCGAGGATGGAGCAAATGATGACGAAAGGCGTCGCGATGAAAAACGAGCAGGCCAGCACCATGCCATCGAAGGCGAGCTGGACGAGACCGGCACGCCAGCCGAAACGATCCTGAAGATAAAGCGCCAATATGCCGAAGCCACCGAGGCTGGTGCGGTGGCGGAACAGCGCCAGCATGCCGGCCGCAACCGTCAATCCGCCAAAGAGAGCTGCGGCAACCGGATTGATGCTCTGAAAGGCGAAAAAGCCGGGCATATATTCCGAAAGCAGCGCCGTCATGGCAATGGCGCAAAAGGTCTTGACCGTGAAGGCAAGGCCAAGACGGCGGAAGGCGAGATAATAAAACGGCAGGTTGACGAGGAAGAACACCGCGCCAAAGCTGAAACCGAGCGAATAATGCGCCAGAAAGGCAATGCCCACCACGCCGCCGGTGAGAAGGCCCGCCGCGGAAAGCAGCGTCACGCCAAGCGAGACCAGCATGCTGCCCGCCAGAACGCCCTGGGCATCCTCCAGCAGCGAATGACGATCGGGCGCGGAAGCCCAAATATTCACGCGCTTGCGCGCACTCGTATCGCCCATGCCTTTTCCCCTGATTTTCCGACTCTTATCGAGCTATTGCGCCCAAGTGCGACGGATTTCAAGCGCACAGCGCTCAGCGTACGACGATGTATCTGTCCGAGCGATGGTTGATGGCGAGAAACATGTTCAGCACGAAGGCGCCGACAATCGAATAGACAACGGTGGCCGGATCAATGACGAGGAAGGCGCAGAGCATCACAAAGGCATCGAAGGCGAGCTGGATCAGGCCGGCGCGGATGCCGAAGCGGTCCTGAATATAGATGGCCAGAATGCCGATGCCGCCCAAGCTGGCGCGATGGCGATAAAGCGCCAGCAACCCGTAGCCGAGCAGCAGACCGCCGAGCAGCGCCGCCCAGAGCGGATTGATGCTGTCGATGACCATCCAGCGTGCTTCCACTTCCGTCAGGACCGAAACGAGAGCAATGGCGATGAAGGTCTTGGCGGAAAAGGCAAGGCCGAGGCGACGGAAGGACAGATAATAGAACGGTAGATTGACGAGGAAGAACAGGAGGCCAAAGCTCAAGCCGAAGGCATAATGAAGAAGAAAGGCGACGCCCGCGGTGCCACCGGTCAAAAGGCCGACCTTGTTCAGAAGATAAAAGCCGAGCGCCGACACGATGGCTCCGGTGACGATGCCCTGCACGTCTTCCACCGGCGCATGTTTAGCCGGATCCGAACTCCACATGCTGTAAACGCTTCTCGTTCTGCTCACGCTTTTTTCCCTCAGGTTCCCGCGTATTTTGCACCGCAACAAACACCGGATCAAGGCGGATACGTAAGGACGACTGACCTATCGTGAAAAAGGCAAGAAACGAAATGTTCAGGCTTTGGCGCGGGCAAGAAAAAGAATGCCGGCGAGGGGTTTGCCGGCATCCTTGCGAATAGTGGTTTTGCGGATTTCGATGAGGGAAAAGCCCGACCGCTCCAGAAGGCCGCTCACATAAGCTTTCGAATGCGCGTAGCGCAGCGATTCCCGCAGCACGAAACCTTCCTCATCCGGTGCGTCTTCCACCGAAAAGGCGAAGAAGCCGGAGGGCGCAAGCAGGGCCGAAACGAGGGGCATGACGGTCTCCAGACTGCCGAGATACATCATCACATCGGCGGCAGCGACGAGGTCCGCGCGGTGTTGCGCCATTGCCGGGTTGAACAGCCCCGAGGCATCCGCTTCCAGCGAGAGGTCGGCTTGCCCGAGATAATCGTAGAGACCTTTTTCTTCCGCCTTGGCGAGCATGTTCTGGGAAATATCGAAACCTTCCAGCCGCTTTGCCAGGGAGCGGATTTCGATGCCGAGGAGACCCGTGCCACAGCCGATATCGACAATGGTATCGAAGACGCCGCCATCCGCTGCCTTGCCGATAAGCTCCGCCAGCTTTTGCGGCACGCTGTAATCCAGCTTTTCGACAAGCGACGTTTCGAACCGATCGGCATAATCGTCGAACAGCCCTTCCACATAACGGCTCGGCGGCTGCTCGGGTGTCTCCGCGGCGCCGAGGACCGCAAGTTTCAGTTCGGCTGCAAACAGCCCTTCCGTATCCAGTTCGGCGACTTTCTCGTAAGCCACCACGGCTTTTGCAGTCTCCTGCGCCTTTTCATGATATTCCCCGAAGCGAAACCAGCCCGCCGTCCACCGTGGCGCAAGTTCAAGCGCCTGTTCCATAAGTTCGGCGGCGGCGGGATAATCACCGCTCTCCGCCAACATGCGGGCATAGTCCGCCCGGCGGTCGGCAATGACGTCACCGGAAGAAAACTGGTTTGGGGCCATTCATGATTTCCTGAGAAGATGCCGGTTGTCATTTATCAAGCCATAAAAAAACTCAAGTCCTATTTCATGGCCCGTTCGTAGAATTGGCGAATATGACGCGATATAGTGCGTCGAAACTTGCATCGAAGCGGCCCGCTTCATATGTCTGGACAAAACAGGAGACTTGCTGATGGCCGGTGAGGTCAACAAAATGCTGGGTGATACGGTGGCCCGTACCGTGGTGAAACTGCTGGTGGTTTCACTGCTCGTCGGCTTTCTGATGGCGATCTTCGGATTGACGCCATGGAACATCATCTATGGTGCGCGCGACTTCGTGGTCGATCTGTGGCGCAGCGGTTTCCATGCGCTCGGCGCGATTGGCGACTATCTGATCCTCGGTGCTACGATCGTCATTCCCGTTTTCATCATCCTGCGCCTGCTGAACTTTCGCCGCTGACATGACCGATACATCGCTTCAAACGCTTTCGCGGCGCGGTTTCGTGCTGCTTTCCGCCGGTTCCGTTCTTTCCGCCTGCGTTACCATGCCCACCAACAAGGGCATGCCGTCAGGCACAACCGATGAGACGGCAGCAGCCCTGCCAATGGTCAACGAGCTGCGCCGCTCCAAGGGGCTTTCGCCGCTCTCCATCAATGGCGCGGCAAGCGGTGCCGCCGCTTTTCAGGCCAACCGCATGGTCAAGGCGCAGAAGATGGCGCATCTGATCGGCCTGACCGACAGTTTCCTCATCCGCATGAAGAACGGCAGCGTGCCGCTTCCAGCGGCCGAAAACGTGGCAGCCGGGCAGGATACCGTGGAACGCGTGGTCAAGGCCTGGATCGGCTCGCCGCATCATCTCGAAAACATGCTGGGGCCTTATAACGGCCTTGGCGTTGCGGTGGCCCATGATGCGGCCAGCCGCAACCGGCCCTATTGGGCCATGGTGCTCTGCGCGTGAGATAATAGGCGGAGGGTCTCAGGTGAAGAACGCTGATACATTTCGCCATCCCACCTAACCGTACTGAAAAAGCCTCCTCCACACGCGACGTCATCCTCGGGCCTGTCCCGGGGATCTGCAACGGACCAATATTGCAAAACGTGCGTGGATCCTCGGGACAAGCCCGAGGATGACGACTGAGGGTTTGAAGCCTTTTTTCAGCAGCCTAAGACGCTCAGCCGAGCTTGCGGTCGGCCCAGCGGTCGACCGCGCTGTCGCGCAGCTCACGAATGGATTGCACGCCCTCGCGGGAAACCAGCTTCGACAGTCCCTTGACGATGGACGACGGCAGGCCGGGGCCTTCATAGACCATGCAGGAATACAGCTGCACCAGATCAGCCCCTGCCCTCACCTTTTCCAGCGCGGTTTCCGCGGACGAAACGCCGCCGACACCGACGATGGGCAGATTCTCGCCGACACGCCGGCGCATCTTGGCGAGAACCGTAGTCGAAAGCTCGAATAGCGGCTTGCCGGACAGCCCACCGGCCTCGCTTTTGTGCGGGCCGGGCCGCAGGCCTTCGCGCGAAAGGGTCGTATTCGACACGATCAGGCCATCGAGATCATGGGCGAGCGCTTCTTCAGCAACATCATCCAGCCCTTCCTCGCTCAGATCGGGCGCGATCTTGAGGAAGACCGGAATGCGTTTGCCAAAGCGTTCGGCTTCCACTTTCCGGCGTTCCAGCACGGCGGCAAGAAGTGCCGCAAGGCTTTCGCGCGCCTGCAGGTCGCGCAGGCCCGGCGTATTGGGCGAGGAGATGTTGACGGTGAAATAGGAGGCGACCGAATAAAAGGCCTCGATGCCGCGCACGTAATCGGCGATGCGATCTTCGCTATCCTTGTTGGCGCCGATATTGACGCCGACGATGCCACGCAGCTGCGCCTGCTTCAGGCGCTCCAACGCGGCGACATGGCCTTCATTGTTGAAACCGAGGCGGTTGATGACACCTTCATCCTCGACCAGACGGAAGATGCGCGGTTTGGGATTGCCGGATTGCGCAAACGGCGTGACGGTGCCGATTTCGGTAAATCCGAAACCGAGCCGCAAAAGCGGTCCCGGCACTTCCGCATTCTTGTCGTAACCCGCCGCCATGCCGAGCGGGTTTGGAAAAACGAGGCCCGCCACGGTCTGCTGCAGGCGCGGATCGTGCGGCACCATGCAGGTGGGCAGGAAGCCGCTTTTCAGCGCCGCAACGGAAAGGCCATGCGCCTTTTCCGGATCGACCAGAAACAGGCCCTTGCGGCCAATCGAGGAAAATAATCCGCTCATCACAAAATCTCCGGAAACTGGTGCTGGCCATCATGGCCGAGTGAAAGCGGCGTTTCCCAAAGCACGGCGGTCAGGGGAAGAGACGCATAGAGATGGGGGAAAAGATCGCCGCCTCTGGAAGGCTCATAGACCAGCTTGTCGCCAAGGGCTGCACCATCGACCGCGATCAGAAGCAGGTCGGTCTGGCCGGCAAAATGCCTGGCTGCGGTCTCGGCGGCCTGTGTCGCTGTCGAAAAATGAATGAAGCCGTCGGTCAGATCGATGGCGGCACCTTCAAAAACGCCTTTTGCCCTGGCCGCACTCCACAACGTCTCCGGCACGATTTTATAGATGATCGCGGGCGTTTCCTGCATGGGGCTCTCCGAAGGCTTCCAAGGCTTTTCAGTCTGGGCGGTTTGCCGCAAAGCAGGTCGATTGTCCACAGTTTCCACGGCATTTTTATTACTGTTGCGGCTGTTCCCAAGCTTTTTCTTGTAATGCGGAACTGATTAGAGCAACCTTTGGGCGGAGGAGCCGGAAGCGTTTAGACTGCCGGCAAACGGGAGTGCACCAGATCTTCTAAAGAACCGCATAACGCCCTTGGGAGGGGGCCAGAATGTCGGAACTTGTCATTATCATAGCAGACGACCACCCGCTTTTTCGCGGCGCCCTCAAACAGGCCGTAACTGGTCTCGACGGGCAGCAGACCATCATGGAAGCCGGGGATTTTGAGGCAGCACGAAGTGCGGCGACGGCGCGCAACGATGCCGATCTGTTGCTTCTCGATCTCGCCATGCCGGGGGTGAGCGGATTTTCAGGCCTGATGGCGCTGAGAGCGGAATTCTCCAGCCTGCCGATCGTCATCGTTTCGGCAACGGACGACGCGACCACCGTTCGCCGTTCCATCGAACTCGGCGCTTCCGGCTTCATTTCCAAATCCTCTGGTATCGATGACATCAGGGATGGCATCCGCGCCGTTCTGGAAGGCGATGTCTGGATACCGGCAAGCTACCAGGGCGAAAAGGAACATGACCCTGATGTGGCGGACCTTATCGGCCGGCTCAGAACGCTGACGCCGCAACAGAGCCGGGTTCTGGGCATGCTGGCCGAAGGCCTGCTGAACAAACAGATCGCCTATGCGCTGAATGTTTCGGAAGCCACCGTCAAGGCGCATGTCTCCGCCATTCTGCTGAAGCTCAAGGTCGACAGTCGCACGCAGGCGGTGATCCAGCTCGCCAAGATAAACACATCGGCCATGGTGGCGTGATTAAGGATTTTATTCCTTTCTTTTCTTTACTCCTGACGGGATATGGTCTAGATTCCGTCGAGTAAACGACAGGAGCTTTTCTGCCACCGGCTCCACCTGCGGGCTTTCACCATGCTTTCACACGAGACGATCTGGAGCGCCATCGATACGCTTGCCAAGCGTCACCAGCTGACGCCCTCGGCCTTGGCGAAGCGCGCCGGTCTCGATCCTACGTCGTTCAATAAATCGAAGCGTTTCGGCCCGGATGGCCGCAAACGCTGGCCTTCGACCGAATCCGTATCCAAGGTGCTCGAGGCGACGGGAGCAAGCGTCGACCAGTTTTTCGGCTATGCTTTCGGCAAGGCCGCCCAGACGATGCAGCCTTCCGGGGCAGACAATGCCATTCCCCTGCTCGGTTTTGCGCAGGCGGGTTCCGGCGGCTTTTTCGACGATGGCGGTTTCCCGGCCGGTCAAGGCTGGGATGTGGTGGAGTTCCCCTCTTCTCCCGAACGCAAGCAGGGCGTCTACGCGCTGGAAGTGCAGGGCGAAAGCATGATGCCGCTTTACCGCGACGGCGACATCCTGATCGTGGAGCCCGGCGCGCAGGTGCGGCGCGGCGACCGCGTGGTGCTCAAAAGCCGTGATGGCGAGGTGATGGCCAAGGTGCTGGCGCGGCAAAGCCCCAAGAATATCGAGCTTCTCTCGCTCAATCCCGAACACCCGAACCGCAGCTTCGACATGGCCGATGTGGAATGGATCGCCCGCATCATATGGGCCAGCCAATAGTCCCCGCAATTGCGGAGACAGGCTTCCCGTGCGCGCCATTACGGCCAGGAAACGCGCACCTAGAATATTCCGCTACAGACCAAGTGTCGTTACGGCGGCATCGACCGTCATGATCTTCGCACCGCCGGATGCTGCCCTGCGAACGAGGTCCTGAAGTTTGCCTTCCGGGCAACCGTAAAAGCTCGGCGTCTGTGAAACATCATGGGTGAAAATGATGAGCCAGCCGCCATTTTGCAAAACATCCTCGAGCCAGCGGTCGGCGGCATCGAGATAGTTCTGATCCGCGCGCAACTCGACCCCGGCAAGATTGTACGGATCGATGCTGCCCCGGTTGATACCGGGCATGATGCCCCGAGCGGTCTTGAACCTGCGCCTCAACAGGGGTTGCATGACGGGCGAGGCCATGCCGAAAGGAACGGAGAAATTCCGCTTGTCCCGGTTTTTGTCGAACGAACCCAGCACGGTTTCGTTGTGATCGAGATCCTCTTCAAGCCCGCGTCGTGAAAAGCTCGAGAGTTTGCGATGGGAAAAGGTGTGACAGGCAAGCTCGTGGCCGGCCGCTGCCAGTTCCGAACAGCCTTTTGTGGAAATCATGTCCTGCTGTTCGTAATGCTGGTCGATGAAAATGCCTGCGAGATAAAATGTCCCGCGAACGCCCTCGTCTTCCAGAATGCGTGCGCCCTTTGTCCAGGCGGTCGCCGGTACATCATCGAATGTAAAGGAGACGATCGGTTCGGAGGTTTTGATCCGCGCCGCTGGTCCTGGAAAGTACTGCACCAGCCGGTTATTGATCCGGTCTGCAAATGTCCCGATTTTTTGCGCCATGCATAGCCCCCCGGCCTGTCTGCAAACTACTGTCCCTGTTCAAGTATGTCGTATGCCTGATGCCTCAAACAATAGATTGCGATGAGTAGAGAAGACCAGATAGGCCCGGTTCCGGTAAAGAAATTACTCTCAAGACACGAAGAAAGCAGCGCATACACCCAAATTCGCGCAAAAAGTCGCGTCAACCCCGGATCCGTACCCTTGTTCACAGCTATACGAAAGTCGTTTGCGGGTATGATGACGAGCCATATGACGATGAGGATAAAGGCTGGCAGGCCACCATTCAACAGGCTTTCGACATAGCCGTTATGGGCATGGAAGGCGGTGACCGCCCAGGTGCCGGCAATATCGGCCTGCGCCAGAAGCCGGTCGCTCGTCCAGAATGCCTGGAAACCCTGCCCGAAGATCGGCGATTGCGCAAACGTATCGAAGGACAGGCGCCATATGTCCGTTCGACCGGTGAAGGTGGAATCGATGCCCAGACTTTCGACCACATCCCTTATGCTCGGAAAATAGGTGGAGCCAAGCGCGAGAACGTTGAGGAAAGCCAGAAGACCGCCGATCATCAGCAACGTCCGTCCGGCATGTCTTTCCATGACCCAGACCAGCGCGACGGTGACGGGCAACAGCATCGCTGCGGTTTTCCCGTTGGTTTTCCAGAGGAAGAACCCCGCCAGGAGCGTGATCACAATGCCGCCAACCGTCGACCAGGCGTTGCGCAGGTAAAGCCCGATCATGAAAAGGATGATCATGGCCGGAGCGGCGGCGTTCTTGTGATTGAAGATGCCGCGCCAATCGCCCGCAAGCGCTTTTTCATCAAGATCATAGGGCTGGTGGATCGCGCGTGAGCGCAGGAAGATCACCCCGAAATAACAGAGTGCGAGCAGAATGATGGCGAAGACGGCCATCATCCGGTCGAACTGCCGACGGTTCCGCGGCATAACGACAAGGACGCTGGTGATGAAGCAAAGGAGGCCCGTAAAGAGCAATCGTTGCAGCGAAGTGCCGGGTTGCGTGCCAAGCACCGAGCAAATCGCCAGCCAGGAAAACAACAGCAGAATGGGCAGACGCGGCCGCAGCAAAAGCCCCGTCAGCCGATGACGCAGGGCAAAAACGCCCAACATCAGTGCGATCACAAGCCCCGTCAGCTGGTTTGCGGCGGCGTGCGGCACGGGTGTAGCCGCAAGATTTTCGAAAGGCGCTACGGAAATCCAGATGTAGAGCATCGTGGCGACGAAAAAAATCGCGTCGCGACGACCGCCCGAAAGGGACATGACATCGCTTTGTACAGGAATGGACTGCGTGTCAGCAACAGGCGGCATAATCGCCTACATCGGAAACGGATAATCGGATCATCGGCCTGCCTTGTGAAGAACAACGAAACCCTTTTGAAACCGGGCCATGTCCAAATAACCATAAACAGTCATTATCATCATTATTATACAATTGCTTTAACCCTCTCTTACCTCAACAAGGCTAAGACTTGGGGGAACTGCCATTCATTCAGGTCACCGGCCTTCTAATTATTGCCCGATTGCCGGTTTTTCAGTTCATCAAATTTAAAAACAGGGCAGTTATTTTTTAAATTCGCCCGGCAACGCCGGAAAGCATGGAGTATGAGGTGTCGTTGAATACGCCGCGGTTCGGCCATCTAGTCAGACTGGGATTGACCTATATGGCATCCGGCGGGGCACTTCTGATGTCCAGCGCCGCCCAGCTTTTGACCTTCGCCCTGCTAGCCCGCCATCTCGGCGTCGAACAATTCGCGCTTTACGCCTCGATCACGGCCGTGACCAATCTCGGTGTCCAGATTTGCGGTTTCGGTTCGCAGGAATCGCTGATCCGCCGCGTGGCGCAGGATCGCAGCATGTTTCCCGTCATGCTCGGCCATAGTTATCTTCTAAGCGCCGCGACCGGCGTCGTGCTAACCATCATCGGCATGGTCACGATCCCGGTGTTTTTCCCGACGTCGGAAACATTGCTGCATACCCTCATCACCACCTTCGTAATCCTGGTGACGAACCTCATCCTTCTGAAAGTCATTTCGCTTTCCACGCAAAGCTTCATCGCCCATTCCGACTTCGCCTCGGCCAACAAGCTGGAAGTGATGTTCGCCGTCGCCCGCACGATTGCCGCCGTGGTTGCCTGCCTCGTCTTCAAAGTGGAAACGGTGGAGGCCTGGGCCCTTTGGAACCTGGCTGCCCATACCATTGCGGCGGTTATTTCGCTGAAAGCGATCGGCAGGCTCGGCAGGCCGGTCTTCCGGATCGTGCGTGACGAAATCCGCATCGGCATCCTGTTTTCCACCCAGTTCCTGTTCAAGGCCGTGCGTGGCAATGCCGATATTCTCGTTCTCGGCGCCGTTGCCAGCGCCGAAGTTCTGGGCAGCTATTCCATTGCCCGGCGGATTCTCGACAGCTCCTATCTCTCCGTCGAGGCTCTCAACCGGCTGATCTATCCGGGTTCGGCCTCGGCCGCCCTGCAGGGCATCACCAAGACCATAGAGCGCGCCTATAATGTGCTGAAGGCAGCGCTTGTCATCGCAGTCGGCAGCGCGCTGGTGATCTTCATCATCGCGCCCTTCCTGCCGCTATTGTTCGGCGACGAATATGTCTCGCTGCCCATCATCACCCGCATCCTTTGCTGGGTCGTGCTGCCGATGGCCGTTGCGGCAACCGCGCTTGAGGCGCTCGGCGCCTCCGGACGGCAGGATATTCGCGCCAAGATATGGAACAGCGGCAACCTCATCGGCTCCGTCATCGTTGCCTTCTTCACCTGGTCCTTCAGCATTTCGGGCACGATCGGCAGCTATTTCTTCGTGGAAGCCGCCATCGCCGCCGCCGTGTGGATCGCGCTTTTGCGGCTGCGACGCAATGAAGAAGCCTTTGCGCCCGCCAAATAGAATGCTGCTGCTGGAGACGATCTGAACGAAACCGGGTTTCGCTAATAAAGCCCGTAGGGGAAATAACGGCGATAGATTTCCTCCAGCCGGCCATTACGGGAAAGTGCGGCCAGCGCCTGATCAAAGGCCGGCACAAGCACATCGTCCGGATCGACAGCCATGATGGAAAGGCCTTCTCCAAGAAATCTGTCGGACAAATAAGGGCCGCCGAAAAGCGTACAGCAGCCTTCGGACATGCTTCCCGAAACCCAGAAAGGCAGGCGCAGGCCATCGGCGAAAACGGCGTCCACCTTGCCCGCCTTCAACGCTTCGTACATGGGTTCGTACCCGTTAAAGCCTTCGGCCGTGGCTTTTGGGAAAAATGCCTTGAGCATCTGTTCATGCCGTGAGCCCGTGACCACGCCCACCTTCTTTCCCGACAGGGCATCAGCACCGGAGCCGGTGAATTTCGCCGCCTTGTTGACGGCAAGCCGAGCGGGCAACAGCAGATAGGGCCGCGAGAAGGTGAAACTCTTGCGCAGGTCGGCGGTGGTGGCGAGGCCGGAAATCACCGCTTCACCCTCTCCCATTTCCAGAGCCGCTTCCAGCTCGTCAAACGGCAATGCCTGCACCTGACATTTGCTTTCGACCTTCAGCTGGGCGCAGATTTCGCGCACCAGATCGACATGAAAGCCCGCAAGCCGGCCTTCCTGATCGGTAAAATTGAAGGGCGGGAAATCGACGGACATCAGAAATCTGATCCGGGGCACGGAGGAAAGATCGCCACCCGGAAACCGCTCCTGCGCATCGAACAGCACCGGCATGCGGTTCCCGTCCGACAGACCTTCCGCATGAAGCTTTCCAAAAACACCAACAAATTGTAAAGCGAAAGCTAAAGCTAAAGTAAAAACAAAGCCTATATTCCGCGTTACATTCGTAATTCTCATCTATACTGTCCGTATCAGGAAGTGGCGCGTTACCATGACAGCGGCGGCGATGCATGGATTATTTTAGACACTATACACGAGAATCGTTTCGCACGACGCCGCTGGAACGAAAAATTGCGTTCTCACTTTTGGGCGACAATCCGCTTTGGACCCTGTCCGAAGAAAACGAGACGGGGCCGGCACGCCTTCTTTCGTCACTCGGATTCGGCAAGCCCTATATTGCCGCATTCGAAGAACAAGCGTTCGAAAACGGCTCGACCGTGGAAGACGAGTTGCTGGCGAGTGGACTTGTCGATGCGGATGCATATTTCGGTGCTTTTGCCAGGTCTCTGCAGCTGCCGTTTCTCCCGGAAATCAATCCGGAACGGGTGGCGGACATAAACCATCTGGATACGCAACTCGCCGAACCACGAATACTTCGGCTGATAGCGTCAAGCAGCAAACCAGCGCTTCTGATCGTCCCGGAACTGGGACGGATGGAATTGCTGAAAAACATGCTTGATGAGCATCCACATCTTCTCGATGAACTTGCCGTGACCACGCCGCAGGCCATGCGCAATGCAATCTGGAAGGCGGGCGAAACACGCCGCTGCCGGGAGGCGCGTCAGCAGCTTTTCAACGCGGCGCCGCACCATTCCGCCAGGATCACGCTGCAAGGCCAGCAGGGGTTTGTGAGCGGTATTCTCGTGACCCTGCTCATCCTGTCGCTGCTGTTTTATACGCAGGCGGCCCTCACCTATATTCACATCACCCTGACGCTACTTTATCTCTCCACCCTGCTTTTCAGGCTGTTCGCACTCGTCCACACGCCCATGGAAAACGAAGTGCGAACCGTTTTGCCCCTCCCACAGGACAGGGACCTGCCGGTCTACACCGTTCTTGTGGCGCTGTACCGCGAAGAGGCCGTCGTCGAGCAGCTCATTCGTGCGCTGGAGCGGCTGGACTGGCCCAGATCCCGGCTCGATATCAAGCTCGTCTGCGAGGCCGACGACGACGCCACCATCGAGGCCATCCAGCGAATAAATTTCGGTCCACATATCGAGGTCGTCAAGGTGCCACCGTCTCTGCCGCGCACCAAACCCAAGGCGCTTACCTATGCGCTCTCAGGTGCGCGCGGCGCATTCCTTGCCGTCTACGACGCCGAAGACCGCCCGCATCCGCAGCAATTGCGCGAAGCCTATGCCGCGTTCCGCGACCAACCGGACGAGGTGGCCTGCCTGCAGGCGCCGCTTATCATCAGCAATGCGGGCTCCTCCTGGCTCAGCGCCTGTTTCGCGCTGGAATATTCCGGCCTCTTCCGCTGCATGTTGCCCGTTCTCGCCGCACGCAAACTGCCGCTGCCGCTTGGCGGCACGTCCAACCATTTCCGGACTGCCGTGTTGCGCCGCTCCGGCGCCTGGGACCCTTATAATGTGACGGAAGATGCCGATATGGGTCTCAGGCTGCACAGGCTCGGTTATCGCTGCGGCGTCATCCGGCGGCAGACGCTGGAAGATGCGCCGACTTCGCTACCCATCTGGCTGAACCAGCGTGCACGTTGGTACAAGGGCTGGCTGCAAAGCTGGCTGGTGATGACCCGCGCGCCCTTTACAACAGCGCGCCACATGGGATGGATCGCCTATATCGTCTTTCAACTGCTGATCGGCGGCATGCTTCTGTCGTCACTGGCCCACCCCCTGCTGTTCGTTTCCTTCGCCTTCATGGCCATGGCAATCCGGGAAAACGGCGCGGATATGCTGCTTTCCTGGCAAGGCCTTCTGTTTTTCATCGATACGCTGAATATTTTCGGAAGCTACGCCATCTTTGTGCTGATGGGCCGACGCAGGATGATAGCTTACGAGAAACGTCAGATTGGGCAGCGCTGGCTGGCGATCCCGCTTTATTGGCTGATGCTCTCTGTCGCGGCCTGGCGCGCCGTGATGGAATTGAAAACCAGACCCTTCGTCTGGAACAAGACCCCACACGTGCCGGTCGTCAAGAATACGGTCTGACGAGGCATGGGCAACTGGAGAGCGAACTCCCTGCGCTTCTTTTTCGCAACACACAGGAGGCGTCTCACCATTTCAGCGAGCGCTGCTACAACTTGCAAACGGTTTCAGGTTTCGGCGGTGCTGTCGCTGTCGTTACGATATAAACCGGAATACCCTGCCGAACGAGGCCTCTCCTCCGGCAAGGTCCATCGCTTCACCACAAGAGTGGCCGAGCAACCTTATTTGGCGATGAGCTTGTTCTTGATCAGGCCGACAATGACCTGAACGATCAGGCCGCCGACGCCGCCGCCAACGAGCTGGCCGGCAAGAGCGCCGATATCCATGCCGCCGGCTGCCGCAGTTCCCGCTGTCCCGAGCAGCGATCCGAGCACGGTTCCTCCGCCGATGCCACCAATGGCGCCAGCGATCAGGTTACCGAGCGAGCCGAGATCGGAATCCTTCAGTATTTTTCCGCCAGCCGAGCCACCAACCGCACCGCCGACGATTTGGGTCAATATCGAAGTAAGATCCATGTCATCCTCCTCACAGGTTTCCCCGACCATTCGGGGAAACAATGCTTCCCATTCATGTCTGCGCGGGCCGAAGAGAGCTAGCGTTGAGCCTTACTCTTCCTCGCCGAAAAGTTTCCAGACCAAAGCGCCAATGGCGGCGCCGAGGATCGGAGCGAGCCAGAACAGCCAGAGCTGCTGCAGCGCCCATCCGCCAACGAACAACGCCTGTCCCGTCGAGCGGGCCGGATTGACGGATGTGTTGGTGACGGGAATGGAGATCAGATGAATAAGCGTGAGGGCAAGGCCGATGGCAATCGGTGCAAAACCGGACGGAACCCTGCCATGTGTCGACCCCAGAATGACGATCAGGAAAAATGCCGTCAGAATGACTTCGATCAGCAGCGCCGATACCAGTGAATATCCGCCCGGCGAATGTTCGCCGTAACCATTGGCGGCAAAACCACCAATTTCGGCCCCCGCCTTGCCGGTGACGATGACATAGAGCGCTGCCGCCGCGACGATCGCGCCGAGAACCTGCGACACTATATACGGAACGAGGTTCGATGCCGGGAACTTGCCGGCAACGGACAGGCCGACGGAAACGGCCGGGTTGAAATGACCGCCTGAAATGCCCCCGACCGCATAGGCCATGGTCAAAACCGTCAGACCAAAGGCGAAAGCGACACCGAGAAAGCCAATGCCGAGTTCAGGAAAAGCGGCGGCGAAAACCGCACTGCCGCAACCTCCGAAAACGAGCCAGAACGTTCCAAGAAATTCTGAAAGAAGCTTGCGACTCATAACACCATCCCAAAATGCTACGACTGCATCAACTATTACGTGCAATTAAATCGTAGTCAAGCTAAATCGCGAAACCATACATGCGCCGGCGAAATGGGGCCAATCATCAGCAATACGCCCGCGTCAGTACATTAATCAGGATTTGGAAATTCAGCAGCAATGGCTCGATGCCGAAGGTTGTCAGATCAGCCGGTGCGAGTCGCCAAGACCGAACCGAGTTGGCAACGATCGTCGAGTTTCTCCAGGAAGGTGATGAATTGATTGTCACTCGACTTGATCGCCAAGGCCGCGACGTTCTTAACATAGCGCACGAATGTGAGCAGCGTGGCACGCACGTCGCCGTCCTTGAACCACAAGTTTCAAACAAAAGTGAAGTGGGCAAGATTATTCTGATTGTTCCTGGCATGGCGGGGCAGATGGAATTCAGAGGGTTACAGACCAAATATCCGCTGGCACGTCGACACCATGCCTGAAAACATTCGATTGCCGTCCGTTGGAATGCCGATATCACGACGCGCATTGATCGCTGTTATCCGTCCTGCTTGCACCTTGACGGCGATCTCGCAACTTTTCTCCGCGTCGTGGGCAGGAACGAACTCCCGACGTCTAATCGTCATATGTGGCATATAGTCCGCTGTCTCAACGTATTGTCCCGGAATATGCGCAACAATGTTGCGAGACCACACACGGTTCCCTTCCTGGTCCTTGCCTGTCGGCGCCCCGAACCTGCTCTGAAAGTCTGCGAGTGTCTTGCCTCGCCATTGGGAGTCAAGTTTTCGGTATGGTGACAGCATCGCAGTGACGACACCGCTATTCGCGTCGTTGATCGCCGACGATGTCTGGTTCAATGCGGTGCATCCAGTCAGGAAGAGAGAACCGACAATAATAGTTGAGAATGATTCGGACATTGTCATTTAATTAAAAGTGGCCTCTCTAACGATCACGCGGAGATAGCGTGGATATCCTCAATAAGAATGAAAAACTTGATGTCGCTGGCACCCACACAATGGTCCATCCCGTAACTATCCCGTGTAATGGCCGAGTGCGCGGCGGCCTACTTCTTCCAGTAGGTTATCTTTTATTTTTCACTGGAGTTTATTTCTTGGCAATCTACATCACATCTTTTCAAATTCGACGCTGCTAGGCCCCATCACGAGTTACTTTGCGATATTTCAATCTCCGTGAGCCGATTATCAATTGGAAAACGGGTGCTTTCGCAAGATCTCCTGCTGCTCACGCTCCAACCGGTTGCGCCAGGCCGGATTGAGTTTTTCGATTTCGTCAAGGGCCTTGGGAAACCAAGCCTGCCGAGGATCTTTCATCTCGGAGGGCTCGTACATCCCGGCTCTGGAATTCGCATTGCCTTGAAATATCCAATACAGCAGTTCGTCTATTGAATAGGTCTCCCGCCTCTCCGTCTCCATATCTCGATCTGTTCCAACAAGCGCCATCTTGCCGTCATCATGGAATTCCAGATGGTAACCGCCAGTGCCGTGTTGAACCGTTTCCAATGGGAAACGATCGACATTTTCTCCCCAATTTTTGCGATAACGAATATACTCCATTTCGATATTCTTGAATAAATCGGAAGCTGTTATTTCCATTTATTTGCTTTTGAACTTTTCTTGTCAAAACGGACAGACTGCAGGAACAATCAAGCCGACACCGCTCCGGTTATCCGAACTAGGTTTCGGTGCCCGGGTGTACGACCGGCTATTTTGTGAATTCTTGTGAAAGAAGTTTCATATTCTTCTTATCAAACCGGGATGTAAATCCGTCCCAATGCTGGGCACGAAGCTCCGGCCCTTCCAACCAAATTTCAATCACCGCGCTGGTATTTGGCTCTTTTACTGCCTCTTGATACTTAATCGTCAGATTAGTATTCTTAATTGAAGCCAGAGTGCATGCTAATAGACAACCCGTCGGTTCACGTAGCACCAAATTCAGGAGACCTGCAGCCGAAAGCCTGTCTGCCGATTTGCCTGTGTAGAGTTCTATGGAACCGTAATCCAACTCTACAGATTGTTTGCAATCCGCAGGAGCAATGAGCGATTCTAAATCGGTATAATGGCTTAACATCGGCCCAGCCTTTATCTACTCGACCGAACACTTGGTCGTGTTTAACACGCCGGGACCACAATAAATCTTGTTATCATACTTTGTCTTTTACCAAGCAAAACAACCCGCTAAAATATCCAGGGTCTGGATACACAAGCCGCCATTTTGAATGACACTCCAAGCAAACGAACCATCTTTCCGATATCATTTCACCGGCATAGTGGCTTTCGACCACACTTTCAGCTGCACGCCCTATTGTTACTTGAGCTTCTATCCAGTCGACAAATCTATTAAACTCGCTCTGCGAGCGAAAGCTCTCTATTTTTTCCCAATGGCAACTCATTGACCGACCTTCCAACTAGGATCAACTTTGGTATCAAAAAATATCTGATTGCCACCACCGACCAGGCCTCCCTGAGGGGCCGCCACTCCTTCATAGAACTTCGTCCCAACTGGAACGTCAATTTCTACAACTTTTGTAGCGTTGTTACCCCATTGAGGTAGAAGGGCACTATCGGAAATCGACTGTACTGGCCCCAACGGCTTAGTACGCGTCCAGTATGCGCCTATCTCGCCCGCCGATCCGCCATAAACTCTGTACAACTTAGTTGGCTGGGTTGTAAGAACCTCATAATAGGCTCCACTCCTAAATGTATTCGCTATCTTCGCAGGCAGCGGCCCTTCTTTCAATGGGCCATAGTAATTTACAATTCCCTCTTTTGTTGCATGTGCTGGGGCGGCCCCTCCAAACTGCCCAACCCGCAATCCGATAGCGCCATAAGCGAATTCGGTTACGGTCGAAGAAACGTACTTGAGAGCTTGACCGGTTGCGAAACAGCCGCTCGATTGACCATGGTCCTCGCAGTAACCCACACCAGAAGCGACATCCATGATCTTCTGCTCGAAGACGGTGGAATCTCCCGTTAGCCATCGTTCCATGACCTGATAAGAGAGCAGGCGCTGCGCCAGTGACTCACTGACGCCAAGTTCCTGCAGTCTCATCACATCGAGGTATGCAAAACGCGGGTCATCGTTCAGATCACCCAACAGGTCCTGTACACACTGCCTTGTCCGGCAGGCATCAAGCTGACGGTCCTGATCGAAGTCGATCTGGCTATATTTGTCTGACACGGCAGCTTTACACGCAGCAGGATCGCCAGCGCCGTCACAGCCCTTTAGTTCCTTGGCGAGATCCTCACTCTGTTTGTGCGTCAGGAAATTATAATTGACGTTGTCTAGCCCGGCGGCTGCGCCGGTTTCGCCTCCGACCGCCGCACCGACTATTGCCGCCACCCACTGAGTGATGGCGCTTTTCTGGTCGTCGGTCAGGTTCGGATTGGCGCTCAACACCTGCTGCAAGACGCCATTGACGACTTCGCTCAATCCACCTGCCAACGCTCCCGATCCGGCATTGCCGCCTGCAAGCTGCGCGACAAGGCCCCCGACCGCAGCATGGAGGGCAATCTTCGCCGGACTGCCTTCGGCAAAACCGAGTTTAGCGGAGATGTCACCAACGGCGATGTTGGCAAGCGCCGAGAGGGCAGCTGCACTCTCCTGTTTCGCCTTCAGGCGCTCTATGTCAAACGGGTCGACCGTTGTGTTGGCTTTAGAGAGGTCCGTGTTAAGTGAGGCCAGATCCTGTGTCTGATTGGTGAGCGTCAACTGACCCGGCGTCAGTGTGGCACGGGCAACACCCTTGTCCTCCTCCTTGGCTGGCTGGCCCACCACGGGAACAGGAATGCCGCCAGGCGTCAGGGATACTCCCAGGCTGGAGCTCGACGCCTCGGAGCGGTTGCTTATATCCGACCAGGTCAGCGAATTGGCAGAAAGCGAATTCTTGGCGGGATCGGCTATTGAACCTATGACGCCACCGGCGAGATCGACATTACCACCGACCCTGACATTATAACCGCCAGAGCCCGCGACTATGCCACTTTGTTCGGAGACGTTGGCATAGTTCCGCATGGAAACCAACAAAAGGTCCCCTTGAAACTGTTTCGCGCGCTCTTCGGAGAATTGGCTAAGATTTGAGCGGCCGGCACAATTGCGAGACAAAAGTCAGGAGGGACTAGCCGTCGGAAACCAGGAATGAAAGCAGCAAGTGGCATATTTCGGAGGCCTGCATTTGAAATGAAGTTTGTCGCGGCAATGCCGACCATGCTTCACTCTGCAGCTGTCCTTGCTGTCGATCCCCTACCGGGTACATAGATCAGTTCATCTGACCCAAGAAGCGTTAAAGTAGTAACTTTCTTTACGAGACGATAGCCTCTAGTCATCTGCTCAAAGAACCGTACACATTAAAAATTCGCGTAATAATCAATCCTGCCAACACCATGGCATGGATATTATTTTTCATCCGTGAATTTTAAGCGCGATCCGCCAATTTCAAGCCCTTCGGTTCTTTGAGTCAAACAACAACCAGAAGTTACTGCAATGCACATCTCTCTGCAAGACCCAGATGAAGACCAAAGTTAAGGGAAACTAAAAATGCCTCTAGCATTGGGCCGATTCAGGCAATGCAAGCACTCATTCGTGCACAGCGGATTCCGAATCGTCAGTGAACGAATACGAAACCGTCGGAGTCTCCCGGTTGCCAAAGTCCCTCGACTTTAAAGTTTTCTGTCAGTGGTCTCAATCGAGCTTGGGCTTTGGATACGCACTTTCTCCAGCAAGTCGGCCCACCACTGCATCATTCGCACTCGCTCGTCCCAATATGTGGCCCGATTGTAGATACGTCTAACGGCCCGCGTATCGAGATGGGCAAGTTCAGCTTCGATAGCATCGATGCTGAACTTTCCAGACTCGTTCAATATGCTGCTGGCGGAAGACCGAAAGCCGTGGGCGGTATACTGGGCCTCCGTCACCCCATGCGCCGCAGAGCTGAATTCATGGAATTCTCGGAAAGAATCTTCTTGCCTGACATCATTGAAGGGAAGACATAGGGCTTATCGCCAAACAACTCCTTCATCTCCATGAGAACTTCCACCGCCTGTTTCGAAAGCGGCACATGATGCTCTCGGCGCATTTTGGTTTTCTCTGCGGGTATCGTCCATACAGCCTTTCCTAGATCCAACTCTACCCATTTCATCGAGCGCGTTTCGCCGGGCCGCGCAAAACACAGGGCTTGGATTTTTAATGCCCCGACTAAGGAAGGCCATCCCTCGTAACCGTAAATGGCCCGCATCAAACCGCCCATTTCAGCCTTCGTCGTCAATGCGGCATGGTTGATAGGAACATGGCGCTGGAGAGCCCCACGTAGTGCCGACGTCGGGTCATTCTCGGCCCTTGCTGTTGCGATGGCGTATCGGAACACACGACCAATGGCAGCGCGCGTTGCCAGCGCACTTTCCACTCGGCCGCTCTTTTCAAATACTGGTCAGCACGGCAAGAACGTCACGCGCCGTGATCTGAGTAACCGGGTAAGGCCCCAGCTTTTCGGCAAGGTCCTTCAACATCCATTTGTTTTTGGTGATTGTGGGCTCTGCGCGCTTGTCGCGTTTCAGCTTTTCAATGAACTCATCCACAATGACGCCGAAGGTGTTTCCGGCAGCGGCCTTGGCAGCAAGCTGATCACGCTTCTTGGCCAGCGACGGGTCCAGGCCCTCAGAGAGTTTTTTCTTGGCCTCATCACGCAGCCGTCGGGCGTCCGCCAACCCCACCATCGGGTATGCCCCAATCGTTAGTGTTTTTCGCTTGCCAAAAAAATCGTAGTCGAAGCGCCAAGACTTGCCGCCGGCAACTGATATGTAGAGGTAAAGCCCCTTCTCATCAGACAGCTTGCGCGGCTTGCTATCGGCCTTGGCGTTCTTAACCTGAATGTCTGTCAGTGCCATTTTACGGTATCGGCTTCCTACCACGATGATGAATACCGTGATTTTTACCGACAAAATTGCTGGATGTCACTGCATACCGTTGCACGACCTTACGCGCGCGCGAGGCAAAAACGCTGAAAAATCAGCGCTTCCTGGACGTCATTGATCTCGTTGGAAAGGTAGCTGGAGCGGGTGAAGGGAATCGAACCCTCGTATTCAGCTTGGGAAGCTGCTGCTCTACCATTGAGCTACACCCGCGCGCGGACAAGACATCGGACAGTTCGCGCCGGGTGTCAAGCACCCGGCAGGTTCATTATTCCGCACGGAAATGCTTGGAAAGTTTCAGGCCCTGCGCCTGATAATTAGAGCCGAGGCCGGTGCCATAGAGGCCTTCCGGTTTCTGCAACATGTGCTCGTAAACCAGCCGGCCGACGATCTGGCCGTGTTCGAGGATGAAGGGCACCTCGTGGCTGCGCACTTCGAGAACGGCGCGACTGCCTGTGCCGCCCGCCTGCGCGTGGCCGAAACCGGGATCGAAGAAGCCCGCATAATGCACACGGAACTCGCCCACCAGGGGATCGAAGGGCGTCATTTCGGCCGCGTAAAGCGGCGGCACATGCACGGCTTCACGCGAGACGAGAATATAGAACTCATCCGGATCAAGGATCAGTTCGGCGCGGCCGCGCGCATAAAGCGGCTCCCAGAAATCGAGAACGTCGTGCTGAGCCTTCTTGTCGACATCCACTACGGCCGTGTGGTGCTTGCCGCGATAGCCGATCAGCCCGTTTTCGCCGAACCCCTTGAGATCGATGGAAAGCGCGATGCCGCCGCCGGTCACGTTCGGGGTTTCGCTGGCGACCAGCATTTCCGTCTCGTGCAGTTTCAGAAGCTCGCTTTCGTTGAGCAACGAATGGCCGATGCGGAAGCGGATCTGCGACAGACGCGAGCCGCGGCGCACCACCACGGGGAAGGTGCGTGGGCTGATTTCCAGATAGAGCGGACCTGAATATCCCGCCGGGATCTTGTCGAATTCCTGCGCATTGTCGGTCATGACGCGGGTGAAGATATCAAGACGGCCTGTCGAGCTTTTGGGATTGGCCGAAGCCGACATGTCCGCCGGCAGTTCAAGGCTTTCCATCAGGGGAACGATGTAGACGCAACCGGTTTCCAGCACCGCGCCGTTACTCAGATCGACCTCGTGCAGGCTGAAACGGTTGAGCTTGTCGATGACGCGGGTTCCAGGGCCGGGCATGAAACTGGCGCGTACGCGATAGGCCTTCGAGCCCAGCCGCAGATCGAGGCTGGCGGGCTGCACCTGATCCGCATCGAGATCGGCCTCGCTTTTCAGCTTGCCGCCCGCAAACAGCGCCCTGATCGCGCCATCCGCCAAAATGCCCGTGGTTCTGGTCATGATCATCATTCCTTTTTACGGCGACAAAACCAAAAGGAAAGCATTGACGCAAGCCGGTAACGGCAGTATGGCAAGCTTATCCCGTGGTGATTTGGCCGGTCGGCTTGCAGCCACGTTAAATAAGTGGCTAAAAAGACCGGGTGCTAGGAACCGGTCTGCTTTTGCGGCCGGTTTTTTTGTTTTGAAGGTGATCACATGAGCAATAAATGGCGCCCGGCAACCCAGCTCGTTCACGGCGGTACGCTACGCTCACCCTATGGTGAAACGTCGGAAGCAATCTATCTGACCCAGGGTTTCGTCTACGAAAACTCCGAAGCCGCCGAAGCGCGCTTCAAGGGCGAAACGGATGGTTTCATCTACGCCCGTTATGCAAGCCCGACCAATAACATGTTTGAAAAGCGCATGTGTCTGCTGGAAGGCGCCGAAGATGCCCGGGCGCTTGCCTCCGGCATGGCCGCCGTTACCGCCGCCATCATGTGCCAGCTGCGCGCTGGCGACCATATCGTCGCCGCCCGCGCTCTTTTCGGCTCCTGCCGCTGGGTAGTCGAGACGCTTGCGCCCAAATACGGCATCGAATGCACGCTGATCGACGGGCGCGATCTCGAAAATTGGGAAAAGGCGATCCAGCCGAACACCAAGCTGTTTTTCCTCGAAAGCCCGACCAACCCGACGCTTGAAGTGGTTGACATCGCCGGTGTGGCGAAGCTCGCCGACCAGATCGGCGCGAAGCTGGTGGTCGACAATGTTTTTGCGACACCGCTCTTTCAGAAGCCGCTCGAACTCGGCGCCCATATCGTCGTTTATTCGGCGACGAAGCATATTGACGGCCAGGGCCGCTGCCTTGGCGGCGTGATCCTTTCCGACAAGAAGTGGATCGAGGAAGAGCTGCAGGATTATTTCCGCCATACCGGCCCGGCCATGTCGCCGTTCAACGCCTGGACGCTTCTGAAAGGCATCGAGACCCTGCCGCTGCGCGTCAAGCAGCAGACGGCCAATGCCGGCAAAATCGCCGATTTCCTCGCCGACAGCGGCAAGGTCGCCAAGGTCATCTATCCCGGCCGCGCCGATCACCCGCAGGCCGATATTATCGCCCGGCAGATGACCGGCGGTTCGACGCTGGTGGCTTTTGAACTGAAGGGCGGCAAGGATGCGGCCTTCGCGTTGCAGAACGCGTTGGAAATCGTGAAGATTTCCAACAATCTCGGCGATGCCAAGAGCCTCATTACCCATCCCGGCACGACGACGCACAAGAACCTGACCGATGAGGCTCGCGCCGAACTCGGTATTTCCGGCGGCACCTTGCGCCTTTCCTGCGGTATCGAGGATACGGACGATCTGCTGGAGGATCTGGCGAAGGCTCTCGCAGCCGTTCCCGCCTGAGAACGCACCCGACACATTGCCACGGCCCCTCTTCCACGTCGGGCCGTGGCAAAGTCCGGGCGTCAGGCAACCAATATTTACCTTTACCGTTATCCCTAACGGTGGAAAACGGCGCAACAGAAGATGCCCCTGCCCGTCAAGTCGTTCATTTTCTTGACGATAGCCAGAACCTGTAGTGTAGGATGATGGCAGCAGGCATAATATCGAGGTGTGGCGCGTATGTATCGTGCTCTGACAAGGGATATCGAGGTAACGGTCGATCCGTATTATCTCGAGGAACAATCCGACCCGGATGACGATCGTTACGTCTGGGGCTATAAAGTCGTGATCTCGAACAATTCCGATGTTCCGATAACACTCGTCAACCGCTATTGGCACATCACCGACCAGAACGGACAGGTGGATGAGGTCTATGGACCCGGCGTCGTCGGCGAAAAGCCGCACCTGAACCCCGGCGACAGTTACGAATATTCATCCGGCTGTCCGCTGGATACGCCGTCTGGCCTTATGTTCGGCCATTATGAAATGGAAACGGACAAAGGCGAGGTGTTCAACGTCACCATTCCCGCCTTTTCACTGGATTCACCCGGCCTGTTGCGGGTGCTGAACTGACGAAAAGCCGCGCCATTCACAAGCGCGGCTCTCCTTGTCAGACGTTTTCAAACTCACCGACATCGTAGCGATAGGTCGTGGAGCAGAACTCGCAGGTCACGGCGATTGCGCCGTCTTCCTCGCTCGCCTTGATCTCTTCGGCGGTGAAGCCTGATAATACGCCCTTGATCTTGTCCCGCGAGCAGCTGCAACGGTCGAAAATGACCTGCGGGTCGTAGATGCGCACGCCGCTCTCATGGAAAAGCCTGTAAAGCAGACGCTCCACCGGCACCTGCGGATCGGTCAACTCGTCGGTGTCCACCGTGTTCAGCAGCGACACTGCCTCGGTCCAGGCATCGTCCTCCGCCACGTCATAATCGCCCTCGTCACCATCGCCGCCATGCAGATCGCGCATGCGCAGACGCTCGGGCGCCTGCGGCAGGAACTGGGCGATCACGCCGCCCGCACGCCAGCCATGGCGCGGTTTGCCTTCGCCATCACGGTCGAAGAACTGGGCGACGCCGAGGCGCACGCGGGTGGGAAGCTGTTCCGACTGGCGGAAATAAACCCCGGCGATTTCTTCCAGCGATGAACCGTCCAGCGGCACGATACCCTGATAGGGCTGCATGCCGACGCCCTGATCGATGGTGAAGGCCAGAATGCCGGTACCGAGCAATTGTTCGGGCGAGGTCTCACCCGCAGCGATTGCTTCCGCCAGCCGCTCCTCGTCGAAACGGGCATAGGCGCGCATGCTTTCAGGCGCGGTGAAATCCGCCACCAGAAGGTCAACCGGGCCGTCGCCCTTGGTCTGCACGGTCAGCTTGCCGGAAAACTTCAGGGATGTGCCGATCAGCGCCGTCAGAACCGTCGCTTCCGCCAGCAGGCGGGCGACAACCTCGGGATATTCGTGCCGTTCAAGGATGGCATTTAACAGCGGTCCGACCTGTACGGCGCGACCGCGCACGTCCAGACCTTCGACCTGAAAGGGCACAACCTTGTCGTCGCCAGCTAAATCGAGATTGTCCAGTTCAACCGTTACATCTGCCATGTCATAACTCCTTGGCGCAGCCGTTGCGCCGCTACCGTCCAAAAGTCCGGCTTTTAAAACGTGCTTTTTTCGCTTGTCGCACAGAGATCCGGGAAGCGAAACCGCCTCCGGGGAAAATCGTGCAAATCGTGATTATGGCCCGCCAGCAAAAAACCGACGAGCCTCTTCGAAGTCCCACAAATGGTAATGTACATGGCCGAGTTCAAGAACCCGGTCGACGGCGATCAGATGACGCCCATACACCATGCGATAATGGACTTCTGCGCATGGAGACGGTTTTCCGCCTCATCGAAGACCACCGATTGCGGCCCGTCGATCACTGCATTCGTCACTTCCTCACCGCGATGCGCCGGCAGGCAGTGCATGAACAGCGCCTCCTTGTTGGCCTTCGCCATCAGGGCTTCATTGACCTGATAGGGCTGGAAAATATTGTGGCCACGCGCCTTGTGTTCCTGGTTCATGGACACCCAGGTATCGGTAACGACGCAATCTGCGCCCGCTACCGCCTTGTCGGCATCGTGGTACAGCGAGATTTCGCCGCCATTGTTGCGCGCCCAGTTCAGGAACTTGTCGTGTGGTTCGGAACCCATCGGTACCGCCATCGCCATGCGGTAGCCAAAACGGGCGGAGCCTTCCACGAAGGAATGCAGCACATTGTTGCCGTCACCCGTCCAGGCAATTGTCTTGCCCTTGACCGGACCGCGATGCTCCTCGAACGTCAATATATCCGCCATGATCTGGCAGGGATGGGTATCGTCCGTCAGGCCGTTGATGACCGGAACCGTCGCGTGTTCGGCAAGCTCGAGCAGACGCGAATGATCCGTCGTGCGGATCATGATCGCGTCGACATAACGCGAAAGCACCTTGGCCGTATCGCCAATCGTTTCGGCACGGCCGAGCTGCATTTCCGTGCCCGACAGGAAAAGGGTTTCGCCGCCGAGCTGGCGCATGCCCACATCGAAGGAGACGCGGGTACGGGTGGACGGCTTTTCAAAGATCATCGCCAGCATCTTGCCGGCAAGCGGCTTTTCCGCCGTGCCGGTTTTCGTGGCAATCTTGCGCGTGCGCGCATCATCAAGAATTGTCCGCAGATCCTCCGACCCGACGGCCGAGAGGTCCAGAAAATGTTTTGGTGAAACCATTCAAGTCTGTCCCATGCTTGCGAGCCCCTGAAGAGAGGCCCGCTCTTGATTTTTTCAGGCGCTTTTTGCCTGTTTCGCTACCGTCAGGGAAGCGGCAGCCGCGTCGACACGCGACAGACCCTCGCGGGCCTCTTCAGCCGTGGTGATGAGTGGCGGCAGAAGACGGATGACGTTGTCGCCTGCGGGCACACCGAGCAGATGCTCCGCGCGCATGGCCTGCAGCAACTCGCCTGAAGGAACCTTCGCCTTGATGCCCAGAAGCAGGCCTTCGCCGCGGATTTCCTCGATCACGTCGGGATAACGGTCCTTGAGCGAGGCGAGACCCTGCCGGAAGACCAGCGCGACGTCACGGACTTTCTCGAGAAAACCGTCGGCGAGAACGACGTCGAGCACGGCATTGCCCACTGCCATGGCCAGCGGGTTGCCGCCATAGGTGGTGCCATGCACGCCGGCCGTCATGCCGGAAGCAGCATCCACTGTCGCAAGGCATGCCCCGAGCGGAAAACCGCCGCCGATACCCTTGGCGACCGCCATGATATCGGGCGCAACACCCGTATGCTCATAAGCAAACAGCTTGCCCGTGCGGCCGACGCCCGTCTGGACCTCATCGAAAATCAACAGCAGGCCGTGCTCATCGCACAAGCCGCGCAGGATTTGCAGGAATTCCTTGCTGGGCGCCCGAATGCCGCCCTCACCCTGAATGGGCTCGATCAGAAGTGCAGCCGTCTCGGCCGTGATGGCGGCCTTCAGAGCATCGACATCGCCGAACGGCACCTGATCGAAACCTTCAACCTTGGGACCGAAACCTTCGAGATATTTCTGCTGGCCGCCGGCGGCGATCGTCGCAAGCGTGCGGCCGTGGAAGGCGCCTTCAAAGGTCACGATGCGGAACTTTTCCGGATGGCCTTTCGAATAGTGATAACGGCGCGCAGTCTTGATCGCGCATTCCAGCGCTTCCGCGCCGGAATTGGTGAAGAATACCTTGTCTGCGAAAGTAGCTTCCGTCAGGCGCTTGGCAAGCTTTTCCTGTCCCGGCACTTCATAGAGGTTCGAGACGTGCCAGACCTTCTCGGCCTGCGTCTTGATCGCATCCACGAGGTGCGGATGGGCGTGGCCCAACGAGTTGACCGCAACACCGGCCGCAAAATCCAGATATCGCTCGCCGCTTTCCGTGAACAGCCATACACCCTCGCCGCGCTCGAAGCGCAGGGGGGCTCTTGAAAACGTATCAAACAATGGCGCGCCGGCTTCGGCCATGGCTGTATCACTCCTTGCGCAGATGCGCTATCAAACGGTTGTCAATAGGCTTGCGGGGTTATCCCTCGCCTGAAAATCAAAAATGCCGCCTTGCGGCGGCAGGGGCACTATTGTCACTTCGTTTGCCGATGTCAACAAAAGTCAGCGTTTCCCGGGCTTCTCAAGCACTAGTATGCGGCAGCAGGCCAGCCCCAAGGTGTTGCCTTTCAGACTCAATACGCCAGCAAGTTGGGGAAAACCGGGAAATCGAATCCAGATGATTCCCGCGACTCTTGCCACGGAGTCGGCCTAGCACTAGGTTAATCGCTAATTACTAGACTGCGATGCGGCGGAACTAGTCACCGAAAATCTGGCGGAAACCACGCTTGCGGCACGCCCGCGAGACGGAGAGGGATTCTGCCGAAAATACACGCGACGAGCGGAGAAGCGGCATGAACTGGACAGACGAACGAGTCGAAAAACTCAAGAAATTATGGTCCGAGGGCCTTAGCGCCAGCCAGATTGCAGCGCAGCTGGGCGGCGTCAGCCGTAATGCCGTGATCGGCAAGGTCCATCGTCTTAACCTGCCGGGACGCGTCAAGGCTGGCGGTCCGGTCACTTCGGCGCGCACCGCGCCAAAGCGCACCGCTGCACCGGCCCCACGCGCAACGACTTTCGCAGGCCGCGTCAACGCAGCACCTGCGCGGATTCTCACCCGCTCGAACACGGCAACGGCGCTGCACGAGGAGATCGATATCGAGACCGCACAGGTTCTCGATTACGTTCCTTCCAAAAACGTGGTCTCGCCGATTTCCCGTCGCCTGACGCTGACGGAACTGACGGAGCGCACCTGCAAGTGGCCGGTTGGCGATCCGCTGAAGGATGACTTCCATTTCTGCGGTTGTGAAGCGCTGGAATCTTCGCCCTATTGTAAGTTCCATGCGAAACTCGCCTACCAGCCGGTGAGCGAGCGCCGCAAGGCTTGAGTGTTGCGGCACGCATTCAGCACTCAAAAACTACGGGCCTTCGGGCCCGTTTTTTTATGACTTAAAAACCCCGACGCCGTTTCCGGTTTCGGGATTAGTCTGCGGACAGATGTGCCGAAACCACCCTCCGTCACGGGCAGGCCTGAGCCGACAATCCGGATTTCAACGCACCGCCGATCCTCCGGGCAAACTGGAGGATGATGTCGAGTTATGGAAAAGGTCATAATTAAAAAAGCCCGACACCGTTTCCGGTCTCGGGCTTTTCGATTTATTGGGTGTGATGTTGGCCTTAGCGAAACCGTCGAGTTCGGCTTGGCTCAGGCTTCCATCGAATATCCGGCGCCGCGCACGGTGCGGATGACATCCTGCATATGCGAGAAATTCAAAGCCTTGCGCAGACGTCCGACATGAACGTCGACAGTACGCTCATCGACGTAAATATCGTGACCCCAGACGCCATCCAGCAATTGCGACCGGGAGAACACCCGGCCCGGCGACGTCATCAGGAATTCCAGCAAGCGGAATTCCGTCGGGCCGAGGCGCACTTCGCGGCTTTTGCGATGGACGCGATGGGTCTCGCGATCCAATTCGATATCGCCGCATTTCAGCACCGAAGAGAGAACCTCGGGACGGGCCCGGCGCAACATGGCCTTGACCCGGGCCATGAGTTCCGGCGTGGAAAACGGCTTGACGACATAATCGTCAGCCCCGGTGGCGAGACCGCGAACACGCTCGCTCTCTTCGCCACGCGCCGTCAGCATGATGATGGGCAGGCGTTCTGTTTCCGGCCGCATTCTCAGGCGCCGGCACAGTTCGATACCGGAAACGCCCGGCAACATCCAATCCAGGATGAGAAGGTCCGGAATACGCTCCTGCAGCCTGATTTCCGCCTCGTCGCCACGGGGTATCGTGTCGACGTCGTATCCCTCAGCCTCGAGATTGTAACGAAGCAGGACGCTCAACGCTTCCTCGTCTTCCACAACTGCAATCTTGGGCACCATATGCTGAACTCCGCAAGCTTCTGCTTGTCTGTTACTCGGTCACCGAACCGAGTGTGTTGGAACTGTCGTCCTTCGGACGCTCGCCCTCCGGCTGGCTGCCGGTGGTCATGTAATAAATCGTTTCAGCGATGTTCGTGGCATGATCGCCGATACGCTCGATGTTCTTGGCGCAGAACAGAAGATGCGTGCAGGTGGTGATGTTGCGCGGATCTTCCATCATGTAGGTCAGAAGCTCACGGAAGAGCGACGTGTACATGGCGTCGATTTCCTCGTCGCGCTCGCGGATGGCATTGGCCTTCTCGGCGGAACGTGTGGAATAGACGTCAAGCACTTCCTTCAACTGCACCAGCGCCAGTTCGGACAGATGTTCGATGCCGCGGGCGAGCTTGCGCGGCACGCCGGTTCCGGCAACCGCGATAACGCGCTTGGCCGTGTTCTTGCCGAGATCGCCGACGCGCTCGAGATCGGCGGCGATACGCAGGGTACCGATGATCTCGCGAAGATCGGCCGCCACCGGCTGACGTCTGGCGATGGTGACGATGGCCTTGTCGCCGATTTCGCGCTCGGAATAGTCGAGGATCGCGTCGTCGGAAATGACCTTCTGCGCAAGTGCTGCATCGGAATTGACGAGTGCCCGCACGGCTTCACCGCACATCTGCTCGGCAAGACCGCCCATTTCGGCGATGCGGCGCGTCAGAAACTTCAACTCGTCGTCGTAGGCGGACAGGATATGCGAATGGGTCGTTGTCTGTGTCATGGTCTAGTCCTCCGGCTTGGCCTGCATGCGCGTGCCCGAAAGCGGGCACGGCAGAGGCACCAGTCTTGTTCGGTTTCGATAAAACGCCGGCCGGGGATCAGCCGAAGCGGCCCATGATGTAGTCCTGCGTGCGCTGGTCGTCCGGATTGGTAAACATCTTGTCGGTTTCGTTTTCTTCGACAAGATGACCAAGGTGGAACATGGCCGTGCGCTGGGAAACACGCGCCGCCTGCTGCATGGAGTGGGTGACGATGACGATGGTGTAGTTGGTGCGCAGTTCGTGGATCAGTTCCTCGACCTTCGCAGTCGCGATCGGATCAAGCGCCGAGCACGGCTCGTCCATCAGGATCACTTCCGGGCTGACGGCAATCGCGCGTGCAATGCACAGACGCTGCTGCTGACCGCCGGAGAGGCCCGTACCGGATTCCAGCAAACGGTCCTTCGCCTCATTCCAGAGACCAGCTTTCTGCAGGCTCTGCTCGACGATCTGGTCCATATCCGCCTTGTTGCGGGCGAGACCGTGGATACGCGGACCGTAGGCGATGTTCTCGTAAATCGTCTTCGGAAACGGGTTCGGCTTCTGGAACACCATACCGACACGGGCACGCAGTTCCACGACGTCGATCTGCTGATCGTAGATATCGTCGGTGTCGAGTGTGATCTTGCCCGTGACCCGGCAACCGTCGATCGTGTCGTTCATGCGGTTCAAGGTGCGCAGGAAAGTGGATTTACCGCAACCGGACGGGCCGATAAGCGCAGTCACCGTGTTTTCGCGGACATTGAGGTTCACGTCGTAAAGCGCGCGCTTTTCGCCGTAATAAACCGAAACGTCCTTGCCGATCATCTTGTATGAGACTTCATTCATTTTCTTGTCCAGCGCCTTTTCAACTGCTGCTTCCGACAACATGTTCATTGCTCTAGCTCCCTCTACCAGCGCCGTTCAAAGCGGCGACGCAACAGGATTGCGCCAACATTCATGAGAATGAGGAACAGAAGCAGAATGATGATAGCGCCAGATGTCCGTTCGACAAAGGCACGCTCAGCTTCGTTCGCCCACATGTAAATCTGCACCGGCAGGGCCGTGGACGGATCCATCGGCGTTGTCGGATAGTTCGCGACGAATGCCACCATGCCGATCAAAAGCAGCGGCGCCGTTTCGCCCAATGCGTGGGCGAGACCGATGATGGTGCCGGTCAGAATACCAGGCATCGCGAGCGGCAGGACGTGGTGGAAAATCGTCTGCATCTTGGAAGCGCCAAGACCGAGCGCTGCGGCGCGGATCGACGGTGGTACAGCCTTCAATGCGGCGCGGGTCGCGATGATGATGGTCGGCAAGGTCATCAGCGTCAGGACCAGGCCGCCGACCAGAGAGGCGGAGCGTGGAAAGCCCATGAAGTTGATGAAAACCGAAAGGCCGAGCAGACCGTAGACGATGGAGGGAACAGCCGCGAGATTGTTGATGTTCACCTCGATAAGGTCCGTCAACCGGTTCTTCGGGGCAAATTCCTCAAGATAGATCGAGGCCGCGACACCGATCGGCAGCGACAGCACCAGCACGATCAGCATCATGTAGAACGAGCCGATCAAGGCAACGCCGACACCTGCCGCTTCCGGACGGCTCGAAGCGCCGTTGACGAAGATACCGGTGTTGAAATGCTTGCCGAGCTGTCCGCTTTCGGCGAGCTGGTTCATCCAGCCAAGCTGCTGGTTGGAGATACGGCGGTTCGCTTCATCCACCGACAGATCGACCTGGCCCTTGAAGGCGCTGTCGACATCGCCCGACGCCAGAAGCGTAACGCTGCGCGTGGTGCCGATGACGGCAGGATCGGCGACGACGATATCACGCAGCTGGGTACGCACGCTGTCGGAGATCATGACGTTAACGGCGCGAAGACCGGCCTTGTCCGTCGGCGCGACACCGAGAACCTTCGCGACCGCATCACGGGCGAGGACGGGGTAATTGGCCGTCATCAGCTTTGCGGGATTTGTGGCCCGCTCGTTCTTCGGGTCGATGATCAACTCGGAAAACTCGACCGGAACCGTGATCATCGTCTGCTGGAAGGCGGTGTGGCCCTTGGAGACGACCGACCAAAGCAGCAGAAAGAGGAAGATGAGACCGAACGAGATCGCGGCCAATCCATAAGCGCGGAAGCGGCGTTCGGCGGCATAGCGGCGCTTAATGCCGATATCACGGCGCGTGGCCTTGTTCACGGCGGCACCTGCCGCGGGAGAAACGATGTCGGTCATTCATATTGCTCCCGGTATTTGCGCACAATGTAAAGCGCGTAGATATTCAGGCAAAGCGTGATCGCGAAAAGCGTGATGCCCAGCGCGAAGGCCACCAGCGTTTGCGGCGAGGTGAATTCAAGGTCGCCGGTCAGCTGGCTGACGATCTTGACCGTCACGGTGGTCATGGGTTCGAACGGGTTGAGCTGCAGGCGGGCAGCAACGCCGGCCGCGAGAACCACGATCATGGTTTCGCCGATCGCACGCGATGCCGTCATCAGCACGGCGCCGACGATGCCGGGAAGAGCGGCGGGAACGATGACCTTCTTGATGGTTTCAGAGCGCGTGGCACCGAGACCGAGAGAACCATCGCGCAGCGAACGCGGCACGGCGGTGATGATGTCGTCCGACAGCGACGAGACGTAGGGGATCAGCATGATGCCCATGACGAAGCCGGCGGTGATGACGCTCTGCGCCTGGATGAAGTTGGCGTAGTTGCCCGTCGCCAGACCGCTGATCTGCGTGGAAATGTCTCGCAGGAACGGACCAACCGTTGTCAGGGCGAAGAAGCCGTAGACGATTGTGGGGATACCCGCGAGAACCTCGAGCAGCGGCTTTACAACCGAGCGAAGGCGCGGCGTCGCATATTCCGACATGTAGATCGCCGAGAACAACCCGACCGGCACGGCGACCAGCATGGCGACGAAACCGATATAGAGCGTGCCGGCGAGCAGCGGGATCAGGCCGAACTGGCCGGAGGAGTCAGTCGTACCGGCGGCCGCAAAACGCGGATCCCACACGGTTCCGAAGAAGAACTGGTGCGCCGGAACCATGGTGAAGAACTGGATCGCTTCCGAGAGCATCGACAATACGATGCCGATGGTCGTCAGGATGGCGATGGAGGACGCGACGAGCAGAGCCGCGAGAATGACCCTTTCGACCCTGTTGCGCGCCCGAAAGCGCGGCGCGATCGAACGCAGCGCATAGGCGGCGCCGGCGAATGCGGCCAGCAACACGGTGGCGACCATTCCCAGGCGGCTGGTCGAGGTCATCGCGTTCAGCGTCTGGGCAGCATCGACCATGAAACGCTCAGGGTCACCGGCGATTGCCACGCCCTTTGATGCCAGAAGCGATCTTACGGCGGCCGTATCCGCATCAACCTTTGCGGTTTCTTCCGGCGTCAGCCGCTGAAGACCGCGGGCGATGGACGTCACCATACCGTAGGTCAGGCTCTGCTGCGCTTCGGATTGGGCGCGCACATCCTCAGGAAATTCGCCGCGCACCGCCGAGGTGACGACCAGCGGGCTGATAACAAGCCAGATACAGAGAATGAGCGCCGCGGGCAGCACGGCCCAGACGACGGCGTAGGAACCGTGATAACCAGCACGGGAATGCATGCTGGAGGGACGCCCGCCAGACAGAGCAACGGCGCGGCGGCTGCCGAGCAGATAACTGCCGATGCCGATCAGCGCCAGTATCAGCAAAAGGATCGATGTGTTCATTAGAGTTCCCTCGGCGTGCCTCAAGAGCACGGTGCGATATCGGGCAAATCAAAAAGTCATCAAAACGAGACCGCTGGACCATCCGAAGATGCTTGCCGCCTGACTGTAACAAAGTCTGGCAAGCGTCAAGGTTGATACATCCTATCCATCTGTAATCCATAAACAATTATGTGGACGACGATGGATGGGAACTGTCAACCGGAGACAATCGCCAAGGCGGAATGGCACCGGAGCGGAATGAGGGGCGCGGCAGGCCGCACCCCTCTTTCTTTATTACATCGAAGCGCCGGCAGCGAACTTGGCGCGAATTTCTTCGCGTTCTTTTTCCGGAGCGGCAACGAGGCCGTAGTTTGCGAGCGGGGAATCAGGGCCGATCATCTCGTCAGAAACGAAGAACTCGACATATTCCTTGAGGCCCGGGATAACGCCCAGGTGAGCCTTCTTCACGTAGAAGAACAGCGGACGCGAAACCGGGTACTTGCCGCTGGCAACGGTTTCCGTGGAAGGAACAACGCCCGAAACAGTCGCAACCTTCAGACGGTCAGCGTTGTTTTCGTAGAATGCCAGGCCGAAAACGCCGAGGCCGGTCTTGTTGGCGTCGATACGGGCAAGCGTTTCAGTGTAGTCGCCGTCGATGTCGACTGCAGCGCCGTCCTTACGGACTGCAACGCACTTGGCGGCAGCCTGCTTGGCATCGGGAACCAGCTTCTTGATGGCGTCGGTAGCGCCGGCTTCCTTACAGCCGTCAGCCATGATCTTCTCTTCGAAGACTTCGCGCGTGCCGTGCTTGGAACCCGGGATGTAAGCGGCGATCGCTACATCAGGCAGTTCCTTGTTGATTTCCGACCACTTCTTGTAAGGGTTGGCAACGAGCTTGCCGTCCTTGACGATTTCAGCGGCGAGACCGAGGTACAGATCCTTCGGCTCGAGCTTGAGGTCCTTGTTGGAAGAGTCCATCGCGAAGACGATGCCGTCGTAACCGATCTTCACTTCCTGAACGTCGGCAACGCCAGCAGCCTTACAGGCAGCAAGTTCGTCGCTCTTGATCGGGCGCGAAGCGTTGGCAATGTCGATGGTGCCTTCGCCAACGCCGGAGCAGAACGCCTTCAGACCGCCGCCCGTGCCGCCAGACTCAACAACCGGAGCCTTGAAGTTCGGGAAAGTCTCAGCAAAAGTTTCGGCAACGATCTTGGCATAGGGCAGAACCGTGGAGGAACCGGCAACCTGGATCTGGTCGCGAGCAGCGGCGGCGCCAGCGAAGGCGACAGAAGCCACCAGAGCTGCTGCGGAAAATTTAACGAAGTTCATTTGTCTCTCCCGTCGTGGGCTTGTTTGTGGACGCAGCCGATAGCGGCATTCGCTCTTAGCATGCGCTCGGCGGTCTCTTCTTAACCACCGTAACCACCTCCTTTTATGTCACTTCGATGAAAGATTTGTGACAATCTAAATTATTGATTTAATTTAAAAAAATTTTCCGATATTAAAGGCCGCAATGCCCTCTATGTCAAAATCTGACGGTAAAGTCGGTGCCGTTGCCCAGTTCCGATTTAATGATGAGGCGAGCGCGGTGGCGGGTGAGGATGTGCTTGACGATGGCAAGCCCCAGGCCCGTCCCCTTCTTCGAGCGGCTGTCGGCGACGCTGACGCGGTAAAACCGCTCCGTCAGACGCGGCACATGTTCGGCGGGAATGCCCGGCCCCTTGTCGATGACGCTCACCTCCACCGGTTTACCGGGTTCGGCACGCAGCCAGACATCCACGACCTTGCCTTCCTGGCCGTATTTGCAAGCATTTTCAACGAGGTTCTGGAACACCTGCACCAGTTCGTCGCGGTCGCCCTGCACTTCTGCCGGCCGGTCGGGCAGATGCAGGGTGATAACCACATCCAGCTCATTGGCGAGCGGCAGCAGCGCATCCCGGACATGGCCGATGACGGGCACGAGATCGACCTTCTGGTCCGGCGCAATGTTCGCCCGCAATTCTAGCCTTGAAAGGGACATGAGATCATCCACCAGTCTGCTCATGCGCGTGGCCTGATCGAGCATGATGGCGAGGAAACGTTCCTGCGCTTTCGGGTCGTTGCGGGCCGGTCCCTGCATGGTTTCGATGAAGCCGCGCAGAGAGGCGAGCGGGGTGCGCAATTCATGGCTGGCATTGGCAACGAAATCGCTGCGCATACGGTCGATGCGGCGAAGCTCCGAAACATCGCGGAACGACAGGATGTAGAATGGCGGACCCGCCATCTCTCCCGCATCCGCCCGGGCGATACGGACGATGAAGACCCGTTCGGAGGGGAAACGCTCCGAATGTTCGACCTGGTTGGGCTGGCCGGTGGTGATGGTTTCGCGAATGACATCCAGCAAACCCGGCGAACGCAGCCGGGCGGAAATATGCGCGCCGGCCGGAAGCTGGCCGAAGGCGCGTTCCGCCGCGCCGTTCTGATACAGCACGCCGGCGTTTTTATCGAGAATGAAGACCGGCGTATCCAGAACAGCGAGACCCGCCCTGACGCCCGAAATGACGTTTTCACCGGGCACCCCCGGCTCATCCGCTTCCGCGGCTGCGGTTTCGTCCTTCGCCGGCTCAACCGGCCTTTCCCGGGCGGTCAAAATGGCAATGACGGCGCAGAACCACAGGACGGCGGGCATATAGGGCGTGTGCAGCTCGGAGACGGCCACGACGGCAAGCATGCTGACGACGAGAACGGGCAACCAGTTTCGGCCAAGCTTTTTTCCAAAAAGCTTCAATCCACTCTCGCCTTTCATGACTGCCATTTCAGCCCACTTTCCACTTTCATCTGACAGCGCATCGAAGTCTCATAGGCCAGCTTCATGACAGAGATTCATCACCGCGTATTTTCCACAGCGTATATGCGCAAAATCTGCGCTGCAATCGTCACTGCCACAGCTCGCCGGCTAACCAATCCCCTTTCACTTGAATTCTGCGGGTGGATGTGAACTCATTGGCGGCGAGTTGCCTTTACACAACAACATCAGGAGGAACAGATGGACGAAGAAACGAAGAAGCGATCGGTGGACATCACCATTGGCGGCAAGCTGCGCAGCTTCGATATCGACGATCCGGTTCTTCCCGAGTGGGTGGAGGAAAAGAAACTTTCCGCCGGCAATTTCCCCTACGATAAAAAGATGAAGCGGGAGGAATACGACGCCACTCTCGAGGCGCTGCAGGTGGAGCTGGTCAAGGTGCAGTTCTGGCTTCAGGCCACCGGCAAACGGGTGATGACGGTTTTCGAAGGCCGTGATGCGGCGGGCAAGGGCGGCGCGATCTTCGCGGCACGGGCCTACCTCAACCCCCGCTATGCCCGTGTCGTAGCGCTAACCAAACCGTCAGAAACGGAGCGCGGCCAATGGTACTTCCAGCGCTATATCTCGCATTTTCCGACAGCCGGTGAATTCGTTCTCTTCGACCGCTCCTGGTATAACCGCGCCGGGGTGGAGCCGGTCATGGGCTTCTGCACCCCGCAGGAGCACAAGCGCTTCCTCAAGGAAACGCCGCGGCTGGAAAAGATGCTGGTCCACGAGGACATCCATCTGTTCAAGTTCTGGCTCGATATCGGCCGCGAAACGCAGATCGAGCGCTTCCATGATCGTCGCCACAGCCCGCTGAAATGCTGGAAGCTTTCGGACATGGATATAGCTGCGCTGACGAAATGGGACGACTACACGCAAAAGCGCGACGAGATGCTGGAAAAGACCCACAGCAGCGACGCCCCATGGACGGTGGTGCACGCCAACGACAAACGCCGCGCCCGGGTGAACCTCATCCGCCACATTCTCAATACGCTCGACTATGACGGCAAGGACAAAAAGGCCATCGGCGAGATCGACGACAAGATATTGGGGTCGGGTCCGGAGTTTCTTAAATAGGACAGGAAGACGATGGCAAGCGCCGCTGACAACGGCACTTGCCATTCTTCCTATCAGTTATACATTGATCGGTGTTTTCGATGGAAAATGTTATTTTAGGGATAATTTATTTATGTGTGGCCGCGTACTTTTTTGTATCCATTACAATATCTTACATTCGAGATATTATGTTTTACAAGAAGCACAATTGGGACTTTAGTCTTGATAGTCAGCCGAAATGGAAGTCTTATGAAGGGGATTCGGATAAGCCTGAGTCAAACAAATCAAGAGTAATATTTTCGCTTCCAACTACGATTTTATGTTTAATTTTTAATTTCGTTGCAATTTATTTTCTAATAATAGAATACATCTAAACGAAAAATATGCATCTGATGCTATATAATAGTATTAGAAAGAATTTTAATTGTAATCATAAGATAGCCTATCGTAACTTACTGGCCAGGCAAAATGCGCACGGAGTAAAGATTGACCGGGCGGGCGTTGCCGTCGATATCGCTGTTGATGAAGATCTTGCCGGGTGCATTGGGGGCAAGCGAACGTTCGAACGTCGTGTTCAGCAGCATATCCGCACGCTCGGCCGTGGCCGTGAAGCGGTGGCGGGAGCAATCGCCAAGCGTGGCGAAATCGCAGGCGACGGAAACCTGTGTCTGCCTGTCGCTGGATGATTGCAGCGTGATCGATATGGTCGAGGATTTGCCCGCCATATCCCGCATCACCTCCACCGGAACCTCGACGCTGATGGCGCCATCCTGAGAGACGCTTCTCGACGTCACCCGTATCGCCTTGCCGGCGGGCGTTGCAATGTTTTCAACATTGGCGCGCGGGCCGGCCGAAACTCCGGAACTGCCGCGCTCAGCGTTAAATACCTCTACCCAGTCATCCGAAAAGCCGCGGCCCGCGGAAAGGCTCGGGGCGGGTTCCGTACCGTTGAAGTCCTCCGCCTGGACTTGCGCCGGCGGATTGGGCACGCTGGTATCGCGCTGCTCCGGCGACAGCAGCAAGCCGGAGGAATAGACCCACCAGGCGCCGACACCGACAAAGGCCAGGAGCGATACGAACATGAAAAGCCGGGCAAAAAGCCCGCGACGCTTGCGGCGGCCAACGGCACCTTCCGGGCGAAAGGCAAGCGAGGCATCGCCCGCGCTGGAGCCTCTCCTCGGCGGTTTTCCATTGCGACGCCCGGCGCTCAGAGCTTCCGGAGCGGCAGCGGCACCCGGCCGCACATCACGCGTTTCGCCACGCAATTCCGGCTCGACGGCCATATCGCCGTGATGCTGCGATTGCGAAACGGGATCGACCGAAGGATGATCATGCGCAGCACTTTCCGGCAAAGGCGGCCGCAATTGCTGTTCCACCCTGTCCAGAAGGCGGTTCCGCTCTTCATTCTCGATGACGTGGATCAGGCTTTCGAGCCGCTGACGCTGCTGGGCTACGACCTGCGGATCGTCTATGCCCTGCTTGCGCAGGCCCGCTTCCAGTGCCTGACGGGAGGATTGGTAAATCCGTGCACGAACTTCGGCGTTCGATCTGTCCGATTTTTCCAGAGCATTTCTGATTGCCGTTTCCAGTCCGCTCACGACCGATCCTTATTCTACTGCTCTTCGCAAAATTATGTGGCAGTGCGCCATTGGTTTACGATTCGGTAACGGCAATGCCGCGCCTCCGCAAGCATCGTTTGCGATAAAGACCGGATTGCTTTGGGGAAAATCGATCCATTGTGGCGCTGCGAACGCAGATTCGTCCGGCCGGTGCGACGCTGTTTTCGCTTTCAATCCATTGCCGAACACGATACTGACTTACGTGCGCGTAAACGTAATCCGTGGGAGGAGACATGCTGCCGTCCGTGCTGAAAGACAATCTGCGTCTTCCGGTCATAGCGTCACCGCTATTCATTATTTCGCATCCGCAATTGACGTTGGCGCAATGCAAGGCGGGCGTCATCGGCGCCTTCCCGGCGCTGAATGCGCGGCCTGAAAGCCAGCTGGATGAATGGCTGGCAATGATCACCGAAGAGCTGGCTGCCCACAACCGCGCCAACCCCGAACGTCCCGCCGCGCCCTTCGCGGTCAACCAGATCGTGCACATGTCCAACCGGCGGCTGGAACACGATCTCGGCCTTTGCGTGAAATATAAGGTGCCGGTGGTGATTTCCTCGCTCGGTGCGGTGCCGGAGGTTAATGCCGCCGTGCATTCCTATGGCGGCATCGTGCTGCATGACGTTATCAACGATCGCCATGCCCGCTCCGCCATCCGCAAGGGCGCGGACGGGCTGATTGCGGTGGCGACCGGTGCTGGTGGACATGCGGGCACGCTTTCGCCCTTCGCCCTCGTTCAGGAAATCCGCGAATGGTTTGATGGCCCGCTGCTGCTGGCAGGCGCCATTGCCAATGGCGGCTCCATCCTCGCGGCACAGGCCATGGGCGCGGACATGGCCTATATCGGCTCCCCCTTCATCGCAACGCAGGAGGCGCGCGCCTCCGATGGCTACAAGCAGGCGATCGTGGAGGCGCAGGCCAAGGACATCGTTTATTCGAACTATTTCACGGGTATCCACGGCAACTACCTGAAAAGCTCGATCGTCGCCTCCGGCATGGACCCCGACAACCTGCCCGAAGCGGACCCTTCGAAGATGGACTTCGAAACCGCCACCGGCGGCGCAAAGGCCTGGAAGGATATCTGGGGTGCCGGGCAAGGCATCGGCGCAATCAAGGCGGTGGAACCCGTGGCAGACCTCGTCGACCGCCTGGCGCAGGAATATGAGGCGGCCAAACGGCGTATCTGCGCGAAAGCCTGAGGCCACGCATAAACAATGGACAGGCAAAGCTTTTTTTCGGATTTTTCAAAACCCGCGCATTCAAGACTTGAAATCCGTCAGCATTGCCTGTATCAGCCCGCCATGAAGCTGATCCGTAACAAACGGGTCACAATCGGGCCGCTTTAGCTCAGTCGGTAGAGCACGTCATTCGTAATGACGGGGTCAGGTGTTCGAGTCACCTAAGCGGCACCATTTTCATCTCCCCTAAATCATACTTTGTCCTTCAAACGGACTTCGCACCTCTGCGATCCGTCGCCCGGGCTTGCCCCACGCCCTATCCGCGGCCGCAAAACCATTTGAAACCAAACAGCCCGCCGCACGTTGACCGGCACCTATGGTCAAATGGAAAGCCTGTCATCGTGGACGTTATTCGTATTCTTATCGCCATCATTCTTCCGCCCGTCGGCGTGTTTCTTCAGGTCGGGTTTGGCCTGCATTTCTGGCTCAATATCCTTTTGACCCTGTGCGGTTATGTGCCCGGTATCATCCACGCCATTTGGGTGATCATGCGGAAATGACAATGGTCGGGCGCTTCGGCGTGCGGCACGCAAGGGACACCACCAACATTTTAGTACGTGATTAAATTCTCATGATGGACTGGAACCCCGCCTTCTCCCTCACGTTATGGTGATGACACCTGCAAGGAGAAAGTCGTGAACCAGATCATTTACATCGTTGGCCTCGTTGTTATCGTTATGGCGATCCTGTCGTTTTTCGGCTTCCGCTGATCACCGTTGTCAATTCGATAACTTGCGCATATTCTAATCAACAGTAACACACGACTGCGTTCATGGGTTGCTCCGCTGTCGGGTGGATTTCGGGATCGCGTTGCTCTGGGAGGTGCACGATGAAGAACGAGAGATGGACAGAACCTGTCGAGGTCAGTCTTGATGAAAATGGCAAGAATGTCGTCGCCGGCCCCTTCGAAGCACTGATGTTAATGACCGAGGGCTGGCCGAACATACGCGGATTGAGTTTCGTGAGAGCCAGAAGCGCCTGCCGCGCCGCCCTTGATGGGCGCAAATCGCCTGAAGAGGCGCGCAAATGCTTCACCGATGCGGTCTCCGAGATGCAAAAAAGCCCTCATTAAAATCCTGTCAAACGAGAAACGGCTCCTGAAAAGGAGCCGTTTTTTCCTATGTGGCATTTCCGGTGTCAAAAGAATCCGGAAACGCCTTCTGTCGAAATGCCCCCACGAAACGCTGCGGATGCACGTCCTGCCTTACATCCAGTAGGGCGCAACGCCGTAATAGTCGTGGACCTTGCGGTCCCTGGCGTGCAGCAGGTCGTCATCATCGAGATTGGCAAAGTGCGGCGCGTTCTCGATCTCTTCCTTGGTGAGATCAATGCGGTAGCCGTCAAGCTCTTCGTCGTAATGCAGCTTTTCCCACGGGAGCGGATAATAGTCATCGCCGATCCCGAGGAAGCCGCCGAAGCTCAACACCGCATAGGCGACGCGGCCGCCGCGTTTTTCAAGAATGATGCGCTGGATTGAGCCGATATGCTTGCCATCGGCACCATAGACGCGCGTGCCTTCCACCTTGTCGCTAGCGATAAGGCTCGGCGTGTCCTTGACATAGGGGTCCTGTCCGGCGCGGGGTTCTTGATGCAACATGACGTCTTTCCTCCTTGATTTTCCTCGTGATTGTCACGTCTGGTAAACCCCTGCACAGCGAATTCGTTCCGAAGCTTTTCAGGCGCTGCGGATTGAAAGTGCTGATCAGGTAGAGCGGAAAAGGCCTATTGGCGGACTTTCTGCCAGACGGAAGGCGAGACACCAACCATCTTGCGGAAGACGCGGGAGAAATGAGCCTGATCCGAAAACCCGGCTGCGATGGCGATGTCGGTCAGCGCCATATCGGTACGCATCATCAGGTCCTTGACGCGATCGATGCGCGCCTGCATCTGCCATTGATGCGGCGGCACGCCGGTGGAGGCCTTGAAGGCGTGGCTGAAATGGGATTGCGAGAGGTTGGTGAGTTCCGCCAGTTCCTCCAGACGGATCGACCGCAGGCAATGTTCGCGGATATAGTCTGTGGCCGCCCTCAATTGCCAGGCGGCGAGCTTGCTGCGTTTCTTGACCGGTTCCCGTTTCACTTTCAGGAAATCCGTGAGCAGCGCGAGCACGAGGCTTTCGCCATAGAGGTCGTGCAGCGGATCGGGATTATCGCATTCGGCCGCAATCAGCCGCGCCAGCGCCAGCAGGCGCTCATCCTCGAACATCAGATGCGGATCGAGAAGCCCGCGCGGATCGAACCCCTGCACCAGCCGCGCACCCAATAATCCCGCATCGAAATGCAGATCGAGGTGGCGCACGAAGGAAACATTGCTGAGTTCCGCATGTACATCCAGATCGGCGGGCACGAAGGAAATCCGGTTCGCTTCTGACGAGCCGTAATTGTCGCGGCGGCAGCGGTTCATCATGAACCGGCCACCATCCGCCCCATCCATATCGAGCAGGAAAACGAAACGCGGGTCCTTGCCGACATAACGGCCACCCGCTTTCGGCGCGCAGCGCACGTCCCAGAGATCGGCGACGATGCCGTTCCATACCCTTGAGCGCGGGCCGCCGATGACGGCAAAGCCCTCGATCTCGTTTTCCATCCGAACGCGGAAAGCCATGGCCTCTTGATCCCGCAAGGCGCAAGGGCGCCACTATAAACATGATAGTATTATTCATGTTTATAGTGGCAAACTATTTTTCCCGCAACTGCCGGCCGCCCATTACCACTTCTTGGCAAGCTTGAAGGTGATCGTACGGCTGTCACCCCAGCCGCAAACAGAGACGCCGGCGCAGCTCTTGACGTATTCCTTGTCGAAGACATTTGCGACGTTGACGGACGCCGTCCAGTCGTTCTTCTCATAGCGGATCGCGGCATCGAAGACCGCAGCCTCCGGAACACGCAGCGTGTTTGCGGCATCGGCCCAGGACTTGCCCTGATAACGCACGCCGCCGCCAATGCTGAGGCCTTCAAATGTATCATCGGTAAAGGCGTAATCCACCCAAAGCGACGCGGTGTGAGCGGGCACGATCCACGGCGATTTGCCGATCAGGTTGGGATTGGCATCCTTGGTGATATCGAGATCGGTATAGGAATAGGAGGCGATGGTCTTCCAGTTGTCGCTCAGATTGGCCTTCGCCTCCAGCTCGAAACCGGTGGATTCCACCTGCCCGAACTGGCCGCTCGTGGTCACGCCACCGGCCGTGTAGGAAACGATGGCATTGTCCTTGACCAGTTTGAAGACCGAGGCCGTGATGCTGCCGTCAAAGAAGGTCGGCTCGTATTTGATGCCGGCCTCGAACTGGTGCCCCTCTTCCGGGGCGGCGGAGCTGCCATCTGCAAGCGTATCGATGAGCGGATTGAAGAAGGTAGCCGCCGAGACATAGGGCGTCAGGCCATTGTCGAATTCATAAGCAAGACCAGCGCGGCCGCTCAGCGCATCGTCATTGGAGCGGCGCGATACGCCAGCGGGCAGCCTGTTGTTCAGTTCCGTATCGACATAGTCATAACGGCCGTTCAGCGTCACCAGCCAGCCATCGCCGAAACGCAGCTGGTCCTGCGCATAGATGCCGATCTGCTGCTGCGTCACGACGTTGTTGGCGTAGACGAAATTCGTCCCCTGCGTCGAACCGTAGATTGGCTTGAGCGCGCCGATCGCATTCGATCCGCAGCAGGCCTGCACCTGATCCAGCTTGTAATATTTATAGTCGAGACCGAAGAGCACAGAATGGCTGACCGCGCCGGTATCGAACTGGCCTTCGACGCGGTTGTCAACGCCGAAGCTGTCCACCTTCGACAGGCCGTCATAACCGAAGCGGGTCAGCATGTAATCGTTGGTGGCAGCGTCGAGGATCGGCTGGCCATTGGCATCCGCCTTTGCCCAGCCGCCCGGATAGGGTCCGGTCTCGTGCTTGTAGAGGTGGCCATAACGGACGTTCTGGCTGATCTTCCAGCCATTGTCGAATTCGTGGCTGACTTCGTAGCCCACCATGGACTGGTAGACACGGCCATTGTCGATATCAGGCTCACCATAAAACGCCTTGCGGTCGAGCTTACCGAAGGGCGCGTCAACAACGGTGCCGACATAGGGCAGGAAGCCGTTGCCGACATGGACCTGATCGAGCGCCGAGAAATATCCGTAGAGCGTGGCGCTGGTCTGCGCATCCGGCTCGAAGGTGATCTGCGGCATGATGAAACCGCGCAAATCCTCGGAATAGTCAGTATAGTTGTCGCCGCCCGAGACCTTGCCGGTGACGCGGTATTTCCACACGCCCTCACCATCGATCTTGTCGCCGAGATCGAAACCAAAGAAGGCATTACCGAAATTATTGATGCCGATTTCCGTTTCGCGGACCGGCGCATCCTGCGGACGCTTGCGGACCATCTGCACAATGCCGCCGGGATTGGCGCCGCCATAAAGCACCGATGCTGGCCCTTTCAGGACCTCTACCCGTTCCAGACCGTAGGCATCCATCTGGAAACCGCCGAAACCGTAGCTGAACAGGTTCAGCCCATCGAGGAACACGCCGGTCTGGGTTGCCTGAAAACCGCGAATATAAAACCAGTCCGTATCCGGGTCGGTGCCGAAAGGCTCCGCCGTCACGCCGGGCGTGTAGCGCAGTACCTCGTCGATCTTGGTCACGACGCCGCGATCGTCCATTTCCTTGCGGCCAATGACCGAGACGGATTGGGGAATGTCCTTCGTTTCAGTGTCGGTTTTCGATCCCGTCGCGCTTTTCTTCGCGACATATCCCCGGACCGGACCCGTGGCGTTTTCAGTGCCCTGCCCTTCGACGGTGATCTGGCGCAAAACGGTCGTTTCCTGCGCCTGGGTTACCACCGGCGCCAGCAAAACAATGGCAGCCGTTCCCAAAGCCAGGCGGCCCAAAAACATCTCATGCAAATTTTTCAAGATATGCCCCGAAACTGATCGCGGCCGACGTTCATATCCAGTAGGCCGCAGCACCTCAATTAAGCTGAGTATTTACATCAGGATTAAGGCGGGATGCTTGTCGTTTTCTGGGGGGATTTGAAGCTTATTGGCTTCTCGCACAGTTTTGCGCTGGTCATTTTGACGGAAGACTGGTGCGTCAGCCTTTACGTCGGCCGATCCGTGCAAGCTGCATGACCGGAAGGATGCCGATGACGACGATCGCCAATGCCGCGATTGATGCCTCCTCATAGGTGCCGCGTGCCGCTTCACCATAAAGATGTGTCGCGAAAGTCTCAAAATTGAGCGGCCGCAACAGGAGGGTGGCCGGAAGTTCCTTGACGCAATCGACGAAGATCAGCAATGCCGCCGCCGCAAGCGATGCCTTCGAAAGCGGCAGATGAATCTGACGGAATGTCTGCGTCGCGGTTCTTCCCAGCGTTCGCGAGGCGTGATCGAAAGATTGAGGGATGCGGCTCAACCCGGCATCGACGCCACCAGCGGCAATGGTGAGGAAACGTGCTGAATAGGCGTAGAGCAGGGCAGCACCGCTACCGATGAAGATGAGACCGGTGGATATGCCGAACCATTCACGCATGGTCTGGTCGACAAACCGGTCGAAGCCGCCGAGCGCAATCAGCACGCCAATGGCGATGACCGTGCCGGGGGCAGCATAACCCACGGTGGAGAGGCGATAGGACCAGAGCGAGAGGCGCCCCGGTGCAAGCCGCATCGCATAAGCGACAGCAAGGCCTAGCACGAGGGTGATCGCCGTCGCCAGCCCGGCGAAGACGATGGTGTTCACGGCCTCCTCGGTGAAACGGGACGACAGGCCGCTGAAGCGGAACCGCTTCCATGCCTCGATGACGAGATAGCTCGCCGGCGCCACAAAGCCGATCAAGACCGGCAGGCTACCAAGCGCAAAGGCGCCGCAGGCTTTCAGGCCGGTGAGCCGCACCGGCTCCAGTTCCCTGCTTTTCTGTGCAGACGCCGAATAACGCTGTTTGCGTCGCGCCCAACGTTCGAATGCCACGAGGGCGACCACGATGAAAAGCATGGAAAGCGCGATCTGTGCCGCACCCGGCAGGTCCGATTTCGTGACCCAGGTGGTGTAGACCGAAACGGTGAGCGTGCGGACACCAAGAAATTCCGACGCGCCGATATCGTTCAGCGCTTCCATCAGGGCAAGGCTGATGCCGACCGCCACGGCGGGGCGTGCCAACGGCACGGCAACCTTGAAGAACGCCGCCCCCTGGAAACGCCGAGCGTGCGGGCCGCTTCCAGCAGGTTGCCCGCCTGCGTCAGGAACATGGCGCGAACGGGAATGTAGACGTAAGGAAACAGCACGAAACCGAGCAGGATGATGCAACCCGTCATCGATCTTATATCCGGCAGGCGAAACTCCCGCGGGCTGGAATAACCGAGCAGCCAGCGGATTGCCCCCTGCACCGGCCCGATCGGATGAAGAATATCCAGATAGGCGTAAGCGACGATATAGGTGGGCATGGCGAGCGGCAGGAGCAGCGCCCATTCCAATATCCTGCGGCCCGGGAAATCATAAGCGGTGACCAGCCAGGCGCCAGAGGTGCCAACGACACCAGCCAGAAGACCGACACCGGCGAGAAGGACCACAGTGTCCGGCAAGGCCGTCAAAAGAACGCTCGCCCCCAGATGCGCCCACAGGCCTTCCGAACCTTGAACGGCCTGCGAGACGAGCGCCAGAACCGGCACCAGGGCGCCACAGACCGCAGCCACAGACAGGCACAGCCACCAGAAGGAGGATGAAAACCTTGGTCTCGTGCGGGGCATCAATGGCTGGACGGCGTCTGGAATCATGAGCTTCTTGAAAATACAGGGAAAGGCGCCCGCGGCTGCGAGCGCCTTTCACCTTGTTGTTGCCAATTGGCCTTTACTGGTCGAAACCGACCTTGTCGACCAGCTCGCTCGCCTGTTTGCGATGCGACACGATTTCCGTCAGCGACTTGTTGTCGATCTTCAGGTCACCGAAGGAAGCAACGATCTCGTTGAGCGCCGCACCCTGCCTGACCGGATATTCGAAGTTGGCTTCGGCATAAATCTTCTGGGCGTCGTCCGAAACGAGGTATTCCAGAAGCTTGACGGCTTCGGCCTTGTTCGGAGCGTTCTTGGCAATGGCTGCGCCGCTGATGTTGACCTGCGTGCCACCGTTCTTGAATGTCGGCAGAACCACCTTGATGGCTTCAGCCCACTTCACCTGCTCCTCACCGCCCTTGCCCGAACGCATCAGGCCGACATAATAGGAGTTGGCAATGCCGATATCGCAAATGCCGCCGAGGATGTCCTTGGCAACGTCACGGTCGCCGCCGCCTGCCTTGCGGGCCAGGTTCTCCTTGACGCCGGCAAGCCACTTTTCGGTGTCGGCCGCGCCATAGTGGGCGATGTAATCGGCAAAGAGCGCCGTGTTATAGGGATGCTGGCCGGAGCGAATGCAAACCTTGCCCTTCCACTTTGCATCCGCGAGGTCTTCATAGTTGAAGGATGCGAGGTCGAGATCCTTAGCTGCATAAACAATACGGGCGCGCATGGAGAGCGCGAACCAGTGGCCCTTGGCGTCGCGAAGCTCAGCGGGGATGGCCTTGCTCAGGGTTTCGGATTCGACGGCCTGGGTAACGCCCTTTTCGGCGAGGTCGACAAGGTTGCCAGCATCCACGGTCATCAGAACGTCGGCAGGCGAGCTTGCGCCTTCGCTCAGAACGCGCTCTGCGAGGCCATCCTTGAGGAACACGGTGTTGACCTTGACGCCGCTGGAAGCCGTAAAGGATTCGAGCAGGGGCTGGATCAGGGCCGGCTCTCTGGTGGTGTAGATGTTCAGCTCGGCGGCGCTGACAGATCCGGCTGCAAAAGCAACGGTGCTGGCAAGCAGGGCAAGTTTCGTCATGTTTTGTCTCCCTCTTCGATGGCGAATGTCGAGGGAGCAATCATCATACATGATGTATTAAATCAAGTTTTATTTCGCCATTTTCAGACGGCTTCGATCACCAAGAGTTGAAAATGTGGCGGTAATAAACAGTCAAATCCGCCCGTTCAACTTCAAGTAAATATCAGCACCCCCTTGGGATCGATGCCGAAACGCACGGCCGTGGTCTTGGCGGGCGTACGTTGCATCGTCCTGACGCGTAGATCCGCCGGCAGGCCGGGCACGGCTATGCCGAGCTGTTCGATCTCGCCTAGGAAAACGCGGCTCGATATTTCGCCGGCAATCCCGTCTTTCGCGGCATTGTCCTCGATGATCGAAATCGCATTGGGGCGAACATAGGCGATGGCGGCAAGTCCTTCCGCCAGACCGGACGCATCACCCAGAGGCCCGAGCGGCGTTTCGACGCGCCCGTGCCTCACCCGGCCTTCGATCTTGTTGAAGGCGCAGAAAAAATCGGCGGCATAGCGGCTCTGGGGGTTGTCGTGGATTTCGTAACCCGTGCCACTCTGTACGATACGCCCACGCTGCATCAGCACCACACGGTCTCCGGCGGAAAGCGCCTCCTCCGGATCATGGGTGACCATGATCGCCGTCGTGCCCAGTTGCCGCAGAAGGCCCAGCGTTTCCTCGCGTACACTGTCGCGCAATCCCCGGTCCAGATTGGAAAAGGGTTCGTCCATCAACAGCAGGCCGGGTTGCGGCGCAAGGGCGCGGGCAAGCGCCACGCGCTGCTGCTCCCCACCCGAAAGCGTGTGCGGGTAGCGCTTGGCTAACTCTTGCAGATGGACGTGTTCGATCATCTCCGCAGCACGGCGGCGGGCTTCAGCTTTCGGCAGGGATCTCAGGCCGAACATCACATTCTGCTCGACGGTGAGATGCGGGAAAAGCGCATAGTCCTGGAAGACAAAGCCGATATTGCGTTTTTCCGGCTCGACGAAACCAGCCGAACCGGCAACGACGGCGCCATTTAAGGAAACGCTGCCATGATCCGGCGTCTCCACGCCCGCGACGATGCGCAGCAGGGTCGACTTTCCACAGCCCGACCGTCCCACCAGGCAAATGATTTCGCCGCGTTCCACGGTCAGATCGATATCGGACAATACATCCGTATCACCGAATCTCTTCCCAACCGATTTTAGTTCCAGCGCTGCGCTGCCTGCCATTTCCAATCCTGCCCTGCTTTGCGAATTATGTTGATCGCTCAAATCAGGATTAAAGTCAAAAAGGGCGGGAAAACAGGTTTCCATTCACGAGGCCGCGAGATGTTGGGCAGGAATATTGACGTTTACGTTAGAGTTAAATAGGCTTTGCCGATACGATGGACGTCAACGGATTAGACGTCTATCATTCGTCACCGGGGAGCGGAGGAGTAGTCGATCCGGTGACGCCACATGCGGTTCCCTCAATCCGGCCATTACGCCGGCTGATTGCGGGGCCTCATGACGATCAGGCAGCCTAAAGCGCCCTTCATGCGTTCCGTCGAACGCGCGGCGCATAGAAGACTCTGGGAGGAGAAGCATGAGTGAATTGTCCCTGGGACATCCGGAAAATGTCAGTGTCCAGAAACGCTGGCTGGCGTCCTATCCGCCGGGTGTGCCTTCCGAGATCCCCGCATCCGCCTATACTTCCCTTGTCGAACTTCTCGAAAAGAGCTGCGCGCAATTTGCCGACAGGAAAGCCTTTTCCAGCATGGGAAAGTCCCTGACTTACAGGGAACTGGATATTGAAACCCGCGCCGTGGCCGCCTGGCTGCAATCCAGAGGGCTGGAAAAAGGCGACCGGGTTGCGGTGATGATGCCGAATATCCTGCAAAACCCCGTCGCGGTGTACGGAATCCTGCGGGCAGGCATGATCGTGGTCAACGTCAATCCGCTCTATACGCCGCGCGAACTGGAACACCAGCTGAAGGATTCTGGGGCAAAGGCGCTTTTCGTGCTGGAGAACTTCGCCCATGTGGCGCAGCAGGCGGTGCCGAAAACCGCCGTCAGACATGTGGTCGTCGCGGCCATGGGCGATCTCCTCGGCCTCAAGGGACATATCGTCAATCTTGTGGTTCGCAAGGTCAAGAAGCTTGTGCCCGCCTATGCCATCCCCGGCTCGATCAGCTTCAAGGCCATGCTGAAGGAAGGTCAGGGATTTTCCTTAAAGCCGATCAGCCTCACGGCGCAGGACATTGCCTTCCTGCAATATACCGGTGGAACGACGGGCATTTCCAAAGGCGCGATCCTCACCCACGCCAATCTTCTGGCCAACAAGGCCCAGATCAGCCTGTGGCTGGACGCCGCTTTCAGCGGACGCAAGGATCGTCCAGAGGTTCTCAATTTCATCTGCGCGCTGCCGCTCTGCCATATCTTCGCGCTGACGGTGAATTCGCTGATGGGCATTGCGCTTGGCGGCCACAACCTGCTGATCGCCAACCCGCGCGATATTCCCGGCTTCGTAAAAGAGTTGTCGCATTATCAGCCGCATATTTTCCCCGGTATCAACACGCTGTTCAACGCGATGATGAACAATGAGGACTTCCGCAAGCTGGACCTGTCGTCGCTGATCCTCGTTCTCGGCGGCGGCATGGCGGTGCAAAGGCCGGTGGCCGAACGCTGGCTCTCGATGGTTGGTTGCCCGATCGCCGAAGGTTACGGACTGTCGGAAACCTCGCCCGTCGCCACCGTCAACCGGCTCGACGCCACGGAATTCAGCGGCACCATCGGCCTGCCGATTTCCTCGACGGAAATCGATATCCGCGACGAAGAAGGCAACAGCCTGCCCTCCGGCGAAGTCGGCGAGATCTGCATTCGCGGGCCGCAGGTCATGGCCGGCTATTGGCAGAGGCCGGATGAAACCGCCAAAGCCATGACGGCGGACGGCTTCTTCCGTTCCGGCGATATGGGTTTCATGGATGATCGCGGTTACACCAAGATCGTCGACCGCAAGAAGGACATGATCCTCGTTTCCGGTTTCAACGTCTATCCGAACGAGATTGAGGAAGTGGCCGCCAGCCATCCCGGCGTGCTGGAATGCGCAGCAATCGGGGTTCCGGATGAACATTCCGGCGAGACCGTCAAGCTCTTCGTCGTCAAGAAGGACCAGTCGCTGACGGAGGCGGAACTTAAGGCCTTCTGCGCCAAGAACCTGACCAACTACAAACGGCCGAAGATCATCGAGTTCCGAACCGAGCTGCCGAAATCGAATGTCGGCAAGATTTTGCGGCGCGAATTGCGCAATCTGAACTGATTGTCTCAGGCAATGGGGAGAGCCGGGCGACCGGCTCTTTTCTTTTATCCCCGCCCCTTTCTTTTATCGAAGTCGCCTTGATTTGGCCGCCTGAAAAAGAATAGTTTCCTCATCCTTCCACGGAAGCCGAGGAGCACAAGATGCAGGCCACCATCGAAAAACTGAAAGCAACGGCAAGCAGCACAGCCGCAACCGATCTGCGCGCCGCTTTTGCGGCCGACGACAAACGATTCAGCCGTTTCAGCGCCAAATTCGATGACCTGCTGATGGATTATTCCAAATGCGCTGTTAACGAGGAGATCGTGACGCTTCTCGAGAAGCTCGCACGCGATGGCGGCGTCGAAGCCAAGCGCGAAGAGATGTTCTCAGGCAAGGCCATCAACTTCACCGAAGACCGCGCCGTGCTGCACACCGCACTGCGCAACCGCTCCAACACGCCGGTTCTCGTTGACGGCAAAGATGTGATGCCGGATGTGAACGCCGTTCTGACGGCCATGGGCAAGTTTGCCGACGCCGTCCGCTCCGGTTCGCTGAAAGGTGCAACCGGCAAGAAGATCACCGACATCATCAATATCGGCATTGGCGGCTCCGATCTCGGCCCCGTCATGGCCACGCTGGCGCTTGCGCCTTTCCATGATGGTCCGCGTGCGCACTTCGTCTCCAACATCGATGGCGCGCATATTGCCGACACGCTGAAGCTCGTTGATCCCGAGACCTCGCTCTTCATCGTCGCGTCGAAGACCTTCACCACCATCGAAACGATGACGAATGCCGCCACCGCGCGCCGTTTCATCGCCGAAAAGCTGGGTGAAGACGCTGTAAAGCACCATTTCGCTGCCGTTTCGACAGCATTGGAAAAGGTCGCCGCCTTCGGCATTGAAAGCGACCGCATCTTCGGTTTCTGGGACTGGGTTGGCGGACGTTATTCGATCTGGTCGGCCATCGGCCTGCCGCTGATGCTCGCCATCGGTCCGGACAATTTCGGCAAGTTTCTGGATGGCGCGCATGCGATGGATAAGCATTTCCGCGAAGCGCCGATCCGTGAAAACCTGCCGATGCTGCTCGGCCTCATCGGTTTTTATCACCGCAATGTGCTGAACTATTCCACGCGGGCCCTTCTGCCCTATGACCAGCGGCTGTCGCGTTTCCCCGCTTATCTGCAGCAGCTCGACATGGAATCGAACGGCAAGGGCGTAACCATCGATGGCACGCCTGTCGAAGGCCAGTCCGGCCCGGTCGTCTGGGGCGAACCCGGCACCAACGGCCAGCACGCCTTCTACCAGCTCATCCACCAGGGCACGAGCGTCATTCCGGCGGAATTCATGATTGCCGCCAACGGTTTCGAACCCGAACTGCGCCATCAGCACCAGCTTCTCATCGCCAATTGCCTGGCGCAGTCGGAAGCCCTGATGAAGGGGCGCACGCTTGCCGAAGCGAAAGCCCAGCTCACCTCCAAGGGCATGGAAGACAAACTTGCCGATTTCATTGCGCCGCACCGCGTTTTCACCGGCAACCGTCCGTCCATCACCTTCGTCTACGACAAGCTGACGCCGTTTGCGCTTGGCCGTCTGATCGCGCTTTACGAGCACCGCGTCTTCGTGGAAGGCGTGCTGTTCCGCATCAACTCCTTCGACCAGTGGGGCGTGGAGCTTGGCAAGGAACTGGCGACTGGCCTGCTTCCCGTCGTTGAAGGCAAGGAAAGTGCGGCCGGCCATGACAGCTCGACGCAGGGTCTGGTGAAAGCGCTGTCGGGGCTGGCGGGATAACTCCCTCTTACCCGCGATCTTGCGAAAGCCGGAAGGAAACTTCCGGCTTTTTCCGTTCAGTACCGATGAAATGGCGAATTGGAGGCGCACATGCCGTACCGGCCGGGCAAGGATTTTCTGGAGTTTCACGATCTGCCTGCGGATGTAGTCCTGTCGATCATCGACCGCGCGGGAAGTCTGGCGGAGGAGTGGTCAAAAGCTGCAACGCCACAGCTCCTCAAGGGAAAACGCGTCGGGCTGATCGTCGACGACACCGGCTGGCGCAACACCGCGGCCTTCGATCTCGGTATTCAGGCGATGGGCGGCATTTGCGTTACCGTTCCGATCAGCTTCAATGGCCGTGAAGAAATTGCCGATCTGGCGGGCTATCTCGACAACTGGTTCGATCTTGTGATTAGCCGCACGAAAGAACTCTCGACCCTTCGGGCGCTTGCAGCCGAAATGCGCGCGCCGGTCATCAACGCACGGACCAAGTCCAATCATCCATGCGAGACGCTTGGCGATCTGGCCTACATCAAAAGCGTGAGAGGCCGGATAGACGGTCTCAAAGTCGTCGGCGTGGCACCAGATGCCAATATTTTGCGCTCATGGGTCGAGGCCTCGATTTCCCTGCCCCTTCAGGTCACGCAGGTTTACCCCGATCAATGGCATGTCACCGATGCTGCGCTCATCAACCCGAACTTCCGGGCAAGTTCGGATATGGCAGAGTTGCTGGATGCGGATGTGGTCATTACCGATTCCTGGCCCGCCGGCTCGGATCATCATCTGATCGATTATCGCATATCTGCATCCCTTCTCGACAGGATGCGGCCCGACGTGATCTTTTTGCCCTGCCCGCCGGTCACCCGTGGGCAGGAGGTGACGGCAGACGCCATGGCGCACCCGGCCTGTCACAGCCGGGCTGCGAAGGCGTTTCTTCTGCATGCCCAGAATGCCTTGATGGAATTTCTTCTTACCTGAGACACGGCGTCGGCCTCAAATATACAGCGCCGCCATTTTGCGCCATGCGCCCGCCCGATGCGCACGTCCTTCCCAGACATGCAACTGATGTCCCACCTGCTTCTCCGAAAGCACCCGGCTCAGATGATGGTTATTGTCCAGAAAAGGATCGGCATCGCCGATGGTGAAAACCATGTCGATACGGCGCAGGCTTTCGAGCCGCGAGCCGCAGTCAAGGCCGGGCAGGAAATGGCTCGGCATGTGGAAATAGATGTCATCATCATAATAGCCGTCGAACAGGTCGCCGAAGGATTCCACCTTCATCGTCAGGTCATAACGGCCGGAAAAGGCGACGAGCTTGCGAAACAGATGCGGATGACGAAAGACGAGACTGGCGGCCTGAAACGCGCCAAGGCTGCAACCCTGCACGATGGTATCGCCATGCGGGTTCTTCTGCGCCATCAGCGGCAGCACTTCATTCAGAATATAATCTTCGAAGGCAGCATGGCGGCGAATTCGCTCGGCCGGGTGCTGCCAGGTCGCATATAAAGTCTCTCTGGCCAGCCCCTCGATGCAATAGAGTTGAAGGTGACCGGCCTCCACTTTATCGGCGAGACTACCGACAAGGCCCAGTTCCTCGTATTCGAAGAAACGACCGTCCCGGGTGGGAAACATCAGCACCTTGGCGCCAGAATGACCGAATATTAACAGCTCCATATCGCGATGAAGCCTTTGACTATACCAACGGAGATATTCGCGTTTCATGGCACCTTGAAAAACTGTCTGACCTTGTCCTTGTGGACCGCATCTTGGGATGCGCTGTCAGCGTATTCGAAATGTCCCGCGTCTAGGATGAAGATTTCATTAAATTTTGATTGCGGCAGGGCATTGGCCACCGCGAACTGGCAAGGTGGCGCCACTGCCGGATCGAAAAGCGCAGGCGCGACCAGCATCGGTACTTTTATACGCGAGGCCGCACAGGCGGCGTCGAACAGGCGCAGCATTTCGAGCACGTTCGCATGGGACTTCTGATAGGTCTGCACCGCATCCGCGCTGCCGACGGTGGGCAACGTCAGCCAGAACGGCCGATGCCCGAATGTCGGCACCACCAGATGGCCCCGGTCGATGCGGCTATCGAAGGGTATCGCCAGAGCCCCGATGCCGCCGCCGAAGCTGATGCCGCTATATCCCACCTGCCCTTCCAGCCATGGGTAGAGCGTCACGAGCGTGGAGACGGCGATCCACAGATCATCGACACAGCCGCCGATGATGTAATCATCCTTCCTGTCGATGTTATAGAGGACGTGAAGGGCGGGATCAGACGAAATCGGCGGACAGGCGCTCAGCGAAAGCCCGCGAAAGCAGGGAAACAGTACCGCTGTTTCTTCTACCGGCACATCGAAATCCGGCTCTCCGCGTCCACCGTAACCGTGACCGACGACGAGACCGCGACGCACCTGTCCCTCACGCGGCAGAAGCATCCATCCGCCGATGCGAAAGCCATCGGTGGAGTTGTAGGTAATATCGAGGACATGCCAGCGGGGATGGCTGAGCTTGCTCTTGCGCAGCACCGGCCTCGGATCCGTGGCGAGCGCGCGGCGATAACGCTTCTTCCAGAAATCATCGAAGCCGGGCGGGGCCTCAGGCGGAGTGATGGCCAGCAACTGCTCGCGTTGCATGCCGTAGATCGGGTCGAAATCGAAAGGATGGGTTGTCGGAACGCTCATGCGATGCTTGTTTCGTGAAAAACCGGCGGACACAAGCTTCTTGATATCCAAATACCGGTTTTTTACGGCATCGATGAGCGTGACGGGCAACCAGCCACCTGTTCGAAGACGGCTCAAGCGCCCTGCTTACAATCCGATTTCATGCGCGAAGGGCGGATTTGCGCCAGCTCGCGAGACGGTGACCGCAGCAGCCTTCGCGCCGAGCGCCAAAGCCTTCCTGATCTGCTCTTCCGTCAGAGAGGCAACCTGCTCCTTGGTCAGAAGGCCCTGCATTTTCAGCGAGGCGAGAACGCCGGCGTCGAATGTATCACCCGCACCGACCGTATCGACCACTTCCACCCGCTCGGAAGCCACTTCCACCTTGAAATTGGCGCTGTAACCAACGGCACCCTTGGCACCGCGGGTGACGACGACGAGTTTTGCGCCATGATGCAGCCAGTGGCGGGCGAGCGTCTCTTCATCGCCTTCCACTCCGAACCATTCGAGGTCCTCGTCGGAGAATTTTACGATATCAGACTTCGCCGCCATACGCAGGATGCGGGCCATATGCGCCCGCTTGTCCTTGATAAAACCGGGGCGGATATTCGGATCGAGCGAGATGACGCGGCTTTCGTGCTCGCGCATCAGCAGCGCCTCATAGGTGCTGCCGCAGGGCTCCGGAATGAGGCTGATGGCACCGAAATGCAGCGCCTCGCAATCCGCACCAAGTGCCGGAAGCTCGGCCTCGGTAATCATCCGGCCGGCGGTATTCTCGTCATAAAAGGCATAGGTGGCATGGCCATCGACGAGCTTGACGAAGGCGATGGTGGTCGGCCGCGAAAGCGTTGCGCAATAGCTGAAATCCACATTGCTCGCCCGCAGGGTTGTCCGCAGGATATCGCCCATCATGTCGTCGGAAAGACCCGTGAAGAATGCGGACGGGACGCCGAGACGGCCAAGCGCAATCGCCGTGTTGAAGACCGCTCCACCTGCATAGGGGGCAAAACCAGCCTCACCCAGCGTCGTCTGCCGGGGCAGCATGTCGATCAGGGCTTCACCACAACACAGGATCATTACGGTCCTCCTCAAACAGCAAATCAAATGGACTTAAATCGATTTAGACGAAGATCGATCGGAAGGCCAGCCACAAAGCCGGGCTGGCCATATCCGAAATCAGGATTGCGGCAATTCGCTGACGCCGCCGTGTTTCGCTGACCATGGCAAGGGGTTATCGAGGAAGGCCTCAACCTCGGACAGGGTCTTTTCATCGAACAGTTTCTCGGTTCGGGCAACAGCGAGGACATCGCGCCAGGTGGTCAGGTAATGCAGCTTGACATTGCCATTGGCGAAGCGTGCTTCGGCCTCTTCGAAGATGCCGTAATAGAAGAGCGCAATGCCGTGATCGACGATGCCGCCCGCCGCGCGGATGGCGTCGATGAAGGTAAACATCGAGCCGCCGGCCGTCGTCAGATCCTCGATGACGAGAACCCGGGCGCCCTCCGGCATGTGACCTTCGATCTGGGCGTTGCGGCCGTGGCCTTTCGGCTTCTTGCGGCAGTAGATCATCGGCAGACCAAGACGCTCGGCGAGGAAAGCAGCAAATGGAATGCCAGCCGTTTCACCACCCGCCACGCAGTCGAATTTCTCGAAACCGGCCTCGCGCATCACCGCCGCCGCCGCAAAATCCATCACCGCCGAGCGAATGCGCGGGTAGGAGATGAGCTTGCGCATATCGATATAAACAGGGCTCTTCATGCCGGAAGCGAAGGTGTAGGGGCTTTCGGAGTTGAAGTGGACCGCCTTGATTTCCCACAACATCTTCGCAACCAGCTCTGCAACAACGGCGCGGTCAGTGAATGTGAAATGGTTCATAGGCGTTCTCCTTTTTCGGCCTTGGTTTATCGCTCCGAAAACCCAGACCGGATTTCGGAAAGCACAACATCTCGGTTCAGCATTGCAGCGTCCTCAGGCGGCACCGGAATTTATGGGCGGATGCCTGAAGACCATAACAAAACCGCCGGCATTGCCGGCGGTCAAAAAAATCAGCTCACGTCCCAATGAAGCGGGAACATCGGGTCGAACACGGTCACCGGCCCGGCGCCCGTCTCGATCTTTTCGGGAAACGACACTGGCTCCTCGCGCTTGACCAGCGTGATCGTCTCCTCGTTCGGCGCCAGCCCGTACCAGGCGGGACCGTTGAGGGAAGCGAAGGCTTCCAGTCTGTCGAGGGCGTTTTCCTGCTCGAAGACATGCGCAAGACAGCTCATGGTATTGATCGAGGTATAGATGCCGGCACAGCCGCAGGCGCATTCCTTCAGCGGGTCCACATGCGGGGCGGAATCCGTGCCGAGGAAGAAACGGGCATCACCCGAAGTCGCGGCCGCACGCAGCGCCAGCCGATGCTCCTCGCGCTTGGCCACCGGCAGGCAGTAATAATGCGGTTTGATACCGCCGACCAGAATGGCGTTGCGGTTGATGATGAGATGATGGGTGGTGATGGAGCCGGCGAGATTGGCCTTCGACGACTTGATGTAGTCGACGCCATCGCGGGTGGTGATGTGCTCCATCGTCACCTTCAGCTCCGGCAGACGCTGGCGCAAAGGCTCCAGAACCGTATCGATGAAGGCTTTCTCGCGGTCGAAAATATCGACCTCCGGCGTCGTCACCTCGCCATGCACACAAAGCGGCAGGCCGATCTTCGCCATGCGCTCCAGCACCGGCATGGCCTTGTTGAAATCACGCACGCCGCCATGGGAATTCGTGGTCGCGCCGGCCGGATAGAGCTTTACAGCGGTGATGAGACCGCTTTTCTTGCCCTCTTCCACGTCGTCGGCCTCAGTATCCTCGGTCAGATAGAGGGTCATCAGCGGCTCGAAACGATCGCCCGCCGGGATGGCCTTGACGATGCGCTCGCGATAGGCGCGGGCATCGGCGGTGGTGACGACCGGCGGCACGAGGTTCGGCATGATGATGGCGCGGGCAAAATGGCGGCTCGTATCCCCGATCACGCCTTCCAGCATGGCGCCATCACGCAGGTGCAGATGCCAGTCATCAGGGCGGCGAAGGGTGAGCGACTTCATCGGGATACCTCGGAGCATGACGGAATTGGCGCCCGCTTAGCATCTTTCGTCACAGGAAAACAGCCGCCGAAGGGCATCGGGCGGCTGTAAATGTCATTTTTTTGAATTGAGCGTCAGATGCCGCCCGCTTCCGGACCCCACACATCCGTCATGGCAAAGCCGTCCGCAAAGGGGTCGAAGGGATCGAGACCGACCTGATGCAGCCCGAAGGTGAAACCACGCCCGGCAATGGTGGGAATGACCGCCGGACGGCCCGCCACTTCGGTGACGGCGGAAAGGCCAACATCGAATTCCGAACCGATAATCGAGCGGGATTTGTATTCGTCGCCCACCTTCACCTTGCCGCGCGCATAAAGCGTCGCGAGATTGGCGGAATTGCCGGTGCCGCAGGGCGAGCGATCCGCCCGGCCCGGCCACATCGTGGTGCAGGTGCGGATGGAACCATCAGCGTCCACATCGCGGAACATCACGTAGGCGACATCGGAAATAGCTGGTATTTCCGGATGAACGACCGTCATTTCGCGGTTGACCAGGTCCTTCAGGATCATGCCCGCCGCCACCAGCTTTGCCGCATTGGCCTTGTCGATGGTCAAGCCGATCTGGCGCACATCAACCAGCGCATAGAAGATGCCGCCATAGGAGATGTCCATCGTCACTTTGCCCCATTCGGGCGTGTCGATGGTCACATCCAGCTCATGCACGAAGGACGGCACCATGGTCAGCTTGACCTTTTCGCAACGTCCGTCGCGGCAGGTGGCCGTGGCCTTGACCAGACCGGCAGCCGTTTCGAGGATGATGACGGTTTCCGGCTCCTGCATCTCCACCATGCCGCTTTCCAGAAGCGCTGTCGTCGCGCAGATGGAATTGGAGCCAGAGCTGGCATGCGCCTGATCCGGCTGGAGAATGACGAAAGCGGCATGCGCGTCCGGGTGCTTTGGCGGCAGCAGAAGATTGACTGAGCCCATGGGCGTGCCGCGCGGCTCCAGCGTCAGGAAGCGGCGTAATGCCTCCCCTTTCGGATCGGTATTCATCCAGTGAAGTTGCTCGGCGACGGTATTGCCGGGAATTTTCGGCGCGCCGCCGGTGACTACACGGCCGATTTCGCCTTCGCAATGAACATCGAGAAGCTGGAGGGTGCGTTTCCAACGCATGGGATCTTACTCCGGAAGTTGAGCTGTTGACCGGACCATACAGATAAAAATACAAGCTGTATACAAATCTTGTCAGCGGTTGCGGCACTCTGCCCGGTTGCGATTGGCGGCGGCATCGCAATTCACTCTCGAGGATTGAATAACCTGATCATCCACCACAGAACCGGCCGTATCGCCCACTGATCCGACAGTGTTTTCAACGGACCGGCCAAGCCTCTCTACCTGCCTGCCGTAATTTTCCCGCGTGCGCGGATCGAACACCGCAATTGGCGCGCTGACCACGACGCTCGCCGCCGTTCCGACCGTTTGCGCAGCGCCGATGCTGACGGCACCTATAGCCTCGCCCAGACCGACATCGGAATCCGTCACCGTCTGGCCGGCAATCAGGCGGTCGCCGATCAGGCGGACAACCTCGGGGCTTTCGGCAAACTTGCCATGGTTCAGGCGGTCGCCGGATTGCAGCTTGGTCAAATCCAGCACGGTAATGCCGGCTTTTTCCAGCTGGCTGCGATAGGGCTCGACGGAAGGGTCGATCTGGCCCAGACGGTCAACATTGCCGGAGATACGGCGCGACAGGCTGAGCGCGCGGTCATCCTGCGAGACGAACAAAGTGAATTTCGGCGGTGTCTTGCCGAGGCTGGTGAACTGTCGGCTGAACACGTCCACATCGAGATCCGGTGCCGCCAGAATGACATTGCTGATCTTCGGATCGACGCGGCCATTGCGGATGGCCATCTGGCGCAATGCCTCCACCGCAAGCCATGTGCCCATGGAATGCGCCATGACGGTGACTTCGCCGATAGACTTGTCCTTTGCCAGCCGGGTCAGCATTTCCTCCAGCGCATCGCGCGAGTAATTGGTGCTTTCCTTGTCATAATTATAGTCGAAAATGCTCGCCCGTGACGGCCAGGTGAAGACGACCGGGACGACATCCGAGCCGGAATCATAAACGATCTGGGCGAAACGATAGACGGATTCCTCGTAACGGTTGTTGAAACCGTGCACGAAAACCAGCACGCGGCGGTCTTTCTGGATATGTTTGCTGATCCAGCTTTTCGTCTCCGCTTCGGAACGAATAGGCTCTACCGCCACCGTGGTAAAATCCTTCAGCGGGTTCGGCGGCAGCTTTTTCGGCCATTGCACCTGCCCGACCTTGCGGTTGGCCTTGGGTGGAATCGAGATGGTGACCGCATCGACCTTCAAGCCCGTTCCGCGCTCGCCGCCGAAAAGCACGGCGGCATTTTCCGATGACGCGCGGGTGGTGGCGACCAGAAGATTGACAGGTGTGGTTCCCGCCACCGTCTGCCCGGTCGGCGTCATGACCCCGATGGGACGCCCCCCGCAGCTGGCGAGCAGGGCGACAATCGCGATTACGGCCACGAAGCGAATGGGCATCACATCATTCTCCTACAACCCAGAGGCAGCTGGACCAGCGGCCGGAGGATAGGAATTTCTACCGGAGGCGGAACTGTCGCGCTAGCAACCATCGCGGAAGCGCGGAGATTTCCGCCCCGGTGTGTCCAAACAGACCCAATTGCCTGTCCTGCGGAACCAGGGGAGCTGATGCTGAAATGCAGGCGACCTATCGCTGCGGCAGCATCGTGCCACTTTCGCGAAGGGCAATGTGCCAGGACAGCGCCTCTTCGAGGAGATGCGGTGTATGCCCGCCGCGTGCCACCGCCCGCTGGTAGTAGTCCGTCAGCGCATCGCGATAATGGGGATGTACACAGTTCGCGATAATGACCGCAGCGCGCTCACGCGGGGCAAGGCCGCGCAGATCGGCGAGCCCGTTTTCCGTCACGAGAATATCCACATCATGTTCTGTATGGTCGACATGGCTGACCATGGGCACGACGCTGGAAATGGCCCCGCCCTTGGCAATCGACTTGGTGACGAAAATGGACATATAGGCGTTGCGGGCAAAGTCCCCCGAACCGCCGATACCGTTCATCATGTGGGTGCCGCCGACATGGGTGGAGTTGACGTTTCCGTAAATATCGAACTCCAGCGCCGTATTGATGCCGATGATACCAAGGCGACGGATGACTTCAGGATGGTTGCTGACCTCCTGCGGACGCAGGATCAACCTGCTCTTGTAGTCGGCCAGTCGCGGCATGACCCGCTCGTTCATGGCGGAGGAAAGCGTTATCGATGAGCCTGAGGCAAAAACCAGCTTGCCCGCGTCGAAAAGCTCAAAGGTCGAGTCCTGCAGAACCTCCGAATACATTTTAAGATCGTGAAATGGCGTATCGATGAAGCCATGCATCACCGCATTGGCGATGGTGCCGATGCCGGCCTGGAGCGGCTGGAGTTCGTGGGTCATTCGACCGTGACGCACCTCGTTCAGCAGGAATTCCGTGAGATGACCGGCAATGGCCTTTGTCTCGTCATCCGGTGGCAGCACCGTCGAAAAACTGTCGCTCTTGTCGCTCAGAACGATTGCAGCGATTTTTTCCGGCGGCACCGGAATGAAGGGCAGACCGACGCGGCTATCCGTTGCCACCACCGGAATGGGCATACGGGTCGGGCGTTTTGCCGGGATGAAAATGTCGTGCAACCCCTCCAGAACGTCGGGCTGCGAGAGGTTGATCTCGACGATGACTTTATCGGCGAGAATGGCAAAGCTCGCCGAATTGCCGACGGATGTCGTTGGGACGATGCCGCCATCCGCCGTAATCGCCACCGCCTCGACAATGGCGATATCCACCCCATGGATCTGGCCGCCGCGCAATTGCTCGACCGTTTCGGAAAGATGCTGATCGATAAACATCACCTTGCCGTCGTTGATCGCCTTGCGCAAAGCCGGATCGGACTGAAACGGCATGCGGCGCGCCAGCATGCCCGCTTCCACCATGGTCTTGTCGAGATCATTGCCAAGCGACGCACCAGTCATCAGGGTGATTTTCATCGGGTTCGTCTTCGCGCGCTCGGCCAGCGCCAGCGGCACCGCCTTCGCCTCGCCGGCCCGCGTAAAGCCGCTCATGCCGACCGTCATGCCATCCTGAATGAGACCGGCGGCCTCTTCGGCGCTGACGATCCTGTTCAGCAGGGATGCGTTGCGGATACGCTTTTCAAGCATGCACTTCTCCATGATCTGCATCACGATGGCGCGTCATCTGGCTGGCCACCTCACCGGTGACTATGGCGCGCAGTTTCAACGATGAAACTGACATAGATCAAGGATGTGACCGGGACCATGACTTCGGCCCATCAAATCTTGCTCGACAGACCGCAAGTGGCGCATCGGCGCGACAGGCGGCGGCGGTCATTGCAGCATCGCAGTCTCATTGACGATAAGATGCCTGCCGTTCTCTGCCGACAGTAACTGGTGATGAGGCGCATGGGTCGCCTCATCACATCGCGGAGGCTTGCCTTCGGTTATGGCCTGTAATCAGGGGCCTTCACAAACGGGAGCCTGACCGAGCACGACCTGCCCCACCTCGGCATCAAAAGCGCGCAAACCGAACGCACCTGTTGTAATGACCCGGTAACAGGGATTGCCGCCCGTCCACAGCGGATCGACAACCTCGATATCGGTGATGAAACGGTGCGCGCAGGCCTGACCGGAACTATAGGCTATGCCTTCTGCACTGGTGCCCGCCATCGGGACATGGATATGGCCAAAAACGATATGGCGCACGCCTGCCGGATGCGCAGCGAGGCGGCGCATGACTGCGCCGTCGTCATGCATGCCGATGTTTTCAAAATGCCGGATGCCGCAATCCATCGGCGGATGGTGAATGAAAACCGTCACTGGCAGGTCGCCCGCGCTTTCAAGCGCGCTGTCCAGCCATGACAGGCGATCCGCGCCATACATGCCGCCGATAACATCGGGCTCGTGGCTGTCGAGAAACAGCAACCGGCCGAACTCCGTATCGATAAAGGACTGGATATAGCCGTTGTCGTCGCGCGGCTGCTCCGGAAAAGCCGCCACGAATTCCGGACGTCGATCATGATTGCCGAGCATCAGCCGGACCGGCACGGATACGGGCGCAAGGATATCGCGCAACAGCTCATAGGCCTCCGGTTCACCGTAATTGCAAAGATCGCCAGTCATGACAAGAAGGTCAGCGTCGGCGTGTTTTTCGACAATATCGGCTATTGCCGCGCGCAGCTGCTTTTCGGGGTCCACGCCGTTTATCGCGATGCCTGGCGGCAAAAGATGGGTATCGGTGATCTGGATGATCTTCATAACAGGTCTTTCTGCGCAAAATGGCTGCGGGAACGAATTTCCCCGCAGCCTTTTCGATGATTTTGCTTATTTCAGCAGGCCGTTGGTCTGCTCGACGATCTGCTTGAGACCGGCTTCCGGCGTCACCTCACCGCGCATGACGGTGCCGATGATGTCGCGCTGCGTGCGCCAGATGCGGACGGAATCGCCACCCGGATAACCGGCCCAAGGCAGAGAACGGTCAGCCTGCAGCGAGGCGGTCTTCACGTTCGGGTTCTCGGCGTAGTAGGGAGCCAGGAAGTCCGCGCCAGTTGCCAGCTTGTTGGTCGGCAGGTAGCCAGTGATGCGCACGATGGTGTTCTGCGCCTCGGGGCCAGTGATCCACTTCAGATATTTCCAGGCAGCGTCCTGCTTGGCTTTTTCCTGCGTCAGGATAACGGCCGAGTTGCCGCCGGTCGGCACGCCGCCCTTTTTCTTGTTGTCGAGCGGGAAGGTTGCCGTCTTCAACTTGAAGCGGTCGCCAACCAGACCCTGAATCGTCTGAACGTGGGCCGGGGTCGAGAAGATGAAACCGGTGAGGCCGGCACCGAACTGCTGGCGCGACTGGTCCCAGTCAAGCAGGTTCTGGCCACCTTCGGTGACGAACTGGCGGGTCATCTTCAGAGCGTTGAGACCGATCTCGTTGTCGAAGGCAACGGTCTTGGTCTTGTCGTCAACGAGCTTGCCGCCCTGTTCGAAGACGAGCGCCTGCCACAACCAGTCATCCGGCCAGCCGTTGATGTCGTAGCTCATGCCTGCGAATTTCGAGTCGAGAGCCTTGATCTTCTTGGCGAGAGCAATGAGCTCCGGGAAGGTCGTCGGCATCTTGTCCGGGTCGCCGCCGGCCTTGGTGACGAGGTCGGAGTTGATGTAGATGATCGGCGAGGAAGCATTTACCGGCAGGCCGTACTGCTTGCCGTCGATCTGGCCGAGTGCGGCCATCTTCGGGCTATAGTTCTTGTCGAGGAAAGCCTGACCGCCTTCGGCCTGAATGAACGGGCCAAGATCGGTGATCTGGTTGCGCGGTGCGAGCGTGTGCACGAGTTCCGCCGTCAGGTTGTAACCCGAGAAATAAACGTCCGGCAGATTGCCGGTCACGGCAGAGCGCAGCACCTGCTGCTGGCCTTCGTTGTAACCTGCGGCCGGAGCGAGGAAGTTGATCTTCACGTCAGGGTTTTTCTTCATGAATTCATCGGCCAGCGGCTGATGGAACTTCGTGAAACCTGGCAGGTTGTAGAGAACGTTGAGCGTGATTTCGTTGGCGAGAACCGGCGTTGCGAGGCCTGCAAAGGCCACACCGAGTGCCAGACCGCCCATCAGAGCGCGTCGGTTGATTTTCATGTCATTCTCCAAAAATGGGTTGGGAGGAGGAGTTTGAACGGCGTCACTTGACGCCGGTCATGGTAATACCGGCGATGAAATGCCGCCGTGCGAGGAGGAAGCACAGCACCATAGGCGCGGTAATCAGTGTCGCGCCCGCCATCAGCGCACCGTAATTGGCGCCGGATTCGACATCCGCGAAAAGCATCATGCCAAGCGGCGGCGGGGCCAGATTGGTGTCGGAGACCACGATCATCGGCCAATAAAGGTCGTTCCAGTGGGCGACGAGCGAGAAGATCGAGAAAGCGGCGAGCGAGGGCAGCGAGCCGCGCAGCACCAGCCCCCAGCAAATCTCCATTTCCGAAAAACCATCCATGCGGGCCGCCTCGATGATTTCATCCGGGTAGCTGCGGAACGACTGGTTGAACAGGAAGATGGCGAAGACCGAGAGGAAGAACGGCATCATCATCGCGAAATAGGTGTTCAGCAGCTCCGTCTTCGCCAGACCGACGAAGAGCGGAAGCGCCAGCGCCTGAATGGGAACGCAGAGCGCCGCGATGACGAGCCCCAGCAGCAGTTTGCGGCCCGGAAACTTGAGCTTCGCCAGCGCGTAGGCTGCCGGCACCGATGTCAGGACCTGTACGACGAGGATGCCGACGCAGACGATGACGCCGTTCAGCATGAAACGCGCCATCGGCACCTGGCTCGCCGCCCGGACATAGTTCTCGACCGCGTCGAATTTCGCGGGGATCGGCCAGAGCGAGACGTCGAAGATTTCCGCCGGTGAGCGGATCGACGTCAACATCATCCAGTAGAACGGCAGCAGCATCACGAAAGCGCCGAGTGCCAACACAAGATGCGGGAGATATTTACGAAGCGCGGCCATCAGTAGTGCACCTTCCGGTCCATATGCAGCGTCTGGCCAATCGAGAGGATCAACACGATCGCGAGGAAGATCACCGTCAGCGCGGCGGCATAACCGGTGTTGGAATATTCGAACCCTTCAAGATAGAGATCGAAAAGCAGGGTTTCGGAACCGAAGCGGCCCTTGGTCAGCACGGCGACCGTCTCGAACACCTTGAAGGCTGAGATCGAGGTAGTGACCACCACGAACATCGTCGTCGGCCCCAGCATCGGCCAGGTCACCGTCAGGAACCGGTCGATCGGGTTTTTCGCGCCGTCCAGTCTCGATGCCTCGTGGAGATCCTTCGAAATGGCGGTGAGGCCGGCGAGGAACAGCACCATGTTGAAGCCCAGAACCTGCCAGACACCCATCAGCGCCATGGTGGGAATAAGCAGGACGGGGTTGGAGAGGAAGGCGACGGGCTCGAAGCCGAACCACTTGATCGCCGCATTCACCGGGCCAAGCGAAGGATGCAGCAGGAATTGCCACACGGTTGCCATGGCGACGAGTGTTGCGGTGACGGGAAGGAAATAAGCAACCTCCCAGAAGGCACGGCTGCGCTTGCGGTTATAAACGAGCAAGGCCACCCCGAGCGCCAGGAACACGCCGAAGGGGATGACGATGACCGCATAAATGGCCGTATTCGCCAGCGCACGCAGGAAGACCGGGTCGTGGAAAGCCTTGAAGAAATTGTCGAGACCCACAAAGCGGGTGGAGAGTGCGCCGAGCTTGTAATCTGTGACGGAAAAACCGGCCAGAACGAATATCGGGACAATATAGATCGCCAGCATCAGCAGGCTTGCCGGTGCTGCAAACATCAGGCCACGCCAGATCATCCGCCGGTCCGCCTTCGACAGGCGCGGACGAGCCTTTGCACGCGCAGCTGGGGAGAAATCGACCGCCGTCATGCCGGCACCATTTCACGCACCGTCGTCTTGCGGCGCAGGCCGTCTGCGGCGAAAAGATGCACACGCTCCGGCGCAAAGCCGAGGTTCATCACGCCGTTCTCATCGGCGCCCAACACCTCGCCCGCGGCCTGACGCAGGGTAATGGCGACGGTCTCGTCGCTCAGAAGACGGCAGTTCACGAAACGGTCCGCGCCGTGGGTTTCGCTGCGGGTCACCCGCACCGCGAAGCCTTCGGCACCCGGACGCAGATCCTCGGCGCGGAGGCCAAGCGTCGCCGGACCGACATCACGGCCCGAGGCCTCTACACCAAGATCGCGCCCGAAAGCCGTGACCTTACCCTGAGCATCGATTTCCACCGGCAGCAGGTTGATCGATGGCGTGCCGATGAAACGCGCGACCGTCAGTGTCGCCGGTTTCCGGTAGAGCTCATCCGGTGTGCCGAGCTGCTCGATGCGGCCTTCCGACATCAGCGCAATGCGGTCAGACATCGTCATGGCTTCGATCTGGTCGTGGGTGACGTAGATAAAGGTTGCCCCCAGCCGCCGGTGCAGCCCGGCAAGCTCCTCACGCATATGGGCGCGAAGCTTGGCATCGAGGTTGGAGAGCGGCTCGTCCATCAGGAAAGCCGCGGGTGAGCGCACCAGCGCCCGGGCAAGCGCCACACGCTGGCGCTGACCGCCGGAAAGCTGCGCGGGCTTGCGCTCCAGCAGATGCGCGATCTGCAGGGTCTCGGCCGCCTGTTCGACGGCAGCATCGATCTGACGCAGCGTCTCGGCCGGCGCTGCAAACCTTCCGATCAGCGGCAACCGTGCGGCAAGCGGCAGACGTCGCATCCGAAGCGGCGTCGCGATGTTCTGGCGCACGCTCATATGTGGATAGAGCGCGTAGGACTGGAACACCATCGCCAGATTGCGGTCGCTCGGATCGATCTCCGTCACATCCTGGCCGCCGATCGTTACCGAACCGCGATCCGGCGTTTCCAGCCCTGCGATGATGCGCAGCAGCGTTGACTTGCCGCAGCCAGACATGCCGACGAGGGATAAAAACTCGCCGGGGCGGATGGAAAGATCGATCTCTTTCAGAACATCGTCAGCCCCGAAGCCTTTGCCGATACCCGAAAGTTCAAGTGATTGTGGCGTCATTCTGCGCTCCTTTTCTGGAGCGCATATGCTTATATTGTATGACAGTATGACGAAGGTTTACGGAAAATTCGGTGACATCTGGAAGCCCGGCAATCTCGGGCCATCGTCAGGCCTTGCAACGTCGACCTCCACCTAAAACCCCTAATATTACGGGGGTTTTGTTCCAGATATCAGAATCCGGAGTTTATCGACGGGAAAACGACCTAACTGCACTGGCACATCCGGCATTCTAAACGGCTACCAGAATCACATGTGCCTGAATTTTGGCGACAACCTCGCCGCTGCCATACCGCGCTTCAATCGCAGATGCGGCGCAGTCCGTCGCCGCCTCCAGTTTCCCCGGCGCTCTTGCCTCGATCTCAGTCCGGAGAACGGTTCCCTGACAATAGGCGACGGCCGGAATGCGCGGCGACGGCGCGCGACTTTGTGCCGCTATCGTCTCGATCGTCACGCGGGAAAAACCGGCACTTTCCAACTCGCTGCGGACCAATGCCGTATCGTGATAACCGTGCGGGGTGCGCACCATGAAACACGGTGGATCGTCGGGGAACATACCTGCAAGGGCGATTGTCACCTCATTCGCGAGGTGGTTCTCCTCAATGCGGTCCCATACGTTGAATAAATAATGTCCGCCGGGCTTCAGTACCCTCTTGGCTTCACGATAGGCGGACAGGCGATCGGGAAAAAACATCGCGCCAAACTGGCAGACAACGAGATCGAAAGCCGCATTTTCAAACGGCAGCGCCTGAGCATCCGCCTGACGCCACCGGATGCGACTGTCGGGCGTCTGGTGCGACGCCGCAAAGTCGAGCATGGGCTGGTTGAGATCGGTCACGACATAGTTTGCAGCGGGCGACAGTTTAGGTATCAGTTCGCGGGTGACGACCCCAGTGCCCGCGGCGATCTCCAGAACGTCAATCGGCATCAATGCCGCCGACCGCCGCGCCAGATCACGGGCGAAGGGCTCGAAGATCAACGGCACCATATATCGGTCGTAGTTTTCCGGGATAGACCCGGCAAACACCTTGTCCGTTTCCAACATGGCATTCACCCTGTGGCCAGTTGATGACCCCAGAGACTTTAGCACATTTACGGGAAATTCGGAATCTGTTCGGCCACGCGGGTTTTACGCAGATGCCAATGATATTGGTCTTATACCGCATGATAAAACAGCGGTGGGCGCAGGCCGCATTGTCGTATTTTTATGGGAAGAGAAATGGCGCACCCGAAGAGATCTCGAACTCCTGACCCCCAGATTCGTAGTCTGGTGCTCTATCCAGCTGAGCTACGGGTGCGTGCCGTTCCGGTCATTTCCGGTGGCGTGGCGATCCTCTAAAACGTCCTCATTCCGATTGCAAGCGATTTCGTTTCGAAATTGTCATTTTTCCGCAGCAATTCACGTATCATATTGATTATACTGACAATTCCATAAATGATGTTTTTGAAGGGCCGAATGCCGCGCGTATTCCGGCAGGTGCTGCGATTGCAACGGACTGTTTCAGGAACAGATTTTCAGGCGGTTCTGGCCGCCTGCACGGAAGCGGCGCGGTCGGCGATCTCTATGCGGAACTGCGTGCCGGGACCGGGCTTCTCCACAAGCGCGATCGTGCCGCCATGGGCAAGCACCAGTTCACGCGCAATGACGAGCCCGAGGCCGGTGCCGCCGGAACGGGCCGACCCCCTGAAGGCGGAAAACAGGTTCTCTTTCGCCTTGCGCGGCATTCCCGGCCCGTTGTCGTCTATCACGATGCTGACGACGCTGCCGGCCCTCTGGGCCGCGATTGACAGATGCCGAGGTGCTGCGTTCGTCGTATCGGATTGCAGGGCCTGAACGGCATTGCGACAGAGATTGTGGATCACCCGGAAAAGCTGCTCGGCATCCGCATCGACGGTGAGATCGGCGGGAACGCTATCCTGAAACTCGATGCCGCTTTCCGGATCGAGCGCCAGAATGTCGCGTACATCCCGCACCAGATTGCTCAGGTGAACCGTCTTGCGTTTCGGTGCACCCTCCGTCGCCTGTCCATAGGCCAGAACCTCGCTCGTATAGGCCACGGCGCGGTCGATCGTGCGCAGCAGTTTCGGCGCAAAGCTTCTCACCATCGGATCCTTGGCGTCCACCAACCGATCCGACATGAGCTGCGCCGATGAGAGGATATTGCGCATGTCATGGTTGATCTTCGAAACGGCGAGGCCAAGATCCACGAGATTCTTCTGCTGCCGCAGGGTTTTCTGCAACTCGGTCTGCATGTCGGCCAGATGACGGCCCGCGACAGCCAATTCGTCGCTTCCCTCCTCCGGCACGAAAATCCGCTCGGGATTGCCGGGTTCCTCGGAAAAACGCTGCATGCCAAGCGTCAGGCGGCGTATGGGCCGGATCATGATGCGGTTGATGGAAACGAAAATTAGACTGGCGGTGACAAGCGACAGGACGATGGAGATCAGGAAAACGTTGCGGGCATAAGCCAGCATCGCCGCCCGCAGCTTGTTTTCACCCAGCACCAGTTCGATGATGGTGTCGCTGTCGCCGACCACGTCAAAAACGCGGATGACACGGTTGCCGCCGAACAGCAATGTCGAAAAGGCATCCCGCACCGCCGCCAATTGCGAGACATCGGAAAGATCATATTGCTCGTCGACCCCCGGCGGCGTTTCCGCAACCGCCAGCAGGCGCGACGTGCCATCCTTGCGCAGCGCAATCAGTTTCGCCCCGGTGGCCATCAGCGTGTCGTTCTGCACGCTTCGCGGCAATTCGGCCTGCAGGCCATCGATCACCGCACCGGCAGCGGCAGCCGTGTTAAGGCGGTCCCGCAGCCAGGAAAGGCGCATATTGGCGACAGAAGGCACGAAGATCAGCACTTCGGCAATCATCACGAAAATGACGGTAAGCAACAGCAGTCGCCCGGAGAGACCCCCGGTCAATCCCGGCATGCAGTGCACCGGATTGTCCTCCGTGCCGTCCAAGCTGTCTACGCCTTTAGAAAACACCGGGCCCTGATCCTGTATGCGCGCCGCCGCTTCGGTGGAACGGCTCGATTTATATGCAAGCACGATAATAGGACCTAACAGATATTTTTCCAATGCGTTGCAAAACAAACAACTTCAATGCCGGAAAAACAAACGCCGCCCGGAAGGGGCGGCGTTTGAAATAAAATCGGTCGCAAGCGAACCCGAGGGTGGAGACCTCAGAACTCCTGCCAGTCCCCGTTCACTGCGGCAGCAGCCGGCTGGGCATTGAGGGCGCGGCTGACACTGTTCATCAGCTTGCGGGCCGGAGAGGCTACCGCCGCTGCCCGGCCGGATACCGCCACAGGCCGCATCGGCTGCTCTGCGCGGGAGCGGAGCTGAGCATCCTCGGCGCCGACCTTGAAGCGCGACACCAGCGTCACGAGATGGCCGGCCTCGCCGCTCAGCTTGTGGGTCGCAGCCGAGGTCTCCTCGACCATGGCGGCATTGCGCTGCGTCACCTGATCCATCTGGTTGATCGCCGTGTTCACCTCGTGCAACCCGGTGGACTGCTCGCGCGCCGCCGTGGCAATCGAGTGGATGTGTTCGTTGATCGCCAGAACACGGGTCTCGATCTCGTTCAACGCGCTGCCGGTTCTTTGAACCAGCGACACGCCGCGTCCGACCTCTTCGCCGGATTTGGTGATCAGCGCCTTGATATCCTTCGCAGCCGTTGCGGAGCGTTGCGCCAGCTCGCGCACTTCCTGTGCGACCACTGCGAATCCCTTGCCCGCCTCGCCTGCACGCGCGGCCTCGACGCCCGCGTTCAGCGCCAGAAGGTTGGTCTGGAAGGCGATCTCGTCAATGACGTTGATGATCTGGCTGATCTCCCGCGAGGCGTGCTCGATGCGATCCATGGCGGAGACGGCATCGCGCACGACATTGGCGGATTCTGCCGTCTTCTGTTTGGTCTCGGCCACCATGGTGCTGGCTTCCTGTGCGCGATCCGTGGAATTGCGAACGACGGCGGTAATCTCGTCGAGGGCTGCGGAGGTTTCCTCCAGTGCCGCAGCCTGCTGTTCCGTCCGCTTCGAAAGGTCGTCGGCAGCTGAGCGCAATTCATTCGCATTGCCGCTGATGCCTTCCGTGCTGCTGCGCACCTCGCGCATCGTTTCGCGCAGCTTGGTCAGCGTCTGGTTGACGTTCGTCTGGAGTTCGGCGAACACGCCGCGGAACTCGCCGTCCATCTTTTCCGTCAGATCGCCGCGCGCAAGACCTTCGATGACGCGGCTGGTTTCAGAGACGCCGTTATCCACCCCGATGAGCAGGGCATTGATCGTCTCGGCGAAACGATTGAGGTTTTCGTCGCCATAATCCTTGTTGATGCGACGGCTGAAATCGCCCTGGGCTGCTGCATCCACGACAACGGCCATGCCGGCCTGCAGATCATCGCTCTTGGCGCGCATGGCGGTTTCCTGCGCATTCATGCGGCGCACTTCGCGGCCATTCTTCTTGAAGACCTCGACGGCCGCCGCCATTTCACCGATTTCATCGTTCCGGCCAAGATAGGGCACGTCCGCGTCCAGATTTCCATCCGCCACGGCGTTCATGACCTCCGAAACCTTGCGGATGGGCGCGCTCAGCTGCCGCGCGCCGATGTAGAGGCCAAATGCCGCGCCGGCCAATATGCCGCTGCCGGTGACGATGATGACCAGCCAGAAGGTGGTCGTCACAAAATCGGCGATACCGGCCTTGACGGTGGCAAGCTCGGCAATGTCGTTTTTCACGACGGCATCGATTTCCGCCTGATAGGCTTTGCGGTTGGCCCGGTTCGCCTCGTTGTTACCCTGCTGGTTGGCCGCCTGCGGGCCGGCTTCCCGGGCAAGCCGTGCGGTTTCCAGACGGAAAGCCTTGAATTCCTTGAACCGGCTGGAGAGATTGTCAAAAGCCGCCTTCTGTTCCGCCGGAACGAGAGGGGTCCAGGTCGCGATCAGCTTCTCCATGGCGTCGAGGTTCTTCACGATGCCATCAGCAAAAGGTGCCGCCTTTTCGGCGTCAGGGGCAGCGTAAACGCCACGCGCCTCCATGACGACCGCGGTCACAAGGCGGTTCAGCGCTTCGCCCTTATAGGCGCGCTCGGCTGCCTTTTCGTATCCGACCGTACGGACCTGGAATTCGCTGACCGCATATATGGACAGGCCGCCTATGGTACAGGCCACTAGGCTCATCAGTCCGACAAGAAGATTGATACGACCGCGAATTCTCAATTTTCATTCCCCCAAAAAGCCAGCCGCACGATGGAAATTGGGAAGCTGGCATAACTTTTCCCATGACAATATTTATCAATGCCGTCTTAAGAAAGAATTTCAGAATTTACCGATCGCAAGACGGATCGCGCCCGCAGCGCCCGTGTGCGAAGCCGATTTCAGGGCGCTTCCGCAAAAGGTGAACCGCGAAAACCCCTTCGGCAATTGACTTTGCTCAGCCTATGCCCTTATAAGCCGCGCACGCTCGGCCATTAGAAGCTCGCCCAGGCGGGGTTAGCCGTGCAAAAAACGAAACGCTCTTGCAAATAGTGCAAATTCAAGAAGGGCCGCACACCGCGGTATTAAATAAATGTCGAAGCGTACCTACCAACCGTCCAAGCTTGTCCGCAAGCGTCGTCATGGTTTCCGTGCCCGTATGGCTACTGCCGGCGGTCGCAAAGTTCTCGCAGCCCGCCGTGCGCGCGGCCGCGCAAGTCTGTCGGCTTAATTGCCGTCTCTGTGGCCCGATGAAAGTCGCGGGCACATGAGCAAGACAAAAAAACTGCCCGGCCGGCTTAAAAACCGGTCGGATTTTCTTGCCGTTCAGACGGGGGAAAAGCGGCGGGGAGGCACCTTTCTTCTGGAAGTCCTCGACCGGAAAGCCCCGGAAACCGAACCTCGGGTCGGTTTCACCGTAACGAAAAGACAAGGCAACGCGGTCGAGCGAAATCGCATGCGCCGCCGTCTCAAGGAAGCCGTCAGGCTTTCTGCCGGATTCGCAATGAAGCCCGGCCATGACTATGTGATTGTCGCCCGCAGGGACGTGCTCGAGACGGCCTTCCCAAAACTTCAGTCTCTCCTTACCGAGCGAATTGAAGGAACGGCGAAACCGAAACGGTCCCAGGACACCCGCTCCAGGAAAGAATGATGGAAAAGAACCGCAATTACTTCATCGCGATAGCCCTTTCGGTTGTCATCGTCCTCGCCTGGCAATTCCTTTACATGAATCCGCGCATCGATCAGCAGCGCCGCGCCGAAGAGGCCCGCCAGGCGCAGCAGCAGACGACGCAGCAACAGCAGGCACCGGGTGCCGCACCCGGCGCGACCGTCGACGGCGCACCGCCTGCCTCCTCCACGCAGGCCGCCGCAACGGCGACGCGTGAAGAAGCGATTGCAAAAAGCCAGCGTGTCGCCATCGACACCAAGGCCATCGCCGGCTCGATCAATCTGACCGGCGCCCGCTTCGATGACATCCGGCTCAAGGGCTACCATGAGACCGTTGATGACTCGAGCCCGATCATCACGCTGTTTTCGCCTTCCGATACCAAGGACGGCTACTTCACCGAACTCGGTTATGTCGGCGGCGCCGATGCTGGCAGCGTTCCCGGTCCTTCGACTGTTTGGGCACTCGCAAGCGGCGACAAGCTGACGGAAACCACGCCGGTCACCCTGAAGTACACCAACCAGAATGGCGTCGTTTTCTCCCGTACCGTTTCGATCGATCAGCATTACATGATCACGGTCAACGACAAGGTCGAAAACCCCGGACAGGCAGCCGTCTCCTTCGCCACCTATGGCCGCGTGACGCGCAACAACAAGCCGGCAATACCGCCCGTTTTCGTCATCCATGAAGGCTTCCTCGGCGTCTCTGGCAAAGATGGCAGCCTGACGGAAGAAAAGTACAAGGACGTCGAAGAAACCCCGGTAACGGTTGCAAAGGCAACCGGCGGCTGGCTCGGCATCACCGACAAATATTGGGCCGCTGCCATTGTGCCGCCGCAGATGACGCCGTTCGAAACGCGTTACTCGCACATCAAGGGCAATCAGCCGAGCTACCAGGCCGATTTCAAGAGCGACACGATGACGGTCGAGCCCGGCCAGTCTATCGAACTGAAGAGCCTTGTCTTCGCCGGCGCCAAGGAAGTGCCGCTGGTTGACCGTTACGAAACCGAATATTCCATTCCGAAGTTCGACCTCCTGATCGACTGGGGCTGGTTCTACTTCATCACCAAGCCAATGTTCAAAATGATGGATTTCTTCTTCCGTTATTTTGGTAATTTCGGCGTGGCCATCCTGCTCACCACCATCGTCGTCAAGGCCCTCTTCTTCCCGCTCGCCAGCAAGCAATATGCATCCATGGCGAACATGAAGCGGATGCAGCCGAAGATGGAAGAGTTGAAGGCCAAGCATGGCGATGACCGCATGGCCATGCAGCAGGCGATGATGCAGCTCTACAAGGAAGAGAAGATCAACCCGGTTGCCGGCTGCTGGCCGATGCTGCTGCAGATCCCGGTCTTCTTCGCACTCTACAAGGTCATCTACGTCACCATCGAAATGCGGCATGCACCGTTCTTCGGCTGGATCCACGACCTTTCCGCTCCGGATCCGACGTCGCTGTTCAACCTGTTCGGCCTTCTGCCTTACGACGTGCCGCACTTCCTGATGATCGGTGTCTGGCCGCTCGTCATGGGCATCACCATGTTCCTGCAGATGCGCATGAACCCGACGCCACCCGATCCGACACAGGCGATGATCTTCACCTGGATGCCGCTGATCTTCACCTTCATGCTGGCCTCTTTCCCCGCCGGCCTGGTCATCTACTGGGCGTGGAACAACACGCTCTCCATCAGCCAGCAGGCCCTTATCATGAAGCGTCACGGCGCCAAGATCGAGTTGTTCGATAATCTCAAAGGGCTGTTCAAACGAAAGCCGGTGCAATCGAAATGAGTGAAACCGGTCCGGCAACCGAAAAGCCCCTGTTCGGGCGACCCTGGATATTCATCCGCGGCGTTCCCGCGATGAAATTCCTGCCGCCCGAAGGCCCGCCGGAGATTGCCTTCGCCGGACGTTCGAATGTCGGCAAGTCCTCGCTCATCAATGCGCTGGTGGGCCACAAGGGGCTTGCCCGCACCTCCAACACGCCCGGACGCACACAGGAACTGAACTATTTCGTTCCTGAAGGTTATTCGGGCGAGCCGGGCGACCTGCCGCCGATGGCGCTGGTCGACATGCCGGGTTACGGTTATGCGCAGGCGCCCAAGGACCATGTCGATGCCTGGACGAAGCTCGTCTTCGACTATCTGCGCGGACGGGCGACGCTGAAGCGCGTTTACGTGCTGATCGATTCCCGCCATGGCATAAAAAAGAACGACGAAGAGGTTCTGGGCCTGCTCGACAAGGCGGCCGTGTCCTATCAGGTCGTGCTAACGAAGACGGACAAGATCAAGGACGTTGGCGTTCCCCGGCTGATCAATGAGACGCTGGAGAAAATCCGCAAGCGTCCCGCCGCCTATCCGGAAGTTCTCGCCACCTCGTCGGAAAAATCCTTCGGGCTGGATAGCCTGCGCGCCGAGATCGTACGAACGGTTTCTCTCTAAAAGACCATCGCCTTCAGGCGATGGTGAAAAGCAAGACGGCGGTCCAGAGCATCGCCGTCAATGCCAGAAGCCGCCAGAAACGTACGGAATTCCAGACTTCCGAAAACATGGCGACGAACATGCTGCCATTGCGCAGCGGCTGACCCTTGAAAGGCAGGCCGGAGCGGGCCGGATCCATATCAAGCAGCGCTGCAACACTCGCCCTTTCGCGATATTCGGTTTCCGCCAGATTTTCCCGCCAGCGCCTGACCATGGCGGCGAACTGGCGGTCGCGTTTAACGCGTTTTGCAAGCTCCGCCATGCTTTCCGGCGGCAAGGCACCCAGCACATATTCGCCAGCGAGCACTTCGTCCCGCAAACCGCTTTGCTTGTCTCGATCCGGTGCCGTCATATGTTTTCAAACTCCTCGGTCGTTCAGGCCAGCATCGTTTTCACGACGCACGACGATCCTCCGTCGCCCTGCTGAATAACCCCTCCCCTGCTGCCACAAGGCTGGTCCGATTGGCGCTTTATGTCAATCTTATTACGCGCTCCCGAGTGTCCGAAAGTAGAATTTTACTATGCGCAGACACAATAAGGCCCGGAGTTCCTTTCATTCATCCAAAGCGCGCATTCACCTGTCCTTGCAAACGCTCCCGCTGGGCGAATCCGTGCATCCTGCACTGCAAAAATCGATTCCGATTTTTGCGTCGATGTTGTAGAGCGATGAAAGGCTCTCAAGGGCCGCAACCACAGACCGAGGTTTTTCCATGACTGCTTCCGAAAGCGAGACTCAGGCGCGGCTGCTCGCACAGGCTCTGCCCTTTATGCAGAAATATGAGAACAAGACTATCGTGGTGAAATATGGCGGTCACGCCATGGGTGATTCCACGCTTGGAAAGGCTTTCGCGGAAGATATCGCCCTGTTGAAGCAGTCCGGTATCAATCCAATCGTCGTGCACGGCGGCGGCCCGCAGATCGGCGCGATGCTGACGAAGATGGGCATTGAATCGAAGTTCGAAGGCGGCCTTCGCGTCACCGACGCCAAGACAGTCGAGATCGTCGAGATGGTTCTGGCCGGCTCGATCAACAAGGAAATAGTCGCGCTCATCAACCAGACGGGTGAATGGGCCATCGGCCTGTGCGGCAAGGACGGCAACATGGTCTTCGCCGAAAAGGCGAAAAAGACCGTCATCGATCCTGACAGCAATATTGAACGTGTGCTCGATCTCGGCTTCGTCGGCGAAGTCACCGAAGTCGACCGCACCCTGCTCGACCTGCTCGCAAAGTCGGAAATGATCCCGGTCATCGCTCCCGTCGCGCCGGGCCGCGATGGCGCCACCTACAATATCAACGCCGATACCTTCGCTGGCGCGATTGCGGGTGCGCTTCACGCCTCGCGTCTGCTGTTTCTCACCGACGTTCCCGGCGTTCTCGACAAGAACAAGGAACTCATCAAGGAACTGACGGTCTCCCAGGCGCGCGCGCTCATCAAGGACGGCACGATTTCCGGTGGCATGATCCCGAAGGTCGAGACCTGCATCGAGGCCATCAAGGCCGGTGTTCAGGGCGTGGTGATCCTCAACGGCAAGACCGCCCACTCCGTTCTTCTGGAAATCTTCACGGAAGGCGCCGGCACGCTCATCGTGCCCTGATACGGTTCATGTGGCGGACGGCAAAGCCCGTCCGCCACAGACGGCATTTTCAGCCGAACAGCAGAAGTGACAGCACGCCCAGCACGATCAGCAGGCAGCCGGAAAATTCGAGCCGGTTGATCTTCTCCTTGAAGAAGAGCACCGTCGAGGCGAAGGCGAAAAGCATCTCCACCTGCGCCAGTGCCTTCACCACGGCCGCCTGTTGCAACGTCATCGCCGTAAACCAGCCGAATGACGCCGTGGCGCCCACAAAACCGACCGCGAGCGAGGGTTTCCACACCTTGGCGATCCGCCGCAATTCGTCCCTCTCCCGCCATACGATCCATAAGAACATCGACAGGGTCTGCGTCACGATGACGACGACGAGGGTAAAGCCGGCCTGCATCACCGCGTCAGGCGTCGGCAGGCTGGGAGCCAGCGCCAATGAGGCCGAACGATAGGCGACCGACGACAGACCGAAAAAAGCACCCGAGGCGAGGCCGATGCCCGCCGTCCGGCTGAAGATGGACGTCAAAAAGGAGGCGGGGGTCACTTCCGTGCGCGCGACCGAAATAAGCATGACGCCGGTCACCGAAATGGCAATGGCCGCCAGGGTTCCACCATTGACGCTCTCACCGATGAAAATCAGCGCAAACAACGCCGCTTGCGCCGGTTCGGTGCGTGAATAGGCCGTGCCGACCGCGAAATTGCGAAAAGAAAACAGGTGAACGAGCAGGAAGGTGGCGGCGATCTGCGCCATGGCCCCGGTCATCGCCCATACGGCAAATGACATGTTCGGTACGGGCAGCGGCCGGCCGAGCGCGATATGTAGAAAACCGAGATAGGAAAGAGCGAAGGGCATTCCGAAAACGAAGCGCACGAAGGTCGCACCTGTGGTGCCCATCATGCCCTTCAGATGTTTTTGCAGGGTCGAGCGCAGGTTCTGCAAGAACGCGCTTGCGAAAGTGATGCCTATCCAGAGTTCCATGGCCTTGGCGGTATCATGCGGCGAGGGCGACGGCCAAGCCCGATTTTCTCGTCGATCGTCGTCTTTTCGATTTTCTTCGGCATCCGAAACGGGCATAAAGCCGCCCATGGACACAAAGCCGAAAAACCTGCCCGATGCCGCCGATTTCGCCCATGTAAGCGAATGGGTCTTCGACCTCGACAACACGCTCTATCCGCATCACGTCAATCTGTTTTCCCAGATCGACCGCAACATGACGGCTTACGTGGCGGAGCTTCTGAAGCTTGATCCCGACGAGGCCCGCGCCTTGCAGAAGCGTTATTACCATGAGCATGGCACCACGCTTCAGGGCCTGATGATCCATTACGGCATCAGCCCGGACGAGTTTCTGGAACGCGCGCACGCCATCGATTATTCGGCTCTCAAGCCTCATCCGGAACTCGGCGAGGCGATCAAGGCTTTGCCGGGCCGCAAGTTCATCCTGACCAATGGCAGCGTCAAACATGCGCAGGCGGCTGCCGGCGCACTTGGCATTCTCGATCATTTCGAGGATATCTTCGATATCGTTGCTGCAAACTACCTGCCGAAGCCTGCCAGTGCGACCTACGAAAAGTTTGCGGCACTTGCAAAGCTCGACACCAGAAAAGCCGCCATGTTCGAAGACTTGCCGCGCAACCTTGCCGCACCCAAGGCGCTCGGCATGAAGACCGTGCTGCTCGTTCCTTCGAACCTCGAAGGCGTCATCATGGAGCGCTGGGAGATCCCCACTGCGACGGATGAGCATATCGACTACATTACCGACGATCTCACCGGTTTCCTGACCAAAACGATCACCCGCTGACAGACATTGTCGAAATAGCGCGCAGGCGACATTACCGAAGCTTCATCCACCTTACGGATGTTTAAGTAGTGGGTTGCCGCCTACGTCACTATCTTCTTTCCCAGGGACACCCAACGGAAGGTAATGACGATGTCTACACGAAAAATCGCACTCTCTGCTCTTGGCGCAGCCCTTTTGCTCGGCTCGGCCGCGACGGCAAGTTTTGCCGCCCCGCCCCCACACGGCAAAGGCCACGGCGATCGCATGCCGTTCCGCCCGGAACTGATGTACGTTCACCTTCTGAAGGTGGCCGACACCAACAAGGACGGCAAGATTACCAAGGAAGAGTTCGCCGCACGCCAGGACGCGCTTTTTGCCGAGATTGACAAGGACAAGGACGGTTCGATCACGCCGAAGGAAATGCGTGAGTACCGCCAGGCGAAAATGGAGGCGTTCCGCGCCGCCCACCCGCGCCCCGAGGGTGACGAAGCCAAGCGCCCCGAAGGCAAGCGCGCCGAACGCGAACATGGCGATCGTCAGGGCTGGGGCAAACACGGCGGCAAGGGTGCGGCCTTTGCAATGTTCCGCATGGCCGACACCGATGAAAACGGTCAGGTCAGCAAGGCCGAGTTCACCGCAGCCGGCGAAAAAATGTTCGAACGGCTGGACAGGAACAAGGACGGCGTCATCTCGATCGACGATATGCCGGACCGCCCATTCCTTTGATCCCATAAGAAAAGCCCGCTCAATCGGCGGGCTTTTTTCTTTTCAATGCAGGCTGACAGTTTTCAGATCGTCTTCCGCCGCCTTGAAAAACGTGCTGGAACGATTGTCCGTCAGGAGGATCGGCGTACCATCCGCGCCAAACAGCGCCCAAAGGTCCAGTTGCGGATCGAGATCAGGCGCTTCCGGGAAACAGCGGCTTACGTCTTCAGCGCGAATTTTACGGATATATCCCACTTCTCCCTCGCCGATATGGGCGAGCTGGGACCGGGTGAGACCCGCATGCGCTTCTTTTAAAAGCATATTTCAGCCTCCTTCTTCACGCCGAGCGATTCGTGTCGGATTCCGGCGTTCACGTTCTACTCTGAGACGGAAATATTAATTTTCTTTACCACGTTCGAAATTTCGGGCCGCACCAGATCGATGGCAAGAAGGCCGTTGCGCAGGCGCGCATCCCTCACCTGCATGCCATCTGCAAGCACGAAGACCCGCTGGAATTGCCGCGCCGCAATGCCGCGATAGAGAAAATCACGCTTTTCCTGTTCCTGCTGGCGACCCCGAATGACCAGCTGGTTATCGGCTGTCGTCACATCCAGATCATCCTGTGAAAAACCGGCAACTGCAATCGTAATTCGCAGGCGCTCCGGCACGTCTTCGCCGCCGGGCAGACGTTCAATGTTGTAGGGAGGATAGCCGTCATTGGCCTTCGCCATACGCTCCAGCGTTTTTTCCATGGCATCAAAACCCAGCAAAAGCGGGTGGGTGAATGGCGTCATGCGGCTCATATCGTGACGGTCCTTGCAACCAAGCGACGTTTCGCGGTCCCGCTTCCGGCAACCTTGCCGGTCAATTGCACCGGCTTTAGGCAATATGGGAAGTGAAATCGCGATGCGCAAGACAGCCCGCTCAGGCAAAGACAGACACGCCGAGGAATGAGGCTTGACAAACGAGCGTCCGGCGCTCGAAAAAAGCGCCTCATCTCAATGGCGGGCAAGACATGGCAGAACGCAGAAAAATCATCATCGACACGGATCCAGGTCAGGACGACGCAGCAGCGATCATGCTGGCTTTCGCAAGCCCGGAAGAAATTGAAATTCTCGGACTGTGCGCCGTCGCCGGCAACGTTCCGCTGAAACTGACCAGCCGCAACATCCGCATCATCTGCGAACTATGCGAACGCACCGAAATTCCCGTCTATGAAGGTGCCGAGCGGCCGCTGGTGCGCAAGCCCATCACCGCCGAGCACGTTCACGGCAGCACCGGCCTCGACGGCCCGGTTCTCGAAGAGCCGACGATGGAGGCGCAAAAGCAGCATGCGGTCGATTTCATCATCGAAACGCTGCTGCGGGAACCTGCTGGCACGGTAACGCTCTGCACGCTCGGCGCGCTGACCAATGTGGCGCTGGCGCTGCAGAAGGCCCCCGAGATCGCCGGCCGCGTCAAGGAACTGGTGATGATGGGTGGCGGCTTCTTCGAAGGCGGCAACATCACGCCGGCTGCGGAATTCAACATCTATGTTGACCCGCAGGCCGCCGATATCGTCTTCCGTTCCGGCATGCCTATCGTCGTGATGCCGCTTGACGTGACCCACCAGTTGCTGACGACCAAGGCACGCGTCAGCCGCATTCGCGAGATCGGCACACGCCCGGCAATCGCCATGGCGGAAATGCTGGAATTCTTCGAACGCTTCGACATCGAGAAATACGGTTCGGACGGCGGCCCGCTGCACGATCCAAGTGTCATTGCCTATCTCCTCAAGCCCGAACTGTTTCAGGGCCGCGATTGCAATGTCGAGATCGAGGTCAATTCCGAACTGACCATGGGCATGACGGTGGTGGACTGGTGGCACGTGACCGAACGGCCCGCCAATGCCCGCGTGATGCGCAATGTGGATGCGGACGGCTTCTTCGAATTGCTGACGGAACGTTTCGCCCGCCTCTGACGGGCACGCAGACATGAAAAAGGGCCGCTGGCATAACCTGCGGCCCTTTCATTTGGAACCGGAAGATATTCTCAGAACTCGGTCCAGTCATCCTGCGCCAGCGCGTTTGCGCCGCTGGTTCTTGGGCGGGCACGTTGGGTCGCAGCCGAGCGACCCGATGCCTGTGACTGGGCTACAGGCGCACGCATTGCCGCCGCGGTGGTGCGCAATTGCTGGCTGGACTGGCTGGAATGACCGCCGGACACGGAGAAGCCGGCAACGAGCGATTTCAGCGTTTCAGCCTCGCTGTTCAGCGTCACGCTTGCCGCCGTTGTTTCTTCCACCATCGCCGCATTCTGCTGGGTGACCTGATCCATCTGGGTGACAGCGGAGTTGATCTCCTTCAGGCCGACCGCCTGTTCGCTGGCGGAGGCCGAAATCTGCCGTATCAGCTGGTTGATCTGCAGAACCTGATCGGCGATCTTTTTCATCGTCTCACCAGCCTTGCCAACCAGCTGGACGCCCTCGCCCACCTGCGTCGCCGACGTATTGATCAGACCCTTGATCTCCTTGGCGGCGGTGGCCGAGCGTTGCGCCAACTCACGCACTTCCTGTGCGACAACGGCGAAGCCCTTGCCCGCCTCACCGGCACGGGCAGCTTCCACACCCGCGTTCAGCGCCAGAAGGTTGGTCTGGAAGGCGATTTCGTCGATCACCCCGATGATGCGGGAGATTTCCGCCGAGGATTGCGCGATGCCTTGCATGGAGTTGACGGCCTGCTGCACGACTTCGCCCGACTTGCCGGCGTCGTCGCAGGCATTGCTGACGGCGCCGGCCGCCTGCGCTGCGTTTTCCGCACTGGAATTGACCTGCGCGGTCAGCTGGTTGAGGGCGGCTGCGGTTTCTTCCAGACTTGCGGCCTGCTGTTCGGTGCGGTGCGAAAGATCGCTGGCGGCGCGGGTGATCTCACCTGTGCCGTTGCCGATGCTGACAACCGTTCCATTGACGGTGGAAACGGTTTCCTCAAGGCTGGCTAGCGCCGAGTTGAAGTCATTGCGCAGCTTGGCATATTCACCGGGGAACTCGTCCTCGATCCGGTGGGTCAGATTGCCCTGCGACAACGCATTGAGACCAGCGCCGAGCACGCCGACGATGTGTTGCTGCATCCGGCTGTTCTCACTGCGCTCGAATTCGGACCGCTGGCGCTCCGTTTCCGCGTTGTCGCGCTGGACGGCGGCATCCGACTCCATTTCGCGGATACCGGCAAGCTTCGCCCGGAAGCCTTCCAGTGCCGTTGCGACCGCGCCTGTTTCATCCCTGCGTTCCTGCCCGGAGACCGGTACGTCGTAACGGCCATCGCTCAGTGTTCTGACGTCAGAGACCAGCGAAGCGAGCGGGTTGCGGACGAAATGGCGGACCGCGAAATAGAGCGCAGCGATGACGGCCGCGAGAATGACGATCGCTCCGAGGATCATCAGATAGGTCTGTTCCTGCACCGGCGCGTTCAACGCCTTGTGGGGGATATCCACCAGGACTACCCAGGTCGCATTGAGGCCGGGAACCGCGAACGGATAGACGAGACGGTTATAGGGTGCGTCGGTATCGAGGCCGAGATTTTCGATCAGGCCCTGCTTGCCGGAGGTTATAGCCGCCTGAACGGTGCTGGCACCGTCTCCGTCATAGGCCTTCATGTTCTGCTCGGGCGTGGGCGGCACCAGCCATTGGCCGCCCTGCGAAATGAGCGTGACGCGACCGGTCTCGAAAGGATGCAGCGCCTGCAGCTTCTGCGAAAGCGAAACCAGCGAAATATCGACACCGGCCACACCAATCATCTTACCATCAGACATGACGGGATAGGCAAGCGAGGTCATGGTGGTGGGCACTTCCGTGCCTTCGGCGAGATAGGGCTGGGTAATGGCGCCCTTGCCGGATTTGGCGGCCAGCGCATACCATTCCGCCGCATAGTCGTTCTTGAAGGTCGAAAACTGGATCTCGCCCTTCTGGGTCTTCGACCAGTAGGGGGCAAATGCACCCGTTGCATTGGTGCCGAGATCTAGCCTGTCGGCGATCTCCGTGGTCTGTCCGTCGAAAAGACCGAGCTGTTCACAGAACCAGCTTCCGAAAGCGAAAGCATTCTGTTCAACATTGGCCTTGAGGATGTTGACGATGCCGGGGCGGTCCATCGATTTCGCCTGATGCGCACGGCCGATGACGCCCGCCATGGAGCGCGCGGCGCTGCCGAGTTCACCCACATCGGCAGCGATGACGTTGGCGATGGCGCGCGCTTCGGTGTTCGCCTGATCCATGGTCAGCGAATGGACGCGGTTGCTGGTCTGGGAAATGAGGAAGGAATTCGATGCGACAAGAACCGTGGTGATTGCACAGCCGGTCACAAGGATCAGCTTGGTCGCAAGCGACTTCACTTTGAAATTGAACATTTTGGCCTCGATCAAATCGCCAGCCGAAAAGGCTGGCGTCAACGGATGAGAAATCTCCGTCATGGAGGCCCGTCCAGAATGGGACAGTGTGCTGCATCGCGACGAGGAAAAATTAGGTTATGTTTGCTAATTAAGCCCTAAAATTACTTCGCCGCGCCAAGCAAAAAATCAGTGTTCGTAATAGGCGGATATGATGTTCCATGCATCGTCGGCCGTTTCGGCGAAATGCAACAGCTCCATATCTTCGGGCGCAATGGTACCGAAGTCCGCCAGGAATTCGAAATTGACGACGGAGCGCCAGAATTTCTCTCCGAACAGGATGAGCGGAATGGGCGCCATGCGCTTCGTCTGGATCAGCGTCAGCGTCTCGAAGAGTTCATCGAGCGTGCCGAAACCGCCGGGGAAGATCACCACGGCCTTCGCCCGCATGAGGAAATGCATCTTGCGGATGGCGAAATAGTGGAAGTTGAAGCTCAGCTCCGGCGTGACATAGGGGTTGGGCGCCTGCTCGTGCGGCAGAACGATGTTGAGGCCGATCGACGGGCCTCCCACATCGGCAGCGCCGCGATTGCCCGCTTCCATGACACCCGGACCGCCACCGGTGACCACGACATATTCCAGGTGGTCGGATTTCGCGCCATAGTCAGTGCAAAGCCGGGCGAACTTGCGCGCTTCCTCGTAATAAACCGAGGCTTGCTCCAGATTGCGCTTCTGCGTCTCGTTGCGCGCCGCCCAGGCCGCGCCGCCCGGTTCGGGAATACGGGCGCCGCCGAACAGGACGACGGTGGATTTGATCCCGCGCTCGGTCAGAGCCATTTCCGTCTTCAGAAGTTCCAGCTGCAGCCTGACGGGGCGCAATTCCTCGCGGCAGAGAAAATCCATGTCCACATAGGCAAGCCGGTAGGACGCGGAATCCGACTGCGGCGTCTTCTGAACGACTTCGGCCTGCTGTTTGTCCGCAGCACTGCGCTTCAAAGGATCCCAGACCCCGTCCTTGCGCCGCAATTTGCCGTTTTTCAGTCGTGTCATTTCCATGCCTTTCGTCTGACGCGCCAAATCACCCAAATCACATTGACGCCTTTCCAACACTCCCTTAGATCAAATGGCCAGAGCCTTCCAGCGGCGCGGGACCATCCGTGACCATGAACACACGCGACTTTAAGGAATTTTCCATGAGCCTTACGGATCTCACCTCCCTCGAAACCATCATCGAAACAGCCTTTGACAACCGTGACGGTGTGAACGTTTCGACAAAGGGCGAGGTTCGCGACGCGGTGAACACTTCTCTTCAACTTCTCGACAGCGGCAAGGTCCGCGTCGCCGAAAAGCAGGCGGACGGGAACTGGAAAGTGAACCAGTGGCTGAAAAAGGCCGTACTCCTCTCCTTCCGGCTGAACGACATGGAAATCGTCACCGGTGGACCGGGCGAATCCACCTGGTGGGACAAGGTGCCGTCGAAGTTCGAGAATTGGGGCGAAAACCAGTTCCGCGCTGCGGGCTTCCGCGCCGTGCCGAACGCTGTCGTGCGCCGTTCCGCCTATGTGGCCAAGAACGTGGTGCTGATGCCTTCCTTCGTCAATCTCGGCGCTTATGTCGATGAAGGCACGATGGTTGACACCTGGGCGACTGTCGGCTCCTGCGCGCAGATCGGCAAGAACGTGCATCTGTCCGGCGGCGTCGGCATCGGTGGCGTTCTGGAGCCGCTTCAGGCCGGCCCGACCATCATCGAGGATAATTGCTTCATCGGCGCCCGTTCGGAAGTCGTCGAAGGCTGCATCGTGCGCGAAGGCGCCGTTCTCGGCATGGGCGTCTTCATTGGCAAGTCGACCAAGATCGTCGATCGCGCCACCGGCGAGATCACCTATGGCGAAGTACCGCCCTATTCCGTCGTCGTCGCCGGTACCATGCCGGGCAAGCCTTTCCCGAACGGCGAGCCGGGCCCGAGCCTTTATTGCGCCGTCATCGTCAAGCGCGTCGATGAAAAGACCCGCTCCAAGACCGGCATCAACGAGCTTCTGCGCGACTGATAAAAAGCTGCTGACATGACCACGACCGATCCCGTTGCCAATCTTGCCGCCCTCATCCGTTGCCCTTCGGTGACGCCCGCCGAAGGTGGCGCGCTGTCGCTGCTCGACACCCTGCTTTCACCGCTCGGCTTTACGGTGGAAAAGATGGTGGCGACGGAAGCGGGCACGCCTGATGTGGAGAACCTCTACGCCCGGCTCGGCACGGAAGGACCGCATCTGATGTTTGCGGGCCATACCGACGTCGTGCCGGTGGGTGACGAGGCCGCATGGAGCCATCCGCCCTTTGCGGCTGAAATCGCCGGCGGTGAAATGTTTGGCCGTGGTGCCGTGGACATGAAGGGCGGCGTCGCCTGTTTCGTCGCCGCCATTGCCCGCCACATCGAAAAGCATGGGAAACCGCAAGGATCGGTCTCCTTCCTGATTACCGGAGACGAGGAAGGCCCGTCGATCAACGGCACCTCCAAGCTTCTGGAATGGGCCGCCGCCAAGGGCGAGCGATGGGACGCCTGCGTGGTGGGCGAGCCCACCAACCCGGACCAGCTGGGCGACATGATCAAGATAGGCCGCCGGGGATCGCTTTCCGGCCATATCACCGTTCATGGTGTTCAGGGTCACGCCGCCTATCCGCATCTGGCCGACAACCCCATTCGCGGGCTGCTGCAACTGACGCAGGCGCTGATGCATCCGCCCTTCGATCACGGCACCGACGATTTCCAGCCGTCAAATCTGGAAGTAACGACCATCGACACCGGCAATGCGGCCACCAACGTGATCCCGGCGCGGGCGACGGCATCGTTCAACATCCGTTTCAACGATAGCTGGACGGCGGAAAGCCTGCGGGCGGAAATCATCCGCCGTCTCGGTGCCGCTGCTGCCGAAGGTGAGTTGCGTCCCGGCCGCAGCCCCGCCAGATACGAGATCGTCTGGGCTGACCGCCCGGCCCATGTTTTCCTGACGCGCAACAATGCGCTCATCTCGTCGCTCTCCGGCGCCATTGAGGCCGTTACGGCCAAGGAGCCGAAGCTTTCGACCACCGGTGGCACGTCGGATGCGCGCTTCATCAAGGATTATTGCCCGGTCGTGGAATTCGGCCTCGTCGGGCAGACCATGCATATGGTTGATGAACGCGTGGCGGTTGCCGATCTTGAGACACTGACACGCATTTACGAGACCTTTATCGAACGCTGGTTCGCGCATGCCGACGGCAAGTGAGGTAGGGCTCTATCTGAAGGGCCTGTGGCTGCTGTTGCTCGGCGATCATACCGGCGCGCGTTATCTCGATCTTTCCGAACGCGGCATGTGGCGGTCCTTCTATTCCGCCCTCTGGTGCCTGCCCGCCATGCTGGTTTCCTGGCTGTGGCTGCGCGCCGCCTTCCTCGCCGGCTATCCGCCGGGAACAGGAACGGGGTTCATCTACTTTTTCCGTCTGGCGATGGTGGAGGCGATCTGCTGGATCGTGCCGCTGCTTTTGATCGGCATGCTGCTGTTTGCCTTCGGCGCACGGGAAAAATTCGGACCGCTCGTCACTACCATGAACTGGCTCTCGCTGCCGTTTTCCTACGCCTATGCGGTGCTGATCCTGATCGCGTTCTTTCTGCCACCTTTGCAGGGTCTGATCGCGATACTCTGGCTGGCGCTTCTGCTGTCGCTGGTCTTCGCCTTTTCGCGGATCGTGAGGTTTTTCATCCGCGACCAGTCCTTGCTCGTCTCGGCGATCGTCATGACCCTGCTGGTGCCTGGCATGCTTCTCTCGGAAGCGCTGCAACGTTTTCTCGGCGTCTATCCCAGCTGAGAACCAACGCCGCCATAGACGTCAGTCCATATCCTCGGCCGTTTCGGCTTTGGTGTGTCGACGCGGCGGAATGACATCGGGATAATCGACCTGCATGAAATACAGACCGTCCGGCGGCGCGACAGGGCCGCAGGCTTTGCGATCCCGCGCTTCCAGTGCGTTGCGTACATCCTCGGGCGTCATGGAACCTTCGCCCGCCATTTTCAGCGTACCGGCAAAAGAGCGTATCTGGTTGTGCAGGAAACTCTGTGCGGTTGCGCGTATCTCGATGAGATCGCCGTTGCGGGTTACATCCAGTCGGTCGAGCGTTCTGACCGGGCTGCTCGCCTGGCAATGGACCGAGCGGAAGGTGGTGAAATCGTGCCGGCCGACGAGCATCTGCGCAGCTTCATGCATGCGCTCGTGGTCTATGTCCTTCGACACCCACCATGCGCGCTTGTGCTCCAGCGCCAGCCGCGCCTTGCGCGAGATGATGCGATACAGATAGTGGCGGCGCAGCGCGGAGAAGCGGGCGTCGAAATCTTCGGTCACAGCTGCCGCATCCAGAACTGACACGGCCTCTTTCGCCATCGCCAGATGAGCGTTCAACGCATTGCGCAGCGTGTAGGGTTCCCATTCGCGGGAAAGATCGACATGGGCCACCTGCCCCACGGCATGCACGCCGGAATCGGTGCGGCCTGCGCCACGAATGGACACGGTTTCGCCGGTCAGCGACCGGACGGCAGCTTCAAGCGCGCCCTGAACCGAAGGGCCGTTGTCCTGTCTCTGCCAGCCGAAGTAAGGCGTGCCGTCATATTCGACGGTCATGCGGAAACGTGGCATCAGCCGAGCCTCGTCGCGGTGGGAACCGGTGTGCCACGAACGAAATCGGATGCTGACATCGGCTTGCCGCCCGCCTTCTGCAAGCGGGTGAGCCGCACGGCACCACTTCCACAGGCAATGGTGAGGGCATTATCGAGCGCCGCGCCCGCCTCTCCCATGCCGCTTGCCAGTTCGGACGCCAGAACCTTCACGCGCTCCGCTTTGCCGCCGATCTCCATTTCCAGCCATGCGCCGGGAAAAGGTGAAAGGCCGCGAATGTGATTGTGCACGTCCTGCGCCGGCCGGGAAAATTCGATCCGGGTCTCGCCCTTGTCGATCTTGGACGCGTAAACGACGCCTTCTTCCGGCTGTGCGACGAGAGGCAAGTCGTCTGCTTCGAGCTTGTCCATAGCCTGCCGCATCAGCCGGGCACCGGCGAGCATCAGGCTGTCGTGCAATTCACCTGCCGTCACGTTCTCGCCGATCGCGACCTTTGCGGTTAATGCAACGGGGCCGGTATCCAGCCCCTTTTCCATTTTCATGACCATCATGCCGGTCTCGGCGTCACCGGCCATGATCGCCCGCTGGATGGGTGCCGCACCGCGCCAGCGCGGCAGCAACGAGGCGTGGCCGTTGTAACAGCCAAGGCGCGTACCGCTCAGGATTGCCTCGGGCAGAAGCAGCCCATAGGCAACGACAACAGCGACGTCCGCATCGAATTCTCTGAATTGCTGCCGGTCTTCTTCAGCCTTGAAATTCACCGGCGTCAGCACGGGCAGGCCCAGCAACTCGGCCGCCTGATGCACCGGCGATTTCTGCAGATCAAGGCCGCGGCGGCCGCCGGGACGCGGCGGCTGGGTATAAACGGCAACGATCTCGTGACCCGCTTCCACCAGCGCACGCAACGTGGGAACGGAAAATTCCGGCGTACCCATGAAAATGATACGAAGAGCCATATCGCCCCCTGCCCCTTATATCGTTCCGTCTCCCAAATGAGACGGATCAGATCTTTGCGCGGGCTGCTTTGGTGAATTTCTTGATGACCATCTCGCGCTTCAGCCGCGAAATATGATCGATGAACAGAATGCCGTTCAGGTGATCGATCTCGTGCTGCAGGCATGTCGCCAGTAGGCCGTCCGCATCGATGGTCTGCTGCTTGCCGTCACGGTCGACATATCTCATCGTCAGCGATGCGGGACGCTCGACCTCGGCATAATAATCGGGAATGGAGAGGCAGCCTTCCTCATAGGCCGAAACATCGTCGGACACTTTGAGGATTTCCGGGTTGATGAAGACGACCGGCTTTTTCTCCTCGTCGTCGCGCGAAACGTCGATCACCAGCATGCGGCGCGGCACGCCGACCTGAACGGCGGCAAGGCCAATGCCCGGCGCATCATACATGGTTTCGAGCATATCGTCGGCAAGGCGCAACACTTCGGCATCCACCTGTTCGATGGGCCTTGATTGCTGGCGCAGCACGGGATCGGGCAAAATGATAAGCGGTTTGATAGTCATGGCTTCCCATAACGTATCTCTTGCGCGGAGGAAATAAAAAATACGCGGGCGAAATGGCAGCTTCGTCCGGTTTTGTCCGACTCAATTCCGCCGCATGAATGTTCTTGTTTTGATCTTACGAATCACTGGAAATCTGATAGATTTGGCCATGAGCATCGATTTCTCTTTTCTCCTCGATCCCGCCTTGCGCGCCGGCTCCGTCGACATCAGCTTCGGTGCGCTTCTTGCGGCTTTCGTTTTCGGCCTTTCCGCCTTCTGGATGGTCACGAAAAGTCGTGTGAAAAAAGCGGAAGCCGATGGTGAAATTTCCGATCTGTTGAAAACCCAGTCAGAGTTGCACGGTCGGATCGCGGCGATGGCAGAGACGCTCGGCACACGCCAGACCGAGATGGGTCAGACGATCAACCAGCGCCTCGACGGCATGTCGCAGCGCCTCGGAGAAACGTTGACGGAGCAGACCCGATCGACGCACGAGAATCTGAGTCGCCTGCAGGAGCGCTTGGCGGTTATCGATGCCGCTCAGGGCAATATTCAGGATCTGGCGAAGGATGTGGTCGGACTTCAGGCGATCCTTTCCAACAAGCAGACGCGCGGGGCCTTCGGACAGGCACGGATGGAGGCGCTGATCGCCGATGCCCTTCCCGCCGGCGCCTTTCAGCTTCAACCGACGCTTTCGAATGGTTACCGGCCGGACTGCATCATCAGGATGCCGAACAACGCGCCGTCCCTCGTCATCGACGCCAAGTTTCCGCTGGAGGCCTGGAATGCGCTGAAAGCGGATGAATCGCCCGAGGGCAAACGGGCTGCCACCCAGCAATTCCGCCGCGATATGGAAGTTCATATTCGCGACGTGGCGGAGAAATATCTGATCCGCGGCGAAACGCAGGATACGGCCTTTATCTTCGTGCCGTCCGAATCGATCTTTGCCGACATTCACCAGCATTTCGAATATCTGGTGCAACGCGCCCACCGCGCCCGCGTCGTCATCGTTTCACCTTCGCTGCTGATGCTGTCGGTGCAGGTCATCCAGTCCGTGCTGAAGGACCAGCGCATGCGCGAACAGGCGCATCTCATTCAGGGCGAAGTTGCCCTTCTCATGGACGATGTGCGGCGGCTGGACGACCGGACGCGCAAGCTACAGGCCCATTTCGGGCTGGCGCAGAAAGACGTCGACATGATGCTGATCTCCTCCGACAAGGTGCTGGCGCGCGGCCAGAAGATCGAGGGCCTCGATTTTTCGCCGACGGAAAAAGAGACCTCTCACGGGGAAATCGAGCAGGCTCGACGCTTTGCGGAGAACAGGGCGGGAACGGCGAAACTGCGGGTGGTTGACGACGAGTGATCGCCTCGGGCAAAGTCGCCGCCTTGCTTGAATTTTATACGGACATGCCCTGATGATTACTGTTTTCGGCTCCATCAACATGGATCTCGTCGCTACCGCCAAACGCCTGCCCAAACCCGGTGAAACCGTGACGGGAGAGACCTTCTCCACCGCAGCGGGTGGAAAGGGAGCCAACCAGGCGCTTGCCGCACGGCGCGCCGGTGCCACGGTCAAAATGGCGGGCGCTGCGGGCGACGACACCTTTGCCGCACCGGCGCTGACATTGCTGCGCGACGCCGGCACCGACCTGTCGCTCGTCAAGACTGCGCCCGGCCCCACGGGGACGGCAGTGATCCTTATCGGTGAAGGTGGGGAGAACATGATCTCGGTCATTCCCGCCGCCAATGGCGAAGTCTCCGCATCCGACGCCGCAAGAGCCGTGGCGGAGATGGCAGCGGGCGATATTCTGATGCTTCAGTTCGAAGTACCGGCACCTGCGATCGAAGCGGCACTGATGGCCGCCAAGGCGAAACGCATCACCACCGTTATCAATACCGCGCCGCTGACTGCCGATGGACCGCGCCTCGCCGGTCTTGCCGATATCGTCATCGCAAATGAAACCGAGTTCGAGCTGCTGATTGGCAAAAGCGGGCTCTCAGCCGCCGAACGGGAAACCGAACTCAAGTCTCTGCACGAACAAACCGGCCAGACGTTGATCGTGACGCTTGGTGCCGACGGCGTGATCGCCATTCGCAACGGTAAGGTCTTCAGGGCGTCCGGTCTCAAGATCGAGCCGGTCGATACCGTCGGCGCGGGCGATACGTTCTGCGGTTATCTTGCCGCCAGCCTCGATCAGGGTATGGATTTCGAAAAGGCGCTGAAGCGCGCCGCCGTTGCAGGCTCGCTCGCCTGCACCCGCGCCGGCGCCCAGCCTTCCATTCCGGTCGCAGCCGAAGTGGACGCGAATATCTGACGGTTCGAGCTGTTAAGTGCGAATGAAAGTGAGATAGGCCGAACTGCGGCCTTCTCTTTTCGCCTTGTTCTCATAGCGCGTGCCCGGCCAGTTGGCATAGGGTGTGTGCCAGTCCTCGGCGCTTGCCGCTGTCCACTCGAAACCGCCATGACGGGCGCAATGCTGCAGTGTCCAGTTGACGTAGGTATCGATATCGGAAGCAAAGCAGAACTTGCCGCCAGGCTTCAGCACGCGATGGAAACGGGCAAGATTGACGTCGGAAACGAAACGGCGCTTCCAGTGCTTCTTCTTCGGCCAAGGATCGGGATAGAGAAGGTCGATATGATCAATCGACGCATCTGGCAGCCAGTCCAGCAATTGTGTCGCGTCATCGTCGTAAAGGCGGATATTCATCAGCTCGCCTTCACGCACGCTCGCCAGCAGCTTGGCCATGGAATTGACGAAGGGCTCGACGCCGATGAAGCCGGTCTCGGGGTTTTCAACCGCGCGGTGGGCAAGATGCTCACCACCGCCGAAACCGATCTCCAGACGAACCGACTTCACATCCGCCGGAAAGAGCGCGACGAGATTTTTCGGAGGCGCACTTTCCAGATCGACTTTCAGCAAGGGCAGCAGGTTTTCGATCGTATCGATCTGCTGGTGGCGCAGAGGTTTGCCCTTGCGCCTGCCAAAAAAAGCTTCCGTTGCGCGTGAACGCCGCTCTTCCGTCATGTCATACTCTCAAGAACAAATAGAATTAACCCGCACAGGCCGGGTGAACGGTGCTGTGCGGGTTACAAAGGTGCAAACGGTATCTCTCAATCGCCGTCGAATGACAAGGCTTATGCGCTCAAAGCTTCCTTGAGCGGCTTTACCAGATCAAGCTTCTCCCAGGAGAAGGAGCCGTCACGGCCGGCCTTGCGGCCGAAATGGCCGTAAGAAGACGTCTTGGCATAGATCGGCTTGTTGAGATCGAGATGACGGCGAATGCCCGACGGCGACAGGTCCATGACCTTGCGGATGGCGCCTTCGACCTGGTCTTCGCTGACCTTGCCCGTGCCGTGCAGATCGACATAGATCGACAAAGGCTGGGCGATGCCGATCGCGTAGGAGATCTGGATCGTGCAACGCTCGGCCAAACCGGCGGCCACGACGTTCTTGGCGAGATAGCGGGCGGCATAAGCGGCGGAACGGTCGACCTTGGTCGTGTCCTTGCCGGAGAATGCACCGCCGCCGTGAGGAGCAGCGCCACCATAGGTGTCGACGATGATCTTGCGGCCCGTCAGGCCCGCATCGCCATCGGGACCACCGATGACGAATTTGCCCGTCGGGTTAATATACCACTGGCAATCATCGGCAATCTTCAGATCGCCCAGAGCTTCGCGGATATAGGGTTCGACGACGTCGCGAACCTTCTTCGAGTCCCAGCTGGCATCAAGATGCTGCGTGGACAGAACGATGGACACTGCTTCCGCTGCCTTGCCGTCGATATAACGAACCGTCACCTGGCTCTTGGCATCCGGACCGAGCTTTGCCGCTTCGCCTTCGCCGCTTTTACGGGCCGTGGCGAGCAGCTGCAGGATACGGTGGGAATAATAGATCGGCGCCGGCATCAGGTCCGGCGTTTCCTTGCAGGCGTAACCGAACATGATGCCCTGGTCACCAGCACCCTCGTCGCCCTGCTTGTCGGAAGCACTGTCCACGCCCTGCGCGATATCCGCCGACTGCGGATGCAGGAGAACGTCGATCTTGGCCGTCTTCCAGTGAAAACCATCCTGCTCGTAGCCGATGTCGCGGATCGCCTTGCGGGCAGCCGACTTGAACTTCGAAGGATTGATGACCGGGTGGCCGGCGGCGTCCTTGAGAACCTTGCCGTCCTTGTCCTTTTTCAACAGGGTGTCGGGAACCCGGACCTCGCCAGCGATAATGACGCGGTTCGTCGTCGCAAGCGTTTCGCATGCGATGCGCACCGTCCAGGGGTCGACACCCGTCTTGGACGCTTCACGATAGATGAGATCCACGATTTCATCGGAAATACGATCACAAACCTTGTCCGGATGACCTTCGGCCACGGACTCGCTGGTGAACAGGTAATTGGCACGCATGCGGGATTCCCCTCAAAGAACGGTCTTCGAGTTTGTTAGTCATTTCGGCCACGAAAGACAAGGACACAACCACATAAATATATCTTTATGTGAGAATTCCTTTCTAATTTGGCACAAAAAAACGGCCCTTACGGACCGTTGAGTGTCCAGCGCCACACGCTGGAAAATAGAGGTGTCGCTTGCAGGCGCTACTCTGCATCTCCTTCGGCGGCGAGCGACTTGACGAGATCAACGAGGCGGCGGCGAACCTTCGGATCGGCAATCTTCACGAAAGCACGGTTCAGCTGCAAGCCTTCGGCAGACGACAGAAAATCCACCACGTAGTTGGAGCTGGACGCTTCCGCCATGCCCGTCGTGCCAACAGCCTGATCGCCCGGCGCATCTTCGAAGAAGAAGGAAACCGGCACGTTCAGAATCCCGGAAATGTTCTGCAGGCGACTGGCGCCAACGCGGTTCGTGCCCTTTTCATACTTCTGGATTTGCTGAAAGGTAATTCCGAGGCTCTCACCCAGCTTTTCCTGGCTCATGCCAAGCATGGTTCTGCGAAGACGAATTCGGCTTCCGACATGAATGTCGATGGGGTTAGGCTTTTTCTTATTTTCGGTCATCATGCGGATCCTGACACTCGGAAAGGGTTGATATCTCGTTTCATTACTTATTCGAAGAAATGAGCCGGCAATTCGACAGCGTCTAAACTTGTTTTACGACTGACGTATTCACTATGCAATTGTGGGGGTTCCTGGTCAATTCTGGCGCCGAGCAAAACTCCAGGCAGGAAATACCGCAACGATCAGCATTATAGAAAAAATCAACCAGAAATACGTCCGATGTATGTCGTAAGTAAATGCGTCGTTTGACCCACCACTCAAGGTGGCGTCAACAATTCCAACCCAACCGTAGTCCAACCCGGCTAAAATACGGCCATAGGGGTCGATGACGGCGGAAATTCCGGTATTCGCGCCGCGAATCACCGGTACTCCCGTCTCAACGGCCCGGACTCTCGCCTGCAGAAAGTGCTGATATGGGCCGGGCGTATCGCCGAACCAGCCATCATTCGTGACGTTCAGGATCGCCGTAGCCCCCACTAGGCCCGGGGTCATCTCGCCCGGAAAAATGATCTCGTAACAGATCAACGGATAGAAGGTCTTGCCGGAAGGAAGCGTCAAAGGCGTGCGCGAAGAGGCGGCCGAAAAGCCGCCCGGCAGGCTGATGACATTGTTGATGCCGAATTCCCGCAGGATGCCTTCAAAGGGAACATATTCTCCGAAGGGTGTCAGATGGACCTTGTCGGTTGCGCCGATGATTTCGCCCTGGCTATCGATCGCATAGACCGAATTGTAATAACGCGGCGGGCGGCCGGCCCCCTGGTCTTCCATTCTGACTGCGCCGGTGAACAGGACCTGCCCGTCCTCCAGTGTTTTCGCGATTTCCGCCAGAGCGTCCGGGTTTTGCGTCAGGATAAACGGTACGGAGGTCTCAGGCCAGACGACGATATCGGGGCGTTTTTTCCCTTCGCCAGGCGGCAGGGCCGTCAGCCGCAGATGCTCGGCGAAAATCTCCGCCCGGTCCGCATTCAGCATCTTGCGGGACTGGTCGATCGACGGCTGCACGATCCTGACGGTCAGCGCATCTGCCGGCGTTTCCACCGGTGTCTGAAGGCGGTAAAAGCCATAACCGAAATGACCGGCCAGCAGCAGGCCCGCCACAACGAGGCCCGGCCACATGCCTTTTTTCGTACCGATCAAGGCCGGGGCGGCAAAAATGAAAACGGCAAGCGTGGTCACACCGAAAAGACCAAGCACATGCGCCGACTGCATCATGATCGGGACGGGCATGATGCCGTAACCGATGGCGTTCCAGGGAAAGCCGGTCGCCACGAAGCTGCGCAGCCACTCCAGAAGGCCGAATGCGGCCGCAAGTGCTGCGATACGCCCGAGACCATCCGACCAGACGATATTGGCAGCGGCGACCGCAAAACCGTAAAACAGCGCGAGAAGAGCCGGAAGGCCAAGAATAGCGAGCGGCAGCGCCCAGGCGAACTCGTCTGCCTCCAGCAAAAGGGCATTGCCCAGCCACCACAGGCCCGCCACGAAATAGCCAAACCCGAAACACCAGCCAATCCCGAAAGCGGGCATGATGCGGCTGAAGATGCCGCCGCCCGGTTTGCCGGTGCAGCCATCCACAAGCCAGACAAGCAGGGTGAAAGACAAAAACAACGCCGCGAAAAAGCCGAACGGAGGCAAGGCCAGTGCTCCGACCGCACCTGCGGCAACCGCCATCGCTGCGCGGCTTTTGCCACCGGCCAGCATTACCTTGCCTGCAAGACGCTCCATACCATCTCCGTTTTATGCGCGTCCGGGAAAGACCGCTCCCGGCAAGACCGCGCCACGGAATTTTCCCTCAGACCCGACGTAAAGGAAAAAGATTCGCAGTCCACAGGGGACGGCGGCTCGAGCGCCACGTACCCTCTTGGCTGCTCGGTAAGGGCGCTCAAACCTGCCGGATTGGTATATCGGAGATACGAAAACGACGGGGAACAGCGCCCCATCGATCTTCCTCAATCGGCATTCTGCTGATGCGTGATGAGGCGGACATCCGGACCGGGCAGCGCAATCACCCCATTGTCACCGGCATCGCCCGGCGCGCGGTCATCCTGCCCTTCCGAGCCGTGATCGCGGACGATACGCACGCCCTTGATACGCCTTGTATCCGCATCGAGGATCTGGAACTCGAAACCGGGTACGGCCCGAACGATCTCGCCCTTTGCCGGAATGCGGCCGAGTGCGAAGAAGATAAGGCCACCAAGCGTATCAATTTCTTCCAGATGCTCACGGACATCGAATTCCGGCCCGATCGCCTCGGCAAGTTCCGTGAGTTCGGCGCGGGCATCCGCCACCAGCACATCGGGGGACAGACGCGAAAACATCGTCTCGTCCTTGTCGTGCTCGTCATCGATGTCACCCACGACCATCTCGACGATATCCTCGTGGCTGACGAGACCATCCGTGCCACCATATTCGTCGATCACAAGGGCGAGCTGCGTTCGCTGTGCCTGCATGGTCTTCAAAAGAGTGGAGGCCAGCATCGAGGGCGGCGCAAAAAGAATTTTGCGTACCAGCCCGGCATCGGCGACCGTCTGTTCGAGATCCACCCGTGCAAGGTCAAAATTCGGTCGTGGAGAGCGCGGTGCCTTCGCCTCGCCATACGCGACGCTTCTCGATCCCGCCCGGCGTTTGTTGCGCGCCTGCTTGGCGACATAGGCCAGCAGATCGCGAATGTGGATCATGCCCTTCGGGTTATCCAGCGTCTCATCGTAGACCGGCATGCGGGAGCGCCCGGTTTCCTCAAAGAGGATCAGCGCTTCGCCGATGGTCATGTTCTGGTCGAGACCGTCGATATCCACCCGCGGGATCATGATATCTTCGACCCGAACTTCCCGGAAACGCAGGATATTGTTCAACATCGCCCGCTCTTCGGGCGAAAAGGCGGCACCGATTTCGGTGTCGGCCATCAGCGCGTCGGTTAAATCCTCGCGCAGGCGCTCGCCCTGTGACGGTTTCAGCAACCGTCCTATGCGCGACCAGATCGTCGATCTCGGCTTTGCATTGGGTTCGTTTCGTAAATGACTACTGCCCTCCTCCGAGGAGGACTGCTCGCCGTTTTCTCTGCCCTCATTGGCAGGTCGTGCAGAATGTTCGTTCATGGCTCCAGACAATATTCAAAGCGGTTCCTGTCCCGCGTAAGGATCAGATAGGCCAAGCACCGCCAAAATGCGAGTCTCAAGCGACTCCATTTCTTCCGCTTCTTCCTCATCCATGTGGTCATAACCGAACAGGTGCAGGAACCCGTGGACAAGAAGATGGGTCAGATGATCCTCGAAACTCTTCTCAAGTTCAAGGGCCTCGCGCTCAACCGTCTCGCGCGCGACAACGATATCGCCCAGCATCGGGCCGGGCATGCCGCCCGGTTCCAGCGGAAAAGCGGGGAAAGACAAGACATTGGTCGCCTTGTCCTTGTCGCGCCATTCGGCATTGATTTCCCGGATATTTTCATCGTCGGTAAAGACCAGCGACACTTCCACCGGCATTTTCGGGAAGGGTTGCTCTTCTTCCCGCTTCAGAAAATCAACCGCCGCATCCAGCGCCTTGGTGGCGAAGGCAAGAAGGTCCTCTTCCGAGGACCAGCCTTCGGCCTCGACGCTGATTTGAATATCCAGAGCTGTCATTGTCTTCGTCAGTTGCCCTTCACGAGGCTTTCATCCGGCACCGCCGTGTGGGATTCGTAAGCCCGGACGATGCGTGCCACCATCGGATGACGTACGACGTCGACATCCTTGAAGCGCACAACGGACACGCCTTCCACATCGGCGAGGATTTGCAGGGCCTCGACAAGGCCGGACTTCACGCCGCGCGGCAGGTCCACCTGGCTGGGGTCGCCGGTCACGATCATGCGGCCTTTCTCACCGAGACGGGTGAGGAACATCTTCATCTGCATGGTCGTGGTGTTCTGGGCTTCGTCCAGAATGACGGCGGCATTGGCAAGCGTGCGTCCGCGCATGAAGGCGAGCGGGGCGATTTCGATGACGCCCGCCTGAATGGCACGCTCCACCTTGTCACCCGGCATCATGTCATAAAGCGCGTCGTAAAGCGGGCGCAGGTACGGATCGACCTTTTCCTTCATGTCGCCCGGCAGAAAGCCCAGGCGTTCGCCCGCTTCCACGGCAGGACGCGACAGGATGATGCGGTCGACCGCGCCACGCTCCAGAAGTTGCGCCGCATGTGCCACAGCAAGATAGGTCTTGCCGGTACCAGCGGGGCCGACGCCGAAAACAAGTTCGGACTGCTCCAGCGCCCGCATATAGACATCCTGCGTTGGCGTGCGGGCAGCGACGGTCTTCTTGCGCGTGGAAATCTGCGCCATGGAGATCTTCGCCTTGCGCTCCATCGTCGGCAAGGTCAGCTGGTCGTCCGCAGCCATTGCCATGCGGATCGCGCCTTCCACGTCGGAAACCTCGGCGGTTCCGCCCTTGAGCAGGCGCTCATAAAGGAAATCCAGCGCCCGGCGGGCCTGATTGGTAGCAACGACATCACCGGTGATGGCAACGGAATTTCCGCGCGGGCGCGCATCAATGTTGAGGCGCTGTTCCAGCAACTTGAGGTTCTGATCGAACTGACCGAATAGCTCTCCCGCTATCCTGTTATTCTCGAACGTGAGGACGAAGTGATTGGCGTCGGTCGCGGCTGAGCGTGGCTGGCGCGATGAAGGTGATACCAATTCGTGTGCGTTCAAGCGGTCAGGCTCCTGTCCCAATCAGTGTCGGCTCCTCACTCTAACTCTCTGCCACCTCGGCAAACAAGCTGTTTGGACCCGTTGCGGTGATTCGTACATTAACAATGTCACCGATTTTCAACGTCTTTGCATCAAGATTCACAGATTGCAGCCAGGGAGAACGACCTATCAACTGTTCAGGCATGCGGCCGGGCTTTTCCAGCAACACATCCATCGTCTTTCCGACCAGCGATTCCGCAAATTCCTTCTGCTGCCGCAGCAACAGGGCCTGCAACCGTTCCAGCCGCTCAGCCTTCACTTCTTCCGCAACCTGATCCGTCAGATCGGCGCCCGGTGTGCCGGGACGGGTGGAATATTTGAAGGAGAACGCCTGCGCGTATTTCACCTCTTCGATGATCGCCATCGTGTCTTCGAAATCACGATCCGTCTCGCCGGGGAAGCCGACAATAAAATCCCCCGACATGGCAATATCAGGGCGGACGGCCCGGATTTTCTCAATGAGCTGGATATACTCCTCGCCCGTATGGCGACGGTTCATCGCCTTCAGAATGCGATCCGACCCGGACTGAACCGGCAAGTGCAGATAGGGCATCAGGATACGCAGATCGCGATGGGCGCCGATCAGGCGATCATCCATGTCGCGCGGATGGCTGGTGGTGTAACGAAGCCGCGCCAGGCCCGGAATTTCCGCCAGCTGGTAAAGAAGCTCGGCAAGACCCCATTTTTCGCCCTTCGAGCCTTCGCCCTGCCAGGCATTGACGTTCTGGCCGAGCAGCGTGATCTCGCGCACGCCGGCATCCACCAGTTTCATCGCCTCATCGACGATCTGGCGCACGGGACGCGAAACTTCCGAACCACGCGTATAGGGCACAACACAGAAGGTGCAGAACTTGTCGCAGCCTTCCTGCACCGTCAAAAACGCCGTGACGCCGCGCGAGCGCAACGTCGCCTTCTCGGCGACCGGCAGATGTTCGAACTTGTCCTCGACGGCATATTCGGTTTCGATGACACGCTCGCCGCCACGAACCCGCTTCAGGGCGTCCGGCAGGCGATGGTAGGTCTGCGGGCCGATGACGACATCGACGGCAGGCGCGCGGCGAAGGATTTCCTCGCCTTCCGCCTGCGCTACACATCCGGCGACGCCGATCACGAATTCGCGCCCCTGCTCTTCGCGCGATTTTTTCATGTCGCGCAGGCGGCCGAGCGCAGAATAGACCTTTTCAGCGGCCTTCTCACGGATGTGACAGGTGTTAAGAAGCACCAGGTCCGCCTCGCCCATATCCTCCGTCTGAACGTAACCGTCCTTCGCCAGCGCATCGCTCATGCGGACGGAATCGTAGACGTTCATCTGACAGCCATAGGTCTTGATGAAGACCTTCCTGCTGTTAGAGCCCTCGCGGGCAATCATTTCGGGGGCGTCGAGGCCAAGCGTTTCCTGGGTCATGGCGGTTATCTAGTGTTTTTCACGCCCGGATTAAACAGAAAAATGCCGGAAAAGCTGCAATGCGCTATTTCCGCCAGCCGCCACGCAGGCTGAAAGCCAGCATGGAACGGATGGAAGCGGCGATATCGGTCGCCAGGCGCTTGCGGTTATCCGTACTGTGAAACGGAACACTGTCGCCGAATGTCACGTCGACATCGATAGCGCCTGCCCTGATGATACCGAGCAGATGCGGCACCAGGGTTATGCTGCCCGGCCAGGCCGCAATGACCCGGTGGTAGCGCCCCATGGCCATGCCCTGCACCCGCGTATAGGCGATCGCGACCGGCTGCACATAAACGAGCTTGCCCGGAACCTGCTCGGCAGCCGTGGAGGCTGCGCCAAACAGCGAGGATTTAACGGCGAGCATACGGTTACCGTCCGAGGTGGTGCCTTCGGGGAACAACACGACGATCTCGCCATCGGCCATACGGGCGGCGATCTCGCCGACCTGTGCGCCGGTACTGCGCTTCTGCTCGCGCTGGACGAAGATGCTTTTCTGCAGGCGGGCGAGCCAGCCGAAGACGGGCCAGTCACGCACTTCCGTCTTGGCGATGAACACCACGTCGGCGATGCTGCCGAGAACGAGAATGTCCTTCCACGAGGCATGATTGACGGCCAGCATCAGCGGTTTTGCCCGCTCCACATCCCCGTGGACATGCACGCGGATGCCGAGAACATGGCAGGCGATGCGATGCCAGATGCGCGGAATGCGGCGGCGAATCCGCCAGTCGAAGGCAAGGCCCAACAGTTGCAGCGGCAGCAATACCAGCGTCACGATCAGGAGAACGATCGCAATATAGGCTGTCCGGAGCCACATCATGATTGGACCGTGCGCTTGTTCACCGGCGTCTCAGCGTTCGCCGGGCTTCAACGGCACGCCGTAAAGTTCCAGCCGGTGATCCACGAGCTTGAAGCCGTGTTCCCGGGCGATCTTTTCCTGAAGGGCTTCGATCTCGGGCGAATGAAACTCGATGACCACGCCGTTCTTCAGATCGATCAGATGGTCGTGATGTTCTTCAGGCACGGTCTCGTAACGCGAGCGGCCATCGCGAAAATCGTGACGCTCGATGATGCCGGCGTCCTCAAACAGTTTCACCGTTCTGTAGACGGTGGAAATCGAGATGCGCGGATCCACGGCGGAGGAGCGGCGGTAAAGCTCCTCGACATCGGGATGGTCGGCCGATTCCTGCAGCACACGGGCGATGACACGGCGTTGGTCCGTCATCCGCATGCCGCGCTCGGCACAAAGTTCCTCCAGCGTTTTCGAAAGGTCTATCACGTCTTCTGGCCTTTTGAGTATTCCGGTTGAATTTCGGGGCTCTCGCCGAAAAATGCCTGTCGCAGGGAACTAGCGAAGATCGCGGCGCATGACAAGCGCCGTCGACTTCGTTCCATCTTTGGCGGTGTAGTAAGCCTTACGCTCCGCAACCGTTTTGAAGCCGAGCTTTTTATAGAGCCCGAGAGCGGAGGCATTGGTGCTGTCCACCTCAAGGAACATGGTTTCGGCACCGCGCATCATCGCCTCGCGAATGGCCGATTGCATCAGCCGCCAGCCAAGGCCGGTGCGCGCAAACTTGTCGGTCACGGCAACGGTCAGGATTTCCGCCTCGCCGGCCACCTCCCGCGCAAGCACGAAGCCGCCGAGCGGCTTGCTGAAAAATGCATTCGTCTGACGTGCGACCGCACCGAAAACCGAGCCTTGCGTCAAAAGCCCGGAAAATTCGCCGTCATTCCAGGGGCGCGGAAAGCGCAGCGCATGCAGTTCCGCCACGCCGGCGCAATCCTCATACTGCATCGGCACGATCTCGAAATAGGGCTTCCAGCTTAGATATTCGTCAAACATAACAAGGAATCATCCGCACGCATTCACGGGTGCCACCTATCAGGCAACGCTCTGGCGTGCCAGCGCAAAACCTGTCTGCGGCCGGGCATCGGGGCCGCGAAGATAAAGCGGCGCAGGCTTCGGCATGCCTTTAGGCTTCAGCCCGCCCGCCCGTGCGACCGTGGAAATCGGGAAATGATCCGGCCCCGATCCCGCTTCCAATCCTGCAAAAAGAGGGGCCGCGGAGCCAATAACTGTGCCGTCGAAACCGGAGAGAGCCGTTTTGGCATCCTCCACAGACAAAAGGGCGGCCTCACGCAGCGGCGATCCATCCTCTGCAAATGTCTGGAGATAGGCTTCGCCACGTTTGGCATCCAGCCCGACGGCCACGGGCCGGCCGGGGTTTTCCAGCAGATGATGCAGGGCGATGGTCTCAAGCGTGGTCACGCCCACCGCCTCTATGCCGAGCGACAGGGCAAAGCCGCGCGCGGCGGCAACACCAACGCGGATGCCGGTGAAGGAACCCGGCCCGATCGTCACGGCAATGCGTTCGACCTTCTGGAGCGGTAATTGCGCCTGCTGCAAGGCGCCGTCAATCACAGCCATCAGCCTTTCGGCATGACCTTTTCCGATCGTTTCGCATACCTCGCCCAGCACCGTGTTAGAGGCGCTGTCATAGACGCATGCGGAACAATCCACACCTGACGTGTCGAGTGCGAGAACAATCATGGCGTGGCCTGGCTTACAACGTCATACCGCTTCGACTTCGCGCACTTCCGGCACGAAATGGCGAAGCAGGTTCTGAACGCCGTGTTTCAGCGTGGCGGTGGAGGACGGGCAACCGGAGCAGGCGCCCTTCATGTTCAGGAACACGGTACCGTCGCGGAAACCGCGGAACGTGATATCGCCGCCATCCTGCGCCACGGCAGGGCGGACGCGGCTATCCAGCAGTTCCTTGATAGTGGCGACGATGGTTTCGTCACCCGCTTCGAAGAACTCACCTTCCTCATCCGACACTTCAGCCGCAATGGCGGTGCCCATGATGGGGCGGCCGGACATGAAATGTTCCATGATCGAACCGAGAATGGCGGGCTTCAGATGCTGCCATTCGGCGTCATCCTTGGTGACGGTGATGAAATCGAAGCCGAAATAAACGCCGGTAACACCCGGAATGGTGAAGAGGCGCTCTGCCAGCGGCGAGGCCTGTGCCTGCGCTGGGTTGAGAAACTCAGCCGTGCCGCTCTCCAGCACCACCTTGCCCGGCAGGAACTTGAGGGTCGCGGGGTTCGGCGTGGCTTCCGTCTGAATGAACATCGTCTGTCTCCTTCGAGGTCGCCGTTCACGCCCCGCAATTTAGAATTCTTCCAAAAAATACGCCTGACGAAGCCTTACTTCAAGCCCTGACATGATAATTACATTCAAGAAATCGTCAGCCCCAACTTCTTGCCCGAAACTCGTCCCTGTCTTCGAGGCCGAAAGCGGTCAGCAGAGGGCGTCGATTTCCTCATCCGTCAGCGTATCCGGCAGCACGGTAACGGGAATGGGGAAAGCCGCACCCCGTCCGGAGATGGAGGAGACGAGCGGTCCCGGCCCTTCCTTCGTCGAGCCCGCCGCCAAAACCAGAATGGCGATATCGCGGTCTTCCTCGATAAGCCCATGGATCTGTTCGGTTGCGCCGCCTTCGCGGATCACCGCCTCAGGCTCGATACCGATGGTCTCACGGACCTTCTGGGCGATCTTGGCGAGTGTGGCTTCCGCCTCCTCGCGCGCCTCGGCCCGCATGATCTGCTCGACGCCCAGCCATTGCTGGAAATCGCCTTCCGGGATCATGTAAAGCAGAACCAGTCCGCCATTGGAGTTCTTGGCGCGACGACCGGCATAATGCACGGCCCTTTCGCATTCCGGTGTGTCATCGATAACAGCGAGAAATTTGCGACGATGCCCTTCCAGACGCGACAGCCGTTTTGAAACCATTCCGCACTCCCTGTGTCCGCCGCGATCCGAAAAAAACCGCCCGACGGTTCGGGCGGAGATTATATCAAATCACGGCTGGCGCAAACCGCCCGCCGCCATCCGCTAGGCGATGCGGGGTCAGCGAAGGAACCCGATGATGTCGCGCACCTCGTTCATCGTATTTTCGGCGATCGCGCGAGCCCGCTCGCCACCCTGTCTGAGGATGGCGTCGATATGGGTCGGATCGTCGAGAAGGCGGCGCATCTCGTTGTTGACCGGAGCCAGCACATTGACGGCAAGCTCCACGAGAGCCGGCTTGAAGGCCGAGAACTGCTGTCCGCCGAATTCGCCAAGAACATCCGCCTTGGTCTTGTCGGAGAGCGCAGCATAGATACCGACGAGGTTTTCGGCCTCGGGGCGGCCCTTCAGGCCTTCCACTTCGCTCGGCAGCGCGTCCGGGTCCGTCTTCGCCTTCTTGATCTTTTTCGAAATGGCGTCGACGTCGTCCATCAGGTTGATGCGCGACAGATCGGAAGGATCGGACTTCGACATCTTCTTGGTGCCGTCCTTCAACGACATCACGCGCGGTGCCGGACCGCCGATCAGCGGCTCCACCATCGGGAAATAGGCATGAACCGGCTCATTGCCCACCATGATGTCGAGCCCAAGGCCCGCCTTGCGGATATGGTCGCCGAAATCGATGTTGAATTTCTGGGCGATGTCGCGGGCCAGCTCCAGATGCTGCTTCTGGTCGTCGCCAACCGGAACATGAGTGGCGCGATAAACCAGAATGTCGGCAGCCATCAGGCTCGGATAGGCGAGCAGACCAAGCGACACCTGCTCGGCATTCTTGCCGGACTTGTCCTTGAACTGCGTCATGCGCTCCATCCAGCCGATGCGCGCCACGCAATTGAATATCCACGCAAGTTCGGCATGCTGCGGTACGGCGGACTGGTTGAAGACAATATGCTTCACTGGGTCGATGCCAGAGGCGATGAAGGCGGCCGCAATCGAGCGGATCTGCGCCTTCAGGTCCGCATGAACGAGCTGGGCGGTGATGGCATGCATGTCGACGACGCAATAGATGCAGTCGTTATCTTCCTGCAAAGCCACGAATTTGCGAATGGCGCCGAGATAATTGCCGAGATGCAGATTGCCGGTCGGCTGGACGCCCGAGAAAACCAGCGGCTTGAATGCGTTCATTGTCGTCCTCGAAAAGGCTTGTGGAGGGCCCCGCCCCGTGGTTGGAATTGCACGCGCGCTTATGCACCTACAGCCCCTCGCAATCAAGCGGTTTCAGGGCCGGTCAGCCGCGTGGCTGGAGAAGATCCCAGTGATTTCCGTAAGGATCCGCAAAGACCGCGACGGAGCCGTAAACCTCATGGCGAGGTTCTTCCAGAAAGCGCACGCCGCGTGCAAGCATCGTCTCGTAATCGCGCCCGAAATCGTCGGTGTGCAGGAAAAATCCGACACGTCCGCCGGTCTGATTACCTATGGCAAGACGCTGCGCCTCACCATCAGCCTGCGCAAGCAAAAGGGCGCAGCCGTCGGTCCCTTGCGGCTTCACCACCAGCCAGCGCTTGCCGTCACCAAGGGGCTGGTCGGAAATGCAATCGAAGCCCAGAACCTCGCAATAAAACGCCTTTGCCCGGTCGTAATCATCCACCACGAGGGTGACGAGAGCGATGCGGCGGTTTTCGGCAAAGGACATCAGCTTGCCTCCGTCTGGGCATTCTTGTTGCGGCGCTTTTTGATGGCCCTCTTGACCATGCCGAGATCGGCACCACCAGAAACGAAGGCCAGCACGAAATAAACCAGCATCGCCGTCAGAACGAGGCCCATGATGGTTCCCGCGCGAACGAAAATGGAAGAGGCGGAGGACAGCTCGAAGCTCAGATAGGCCAGCGCATAATGCACGAAGCCCGCCATGGCCGCCGCCGCCAGCAGTAGTCGCGGAATCCGGGTAAGGAGCGGAATATCCACATGCCAGTGACCGCGCCACAAAAGCATGCCGAACAGCAAGGCGGCATTCACCCAGCCGGCGGTGATCTCGGCAATGGCGATGCCGGGACCGCCAAGACGCGGAAAGAGCGTCAGCGCGATGGAGACATTCACCACCACGGAAATAGCCGCGAAGATCATCGGCGTGCGGGTGTCCTCGCGGGCGAAGAAGCCCGGAATGAAGGCCTTTATCAGCACAAAAGCCGGTAGGCCGAGACCATAGATGCCGAGGATTTGCGCAACCGTGATGGTGGCCGAGGGCGCGAAATTGCCGCGCTCATAAAGAAAGCGCACGATAGGTTCCGCCATGACGAGAAGTGCCGCGGCAGCGGGCAATGTCAGGAACAGCACGAATTCGACCGAGCGGTTCTGCAGGCTTCCCGCCTCGACCATATGTCCACCACGCAAAGCCCGCGCCAGTTCCGGCAAAAGCACGGTGGCAACCGCGATACCGACGACACCGAGAGGCAGCTGGTAGATCCGGTCCGCATAGGCAAGCGACGAGATCACGCCCTCGCCGGCGGAAGCGATATTGGTGTTGATCAGCAGATTGATCTGGGTGATGCCGCCGGTGATCGCGGCGGGTAGAGCAAGGACCAGAAGACGCTGGACGTTCTTCGTGAGCCGGGGTCTGCGGAAGCCGATCCGCATGCCGGCATTGCGCACGGCAATCCAGACGATGGCAAGCTGCACCACCCCTGCCACCATGACACCCCAAGACAGGGCGTAACCCACCTGCAGGGGATCGTAATTCTTCCACCATGCCAGCATCAGAACACCGATCAGGATGATGTTCAGGAAGACCGGCGCAATCGCGGCAGCGAAATAGCGGTGCAGCGAATTCAGCATGCCGCCCATCATCGCCGCCAGCGACATGCAGGCGAGATAGGGGAACATGATGGTTGCAAGACGGACTGTATTGTCGAATTTCACCGCGTCTTCGAGGAAGCCCGGCGCAATCACGGTGCGCACGATGAACGGCATCGACAGTTCCATCAGGATCGTCAAAGCCAGAAGCACGGTGAACAGAACGCCGAAGACCTCTTCGGAAAAGCGTCTTGCGCCCTCCATGCCATTCGCCTCGATTTCCTTGGCGAAAAGCGGCACGAAGGCCGAGTTAAACGCACCCTCGGCAAACAGGCGCCGGAAGGTATTCGGAAAACGGAAGGCGGCGTTGAAGGCATCGGCCACGGGGCCTGTGCCGACGGCGGCGGCCATCAGGGTTTCGCGGAGGAAACCGAAGATGCGGCTGCCGAGCGTGGCCGTGCCGACCGTGGCGAACTTGCCGATCAGGCTCATGATCTTACGCCTTTGCCGTGCGCGTGGCCGGCAATGCCGCCACGTCTGGATGGGCGATGATGCCGTTCGGCATGCGGTCGCGCAATTCGTCTTCCTGCTCGCTCATCACCGCCTTCAGGCGCGTGGCAATGCTGGCCTGCCGGTTGTCGTTGGTCACCTTCTGTCCGAACAGATCAGTCACGTAAAAGGTGTCGATGACCTTTTCACCGAAGGTGGTGATGCGTGCGGAATGAATATCCAGCGACAGATCGGCAATCACCGCCGTCATGTCCGCGAGAAGTCCCGGACGGTCGAGGCACTCGACCTCGATGACGGTGAACTTGTTCGACAGCCCGTTGGAAATGATGACGGAGGGCGGAATGGTGAAGGCGCTTTTCTTCCTGCGGCTCTTAGTGCGGGTGGCAATCATTTCCGGCAGGCGCTGACGGCCCGACAGAACCTCCTCGATGAGCTTGCCGACATTGTTGCCGCGCCGCGTCTCGTCCTCATCGATCGGAAATTCACGGTTGATCAGGATCGTATCCAGCGCGCGCCCGTCTGATGTCGTGAAGATTTGCGCATCCGCAATGTTGGCGCCGGCCGCTGCACAAGCGCCTGTTATGATCGACAACAGGCGCGGATGGTCCGGCGCCAGTACGGTGATTTCGGTGATGGCGTGGAAGGAATGGGTGCGCACCATCGTCGACAGTGCTTTTTCCTGCTTGTCGGCCTCGCGGATGAAGCGGGTGTGGCGCACCTGATCTTCCAGCGCCACCGTCAGCAGATAGGGCTCATAATGCAGCTTGGTGTATTTGCGCCGTGCCTTCTGGCCCCAGTCGTCGAGGGCGTCGTAAAGCGCTTGGCGGGCAATCTGCGCCCGTTCCTTGCGCGATACTTCCGAAAAACCACCGGAGAGGAGCAGCTCGGTCTCGTAATACAGCGAGCGCAACAATTGCCCCTTCCAGCCGTTCCAGACGCCGGGGCCGACCGCGCGGATATCGCAGACCGTCAGAATGAGCAGCATCTTCAGCCGCTCCATGGATTGTACCTTGTCAGCGAAATCGGTGATGGTCTTGCGGTCATGCAGGTCGCGGGTCTGGGCGACCATCGACATCAGAAGATGCTGTTCGATCAGCCAGACGACCATTTCGGTCTGCTTGCCGGTCAGGCGGAAACGCTGGCAGAGCTTGCGGGCGACGCGCGCACCGGCAATCGAGTGGTCCTCCTGCCGGCCCTTGGCGACATCGTGCAGCAGGACGGCGACATAAAGCGCCTCGCGCTCCTCCACGCTCGGCATCAGCTGGTTGGCAAGCGGATGGGCGTCCACAGCCGTTCCCTTGTCCACTTCCGAGAGCACACCAACCGAACGGATCAGGTGTTCGTCCACGGTATAGTGATGATACATGTTGAACTGCATCATCGCGACGATCTTGCCGAACTCAGGAATGAACTTGCCGAGCACGCCGGCCTCGTTCATGCGTCTCAGCGTCAGGGCCGGGTCGCGCCGCGAGGTGAGGATCGACAGGAACAGCCGGTTCGCCTCGTCATTTTCGCGAAGCGCCTCATCAATGAGCGAAAGCGAGCGGGTGACGACGCGTAGCGCATCCGGGTGCAGTTCGAGATTGTTGATATCGGCGATATGAAACAGCCGGATCAGATTGACCGGATCGTTCTTGAACACATCGGGCTTTGCCAATGCAATGCGGCCCCGATCCTCGACGAATTCCACCGAGCCCGGAATCTTGCGGACACGGTGGGCAAAGCGGCTGAGAACGCCTGACAGGCCCGGCACGTCCTTCGCCTGCCTGTCTTCCAGTGCGGCGCAGACGATGCGAGTGAGGTCACCCACATCCTTCGCCACCAGGAAATAATGCTTCATGAAACGTTCGACAGCAGAAAGGCCTGGACGCGGCTGGTAACCCAACGCGTCGGCGATCTCGCGCTGAATGTCAAAGGAAAGGCGCTCTTCCGCCTTGTTGGTGATGAAATGCATCTGGCAACGGACGGCCCAGAGAAAATCGTCGGCCTTCTCGAACAGCCTGAGTTCGCGCCGCGACAGCACGCCAAGCTTGACGAGATCGGCCGTATCGCGGACGTGGTAATAATATTTGGCAATCCAGAACAGCGTGTGCAGGTCGCGCAGACCGCCCTTGCCTTCCTTGACGTTCGGCTCCACCAGATAACGCGTATCACCCGCCTTGCGGTGGCGCTGGTCACGCTCAGCCAGCTTGGCGGCGATGAATTCCGGGCCGGTGCCGGTGACGACTTCTGACTCGAAACGCTTTTCGAGATCATCGGTCAGGGATTTTTTGCCGCAAATCGCCCGCACTTCCAGAATGGCTGTGCGGATGGTCATATCGGATTTGGACAGGCGGACGCATTCATCCACCGTGCGCGTGGCGTGACCGACCTTGAAGCCGAGATCCCAGAGCAGATAAAGCACGAACTCCACGGCCTTATGCATATCCGGCGTGTTCTTGGCCGGCAGCAGGAACAGAAGGTCGATATCCGACCCCGGCGCCAGCGTGCCGCGACCGTAACCGCCGACCGCCGCAACCGCGATCTGCGGCGCGTCTTTTGGATAGACATACTGGCAGGCCAGATCATAGAGGATCTCGATCAGCCGGTCCTGAAGCCAGGAAATGCGTCTGGCGCAATCGATGCCGCTGCCGTCGGATTTCAGCAGCTCGCGAGCCTTTTCCCGGCCTTCCGTGCTGGCCTTGCGAAAGATCGGTAGCAGATCGGACCTGATATCGGCGATGCGCTTGCCGTCTTCCTTGAAGATGATGTCGCATTCGCGTTTCAGCGCCGATACATCGAGAATTGCGGAAAAATCCAGGTCCTTGATGGCCATCTATGCCGGTATCCATGTCCTGTGGGAAATCCCACCGCTTGCGATGGGAGTGTCCTATAACGAGTTTCAAAGGCGATGGACAGGCAATCTATGCGTCAAGCCTTGCCAAGTTCTTTCTTTAACGCATAGAGCGCGTCCAATGCCTCACGCGGCGTCATTTCGTCGGGGTTGAACCCCTTCAGAGCTTCCTCCACCTTCGATGGCCCGGCCTTGCGCCCCTCTTCGCGGCGAACCGCGATCTGGAACAGCGGCAGATCATCGATCAGCTGGCTGGCCGGGTTCTTGCGGTCGGCATCCTCCAGCTTTGTCAGCACCTCACGGGCGCGCTCCACCACCGATGCGGGAAGCCCGGCAAGCCGTGCCACCTGAATGCCGTAGGAACGGTCCGCAGCGCCCGGCCCGACCTCGTGCAGGAAAATGACCTCGCCCTCCCACTCCTTCACCCGCATCGTGGCATTGGAGAGGCGGCCGAGTTTTTCCGACAACACCGTCAGTTCGTGGAAATGGGTGGCGAAGAGACCACGGCAGCGATTGACCTCGTGCAGATGCTCCACCGCCGCCCAGGCGATAGACAGACCGTCGAAGGTCGCTGTGCCGCGACCGATCTCGTCCAGAATGACCAGCGAGCGATCCGTCGCCTGATTGAGGATGGCAGCCGTTTCCACCATCTCAACCATGAAGGTCGAGCGGCCGCGCGCCAGATCGTCAGACGCGCCGACGCGGGAAAACAGCCGGTCGATGACGCCGATATGGGCTGCTTCCGCCGGAACAAAGGAACCGATCTGCGCAAGGATGGCGATCAGCGCATTCTGGCGCAGGAAGGTCGATTTACCGCCCATGTTCGGGCCGGTGAGCAACCAGATCGCTCCGTTTTTACCGCCATTGGTGGCCGACAGATCGCAGTTATTGGCGATGAATGGCCCAGCCGACTGGCGTCGCAACGCCTGCTCGACCACCGGATGACGCCCGCCCTTGATCGCAAAGGTCATGGAAGCGTCGACCATCGGGCGGCAATAGGCCTGTTCGCTCGCCAGATAAGCAAGGCTCGAGGCGACGTCGATGACGGCAAGTGCGGCTGCACCGGCCTTGATCGCTTCCGCCTGCTGCACCACGGCCTCAACCATACGCGCGAAGGCTTCCAGCTCCATGGTCAATGCCTGCGCTGCGGCATTGGCGATGCGGCTTTCGAGATCGGCAAGCTCGGTGGTAGTGAAGCGCATGGCGCCTGCCATGGTCTGACGGTGGATAAAGCGCGCCTTGGCCTCATCCGTCGCCATCATCACATCGGCATTGCCGGCCGTCACCTCGATGAAATAGCCCAGCACATTGTTGTGCTTGATCTTGAGCGACTTGATGCCGGTCTCGTCGGCATATCTCAGTTGCAGCCCGGCGATCACGCGGCGCGACTGGTCGCGCAGCGCCCGCACCTCATCGAGTTCGGGATTGGCGCCTTCACGCAGGAAACCGCCGTCACGCTTCAGAAGCGGCAGATCGTCGGCAAGCATCGAAGCGAGCATTGCCTCCAACCCGCCCGGCAAGGCCTTCAAATCCTTGAGTGCCGTCGCCAGCTCGTCCGGCAACAATCCCTGATCGAGAATGGCGGATATTTTTTCGGCTGAAACCAGTCCCTGCCTGATAGCGCCGAGATCGCGCGGGCCACCACGTTCCAGCGCAAGGCGGGACAGCGCGCGCGGCATATCCGCGACATGTTTCAGGGCATCGCGCAGGCCGTCACAAAGGGAGACATCGTCGATGAGATAGGCGACGGCATCAAGGCGGGCATTTATCCTTTCCGGGTCGGTCAAAGGCGACATCAGCCGCTCGGCCAGAAGTCGTGCGCCGCCGCCGGTTACCGTGCGGTTCAGGGCATGCAGCAGCGATCCGTCTCTTTCGCCTGATAGCGTCTTCACGAGTTCCAGATTGGCGCGGGTGGCAGGATCGATGAAAAGGGTCGAGGCGGCACTTTCACGCTCCGGCGCGCCGAGAGGCGGGCGTTCGGCAATCTGGGTCTTTTCGACATAGGCCACCGCCGCCGCGGCGGCTGCCATTTCCACACGCGAAAACGTGCCGAAACCATCCAGCGTCGAGACGTTGAAATAACGCGCGATACGGCCTTCTGCGACCGCGCTGTCGAACAGGATGGCCGGTTGTGGCACTGCCACACGGCCGAGGACGTCGAAAACCGGCCTCAGCTCTTCGTCGTGGAACAGGCTATCGGCAACGATCAGCTCGCGCGGGTCGATACGCCAGATATCGGCCAGAAGCCGTGTCAGCGTCGTTTCCGCCAGACGGAAGACGCCCGTGGAAATATCGATCCAGGCGAGCGCAAACTGCGCCTCGGCGCTGCCGCGTATACGGGCGAGCGCCATCAGATAGTTCGATTCCGTCGGCGACAGCAGTTTTTCTTCCGTCAGCGTGCCGGGCGTGACAAGCCGCACCACATCACGCTTGACCACGGATTTCGAGCCGCGCTTCTTCGCCTCGGCCGGATCTTCCACCTGCTCGCAGACGGCGACGCGATAGCCGCGCAGGATGAGCTTCTGAAGGTAATCATCCGCCGCATGGACGGGAACACCGCACATGGGAATATCATGCCCCATATGCTGGCCGCGTTTCGTCAGCGTGATGCCGAGTGAACGGGACGCTTCGACCGCATCGTCAAAGAACAATTCGTAAAAATCGCCCATGCGGTAAAACAGCAGCGAACCGGGATTGTTCGCCTTGATCTCGATATATTGCTCCATCATCGGAGTGGCCGTAGCGCGGCTCTCCTCCGAGATCAGGGAAGCGGTGGTCAGAACGTCCGTCAATGGCTTGCCGATGTCATATCGTGTTGCGGAAAAGGAGCGCCGACACTAGCGGCAATCTCCGCCCCAACACAACACACACCGAGCCGCTGCCCACAGGAACATCCCCGCGCGGCCCGTTTCAAAACCGGTCAACCGTTGATGCGTTCGGCCTCGCCGCCATAATAGCTGATATAACGGCCAGCGATGGACGTGACCGGCAGGACCACCAGGACATCGGTGGTGTTGAAAGCATGATCCACGACCGCGCCGGAGCCGAACATCGCCCCCAGACGCATATAGCCCTTGATCAGCGGCGGCATGGCGTTCAGCGCCTTGCGGGTGTTCAATGCCTCCACCGGCACGAGGTCCATTTCGTGGTAAAGCTCTGGAAGAGCGGACGCTGCCCACTCGCCCTTTGCAACACAATTGTGATGCAGGAAGGACAGAGCAAGTGCGTGGGCCTCCGGCTGCACGCCGGGGAAAGAGGCGCAACCGATCATGGCGTCCATGCGGTGCTTCACGGCATAGGCCCAGTTGCCCTGCCACAAAAGCTCAACGGTGCGCTTGGTGCGATATTCCGGCAACACGCAGGAACGGCCAAGCTCCATGAAGCGCTTGCCCGGATGACGCGCCACCAGTCCGGCAATGTCGAACTCGCTTGCGGAATAGAAGCCGTTATTGGCGAGCGCCGTTTCCTGCCGCAGCAGACGGTAGGTGCCGACGATCTGGTCCTCGCTATCGCCTTCGATAGCCTTGTCGAGCACGAGCAGATGGTCGCAGACACTGTCCCAGGCGTCGATGTCGCGCTTGCGGCGCATCGCGTCTGCGGGAAGGCGCGCCTTCATTTCCTCGACGAAAACCCTGTAACGCACGGACTGCGCGGCATCGATCTCGCGCTCGTTTCTCGCGAGCCGTGTTTCAAGCGTGCCGATACGACCGAAAAGCCCCTCATTGTCCTGAGCGGTCTCTGGACGAGGATGAATGACAACTTTGTTTTCACAAATGTCGTGACTGTAGATTTCGGCAACCATGGGGAATCGCTCCGCCACCAAAAGATTTTTCCTGTCATAAATCACTAATTGACGACAGAATAGTGACAAAATGCAGCCATTGCGAGTCTCTTAAGTTATGATGGCGACAGGCGTTTCGCCTCCAGCAGTCGGCGGATTTCCTCGACCAGCCGTCTGGGGTCGGCAGGTTTGGTCAAAACCGCGCCGGCACCGGCGTTCAGCAAGATTTCGGCGGTCTCAGCACTCGCATCGCCGCTGAGCACGATGACGGGAATATTTCGTCCCCCTTTCAGCGTGCCGAGAAGGTCGGGCAGCACCTCAAGCCCCTCACCGCCCGGCATGTTGATGTCGGAGATGATGAGGTGCGGCAGGCGGGATACGCCCGGTGCCACCGCCTGCTGCAAGGCCTGAAAATCATCGACGGCCCGGACGATATAGCCGCTTTTTTCCAGAACAGCCCGGATGATGCGCGCATTGACGGCGTCGTCCTCGGCCACAAGGATATCGACGCCACTCGCCCCTTCCGTCACCCGTGATGAAAACCCCACATCCGGGTGGTTGTCGTTGATGGCGTCGCGACGCTCAATGCCGCGCAGACGGCCGCAGAGAACGTCGATCAGGGATTTTTCGCGCAGCGGCCGGATCAACCAGGCGTCGAAGGACGCATGCGTGGTCGAAGCCCGCTCTTCAGGACTGACCAGCAATGTGCGGCGGACATTCTGTTGCGGCCAATCCCGCAGCGCGTCCCTGAACTGAGGTGAAATGCGCCTGTCGACGATGATATCGGTGAGATCGGCGGTCTTGCCCTTCAACCCTTCCAGATCCTCCGGCTGGTGGATGAGAATGCATTTGCCGCCAAAGGCCTCGATTGCCTCCAGCGTCACCGCCGCCGCCACACCCTTCGGTGCGATCAGCAGGACATTGGTATGCTGCAGGCAATGGTGCCGGCCGGGATCCGGCAGGCCGGTGGGCGCGCTGCCCGGGCGGAACACCAGCTTGAAGGTGCTGCCCTCACCCTTGCGGCTGGAGACCGTGAGGTTACCGCCGAACTCCCGCACGATGCGGGCGGAAATCGCAAGCCCTAGCCCTGTCCCTGCACTTCGCTGCGACATCGGGCCTGCCTGTTCGAATTCGCCAAAGATCCGCGCCTGTTCCGTACGGCTCATGCCGGGGCCGGTATCGTCAACGGTAATATGCAATTCGCCTTCGACCATGCGCGCCCGGATGACGACACCGCCCACCTGCGTGAATTTGACGGCGTTGCCGAGGAGATTGAACAGGACCTGACGCAGTCGTGCCGGATCGAAATCCAGATAATCCGGCACATCCGGTGTGACGAAAGAGGTGATTTCGATGCCCTTTTCATGGGCGCGATGCGCCAGCATCTCCACGATGCTCTCGATCAACCGGCGCAGGTTTTCCGCACGCGGATTGAGCTTGAAGCGGCCCGCCTCCATGGTCGAATAATCCAGCAAGTCCTCGACAAGCTGCACCAGCGACTGGCCGGACTGCTTCATGCCGTCGAGATAATTGCGCTGTTCGTCGTTGAGTTTCGTCTGCGAAAGAAGATGGTTCATGCCGAGCATGCCGGAGAGCGGCAGGCGGATTTCGTGGCTTACGGTGGCAAGCAGCCGCGCCTTTTCAGCATCGGCCTTTTCGGCGCGCAGGCGGGCGTCTTCCCTCTCGCCGAGTGCCAACCGCTCTTCGGTCACGTCTCTGGCAATACTGCTGATCATAAGACGGCTACTCGCCAGATCGCGGGTCACGACATCATGCCAAGAGAAAATACGCTGGCCGAACGGGGTCGCTATTTCCACGTCATAGGCGTGAACCTTGTCGCCCGGCCGGAAGGCGATGCCGATTTCCTCGCAACTCAACCCTTCGGGTGCCGAGCAACCCGTCACCTCACGAAAAACCGTGTTTGCCTCGACGATACGCCGATCCATATTGCGGATCACGATGATGTCGCCCATGGCTTCCTGCATCTCGGCAATCAGCGACCGGTTCTGCGTCTGGCGCAGCCGGACCTCGAAATAATCCGTCGGTAGCTCGCGGGAATGCTGGGAGGACTTGCCGAACAGCGCGTAAAACAAAAGACCGACTAGCACGGCACCAAAGAAGGATGCCAGCGCAACGGTGACCGCATAGGGTACCGCAAGCGCGATCAGGGCTGCGGAGAAGGCACCGAGCGCCAGTGAAACGGTGACGTATAACGTCAGCGATCTGGCATCGATCCCGTGGTGTTCCGCACCGGCATGGTGAGATGTCGTGTCGACACGATCCGCCGGCTGCGCCGGTGTGGCGGCCAAGCCGAGGCCATCTGAAACTTTTTCCCGAAGTCTTGCCAGTTCGCTCATACACAACCGCTACCACGGCAGCGGTTTTGATATGTTTGGCTCAAACGCTAAAATTTTACTTTTTAGCGGCCCGGGCGTGCAGAAACTCATCGAGAATGACGCAGCCTGCGCCAATGGTTATGAAACTGTCGGCCAGATTGAACACGGCGAAGGACCATGTCTCGGTGTGGAACAGGATATAGTCGATGACGTGACCATAGAAAAAGCGGTCAAGAAGATTGCCGGCCGCCCCTGCAATGATGAAGGCGAAGCCGAGATGGGCAAAGGTCCGGTCCACTGCCGTCTTGCGCCAGAGCCACAGAACGAAGACCACGATGACGAGCCGCATGCTGACGATGAACCAGCCATGCATGTCCGCCAGCATCGAAAACGCCACGCCGAGATTATAGGTGCGGTATAGCGCCAGAAACGGAACGACCGGAACCATCTCCTGCAACGGCAGATAGGCCTCGACCAGTTGCTTGACGATCTGGTCCAGCACAAGGGCAGCAACGATCAGCGCGAAAGCCGGGCCAAATTTCGAAAACAATGCCGCCTTGGCCATTATTTCACCGGTGTCAGTTCGAGGAGGTGTCGTCGCGCCTCAAAAAGCATGACAGCGGTTGCGATGGCAAGATTGAGACTATCGGCGCGGCCCTGCTGGGGAATGCGCGCCAGCTGGTCGGCCTTGCCGGCCAGTTCCGGCGGCAGGCCGGACTGTTCGTTGCCCATCAAAAGCACGACCGGCTTACCGGCATAGTCGATCTTTCGATAATCCACGGAACCGGCAAGATGGGTGGCGACGACGCTGACATTCGCCGATTTTTTCCAGGACAGGAATTCCTCGACCGAGGCACGGGCAACGGGCGTGGCGAAGACCGAACCCATGGTCGCACGAACCGTTTCCAGCGAGAACGGATCGGTGCAATCGCCGACCAGAATGACGCCCGAAGCGCCCGCTGCATCTGCCGTGCGGATGATGGTTCCGAGATTGCCGGGATCGCGGACCCGGTCGAGCGCGATATAGGTTTCGCCCTTTTCGGGGCGGATATCCCTCAGCGGCGCCCATTTCTGGTCGAAGATACCGACGACCATTTGCGGATTGTCGCGACGGGTGATCGAGGCGATGACTTTTTCGCTGACTTCCAGCACCAGCCCACCGGACGCGACAGTCTTTACCGCCGCCTGTTCCACCAGCGGCTTGCCCTTGGCTGCCTTGGCGTAAACGAGGGTGCGGATGGTCCAGCCCAGTTCGAGCGCGTCGATGACCAGCTTTAAGCCTTCCGCCATGAAGGTGCCGGTCTCTTCCCTGCCCTTTTTCTGGGTGAGCGCCTTGATATCCTTGATGATGGGATTGGCAAGGCTCGTTACTTCCTTCACCTGGCCAACCCGGCGCGTCGTGTTTTCGCGCATATCTTTCGTCATTTCGGCTCCCAGCGGCTGAACAGCGATGTGGAAAGCACCCGGCCCGGCGTCTTGCCGTCAAGCCCGGCCTCGCGAATGACGAGCTCGCCGGATGCGACGACGCCACCGGCGCCACGCATGATTTCGCGCATCAGCTCATGCATCGAATAGAAACTGGCCCTGATGGAATAGGCCGTCAGCACCAGACCGAGAGCCTTGGGCGACAGGATTTCGCGGCAGATATCCAACATCAACGGAAGATGGTCGAACAATTGCCATATCTCACCATGGGTGCCGCGGCCGAATTTCGGCGGATCGGTGAGGATGATGTCGTAGGTGCTGCCGCGGCGCTCCTCGCGCTGGATGAATTTCATCGCGTCTTCGCAGATCCAGCGGATCGGCGCCTGTTCGAGCCCGGCGAGCGCCTGGTTCTCCTTCGCCCAGCCGATCGCTTTCTTGGAGGCGTCGACATGGGTGACTTCAGCGCCCGCAGCCGCCGCAACCAGCGAAGCGACACCGGTATAACCGAACAGGTTCAGCACTTTCAGCGGCCGGTCAGCGGTCTCAACGGCATTTTTCAGCCATTCCCAATGCACGATCTGCTCCGGAAAGACGCCGACATGCCGGAAAGCCGTAAAACGGCCGAGAAATTCAACCCCGAGCAGGGACAAAGGCCAGGTCTCGCCAAGCGTCGCCTTCGGAAAACGCCAACGGCCCATGCCGTCTTCATCGGTATCACCGGTAAAAATGGCATCGGCATTCTGCCAGACGCGGTCGGGAACCGACGGCTGCCAGAGAGCCTGCGCTTCGGGACGAACGACGCGATATTCGCCATATTGCTCGAGCTTCAGGCCGTTGCCGCTATCGATCAGGTGAAAATCACCCGCGCCGCTCGATTCAAGAATGACCGGAACCTGTTCTGCGGGACGCTCGCCGGTGCGCGACTTAAGGGGCCGCGCAGGCACCTGCTCAACGGCCGGCACTGGGGCGACCTTTTCCCTCGGTGCAGGTTTCGGCACGCTACGCACCGCGTCCGGCTCGCGCTTTTTCGGTGCTGCGTCCGTCCGCCGTGCCGGCTTTGCGGCATGAACCTGTTTTTTCTCGCTCCCGGCACGCACACGATTGCCCGGCCGGCTGTCTTTTTTCTTCAATGGAAATCTTTCCGCTTCTACCCGCGTCTTATCGCGCAGCAAATAGCATTCCACGCGCCGCTCGCCTAGAGCCGGAACTGATGTCGGCTACATCACTTTGCCGGGAGTTGCCCCGCAGGGGTAATTTGCCCGGTCGCAGCAGCTTTGTGCCTGTTCGCCTCGTCATGCCAGCGAACGGCTTCCTTCGCTTCGATACGGGCGCGTTTGCGATGCTTGCCCTGCGCGAACCACGTAGCCGAAGATCCCAGAAGCACGCCAAAAATGACGGCCAGAAACAGGAACACGAAAAACGGCGCAGTGAAGGAAAGAATACCATCCTCCGGCCGGAAGGGATTGAGCGCCAGCGTCACGGATTGACGGTTGGCCACGCACAGTATGACGAGAATAATCGCCAGCGGAAGCAGGATGATGAGGTTGATGATTTTTTTCGACATCCGACAATACTCCATCGCGGCGGGCGTTCCGCCGGCTCCGTTTCCGGCGCGGGCGATAAGAACGATCAATCGTCCTCTTCGTCACCCATACCGGGGTTCAGGCGCTCACGCAGTTCCTTGCCCGTCTTGAAAAAAGGCACCCATTTTTCCTCAACGAAAACCGATTCACCCGTGCGCGGGTTCCGACCGGATCGCGAAGGGCGGTTTTTCACCGAAAATGCGCCGAAACCACGAAGCTCGACACGATTTCCCGCTGCCAGGGCATCGGTGATTTCATCCAGCACCGCATTGACGATGTTTTCCACGTCACGGTGATAAAGGTGCGGGTTACGCGCAGCAACGATCTGCACCAGTTCAGACTTGATCACGGTTGCCCCCTGAAAGAATTGGATTTTTAATGCGGCTCAACCTGCCAAACGGAAACAAGACCGTCAAGAAACAACTTGTCCGCACCGAGCTGGCCGGAGCCCGCAAATGGAATTAAATCGCCATATCCCAGAAGCTTCGCTATTTGCGCAACACTGAAAAGCGAAAAAGGCGAACTGGATGACGGTGCGCGCCATTCCACGATCGGCAGATCCTTGGCAACGCCACGCGTTTCGAAGTAGCCGCGAATTTCCTTTTCACCGCCGAGCGTGTCGACCAGCTTGTTGGCAAGCGCCTGCCTGCCGGTGAAAATCGATCCGTCGGCCAGTTTCAGCACATCCTCGCGCGGCAGCTTGCGACGATCGGCCACAAGGTCGACGAACCAGCCGTAGCTGTCCATCACCATGGAGCGGATCATCGTCTTCGCCTCTTCGGGCGCCTCGTGGAACGGCGACGGCTCCGCTTTCATGGGAGAGGATTTTATTTCCTGCAGCGAGACGCCGAGCTTGTCCATCAGCTGGCCGATCTGGGGATATTGAAAGATCACGCCGATCGAGCCGGTGATCGAGGTTTCTCCGGCGATGATGACATCACCGGCAGACGCGATCATATAACCTGCGGAAGCGGCGAGCGTGCGGACGTCGGACACGACCGGCTTCTTTTCCGCAACGCCGCGAATGGCCTTGAAGATGCGCTCACCGCCATAGGTGGTGCCGCCGGGCGACGAAATCGAAACGATCAGTCCTTTGACATTGTCGCTCTTGGCAATCTTGTCGAGCCGTTCCAGAAGTTCGGTATTGTCCTGGATCAGGCCGGAAATCTGGACTCGGGCGATATGGGGCCTCTCGCTTTGCTGCGGGGCCGCCCATAAAAACCGGTAAAGGCCGAAAATGCCGGCGACAAACAGAAGAACAGCGGCAATCCGCCAGAAAGTCAGCTTGCGGCGCAATCGCCTGCGATCCGCTATCGCCATATTATCCATCGAAAACCTCTGCCATCCGGCCTTTGAAGCGACATAAGCATCATGGCCATATGGTTCTTCTAGCGCGAAGCCGCAAGGAAACAATAAGGAAACCAGAATTACGATTAAATTCGCATTTCCCTTGCACCTTTCCAGACAAAAACCATATTGGCAGGACAAAGCACTCGTGCCAAAGACATCAAGATAAACATTTGAACTTCGTTTGCGCGCCAGAATGGTGCCCAAGAAGTTTTCCGGACCCACTCTTATGCTCGAAAGACTCCGCGAACCCGCGCCAGCATTTCCGCTGCCCAACGACCAGAACGGCGCTTATGAGCGCGCGCTCAGGCATTCCGCGCGCGTGAAGCGGCTGAAAATCATTCTGCCGCTCGGTGCGGCGATCATTTCGTTCGCCTTCGTCGCCGTTTCGCTCATCCGGACCTGGGCGCCCGAAGAGGTCTCGCTTGAAAGCGCAAGGATCGAGGACGGCAAGATCGTGATGGAAAAACCAGCCGTCGCAGGCCGTAACGAGAAGGGGATCGATTATTCCATGAACGCCGACCGTGCGTTGCAGGATATCGCTAACCCCAACCTCATGACGCTCGAAAAGGTCCTGGCTGCGGTGCCGGTAAACGACAGCGTTGCCCAGGTGATCGCCAAGGAAGGCATTTTCGATCGGGCCACCAACACGCTGAAGATGACCGCCCCTTTTGACATCAATCTCAGCAATGGCATACAAGCGAAGTTCCAGTCTGCTGATGTCGATTTGAAGGCCGGAAAAATGAGCAGCAAAGAGCCGGTTTCGATCAAAACAAACGACGGTGCCATTGTTGCGCAATCGATTGATATCGCCGATAATGGCAAGACGATTACATTTTCGGGGCAGGTACGCGCGCGTATCGCTGCATCCAATATCAAGAATGAAGCCAAGTGAGAGCCCGGTCCAGATGATGCAAGTTTCCCGCCCCGTTTCCCTTGGCAAATCCGCAGGTGTCACAGCCGTTGCTATTGCTTTTTCCTGTCTTGCAACCGTGGCTTTCGCCCAGAGCACGACCAGCAACATGACAGGCGTCAAGCTCTCCGGCGACCAGCCGATCGCCATCGAAAGCGATCAGCTCGAGATCCGGGATCAGGAGCGCAAGGCCTATTTCACCGGTAACGTGAAAGTTGTGCAGGGCACGACCACCCTTCAGGCCGGCAAGATGACGGTCAATTACAAGGGTGAAGGTTCCTCGCTCACCAGCGGCGACGCCAATATCGAAAAAATCTTCGTCGACAATAACGTCTATCTGACGTCCGAGACCCAGAAGGCCACGGCCGATCACGGCGAATTCGACATGGCGGCGCAGACCTTCATTCTGACGGGCAAGCAGGTTGTGCTGTCCGAGGGCACGAATGTCTTTACCGGCTGCAAGCTCACCGTTCTGATGAATTCGGGACAGGCGAAGCTCGAAAGCTGCGGCGGCCCTGTCCGGATCATGCTCGATCCGAAATCGCAGCAGAAGAAACAGTAGTCTCACCTCGTGAAGATACCCTCGATCTCAAAAATGTTTGGCGGCGGGCGCGACCGACCTGTTGACGCAGCGTCGCAGGCCGACAAGGCTCGCTATGAAGGCACCCTGATCGCGCATGGTCTGACGAAGACCTATAATACGCGCCGGGTCGTCAACGGCGTTTCGCTGGTCGTGCGCCGTGGCGAAGCTGTCGGGCTGCTTGGTCCGAACGGTGCGGGCAAAACTACCTGCTTTTATATGATCACGGGCCTCGTGCCCGTCGATAGCGGCAAGATCGCCATCAACGGCAACGATGTCACCACCATGCCGATGTACAGGCGTGCCCGCCTCGGCGTCGGTTATCTGCCGCAGGAAGCCTCGATCTTTCGTGGACTGACTGTCGAGGAAAACATCCGCGCCGTGCTGGAAGTGCACGAGCCTGACAGCGCCAAGCGCAGCCGCAAGCTCGATGAGTTGCTGGAAGAGTTCCACATTGCGCAGCTGCGCAAGTCGCCGGCCGTCGCGCTGTCGGGTGGCGAACGTCGCCGTCTGGAAATCGCCCGTGCTCTCGCGACCGATCCGACCTTCATGCTTCTGGACGAACCTTTTGCGGGCGTCGATCCGATCTCCGTCAGCGATATCCAGAACCTCGTCAGACATCTGACCGCACGCGGGATCGGCGTTCTGATCACCGACCATAATGTTCGCGAAACGCTCGGCCTCATTGACCGCGCCTATATCATCCATGCCGGTGAAGTTCTGACCCATGGCCGTGCGGACGATATCGTCAACAATCCGGACGTGCGCCGGCTCTATCTCGGCAATAATTTTAGCCTTTGACCCCTTGGGCGCGAAAGATTCTTCATCGCGCCCCGCGCTGACGCTTGACCAAACATAATAAAAAAGCAATTTTTGGGCCAAGTTTCGTTGCCTTCGCAAAATTTATGAAATTTGTGGCAATGTAGAAGCTGTAAAGGGAGTTTCGCGTCCGCCATGGCATTATCTGCCAGCCTTTTGCTGCGTCAAAACCAGTCTCTCGTGATGACACCGCAACTGATGCAGTCCATCCAGCTGCTTCAGATGACGCATTTCGAACTGACGCAGTTCATCGCGCAGGAGGTGGAACGCAATCCGCTGCTTGAAATTGCAGCAAACGACGGCGATTTGGGCAGCGACACCCCTGTTGATGCGGAGAATTTCGGCGATGTCGACGGCGAGGCTTCGGACAAGTCCGCCCCGGTAACCGCCGACAGCGACGACTGGTACGGTGAGCGCGCCGCCAATCTCGGCGAGCAGCTCGACACCAGTTTCGAAAACGTCTTTCCCGATGATGCCGAACCCAGAAAGCCCGACGCCCCCGAGCTGGCGGGCCAATGGAAGTCCATGCCTGGGCAGGAGTCAGGCGAAAGTTACGATCTCGACGACTTCGTTGCGGCGAAACAAAGCCTTGGCGACCATCTCAATCAGCAATTGCCACTCGCCATATCCTCTGTCGAGGACAGGATGATCGCAGATGCGCTGATCGGCCAGATCGACGAGACCGGATATATCGCGACGGATGCCGTCGATGACGTCGCCGAACGGCTGGGAACCGCCCCGTCGGCCGTGGAGCGCGTTTTGGAGATACTTCAGGGCTTCGACCCTCCCGGCGTGTTTTCCCGTTCGCTGAGCGAGTGTCTGGCGATCCAGCTCGCGCAGAAGGACCGGCTCGATCCGGCAATGCGGGCTTTCATCGACAATCTGGAGCTTCTGGCAAAACGGGACTTCGCGACGTTGAAAAAGCTCTGCGGTGTCGATGAGGAAGACCTTCTCGACATGCTGGCGGAAATCCGAACGCTCAATCCGCGTCCCGGCGCCGGTTACGAGTCGACCGTTTCCGAGACCATCGTTCCGGATATCATCATTCGCCCCTCCTCCACCGGTGGCTGGCTTGTGGAAATCAATCCCGAGACCCTGCCGCGCGTACTCATCAACCAGACCTATTTCGCCGAGGTTTCAAAGCATAAGAGCCGCAAAGGAGAGGATCAGGATTTCCTTTCCGAATGCATGCAGACGGCCCACTGGCTGACCCGCAGCCTCGACCAGCGCGCCAGAACGATCATGAAGGTGGCGACCGAAATCGTGCGCCAGCAGGATGCCTTTCTCGTCAACGGCGTGGATCACCTGCGCCCGCTGAACCTCAAGACGGTGGCCGAAGCCATCAAGATGCACGAATCCACCGTCAGCCGGGTGACGTCGAAGAAATACATGCTGACACCGCGCGGGCTGTTCGAGCTGAAATATTTCTTCAGCGTCTCCATCAGCTCCGTGGAAGGCGGCGACAGCCATTCGGCGGAAGCGGTGCGTCACCGCATCAAGGCGATGATCGCGCAGGAGGCCGCCGACGCGGTGCTTTCCGACGACGACATCGTCGACAATCTGAAAAAGAGCGGCATCGATCTCGCCCGCCGCACCGTCGCCAAATATCGCGAGGCGATGAACATCCCCTCCTCCGTTCAGAGGCGCAGGGAAAAGAAAGCGCTCGCCAGATTATCCGCCTGCTGAGCGGCGCAAACCATCACGTTTCCGGGGCTTTTCGGCCGCACTCCGGCTGCGCCATTGACTCTTGCCACGTCAGGGGCTAGAAGCCCGCCGCACACGTAAGCAAGGTCATTTGTAACGGAATAATCTCCACCGTCCACGGGCGTATAATTCGAATGGAGGCTTTTTAAGGTCTTCGAAACGCTTGGATGCGCGCTCGGCTTGACGTAAGCTGGTACTCGCAAATCACTACAAAAAGGAAAATTTCCATGAGTGTGCGTGTATCTGGTAAACATATGGAGATCGGCGAATCTTTCCGTCAACGGATCGAGGACAATATAGGTCTGGCAGTTACCAAATACTTCGATGGGGGGTATTCAGGCCAAGTGACCGTGGAGAAGTCCGGATCGCGTTTTGCAGCCGATTGCAAGCTGCATCTCGACACGGGCGTTGTGTTGCATGCGGCGGGTCAGGCAAATGATCCGCAAGCGAGTTTCGACGCCGCCGCTGAGCGGATCGAAAAGCGCCTGCGTCGCTACAAGCGGAAGCTGAAGGACCATCATTACAATGGTTCTGCGGCGAACGGTGCGATGCCGGAAATCGCTTATACGGTGATGGATGCTGTTCCCGATGAGGACCACGAGGTTCCCGAAGATTACGCACCCACGATCGTGGCGGAAAGTTCGAAACAGATAAAGACGATGTCCGTTGCCAGCGCCGTGATGGCGCTCGACATGACTGACGAACCGGTTCTGCTCTTCCGCAGCCCCGGCAAGGAATATCTCAACATCGTTTACCGACGTCATGACGGCAATATTGGCTGGATCGACGCGGAAACGATCAAGAGCTGAACAGTCTGACAAGACATGGGAGGCAGATCGCGAAAGCGTATCTGCCTCCTGCATCGTCTCGATGGCATGAAGGAAAAAGAGAATGGCGTTGGCAGATTTGCTGCAACAAGATGCGATTATTCCCGCCCTCAAGGTGAATTCCAAAAAGCAATTGCTTCAGGAGCTGGCCGCAAAGGCAGCCAGAATTACCGGAGTCTCGGAACGGGAAGTTTTCGACGTCATCCTCCAGCGTGAAAAGCTCGGCTCCACCGGCGTGGGGCACGGCATTGCCATTCCGCATGGCAAGCTCAACAGCATCCATCAGATCACGGGCGTCTTCGCACGTCTTGAAACACCGGTCGATTTCGAAGCCCTGGACGACCAGCCGGTCGATCTGGTTTTCCTGCTGCTCGCCCCTGAGGGCGCTGGCGCGGATCACCTGAAGGCGCTGTCCAGAATTGCGCGCGCGTTGCGCGATCCCGAACTGGTGGCCAAGCTGCGTGCCACCGATTCCGATACGGCAATCTACGCTTTCCTCAATCAGGAACAGACGACAGTCGCCTGATCGCAGGCTGCCTATCTTCCGTCCATGGTCAAAAAAACGCGCCCTTGAGGCGCGTTTTTTATTAAGTGAGGAAATGCTTCACGCATCCTTCTCGTTGACGGACGCGGTGCCCGGCTCGGCCGATGTGGCGACCTCCACCTTCGGTCCGCCCTTGGCGACGCCGACCATGGCGGGACGCAGCACCCGGTCACCGATGGTGAAACCGGCCTGAACCACCTGAAGCACGGTGTTGTTCGGAACCGCGGGGTTCGGGATTTCGAACATTGCCTGGTGGAAATTCGGATCGAACTTCTGGCCTTCGGCATCGATCTTTTTGACGCCATGGCGCTCCAGCGTCGACAGCATCGAGCGCTCGGTCATCTCGACACCTTCAATCAGGCCGTTGAGGCCGGCTTCGCCATTGGTCTTGAGTTCATCCGGAATGGCTTCGAGAGCCCGGCGAAGATTATCGGAAACCGCAAGCATGTCGCGCGCGAAACCGGCCAGTGAATAGGACTTCGCATCCTTGATTTCACGTTCGGTGCGACGACGAAGATTGTCCATTTCCGCCGCAAGACGCAGGAACTTGTCGCGCAGATCGGCATTTTCGGCCCTGAGCAGCTCGACGGGATCGAGCTCGGCAGCTTCCACCGTTTCTTCCCCGGCAAATGCGGGTTCGATAAACTCTTCGGCGACGTCCGCGTCAGGTCCGGGCTTTTTTGTATCGTCGGTCATGACGTTCTCCAGATTTGAATATTGTTGGTTGCGCCCGATATCGAGGTTTGACGGGCAAAAATCAAGGCTTGCGGCGAAAAGCTTGCCGCATTCTCTGACCTTGCGGGCTTGTTCTATCTCTGCTTTCGGGAAAGGCGGGCCATGATTTGCGCGGTATAATCCACCATAGGCACGATACGGGCGTAATTGAGCCTCGTAGGGCCGATGACGCCGACCGCGCCCACGACGCGATTTTCCTCATCCCGATAGGGCGCGACGATCAGTGACGAACCGGACAACGAAAACAGCTTGTTTTCCGAGCCGATGAAAATCCTGACCCCCGAGCCGCTTTCCGCAAGATTGAGGATTTCGATGAGATTTTCCTTACGCTCCAGATCGTCGAACAGCAGGCGTACGCGATCGATATCTTCCTCGCCGGCGAGACCCTCGAGCAGGTTGGAGCGTCCGCGGACGATGAGACGGCCGAGCTTGCCGTCCTCATTGTCACCCGCCCATATGGCGAGACCGCGTTCGATGAGGTCCTGCGCCAGCGTGCCGAGTTCCGATTGCAATTCCGCGCGCTGCGTCTGAAACTGGGTCCGCAGTTCCTGCAGCGTCTGACCGGAAAGATGGGCATTGATGAAATTTGCCGCCTCGGTCAATTGCGATGATGAAATGCCGGCCGGCAATTCGATGATACGGTTTTCGACCTGATTGTGGTCGCCCACCAGCACGGCAAGCGCCTTGGTGGGCTCCAGCCGGATGAATTCGACATGTTTGAGGATGACGTCGTTCTTGGCCGTCAGCACGAGGCCGGCGCCACGCGACATGCCTGACAGCATGCGGCTCGCCTCCGTCAGCAGCCCTTCCAGCGATTGCTCGTGGCCGGCAACCGGGCCGATCTGCCGGTCGATGCTTGCCCTCTCGTCGGCAGGCAGATCGCCCACCTGCATGAAGGCGTCGACGAAGAAACGCAGCCCCGTCTGGGTCGGCAGGCGCCCGGCGCTGATATGCGGCGAATAGATGAGGCCCAGTTCCTCGAGATCGCTCATCACATTGCGCACGGAGGCTGGTGAAAGCGACATCGGCAACAGCCGCGACAGGCTGCGCGACCCCAGGGGTTCGCCGGTGTCGAGATAGCCTTCGACGATGCGCCGGAAAATCTCCCGCGACCGTTCATCCAGCAACGATGCCTGATCTTTTGAAAGCGGTGCGGAAAAACCCATCTTATCCGTTCTTTGTCGTCAAAATCCTGTCCGTACCAATATAATGCGTTGCACCGCTACGGCAAAACGGAAATTGGCTTTGCAAAAGCCCGGAGCGCGCCTTAGAAGGCAGGAACCAACATGGAGAGTGGATCATATGCGGCCTTCAGGCAGAAAAACCGATCAGATGCGCAAGGTTTCCTTCGAGCGCAATTTCTCGAAACATGCCGAAGGTTCCTGTCTGGTCAAATTCGGCGATACGCATGTGCTCGTCACCGCAAGCCTTGAGGAAAAGACGCCGCCGTGGCTGCGCAACAGCGGCAAGGGCTGGGTCACCGCCGAATACGGCATGCTGCCGCGCTCCACCAACGAGCGCATGAAACGCGAGGCATCCGCTGGCAAGCAGGGTGGACGCACGCAGGAAATCCAGCGCCTCATCGGCCGTTCGCTGCGTGCGGTGGTTGACCTGCAGGCGCTCGGCGAACGCCAGATCAGCATCGACTGCGACGTCATTCAGGCCGATGGCGGCACGCGCACGGCTTCCATCACCGGCGCATGGATCGCCCTGCATGATTGCTTGAAGTGGATGGAAACCCGCAACATGATCAAGGTCGAGAAGGTCCTGAAGGACCATATCGCCGCGATCTCCTGTGGTATCTTCGCAAAACAGCCGGTCATCGATCTCGATTATCTGGAGGATTCCTCCGCCGAGACCGATGCGAATTTCGTCATCACCGGCTCCGGCGGTATCGTCGAAGTTCAGGGAACCGCGGAAGGCGCACCATTCTCCGAAGAGGAATTCCTGACGCTGCTCGGTCTTGCCAAGGCAGGATGCAGCGAACTGGTCGCCCTTCAAAAGCAGGCAATCGCCTGAACCGACAGGAAAACGTCATGCGCAAGCTCGATACCAGAACGATCGTCGTCGCCAGCCACAACAAGGGCAAGATCGCCGAAATCGCCGACCTGATCGGGCCCTTCGGCTTTTCCGCCAAGTCGGCAGCGGAGCTGAACTTCGTGGAACCGGACGAGACGGGCACCACCTTTGAGGAAAATGCCGCCATCAAGGCGCTCGCCTCCGCAAAGGCATCTGGTCTGCCCGCTCTGTCTGACGATTCCGGTCTTGTCATCGACGCGCTGGATGGCGCGCCAGGCGTCTATACCGCCAATTGGGCAGAGACGGCCGACGGCACTCGCGACTTCGCCATGGCCATGCAGAAGGTCGAGGACGCGCTTGCCGAACGCGGCGCATCGAAGCCGGAAGACCGCACGGGCCGCTTCGTCAGCGTGCTGTGCCTTGCCTGGCCGGACGGACATGTCGAATATTTTCGCGGTGAGGTCGAAGGCACGGTGGCATGGCCACCGCGTGGAACCAGCGGTTTCGGTTATGACCCTATCTTCAAGCCGGAAGGATACGACACCACATTCGGCGAGATGACCGGAGACGAAAAACACGGCTGGAAGCACGGTGACGCGTTTGCGCTCTCCCACCGTGCCCGCGCCTTCAAAAAATTCGTCGAAACCTGTCTGGAGGCATGAGCCCGATGGTCGGGGAGCATCAACTTTCTGCCCCCGGCGCGTCGCTTCTGCCGGACACGGGCGATCCGGGGTTCGGGATCTATCTGCACTGGCCCTTCTGTGCGGCCAAATGCCCCTATTGCGATTTCAACAGCCATGTCCGCCACCGCCCGGTGGATCAGGAACGGTTTACCGCGGCATTTCTCAGCGAAATGGCGAAGATGCGGGCGCTTAGCGGTCCGCGCGTCGTCACCAGCATCTTCATGGGCGGCGGCACGCCATCGCTGATGGACCCGCAGACCGTCGGTGCGCTTCTTGATGGCGTCTCGCGTTTCTGGCATGTGCCTGATGGTATCGAGATCACCATGGAGGCCAATCCTTCAAGCGTCGAGGCGGAACGGTTTCGCGGTTACCGCGCAGCTGGTGTCAACCGCGTCTCGCTCGGCGTACAGGCCCTGAACGACCGTGACCTGAAGTTCCTCGGCCGTCTGCATGATGTCGCCGATGCCTTGAAAGCCATCCGGCTGGCGCGGGAGATTTTCCCGCGCATGTCCTTCGATCTGATTTACGCCCGTCCGAACCAGACGGTGGCCGAATGGGATGCCGAGCTGAAGGAGGCCGTGTCCTATGCCGTCGACCACCTGTCTCTCTACCAGCTGACCATCGAGGAAGGCACGCCCTTTTACGGCCTGCACAAGGCCGGCAAACTGATCGTGCCGGATGGTGAGCATTCGGCCGTGCTTTATGAAGCGACGCAGGAAATTACCGAGCGTTACGGCATGCCGGCTTACGAGGTTTCCAATCACGCCCGCCTAGGGGCTGAAAGCCGCCATAACCTTACCTACTGGCGTTATGGCGATTATGCCGGCATCGGCCCCGGTGCGCATGGACGCCTGACCAATGGCGCCTCAAAGCTCGCGACTGTTACCGAGCGGCACCCGGAAACCTGGCTCGAGACCGTCGAGCGGGAAGGCCACGGCATGGTCGATCAGGAGCTTCTCGGCGTGGACGAACAGGCCGACGAATTGCTGCTGATGGGCCTTCGCCTGCGCGAAGGCATCGATCTTGCCCGCTGGAGCGATCTTTCCGGCCGTGAGCTTGACCCGGAGAAGGAGGAATTCCTCCTGCAGCACGGTTTCGTGGAAAGGATCGGTAATTCCCGCCTGCGCTGCACCCCTTCCGGCATGCTTATTCTGGATGCCGTGGTCGCCGATCTCGCCTGCTGATCTACGCCATCGGCAGGTCTTGAGACGGCAATAAAAAAGCGGCCCGAAGGCCGCCTTAATTGACAACAAAACCCGAAAACCTCTCATCGCGTCCTGCCCGGACCTGTTTCCTGGCATCTGCAACCGTTTGATTTTACGAAACAAGATTGAATCCCCGGGACAACCCCGAAGATGACCTCGCATATGGGCAAAGGGTTGTCAGCGGACTGAAGCGGCCCGAAGGCCGCTCCGTCTCAAGCGTTGTTTTCGTTGATCAGGCGCTTCAGCAACTCAACCTCGTGGCCGAGCTTGGTGTCGCCGGAAATCAGGTCCTCGATCTTGCGCACCGCGTGAAGAACAGTGGTGTGGTCGCGACCGCCGAAACGGCGACCGATCTCCGGAAAGGAGCGCGGCGTCAGCATCTTGGCAAGATACATGGCGATCTGGCGCGGCTTGACGATGACGCGGGTGCGGCGGTTGGAAACCAGCTCCTGCCGCGACACATTATAGTGTCTGGCAACAATGCGCTGAATATCCTCGATGCGCACGCGCTTGGCCTCACCGCTGCCAACGAGGTGCGACAGCAGCTCATCGACACGGTCAACCGAAAGGTTCGGCTCGAAAGAGCGCCGGAACATCAGCTGGTTGAAGGCACCTTCAAGCTCGCGTCCGCTCGCCGTCACGCTTTTGGCCACGTGGGTCAGGATTTCATCCGAAATCTCGAAAGACGGATCGTCCTGACGCGCAGAGCCCATGCGACGGTTGAGCATTTCGTAGCGCATGTCGTAATCGGGACCTTCGATCTCGATGGCCATGCCGCCCTGAAGACGCGAACGGACGCGCGGATCAAGCGATTCCAGCTCCCAGGGCGCACGGTCAGCCGCCACTACCACCTGCTTGGCACTGTCGAGCAGCATGTTCAGCAGATGACAGAATTCGTGCTGGATCATCTTGCCCTGCAGGAACTGCATGTCGTCGATGACGAGAAGGTCGATATTGCGCAGGGTATCCTTCAGCGTCAGCGCATCATTGTCGCGGATTGCGGTCGCAAAACGCCACATGAAATATTCAGCCGTCAGATAGACCACACGCGGGTTGCGCGGGCTGTCGATGGCGGCGTTGGCAATGGCCTGAAGAAGGTGAGTCTTGCCAAGGCCGACACCCGCATGGATGAACAGCGGATTGAAGCGCACCGCGCCGGCACCCGCTTCAGCGATCGTTTTTGCCGCTGCAAGTGCTACACGGTTGGACGAGCCTTCAACAAAGGTGTCGAAGGTGAAACGTGTATCAAGCGGCGAGCCGAACAGCGGCCCGGAGCCACCCTGCCGCAGGGTCGCCTGCGCCGCCGCAGGCTGTGCGGAAGGCGCTGTCGCGGGCTGCGACGGTATGAAGGACTTGTTGCGCGCAACAGCGCCCATGTCCTGTACGGGCTGCACCCGTTCCTCGACCTGCGCGGGACGGACCGGGCGGCTGGCCGAGCGGACGAGAATTTCCACCTTCAGCACATCCGGGTCCTCGCTTTGGACGAGGCTGGTGATCAGATCCATGTAACGGTTGTTGATCCAGGATTTCAGAAAGGTCGTCGGAACGGTAAAACGGACGACGCTCTTCGAAACGGTGTGGAGTTTGAGCCGTGCAAACCAGCTTGCATAGACCTCGGGACCAACCTGTGCCTTAAGCCGCGCGCTAAAACGTTCAAACAGCGCATCGTGCTTCATTGCCGATTTGTCCCCTGCCGCTTCTGAGCAAGCTGCATCACGAGCCTTTGGTGCGCGGTCCCCATCGGCCACCGCACCCATCGCCAAATTCAATTGCATATTGCCGCCTTTCAAATTGCCAATCATAGCCTGACGATCAAAAACCGATCGCCAGAGATCCCCCTCGTATTATTCCCGCCTCCAGCGCTCCCCTCGAAAGAACGTCAAAGGCTACTACTTGTTTGCGAGCCGGTTATCCCATTTCCCTCCCCTTCATGGAGAGGCCTGCGACACGCTAAAAACGCTCCTTTCGCTACAACTGTAAGGCGCATTCTTGAGAACAAAAAGCTCCCGCCCGTTCCGAGACCGAAACGGCACAAAAAGCTCAATGACCTGAGAAAACGGACCCCGAAAGACCCGCCAGCAAGAAGGTGAATATCGTCGATGCGATCATCGAGATAATCTGTGGACTGAGATCCGCACCCCTTGTTGAAATGCATTTAGGCAGGATCGTGGGGAGAGATCAATGGCGTTTTTTCTGCAAAAACTCAGATCGACCATTGACTCGCAATGGTCGTTTTGCATCACCGGCAAGGTCCGAAGCAGAATCGCTTATGAATCAATGAGATTCAATTTTGGCATTTTTCGAGAGCCCGTTTTGGCAAAAAAATAAAAAACTTCTTGACTCAAAACTGGCCCCGACTTCCGTAGAGAAAGCTTCCCATTTTTAGGGAGACCTCCAGCAATCCATTGTTTTTATTTAGTTTTTCCTGTCGTCCATCTGACACGCGTTTGTCACGTTACGGCAGGAATGATTAACGGGTGGTTAGAATCACAAAAAGCCCGGTCAAAAGACCAGGCTTTTTGAATAGTTAATTGTGATTAGCCGGATTAGGCGGAAAGAGCCTTAACGCGCTGGGCAAGACGCGACACCTTACGGGATGCCGTGTTGCCATGCAGAACGCCACGGGTAGCGGCGCGCTGGATCTCAGGCTGAGCTGCCTTCAGAGCTTCGGTGGCTACTGCCAGATCGCCCGAAGCAATAGCTTCCTCGACCTTGCGGATGAAGCCGCGAACGCGCGAACGGCGAGCCTTGTTGACTGCGGTACGGCGAGCGATCTTGCGGGTCGCCTTTTTCGCCGAAGTTGTATTGGCCATGTATGCCTCTCTTCGAATTCAAACCAAATTCCGCAACCAGAGGATCGGGTCGTTCGAAGACCTCACTTAACCCAAGAATGCGGGAGTAATTTCGGACAAGCCGGATGGCTTTCCTTAACCGTGGGCGGGCATATACCGCTAAAGCGTACGCCCGTCAACGCGCAAATGGCGGAAAACGCCGATATTCCGATCCTTAGCGATTCCGGAAAGCGGGTTTACGCTTTTCAACGAAGGCCGCCATGCCCTCCTTCTGATCCGCCGTTGCAAAGAGCGACTGAAAGGATCGCCTTTCATATCTCAGCCCTTCCGCCAGGGACACCTCGAAGGAGCGGTTGACGCTTTCCTTGGCCATGAGAACGGAAGCGCGCGACAGTGAGGCAATGCGCGTGGCGGCATCCACCGCCTCATCCATGAGATTTGCCGCGGGCACGACACGCGAAACGAGACCGGCGCGCTCTGCTTCCGCCGCATCCATCATGCGGCCGGTCAGAACCATGTCCATGGCCTTCGCCTTGCCCACTGCCCTCGTCAGCCGCTGCGAGCCACCCATGCCGGGAATGACGCCGAGCGTGATTTCCGGCTGGCCGAATTTCGCCGTTTCCGAAGCGATGATGAAATCGCACATCATTGCCAGCTCACACCCGCCGCCAAGCGCAAAGCCGGAGACTGCGGCGATGATGGGCTTGCGGGTCGACGCGACCTCGTCCCAGCCGCCGAGAAAATCGCCGACATAGGCATCGACAAAATCCAGCCCCTGCATTTCCTTGATGTCGGCACCGGCGGCAAATGCCTTTTCCGAACCCGTTATAATGATCGCGCCAATGGAATCGTCGGCGGAGAACGAGGAGAGAATGTGCCGCAGCTCTTTCAGAAGCACCGAATTGAGAGCGTTGAGCGCCTTGGGGCGGTTGAGCGTGATGACACCCACCTCGTCGCGTTTCTCGACCAGTATCGTTTCATAGTCCACGGCAGTCTCCCTTCTCCATTATTTCCGGCTCCATTATTCCCGGCTCCGTTACGTCTGGCAGGCGGCGCAATAAAAGGTGGAACGGCCAGCCTGCACCACCCTTTCAACCGTACCCCCGCAGCCGGGTGTCCGGCAAGGCTGGCCCTCCTGATCGTAGACCGAAAAGGAATGCTGGAAATAACCGAGTGTCCCGTCCGTCTGTATATGGTCACGCAGGGAGGAGCCGCCTGCGGCGATCGCGTCCGCGATCACCGCCCGGATCTTCTCCGTCAGATCGATGAGCTGTGATGTTGGCTCGCCGGTTTTGGTCACCAGCGTTCCTGCCGCCCGCAAGGGCGAGAGGTGGGCGCGCCACAGCGCCTCGCAGACATAGATGTTGCCGAGGCCGGCAATCACCTTCTGATCCAGCAGCGTGCTTTTCAAAGGCTGGCTTTTGCCCTGGAACCGGCTCGCCAGATAATCCGCGCTCAAGGCATTGCCTGTTGGCTCCGGTCCAAGCTCCGCGAAAGCGGGATAAAGGTCGAGCTTGTTGCGTTCCACCAGATGCATGAAGCCGAAGCGGCGCGGGTCATTATAGATAACGCAGACGCGCTCTTCTCCCTTATCCAGATGGAAGACGACATGATCGTGCTTGCCGTCCTTCGAGCGGGCATAATGAAACGCGCCGGGCGCGTTGTTATTCCCGGCCTCATCCGCCGCCGCCTCGATACGGAACGAACCGGACATTCCAAGATGGGCAATGATCGTCAGCCCGTCCTCCAGCTCGATCAAAAGATACTTCGCCCGGCGTCCGAGCGATATGATCTTCTTGCCCTCGATCAGCGCCGCGAAATCTTCAGGAAAAGGGAAGCGCAAATCGGGACGGGCAAGATGGAGCTTGCGGATGCTTGCCCCTTCCATGGCGGGTGCGAGGCCGCGTCTGACAGTTTCGACTTCTGGCAATTCTGGCATCTGGCTTATCCGGCAGTTTATCGTTAGGACCATGTGGTCTATACAATGCACGCGAAATGTCGCGCCCAGGCGATGCGGCAACAGATAGCGTCGCCATGGCGTTTCCGCTATGGTCCGCCACGCAATTAATATGGAGACAGACGATGACCGACGCCCGTACCACTGCCCAAGGCGGCATGGAAACGTCCTATGGCTTCCACAAGGTGGACGAAGGCAAAAAGCAGGGACTGGTCAACGACGTCTTCCACAAGGTGGCCAAGCGCTACGACATTATGAACGATGTGATGTCGGCCGGCCTGCACCGGCTCTGGAAGGACGCCATGGTGTCCTCGCTTTCGCCGCGCAAGGATGCCTCTTATAAGGTGCTGGACGTTGCGGGCGGTACCGGCGATGTCGCCTTCCGCATCGTGGAAGCCTCCAACCGTCTGGCGCACGCCACCGTTCTCGACATTAACGGCTCCATGCTTGCCGTTGGCGAGGAGCGCGCGGCAAAAAGAAAGCTTTCCGACAATCTGACCTTCGTGGAGGCCAATGCGGAGGAGCTGCCCTTCGAGGCAAACACCTTTGATGCCTATACGATCGCCTTCGGCATTCGCAACGTGCCGCGCATCGATGTCGCGCTGAAAGAAGCCCATCGCGTGCTGAAGCGCGGCGGGCGGCTGCTGGTGCTGGAGTTTTCCGAGGTCGAAATGCCGCTGCTCGACCGTGTCTATGATGCATGGTCGTTCAACGCCATTCCGCAATTCGGCAAGATGATCACCGGTGATGCCGAGCCCTATCAATATCTGGTCGAGTCGATCCGCAAGTTCCCCAATCAGGAGGATTTCGCGACGATGATCCGTACCGCCGGCTTTTCCCGCGTTACCTACACCAATTACACCGGCGGTATCGCCGCCCTGCATTCCGGCTGGAAGCTTTAAGACCATGGCCGGCAAAAGCAGGAGACAAGCATAAGCATGAGCACTTTGGGCGCATATTTCCGCCTCGCAAGAGTTGGCTGGGTTCTCGTGCGCGAAGGCGTCGTGCTGGCCTTGCCATCCGACGACCTGCCTGCCTCCGCGCAAGTGCTGAAGGCGCTGCTGAAGCCCTTCGCCCGCAGCAAGGCCAAGCGGGCGCAGCGTAGCGACCGGCTGGCCACGGCCGTGGAACGGCTTGGGCCGTCCTATGTGAAGATGGGACAGTTCCTGGCCACCCGCCCGGATGTGGTGGGCGCCGACTTCGCCGACGATCTCGCAAGTCTTCAGGACCGCATGGCGTTTTTCCCGGCTCAGGCAGCGAAAGCCAATATCGAAGGTTCGCTCGGACGGTCGGTTTCGGACCTCTACAAGGAATTCGGCGATCCGATTGCCGCCGCCTCCATCGCGCAGGTTCATCCGGCATTGGTGGATACGCCGAAAGGGACGCGCAAGGTGGCCGTCAAGGTCATCCGCCCCGGCGTTCGCCAGCGTTTCCAGAATGATCTGGAGGCGATGTATCTGATCGCCGACCTGCAACAGCGTTTCGTTCGCTCCGCCCGCCGCCTGCGTCCGGTGGAAGTCACGCGCACGCTGGAACAGACGACCAAGATCGAGATGGATCTGCGGCTCGAGGCCGCCGCCCTTTCCGAACTTGCAGAAAATACCAAGGACGATCCGGGCTTCCGCGTTCCGGAGGTCGACTGGGAACGCACCGGCCGCGATGTCGTCACCATGGAGTGGATCGACGGCGTCAAGATGTCTGACATTGAGGGGCTGAAGGCTGCCGGTCACGACCTGAACACGCTGGCCGACACCCTGATCCAGTCCTTCCTGCGGCACACGCTGCGCGACGGCTTCTTCCACGCGGACATGCATCCCGGCAATCTCTTCGTCGATGCGCAGGGCATGATCGTCGCCGTGGATATGGGCATTGCCGGACGGCTGGGCAAAAAGGAGCGACGGTTCCTCGCTGAAATCCTCTATGGCTTCATCACCCGCGACTACATGCGGGTGGCGGAAGTGCATTTCGAGGCCGGTTACGTGCCGGGCCACCACGACAAGGCCAGCTTCGCCCAGGCGATCCGCGCCATTGGCGAGCCGATCCACGGCCAGCCGGCCGAGACGATCTCCATGGGCAAGCTGCTGACGCTGCTGTTCGAAGTGACCGAACTCTTCGACATGGAAACGCGCCCGGAACTGGTGATGCTGCAAAAGACCATGGTGGTGGTGGAAGGCGTGTCGCGCATGCTCAATCCGCGTTTCAACATGTGGAAGGCGGCCGATCCGGTTGTCAGCGGCTGGATAAGGGATAATCTCGGCCCGAAACGCATCGTCACCGATCTGAAGGACGGCGTGAAGGCGGCCCTCAAGCTTGCCGAGGCAGCACCCGAGATCGCCGCCAAGACGGAAAAGCTGCATGCCGATCTGAGGTATATGAGCGAGAACGGCCTGCGTTTCGACGCGCAGACGGCGGAAGCCATCGGCAAGGCGGAAGCGCGCCATACCAAATGGGGACGCGCGGCGCTCTGGGTGATTGCGCTGACGCTTCTCTATATCGCGATCAGGATAAGCTGAGCCATATTTTATCCGGCTGTGACCAATGTCACGGTCGGACATTACCATGCCGATACCGCCTGCCCAGCCAAGGGGACAGATCCATGTCATGCTCATGCAATTTACTGAAGGATAATAACCTGATCTTTTAGTTAAAACAGGTGACCCATGCGATTGCTCCCATTTCTGGTTGGTGCACTCCTTTTTTGTATTCAGCCGGTCCTGGCGCCGGGAGCGATGGCGGAACACATGGGCTACGATCCCTGTACAGACGGCAGGGTAAATGATGGAAAGCCACGCAGCTGTAGCGAGCTGAAACGGGATTTGCGACGCGCTGACAGGCATAATCGGAGAGAATGGGAATATTATCGACCAATGCGTCCCCTTCAAGCCGATCCCTGTACGGATGGCCGCATAAGCGACGGACAACCGCGAACCTGCGAAGAGTTGCGCCGCTGGTTGAAAGTTAGATAGTTGCCGGACGGGAATTGAGATTCATGTCAACGAATGAAGCAGTAAAACGGGCCCTTTCCTACTCGTCATGGCCCATGGTGTTTTTTTTAGGCCTCGCCGGGGCCTATTTTGCCTTTACGAGCGACCATCCAGTGGGGGCGTTCCTCGCGGTCTATGCGAGCGCGGTGTTTGCCCTGTTTCTTCTCGAACGTTACATACCCTATGAGGAGCAATGGCTTCAGCCTGATGGCGAAACGGTAACCAGTCTCGGCCATACGCTCCTGACCAAGGGCCTTGTTCAGCTTGCCGCCCTGGCCTCGGTTATCTTTCCGATGCTGACCGCGAGCGTGTTGCAGCCTCTGGCGGCCATGAAATTCGACCTGTGGCCTTCGGACTTGCCGATGGCTGTTCAGGTCTTGCTCGCCGTGACGATCGCTGAGTTCGGTCTCTACTGGGCGCATCGCATCGCGCATGAAACGGTGTTCTTCTGGCGTTTCCATGCGCTTCATCACAGCGTTGTTCGCCTGTGGGTAGTCAATACCGGTCGTTTTCATGTGGCCGACTCGCTGTTCAAGATCGCGCTCAGCCAGATTCCGCTTTACCTCATGGGTGCGCCTTTGCCGGTTTTCTGGTGGCTGGCAGCCGTCACCGCCTTCATCGGCATTCTGACCCATTGCAATGTTGACATGAAAACCGGGCCGCTAGACTACGTGTTCAGCACGCCGCGGCTGCACCGATGGCACCATTCGAAAGAGCTTCCCGAGGGAAACACCAATTATGGTGAGAACCTCGTCGTGTTCGACCAATTGTTCGGCAGCTATTTCAATCCCAATCGCCCTTCTTCGGTCAACATCGGTATCAAGGGGGAAATTGCAAAGGGCTTTCTGCCACAGCTTTTCCAGCCCTTCACCAAGGAAGGCGTTCGCCAGATCATCGGGCGCAGCACGAAAGACAATTGAGGCGCGATGCGACCGTTAGGCGGTCGGAATTCCCAGTTCCGCCCGCAGCTTTTTTGTTAGCCCAGCCGCAACGAGTTCATAGGAGCGGCGCACGTAATGCTCCAGCTCCTCCTGCTCCAGCGGTGAGTGATCGGAAATCGATATCCATTTGCGCTTGGCGAAATAAGGTGCCTGACCGATACCTTCCAGCGAGGTGAGGATTTCGAAGCTTTCCTCCGAACATTTCACCACAAGCCGCCAATCCTCCCGCTCGCCAAGCACAGAAAAGACCTTGTCACCCACCTTGGCGACGTGAGAATCCCACTGATCGACAAAACGCACGCCGGGCCATCCGCCGAGCACCTTGTCGAAGGTCTTGCGATCGAACAGGCTCATACCAGTTTCTCCGCGATGAGAGCCGCCAGACGTTTGGCGACTTCCGCCTTGTCCAGATCCGGCCAGGCCTCGACACCCTCTACCGAAATGATCTTCACGCTGTTGCGGTCTCCGCCCATGATGCCAGTCTCAGCCGAAACATCATTAGCGACGATATAATCCGCACCCTTGCGTTCCAGCTTGGCCCGACCGTTTTTCTCCACATCCTGCGTTTCGGCGGCAAAACCCACCACCAGCTTCGGACGCTTTTCATGGTGACCGACGGTTTTGAGAATATCCGGATTTTCCGTCAGTTGTAGCGCAGGCGGCGCATCGCCCGGCTGCTTCTTGATCTTCTGCTCCGACGCACCTGTCACTCGCCAGTCGGCGACGGCCGCGACCATGACGGCGATGTCCGCCGGCAGCCTTGCGATCACCGCATCGCGCATCTCTTCGGCACGCTCTACGTGAACTGTCGTGATACCTGCCGGATCGGCAATGGTGACGGGACCGGAGACCAGAGTGACCTCTGCCCCCAGCTCTGCCAGCGCCGCCGCGATGGCGTGACCCTGCTTGCCGGAGGAGCGGTTGGCGATATAACGCACCGGATCGATCGGCTCATGCGTGGGGCCAGAGGTGACGATCGCCGTTCTGCCCTTCAGGGGCTTCGGCCCGCCATCCAGCAGTGCCTCCACGGCCTCGACGATCTGTAACGTCTCCGCCATGCGGCCAAGACCCGCCTCGCCCCTCTCCGCCATCTCGCCCGCCATGGGGCCGATAAAAAACACGCTATCTTTTTTCAGCGCTTCAACATTTCGCACCGTCGGCTTGGCAGACCACATTTTCGGGTTCATGGCAGGCGCGACCAGCACCTTGCGGTCCGTCGCCAGAAGGATCGTGGAAGCGAGATCATCGGCCAGACCATGCGCCATCTTCGCCATCAGATCGGCGGTGGCAGGCGCAACAAGCACAAGGTCACAATCGCGCGCGAGCCGGATATGGCCGACATCCTGCTCGTCCTGCCTTGAAAAAAGCTCGGTGAAAACATGGGTGGCGGACAGCACGCCGACGGCAAGCGGAGTGACGAATTCCTGCGCGCCTTTCGTCATGACCGGCGTCACCTTCGCGCCGCGCTCTTTCAGGCGGCGGATGAGATCAAGGCTCTTATAGGCCGCGATGCCGCCGGAGATGATGAGGAGAATATGTTTGCCTGAAAGCGTCATGATGCCGGACCAGTTTCCCGTTTCAGGGGGAAACTAGAGCATTTCAGGTAAAAACGTAATCACCTTCAATGCTCTATCTCTTTGTTTTTCCGCACTTCCGGACGGAAAACCGCTACGCACTTTTCCTGGAACTGCTCCAGGCCCTTGGCATTCAAAGTGCAATCCGGCTGATATCACGCCGCCTTGGCGACGTGATATTCCTTGATCGCGACCATCTTGATCGCCGGAAACCGTTCGGATTCATAACGCAGCGAGAAAGCGTCCTGCGCCAGAAACACCGGATCGCCATCCAGATCGCGGGCGATATCGCCGCGTTTGACGTTGAGGAACTTGTCCATTTCCGCCGGCTGATCGGAGGAAATCCAGCGGCAGACGGAAAAGCGCGACATTTCGAAGGAGACCGGCAGGCCGTATTCGCCCATCAGCCGCTCCTTCAAGACATCGAGCTGCAGCGCGCCGACGACGCCGACGATGGCGGGCGAGCCGTCTTCCGGCGAAAAGAGCTGCACGACGCCCTCTTCCGCCATCTGCTGCAAAGCTTCCTTCAACTTCTTCGCCTTCATGGCGTCTTCCAGACGCACGCGACGCAGAATTTCCGGCGAGAAGTTCGGCACGCCCTGGAATACGAGGTTTTCACCTTCGGTCAGCGTATCGCCGATGCGCAACGTGCCGTGGTTGGGAATGCCGACCACATCGCCCGCAAAGGCCGTATCGGCCAGCTGGCGCTGCGAGGCGAAAAGAATTGCGGCGCGGTGAGTCCCATCAGCTTGCCGGTGCGTGCCAGTCGTGCCTTCATACCGCGCTCCAGCTTGCCGGAGCAGATGCGGGCAAAGGCGATGCGGTCGCGGTGGTTGGGGTCCATATTGGCCTGAATCTTGAAGACGAAGGCCGTCATCTTGTCTTCGTCCGCATGCACGGTGCGGGTATCCGCCACCTGATCACGCGGCGGTGGGGCAAAATCGCCGAGCGCATTGATGAGGTCGCGCACACCGAAATTGCGCAGCGCCGAACCGAAGAACACCGGCGTCATGTGACCTTCCAGGAACGCCTGACGGTCGAAGGGACGGCAGGCTTCGAGCGCTAGTTCGGTTTCCTCGACAAAGACCTTGCGTTCGTTTTCCGGCAAACGATCGGCAACCGCCTGGGGGCCGTTGACCTTCAAGCCGTCCACCTGCGTGTCGTTGCCACGAAAGGTGTTTTCAGCAAGGTTGTAAGCGCCACAGAAGCTTTTCGCCCGACCGACCGGCCAGGTGATCGGCGCGGTATCGAGAGCCAGTTTTTCCTCGACCTCATCCAGAATCTCGAAGGGATCGCGGCTTTCACGGTCCATCTTGTTGATGAAGGTAATGATCGGAATATCGCGCATGCGGCAGACTTCGAAGAGCTTCAGCGTGCGCGGCTCGATACCCTTGGCGGCATCGATGACCATGATCGCCGCATCCACCGCCGTCAGGGTGCGGTAGGTGTCGTCAGCAAAGTCTTCGTGGCCCGGCGTATCGAGGATGTTGAAGACACGATCGTTATATTCGAAGGTCATCACCGAGGTAACGACCGAAATGCCACGCTCGCGCTCGATCTTCATCCAGTCCGAACGGGTCTGGATGCGATCCTTCTTCGCCTTCACCTCACCGGCAAGCTGGATCGCTCCGCCGAACAGCAGCAGTTTTTCCGTAAGCGTAGTCTTACCCGCGTCCGGGTGCGCGATAATAGCAAAGGTGCGGCGGCGGGAGACCGCCTCGGCAAGTGTTTCGGCCATCTGACAAATCCTGTGGAATTGCGGGGTATCTAGCGTTTCAGGCCCGCATTTGCAATTGACCTTGCCGCGATCTCGGCAAACTAATGCCGCATGACCGTTCAAAACGACAACAGACCCCTTCTCCGGCTCGTCCGTCTCGCCAATGGCGTTGACCTCGAATTGCCATCCTACGAAACCCGTGGCGCCGCCGGCATGGACCTGCGCGCCGCAGTGCCGGCCGGTGAACCGCTGACCTTGCGACCCGGCGAGCGCGCACTGGTACCGACCGGCTTCGTTTTCGAGGTTCCACAAGGGTACGAGGCGCAGATCCGCCCCCGCTCCGGCCTCGCCATCAAGAACGGCATCACCTGCCTCAACTCCCCCGGCACAGTGGACAGCGATTATCGTGGCGAAGTGAAGGTCATTCTCGCCAATCTGGGGCAGGACGATTTCATCATTGAACGCGGTATGCGCATCGCGCAGATGGTAATCGCGCCCGTGACGCAGGTCGTTGTCAGCGAAGTGTCGGAAACATCCGAGACGGCGCGCGGTACGGGCGGTTTCGGTTCGACGGGGCTCTGACCAACCCAACCTTTATGGCCGATTGTTTTTACACCTGATTTTCGCTATGGATCTGGCGAATTTCAGGGAGAAATGACCGTGACGCTGACGACCCTTCTTGCTTATGCCACCGCACTCTTCATTGCCGCCGCCATTCCCGGCCCCGGCATGACGGCGATCGTGGCGCGGGCGCTGGGATCGGGCTTTCGGGAAACCTTCGTCATGGGTCTCGGGCTGGTGCTGGGCGACATGATCTACCTGACCGGCGTGATACTGGGCCTCGCTTTCGTGGCTCAGACCTTTCAGGAGGCCTTCATGGTCCTGAAATTCGCGGGCGCGGCCTATCTTCTCTATATTGCCTGGAAGCTGTGGACCGCCGGCCTTTTGCCGCAGGACCTGAAGGCCAAAAAAAGCACCAGCATGCCCATGTCTTTCCTGTCCGGCCTGCTGATCACGCTCGGCAATCCGAAAACCATGCTGTTCTATGTGGCGCTGGTGCCAACGCTGATCGACATCCGCATGATCGGCCCGTCGGAATATGCGACACTTCTGGCGATCACCTTCGCCGTTTTGATGGCCGTTCTCCTGCCTTACATTCTGCTTGCCGCCAAGGCGCGCAACCTGCTGAAACGGCCAAGCGCGCTGACGATCCTCAACCGCACGGCGGCGGGAATTCTGGCCGGAACAGCGACCATGATCGCGATCCGCAGCACCTGAAACGATTTCGTGCATTCACCTGATTTATCGTGAATTTTTTCCGGTAATCGGGGGATATTAGGACGAACGTTCGCTGGTCTGACAAGACTATTGCTCCTATTCTGCCGCTGAAATCTTGCGGCCCATATTCTGTGGCCTTCATACAGGAGAACATCATGCCCGAAGCCAGAAAGCCCGGACGCGGACGCGTCTATTCCTCCATCACCGAAACAATCGGCGATACGCCGATCGTGCGGCTGGACAAGCTGGCGAGGGAAAAGGGCGTGAAGGCCAACCTTCTCGCCAAGCTGGAGTTTTTCAACCCCATCGCCTCCGTGAAGGACCGTATCGGCGTCGCCATGATCGAAGCGCTGGAAGCGCAGGGCAAGATCACTCCCGGCAAAACGACGCTGGTTGAGCCGACCTCCGGCAACACCGGCATCGCACTCGCCTTTGCCGCTGCCGCCAAGGGCTACAAGCTGATCCTGACCATGCCGGAAACCATGTCGGTCGAACGCCGGAAAATGCTAGCGCTGCTGGGCGCGGAACTGGTGCTGACCGAAGGCCCGAAGGGTATGAAGGGCGCAATCGCCAAGGCGCAGGAACTGGCCGAAACCCTGCCCGACGCCGTTATTCCCCAGCAATTCGAAAACCCCGCAAACCCGGACATTCACCGCAAGACGACAGCGGAAGAAATCTGGAACGATACCGATGGCACGGTTGATATTTTCGTCTCGGGCATCGGCACCGGCGGCACGATCACCGGCACGGGCCAGGTGCTGAAATCCCGCAAGCCGGAAGTGAAGGTTATTGCGGTCGAACCCGCCGACAGCCCCGTGCTTTCCGGCGGCAACCCCGGCCCGCACAAGATCCAGGGCATCGGCGCCGGTTTTGCGCCCGCGATCCTCGATACCGGAATCTATGACGAGATCGTCACCGTCACCAATGACGATGCTTTCGAAATCGCCCGTCTGGTGGCGAAGCTTGAAGGTGTGCCCGTCGGCATCTCCTCAGGTGCTGCACTGGCAGCGGCGATCAAGGTCGGCGCGCGGGAAGAAAATGCCGGCAAGAATATCGTCGTCATCATTCCTTCCTTCGCGGAACGTTATCTTTCGACAGCGCTTTTCGAAGGGCTTGGGCTTTAAACCAAGCTATTCGAGCGCGGTGCTACCGCGCCCCTAACCGCCGAACATCCTGTTGTGCCGCCCGCCACCCGCCGGCGGCACAACTGCTTTAACCGGCAAGGGGCGGAGAAAAGCCTCTTACGCCGCCGCCGTCAGCCTTTCGCCGGCGATACGGTAAGAAATGGCTTCCGCCATATGGATACGCCCGACAGTCTGTTTACCATCCAGATCCGCGAGTGTACGGGCAACCTTGAGGATGCGATGGTAACCGCGAGCGGAAAATTTCAGCCGTTCGGCCGCGTCGCGCAGCAATTGCAGCCCGGACGCATCCGGCTCGGCATATTTTTCGATCAACGTCGTTGTGCACCGGGCATTGGTACGGATGCCGGAAAAACCCGCCGCCGCGTAGCGCTCCTGCTGGGCAAGGCGGGCACGGGCGACACGGGCAGCAACCGTTGCGCTCGGTTCGGCCGTCATGGGGCGGATGAGATCAGCAGCGGAGACGGCGGGAACGTCGATGCGGATATCGATGCGGTCCATCAGCGGGCCGGAAATGCGGGCCTGATAGTCAGCCATGCAACGCGAGCCTCTGGCGCAGGTGAAACCCGGCTCCCCTGCCCTGCCACATCGGCAAGGGTTCATTGCGGCCACAAGCTGGATTTGCGCAGGATAGGTGACCCGGTGATTGGCACGGGCGATGATACATTCGCCCGTTTCCAGCGGCTGGCGCAGCGCATCCAGCACCTGCGGTGCAAATTCCGGGAACTCATCCAGAAAAAGAACGCCATGATGGGCAAGCGAGGCCTCGCCCGGCTTGGCGCGCAATCCTCCGCCGATCAATGCGGCCATGGTGGCGGAATGGTGCGGCGTGCGGAACGGTCTGCGGTCCGACAGTTTGCCACCGGACAATTGACCGGCGATGGAATGGACCATGGAGACTTCCAGCAATTCCGCCGCCTCGAGCGGTGGCAGGATTGACGGCAGGCGTGCCGCAAGCATGGATTTGCCCGAGCCGGGTGGACCCACCATCAGCAGATTATGGCCGCCGGCCGCTGCCACTTCCAGCGCGCGCCGGGCCGTCTCTTGCCCCTTGATATCGGCCAGATCCGGTAAATTCACCGGATTGGCCCGGATGGCAGGCGTGGGGCGGGAGAGAAGCTGGGTGCCGCGGAAATGATTGGCGAGCGCAATGAGGCTGCGCGGGGCGAGAATATCGATGCCGGCGCCTGCCCACGCCGCCTCCGGCCCGCTATCGGCCGGGCAGATCAAACCCTTGCCGAGCGCATTGGCGCCGATGGCTGCAGGCAAGGCGCCCGAAACCGTACCGATGGTACCATCGAGATTGAGTTCGCCGAGAACCACATATTGCCCCAGCGCCTCCGCCGGTATGGCTCCCAAGGCAGCCATGAGGCCAAGGGCAATCGGAAGATCGAAATGCGATCCTTCCTTCGGCAAATCGGCGGGCGCCAGATTGACGGTGACTTTTTTTGGTGGCAACGCCAGACCCGAGGCGTGCAGGGCGGCCTGCACCCGCTCCCGGCTTTCGGCCACAGCCTTGTCCGGTAGGCCGACGATCTGGATGCCGATCTTTCCGGGCGCGACCATGACCTGTACCTCGACCGGCACACCCTCTATTCCCTGAAATGCAACCGTATTGACCCGTGCCACCATGGCCTGCCCCCGCAAACCGGCCTTACGATCAAAGCATCACGCTCTAATAGCGGCCACCCGCAAGTAACCTGCCACAGTACAAAGAATAAAACAAGAACATTTGGCGAACAATTTCGCGCACATGGTGTATTTTAGTTGTATAGAGTTGTGCACGCGGAACAAACGGAGACAGCGAGGAAATTGCCTCAGAAATCCTGTGCTTCGCGTTTTTTCTCGATCGCGTCCCACAACAGGCTAGCGACATCGGCACCACCGAACTTCTGCACTTCGCGAATGCCGGTCGGCGAGGTGACGTTGATTTCCGTAAGGTAATCGCCGATCACATCGATACCGACGAACAGGAAACCGCGCTCGCGCAGGGCGGGACCGATGCGGCGGCAGATTTCCTTCTCGCGCGCCGTCAGTTCCGTCGGTTCCGGCCGGCCGCCGGCATGCATGTTGGAGCGGGCATCGTTTTCCGCTGGCACGCGGTTGATCGCGCCCACGGGCTCGCCATCCACCAGCAGGATACGTTTGTCGCCCTTGCGGACATCCGGCAGATATTCCTGGGCGATGTAAGGCTCGCGGAACATCTGGCCGAACATTTCCAGCAGCGAGGAGAAATTGCGGTCGTCACGCGTCGAATGGAAAACGCCAGCACCGCCATTGCCATAAAGCGGCTTGAGGATGATATCGCCCATTTCATTGCGGAACCGAGTGATCTCAGCCACGTCCTTGGTGATCAGCGTCTTCGGCATCAGATCGGCGAATTCGGTGACGAAAATCTTTTCCGGCGAGTTGCGAACCCAGGCGGGATCGTTGACCACCAGCGTCTTGGGATGAATGCGCTCCAGCAGGTGGGTCGAGGTGATGTAGGCCATGTCGAACGGCGGGTCCTGACGCAGATGGATGACATCCATGGTCGAAAGATCAACACGCTCCGGTTCCGACAGCGAGAAATGGTCGCCCTTGATGTCGCGCAGTTCCATCTGTTCGACGGTGGCGTAGATCTTGCCATCGCGCATGGAGAGGCGTTCGGGCGTATAATGGAACAGCCGGTATCCGCGCGCCTGCGCCTCAAGGCTCATGGCGAAAGTGGAGTCACCGGCGATGTTGATGCCGGAGACATGATCCATCTGGATCGCGACGTTCTTGATCTTCGCCATGCGCATGTTCCTCTTGCAGCATGTGGACGCTTCGCTGGTCCGCCATGCCCATTGCCTCGTCTTTTCGCGATTCCCGGCAGGACCGGAAGAGACCCCGGAAATGCTTCAGAAAACCCTGAAGGTGTAGGGCAGCGACAATTCAAACGCAACTGCTGCGAGGGGTGCTTTTTGTGAGTTTTATTGAACCTTCACAATTCCACCGACGGAGCCGGGCAGGCTCCGTCTGCTGGAAAGTTTTACCGGCTCAGGCCGCCAGCTTGTAGGAACGACCGGCAAACAGCTTGTTCTTGACCCGGTAGGCCAGAGCCAGCGCCGTGGGGAATGGGCGGCGCATGAAAGCGACCTTGCGGACATAATCGTCCACGCGCCAGGTGGCCCATGTTCCCGCGCGAAAATAAGCTACATCGCCGACCCGCAGAATGCTGACCGAACCGTCTTCCGCCGTCACATGTACCTCACCCTCGAGGATATAGACGGTTTCATCCCAGCCGAAGAACCAGCGGAACTCGCCCGCCGTGCAATCCCACATGGCGGTGCTGGAGGCGCGGTCGCCGCTTCTGGAATGATCCGCCGCGCGCGCCTGAGGATCACCGGAAAGGATCCAGTCCGGGTTGATGGGGGCCGGCTGAAGCCGCAAATCCGTGCAGGAGGCGCTGACGACGCCCTCATTTTTTGCCCGGCGCAAAGAGGCCGGCAATATCGGCACCGTGCGGATCGCCATGGTCGCAGCCGCCGCGAACATCATCTTGAAAGGCATATTAGAAAACCCCCGTGAATTATTGGAGGTCTTCTATCATCGGGATCGTAACGAAGCGGTTTTGACAATCGGCGCAATTTTAGTCATCGCGCCGATTTCTTATCGTTCACTCAGGCCGTTGCCAGCTGCGCGGATTGCACCATGGTCTGCTCCGCTTTCCCGGCAATGCGCTTGCCGGTTTCGCTGGAGAAGAAGTGCAGCTTGTCCGGGGATATGGCGACCAACAGGGTAGCCGGAATCTCGATCTCCGGCGAAAACGCCACGGTCAGGTTCTGGTCGCCGATCATACCGTGGATGAGACGCTGCGAACCGAGTTCCTCGACATAGTCGACGCGCAGCGCAAAGCTCTGCTCACCTGCGGCCGCCAGACGGAAATCTTCCGCCCGCATGCCGACCGTAACCGGACCGGATGTGGGGGCAAAACCGTTGAGCGCGATCAGCGACGGCCCGATGGCGAGAGCATCCCCGTGCAACTCGCCGTTCAGCAGGTTCATCGCGGGAGAACCGATGAAGCTCGCGACAAAGGTCGAGGCCGGGGTGTGATAGACCTCAAGCGGCGCACCGATCTGTTCGATGCGGCCGCCGTTCAGTACCACCAGACGGTCGGCCAGCGTCATCGCTTCCAACTGATCGTGAGTGACGTAGATCGAGGTGGTACCGAGGCGCTTTTGCAGACGCTTGATCTCGCCGCGCATGGAAACACGCAGCTTGGCATCAAGGTTGGACAAAGGCTCGTCGAACAGGAAGGCCGCCGGTTTGCGCACGATGGCGCGACCCATGGCAACACGCTGGCGCTGACCGCCGGAAAGGGCGCGCGGCCTGCGGTCCAGATAGGGTTCGAGTTGCAGCATGCGGGCAGCCTCGGCTACGCGCGCATCGATTTCCGCCTTCGGTGTCTTGCGGTTTTTCAGCCCGTATTCCAGGTTCTGCCGCACCGACATATGGGGATAAAGCGCATAGTTCTGGAACACCATGGCGATATCCCGGTCGGCCGGATCGGCCTCGTTGACCACCCGATCGCCGATCTTCACCGTGCCTTCGGAAATATCCTCAAGGCCGGCGACCATGCGCAGAAGCGTGGACTTGCCGCAGCCGGAGGGGCCGACGAGAACGATGAACTCGCCGTCCTTGATGTCGATATCGACGTGATGCACGGCGCGTACGCCGCCATGATAATCCTTGCAGACCTGACTGATTTCTATCGCGGCCATTTCGGTCTCCTTATTTATCGCTCTCGGTGAGGCCCTTGATGAACCAGCGCTGGAAGATCACGACGATCAACACAGGCGGCAGCATGGCCAGAACGGCGAGCGCAAAAGCTTCGTTGTAATCGGGGATTTGCGAACCGACCCAGACCTGCAGGATCGACTTGATACCGCGCATCAGGGTGAAGAATTTCTCGTCCGTCGTCATCAGCATGGGCCAGAGGTACTGGTTCCAGCCATAGACGAACATGATGATGAAGATTGCCGCCATCATGGTGCGCGAGAGCGGGATGAGTATGTCGACGAAGAACTTGAACGGCCCTGCCCCGTCGATGCGGGCGGCTTCCAGCAATTCCTCCGGAACGGATTTGAAGAACTGCCGGAAATAGAAGGTGCCCGTCGCAGACGCCAGAAGCGGCACGATCAAGCCGGTATAGGAGTTCAGCAGGCCGAGTTTGCTCATCACTTCGTAGGACGGCATGATGCGCACTTCGAGTGGCAGAAGCAGCGTGGTGAAGATGATCCAGAAGGCAAGCGTCGCAAACCGGAACCGGAAATAAACGATCGCGTAAGCCGCCATCATCGACAGGACGATCTTGCCGACAGCAAAACCGATGCCGAGGATCAGCGAGTTGAGCACCATGTTGAGACCGGTGATCTGCCCGGTGAAGCCGCCCTTTTGCGTCAGAACCTTTTCATAGGTCCCGACGAAATTGTCGCCCGGAATGAGTGTCAAACCGCTGCGGTGGATTTCCGCGGCCGTATGAGTGGACGTCATGAATGCCACGACGACGGGCAATATCAGAAACAAAGCGCCGATGATCAGCACCAGGTGATCGAGGGGTTTTGTTTTGTACATCGTCTTTTCCCTCAATTGTAATGGATGCGTTTTTCGATGAAGCGGAACTGGATGATGGTCAGAACGAAGACGACCAGCATCAGGATGACGGACTGGGCAGAAGAACCGCCGATGTCATTGCCGCGGAAACCATCGAGAAACACCTTGTAGACCAGCGTAATCGGGTTGTTCGCGGCCTTGTCCTTCACCATCACATCGATAATGCCGAACGTGTCGAACAGGGCGTAGGTGATGTTGATGATGAGCAGGAAGAAGGCCGTGGGCGCCAGAAGCGGCATGATGACCGTCCAGAACCGGCGAAAGCCCGAGCGGCAGTCGATGGCGGCGGCCTCGCGCACGGCAACGGACACGCCCTGCAAGCCGGAGAGGAAGAAGATGAAATTATAAGGGATCTGCTTCCAGACCGCGACGGCGATCATGGCAAAGGCTGTATCGAAGTAGTTGAGGCCAACCTTCATATCCCAGCCGAAAAACGCAGCCATCTTGACGAAGGGTCCGATATGCTGGTCGAAAAACATCATGCCGATGAGGCCCGCAACCGGCGGCGCGATGGCGTAGACGGAGATCAGCAACGTCTTGTAGGCGGAACTGCCGCGAATGACCGCATCGGCCTTGACCGCAAGAAGAAGGCCGAGCGCCAGCGAAAAGAACGTCACCAGAACGGTGAAAACGACCGTGAATTTCGCGATGCTGAGATATTCCGGATTGAACAGCGCGTCCGAATAATTGGCAAAGCCCACGAAGGAAGCGCCGAAGCCGAACGGGTCCTCAATATAAAACGACGACTGCACAGCCTGAATGGACGGCCAGTAGAAAAAGATGAAAATCACCGCCAGCTGCGGCGCCAGAAACAGATAGGGCACGTAGGACGAGGAGAACTGCACGCGCTTCATGCTGGCTTCAGCGGTGCTTGCGGGTTTCCTGCCTTTGCGGACCGACCGGACAAAAACCGGGTCAGACGCGGTTGAGACGATGTATAGGCCACGCTTGCGCCTCCTTATCCGAGAATGAGCCTCCCTTCCGTTGGAAAGGAGGCTCAATGACGTTTTTTGGTTTCGAAACGGGCGATCAGCCGGCCGTCTTGGCGAAACGGGCGAGGAGGTCGTTACCTTCCTTCTCGATGATGTCGAAGGCGTCCTTCGGCGTAACTTCACCAGAGAAGATGCGGTTGTATTCGCGTTCCATCACGGCGCGGATCTGCGGGTAGAAACCGAGACGGTAACCCTTGGACCATTCGCCAGACGGCAGCGACAGCTGCTGGATGCCGACTTCGGCGGCAGGTTTTTCCTTGTAGAAGCCTTCAGCCTTGGCCTTTTCATAAGCGGCCTTGGTGATGGCGACGTAACCGGTTGCCTTGTGGTAGAAGACCTGGATTTCCGGCGAGGTCAGGAACTGGAAGAAGTCAGCCACGCACTTGTTTTCGGCTTCAGACTTGCCCGACATTGCAAAGAGGGCAGCGCCGCCGATGAAGGAGTTGGTGCCAGCGCCCTTGATGGAGCCCCAGTAGGGAAGGAAGGTTGCCGAGAACGGCATGGTCGCCGTCTTCTGCAGACCGCCGAACGAACCCGACGAACCGATCCAGAATGCAACCTTGCCTTCTTCGAAAGGCTTCTGGTTGTCGTTCCAGCCGGCGCCGTAATAAGCGAACAGACCCTTGTCTTTCCAGTCCTTCAGCTTGTCGAACATCATGACGAGGTTCGGGTCGGTGACCTTGAGCTTGGTGTCGGTGACGCTGTCGTAACCATTGTTGTTGGTAGCGAACTGGATGTTGTTACGGGAGAAGAAGTTCTCCGTGAACTGCCAGGTGAGCTGCGACTGAACGAGCGGGATGTAACCGGCTTCCTTCAGCTTCGGCGCAACCTTTTCGAAATCTTCCCAGGTCTTCGGAGCTTCGACGCCAGCCTTCTTCAGGGCTTCGTCGTTGACGTACATGATCGGCGCGGAGGTGTTGAAAGGCATGCCGACGAACTTGCCGTCAGCGGCAGCGTAGAAATAACGTACGCCGTTGATGAAGGCTTCGCGGTCGAACTTGTAACCGGCCTTGTTGATAAGGTCTTCTGCAGGAATGACAGCGCCCTTGGCGTTGATGATGGTGGCGGCGCCAGCATCGAAAACCTGGAGAATGTTAGGCTGTTCGCCCGAACGGAAGGCAGCGATGCCGCTTGCCAGCGCTTCTTCGTAGGAGCCCTTGGAAACCGGCGTCAGAGCGCATTCCTTCTGGGCTTCATTGAACTTCTGCGAAACTTCGTTGATGACTTCGCCGTTACGGCCGCCCATGCCATGCCACCAAGTGATGTTGGTCGCCGCCATAGAAGACGTTGCCGAAATGCTGACGGCCACTGCGGCCATGGAAATCTTCTTCAACATTACTAAATCCTCTCCACCATTTATTGGGGTGAGGATGCGAATAGACACGTTCCGTGACGCCTCTTTAACGGTTTTATGTCAGATTTATTACAGTCCCTGCGATACGGACTTCATTCCTTCAAAAACGGATGCCTCAGGCACCCTTCCGCTTTATCGGGCGGGCCGGATTTCCGACCACCGTCGTGCCGGGCAAGACGTCTCGCGTCACCACCGAACCGGCCCCGACGATCGCGCCATCGCCAATCGTGACGCCTGCCAGAAGTATCGCCCCGCCACCGATCCAGACATCGCGACCGATCGTGACCGGCCTTGCGATTTCAATACCTTGCGAACGCGGAGCCGGGTCCAGATGGTGTTCGGCGCAATAGATCTGCACGGCCGGGCCGAGCATGGCGCCGTCGCCTATCCGTACTGGCGCAGAGTCGAGAATGACGCAACCGGTATTCAGATAGACGTTCGCACCCAGAATGATGTTGAAACCGTAAGCGCAATGAAACGACGCTTCGATAAATGCCCCTTCCGCCACGGAGGCAAAGAGCGCTCGCAGCAATGGCGCCATGGCTCCACGCTCATCCGGCGGCGCGGTATTGTGCTGGTGAACGGCCCGACGGGCGCGGGCGCGCAGCACGTCCAGTTCGGCATCCATGCAGCAGTACCATTCGCCCGCAGCCATTTTTTCCCGCTCGGTGGACATTGCCTTCCCTTCCCTCAAAAAGCGTCGATGAAATGCTGCGGCAGGCGTCGCGGCAGAACGGCGACGATATCGAAACGCAGCGAAAACCGCGCCGCATCCTTGCGGCGGGACAGCCAGATATCGGCCGCCGCCCGGATGCGCTGCTGAGAATGGAAGCCGACCGCGTCGACAGCACCGGCACCGGAAGAGCGGGCCTTGACCTCGACGATGGCGACGACGTCCCTCTTGCGGGCGACGAGATCGATTTCCCCGAGCCGGGTGCGATAACGAATGGCGAGGATGCGGTATCCCCGAAACAGCAGATAGAGTGCGGCCCAATACTCCGCATTGTGGCCGCGTCGCTCGGCCTTTCGTCTTTTATCCGTTCGCCCGTCAGCGGCCATCCGCGTCCTTCATATCCAGCAACCGTTGATAAAGCTCCTTGCGCGGGAGGCCGGTCAGCTTCGCCGCCTCGGCTGCGGCCCTGGCGGCCGGCATGGTTGTGACGAGATCCTTCAAAAGCCTTTCGACATCCTCAATGTCGGGTATTTCGTCATAGGAGGGCGGCTCTATCAGGAGCACGATCTCGCCCTTCACCACACGGTCCTCATCGTAATAATCCGCAAGCTCACCCAGCGTGCCACGCCGGAACTCCTCGAAAGTCTTGGTCAACTCGCGACAAACCACGGCACGGCGATCGCGGCCAAGTACCTCCGACGCCACCTTGAGGGAGGTGCCGATGCGGCGCGGTGATTCAAAAAGATCAGTGTGGCGGGGATTTTCGCAAGTTCGGCAAAACGGTCGCGCTTGCCACGATCCTTCACCGGCAGGAAGCCCGCAAACAGAAAGGCATCACTGGGCAAGCCCGCACCGACAAGGGCTGCAAGCGGTGCCGATGCCCCCGGTACCGGCACGACACGATGACCGGCTTCAAGCGCAAGCTGACCGAGACGATAACCGGGATCGGAGACGAGCGGCGTTCCGGCATCTGAAACCAGCGCCACGGATTTTCCCGCATCCAGCGCAGCGATGAGTTTCGGGCCTGCTTCCTGTGCATTATGTTCGTGATAAGCGAGCGGGCGCGTGCGGATGCCATAGCGTTCGAGCAGGATGCGGGTGACGCGGGTATCCTCGCAGGCGAGAACATCGGCCGACGCCAGCGTTTCCAGCGCGCGGATGGTGATGTCGCCCAGATTACCGATGGGGGTGGCCACAAGATAAAGCGCCGGCTCCAGCGGCCGCGCCGGAATAGAGGCGGTGCCGATCCTGAAGCCCTTTGTTGCCTGTCCGGCGTCGCTGTTCGATGTTTCTTCCGTCACACGGCTTCCAATCATTCTGGCCGATCATTCCCGGCCAATCGCTCCATTTTCGTCCCTTTATGGGCAATAGAAAAGCGGCGAACAAGGTCCACGGGCGGCCATAGCCTGTGGATCATGCTGTATAGCAGCAAAATGACCGGCGACAGATGCACTCGGCTCTTGCATTTTCCGCAATAACTCTGCCATTTTGCCCGTCCACATTATCCGGCATTCCGGCCGGTCTAGACTCTTCTTACCGATCCGGCGGTGGCCGGTTCGCAACGGTTGAAAGCGGTAGCGTCCATGCGTATTACTCTTGAGCGGTCGAACCTTCTTAAATCGCTGAACCACGTCCATCGGGTCGTCGAGCGTCGCAACACGATCCCGATCCTGTCCAACGTTCTGCTTCGCGCATCCGGCGCCAATCTGGACATGAAGGCGACCGACCTCGACCTCGAAATCACCGAAGCGACACCGGCCATGGTGGAGCAGGCGGGCGCGACCACCGTGCCGGCACACCTGCTTTATGAAATCGTGCGCAAGCTGCCGGATGGTTCCGAAGTGCTTCTGGCCACCAACCCGGATGGCTCTACGATGACGGTTGCCTCCGGCCGTTCGAAGTTCTCGCTGCAATGCCTGCCGGAAACCGACTTCCCGGATCTGACTGCCGGCACCTTCAGCCACACCTTCAAACTGAAGGCGACCGATCTAAAGATGCTGATCGACCGGACGCAATTTGCGATTTCGACCGAAGAGACGCGCTATTACCTGAACGGCATCTTCTTCCACACCATCGAAAGCAATGGCGACCTGAAGCTGCGTGCGGTTGCGACGGACGGTCACCGTCTGGCGCGCGCCGATGTGGATGCGCCCTCCGGTTCCGAAGGCATGCCGGGCATCATCATTCCGCGCAAGACCGTCGGCGAATTGCAGAAGCTGATGGACAACCCGGAACTGGAAGTCACCGTCGAGGTCTCGGACGCGAAAATCCGCCTGACCATCGGCTCGGTTGTTTTGACCTCGAAGCTGATCGACGGCACCTTCCCGGATTACCAGCGCGTGATCCCCACCGGCAACGACAAGGAAATGCGCGTCGATTGCCAGACCTTCGCACGGGCCGTCGACCGTGTGTCGACCATCTCTTCCGAGCGCGGGCGTGCCGTGAAGCTGGCGCTGACCAACGGTCAGCTGACGCTAACCGTCAACAATCCGGATTCGGGCAGTGCTACGGAAGAAGTGGCTGTCGGTTACGACAATGATTCTGATGGAAATCGGCTTCAATGCCAAATATCTCCTCGACATCACCTCGCAGCTTTCCGGTGAAGACGCGATTTTCCTCCTGGCAGATGCGGGCTCGCCGACGCTCGTTCGCGACACCGCTGGCGACGACGCACTTTATGTTCTGATGCCGATGCGCGTTTAAAGTGGACGTTTTTTCTTCAATTCAATCAAAACGCCGGTGGATCGCTCCACCGGCGTTTTTTTGATTCGGCTCATAAGGCAATCGAGCGCTAAGTGAATTTTTCCAATTACGACATTTTGCCTTGTTTTAGCGCCAAATGAGATCAACAGTACGTAACAATTTTTTGACAATGACCAAAATACATCCGAGGGGAATTATGGCGCTCAACCTGAAGCAACGCTTTGAAAGAAAATTTGAGGAAGAAATCCGCTTTTTCAAAGGCATGGTCAGCCAGCCGAAAAAAGTCGGAGCCATCGTCCCGACATCGTCAATCACGGCAAGAAAAATGGCGAGTGTCATCGACCCCCATTCCGGCCTGCCCGTTCTCGAACTCGGTCCCGGCACTGGTGTTATCACCAAGGCCATTCTGGCGCGCGGCATCAAGCCGGAGAGCCTGACCGCCATCGAATATTCGACCGACTTCTACAATCAGCTTCTCAAGGGCTATCCCGGCGTCAACTTCATCAATGGTGACGCTTTCGACCTGAATGCGACACTCGGCGAGCACAAGGATCAGATGTTTGACAGCGTCATTTCCGCCGTGCCGATGCTGAATTTCCCGATGGCTGCCCGCATCAAGCTTCTCGACGAATTGCTGAAACGTGTGCCGCACGGCCGCCCCGTCATACAGATATCCTACGGTCCGATTTCACCCATCGTTGCCCAGCCGCATCTCTACCACATCCGCCATTTCGATTTCATCGTGCGCAATATTCCGCCGGCGCAATTGTGGACCTATACGCGGGCCTGACCGCACGGAAGAGTGGACGAGGCCGTCATTTACCGGTCGTGACAGATGGTTAGGGTCTTGATTTACCCTTTCCATCGCCATTGAGGACCGATTTCCATGCATGCGCTTTACATCACCCATCCTCAGGTCCGGATCGATCCGGCGGTTCCGGTTCCGGAATGGGGACTTTCGGACGTGGGCGCGCAGCGGGCGCGCGAGGCGAGCCACCTGCCCTGGGCTCGGGCATTGCGCCGGATCGTTTCGAGCGCGGAAACCAAGGCAATCGAAACCGCCCGCATTCTGGCCGAAACATCCGGCGCAGATATTGAGATCATCGAGTCGATGCATGAAAACGACCGATCGGCCACGGGCTTCCTGACGCCACCGGAATTCGAAAAGGCGGCAGACTGGTTCTTTGCCCATCCGAAGGAAAGCTTTCACGGCTGGGAACGGGCAGTCGATGCACAGGCGCGGATCGTGGAGGCGGTCAAAGCCGTTCTCGACCGGCATGATGCACAACAACCGATCGCATTTGTCGGCCATGGCGGCGTCGGCACGCTTTTGAAATGCCATATCGAAGGTCTCGGCATCAGCCGCAGCAAGGACCAGCCGCCCGGCGGCGGCAATCTTTTCCGCTTTTCCATCGCCGACTTTTCACTTGCAGCCCAGCGTCCCACATGCGACTGGACGGCAATGGAAACATGGCAGGGATAAGACAATGACCGCGCGCGAAAAACTGATCGTCGGGCTCGATGTTCCGACTGTGCAGCAGGCCGAAGACATCGTGACGAAAATCGGTGATGAGGTTCTGTTCTACAAGATCGGTTATCAGCTGGTATTCGCCGGCGGTCTCGAATTCGCCCGCGACCTCGTCCAGAGCGGCAAAAAAGTCTTTCTCGACATGAAGCTGCTCGACATCGACAACACCGTTGCCTCCGGCGTTGAAAACATCGCCCGCATGGGCATGTCGATGCTGACCCTGCACGCCTACCCCAAAGCCATGCGCGCCGCGGTCAAGGCCGCCGAGGGTTCCGGTCTCTGCCTGCTTGGCGTCACCGTTCTGACCTCGATGGACGACGCCGATCTTGCCGAGGCCGGTTACGCATCGGATGCCCGTTCGCTGGTGCTGCGCCGTGCGGAACAGGCGCGCGAAGCGGGCATGGGCGGCATCGTCTGTTCGGCAGAAGAATCGACTGCGGTGCGTGAAATCCTCGGTCCCGATCTTGCCGTCGTCACCCCCGGCATTCGCCCGGCCGGTTCCGAGGCGGGAGACCAGAAGCGCGTAATGACGCCTTTCGACGCCATCAAGGCCGGTTCGAGCCATCTGGTCGTTGCTCGCCCGATTGTCAGGGCAGAGGACCCGAAGGCAGCGGCTCGCGCCATTCTTGACGACATGCTGCGCGCCAGCTTTCCGGCAAATCAATAAAGACCATCGGAGGAGATGAAATGGCAAAGGGATACTGGATCGCCCGCGTCGATGTACGCGACAATGAGCGCTACAAGGACTACGTCTCGACAGCGAAGCCCGCCTTCGAACGGTTCGGCGCCAATTTTCTCGCCCGCGGCGGTGCGTTGACCGAGCTTGAGGGCAAGGCACGCGCACGCAACGTCATCATCGAGTTCCCCTCGGTGCAGCACGCCATCGATTGTTACAACTCGCCCGAATACCAGGCGGCGGCCAAAATTCGTCAGGAAGTTGCGGATGCGGAGATGATGATCGTCGAAGGAATTTGACGACCGTTACCCACATTTCCAAAACCGTGTCCAAAACTAGTCTCGGGCCTTGCGACAACGTCTCTTCACGCGCGCACAGCTTTGGGCTAAGAGACTGAAAAACGCTTTATCGACAGCTTCTGAGGAGCCTCCCATGACCTTGGCCAACCTTCCACCCCTCGTCACCGTTTTCGGCGGTTCGGGTTTTGTCGGGCGGCATGTCGTGCGGATGCTCGCCAAGCGCGGTTATCGCATCCGCGTGGCTGTGCGTCGTCCCGATCTTGCCGGTTTCCTGCAGCCGCTCGGCAATGTCGGCCAGATCTCGTTTGCCCAGGCGAACCTGCGTTATCGCGACTCCATCAACAAAGCCGTTGAAGACGCCGACCACGTGGTCAATTGCGTCGGTATCCTGACCGAAAGCGGCCGCAACACCTTTGACGCCGTGCAGGAATTCGGCGCGAAAGCCATTGCCGAGGCGGCCCGCGCAGCCGGCGCCACGCTGACACATATCTCTGCCATCGGTGCGGAAGCCAATTCGCCGACCGGTTACGGCCGCACCAAGGGCCGCGCCGAAGCCGCGATCCATTCCGTCCTGCCCGGCGCGGTGATCCTGCGTCCATCGATCATTTTTGGACCTGAAGACGATTTCTTCAACAAATTCGCCAAAATGGCCCGTGGCCTGCCGTTCCTGCCGCTGATCGGCGGTGGAAAAACAAAGTTCCAGCCGGTCTATGTCGAGGACGTCGCAGAAGCCGTTGCCCGCAGCGTCGATGGCAAGCTGAAGCCCGGCGCGATCTATGAACTCGGTGGTCAGGACGTGATGACGTTCCGCGACTGTCTCGAGGCGGTTCTTGCCGCAACCTACCGCCAGCGTTCTTTCGTCAATCTGCCTTTCGGCGTTGCCTCGATGATCGCGAAGATCTCTTCGCTGGTGCCGCTGGTTGCGCCGCCGCTGACGACCGATCAGGTGACGATGCTGAAAAAGGACAATGTCGTTTCCGCTGACGCGGAAAAGAGTGGGCTGACGCTGGAAGGCATCGGCATCACCCCCGTTCGCGTTGCTTCCGTTCTGCCGTCCTACATGGTGCATTATCGCCCGCACGGCCAGTTCTCCAACGCCGGAAAAGCAGCCTGAAACCAAGCGTTTAGGCCCTGCAGGTTTAGACGGAAGCGGGTAACGATCCCGCTTTTCGTTTCATGCAAATTTATTTGCAACCAAACCGCTATTAGCGCATTCTTCTCTCAACTGCAGGGGAGGTGCACCATTAGTATGCGGCGACTTTGGAAAGCCGGGTAAAAGTTAACGGCCGTCGGGCCTCCACAGGCAAGCGTGGCACAAGCGCAACTGTGGAAAAGACTTCGCATTAACCCGGTATTCAGCAAGCCGCTTTATTGATAATGGCCACATTCCAAACATATCCCGGACCATCACTTCACCACGGCGCGTGAACCGCGCGAACGAACGTCTGAAAGGCAATAATAAAATGGGCAGATCTATCGCACTCTTTTTTGCGTGTGCGGCTTTGGTGGTTCTGGCGGGTTCTTTCATGGCTCCGGGAACGGTTGCAGCGGGTAAGAGCGGTTGCGCTCCCGCCTATGGTGTAGACCCCTGCGCGACGGCTTCGATCAGCGCGAACTGATCGGCTTTCACAAGTTTCAAATAAAAAAAGCGCCTCCGGATTCTCCGGGGCGCTTTTTATTTTGTCCGTCCGACCACTTAAAAACGGACGGCTATTTCAAAGTCCGGCTCAACGGTAGACCAGAAGCGCTACCAGACCCAGCGAGCCGATGACGATGCGCCACCAGGCGAAGGGTGCGAAGCCGCGCCGCGAGACGAAGTCCAGCAACGAGCGTACGACGAACAGGCCGGAGACGAAAGCGGCGACGAAACCCACGGCAATCAGTGCGCTGTCATCGAAGCTCAGCGCATCACGGTTCTTGTAGAGATCGAGCACGAACGCGCCGAGCATGGTCGGCATCGCCAGGAAAAACGAGAATTCGGCGGCGGAGCGCTTGTCCGTGCCCATCAACAGTGCGCCGACTATGGTAGCGCCGGACCGCGAGGTGCCCGGAACCATCGCAAGGCACTGGAACAGACCGATCTTGAAGGCAAGCGACGGCGGATAATCCATGATGTCGGTATATTTCGGCGTCAGCGGCATCCGATCGACGGCGAGCAAAATGAAGCCGCCGATAACCAGCACGACACAGATGAGCATCGGCGTTTCGAACAGCACCGTCTTAATGAAATCATGCGCGATAGCACCGATGACTGCCGCCGGCAGGAAGGCGACAAAAACGGCGAGCACGAAGCGGCGCGCCTTGGCACTTGTCGGCATCGCCATGGCGATCGATACAAGCTTTTGAAAATAAACAAGAAGGATAGCGATGATCGCACCGAGCTGGATGAGCACCGCAAAGGTGTTGCCCGGTGATTTGAAGCCAAGAAAATGCCCGGCCAGCAGCACATGCGCCGTTGAGGAAACGGGAATGAACTCCGTCAGACCCTCGATAATACCCAGCAAAAGCGCGCTGATGATCGATTGGTCACCCATGAGGTATCCTTTTTTTCAGGGGGAAGCGGGAATGGAAAGCAATTGCGTTAAACTTGTTTTAAAGTAGCCAAGCTCTTATAGCGTCTTGATGAAGCGAAACTGAAAAAGTTTTCCGGCCAGTGCCGATCATGACAACCAATCGTAAAAATTGAGTACCAATGCCAACTCTCTATCATTCTCCGATGTCGACCGCATCCCGGTTCGTTCGTCTGATCCTTTCGGAATACGGGTTCCAGACCGATCTCGTTGAGGAACAGCCGTGGGAAAGAAGGCGGGAGTTTCTGGCGCTGAACCCGGCGGGCACCCTGCCGGTCTATCTCGATGACAATATGCGTTCGCTTAGCGGGCCTTACGTGCTCGCCGAGTTTCTCGACGAAACGCACGGGGTCTTGAAGCGCGACAGGCGATTGCTGGCGGAAGATCCGTTTCAGCGGGCGGAAATCCGCCGCCTGACGGAATGGTTCCTGCAGAAGATGGAAAACGACGTGACCCGGCCGCTGGTACGCGAACGGGTCTATAAATTGCAGATGACGGCCGCACAGGGTGGCGGCCCCCCGGATTCCAAGCTTCTGCGCACCGCCCGTAACAATGTTCGCCAGCATATCAAATATCTGGAATGGCTGGCGGGCTCGCGCACTTGGCTTGCCGGCGACCGGTTGAGTTATGCCGATCTGGCTGCCGCCGCCTCCGTTTCGGTGCTGGATTATCTCGGTGAGATCAACTGGCTCGAAGCGCCCATCGCCAAGGAATGGTACCAGCGGCTGAAATCGCGCCCGTCCTTCCGGCCGTTCCTCAGCGAGCGCATTCCGCGCCTTGCCCCCTCCTCCCACTACGCCGATCTGGATTTCTAAGTTCCGGCCTCCCGGTTATTTGCTGCGGCGTGTCGCTACGCATATATATGTCGCAGAGTAACCCGCAGGAGAAACGACCATCGACGTTGCCAGCGACAAGCAGCGGATACGCGCACGCAAACTGACGGATTTCGTTCGTCAGGAAGCGCTTTCGCTTGGCTTCGATCTCTGCCGCATCACAGCACCTGACAGCATTCCGCTTGCGCCGGAACGGCTACGGCTGTTTCTCGACAAAGGCTACCACGGCACCATGGCGTGGATGGAAGAAACGGAAGCCCGTCGCGCCGAGCCGAAAACGCTGTGGGGCGACGTGCGCTCCATCGTCATGTTCGGGCTGAACTACGGGCCAGAGGAAGACCCGCGCGGCATTCTTTCCAAACCCGACAAGGCGGCCATTTCGGTCTATGCCCGCAACCGCGATTATCACGACGTCATCAAAGGACGGCTGAAGGAGATCGCCACCCGTTTTGCCGCACGCGCCGGCGAAGACGTGAAGGTCTTCGTCGATACCGCCCCGGTGATGGAAAAGCCGCTTGCCGCCGCCGCAGGTCTCGGCTGGCAGGGCAAGCATACCAATCTGGTCAGCCGCACCCATGGCTCCTGGCTGTTTCTCGGCAGCATGTTCACCACCGCCGAACTCTGTCTGGATGAGGCCGAGAGGGATCATTGCGGCTCCTGCCGTGCCTGTCTCGATGCCTGTCCGACAGCGGCCTTCCCCGCCCCCTATCAGCTGGATGCGCGCCGCTGCATTTCCTACCTCACCATCGAGCATAAGGGCACGATCCCGCACGAGTTCCGGCCGATGATCGGTAATCGCATCTATGGCTGCGACGATTGCCTTGCCGCCTGTCCCTGGAACAAGTTCGCGGCCAGCGCTTCCGAAATGAAATTGCAGGCGCGCGAGGATTTGAAGGAGCCCTCGATCGCCTTCCTATTGACGCTGGACGACGCCACCTTTCGCGGTTTCTTCAGCGGCTCGCCCGTCAAGCGCATCGGGCGCAACCGCTTTGTTCGCAATGTGCTGATCGCGGCGGGAAACTCCCGTGACCGGCAATTCGTGGAGCAATGCAAGTCCCTGGCTGAAACCGACGCCTCGCCAGAGGTGCGTGGTATGGCTGTATGGGCCTTGTCGCAGCTTATGGACAGGGAGGAATTCCGTACATACTCTGCCGGACGCGCACCGGAGCCTGATCCGGAAGCGGAAATGGAATGGCAACTGGCAGAGGCGTGAACCATGCATGTGATGATTTTCGGCGCGGGATATTCGGGCAAGGCCATCTCAAACGCGCTGAAAACCGAGGCTGTTACGATTTCCGGCACCACGCGCAGTGAGGACAAATTTGCAAACCTCGCTGCGGCGGGCATGACGCCCTTCCTGTTCGACGGTGCCCATCTCAATGACGATCTCGTCACTGCCATGGGCAATGTTACGCATCTCGTCCAATCCATCGCGCCGGGCAAGGACGGCGATCCGCTGCTTGCCCTTCTCGGCAGCGATCTGAAAAAGCGCCTGCCCAACCTCAAATGGCTGGCCTATCTTTCCACCGTCGGCGTTTATGGCGACCATGACGGCGCGTGGGTGGACGAGGAAACGCCATGCCACCCGGTTTCCGCCCGATCCGTGGAACGGGTAGTTGCGGAAACCGCGTGGACTGCCGCAGCCCAAAAGGCCGATGTGCCGCTTGCCATCTTGCGCCTTTCCGGAATTTATGGCCCCGGACGCAACGCCTTCATGAATTTCGAGAAGGGAACGGCGCGCAGGCTGGTGAAGAAAGACCAGGTGTTCAACCGCATCCGGGTCGAGGATATTGGTGCGGCCTTAGCCTTCCTGACACGCAAGAACGAACGCGGCGTCTTCAATGTGACGGATGACGAACCCACCCCGCCGCAGGATGTGGTGAGCTTCGCCGCCACGTTGATGGGTGTCGAGCCGCCGCCTGAACAGGCATTCGAGACCGCCGATCTGACGCCGATGGCTCGCTCCTTCTATGGCGAGAACAAGCGCGTTTCCAACGCCAAGATGAGACGCCTCGGCTTTGATTTCGGCTTTCCGGACTACAGAACCTCCCTGACACAATTGTGGGAAAACGGCCTCTGGCGGGGCTGAAAAACGCCCCATCAAAAGCGATGAAAAATCCTTCCAAACCCGTTTTTGCGGATGGTTTTCGTGGCTTTTCAGTCAATTAGGCTTTTATTAACCAAACAAAAATCGCTAAAATCATAGCCATTAGAAAAATATTTCACTCACATTTCGTGAAGGAGATTCACGAAGGCGTGAGTTGCAATGACATTTCCATTAAGCGTTGATTCTGTGTTATTTTTTCCACTTTCAGGCAAAGATACTTCGGCGACACCTTTCCGGCTAACGATCACGAATGTTACAGTCTGTAACACTTCGTGATTTGAGCTTAGCTTTTTTTCGCCATTTTTCCCTCGCCCTACAATCTCGCATTCAAACGCGTTCAGGCCAGACAATGGCCGTTTAGCAAGGGCACAATCAATCGGCGCGGGGCCGATTTTCAGGGAAGCACAGTTTGTTGAATATCCGTCGTATAACTTTCACCGCCGCAACTATTGCCGCCTGTTCCATCATTGCGCCTCTTCAGGCGAATGCGGCAAATGGTTGTGGAGGGGCATCGTGGTATGCGTTGAGCTCCAAGACTGCTTCGGGCGAGCGTATGAACGCCGCCAACCTGACCGCCGCCCACCGCTCGCTGCGGTTCGGCACCAAGGTCAAGGTTACCAATGCCCGCAACGGCAAGGCCGTCGTGGTGCGCATCAACGACCGCGGCCCATTCATTAAGGGTCGCGTTCTGGATCTTTCCAAGGCCGCCGCCAAAAACATCGGCATGATCAACTCCGGCACCGCCAAGGTCTGCTACGAGATCGTCAGTGCCGATTGAGCCTTGCCCTTGCCGCCATTCGCGTCTACCTACCGGGCTTATCAGCAAAAATGAGGTAGACAATGCGTTTGGGCGGGCGTTTGGCCGGAGCAATCGAAGTATTGGTGGATATCGAGGGACGCAGGCGTCCCGTCGCCGATGCCTTGAAGGACTGGGGACTTGCCCATCGTTTCGCCGGCTCCGGTGACAGGGCCGCCATCGGCAACATCGTCTACGATGCGCTGCGCATGAAATTGTCGCACGCCTGGCTGATGGATGACGACAGTGCCGCCTCGCTTGGTTATGCCGTTTTGCTGCGGCAATGGGGCAAGAGCTTTTCGGAACTGGCGGCGGAATTCGACGGCGACAAATTCGCCCCTGCCGCGCCTGATGAAGAAAAGCAGAAAGCCTTTCTCTCCCGTTCTCTCACCGACGCACCAGCCCATATTCAGGGCGACATTCCCGAATGGGTTCAAGCATCCTTCGAGACGGCGTTCGGAGCCAACTGGCTTACCGAGGCGCAGGCGCTCAATCTGCGCCCGACGCTTGATCTGCGCGCAAACACGCTGAAGGCAAACCGCGACAAGGTGCTGAAGGCGCTGGAAGAGAGTGGTGCCGAAGCCACGCATATCGCCCGTCAGGGTGTACGCATCCCCGCCGGCGAAGGCCCTTCCCGCCTGCCCAACGTCACGGCCGAACTGTCCTTCCAGAAGGGCTGGTTCGAAGTGCAGGACGAGGGATCGCAAATCGTCGCCGATCTTGCCGGCGCCCATGAGGGCGAACAGATCCTCGATTATTGCGCCGGTGGCGGCGGTAAGACACTGGCCGTGGCCGCCAGCATGAACAACAAGGGCCAGGTCCACGCCTTTGATGCCGACCGCAAACGGCTCGCGCCAATCATCGAGCGGCTGAAGCGGGCCGGCACGCGCAATGTGCAGGTGCATGACCGCGCAGCCGGGCTTGTCCCATTCCATGAAAAATTCGACCGCGTTCTGGTGGACGCCCCCTGCACCGGTACCGGAACATGGCGCCGGCGCCCTGACACCAAATGGCGGCTGACGGCACGCAATCTGGAAGAGCGCGTGCAGCAGCAGGGCGAGGCACTGTCGCAGGCCAAGGGTTTTGTACGGCCGGGCGGTGAGCTGCTTTATGTCACCTGTTCCGTTCTACCCGAGGAAAACGAGCAGCAGGTCCGGCGCTTCTGCGAAGAAAATCCGCAATTCTATATCGGTTCAGCACTGGAACGCTGGCAGACGACTTTTGGCGGCAATGCGAACAAACCGCATTCCTCCGATGGAAAGACCGTGACGCTGACGCCTGCAACCACAGATACGGATGGTTTCTTCTTCTGCGTGATGAAACGCAAAGCCTGAAACAGGTTTTGCACGCGCTGATTTTACTCGGAAAATGCCGGGTAGCTTGTTTCAAAGCATTCTAAACTAGAATATTTGACACAAGTTTGTGATTGGGTCAGAACTCGCTTGCCGCAGCGTGAAGTCATTTCATGCCTGCCCAAGGAGAGGGATCATGATCCGCAAAACAATTTTCAGCGCGTCTGCCGCGCTTCTGGCCGCATCGGTGGCCTTCACCGCGCTTCCCGCCCGTGCCGCGACTGACGCCGCCGCTGTCGTCAAGCATTATGCCGATGTCGCGCATGCGAAATATGAGGATCGCTGACCACGGCGAAGGTGCTGGACAAGGCAATCGACGCGCTGATCGCAACGCCGAGCGCAGAAACGCTGAAGGCTGCCCGCGAGGCATGGATCAAGGCGCGCGTTCCCTACCAGCAATCGGAAGTCTACCGTTTCGGCAACCCTGTGGTCGACGCATGGGAAGGCAAGGTCAACGCCTGGCCGCTGGATGAAGGCCTGATCGACTATGTCGACGGCTCCTACGGCACTGAAAGCGACGAGAACGAGCTTTACGTCGCAAACATCATCGCCAATCCGAAGATCAAGATCAGCGGCGAAGAGGTTGATACCTCGAAGATCACGCCGGAACTGATCGAAAGCTTGCACGAGGCGGGTGACGTCGAAGCCAATGTAACGACCGGTTACCACGCCATCGAGTTCCTGCTCTGGGGCCAGGACCTGAACGGCACCGGACCGGGCGCGGGCAACCGCCCCTATACCGACTATGACAAGAAAAGCTGCACGAACGGCAATTGCGACCGCCGCGCCGACTATCTGAAATCCGCTTCCACCCTGCTGATCAAGGATCTCCAGGAAATGGTGGACGCCTGGGCGCCGGAAGGCGAGGCCACCAAGACGGTGGAAGCCGACCCGAAAGCCGGTCTGACCGCCATTCTCACCGGCATGGGCTCTCTTTCCTATGGCGAGCTGGCGGGCGAGCGCATGAAGCTTGGCCTTCTGCTGCACGATCCGGAAGAGGAGCATGATTGCTTCTCCGACAACACCTATAACTCGCATCTCAACGACGCCATCGGCATCGCATCGGCCTATACCGGCGATTATACCCGTGTGGACGGCACGAAGATGACCGGCGCCTCGCTGTCGGAACTGGTCGGCGCCAAGGATAAGGCGCTGAACGACGAGATGACCGCGAAGCTGAACAAGACGCTCGATGCCATGCACGCGATGGAAAAGCGCGCCCAGACCGTCGAAGCCTATGACCAGATGATTGGCGAAGGCAACAAGGAAGGCAACGCCGTGGTTCAGACGGCCATCGACGGCCTTCTCGACCAGACGAAAACCGTTGAACGCGTGATTGCGGCACTCGATCTTGGCAAGATCGAGCTTGAAGGTTCCGCCAGCCTCGATAGTCCGAACACCGTCTTCAAGTAAGCACAAGGCGGGCCGCAATCCATTGCGGCCCGCTTTCCCATGCGCTCCCGCTTTTCATGAAATTGCCGCTGTCACCGATCCGCAAGCCGTTCTTCTTCGCCGGGGCAGCCTGCCTTGTGGCATCGATGACGCTTGCCGCGCCGCTTCGTGACGATCTGACGGAAAAAGACCGCAGCCGTGTTCAGGCCGTGACTGCGCCAACGACGGATTTCACTAGGCCGGAGCCATTCGAGGCCATGTCCGCGGGGGCAACGACCAGTACCAACAAAGCCGATAGCGGTGCGTTTTCGCACCCTTCCGCCACCATGTCGCTTGAGCGGAAACAGGATTTCAAGCTCGGTAATGCGCTGTTTCAGAAGCTTTGGGTTTCGTCTCCTTCGTCCACACAGGCCTCGGACGGGCTGGGGCCGCTCTATAATGCCCGCTCCTGCCAGACTTGCCATGTGAAAGATGGCAGAGGCCGCCCGCCACTTGCCGGGGAAGACGCCGTTTCCATGTTCCTGCGGCTGGCGCGACCGGCCCGCAACGAGGCGGAACGGGCGGCGATTGCGCGCCATGAGGTGCTGAATTTTCCCGATGAGACCTATGGTAGGCAGCTTCAGAACCTTGCCATTCCCGGCCTTAGCGCCGAAGGCAAACCGGTCATCACCTATGCCGAAAGGCCAGTGCGGCTTGCGGACGGCGAGGTGGTGATGCTGCGCAAACCCGCCTATGCCGTGGCGAACCTGCAATATGGCCCGCTTGGCGCCAATACGACACTCTCGGCGCGCATTGCCATGCCCACCCTCGGACTTGGCTTGATCGAAGCGATTGCCGAGGCCGATATTCTCGCTGGCGCTGATCCAGAAGACAAAAACGGCGACGGCATTTCCGGCCGCGCGGCCTTTGTGCGAGATCACCGAACCGGCGAGGTGAAACTCGGGCGGTTCGGCTGGAAAGCCCAGAATGCCTGCGTGCGCGACCAAAGCGCCAGCGCCTTTTCTCACGATATCGGCATCTCCACACCGGATGCACCGAACGCCTATGGCGATTGCACCGCCGACCAGAAGGACTGTCTCGCGATGCCGACAGGCGTGCAGCCGCGGCTCGGACCTGTGGAAGCCCCCGATCCCATTCTCGATCTCGTGACCTTCTACACCGAGAACCTCGCCGTGCCGCAGCGTCGCGATGTGGGTGACCCTGCCGTGTTGCAGGGAAAGCAGCTTTTCTACGCATCCGGCTGCACGGCCTGCCACACACCGAAATTCGTCACCCGCCGCGATGCCGCCGACCCCATGCATTCTTTCCAGCTGATCTGGCCCTATTCGGATTTCCTGTTGCATGACATGGGAGACGAGCTTGCCGATGGCCAACAGGTGGGTGAAGCAAGCGGGCGGGAGTGGCGTACCCAGCCACTCTGGGGTATCGGCCTGACGCAACAGGTAAATGGTAATGGTTTTTACCTGCATGACGGGCGAGCACGCAGCCTGACAGAAGCGATATTGTGGCATGGCGGCGAAGCGCAAAAAGCGCGCGACGCCTTTGCCGCCTTGCAAAAATCCGACCGGCAGGCTTTGCTGGCTTTTCTGGAGTCCCTTTGATGAAAAATGCCACGCAAAAAATCTCCGGCTTGTTTTCCGTGCTGCTGCTTTTAACCACGCAGCCGGCAATGGCGCAGGACGTAGAGCTGATGCCGCCGCCACCGCTAGACCCCGTGCAGGTACGGGGCGTGATGGAAAAAGCCGTTAACGGCTTCATTCGCCCCGGTTACGACCACTTTCGGCAGTCGGCAGAGAAGCTTGAAGGCAGCATGAAGGCTTTCTGTGCGGCCCCTTCAAAGACGACGGATGAGGCAGCCAAGGCGGCCTTTACTGATACAGTCTCCGGTTGGTCCACCATCGAGATCGTCCGTGTCGGCCCGGTGATCGAACATAACCGTTTCGAACGCGTGCTCTATTATCCCGACAAGAAGAGCCTCGGCCTGAAACAGGTGCAACGTTACCTTGCGGAAAAGGATGAAAGCGTCACCAGCGCCGACGGCCTGAAAGGCAAGAGTGTGGCTGCGCAGGGCCTTGGCGCGCTGGAATACGTGCTTTACGGCACCGGTGCCGATGAACTTCTCGACAAGAAGGGCGATTTTCGCTGCCGCTACGGCGCAGCCATTGCCGGCAACGTCGCCAATGTGGCGGCGGAGCTTTCGGGCAGCTGGAACGCCCCCGATGGCGCGCTGAAAAACTGGGCGCAGCCGGGGCCGAACAATCCCGTCTTTCGCGATGAGCGCGAAGCGCTGGTTGCACTGCTCGGTATTCTCGTGCACGGCGCCGAGGCGATCCGCGACCAGCGCATCGAGACCTTCTACAAGGGGCCGGACAAGGCGAAGTTTCCCCGCACGGCGATCTATTGGCGCTCCGGTTTGACCTGGAAAAGCATTGCCGCAAACATCAAGGCCGTTCAGACCCTCATGCACACCGCCGATATGGTCGAACTCGTGCCGCCCGATCAACGCTCCATCGTCAACTCCATCGACTTCATCGCCAAATCGATGATCCGCATTGCCGGAACGATCGATACGGATGTGGAAAAAGCACTGGACGACGATCAGCAGCGCGCCAAGGTCGATTATCTGCTGCTCAACGGCAAAGACCTGATTTATCGCCTCAACGACCAGTATGGCGGCGCGATCGGTCTCAGTTCCGGCTTTTCCTTCGCCGACGGAGACTGAGGCGATGATATCGGGCAAAAAGCCGCTGCTGATAGACCGGCGCAGTTTCATCAAGGCGGCGGGCATTCCTTTTCTCGCCACGCTGGCACCGGGTTCGCTCTATGCGCTCGAACGCGCCGATGCCGTCTTCGCTTCCGCCTTTCGCTCCCGTGACGGTTCCTACGGCATCGCCACGGTAAGTGAGCGCGGCGAGATCATCGACCGCGTTACGCTTCCCGCCCGCGCGCATGGAATGGCGGCCAGCCATGCGACCGGCATGACGGTAGCCTTCGCGCGGCGGCCCGGCACCTTCTTTATGGCCTTCAACCCCGCGCGGCGCGGCGAACCTGTTGTGATGTACACGCCGGAAAACCGCCACTTCTACGGTCACGGGCAATTCTCCCCGGATGGGGCGATCCTCTATGCCAGCGAAAACGACTTCGATAGCAATCGCGGCGTTATCGGCCTCTATGACGCCCGAAACGGTTTTGCCCGCATCGGCGAATATGATGCCCACGGCGTCGGCACCCATGACATGACGGTGAGCGATGACGGCCGGCTGATCGTGATCGCCAATGGCGGCATCGAGACCCACCCGGATTTCGGCCGCACCAAACTCAATATCGACAACATGCAGCCGTCCCTCGTGCTTCTGGACGCCGCAAGCGGCCAGCTGATCCAGAAACATGTGATGCCGGAGCAACTGCGGCAGCTCTCCACCCGCCATGTCGATCTTGGCTATGACGGACGCGTCTGGTTCGCCTGCCAATATGAGGGACCGCGCAACGATCTTCCGCCGCTTGTCGGCCATTTCGCGAAGGGCGAGGATCTGGCCTTTGTCGACCTGCCGGAGGAAACGACGGTACGTCTTGCCAATTATGTCGGAGCCATCGCCGTCAACCGACGCGACGGTCTGGTCGGTCTGACCTCGCCCAACGGCAACGCCGCCGTGACGCTGGATGCGAAAACCGGGCGCGTTGTATCCGAGACGACGGTGCGGGAGGCCGCTGGCGTCGCCCCTGCCGCAAGCGGCATTGCGGTTTCGTCCTATGACGGATTTTTCGAGGCCGTGCGCAGCGATGTGGCGTGGGACCAGCATATCGTGCGCCTCTCCAGCTAAAATACGGAAAAGGCACGGGAACAAAAGCACGGTCAGCGCATTGGATGCGTCATGAAAAACCTTGCCGTGTATATTGTTTTCGTGGTTGCAGTTGTTGCCATTGGGGCGCTGATCGGCGTCAACAATGTGCCCGGCGAATGGTATCAGTCGCTGCAAAAGCCATTCTTCAATCCACCCAACTGGATCTTCGGCCCGGTCTGGACAACGCTTTACGTGCTGATCGGCATCGCCGGGGCGCGGACATGGATCCGCAAACCGATGGGGACGCGCATGCGTCTCTGGTTCACGCAGATGGTGCTGAATTTCCTGTGGTCGCCAATCTTTTTCGGCATGCAAAGTCCGACAGGCGCGCTCGTCATCATCGTTCCCATGCTGATCTGCATCATCGCTTTCGTCACGCTCACCTATAGCCGTGACAGGATATCGATGTGGCTTTTCGTGCCCTATGCCCTTTGGGTTGCCTTTGCCACTCTGTTGAACGTGAGTATCGTCTTGCTGAACTAAATTTTGCCCGAGCAATCCTTGCCTTGCCCGCCATCACACGCCATGTCAGTTTACGATGGGGACATAAAGCAGGCAGGTAAGCCATGGAGATCACGGATCCCGGCGATTTTCGTCAGCGGATAGAAAGAAGCTTTGCGCGGCAGGGTGTCGTGCAGGCAATCGATGCGCAGATAAGCCGTATCGAGCACCGACTGGTGGAAATCGAACTGCCCTTTCACGAAAAGCTGACACAGCAGCACGGCATATTGCATGCGGGCGTCATCGCGGCCGGTCTGGACACCGCCTGCACCTACGCCGCCTACACGATCATCGAACCGGAAGCCTCGTTGCTGACCATCGAGTTCAAGGTCAACCTCATGTCGCCCGGACGCGGCGAGCGGTTCCTGTTTCGCGGCGAGATCATCAAGCCCGGTAACAACCTGATCGTGGCCGATGGCCGTGCCTACGCCCTTTCCGATGGGCCGGCGAAACTCATCGCCTCTATGACGGGCACGATGATGGTGGTGAAGGGTCGCGAGGATATTACCGGATGAGCTACCAGCTTTTGCATGTTGCGGATAAATCCGTTCTTTTCGTCATGGCGGCTTCCGCCGAATACGGCCCTCACCTGCAGGCGCGCATCGCACCGTTGATGACCGGTGTCGGCCCGGTCGAGGCAGCGATTTCGGTTACGGCCGTGCTTGCCGGTCTCGATGCGGCGGACCATCTGCCCGACCTTGTCGTTTCGCTCGGCTCCGCCGGGTCGCGAACATTGGATCAGATGGGCATATATCAGGCGATTTCGGTTTCCTATCGCGACATGGATGCCTCGGCCTTCGGTTTCGAAAAGGGCCGCACGCCGTTTCTCGATCTGCCCGCTGAAGTGGCCTTGCCCCTGCGCATACCCGATATTGCCGAGGCACGGCTTTCCACCGGCGCCAACGTCGTCTCCGGCGATGCCTATGGGTCTATCGATGCCGATATGGTGGAAATGGAAACCTATGCCGTGCTCAGGGCGTGCCAGCGCTTCGGTGTGCCACTCGTCGGCCTGCGTGGCATTTCCGACGGCAAGGCCGATGTGAACCACGTAGACGACTGGACGGAATACCTGCACATCATCGACGAAAAGCTCGCAGATGCCGTTGACAGGCTGTGCCGCGCCATCGAGGAAGGCGTGATCGCCCTTTGAAACCTCGCGATTTTCGCGATTTTCTGCTGTTTCAAGCCCGCTTCCGGGTTGCCTAAAGCCGCCATTTTCTTTAAAGGCTCGCCATGACCCAGATAGCCCATCCCGACAGCATTCTCATCATCGATTTCGGCAGCCAGGTGACGCAGCTGATTGCGCGCCGCATCCGCGAAGCCGGGGTCTATTGCGAAATCCATCCGTTTCAGAATGCCGCAGAGGCGTTTGAGAAGCTTCAGCCGAAGGGCGTGATCTTCTCCGGCGGCCCCGCATCCGTGACGGCGGAAGGAAGCCCACGCGCGCCGCAGGCGGTGTTCGACAGCAAGGTTCCGATCCTTGGCATCTGCTACGGCCAGCAGACGCTCTGCACCCAGCTCGGCGGCGTTGTCGAAGGTGGCCATGCAGCGGAATTCGGCCGTGCCGACATCGACATCAAGAAGGCAAGCCCGCTTTTCGAAGGTTTCTGGGAACAGGGCAAGAGCTATCCCGTGTGGATGAGCCATGGCGACCGCGTAACGAAACTGCCGGAAGGTTTCGAGGTCATCGCGACCTCCGAGAACGCGCCCTTCGCCATCGCTGCCGACGAGACGCGCCACTACTACACCACCATGTTCCACCCGGAAGTGGTGCACACGCCTGACGGCGGCAAACTGCTTTCCAACTTCGTGCACAAGATCGTCGGCCTGAAATCCGACTGGACGATGGCGGCCTATCGCGCCGAGATGATCCGCAAGATCCGCGATCAGGTCGGTACCGGTCGCGTGCTCTGCGCGTTGTCGGGCGGCGTCGATTCCTCCGTTGCGGCCATCCTCATCCATGAGGCGATCGGCGATCAGCTGACCTGCGTTTACGTGGACCACGGCCTGATGCGGATGGGTGAAAGCGAGCAGGTCGTCGGCATGTTCCGCGACCATTACAATATTCCGCTGGTGCATGTGGATGCCGCAGACATGTTCCTCGGAGAACTGTCGGGCGTTTCCGATCCGGAAGCGAAGCGCAAGACCATCGGCCGCCTGTTCATCGAAGTCTTCGAGGCAGAAGCTGCCAAGATCGCCGCAGACGGCAAGGGCGCACCGAATTTCCTGGCGCAGGGCACGCTTTACCCTGACGTCATCGAAAGCGTTTCGTTCTCCGGCGGCCCCTCCGTCACCATCAAGAGCCACCACAATGTCGGCGGTCTTCCCGAGCGCATGAACATGAAGCTGGTGGAGCCACTGCGCGAGCTGTTCAAGGACGAGGTGCGTGCGCTTGGCCGCGAACTCGGTCTGCCGGAAAGCTTCATCGGCCGCCACCCCTTCCCCGGTCCGGGTCTGGCGATCCGTTGCCCCGGCGCGATCACCCGCGAGAAGCTCGACATTCTGCGCAAGGCGGATGCGATCTATCTCGACGAAATCCGCAAGGTCGGTCTTTACGATACCATCTGGCAGGCGTTTGCCGTGCTGCTGCCCGTACAGACCGTGGGCGTGATGGGTGACTATCGCACCTATGACTTCGTCTGCGCGCTGCGCGCCGTGACCTCGGTGGATGGCATGACGGCGGATTTCTATCCCTACGACATGAATTTCCTCGGCCGTGCGGCAACCCGCATCATCAACGAAGTCCGCGGCATCAACCGTGTCGTCTACGACGTGACGAGCAAGCCGCCCGGCACGATCGAGTGGGAGTGAGGGAACAATCGGCGGCAGCAACGTGGCTTCGGCGACGTTTCTGCGGTCGAACGATGGACCTTTCACGCTAGTTTCGACCCGATACCACGCGAATGCCTCGCTCACAGTGGCACCCGCTTTAAACCTTCGCCCACGGTAGCTGACAAACAGCTGCCGTGGGCGATTTGGTATTTCGACTAGTTTGCGGCAGTCCTGCCCTGCCTTGCCAGGTAGATGATCTGGACCGTCAGGCCGACGACGAGAATAGCCAACAGTCCTGCCTGAGCGCCAAGAAGCAGCGGCGATTTCAAGTCAGTAACCAAGGGGTGACCGTCCGGGACACGGCGCAATATTTCGCTGACGGTCGGCACCATCAACAGAAATGCACTCAGGCTGAGACAGATGGTTTCAATATATCTGGCGATGCGCGTTGAACCCAGAATGCGCTCTACTCCGTAACCCGCGAGCAGGAGAAGGATGGTCAGGGCACCGACGATGTAGCTGACCGGCTGATGGGCCACGAGGAAGACCGTGGCCGCGCCGATAAGCATGGAAACGAAATAGATGATGCCCGGCGTGGAGCGGGGAACGATTCGACCATGTCGGACGAACATGTAAAAGGCCACGGGTATGGCTGGCAGGCTGCCAAGTGTATGGATCCAGCCAAGCGGAGAAATTCCGAACATGCGAGACTACCTTTCTCATCCAAAGGGATGGGTGGTTCAAGGGGACGAAGTTCCGGTTTTTAAGCGGTAATGCGCTCCAGCAACGGATGGGCTATTGCGCCGAAAGTCGCAGCGTCGCCGTGGGCGCGCGCTGAAAGCATTGCGCCATGTACGGTGGCCATGAACATTTCAGCGTTGGCCCTGGCGGTCCCTGTCAGCGCGAGGCGGCCTTGCGCGACGCCACGCTCCAGAACGGCGGTGAGCCAGTCCGAAAGCGTTCGAAAATGCGTTCGCACTTCAAGAACGACCGGTTCGGGAAGAACCGGAATCTCACTGGCGAGCAGGGCGCAGACGCAGAAGGGATGCGTTGCGTCAGCGATACACCCCTCCCAATAGCCGACATAAGCGCGAAGTTGTTCAAGCGGATCGGAGATGTTTCGTTCCAGCTCGGCGAACCCGGCTTCCGCCTCCTTCCGGTACTGCTCAACCAGTTTACGGACCAGATCTAATTTGCTCGGAAAATGGTGGTGAATGCTCGCATTGCGAATGCCGACCACACTGGAAATATCGGCATAGCTGAAACTGTTATAGCCACCCTTGATAATCAGGGAACGCGCGCAGCGAAGAATGTCGTCAGCTGTGGTTTGTGGATTTTTCATAACATCTATCTACCAACTAGTAGGTAGAATGTCAATTCACGGCGATTTTGCCTAGTCAATGGACAAGGGTCTCGTGGTCGCCACGACCCTGCGCTCCGCGCATGATTGACTTTTTGCCCTTTTTCATCAGTATTTCGGCGGTCTTCCGCAGAGCCTCCACCCGGTTTCACTTCGGATCGGTGTCGGGAATCCGACAGGTGAGATTGCATTCAGCCTGCCGAAGACATTGAGAGGAGCCCGTCGATGACCTCCAATGTTGACCCAAAGCCAATGTCACGCACTGCCGTGATCCTGTACCCCATCAGTCTGCTACTCGGCCTCATTGCGCTGGTCTTCCTGCCCGCGGGCCGGATCGACTGGCTTCCGGGCTGGATCTTCGTTGCGGTCATCATCGCCGCGTTCGCTCTTTCCGCGCTGGTATTGGCGCTTGTGAACCCGGTCATCTTCCGCGCCCGCAGCCGGTTTCAGCCGGGCACCAAGCGATGGGATCTGATACTCGTTACCGTCATCCTTTTGGCTTTTGCCGCTGAAATCCCGCTTGCGACGCTTGATGCCGGTCGGATGGGATGGTCCGCCGTGCCGCTCTGGGTCGTCCAGATCGGTTATGTCCTGCTTGTCGGCGGTATCGCCGTTACGGCTTGGGCTCAGACCGTCAATCCGTTTTTCGAGCCGGGTGTCCGTATCCAGAGCGAGCGCGGGCAACGGGTGATTACATCAGGCCCTTATGGTTTCGTGCGCCACCCCGGTTATACCGCCGCCATCGCCATGTTCATCGGAATACCGCTCGCGCTCGCTTCATGGGTGGCGCTGTTGCCGGCTGCTCTGGCAATCGCCGTGCTGGTCCTGCGCACCAGCATGGAGGATCGTCTGCTTCAGGCCGAGCTGCCCGGTTACGCCGACTATGCACGCGAAAGGCGCTATCGGCTGCTGCCCGGGATCTGGTGATACCGGCATCCAGCAACACTCCACTCATTTGTTCTCTTTTTGTTCTTTGGTTTTTTCCCGTGTAATGATAGTGTCTTGCCCTTGGCAAAAGCCACGGAGCATCGTCATGGGTCATGAGTTGACGGCGGAACAGGCACCCGAACAGTTCATCCTTGAGGGATTTGAACCCTCGAAAACGCGGCGCGCTGCTACCGGCTCTCGCAGCAAACTTTTCTTTGCAATGAAGCCGCCATGGGCCATAGCCGAGAGGATTTTTACCGATGCGGCCGATCATGCAACCGGACGAACACGACGTAAGGCCTATCCCGCCGAACTGTTGCATATAACGCTTGTGGCTATTGGCGGTTTTCAGGCGATTCCGCACGGCCTGATAAACAGGCTGCAGACAGCAATGGAGGATGTGAAGGCCCGGCCAATCTCCGTCACGCTGGACAGAAGCGCGCTTTTCGGCAATCGAAACAGCCTTGCGCTACACAATGTTGGAGGTTTGCCAGCGATCTCCAGTCTGGCTGCGATGATACGGCGCACGTTGAGGCGACGGAACCTGCCCTGCGCCCCACAGCAATCGCTGACACCACATGTCACGACAGTCTACGGATGCGGGAAGATCGATCTGATGCCGATCAGGAACCCGTATTGCTGGCTAGCGGGTGATTTCGAACTGATTTTCAGCCATTACGGCGAAACACGCCACGAATCTTTCGGGCGATGGGCGCTGCTGCCGGATGCGGACGATTACCCACAAACTGCGGCGCAACTGGATTTATATGCACCTGAAGCGGCATAAACATTGGCGAGGCAATGCCGCCTCGCTTCATATCTGAGGGCATGAAGCACGTCCGTGCAACCGGAATGCTTCAGCTATTCATGCAAATCCAAACCACAACCGCACCGCAGTCCGGTTCGAAATTGCTCTCACCCTATTAGAGCTGAACCTTGTCGAAAGCCTTGCCATCGATGCCGAGGGCTTCGAGGTCAGCGCGGGCGGGCTTGCGATGCGCACGAACAGCGGCCGAAACCGAAAGTGCTGCACCGAGAACGGCGAAGGTTTCACCGAAGAAGTCACGCGATGTCTTTGCAACCTGACGCATTTTTCTCTCCATATTTGATGGCCAGATAATGGGTCTTTTGGGCCTTCTCTACAACTCATGATGTAGCAGGGAAGCCATGCAGCTTAGCTCGCGCTCGTTTGGATGTCAGATATTACGCCTTTGCATGGCTCATGCTTTGCACGTCAAAAAGGGCGCATGGCGCCTCCGGCAGCGGGTTGAATAAGACGGATATTTTGTTATGCCGTTGGACCAAGACAAAGAGGCGGACACCATGACGGTCACCATTTACGGCATCAAGAACTGCGACACGATGAAAAAGGCCAGAAGCTGGCTCGAAGCCAACGGCGTCGACTATTCTTTCCATGACTACAAGGCGGTCGGCATCGACCGGGCCCACCTCGAAACATGGTGCGATGCCGCGGGCTGGGAAACGGTTCTCAACCGGGCCGGCACCACCTTCAAAAAACTGGATGACAGCCAGAAGGCCGACCTGAACCGCGAGAAGGCCATTGGCCTGATGCTGGAGCAGCCCTCCATGATCAAGCGCCCCGTGCTGGAGACCAAGGGTAAGATAACCGTCGGCTTCAAACCGGAAGCCTACCAGACCCTGTTTGCGTGAGCGCAGCCTGCCATGTCCAGAACAACCCGTGCCACACAAATGCTGACCAAGGCCGGCGTGGCCTTCACCACCGTCACCTATGACTATGACCCGAATGCCGACCGGATTGGCCTGCAGGCGGCAGAAGCGATCGGCGAACCGCCGCATCTGGTGTTGAAAACGCTGATGGCGGAACTCGATCGCAAACCGGTATGTGTCGTCGTGCCCTCCGACCGCGAGGTGAGCATGAAGAAGCTCGCCGCCGCCTTCGGGGGAAAGTCCGCCAGCATGATGAAACCTGCCGATGCCGAGCGCGCGACCGGTTATCACGTCGGTGGCATCAGCCCTTTCGGGCAGAAAAAACAGGTGCCGACCGCCATCGAGGCTGGGGCCATGACCCATCCTTATGTCTTCATGAATGGCGGCCAGCGCGGTTTGCAGGTGAAACTTGCCCCCGGTGATGCGCAGGCGGCGCTGAAGGCGATCGTCGCGCCTTTGGTTGCCGATTGACGCTTGAACGCCGCCTTGAAAGCATTTGGCTTTCGAAGCGAATGGGCTATGGTCGGCGCCTCCAATTGAAATATGCGAAGGTAGATCATGACCGTTTCCCCCATAGATCCCGTCAAACTCGAGAAACTTGCCGAAGTCGCCGTCAAGGTCGGCCTGCAATTGCAGAAGGATCAGGATCTGGTGATTACCGCGCCGCTGGCCGCCCTGCCGCTGGTTCGGCTCTTGACCAAACACGCCTATCTGGCGGGCGGCGGACTCGTCACCACCTTCTATTCCGATGAGGAAACCACGCTTTCCCGCTACCGCCACGCCAGCGACGCCAATTTCGACCGGGCTTCCGGCTGGCTTTATGAAGGCATGGCGAAGGCCTATGCCAATGGTGCGGCGCGGTTAGCGATTGCCGGCGACAACCCCATGCTGCTGGCCGAACAGGACCCCGCCAAGGTGGCGCGCGCCAACAAGGCCAATTCCACCGCCTACAAGCCGGCGCTGGAGAAGATCTCCAATTTCGACATCAACTGGAACATCATCTCCTACCCCAACCCGTCCTGGGCCAGGCAGGTCTTTCCCGGTGTGTCGGAAGACGAAGCCGTCCGTAAGCTCGCGGATGCCATCTTCGCCGCCTCGCGGGTGGATCTGGCCGATCCGGTTGCGGCATGGGCAGAGCATAACGCCAATCTCGCCAAGCGCTCGGCATGGCTGAACGGTGAACGTTTCTCGTCCCTGCATTTCACCGGTCCCGGCACCGATGTGAAGATCGGTCTGGCGGATGGCCACGAATGGCATGGCGGCGCCTCCACCGCCAAGAATGGCGTTACCTGCAACCCCAACATCCCGACGGAAGAAGTGTTCACCACGCCGCATGCGCTGCGCGTTGATGGTTACGTGTCCAGCACGAAGCCGCTTTCCCATCAGGGAACGCTGATCGACGATATCCAGGTGAAGTTCGAGGCAGGCCGCATCGTCGAAGCCAAGGCTTCGAAGGGCGAAGCGGTTCTGAACAAGGTGCTCGATACCGACGAGGGCGCGCGGCGTCTTGGCGAAGTGGCGCTGGTGCCGCATTCCTCACCGATTTCGGCAAGCGGCATCCTGTTCTACAACACGCTTTTCGACGAAAACGCCTCCTGCCACATTGCGCTCGGCCAATGCTATTCGAAATGCTTCCTCGACGGCGCTTCGCTGTCGCAGGAGCAGATCAAGGCGCAGGGCGGCAACTCCAGCCTGATCCACATCGACTGGATGATCGGTTCCGACAAGGTGGATATTGACGGCGTGAAGCCGGATGGCTCCACGGTTCCGGTGATGCGCAAGGGCGAATGGGCCTGACAAGGCCTATCGCGGTAACTGGCTTCGCTGACTGAGCCAGATGCTGAAGAGTACCGCAACGAACCCGACGATCTGCGCTGGCGTGAGGCTTTGGCCGAGCGCCAGCCAGCCGAGCAGGGTCGCAACGACCGGACTTAGAAAACCGAGCGACGCGGCAGCAGAGGGTTCGATGCGGGCGAGACCCCGGAACCACAGAAAATAGGTCAAGGCGGCACCGATAATCCCCAGATAGGCCATGCCGAGTATATTGGCCGTGGTCGGCGACGGCAGCGCCGGTTCGAGGAAATATGCGACCGGCAGGAGCAGAATGCCACCGGCCGTCAATTGCCAGGCGGTGAAGGTGAGGTTCGATACCGGCGGCCGCCATTTGCGGGTGAGCACGGTTCCAAAGGCCATGGATACGGCACCGGCAAGACCGGCAGCCACGCCGACAGCATCCAGCGCGGCAGCACCCGGCGCCAGAACCAGAAGTGCGACGCCGACAATGCCCAGAAGACCCGCGGCGATGGCCAGCGGCCGGACCGGTGCAGTGAGAAACAGCCGTGAGAGGCCGATCACGATCAAGGGCTGGATGGCACCCACCGTGGCCGCGACTCCGCCCGGAAGCCGGTAGGCCGAAACGAAAAGCATCGCCCAGAAAAACGAGAAGTTCAGTGCACCGAGAATAAAGCTGCGCGGCCACCAGATGCCTTCCGGTAGTTTCCTGACGAGAAGCAGCAGCAACACGCCGGCCGGCAATGCGCGCAGCATGGCGACATGGAACGGATATCCCTGCGGCAAGAATTCGGTCGTGACGAAATAGGTCGTTCCCCAGATGGCGGGGGCAAGTGCCGTCACCAGCACGTCGGCGGCATAGGTGGTATTTTTCTTCATTTCAAGAATCTCTACATCAAGATAAATGCAGTCTAGCCAATTTTATCTTGACGTCAAGATATCAATTGTTATGCCTTGATGATGAGCAAAGAACCACTGGACCACGTCGATCAAATTCTGGCGCAATGGCGCAGGGAGCGGCCCGATCTCGATGTCGGACCCATGGGGCTGCTCGGGCGCTTGAACCGGCTCACCACGCACCTTGCCCGCGAGGTGGAGGCAGTACTGTTGAAACACGGCCTTTCCTCCTCCGCTTTCGATGTGCTGGCGACATTGCGGCGCGCGGGCTCGCCCTACCGGCTTTCGCCCGGCGACCTGCTGGCCATGACAATGGTCAGTTCCGGCACCATGACCAACCGGATCGACCAACTGGAAAAAGCCGGACTGGTGGAGCGTATCCACAATCCGCAGGACCGTCGTAGCGTACTGATATCATTGACGGAGCGGGGATTTGCCATTGTCGAGGATGCCGTCAGCGCCCATGTCGAGAACCAACAGCGACTGGTCGCCCCTCTCAGCGAAGAAGAACGAACAACCCTGAACCGGCTTCTGAAGCGATTTTTGCGGGACTTTGAAGAATAGGCTTTGCGGCGCGGACAGGAACCCGCGATCGCGCCTGCAATGACGCTTGTTTCCGTGAGAAAAATCCTGTAAGCAATTTTCCATAAACCTGTCGTACAGGTTGGAGGAAAAAATGTATAGCCCCATCTCGCATGAAACCGGTCTCGTCAGCAGCACGATCGGCGCGATCACCCGCCACATCCGGGAAAACGAACTTGCCCCCGGCGCAAAGCTGCCCAGCGAACTTTCGCTCTCGCAGCAGCTCGGCGTTTCCCGCACCGTCGTTCGCGAGGCCTTCCGGTCCTTGTCGGCCATGCGCCTGATCGATGTCAGCGCCGGCAAGCGCGCCACGGTGGCGACGCTGGATTATGGCGCGATGTCGCTGATGTTCGAACATGGCATTCACACCGAGCAGATCAACATCCAGCAGATTTACGACGTGCGCCGCACCATCGAAGTCAGAACCGTGACGCTGGCGGCACTGCGGCGAACAGATGCTGAGGCGCTCGCCATTCTCGACCATGCCAACAATATGGAACGGGACTTCGGCGATAATGACAAGGTCATGGAACACGACCTTGCCTTTCACCTCGCCGTTGCCAGAGCCTCCAAGAATCCGGTTTTCGAACTCATTCTCGGCGCCTTTCAGAACGTAACGCGCCAGACATGGCCGATCGGCTGGAAGAGCCGCACATCCGACGCGCAGCGCCATGCCGCAACTGAACTTCATATCGCCATCGGACAGGCCATTGCCGCAGGCGATCCGCAAACGGCCTCAACGCTGATGGCGCGGCACTTCGATGAAAGCGTGCATGCGCTTCTGGCCGCCGGCATCGCCTGATTTTTCAAACGCAGTTCCAGACGGAAAACTGCCTGCCTCTGGAGGAGACACTTCATGAAAATTACGAAACTCGAGACCGTCCGCGTGGCGGAACGGGCAAACCTGCTCTGGGTTCTGGTTCACACCGATGAGGGCATTACCGGGCTTGGCGAAACATTTTTCGGTGCGGAGACGGTGGAAACCTATGTGCACGAATATATCGCACCCCGCGTGATCGGCCGCGATCCTCTGCAGATCGACCTTCTGGCGCAGGACCTCGTCGGTTATCTCGGCTTCCGTTCATCGGGTGCGGAAGTGCGCGGCAATTCGGCCTTCGATATCGCTCTATGGGACATTTTCGGCAAGGCCACCAACCAGCCTATCGCCCAATTGCTCGGCGGTTTCAGTCGCAAGGAAATCCGCACTTACAATACCTGCGCTGGCACGGAATACATCAAGAAGGCGACGGGCCAGCAGACGACCAATTATGGCCTGTCCGACGGCCAAGATTATGACGATCTGAACGGCTTCCTGCATCGCGCCGACGAGCTTGCCCATTCGCTTCTGGAAGACGGCATCACGGCCATGAAGATCTGGCCTTTCGATGCGGCGGCGGAAAAGACGCGCGGACAATATATCTCGATGCCGGACCTGAAAAGCGCGCTCGAGCCTTTCGAAAAAATCCGCAAGGCCGTGGGCGACAAGATGGATATCATGGTGGAGTTTCACTCCATGTGGCAGCTTCTGCCCGCCATGCAGATCGCAAAGGCGCTCACACCCTACCAGACCTTCTGGCACGAAGACCCGATCAAGATGGACAGCCTTTCCAGCCTGACGCGTTATGCCGCCGTTTCGCCAGCGCCGATTTCCGCATCGGAGACGCTCGGCTCCCGCTGGGCCTTCCGCGATCTTCTGGAAACGGGTGCCGCCGGCGTGGTGATGCTTGACATCAGCTGGTGCGGCGGACTTTCCGAGGCGCGCAAGATCGCCTCCATGGCGGAAGCCTGGCACCTGCCCGTCGCGCCGCACGATTGCACCGGCCCGGTGGTGCTCTGCGCCTCCACCCATCTGTCGCTCAACGCACCAAATGCGCTGGTGCAGGAAAGCGTGCGCGCCTTCTACAAGACCTGGTACCGCGATCTCGTCACGGCATTGCCGGAAGTGAAAAATGGCATGATCACCGTACCGCCGGGTGCCGGCCTTGGCATGGAGCTGCACCCCGATATCGAAAAGACCTTCACCGTTAGCCGCCGTTTTTCGGACGCGGCGTCGATCTGATCAAAACAGGTTGCCCTGATCAGTCGGGCCAGAAGAAGCCGGTTTTGCCGGCTTCTTTTTTGGCGCGGTGGCGGCATCCGGGGACGGCGTCCCCTCTCCCGTCGTGATGGCGGAAACGCGGCCATCGGCAAACTCCATCGACACGACAGCGCCGGAAGCAATGGCGGCGGCGCGGGTCAACGGCCGGTTTTCCTCGTCGCGGATCACGGCATAGCCGCGATTGAGCACATTCTTGTAGGAGAGCGATTGCAGGATGCGATCATGGGCAGCAACGCCCGAGCGGTTCTGCGCCATGCGGTGCAATACTGCGGTATCGGCCCGGCGTGCTGCGGTGACGACCCGTTCCTTCTGCCGCTCCAGCTGGCCGAGCAGGCGGGCGGGAAGCGAACGCAGCGAGGAATCGAAGGCATCGACGCGGCCTTTACCCTGCAACAGGCGGCGCTCCACCAAAGTCTCGGCGCGGTGCATACGCTCGGTGATCCGCTGCCTGTGGTGCTTGAGACCATTCAGCAAGGTTTCAGGCCTCAGGCCCGAAGCGGAGCGTTCGAAGGCGCGGCGCTTGTTCAGTGTGGTCATTTCAAGCCCACGGCCCAGACCGCTTGCGGCCTCATCGAAACGGCGACGTGGTAGAGCAAGAAGCTGGTCAAGCGACGGCAGAGCGCGCACGAGCGCCCGCACACCCTGACGGCGATTGTCCATCTGTCGTGAGACCGAACCGGAAAGACGGGCAGCAAGGCCGGAAAGCTGCGCTTCCAGCTCGGCACGCACCGGCACGGCCATTTCGGCGGCCCCCGTCGGCGTTGGCGCACGCACATCGGCGGCATAATCGATCAATGTGGTATCGGTTTCATGCCCAACGGCGGAAATCAGCGGGATTTCGCTCTCGGCTGCGGCACGCACGACGATTTCGTCGTTGAAGCTCCACAAATCTTCAAGACTGCCGCCGCCACGGGCGACGATCAGCACGTCGGGGCGCGCAATTTCACCACCGGGCTGAAGCGCGTTGAAGCCACGAATGGCGTTCGCCACCTCCTCGCCCGAGCCCTCACCCTGCACCTTGACCGGCCAGACGACGACATGGACCGGAAAACGATCCGAAATGCGGTGAAGAATATCGCGGATAACTGCGCCCGTGGGCGAGGTGACGACGCCGATGACACGCGGCATGAACGGCAGGCGGCGCTTGCGGGCCGGGTCGAACAACCCTTCAGCTGCCAGACGCCTGCGACGATCCTCGAGCAACGCCATCAGCGCCCCGGCACCGGCCGGCTCGAGACTTTCGATGACGATCTGATATTTGGACGAGCCGGGGAATGTGGTGACCTTGCCGGTGGCAATGACTTCCATGCCCTCTTCAGGACGGAACTTCAGCCGCGAGAAAGTGCCCTTCCAGATCACCGCATCGATGCGGGCGCGATCGTCCTTCAGCGAAAAATAGGCGTGGCCCGAAGAATGCGGGCCGCGATAGCCGGAAATCTCGCCACGCACCCGCACCTGATCGAAAGCCGTCTCCACCGTTCGTTTGATGGAACCCGACAGTTCGGACACCGAGAACTCGGCAAGATTGGTCAATGCGGCATTGGAGAAGATATCGCTCATGGCTGTTTGTAACCAAAACCCGTCGATTCGGAAATGCCGGGACCGCCTCGCCCTATTTTAACGGCGATGAAACCATATCCTCAACTAACGAGTTAGGAAAATAGGGAACGGAGGAGAAAACAAGGGTTCGTTAGGGAACGAGGCGTTACGTCTTGTCCTAAGCCCGGCAACCAAAGAGGAGGCGGCATCATGATTTTTCTTACCGCCACAGTATTGGGCGTAACCGCAGTCGCGTTGCGTTCGGTTTTCAGCATCGTTTTCATCTGCATGATGATTATCGGCGCCTATGGTGTCGCAATGGCGCTTTCTTCCACGGCCGTGCCCCTAATGTCACTTCTGCTGGCACTTGCCGGTTACAATTTCGGCGTCGTGGGTGTCGTCATCAGCCTTCTCGTGCTGCAACGCCCGCGCTCCACGCAGCCGACGCTTTAAAGCTCGCGGCCTTGCGGCTTCCCCACTTTGCCCTGACCGAGATTTACGGACTGACCGTTGACCTTGCCGTCGCCTGTTTGCTGATTTTTTATATCGGCATCGACCCCCTGGCGGCCCGTCTGCCGGGAGCTTTGGCAGGGCTCGCGGCAAGCTGGCAGATGAACCGATCGAAGTGCGATGCATCCGGTAAGGTGAGCGGCTTTCTGATGAACGCCGTCACGCTTATCTCCCGCATCGTCAGCGTCGGGCTGTTTGTCCTGCTGCAATGGCGCAATCCACTGGTGCAGCCGCTTGTTCCGCTTGCCTTTTCGGCGCTCGCAGCACTGGTGCTGGCGCTTTACGGTTACAGGCGACTGCAAAAACAGCAGACGGACCGGGATTAAACCGTCTCCCAGCCGTATTTTTCGGCCGCCCGGTAGATGGCGTCGATGAATAGCTGGTTCTTCCTCGAGCTTTCCAGAGTGACGACTTCGCCTTCGCCCTCACCCTTCGCTGCGCGGGCAAAAGCTTCCGCCTCCAGCTTGTATTGGCGGCTGTCCTGAAACCGGAATATCTGCGACTGGTTGTGGGCCTGATTGGTCAACTCGATCTCTTCCGCACCCCAGCGATTGGCGTTGAAGGGAGATTTGACCTCAATGTAACCGTCCGTGCCGTGGAAAACCATCAGCTGGCGAGCGGCAAGTTGCGTCGATAGATAAAAGCTCAGTTCGAAATCGCCGAAATCGGCTCTCACGCTGGAATAGATATCGGTGCCGAATTCCTTGTCGCGCTCCACACTCGCCTGTACGCGTTTCGGCTCGGCACCGGTAGCGAAACGGGTGACAATCGTCGGATATACGCCGATATCCGGCAAGGCCCCGCCCCCCAGCTCGGGAATATTGCGCATATTGCCAGGATCACGGTTGAAATAGCTGAAAGCGCCCTGCACGTGCTTCAGCGTGCCAATGGCGCCTGATGCCAGCAACTCCTTCACCTTGGCCCAGACCGGAGAATAGGTGACCATGAAGGCTTCCGACACGACAACACCGTTGCTGTCACGCGCCGCGATGATGGCGTCGATCTCCTCAGCCTTGAGCGCAATTGGCTTTTCGCAGAGAACATGTTTGCCGGCATTGGCGGCTTTTATGGTCCATTCCACATGTTGCGAGGTGGGAAGCGGAATATAGACGGCGTCGATCACATCCGATGCCAGCATCTCCTCGTAGGAACCGAAGGCATGGGGGACGGAAAAACGGTCTGCAACCATGCGGGCTTTGGTATGATCCCGACTGGCGATGGCGCTGACCACACAGTTTTTCGCGTCCTGTATCGCCGGAATGACGTGATCCTGAGCGATTTTCGCCGTTGAAATTATTCCGAAGCGCAGCATTTCATTCTCCCACTCTGCATTTCCCGGGAACTTACCATTGTCGCGACGCCTGGCAAGCCACGCGAGAGACGACAGCAAACACGATGGCTGGATTCGTCCTTCCTTTGTCGGTTTACCTGCTTTTCTCCGTCCTTTCGAAGGTGGATTATGCTATGCATGAACCCAACGGAGAAACATGAAATGTCCTCTTCCCACACAGCCCTCCTTGTCATCGACGTTCAGGAATCCTTCCGGCATGCTCCCTATTTCGAGGAAAGCGGACTTGCCGACTATCTGGAGAAGCAGCAGGCGCTGATCGATGGCGCCAAGGCTGCCGGAATTCCCGTTGTGCAAATCTTCCATGTCGATGGTGACCGGGCATTTGCAAAAGACAGCGGCTATATCCGTCCGCTGGAAGGTCTGCGGATCACCCCTGATGTCACCTTCCACAAGAATCGCCACTCGGCTTTCGCCGGCACAGGTCTTGATATCTGGCTGACGCAAAACGGCATCAACCGGCTGATCGTTTCCGGCATCCGCACCGAACAATGCTGCGAAACGACGACCCGACACGCCTCGGACCTCGGTTACAGTGTCGATTACGTCACCGAAGCAACGCTTACCTTTCCGATGACACATGCCTCCGGCACCGTGTTCAGCCCGGACGATATTCGTACACGGACCGAATTGGTGCTGGCCGGTCGCTTCGCGCGTATCACCACGGTTGGCGATGTTCTCGAAACCGTCAGAAAGGTCGCATGATGGACAAAGGCGGCACGCGCATCATTCCTTTTTATACGCTTGTGCCGCCGCACGCGCTGTTGCTCGACATTGCCGGACCGCTGGAGGTAATCCGCTATGCCAACGGGGAACAGCGGGACATCCATTTCGATTGCCGCTACATCGCCGCGCATGACCAACAGCAATCCTCCATTGGCCTTGGGCTTTGCGGGCTGGAGGCCTTGCCCGCAACCCTGCCGGAAAATGCTTTCCTGCTGATTTCCGGCAGCACGACGCGCTTCGACAACGAGCAGGAGACGCAGCGGGAACGACGGGTACTGGCGGCATGGTTACACCGTGCGGTGCGTGCGGACACCACGGTCGTTTCCATTTGCTCCGGCGCACTGCTGGCAGGTGAGGCCGGGCTTTTCGACGGGCGGCACTGCACGACGCATGCCGATTGCATCGAAGCGCTGCGCCGCATCGCGCCGCTGTCGCAGGTGGCCGAAAACCGCCTTTTCGTCGAGGATGGCAACCGCTTTTCAAGTGCCGGTATTTCGACCGGCATCGACCTCATGCTGCATGTCGTTTCCCGGCTGACATCTCCGGCAGTTGCGGCGCGCATTGCCAAAACCATGGTCGTTTATCTCAGGCGCAGCGGCAACGATCCGCAAATCTCCCCCTGGCTTACCGGCCGCAACCACATCCATCCCGCCATTCACCGGGTTCAGGACCGGGTGATGGCTGAACCAGCACGGGATTGGTCGCTGGAACGGCTGGCGGATATCGCCGCACTTAGCGAACGGCATCTGTCCCGCCTGTTTCGCGAGCACACCGGCATCAGCGTCATCGATTACGTGAACCTGATGCGGGTCAATCTCGCCCGCGACATTCTTGCAAACAGCCGCCTGGATATGGAAGCTATCGCTGAGCGGGCGGGCTTCGCCTCCGCCCGGCATTTGCGACGCGTGTGGCAGCAGCACAATCGCCTCCCGCCCAGCCATTATCGCGGCTTTCAGGCCTGATCATCGCTGGCTTTGCCCCTTGCGTGATGAATGCCATCAAAGGAATTGAATGGTTATGCCGGCAAGCAGTTGCTAACCTTGCCGCCAAGTCAGCAACAGGAGCATTCCCCGTGGAAAAACGAAGCCTTGGCCGCACCGGCCTCTCCATCGCCCCGATCGTCTTCGGCGGCAACGTGTTCGGCTGGACGGCGGACGAGAAGACTTCCTTTGCCCTGCTCGATGCATTTTTCGACTATGGGTTCAACGCCATCGATACGGCGGACGTTTATTCCGCATGGGTGGACGGGCATGAGGGCGGCGAGTCCGAGACGATCATCGGCAAATGGCTGAAACAATCGAGCGTGAAGCGCGAAGATGCGGTGATCGTCACCAAGGTCGGTTTCGACAATCGCGGTCAGAAGACGGGCCTCAGCGCCAAATGGATCGCAGAAGCTGTCGAAGCTTCGCTGAAGCGGCTGCAAACAGACTATATCGACCTTTACCTCGCCCATAAGCCCGACGCGGGCGTGCCGCTGGAGGAATCGCTTGCCGCCTTCGCCAAGCTGAAGGAACAGGGAAAAATCCGCGCCATAGGCTGCTCCAACTATTCCGCAAACCAGCTTCAGGACGCGCTGGACACGGCCGCGAAAAACAATCTTCCACGCTACGACGTGCTGCAGCCGGAATATAATCTTTACAACCGCGCGGATTTCGAAGGTCCGCTTGCCGATCTCTGCACGAAGAAAGACATCGGAGTGATCAATTATTACAGCCTCGCGGCCGGTTTCCTCACCGGGAAATATCGCGCCAAGGCGGATACGGAAGGTGTTGCCCGCAGCTACCGGGTAGGCGACTATCTCAACACACGCGGCCTTGCCGTTTTGGGTGCCATGGATGCGGTTGCGGCGGAAACCGGAGCCAAACTTGCCGATATCGCACTGGCGTGGCTGCTGCGGAAGAACGCCGTGACAGCGCCGATCGCCAGCGCCACCAGCCTGTCGCAGCTCGAAAGCTTCAAGCGCGCCGTCAATCTGAAGCTGACGGACGAGATGATGGCCCTTCTCGACAGGGCGGGTGCGTGACATGGAACTGACAATTCGCGATGCGCAACCGGGTGACCATGCGGAATGGCTGCGCCTGTGGAACGACTATCTCGCCTTCTACGATGTTCAGCTTGCCGACGACGTGACGGCCCATACATGGGCGCGTATCCTCGATCCGGCGTCACGCGTTTCCATGCGTGTGGCTCTTCTCGGCGACAAGATGGCTGGTTTCGCCATCCATCACTTCCATGATTCCACCTGGGTGAAGACGCCCGACTGCTATCTTGAGGACCTGTACGTGGATGGCGCGATCCGCGGCAAGGGGACCGGCCGCGCTTTGATGGACGACCTCATCGCCATCTGCGCCGACAAAGGCTGGTCGCGGCTCTACTGGAACACGGACGAGCACAACCACCGCGCCCAGAAACTCTACGACAGCTACGTGAAGAGCGACGGCCATATCCGCTATCGCATCAAGTTCTGATCAACCCCTGAAACGGAAGAAATCCACGAAAGCCCTCAGCGCCGGTCTCATCTGCCGGCGCGAGGGATAATAAATGTAAAAACCGTCAAAGGGCGCGCACCAGTCCTCCAGCACACGGACCAATCTGCCTTCACTGATATCGTCCTCGATGCGCTGCTCGAAAACGAAGGCAAGGCCTGCCCCGTCGAGCGCTGCCCGGCGGATGAGGCTCTGGTCCGACAGGATGAGCGGTCCCTGCACATCGACCACCAGCGGCTTGCCGTTCTTCTCCAGTTCCCAGCGGTAGAGAAGACCGCTGGAGAAGCGACGGAGGATGCAGCGGTGCCGCATCAAATCTCTCGGTTCGCGGGGCGGCGGATTTTCTGCGAAATAAGACGGCGAACCGACAATCGCGCCGCGCCATGGGCCACTCGCTTTCACCGCAATCATATCCGCTTCGAGATGCTCGCCGAGTCGCAAACCCGCATCGAAACCTTTCGCGACGATATCCTCGAAACGATCATCGGTCGAAATCTCCAGCGAGATATCGGGATAAAGCCGGAGGAAATCGCCAAGCCGGGCCACTATAAGATCCTCGGCCGCAAGCCGGGGCAAGGTGATGCGCAACGGACCCGCCGGCCTTCCGCCATGCTCGGCAAGCATCTGGATAACCGTATCGATATCGGCAAGAGCCGGCCCCAGCGTTTCGAGCAGCCGCTTGCCCTCCTCCGTCGGCGAAACACTGCGGGTGGTGCGATGAAGCAGGCGCAGGCCAAGGCTTGCCTCCAGCGACGACACCGCATGGCTGACGGCAGAGGGCGCAATGGCGAGCTCGGCGGCGGCCTTGCGAAAGCTGCGGCCTTCGGCGACGGCGGCGAGGACAGCCAGTTGGGAGAGTTGCACACGGTTCATTGTTCTAAATGATAGAACAACCCACACGGCTTTGCAGCGATTATTTTCGCCGCCTTGTGGCGCTATGTTTTGCCCATGCCCGCCTCGGGGCATTTAAGCTTCTTTGACGCATGTCTTTGTCCCAAAACCGCTGAACACTTTCGGGAGACATGCTCCAGTAAAAGGACAGGTAGATGAAACACAGAATTCTCGGAAAAGACCTCTCCGTTTCCACTCTCGGGCTTGGCTGCATGGGCATGAGCCATGCCTATGGCCCCTCAACCGACGAAAGCGGCGCAATCGCCACGCTGCATCGCGCCGTTGAACTTGGCGTTACCTTTTTCGATACGGCGGAAATTTACGGCCCCTTCAAAAACGAAATCCTTGTCGGCAAGGCCTTGAAGCCCTATCGCGACAAGGTGGTCATCGCCACCAAGTTCGGTTTCCGCATCGATGGCAGCAAGCCTTCGGCAGCGGATATGATCCAGGGGGTTGATGGTTCGCCTGCAAATGTCCGCGCTGTTGCAGAAGCATCGCTGAAACGGCTTGGTGTCGATGTCATCGATCTCTATTACCAGCATCGCGTCGACCCCGACGTACCGGTGGAGGAGACGGTGGGCGCGATGGCCGATCTGGTGCGGGAGGGCAAGGTGAAGGCGCTCGGGCTTTCGGAAGCCAGCGCCGCGACCATCCGCAAGGCGCACGCCGTTCACCCGATTGCGGCCATTCAGAGCGAATATTCCCTCTGGACCCGTGACCCCGAAGAAAATGGCGTGCTGGAAACCTGCCGTGAACTCGGCATCGGTTTCGTGCCCTTCAGCCCGCTCGGCCGGGGTGCTCTCACGGGTGCGCTCAAGACGCTCGACGGACTCGCGTCCGATGACTTCCGCCGCAGCCTGCCGCGCTTCCAAAGCGGGAACTTCGATGCCAATCTGGCACTCATCAAGCTTCTGGAAGACATGGCGGCAGAGAAGGGCATTACCGCCGGGCAACTGGCGCTGGCCTGGGTTCTGGCGCAGGGCGATTTCATCGTACCGATCCCCGGCACCACCAAAATCGCCAATCTGGAGAAAAACGTGGCGGCAGCGGACATATCGCTGACGGCCGACGAAGTCGCCAGCTTGGGCGCATTGCTCTCTCCGACAAAGGTTGCGGGGGAACGTTATCCGGAACGAATGACGCGATTGGCCAATCGCTAAAAAACAAAAAGCCGCGGCAACCGCCGCGGCTTTTTTTATTCCGTTAGCTGCTTTCAGGCTCGCAGAACGCCGCCCGTCGATTTCTCGACATTGCCGACGATCTTGGCCGTCAAGGTTTCAAAATCCTCATCGGTCAGCGTCTTGTCGACCGGCTGGATCTGAACCTCGATGGCGACGGACTTGCGGTCTTCCCCAAGCGATGCGCCCTCGAAAATATCGAAGACATTAACGCCGGTGATCAGCTTGCGATCGGCGCTCGTCGCGGCCTTGATGATGGCTCCTGCCTCTACCGACTTGTCGACCACGAAGGCAAAGTCGCGCTTGACCGCCTGGAAGGGCGACAGCTCAAGTGCTGGCTTGGTGCGGGTCGCCTTCTTCTTCGGTTCCTGCATCGCGTCGAGATAGATCTCGAAACCGCAATAGGTACCGGAAACATCCAGTTCAGACAGTGTCTTCGGGTGGAATTCGCCGAAATAACCGAGCACGACCTTCGGACCCATCTTGATGGTCCCGGAACGGCCGGGATGATACCAGCCGGGGCCGCCGGCCTCGATCTGCACATTGGCCATGGGCAGGCCGCAGGCTTCGAGCACCGCCAGCGCATCGGCCTTGGCGTCATAGACATCCACCGGCTTGCCGCCGCCCTTCACCGCATTGGACCACATGCGACCGCTGCCAGCCAGCGAGGCCGTGCCACGACGCACACCACCGGCAACACGGCGCTGGGCTTCCGGCGTGTCACCCTCATAGGTGCCGGAAACCTCGAAGATCGCCACGTCGCCATGGCCCTTGTCGGCATTGCGCTGTGCGGCGGTCAGAAGACCCGGCAGCAGCGAAGGCCGCATGTCCGACATATCGGCCGCGATGGGATTGGCAAGCTTCAGCGCGGGCGAACCGCCGCCAAAAAGCTTCGCCTGCGCTTCCGGGATGAAGGACCACGTAACGGCTTCCAGCATGCCACGGCTCGCAAGCGCGCGCCGTGCGGTTCGGGTGCGGATCTGCAGCGTCGTCAGGATGCGGCCATTGACGGCGCCGAAGCTTTCCAGCGGTTCCGGCTTGATGTTGTCGACGCCATGAATACGCATGACCTCTTCGACCAGATCGGCCTTGCCGTCGACATCCGGACGCCAGGACGGTACGGTGACGGACACGCGTGCACCCGTTCCTTCGACACCGAAACCGAGGCCTTTAAGAATGGTGAGGCTCTCTTCCGCCGAGACTTCCAGACCCGTCAGACGCTTCACTTCCGCCAGCGGAAAATCAACGACCTTCGGCTGATGGCCCTTGTAACCGACAACCTTGGCTTCGCCGGCAACACCGCCGCACAATTCCAGAACCAGTTCGGTGGTGCGTTCCAGACCCGGAACCATATATTCCGGATCGACGCCGCGCTCGAAGCGATAACGCGCATCGGTTATGATGCCGAGCGAACGGCCGGTCTTGGCGATATTGATCGGATCCCAAAGGGCAGACTCGATCAGCACGTCGACGGTGTTTTCGTCGCAGCCGGAATGTTCGCCGCCCATGACGCCGCCGATCGACTCCAGGCCCTTTTCGTCGGCGATGACGACATTGTTCGGGCCAAGCTTGTATTCGCGCTGGTCGAGCGCGAGGATCGTCTCACCCTCTTTCGCACGGCGAACCGTCAGATCGCCCTTGACCTTGGCAGCATCGAAGACGTGCATCGGTCGGCCCTGATCGAAGGTCATATAGTTGGTGATATCAACAAGCGCATTGATGGGACGCAGGCCGATCGCCATCAGGCGCTGCTGCATCCACTTCGGGCTTGGGCCGTTCTTTACACCGCGCACGATGCGCAGCGAAAAGCCGGGGCAGAGGGCCGCGTCGTCCAGCTCCAGCTTCACAGTGACCGGCGTTGCGCCTTCGATCTTGAAGGACGGCGCAGGCTTTGTTTTCAGCTTGCCGAGACCGGAAGCGGCGAGATCGCGGGCAATGCCATAGATCGAGGTGCAGTCCGGGCGGTTGGGCGTGAGATTGATCTCGATGACCGGATCGTCGAGCCCAGCATAGGTGGCGAAAGAGGTACCAACCGGCGCGTCTTCCGGCAGATCGATGATGCCGTCATGGCTGTCGGAAATGTTCAGCTCCTTTTCGGAGCACATCATGCCGTGGCTTTCGACACCGCGTATTTTTCCAACCGCAAGCGTGACATCGATGCCCGGAACATACACGCCCGGACGCGCCAGCGCACCGACGAGACCCGCCCGCGCATTCGGTGCGCCGCAGACGATCTGCACCGGCTTGCCGTCACCCGCATCCACCATCAGCACCTTGAGGCGGTCGGCCTCCGGATGTTTTTCAGCGGAAACGACCTTGGCGATGACGAAAGGCTTGTAGGCCGCCTTGTCGTCCACGTCCTCGACCTCGAGACCGATCGCCGTCAGCCGCTCGCAAATCTCGTCCAGCGTCGCATCCGTTTCGAGATGCTCTTTCAGCCAGGAAAGAGTGAATTTCATGTCTTTGCTCCTTGGCTAGCCGGATTAAACGCTCAAACCGCCGAACAGCGTCGGCATGTCGAGCGGGCGGAAGCCGTAGTGGTTCATCCAGCGGACATCGGCGTTGAAGAAATCGCGCAGGTCCGGCATGCCGTATTTCAGCATGGCGATGCGGTCGAGGCCCATGCCCCAGGCAAAGCCCTGATATTCATCCGGGTCCAGCCCGCCGGCGCGCAGCACATTCGGGTGCACCATGCCGCAGCCAAGGATTTCCATCCAGTCCTTGCCTTCACCGAACTTGACGATGGGGCCGGAACGGTCGCACTGGATATCCACCTCGAAGCTCGGCTCCGTGAAGGGGAAGAACGACGGGCGGAAGCGCATGACGACGCTGTCCACCTCGAAGAAGGTCTTGCAGAACTCTTCCAGAATCCAGCGCAGATTGCCGACATGCGCCTTCTTGTCGATGACAAGGCCTTCGACCTGATGGAACATCGGCGAGTGGGTGGCGTCGGAATCCTGACGGTAGGTCTTGCCGGGAATGACGATGCGGATCGGCGGCTTCTGGCTTTCCATGGTGCGGATCTGCACCGGCGAGGTGTGGGTGCGCAGCACCTTACGCTCGCCGTTTTCATCCGGCTGGAAGAAGAAGGTGTCGTGCATTTCGCGGGCCGGATGGCCTTCTGGGAAATTCAGCGCCGTGAAGTTGTAATAGTCGGTCTCGATATCAGGACCTTCGGCGATCGAGAAACCCATATCCGCGAAGATCGCGGTAATTTCGTCGACGATCTGGCTGATGGGATGAATGCGGCCACGCTCGGCCGGAGACTGGCGGACCGGCAGGCTGACATCCAGCGTTTCCGCCTTCAGACGGGCGGCAATTGCAGCATCCTTCAGGCCGCTCTTGCGTTCACCGATCAGGTCGGTGATTTCGGTCTTCAGCTGGTTGATGGCAGCGCCACGGGTCTGACGCTCTTCCGGCGTCATTGTTCCAAGCGTCTTCAGAAGCTCCGAAACCGAGCCCTTCTTGCCAAGCGCGGAGACACGCACGGCTTCGATGGCCGGCTCATCGGCAGCGGCGGCGATCTCCGACATCAATTGCGATTTCAAGGTATCAAGTTCAGTCATCTTTTCCTGCCTTGCCGGTTGTTCTAACAACGGCTTCGGGGTTCACAGCATTCATCAGATAGTCGGTCGCCATGATAAAGCGTCGCAGATCACTACCCATCCGCACGCGCCCGATCAACCGGGCAAGCGGTAAAAATCGCCCCAGAATGCCGATCAGGCGGCACAATTCTTCAAGCGCCCGGGGCGGGGCGTTTTCGCGCCAGCGGGCAAAGGCGGCGTCGCAGGTTTTCGGCGCATCGCAGGCGCGGGTCGCGACCTGCAGAAACAGCAGCCAGATATCCCGCGCCTGCGCCGTTTCAAGCGGCATGACCTCCTGCGGGCGCTCCTCGAAGTCCATGAAGCCGATACGTCCGTTCTGGAGGAAAAAATCACGCACATGCGGTCGCCCGTGGCAAAGACCCGCCGCATGCAACTCGCCAAGCGCTTCGGCGGATTTCACCAGCAGGGCATCGTGCTCCACAGGCGTCGCGGCCTTCATCGCGTCCATACGTTCCATCACGGTGGGGCCGACGTCTCCCAAAACGACCGCCGTGAGGGAGGAATAGATGACGGGCGGAACGGGAAAACCCCGGACCTTGAAGACCTCAAGCGTTTCGAGTTCGCGGCGCATCAGACCGGCGCCATCAAGCCGTGGCGAAGGCCGCATGAAGGTATAGGGGAGCAGCCTGGCGAGAGGGGTCTGCAGTTTCAACCACCAGGACGGCGTTTCCGTGCCCTGACGCTTGATCCAGACCGTCGTTGTGGAAAGCTCGAGTTTCTGCACGCGGCGATCACTCTTCAGCAATACCCGCATCAGAGCTGCGATATCGCCATCTTCGAGATGAACGTGGAAACCCTTCGCTTTTTCCGCCTCGCTTGCGGCAACCAGCATTTTTCGCCCCCCTGAAGCCTGCCTGGCCGAGACCCGGCCAGATGCCCTACCCTTTTGCTTTCGCCAGCCCGGACACAAAACAATGCGCGTTTTTGTTCGACTGCCGTGAATTTCAAAAAGAAAACCCGCGCCGGAGGACCGGCGCGGGTTTCAAATGAACAACAGATTGTCCGCGCCGTAATTACTTTACAGCGGTTTCAAACTCGTTGGTCGTACCAGCATCCTTGAGGTACTCAAGAGACTTCTTCGCCGTCTCGATGAGCACGCCGAATGCTGCCGGCTCATGGATAGCCATGTCGGACAGAACCTTGCGGTCAACTTCGATGCCAGCCTTGTTCAGGCCGTCGATGAAGCGGCCGTAGGTCAGGCCGAATTCGCGAACAGCAGCGTTGATACGCTGGATCCACAGAGCGCGGAAGTTGCGCTTGTTTACCTTGCGGTCGCGGTAAGCGTACTGCTTGGAACGATCCACAGCAGCCTTAGCTGCGCGGATGGTGTTCTTGCGGCGGCCGTAGAAGCCCTTGGCTGCCTTGAGTGTCTTGGTGTGCTTGGCGCGGGAAGTTACGCCACGTTTTACGCGTGCCATGTCATGATCTCCTTAAAGTGTCCAAAAGTGCGGAAAAGTCTCAGAGACCGTTCGGCAGGTAGTTCTTGACGACTTTTTTGCCGTCAGCTTCGGCGAGAACCATGGTTCCACGCGCGTCGCGAATGAACTTGTTGGTACGCTTGATCATGCCGTGGCGCTTACCGGCGGCGGCTGCAACAACCTTACCGGTAGCGGTGATCTTGAACCGCTTTTTTGCAGCGGACTTCGTCTTCATCTTGGGCATTTTGCTACTCCGTTTTTTTGTATCGAAACAGGCAGACGAGGCCTATTTCAAGCTATTCAGGAACGGCCTCGGCATGCCCTGCCGGACCGTTCGGACGCGCGCTTATAACCGCAGTCGGCTAAAAGCGCAACGGGGAATACGAACTTCCCCTTGCGGTGGTGCTTTATGCCGCCTGGGCGGCCTGCGCGAAAGAGTTATTTCGGCGCGAGAACCATCATCATCTGACGGCCTTCCAGCTTCGGCTCGGCTTCAACCTTGGCAATCGCCTGGGTATCTTCCTTCACCTGGAGGAGAAGCTTCATGCCGAGTTCCTGGTGGGCCATTTCGCGGCCACGGAACTTCAGCGTTACCTTCACCTTGTCACCTTCGTCAAAGAAGCGGTTCATCGCCTTCATCTTCACGTCATAGTCATGCGTGTCGATGTTGGGGCGCATCTTGATTTCCTTGACCTCGACGATCTTCTGTTTCTTGCGCGCTTCAGCGGCTTTTTTCTGGGTCGAGTATTTAAGCTTGCCGAGATCGAGGATCTTGCATACCGGCGGCTCAGCGTTCGGCGAAATCTCAACGAGATCGAGACCGGCGTCCTCCGCCATTTTCAAAGCCTGGTCCGTCGGCATGCTACCGAGGTTCTGGCCCTCTTCATCAATAAGCTGAACTCTGGGAACCCGAATTTCCCGGTTGGAGCGCGGGCCCTCCTTGACGGGGGCATCGGCTTTGAAAGGTCTGCGAATGGTCGTATTCTCCTGATCTGTTTCTGGATCACGTCGGCAAAAAACAGCTTGTTTGGTACAAGCGGCGGAAATGTCGTTATTGCCGTGGCGAAGTCAATAGCATATCTGCCCGAAAAGATCACCTCTTGCCACGGTTTTTGCAAATACGCCGCCTTTGTCGCGCGAAATTCAGGAGAATTGCATATACATGACCGAACAAGCCGCTGAATTCCTGCGCATAGGCGCAGGCGACGACGCCCGCGACATCGCTTTCCTCCATCGCCGCGCGACGTCGCGAGAAGACGCGCCCACACTAGTCTGGCTCGGCGGTTATCGTTCCGACATGACGGGAACCAAGGCGGTGGAACTCGACCGTTTCGTGGCAGAAAACGGCCTTGCCTGCCTGCGGCTCGATTATTCCGGCCACGGGGCTTCCGGCGGCGACTTCAAAAAAGGCACGATTTCACGATGGCTGGAGGAGGCGCTTGCCGTCGTGCGCGAGAAGGCGCAATCGCGCGTCGTCCTTGTCGGCTCGTCGATGGGCGGGTGGATCGCGCTGCGCATGGTCGAGGAATTGCGTAAGGCCGGCGGGGCGCCATCGGTCACCGGTCTGGTCCTCATTGCGCCCGCACCCGATTTCACCGCGGAGCTGATAGAGCCCAGCCTGACGGAGGCGGAAAAGCAGTCGCTTGAGGAGAAGGGTTATTTCGAGGAACATTCGGAATACAGCTCCGAGCCAAACATCTTCACCCGCGCGCTGATGGAAGACGGACAGCAGAACCGCGTCCTCACCGGCATCATCACCACGGGCTGCCCGGTTCACATCCTGCAGGGCATGCGCGATCCCGATGTTCCCTATCAACATGCGCTGAAGCTCCTCGAACATCTTCCCGCCGATGACGTCGTCCTAACGCTGATCCGCGACGGCGACCATCGGCTTTCCCGGCCACAAGATATCGACAGGATGCTGGCTGCGGTCAAAGCCCTTGCTACATAGGCATTTGCGCAACGCTCTTAACCATATTTAACGAGTCTTGCGCACCACCGATGGCTAGTGATTGACTCCTGACCCCTAACCCTCTTAACTTTTCGTTAAGAATTAAGGGACGGGTTTCATGATGAACGCACCGCTGGCGCGTGCGCTGCTGTTTGCAGTTGCCGCCGGGCTAATGACTGCTGCTTCCGCCGTGGCGGAAACCAAAGGAAGCCCTTCCATGGTGACGGGCGGGATCACATCCCAGCCGATTGGCCATTATGAGTTCTGTCAGAAATATGCGAGCGAGTGCGACATTCGCAGCAAGATGACGCCGCCGCCGCGCGTCACCGAGTACGGCTGGGGTGTGGTTCACGAGATCAACACCTCCGTCAACACCACGATCGTCGCCATGACCGACATGGAAATCTACGGCAAGGAAGAGGTCTGGGAATATCCCAAGACCGCCGGCGATTGTGAGGATTTCGTGCTGCTGAAGCGCAAGAAGCTGATCGAGCGCGGGTTTTCCGTGGCCGACCTGCTGATCACCGTCGTGCGCAAGCCTGATGGCGAAGGCCATGCCGTGCTGACGCTCCGCACCACCGACGGCGATTACATTCTCGACAACCTCACCGACGACGTGAAGCTCTGGACCGACACCAACTACACCTATCTGAAGCGACAGGCGTCCTTCAATACGGGTCGCTGGGTCTCCATCGAGGATGGACGCGACGTTCTGGTCGGCGCATTGCGCTGATCGACAGAGATTATAGGCACAATGCAGAAAGCCCGCAGCAAACGCTGCGGGCTTTTTTATTCATTAGGCGTTGCCGATGATGATGCCGGCGGCCAGCACCAGCGACCCACCGAGCACCACCTGAAACACCGCCCGCAGGAACGGCGTTTCCATGAAGCGGTTCTGGATAAATGCGATGGCCCAGAGTTCCACGAAGACGACGATGGCGGCGATGGCCGTGGCCGTCCAGAAGTGCGGAATGAGATAGGGCAGCGCGTGGCCAAGGCCACCGACGGCCGTCATGATACCGGAGGCAAGGCCACGCTTTACTGGAGAGCCACGGCCAGAAAGCTTGCCATCGTCATGAGCTGCCTCGGTGAAGCCCATGGAAATACCCGCGCCGACTGAGGCCGAAAGGCCGATCAGGAAGGTTTGCCAGGTATCCTGCGTGGCAAAGGCGGCCGCGAAGATCGGCGCCAGCGTGGAGACGGAGCCATCCATCAGTCCCGCGAGGCCCGGCTGCACATAGGTCAGAAGAAATTGCCGCTTTGCGGTTTCCGCCTCTTCGGTCTTGCCGTCTTCATCGAGATGTTTTTCTTCCAGCATTTGCGCGATGTCTTCGTGACCACGCTCCGCCTCGGCCAGATCGCCCAGCAGCTTGCGCGTCGAGGCATCGCTCGTGCGCTTCACGGCCTCATCGTAAAAACGGATCGCCTGGGCTTCCATCAATTCGGCCTGCGCGCGAATTTTCTCGAGCGACAGGTTCTTCACGAGCCAGTCCGGCGTACGTTCGTAAAAACCACGCACATGCTCGCGGCGGATCAGGGGGATCGTTTCCCCGAAGCGGCTGCGATGCATGTCGATCAACACGTTTCGATGCTGCTGCTCGACCTCGGCCATATCATCGAAGACTTTTGCGGATTGCGGATATTGCGCGCGCAGATGATCGGCATAGGAGCGGTAGATGCGGGAATCGTCTTCTTCTGAAGAGATGGCGAGTGCGAGAATTTCCTGCTCACTCAGGGAGGAGAACGGGCGTTTGGAAAGTGAGAAAAGACTGCGGAACATGGGATAGACCTTTTTAGAATAATTCTAAATACATCCGGATCGCGTCATGATCAAGCCTTTTAGAATTATTCTAATACGCTAAATGGTCGCATTGCGGAGTGCCTCCGGGCCGCGTAGGTTTGCAGGAAAGGAAACATGGATGCAGGACCAGATCGCGGCAAGGGCCGCCCACAACGCGGACATTCAGGACAGGGCGGAAAAGGCCATGGCGGCAATCGGCGTCGACGCCGGTTTCATCGACCTGCTGGTCGAGACATTTTACGGCCGCGTTCTCAAACACCCAACGCTCGGCCCCGTCTTTGATGCACGGCTTGCCGGGCGCTGGCCGGAGCATATGGCCCGGATGAAACAGTTCTGGACGGCCATCGCTTTCAAGAATGGCAGCTACGGCGGCAAGCCGGTGCAGGCGCATCTCGGCGTGAAAGGTCTGTCGGCGGAACTGTTTCCGCAATGGCTGGCGCTTTTTTCTGCCACGCTTGACGATATCGCGCCGAGCAGACAAGCCCATAGCTGGTTCATGGAAACTGCGGAACGTATCGCGAAAAGCCTGACGCTTTCGCTGTTTTACAATCCTGCGATGGACGATCCGGCGCTAAAACGCCCACATCCATAGCCCTCGTTCGGACGATGGTCGCAGATCCAGCAAGGGCCAACATTCCCTCTTGATGGCCGCAAGGATAAGTGTTTAGTAGCCAGCGGGAGGCGTACCGCGCGGTTCGCCTGTAATATGCAGACATATCAGGGCTTATCGACATGGATCGCAGATCATTTATCCGCAAGGCGGGCGCTGTTGGCGCCGGCGTTACCGCAACGGTACTGGCCGCTCCGGCCATTGCGCAGGAAAACCCCAAAATCACCTGGCGCATGACGTCGTCCTTTACCAAGGGTCTCGACATTCTTTTCGGTGCGGGCCAGATGGTCGCCGATCACGTCAAGGAAGCCTCCGGCGGCAATTTCGTCATCCAGCACTTCGCCGGTGGCGAAATCGTGCCGGCGCTGCAGGCAGCGGATGCGGTGACGGCCGGAACCGTCGAAATGGCGCATACCTGCTCCTATTATTATGTCGGCAAGGACCCGACCTTCGCGCTCGGAACTTCGGTTCCCTTCGGTCTCAATGCACGCCAAACGAATGCCTGGTTCAACCAGGCCGGCGGCAACGAACTGCTCAACGAATTCCTCGCCCAGCACAATATCTACTCGATCCTGCTCGGCAATACCGGCGCCCAGATGGGCGGCTGGTTCCGCAAGGAAATCAACACCATCGATGACCTGAAGGGCCTGAAGATGCGTATTGCCGGCCTGACCGGCCAGGTGATGCAGAAGGTTGGCGTGACACCGCAGCAGATCGCCGGCGGCGATGTTTATGCCGCTCTGGAAAAGGGCACGATCGACGCCACCGAATTTGTCGGCCCCTATGACGACCAGAAGCTCGGCTTCTACAAGGTCGCGAAATATTATTACTACCCGGCATGGTGGGAAGGCGGCCCGGCCGTGCATGCTTTCGTGAACCTGCAGAAGTTCAACGAGCTGCCTGAAAACTACAAGCGCATCCTGAAAGACGCCTGCGCTGCCGGCAGCGCCAGCATGCTGGAGCGTTACGACGCGCGCAATCCGAAGGCTTTGAAGGAACTCGTGGCGCAGGGCGCGATCCTGCGGCCGTTCAGCCAGGAAATCCTCGACGTCTGCCACAAGGCGGCGCTGGAAACCTATGCCGAGATTTCGGCCAAGAACGAAAGCTTCAAGAAGATCTACGAAAGCCAGCAGGCGTTCAAGAAAGACGCCTATCTCTGGGCCCAGATCGCCGAGTACACCTATGACACCTATATGATGATCCAGCAGCGCAACGGCACGCTCTGATCCCGTTCATCATTTTCCGACCATCTTCAGACGGTCATCCGGCGCAGGCTGGGTGGCCGTTTTGTTTGGCGAGACCAGCTTCCACACTTCCCGTTCGCGCCAGTCGACCGGGCTCATGCCGGTAACGCGGCGAAATTCCCGGTTGAAGTTGGACTTCGTCTGAAAACCGGAAGACAGCATGATCGTGGTCACCGACTGCTCCGTCTCCTCCAGCAGGCGGCAGGCCTCGCGGATGCGGAGCTGGTTGACATATTGCGAGACATTCACGCCCAGCGAACGATTGATGGCACCGGAAATCTGCCGGCTCGGCAGACCGAGACGTCTCGCAAGCCGTGACAGGTTGAGGTTCTCATCGCGGTAAAGCGCCTGTGCTTCCATCAGGCGATCGAGCCTTTCGATGACCTCCCGGTCCTGTTCCGAAGGCTCTACCGGCACTGGCAGTTCAGTCGCCGGTTCCGCAGCCATATGCGGCGCTTTGCTTTTGCCGGCGAGAGCGGCCATGAGGCCGATCAACAGAAGCCCGAACAGATTGGCGTTGCTGACAAGTGCGGCAACATTTTCCCCATGCGCCCACTCAAAATCCAAAAAAACCAGAAGATCGAACAGCGCGGAAACACAAAGAGCGACGGCGGCGATGATGAGTGCCCTATGGGCCGATGCGACGCTGGCAAATTGCGCCTCATCCAGCCCATCCGGGCCTTTTCTTGCCAAAAGAAGAAGAGCAACGGCGTGGCCGACAAAAATGACGATCAGCGCGAGATCGATAGCAACCGGAAAGACCAATTCCAGAAAGACGATAAAAAGAGGTGACAGGAGAAGGCTGGCAAGCATCGCTCTTCTGCTCTCCTCCCCCACCCCCATCAGCCCGCGAAAGGCGATGTAGACAAGGGGCGGCAGGCTGCCAGCCAGGACCGGCAAAACATAACGCGTTTCGCTCACGCCATAACCCCAGCGCAGGCCGACAAGAACGGACTGCACGGCGCAAAGCGCGATCAGGGTCAGAAAAGCCCTATTGGTCTGCACATCGTCTCCACCTCGAAAGAAGACGATGAACATGACGACCAGCAGGAGTGCCACGACAAAAGGCAGGGGAATGAAAAGCACGAACAGAAATCCCGGAACGACGATTTATTGCACTTTCATGGACCAGATCGCGTTTCGGTACGACCTTTAACGCGATCAAGGACGCATTTATCCGTCCAGAAGAGAAAACGGGAGCATCCACCTTGTCAAACGGAGAGGCTCACATGACACTGAAAAGCACCCTTGCCACACTTCTGATGTGCGCGGCTTTTTCCCCACAGGCATTTGCTGCGGAGAATGTCGGGTCTACCACGATCCCGGTATTCTCTTCCGCGAGAAATACCAATCTCAATGTCACGATCTGGTATCCGGCCAAGGGAAGCGGTGTCATGGCGCTCTCAAGTGATGATCGTATTTTTGAAGGTACCACCGCCTTGAAGGACGCGGCCATTCAACCCGGACGTCTGCCGCTCGTGCTTCTTTCGCATGGTTCGGGATCAAGCATGGCTGGCATGGCATGGATCGCCGCGAAACTCGCCAGCGAAGGTTTCATCGTCGCTGGAACCAACCATCCCGGCACGACCAGCGGCTACTCCACACCCGAAGACACACCGAAAATCTGGGAGCGGACGAACGATCTTTCGACAATCACCACGGCCTTGACGACCCAAGGCAAGTGGTCCGATGCGATCGACGCGGACAGGATTGGCGTTCTCGGCTTTTCGCTGGGCGGAAGTGCTGCGATGGAGATATCGGGTGCGCGCGCCGATCTCGACGCTTATGCGCGCTATTGTGACGAGCATGCCACGATGATGGACTGCCAGTGGTTTGCCGGAGGCCAGGGTTATGTCAATAACGAGCCGGTCAGCGTCCCAAAGCTTGATCTGCGCAGCGTCGACAAGGCCCGTTTCGAGCAGCAGAACCGCGATCCCCGCATTCGTTCAGCCGTGCTGGTTGACCCCGGTCTGGCGCTGGCCTTCCAGCCGGACAGCTTGAAAGAGATCGATATTCCGCTGACCTTTATCAATCTCGGCAGCAAGGGCAAAATACCGCCAGCCGTGCTCGCGGACAAGCTCGCGGCCCAAGTGCCAGCCGCAACCTATCAACAGGTCGACGAGGCCGATCATTTCAGCTTCCTGCCCCTTTGCAAGCCGGGTGCCGACGCATTTCTCAAATCCGTCGGCGAGCGGGATCCGATCTGCCAACCTGCCGGATCGCGTGACCGCGCGGACCTTCATACGCAGCTGGAGTCGATGATCGTCACCGCCTTCAACCGCACGCTGAAACCGGGCCAATAGGCTGAAATGTCTAACCGATCCGCTTGTAGAACAGGGTCGTGCCGCAATAACGACCGTCGGGAAACAGAGCGTAATCGGGGATGACGCCGACCCGTTCCCAGCCGAGACGGGGATAGATCGCCTCCGCATCGCTGCCCGTGGCCGTATCCAGCACAAGCAGGGTACGGCCACGTTTTGCCGCTTCCACTTCGACTTTTTGCATGAGCTTACGGGCAAGCCCCAGCCCACGCGCGGAGGGATGCACGAGAAGCTTCATCAGGTCACCGCGATGGGGCTGGTTGGGCTTGGAGGCAAGGCCCACCTGCACGGTGCCCACCACCTTGCCGTCCACTTCCGCCACCACATGAATGGTGTCGCCCTCACCCACCGTTTCCGCCACTGACTGCCAGAAGGGTTCGGCATCTTGCGGGGAAAAGGGCAACATGAAACCCACGGATGCGCCGCCGTTCACGCAAGCGGCGAGAACGCCACAAAGTTCTGGCAAGGCATTGATCGTCTCTGTCCGGTTCAGTACGCGGATGATGGACATGTAAACTCCTGTCGGGGAAAATCAGCGCTGTCTTTGATCCAGCACGACGGCATAACGGGCGGGTTTTTCGGTGGGATTGTGGAAAACATGTCCCTCACCCACCGGCATGAAAAGGCAATCGCCGGGCTCCAGCCGGTGAACGTCTCCACCGCTCGTCATTTCCAGCACACCTTCGAAAAGCCAGACATATTGCGTCATTCCGCGGCTTGCCGCATGCGGAGGGAAACCGACGCGCGCACCTGCCGGAAACTCGACCTCGACGATATCGACATCGGAACCCACGCGCGGAGGGGAGATGGCCCGGCGCAGATAACCGGTCTCCGGGTCTTTCCAGAGCTGCTGATCGCGCTTTCTGATCAGCGGAGACACAGCCTCTTCGTCTTCGGCGAAAAAGCCGGAGAGCGACAGGCCAAGTGCTGCGCAGATGCGGGCAAGCAGCGAGGCCGTGGGGCTCGCTTCGCCGCGTTCGATGCGGGAAATCATCGCGCGGCTGACGCCAGATTCGGCGGCGAGTCGGTCCAGCGTCAGGCAGTTTTCAGCGCGCAACGTCTTGATCCGGTCACCGATCGAACGTTCAAGAATAAGATCTTCGTTTTCCATCATGCGAGAATTGCATTCTCACATGATGGAGTCAATATCCATTATAATAGAAACAGTGATCACCTTTTGCCGTCGATTCCGTGCGGCAAAAGATGACTCAGGCGCCGACCTGGGCAATCCAGTCGTTCAGATTGTAGTAGTTGGTTACTCGGCTAACTTTCCCATCCTTCAGGTCGAAGAATGCGCCTGCGGGCAGAACGTATGTCTGACCATCGGCTTCCGGCAAGCCCTCATCGGTTGCGAGATATTCGCCGTTCACGATGAATTCCGCCGAGGCGCGCTTGCCATCCTCGCTCGCCATGATGACCATCTCGGTGAGATTTTCCTTATAGCAGCGGTTCATGTGGTCCATGAAGGACGCAAAAGCCACCTTGCCGGTCTGACGTTCGCCCTGATTGATATCATGCACCACCTCGTCATGGAGAAGCGCCAGAAAGGCATCCATGTCCTGACGGTTAAAGGCATCGTAATAGGCGCGGATGGTCTCGGCAGCGGTCATCGTCTTCTCCGTTCAATGCTTGCGCGGGCTTTCCATGACGGTATAACCAGTACAACCGAAAGTGAAATACCCATGACCGTCGAAATCAAGTCTCTTTCCGGCATTGATGCCGCCCCGTTTTTCGATGACCTTGCGCGCCTGCGGATCACAGTCTTCCGCGCCTTCCCCTATCTCTATGACGGTTCGCTGGACCACGAGCGTAAATATCTCGCGACCTATGCCAACACAAAAGGCGCGGTTTTCGTGCTGGCGCTGGATGGCAGCCAAGTGGTGGGCATGTCCACCGGCATGCCGATGGCGGCGGAAACCGACGAGGTGAAGGTGCCCTTCATTGAAGGCGGCCACGATCCCGACCGGATATTTTACTTCGGTGAAAGCGTTCTTCTGGCTGACTATCGCGGCCATGGCCTCGGCGTGCGGTTCTTCCAAGAACGAGAGGCCCATGCAAAAAGGCTCGGCTTTGATTGGTGCACCTTCTGTGCGGTCGAGCGGCCCGCCGACCACCCGCGCAGGCCAGCGGACTATGTACCGTTGAATGCCTTCTGGGAAAAACGCGGCTATCGCCATCACCCCGAACTGTACACCAGCTTCACCTGGCAGGACCTCGACGAGAGCACAAAAAGCCCGAAACCCCTGTCCTTCTGGATGAAGAACATCGCCGCCGGAGACGGAAACAGATGACGCGCCTCGCCGCCAGCCAATATGCCATCGAACTGATCGAGACATGGGAAGGCTATGCCGCGCATCTTTCCGCCATTGTGCGCGAGGCGAAGGCAAAAGGCGCCGAGCTGCTACTCTTGCCGGAATATTCGGCCATGGCGCTGACCGGGCAATTGTCGCCCGACGTGCGCTCGGATCTGCACAGCTCCATCGAAGAGATACAGCCGCTCATCCCCTCCTGGATCGAGCTTTGCGAAGAGCTGGCGCGTCAACATCAAATCCTGTTCCAGCCGGGCAGCGCGCCGGTGAAGGACCCCGACGGCAAGTTCCGCAACCGTGCATGGCTGTTCGGCCCAAACGGGCTGATCGGTTATCAAGACAAGCAGATCATGACCCGTTTCGAGCGGGAACAATGGAACATCCATGCCGGCGTCGAGGGACTGAAAGCCTTCGAGACGCCGATCGGCAGGCTCGGCATCCTCATCTGCTACGACAACGAGTTCCCGATGCTTGGCCGGAAGCTGGCGGAGCTCGGCGTGGAACTGGTTCTCGCTCCCAGCTGCACCGATACGCTGGCGGGTGCTTACCGGGTGCGCATCGGCGCGCAGGCCCGGGCGCTGGAAAATCAATATGCCGTTCTCTCCTCCCCCACGGCGGGCGAGGCCCCATGGTCTCCTGCCGTCGATGAAAATCGTGGCCGCGCGGCACTTTACGTGCCCTCCGACTACGGCATGCCGGCATCCGGCATCATTGCCGAAAGCGAAAGCGATGCGGTGACGGAAAGTACTCTGCTGATCGCCGATATCGACCTTGCTGCCGTGGCGAGGCTCAGAACCGAGGGGCAGGTGGCCACCCGCCGCGACTGGCCTGAGCAATTTGCGATCTAAAAAGCCCATTTTAAAGGGCTTTTAACCAAATTCCCGCTTTGCGGTGTGACAAGCCCCTGCTATAGCGCGGGGCATGAGCACAAATTCGACCCGCACGCCCCTGGACCATATCCGCAACTTCTCGATCGTTGCCCACATCGATCACGGCAAATCGACGCTGGCCGACCGGTTGATCCAGTCGACAGGCGGCCTTGCCGAACGCGATATGTCGGAACAGGTTCTCGATTCGATGGATATCGAGCGCGAGCGCGGCATCACCATCAAGGCCCAGACCGTGCGCCTGCACTACAAGGCGAACAACGGTGAAACTTATGTGCTGAACCTCATCGACACGCCCGGTCACGTCGACTTTGCCTATGAAGTGTCCCGCTCGCTTTCGGCCTGCGAAGGTTCGCTGCTGGTCGTGGACGCATCGCAGGGTGTGGAAGCTCAGACCCTTGCCAACGTCTATCAGGCGATCGACAACAATCACGAGCTGGTCACGGTCTTGAACAAGATCGATCTGCCGGCCGCCGAACCCGACCGCATCAAGGAACAGATCGAGGAAGTGATCGGCATCGATGCTTCCGAAGCTGTGATGATTTCGGCCAAAACCGGGCTTGGTATTCCCGATGTTCTGGAAGCCATCGTTAACCGCCTGCCGCCGCCGAAGAGCGATGTTGGCGAAAACGGGCCGCTGAAGGCGCTGCTGGTCGACAGCTGGTACGACACCTATCTCGGCGTCATGGTTCTGGTGCGCGTCATCGACGGCGTGCTGACCAAGGGCCAGCAGATCCGCATGATGGGTTCGGGCGCGAAATACGGCATCGAGCGCGTCGGCGTGCTGACCCCGAAGATGGTCAATGTCGACAGCCTCGGCCCCGGCGAGATCGGCTTCATCACCGCCTCGATCAAGGAAGTCGCCGATACGCGTGTTGGCGACACGATTACCGACGACAAGCGCCCGACGGCGCAGGCCCTGCCCGGCTTCAAGCCCGCGCAGCCCGTGGTTTTCTGTGGTCTCTTCCCGGTTGACGCAGCGGACTTCGAAGACCTGCGCGCAGCGGTGGGCAAACTTCGCCTCAACGACGCCTCCTTCTCCTTCGAAATGGAATCGTCTGCCGCTCTCGGTTTCGGTTTCCGTTGCGGCTTCCTCGGCCTGCTGCATCTTGAAATCATTCAGGAACGCCTCGAGCGCGAGTTCAATCTCGATCTCGTCGCCACCGCACCTTCGGTTGTCTATGAAATGACGCTGACTGATGGCACGGAGAAGGAACTGCACAACCCGGCCGACATGCCTGACGTTGTGAAGATCAAGGAAATCCGCGAGCCGTGGATCAAGGCGACGATCCTGACGCCCGATGAATATCTCGGCGGCATCCTGAAACTCTGTCAGGACCGACGCGGCCTGCAGACCGAGCTGACCTATGTCGGCAACCGCGCGATGATTACCTATGAATTGCCGCTCAACGAAGTGGTGTTCGATTTCTACGACCGGCTGAAATCCATCTCCAAGGGTTATGCCTCGTTCGATTACAACATCATCGACTATCGCGAAGGCGATCTCGTCAAGATGTCGATCCTCGTCAACGGCGACCCGGTGGATGCGCTGTCCATGCTGGTTCACCGCTCGGCGGCAGACCGGCGCGGACGCGGCATGTGCGAAAAGCTGAAGGAACTCATTCCGCCGCACATGTTCCAGATCCCGATCCAGGCGGCCATCGGCGGCAAGGTCATTGCCCGCGAAACCGTGCGCGCGCTGCGCAAGGACGTGACGGCGAAGTGCTACGGCGGCGACGCGACGCGCAAACGCAAACTTCTGGACAAGCAGAAGGAAGGCAAAAAGCGCATGCGCCAGTTTGGCAAGGTGGAAATTCCGCAGGAAGCGTTTATCGCCGCTCTGAAGATGAACGACGAATAAGCTGCATTCTTATCGCGGTGGGTTTACAAGGGAGGCTTGCAGCCTCCCTTTTTCGTATCTGGACGCGATCTTCAAGCGTGCAGCTTCGCACCCTTGGTGATCTTGTCGACGATTTTCTTCTCGGCCCTCAGCGCCATGCCGACGACCTTTGCATTGTCAGGAGAAAATTCCGAAAAGACCTGTCGATTGGCAACGTCGTGGCCGGTCGCAAACATTTCCTCAATGTAGAGCGATGTGGTGACGTCGCGTTCCAGCGACCGCTGATGGATTTTGCGCAGCGCCTCCTGATCCGTGGCCATCACGACAATCGGCTGAACGGAAAGGGGATTGTAGACGTTGCCCGCCCCGTCGCGGTATGGTTCGCCAATGATCTCTTTCGTCTGGGCGACGATCCCCGACATGAGAAATGCGGTGACGTTCAGTTTTTGCCACACGGCAAGGTCATCACGAAGGATGACGGCAATCTTGGTATCAAACATGCGAACTCAATCTGGCTGTGGTTACGAAGGAGAGGTTATCCTAGACCCCCGGCGCACCATCGATCTTGAACGTTCGTGCAAATTCGAGGGGATCGTGCAGGCCCCCTCCAGCGAGGGCATAGAACGTATAGACGCGCGGTTCCACGGCAACGCCTACGCGCCTCATCGCCACGACACCTATGCGCTGGGCGTCACCCTTTCCGGCGTCCAGACCTTTTCCTATCGCGGTACAACGCATTTCAGCACGCCCGGAAAGGTGATCGTGCTGCATCCGGACGAACTCCACGATGGCGGCGCGGGCACGGAGGAAGGCCTGCACTACCGCATGCTCTACCTTCCTCCGGAAAAAATGGCGGCGGCGACCGAATATCATTCGTTGCCCTTTGCAAAAAATCCGGTCTTCGAAGACGATGAGTTCCGGCAATGCCTGGTAGAGGTTCTCAGCAATCTCGAACGCGAGCCGGACAATCTGCTGTTGACCGACTGGCAATCGAGACTGGCGGATCTACTCTGGAAACATTCGAACGGAAGCGAGAGAAGCATCAGGCGGCTTGACCGGATCGCCGTTCTCCGTTGCCGCGATTATTTGCTGGAGAACAGCACTCTCACGGTCAGTTCAGAGGAGCTGGAGCAAGTCAGCGGGCTTGATCGCTTTTCACTCTTTCGGCACTTCCGCTGTCTGTTCGGCACGAGCCCGCACCGTTATCTCATCATGCGGCGACTGCAAAAATGCAAAGACATGATGCGTGCAGGTGCGGGCCTTGCGGAAACGGCGTTTGCCTGCGGCTTTGCCGATCAGGCTCATTTTACCCGCCACTTCAAGAATGCCTTCGGCATGCCTCCGGGACGCTGGCTGAATCTCGTTTCGCACTAGAGCACGTCCGGTCTAAACGGAATCGTGGGACGTGCTCTATTTCTTTGTTTCATCGCAATATTCGGACGCAAAACCGCTAGGCACTTTTACTGGAAATGCTCTCGTCATTCCGGAAACAGGATCGACCGGTGAGTTGCAGCCCCAGCCATGGCGCCGTCGCCAACCGAAAGGGCGACCGAGCCGGCGGGTCTTGCCACGTCACCGCAGGCGAAGATGCCGCGGGCTGTGGTCTGTTTCATGGCATCCGCCACAATGCTTGATCCCATCGGCCCTTCCTCGATAGTGCAACCGAGTTTTTCGACCCAGTTCGAGGTGATCCTCAATTTCGGCTGGGTAAAAAGACCGGCCATTGGCATGCTGCGTCCGTCCGCAAGAACGACATCCGCATGTCCCGTGATTTCCCTGATGCGATCTTTTTCCACCCTGACACCCCGGGACGCCAGAAGTGCATTCTGGTCAGCATCCGGCACGACTATGCCATTGGTGAAAAAGGTCGTCTCACCCCAGTCCGGAAGCATCAACGCATGATGGATGGCCAGCGGCGAGGCTGCGATAACGCCGATCTTGCCCTGATTCAGTTCGTATCCATGGCAATAGGGGCAATGGAAGATGGTAGTACCCCAGCGCTCTTTCAGCCCGGCTATATCGGGCAGTTCATCGGTAACACCCATGGCGAGGATAAGCCGGGCGGCTTTCTCGATGCGGTTGCCGTCGATCTCGACGACGAAGTCATTGAATGACCCTTCGACGTTCGTCACCCTGCCCTTTGCCCAGTGTATTGTCGGATAGCGCTCGATCTGGCGGCGCGCCTCGGCGACGATATCGCCCGGTGCCTTGCCGTCCTGTCCGAGAAAGCCGTGGGAATGGCTGGCGAAGCGGTTTCTCCGCTCACCCGCATCCACCACCAGAATGTTCTTTCTGGCGCGGCCAAGCTGCAAGGCGGCGGACAGGCCCGCATAGCTGCCGCCAATGATGATGACGTCGTATTTCATGATGCACCTATCGTTCTAAAGTCGAGCTGGAAGCGCCCGTTCATTTTCACGACACTTATATTGTTACGTGATTTTTGGAGTCAATAGTCACGCAACTTATATTGTTACGTCATATGGAAACTGGTAGCGTCGCAAAAAACAGACGGATTTCAGCGATGAGACACGACACGCGCCTTTCACGGGTGCTGCATATTCTGATCCATATGGAAAAACACGAGGGTGCCGCGACGTCTGAAAGCATCGCGGCGATGCTTCAGACCAACCCGGTGGTGGTGCGCAGAACCATGGCAGGTTTGCGTGAACACGGTTATGTGTCTTCGGAAAAAGGTCACGGCGGCGGCTGGGTTCTGGCGCGGCCGCTCAGCGAAATCACGCTGCTCGATATCTACCGGGCGCTTGGCACACCGGAACTGTTCTCGATAGGGCTGGCGGGCGACAATCCGAACTGCGTCATCGAGCAGGCCGTCAATGCCGCCCTTTTCGACGCCATGAATGAGGCGGAAACCATTCTCCTGTCCCGCTTCGGAAGCATTACACTTTCGGCGCTGGCGGAAGAATCGATTACCCGCTGGTCAAAATTGTCCAACCACCCCTCCGCCATGGAGCAACTCTGAGGCGGGGAATGTATTTCACCTTTATCGCAACAGAAAAATCGCCTGCCCGAAGGCAGGCGATTTTATCAGGTAATTAAACCCGTTACGGCTGTGTCTGCGTGCCGCCAGTTGTCGGGCTTGCCGGTGCAGCATTGTTGGCAGGCGGCGTTGCCGGGACGGTCGGAGTCACGGGCGCCGGTGCCTGTTCCGTTGCCGCAGGCGGCATGGTTGACGATGTCGTAGCCGGATCGGTGGTCGGGCCGCTCATCTGCGACCAGGCGAAAACGCCCACCAATGCGACGACGAGAATAGCCAGCCATGGCATCCAGGACGGAGACTTGCGGGCAAGCGGTTCATTGCTGATATTCAGTTCCGGACGAAGGTCACGGTCCGGGCGCGGGTTGTTTGGGTCGAATGTCATGGTATTTCCTCCTCTTCATTCTCGGGAGAAAACGGCATTCACGGGATTTTGTTCCGATTATCCTCCGCGCCGTCAGGATGGGCGACGATCCAGCCCCTGCCGGAGGGCATTTTCCAGCACCGTCATGACCTGCGGACCGGCCATTTGCGAGACATTGAAACGCATGAAACCAGATGCATTCTGAGAGGAACTGAAGACATTACCGGGTGCCAGCACCACCTGCTGCGACAGCGCCCGGCGCGCCACATCGCCGGCATCAAGCCCTTCCGGCAGGCGGCACCACAGGAACATGCCCGCCTGCGGCTCGATCCAAGGCACACATCCAATCTCTATCAACCGCGCCGCCACCTCAGGCACCGTCGCCGCAAGACGCTGCCGAAGAGCCTCGACATGCTTGCGGTAACTGCCATCCGTCAGAAGCGACAGAACCAGCGCCGCCGAAAAATGCGCCCCGCCAAAAGCGGTGGCGATCTTGAGGTCGGTCAGGGCCTCCACCCATGCCAGAGGAGCCGCGATGAAACCGCACCGCACGGACGCGGACAGGGTTTTTGAAAAACTGCCGATCTGGACGACGCGGTTCAGACCATCGAAAGCAGCCAGCCGTGGTGCCGCCTGCGTTTCGAAATCGGCAAAAATATCGTCCTCGATGATGGTAAGGCCTGCCTGTTCGGCCAGCATCAGCAGGCGATGGGCGCAAACGGCAGAAAGTCTTGCGCCCGTCGGATTATGGATCGCGGAATTGGTGATATAAAGACGGGGCTGGTGCTCTTTCAGCGCCTGCTCGAACAGCGGCAGGTCCGGTCCCACCGGCGTATAAGGCACACCGACGATTTTCACCCGATGCGCCCGCAAGAGGGCGTGGAAGTTGAAGTAACAGGGATCATCGACAATCACCGTATCCCCCGGCTGCAGCAGGAAACGGCACAGAAGATCGATAGCCTGTGTGCCGGAATCGGTGAGCATGATCTGGTTGGCACCCGCCTGCACGCCATGTTCGGCAAGCCTGCGCGACAGAAGCTGGCGTAGCGGCAAAAGCCCCATCGGGCTTCCATAATCCGTCAGCAAGGAGGCATCGGCACGGGCAAGCCCCCTCATCGCCCGCCTTAGCGCCTGTTCCGGCATCCATGATGCGGGAAGCCAGCCGCAGCCGGGCTTGGCAACGGTCGCCCCTTCATCCAGCGCTTGCCGCGACACCCAGAGCGGATCCACCGCCCTGTCCAGCCGAGGCTCGATATCAGCCAGCGACAGGGGCGCAAGCGGGCCGGCCACAAAAAATCCCGAACCGGGACGCGAGCTTATGGTGCCATCGGCAACCAGTCGATCATAGGCCTCAACAACGGTGGAGATGGAGACCTGCATGGCCTTCGCCAGCGCCCTGACGGACGGCAATCTGGCCCCCGGAACGAGGCTGCGCGAGGCAATGCGTTGCCGCACACTTGCCATCACCTTTTCTATGCGCGTTCCCGTAGCGACGTGTCCGTCCACATTTCTCTCCAACCGTACCGCCTGAACAACCATAACAGTTTGTTGAAATTGTATAGGATTGCGGCTGTTTTCACCAGCCGTTCCGGATCAAGAAAGGCGATACGCAGGAGACGATAATGGACAAGACGACAAGTGGCTGGCTAAGTGGCCTTACAGGCGTGGTGATATTCAGCGGCTCGCTGCCCGCCACGCGCATTGCGGTAACGGGTTTCGATCCAGTGTTCCTGACCCTCGCCCGCGCCAGCATTGCCGGAATTCTGGCGCTCGCTTTGCTTTTTTTGTTCAGGCAAAAGCGCCCGGCGCGCGATGATCTGACATCGCTTTTCATCGTGTCCTTCGGCGTAGTGGTGGGCTTCCCGCTGTTGACGGCTCTCGCCTTGCGACACATCACCTCGGCGCATTCCATTATCTTTGTCGGGCTTTTGCCGCTGGCAACCGCGATTTTTGCCGTGCTGCGGGGTGGAGAACGCCCGCGCCCCGCCTTCTGGCTCTTTTCCTGTCTGGGCAGCGTTCTGGTAGCCGGCTTTTCATTGTCGAATTCGCTGGCCTCCGGGCTCGGAGCCTCGCTTGCCGGCGATCTCTTGATGTTGGGTGCGATTATCGTCTGTGGACTTGGCTATGCGGAGGGTGCCGCTCTTTCCCGCAAACTGGGTGGCTGGCAGGTCATCTCATGGGCGCTGGTTCTGTCGCTGCCGGTGATGCTGCCGCTTGCGTTTTTAACAGGGCCGCAAACACTTGCCGGCATCAATCCGCAGGCCTGGGGCGGCCTTGCTTACGTATCCCTGTTCAGCATGCTGATCGGTTTCATCTTCTGGTATCGCGGGCTGGCGCTCGGCGGCATCGCCGCAGTCGGTCAGTTGCAATTGCTGCAGCCGTTCTTCGGGCTGGTGCTTGCTGCAACGCTGCTCCACGAGGAGGTCAGCCCGGCGATGATTGGCATCACGCTTGTGGTGGTGCTTTGTGTTGCGGGTGCGCGAAAATTTTCGCGCTGACGCCCGCCATTGTCAGCTGGAGCGGCGCCCCACCCAGCGATGCCATGCTTCCTCGTTGCCGTTGAAGACATTGAGATCGATGCGGCCATCGACGCCATGCGACAGGCCCGAGCCGGAATATTGCCAGAACAGCCACTTGCGGCCGGGATAGACCACGGATGGGTGCTGGGCGACGGCGCGCAGCCAGAAAGGATAATCCTGGAACTCGCCGGTGAGATTGTCCTTATAAAAATCGGGCGCCGTGTAAATGATCGGGCGCTGTCCGTAATGGCGCTCGAGCTTGTCCATGAACACGCGCATCTTTTCCAGAATGCGCTCGCGGGAATGGCGCATCTTGCAGCTCGATCTCGCCGTTATATTCCACGTCGATCACCGGCGGCAACGCATCCGGATCGCGCGGGACGTTGCGAATGAACCAGTCGGCCTGCTCGCCGGCCGAGCGGCACCAATAAAAGAAGTGGTAAGCGCCACGGCGCAGGCCCGCTTCCTTTGCACGCTGCCAGTTGGTGCGGAACATCGGATCAAGATGGTCGCCGCCATCCGTCGCTTTGATGAAGGCGAAGTTGGCGCCGCGTGTGCGCAGCTGCGGCCAGTCTATATTTGCTTGCCAGCGCGACACATCCACCCCGTGGACCTGAAAATGGCGTGGCTGGACCCTGCCGAAATTGATGGGCTTGGCATCGCTGAAGCTGGAGCGGAAAATACGCGAGCGTATCTGTGCACCGGCACTCGCCGCCGGAGCGACAGCCATGGCCAATTGCACCGGACGCTCCATCTGGCGTTCCATGGGGCGCTCCGCCGGCCGCACCATTCCAGCCTGTGACGGGACGGGCAAACGGATTTCAGGTGCGTCCTGCGGCAAGGATGCTCTGGGCGTAATGGCGGAAAAGGCCTTGGGTTCTTCGGGCACCGGCCCACCCCAGGCCAGAACCTGCTGTCGCGGCTGGGCGGTGATGGGTTGGCTGCCCACGCTTGCCTGCGGCACCGGTGCGGATGGCGTGACCGAACTCGTCGTTTCCTTCGAAGGTAAGCCCGCCATCAGGCTTTCCGGCCCGGAACTGGACGTGCAGCCACCTAGCAGAAGGCAACCGAAGAGAAGTGCTGGTACAGCCGATGAACGCATGAAAACCCGTACGCAAAACAATGGGGAGGCATTCTGACGCCGCCCGGGAACCTCGAAATACAATTGCTAACGGAAGATTATCAAAAAAGACTGAATCTTATCTTTACGCCGGCACCCGCCAATGCGCCCGTCAATTCTGGCAGGAGAAATGCTTCGAGGTTTTGCGAAACGGGGGCTTCAGGCGGTCATTGTGCTCAGATCGACAGTATCCGCGCCGGGGGAATTTCTCTTGATCGATCTCGATGGCATGGATGGCCGACGCCTTCGCCTTGTATCCTTCGGACGAAAACATCGTTTCCCCGTTGGATGCCTTGAAGCGGAAGCGATATTCCCCGGCTCTGTCCTGATAGATCTCGAATTTATACATGATCTTAGCGCCTCCTTGGCAAACGGCGATGAACCAGACCCAATTCTGAGCGGCCTCGGTGATATTCGCAACCGATAATTGCCAGCTCAGACAAGCCGTACCCAGGCGCGGGCAATTTCCAGACCGGCCGCATCGGCCACATCTGCACGCTCACTATGGTGATCGCGGTAATTGCTCATCCAGCCGGGTGCCATTTTTTCGACGGAAGCCGGGAATGCTTCACACCACCCGCTGACCACGGCGGTGGAGGCTTCGAAATGAAATTGCGTGCCATAGGCAGCCCGGCCGACACGAAACGCCTGATTTCGCGTTGCGCCATTGGTCGCAAGCCGCGTCGCCTCGGGCGGAAGCGTAAATGTATCGCAATGCCACTGAAAAATGGGAAACACCTTCTCCAGCCCTGCCAAGAGCGGATCAGACACACCCTCTTCCGTCAGGGACACGTCTTCCCAGCCGAATTCGGGCGGGCCGGCCAGAATATTCTCACCGCCATAGGCCCGCGCCAGCAACTGGCTGCCAAGGCAAACGCCCATCACGGCCTTGTTCGAATCACCAAAGGCTTTCATCAAAAGCGCAAGGTCGGGAAAATAGGGATAAAACACATCATCAAGGGCATTCTGCTCGCCGCCCAGAACGACGAGCGCATCATGATTACCCGCGCCTGCGGGAAGAGGCTCCCCCGCATAGGCGCGGATGACGTGTACTTCCGCCCCTGCCTCTTCAAGGGCAACGCCGAGCTGTCCATGCGGCGTGCCCGCCATATTTTCGATAATTGCAACGCGCATGAGGCCCCTTGTCGACAACGCGGAATTCGATCGGCTGACATCGCCGACCGAATCCAGCTTCATCACGAGAAAATCGGATTTTCAAGAGGCGTAATATCGTCAGCAACGCAATAAGCGGACAAGCTGGCCTACGCGCCTTAGAATTCCCGTGACAGCTTTGCGTCGACGGAATGCCGGTTGCCGCCCCGAACGGCGAAGAAGAGGAAAATGGCGGCCCAGAGAATGGATTTTTCCGCGCCACCCAGACCTTCCGCCTTTACGATGCCGTGAAAATAGACCGTTACCAGAAGGACGATCATGGCAGCAAAGGACGCCGGCCGCGTGAACAGCCCGATGGCCACCAGAATTCCGCCGAAAAATTCGGTGGCGGCCAGGAGCGGTGACCAGAATACACCGGGATAAAAGCCAAGGCTTTCCACCATGCCGGCTGCCCCGAAAGGGTTGGGTATCTTGCCGAAGCCATGGGTAACGAGAAGAAGCCCGGCCACGACACGCAGAACGGTCTCCGCCAGATCATGCGTCGCGTTATAAAGCGGGGCGACCGCCGGAACGAAAAGACGCTGACGATTATTGTCGAACTGGGCCATAGGATCTCCACGTTTCAGCCTTCGATGGCTTATCTGTTCGCAAAGCCACATGATAAGAACAAGCAGGTGCCGGGTAAAAACTTGAGCATTATAGTTGACATTATCGTGAGCATTATTGTCACTCGGCGTCGAAGGAGACCTGACTATGACCGAGACCAAGCCCCGCATAGCCATCCGCTACTGCACGCAATGCAACTGGCTGCTTCGCGCAGGCTGGATGGCGCAGGAAATATTGCAAACCTTCGCCTCGGACATCGGCGAGGTCAGCCTTATTCCCTCAACGGGCGGCCTGTTCGAGATCACCGTCGATGGCGAAACCATATGGGAGCGCAAACGCGATGGCGGTTTTCCCGGTCCAAAAGAGCTGAAACAACGAATCCGCGATATCATCGACCCGGAACGCGACCTCGGCCATGTCGACCGGGCGAAGCATGAAGGGCTCGACAATTGATGCGGCGAAATGTTTCAACAGCCTCCAACCAAGTTTTTTCCCTTTAAAATCAATGATCGTCATAAAAGTTCAAAAAGTCTGTTGACACCGGGCGGCTGCCCTCGTACATCGCTCTCCGTCGCCCAGATGGCGGAATTGGTAGACGCGCCAGCTTCAGGTGCTGGTACTCGCAAGGGTGTGGAGGTTCGAGTCCTCTTCTGGGCACCATTCCATTTTTGATCTTAGCCAGATCAAACACTTAGACGAAAAAAAGCAACATATATGCCTCCAGCAAAATGCCGGAGAGCATGTTGCTTTTTTTCGATCTGCTGATGATCAGCACCCGTTTTCCCACAAATTAAAGCTACCCCGCGCGATCACGAGGCCTTCGTCTCTTTGACAAATGCCGATCGCTCCCGATGCGGAGTAACTCAAGCCTCATACGGCCCGGTGTGGTTACGGCTGAGCGTCTTTGTCGCCACTGTTTTGCGAATGCTGTTCGCAATTGGGCGTACAGGAAAGTACGGTCCGTTCCGTCTGGCGGAAAACGCGCACCGTATTGCCCTCGTCGATGGAGACGAGAATGCGCTCATCGACGATCGGATTTCCTTCGGCATCGAGAAGAACAAGGTTTGTCGTACCGAAACTGCGGCCGGTCAGTACGATGGTGGTTGCATCGGCAACCGTGGCGTCGGCAACTTTCGAGTTACCGACAATAACCTTGCTCACGGGGCGGTCGAGGCGAAGGACACGGGCGTGATTCATCGAAACGCGCAATATGTCTTCCTGAGCAAAAACGGGTTGCAATGAACCCGACAGAATGACGGACAGGCCGAGCACGATTTTCGCCAGTTTTCCGAATGACACGCGTTTGGCCCTTATTCTCTATCCGCACTTTACTACACGATAGAATGCGCGGTTTTAGTGAATGAAGCGTTAAATGGCGGAAATCCATAGTGCGGACGGTAACCATTCGCGATGTAACGACATTTCCTGGTGCCTGATGTCCCGCCTCAAAACTGAACATCTGTGTCTCGTTGAAAAGACACTTTACCGGAAATGAGAAACGGCCAACCCCGGAATATATTTGTTTCTTAGCAACTATAAAAATGGAGGAAATACTTTTTGTTTTTGTTTACCAAAAGAAACTCATCCTACCGTTTACTTTAGATTAATCCTATTCTTTAAGCGCTTGGAAATCGCTCGCCTGTAATTTGAACGCAACCGAACAACGGAAAACAGTTGTCGGCGTGCTGAACCAAATACAAGAATTAGGAGAGACCCATGACCAAGATTTTCACTCGTTTCCTCAAAGATGAGTCCGGCGCCACGGCAATCGAATACGGCCTGATCGCTGCGCTTATTTCTGTTGCCATCATCGGTGGTGCTTCGACGGTGGGCACGAAGCTCAACACCGTGTTTACCAACCTCGGCACCAGAATCGGCAACAATACGCCTTCCGCGACGAACTAAGCCTAGGCGTAGTATTTTATACGTCGATACGCCGCCAGTAAGGCGGCGTATCTTTTTTCAGAGCACTTGATCTCGGACTGAAACATCCAGGGAGGCGACCGTGGTAATAGCTGCAATTTTCCTGATCGTACCTCTTTGTCTCGCCTTTGCCGCCCTGAATGATCTTTTCAGCATGACTATTCCCAACAGGATACCGCTTTTACTGCTGCTATCCTTTGTGGTGGTTGCCCCCTTTTCCGGCATGGACTGGCAGACTTATGTAATGAGTCTTGTTGCCGGTATTGTTGTATTGTTTGCTTGCTTTGCGCTATTCGCTACCAATGTCATGGGTGGAGGAGACGCAAAGTTATTGACTGCCGCAGCGGTCTGGTACGGCTTCAACATCTCCCTTATCGAATTTCTACTTTCGGTCACCTTCATCGGCGGCGTGTTGACGCTTGGAATCCTGCTTCTGCGATCGCGCTCGCAGGAAATCATGGCGGCCGGCATTCCCATTCCGGATTCCCTGCTGGTTGCGAAGAAAATCCCCTATGGCATAGGCATCGCCATTGCCGGGCTTTTGACCTATGGCGAAACACCGCTTGTAAAAGCCGCCATCGCAAGTCTTTCCTGAGAAATCTGCGTTCACTGCAGGTTAAAGGCCTGTTAACCAGAAATCCAAGCATAATATTAACCATAATTATACCAATGACGGGCCATCCTGACGGGAGAACAACCTGATTCCCTCAAGGATCGAGCATGAAACCGTCGCGTATCGTCATTCTATCCGTTGCCTTGGTCGCCGCCGGTCTCGCCGGTCTTGTCGCCATGCAGATTTCCGGTGCAAAGCAGGTCATCGAAAAAGCGGAAACGATCATCGAGAAGGAACCGACGGTCAACGTTCTCGTTTCCTCGGTCAACCTGCCCGTCGGCAGCCGCCTGAACGATAGTTCGGTACACTGGACGCCCTGGCCGAAGGGCAATGTCATCGACAGTTTCATAACGGAAGCAAAAAGCCCGAACGCCATCACCGAACTTGCCGGTGCCGTCGTGCGGCTGCCTTTGTTCGAGGGTGAGCCGGTGCGGCCGGAAAAAGTAGTCGATTCCAGCACCCGCATCATGTCCTCGCTTCTGCCGGCCGGCAAACGCGCCGTCGCCACAGAAATTTCCGTCTCGACAGGTGCCGGCGGTTTCGTGCTGCCGAATGATCGGGTCGATGTCATCATGGTCCGCAAGGGCGATGCCGGTCACTTTTTGACTGAAAATGTTTTGAACAACGTCCGTGTGCTGGCGATCGATCAGCAGATCAAGGAAGGCGAGGACGGCACCTCCGCCGTCGTGGGTGCAACCGCGACGCTGGAACTCACACCCGAACAAGCCAAGATCATCACCGTGGCGCAACAGATGGCGGATCGCCTCACCCTCGCTTTGCGCTCTGTTGCCGATGCGCAGGAAAACGACACGCTTTCGGCCGGTTATCTTCTCAACGGCGGCTCCGGGCAGCCGGAGATTCAGGTGATCAAATCCGGTTCGATCGTCAAGGCCGGACAGGGAGCATCGCAATGACCGGGGGTTCCATGGCAAAGCCTATCAAACAACACCTGCGTTCCTCGATTGCGGGCAGTCTTGCATTTTGCCTGGCTTTTTCAGGCATTCCGGGTCAACACTCACCCGCATTTTTGCGTATCAGCGAAGCTGCGGCGCAGAGCGCGAGCATCGTGCGGATCACCGAAAGCGGCACAGGCATTCGCAAGCGCCTGAAGCTCGGTCTCAACAAGGCGCTGGTCATCGACCTGCCCGAGGATGCACACGATATTCTCGTCGCCGATCCCAGCCTTGCCGATGCCGTAACCCGTACCTCCAAACGGATTTATCTGTTCGGGAAAACGGTGGGTCAGACCAATATTTTCATTTTCGGTGAAGGCGGTCGTGAAATCGTCAGCCTCGATCTCGAGGTCGAGCGCGACATCTCCGGGCTCGAGGTCAATATCCGTCGGTTCATTCCCGAATCAGACATCAAGGTGGAGATCGTTTCGGACAACATCGTTCTCACGGGATCGGTGCGCACACCGCAGGATTCGGCACGCGCCGTACAGCTTGCCGAAGCATTCCTGAAAGGTGGCGAAGCCACTACCCGTAATATATCGCTGACGGGCGGCAACAATGGCGGCGACGCTGCGATTTTTGCCGAAAACCGCCAGACATCGCAGATCGTCAATATGCTGACGATCGAAGGTGAAGATCAGGTGACGCTGAAAGTCACCGTCGCCGAAGTGAGCCGGCAGGTGCTGAAACAGCTCGGCTTCAATGGCTCCATCAGCAGCTCGACAAGCAATAACGGTTTCGAATTCGCAAATCCGTCCAATCTTGGAAATGCAATTGGCGGCGCCTCGCGGATAGCCAGTGGCGCGATTGGCTCCGGCTCGCTCAACTTTGCTTCCTATCTGAACGCCATGGAACAGGCGGGTGTCGTGCGCACTCTGGCCGAACCGAGTCTCACCGCCATCTCCGGCGAACAGGCCAAGTTCTATGTGGGGGGCGATTTCCGCCTGCCTGCAGAGCAGGAAGTTACGATCGACAAGGAAACGGGCCAGCCAACTATAACGCGTACCACCAACACGGTCGACTACGGCATCACGCTGAACTTCAGGCCAGTGGTGCTTTCACCAGGGCGGATCAGCCTTAAAATCGAGACCAATGTTTCCGAGCCGACATATGAAGGCAACGTTGTAACCGGAAATGCGGGCCGCACCATTCCAGGTTCGACCTATATGTCTATCCGCAAGCGCGAGACATCGACAACCGTTGAACTTCCGTCGGGTGGCTCGATCGTGATCGCGGGTCTGGTTCAGGATAATGTCCGCCAGGCCATGTCGGGTCTGCCTGGCATTTCCAAGATACCAATCTTCGGCACGCTTTTCCGCAGCAAGGATTTCATCCGCAACGAGACGGAACTCGTCATCATTGCAACGCCCTATCTGGTAAGACCCGTTGCGCGCAACCAGATCGCCCGGCCGGATGACAACTTCAACCCGGAAAACGATGCCGCCATGTATTTCATGAACCGCGTCAACAAGGTCTATGGCCGCAAGGATCAGGTTCAGGCGGCTCCCTATCAGGGATCAGTGGGGTTCATCTACAAATGACGACACACGCACGAAATCTCGTCCTCAGAGCAAGCCCGGTCCGGGCAGGAAACGTCATGCAGGAAACCTCTTCCTCTTTTTCCCACCTTCCCGTCTGCAGGGCGGGTCTCGTCGCCATGGTGGCGCTTGCCGTCAGCCTGTTGCAGGGCTGCGCACGCGACCCGATGACGACCAACGCCATTCCAGACGACTACCGTACACGCCATCCGATCACCCTGTCGGAAGCGGAACATTCTCTGGATATTCCAGTTTCGGCCGGCGACAGCCGGCTGACGACTGCAATGGCGGATAATGTTCGCGGTTTTGCCCAGAATTATGCCTCGATGTCGACGGGTATCATCAATATCCAGATGCCGTCGGGATCGGCCAATTCGGCAGCGGCTTCAAGAATGGCGAAACAAATCCGCTCCGCGCTTTCCGGCGCTGGTGTGCCCTCGGGCAAGATCATGGAAACACGTTACGCCGCATCCCCGAATGGCGACGCCGCCCCCATCCGCCTGAGCTATGTGGCCGTCACTGCCATGACCGGGCAATGTGGCCAGTGGCCCGAAGACCTTTCCGACAACACCTTTGCCAACAAGAACTGGTACAATTTCGGATGCGCTTCCCAGAGCAATCTCGCGGCACAGATTGCCAACCCCATGGATCTGGTTGGCCCGCGTGGCATGAGCCCGATCGACGCGGAGCGCCGAGCCGTGGTGATCGACGCGTATCGCAACGGCAAAACCACAGCGACGCCAAATTGATGCGGTTCCAACAATTGTCACGGCAGGAAACACGATGAGCGCTGTAGAATACGATATCAAATCAAGCGGCGGCGCAGAAGCCGAACAGCCTGCGCGCGCCTCGGATATGGATCGCCTGCGGCCCCTGCCCCGCATCTCCGTGCATGCCTTCTGCGTCAGTGAAAACATGCAGCGCGTGATGGATGCCTTGTCCGGTGACAGACGGATGAGCAAGGTCACGCTGCGGGTAACCAAGGGTGATATCAACGCGGCGGCGACGATGTTTTCCGCCTCCCCCACCCCCAATCTCATCGTTCTCGAAACGGCAAGCTCACCCGCTTCGCTGCTGGATGATCTCGCGCCCCTGGCAGAGGTTTGCGACCCCACTACCCGTGTCATCATCGTTGGTCGGCACAACGACATAACGCTTTATCGCGATCTCATCCGCAACGGCATTTCCGAATATCTCGTCGCTCCGATCAACATGGCCGATCTATTGGCCTCGATCGCGACGATCTTCGTTGATCCGGAGGCGGAACCGCTCGGTCGCAACATCGCCTTCATCGGCGCCAAAGGCGGGGTGGGTTCGTCGACGATCGCGCATAATTGCGCCTTCGGCATCTCCACCCTGTTTGCCACCGAAACCATTCTGGCGGATATGGATCTTGCCTATGGCACGGCCAACATCGACTTCGATCAGGATCCCGCGCAAGGCATGGCGGAAGCGGTATTCTCGCCGGAACGACTGGACGAGGTGTTCCTTGACCGTCTGCTGACGAAATGTTCCGACCATCTGTCGCTGCTGGCCGCACCTTCTCTCCTCGACAGGACCTATGATCTCGATCGTCAGGCTTTTTTGCCGATCCTGGAGGTTTTGCAACGCAGCGCGCCCGTCGCGGTCCTCGACCTTCCCCATCAATGGTGCGACTGGACGCGGGCGGTGCTTGCGGAAGCTGACGAAGTGGTCATCACGGCAGTTCCGGATCTCGCAAATCTGCGCAATACGAAGAACCTGTTCGACGCGCTGATAAAACTGCGGCCCAACGACAAGTTGCCGCATCTCGTTCTCAATCAGGTCGGCATGCCGAAACGCCCGGAAATAGCCCCGGCGGATTTTCTCGACCCGCTGGAAATCGAGCCGGTCGCCATCATTCCATTCGACGCCCAGCTGTTCGGAAATGCCGCCAACAGCGGACGCATGATCAGCGAAATGGACGAAAAATCCCAGATCGCGGAAACCTTCTCGCAGATTGCCCATACCATTACAGGCCGTACCGTTCTGCGCAAAAACAAGCGTGGCGGTCTGGATAAACTCAAGAATATTCTCAAGCGCAAATAGGCTCCATTTTTGGGCCTTTAGACGGAAACGCCGATGTTCGGAAAACGCGGGCCAGAAGGCCCAGCCAGAACCATAAAGCCGGATTTTGTTGCGCCTGCCATACAGCAGGCGACGGCAACGCCTGAGCCGCGGACTCTGGCAATCGATACTTTGGAGCCCGGCCAATCGCCCGCGACGCGACAGGCGCAAGCACCCGCGCAGTCGCCGCAGAAAAAACGTGCTCGCACGGAAGATTATTACAATACCAAGAGCCAGGTGTTCTCCGCGCTCATCGATACGATCGACCTTTCGCAGCTCGCCAAGCTCGATGCCGAGAGCGCGCGCGAGGAAATTCGCGATATCGTCAATGACATCATCACGATCAAGAATTTCGCCATGTCCATCGCCGAGCAGGAAGAGCTGCTCGAGGACATCTGCAACGATGTTCTTGGTTACGGGCCGCTGGAGCCGCTTCTCGCACGCGACGATATTGCCGATATCATGGTCAACGGTTCCGGCCAGACCTTCATCGAAGTCGGCGGCAAGACCATCGAATCCGACATCCGCTTTCGCGACAATAGTCAATTGCTTTCCATCTGCCAGCGCATCGTCAGCCAGGTCGGCCGACGCGTGGACGAATCGAGCCCGATATGCGACGCCCGCCTGCCGGATGGATCGCGCGTAAACGTCATCGCACCGCCGCTCGCCATCGACGGGCCGGCGCTGACGATCCGAAAATTCAAGAAGGACAAGCTCACGCTTGACCAGCTGGTGCGTTTCGGTGCGATCACACCCGAAGGCGCGACCCTGCTCAAGATCATCGGCCGCGTCCGCTGCAACGTCGTCATCTCGGGCGGCACCGGCTCCGGCAAGACCACGCTTCTCAATTGCCTGACGAGCTTCATTGACAAGGATGAACGTGTCATCACCTGCGAGGACACCGCCGAACTGCAACTTCAGCAGCCACATGTGGTGAGGCTGGAAACCCGCCCGCCGAATATTGAAGGCGAAGGCGAGATCACCATGCGTGATCTGATCAAGAACTGCCTTCGTATGCGGCCCGAACGCATCATCGTCGGCGAAGTGCGCGGACCGGAGGTTTTCGACCTTCTTCAGGCGATGAACACCGGCCACGACGGCTCGATGGGGACACTCCACGCCAATACGCCGCGGGAATGCCTCAGCCGTATCGAATCGATGATTGCCATGGGCGGCTTTACCCTGCCAGCCAAGACGGTGCGCGAAATCATTTCAGGCTCGATCGACATCGTCATTCAGGCTGCGCGCCTGCGCGACGGATCGCGCCGGATAACGCAGATCACCGAAGTGATCGGCATGGAAGGCGACGTCATCGTGACCCAGGATCTGATGCGATATGAAATCGACGGCGAAGACGCGCACGGCAAGCTGATTGGCAAACACGTGTCCACGGGCATCAGCAAACCCCATTTCTGGGATCGCGCACGCTATTACGGCGAAGAAAAACGCCTGGCGACCGCGCTCGATGAAATGGAAAAGACATCCTAAGGGAAGGCGACTGCCATGGACCCCACAATCCTGCTACTGGCCGCACTTGTCGCTATTTCGGCAGGGGCACTCGCTTATGCCTTCCTTTTTCAGCAGATAGAGGTCGAGAAAAAGACCACAAGCCGCTTCAAGCGGGTCAAGGCCGCCGAAACCGATCACGCAAACATCAAAGCCGCGCGGGACCGGGTCCAGGAACTCAGCAAGCGCCGCAAGTCCATGCAGGACAGCCTGCGGGACATGGAAAAAAAACAAAGTGAAAAGGCGAAGAAAGCAAAGAATGTCAGCTTACGCGACAAACTGGTTCAGGCAGGGCTGCAGATTTCCGTTCGGCAGTTTCACCTGCTAAGCGCAGGCGCGGCTGCTTTCGCCGTTGTCTTTGCACTTCTTTATGACCTTTCGATGCTTATCGCTCTGCTCATTGGAGCCGTCGTGGCATTGGGACTGCCGCGATGGGTATTGGCATTTATACTCAAGCGCCGGCAGAAAAAATTCCTCGAAGAATTTCCCAACGCGCTGGATGTCATGTGCCGGTCGATCAAATCCGGATTGCCGCTGAACGACGCCGTGCGACTGATCGCATCAGACGGCCAGGAACCGGTGAAAACGGAGTTCCAGCGCGTCGTCGATGCGCAACAGGTGGGGATCGGCATTCCGCAGGGGATCGAACGCATGATGCTGACGGTGCCGCTTTTCGAAGTGAGCTTCTTCAGCACCGTCATCAACATTCAGGCGCAGGCCGGTGGCAACCTTTCGGAAGCGCTGTCGAACCTGTCGAAAGTTCTGCGTGAACGCAGGAAAATGCGTGCAAAAGTCAACGCACTGTCGATGGAGGCGAAGGCCTCGGCAGTTATTATTGGTGCACTACCCTTCATCGTCATGCTGCTGGTGCACTTCACCTCGCCTGACTATCTGTCGGTGCTCTTCACCGACATGCGCGGGCACATCATTCTGGGCGTGTCGGGGTTATGGATGCTGATCGGGATCTTCATCATGCGCCAAATGATCAATTTCGACATATGAGGGCACGACCATGACAGGAAGCTTCTTTTCCAGCCTGACGGACCCAAAAACGATCATTGCCATTCTCGTCACGCTTGCGGTTTTCGCGACCCTCTATACGCTCATCATGCCGTTCTTCGAGCGAAAAGACTTCACCAAGCGCATGAAAGCCGTGTCATCCGAGCGCGATCTCATTCGCAGCCGGGAGCGCGAACGTCTTGCCACCGCCACCCGAGATGGCAAGGCTTCCTTGCGCGGCAACAACAACAAATCCGCCCGCCGCATCGTCGAGAAATTCAACCTCCAGGAAGCGCTCGCCGACAAGAACACGATGAACAAGCTGCGCGCAGCGGGTTTTCGTTCACAGAATGCGCTCAACACATTTCTTGCCGCCCGGTTCGTACTGCCGTTCATTTTTCTGGCCTTGGCCTTTACCTGGGTCTTCGTTTTAGGAAACCTCGCCGACAAGGCTTTCGTCATTCGGCTGATGGCAGTGCTCATTTTCGGTTATCTGGGTTTCTATGCACCCAACATCTATGTTTCGAACGCCATGAACAAGCGGCAGGCCTCGATCAGGCGCGCTTGGCCGGATGCGCTGGATCTGATGCTGATCTGCATCGAATCCGGTGTGTCCATGGAGGCCGCGATGCGTCGTGTTGCGGAAGAAATGGGCGAGCAGTCACCCGAACTGGCGGAGGAAATGATACTGACGACAGCGGAACTTTCCTTCCTTCAGGACCGGCGAATCGCACTTGAGAATTTTGGCATGCGCACGCAGCTGGATGGTGTCAAAAGCGTAGTGCAGGCGCTTATCCAGGCGGAACGATACGGCACACCGCTGGCTCAGGCGCTGCGCGTTCTCGCGCAGGAAGGTCGCGACGAGCGGATGAATGAGGCTGAAAAGAAGGCCGCCGCACTGCCGCCGAAACTGACCGTGCCGATGATCATATTTTTCCTGCCGGTGCTGATCGCGGTCATTCTGGGACCGGCCGGTATTCGCGTCGCCGACACGTTCTGACACGGGAAGCGCGCCCGCATATCTAGCGGGCGATCCGTATGGTGTTCGTTTGAGGGTAAACCAGCACTGATTGAGGCGTCTAAAAACGATCGCCTGCTGGCTTGTTGTCTTTTTTCGCCAGTTGCTGCCAGGAATTCTGCTGCGAAAGCATCGCGCGCAAATAGCCGAGATTGGCCTGGGCCTGCTGTGGCGAGAGTTCCTGAACCGCGATGCGCTCGGCTTCTGCAAAGCGCCCCTGAAGGCCCACCACGAGTGCGAGGTTCTGGCGAACGCGGCTGTCCGCGCCCGGCTGGGCGATGGCCGATTGCAGATATGTCTCGGCGGTGCGGGGATCGCTCGACAGGACGTAGGACATTCCGAGGTTCGAAAGCACGCTCGGATCATTCGGCTTGAGATCGAGTGCCTGGCGGTATTTGGTGCGCGCCTCGTTCGACCGGCCAAGCTGGTCGAGCACGGCACCTTCGGCGGAATAGAGCCGCCAGTCGGGACGGTCGGGCGTCTGCGCTCTCTGGATGGTCGAGAGGGCCTGTTCAAGCTGGCCTGATGCTGCCTGCGCCTTGCCATAGGCGGCAAGCACGTCACGGTCGGCAGGATTGGCGATGGCGATCTGCTGCATCACCGCAAGCGCCTGCGTATTCTTGCCGGTCATCATCAGCACGTTGGCATAATTCATGCCGACGGACCTGTCCTTGGGGCTACGTTCATAGGCTTTTCCAGCCGTCTCTTCCGCCTGCCGGAGCTGGTCCATATTCATGTGGTCATAGGAGCGTGCGGCCGCAGGAATTGAGCCAGTCGACATGCGGTCCGGCTTGTTTGTGCTGGCGCATCCGGAAACGGCTAAAACCAGCGCTGCGAGACATGCGCCACGCAGCAACCCTGTCCGGCCTGTCTCGCTCAAAGAAAAAGCAGTCATGGCAGTGCCCCCGCCCAAGAATTATCGATCTTGCGCCCGACATACGACAGACTCACATGACGCAACTTTCGCTTAAGCAATAATCTGTTAACCCTAACAGAGCGTTAATCGCACCGATTCTCGACAGTTACGAAAGCAGACCATGGCGCCCTATCAGTTCATCGAACGCCCGACCCCTTTCAGCTCCAAGGCCGGCAGTACCTTGCCGGTTTTCGCCGTCACGCCAGCCCATATCGAACAGGGCGCCATCGATCCTGTCGCTCTGGACTGGGCGAAAAAAGCGGGTTTCAAGGCAGAGGCAGGCGCCATATTGCTCGTTCCCTCCTCCGATGGTTCGCTGGGTGGCGTTCTCCTCGGCCTCGGCGGCAATCCGTCCGAAATCCCATTCATAACCGGGAAACTGGCCCGCGAGCTGCCCGAAGGCGAGTGGCACATTGAAACTGCGCCATTGACGGCCAATCGACTGGCTCTCGGCTTCGGCCTCGGCAGCTACCGCTTCGACAAATACAAGACAACGAAAACCAGCGGGGCAAAACTTCTCATTCCGCAAGATGCCGAAGACGGCGAGATCAAGCGGGTTCTGGCCGGCGTCTTCCTCGCACGCGATCTCATCAATGTTCCGGCCAACGATATGGGGCCGGACGAGCTTGAAATCGCCTTCCGCAGCCTTGCCGCCCATTACAAGGCGAAGGTAGGCGTCATTACCGGCGACGACCTGCTGAAGGAGAATTTCCCGCTCATCCATGCCGTCGGCCGCGCCAGCGAAAGCGCGCCGCGCCTTCTGGAGATGAACTGGGGCAAGAAAGGCAATCCGCGCCTGACCCTCATCGGCAAGGGTGTCTGCTTCGATACCGGCGGTCTAGATATCAAGCCCGCCGCCTCCATGGCCCTGATGAAGAAGGATATGGGAGGTGCTGCCAATGTTCTTGGTCTGGCATTGATGATCATGGACGCCAAGCTGCCGATCAACCTTCGCGTCCTTGTGCCCGCCGTCGAAAATTCCATCTCCTCCAACGCCTTCCGTCCCGGCGATATCTACAAGAGCCGCAAGGGGCTGACGGTACAGATCGACAATACCGATGCGGAAGGTCGTCTCGTTCTGGCGGATGCGCTGGCCTATGCCGACGAGGATGCGCCGGACCTGATGATCGACATGGCAACGCTGACGGGTGCCGCCCGCGTCGCTCTTGGCCCGGATCTGCCGCCCTTCTACACCGACGACGACGATCTGGCCCATGATATCGCGGAAGCCAGCATCGATACCGACGATCCGCTGTGGCGCATGCCGCTCTACATGGGATACGACAAGGATATCCGCTCACGCGCGGCCGATATCACCAACGCGCCGTCGGGCGGCATGGCCGGATCGATCACGGCCGCCCTGTTCCTCAAGCGTTTTGTCACCAATACGAAAAAATGGGCGCATTTCGATATTTACGGCTGGTCACTGAGCGAGCGACATCACTCGTCGATCGGCGGCGAAGCACAGGGCATCCGCGCGCTCTTCCACTACATCGCGCATCACTTCGTAAAGTGAAAAAACGATAGGGCGATTTCGAAAATCGCTTTTACCGGAACTGTCACGGGGCGTTTCTCCTTACGGGATACGCCCCGTCTCCTTCAAACCAGAACCTTCTGTTCCTTGTGGTCTTCTTCACCGAAGAACTTAAGGTAACGTTCCACTTCGGCCGGTTCACCCGTTGCCTTTTGCGGATTGTCGGAAAGCTTCACCGCCGGCCGGCCATTGGCATCGCTGACCTTGCAGACGATGGAGATCGGTTTGAGGCTGGCGATGGTCTTCGGCGCGCAGCCGGCAAAATCATTGGTCAGATTGGTGCCCCAGCCGAAACTCATGCGCACCCGCCCTTCGAAATGCTTGTAGGTGTCGATAATGGCGTTGACATCGAGACCGTCGGAAAAGATCAGCATCTTCTTGCGGGGGTCGCGACCCATCTTCTGCCACCAGTCGATAATCTTTTCCCCGCCCTCAATCGGCGGTGCGCTGTCGGGACGGAAGCCCGTCCAGTCCGCCACCCATTCCGGCGCGTTGCGCAGAAAAGCCGCCGTACCGAAAGCATCGGGCAGCACGATCAGCAGGTTGCCGCCGTAAAGCCGGTTCCAGTCCTTCAGGACCTGATAGGGCGCGGCGGCCAGTTCTTCGTTCGTCTGGGCGAGTGCCGCAACCACCATCGGCAATTCATGCGCATTGGTGCCGACAGCTTCAAGGTCGGAATCCATGGCGAGAAGGACATTGCTCGTGCCGGTAAAGGCAGGCCCGATGCCTTCCTTCAGCGCCTCGACGCACCAGCGCTGCCACAGGAAGCTGTGACGGCGACGGGTGCCGAAATCAGAAATGCGCAGGCCCGGCAGCTCCCGCAACCGCTCGACCTTTTCCCACATCTTGGCCTTTGCGCGGGCATAGAGAACATCCAGCGTGAAATAACCGAGCGACCGCATGGCGCTGCGCGAACGCAGCTCGTTGATGATCGCAAGCGCTGGAATTTCCCAGAGCGTGGTGTCCATCCAGCGGCCGTGGAAATTCAGCTCATATTGCCCGTCACGCTTGAAAAGCTCATATTCCGGCAATTGATAGCTCGAAAGCCAGGAGAGAAATTCCGGCTCGAATATCTGCGAACGGCCATAGAAGGTATTACCCGCAAGCCAGATGTTTTCCTTCTTGGAGAGACGCAGGGTGCGGGCGTGATCGAGCTGCTCGCGCAGTTCCATCTCGTCGATCTCTTCCGCCAGCCGCACCGTCTTGGTGCGGTTGATCAGGGAAAATGTCGCGTCAACTTCCGGATAGAGTTTCCAGATCATCTGCAACATCAGCAGCTTGTAGAAATCCGTATCGATCAGGCTGCGGACGATCGGATCGAGCTTCCAGGTATGATTGTGGACACGGGTTGCTATATCGGTCTTCGTCATGCTCGCATTCCCTAACATCGGCCGTGACATTGGCAGGGCCGATGTCACCCCGCACCTCGGCAGGTATCAACCTGTCATGCCAAAGATTTATCTGAAAAAGCGACAACAAGTCCAGAGCGCGAGCGACGCAAATGCCGCTTTAAATTCCATCGCTTCAGAAGGTCGGGTCGACGGGATTGATGCCCGGATACCAGTCCTTGGAGACAGGATTTCTGCCGCCGAAGCTGGAAATGCCGTTTTCGTCCGTGCAACGATACCCCTGAACGGGAAGTCCACGGCTGCCGAAAACATCCCGGTGGGGACCCCTGGCATATCCCGTAACGCCAAGTTCGCTATGGCAGTTGTAACGGACCTTGGGTTGCAGCGTTCGCGGGTCCTTGACGCCGGGCAGGTTCGCATAGGCGTCGGGCGCCGGGGCAAAACCATTCTGGAAAACGGTCTGCGCCTCGGCTGAAGCGCTCAAGAGAACCGCCGCCAGAATAGCTGCCAATAGTGTCGCTGTTTTCGTCTTCATCGATGCCGGTCCCATGCCGTCATTCATCCGATGTAGGCGCTCGGCAGCGATCACACAAAGGGCGAGGCAGGCACAATTTCGTGAAAGCCGCCTTCTCAGCCTTCCAGACGCCGGTAAGCCGTCGGCCTTTCGTAAAGCCAGCCGATACGCTCGATGGCCTCACTGAGATTTTCGCGCGCGACATTCATCGTATGGCCATTGGCATGCAGCAGCGTTTCTTCATTTTCCATAAGGCCGACATGACCCTTCCAGAAAACCAGATCGCCGCGCCGCAATTCGTCGCGCTCTATTTCCACGCCAAGCGATTTCACCTGCATGTCGGTATCGCGCAGTACTCGTTTGCCTGTCATCGCCATGGACAATTGCACGAGGCCGGAACAATCGATACCGAAGCCGGAGCGACCGCCCCAGAGGTAAGGCGTTTCGATGAACCGCAAGGCTACCGCGACATAGTCCTCTTCAAGCGCGGCATCCACCGTCCGGCAATGGGCGGCGATGATGCCTTCACCCTTTTCGGTCAGCAGATAGCGTGTACCGCGCGTCTCCGCCTCGCCGACAATGCGGACCAGACTGCCCATGGAAAGTGCCGCGACCGGCGGTTTGCGCAGTTCAGCGATGGGATAAAGAAAGGTGCGCGGCGCAACCACTTGATGGGTGGCGGCAACGACATCGGCGATTGCCGTTTCCGGCACATAACCGGCATAACCATCCGCATCCGCCTGCACCCATGCCCAGCCGTTCGCTCGGTCGAAAACTCGCACGGTTTCGCCAAACAGAAGCTCCGTGTCGATGCCAGCGGCGAAGTCGGGCGTCGGCCGCAGGCCAATAACCGGTATCGCGATTTGCGCGGGCGAGCCGCGGACGAAACGTTCGGCCTGAACCACGCCTTGCAACTTCTCATCGGCCAGATCGGAGCGGAAGACATTCAGGCGGCGGTCGAGCATCATGGGTTTTATGTCCAGAGGTTAGATCTTACGCGCCTGATCAATAATCAGATCGCCGAATTTTTCCAGATAGAGCGCACCTGCGACCGTGCGTTTTATCACAACATTGCGTTTGTCCCGCTCGTCCCGCACCCTGTCGACCAGCCCGAGCGCCCCGAGACTGTCCAGCGCGCGGGTGATGACCGGTTTGGTCACGCCCAACATTGCAGCGAGACCCCGGACGGTGTGCGGCGGCGGCACGAGATAAATCTGCAGCAGGATTGCAGTCTGCCGCAGGGTCAAATCCGGCGCATCGGCAATGACCTGCGCCGTGGAAACGCGATGCCAAAGCCCCAAGGCCTCCGTAGGCGAAAGTTCTGCAGGCAAACCGGTAAACCTTCCAGTCGTTACCCCACCGTTTTCATTCAACCGAGCAGAAAACTCAAGAACCATAGCGCACAAACAAAACCGCCGCGCTATCGCAGACCCTGAAAGATCGCGCGGCGCGGCGGTGTTTGTCGACCCGTTTTCGGGCTTTCAACGTCCCCTCTGGACTTGCAACATAAGATGCAGGAAGTATGCCAGTTTTATTGCGGCGCACAAATATGAGCAAAAACAGACATTTGGGGTATTATTCCTGCCTTATGGTCAAATTTTCTGCAAGGCAGAAATAGCATTAAAAATAAGCAATCAGCAATTCAATGCTTAAAAACTGCCTTCCGCCATGACAGCGGAAGGCAAGGATCAACGCATATCAGATTTCCGCACCGCGTGCGGCGTCAACCGCATCGGCGCTTTGCCGCCGGTTATGACGGATCGACGACCAGAGCGAAATGCCGATCAAGGTCGCACCGCCAAGGCCGGTGATGACCTCCGGAATGTGGAACATGGTCTGCACGTACATGATGACCGACAGGATGAGGATCGCGTAGAAAGCGCCGTGTTCCAGATAGCGGTATTCGGCAAGCGTTCCCTTTTCGACCAGCATGATCGTCATCGAACGCACATACATGGCGCCGATGCCGAGACCGATGGCGATGATGAACAGGTTCTGCGTCAGCGCAAATGCACCGATCACACCATCGAAGGAGAAGCTTGCGTCGAGCACTTCGAGATAGAGAAACGCACCGAAGCCGCCTTTTGCAGCGCCTTCCAGCACTTCCTGGCTACGATCGAGAATACCGCCGACAACCTCCACCAGAAGGAAGGTCAAAAGACCCCAGATCGCCGAATGGAAGAAGGTAGTGGCCGCAACCGGACCAAGCTCCGGATTGTCACTGGCGCCGATGATGCGGGAGAAGACCAGCATGACGACCAGCACGAAGGCGATCTCGATGCCCTTGACGGAGGAATAGGTTGCAGCCTTTTCCTCGATCCAGCGCACCCAATGCACATCCTTTTCATGATCGAAGAAGAAGTTGAGGCCGACCATCATCAGGAAGGTGCCGCCGAAAGCAGCGATAGGCAGATGGGCGTCACGCATGATTTCCGCATAACGTTCCGGCTCAGTGGCCGCCATGACGAGCGCCGTCCAGGGGCCGACATTCGCGGCAACGACCACGATCAGCAACGGGAAGACGATACGCATGCCGAAAACGGCAATCAGAATACCCCAGGTCAGGAAGCGATGCTGCCAGACCGGTGTCATCTCTTTCAGCTTGTTGGCATTGACGATGGCGTTGTCGAAGGAAAGCGAAATTTCCAGCACGGCAAGCACCGCGCAAATGAAGAAGATCGTGGCTGTGCCACTGACCGTTCCGGTCATTTCCCAGCCGAGATAGCCGCCAAGGATAAGACCGACGATGGTGACGATAAAAGCCCACTTGAAGTAGGAAAGCGTGGTTTTCTGGGCGGTGCTCATGTCCGATCACCTCCGGTCACGAGAGTGATTGCGGAACGACGCAGGGCGTCGAGCCGCACGCAGAAAGCACGCGCGCGAAGCACATTCAGGTTTTTCATAGTTTTTAATCCGCCGGCCAATTTTTGCAGGCGGTACCGACATCACGAGAGCGCCGTAAAACTCTCGCCAGAGGGGCCCGGCACCTTTGTTTCCTCTGTCCTTGCGAGACTTGTGATCGCAGGACCTTCTCTTACTCCCTGAAGATCACCTCTTCGTCAAGTCCCGTGATGGTTTCGGCGGCAACATCACGGGTAAACAGAGGACAAGGTTTAGTCCGCGGCCAGTACATCCACCGTTTTGCGACCGCGTTTTAGGGTATTTTCGCGGAAGAAAATATAAAGCCCGGAAAGAACGATCAGGCCTGCGCCAACGACGATACTGGTTTGCGGCACGTCGCCGAAGAACAGCCAGCCGAAAACTACCGCCCAGAGCAGCAATGTATATTGCAGCGGCGCGACGGTGGCGGCATCAGCAAGCTTCAGGGCACGGTTGACCAGCACATGCGCCGCCATGGCGACCACGCCGAGCAGGCCGAGGAACGCCAGATCGAAACCGGACTGGACCGGCAACCAGCCGGATGGCGTGACGAACACCGCAACAATGCCCGCAAGCCCCGCGCCGATGATCTGCCAGAAGGCGAGCACCGTATCGGGCGTATTGCGAAGCTGGCGTCCGGACAACATCATGAAGGCGAATGCGGCACTGCCGAGAATGGAGAACAGTGCGGCGGAGGTGAGGCTTGCCGAGCTTGGTTTGAGCGCAATGAGAACGCCGACAAAACCGATGGCGATGGCCGTCCAGCGACGCCAGCCGACCTTTTCTCCAAGCAGGAACGGCGAGAGCGCAGCCACATAAATCGGAGCCGCAAGCCAATAGGTCATGACGTCGGCCAACGGCAGGGCCGCGACCGCAAAATAGAAACAGAAAAGCTCGGCGGTGGAGAAAAACACACGCGCCACCTGAAGAGACGGCCGCTCGATTTTCACGAGGCCGGAAAGACCACCTTTCCACACGATCGGGACAAGAATGACAAGGGCAGCTATGCTTCGAACGAGGATCACCTGCCCCTGGCTATAGGTCGATACCAGCCATTTCCCCATGGCGTCGTTCAACGCGAAAAGCAGCATTCCAAGCAGCATAACGGCCACGCCGAGGCCAGTCGGCGAAAGCTTTCTTATCATATTCGACATGTCAGATCCCGATCTCTCCCAATGGCTGCATTGGTCGTTCAGCCAGCCATCCCTTGTCAAGCCCGAAGCAGCCGGACTTGCGTATTAATAGTACTAATACAGCGACAGCGCGGATGTCACGCGAACATTCGCCTTTCTTCGGCAACCAGTTCCTGAAGAAAATCGACCACCGTGCGGACGCGCACCAATTGGCGAGCGGACTCGTGATAGGCCGTCCAATAGGCCCGCTTTATGCTCATATGCGGCAGGATCCGCAGAAATTCAGGATATTGCCCGGCAATGTAATTATGCAGGATGCCAATGCCAGCACCGGAGCGAACCGCCTCGGTCTGGCCGGTGGCGCTGGAAATTTCAAAGGCGGCATCCCAGTCGCGCATGATCTCGCCGGTGTAGTTCAGGGAGGGCGAGAAGATCAGGTCCTCCACGTAACCGATCCGGCGATGGCGTTTCAGCGCATCGACATCCGCCGGCGTTCCGTATTCAGCGAGATAGGCCCTCGATGCATAAAGCCCCAGCGAATAATCGGTGAGCTTCGAAAACATCAGCCTGCCCTGCTCCGGCCGCTCAATGGTGATGGCGATATCGGCCTCGCGCTGTGAAAGGGAAAAGGAGCGCGGCACCGGAACGAGCTGGATCTTCAGGTCGGGATAACGCGCGGTCAACCGGCCAAGCCGTGGCGCAAGAAAGGAAACGCCGAGGCCATCCGGTGCACCGATGCGCACCGTTCCGGCAACCGCTGTATCGACGCGCCCGAGATTTGCCTGGGCGTTCAGCATTTCGGTTTCCATGCGCTCGGCCCCGGCAAGAAGACTTTGGCCTTCCTCCGTCAGCTCGCAGCCATTGGTGCTTCGCAAAAACAGCTGGGTGCCGATGGCAGCTTCGAGTGCCGAAATCCGCCGGCTGAGGGTTGCGTGGTTGACGCCGAGCTTTCTGGCCGCCGACAGAAACTGGCCGCTGCGTGCCACGCTTAAAAACAAACGCACATCATCCCAGTTCACGGCGCTCTCCTTATGTGCATTTTTGCACAATGGATGCTTATTTCAGGCGATTGATTTGTGCAAATCGAAAGGTAATGCTGTGCCATAACATTCTGGAGGAACACCCATGAAGGAAATCGGTCATTTCATTAACGGCAAGCATGTGCCCGGCACCAGCGGCCGCACATCGAATGTCTACAACCCGGCCACCGGCGAAGTGCAGGCGACTGTCGCACTTGCGAGCGACGCCGAGCTGCGCGCCGCCGTGGAAAGCGCAAAAGCTGCGCAGCCGAAGTGGGCCGCCACCAATCCGCAGCGCCGCGCCCGCGTGTTCTTCAAGTTCGTCGAACTTCTGAACCGCGACATCAACGAATTGGCGGTGCTGCTTTCCAGCGAACACGGCAAGACCGTCGAAGATTCCAAGGGTGATATCATCCGCGGCCTCGAAGTCTGCGAATTCGTCTGCGGCATTCCGCATCTGCAGAAGGGTGAGTTCACCGAGGGCGCAGGCCCGGCCATCGACATGTATTCGATCCGCCAGCCGGTCGGCATCGGCGCGGGCATCACGCCGTTCAACTTCCCCGGCATGATCCCGATGTGGATGTTTGCACCGGCAATCGCCTGCGGCAACGCCTTCATCCTCAAGCCTTCCGAGCGCGATCCGTCCCTGCCGCTCCGCCTTGCCGAACTGATGATCGAGGCCGGTCTTCCGGCTGGCATCCTCAACGTCGTCAACGGTGACAAGGGCGCTGTCGACGCCATTCTGACCGATCCCGATATCGGCGCGGTCTCCTTCGTCGGTTCGACCCCGATCGCCCGCTATGTCTATGGTACCGCCGCCATGAACGGTAAGCGTGCGCAGTGCTTCGGCGGCGCGAAGAACCACATGATCATCATGCCGGATGCCGATCTCGATCAGGCAGTAAACGCACTGATGGGCGCGGGTTACGGCTCGGCCGGCGAACGCTGCATGGCTGTTTCCGTTGCGGTTCCAGTTGGCGAAGAGACGGCCAACCGTCTCGTTGAAAAGCTGATCCCCCAGATCGAAAGCCTGAGAATCGGCCCCTATACCGACGACAAGGCCGATATGGGCCCGCTCGTTACCAAGGAAGCACAGACGCGCGTCAGGGGCCTGATCGACAGCGGCGTCGAACAGGGTGCGAAGCTGCTGGTCGACGGTCGCGACTTCAAGCTGCAGGGCTATGAGGACGGTTATTTCGTCGGCGGCTGCCTGTTTGACCACGTCACCCCTGATATGGACATCTACAAGACGGAAATCTTCGGACCGGTTCTGTCCGTCGTTCGCGCCAAGAACTACGAAGACGCGCTCGAACTGCCGATGAAGCATGAATATGGCAACGGCGTTGCGATCTACACCCGTGACGGCGACGCCGCCCGCGACTTCGCAAGCCGCATCAATATCGGCATGATCGGCATCAACGTTCCGATCCCGGTTCCGCTCGCCTACCATTCCTTCGGCGGTTGGAAGGCTTCCAGCTTCGGCGATCTCAACCAGCACGGCACGGATTCGATCAAGTTCTGGACGAAGACCAAGACGATCACCTCACGCTGGCCGTCCGGCATCAAGTCGGGTGCCGAATTCGTCATGCCGACGATGAAGTAAACCGGAATAACCCGCGATATTACAAAAGGCCCCGCTGTTTTCACGGCGGGGCTTTTTTGATTAAAAGGCAACCAGAAAAATCAAGTTTTCTTCTGTCAAAATAATTCCACTTAAAGCTGTTATCGCGTAAGAGTCCCGCTGCGGCGTGGGGACGCTGCCAAACCGACGAATAACGGGGAAGCTTGCAAACTCAATCTGCCCGGAGAGGGGCATGCCATGAGGGACTTTTATGAGTGACATCTCTGTCAGCGTGGATCAGCGCGCGCTCGAACGCGGCTCGTTCACTGGAAATGCCAAGGAGTATTTCGGCATCTGGATCGTCAATATTCTTCTGACGATCGTAACGCTCGGCATCTATTCCGCCTGGGCAAAAGTGCGGCGCAAGCGTTATTTCAACGGCAATACCGTGCTCGCCGGTCGTGCTTTCGGTTATCACGCCACCGGTGGACAAATCTTCAAGGGTCGGCTTATCGCCTTTGCCTTCATCGTCGTTTCGCAGCTTGTCGGCCTCATTCATCCGTTTCTGATATTCGTGCCGGCGATCCTCATTCTGGTCTTCTTTCCCTGGCTGATCACACGCAGCATTCGTTTCAATGCGCGGGTGACGAGCTATCGCAATGTGCGTTTTGATTTCGTCGGCACCGCTGGCGGTGCTTTCGTCTCCATTCTGCTCGGCAGCCTCGTTGCGCTCTTTTCCTTCGGTATTCTGGCGCCTCTGGCCAGCCGCTGGGCGAACCGCTACATTTTCAGCAACCTGCGTTATGGCGATCGTCCGTTCACCGCCGATCCGAAGATCGGTGCGCTTTACCGGGTCTGGATCATTCCCGCCATCATGGTCGTGATCGGCAGCATCGTGGTCGGCTTTTTCGGCATTGCCGCCTTTGCCGCCAACAGCGCGATGCTCGAAGATGAGACGGCTGCCATGGTCACGGTGCTGGCCTCTCTCTATGTCGGCGTTTTCGGCGCATTTCTGGTCTATGGCCTTGCAGGCGTCATCTATCGCACCGGTGTTCGCAATGTGGTCATCTCGTCCATGCTGCTTGATGGAAAGCACCAATTGCGCAGTGACCTTCACCGGGGCAGCTATCTGTGGATCGTGATCTCCAACCTGATCGTCACGGTTTTCACCCTGGGCCTGATGCGGCCATGGGCGGCGGTACGTGAAGCGCGCTACACCGTCGAGCGCACGGCAATCCGCTTCAATGGCGAGGTGGGTGAGGTACTCTCCTCGATGGAAGCAACGGGTGCTGCCGTCAGTGCCGAATATATGGATATGGAAGGTTTCGAATTTGGTTTCTGATACCGGAGAAACCGTTTCGGGCGAGTGGCATGCCGCTCGCTCAAACCTTTCGAGCGCCGCCAGGTTAAAGCTTGGCGGCACGATCCTTTTCGTGCTCGACGCGAAGGACAACCATGTCAGAACGCAGGCCGAGATAAAAACGATCGAGATCAGCCACCGGGTCGGGGCCATTCCCCGCGAGTTGCATTTTCCTGACGGGTCGCTGTTCGAAACGCGTGACAATGACGGCGTGGACCGCCTGCTTGGCGGACACATCACGAAACGTGCGGGCTTTGTGCATTGGCTGGAACAGTTTCGCCCGCGGCTGGTCGGCATCACGGCCGCCGCCGTCCTTTTGGCCTATGGCACCTACAAGCTGGCACTTCCGGCACTGGTGGAAGTGGCGGTTGCCGTCACCCCGCCGATCGTGCCGCAGGTCATGTCGGCCAGCACGCTGCAGGCCTTCGACAAAACGGTCTTTTCTCCGAGCGCCCTGCCACAGGCGGAACAGGACGCAATCCGTTCGGACTTCGCCAGAATAGTCGCCCATGCGGAAGGCTCGCCCGAAGACTACAAGCTGAATTTTCGCAATGGCGGTTACGTCGGCCCCAATGCTTTCGCGCTTCCGGATGGCACTATCGTTTTAACGGACGAACTGGTGGAGCTGGCCGGCGACGACAGGCAAATGATCATAGGCGTTCTCGCGCATGAAATCGGCCATGTCGAATATGAACACAGCCTGCGGCAACTCTACCGCGCCGCCGGTGTCGCCGGTCTTGTCATGCTGATTGCCGGCGATGTCGGTTCGGCCATGGAGGATATTCTGACCCAGGGCGGCGGTCTCCTGGCCTTGTCGCATTCACGCGACGCCGAGCGGCAGGCCGACGAGCGCTCCGTCGAACTGATGCGCCAGGCCGGGCTGGATCCCACCGCGATCGAGCGTTTCTTTGCACTTATCGAGGAAAAACTGGGCGACAAGGGCGGCACCAGCATCTTGTCCTCCCATCCCGGAACGCCGGAAAGGCGCAAGGCGATCCTCGACTACAATGCCTCTCTCGACATCAAGCCGGCGGGAAATTGACCCGCCGGTAGAACAGCGTCAGTTGGTCGGGCCGTCGTTGAAGCCCACTTCATCCACCAGTTCGGATGCCTGCTTGCGCTGGGCGGCAATATCCGTCAGCGGCAACTTGTCCGGATGGATGGGGCCGAAGCCCTTGACGACATCGGAAGGCTCAGCGCCGGGCAGCACCGGGTATTCAAAGACCTGCTTGGCGTAGATTTCCTGCGCCTCGCGCGATGCCAGGAATTCCATCAGCTTCAGCGCGTTGTCCTTGTTCGGTGCGTATTTCGTAAGCGCCATGCCGGAAATATTCACATGTGTGCCGCGATCGCCCGCATTGGGGAAGATCACCCGCACGGATCCCGCCCATTCCTTTTCTTCCGGCTCGCGATCGTTGGTCAGCATCAGGCCGACATAATAGGTATTGCCGAGCGCAATGTCGCATTCGCCGGAAAAGATCGATTTTGCCTGGCTGCGGTCGGTACCATCGGGTTTGCGGGCCAGATTGTTCTTCAGGCCGGTGAGCCATGTCCGGGTATAATCGACGCCGTGATGGGCAATCATCGAGGCAATCAGCGCGATATTATAGGAGTGCTGGCCGTCACGAATGCAGATCTTGCCCTTCCATTTCGGATCGGCAAGCTCTTCATAGGTGATGTCCTTCTGGGTCACCCGTTCCTTCGAGGCATAAACCACCCGACCGCGCGTCGTCAGGCCGAACCACTCTCCCTGAGGGTCACGAAGGTTGGCCGGAATATCTTTTTCAATGACGGGATCGTTCAGCACCGGCTGCGTGACGCCGCCTTCTTTCGCCTCAACAAGCCGGGCAATATCGACCGTCAACAGTATATCGGCCGGCGAATTGACGCCCTCGGCCTGAATGCGTTCCACCAGTCCCTTGTCGAGGAAGAGAACGTTTGCCTCTATGCCCGTTTCTTTCGTGAAGGCATCGAGCAGCGGCTGGATCAGCTCAGGCTGCCGATAGGAATAGACGTTCACCTCGCCATCCGCAAAAGCGGCTGGTGCGGCCGAGACGATCGTCAGGCCCGAAAAAACGGCAGCGGAAAAACGCGATTTCAAGCTTGCCATTAAGAATGCCTCCATTACATTCAGATTCTTGACTTGTTTGTTCATGAATCATCAAACCGGTCAACAAGGCTGTTTGAGAAATATCGAATGGGTGCCAGTTTTTTCAGTTTCTGGAATTGTTCTAAACTGAAAAAGAGACTATATAACTCCACATTGAGAGTTAGGAGACCAGCATGCGTTTGACCAAACAGACCAACTATGCCGTTCGCATGTTGATGTATTGCGCCGCAAATGACGGCAAGTTGAGCCGCATCCCGGAGATCGCCAGAGCCTATGGCGTGTCTGAGCTGTTCCTTTTCAAAATCCTGCAGCCGCTCAACAAGGCCGGCCTGGTGGAAACCGTGCGCGGCCGCAATGGCGGCGTGCGCCTTGGCAAGCCTGCCGAGAAGATCAGCCTGTTCGACGTGGTGAAGGTGACCGAAGACAGCTTTGCCATGGCCGAATGTTTCGAGGATGGCGCTGTTGAATGTCCGCTGGTGGATAGCTGCGGCCTGAACACGGCGCTTCGCAAGGCGCTTAACGCCTTCTTTGATGTGCTGGCGGATTATTCGATCGATGACCTCGTCAAGGCGCGGCCGCAGATCAACTTCCTGCTCGGCATCGACACGGAAATGCCCAAGATCGCCGCCCTTCCGGCCGCCTGATCATCCCATTGCCCAAGCGGCATTTGCCATAGCCCGTGTCCGCAGGTCACGGGCTTTTCTTTTATGGAATCTCCCGAAATGCAATATTTTTGATCCCGCGTGTTGACGTTGCGGGACGAAGCGGCGCATTTGGTCGCGAGCTTTTTCAAGCAAGCAGCCAGCGTCGCAATGATTATCAAGCCTGAATTCCATACATTTGCACTTACCGCCCTCGTCGGCAGCATGGGTGCGCTGCTTGCCAGCCTGCTCGATGTTCCCGCACCCTTTCTTTCCGGGCCGGCGCTTGCGGTGACGATCACAGGGTTGGCCGGCTTAAAGCTTGGAATTCCCGCCTTCATCCGCAATGCCTGTTTCGTTGTCGTCGGCATTTCGATGGGAACGAGCGTGACGCCGTCAGTGATCGATGCCGCAAGGACGTGGCCCCTGAGCTTCGTCGTCGTGCTCGCCGCCGTCGTCATCATGCTCTACGTCGCCTACTGGATCCTGCATTACGGCTTCGGATACGACCGGACCACGGCGATGCTGGGTGCTTCCCCCGGGCATCTCAGCTACATCATCAGCCTTGGCGCCGAGACGAAAAGCGACCTTGCGACCGTCAGCATCGTGCAAAGCGTGCGGGTGCTGGCGCTAACCCTTTCCGTACCGCTGATCGTCGAATATTTCGACCTGGTCAGCTTGGAGCCGCTTGTCACAAACCCGCCAATGGGCCTTTTCACGCTGGTGCTGACCATCGCCGCATCGCTTGCGATGGGATGGCTCTTCCTGCGATGGAAATTTCCGGCGGCCCTGCTCCTCGGCGGCGTTGCCGTTTCCATCGGCACCCACATTACCGGCCTGACCGAGGGTGGCGTTCCGACCTGGCTCAGCCTGCCGGTCTATGTGCTGATCGGCTGTCTCATCGGCACGCGCTTTTCGAACGTGTCGCTGATGGATGTGCGGAAAGGCTTTCTCGCGGGTTTCGTCGTTACCATCGCCGTGATGCTGATTGCCGGCAGCATCGCCTGGATGATTTCCAGCATTACCGGTGTTCCGCTGAATGCCGTCATGATTGCCTATTCGCCGGGCGGCCTTGAAACCATGGCTGCCATGGCCGTGATGATGCATGCCGATACCGCTTATGTCGGCTCGCATCACGTCCTGCGGCTCCTGTTCCTGTCCGTTCTCATGCCGCTTGTCATGGGCAAGGATGCGCGCAAGCGGGACGGCAAGACCTAGGCCCAAGCCACGCGGCGCAAAAATTTGAATGGCGTTGCAACCATTTTTTCTCCCGGTCGTTCTTGTTTCTCCGCAATTGCGGCGGCGATTTTTCGCGCGTTTGACAGGCTGACCCACCGGAGGAATTTTCATGAAACGCTTGATGACTTTGACAGGCGCCGGACTCGCGCTTGCACTTTATGGTTCCATCGCTCAGGCGCAGGTGGTCGTGTCGTCGAAGATCGACACGGAAGGCGGCGTTCTCGGCAACATCATCCTCGCCGTATTGAAGAAGAACAATATCGAGACAACGGATCGCATCCAGCTCGGCGCAACGCCGGTTGTCAGAAAGGCGATCACTGCGGGTGAGATCGACATCTATCCGGAATATACTGGCAATGCCGCCTTCTTCTTCTCCAAGGCGGACGATCCGCTCTGGAAGGACGCCGCCAAGGGTTATGAGGAAGCCAAGACGCTTGATTATGACGCCAACAAGATCGTCTGGCTCACGCCATCCCCCGCAAACAACACCTGGGCAATTGCGTTGCGTAAGGATGTCGCCGACAAAAACAATCTGAAGACGCTTTCGGATTTCGGCAAATATGTCGCCGGTGGCGGCCAGGTGGTTCTTGCCGCCTCCTCGGAATTCGTCAATTCCGCCGCCGCCCTGCCGGCGTTTCAGACCACTTACGGCTTCACCATGAAACCCGACCAGCTGATCACACTTTCCGGCGGTGATACCGCTGCCACAATTGCCGCCGCAGCCAACCAGACGAACAACGCCAATGCGGCCATGGTCTATGGCACCGATGGCGGTATCGCCCCCTCCGGTCTTGTGGTGCTTGAGGACGATAAACATGTGCAGCCCGTCTACCAGCCAGCGCCGATCATTCGCGAAGAGGTTCTGAAAAAGAACCCCAATATCGAAGAGTTGCTGAAACCCGTTTTTGAAAAGCTGGATCTGGCGACCCTGCAGGACCTGAACGCCCGCGTGCAGGTGGGGGGCGAACAGGCCAAGACCGTGGCCGCGGACTTCCTGACGAAGAACGGTTTCCTCAAATAATTGCCTGTTAAGTGCTGGAGCGGGATAGCGGAAACCCATGCGCGGTTTTCACCATCCCCTCCGAACCTATGATCCGGGGAGCTGAATTTGACGAAATGGCCTGACAAGGTGGGCGTGCTGATTTCGTGTCTGCTTCTTTATGCGCTTTTTGCATCGCCTTTCATGACATTTCGCGCCAACCGGATCGTTCAGGGCGAAACACGAACGATCTTCGAAGCGCTTCCGGTTCCCTCAGCAACCCTCCTCGTCGCCATCATTCTTGTCGCCGCCTTCATCGCCTTTTTCCGGTTCCCGGCACGCCTGAAACTCGCAGCCGCACTGGTTGGCCTGGCAGTGCTGGCTATCTTCGTCGGACAGGCGGCGTCCGCGCTGACGCCTGAAGGTAACAGTTTTGCCCGCGTTTCGCCCGCCAGCGGTTTCTGGTTGATGTTTGCCGGGCTTGCATTGCTCGCCACCGATTGCATTGCGCGTCTCCAGCCGAAACCCACTTTACGGATTTTGCTGTTACTGGTGGCAAGCGCGACCCTTGCAGCGGCTCTGACAAGCGGGCTCTGGGACAACCTCTCCATCATCAAGGAATATACCGGTCGGGCCGACACCTTTTGGACCGAAGCCCTGCGGCATGTGGAGCTTGCCATCGGCTCGCTGGTCGCGGCAACCGTTGTGGGCATCCCGCTCGGTATTCTCTGTCATAAAGTCGAGCGATTGCGCTCCGGTGTGCTGAACGCTCTCAACATCGTCCAGACAATTCCGTCCATCGCCCTTTTCGGCCTTCTGATCGCGCCGCTCGGATGGATCGCCGCTACCGTGCCAGGCGCTGCCAAAATCGGTATCGCCGGCATCGGCATGGCGCCCGCCTTCGTGGCGCTGTTTCTCTATTCGCTGCTGCCCGTCGTTTCCAACACGGTGGTCGGCCTTTCCGGCGTCTCGCAAGCCGTGCGGGAAGCCGCACGCGGGCTTGGAATGACGCCGCTGCAAAGGTTGTTACGGGTTGAATTTCCGCTGGCCATGCCGGTCATCCTCACCGGTATCCGCATCGTGCTGGTGCAGAATATCGGTCTTGCGACCATCGCAGCGCTGATCGGCGGCGGTGGCTTTGGCGTTTTCGTGTTTCAGGGCATCGGGCAGACCGCGATGGACCTCGTGCTGCTCGGCACCGTGCCGACCGTTCTGCTGGGCTTCGCCGCGGCGATTACGCTCGACGCCCTTATCGACAGCAATCTCTTCAGCGCAGGCGGAAGGCAAAAGGCATGATCGAGATCGATACCATCACGAAACGATATGGCGATACGGCCGTGGTCGACCAGGTCTCCCTGACCGTGGCGCCGCGCACCGTCACCGTCATCGTCGGCACTTCCGGGTCGGGGAAAACCACCCTTCTACGCATGATAAACCGGCTGGTAGAGCCGACCTCCGGTACCATCCGTATCGACGGAGACGATGTCAGCGCAATACCGGGCTACAAGCTGCGCCGCCAGATCGGCTATGCCATTCAGGGCCACGGCCTGTTTCCACATCGCACCGTGGCGGAGAATATCGCCACCGTGCCACAACTGATCGGCTGGGATCGCAAGCGTATCGCGGCTAAGATCGATGCGCTGATGCAGCTCTTCCAGCTCGACCCGGCGCTTTATGCCGACCGTTTTCCGCATGAGCTTTCCGGCGGGCAGCAACAGCGTGTGGGCGTGGCGCGCGCGCTTGCGGCAGAGCCGAACATTCTCCTGATGGACGAACCTTTCGGAGCGCTTGACCCGGTGATCCGCGCCAAGGCGCAGAACGATCTTCTCGATATCCAGAAGAAGCTCGGCGTCACGATCGTCCTCGTCACGCATGATATGGACGAGGCCTTTCATCTGGCAGACCGCATTGCCGTCATGGACAAGGGCCGTATCGTTCAGGACTGCCCGCCGGCCGAACTAGTGTTGAAACCAGCGACAGATTTCGTCCGCACCATGATCGGCGAAAATGAGCGCGCCCTGAAACTGCTGTCCGTTCTGTCCGTTGCAGACGTCGTGGAGCCGGGAAGTGCTGACGGCGAACCGCTGAACGAGCACACCAGCCAGCGTGACGCCCTGTCGGCGATGTTATGGGCGGGCCGCGATGCATTGCCGGTGCTGAAAGACGATGGCCAGCCGGCGGGCCGGGTGCGGCGCGATGTTCTCCTCCAGCGTGCCGCCGGAGCCCTATGAAAAAAGCCGCTTCGTTCTTCGCTGCCGGGCTTCTGGTGCTGGCGCTGATCGCCTTCCTTGCGGCGCCGCAAGCCTTCGCGCCAGTGTTCCGCCCTCTCGTGCAGGCCAATGCGCCGGCAATCTACGTGCAGGCCAATCTGTTTTCCCTGACGCTCTCGCATCTGACCATCGTCGCGATTGCCACGGGGCTGGCGACGCTGGTGGCGGGCGCACTTGCGGTTCTCGTCACCCGCCCCTTCGGCGCGGATTTTCTGCCGCTGTCACGCAGCATCGTCAATATTGGCCAGACCTTTCCGCCGGTGGCGGTTCTGGCGCTCGCGGTGCCGATGATCGGTTTCGGCGAGAAACCCACGCTCATCGCGCTGTTTCTCTATGCGTTGTTGCCGGTTTTCGAAAACACGCTGACCGGGCTGACGACGCTGCCCGCCACCGTGATGGATGCCGCCAGAGGCAGCGGCATGACCGGCTGGCAGCGGCTTGTCAAAGTGGAGCTGCCGCTTGCCCTTCCGGCGATCCTCGCGGGCATCCGGCTATCGGCCGTCATCAGCCTTTCAACCGCGACCATCGGCTCGACAGTTGCCGCACGAACGCTGGGGGAAGTCATCATTGCCGGTCTGCAATCCAACAATCTCGCCTTCATCCTTCAGGGCGGATTGATCGTTGCGGCACTGGCGATCCTGATCCACACTGCCTTTTCCGCTCTGGAAAAGGCGGCGGCTCGTAAAACCGGGCACTGACAAACGCAAGCTCCTCATTTTTATGTTCCCGACACCCGCCGCACATGTTAGGGGCTGACCGTCGAAACAGAAACATTCGAGGTTCGGGTGACACAGGCAATCGTCGTGATGGGAGTGAGCGGCTCTGGCAAGTCCACGGTCGCAGAGGAACTGGCGGAAAAACTGGGCATTGCCTTCATAGAAGGCGACAAGCTTCACCCTAAATCCAATGTCGACAAAATGTCCGAGGGCATTCCCCTGACCGACGAGGACCGCTGGCCGTGGCTCGATCTGATTGGTGCGGAACTACACAAGGGCCGAGAAAATGACGGTGTCGTCGTTTCCTGCTCGGCGCTGAAGAAAATCTATCGTGACCGACTGCGCAAGGCCGCCGGTGGCTCGCTCGCCTTCGTCTATCTGGACGGCAGCCTGGAGCTTCTCAGCCGGCGCATGGGCGAACGCAAGGGCCATTTCATGCCGCTCTCGCTGCTCCAGACCCAGCTTGCGACGCTGGAAGTACCGACCGGCGAACCCGGTGTCGTGACCGTCAGCATCGACGCCACACCGGAGGAAATCACTGCAAACGCGCTTTCCGGTTTGAAAACGGTGACGTTCTAAAATCCGAGCTTGTCCCGCATGCCGTACCACCATGCGCCAAGCACGGTCAGCGGCACACGGAACGTCTTGCCGCCGGGGAACGGATAGTTCGGCAGGGAACTCCAGACATCGAAACGCTCGGCGTGGCCCGCAACGGCTTCGCCCAATATCTTGCCAAGCAGATGCGTGGTGGTGACGCCGTGGCCGCTATCGCCATGCGAGAAATAGACATTGTCCGACAGCTTGCCCATATGCGGGATGCGCGTGAGTGTCAGCGCGAAATTGCCGCTCCAGGCGAAGTCGATCTTGGTCTTTTCCAGCTGCGGGAAGGTCTTCAGCATATTCGGGCGGATAACGCCGGTCAGATCCGCCGGGTCGCTGCCGCCATAGCCGATGCCACCGCCATAAAGCAGACGATTGTCGGAGGTGCGGCGATAATAATCGAGAATGTAATTCGCATCCTCGACGCAATAATTGGCGGGCAGGAGTTGCTCGATCAGGTCCGCATCGAGCGGCTCCGTCGCCATGACCTGACTTGAGACCGGCATCATCCGGTCACCGATTTCCGGCAGCAATTTGCCGAGATAGGCATTGCCGCAGACGAGAACATATTTTGCCTTCACGCTGCCCGTCGCCGTGCGCACCACGGGGTTTACCCCCTGCTCCAGCGAAATGACCCGCGAATTCTCGAAAATACGGGCGCCAAGACTTTCGGCCGCCGCCGCTTCCCCCTGCACCAGATTGAGCGGATGGATGTGACCACCGAACCGGTCGATCATGCCGCCGGCATAACGGTCGGTCTGCACATATTTTCCGACATCGGCCTTGGCGACCATCTCAAGCCCGCCATGGCCGTGTTTTTCCCAATGGGCCTTGTGGGCCTCCATCTCCCGGATCTGTTTCGGCGTGAAGGCGGCGAAGAAGCCGCCATCGACCAAATCGCAATCGATGGCATATTTTGCGATGCGGCCGCGGATGATCGCGCCGCCTTCCAGCGACATTTCGCCGAGTTTCACCGCCTTGTCGTGGCCGTAACGACTGGCGATTGTTTCAAGGTCGCGGCTGTAACCATTGACGATCTGGCCGCCATTGCGCCCCGAAGCGCCGAAGCCAACTCGCACACCCTCCAGAACGATGACGGAATAACCGCGTTCGGAAAGTTCAAGCGCGGCGGAAATGCCGGTGAAACCGCCGCCGATGACGCAGACATCCGCTTCCATCGCGCCTTCAAGTGTGGGCCGCACGGATTTGACATTGGCGGAGGCCGCATACCAGGAGGAGGTGTGGCCGGGATTGGGAATGTTCGTCACCTCAGCCATCTCACACCGTCCTGATATAGGCGTCATATTCGACGTCGGTTACGCGCAAGGAAAATTCGGAAAGTTCCTGCTGTTTGCAGGCGGAAAACAGCGTGCGATAACGCTGGCCGAGCGTCGCATAAGCGAAGCTTGAACGCGTGAAGCGCTGCAAGGCATAGTCCCAGTTGGTCGGCAAAGGCTCATGATTAATGGCGTGGCTGTCGCCGGAAATCGCGCCGCCGGGCTGGCGTTTTTCCTTCATGCCGGCAAGTGCCGCACTCAGGATCATCGCCACGACGAGATAGGGGTTGGTATCGGCACCGGCCACGCGATGTTCGATACGCGTTGCGGCCTTGCTGGCGGTGATGACGCGCACCGCTGCCGAGCGGTTGTCGATGCCCCAGGAGGCGTAGGTGGGCGCATGTTCGCTGGGTGTCAGGCGGCGGTAGGAATTGGCATGGGGCGCGAAGATCGCCATGCTTTCCCCCATGTTTTCCAGGAGGCCGCCGACGGAATGCATCAGCGCGTCCGACGGGCCATTTTCCCCGGCGTAGATGTTCCTGCCGTCACTATCTAGGACGGAAAAATGCACATGCATGCCGTTGCCAGCCTGCAGCCCGTAAGGCTTGGCCATGAAGGTGGCGTCGAGTTCGTGCCGCCGCGCCACACCCTTGACGATGCGCTTCAGGAATACTGCGAAATCGGCAGCCTGCAATGCATCCGGCACGTGATTGAGGTTGATTTCATATTGCCCGGGGCCGTTTTCCCGCAGCGTCGTATCGGCAGGAACGCCCTGCGCCCGGCAGGCGGTCGCGATATCATGGAAGACATCCTCGAAGTCCTGTAATTCGGAAATCGACAGAACCTGCGTCTGGCCCGTGTGCCAACGGCCTTCGCGGCTGTGTGGCGGACGGACGGGATCGAGCGCGGAACGAACCGGGTCGATCAGGTAAAATTCGAGTTCAGTGGCCACGACCGGGGTGAGGCCAGCCTTTTTATAGGCTTCCAGAACCCGCGCCAGAACATGGCGCGGATCGCCGTAAAACCCTGTTCCATCCGGATTTTTCATCGCGAGCAGAACTTGCGCGGTCGGCCGGCCGAGCCATGTCACCCGTGACAGCGTGCCGGGAACGGGAAAGCAGAATCCGTCCGGATCGCCCGTGCCTTCGGCGAGGCCCGCGGCATGTACGTCCCGGCCCCAGATATCCAGCGCGTAGACGGAGCGCGGGATCGCCATTCCCTTTTCAAGAACGTCGATCGCCCTTTCGCGCGGTATCCATTTGCCGCGCGGAACGCCGTTCGCATCTATGACGAAGGCTTCGAGAATTTCGATATCGGGGTTATCAGCGAAAAATTTCTTTGCTTTTTCAATATCATCCATCATGCACCAGCAGACCGTTTCTCTTCTGTTTCGCGCGCAGAAGCGCTTCGCTAACGAAAATCGTCCTGCTGCTGATAGATGAGAAACCTCGCCGTCATGATGACGCTCGCCCCTTTTCCCTTTGGATAAGCCCATGTTACGTGGCCCGCCGCAGGAAGGCCAGCGGATTTAGAGCGGCGGAGATAAAAACGGAATCGTTCCGCCGCTCTAAGTTTTTGTTTGAGCATCGGATTTTCCGAAAACCGCGCTACACTTTTCGGTCCGATGCCCTGGCCATCAGGGATTGAACCTTTCCGGGCGGTAGGCATCGATGGTGATAACAGGCGTTTCTCCCAGCATGATTTCCGCCAGCACACGCCCGGTGATAGGCCCGAGTGTCAGCCCGTGATGGGCATGTCCGAACGAGAACCACAACGTCTTATGGCGCGGCGCCTTGCCGATGATCGGCATCATATCCGGCGTGCAGGGGCGAGCGCCCATCCAGGGTTCCGCATCCAGCCTGCCGCCCAGAGGGAAGGTCTTGCGAGCGACCCGTTCCGCCCGCTCGATCTGCACGGGGGATTTCGGTGCATCGCGTTCGGCAAATTCCGCACCGGTCGTCATGCGAATACCCTTGCGCATTGGCGCCAGAAAATAACCGCGCTCCGCGTCGATAAGCCAGTTGTTGAGCTTGGTGCCATCCTGCGGCGCATAGTGCATGTGGTAGCCACGCTTCACACCGAGCGGGAAACGATAACCCAGCCGTTCTGTCACGGTATCCGCCCATGGGCCAAGCGCCACGACAGCATGTTCCGCTTCCACCGCGCCGGTTTCGGTGCGCACCGTCCAGCCGCTCACCGTCTGGCTGAGGGTTGATGCATCGCCCCGCACAAAGGTTCCGCCGAGGCTTTCGAACAGCCGGAGATAGGCAATCGTCAGCGCATACGGATCGCGTACCGACCATGGGTCGTCCCATTTCAGACCGCCAACGAAATCACGGCTGAGATGCGGTTCGGCTGTGGCAAGCTCCTGCGCGTCGAGCCTGGTATGGGAAATACCGTGGTCCCGCGCCAGCATTTCAGCAAAGGCATAGTCGGCATCCCGCCTTTCAGCGGTCCTGTAGGCCTCCATCCAGCCATTCTTGACGATCAGATCGCCCGCCTTTGCTTCATCGATCAGGATGCTGTGCTCGGAAACCGAATGTTCGATCAGCGGCGCGTAAGCGCGCGCAATCGCCGCGTGGCGTGTGGCTGCGGAATTATACCAGTATCGCCCAAGGAAGGGTGCGATCTTCGGCAGGGCCGAGAGATGATAACGGGCATCGATGCTGTTGTTCAGAGAGTATCGCAGCAGCCGGCTGACCTCCTGCGGAAAGGCGTAAGGGACGACACCCTCTCTCTGGATCAGCCCGGCATTGCCGAAGGAGGTTTCTTCACCCGGTCCCCGCCGGTCCACCAGTACGACCGATTTGCCCCTGCGGGCCAGTTGCAAAGCGACGGAGACCCCGATGATCCCCGCCCCCAAAACGATCACATCCGCTGCCATTGCATTCAATCCGTTTCCGCATCACGTTCCCGCAACATGGGTCGGCATTTTCCGCAAAGCAACAGAAAAATCATCGTCTTAATAGAAACAGCGATACGCCTGTTACTGGCTCACCGCTTTGGTTTCGACCGCCTCGATATTGAAGGCGGCAGCCAGCAGGGCCTTGGTGTATTCCTGCTGTGGATCGGCGAATATCTCCGCCGCCGGGCCACTCTCCACCACCTTGCCGTTGCGCATGACGATCACGTCGTTGGCAAGCGCCTTCACCACTTTCAGGTCGTGACTGATGAAGAGGTAGGCGAGTTCGTGCCTGGCCTGAAGATCGCGCAAGAGATCAACCACCTGCGCCTGCACGCTCATGTCGAGCGCCGATGTCGGCTCGTCCAGCATGACGAAGCGGGGTTTCAGCACCATGGCGCGGGCAATGGCGATACGCTGGCGCTGACCGCCGGAAAATTCATGCGGATACCGCCAGCGCGTTGCCGGATCGAGACCGACTTCGTCCAGCGCTTGAGCGACACGGGTGTCGCGCTCATCGGCGGAAAGCGACCGCTCATGCACCTTCAGGCCCTCGGCGACGATTTCACCCACCGACATGCGCGGGCTGAGCGAACCGTAAGGGTCCTGAAACACCACCTGCAGCCGGTTTCTCAGCGGCTTCATCATCTCATAGGAATAGCTGTCGATCGACTGGCCGATGAAGCTGATACGTCCTTGGGAGGCGATCAACCGCGAGAGCGCCAGACCGAGCGTCGTCTTGCCGGAACCGGATTCACCCACAACGCCAACCGTCTGTCCGGCGCGCAGGGTAATATCGATACCGTCGACCGCCTTCACATGGTCGACCACCTTGCGCATCAGCCCCGCCTTGATCGGGAACCAGACTTTTATGTCGTCACCCTGCATGACGATGGGTTTGCTGGTGTCGGAAAGCGGCGGCTCGCCCTTGGGTTCGGCTGCCAAAAGGTGGCGCGTATAGGCGTGTTGCGGATCGGTAAACACCTGCTCCACTGTGCCGGTTTCGACGATCTTGCCCTTGGTCATGACGCAGACACGGTCGGCAAACTTGCGGACAATGCCGAGATCGTGGGTGATGAACAGCATGGACATGCCGTGCCGGTTCTTGAGATCGCTCAGCAATTCGAGGATTTGCGCCTGAACGGTCACATCCAGCGCCGTCGTCGGTTCGTCGGCGATCAGCAGTTTTGGCCGGTTGGCAAGCGCCATGGCAATCATCACGCGTTGCCGCTGGCCGCCGGACAATTCGTGCGGATATGCCTTCAGGCGCTTTTCCGGTTCGCGGATACCCACCTGCAGCAACAGTTCCAGCGTGCGTGCCCGCGCTTCAGCGCCGGTGATTGCCTGATGCAGCTCAAGGATTTCGCCGATCTGCCGCTCTATGCTGTGGAGCGGATTGAGCGACGTCATCGGCTCCTGGAAAATCATGGTGATGTCGTTGCCGCGGACCGCGCGGAGGGACCGTTCCGGCAGGGTCAGCATATCCTTGCCGTCGAACAGGATTTTGCCCGAAGGATGGCTCGCCGCCGGATAGGGCAGCAATTTGAGGATCGAGTTCGCCGTCACCGATTTGCCGGAGCCGGATTCCCCGACGAGGGCGACAACTTCGCCCGGCATCAGGTCGAAGGAGACATGATCTACGGCGATGCTGGTCGCTCCACCCTGATGAAAGGCAACGGAGAGATCACGGACGGAGAGAAGCGGCTGGGTCTTTGTTTCCATCATGGCGATCACCGGAACGTCTTGCGTGGGTCGAAGGCGTCTCGCACCGCCTCGCCGACGAAGATCAGGAGCGACAGCATGATGGACATGGTGAAGAAGGCAGTAAGACCAAGCCAGGGCGCCTGAAGGTTGTTTTTACCCTGCGCGATCATCTCACCCAGCGACGGCGATCCCGGCGGCATGCCAAAGCCGAGGAAATCGAGCGAGGTCAGTGTGGTAATCGAACCGGAAAGGATGAACGGCAGGAAAGTCAGCGTTGCCACCATGGCGTTGGGCAGAAGATGCCGGAACATGATCGTCCAGTTGCCGACGCCAAGGGCGCGGGCAGCGCGGACATATTCGAAGTTTCTGGCCCGCAGGAATTCCGCGCGCACGATGCCGACGAACCCGACCCATGAGAACAGCAGCATGATGCCGAGCAGCACAAAGAAGCCCGGCGGCAGAATGGCCGCGATGATGAGCAGGATGTAAAGCACCGGCATGGACGACCAGATTTCGATGAAACGCTGCAACAGAAGGTCTGTCCAGCCACCGAAATAGCCCTGGATGGCGCCGGCGGTGACGCCGACGAGGGCTGACGCGATCGTCAGCGTCAGGCCGAAAAGCACAGAAATACGAAATCCGTAGATCATCCGCGCCGTGACGTCGCGCGCCTGATTGTCGGTTCCGAGCCAATTGAGGTTGCCGAGCGTGCAGCCGGGATCGGCATTGCCCTGCGGGTAGGCGGAGCAACGGTCCTTTTCATCCATCAGCCAGAAGGGAGCGGTGGGGGCAGAATGCGGAATATTGGAATTGACCGTCTGATAGGAATAGCGGATCGGCGGCCAGATCATCCAGCCATTGGCGTTTATCTCATCCTGAATGAAGGAGGATTTGTAATCGGTCTGAGCAAGGAAGCCGCCGAATTTTTCTTCCGGATAATCGACCATGACCGGCACCAGAAACTCGCCCTTATAGGAAGCGAAAATGGGTTTGTCATTGGCGATGAACTCCGCGATCAGGCTCAGGAAAAACAGGATCAGGAACAGCCAGAAGGACCAGTAACCGCGGCGGTTGGCAGTAAAATTCTGCCAGCGGCGCTTGGTGGTCGGCGAAAACCACGGACGCTTCGGCTTTACCATTGTTTCCGTTGCGGCGGTATGGGCAAGCGTCATCACACGTCCCTCCGCTCGAAATCGATGCGCGGATCGATCCATGTGTAGATGAGGTCGGAAAGGAGGCTGACCACGAGGCCCATCAGCGAGAAGATGAACAGCGTTCCGAACACGATCGGATAGTCACGGTTGACGACCGACAGATAACCAAGGCGGCCAAGGCCATCCAGCGAGAAGATATTCTCGATCAGCAGCGAACCGGTGAAGAAGGCCGAGATGAATGCACCCGGAAAACCGGCGATCACGATCAGCATCGCGTTGCGGAAGACATGGCCATAAAGAACCTTGCGTTCGGTGAGACCCTTGGCGCGGGCGGTGACGACATATTGCTTCTTGATCTCGTCGATGAAGGAATTCTTCGTCAGAAGCGTCGTCGTCGCGAAAGCCGAAAGCGACAACGCGATCAGCGGCAGGGTCAGGTGCCAGAAATAGTCGATGATCTTCTGCCACCAGTTCAGCTGCGCGAAATTATCCGACACCAGACCACGCAGCGGGAACCAGTCGAAGAACGATCCGCCGGCGAAGAGCACGATGAGAAGAATGCCGAACAGGAAGCTCGGCACGGCATAACCGATGATGATGATGCCTGATGTCCAGATATCGAAGGTCGAGCCGTCGGAAACGGCTTTCTTGATGCCGAGCGGAATGGAGATCATGTAGGAGATGATCAATATCCAGAAGCCGAGCGACATCGATACCGGCAGCTTGTCGATGATGAGATCGATGACAGAGGAATTGCGAAAGAAGCTGTCGCCGAAATCGAAGCGGATGTAATTCCACATCATTTCGAGAAAACGGGTAAGCGGCGGCTTGTCGAAACCGAACTGTTTCTCAAGCTTGGCGATCAGCTCCGGATCGAGACCCTGAGCACCGCGATATTTCGAGCCGCTTTCATCGAAACCACCGGACTGGCCCATAAGATCGCCGCCGCCCGAGAGACGGTCGGAGGCACTGTCGCCCTGCCCCGTCAATTGCGAGATGACCTGTTCCACCGGCCCGCCCGGCGCGAACTGGATGACAAGAAACGAAATGCCCATAATGCCGATGATGGTCGGGATCATCAGCGCCAGACGCCTGAGGATATAGGCGCCCATCAGCCTTTGCTCCCGGCCGATACGTCAGCGGTTTTCGTTTCTGTCAAACCCGGTCCTTTCCTGAAAGCGCAGCCTTACGCTTTAAGCGATCCGTCTCGCCCTATGTGAATCAAGCCTTCGACGCGAAAGCAAGGCCGGCGTCAGTTTCCGGCCTGGCTCGACCACCATGCTTCCGGAAAACCGATGCCATATTGCGGCAGGTTTTCCGGGCGGATGAGCGTGTTCCAGTAAGCGATGAACATCTCGCCGCGGTAGAATTGCGGTATGACGTAGCTGTTTGCCAGAAGCACCCGGTCGAGCGCCCGCGCGGCGACCACCTGTTCATCCCGGTTGGGCGCAAATATGACCTTTCTCACCAGAGCATCGACGGCGGGGTTCTTGATGCCGGCGAGGTTGTTGGAACCCTGCCGGTCAGCCGCCGCCGAACCCCAGAAGTCCGCCTGTTCGTTTCCAGGGTTTGCCGATGTCGCCCAGAGCTTGATCGTTACGTCGAAATCGAAGCTGCGGGTGCGGTTGGTATATTGCGAGGCGTCGACCGTGCGGATCGTCGCGTTGACGCCGATCTTCTTCAGATTCTGGACGTAGGGCAGGATCGTTCTTTCCATGCCGGCGGAATCGATCAGAAACTCCATATCCAGCTGCTGCCCGGTCGCCGCATTGACCATGCGGTTGCCGCGCAGCTCGTAACCGGCCTCCTTCATCAGCTTGACGGCCTCGCGCAGATTGTCGCGCTGTTTGGCGGGATCACCTGCGACCGGGTTGCGATATTCGGTGGTAAAGACCTCCGGCGGAACCTGATTCTTCAGCTCCTGAAGAATTTCCAGTTCGCGGCCGGTCGGCAGGCCGGAAGAGGCCAGCTCGCTGCCCATGAAAAAGCTGTTGATGCGCTGGAACTGGCCGTAAGCCAATGTCCGGTTCAGCTCCTCGAAATCGAAAGCGTAGTTGAGTGCCTTGCGCAGTTTCGGGTTCTGGAACTTCTCCCGCCGCATGTTCGGCACGAAAGCCTGCATGATGCCGACGGAGCGATAGATGTTCGGCAATTCCTCTTTCTTGACCCGGCCATCCTTGACGGCCGGAAAATCATAACCGGTGACCCAGCGGCTGGAAGAAGCCTCCTGCCGGAAATCGACCGTGCCGGATTTGAAGGCCTGGAATTCCACGTCCTGATCGGCAAAGAAGGTGTAGGCGATGGTTTTGAAATTGTGCAGACCGACATTCACCCCGACGTCCTTGCCCCAATAGTCGTCGCGGCGCTCATAGGTCATCGTCGAGCCGGGAGACACCGCGGCGATCTTGTAGGGACCGGAACCCATCACCGGCTCCAGCGTGCCGCGTGATATGTCACGCGGCTTGCCATCAGGACCGGCGGCTTCCCACCAGTGTTTCGGAACGATCAGCAATTGCCCGACGATCTGCGGCAATTCGCGATTGTTCTTTTCATCGAAGGTGAAGGTGATGTCCCTTTCGCCGCTCACCTCAGCTTTGGTGACATGCGTATAATAGGTCGCAAGTTGCGGGCTGAGATCCTTGGCCTTTTCGAAGCTGAAGACGACATCCTCCGGCGTCACCGGCTTGCCGTCTGCCCATTTGGCCTCCGCGCGCAGCCGGAAGGTGGCTTTGGAAATATCGTCGGGATAACTCACGCCCTCGGCCAGAAGACCATAGGAGGCCGACAATTCCTCTTCTGTTGATTTCATCAAGGTGTCGAAAACCAGCGAAAGACCCGTCGCCAGCTCGCCCTTGGCGAGCAGCGGATTGAGCGTGTCGAAGGTGCCCGACGTCGACATGCGCAGCGTGCCGCCTTTCGGCGCCTTGGTGTTCACATAGTCGAAATGATCAAAGCCATCTGGGTGCTTCAGTTCCCCGACCGTCGAAATCCCCTTTCGCCATACATCCGCCGACTGGGCGGATGCCACCGCCGGTATCAGCATGGCAGATGCCGCAAGAGCGATGACGAGCCGGGATGGTAACAAGATCATTCGGGACGTTCCCTGTTTTCCGTGTTTGTTGCGCAGAGCATAAGACAAAGATTGGCAAAAAACAGATGCCCCGGCTCACAAGCTCTTTATCGACGCCTTTATTTGCACGCTTTGGCGTGAGGCGGGTGAAACATGGTTTCAACAAAATCCCGTTCCAGTTTATCCTGAGGGGCAAGAGAATCATTTGGTCGGAACGGGCACGATATATGACGGCGGGATCATCCAGAGTTTTCAAGGCGGCCATGCTGACGATTTCGGTCGTTTCCGCGCTGCAAATGCAGATGCAAACCGCATTTGCCGAAGATAGGCCCGCGAAAGAAGTATTCGGCCATATCGACCTGCCATCCGCCAGCGGCTCCCAACCCATCGGCTCCTATGCCAAGGGCTGCCAGTCCGGCGCCATCGCCATGCCGCCGGACGGCCCGACGTGGCAAGCCATGCGTCTTTCCCGCAATCGCAACTGGGGCCAACCGCAGCTGATTTCCTTCCTCGAGCGGTTTTCACAGGATGCCCAGAAAATCGGCTGGCCGGGGCTGTTGCTCGGCGATATTTCCCAGCCACGCGGCGGACCGATGCTGACCGGCCACGCCTCACACCAGATCGGCCTCGATGTCGACATCTGGTGGCGGCCCATGCCGAACCCCAGGCTGAGCGTGCAGCAGCGCGAGACGCTGCCTTTCGTCTCCATGCTGGACAAGGCCAAGTTCCTGACGGTGGATGACCGCAAATGGTCACCGCTCAATGCCCGGCTGGTGATGATGGCGGCGAGCTATCCGCAGGTGGAACGGGTCTTCGTCAACCCGGCAATCAAGCAGAAACTCTGCCAGACATGGACCGGCGACCGCACCTTCATGGGCAAGATCAGGCCGATCTACGGCCACGACGAACATTTCCACATCCGGCTGGAATGCCCGCCCGATGCTCCAAACTGCAAACCGCAGGCGGAAGTCGGCAAAGGTGACGGTTGCGACAAGTCGCTTGCCTGGTGGTTCACCAAGGAACCATGGGCGCCACCGAAGAAGGACCCCAATGCCAAGCCGGTAAAACCCCGTCAGGTCATGGTCTCCGATCTGCCCGCAGCCTGCGCCGCCGTGGCTGTCGCCCCTTCCGCCAATCCGGAAGGTTTTGCGGCCCAGGCGTATTCCCCGGCTCAGGCAGTGCGTCAGCAAGCTGTGGAACAGGTCATTCAAAGCGCTCCGGCCATTCAGCCGCCTTCGGATATTCCGCTCCCCACCCAGCGCCCGACATTGAACTGAAACAGAAATGGGGCATTAAACAGCTTCCCTTTTCAAATGGCGGCAAGCTGTTATAGAAGGCATCAAATCGATTTAATTCTTTACGGGACAGGCTGGGGACATGGCAGGACAACGCTGTATCGCGCTCATCGCTCACGACGAGAAAAAAGACGATATGGCGGATTTTGCGCGTCATCATCAAAAGGTGCTTTCGAACTTCAAGATCGTCGCCACCGGCACGACCGGCGGACGGGTTCAGGAAGCCTGCCCCGAACTGAACGTCATTCGCCTCAAAAGCGGCCCGCTTGGCGGCGACCAGCAGATCGGCGCGATGATCGCCACCGGCGAGGTGGATATGCTGATCTTCTTCACTGACCCGCTAACCGCGATGCCGCACGATGTGGATGTGAAGGCGCTGACCCGGCTTGCCACGGTTTACGACATTCCCATGGCGCTCAACCGCGCCACCGCAGAAAAACTGGTCGACTTCAACGTCGCCGGATAGTTTATAAATATAAACGCGGGATTTCAGGCGAAAACCGCATACACTTTTTGCCATCCCGCTCCAGCACCCACCAACATGGAACAGGCAATGCCGAAGACGTCTGATACCGAATATCTGTCCTTTCCGATCCTTCTTGGCGACATCGGCGGCACCAATGCCCGCTTTTCCATTCTGATCGATTCCTTCGCCGAACCCGTGCATCTGACGAGTGTTAAAACGGCGGAATACGAAACGATTGACGACGCCATCCAGCAGGCGGTTCTGGACAAGACATCGCTTCAGCCGGTTTCCACCATCCTTGCCATCGCCGGCCCGATCGAGGGCGACGAGATTCCGCTGACCAACTGCCACTGGGTCGTCAAGCCGAAGGATATGCTGGCCAGACTCGGCCTTAAGGACGTTATCGTCATCAACGATTTCGAAGCGCAGGCCTTGGCAATCGCCGCGCTTGACGACGACAACCGGGAGACTATCGGCTCCGGTAAAAAAGACATGCTGGCCTCGCGCGTCGTTCTCGGACCGGGCACCGGCCTTGGCGTGGCCGGACTGGTCTACGCCCGCCATATGTGGTTCCCGGTACCGGGCGAAGGCGGCCATGTCGATATTGGCCCCAGAAGCGCACGCGATTATGCGGTTTTTCCGCATATCGAAACCATCGAGGGCCGCGTTGCTGGCGAACAGATTCTGTGTGGGCGTGGGCTGGTCAATCTTTACCGCGCCATCTGCGCCGCCGATGGCATCCAGCCGATCTTTTCCGATCCGGCCGACATTACCTCGCATGGGCTTTCGGGCGAGAACCCGCAGGCGAAAGAAACGCTTTCGCTTTTCAGCACCTATCTCGGCCGTGTGGCCGGCGATCTTGCCCTGATCTTCATGGCCAAGGGCGGCGTCTATCTGGCTGGTGGCATTTCGCAGAAAATCATTCCGGCGCTGAAAAGCCCGGAATTCCGGGCCGCCTTCGAGGATAAGGCACCGCACAGCGCCCTGATGCGCAGCATCCCCACCTTCGTTGTCACCCACCCGCAGGCAGCCCTTTCCGGCCTCGCCACCTACGCCCGCACACCTTCGGACTTCGGTCTTTCGCTGGACGGACGTCGCTGGAGAGCCTGATCGGTTCTCATCGGATCCTGGATAGGCTTGCGAAGCGGGCGGGCGGTCTTTAACGTTGCCGCCGCAAACATAAATCGTCCGATACCGGCGGTCTTGATCCGCCCGACATGAAAAAGTGAGTGAAGGCATGAGCGGCAGCGAGATGAAACTGGTCGTGGTTGGTGCGGCGGGCCGGATGGGGCAGGCGCTGATCCGGCTCATTCACCAGACGCCGGGTGTAACGCTGCATGCCGCCGTCGCACGTGAAGGCTCCGCCTTTGTCGGCCGTGATGCCGGCGAGCTTGCAGGCCTTGGGCCGATCGGCGTCGAGATTACCAGCGATCCGCTGCAAGCCTTTCTGCATGCCGAAGGGGTGATCGACTTCACCTCACCGGCGACCAGCATCACTTTCGCCGGGTTGGCCGCGCAAGCCCGCATCGTGCATGTCATCGGCACCACGGGCTGCACACCCGAAGACGAGGAAAAATTCAAGGCGGCTTCGCGCCATGCGCGCATCGTCAAGTCGGGCAATATGAGCCTTGGCGTCAATCTGCTTAGCGTTCTGACCCAGCAGGCCGCCCAGGCGCTGGATGCGCAGAACTGGGATATCGAAATCCTTGAAATGCACCACAAACACAAGGTGGATGCGCCTTCGGGGACCGCACTTCTGCTCGGCGAGGCGGCGGCAGCGGGTCGCAAAATCGATTTGGCCACCTCCTCCGTTCGCGTGCGTGACGGGCATACCGGTGCGCGTGAGGTGGGCACCATCGGTTTCGCCACGCTGCGCGGCGGTTCGGTGATCGGCGAACATTCGGTGATCTTCGCCGGAGAGGGAGAACGCGTCGAGCTTTCCCACTACGCCGGCGACCGTTCCATCTTCGCGCGCGGCGCGATCGCGGCAGCCGTCTGGGCCTTCGACAAGAAGCCGGGCTTCTATTCGATGCTGGATGTACTCGGCCTTTCGCAGGCGGAATAACGCTCCGGCTGCGTTTACCGGTTAATTCTCCACCGTGAACTCAACCGTATCGGCCGAGAACCGGCTGATGGCGTATTGTACCGGCACGCCGTCCATATCGGCGTTCAGTGCCTGGGTGACGAGCAGGATGGCTCCGGGTGACAATTCGAGATCGGCCAGATCCTCCGTATCCGCGTGTCTCGCGGAAATCGCGGTCGAGATGCGCACATAATCCGCCACGCCCAGCATTTCAAAGGCCGCGGTGATCGACCCGCTTTTCAGATAAGCCTCCCCTATTCCTGCAAAACGGTCCGCGGGAAACCAAGTGGTGGAGCGGGAAACCGGCCGGTTGTCAGCCTTGCGCAGTGTTTCCAGACGCACGAGCGACGCGCCAGGCTGCACCTTGAGCCGCGCCGCCAGATCGGCGCTTGCCGGCTCGGTGGTATGGGAAAGAAGCAGCGCCTCCATTTCCTTCACCTGATCGCCGATACCCGCCGTGAACCGCGTGCGCCGTGAAATCGGAAAACTCAGGCGCTCCTTGCGCGCGATCATCGTGCCGCGACCCTGCATCGGCTCGAGGATGCCTTCGCTGGCAAGTGCGGCAATGGCGCTTCTGACGGTGTGACGGTTGACGCCGAACTTTTCGGCCAACGCCACTTCCGGCGGCAACATGCCGGTTTCGTCGTGATCGCCCGCCGCAATCTCGCCCCTGATCCTGTCGGCGATCTGCCGCCAGAGCGCCACGCCGTTCTTTCTTTTCATCGCTGCCGAAGGGCCCATGTCACACGCTTGTCATTCATCGTCGTTAATTGTAACTTATATTGTATAGTTGTCTATATCAATAGACATTAGAGGTCAAGCGATGATTCACGAAACTGCGAATTCACATGCGGAAAGGAAACGGGTGGCGGCGCTTCTTGCCCGCGCCACCGTTCAGGAACTTGAAACGGTCTGGAACCGGCAGGATGCCAGCCCGCAGACGGAAAACGTGCGGGGGCCGGAAACGGGCCTCGTCATGGTCAAGGGCCGCATCGGCGGCGGCGGTGCGCCTTTCAATCTGGGCGAAACGACCGTCACCCGGGCAACCGTCAAGCTTGCCTCCGGCACGGTCGGCCACGCGCATGTTCTCGGCACCGGCCGCAAGAAGGCCTGGTACGCTGCGGTTTTCGATGCGCTCTGGCAGGAAAGCCCGACCCGTGACTTCATCGAGGCTGAACTTCTTTCACCGGTCGAAAAAAGGCTGACCGAAGAAAAAGAGCAAAAAACAAAAGAAACCGCCGCAACCCGGGTCGATTTCTTCACCATGGTTCGAGGAGAGGATTGATGAGCGTCAAGGCCGAAGCATTGACGGGCGGTTTTTCCAGCGCCGTCTTCGATTCCCAACGGATTTTCAAAAAGCTCATGGATGGCATGGCCCGACCGGGCACGCCGCAGACGATCGAAACCGCAGGAGCCCCGCCGCTGCCGCTCGGCGCGGCAACCGGCGCCGTTCTTCTCGCACTCTGCGACCATGATACGCCGGTATGGCTGAGCGTTGCGCTGCGCAAAACCGCAGTGCCGGGATGGATCGGATTTCACACCGGGGCTGTTGCGACCGAGGAAAAAGGCGCGGCGCATTTCGCCGTCATCGAGGCTGGAAGCGCAATTGCCTCGTTCGGTCTCTTTGCTCAGGGCACCCAGGAATATCCTGACCGTTCGACGACGGTCATCATCGAATTGCCCGATCTCGACGGCGGACAGGAATTACTGCTGTCCGGCCCCGGCATCCGCCACATCAACATCATCAGCCCTTCCGGCCTGCCGGACATATTCCCGAGGCTGTGGGCAGAGAACAACGCCATCTTCCCGCGCGGCGTCGACATCATCCTGACGGCTGGCGACAAATTCGTCTGCCTGCCGCGCACGACGCGCATTCAACCCGTGGAGGCATAAGATGTATGTTGCTGTCAAAGGCGGGGAAACCGCCATCGCCAACGCACACCGGCTTCTGGCCGACAAGCGGCGCGGAGACCGCGACCTGCCCGCGATGACGGTCGCGCAGATCGTTTCGCAGCTTTCGCTCGCCGTCGACCGCGTCATGGCCGAGGCTTCGCTTTACGACCAGTCGCTTGCCGCTCTTGCCGTCAAGCAGTCCCGCGGCGACATGATCGAAGCCATATTCCTGCTGCGTGCTTACCGCACGACCCTGCCGCGCTTCGGTTATTCGGTTCCCGTGGATACGGCTGACATGACCGTGCAGCGCCGCGTTTCCGCCACCTACAAGGACTTACCCGGCGGGCAATTGCTGGGGCCGACATTTGACTATACCCACCGTCTGCTAGACCCCTCGCTTCTCGAGGACGGGGCTGTCGAGATCCCCTCCCTGCGGGAAGGGGAGCCGGAATATGTCATGCGCGTATCCGACATTCTGGCCGAAGAGGGCCTGATCGAAAACGATGGCGACATGCCGGACGACCATATTGCCGGCGATCTGACGCGGGAGCCGATAGAGTTTCCGATGGCGCGCGACCTGCGCTTGCAATCGTTGGCACGCGGCGACGAAGGCTTTCTTCTGGCGCTCGCCTATTCCACACAGCGCGGTTACGGCCGCACGCATCCCTTCGTCGGTGAAATCCGCATCGGCGAAGTAGAGGTCGAACTGGAGGTGCCGGAACTCGGCTTTTCCGTTTCGCTTGGCGATATCAAGGTCACCGAGTGCCAGATGGTCAACCAGTTCAAGGGTTCGGCCAAGGCGCCGCCGCAATTCACCCGCGGTTACGGTCTGGTGTTCGGCCAGAGCGAGCGCAAGGCGATGGCCATGTCGCTCGTCGACCGCGCGCTCCGTGCCGGTGAATTCGGTGAGGATGTGGTTGCCCCCGCGCAGGACGAGGAATTTGTCATCTCACACGCCGACAACGTGCAGGCGACCGGTTTCGTCGAGCATCTGAAATTGCCGCATTACGTGGATTTTCAGGCCGAACTAGGCTTGGTCCGCAAGATGCGCGCCGATTTCGATGCTGCCAATACCAATCCCGGGGAATGGATGAACGATGCCGCCGAATAGTTCAGCGACTGTGCTGCTCGCCGAACCAATAGGCGCAAAAGACGGTCAATGCTGCAAATGCGGCAAAGAACACGGCTGCAAGAATTCCAATCTCCATGAGCTTGTACTCCTTTTTTCGCAAGGTTAACGCGCAATGCTTAAAGAAGTTTCATTCGACGACGGGCTGGCTGCCTACAACTTCGCCTATCTGGACGAACAGACCAAGCGGATGATCCGCCGGGCTATTCTGAAGGCGATTGCCATTCCCGGTTACCAGGTTCCCTTCGCTTCCCGCGAAATGCCCATGCCCTATGGCTGGGGTACCGGCGGCGTGCAGGTGACGGCCTCCATTCTCGGTCCAGACGACGTGCTGAAGGTGATCGATCAGGGCGCCGACGACACCACCAACGCCGTGTCCATCCGCGCCTTTTTCCAGAAGGTGGCTGATGTCGCCGTTACCACCCGCACCAAGGATGCTACCATCATCCAGACGCGGCACCGCATTCCCGAAGAAGAGCTGCATTCGGGACAGGTCCTCGTCTATCAGGTTCCCATTCCCGAACCGTTACGTTTCCTCGAGCCGCGCGAGACCGAGACGCGTGTCATGCACGCGCTTGAGGAATACGGCCTGATGCACGTCAAGCTTTATGAGGACATCGCCCGCAATGGCCGCATCTCCACCACCTATGCCTATCCGGTGAAGGTTGCCGGACGTTATGTGATGGACCCTTCGCCGACACCGAAATTCGACAATCCGAAAATGCATCTGTCGGATGCCCTGCAGCTGTTCGGGGCCGGTCGCGAAAAGCGCATCTACGCCGTGCCGCCCTATACGGACGTCGTGAGCCTCGATTTCGAGGACCATCCCTTTGAAATCCAGAGCTTCGACAAGCCCTGCGCGCTGTGCGGAGGGGAGAACGTCTATCTGGATGAGGTTGTGCTAGATGACAAAGGCGGGCGGATGTTCGTCTGCTCCGATACCGACCATTGCGAGGACCGCCGCGCCCATGGCCACAAGGGCCATCTGCTGGCGGATGTGAAGGAGGCCGCAGAATGAGCGACACACCACTTCTGAAAGTCAGGGACGTTTCCAAATATTACGGCGACCGGGCCGGTTGCCGCAACGTCTCCTTCGAGCTTTATCCGGGTGAGGTTCTGGCGATCGTCGGTGAATCAGGCTCCGGCAAAACCACGCTTCTGAACTGCATTTCCACCCGGCTGATGCCAACGGCGGGCAGCGTGGAATATCGCATGCGCGACGGCTCGGTGCGTGACCTATACCACATGGGCGAGGCCGAACGGCGTTTCCTGATGCGGACCGACTGGGGTTTTGTGCACCAGAACCCGGCGGACGGGCTGCGCATGGCGGTTTCTGCCGGCGCCAATGTCGGCGAGCGGCTGATGGCTGTTGGTAACCGGCATTACGGCAACATCCGGCAATCGGCCAGCGAATGGCTGGAACGGGTGGAAATCGGCACCGACCGCATTGACGACCAGCCGCGCGCCTTTTCCGGCGGCATGCGCCAGCGTCTGCAGATCGCCCGCAACCTGGTGACCTCGCCGCGTCTCGTCTTCATGGACGAACCAACCGGCGGTCTCGATGTCTCAGTACAGGCGCGTCTGCTCGATCTGGTGCGCGGTCTCGTCAACGATCTCGGTCTCGCCGTCATCGTCGTCACCCATGATCTCGCGGTAGCGCGACTGCTTTCTCACCGCATGATGGTGATGAAGGGCGGCGACGTCATCGAGCACGGCCTGACCGACCGGGTGCTGGACGACCCGCGCGAGCCATACACGCAATTGCTTGTTTCCTCCATTTTGCAGGTTTGACGCCATGCCGACGCCTCTTATCGTTTCGGAAGTCTTCAAAAGCTTCACCATGCATCTTCGCGACGGCATTGAACTGCCGGTTGTCCGCGATGTCAGTTTTTCCGTTTCCGGCGGCGAATGTGTCGTACTCGGCGGCCCGTCCGGCATCGGCAAAAGCTCGATCCTGAAAATGCTCTATGGCAATTATGCCATCGACAGCGGACAGATCCTTATCCGCCACGAGGATCAGGTCATCGATATGGGCAGCGCTTCGCCACGCACCATTCTCGATATTCGCCACCGCACCATTGGTTATGTCAGCCAGTTTCTTCGCACCGTGCCGCGTGTTCCGGCCATCGACGTCGTTGCCGAACCGCTTTTCGCGCGCAAGGTTGCGGTGGAAGAGGCTCGCGAGCAGGCAGCCGTTCTGCTTTCGAAACTCAACCTGCCGCGGGAATTGTGGTCGCTTCCACCCGCCACCTTTTCCGGTGGCGAACAGCAGCGCGTGAACATTGCCCGCGGCTTCATCACCGACCATGCAATCCTGCTTCTCGACGAACCAACCGCTTCGCTGGACGCCGTCAACCGGCGTGTGGTCGTCGACATGATCGTCGAGAAAAAAGCGAAGGGCACCGCACTGCTCGGCATTTTCCATGACGAGGAAGTGCGGGAAGCCGTGGCCGACCGCATTCTGGACGTTTCGAAATTTTCACCCCGGAAGGCAGCGGCATGAGTGTCAAGGTCGGTCTCGAACCCGTCATCCACGAAACCGCCCGCGTCACCAATTCCTCAATCGGCCGCTATACCGAAATTTCGGAGCGCTGCCGCATCGAGGAAGTCGAGATGGGCGATTATTCATACGTCATGCAGGACGGTGCGATCTGGTGCGCCAGCATCGGCAAATTTGTCAACATCGCAGCCTCTGTCCGCATCAATGCGACCAATCATCCGATGTCGCGCGCCACCTTGCACCATTTCACCTATCGCGCCCGCAGCTACTGGGACGATGCCGAGGATGAAACGGACTTCTTCGCCGCCCGCCGCGCCAAGCGTGTGGTGATCGGCCACGATGTGTGGATCGGCCATGGCGCAACCATCCTGCCCGGCGTGACGGTTGGAAACGGCGCTGTGATCGGGGCCGGCGCGGTCGTCTCGAAAGACGTCGCGCCCTATACCATCGTCGGCGGCGTTCCTGCTCGGCTGATCCGGGAACGTTTTCCGGCGGAACTCGGCCAGCGCATGGACGATCTCAAATGGTGGGACTGGGACCATGCAACGTTGCGCGTTGCGCTGGATGATTTCCGGACCCTTGCCGCCGAGGATTTCGTGGCGAAATACGCCGGGTAAAATCGACCCCGCACCGAAGAAATTGCAGATCCCGGGGCCATGCTCCGGGGTCCGCATAACTGTGTTTGTGAGGCACCGGGCGAGTTTCAACCCATTGGCTTGATTGCCAGAAGGTTTGTCGGCGAACACAGGGATCCTACGTCTGTGAGTTCTGTAATATTTTCTTCATCAAACTGACATCGGTACTTCACGGACCACTGCTAGGTCGAACCCCATCAGAAGAAGATTGGACGGGGAAATGAGCTTTCACCTGAAGCAAGTCACGCGCCGTTTTGGCAACCACACTGCGGTCGATTCCGTGAATGTGGAAATTCCGCAAGGCCAGATGGTTGGCGTGATCGGACGTTCTGGCGCGGGAAAATCGACGCTGCTGCGTATGATCAATCGCCTCGTCGATCCTTCCTCGGGCTCCATCCATTTCAACGACACGGAAGTCTCGTCGCTGAAGGGTGCCGCCCTGCGCAACTGGCAGCGCGACTGCGCCATGATCTTCCAGCAGTTCAATCTGGTGCCGCGCCTCGACGTGCTCACCAATGTCATGCTCGGCCGCCTGAACCACCGTTCGACGGCGCTCAGCCTCTTCAACATCTTTACCAATGACGAGCGCCTGATGGCGATTGCCGCCCTCGAGCGGCTCGGCATCGAGCATGTGGCCATGCAGGCGGCGGGCACGCTTTCCGGCGGCCAGCAGCAGCGCGTCGCCATCGCCCGGGCGTTGATGCAGTCTCCGAAGATGGTTCTGGCCGACGAGCCTATCGCCTCCCTCGACCCGCTGAACGCCAAGATCGTGATGGACGCCCTGCGCGACATCAACGAGCGTGAAGGCATCACCGTCATCACCAATCTACACACGCTGGATACGGCGCGCAATTATTGCGAGCGCATCATCGGCATGTCGCATGGCCGCGTCGTTTTCGACGGAACGCCCGCCGAACTGACGGCCGCAGCCGTGACGGAGATTTACGGCACGGATTCGCACGGTGCCGGCATCGACGAGACCATGACCTCGACCAGCATAAACATTCCCGGAGCGCAGCTTTCCGCGCGTCCGGTACAGCAATCTGCCGGTCCCGAACCGCTCGCTCTGGCCGGGCTCTGAGGAACCGCTCAGCATCGTTTGCGCCCGCGTCAAGGGCCGATACTTCACAACAAACTCCGGCTCGCCGGGAAACAGGAGAAAGTCCATGTTGAAGAAAATCCTTCTTTCGGCAGTCGCCCTTGGCGTTCTGGCCGGTTCCGCCATGGCTCAGGACGTCAAGGTCCTGCGTATCGGTCTCGACGGTTCCGAAAACGAAGCCGACCAGATCCGCAACACGAAGTGCGTTGCCGATGGCCTGAAGGCCGCGACCGGCGTTTCCGAAGTTCAGGTTTTCCCGTCGCCGGACTATAACGGCGTCATCCAGGGTCTGCTCGGCGGCACCATCGACATCGCCTCCATGGGCGCTTCCTCCTACGCCAAGATCGCTCTTGCCGATCCCAAGGCCGTAGACCCGGTCCTGACCACCGTCGGCGCTGACGGTTCGACCGGCTACTACACGATCATGGTTGCCCGCAAGGACAGCGGCATCAAGACGCTCGCAGACGCCAAGGGCAAGAAGATCGGCTTTGCCGATCCTGACTCCACCTCAGGCTTCCTCATCCCGAACGTGGCGATCCCGAAGGAAACCGGCGTTCCGGTCAAGGAATACTTCTCTGAAACCGGCTTCGGCGGCGGCCATGAGAACCTCGTTCTCGCCGTTCTCGACAAGAAGTTCGACGTCGGCACGACGTTCGGTTCTGGCGTCGGCAAGTGGGAAGAAGGCTACTCTGCCGGCAACCTCTACCAGATGGTCAAGAAGGGTAACCTCGACATGGACGATATCGTTCAGGTCTGGAAGTCCCCGCTGATCCCGAACGGTCCGCTTCTCGTTGCCAACAAGATCGGCGACAGCATGAAGAAGAAGGTTGAAGACTTCTTCATGGAACTGCCGAAGAAGGACCTCGCTTGCTTCCAGGGCTTCACCCAGGGCAAGAACACCGCTTACATCAAGGTCGATCCGTCCTTCTACCAGACGATCGTCGACGCCCGTAAGTCCGTTATCGGCGGCTGATCCTCAGATCATATCCGGAAGCGGCGGTGCCTAGCGGCACCGCCGCTTTTTGCCAATAAAGGAAAGCGGCATGGCGACCCCCCTGCACCATGGTACCCTCACGCCCGAGGGATTGAGCGCATCGTCCCGAACGGTCATGCGTCATTATCAACAGCAGCTTAAGACACGGCGGATTTATACCGTTATTTCGCTCGTGATCTTCCTCATCGTCCTTGCCGCTTCATTGAATTTCGCCAATGAGGCCAATTCCGGCAAGTTCTTCGAGCGCCTGCCGTATTTTTTCGACTTCATGAAAACCTTCGTGCCGGATAGTCCGCTCGAGGTCTTCCGGGCGATGTTCGACCTGCCGTCGCCCTATGCCAACGGTTCGCTGAAATACAATTATGTCGCGGATCGCGTCTACATCACCAATGGCTTCTATATACCGCATTTCATCTATCAGCTGATCATCACGCTCAACATCGCGCTGGTCTCGACGATCATCGGCACGACTTTCGCCTTTGTGCTCTGCTTCTTCGCCTCCACCAATCTCATTGGCGCCGGTCTCGTGCGCTGGGTGGTACGCCGGATAATGGAAATCCTGCGCGCCTTTCCGGAAATCGTCGTCGCCGGATTGCTGACCGCCATCTTATCGATCGGGCCGATTGCGGCAATCATCGCGATTTCCGTCCACACGATCGGGGCTTTGGGCAAGCTGTTCTTCGAAGTCGTGGAAAATGCCGACATGAAGGCGGATGAAGGCCTGCGCGCCGCCGGTGCCAACTGGCTGGAGCGGGTGCGCTTCGCCATTGTGCCACAGGTTCTGCCCAATTTCGTTTCCTACGCATTGCTGCGTGCCGAAATTAACGTGCGCGCCTCGACCATCATCGGCGCCGTCGGCGGCGGCGGTATCGGGGAGGTCTTCCGCCTCTCGATCGGTAACGACCACGCCTCCAAGACCTATGCCATCATCATCCTGCTGCTGATCACCATCATCGCCGTCGACCAGTTTTCCAGCTGGCTGCGCCGCAGGTTGATCGGTCATCAATCCTTCGAATTCGGACGGGGAGCGGCCTGATGTCGTCCACTTTCATTCTTAACACCGCCGATCGTGAGAGACTGACTGCTGCACATCCCGCAATTTTCAATCGCGGCTTCATGCAACGATACGGTTTCCTGACCGGTATTGTCGCCGTCCTCGTCTATCTCACCGCCTGCTTTTTCTTCTTCAATGTCGGCCCCGCTTTCATGCAGGGCCGATGGGATCGCGCTTCAAGCTATATTCAGGACTGGTATTCCTGGCGCGCCCAGCCGCGCCTGCGTTTCGAAGACGGCAAGGTCGCGCCGCAATGGTCGAGCCGCAGACAATATCCTGTCGATGCGCCGATCGACTGGCTGCAGCCTTTGCCGGATGGCGGTTACAGCGTGGTTTATGCGGGCACCGAAAACCGCCTCGACGTGACGACGACCCGCGTGGACGTCTACGTCGACGGCAAGAACTATCCCGTCATCATCAACGGCGACACGGCACTGGCGCCTGAGGTCCTGCCGGAAGAAATCAGGCAGGACGGCAACAAGGTTCTCGTGCATTACGGTTTTGCCGGTCAGGCGGAAATCCGCACCAGCCAGGTCTATGTACAGCGGCGGTTCCTCGGATGGGCGAATTTCCTGTTCGACACCAAGTCGGAATTCTGGGGCAAGGGTTATGGCGATCTGGCCGCACTGGCGCTGTGGGGGGAAAGGCTCGATCCCCAGCGCTCCAATATCAGCCACATGGTCGATGATTTCCTCGACAATAGCGTCTGGCAGCACGCCGATATTCTTTCCAAGCTGATGCAGACGCTGGTGATGGCCTTTGTCGGCACGCTGTTCGGTACACTCGTCGCCCTGCCGCTCGCCTTTCTCGCCGCACGCAATATCACCGCCAACAGGGCTGCCAACTGGGGCATGAAGCGCCTGTTCGACTTCCTTCGGTCGATCGACATGCTGATCTGGGCGCTGTTCTTCACCCGCAGCTTCGGCCCCGGACCGATCCCCGGCATCGCCGCAATCTTCTTCACCGATACCGGCGCGCTCGGCAAGGTCTATGCAGAGGCGCTGGAGAATGTGGACGACAAGCAGCGAGAGGGCGTCAAATCGGTTGGCGCTTCTCCGATTGCCGTCAATCGCTTCGGCGTGCTTCCACAGGTCCTGCCGGTGTTCATTTCCCAGTCGCTCTATTTCTGGGAAAGCAACACCCGTTCCGCCACGATCATCGGTGCGGTCGGCGCCGGCGGCATCGGCCTGAAACTGCTGGAAGCGATGGGCACCAATGCCGACTGGGACAAGGTTGCTTATATGGTTCTGCTCATCCTGTTCGTGGTTTTCCTGTTCGATCATATCTCGAACTCCCTGCGCTCGCGCCTGATCGGGAAAACACAGCACTAGGTCATAAAACCGGAGCGGGGTTTCATGCGAAAACCACCATGGTTTTCGCCATCCCGCTCCCTGGCACCGGCGCAAAACCGGAGCTTTTTTTTGCAAAGCCCCATCCGTCCACTCAATGTGCAATCTGCGCCTTCAGCACATTCGAGAGTCGCGCGGCGTTTCGAGCGCTTTTTTCCTCCAGCATCATCATTCTGTCACGGAAAGCCATTACCTCGCACTCCTGACCTTGCGGGAAGCAGGCGAGTCACGCCAAATAGCTTTTCATCCAGGTTTTCCATGACACCGAAGAGTGCTTGCCGTGCGCTACGCCATCTATTTTTCTCCGGCTAAAGATCATCCGTTGACCGAAGCGGCATCGCGCTGGCTCGGACGCAACGCGTTTTCCGGCGCCCAACACGATGACCATGACGCCTATGCGGAAATGACGGAAGAGCCCCGCCGTTACGGTTTTCATGCGACGCTGAAGGCGCCCTTCGAGCTTGCCGAAAAATACAGCGAAGCCGAGCTTGTCGCCGCCGTCGAACAGTTTGCGGCCAGCCAGTCCGCCTTTGATATTCCGCGTGTCGTCGTCGGCGCGCTCGGGCCGTTTTTCGCACTTGTTCCGGACCGGACCTACCAACCGCTGCAGGATTTCGCCGCCGAGATCGTCGATCATTTCGACCGGTTTCGCGCGCCCCTGTCCGAAACCGACATTGCCCGGCGTCGGCCGCAGAACCTGACGGAAAGCCAGCGGCAAAATCTGTCGCTCTGGGGTTATCCGCACGTCATGGATGACTTCCGCTTTCATATGACGCTGACCGGCCGCATTGACGAAAACGACGCGCCTGCAATCCAAAATGTGCTTTCCGCCCGCTTTTCCGAATTTGTCGACCGGCCTCTCACCATTTCCGGCCTCGCTTTGTTCATTGAAGAAACGCGCGGCGAACCCTTCACCGTTCATCGCTGGCACCCGCTTGGCCAGCAGCCAAAGAAAGATGCTGACCCATGACCGAGCACGCCCTTTCCAATGCCCGTATCGTTCTGGAAGACGATATTATTCTGGGCTCCGTTCTGATCCGTGACGGCAAGATCGCCGATATCAGCGAAGGCGCCTCCAAAACCGGAGAAGATCTCGAAGGCGATTTCCTCATTCCCGGTCTGGTGGAGCTGCACACCGACCATCTGGAACAGCATTATTCGCCACGCCCCGGCGTGCTCTGGGACAAGATCGCGGCCATTCAAGCCCACGACGCACAGGTTGCATCGTCCGGCATCACCACGGTGTTCGACTGCCTGCGGCTCGGCTCTGACGAAGACGGTGGTTTCAAGAAGGGCGAAATGCGGGAAATGGCGGATGCCATCGAGGCTGCAGCCGATCAGAACCGCCTGCGCGCAGACCACATGCTGCACCTGCGCTGTGAAGTTGCCTCATCAGATGTTCTGGAACATTTCGAAGATTTTGAGACCGATCCCCGCGTGCGGCTGATTTCCCTGATGGATCACTCCCCGGGGCAGCGTCAGTTCCAGTCGATGGATCAATATATCTTCTATTATCAGAAGAAGCGCGGACTGAGCGACGAGGCTTTCGCCGAGTTCGTCAGACGTCGGCAGACGGCATCGGCGGAATTTTCCGCAAAACACCGGGATTACCTTGCCGCCCGCTGCGCCGAGCGCGGCATAACCGTTGCAAGCCATGATGACGCCACCGAAGCGCATGTGGGCGAAGCAATCGGCCATGGCGTAAAACTGGCGGAGTTCCCCACCAGCGTCGAGGCCGCAAAAGCCTCGCACAGCGCCGGCATGAGCGTTCTGATGGGTGCGCCGAACATCGTTCGCGGCAAGTCCCATTCCGGCAACATTGCCGCCCGTGACCTTGCCGAGCTTGGTGTGCTGGATGTTCTCTCGTCCGACTATGTGCCGTTCAGCCTGCTTTACGCGCCGTTCCTGCTGGCCGACCAGGTGGAAGCCATTACCCTGCCGGAAGCGCTCCGCATGGTCAGCGCCACGCCGGCACGAACGGTGGGCCTTGTTGATCGCGGTCGCATAGCGGCAGGATTGCGGGCCGACCTCGTCAGGGTTCACCGCGAAGATGGCGTGCCGGTTGCCCGTGCCGTCTGGCGTCAGGGCAAACGTGTCGCATGACCGGCGAAGGACAGGATAATCGGCGTGACGGCGTATCACCCGGAACCATGATCGTGATTGTCGGCCCGAGCGGGGCCGGCAAGGACACGCTGATGGATTATGCGGCGACGCAATTGTCCGGGCGGCCCGGCTTCCACTTCACCCGCCGGGTCATTACCCGCAGCGGTGATGCGGGCGGCGAAAATCACGACGCGGTTTCCATGCACGAGTTCGAACGGCTGGAAGACGAAGGCGCTTTTGCCGTCTCCTGGCAGGCGCATGGGTTGAAATACGGCATTCCTGCCGCCGTCTATCGCCATCTCAATGCGGGGGACGTGGTTATCGCCAACGGCTCCCGCTCAGCCCTGCCACAATTCGGCACCGCCTTTGCCCGCCTCAAGGTCGTGAACATCGTTGCACGGCCGGATGTACTGGCCAAGCGGCTGGAGCAACGCGGGCGAGAAAGCCGGGAGGATATTCTCCGACGGCTGGAACGCAGCTCACTCACCGTCGTCGGAGATTTCGACGTGACGACCGTGGACAATAGCGGCGCCATGGAAGATGCGGGCAAAACCATCATGCAGGTGCTGGAGCAAAGTGCCTGCCTTGGCCGCATTTAAACTCCACAACCTGAACTGCTCGACAAACGGTTTTACAACGCTTACCATCAGGCGACAATTTCCATACATGGTACGCCAAGGCGAGGGATGCCTGAAAAGAGGGTCAGCGACGAGATAACAGTGGTGGCTGGTCTGGCCGCCGGCGTCGCTAATTATGCACGGTCGCGGGGCATCGATATCGCCCCTATCTGCAAGGCTCTCGATATAGATCCAGCCACATTCGACAGCCTTACGGAGCGCATCAGCCTCGACAGATTGTGCCGTCTGCTCGAGACCTGTGCTTTGATGTCCGGCGACGATGCCTTTGGCCTGCAATGCGCTTCCACTTTTCCCGCCGGCGCATCCGGCGCATTCGGATATGGCCTGATCAGCGCGCCGACAGTGCGGGCTTTCCTGCGTTTTCTGCAGGACCACGTTTATTACGCGACCAACAACAGCAATTTCACCATGGTCACGGATGACACACACGTAACCCTGTCATGGTCGTTTGCGCCTGTCATCGTCAAACGCGATCAATATGTGGATTTATCGCTGGCAGTTCTGGTCCAGCGCCTTCGCGATATTCTGGGCGAGCGGGTGAACCTGATCGAAATCGGTCTGGAGCGACAGAAACCCAATAATATTCAGCTATTTAAAGAAAGAATGACCAAGCGCGTCAGCTTTTCCCAACCTATCCACACCATGCGCCTTCCGGCATCGCTTCTAGATGCGGTCAATCCAAATGCGGATGAGCGGCTGTTCGAGTTGATGAATTTGCAGTGCCGGATGCTGCGGCCGGAAACATCGGCGGACGCCACGCATTTCATCGATCAGGTGAAGCGGTACATGCAGATGCGGCTGTCGGATGCGGAGCTTTCGCTGGGCGAGATCGCTCCTTATTTCAACCTTTCGGAACGCAGTTTTCAACGGCGGCTTGCCGAGCTTGGAACCAATCTCAACGAGATAAAAGACGCCATTCGCAAAAATGCCGGCTTCAAGCTTCTCGTGGAAAGCGATCTGCCGGTCTCGGACATCAGTTACAGGCTCGGCTATTCGACGCCGGGTGCGTTTTCGCGCTCCGTTTCCCGCTGGTTCGGGGCAACGCCCACGGATATTCGCAAGAAACATGCGCATCATTCCGCCGGATAGGGCATATTTCCAGCATCAATATTTCCAGAATCCAAAATAAAATTGGAGAATATGTCGGCATTTATCGGATTTTGTCTCGAAACATAACAATAAAGACGCAAAACTTGGCGCGAGATGTTATTCTCCTGATCCGGGATATCGCCTAATAGAGCGCCGCCATTTGCCTTCGGGTATGGCGGAAACATTCCAAAGCTTTGAATTTTTACATTGTTCTGGACCAGAACCGATTCCGGTTCTTGGGAACAATGGTGCAGCAGTTCTTTCATTGCCGAGGATGATGCCCATGCCGGGACCGGCTGGCTGCGAGAGCAGCCGCCTATTTGCATAATTCCTGAGGCCAGATCGCGCTCCGGGAAGGTCAATCTCTTTTGAGGCTGAAAGAATATGTCGTCAAAAACGCAACATGAACGTCGCCAGGCGCGTGAAATCGTCCTTTCGGATCGTGAGCGGCAATATCTGGGGCTGGTGGCGCGGGGCCGACATCCTTCTCATATCGCCTTGATAACCGGCGCGGACGAAACCGACGTGAAGGATACTCTGGAACGGGTGCGCCAAAGACTGGGCGCGGCCAATCTGCTGAATGCCGTCAGCATTGCCCTGCTGCGCGGACTGATCGAACAGGATATTTAGAGCTTACTTCTCGCTCCGAAAGCTTACGCGAAATCGTCCCCTTCCCGTAAGCCAAAACCGGATGTGCCGTTTTCTGCGTCAAAAACCCACCATTTCGATGGAGGGACGGCGGACCAAAAGGCGGATCGGAAATGATTTCCGACCTATCGACGCAAATGCTAAACGGCCCTACACGGTTTACCCGGCGGATCACCCGATCCGCCGGGTTTTCATTTTCAGTTCTTTAAAGCGACTGGATTTCGGCAAGAATATCGCTTTCGACGACGATACCGTTTTCCAGCGCCTGCCTTCGAATGCCCTGGCTGCGCCGGCCGGGCAAACGCACATTCTCCTGTTTTTCTATCTCTCCGGCGATAAGCGCCAGTCGCTCGGTAAAGGCCGCACCGCCCGACGATACGGGATCTATCGCGATGATCGTGTGGCCGAGAGAGGGTGGTGCACCCTTGTCGTCCAGAAGGGAAGAAGCTTCGAACCCGAAGTTTCCGCCGGTCAGCGCAGCGGCCATAATCTCCACCATCAGCGCCAGAGCGGCACCCTTGGCTTCACCCGCGGGCACCATCGTCCCGGCTATGGCTTCTTCGGGATCGGTGGTGGGCCGGCCATTTCTGTCCAGCGCCCAGTCACCGGGAATGGTTTCGCCCTTCTGGCGCGCCGCCATGATCTTTCCGCGTGCGACCTTGGACAGTGCCAGATCGATCACCAGCGGATCGGCCTTGCCAACAGGTGTGGCGAATGCAATCGGATTGGTACCATAAAGCGGTTTGGTGCCGCCCCAGGGCGCCATGGATGCCGGTGCATTGGCGAACATGAGCGCGACGAGGCCCATTTCCGCAAAACGTTCTACAGTGAGTGCCATGACACCCGCATGGTGGGAACGATGGATCGCCGCAAGCGCGATGCCCTGCTGCCGGACCATATCCGGCAACTCCTCCACGGCGCAGTCGATCGCCGGATAGGCGTAACCGTGACTGGCATCGATCGAAAGCACGCCCGGCTTGATGCGACTCGCCACCGGCCGGGCCTTGCCATCAACCTTTCCAACCCGCGCCTGGCGGACATAAACGGGGATACGGCGAAAACCGTGACCGCCCTGGCCTGCGGCTTCGGATGCGACGAGCGCCTTCGCCACCGAACGGGCGTTTTGCGGCAGAACGCCATTGCGCTCAAAGATAGAGGATACGAGATCCTCCGCCTCTGCGATTGAGAATTTCATGATTTTTCTTGATTCCTGTTGGCTTGCAAGCGGTAGGGCGGACAATCCTAGTCTGCGGTATCCGACAGTTGCAAATCAACACGAAAAATGGGGAGGCCCCCAATTCCCTGTTTCGAGTTGAGCGGGCCCTGCACTCTGCAAGGCCGCAAATCCACCTCTACTTGAACAGAACAGGCAAGGTGAAACTCGTGTCTGCGCCCGGTGGTGGCGGCGAAACGGACGCCTTTTGTATAACCGCCAGAAGCTTCTGGTCCATTGCAGCGTCACCGGTGGATGAAAGGATTCTCGCTCCACCCACGGATCCGCCACTATCTATCTTGAACGAAACCGTAATGGTCATTCCAGATTTTCCGGCCGAGCGGGCCAATCGCCGCTGCATGGCGGAACGCACTTTCGCACCCCAATCCGCTTTCGACACGGAAGACGAAGAGAAGAAACCGGCATTGCTGCGCGACGCCGCCGTCCGGTCCGACTGCTGGGCTTCGGCCTTTGCCGTTTCGCGCAGTTGCGAAGCCTGTTCCGGTTTGGGGCGCTGGCGTTCGACCTTCTTTTTGTCTTCAGGTTCTTTCTTTTCCACCTTCTTTTCGACCGGTGGCGGAGGTGGCCGCATGACAGGCAAGGGAACTTCGACATTTTCGAGTTCCGCCATCATCTGCTCCTGCACGGGGTCGATCTGCTCGACCGGTTCGGGAACTTCCTGCGGTTCGACGACCTCTTCAACCTGAGGCTCCGGCGGCTGCACAGGTTCCGGCGGCGGCGCTTCTGCAACCGGCTCAGGTGGCGGCGGCTCCTCCGGAGCGGCTTCTTCCACCGGCTGGCTGTTGTCGCTTTTTACCTCTTCGGCGTCTTCGACGTCCTGTGCCTGCGTCGTTTCCTCGGTGTTGACGGCTTCCGGTATCGCGGCCATCTCGATCATGATCGCGGCGGGCGGCGGCCCCCCGGCATCCAGTTCTTCCGGCTCCTGCATCAGATAATAGGCAAAACCGGCATGAACGCCCAGCATGAGCAGCGCTGCGGTGGACCACAACGCCACTTCCCCAAGGCGGGAATGTCGGGCCTGCGGGTAGCCGTTTTCGCTCATGGCGCCGTTCCCTGCGCCGCCGGAACTGTAGGTTGGCCGGGGGGATTACTGGAGCCAGCAGGCTGCGTTGTCGCAGCCGCATTTTCCAGCCCCACCAGGGCGATCTTCAGATATCCGGCATCCCGGAGCAGGTTCATGATTTCCATGAAGTGGCCATAGTCCACGGCCTTGTCGGCGCGCAGGAAAATACGCGTATCCTTCTTGCCACCGGTCTGCCGATCGATCGCCGCCGCCAATGCTTCGCGAGCGACCGCATCATTGCCGAGATTGAGCGACAGATCGTCCTTGACCGTCAGATAAAGCGGCTCTTCCGGACGCTCCGCCGGCTTGGCGGTGGATGCGGGCAGATCGACATTCACATCCACGGTCGCCAGCGGTGCGGCGACCATGAAAATGATGAGCAGAACCAGCATCACGTCGATGAAGGGCGTGACGTTGATCTCGTGGTTTTCGGAGAGTTCGTCTCCGCTATTTTCGCGAATGCCGCCAGCCATGACCGATCACCGTCCAACCAGCGATACTGCGGGCTTGCTGCTGCCCGGCGGAATGCGCCGGAAATCGAGGTCACGGCTGACAAGGCGTTCTACGCCGGCCGCCGCATCCGCAAGCAAATGCCGGTATCCCGTGATCGAGCGGGCGAAGACGTTATAGATCACCACCGCTGGAATAGCGGCGACGAGGCCGATGGCCGTGGCAAGCAGCGCCTCGGCAATGCCTGGCGCGACGACGGCGAGATTGGTGGTCTGCGATTCCGAAATGCTGATGAAGGAGTTCATGATCCCCCAGACAGTGCCGAACAGGCCGACGAAGGGAGCGGTGGAACCGATGGTCGCCAGAGCACCCGTTCCGCGCGACATGCGGCGACCAGCGTGAGTTTCAATGCGCGACAGTGCCGAGGATACTCGCTCCTTGATGCCGCCGCCGTCGGTGTGTTCGACCACCGCATCGGAAAGCTGCATTTCATGGGTTGCCATGCGCAACATGAGAGCTGCCGGTCCGCCCTTCTTTTCGACGGCCTCGGTCGCCTCGGTCAGGGTCTTTGCCTTGCGAATGACCTTGAGCGTCGCGCCAGCCCGCACGCGTGCGCCGGCGAGCTCGAATGTTTTTGCCACCCATACTGTCCATGTGATGAGCGATGCGAAGGCGAGACCGATCATCACACCCTTCACGACCCAGTCCGCCGCCATGAACATGCCCCATGGGGACAGGTTGTGCGGTATGTCGGCACGATGTCCGGCGCTTGCGGGCTCGACCGGTGTGGAGACCTCATTCGGCGCTGCTGTCTCATTCATCTGTACGGGCTGCGGCTCCGTCTGCGCCGACTGCGGTGATACACCTTCGGGCGCAGGCTGGGCCGCTGCTGGCTGCACGGGCGCGACCGGCTGTTGCGGTGCGGCAGCGGGAGTGGTCGGCGTCACGGGCGTCTCCGCCAGCGGCTGTGCGGGCTGAACCGTTTCCGTTGCGGGCGCGGATTGGATCTGGGGTTCGGGTGCCGACTGAGCAAAAACCGCACCGGCACTCAAGCCGGTCAGCAAAGTGACCGTCATGGCAAGTGAGATATGCCGTGTCTTGTTTGCCCTGTTGAAGAATGCGGAAGAAGTTGAGGTCTCAGCTGACATAATTTTTATCCCGGATTTCCGTCGATGAACTCATCCGCAGATTGGCCGGTCCCTGAAAACCGGGGTCATGAACGGACGCCGTCGTGAAAGCTTGACGTTCCGATAATAAACATGAGTTCTTTTGACAACTATTATATTGTCAAAAGACGACTCGTAAACTCTTCTTTACAAAAAATTGATCGATCTATTGTCTTCAGCCGTTTTGCGAAGGCGAAAACTGCGCCACGAGGGCGTGCCGGTCGCCGGGATAGGTAACCCGGACACTGGTGATATAATCCGCCCCGTGCCATGTGCGGCGATGGATGACCAGACATGCCGCACCGGAGGTTATGCCCAGCGCCGCTGCGTTTTTGCGGTCGGCGGCAACGGCGCTGATGCGATGCTCGGCGGCACTCCAGGGAACCATTTTCAGCAGCCATGTGCCCGGCCCGACCTGTGAAAAATCCGCCAATTCCGCCTCCGGAACGGCGGTGACATTGATGATGCGTTCTTCAAGGCAAAAGGCAACGCCGCCGGCAAAATGCGTGCAGGTAAGTTCCAGAACCGGGGCGCTGGCGGCAAGCGCCATGGCGGCACCGTCTTTTTCACCCGCAGGGCGCAGGCGTCGCTTGTCGAGACGGTAGCCGTAAACGAGACCGAGCGCCTGCACCTCCCGCTCGATATCGTGGATTTCCAGCACTGCCGATTGCGCATGCGGCTGGCGAACGAAGGTGCCGAGACGCCGGCGTCTTTCAATCAGGCCACGCTGCACCAATTCGCTGAGAGCCTTGTTCACCGTCATACGCGAACAGGCATATTGCCTGGTCATCTCGTGTTCGAAGGGGATACGATGCCCCGGCGGCCACTCACCCGACATGATGTGGCGCTCGACATCGTTGCGGATGCGCTCGTGCAATGATTTTTCCTGAAGATCGGCGCCTGTGCTCCTCATACCGATGCTTTCATCCTCCCGGTTTTATGGATCAACTATCCATGGGCAGCAGCGGCAATCGCCTCGCTGCGAATCTCCTCCGTCAGTCTGGCGCGTAACTCGGAGAACTCCGGGCTTGCCTTGACGGTGTAGTGACGCGGATGCGGCAGATCGACCGGTGTGATCGACTTGATACGGCCGGGCCTAGCGGACATCGTCACGACACGCGACGCCATGAACACGGCCTCCTCGATGTCATGCGTGACAAAAATGACGGTCTTCTGCTCGCGCTCCCATATGCCGAGCAGCAATTCCTGCATCAGCCCGCGCGTCTGGTTGTCGAGAGCGCCGAAAGGCTCGTCAAGCAGCAGAATTTTCGGGCCGTTCGCCAAAGCACGGGCAATGGCCGTTCTCTGCTGCATGCCGCCGGAAAGCTGTTTCGGCCAATGGTTCTCGAAGCCGCGCAGGCCGACCTTGTCGATATAGCTATCAACGATCTCCCATTTTTCCTTCTCGGCCACACCGCGTTCGCGCAGGCCGAAGGCGACGTTTTCCCGGATCGTCAGCCAGGGAAACAGCGTGTAGGACTGAAACACCATGCCGCGATCCGCGCCCGCTCCTTTCACCGCCCGGCCGGACAGCAGAACCTCGCCCGTCGTCGGGCGGTCGAGGCCGGCGATGATGCGCAGCAAGGTCGATTTTCCGCATCCCGACGGACCGAGAATGGTGACGAAATCGTTGCGGGGGATTTCCAGATTAGTCGGCTGCAAGGCGAGCGTCGGCTGCCCACCTTGCACACCCGGAAAAGTACGGCTGACGCCCTTGATAACGAGTTCGCTCATCAGGCAAGCCTCCAGGCGAAAAGCTTCCGGTTCAGCGATTTGAACGCAAAGTCCGAAATAAGTCCGATGACACCGATGACGATGATGCCGAAGATGATCTGCCCAGTCGCCATCAGGGCCTGGCTGTTAATAATCATATAGCCGATGCCCGAGGAGGCGCCGATCAGTTCCGCAACGATGACATAGGTCCAGGCCCAGCCGAGAACGAGACGGAGGATTTCCGCAATATCGGGCGCATTGGCAGGGATGAGAACACGGCGAACCACGCCCCGGTCTTTCGCACCCAACGTATAGGCGGCCTCCACCAGATCGCGTCTTGTGCCGGCAACCGCCACCGCCACCATGAGGATGATCTGGAAGACGGCACCGATGAAGATCACCAGCAACTTCTGCATCTCGCCAATGCCGGCCCAGAGAATGAGCAACGGCACAAAGGCGGAAGCCGGAAGGTAACGCGCAAAGGAGACGAAGGGCTCAAGCAGCGCTTCGACCGGCTTATAAGCCCCCATGGCGATACCAACAGGGACGGCGACGAGCGATGCCAGCACAAAACCGCCTACCACGCGCCAGATCGTCATGCCGATATCGCCGGCAAATCCCTGATCGGTCAGCAGATAGATGCCGTCCTTCAGCATGGTGATTGGGTCGGCCAGAAAGGTCGGCGATACGAAGCCGCCCAGCGTGGCAAAACCCCAGGCGGAGAAAAAAAGCACGAAGAACAGGATGCCGAGAAAAATCCTCGTGCTGTTCTTTATGGGTTGAAGAGGTTGCATTCTGTCGCCTGTCCGGAAAACGGGCGCGGCACTCTATTGCCGCACCATCAAAGCGCCGTGCGTCTTCCATGACGCACAGCCGCTGTAAGGCTTCTCACTGGCTGCAATATTCCCTGTAGAGAAGGCAGCCGCTTGCTTCTGTCACTTGATGAAGGAGGTGTCCGCGAGTGTCGAAAGATCGGGTTTCGACTTTATCACGCCGATTTCCAGAAGAAGATCTGCCGATTTTTCGGAGAATGTCTTGAATTCACCCTCGAAGAATTTCTGGTTGGCGGCCTTGTCCTGCCATTCCAGGAATTTTGCCGAGGCTGCGAAGGCCTCACCGGCCTGCTTCACATCCGCTCCCATCGTCGCATAGGACTTTTCGGGTTCGGCCTTGATGAGGTCAAGGGCCTCGAAATAGCTGTCCGCCAAGGCTTTCGCCGCTTGCGGATTATTTTTCAGGAAATCCGGTGTGCAGCCAAACGTATCCATGACGGCGGGATAATCCAGCGTCGTGGCGAGGATTTTGCCCTTATCAGGTGCGGCCCGCACGGTGGACAGATAGGGTTCATAGGTCATGGCCGCATCATTCTGGCCAGCGACGAATGCCTGTGCTGCCGGTCCCGGTTCAAGGTTGACGACCTTCACGTCCTTCAGGGTCAGGCCGTTTTCCTTGAGTATCCACGCCAGAAAGAAGTAGGGAGATGTGCCCGGTGTGGAAGCGGCAACCGTCTTGCCCTTGAGGTCCGCGATCTTTGCAACGTCACTACGCACCGCAATGCCATCGGCACCATGCGACTTGTCCATCTGGAAAATCTGGGTGGATTTCACGCCGTTGGCATTCCACGCGATCCATGTCTCGACCGTGGTGGCAGCACACTGGATGTCACCGGAGGCGAGCGCCAGATGACGACTGGCCTGTGGTATTTTCTTGATATCGACCTTCAGGCCATTCTTTTCGAAAATACCCGCCTGCTTGGCAAGCGTCAGTGGCGCAAAGCCGGTCCAGCCGGACATGCCGATGGTCACCGACGTTTCGGCATAAGCGGGAGCGGATGAAACAAGCGTCGCGATTGCCGCGATAACCCACGTTTTTTTCATGATCGGAACCCCTTTTGATTTATTTTTGTGCGATATTTTTTTCGCTTTATTTGAGGCATGCTAGGCAGGGATTTTATATTTGTCTAGACAAAATAGAGGCGCTCAAACGCTTCCCGAAAGATTGCAAACGGGCCGCCCGGCATTCTAGACATAGAATAGCACGGCCCGGCGTATCAGCCCGCTGTTTTCCATATCGAGCTTTTCCATGACCAGACAAAGACGTCGCAACATCATCAGGGCAAGGCGCACCGGCACGGGAATTGCGCTCGTCGCCGCCATTTCATTCATCGCCGGCATGACCGATGCGGTGGGTCTTTATGTTTCCGGAGATTTCGTCTCCTTCATGACCGGCAACACCACGCGCGCCGCCGTCTCGATGCAGGCGGGCATCTACTCCCATGCCGTAAAACTGCTTTTCGCAATCGTTGCCTTTGTGCTGGGCAATGCCGGGGGGATCGTGGTCGCACATAAATTCGACCGGAGCATCTTTGCCGTTCTTGTGGCCGTGGGATCGCTGGTGGCGATTGCCGCGGTGCTGCGCGACGGAGCCTCTGCTCTTGCGCAGTTTTATCTCGTTGTTTTCGCGATGGGTATGGTCAACGCCGCGGTCGAGCATATTGAGGGCCTGCCGATCGGCCTCACCTACGTGACTGGCGCGCTTTCCCGTTTCGGCCGCGGCATCGGCCGCTTCCTTCTGGGAGACCGGAGCCTCGACTGGGGTATCCAGATCGTGCCCTGGCTCGGCATGATCAGCGGTGCAATCTGCGGTGCCGTGTTGGGCGCCACGCTGCAATCCGATGCCCTATGGGTGGTTGCGGCAACGGTTTTTGCCGTCGCCATCGCCACGCTCGTCATTCCGCGTTCGCTTCGCCACCGCTATAATCAAAGGGTCAGGATCAGGCGCATCGCGCCCTGACGGAGCGCGCCGTCACAAACCTCACCGTTACTTGCGCGATATGGTGACGAATTTCGTGCCGCGAACCCGCACCGTCATCAGGCAGGTTTCCTTGTCGGTGCGTTCGCAATAACGCGGGTGCATCTTCAGCACGAAGACCATGTTGCCGAAACGCTTGATGAAATCGTAACCGTAAATCCGGGCCGTCGCGATCATCAGATATCCACCCTCTTTTACCTGGACGTAAAAATTGTAAGGGCAGCCTTCCTCATCGCAGCTGCGGCCTTTTTCGCCATCGCAGTCCAGAACGCCGTGATTGACGACGGCATCCATCAAGCCATCATTGTTGATATCAAGCCTGGTAATAAAATCGTCGCCGAAGGCAGCCGTTTTGCACTCCTTGCGGAAATGGTCCTTTTCATAAATCTCGGGATCGCTCACCAGCTGCTGCTGCGCCGCCAGAGCGACCGGAAACATCAAGAGGACCAGCGCCTGAAGAGCGGCAACGATAGCGATTCGCACGGCATTTTCCTTTGCATCCGTTTCGTTTATGGATGTTGCGATCATCCGGGCGGCCAGCCTAGAGTTCCGCGCTTGCGCGACACTGACGCGCGCTCATCCAAATTTCCGGGGGGACCTTTTTCATGACACTTCTGGGTTTTCTCGATTATGCCGGCGTTGCCGTGTTTGCCGCAACCGGTGCATTGGCCGCCTCGCGCAAGCAGCTCGACCTGATCGGCTTCCTGTTTTTTGCAGCCGCGACCGGGATAGGCGGCGGCACGGTGCGCGATCTCGTGCTGGGCAGGGCGCCGGTGTTCTGGGTGGTGAACCCGACCTATATTCTCGTCTGTGTATCGGTTGCGGTTCTGCTCTTCTTCACCGCGCATCTTTTCGAATCCCGGTATCGGGTGCTGATCTGGCTCGATGCCGTCGGCCTCTCCGCCTATTGCGTCATGGGCGCGGCCAAGGGTCTGGCCGCCAGCGGCTCCGCAACCGTGGCCATCGTCACCGGCGTTCTGACGGCGACGTTTGGCGGCGTGCTGCGCGATGTTCTCGCCGGGGAACCCTCCGTGCTCCTGCGCCCGGAAATCTACATCACCTGCGCGCTTCTGGGCTCATCCATCTTTGTTGGCACCTATTTCCTCGGTGCGCCGCTATATGTCGCGTCGGGCGTTGGCGCCCTGACGGCTTTCGGCGTCCGGTCCGGAGCGCTGATCTTCGGATGGACGTTCCCGCCCTACAAGGCCAAGCCCGGCAGACGGCCGGAAGATATATTGAAGTAAGGCAGCAAAGACGGCCCGAAACAGAAATGGCGCCCGCAGGCGCCATTTCTGTTTACGTTACCTGGCCAAAGCTTCAGCTACGCTTGCGGCGCAGGCGGATGACCACGTCCACATGGGCGATTTCCATGCCTTCGGGCGCTTCCGGCAAATTGTCGATCTGGAGATTGTTGATGGGAATGTCGAGAACCTCGTTCTCTCCCTCCACGAAGAAGTGATGATGATCGGACACGTTGGTGTCGAAATAGGTGCGGGCACCCTCGACAGCCAGAACGCGGATCAGACCCGCTTCGGTGAATTGATGCAGGGTATTGTAGACCGTGGCGAGAGAAACGGGCACGCCGGCGGTAACCGCCTCGTCATGCAGTTCCTCCACCGTCAGGTGACGGTCGCCCTTTGCGAAGAGAAGATCGCCCAAAGCCACACGCTGGCGCGTGGGGCGCAGCCCCGAGCGCCGCAGCCTCGTTCCAATATCCAATGTGGCGTCAAATGCCATGCAATCCCATTCCAAGCACAGGGGAAAAACCCATCAATTGCACTAGCATATATCTTTTGCCGCGAATGCTTTCAATAGTTTCAGCGCCGCCGAGTGTCGCAAATGGCTGCAAACCGGCCATTCTTGCAAATTTCCTCTGGTTCCTGCCGGATGGTTCCTGTATGCGGACGGCATATTGAGGTAATGACTTCTGTAAAGAAGGTTCGAAGACAAAGAATGGGGGCAGAGCGGCCTCTGCCCTTGCAGCGCTTCATTTTGAACCTAACTTGCTCTAGTGAAGTCGATCAACACCAGTGACTGGGGAAGTGAAAGCGGTATGGCAACGAGGCAATCAAGTTACAATTACGAGGAGATCCTTTCCTGCGGTCGCGGCGAATTGTTCGGCCCGGGAAATGCGCAGCTCCCATTGCCCCCCATGCTCATGGTTCACCGCATCACCGAAATTTCCGAAACCGGCGGCGCGTTCGACAAGGGTTTCATCCGCGCTGAATATGATGTGAGCCCCGATGACTGGTATTTCCCCTGCCATTTCCAGGGCAACCCGATCATGCCGGGCTGCCTCGGCCTTGACGGCATGTGGCAGCTGACCGGCTTCTTCCTTGGCTGGCTGGGCGAAGAAGGCCGCGGCATGGCGCTCTCCACCGGCGAAGTCAAATTCAAGGGCATGGTTCGCCCGAATACGAAGCTCCTCCAGTACGGCATAGACTTCAAGCGCGTCATGCGCGGACGTCTCGTTCTGGGAACCGCCGACGGATGGCTGAAGGCGGACGGAGAAACCATTTATCAAGCGACGGACCTTCGTGTAGGGCTGTCGAAGGAAAAGACCGCCTGAAGCAGACGGAATAGTCCTGGCAAACGCCGGGCGGCTTCAGTCGTCCAGCCGAAATCTTAAGAAAAGGTCCATTTCATGAGACGAGTTGTTGTCACCGGCCTCGGCATTGTTTCTTCCATCGGTGGTGATGCCGCCGAAGTCACCGCATCTCTGCGCGACGCCAAATCCGGCATTTCATTTTCGCCGGATTTTGCCGAACACGGTTTCAAATGCCAGGTCTGGGGCAAGCCGTCTCTCGACCCGACGGAACTGGTCGACCGCCGCGCCATGCGCTTCCTGTCGCAGGGCGGCGCGTGGAACCACGTTGCGATGAAGCAGGCGATCGCCGATTCCGGCCTCGAGGAAAGCGACATCAGCGGCAACGAGCGCACCGGTATCATCATGGGTTCGGGCGGCCCTTCCACCCGCACGATCGTTGAAGCCGCCGACATCACGCTGAAGAACAACAGCCCGAAGCGCATCGGCCCCTTTGCCGTGCCGAAGGCCATGTCCTCGACCGCTTCGGCCACGCTCGCGACCTGGTTCAAGATCCACGGCGTCAACTATTCCATCTCGTCGGCCTGCTCCACATCGGCGCATTGCATCGGCAACGCCGCCGAGATGATCCAGTGGGGCAAGCAGGACGTGATGTTCGCGGGCGGCCATGAAGACCTCGACTGGTCGATGTCCAACCTCTTCGACGCCATGGGCGCCATGTCGTCCAAATATAACGACACGCCAAACCTCGCCTCCCGCGCCTATGACGTCAACCGCGATGGTTTCGTGATCGCAGGCGGTGCTGGCGTGCTGGTTCTCGAAGAGCTGGAACACGCAAAGGCGCGCGGCGCCAAGATCTACGCCGAGATCGTCGGTTATGGCGCAACCTCAGACGGTTACGACATGGTGGCTCCGTCCGGCGAAGGCGCGATCCGCTGCATGCGTCAGGCCCTTTCCACCGTGAAGGGCGACATCGACTACATCAACACCCACGGCACCTCGACGCCGGTTGGCGACAGCAAGGAAATCGGCGCGATCCGCGAAGTCTTCGGTGACAGGATCCCGCATATCCAGTCGACCAAGTCCCTCACCGGTCACTCGCTGGGCGCTGCGGGCGTTCAGGAATCGATCTACGGCCTGTTGATGATGCAGGAACGCTTCATCGGCGAAAGCGCGCATATTTCCGAACTCGATCCGGAATTTGCGGGCGTCCCGATCGTTCGCAGCCGCATCGACAATGCCAAGATCGACACCATCCTTTCCAATTCCTTCGGCTTCGGCGGCACCAACGCCACGCTGGTCTTCCAGCGTCATAACGGATAATTGCCCATGAACGGCATCATGCAGGGTAAACGCGGCCTCATCATGGGCGTCGCAAACAATCACTCTATCGCCTGGGGTATCTCCAAGGCGCTTGCAGCGCAGGGCGCGGAACTCGCCTTCACCTATCAGGGTGATGCGCTCGGCAAGCGTGTGAAACCGCTCGCCGCCGAACTCGGGTCCGACTTCATCGTGCCTTGCGATGTCGAGGATATCGCTTCGGTCGACGCGCTTTTTGCGGCCATCCGCGAAAAATGGGGCTCGCTGGATTTCGTCGTGCACGCCATCGGCTTTTCCGACAAGAACGAGCTGAAGGGTTTTTACGCGGATACGACCCGTGAGAACTTCAGCCGCACCATGGTCATCTCCTGTTTCTCGTTCACGGAAATTGCCAAGCGCGCCGCTGAATTGATGACGAATGGCGGCTCCATGCTGACGCTGACCTATAACGGCTCGCAGCGGGTCATCCCGAACTACAACGTCATGGGCGTTGCCAAGGCCGCTCTCGAAGCGTCGGTGCGATATCTCGCCGCCGATTACGGCCCGCGGGATATTCGCGTCAACGCCATCTCGGCCGGCCCGGTCCGCACATTGGCGGGCGCCGGCATTTCCGATGCGCGTGCAATTTATGCGTGGAACCAGAAAAACGCACCGCTGCGGCGGACGGCGGATATCGACGATATCGGCGGATCAGCACTTTACCTGCTGTCCAACATGTCGCGCGGCGTCACCGGCGAATGCCACTACGTGGATTGCGGCTTCAACATCACCTCCACGCCCACCCTTGAGGTTCTCTCAAAAGCGGATGCGGAATAAGCTACTGTTTTCCGTAGAATAAAAAAGCCCGGCGATATGCCGGGCTTTTTGCATTTATAGTCTGTGTCATTCTTGAGAACTGCTAAAGTACAAGCCGTCGGAGTAACTGAATTTAAACACCGGCTGGTTATGGTCCGCAACAAATTCAACAGTTGCGCTTGCCGCATATTCTAGAGATCGACACCGACATATGCGACTGGCCAAACTGAAGCCATTGCTGGAAAAATTTGGGCTCTCCCGTGACGGGACAGCGGCGATCGAATTCGCGATCCTCGCGCTTCCCTATTTTCTCGTCGTCTTTGCGATTATCGAAACCTTCATCGCCTTGATGGCGGAACAGGTGGTCGTCAATGCCACCGACACCATGGCGCGACGTCTGCGCACCGGACAGATCAGCAGCTCGATTTCGAAAGAGGATTTTCGCAAGAGTTTCTGCAACGAAGTCTCGGTGATGATCACTTGCTCTGACGAGAGCAAAACCGCACAAAAGCTTTATATCGACCTTCGCTCCTTCTCCGCCTTCAAGGATATTCCAACCACGATACCCCTGAAGGCTTACGGCGAATATTACGATCTCGACACGGCGCAATTCGGCTTCAAGCCGGGCGGACCGGACACGATCAACATGCTGCGCGTCTATTATCGCTGGCGCGTGGTCGCCGATATCATCCGGCCGTATCTCACAAAAATACGTCCGGCCGACGGGTCGATGCCCTCGCATTTCCTCATCGTCGCGACTGATGCCTACATGACCGAGAAATACACCACAAGCGGGGGCTCATGATGGCAGGGTTGGTGTCCGCCGTCACGAACGGCCGACTTCGTTTCATCGCGCTCGTTGCACGCTTCGCAAAGGATCTCCAAGGCGTGGGCGCGGTGGAATTCGCGATCGTCTTCCCGATATTGCTCGCGCTTTATCTGACGTCCTTCGAACTCACGATCGGCTACAATACCTACAAGCGGGCAAGCGGCGCCTCCGCGACGATCAACGACCTGATCTCCAAAACAAATTCCGTCGACAAGGCTTATCTGACAAGTATGCAGGACGTCACGGCTGCCGTCTTTGCGCCTTACAGCACCAAGGGTCTGAAGCTGAAGATCAGCGGCATAAAGATCGACAAGCAGAAGCAGGCGACAATCGCCTGGTCCTGGGACGAGAAAAACGCGAGGCCCTATGCGGTGGGATCGGCGGTTACGGTTCCGAGCCGTTTGCTTGTAGCGGACACCTTCCTCATCCATGTCGAGCTTTCCGTCCCGCATGAATTGCTGATGTTCATGCCCGATATCGCCTCGTCGGGCGTAAAGTCGATCACGATCGGGCGCGATTATTTCTTCAAGCAGCGCGACGCGGAGATTACCTGCTCCAACTGCTGATCCACCTTCAGCGTTGCTCTAATAAACATCGCGCAGATAACGCTTTTCGCGCTTCAGCCGGTTCACATAGTCGCTCGCCGCTTCTGCAGAGATGCCAGCCTCGTCGCTCACGATGCCATGCAGGGCATCATCCACATCCTTCGCCATGCGGGTCGCATCGCCGCAAACGTAGAAATAGCCGCCCTCTTCAAGCCATTGATAGAGCGCCTTGCCGTTCTGCCGCATGCGGGTCTGGACATAGATCTTTTCCACCTGGTCCCGCGAAAAGGCGAGATCGAGACGGGTCAACACACCATCGCGGCTCATCTCACCGAGCTCGTTTTCGTAGATGAAATCCGACTGCCGGTGCTGATCGCCGAAAAACAGCCAGTTTTTGCCCTTTGCGCCCCTTGCCTGCCGTTCCTGCAAAAATGCCCGGAATGGCGCGATGCCCGTGCCCGGTCCCACCATGATCATTGGCGCGTCATTGTCCTGCGGCACACGAAACGCCTTGTTCGGCGAGACGAAAATCCCGGCATTCTGCCCCGCCTCCACCCGGTCCGCGAGATAGGTGGAGCACACACCACCACGCTCACGGCCCTCGGCGCGATAACGCACGCTGGCGATTGTCAGATGCACGCTGTTTTCAGCAACCAGAGGGCTGGAGGAGATGGAATAAGCGCGATGCTGCAATGGCTTCAGGAATGTCACGAATTCGGCAAGATCGAACAGGGGCTTTCCGCCGAGATTGAGCAGGTCGAGAATATCCTTGCTCCAGAGAAAGGCAGCCAGTTGTTCCCTGTCTCCGTTTGTAAGGATGTGGCTGAGTTCGTCGTGCCCCGAGCGCTTGCCGATTTCGGCGACCAACTCACGCGAGGGCATCGATATCTCGAACATGTTCAGAAGCGCATCGCCGACTGGACGGTCAATCCCAATGACGTCGTCATCAGCGCCCACTCCGAAGCGTTCAAGCAGCGCGCCGACCAGCTTCGGGTCGTTAAGGGGAACGACGCCGAGAGCGTCACCCGCCTCATATTCAAGTCCGCTTTCGCCGAGATCGAATTCGTAGTGGCGAATTTCCTTGGACGAGGCAGAGCCGGAAAGAAGACGATTGACACTCACGCTCGCCGCATAGGGGTTCTTGCGGTTCCAGCCCTGTTTTGCCCGCGCGGGCGGCTCAGCAATTGCCGGCGTGGCCGTGGCTGCATTGCCACCATCGATGGCGAGCGCGAGTGGCAAGGTCTCACCGATCCACGCGGCGGCCGCATCCTCGAAATCGATATCGCAATCGATACGCGTCTTCATGCGTTTGCCGCCAAGTTGCTCGAACCGCGTATCGATGAGCTTGCCGGCCTGGCAGAAACCGTCATAGCCGGTATCGCCCAGGGCAAGCACGGCGAAATTCATCTCGTCCAGACGCGGCGCGCTTTCAGCAGCGAGTGCTTCCCAGAAAAGCTGGGCATTATCAGGCATTTCGCCTTCGCCATAGGTGGAGGTGACGACGATGACGCGCTTCATGGAACCGAGATTATCCATGGAGACGTCATCCAGCGCCGTCACCACGGGCTGCATACCCTGCGTACGGGCGGCGTCGGCGATATCCATCGCCAACGCCTCGGCATTGCCGGTCTGGGTGCCAACGAGGATGTTCAGCACACTGGCTGCCACCTTGGGAGAAGCCGCAGCAACCGATGCCTCCAAGCCAATGGCGGTGCGGGAGTGGAGACCGGCCAGAAAACCGGAAAGCCAGGCGCGCTGGTCGCCGTTAAACGGCGCGTCCTGCGGAATATAAGGTATCTTCATCATGCTGCCCTGTTGTGGCTGGATGCGGTGGCAAGGTCGGGAATGGCGCGTGCCGCGAAAAGCTCTTCGAAGCCCGGCAGACGGCCGATCTTCTCGATGTTTTTCCGGTTCTGCTGAATGATCCAGCCATAGGTGCCGGGGCTGTCCACCGACCAGATGTTGCGGCGCGCCAGCGCCTGCTTGTAATCGTCGAGGCGCTTGGCGGCGATCATCACCGCAAGCTGTTCGTCGTTATGGTCGGAAAGCGCCTCGCGCGCATATTTCAGCAGTCGCTGCATCAGCGCATAATCTTCCGTGAGGATGAGATTGCGGACGGCTTTTTCGACGGCGGGATCGGAGGGGCCGGATGCCAGCGGTAGTCGTTGCAGGGCGATGGCCTGCGCCATGCTCAACACCGTGTAGTTGTTGATGAGCGCATACATTTCTTCCGTGTCCGTCTCGCCATAACCCGGCACCGTTCCGTTCAAAACGGCCTTGCGGTCGCGATAAGCGAGCTTGAACTTGCGCACCTGATGGGCGGCAAGCGCAGATGCCACTTCCTCCAGCAGCTCCTTGCGGGGCTTGGCCTTCAGAATCTCGTCGCTGTCCTGATAAAGCAGCAGGGCGCGCGGCATGCCATAGATGAAATTGTGCTGTTCGCTCTCCCAGTTCTCCAGCAGCCATTCTGCCTTGGCCGAGCCGGTTTCCGCAACGTGCCAGGTCAAAAGCTGGTGAACGGCCTGACTGTGGATTGCGGCCTGTTCGTCCTCACCGGTGATCGAGCCGAGCAGGATGGAATCGTGGCTGACCTTCTTCGGCAGATCGCCATAGGGATCATACTGATAGACGAAACCGCCGCTCATGCCGTTGCCGAAACCCTTGCCGAAACTGCCGAGGTTGAGAACGGCACCGTTGGTCATATATTCACAGGCAAAATCGCCGACACCTTCGACCACGGCGGTCGCACCGGAGTTACGCACCGCGAACCGGTCGCCCGCCTGCCCCTCCACGAAAGTACGGCCGCCGGTGGCGCCGAACAGCGCGAAATTACCGACCAGCACATTGCCGCCCGCCTCCTCCGAACCGCCGCCCGGGGAACGAACGACGATGGTGCCGCCGCAGGCGCTTTTGCCGACGCCGTCATTGCAGGTGCCGGTATGGACCATGACCATGCCGTCATTGCAGAAAGCTCCAAAGGACTGTCCGGCGGAACCGGAAGTGTCGATGCGCACCGAACCCGCCTCCAGAAAACGGCGGCCACGACCATCCCGCTTAACGGCAGGGAGGGCATCCAGCTGCTCGTCGGAGAGTTCATGGTTCAGCATGCGTTCGATATCGACGGCGAGCTGGCCGCCAACGCTCTTGTTGCAATTGTTGAGGAAACGATTGCCGCCAAGCTCGATGTTCTCCCGCCTGCTGTCGACCAGAGCCGAGCGCACGAGTTCGATGAAGGCATCATCCAGCGCGAAGTCCTTTTCCATATAAACGGGGTTGTCGATCTTCACCTCTTCGACCACGGCAAGCATTGCCCGGAGGTCAAGCTGGCCGACACTCGCCGGATGATCGAGGAGGTGAAGAAGATCGGAACGGCCGCGTGCTTCCCGCAGCGAACGCAGCCCGAGTGCGGCCAGGATCTCGCGGGTCTCATGGGCGATGTTCATGAGGTACTGCGCCAGCGCACGGGGATCACCGTTGAAGGCTTCCTGATTGGTGGTGAGACCGGCCGGGCACTTGATGTTGCAGTTCTTGGCCATGACGCATTTCAGCATCATCAGCGCCGTGGTGCCGAACTCGAAACTGTCACCGCCGAGAAGTGCTGATTTCACCACATCGCTCGCCGTCTGGTGCGCGCCGGAGCAACGCAGCAGCACCTTGGCGCGAAGGCCCGTGGCGCAGAGTGCCTGATGCACCTCGGCGATGCCGATTTCCGCCGCGCGGCCGGTATATTTGAGGCTGGTGACGGCCGCCGCCCCCGTGCCGCCGGTATTACCGGCGACGTTGATGACATCGGCACCCGCCTTGGCGACGCCGACTGCAATCGTGCCGATGCCTTCCGACGAGACCAGCTTGACGATGACGCGCACGCGCGCCGCCTTGGCATCGTGGATGAGCTGGGCCAGATCCTCGATCGAATAGGTATCATGATGCGGCGGCGGCGAAACTAGTTCAACGCCCGGCGTGCCGCCGCGTGCAGCGGCGATTTCCACCGTCACCTTCGGAGACGGCAACTGCCCGCCCTCGCCGGGCTTCGCGCCCTGGCCGATCTTGATCTCGATTTCCTCCAGCATCGGGTCGGCCAGATAACCGGCCCAGACGCCGAAACGACCGGAGGCAAACTGCTTGATGCGCGAGGCACGGATGGTGCCGTAACGGGAAATATGCTCACCACCCTCTCCCGAATTCGACATGCCGCCGACCATGTTGGTGCCATGGGCAACCGCCTCATGGGCGGCGGCAACCAGCGCACCGTGGCTCATCGCGCCCGATGCCAGGGTCTTGGTGATCTCGCTCGCCTTTTGCACGGCATCGAGCGGGATGCTTTCCGGTGCCGTGCGGATGAGCGACAGATAGGTGAATGCCTCGCCCTTTGCCTGAACCAGCAACGCGCCGCCTTCCAGCCAATGTCCGGCGATATCCTCACCGAAACGGTCGAGCAGCGACTGGCCGAGTGCGGCAAGGCGGGCAAGCTCATGCCCCTGCGATCCGGTCAATTGCAGCCGGAATGCGCCGTCGCCCACACTCTCGCAAAGCAATCCACGCACCATGAAGCTGTTATTGCCCTGCCTGGAAAAACGACCCATTTCCCGGCAAAATTCTTCGGCCGAACCGGCAAAGGTCACATCGGCCGGCAATTCCACAACGTCGCGCAGGGCGGCAGGGCGGCGCGACCTTTCTTCCGCCATCATGCGTGCGAAAGCGCGGTAACCGGGCGTTACCTCGAATGCGTCGATCGCCTCAGGCGTCAGCCGGTCGAAGCTGTTGTGATAATAGGCCGCATCGTTGAGACCAAAAGCATCCTCCAACCGGTTGAGCGGCAAAAGACGCAGCATCTCCTCGTTTTCGGTTCCCTTGTCGAAACCGATCTTTTCCTCCGTCATATCCACGAAACCGCGAACCGCCGTCGTGCCATAGGAGTGGCCGGCACCTTCGGCGCGCTCCTTGAAGAGACCGAGCAGCGGAATGTCGTTCTCACCCTTCACCGACAGCGCCTTGCGATGCCAGTCCACTACTGCCTGCGCGATAACGGCGAAAGTGACGCCGCCGACCGGGGTCTTCACATTCGGGAAATAGCGCTTCAGTACCGGATCTTTGGTATCGAGGAAGTTCGGCTCGAAGAACTCGCCGCCGATATAGCTTTCCGCCGTGCACAGCCCGACCTTGCCCATGGTCTTCATCAGCGACTTTTCAGCCGCCTTGGCGAAACGCTTGAACGCCTTGTCGGCATCGGCGGCGAATTTCTCCTCGGCGCGGAACTGCACGCCGAGCGGATAGACCGCCGAAGCCCCGAAGCCGAGGCCAGCCGCGATGTGATGCGAGGAGGAAAATTGCCCGCTTTCAACGATCAGGGACACGCGCAGCCGCAGACCTTCTTCGATCAGCCGCTGGTTGATGGCGGAGACGACCATGATCATCGGCAAGGCCGCGCGGCTTGCCGAAACGTGCCGGTCGGTGATGACGGCAATGCCGCCTTCCTCAGCCGCGAAAGCCACGACCTCGTCGCAGAGACCGTCGATCGCCTGCCGCAAGGCCGCTTCGTTGGCATCTGCGACATCGAGGACCGGCGTATAGAGCATTTCGAAACGGCGAACGGGCGTCTCGGGTTGTTCACGAATACGCAGCATATCGAGGTGGGTTAGGATCGGCGAGCGCACGACAATCTGGCGAGCCTTCTTCGCGCCGCTGTTCGGCTTTGCGCCCAACGCCACACGCAGCGTCATGCCATCGGCCTCGCGAATGCTGTCGAGCGGCGGATTGGTAACCTGCGCGAAGCGTTGCGAGAAATATTTCGCCACCCCGCCTTCCTGATCGGAGAGCGCGTTGATGGCATTGCCATAACCCATGGCCGAGATTTTTTCCGCGCCGGATGCCAGCATCGGGTCCATCAGGAACTTGAAGCTTTCCTGATTGTGCGAATAGGCGACATAACGCTGATGCCGTTCCAGATCGCCATTGTAACGCAGCGGCGAGCCCTGCTTTTCCGCGGGCACTTCCGGCAAATCCGCAAGCATCACGCGTGCTTCAGACAATAGCGATGGGTAGTCCCGGCGCGAGGCCAGAAGCTCCAGTGATTCGACGGTGGAAAAGGCGCGCCGTTCGGCGTGGTCGTAATAAAGCATGCCGCCCGCCTCGATGCGGCCGCGGCAGATGACGCTTTCGGCCGGAAATGCGATCTGCCCCGCCTCGGACATGACGCAGAGATAATCCTCCGTCTCGACGGTGCGCAACGGGCGCAGGCCGAGGCGATCGAGCCGGGCTCCGATGATGGTGCCGTCGCCGAAAATCAGCGCAGCCGGGCCGTCATTCTTTTCTTCGTAGAGCGAGAAATATTCCAGCATCGCCTTGACGCCGGGCGACAGGGTATCGTCGTTTTCCCAAGCCGGCGGCATCATCGAGACCACGGCGGTAACGAGGTCGAGGCCGTCTTCCATCACCCGCGCCTGCAATGTCTGGTCCAGACGGCAGCTATCCGACTGGCCCTTCGGCCTGACGATGCTGGCATTCTTCGCCAGCGCCACCGCCGCTTCGGACAGGCGGTTCTTCTTGTCAGTGTTAAGTTCGCCATTATGCGCCATCAGCCGGAAGGGCTGCGCCATAGACGGATGCGGATCGGTATTGGTGGAAAACCGCGTGTGGAAATACATCGTATGCACTTCATGACGCGGGTCGGTCAGGTCGCAGAAATAGGGCATGACCTCATGGGAGTTCAGACGCCCTTTCAGTACCTGCGTGCGTGCGCTGAGCGACAGTGGATAAAAACCGGCAAGTTCCGGCGCGGTATAAGCGAGCGCCTCAATGGCGAGCAGCGCCTTGTGAATACGCCAGTCGAACTCAGCAAGAGTTGCGCATTCCACTGGAGCCGAAAAGACCCATTGCCGGATCGGCAATTGATAGGAAATGGCAGCGGGGCGGATCGCCTCGTCATTCACCGGAATATCGCGGATCAGCAAGACCGAAAAACCCTGCTCTTCCAGAGCGCCGCCGATGATGCCAACCGCCTGATCATGGAAAGCCGGGTTCTGCGGCAGGAAAAAATTGCCAACGCCGAACCGGCCGGCCTGCAAGGCATCGTGTCCTGTCAGCGCCTTAAAAAGGAGAGCGACAGGTCGAGTGATACGCCGGCACCGTCGCCCACACCTTCGGCCGACATGCCGCCGCGATGCGGCACGGCACAGAGTGCCTCGTGACCGCGCTTGAGCACATCATGGGTCTGCACCCCGTCCTTGCGGGTGATAAAACCGACGCCACAGCTGCTTTTTTCAAAAGCCGCATCGTAAAGGCCGAATTTTTGCTCCGTCACGCTCAAGGCACTCTCCTCTCGTTGCGCATTCCGCGCGGCATCGCCCTCTTTCCCGAAACCCGGCGCGTCAGCCGGCACTCTGCGGGCGGAGCCGCAGGCGACCTGGCTGCTCCTCTTTTTTCTGCTTATCGGCGTTTAATGGCGCGAACGGTCGTTTTGCGGCCGTCAAACGGCGTGGCGGCAATGGCCGCTTTCTCGCAAATAATGATCGTCGTCGTTCGCATCGCGTTCCCTGATGGCCGGCATTCCCGGCAGTGAGACACACTGAATTACGTCAGTATTGCTTACATAATATTTCATGATCGACCGAGTCAAGATTAAAATCGGCCTCACGCAATAAAAAAACAAAAACGCCGCGAAATCCGACAGGATTCCGCGGCGCAATGGCTGCGAGGATTGTTAAATTGCCCAGATCACTCCGACGGCATATCCAGTGTGCGGCTGAACCAGAGGGCGACCAGCGTACAGACTGCACCGGACATCAGGTAAATTCCAACCGCAAACAGTCCGAATTTGGACGAAAATCCGAGCGCTACGAGCGGCGCGAAACCGGCGCCGATCAGCCACGAAATATCCGAGGTCAGCGACGCGCCGGTATAGCGGTATTCGCGGCTGAAGCGGGAAGCGAGCGCGCCGCCAGCCTGACCGAAGGACAGGCCAAGCAGCGCAAACCCGATCAACACGAAGAAATAGCGGCCGATATCACCCGAACTCAGAAGAGCCGGTGCCGCGAGGCTGAAAAGACCGATGAGAACCGCCGCGATGGCCAGAAGCTTCCGCCGGCCAATCCTGTCGGCAAGAATGCCTGATACCACGATCATGCCGCCGGCGATGATGGCGCTGACGAATTGGACGAACAGAAAGTCCGAAACCCGCTGGGTGGTATTGAGGGAGACCCAGCTTAGCGGGAAAACCGTGACGAGATGGAAGAGCGCAAAGCTTGCCAGCGGCACGAAAGCGCCCGTTACCACGACCGGAAACTGCGAACGCAGCATCTTGAACATGGGGCGCGGCTCCAGCTCATGCTGTGCCAGCATGGACTGGAATTCCGGCGTGACAATCATGCGCAGGCGGGCAAACAGCGCGAGAACGTTAAGCGCAAGCGCAACGAAGAAGGGGAAACGCCAGCCCCAGGCCAGGAATTCCGCACTGGAAAGCTGCGTCACGAAAACGATGAAGAAGGCGCTGGCGAGACCGAAGCCCATGGCCGCACCGATTTGCGGCATCATGGCGTACCAGCCGCGCTGTTTCGGCGGTGCATTCATGGCGAGCAGCGAAACGAGGCCATCCCATGCGCCGCCAAGGCCGAGACCCTGACCGATGCGGAACACCGCCAGAAGACAGGGAGCGAGCATGCCCACTTCCGCATAGGACGGAAGAAAGCTGATCGCCATCGTGGAACCGCAGAGCGTGAACAGGGCTGCCATCAGCTTGACGACGCGGCCGAACTTTCGGTCGATCTGGAGGAAGATCAGCGAACCGATAGGCCTTGCGATGAAGGCCAGCGAAAATACCGCAAAGGAGTAAAGCGTGGCCGTCAGCGGGTCGGCGAAGGAGAAGAAGACATGCGGAAAAACGAGCGCGGAGGCGATGGCGTAGATGAAAAAGTCGAAAAACTCCGTCATTCTCGCAAGAATGACTGCAATCGTAATGCGATCCGGATCGACCTTGACCGGATCTGTTCCATGTCCGTTCGCTTCCGGCGCCTGCCCAAAAGATGGAGCAGCATCAGTATAACTCATAATATCCCTCCTGCGTCATGGACGAACCATTCCCTGTAACGCGCCGGCTCCTCTTCCTTTGCGTTACGATGCGACGGATTGTCACACGCACCCTACGTAACGTCAATTGAAGTTTGATAAGAAAGGCTTGCCCCGGAAGCTCGCTATGCGATAATGCAGCCGCTTCGCCTTAAAACGCATCTCTGCCAGCCATGGTGCATCGCGAAGGTTTCGCTGCACCGCGACAATATACCTCATTTCAAAAATGATGTTCGGCAATTAATCGCGGCATAATCCAAACTGTACGAGTTCAAAGAACGTGCGCACGATCAAAAAAATCCCATCCGCCCTTCTGGCAATCTCGTCGCTGCTGCTGCTCAGTGGTTGCGACCTCGTTGTCATGAATCCCTCGGGTGACGTTGCCATCCAGCAGCGCGACCTCATCATCACGTCCACGGTTCTGATGCTGCTCATCATCGTCCCGGTCATCGCCCTGACGCTGTTCTTCGCATGGAAGTATCGCAGATCTGGGAAAGCCGAGGATTACGATCCCGAATGGCATCACTCGACGCGCCTTGAAATGGTGATCTGGTCCGCCCCGGTCGCCATCATCCTGATGCTCGGCACGGTGACCTGGATTTCCACCCACCGTCTCGACCCCTATCGCCCGCTGGAGCGTATCGACGAGAACCGTCAGGTTACCGCCGAGACCAAGCCGCTCACGGTCGAAGTGGTGGCGATGGACTGGAAGTGGCTGTTCTTCTATCCCGAACTCGGCATCGGCAGCGTCAATGAATTCGCCGCTCCTGTTGATGTTCCGATCAACTTCAAGATCACCGGCACGACCGCGATGAACTCCTTCTTCGTTCCCGCGCTCGCCGGCCAGATTTATGCCATGGGCGGCATGCAGACCAAGCTGCACGCCGTCATCAACAAGGAAGGCGTTTATGACGGCTTCTCGGCCAACTTCTCCGGCCCCGGCTTCTCGCATATGCGCTTCAAGTTCCACGGCCTTAGCCAACAGGGCTTCGATCAGTGGGTTGCGAAGATTAAGGATGGCGGCAAGGGCTTCGGCCGCCAGGAATATCTCGACTTCGCCAAACCTTCGGAGCGTGAGCCGGTTCAGTATTTCGCCTCCGTCGATCCGCAGCTTTACGACGCTATCCTCAACCGTTGTGTCGAGCCCAACAAGCTCTGCATGCGCGATATGATGCATATCGACGCCAAGGGCGGCGGCGGCAAGGAAGGCATCGACATCGCCAAGGCGCTGAACTCCGTCGTCTGTACGCCGCTTTCACCTTATGGTGTCGCCAGCGGACCCCAATCTACTCCGGCTGCGATCGAAGGGCAGACTTTCGAACCTGCGGCGCTGCCGGAAACGAAACAAGTCGCTGGCTGACGATACGTCCCGGCATTCTGCGGCGCGGCCTGGCTGCGCCGACCTTACGTTCTTGAATCGCAAGAGGCTAAAATGATCGTCAATTCCGATCAAACGTCGTTCCTGTTCGGGAAGCTGACATGGGAGTCCATCCCGCTTCACGAGCCCATTCTTGTCGCGACCTTTGCGGCTGTGGCTCTGGGCGGCATCGCCGTCGTCGGCGCCCTCACCTATTTCCGGCTGTGGGGCTATCTCTGGAAGGAATGGTTCACGAGCATCGATCACAAGAAGATCGGTATCATGTACATCATTCTGGCACTCATCATGCTGCTGCGCGGTTTCGCCGACGCCGTCATGATGCGCGTCCAGCAGGCGATCGCCTCCGGCGGATCGGAAGGTTATCTTCCGCCGCACCATTACGACCAGATTTTCACGGCCCACGGCGTCATCATGATCTTCTTCATGGCCATGCCGATGATCACCGGTCTCATGAACTTCGTCGTGCCGCTGCAGATCGGCGCCCGCGACGTTTCGTTCCCCTTCCTCAACAACTTCTCGTTCTGGATGACCACGGCCGGCGCCATCATCACCATGATCTCGCTGTTCATCGGTGAATATGCGCAGACCGGCTGGCTGGCCTACCCGCCGCTTTCGGGCATTGACGGCAGTCCGGGCGTGGGTGTGGATTATTACATCTGGGGTCTTCAGATCGCCGGTGTGGGAACGACGCTCTCGGGCATCAACCTGATCGTGACCATCATCAAGATGCGCGCGCCTGGCATGACCATGATGCGCCTGCCGATCTTCGTCTGGACATCGCTGTGTTCGAACATCCTGATCGTGGCATCCTTCCCGATCCTGACCGGCACGCTCGCCCTTCTGACCCTTGACCGTTACGTTGGCACCAATTTCTTCACCAACGATCTCGGCGGCAATCCGATGATGTATGTCAACCTCATCTGGATCTGGGGCCATCCCGAAGTTTACATTCTGGTGCTGCCGGCGTTCGGCGTCTTCTCGGAAATCGTCTCGACCTTCTCCAACAAGCGCCTTTTCGGTTATGCCTCGATGGTCTACGCAACGGGCGTCATCACCATCCTCGCCTATATCGTGTGGCTGCACCACTTCTTCACCATGGGTTCCGGCGCAAGCGTCAACGCTTTCTTCGGCATCACCACGATGATCATCTCGATCCCGACGGGTGCGAAGATCTTCAACTGGCTCTTCACCATGTATAAGGGCCGCATCAAGTTCGACGTTCCGATGCTGTGGACGATCGGCTTCATGATCACCTTCGTCATCGGTGGCATGACCGGCGTTCTTCTCGCCGTTCCGCCTGCGGACTTCGTGCTCCACAATTCGCTGTTCCTGATCGCCCACTTCCACAACACCATCATCGGTGGCGTGGTGTTCGGTGTGCTTGCAGGCATCGTCTACTGGTTCCCGAAGGCCTTCGGTTACCGTCTCGATCCGTTCTGGGGCAAGCTGTCCTTCTGGTTCTGGTTCATCGGCTTCTACTTCGCCTTCATGCCGCTCTACATTCTCGGCCTGATGGGCGTGACCCGCCGTATCAGCCAGTTCGAGGACAACTCGCTGCAAATCTGGTTCCTGATCGCAGCCTTCGGCGCCTTCTTGATCGCGCTCGGCATCGCTTCCTTCGTCATCCAGCTCATCGTCAGCTTCTTGAAGCGCGATCAGCTTCGTGACACGACGGGCGACCCCTATCACGGTCGTACGCTGGAATGGTCGACCTCTTCCCCGCCGCCGGCCTACAACTTCGCCTTCACGCCGGTTGTGCATGACGTCGATGCCTGGGCGGATATGAAGAAGCGCGGTTACAGCCGTCCCGAAGAAGGCTTCATCCCGATCCATATGCCGAAGAACACCGGCGCCGGCGTCATCATCAGCGCCATCAGCGTGGTTCTCGGCTTTGCGTTGGTGTGGCACATCTGGTGGCTTGCGGCCCTGTCCATGCTCGCCGTCATCGCGGTCTCAATCGCCCATACCTTCAACTACAACCGCGATTACTACATTCCGGCCTCCGATGTTTCGACAGTGGAGACGGAACGTACGAAGCTGCTTGCGGAACAGGCGTAAAGAATATGGCTCATACACCTGCACAAAGCGCCGCCGGCGCGGAAACACCGGTCTTCTACCTGAAGGAAGATCACCACCCGGAGAACGGCACCTCGCTGGGCTTCTGGCTCTATCTGATGAGCGACTGCCTCATCTTCGCGACGCTGTTTGCCACCTATGCCGTTGTCGGCCGCAACTATGCGGCCGGCCCTTCGGGCGCAGACCTTTTCGATCTCAAGCTCGTGGCGATCAACACCGCCTTCCTGCTTTTCTCCTCCATCACCTATGGCTTCGCCATGCTGGAAATGGAAAAGCAGAAGGTGAAGTCCACGCTGGTGTGGCTCGGAATTACCGGCCTCTTCGGCCTCGCCTTCCTTGCCGTGGAACTTTACGAGTTCCATCACCTGATCGAAGAAGGCGCCGGCCCGCAGCGCTCGGCGTTCCTTTCGGCTTTCTTCGCGCTGGTCGGCACGCACGGTCTGCACGTCACCTTCGGCACCATCTGGCTCGTCACGCTGATGTTCCAGGTCGGAAAACATGGCCTGATTGCCGCGAACAAGCGTCGCCTGATGTGCCTGTCGATGTTCTGGCACTTCCTTGACGTCATCTGGATCGGCGTCTTCTCCTTCGTCTATCTCATGGGAGTTCTTTGATGAGTTCCGAAGCACACGCACACCATGACGCGCATGGCGACGACCATCATCACCATGATGGCGCCAGCCACGGCACGTTCAAAAGCTACATGATCGGCTTCGTCCTGTCGGTTATCCTGACGGCGATCCCCTTCTGGCTGGTCATGGGCGACGTTCTTGAAAACAAGACTTTGCTGGTCATCGCGATCATGGGTCTCGGCGTCATCCAGATCTTCGTGCACATGATCTACTTCCTGCATATGGACACCAAGTCGGAAGGCGGCTGGACCTTCATGGCGCTGATCTTCACCGTCGTGGTGCTCCTGATCACGCTCTCCGGTTCGCTGTGGGTCATGTACAACATGAACAAGAACATGATGCCGCTGCACATCGAGGATGTGAAAAACCTGCCCTGAGCAGCAATGATCAACGGCCTGCCGGGTCTCCGGCGGGCCGCCCTCTGCGCCAACACATAACCCCATGAATCGTGGCGCGATTTATGGGGTTATTTGCTGGAAGACCCGGAGACCGACGGCAGATAGCGCTGCCGCAGTATGCCGCATGGCCTTGCAAGGACTGTGAACCATGACCGATCTGCCGAAAACCGCCCCGCATAACCGGCGTATTCACCCCGCCGCAATCGTCGTCCTGCTTCTGACCATTGTCCTGACGGGCTTCCTGCTGGCGCTCGGAACGTGGCAGGTCCAACGTCTTTCCTGGAAGCTCGATCTAATCGAGCGCGTGGAGGCCCGCGCCCATGCCGCACCTGTCGATGCACCGGCTGCCAGTGAATGGCCGGCTCTTACCGATTCCGCAGACTATGAATATCGCCGCGTGAAACTGTCCGGCACCTTCCTCAACGATAAGGAGGTCCAGGTCTATACGGTCAGCGATCTCGGCCCCGGCTATTGGGTGATGACCCCACTGAGACGCGACGACGGTTCAAGCATCATCGTCAATCGCGGCTTCGTGCCTTCCGACAAGCGCGATCCATCGTCGCGCCAGGAAGGCGATCTGGCGGGACCCGTCGAGATCGTCGGGTTGATGCGCGCGCCGGAAACTGGCGGACTGTTCCTTCGAACCAACGATCCGGCAAATGGCCGCTGGTATTCCCGCAACATCCCCCAGATATCGCAGGCATCCGGCCTTTCCAACGTGGCGCCGTTTTACGTCGATACCGATGCGACGCCCAATCCGGGCGGGCTGCCGGTCGGCGGCAAGACCATGCTCACCTTCCCCAACAACCACCTGTCCTATGCCATTACATGGTATATTCTGGCGGCCATGGTGGTTGCGGCAGGCTGGTATGTCCTGCGCAATCTCAACGCCCCGAAATCGAAACGGGACGCGGAGTGAACAGCGGTTTTACCGGATGGTTCATAAAATCACTTCCTTCTTCACGTTTTGCTGATCTATAACGACAGTTCGGCCTGACATTGCCCGTCGGCGCATTTTGTTTCGGTGAGTTATGGCAAGAGCATTTCTTCTCGTTCTGGATTCTTTCGGCGTCGGTGGTGCACCTGACGCGGAGCATTATGGCGACCTTGGTGCGAATACGCTCGGCCATATCGCCGAATTCTGCGCAGCTGGTGCTGCCGACAGGCCGGGCCTCCGGGCGGGTCCACTAAAGCTACCGAACATGTCTTCGCTCGGTCTCCTGGAAATCGCACGACAATCAAGCGGCGACATTCCCGCTGGCATGGAACGGCCCGAACGTATTTTTGGCCTGCACGGCTCCGCCAGCGAAATCTCCAAGGGCAAGGACACGCCCTCCGGTCATTGGGAGATCGCCGGCACGCCGGTGACCTTCGACTGGGGATATTTCCCGACGGAGGGCGACGCCTTTTCGCCGGAACTGGTGGAGGCCATCTGCAAGGAAGCCAGTATTCCGGGTATCCTCGGTAATAGCCATGCTTCCGGCACCGAAATCATCACGCAGTTCGGCGAAGAGCATATCAGGAGCGGCAAGCCGATCTGTTACACCTCTTCTGATTCCGTGTTCCAGATCGCCGCGCATGAACAACATTTCGGCCTCGCGCGGCTCATTGCGCTCTGCGAGACGGTGCGCACGCTGCTCGATCCGCTCAATATCGGACGCGTCATCGCCCGCCCCTTCATCGGCGAGACGGTCGCTAGTTTTGAGCGCACCGGCAATCGTCGCGACTTTTCCGTGCCGCCGCCCGAACCGACGTTGCTCGACCGCCTTGTCGAAGCTGGCCGGAAAGTGCATGCGATCGGCAAGATCGGCGATATCTATGCCCATCAGGGTGTTTCTCGCGTCATCAAGGCAAACGGCAACAGCGCCTTGATGGATGCAACGCTGCAAGCCATCGATGAGGCCGAAAACGGCGATCTCGTCTTCACCAATTTCGTTGATTTCGACATGCTTTTTGGCCACCGTCGCGACGTTGCCGGTTATGCGGCGGCCCTTGAGGCCTTCGATGCCCGCATCCCCGAAATCCATCGCAAGATGGCGCCGGGCGACATCGCCATTCTTACCGCCGATCACGGTTGCGACCCCACATGGCGGGGCACGGACCATACGCGGGAAAGGGTTCCGATCATGGCATTCGGGCCGGGCATCCGTTCCCGCGATGTCGGCATTCGTTCAAGCTACGCCGATATCGGCGAAAGCATCGCCCACCATCTAGGCATCGAGGCCGGTTCACACGGCAGGAGCTTCATTTGACATCCCATTTGCTGAAAGCGGAAATTCACTGCCACCTTGAAGGGGCGGCACCGCCCGCGCTTGTCGCAAGACAGGCGGAGAAATACGGCATAGACACCAGCGGCTTTCTGCGCGACGGCCAATATGTCTGGTCGGATTTTGCGCAATTCATCCAGTGCTACGATGCGGTGGCGCAGGTGTTCAAGACGGACGAGGACTATGCGGTTCTGACGGAAACCTATCTGGCCGAACTTGCGCAGGCCAATACGATCTACAGCGAACTGATCATCTCGCCCGACCACGGCGACCGCATCGGGCTTGGTGCTGACGCCTATCTCGCCGGTATCGCCGAGGGCATCCGGATCGCCAAAGAAAAGACCGGCATCGAAACCCGCATCATCGTCACCGGTGAGCGGCATTTCGGTCCTGAACGGGTAATCGCAGCGGCGGAATATGCGGCGCGTGCGCGGCACCCGCTGGTGACCGGCTTCAATATGGCAGGCGAGGAGCGTATGGGCCGCGTCGCCGATTATGCGCGCGCCTTCGATATCGCCCGCGATACGGGTCTTGGGCTGACCATCCATGCGGGCGAGGTTTGCGGCCCTGAAAGCGTTGCCGATGCGCTCGATCTCGTCAAACCGGCCCGTATCGGGCATGGCGTGCGGGCCATCGAAGATGCCGATCTCATCGCCCGGCTGGTCGAGGCGGGAACGGTTCTGGAGGTCTGCCCCGGATCGAATATCGCACTCGACGTTTATCCCGATTTCGCCAGCCATCCGCTCAAGGCGTTGCGCGACGCCGGGGTGCGCGTCTGCATCAGTTCCGACGATCCGCCATTCTTCTTCACCTCGCTTGCACGGGAATATGCGCTGGCCGCGGACGAGTTCGGCTTCAGCGATACCGAGATCAACCGCATGACCCGAACCGCGCTGGAATGCGCCTTCGTGGACGAGGAAACGCGCAACCGGCTGCTTGCAAAACTCGATTGTGCGTGACGTCGCGGTTCGCGGGGTAAAACCGCGAAGAAGGCTTGCGAAAAGCGTACTTTCGGTGAATTACAGGGGCACAAGATAAAAAGGAAGGCCAGTTTCATGGACGGCGTCACAGTCATCGAACATCCGCTGGTGCGGCACAAACTTACCATCATGCGCAAGAAGGAAACCTCGACGGCCGGCTTCCGCCGCCTGCTCAGGGAAATCTCGACGCTGCTCTGCTATGAAGTGACGCGCGACCTTGAAATGACGATGGAAACCATCGATACGCCGCTCGAAACCATCGAGGCTCCGGTGCTTGAGGGCAAGAAGCTGGTTTTCGCCTCCATCCTGCGCGCCGGCAACGGCTTGCTGGAAGGCATGCTGGAACTCGTGCCTTCGGCGCGTGTTGCCCATATCGGTGTGTATCGCGATCACGATACGCTGGAGGCCGTCGAATATTACTTCAAGGCTCCTGAAAGTCTCGATGCGCGCCTTATCATCGTTGTCGATCCAATGCTGGCGACCGGCAATTCCTCGATTGCCGCCGTGGAAAAGCTGAAGGAACGTGGTGCGAAGAACATCCGCTTCCTTTGTCTGCTGGCCGCACCCGAGGGCATCAAGAATTTCCGTGAAGCGCATCCCGATGTGCCGATCTACACCGCAGCAATCGACAAGCAGCTGAACGAAAAGGGTTACATCGTTCCCGGCCTCGGCGATGCGGGCGACCGTATGTACGGTACCAAATAAGACCGTTCATCATTGCTTAACCGTTTGAGCCATTCGCCGCACCCAACGCGGCGAATGGCTTTTTCTTTTAAGATTTCAGCATGTTTTGCGTCTATCCTGCGCGGATAACTCTGCATTTTCGGGAGCGATGACTTGCTGACGCGCATGATTTTTCTGCTAATCGGCCTTTCGGTCAGCGCCACGCAAATTCCGGCGTTGGTGGAAAAGTTTCAGCCGCGCCCGGAAGGCACGGTCGAAAAATCCGGAGCCAAACCTGAAGCCACCAGACCGGAACCCGTTTCGCTGGGCAGCGTCAATTTGAAAGCAGACGCACGCGGCCACTTCAACGCCGCCTTCCGCGTCAACGGCAAATCTTTCGACGGGCTTGTCGATACCGGCGCCTCCATGGTCGCCATCAACGAGACGATCGCCCGACGGCTCGGTTTCGGCGTCAACAGTCTCGATTTCAAATATCCGATCTCGACCGCCAACGGCCAGGCCATGGCGGCCTATGTGAAGCTCGACCGCGTGGAAATCGGCACGATCCGCGTTCAGAATGTCGACGCCATGGTGCTCAAAGACAATGCGTTGAGCAACATGCTGATCGGCATGAGCTTCCTGAAACAACTGTCGTCATTCAAGGTATCGAGCGGCGAAATGCGGCTGGTCAGGTGATCCGCTCAAGAATGGGCGCACTGATCTCTGGAACGGAGTCAGTAATCCCGTAGCAGGCCGCAATCCGTTTGACGGCACGCTCCGCTTCTTCCTTCGAAGCCGCATGAACGATGGCAACAGGTTCGCCCTTTTCCACTTTTGTGCCGAGCGGCAGGATGTCGGAGATACCGACCGCGGGGTCAACGGTATCCGACGGCTTTCTTCTGCCGCCGCCAAGCTCCACAACCACCATACCGAGATCGCGCGTCGCGCAGGATGAGAGCCAGCCGCTGTGCGGAGCCGGAACAGGGAGAATGACCGGAGCGGACGGCAGGTAATGGGACGGGCGCTCAACGAAATCCGAAGGCCCGCCGAGTGCTGAAGCCATCCGCGCAAAGACTTCCATGGCCCGGCCGGAGGAAAGAGCGGCCATCGCCTGCGCCTCGCCTTCATCCAGCGTAGTCGCGCTTCCGGCCTGCACCAGCATTTCCGCAGCGAAGGCGAGTACGACCCGTTCGAGACGGGTTCCCGCCTTGCGACCGGCCAGAAAATCCAGGCAATTGACGATTTCGACCGCATTGCCCGCGGCATCGCCAAGCGGCTGGTTCATGTCGGTTATCAGGGCCGTCGTCGGCAGGCCCGCACCATTCGCCACATCGACCAGCGCGCGGGCCAGATTGCGGGCATCCTCCACGCTCTGCATGAAAGCGCCGTTGCCGACCTTCACATCCAGAACCAGCGTCTGCAGCCCGGCTGCAAGCTTCTTCGACAGGATGGAGGCGGTGATCAGCGGTATGGAATCCACCGTCGCGGTCACATCACGAATAGCATAGAGGCGTTTGTCGGCGGGGGCGAGATCGCCCGTCTGGCCGATGATGGCGCAGCCGACCGTCTTCACCGTCCGGCGAAACAGGGTTTCGTCCGGCATCACATTATAACCGGGGATCGCTTCCAGCTTGTCGAGTGTACCCCCTGTGTGGCCAAGGCCCCTGCCGGAAATCATCGGCACGGCGAGACCGCAGGCGGCAACGATCGGGGCGAGCATCAGGGAGACATTATCGCCGACACCGCCGGTCGAGTGCTTGTCGGCCACCGGCCTGCCGATATCGCTCCAGGACAGAACATCGCCGCTGTCACGCATGGCAAGCGTCAGCGCCACCATCTCGTCCCGGTTCATGCCGCGGAAAAACACCGCCATGGCAAAAGCGGCGGCTTGCCCTTCCGATATGCCGTCTTTCGAAAGTGCCTCTATGAAAGCGGCAATCTCCTGCGGCGTGAGAGACAGGCCATCGCGTTTGCGGCGGATGATTTCCTGCGGGATCAAGCTCAATACCCGCTGGCGGTTTTGGCTGGCTCACCGCCAGCCAGCACGTTCAGTACATCATCGAGAACACCCGAAGCGCCGAAACGGAAGGTGGACGGCATGGCCCAGTTGGGCGCCATGATGGTTTCCGCCAGCCGCAGATAAAGCGTAGCATCTTCCACCGTGCCGATACCGCCGGCGGGCTTGAAGCCGACCTTTTGCCTGCTGTCGCGGATCGCCTGCAGCATGATGTCGGCGGCCTCCAGCGTTGAGTTGACGGCGACCTTGCCGGTCGAGGTCTTGATGAAATCGGCCCCTTCGGCAATGGCGAGTTCGGAGGCGCGACGAATAAGCGCCTTGTCCTTCAGTTCACCGGTTTCAAGAATGACCTTGAGAAGCACGGGCGCGATGCCGACCTTGCGCACGGCGGCTACCATGTCGGAAACCGACTTTTCATCACCAGCTATGAATTTGCGATAGGGAATGACCAGATCGATTTCGTCGGCACCGTCGCGGATCGCCGCTTCGGTTTCCGCAACGACGGTCGCAATGTCCAGATCGCCCGACGGAAAGTTCACGACCGTGGCGATACGGATCGCATGGTCTTTTCCGAAAGCTGCCCGCGCCTGCGCCACGAAACGCGGCCAGATGCAGATTGCGGCCGTATTCCCGTATTCGGTATGCGCTCGCTGGCAGAGGGCAGCAATCTGCTCAGGTGTGCAGTCTTCGTTGAGATTGGTCAGGTCAAGCAAGGACAGTGTCAGGGCAGCCGCTTCGCGCGGACGCTGGAGTTCCATGGTCACGCTCCTCCTGCAATCATTTCTTTCAAGATGGCGGCAAGCCTCTTGCCACCCACCGGAGCCATGTCCTTGGTTTCTTCATGACTCAGCTCCGCGCCGGTCATGCCGGCGCCGTAGTTGGTAATAACCGATGCGGCGGCAACACGCATCCCGAAAAAGCGGGCGAGGATGACTTCCGGCACGGTGGACATGCCAACGGCGTCCGCGCCGAGGACCCGCGCCATGCGGATTTCCGCCGGCGTTTCGAAGCTCGGGCCGGAAAACCACATGTAGACGCCACCGAACAAAGGCACAGTCGCGCGGATGGCGGCATTGCGCATCGCAAGCATGAGGTCCGGATCGTAAGCCGTGGTCATGCCGACGAAGCGGCTGTCGCTCTCCTCGCCGATCAGCGGGTTCATGCCGGAATAGTTGATGTGATCGGTGATCTGCATGACCGAGCCGGGCGGTATGTCCTGCCTGACCGAGCCTGCCGAATTGGTGAGGATGAGCGATTGCACGCCGAGACCGGCAAGCGCCTTGATGACCGCGCGCATGGCAGCCGGATCGCCCTTTTCGTAATAATGCACCCGGCCGGAAAGCATCATGACAGGCTCGCCACCGAGATAACCCGCCACCAACTCGCCCGCATGGCCGGAAACCCCGCTTGCGGGAAAACCGGGAAGTTCGGCATAGGGCACGCGGATCGCATCGCTAACCTCTTCCACCAGCGACCCTAGGCCTGAGCCCAGAACGATGGCGATGCGCGGCATCAGGCCGTTCAGGCGTTCCACCAGAATATCGATCAACGTATCCGGATCCGGCATCAGGGTAGCTCTGTCTTGAAGCTGAAGGGCAAAAGCTCATCCATGGTCATGACCTTCTGAACGCCGGTTTCGTCGCAGAGATAGACTTTCGTATCCGGCGTCGCGAATTCGGCGATCTTCTGTCGGCAGCCGCCACAGGGCGGGCAGAGAGCCAGCTTTTCCGCGATGACGGCGATTTCGCTTATCTTTTTTGCCCCACCCATGATCATGGCGCTGATTGCGGAAGGTTCGGCACACCAGCCTTGAGGGAAGGAGAGGTTCTCGATATTGGCGCCTTTGTAGATCTTTCCGTCTTCAGCGCGGATCGCCGCACCTACCGGAAATTTCGAATAGGGCGCATGGGCAAATGCCATGGCCTCCACCGCTGCCTCGAACAACTGATGGGACATCGGGTTGGGGGACTGGGGGTCACGAGACATGGATTTAACGCTCCTTCGCATAGGCAACGCCACCGGCCTTGGGGGGCTTGGCGACGCCGATGAAACCGGCAAGCAGGATGCAGGTCAGAATATAGGGCATGGCCTGGAAAATCTGCACCGGCACTTCGCCGATTCCAGGCACGGATTTGCCCTGCATGAAGTTGGCAAAAGCGTCCAGAAAACCGAACAGCAGGCAGGCGAACATGACCGGCACTGGCTTCCATTTCGCGAAGATCAGCGCCGCCAGCGCGATATAGCCCTTGCCCGCCGACATGTTGGCGATGAAGGCCGCCGATTGCGCAACGGCGAGATAGGCGCCGGAGAAACCGCAGAGGAAACCGGCGACGATGACGGCGCGGAAGCGCATCCATGTCACCGAAATGCCCGCCGTATCGACCGCGCCCGGATTTTCACCGACGGCGCGCAGGCGCAGGCCAAACCGGGTACGGTAAAGCACCCACCAGGACAGCGGCACCGCCAGAAAGGCGAGATAGGTGAGGATATTGTTGCCCGAGATAACATTGGCGTAGAGCGGGCCGATGAAAGGCACTTCGCGCATCGCATCTGCGCCCGGCAGGATGATCGGTGCAAAACGGCCCTCGCCCGGCAATTGCGGCGTGCGGCCACCCTGCCCGAACCAGGCCTGCCCCAGAACCACCGTCAGACCGGCGGCGATGAAGTTGAGCGCCACACCAGAGACGATCTGGTTGCCGCGATTGGTAATGACGGCAAAACCATGGATCAGCGAGAACAGGATGGATACGGCAATGCCGGCCAGCAGACCGGCCCAGGGGTTTGCGGTTAAATAGGCGACACAGGCGGAAGCAAACGCTGCCGCCAGCATCTTGCCCTCAAGACCGATATCGAACACACCAGCGCGTTCGGAAAACAGCCCGGCAAGTGCCGTGAACAGAAGCGGGATGGTGAGGCGGACGGTCGAGCCAAGAATGCTGACCATCATATCGAAAAAATCCATATCAGCTCACCCCTTTGCCAAACGCTGGTAGATATTCACGATCGCCGGCCGGTACATATATTCGAGCGCGCCGGCGAACAGGATCACCAGACCCTGGATCACCACGATCATCTCCCGGGTAATATTGGGCATTTCGAAAGAGAGGTCCGCACCGCCCTGATAGAGGATGCCGAACAGCAATGCCGAGAAGATGATGCCGAGCGGGTGACTTCGCCCCATCAGCGATACGGCGATGCCGACGAAACCCGCACCACCGACGAATTCCACCTGCAGGCGGGCGGAAGCGCCCATGACCGGGTTCAGCGCCATCATGCCCGCCAGACCACCGGAAATGAGCATGGCGATGATGACGGTGCGGGCATAGGGAATGCCCGCATAAACGGCGGCGGAAGGGCTGATGCCAAGCGTGCGCATCTCATAACCGAGCTTGGTGCGCCAGATCAGCACCCAGACGAGGAAACACATGACCAGCGCGATGAGGAAGGACACGTTAAACGGCGCCGGCCCGAGCTTCAGGCCGAACATAGCCATCAGCCAGTCGAGCTTCGGCAATTGGCCACCCGGCAAAAATGTGCGCGTTTCCGGCGCCATTTTGCCCGGCACAATCAGCACGTTCACCAGCAGATAGACCATCAGCGCCGCGGCGATGAAGTTGAACATGATGGTGGTGATGACAACGTGGCTGCCGCGTTTTGCCTGCAGCCATGCCGGAATAAACGCCCAGGCTGCGCCAAAAACCGCAGCACCGATAACGGCAAAGGGCATCGTCACATACCAGGGCACGTAACGGTCGAGCGCGAGCGCCACCAGCGCCGCACCCAGACCGCCAACATAGGCCTGGCCTTCTGAGCCGATGTTGAACAGGCCGGCATGGAAAGCCACGGCGACGGAGAGACCCGTGAAGATGAAGCTCGTCGTGTAAAACAGCGTAAAGCCGATGGCGTCGCCACGGCCAAGCGCACCTTCGATCAGCAGGCGAAGAGCCGCCAGCGGGTTTTCACCGATCGACCAGACAACGAGGCCGGAAATCAGAAATGCGGTGACGACGTTCAGCAGCGGCAAGAGGCCGTAGCTGATCCAGTTTGGTAGGGGTACGGAAGCGGTACTCATTCATGCCTCATGCGGCGATGCCGGCCATCATCAGGCCCAGCGTCTGTTCTTCGGCTTCCGCCGTTTTTTCTCCAACGACACGCCCGGCGAACATGACCATGATCCGGTCCGAAAGGGAACGGATTTCATCGAGCTCGACGGAAACCAGCAAAATAGCCTTTCCGGCATCGCGCATTTCGATGATGCGGCGATGGATGAATTCGATGGCGCCGATATCCACGCCGCGGGTGGGCTGGCCGATGATCAGCATCTTGGGATCACGCTCGATTTCGCGGGCAACGACGATCTTCTGCTGGTTGCCGCCGGAAAAATTGGCGGTCTTCAGCTGCGGGTTCGGCGGGCGGATATCGTATTTCTCGATCTTTTCGACCGCATCCTTGCGGATGGCCTCGGGGTTGAGAAAAGGCCCTTTGCCGTAACGCTCGTCATGGTGATAGCCGAGGATAGAATTTTCATATTCCTCAAATTTCAGCACCAGCCCCATATGGTGACGGTCTTCCGGGATGTGCGCTAGGCCGAGCTTGCGCAAGATCGCCGGATCGGGTCGGTCAACCTTCTGTCCGGCCACCCATATCTCGCCCGAATGTGGCTTGCGGATACCCGCGATCGCTTCGAGCAGTTCGGACTGGCCATTACCCGCCACACCGGCGATGCCGACGATTTCACCGGCGCGGACATCCAGCGAGACATCGTCCACCATCGTGACGCCGCGGCTGTCCTTGACCGTCAGATTGCGGATGGAGAGGAGCACCTCACCCGGCGTCATCTCGCCCTTTTCCACCCTGAGCAGCACACGACGGCCGACCATCAGTTCGGCCAGTTCCTCGACGCTGGTTTCGGAGGTTTTGCGGGTCGCCACCATTTCGCCGCGGCGCATGACCGAGACGGAATCCGTGATCGCCATGATCTCGCGCAGCTTGTGGGTGATGAGGATGACGGTCTTGCCCTGATCGCGCAGGACACCGAGGATCTTGAAAAGGTGATCGGCCTCCGCTGGCGTCAGAACGCCGGTCGGCTCGTCGAGGATCAGGATTTCGGCGCCACGATACATGGCTTTGAGGATTTCGACGCGCTGTTGCAGCCCGACCGGCAATTCCTCGATCACCGCATCGGGATCAACTTCTAGCCCGTAATCGTCCTCAAGGCGCTTCAGTTCCTTGCGCGCCGCTGTCCGGCCCTTGGCAAGCGATGCGCCGCCTTCCGCGCCCAGCATGACGTTTTCCAGCACGGTGAAATTTTCCACCAGCATGAAATGCTGATGCACCATGCCGATGCCTGAACTGATCGCAGCCTGGCTGTCGCGGATCGAGACTGAGGTGCCATTCACCCGGATTTCACCGGCATCGGCCTGGTAAAAGCCGTAGAGGATCGACATCAAGGTCGATTTTCCGGCACCATTTTCCCCGATGATGCCGTGGATCGTACCCTTGGCAACGGTCAGATTGATATTTTTATTGGCGTGAACGGCACCGAATTTCTTGTCGATGCCCACGAGTTCGATTGCAGGGTCCATACTCAAACCGAAACCTCTCCGAAGGCTGGATATGAAAAGGGCGCAAGGTGAAAAATCACCATGCGCCCCCGACACATATCATATCATTTCGGGCAGGAGTTATCCGCCATATAGTCATGAACCTTGACGGTGCCGGCAATGATGTCGGCCTTGGCCTTGTCCACTGCGGCAATCATCTCAGGCGTGATCAGCGCCTTGTTGTTGTCGTCAAGCGCATAGGCAACGCCGTCTTCCTTGACGCCCAGCGCAACGATGCCGGGGGTGAACTTGTCGTCCTTGGCATCCTTATAAGCGTTGTAGACAGCCAGATCGACGCGCTTGACCATCGAGGTCAGAACAGAGCCGGGATGCAGATGGTTCTGGTTGGAATCGACGCCGATCGAGTACTTCTTGTTGTCGGCGGCGGTCTGCAACACGCCAATACCGGTCGCACCGGCTGCCGCGTAGATCACGTCAGCGCCCTGGTCGATCTGGTTCTTGGTGAGTTCACCACCGCGCACCGGATCGTTCCAGGCAGCACCCGTGGTGCCGGTCATGTTCTGGAAGACTTCGATCTTGTCGTTGGCGGCCTTGGCGCCCTGCGCATAACCGCAGGCGAATTTACGGATCAGCGGGATATCCATGCCGCCGATGAAGCCGACCTTACCGGTCTTGGAGGCCATGCCTGCCAGAAGACCGACGAGGTAGGAACCTTCATGCTCCTTGTAGACGACCGAGCGAACGTTCGGCAGTTCAACAACGGAATCGACGATGACGAACTTGGTGTCCGGGAACTCAGCTGCGACCTTTTCCATGGCCGACGTCCAGGCGAAGGACACGGCAACAACCGGGTTGAAGCCCTTGCTGGCGAAGTTGCGGATGGCCTGTTCGCCCTGCGTGTCGCTCGTCGGTTCGAAATCGCGGAACTCGATGCCCGTTTCTGCCTTGAACTTTTCAGCGCCAGCCGCAGCGGCTTCGTTGAACGACTTGTCGAACTTGCCGCCCGTACCATAGACCAGCGCCGGCTTGATATCGGCAGCAAGCGCGGAAGCCGACATGGCGGCGAGCGCAAAAAGCGTCAGAAGGGATTTTTTCATTGTGCAGCCCTGTTGTTGCAATTGATATTTTAGGGTCCTCCCGCAAACCCGTTTACCGGGAATGTCTGCGGAACCGCCAGCCGTTTTCCCGGCTGTGCTTGGCTCATATCCTTGCATGGCTCAATGAAAAATTCATCCGGTTTTTTTGACCCGGTGGAAAAACTTTATTCTGGCGTTTTTTTGGTCTTTCCACCCGGGCAATCTGCAAAAAATCTAGTCGATATTGCAACTTACGCCCGTTCCCCGCAGGCCGCAGTAGCCACCCGGGTTCTTGGCAAGATATTGCTGGTGATAGTCTTCCGCGTAATAAAACGTTTCAAGCGGTCCGATTTCGGTGGTGATGGCGCGGCCATGACCCGCCTTGTCCAAAGCCTGCTGAAATGCGTCATGCGCCTTCTGCGCCTGCTGCAGCTGGCCTTCCGTATTGGCATAGATGGCGGAACGATAGGTCGTGCCGACGTCGTTGCCCTGCCGCATCCCTTGCGTGGGATCATGCTCCTCGAAGAATATCTTGAGCAGGCCAGACAGCGAGATTACCGCCGGATCGTAGACGACCTTGACCACTTCGGCGTGGCCCGTCTGGCCGGTCGTCGTCTCCTGGTAGGTGGGGTTGGGGGTAAAGCCGCCGGCATAACCCACCGCCGTCACCCACACGCCCGGCGTTTTCCAGAACAGCCGCTCCGCACCCCAGAAGCAGCCCATGCCCAGATAAATGACTTCAAAACCATCCGGATAAGGCCCCTTCAAAGGCCGGCCGTTGACGAAATGGGTTTCCGGCACGGCAAGCGCCTCTTCACGGCCGGGCAAAGCCGTCTCTTCGGTCGGCATCGTCGTCTTTTTTGAAAGCGTATCGAACAGGAACATTCGGTCCTCCGTGCGGCCAGCTCCGCCGCTTGTCAGGGTTCACATCTGCGCGGCGCCCCTGCCCCTGTCAGTCTGATAAGACCGATGAGCGCCTCATCACTTTGCGCTTCCTGTAACCGGCCATCCAGCAAAGCAGGGATAGCGCGAGGAAAAAAGCAAATGCGGGCAGTCCCGACAGGGCATTTTCAATGAAGCGCCACGCTTCAGGGTGAATATAGTGCGCCAAGGCGGCTTCCACCATGGTGCGCGAGGCAGGAAGAAGATAGTTCCAGACGGACAGGATGCCGGTGATGTTGACCGAGGATGTGGAAACCGAGCGGATCGAGATCGAGCACACCGAGGAAAACCGCCGCAATGAGGAGAAGAAAGCTCAAAAAACGGAAAAAAGCTTTCATCAGGACACCTCGGTTACGGCCCGTCATGTCGACAGCCACATTTTGAAACATATATTGCATCGATAAAGGCGGGAAAACCGGTTTGCAATCGCATCGGAACGCAGGAAATTGCCGACAATTCAAAAAACTGTCAGATTCGTGTTGATCCCAGCGAATTCATCGGTATATATCGCGCCGTTCCAGTGATTTGCATTTCTCAAAACATGCAGATTTGAAAAAAGGACAGGTGGCCGAGTGGTTTAAGGCGCACGCCTGGAACGCGTGTGTGCGTGAAAGCGTACCGTGGGTTCGAATCCCACCCTGTCCGCCATTTCACCGCAAAACGCCCTTTCTGGTGCGATATAGATGCCGGTGGCCACTTCCATAGTTCCATAAAGTCAGACGCAACCGACAGCCTATGAACGTCAAGGCCGTTCAAATTGAATGCGGTGGCGCCTCCCTATACAAATCAGTGCTGAGATAACGCAGGCCGGAATCGATGATGATCGTGACAACCGTTGCGTCAGGCCCGAGGCGTTGTGCGATCCTGAGCGCCGCTATCACGTTGAGACCTGACGAGGTACCGGCAAAGATACCTTCCTCACGGGCAAGTCGACGGCACATTTGCGCAGCCTCGGCGGTTGTCGCCGACAATATCTCATTGACCTCGCCCGGTCGCCATTGTGGTGGCACGAAGCCAATCCCGATACCCTCGATCTGATGGGATCCCATGGCTCCACCGGAGAGGACGGCCGATTCCGCCGGTTCGGCGGCGGCGACATGGAGATCGGGATTATATTTGCGCAATACCTCACTTACGCCATTGAGCGAGTGGGCGGAGCCAACCGCCTGGACAAAGGCGTCGACCTTGCCGCCGGATTGCATCCAGATTTCCTCTGCCATCGGGTGATAACCGGCGGCTGCGTCCGGGTTGTTAAGCTGATCGAACCACCAGTGACCGGCCCTTTGGCTGAGCTGACGAGCCGTGTCGATCATGCTCCTGATCAGGGTAGAGGTGATCTTGCGGTTCTCGCTTTTGATCGAGATGATTTCAGCGCCAAATGCTTGCGTCGTCAGCCTTTTTTCTTCACTGAACGCGTCTGACGTGACGATCTTGATGTGATAGCCCTTCGTGGCGCACACAAACGCCAGCGAAGCTCCGGTCGAACCTCCGGTGTATTCAACGACAGTGCCTCCAGTCTTGAGCCTGCCGTCGGCCTCCGCCGCTTCGATGGCGGCTTTTGCCATTCGGTCCTTCATGTTGCCGGTCGGATTTGCACCTTCCAGTTTGACCAGGACACGGGCAGAACCAGAAGGAACAACCTTCCGAAGTTCGACCAATGGCGTATCGCCTACGAATTCGAGAATGCTGAGGTGTCCGGGCAAAACGATTTCCTTTGCCGATGACGACGGGCTGGGTTCGTATTTATGCTGTATCCGCCTCTCCCGATAAAGCAGCGGGAGCCTATTGAAACAGCGCCGAGAATGCAAAAATGGCTTCGCGACCGATCATCAAGAGGGGCCAAAGCGTAAATGTCGCTCTCTGTTTCGTCGCTCTCGGCCCGCCGTTTCACCTCATCTCCCATATCGTTGGAGCCGGGCTTTGCCATCACCGGTCCTGTCCGACAACGTACCGTCAAAGTCGCGTTTTTCGGCTTTCGCAAGCGTTGATGGCTATGCTTCTGCACAGACAAGGGTTTCATCCGCTTTTTTGCAGCGCTTCACCCTCTCTTGCGCCTTGCAGCAGGAAAAATCGCTCCTTATATACGCCGCAGAACTGCAGCGAATACTGCAAATCCAAGTCAAGGAGTTGTCAATGGAATGCCTCACGGGGTTCCGACAACTCGCTTCAAGGAGAGAAGAGCATGGCAAAAGTAATCGGTATCGACCTTGGCACGACCAATTCCTGCGTCGCAGTGATGGACGGCAAGGACACGAAAGTTATTGAAAACGCGGAAGGCGCGCGCACGACGCCATCCATGGTGGCATTTTCCGACGATGGCGAACGCCTTGTCGGCCAGCCGGCAAAGCGCCAGGCGGTCACCAACCCGACCAACACCCTGTTTGCGGTGAAGCGCCTCATCGGCCGTCGTTACGAAGACCCGACCGTCGAAAAGGACAAGGCCCTCGTTCCGTTTGAAATCGTCAACGGCGACAATGGCGATGCATGGGTGAAGGCACAGGACAAGAACTATTCCCCTTCGCAGATTTCCGCGATGATCCTTCAGAAGATGAAGGAAACGGCTGAATCCTATCTCGGCGAAAAGGTCGAGAAGGCCGTCATCACCGTTCCGGCCTACTTCAACGACGCGCAGCGTCAGGCAACCAAGGATGCCGGCCGCATCGCCGGTCTGGATGTCCTGCGCATCATCAACGAGCCGACGGCTGCTGCACTCGCCTACGGCCTCGACAAGAAGGAAGGCAAGACCATTGCCGTTTACGACCTTGGCGGTGGCACCTTCGATATTTCCGTTCTGGAAATCGGCGACGGCGTTTTCGAAGTGAAGTCCACCAATGGCGATACCTTCCTCGGTGGTGAAGACTTCGACATGCGTCTGGTCGAATATCTGGCCGGTGAGTTCAAGAAGGATCAGGGCATCGACCTGAAGAACGACAAGCTTGCCCTGCAGCGCCTCAAGGAAGCTGCCGAAAAGGCAAAGATCGAACTTTCGTCCTCGCAGCAGACCGAAATCAACCTGCCGTTCATCACGGCTGACGCTTCCGGTCCGAAGCACCTGACGCTGAAGCTGACCCGTGCAAAGTTCGAAAGCCTGGTGGACGATCTGGTGCAGCGCACCGTCGCACCGTGCAAGGCAGCCCTCAAGGATGCCGGCGTTACTGCTGCCGAGATCGATGAAGTCGTTCTCGTCGGTGGCATGAGCCGCATGCCGAAGGTACAGGAAGTCGTCAAGCAGCTGTTCGGCAAAGAGCCGCACAAGGGCGTGAACCCTGATGAAGTGGTTGCCATGGGCGCCGCCATTCAGGCCGGCGTTCTGCAGGGTGACGTCAAGGACGTTCTGCTGCTCGACGTGACCCCGCTGTCGCTCGGCATCGAAACGCTGGGTGGCGTCTTTACCCGTCTGATCGATCGTAACACGACGATCCCGACGAAGAAGAGCCAGACCTTCTCGACCGCCGAAGACAGCCAGTCGGCTGTGACGATCCGTGTCTCGCAGGGCGAGCGCGAAATGGCACAGGACAACAAGCTGCTTGGCCAGTTCGACCTCGTTGGCCTGCCGCCGGCACCGCGCGGCGTTCCGCAGATCGAAGTGACCTTCGATATCGACGCCAACGGCATCGTGCAGGTTTCGGCCAAGGACAAGGGTACGGGCAAGGAACAGCAGATCCGTATCCAGGCTTCCGGCGGTCTTTCCGACGCCGACATCGAAAAGATGGTCAAGGACGCCGAAGCCAATGCCGAAGCCGACAAGAAGCGTCGTGCGGGCGTTGAAGCCAAGAACCAGGCCGAAAGCCTCGTTCACTCCACCGAGAAATCGGTGAAGGAATATGGCGACAAGGTTTCCGAAACTGATCGTAAGGCCATCGAAGACGCCATTGCCAGCCTGAAGACCGCCGTTGAAGCTTCCGAACCGGATGCCGACGACATTCAGGCCAAGACCCAGACCCTCATGGAAGTTTCCATGAAGCTCGGTCAGGCCATCTACGAAGCGCAGCAGGCCGAAGCCGGCGCTCACGGAGAAGGCGGCAAGGACGACGTCGTCGACGCCGACTATGAGGAAATCAAGGACGACAAGAAGTCCGCATAATCGCGTGACTTCCCGTCTCCTGTCGATACATGCAAGACATCCGGCTGCCAGAGTGCAGCCGGAAATCCATTTGCGAGGCTTGTTATCTTAATGGCGAAAGCAGACTTTTACGAAACACTTGGCGTCAGCAAGACCGCGGACGAAAAAGAGCTGAAGGGCGCCTTCCGCAAACTCGCGATGAAATTCCATCCGGACAAAAATCCTGATGATGCCGATTCCGAACGGAAGTTCAAAGAAATCAACGAAGCCTACGAAACGCTGAAGGACCCGCAAAAACGCGCGGCCTATGACCGTTTCGGCCACGCCGCGTTTGAAAATGGCGGCATGGGCGGCGGTGGCATGGGCGGCGGCGGTTTCGCCAATGGCGGCTTCTCCGACATCTTCGAAGACATCTTCGGCGAGATGATGGGCGGCGGACGTGCACGCCGCTCCTCCGGCGGGCGTGAGCGCGGGGCCGACCTTCGCTACAACATGGAAATCACGCTGGAAGAAGCCTTTGCCGGCAAGACGGCGCAGATCAGGGTTCCGACCTCGATCACCTGCGACGTCTGTTCCGGTTCGGGCGCGAAACCCGGCACGCAACCCAAGACCTGCGGCACCTGTCAGGGTTCCGGCCGCGTGCGGGCAGCACAGGGCTTCTTCTCGGTGGAGCGCACCTGCCCCACCTGCCACGGGCGCGGACAGACGATTTCCGATCCCTGCGGCAAGTGCCACGGCCAGGGCCGCGTGACGGAAGAGCGTTCGCTTTCGGTCAACATTCCCTCGGGTATCGAAGACGGCACCCGCATTCGCCTGCAGGGCGAAGGTGAAGCCGGCATGCGTGGCGGCCCGGCAGGCGATCTATACATCTTCCTGTCCGTGCGTCCGCATGAGTTCTTCCAGCGCGATGGTGCCGATCTCTATTGCACCGTACCGATCTCCATGACGACGGCTGCACTTGGCGGCACCTTCGATGTCACGACGCTCGACGGCACGAAGTCGCGCGTCACGGTTCCGGAAGGCACCCAGCCGGGCAAGCAGTTCCGTCTGAAGAGCAAGGGCATGCCGGTACTGCGTTCGGCGCAGACGGGTGATCTCTACATTCAGATTCAGATCGAGACGCCGCAGAAGCTCAGCAAGCGGCAGCGCGAGCTGTTGCAGGAATTCGAGCAGCTGTCTTCCCAGGAGAATAATCCGGAATCGACTGGCTTCTTCGCCCGGATGAAGGAATTCTTCGACGGCTGATCTGCGAGCATTACACATCATGAAAACGCCGCCGTCCTTCGGACTGGCGGCGTTTTTCGTTCAGATCAGCCGGTAAAGCCGCCCTCATCCAGATATTGCCGTTCTTCCGGCGTCGTTTCCCGCAGCAATATGTTGTTGCGATGTGGAAACCGGCCGAAACGCGCGACGATATCGCGATGCTCTTCGGCATGGTGGAGATAAAGCCCACCTAACGGCCGGTTGAGAGTGCAGGCACGCTCCTGATCCTCGATGTCCTCCGCATGGGAGAAGGGCAGATAAAAGAAGACGCGCAAATCCTCGCCCACCGCCTGATTGTGGCCACGGCGAATAGCCTCGTCGGCGAACAGGCGCGCCAGTGGATCGGTCGTATACATGTGAGCAGTGCCACGAAAGCAGTTGCGCGGAAACTGATCCAGCAGAAGCATGAGCGCGAGGCTGCTTTCTACGCTGTCCAGCCAGTCATCCAGTTCGCGCCTTGCAGCGGCGAAATGGGCGTCGCGAAAACGGTCGTGAAAGTGGTTGTCGAAAGTGGCGTCCTTGTCGAACCACTTGTCCGGTCCCGCCTTCTTCCAGAAATCCACGATTTCGGCGGCAAGCGCGGCTGTGTCGGTTTTCATCGGGTCTTCCTCGTCAATAATGCGGCGGCCGGGTGATTGCAGGCGCGTCCAGCGATTGCTCCTCGAGGCTCAGGAACCTCTCCGTCAACCGGTCGAGTTTGGCGCGGGTCTGTTCCACCACCTTCCACTGTTCCGTCAGCTGGTCGGACAGTTCTTCTATGGTCTTAGCCTGATGCGCGATCGTTTCCTCAAGCGCAATGATCCGTTTTTCGGTTTCCGACGTCATATCGACCTCTCTTTCCCGCCCTTCCTTGGCCCTAAAAGGCTTCGAGTCAACCATAGCCGGCTTTCGTGAACCGGATTCGTCTGAACGATCCTGTCAACGCAGAAACGCCGGCGACGTTTCCATCACCGGCGTTTGAAATTTTTCGACTTCGCTCAGTCTTCTTCTACGAAGACCTGCTCGCGTTTCGCCTTCACGCTTGGCAGGAAGACGACGATCAGCACGGCCAGAGCGATGAAAAGCAGGGTGGCGCTGATCGGCCGGGTGACAAAGGTGCTCGGATCGCCGCGGGACAGGATCATGGCGCGCCGCAGGTTTTCCTCCAGCAACGGGCCAAGCACGAAGCCCAGCAACAGCGGCGCCGGCTCGCAGCGCAGCTTCACCAGCACGTAACCGATGAAACCGAAGAAGGCGACGGCATAGAGATCGAAGACGTTGGAATTGACGCTGTAGACCCCGATGGCGCAGAAGGCCATGATGATGGGGAAAAGCACGTAATAGGGCACCGTCAGCAGCTTCACCCACAGCCCGATCAGAGGCAGGTTGAGGATGACGAGCATCAGATTGCCGATCCACATGGACGCGATGATGCCCCAGAACAGCGCCGGCTGCTCGGTCGCAACGTTCGGACCGGGCACGATGCCCTGAATGATCATCGCCCCGATCATCAGCGCCATCACCGGGTTGGCCGGAATACCGAGCGTCAGAAGCGGGATGAAGGAGGTCTGGGCACCGGCATTGTTAGCCGATTCCGGACCGGCAACACCGGCAACCGCACCGTGCCCAAACTCCTCAGGATGCTTGGAGACGCGTTTTTCCACCGTATAGGATGCGAAGGCAGCGAGAATCGCACCGCCTCCGGGCAGGATGCCCAGTGCCGACCCGATGGCCGTGCCGCGCAGCACCGGACCGATCATTGCCTTGAAATCCTCCTTCGACGGCATCAGGCTGCTGACCTTGGCAATCAGCACCGAACGGGTGCGCTCGTTTTCGAGATTGCGCAGGATTTCCGCGATACCGAATACACCCACGGCCACAGCCACGAAATTCAGGCCATCCGCATATTCGCGGATGCCGAGGGTGAAACGCGGCGCGCCGCTGTAGATATCCGTACCGACCAGGCCGAGCAGCAGGCCGAGCACGACCATGGCCAAAGCCTTGACGATGGAGCCATGGGCAAGTGCGATCGACGAGACGAGGCCTACCACCATCAACGAGAAATATTCCGCTGCGCCGAATTCCAGCGCAATCGCCGTCAAGGGTGGCGCGAAGACCGCTACGAGAAAGGTGGACACCGTGCCGGCGAAAAATGAGCCGATGGCGGCAATGGCGAGTGCGGCACCCGCCTTGCCCTTGCGCGCCATCTGGTAGCCGTCAATGGCGGTAACGGCAGAGGAGGATTCCCCCGGCATGTTGATGAGGATCGCCGTGGTGGAGCCGCCATATTGCGCGCCGTAATAAATACCTGCGAGCATGATGAGCGACGAGACCGGCTCAAGCTGAAAGGTGATCGGCAACAGCATGGCAATGGTCGCGGTTGCGCCGATGCCCGGCAAAACGCCGATCAGGGTGCCGAGCAGCACGCCTATCAGGCAGAAAAATAGGTTTGCCAGCGACGTGGCCGTGACGAAACCAAGAGCGAGATTATCAAGCAATTCCATTGCAGCACCTCAAAATTTAAGCCAGGGGCCGAAGCGCTGGAATGGCAGGCCGAGACCATAATTGAACACGGCAACGGAAAAGACCGTGATGGCGGCGGAAATGATGACGGCCATGAGCGGGCTCATCTTGTGCGAGGCGAAAGCCGCGATAAGGGCGCTGAAAAAAAGCGCCGGTACGAAACCAAGCCCCCGGACCGTGAAACCGAAAAAGATCGGCGCGGGCAGGATGAAAAAAATCCCCCGCCAGGCGATGGCGCCAAGGGCGTCGCCCTGCACACGGGTGGCGCGAAGGAATATTACCCCGCCAAGCAGGATCAGCACGATTGCCAGAACAAGCGGAAAGTAGCCCGGTCCCATGCGGAAGGCGGTTCCGATATCCAGCCCGAAAGACTGCAAGGCAAAAAAGGCGCCAAAACCGATGAAAATTGCCCCGCAGGCTGCCTCGGCAGGGTCAATGAAAAACGACTTCATGAAAGATGCCCCTCCACTGCGGCCGGCCACACACCGTTCCGCGCGTTAAATTGATGGCAAGAAACCGGCGACAGGGTGCCGCCGGCAATTGCTTCAACCATCAGTCGGCATATTGGCCGGCGCCCTCGATTACAGGCTTCCAGCGGGCGATTTCGCTTTCAAGCTTGGCCTTGAGCGCTGCGGGCGTTGCATCGCCTTCCGGGGAAGGCGTCGTGCCGAGTTCCGCAAAACGGGCCGCGACATTCTTGTCCTTCAGCGCGACCTGCAGCGACTTGGAGAGCTTTTCGTTGATCTCGGCCGGTGTACCCTTCGGCGTGTAGATACCGTGCCAGATACCCACCTCAAGCTTCGGCAGGCCCGCTTCAGCGACTGTCGGTACGTCCGGCAGCACATCGAGCCGCTTTGCAGAGGTCACGGCATAGGCTTTGACGGTTCCGCCCTGGATCTGCTTGGTGGTGTTGGTGGTCTGGTCACACATGATATCGACCTGTCCGCCGAGTAGATCGGTCATGGCCGGACCCGTGCCCTTATAGGGAACGGTGACGAGCGGCGTCTCGATCGCGCTCATGAACAACATGCCGCACAGATGCGAGGCAGCACCGATGCCGGCGTTGGCAACGGTGACCTTGTCCTTGTTCGCCTTAGCGTAGTCGATCAGATCCTTGAGATCCTTGGTCTCGAGCGTCTTGCGCGACAGAATGGTCATCGGCACTTCCGTGACCAGACCGACATATTCGAACGCGTTCAGGGTATCATAAGCGAGCTTGCGATAGAGCGTGGCGCTCGTTGCCATGCCGATATGGTGCAGGAGGACGGTGTAACCGTCCGGGTCCGACGCCGCCACGCGGCCAGCACCCAGCGTACCGCCAGCGCCACCGACATTTTCAACGATGATCTGCTGGCCGAGATCCTTCGACATGGATTCAGCGACAAGACGCGCGACCGTATCCGTCGGGCCACCGGCGGCAAAGGGTACGACCATGGTGATGTTGCGCTCGGGATAGTTCTGAGCGGATGCGGAAAGCGCAAAAAGGGAAACGGCAGCGGCGGCAGCAAGGCCGGTAACTGTCTTCAGTATTTTCATCGATTCCTCCCGGATGAAAATGTTCGCCACTTCAGCCGCGCATGCTCCTCCATGGCGACCGGGGTGAGCCATTTCCGATCCGGGATTGCCGTTCAGCAACGGCGGTTTTGCTGCGAGCTGCGCTTTTATGGCTGTCATGCGCGGCAATGGGTGGATTTCTACCCACAAGGGCTCATCCGTGGGTGGAAATCCACCCATTATACCTCGGTCATATGCCGGTGCAGCTCGTATTTCTGCATTTTTTCGTAAAGCGTTTTGCGTGAGATGCCGAGCGCCTCATAGACGGATTTCAGATTCCCGCCGTGGACAGCGATCGCACGCGCGATCAGGCTTTTTTCATAGGCCGCGACCTTTGCCGCCAGCGCCGCCTTGCCGTCGTCCTCAAACGGCAGCGACGTTTCGGAAACATCGCTTTGCAGGCCGAGAATGAATCGGTCCGCCGCATTGCGCAATTCCCGCACGTTGCCTGGCCACTCGCGCAGGGAAATGGCTGAAAGCAGATGCTGTGGCACCTCCATATCTTCCCGCCCATAACGAGCAGCAGCCTCCCGCACCAGATGCAGGAAAAGCAGCGGAATGTCGGCGCTGCGCTGCGACAGCGACGGCACGAGAAGTGTCGCCACGTTTAGCCGATAGAGCAAGTCGGCACGGAACCGGCCTGCCGCGACTTCCTGTTCCAGATCCACCTTGCTGGTGGCTATGAAACGGACATCGAGTTCGACCGTTTCATTGGAGCCGAGACGGGTGATCACCCTCTCCTGCAACACGCGCAGGAACCGGCCCTGCAATTCGAAAGGCATGGAGCCGATCTCGTCCAGCAGAATGGTGCCGCCACGGGCATGCTCAAACTTGCCGTAGCGCGGGCGCAGCGCGCCGGGAAAAGCGCCAGCCTCGTGGCCGAACAATTCGCTTTCGATCAGCGTTTGCGGCAGAGCGGCGCAATTGATCGCAACAAAGGGCCGGTTGGCTCTGGCGCTGATATCGTGAAGCGCCCGCGCCACCACTTCCTTGCCCGCACCGGTATCGCCGACGATGAGCGTATCGGCATCCGTCGCACCGATGGCGCGGATGCGGTAACGCAGATCGACCATCACCTGGGTTCTGCCGGGCAGGCGCGTTTCGAGATCGTCATGTTTGCCCGCCACCGCCTTCAGACGGCGGTTCTCCAGCACCAGTGCCCGCCGGTCACTGGCCCTTTTGATGATGCCGGCGAGATATTGCGGGGTGAACGGTTTTTCGATGAAGTCGTAGGCGCCGTTGCGCATGGCGTTGACCGCAAGCTGCACATCGCCATGGCCCGTCATCAGGATAACCGGTATTTCCGGGTCAAGCTCCCTCACCTTCTGCAGCAGCGTCATGCCATCCATGCCGGGCATCCTGATATCGCTGACGACAACGCCATCGAAGCTGTAACCGATGAGTTCGAGCGCATGTTCGGCACTCGCCAGCATGGTGACCGCAAAACCGGAAAGCTCCAGCGCCTGCGCGGTGGAAAAGCGCAGTTCCTCCTCGTCATCGATCAACAGAACCCGCGACATGGTCATTCGGCCGCCGCCTCCATACGATAGGCTGCTGCCGGCAATTCGATCTCGAATTCCGCCCCGCCGTCCTCATGGTTTCTGACACGCAGCTGGCCGCCAAAATCCTTGATGATGTTGTAGGTGATGGAAAGGCCGAGACCGAGGCCACGCCCCACGCCCTTGGTGGTAAAGAAGGGATCAAAGATGCGCTCCGAAATCGCCGGAGGAACGCCGGGACCACGGTCACGAATGAAAATCGACACCGTCTGACCGTGCAGCACAGCCTTTAAAGCGATGCGACGATCCTCGCGCCCTTCCACCGCATCGGCGGCGTTGGAGATGATATTGACCAGAACCTGCTGCAGCCGCACCGGCCCGGCCTTCACCGCAAGCGGCACCGGACCAAGATCGACATCCAGCACCGCATTGGCGGCCTTCAGCCGTGCACCAACAATTTCGAGCGTATCGCGAAGGACAGCATCCAGCGCGACCGCAGCCATTTTCTCATTGGGTTTTCGGGCAAAATTTCTCAGATGCCTGCTGATCGACGCCATGCGATCGATGAGGCCCGAGATGCGCCTGAGGTTTTCCGTCACCTCCTCCAGACGCCCCCGCTCCACCAGAAGCGAGGCATTTTCCGCGTAGTTCTTGGCGGCGGCAAGCGGCTGGTTGAACTCGTGCGACAGTGCCGCCGACATCTGCCCGAGTGCCGCAAGCTTGCCCGCCTGTACAAGATCGTTCTGCATCTTGCGCAGTTGTTTTTCGGTCTGGCGACGCTCGGCGACTTCGTGTTCGATCTCCCGGTTCACGCGCGCCAGATCGGCTGTGCGCTCCTCCACGCGGCGCTCCAGCTCGGCCTGCGCCTCCGCCTGATGGGTGAGACGTTCACGCACACGCCGCCGTCTTTGCAGCATGGCGGCGACCACGGCCGCAGCCAGACACAGGCAGAGGATGATCGCGATCATTGCCGTCTTGACCTGGGTTCTGAGCGAACCGGTATCCATCAGCACGCTGACTGTCCAGCCCGCGTCAGGCATCGGCTGCGACAGCACGAGATATTCCCTGTCACCGTCGTTCTGGGTGATCGTCATCAGCTGATGAGAGCCGAAATTGCCGTTTTTCAGCGGCAGTTCCTTCAGATCGGCATTGGCATAACGCCGGGACGCCGCCGTGCGCGCAAGCCTTTCGGGCGTCAGCGGCATCAGGCCGGAATAAAGCCATTGCGGCGTTCCGGTCATGAAGATGATGCCTTCGGGGTCCGATACGAGAATACGGTTCTCGCCATCGCCGAACGACGCCTCTATGCCTTCAATATCGACCTTGAAGACGATGACGCCCTTGATCTCCTCGTTGAAGAGGATAGGGGCGGAAAAATAATAGCCACGCTTGTGGGAAGTGGTGCCAAGCGCGAAGAAACGCGATGGGAAGCCCTTGGCGGCATCCTGAAAATAGGGGCGGTAGCTGAAATTCTCACCAACGAAGCTCGTGGGTCCATCATAGTTGCTGGCAGCGATGGTCACTCCGTCCAGCGTGATGATGTAGATATCGGAGGATTCCAGCAGAGTGTTGATGGATTTGAGATAGATATTGGCGCGCTGGCGCATCGCCTCATCCTGCGGATGCGCGACAAGCTCCTCGATATCATCGTGATCGGCGATCAGCGCGGGCAGCGGTTCAAAACGGCTCAAAAGCCCGCCGAGAGCCGAAACGGCCAGCCTGAGGGTGGTACGGCCCTGATCGGAGACTTCGCCGAAATAGCTTTCCGCAATGATGCCACTGCCCCTGGTCACGGCGCCGTAACCGAGGCCGAGGCTGAGCAGCGTCAACAAAATCCAGCGATATTTCACCGAAGCTCCCCTCCCCGTTGCAGGCACCGGACCTGCTCTCCCGGACAGAGTGTAGGAGGAGTGATCGGATTTTCCAAGTGACCGAAACAAGCGGCCAAACGGTCCAAAAAACAAAAAACCGGCCACGAGGACCGGTTTTCCGTAAAGATTATTTCAGAAAGCTTATGCGCTTTCCTTCGGCGTCAGAACCTGACGGCCGCGATACATACCGGTCTTCAGATCGATATGGTGCGGACGGCGCAGTTCGCCGGAGTTCTTGTCTTCAACGTAGGTCGAAGCCTTGAGACCGTCAGCCGAGCGGCGCATGCCACGCTTGGACGGGCTTGTTTTTCTTTTTGGTACAGCCATTTTTGTTACTCCACTTTAGCGGCGAAACAACGTAACCGGCCAGAACCAAAGGCCGAATGTCGGGTGTCTCGATATCGGAAATTTGGCGCGCTTATACATGCCCAAACGGGCTTTGACCAGCCCTGACGCGCATTTTTTCCGATTCAGCGGAATCGGAACGCATAGCCATCGGCAAGCCTTTGCAAATCATGCCTCACTTCCTATCAAAAACGACGAGTTCCCTAAAGTGGTTCATGTCGCGAAATTCACAGAAAGCTGGCGCCCGCATCTCGATTATCGGTGCTGCCGCGCGCAGTTTTTCCAGCTCCTCATCCAGCATCGCCTGCCAGCGCGGCAGGCTCTCCGGATCGAACCAGCGCGTGACATAAGCCAGCGTAATATGAAACTGATAGCTGTCATGATCGGGATGCTGATAACCGAAAGCTTCGGCAAATGTATCCCGCCACAGAGCAATAATCCGGTCATCTTCGGCAGTGGCACCCTTCAGCACCAAACCCGTCGGCCTGAGGCCAGTCACCTGCATATTGAAAGCCGGAAGAGCTGGAAAGGCCGCCAGACGATCACAATAATACTGCGTCATCGTATCGATCGACGTATCGAGCGGCATGTCTTCCGGCCAGTAGGGAGCCATGCGCCGGAACTCGATAATGCCCTGAAATACCGTCATATGCAGGCTGGAGACCGGCGTGAAGGCGAGTTGCGATGCCTCGGGCATATCCAGAAAGCGTTGGCGGGTATTAATGATCGCGCTTTCGGTTTTCGACCCTTCAACGAGATGGCAGACCACGGTATTGCCCGGCTCGGGCAGGAATTCACCATCCGTGTTATAGCGGCTACCGAGATGGCGCGGCGGCTGATCGTGGCTGGCGGCGGAAAAAGATTCCAGATCTTTTGAAACGAGCGGGGCGTGCATGGGGAAACTCCTTTTGAGACGTTTCCCCTAATCTGCGCACGCAACAAACCAATGACATCGGCCGATCAATTAGCAGGCTGGCCGGCCGGTCAATGCGCCTCGTCCCAATTGTCGGCCGCACGCGCATCCACCTTGAGCGGCACCCTCATGGAAATCGCCGGCATGGCCGCATTTTCCATCACCGAGACGACGATGGGCAGGGTCTTTTCGATTTCCGCTTCCTCGACTTCAAAGATGAGTTCGTCGTGCACCTGCAGCAGCATGCGAGCCGAAAGCTTCTCCGCCTCCAACGCCGGCTCGATACGGACCATCGCGCGGCGGATGATATCGGCCGCAGACCCCTGGATCGGCGCATTGATGGCCGCACGCTCGTTGAAGGCTTTCATCGAGGGATTGGAGGAGCGGATTTCCGGATAATGGGCGCGACGGCCGAAAATGGTTTCGACATAACCGTTCTCGCGGGCGAAAGCCTTGGTCGCTTCCATATAGTCGCGAATGCCGGGAAAACGCTCGAAATATTTCTTGATATATTCACCCGCTTCGGAGCGGGCGATGCTGAGCTGGTTGGCGAGGCCGAAAGCGGAAATACCGTAGATAATGCCAAAGTTGATGGCCTTGGCGCGGCGACGCACTTCCGACGGCATGCCCTCCACCGGCACCCCGAACATTTCCGATGCTGTCATCGCATGAATGTCGATGCCGTTTTCGAATGCGCTGCGAAGCTGCGGAATATCCGCAACATGGGCAAGCACGCGCAGCTCAATCTGGCTGTAATCGGCGGAAAGAAGCTTGTGGCCGGGTGTGGAAATGAAAGCCGTGCGGATCTTGCGGCCTTCCGCTGTACGCACCGGAATGTTCTGAAGGTTCGGCTCCGAAGACGACAGACGCCCCGTGGTGGTGGAGGCCAGCGCGTAGGACGTATGCACCCGCTTCGTTTCCGGATGAACGTAGCCGGGCAGTGCATCCGTATAGGTCGATTTCAGCTTGGTCAGCTGCCGCCAGTCGACGATCTTGCGCGGCAATTCGGCACCTTCCGCCGCCAGATCTTCGAGAACCTGCGCCGATGTCGACCATTGGCCCGTCTTGGTTTTCGAGCCGCCCGGCAAACCCATCCGGCCGAACAGAATGTCGCCCAACTGCTTTGGCGACCCGATATTGAAACGCTCGCCCGCCAGCTGGTAGACTTCCTCTTCGAAGGCGGCTGCCTTCTGGGCGAGCTCACCGGAAAGACGCGACAGGATTTGCCGGTCCACGGTGATGCCGCGCTCTTCCATATGCGCCAGAACCGGCACCAGAGGCCGCTCCAGCCGCTCATACACCTTGGTCAGCCGCTCGGCCGCAAGCCGCGGCTTCAGCACCATCCACAGCCGCAGGGTGACGTCAGCGTCTTCCGCAGCGTAAGCGGTCGCCTTGTCGATATCGACGAAATCGAAGGTGATGCTCGACTTGCCCGATCCCGCCACATCCTTGTAGGCGATCGGTGTGTGGCCCAGCCAGCGTTCGGACAACGTATCCATGCCATGCGTGGTCTTGCCGGCCTCCAGAACGTAGGAAATCAGCATCGTGTCGTCGAAACTCTGCATGACGACGCCGTGGCGCTTCATCAGCAGATAATCATATTTAAGGTTCTGCGCGATTTTCAGAACGGACGCATCCTCCAGGAGGCTCCTCAAACGCTCCATCGCTTCGGCAAAAGATATCTGTCCTTCGGCCAGCTTGATGCCATCACTGAAAAGATCGCCGCCGGAGCCGGTCTTGTGCGTCAAGGGAACATAGGCGGCCCGGATATCGGTGCCCGATGCATCCTTGCCATTATCGGCGATGGCCAGCGAAAAGCCGACGAGTTCGGCCTGCATCGGGTCGAGCGAGGTCGTTTCCGTGTCGAAGGCGACGACGCCCGTTTCGCGAGCTGCTGCAACCCAGCGGTCCAGTTCCGCCAGGTCCCTGATCGTCGTATAGGCAGTCGTGTCGATCTTGGCGGCGGCGAATACCGTCTGCCGCGCCGTGGTCAGATCGGCAGGCGTGCTGCCTTCCGCCGCCGCCTTCTTTGCCGGAGCGGCAGGCGAAGCCGATGCGCCGACCGTTTCGTCAGCCGTGACGGCCACAGGCGATGCATCAAGGTCGGGACCATGGGCGTCAGCACCCCATTGCACCGGTACATTGGCAGGCTCGATCGCCGAGGCGTCGCTATCCGTGGCTTCGGCAACCCGGCGCGTCAGCGTCGTGAATTCCATGGCCTTCAGGAAGGCAATGAGTTTCGGGCCGTTCTGCGGTTCGAGCACCAGCTCTTCCAAGGACTGCTGCAGCGGCACATCGGTTCTGAGCGCCACGAGCTGTCTGGAAAGACGGGCAAGCTCCGCATTGGCGATGATGTTTTCGCGGCGCTTTTGCTGCTTGATTTCACCCGCCCGCGCCAGCAACGTATCGAGATCGCCGTATTCTTCGAGCAATTGTGCAGCCGTCTTCGGCCCGATGCCGGGAATACCAGGAACATTGTCGGTGGAATCGCCGGTCATTGCCTGAAGGTCGATCATCTTTTCCGGGGCCACGCCCCATTTTTCGACAACGTCAGGAACGCCGATCTGCTTGTCCTTCATGGCGTCGTACATATGCACATTGGCCGTGACGAGCTGCATCAGATCCTTGTCGGAAGAGATGATGGTGACGTCGGCGCCGATCGCCTCCGCCTGACGGGCGTAGGTGGCGATGATATCGTCCGCCTCAAAGCCTTCCGTTTCGATGCAGGGAAGGTTGAAGGCCCGGGTCGCCTCGCGGATCAGGCCGAATTGCGGTACCAGATCTTCCGGCGGCGCGGTGCGGTTGGCCTTGTAGAGATCGTAAAGCTCGTTGCGGAAGGTTTTCGACGAATAGTCGAAAATCACGGCAAAATGCGTGGGCGTGACACCGACATCGGTATTGCGCGCATCCTTCAAGAGCTTCCACAACATGTTGCAGAAGCCGGAAACGGCGTTGACCGGCAGCCCGTCCGACTTGCGGTTCAGCGGCGGAATGGCATGGAACGCCCGGAAGATGAAACCGGAACCGTCAACGAGGAAGAGATGATCGCCTTTTTTCATGGCGATATGGATAGCGCGAGGCCGTTTTGACGTCCACAGAAAGTTCAAACTACGCACTGCAAAGCGCATGAGGCTAAGCGGCTGGAGGGGCCTGAAAAATTCACCCCAACCTTACGAATTTGTAATAGATTTTCCCTTGAAAAGCCGCATTTGCAGACACATTTCTTAGAGGACGGCGCCTGATCACGCCGTAGTCTGATTGTAGGCTCGTCCCCCGCCGCATCAGACCGGACAAAGGCCTTTCCCCCCTCTCCGGGCCTTTGTCCTCCTATATGACCGCCATGGCCGTCCCCTCCCGGCCATGGCGGTTTTATTTTGCGCCGGGTTTCTGACTGGCATAAACATATCATGCGATATATATCCCACTATCGAAATTGCGCGGATTGCGCTGGCCACGATGCCTGACGGATGGACGAATGGGTTTTTCCCGCGACGAATCGGCAATCTATCTCGCCGCAAAAATGGCGAGGGAATTCACCATGGCGCTCCAGAAGAGAGCCGCGGCGCTGGGGTTTTCCCCCGGACAGTTCCCCATCCTCATCGAACTGTGGCATGAGGAGGGGCTGACACAACGGCAACTGCTGGATAGAATCGACGTCGAACAGGCGACGCTTGCCAACACACTTTCCCGCATGGAGCGCGACGGGCTGATCGTTCGCAAATCCCATCCAAGCGACCGTCGCGCGCAGATCATCGAACTCACCCAGCGCGGCAGGGATCTGGAAGCGAACGCCATTGCCGCCTCAGAAGCCACGGAAGACGCGCTGCTGGCGGATTTCCGGCGTTTCGAAAAGCAGCTTCTGCTGGAATATATGCGCCGGGCGATCGACCGCGCCAAAAAAGCGAAATAGCTTTTACAACTCGGAAACTGCTCTTTCCTTGCTCTTGAACCTTTCATCGCCAAAAGGTTCCAAGGTTTTGTTTCCACGCAGTTTCGAACGTAAAACCACTTCGCACTTTTCCTGAACTGCTTTATCGTTCCGGCGGCTGCGCGTTTGCCGATTCAACGACACGTCAGCCCCTTGTTCCCACGCGATGCCCGATGCCCGGATCTTTCGTCCATCGCCGGGTTACGACAGACATGACAGGATCAGCGATGACAGACGTTTCCCCCATTCTTTCCACGGCCGACGACAACCTTACCTCCAGCCTCGAGCGACTGTTCGAACTTGTGCGCATCCCATCGATTTCCACGGACCCTGCCTACAAAGCGGAGTGCCGCAAGGCGGCGGAATGGCTGGTCAGAACGCTTACCTCTCTGGGCTTTGAGGCCTCTGTTCGCGATACGGCCGGCCATCCGATGGTGGTGGCGCATCACGATGCGGCTACAAAAGACGCTCCGCACGTGCTTTTCTACGGCCACTACGATGTGCAGCCGGTCGATCCGCTCAATCTTTGGGAAAACGATCCGTTCGAACCGGCCGTGAAAGATATCGGCGGCGGCCGGCAGGTAATCACCGGGCGCGGAACGGCGGACGATAAGGGTCAGCTGATGACCTTCGTGGAAGCCTGCCGGGCCTACAAGGCGGTCAATGGCAGCCTGCCGGTGCGCATTACCATTCTTTTCGAAGGCGAGGAGGAATCCGGTTCGCCCTCGCTGAAGCCGTTCCTGGAAGCCAATGCCGATGAGCTGAAGGCCGATTATGCGCTGGTATGCGACACCGGCATGTGGGATCAGGATACGCCCGCTATCGCCGCCGCCCTTCGCGGCCTGGTCGGCGAGGAGATCGTCATCACCGCTGCCGATCGCGATCTGCATTCGGGGCTGTTCGGCGGTGCGGCCGCCAACCCCATTCACATCCTGACCGATATTCTCGCCGGTCTGCATGACGAGACCGGCCGCGTGACGCTTGCCGGCTTTTACGACGGCGTCGAGGAAACCCCGGCCAACATCAAGGCCTCCTGGGAGACGCTTGGCCGCACCGCCGAAGCCTTCCTCGGTGAAGTCGGCCTCTCGGTTCCCTCAGGCGAAAAGGGCCGCTCCGTGCTGGAGCAGACCTGGGCGCGGCCGACGGCAGAAGTCAACGGCATCATCGGCGGTTATACCGGCGACGGTTTCAAGACCGTGATCGCCGCCAAGGCGTCTGCCAAAGTGTCCTTCCGCCTCGTTGGAGAGCAGGATCCCAAAGCCGTTCGTGAGAGCTTCCGGAACTATGTCCGCTCGAAAATCCCCGCCGATTGCTCCGTGGAATTTCACGAGCATGGCGGATCGCCGGCCATCCAGCTTTCCTATGATTCACCGGTGCTGACAAAGGCCAAAAACGCTCTTTCGGATGAGTGGCCGAAGCCCGCCGTCGTGATCGGCATGGGAGGTTCGATCCCGATCGTCGGTGATTTCCAGAAGATGCTGGGCATGGATTCGCTGCTCGTCGGCTTCGGTCTTACCGACGACCGCATTCATTCGCCGAATGAAAAATATGACCTGCAATCCTTCCACAAGGGCATCCGCTCCTGGGTGCGCATTCTCGACGCACTGGCGACGAAGTAATCAAAAAAGAGGAGGCGCCAGTCACCAGGCGCCTCCTCTTCTTTTCTGTTTTAACCGCCAAAAACAAAAAGGCCGGGCAAGCCCGACCTTTCCATCCGTTTTCCGTCAGTGCCAGTACATCCGTGGTCAAAGCGTTCAAACGGTCTGATGCTCCAGAGCGCGCCAACATCATCGACGCTGCTTTCACGATCAGGATCGGCTGCTTTGGTTAATCTTTGGTTAACACAACAACAGCGGCACTTTCAAAAGTACCAGCCTGACAATTCCCGTGCGGAGCACTATTGAACCCTATATTGGTATGCACCGCCGCTTTTTCAAGACCGGCCGGTTCTGGAGTATCTTCCAAAAGAAAAAGGCCGGAAAAATCCGGCCTTTCATATTCATGCGAGTGACCCGTTCAGGCCAGGCCGCTTATCAGGAAGCGACGAGGTCGCCTGCGGACATCTTGCCCGAGCGGCGGTCCTGCGTCAGCTCGTAGGAGAGCTTCTGACCGTCGTTGAGGGAGGTCATGCCAGCGCGCTCAACAGCAGAGATGTGAACGAATACGTCCTGCGAACCGTCGTCAGGCTGAATGAAGCCGTAGCCCTTGGTTGCGTTGAACCACTTTACTGTACCAGTCGCCATAACGATTTCCTTCCGTTGGCAAATTGTATTTGCACTGCGCGCAGTGCGGTCTTGGGTCGAATTTGAAGGAAAGATCGTCGTGTGCACCTAAAAAAAGGCGCCGAAGCTCTGGTCGTCAAACAAATATCGATGCGCGAACACCTAGGTTGGAAGGGGCCGAAAGTCAAGTTTCTTTGAAAAAGCCCGGCGATTTTGTGAACGGTCGGCAAATAAAAGTCGCGGGAAACAAGGCCTTAAATAGCAAAAACCCGGCGCGGGAGGAGGTGCGCCGGGTTCTTGAAACTGACTGACAATTGGGAGGAGGAGTATTGTCAGTCCAATCGGGCGACGCTGGGAGGAGGAGTGCGTCGCTTCGATGGTTTGAACATACAGGATATCAGCTCAAAAAACAGACGCTTCATCGCAGCGCAGCATTGCGCAAAATGCATAGCTATTTCTCGACACCTTGCGGCCTCTCCGCATACCGCCTAATAAATACGCATGTCGATCGAATCTGTCAGAGCCTTTTTTACCGAGAATTCGCCCGAAGTGACCGTTATCGAAACGGAAACGAGTTCGGCGACGGTCGCGCTGGCTGCCGAAGCGCACGGCGTCGACCCCGACCAGATCGCCAAAACGATTTGCCTGAAGGCGGGCGAAACCATCCTCCTCGTTGTCGCCGCCGGTACGAAACGGCTCGACAACCGTAAATTCCGCGATCACTTCGGGGCTAAGCCGCGCATGCTGGGGCCGGAAGAGGTTGTTGCGGTGACCAGCCACCCCGTCGGCGGCGTGTGCCCTTTCGGGTTGCCCTCACCGCTTCCGGTGTTTTGCGACATTTCCCTGAAAAACTATCCCGAGGTGGTTCCGGCCGCGGGCGCGACAAATGCGGCTGTGAGGATTTCGCCTGATATGATGGCGCAGCTGACGGGCGCGGAATGGGTCGACGTCTGCCAATGACGCCGATTTGATCCGGCGAGGATTTAACCCCGCCTTAAATTGCCGCATTTAAACTCTTCATCCTGGATTAAGGATCGCGCAGGCATAGAAGCCTGAAGCCCACACGGGTGCGCATGGTTTCGCGAATATAAGGAGCGACTTCGGCTGGATGGCAGGCAAGGGTAAATCACGCGATCGGGTAGAACCTTCCTTCGGGGATTTCCACGAGTCCGGCGATGATCTGCGCCTTGATGCCAACGAGCGTATTGGCGGAACGACAAAACAGCCCGCCAGAAAACCGAAGTCCACATCCGGCCGCGCCAAACCGCAAAAAAAGGAAAAGCGCACCCGCAGTTCCGGCGGTGGCGCGACGGGCTTTATCCGGTCTCTTCTTTACTGGTGTATCGTGCTCGGCATCTGGGGCGGTATCGGCGTTGCCGGCCTTGTCCTTTATTACGGCGCGCGCATGCCGAGCGCCAGCAGCTGGACCATTCCCGAACGCCCGCCGAATGTGAAGATCGTTTCGGTGAACGGCAGCGTGCTTGCCAATCGCGGCACCACGGGCGGCGAGGCTCTCGCGCTTGAAGATATGTCGCCTTACCTTCCGCAAGCGGTGATGGCGATCGAGGACCGGCGGTTTTATTCGCATTTCGGGGTAGACCCCCTCGGCCTGGCGCGTGCCATCGTGACCAATGTGATGACGGGCCGAACCGTGCAGGGCGGCTCGACGCTGACGCAGCAGCTGGCAAAAAACCTGTTCCTCTCGCAGGACCGGACGCTGGAGCGCAAGGTGCAGGAAGTGCTCCTGTCCTTCTGGCTGGAGCATAAATATACCAAGGACCAGATCCTCGCGATGTATCTCAATCGCGTTTATTTCGGGTCCAACGCCTTCGGCGTCGAAGCCGCATCCCGGCGCTACTTCAACAAATCCGCGCGTGACGTCAATCTTGGCGAAGCGGCGACGCTTGCCGGACTTCTCAAGGCCCCCTCGCGCCTCTCACCGGCGCGCGACCCGCAGGCGGCGGAAGAGCGGGCGCAGGTGGTGCTGAAATCCATGCGCGATGTCGGTTTCATCACCGATGACGAGATCAAGACCGCGATGTCGCAGCCACCGACCAAGGCGAAACGTTTCTGGTCGGGCGCCGAACATTACGCCGCCGATATGGTGATGGAGGAAGTCCGTGGCCTGATTGGCGACGTCAAGCAGGACATCGTCGTCGACGCGACCATCGACCCCAGTCTTGAACGCGATGCCGAAAAAGCACTGACCCATGTTCTGCAGGGCGATGGCAAAAAGCAGGGCGCCTCGCAGGCAGCCCTCGTTTCCATCGATGGCACGGGCGCGATCCGGGCTGTGGTCGGCGGGGCGGATTATGCCGAAAGCCAGTTCAACCGCGCCGTCAAGGCGAAACGGCAACCCGGCTCGGCATTCAAACCCTTCGTTTACGTCGCCGCGCTCGAATCGGGTCTTACCCCCAACACCATTCGTAATGACGGGCCGGTCCGCATCGGAGACTGGACGCCGGAAAATTACGAGAAGAAATATCGCGGCGAAGTGACGCTTGCCACCGCGCTCGCCAATTCGCTCAATACGATCGCCGCGCAGCTGGTGATGGAAGTCGGTCCTGAGCGGGTGACGCAGGTGGCGCATCGCATGGGCATCGAATCGGAGCTGCAGAACAACGCCTCGATCGCGCTCGGCACCTCGGAAGTGTCGCTGATGGAGCTGACCGCTTCCTACGCCCCCTTCATGAATGGCGGCTACAAGGCAACGCCGCATATCGTCAAACGCATTTCCGATGCCGACGGCAAGGTGCTTTACGAAAACAAATACGATAACCCGCCGCGTGTGCTGAGCGAGGAGATCGCCGCGACGATGAACGGCATGCTGTCGCGCGTCATCACCGAAGGAACGGGCAAGGCCGCGCGCCTGCAAGGCTGGCAGGCAGCCGGAAAATCCGGCACGACGCAGTCTTTCCGCGACGCGCTTTTCGTCGGCTACACAAGCAACCTGACCACGGGCGTCTGGTTCGGCAATGACGACGGCACGTCGATGAAAAAGGTCACCGGCGGCGGGCTGCCGGCGAAGGCCTGGAAAGACTTCATGACCGCCGCCCATTCCGGGCTCTCGCCCTCGCCGCTCTTTGGTCTTGGCGCAGGCGGCGTACCGCCGCTCAGCGATGTGCAGCAGCAGCCGGCGCCCGAGAACGCACCCTCCTCCATCGGCGACATCATTTCAAATGCGCTTGGCGGCGGCGGAACGACAAATACCCGCGCTTATCCCGAGGCACCCGCTTCCCCGAACCCCGGTCAGCCGGGTGTGCTCATGCCACCGGGGAATATTCCTTCCCGCAATGTCGATCCCGGCTATTCGTCTGCCAACGGACCTGTACCGCCAGCCGATATCGGTGGTCGCACACCAGCAACATCCGGGCCGAAGCAGACAACGCTGCTTGATATTCTGATGGGAAATTGACACCCTTTTGAGTAACCGGCCGGCCGACTGTCGGCGGGCAGCAAGGCGACGGCGCCTTTGTCGTCTTCCCCCCAAATCCCCCATTTCCCAGAGACTTGGTTACACCGCATTGGCAGCCATCGCAGCCACGAGCGGCGACGGCGCTCGCGTTTGCAACATATACGTGCACCCACGTTAACCGTAGATTGCTATTTGCGCAAAGTTGCTTACATTTCGCATGACTTTTTACGGTGAATGAATTATTAATCGATCATATAAATTAATTTTCTTGTTTCAAAATAACTTTTCAGGGCTCCATATTATGCTGGGTACTAAAAGCTCATCGCATGCCGTTTTTTACGGCGCCCCTTATCCCGCGGCTGTCAGTTTTGACGCGCCGGAAACGCAACCTTCCGTTTCGGAAAAAAACACGTCGGCGTTCCTGCGCAGCCAGTTTGCGCTCAAAAGAACGATCGACATTGCAGGGGCGTCCATCGCCCTTGTCGCACTCGCCCCCGTCTTGCTGACCGTTGCAGCGCTGGTCAAATTCGACAGCAAGGGGCCGGTCCTGTTCTCGCAGGTCCGCTGGGGCATGAATGGACGAAAAATCCGCGTCTATAAGTTCCGCTCGATGCGGACCGAACTGGGCGATGCCACCGGCGTCGCGCAAACGGTGAAAAACGATCCGAGGATAACCCGGATCGGCGCCGTTCTTCGCCGTACAAATATCGACGAGTTGCCACAGCTCATCAACGTCTTGAAAGGCGACATGTCGCTGGTTGGGCCGCGCTGCCATGCCGTGGGCATGCTGGCAGCCGGCCGTCTTTATGAGGAACTTGTTCCCCATTACCACCTGCGGCACCGGGTACGACCGGGCATTACCGGCCTTGCCCAGATGCGGGGTTTGCGCGGCCCGACGGACCGCAGCGACAAAGCGCGCGCCCGTATCGTTTCCGATCTTTATTACGTCGACAATTTTTCGGTCTGGCTGGATATCAAGATCATGATCGGAACGGTCATCTCCGAATTGCGTGGCGGCAAGGGCTTCTGATCTTTCCAGACATGCAGAATCAAAAAAGCCCGGCAGCGATGCCGGGCTTTTCTTATGAAACTACCATGTTCGTCAGTTCGTCGGTGCGGGAGCCGCAGCCGGATCCGGCAGCGGTGCCGGGTTTGCCGACAGCGTGCGCAGATAAGCGATGAGATCGGCGCGTTCCGTCTCCTTCTTCACACCCGCAAAGCCCATGGCCGTGCCGGGAACGTGTTTCTTGGGAGCTTCGAGGAAGTAGCTGAGATGATCGTAATCCCAATGCACGGAGCCGCCCTTGGAGAAATCCTTCATCCCTGCGGAGTAGCTGAAACCTTCGTGGCTGGCGATCGGCCGGTTGACTACATCGAAGAGATTGGGGCCGACCTTGTTTGCACCACCACTCTCTCCGGTATGACAGCTCGTACACTTCTTGAAGACCGTCTCGCCCTTGGCGGCATCGGCGCTCGCAAGCAATTGCGCGATCGGCGTCGCCGCGGCAGCGGCTTCTCCGCCACTTGCTTCGCCGCCGCTCTCTGCCGCAGCAATGGCGTAACCTTCCTTTTCGGGCGCAGGCGCATGGAAAATGCCCTCAGACGCAATCGACACCGACATCAGGACGAAAACCGTGCCCAGCAACGCCCCAACGCCCATATTTACATAAGAATTCATCTATATGCGCTCCCTCGCATCCGCTCCATATAACCGGGCATCTTGAAATTGTTCGAAAGCTATGGCTTTTGCACAGCCTGCGCAACTTGAATAATGTTCCCCACTCCGTGACGTTTTGACACTTTTCGGACGGGATTTGAAGGGTGTCGGATGAAGAATCGGGATTTCGAGAAAGCTGTCGTCCTTATACCGGCGCGGATGGCATCCACACGGCTTCCGGGCAAGCCTCTCGCAGATATTTGCGGCAAACCGATGATCGTGCAGGTTGCGCTGAGAGCACGCGAGGCCGGTGCCGAGCGTATCGTTGTTGCGGTTGATGACGAACAGGTCTTTTCGGCCGTGAAAAATGCCGGTTTCGACGTGATGATGACGCGGGACGACCACCAGTCCGGTTCGGACCGCATTTTCGAGGCCCTGCAGAAAGCCGATCCCTATGGCAACGCCGAATATGTCATCAATGTTCAGGGCGATCTTCCGACCATCGAAGCAGAAACGATCCGCGCCTCGTTGCGTCCTCTGGAAAATGCCGCCGTCGACATCGCCACGCTGACGGTCGAGATCACCGACGAGGAAGAAAAAACCAATCCGAACGTGGTGAAAGTGGTTGGCAGCCCGCTTTCGGAAACACGATTGCGCGCGCTTTATTTTACCCGCGCAACCGCGCCCTACGGCGACGGACCGCTCTATCATCACATCGGGCTTTACACCTATCGCCGGGCAGCGCTTGAAACATTCGTCGGCCTTCAGCCTTCGCCGCTGGAGAAGCGCGAACGGCTGGAACAATTGCGCGCGCTGGAAGCCGGCATGCGCATCGACGCCGAAATCGTCCGCTCCGTGCCGCTCGGTGTCGATACGCCGCACGATCTCGAAAAAGCCCGCAATATCCTCGCAAGCAGAACCCTCTGATGGACAATTCCATGACCTTGAATACAAATCGCATTGCCTTTCAGGGCGAATTTGGCGCGAATTCCGACATGGCATGCCGCGACATGTTCCCGGATATGGAACCTTTGCCGTGCCCGACATTCGAGGATGCTTTCAACGCCGTCGAAAATGGCGAAGCCGATCTCGGCATGATCCCGATCGAGAACACGCTGGCCGGTCGCGTGGCCGATATCCACCATCTGCTGCCTGAATCGCGTCTTCACATCATCGGCGAATATTTCATGCCGATCCGCTTTCAGCTGATGGTGATGCCGGGCGTGAAGAAAGACGAGATCCGCACGGTCCACAGCCATATCCACGCGCTTGGCCAGTGCCGGAAGATCATCCGCTCTAACGGCTGGAAGCCCATCGTGGCCGGCGATACGGCTGGTGCTGCGAAGCTGGTTTCCGAAAAGGGCGACCGCAGCATGGCGGCTCTTGCGCCGCGTCTTGCCGCAAGCCTCTACGGCCTCGATATTCTGGCTGAAAATGTCGAGGATTCGGAAAACAACGTCACCCGTTTCGTGATCCTGTCGCGCGATGAGAACTGGGCCAAGCGCTCGTCCCGCGACGAATCGCCTGACGAAATCATCGTCACGACTTTCGTGTTCAACGTCCGCAACATTCCGGCTGCGCTTTACAAGGCCATGGGAGGCTTTGCGACGAATGGCATCAACATGACGAAGCTGGAAAGCTATCAGCTCGGCGGAAAATTCGTGGCGACGCAGTTCTATGCCGATATCGAAGGCCATCCGGATGACGAGCCGGTTCGGCACGCGCTGGACGAGCTGCGCTTCTTTTCCGAAAAGGTCCATATTCTCGGCGTCTACAAGGGCCATGCGATGCGCGGCAAACTCAACCAGAGCTGAGCCTGAAGCGGCGGGACCGCCGCTCCAGTTTTTTGTTTAAGCATCGGATCGTCCGAAAACCGCGCTACACTTTTCGGTCCGATGCCCTATATCTCTGTTTGTGCGCATTTTCCGGACGTAAAACCGCTACGCACTTTTACTGGAAATGCTCCAGGGCATCATTTCGTCCATTCCACCCAGTCGCGCATCAGCCGATGCGCGATGGCGCCGCCCGGAGGGGCGGAAAAGCCCTCACCCGCCGCCGTCTCCAGCATCGTCGCCACTTCTGCCCGCGTGAACCAGCGGCAATCCTCCAGCTCGATCTCGTCGCGGGAAATATCGAAGGATTGCGCCTCGGCGTAGCAGCCGATCATCAGCGTGTGCGGCATCGGCCAGGGCTGAGAGGCGTGATAGCGCACGCGACCAACTTCGACGCCGGATTCCTCGTGCGTCTCGCGACGGACCGCCTGCTCGATCGTTTCACCCGGCTCAACAAAACCGGCAAGGCAGGAATACATGCCCGGTGCAAAATGTGCACCACGGCCAAGCAGGCAAAGATCGCGCTCGATATCGATCGTCATCATGATGACGACGGGATCGGTACGGGGAAAAATGGTGTGATTGCAGGCGGCGCAGATGCGCTTGTAGCCGCCGATGCGCAATTCCATTGTGCCGCCGCACCGTCCACAGAAACGATTATCGGCGTTCCAGTGCGTGAGACTGACAGCCTGGGCAACCTCGCTCAGCAATTCCTCATCGAGAAGATGGTCGCGATAAAGAGTGCGGGCGTCGGCCAGCTTGTAGTGGCTCGCCAGCGTGTCTTCCGTGACGGCCACCGGCACCGCAATTCTTGGTTCGCCGGTTTCGCGGTATCCAAGCAGAACGGCATTGTCGAAATCCGGCTGCAATTCGGCCAGTTCATAGGCGGAAAACAGCGGATCGATAACCTGTTCGTCGTGTTTCAGGACAAGCCTGTTGCCGGAGAAGGCAAAAATATGAGTGCCGTCGACTTTCAGCGCATCGGCAACGCAATCTTCCGTCCGCTTTTCGGCGAAACGGTCGAGGGCATTTTTGGAAAAGGCTGTCAGCAGGCTTGCTTCGGGATGGGGAGCGGTGGTTTCAAAAATAGTCATTGATATCATCAGAGCGCGCCGGAGATTTTTTTCATCAGGGTTTCCTTTTCGCCCGCACCATAGGGCACCGGCGTTCCGTGACCCCAGATAGGACCGGGCCAGCAGGTGTCGCCTTCGTTGCGGGCGATAATATGGACGTGAAGTTGCCGGACGATATTGCCGAGCGCGCCAACGTTGATCTTGGTGGCCCCGGTAACTTCTTTCAGCGCGGAGGCGACGAGATTGGTCTCGAACGTCAACACGGCCTGATCGAGCGGGGTAAGATCAAACAATTCACTGGCGCCGCCTCTCTGTGGCACCAGCACCAGCCAGGGCCAGCGGCTGTCGTTCTGCAAACGCAGCTCACATAGTCCCAAACGCATTACAAGCGCGCTGTCGCGCGCCAGCCTGTCGTCCAGCCGGAATGTCTCCAAGGCGTCCTCCATGTTTGTTTTCATCGTGATAGCAGTTTTTTGAAGGCTTGGCTTGCATTTGCTGTCGATATTGCCGATATGTGGCCCCGGGAGGTTGGTGGTGGACGAGCCACTCGCCAACCGGGTCAGGTCCGGAAGGAAGCAGCCCTAACGAGCCAGGCACGGGTCGCCGTGCCAGCCTCCCACCCTTTTTAAATTCCGCTCAGCTTTCGCCGGGCCGGTTCAGCCTGAAAGCGGCCCCTGCGTATCGGCATGATGTGCAGATTTTAGAGGAATAGAGCCTGCCTGATGCGTCCAATGGGACGCACGGTGCTCTAGGACAAACTGGCAAAATAAACTGGCGAGGCGATGAGCGACACCTTACCCACCACATCAAGCGATTCCCAGGGCGGGACCGGCTACCGGGTACTGGCACGCAAATATCGTCCGAAGGATTTTTCCGATCTGATGGTCGGCCAGGAGCCGATGGTCCGCACGCTGACCAACGCGTTCGAGACCGGCCGCATCGCGCAAGCCTATATGCTGACCGGCGTTCGTGGCGTGGGCAAAACGACCACGGCGCGCATTCTCGCGCGTGCGCTAAATTACAAGACCGACACCATCGACAAACCGACCATCGACCTGCGTATCCCCGGCGAACATTGCCAGGCGATCATGGAAGGCCGTCATGTCGACGTGATCGAGATGGACGCCGCCTCCCATACCGGTATCGACGACATTCGCGAGATCATCGAGCAGGTGCGTTACCGCCCGGTTTCGGCGCGCTATAAAGTCTATATCATCGACGAAGTGCACATGCTTTCGACGCAGGCCTTCAACGGTCTTCTGAAGACGTTGGAAGAGCCGCCGGAGCATGTGAAATTCATCTTCGCGACCACTGAAATCCGCAAGGTTCCGATTACCGTACTGTCGCGTTGCCAGCGCTTCGACCTGCGCCGCATCAGCGCCGCCGACCTCGTTGGCCTGTTCACCGCCATTGCCGGCAAGGAAGGTTTCGAGGCCGAACCTCAGGCGCTTTCGATGATCGCCCGCGCCGCTGAGGGTTCCGCCCGTGACGGCCTCTCCCTGCTCGATCAGGCTATCGCCCACGGCGGCGGCCGCGTGGAAGCAGAAGCCGTGCGCGGCATGCTGGGCCTTGCCGACCGGGCACGCATCGTCGATCTTTTCCAGCACGTCATCAAAGGCGATGTCGCTTCAGCGCTTTCGGAATTCAACGGGCAATATGAAGCGGGTGCGAACCCCGTCGTGGTGCTCAACGACCTTGCCGATTTCACTCACCTTGTCACCCGCATGAAATATGTGCCTGACGCGGCGGAAGACCCCTCGCTTTCCGAGATCGAGCGCGTGCGCGGTGCGGAATTCGCCGAGACGATTGCGGTTACGGCGTTGTCGCGCATCTGGCAGATGTTGCTCAAGGGCATTCCGGAAACGGAAAATGCCTCACGCCCGGCGGGTGCGGCCGAAATGGTGCTGATCCGCCTTTCGCATGCCGCCAATCTTCCGGCACCGGAAGACGCGGCGCGGCGCCTGCTTGAACTTTCCACCAGCGATGGCGGCTATTCGAATGGTGCGCCTTCGGGTGGCGGCAATGGCGGCGGCGCGCGGGCCTATTCGTCCGCGCAGACCGTTGCCGCGGCAAGACCCGTCGATGTTCCCGCACAACGGCAGGCAACGCCGCAACCGACCACGATGCTGCGCGCCGTTCCCGACAGCCGCCCGCAGGAGATGCAGGTCGCCGCACCGAAAACCGAGGAGCGGCCCGAGCCTAAAGTTCCAATCAACTCCCTGCAGGATATCGTCGATCTTTGCGCGAAACAGCGCGACCCTATTCTCAAGGCGCGGATACGCGGTTTCGTGCGGCTGGTGCGGCTGGAACCGGGTAGGCTGGATATTCGGATGACGGAAGGCGCTCCCGGCACCCTGCCGGGCGAGATTGGCGTCAAGCTGAAGGAATGGACGGGCATTCACTGGATCGTCAGCCTCAGCCGGGAGGAGGGCCAGCCTACTCTTGCCGAGGCGGAAACCAACGCCCGTAACGCCCGTCTGGTCGATGCGAGGCAGGACCCGGATGTGGCGGCCATTCTTCAACAGTTTCCAGGTGCGAAAATCACCGACGTGCGCATTCGCGTTGTTGAGCAGGACGAGGCGGACGAGATCGCTCCATCCCCTTCGGTTGCCGAATCGAGCGAAGGCGACATCCTTCCCGGCGACGACATCGAATTTTAATACATAACAAAAACAGGAGTTTGGCACATGCGCGACATCATGGGCATGATGGGCAAGGTCAAGGAAATGCAGGCCAAGATGGAAAAGATGCAGGCGGATATCGCCGCGCTTGAAGTCGAAGGCAAGTCCGGCGGCGGTCTCGTCACCATAAAGCTGAACGGCAAGGGCAGCATGCTGGGCCTGAAGATCGATCCGTCGCTGTTCAAGGAAGACGACGTCGAAATTCTCGAAGACCTGATCGTCGCCGCCCACAATGATGCCAAGGAACGCGCCGAGGCCATAACCGCCGAAAAGACCAAGGAAATCACCGCCGGCCTGCCGATCCCACCCGGCATGAAGCTGCCCTTCTGATATTCTCTCGAATTCAGACTTCCAGCATGGCGCGGAACCGGCTCGCAAGCGGTGTTCCGAGATAGGTAGCGCGTTCTTCCTCGGTTAGCTGCATGGGGCGGAATCGCTGCAAGATAACCGGTATCGGCAGTTTCGTTCCCTGATAGGGTTCGAACACAACATCCTCACCAGCAGCAAGCATTCCACCTTTCAGGACCCGGCAATAAAACCCCGGCTGTCCCGCCTGCCGAAAACGCGGCGCGAAGCCGGGATCGCCGAGCCGGGCTGAGAGGGTCGCGCAGGGAATGCGGGCTGCGGTCACTTCCAGCACGACTTCGGCGGCGGAGAACCTGTCGCCCACATGCAGTTTTGCGCTGTCGACGCCTTCCAGAACCAGATTTTCCCCGAAAAATCCGGGCTCAACCACAATACCCAGGGTCCGGGACCAGAATTCGAGGTCGACGGAACCCATGGCGTAGATCGCCTGATCCGGCCCACCGTGATGTTTGCGATTGCACACGGCATCGCTGACGATGCCTTGCGCATCCACCATCACCGCGCCTTGCACGGCATGTTTGAAAATACCTGTCTTTGCCGTCTTCCCCGGCAGGGTCTTCGCCTCGCCCCGGCACACTGCCCGTATTTTCATGGACTGCCCTTCACGCTTCATGATTCCCGTTTCCCGATTTATGCAGTAGAAAGCGCTCATGGCAAAACGAGTCACCGGTCCCGAAATCGAAAAACTGATCCAGCTGCTTGCAAAAGTGCCGGGGCTTGGGCCTCGCTCTGCACGGCGGGCAGCGCTGCATCTCATCAAGAAGAAGGAACAGCTTCTTGGGCCACTCGGCCATGCCATGGGTGAAGCCTATGACAAGGTGAAGATTTGCTCGTGCTGCGGCAATGTCGATACCATCGACCCCTGTACGGTCTGCGCCGATGACAGGCGTGACCAGTCGATCATCATCGTGGTGGAAGACGTTTCTGATCTGTGGGCGCTGGAGCGGGCAACCACCATGAACACCGCCTATCATGTGCTGGGCGGCACATTGTCACCGCTGGACGGCGTCGGGCCGGAAGATCTGAACATCAAGGGATTGATCGACCGCGTCAGCGCCGGCGGCATCCGCGAACTTATCATCGCCGTCAATGCGACGGTGGAGGGGCAGGCAACCGCCCATTACATCACCGACCGGCTGGCCGATCTCGGCATCAAGATCACCCGGCTCGCGCATGGCGTGCCGGTGGGCGGCGAGCTGGATTATCTCGACGAGGGCACATTGACGGCGGCGCTCCGCGCACGCACGTCAATCTGACGCCTCCCCTCCCCTGTCCGTCACTCGAATAGGAGACCGAATGCAAAACCGATTTGCCCCAATGGCACTGGCCGCCTTTCTTTCCGTTTTTTCAGCAACGGCGGCCTTGGCGCAATCCGCACCGACGGGGGCGGTCGCCGCCCGCTACGACGCCGATTTCAATACATGGCTGAAAAAGGAAATCTGGCCGGAAGCGCGCAAGACGGGCATTTCGCAAAAAACGCTTGAGACAGCGCTCAGTGGTCTTTCAATCAACTGGAGCCTGCCTGACCTCGTCATTCCCGGCCAAAAGCCGCCAAAAGAACAGAGCCAGAGCCAGGCGGAATTCTCCTCGCCGGGTGCTTATTTCTCCGAAAAGCGGTTGCAGGGGCTTGCCGCCACCGGCCGGTCTCTGGCGGCAACGCACGCCGCTACCCTTCGCCGTATCGAAGCCAAATATGGCGTGCCCGGCAGTGTCATCCTGGCGATTTGGGGTCGCGAATCCGGTTTCGGCCGAGCAAAACTGCCACATTCGGTGGTCGATGTGCTGGCCACCAAAGCCTATATGTCGACCCGCAAGGAGATGTTCCGCACTGAGCTGATCGATGCGCTGAAGATCGTCGAAAGCGGCGATATCTCAGCGTCGCGCATGATGGGGTCCTGGGCCGGCGCACTTGGCCAGCCGCAATTCATGCCGTCGAGCTATCTGAAATATGCCGTGGATTTCGATGGCGATGGCCATCGGGATATCTGGAACTCCGTGCCGGACGCGCTCGCATCCATAGCGAACTATCTTTCCCAGCGCGGCTGGCAGAGAAACCGTGACTGGGGCTTCGAGGTGTCTATACCGGCCAACGTCTCCTGCGCACAGGAAGGCCCAGACCTTGCCCGGCCAGTGGCCGACTGGGCGAAAATGGGCATCACCCGCATTTCCGGAAAGGCCTTTCCGACCAATGACCTGACCGCCGACGGCATGATGCTGGTTCCGGCCGGGCGGCACGGGCCGGAATTCGTGGTGACGCCTAATTTCTACGTCATCAAGGAATACAATAACTCCGATCTCTACGCGCTGTTCATCGGCAATCTCGCCGATCGCATCGCCAGCGGCGCGGGACCGTTCAAGGCGGAATGGGGCAATGTCGGATCGATGTTGCGCTCCGACGTTCTCGCCATGCAGAAGGCGCTGGTTGCCAAGGGCTATGATGTCGGCAAGGCAGACGGGCTGGCCGGCTTCAAGACGCGCCGCTCGCTTGGCGACTGGCAGGCGAAAAACGGGCTTTCCCCAACCTGCTTTCCCGACGCGACGCTGAAGAGCCGCCTGCGCTGACTTCCCTGCCCCAGTCAGGCGGTTTGCCTGCGCCATTCGTAGAGCGCGTCCGGCAACTTTTCCTCGCAGGCGGACCCATCCGTTTCCTGCACCTTGCGGAACCCGTGACGCTCGTAAAAGCTAGTGGCGCGTGTATTTTGCTGGAACACCCACAATTGAAGGAGTTGTTGCTCTTGCTTCGCCCTGTCCAGCAGGGTCGCGCCCAGACTTTTGCCTACGCGGGCGGGCAGACAATAAAGATGATCCAGCCATTCTTTCCGAAAAGCGCAAAAGCCGACGAGAACGCCGTCTTCCTCCGCAACCCAGACCTCATTTTCCCTGAAGACGATATTACTGAAATAGTCCTTGTCTTCCTCGAAACTGTGCAAGTCTGGTAAATAGGGAAGAAAATGCCTGCGTGACGTACGGAAAATTGCGGCAACATCGTCGGCATCCGTAGATGTCGCACGCCTTGAAGTAACCTTCTGGTCTTCCATATCGTCCCCCTATCGTTCGAGGCAATATACACATCCTACAACGGCGGGATGACAGGAATAGCCAGTAGGCTGATATCGAACTCCTCTTAGTGCTGGTCAGTATGGGGCTTGTGGAAGATATCGTCGGTCGGCGGAATGGTCTGCCGCTCGATCATCCGGTGCACGCGGGGCCGCGTCTTGCCGCGATGAAGCGCCAGCAGCCGGTCCCAGGCTTCCGCATCCGCCTGGGTGCGGCGGTGGTTGTGGCGGACATATTCCACCCATGTCAGCACATGGTAGCTTTCCGTCCAGATATCCGGATTTTCCAGATCGCGCATCAGGTTCCAGTTGCGCGCACCGTCACGCAGGCGGATGCGGCGACGTTCGGCCATCAACGGCAGGAATTCACCAAGATCCTCGTCATGGATTTCATAATCGATGAGAATGGCGATCGGCCCGCTGCGCGGCTTGATATCGAGTCTCAGCGGCGGCTCCACAAAACGGTTGAGCGGATCGAGATTGAGCGAGGCGAAGGCCGGCATGGTGAGCTTGAGGCCGACGACAACGCCGAGCAGCATCAGCACACAAGAACAGAGAAGCGAATAGGAAATGCCGTAATCTTCCGCCAACTCGCCCCACAACCAGCTGCCAACGGCGATGCCGCCGAAGGTCAATGTCTGGTAAAGCGACAGCGCCCGGCCCACCACCCAGCGCGGGGCGGAAAGCTGGACAATGGTGTTGAACAGGGAAAGCGCCAGAACCCAGCAGGCGCCGGCAATGGTCAGGACAAGCGAGGTGAGGATCGCGTTCGTGCTGATCGCCGTCACGCCGGAGCTGAAGGCAAAGCCTAAAAAGGCGACGCGCACGATCCATTCGCTGGACAAGACCTCGCGCAGTCTCGCACTGACGAGTGCACCGCCGATGGCGCCGACACCGAAGGCACCCAGCATCACACCGTAGGTCAACGGGCCGCCCTCGACCAGATCACGCGCCACGATCGGCATCAGCGCAAGAATGGCGCTGGCGGAAAGGCCGAAGAGGAAGCCGCGCACCAGGACCTTGCCGATATTGGGCGACATGGCCACATAACGCATCCCGGCCGATATGGCGGCGAGAAGCTGCTCACGCGGTAATGTCGAGGCATATTTGGGTGGTTGCCAGCGCACCAGGGCGTAGATCAGGGCGAAATAGCTGAGCGCGTTGACAAAAAACGCAGCCGCGGCACCGGCAGCGGCAACGATGATGCCGCCGATGGCGGGGCCGACGCTGCGGGTGATGTTGAAACCGACACTGTTCAGCGTCACGGCGGCGGGCAAATCCTCGCGCGGCACCATTTCACCGACGGACGCTTGCCAGGACGGATTGTTGAGCGCGGTGCCGCAGCCGATCATGAAGGTGAAGAAGAGCAGCAGCCAGGGCGTAAGCCAGCCCGACCAGGCAAAAACCGTCAGCAGCACGGAGGCCGTCAACATCAGCAGCTGGGCGGAAATCATGATGCGGCGACGGTCGAAACTATCGGCCAGCGCGCCTGAAATCAGCGAAAACATCATGATCGGCAGCGAGGTGGAGGCCTGCACCAGCGCGATCATGTTTTCGGAACTCGACAGCGAGGTCATCATCCATGCGGCACCAACCGCCTGGATCAGCCCGCCGAAATTCGAGGCAAGGCTCGCGATCCAGATTCGTCTGTAAGTCAAATGCCTTAAAGGCGCGAGTGGCGATTTACGGTCAGGCACGATCAGTCCACTTGATGCAGCTGCGATTTGTCAAACGGCAACTATAGACAGTGCCGGAAATCATGCCACCCTTTCCGACATGGTAAGGGTGAAAATGTGGCCGAGGCCGTGACTGAAGCGCCCCGCCCGCGAAAACCTTGCAATCCTGCCCTGATGGGTCTATATGACCTCTGAAATTCTTGATCGCTTGATGAAGAGTGGGGCCGCAAGGCTCCGCTCTTTTTCGTTAGGCGAACCGGAAACCACGGGCTGAGTGCCCGGTAGAAATCTAAAGACCGGAAGGCCAGATGGCAGACACCGTACATGAACCGCGACTGATAACCGAAACGGGCGTCGACCAGCGTATCGCCGAAATCATCGAGCCTGTCTTGGCGGGTCTCGGATATCTTCTGGTGCGCGTGCGGCTCTCCAACCAGAACGGCATGACCCTGCAGGTCATGGCGGAGCGGGAAGACGGCACCATGACCGTCCAGGACTGTGAAGTCATCTCCATGGCGATTTCACCGGTTCTTGATGTGGAAGATCCGGTCGATAAGGCGTATCATCTCGAAGTTTCCTCGCCCGGCATCGACCGGCCGATGGTTCGCAAATCCGATTTCACCCGCTGGCAGGGTCATCTGGTGAAGGTCGAAACCTCCATTCTGGTCGAAAACCGCAAGCGGTTTCGCGGCAAGATCGTTGAGGTCGATGCGGACGGCTTCAAGCTCGAACGCGATCAGATCGCCTATGGCGAGGAACCGACAGTTACCATTCCGTTCAGCGCGCTTTCCGATGCGAAGCTCATTCTGACGGATGACCTTATTCGTGATGCGCTGCGGGCAGACAAGGCGGCAAAGGCCGCCGCCGCAAACCAGAACGACGAAAACGAAGCAGACGAAGACTAATTCCAACGTAAAAGCCCGGAAAACGGGCGATCCCCGCAATTATGCGACTTACGGAGACAAAAAAATGGCAGTGAGTGCTAACCGGCTTGAGCTTCTGCAGATCGCCGATGCTGTGGCGCGCGAAAAGGTCATCGACCGCGAAATCGTGCTTGCCGCAATGGCCGACGCTATCCAGAAAGCCGCCCGCTCGCGCTATGGTTCGGAAACCAACATTCGCGCCGACATCAACTCCAAGACCGGCGAAATTCGCCTGCAGCGTCTTCTGGAAGTAGTCGAGACGGCCGAGGACTATTCGACCCAGATCCCGCTCGAACTTGCCCGCGACCGTAACCCGGACGCCAAGCTTGGCGATTTCATCGCCGATCCGTTGCCGCCGATGGATTTCGGTCGTATTGCCGCGCAGTCCGCCAAGCAGGTGATCGTTCAGAAGGTGCGTGAAGCAGAGCGCGACCGCCAGTATGACGAATTCAAGGATCGCATCGGCGAAATCGTCAACGGCACCGTCAAGCGCGTCGAATATGGCAACGTCATTGTCGATCTCGGCCGTGGCGAAGGCATCATCCGTCGCGACGAGATGATTCCGCGTGAAAACATGCGCTACGGCGACCGCGTGCGCGCTTACGTCTACGACGTTCGCCGCGAACAGCGTGGCCCGCAGATTTTCCTGTCGCGTACCCATCCGCAGTTCATGGTGAAGCTCTTCACCATGGAAGTTCCTGAAATCTACGACGGCATCATCCAGATCAAGTCGGTTGCCCGTGATCCCGGTTCGCGCGCCAAGATCGCTGTTATCTCGAACGACAGCTCGATCGATCCGGTCGGCGCCTGCGTCGGTATGCGCGGTTCGCGCGTTCAGGCCGTCGTCGGCGAATTACAGGGCGAAAAGATCGACATCATTCCGTGGAGCCAGGAGCCGGCATCCTTCATCGTCAACGCCCTGCAGCCCGCTGAAGTGGCCAAGGTCGTTCTGGATGAAGAATCCGAGCGCATCGAAGTGGTGGTTCCCGACGAGCAGCTTTCGCTCGCCATCGGTCGTCGTGGTCAGAACGTACGTCTGGCATCGCAGCTGACCGGCTGGGATATCGACATCATGACCGAGCAGGAAGAATCCGAGCGTCGCCAGAAGGAATTCAACGAGCGCACGGCACTCTTCATGGACGCCCTCGACGTTGACGAGATGGTCGGTCAGGTTCTGGCCTCCGAAGGCTTCGCGCAGGTTGAAGAACTCGCTTATGTCGACCTCGGCGAAATTTCCTCGATCGACGGCTTCGACGACGACACCGCCGATGAAATCCAGACCCGCGCCCGCGAATATCTGGAACGCCTGGAAGCCGAAATGGACGCCAAGCGCAAGGAACTCGGCGTCACCGACGAGTTGCGCCAGATCGAAGGCCTGACCTCGCAGATGATGGTCGCCCTTGGTGAAGACGGCATCAAGACCATCGAGGACTTTGCCGGTTGCGCCGCGGACGATCTGGTCGGCTGGAGCGAACGCAAGGACGGCGAGACGAAGAAGTTCGAAGGCATCTTCTCCAAGCTCGACGTATCGCGCGTCGAGGCTGAGAACATGGTTGTGCAGGCCCGCCTTCTGGCAGGCTGGATCACCGCCGAGGATCTGGCTTCCGAAGAGGAAGTCGAAGCGGAAGCTACCGAGGAGGCGGATACCGCCGAACAGGAATGACATCGCAGGCGCATGAGCCGGACGAGCTGCCCGAAACCGATGAGGACGGGCGGCAAGAAGGCAACGTCAATGGACGTATGTGCATTGTGACACGGGAAAGCGGATCGCCGGACGATCTGATCCGCTTTGTCGCAGGACCGGACGGCAGTGTCGTTCCGGATCTGAAACGCCAATTGCCAGGGCGCGGCTGCTGGGTGAAACCCGAGCGCGCCCTGATCGAGAAAGCCATCGCGAAGAAGATCTTCGCACGGGCACTCAAACGCGACGTCAAGGCCGGACCCGAGCTTCTCGCTCTTCTCGACCGGCTGATGTCGCAGCAGCTTACCGGAATGATGAACATGGCGCGCAAGGCGGGCCAGTTCATCAGCGGCGCGACGAAGGTCGATGCCGCCGTCCGTTCGGGGAATGCGATTGCCGTGTTCCACGCAACCGATGCCGCAGCCGACGGCGTGCGAAAACTGGACCAGGCCCGCAAGGCCTGGGCGCTCGGCAGCGATGCCGGTAATGAAATTCCGTCCTTCCGGCTTTTTAGTGAAGCCGAAATGGACGAGTTGATGGGCCAGAATGCTTTTATCCATGCTTGCGCGCTTGCGGGGCAGGCGGGTGAGGGTGTAGTGAAGCGCGCAACGATGCTTAAGCAGTACCGCCTTGGCGGTCAGCCTGAGGCGGAACGCGACGCTGCCCGGACAGTACAATGACGCGGTTGCCAAACATGAACGGCCGCCGCGTTCCGATGCAGCAATTGAACGACGAGACCTGATGGACGTCATCCGGTTCTCGTCCGTAGGAACGGGAACGGAATGACCGACAACAACGACGACAAGACACTCAATGCGCCGGCCAAGAAGACTCTTACCCTGAAACCGGGCGGGATGAATCAGGGCACCGTGCGGCAGGACATGGGTCGAGGTCGCACCAACGCGGTTGTCGTGGAAACACGCAAGCGCCGCCCCCTGCGTCCCGAAGACGAGAAGCCGGTTCAGCCTGTCGTGGCAGCAGCACCTGCGCCGAAGCCGGCAGCCCCTGCTCCGGTGGCACCGCGTCCGCAGGCTCCCCAGCAGCGCATTCAACAGCCGAGTGGCCAGCAGCAGCGTCCGGGTTCTTCCCATTCGCAGCAGCGTCCCGGCTCGTCCGCACCGCAGCAGCGCCAGCCTGATCGTCCGCGCGGCAACGTTCTGCACGACCTGTCCGCAGGCGAGATGGAAGCCCGTCGCCGTGCGTTGATGGAAGCGCAGGCTCGCGATGTTGTCGAGGCCAAGCAGCGCGCCGAAGACGAAGCGCGCCGCAAGATCGAAGAAGAACACCGCATCGCCGCTGAAAAGGTAGAAGCCGCAAACCGCGCAGCCGAAGAAGCCGCGGCGGCCAAGGTCGCTGCGAGCCAGCCTGCCGTGGAAGCGAAGTACGATCTGTCCGGTGAAAAGCCGGCTGCGGCCGCTGCACCGGCGCCTCGCGCTGACGCACGTCCCCAGTCTGCCACTGCCGCTCCCCGGTCCGCTCCCGCCACCCCCGATGCTGCCGCTCCGCGCGGACGCCGCACCGGTGGCGACGACGAGGAAGATCGCGGAGCAGTCCGTCGTGGCAGCAGCCTTCCGGCTCGCGGCAAGGTCGTGGCTCCGGTTCCGGCCAAGCCCGCAGCCCGCCTGAAGACCGAAGAAGAGCGCCGTCGTGGCAAGCTGACCGTCACCTCATCCAATCTGGATGAAGACGGCACGCCGCGTGGCCGCTCGATGGCATCCATGCGCCGCCGCCAGGAGAAATTCCGCCGCAGCCAGATGCAGGAAACCCGCGAAAAGGTTCTGCGCGAAGTCATCCTGCCGGAAACCATCACCATTCAGGAACTGTCGCAGCGTATGTCCGAACGCGCCGTTGACGTCATCAAGTTCCTGATGAAGGAAGGCCAGATGCTGAAGCCGGGCGACGTGATCGACGCCGATCTGGCAGAACTGATCGCGGTCGAGTTCGGCCACACGGTCAAGCGCGTTTCCGAATCCGACGTTGAAGAAGGTCTCTTCAACAAGGTTGACGACGAAGGCGAGATGGTTTCCCGTCCGCCGGTCGTGACGATCATGGGCCACGTCGACCACGGCAAGACCTCGCTGCTCGACGCCATTCGTCAGGCAAACGTGGTTGCCGGTGAAGCCGGTGGCATCACCCAGCATATCGGCGCCTACCAGGTCGAAAAGAACGGTCAGAAGATCACCTTCATCGACACCCCCGGCCACGCCGCCTTTACGGCAATGCGTGCCCGTGGCGCGCAGGCGACCGATATTGCCGTACTGGTTGTTGCGGCAGACGACAGCGTGATGCCGCAGACGATTGAATCGATCAATCATGCCAAGGCAGCCGGTGTTCCGATCGTCGTTGCGATCAACAAGATCGACAAGCACGAGGCAAACCCCGAAAAGGTTCGCCAGCAGCTGCTGCAGCACGAAGTGTTCGTGGAATCGATGGGTGGTGAAGTTCTCGACGTCGAAGTGTCGGCCAAGAACAAGCTCAACCTCGACAAGCTGCTCGAAGCTATCCTGCTTCAGGCGGAAATCCTCGACCTCAAGGCGGATCCAAGCCGCACCGCGGAAGGCACGGTCATCGAGGCCGAGCTGGACCGTGGACGCGGTGCCGTCGCAACCGTTCTCGTGCAGAAGGGTACACTGAAGCCCGGCCAGATCATCGTTGCCGGCGATCAGTGGGGCCGTGTGCGCGCGCTCGTCAACGACAAGGGTGACCACGTCAAGGAAGCCGGTCCGGCCATGCCGGTCGAGATCCTCGGCCTTTCCGGAACGCCGTCGGCCGGTGACCGTTTTGCGGTTGTCGAAAACGAAAGCCGTGCCCGCGAAATCTCCGAATACCGCCAGCGTCTGACCCGCGACAAGGCTGTTGCCCGTCAGACCGGCCAGCGCGGCTCGCTGGAACAGATGATGAGCCAGCTTCAGAGCTCCGGCATGAAGGAATTCCCGCTGGTCGTCAAAGGCGACGTGCAGGGTTCGATCGAAGCCATTGCCGGCGCACTCGAAAAGCTGGGCACCGACGAAGTCCGCGCCCGCATCGTCCATTCGGGCGCAGGCGGCATCACGGAATCGGATATTTCGCTCGCCGAAGCATCCAACGCCGCGATCATCGGCTTCAACGTGCGTGCCAATGTACAGGCTCGCCAAGCAGCCGAACGTGCCGGTATCGAGATCCGCTACTACAACATCATCTACGATCTGGTGGATGACGTGAAGGCAGCCATGTCCGGCCTGCTTTCGCCGGAACGTCGCGAAACCTTCCTCGGCAATGCCGAAATCCTCGAGGTGTTCAACATCACGAAGGTCGGCAAGGTTGCAGGTTGCCGCGTCATCGAAGGCAAGGTGGAACGTGGTGCGGGTGTACGTCTGGTACGCGACAACGTCGTTATCCACGAAGGCAAGCTCAAGACCCTCAAGCGCTTCAAGGACGAAGTCTCGGAAGTGCCTGTTGGTCAGGAGTGCGGTATGGCCTTCGAGAATTACGAGGACATTCGCGCTGGCGACACCATCGAGTGCTTCCGCGTCGAACACATTACGAGAACGCTCTAAGCGTCTCGCCGCAAAACAGGACTTTTCTGTCGGGCGCCGGCTTAACCGGCGCTCGCTCCGTTTGAGGCATTACCCATGGCAAAAGCAACATCATCGGCCCCTTCGCAACGCATGCTGCGTGTTGGCGAACAGGTGCGCGCCGCACTGACCCAAATTCTCCAGCGCGGCGAAGTCCGCGACGATCTGATCGAAGGCACCGTCATTTCCATCTCGGAAGTGCGCATGTCGCCCGATCTCAAGATCGCAACCGCTTATGTGACGCCGCTTGGCGTTGCGGATCATACCGACATCATCACCGCCCTGAACCGCCATGCGAAGTTCATGCGCGGCCGCCTCGGCCCCCAGCTGCGGCAAATGAAATACATGCCGGAACTGCGTTTTCGCGACGATACCAGTTTCGACAATTACCAGAAGATCGACGCGCTTCTGCGGTCACCGGAGGTGCAGCGCGATCTTGGACCTTCAAACGAAAAAGACGACGAACAGAACTGAAGCATGTCCAAACCACGCAAACAACAGCACCGCAAACCCAAAGGCCGCCCGATTTCGGGCTGGCTCATTCTCGACAAACCGCTCGACTTCGGCTCGACCGAAGCCGTTTCCAAAATAAAATGGCTGTTCAACGCCCAGAAGGCGGGCCACGCTGGCACGCTCGATCCCTTGGCTTCCGGCATGTTGCCGATTGCGCTCGGTGACGCCACCAAGACCGTGCCTTACGTCATGGACGGCCGGAAAATCTACGAGTTTACCGTCACCTGGGGTGAGGAACGCGCGACCGACGACCTGGAAGGCGAGGTCGTCAATTCCTCCGACCAGCGCCCGGAAGAACAGGCGATCCGCGATATTCTGCCCAATTATACCGGCGTGATCATGCAGACACCGCCGCAGTTTTCCGCCATCAAGATCGCCGGCGAGCGTGCCTATGATCTGGCGCGCGAAGGCGAGACGGTGGACATCCCGGCACGCGAGGTGGAAATTCACCGCCTGACGTTGCTCGCCTGCCCCGACGCCAGCACCGCGCATTTCGAAGTGGAATGCGGCAAGGGAACCTATGTGCGTGCGCTTGCGCGCGACATGGGCCGCGATCTCGGCTGTTTTGGTCATATTTCGCAATTGCGCCGTACCATGGTCGCGCCGTTTGGCGAGGACATGATGGTGCCGCTCGAAACCTTGACAGCGCTGGAAGCCATCGAAGACCGCGACGAGCGGCTCGAGGCGCTGGATGCTTTTCTGATCGACACGGCGGAAGCGCTTTCGGCGCTTCCCTGCCTCGTCATCAGTGACGATCAGGCGCACCGGCTGAAGATGGGCAACCCGATCCTGCTGCGCGGGCGTGATGCGCCGACCAATCATCCGGAGGCCTATGCCACCGCGCATGGCAAGCTCGTCGCCATCGGCGAGATCGGCGAGGGTGAATTCCGGCCGAAGCGCGTTTTCGGCTGACACGAGCCTTGAGTGGCGCCGTCAATCGCCTCTTTCAATTGTACCCGGAATAGTTTATAGGCAGCGCCAGCTTGGGCTTTGCCTATGCTGCCGAATGGCCAGAGCTGGACGACATCCCGGCTCTTGGCGTCCCATTTTTTCCTTAAAATAGAAAGGATCGTCCGATGTCGATTACTGCAGAGCGCAAAGCCGCCCTCATCAAGGAATATGCAACGAACGAAGGCGACACCGGTTCTCCGGAAGTTCAGGTCGCTATTCTGACCGAGCGGATCAACAACCTGACCGGTCACTTCAAGGACCACAAGAAGGACAACCACTCCCGTCGTGGCCTTCTGACGCTGGTTTCGAGCCGCCGTTCACTTCTCGACTATCTGAAGAAGAAGGACGAAGCCCGTTACAGCAAGCTGATCGGTGCTCTCGGCATTCGCCGCTAAAACCTTATCCGGCGGGTTTCACAACGATACCCGCCGGTTTTTATATCGGGCCTTTTTACAGGCCATCTTGAATTTCCGGGCGTTTGCCGCAGCTATGGCCCCCGGACGATAAGGCAGCCCCGGATGGGCCGGTGCAGTCTTTTCAACCGCAGACCCTGTCATGGGGCAGGATTGCCGGATGCTTGCACCTTGAAAGCCTCCGGCTGTCTTGCCCGTGATTGCGTCGATCGTTGCCCCCTCGCAAGGCGGGCATGCACAAACAAGGACAAGATATGTTCAATAAACACTCCGTAGAAATCGAATGGGCAGGCCGCCCGCTGAAGCTCGAGACCGGCAAGGTTGCCCGTCAGGCTGACGGCGCCGTCATCGCAACCTACGGCGAGACGATGGTTCTCGCGACGGTGGTTTCCGCAAAGTCTCCGAAGCCGGGACAGGACTTCTTCCCGCTTACCGTCAACTACCAGGAAAAGACCTACGCAGCCGGCAAGATCCCCGGCGGTTATTTCAAGCGCGAAGGTCGTCCTTCCGAAAAGGAAACACTGGTTTCCCGCCTGATCGACCGTCCGATCCGCCCGCTTTTCCCTGAAGGCTACAAGAACGACACGCAGGTTGTCGTCACGGTTATCCAGCACGATCTGGAAAACGACCCGGACGTCCTGTCGATGGTTGCCGCATCCGCTGCGCTCACACTCTCCGGCATTCCTTTCATGGGCCCGGTCGGCGGCGCGCGCGTTGGCTACATCAACGGCGAATATGTTCTGAACCCGCATCTCGACGAGATGGATGAATCGGTTCTGGATCTCGTCGTTGCCGGCACACAGGACGCCGTCCTGATGGTGGAATCGGAAGCCAAGGAACTCAACGAAGACGTCATGCTTGGCGCCGTCATGTTCGGCCACCGGGGCTTCCAGCCGGTTATCGACGCGATCATCAAGCTCGCTGAAGTTGCCGCCAAGGAGCCGCGCGAATTCGAACCGGAAGATTTCTCCGCGCTCGAAAACGAAATGCTGGCCTTGGCCGAAGCCGAACTGCGTACCGCCTACAAGATCACCGAAAAGGCTGCCCGTTACGCCGCCGTCGACGCCGTGAAGGCGAAGGTCAAGGCTCACTTCCTGCCGGAAGAAGGCGAAGCAAAGTACAGCCCGGAAGAAATCGGCGCCGTCTTCAAGCACCTTCAGGCCAAGATCGTTCGCTGGAACGTTCTCGACACCAAGAGCCGCATCGATGGTCGCGACCTGTCGACCGTCCGTCCGATCGTTTCGGAAGTCGGCCTCCTGCCGCGCACGCATGGTTCGGCGCTGTTCACCCGCGGTGAAACCCAGGCGATCGTTGTTGCGACGCTCGGCACCGGCGAAGACGAACAGTATGTCGACAGCCTGACCGGCATGTACAAGGAACGCTTCCTGCTGCATTACAACTTCCCGCCCTACTCGGTCGGTGAAACGGGCCGCATGGGCTCCCCGGGCCGTCGCGAAATCGGTCACGGCAAGCTCGCATGGCGCGCTATCCGTCCGATGCTGCCGACTGCGGAACAGTTCCCCTACACGCTGCGCGTCGTTTCGGAAATCACCGAGTCCAACGGCTCTTCGTCGATGGCAACGGTTTGCGGCACTTCGCTTGCTCTGATGGACGCAGGCGTTCCGCTTGCTAAGCCAGTTGCCGGTATCGCCATGGGCCTTATCCTTGAAGGCGAGCGCTTTGCGGTTCTCTCCGACATCCTGGGTGACGAAGACCACCTCGGCGACATGGACTTCAAGGTCGCCGGTACTGCCGACGGCATCACCTCGCTGCAGATGGACATCAAGATCGCCGGTATCACCGAAGAGATCATGAAGATCGCTCTGGAGCAGGCACAGGGTGGCCGCAAGCACATCCTCGGTGAAATGGCGAACGCCATCACCGAGAGCCGTGGCCAGCTCGGCGAATTCGCACCGCGCATCGAAGTGATGAACATCCCGGTCGACAAGATCCGTGAAGTCATCGGTTCGGGCGGCAAGGTCATTCGCGAAATCGTCGAAAAGACCGGCGCCAAGATCAACATCGAAGACGACGGCACCGTCAAGATCGCTTCCTCTTCCGGCAAGGAAATCGAAGCAGCCCGCAAGTGGATCCACTCGATCGTTGCGGAACCGGAAGTCGGCGCCATCTACGAAGGCACGGTCGTCAAGACCGCTGACTTCGGCGCTTTCGTCAACTTCTTCGGCGCTCGCGATGGCCTCGTGCACATCTCGCAGCTCGCTTCCGAGCGTGTCGCCAAGACCTCCGACGTCGTCAAGGAAGGCGACAAGGTCTGGGTCAAGCTGATGGGCTTCGACGAGCGTGGCAAGGTTCGCCTGTCCATGAAGGTTGTCGACCAGGCAACCGGCAAGGAAGTTGCCGCCGACAAGAAGAAGGAAGACGGCGAAGCCGCTGCCGAATAAGGCCGCCTCGCCAGACCCTATCGAGGCGCGGGTTTTGCCCGCGCCTTTTTTTCGTTTTCGTTTGTCTTTTCGGGAAAACCGGATTCCACTTTTCCCTGACAAACTCTTTCCTACCTTGAGGACGCTCCAATGAGCCGTGACGCTGTTAAAACCCTTTTCCATCCCTTCACCGCAGAGATGCTCGACATGCCGAAAGAGGGCGAGCGCTTACTGTTTCTGGGAGCGGAAGCCGGCCCGCGGCTAGAGGGTTTTGACGCTGACATCGTCGCGGTTCAGAATTTTCGGCCGCTTTACCGGGCTCTTCAGGCGCAGAACTCAGAGGTCACGCCGGATGTTTCGGGCGAGGACTACGATGCGGCGCTGCTTCTCTGCGGTAAACATCGCGGCGAGAATGAAAACCGCGTCGCCGAAGCGCTGTCGCGTGTCAAGGCAGGCGGGTTGATCGTTGCGGCGGGATCGAAGGAAGACGGTATCCTGACGCTGCGCAAGACACTGGCAAAGCTTGGCATCGAGTCCGATCGACCCCGAAATACCACGGCGTCGCCCTCTGGTTCAAACGGCCGGACGATGTTTCATCTGCCGTCTCGAAGCTGGCCCAACATGCCGTGACCGTAGCTGGCCGTTTCACCGCCAGACCCGGCATGTTTTCACATGACCGCGTGGATGATGGCTCGGAGCTTCTCGCATCGCGCCTGCCGACCGACTTTGACGGCAACGCTGCCGATTTCGGCGCGGGCTGGGGTTATCTTTCGGTCATGCTGGCGGAAAAATCGCCGCGCACGGCCCGCATCGATCTTTTCGAAGCGGACTGGAACGCGCTCGAATTCGCCAAGACCAATCTTCTCGAAAACAATCCGCGGCTGACGGCGCGTTTCTTCTGGCAGGACCTCGCAAACGAGCCGCCGAAGGAAAAATACGACCTCATCATCATGAACCCGCCTTTCCACGCTGCGGGACAGGCCGCGGAACCCGCACTCGGCCAAGCCTTCATCAAAACGGCGGCCGGTGCGCTTCGCAACGGTGGAAAGCTGCTGATGGTCGCCAATCGTGGCATGCCCTACGAACCCGTGCTGGCGGCGGAATTCCGCACCAGCGCCGAGGTATGCCGCAACGCGCGCTTCAAAATCCTGAGCGCCCAGAAATAATCAGCTAGGCACAATAATCAGCTCAACAGCCATGCCCATAGCGACACGGAAAGAACGCCGGTCGCTGTGGAAATGCTGATGGTGGAGGCCGCAACGCTGTGGCCGATACCGAAGCGGTTGGCGATCAGCCACGCATTCACCCCTGTCGGCACAGAAGAGGTGAGCACGAGGGCAGCGGTCCATTCCCGGCTGAGACCGAGAGCATGGCCCATGGCCCATACGCAGGCGGGCAGAAGCAGCAGTTTGAAAACCGTCATGGTGACGGCGATCCCCAGATTGCCGCGAATGGTATATTTCGTCAGCGCCATACCAAGCGAGATGAGCGCCGCAGGTCCCGCCATGGAAGCGATCTGGTCAACGACGGTCTTGAGGATGGGCGTCAGCGTCACGCCTGAAACATTGGTCGAAAGCCCGATGAAAAGTCCGATCACCAGCGGATTGGTGATGAGGTTGCGGCCGACCTGCCTGAAGACAGACACCATGCTGCGCTTTTCCCCGCCGACCGCCTTGTGCGTGGCGTTTTCCATCAGGATGGTGCCGGCAATCATCATGACTGGCAGATGGATGGCCAGCAGAATGGAGAGGGCGACCAGCCCCTCATCCCCGATGGACCGTCCGACGAGCGGCAGGCCGATGAAGATATTGTTGGCAAAGGCCGAGGATATGCCGGCTATGACGGCGATGCGACCATCCTGCTTGAAGACGTAACGCGTGACGATATGCCCAACCGTCCAGGTGACAGCCACACCGGCGAAATAGGTGATCCACAGCCGAAAAGGCGATGCACCGTGAAAATTTGCCTCCGCGAGCGTGCGGAAGATCAAGGTCGGCACGGCGATCTTGAACACGAAATCGCTGAGAATCTCGCCGGCATCGGCCCTGAACAAGCCGGCCTTGACGGTCAGCCAACCGATCAGGATGAGAATGAAAATCGGAGCGACGTTCGCGGCAACGGCAGACATGGAGGGAAAGCTTTCGCGACTTTTGCGGGAGATACTCCGCTTTAGAGCGTTTTCCACGGGAAGGGAATCACGAAAACGCTCCACCTCCCTGTTTCATGCAATACGCGACAATCCGTGAGGTGTTTTCACCGAAAGCATCCCTAGACACTCCTGCAGATCAAACGTGTTGCGGTCGCTCGTCGAGCGACCCATCAGGGTAATCCCGCTTACGGCATTTTGAAATGAGGGGATGAAACAATGAGCCAAAAGAAAAAGCGGGGTTTCCCCCGCCTTTTGTCATGTCCGTTATATGCCGTCAGTACATCCGTGACGGAGATAACGGTTGAGCCAGAAGACCTCATGTCTCCCATTTTGGTACGCATTCACACACCATTTGCTCTGATCGGAGTGATAGCTTAACCACATTACAGGCACATGACGTGTTTCGTTCTCTGATAGCGAACCGCATATTTCCCCATTGGGCTTTTCTTGCCGCCAGAATTGTTTAAGACCGTTTGAAAATGCGCACCCCTTGCAAACCGGATAGGGCCTATGACGAAATTCGACGTACTGACTGTCGGCAATGCCATCGTCGACATCATTTCCCGCTGCGATGATCGCTTTCTGAATGACAACGCCATCACCAAGGGCGCGATGAACCTCATCGATGCGGAACGGGCCGAGCTGCTTTATTCGCTGATGGGGCCGGCTCTCGAAGCCTCCGGCGGAAGTGCGGGTAACACGGCTGCGGGCGTGGCGAATTTCGGCGGCAGGGCCGCTTATTTCGGCAAGGTGGCCGAAGACCAGCTCGGGGAAATCTTCCAGCACGATATCCGTGCGCAGGGCGTTTATTTTGAAACCAAACCGGAAGGCACGTTCCCGCCGACCGCCCGTTCGATGATCTTCGTGACTGAAGACGGCGAGCGCTCGATGAACACCTATCTCGGCGCCTGCGTCGATCTCGGTCCGGAAGACGTCGAAGACGACGTGGTGGCGGATACAAAAGTCACCTATTTCGAGGGTTACCTGTGGGACCCGCCGCGTGCCAAGGACGCCATTCGCGAATGCGCCCGCATTGCGCATGAGAACGGCCGCGAAGTCTCCATGACGCTTTCCGACAGTTTCTGCGTCGGCCGCTATCGCGAAGAATTTCTCGATCTGATGCGCTCCGGTACCGTGGACATCGTTTTCGCCAACAAGCAGGAAGCGCTTTCGCTTTACGAAACCGACGATTTCGAGCTGGCGCTGACGAAAATCGCCGCCGATTGCAAGATCGCAGCGGTGACGATGAGCGAAGAAGGCGCCGTTATCCTGCGCGGCACGGAACGCGTGAAAGTCGACGCCTATCCGGTGCATGACGTGGTCGACACGACGGGTGCCGGTGATCTTTTCGCCGCCGGCTTCCTGTTCGGTTATACGCAGGACCGGTCGCTGGAAGATTGCGGCAAACTCGGCTGCCTCGCAGCGGCCGCCGTCATTCAGCAGGTCGGGCCGCGCCCGATGTCATCCCTGAAGGTACTTGGTGCCAAGCACGGCCTTATTTAAAGGCCTCGCCGGGGTAAGCGCCCCAAATTTCGCCCTGCGACACCCAGCCTGAGGCCTGACCGGCCTCAGCGCGGCACCAATCGCCATTGCATTCGCCGATCCTGAAGACGACGCCCGGCTCCAGCCGGGCGATGACGGAGGCACCCGACTGCGCGTCGCGGCGCATGTTGACGTAGACATCCTTGCCTTTGCCACGCATCCACGGCGCGGCGACGGCCGTGCGCTCGCCGGAAAGCAGCGCCTGATTGACCCAGCCTTCCGTGCCATCGGCATCGCGGATGCGCCGCCAGTTTTCATATTCCTGGATGATTTCAACCGGCATTCCCGATTTCATATACATCCAGGATACGGCATAATCCGTGCTGGGACCGATGCGCATGTTGACGCGCTTGGATTTCAGGCTGACGAAACGGGGCAAGGGCAAGCCGCTTGCGCCCTTCGCAGCGCCCTGTGCCATGGCTTCGCTCGCCACACCGGAGAGGCCCAAAGACAATGCAATGCAAACCATAGAAACCACACTGCGCATGCCCATTTCCGTTTCCTGCCTTCTGCAAACCGGATGATATTCGAGGAGGCTCGTTTCCACACGCCTCAAGCTTCGGCGAGTTTTATTTGTCTTCGCCGGTGGGTCTGGTAGAAACGCCCTGATTGAAAGAAATTATCGCTCTTTCTGGTTAATGACTTCTGAACAAGGCAGCGGCAAACGATGACCCACAAGAAGAGACCGACAGTCTATATCACCCGCAAATTGCCTGACGTCGTCGAAACCAGAATGCGCGAGCTCTTCGATGCCGAATTGAATATCGACGACAGGCAGCGCAGCGAAGAAGAACTTGTGGCTGCCATGCAGCGAGTGGACGTTCTGGTGCCGACCGTCACTGACCGTATTACCCCCGCAATGATCGAGAAGGCCGGACCGCAGCTGAAGCTGATCGCCAGCTTCTCCAACGGCATCGACCATGTGGATGTGGATGCGGCTGCCCGAAAGGGCATCACCGTCACCAATACGCCCAATGTGCTGACCGAAGATAGCGCCGACATCACGATGGCGCTGGTGCTGGCCGTTCCACGCCGCATGATCGAAGGTACGCGCGTGCTCGCCAATGGCGCGGACGAGTGGCTGGGCTGGTCACCGACCTGGATGCTCGGGCGGCGCATTTCCGGCAAGCGTATCGGCATTGTCGGCATGGGCCGCATCGGAACGGCACTTGCGCGGCGCGCCAAGGCCTTCGGCCTCTCCATTCACTATCACAACCGCAAACGCGTCAATCCGGCCACGGAAGCCGAGCTTGAGGCGACCTATTGGGACAGCCTCGACCAGATGCTGGCGCGCGTGGATATCGTTTCCGTCAACTGCCCCTCAACGCCTGCGACCTATCACCTGATCTCGGCGCGGCGGCTCGCGCTGATGCAGCCGACCAGCTACATCGTCAACACGGCCCGCGGCGATATCATCGATGAGGCGGCGATGATCCAGTGCCTGCGCGATGGCAAGATCGCCGGCGCCGGTCTCGATGTCTATGAGAACGAACCCGCCATCAATCCCAAGCTCATCAAGCTCGCCAAGGAAGGCAAGGTCGTGCTGCTTCCCCACATGGGCTCGGCGACGATCGAAGGCCGTATCGAAATGGGCGACAAGGTCATCATCAACATCCGTACGCTTTTCGACGGCCATCGCCCGCCGAACCGGGTTCTGCCGGGGCGAAACTGAGCCGTTCCGGCAAACCCTCTTCGATCGTTTCAGGTGATGGAGAGTTCAATGAAAGTTCGAGCGAAGTTTTTCCTGTTCTTCTCCATGCTGTTCGTTCTGGTCAATGGACCGGTCCAGGCAGCTTCACTCTCACCCGAGCAAACCGCTGAACTCTACTACCGTGCCTGGCTGAATTTTGATCGCGCCAGCATGGTTCGCCTCAACAAGGAATGGGGATCTTCGAGTAGCGGGCCGCGCTACACCGACATGGATCTGGTTGCCAACCCGGTCGCATGGCAGCGCAAATACAAGGGCGTGCACGCTCCCAAGGGAACCACGAACGAGCAGTCCGACCAGTTCGCACGGCTCTGGGTCGCCAGCACGGAGCGGGCGCGATGCCAGGCCGAGCCTGCGCGTATCGGTTCACAATTGCCTACAGGTCTCTTTCTGGCGCGGATAAAGATGAATTGCTCCCTGCCGGATGTCGGGCCCGCATTCCAGCGGCTGAAGACTGCCGCAAAGCCGGACGAGCTGGGCGATACCAGCCGCATGCCTTCCGCGAAACTGATGAAGCAGATGGTGGACGCCACGAAGGCGGCTCCGCTCACACACAAGGTCACGACAGAAATCCAGCTCTTCAGCGGGCCAGATAAACGCATCTGGCGGGTCGGATCGGCCGAAGTCCAACCGCAGACCGGTATTGACCGCGTTTCCGCTGTCTTTCTCTCCGAAATGCTTCAGTCCGGTCTTTTGCGATAGGCCCGTCCGGCTTTTTGGCGACTTAAAAATGAACCGTCTCAGCCGAGGAATTTCGTCATTTCAATCGAAGTCGTGCGGTCATAACCGGCATGGGCATTTTCAGCGGTCTTGACGAAACCCCAGGCAGCGAATTTGGCATGATTGGCGACAAGCTCGATGCGTGTTTCCAGCCGCAGCGCCGGTAAAGCCAATTCGTGGGCCAGCGCTTCGGCCTGTTCCAGAAGCATCTTGCCGATGCCCTGTCCCTGCGCTTTCGGGGAAACACAGAGCTTGCCGACATAAAGACAGGCCGGCGGCTCCGGCCGGCAAAACAGGCAGCCAACAATCTCATCACCATCCAGCGCCACGAAAGCGATCTCCGCCCTCGCCTTTTCCTCGATATTTTCGAGCGTCAGGCGATGAGCCGACGACGGTGGGTCGATGACACCATCCATATAGGCAAAGGACGACATGATGAGCGCAAGCAATTCCTGCCAGCGATCGAATTTTTCCCCGATCCGTGCGATCTCGATCATGATTTCTTTCCCGTTGGCCGGCGTTTGTAACGCACGGTTTCGAAACGGGCCGAAAGGGCATCATATAGCAGCAGACGGCCGATCAGAGGCTCACCGGCACCGGTGATGACCTTGATCGCTTCCATGGCCATGATGGTGCCAATCACCCCGGTCAGCGCTCCGACAATGCCGGTTTCTGCGCAATTCGGGATAAGACCCTGCGGTGGCGGTTCCGGGAACAGATCGCGATACCCCGGCAGCAGATTGCCATCGGCATTTGTCTCATAGGGTTTCAGCACCGTCACCGAACCATCGAAACGGCCGACGGCACCCGTGACCAGCGGCCTTTTCGCGGCCTCTGCGGCATCGGCTGCGGCATAACGCGTATCGAAATTGTCAGATCCATCGATAAGGAGATCAAAGGACGACAGATGGTCATGCGCCCAGACCTCAGAAAACCGCTCCTCATAAACAAGGGTACGCACATGCGGATTGAGCCGGGCGATGGCTGCGCGGGCGCTTGCGGTTTTCAGCTCACCGATCGTGCCGGTATCGTGGATCACCTGCCGCTGGAGATTGGACAGGGAAACCACGTCGTCATCAATGAGGCCGAGCGTGCCGACACCGGCGGCTGCGAGATAATGAAGGACGGGCGCACCAAGACCGCCAGCCCCGATAACCAGCACGCGCGCCGCCTTCAACCGCTGCTGCCCGGCACCGCCGATTTCCGGCAACAGAATGTGGCGCTTGTAGCGTTCGATTTCTTCCGGGCTCAGCGGATCCATGTCGCACTCCGTTTTTTTGCCGTCATGCCGTGATGCCTCCATGGGCAACGTTAAAGAACTGTGCCCTGTCGCCAAGGGCGGAGAACATCGCCGCATCCGTTCCGGTCATGAAACTCTGGCCGCCAAGTGCGTGAATGAGATCGAACAAAGCGGCCCGCCTGCCCTCATCCAGATGCGCGGCGATCTCGTCCAGCAGCAGAACCGGCGCATGGCCAGTCATATTGGCGGTAAGCTGCGCATGGGCAAGCACCAACCCCACCAGCAGCGCCTTCTGTTCCCCGGTTGAACAGCGTTCGGCTTCCATGTTCTTTTCCGCATGGCGCACGAACAGATCGACGCGATGTGGACCATCCAGCGTGCGGCCCGCTGCGGCGTCACGATAGCGACCATCGCGCAGCATGAGCCGATATTCGTCTTCGAGATCAATGGCCGGCCGGTTGAGCATGTCGTCCATGAAACCGGAAAGCGAAAGTGCCGCCGATGGGAAGGCCGCATCGCCGGCTCTGTCTTCAATGAGGCTCTTCAAAAGGCCGAGCATTTCATAACGGGCGACCGCCATTGAGATGCCGAGTTCCGCCATCTGCTTTTCTATCCCGTCCAGCCAGACCGGATCGAAACGGCCCTCCGAAAGCAGTCGGTTGCGGCCGCGCATGGCCTTTTCGAAATCGCTCGCCCGCCGCCCATGGGCAGGATCGAGCGACAGCACCAGCCGGTCGAGAAAACGCCGCCGATCCGAGGACGAGCCGGTAAAGAGACCGTCCATGGCGGGCGTCAGCCACAGTACACGCAGATGATCCGTCAACTCATCGACTGACTTCACCGATGTTCCGTTCAGCCTCAGGCGACGCGATACCACCTCGCCATCGCCTTCAATGCCGGTTCCGATGGCGACTTCGCCGTCCATACCGTCAACATCGGCAAAAATCGAGAAACCGGCCTCCGCTCCCACCCGCGTCACATCTGACAGGGTGGCGCGGCGCAGGCCCCTGCCGGGTGAAAGAAACGAAACTGCCTCAAGCAGATTGGTCTTGCCGGAACCGTTGTCGCCCGTCAGCACGACATGGCGGTCATCCAACGCAAGCGCCGCCGCCGCATAGTTGCGGAAGTCCGTGAGTTTCAGCCGTAAAAGCGACACCTTATTCGTCATCTTTACGGCCTAAAACGAAGATGGATGGATGGCAAGGTGGGGAAGGTCCCGTCTGCACCTAAGATGCGCCACAGTGGCGCAATCCATTCTCCAGTAGCAACTTTTTTAGCTGGCGGTTATTTATGAATGGTCCCTCGTCATCGGTAACTCCGTTCATGCGCCTGATTTTTTCGCTCCTTCTCGCTTTTGGCCTTCTTTCATCCTGCGCAGGCAGACCGGGGGCGGATGTGCTGCAGGCCATAAATACCAAGAGGGGCGATACGAAAATCGTGACCGCCTACGTGGCGAGCACGCGGGAAAAAAACACGGACGCTAAAAAGGGCTTCGGCACCGAGCGGGCGGCCGAGCCGAACTACGCACGCTTCGACATTTCCATTCCGCCCAGCCACAAAAGCGGAAATATCGAATGGTCCCAGGGCAAACCGGACCCGAAAAAAGATTTTGTCGTCACCAAGGCCGATATGCTGACGAAAGCGCGCTTCAACGCCGATCTCGGCGACGTCACCCGGTCCGGCAAACAAATCGCTCTTTTTGTGCATGGCTATAATTACAGCTATCAGGAAGCCCTGTTCCGCGCGGCGCAAATGGCTGCTGATGCCAATATGAATGGTGTGCCGCTGGTGTTTTCCTGGCCGTCACAAGCAAGCGTCACCGGCTATGTGGCCGACAAGGAATCGGCGACCTATTCACGCGACGCGCTTGCTGCGGTGTTGATCGATCTGACCCGGCAGACCCCACGAAAAAGCATTGTCGTGTTCGGTCACAGCATGGGCGGCTGGCTGGTCATGGAAGCGCTGCGGCAATTGCGCTTCGAAGGCAGGAACAATGTGATCTCCAAGCTTCAGGTGGTGCTGGCCGCACCGGATATCGACGCCGATGTGTTCCGCAAGCAGATCGAGGTTGTCGGGCGGCTCAACCCGCCGCTCACGGTGCTGGTGTCCAAGGACGATCGCGCCCTGAAAGCCTCCTCCATATTGGGCGCTGATGTCACCCGCGTCGGCGCGCTTGACGTTACCGATCCGCAGGTGCAGGAAGCGGCTCTGAAAGAAGGTGTACAGTTCGTGGACATTTCCAATCTCAAGGCCTCGGACCCGCTCAACCACGATCGCTACGCGGCGCTGGCATCCATGGTGCCGCAGCTGGAGGCAAGCAGGCGCGGGGGCGGCATCAACAATGCGGGTGCCTTCGTTTTCGACGCAATCGGCGCAACCGTATCCAGCCCCTTCCGCCTTGCGAGCCAGGTGGTGAACCCGCAATAGCTTTTGCGGGTCCTAGAGCGCGTGTGGTTTAGAAATCCCAGTCTTCATCTTCGGTGGCGACCGCCTTGCCGATGACATAGGACGAGCCGGAGCCGGAGAAGAAGTCGTGATTTTCGTCGGCATTGGGAGAAAGCGCCGACAAGATCGCCGGATTGACCCGGCAGGCCTCCGCGGGAAACAGTGCCTCGTAACCCAGATTCATCAGGGCCTTGTTGGCGTTGTAATGCAGGAACTGCTTGACGTCTTCCGTCAGGCCGACGCCGTCATAGAGATCTTCGGTGTATTTCGCTTCATTGTCATAAAGCTCGAGCAAGAGATCGAAGGCGAAATCCTTGATCTCCTGTTTTTCGCTCTCGCCCAGACGCTCCAGCGCCCGCTGGAACTTGTAGCCGATATAATAGCCGTGCACGGCCTCATCGCGGATGATGAGACGGATCAGATCCGCCGTGTTGGTGAGCTTCGCGCGGCTTGACCAGAACATCGGCAGGTAGAAACCGGAATAGAACAGGAAGCTCTCCAGAAACACGCTGGCGACCTTCATTTTCAGCGGATTGCCACTGTCATATTCCCGCATGATAAGTGCGGATTTGCGCTGCAGGAACTCGTTCTCCTCCGACCAGCGATAGGCATCGTCGACATCAGGCGTGGAGCAAAGCGTCGAGAAGATCGAAGAGTAAGAGCGGGCGTGCACGGCCTCCATGAAGGAGATGTTGGACAACACGGCCTCCTCATGCGGCGTGGCCGAATCCGCCATCAGCCGCACGGCGCCGACGCCGTTCTGGATGGTGTCGAGCAATGTCAGCCCGGTGAAGACGCGGATCGTCAGTTTCTGCTCTTCCGGCTTCAGCGTTCCCCAGGAGGGGATGTCGTTGGAGAGCGGCACTTTTTCCGGAAGCCAGAAATTCGATGTCAGGCGGTTCCAGACTTCGAGATCCTTATCATCCTCGATACGGTTCCAGTTGACCGCGCGAATGCGGGACGCGGGTTTTACGGCGATGTTCATGTTCAGTCCCTCAATTCAGAGCGTGCAGGAAACGCAGCCCTGAACCTGCGTGCCTTCCAGCGCCATCTGGCGCAAACGGATGTAATAGATTGTCTTTATGCCCTTCTTCCAGGCGTAGATCTGCGCCCGGTTGATATCGCGCGTCGTTGCCGTATCGCGGAAGAACAGCGTCAACGACAGGCCCTGATCGACATGCTGGGTGGCCGCCGCATAGGTATCGATGATCTTCTCAGGACCGATTTCGTAGGCATCCTGATAATATTCGAGATTGTCGTTCGAGAGATAGGAAGCCGGGTAATAAACGCGACCAATCTTGCCCTCTTTGCGGATTTCGATCTTCGAGACGATCGGATGGATCGAGGATGTCGAGTGGTTGATATAGGAGATCGAGCCGGTGGGCGGTACGGCCTGAAGGTTCTGGTTATAGAGGCCAGACGCCATGACGGCCTGCTTCAACGCCTTCCAGTCCTCCTGCGTCGGGATGGAAATGCCAGCCTTTTCGAACAGCTCCTTTACCTTTTCGGTCGCGGGCAGCCATTCCCGGTCGGTATATTTGTCGAAATAATCGCCCGAGGCGTATTTGGAATTTTCAAATCCCCTGAAGCTCTGGCCCCTTTCCACGGCAAGCCGATTGCTGGCGCGGATGGCGTGATAGGTCACCGTATAGAAGTAGATATTGGTGAAATCGATGCCTTCCTCGGAACCGTAGAAGATGCGTTCGCGCGCCAGATAACCGTGCAGGTTCATCTGGCCAAGGCCGATGGCGTGGCTGGCGTCATTGCCCTTTTCCACTGACGGAACCGAGGAAATGTGGCTCATATCCGAAACAGCCGTCAAAGCCCGGATGGAGGTCTCGATGGTCTTGCCGAAATCGGTCGAATCCATTGCCGAGGCAATGTTGAGCGAGCCGAGATTACAGGAAATATCCTTGCCCATATGGCTGTAGGACAGATCGGCATTGAACTCGCTCGCTTCGCTGACCTGCAGGATTTCCGAGCAGAGATTGCTCATGCTGATGCGGCCCGCGATCGGATTGGCGCGGTTCACCGTATCCTCGAACATGATGTAGGGATAACCGCTCTCGAACTGAATTTCGGCGATCACCTGAAAGAACTCGCGCGCCTTCATCTTCTTCTTACGGATGCGGCTGTCGGCGACCATTTCCTGATACTTCTCGCTGACCGAAATCTCGGTCAACGGCACGCCATAGACCCGCTCCACATCATAGGGCGAGAACAGATACATATCCTCGTTGTTGCGGGCGAGTTCGAAGGTGATATCGGGGATCACAACCCCGAGCGACAGGGTCTTGATGCGGATTTTTTCGTCGGCGTTTTCGCGCTTCGTATCAAGGAAACGCATGATATCCGGATGGTGGGCGTGCAGATAGACCGCGCCGGCACCCTGGCGTGCGCCGAGTTGGTTGGCATAGGAAAAACTGTCTTCCAGCAGCTTCATGACAGGAATGACGCCGGATGACTGGTTTTCGATCTGCTTGATCGGCGCTCCGAATTCGCGAATATTGGTCAGGGACAGCGCCACGCCACCACCGCGTTTGGAAAGCTGCAGCGCCGAATTGATGGAGCGGCCGATGCTCTCCATATTGTCTTCCACGCGCAGCAGAAAACACGAGACCAGTTCACCGCGGCTTTTCTTGCCGGCGTTGAGAAAGGTCGGGGTTGCCGGCTGGAAGCGGCCGGAAATGATTTCATCCATCAGATCGCGGGCAAGTTTCTCGTCACCGCGCGCCAGAGCCAGCGCCACCATGCAGACGCGGTCCTCATAACGCTCCAGATAACGCTTCCCGTCGAAAGTCTTCAGCGTATAGGAGGTGTAATATTTGAAAGCGCCGAGAAAAGTCGGGAAGCGGAACTTTCTGGCATAGGCCTCGTCGTAAAGGTCACGGACGAAATTGAAGGAATACTGGTCCAGCACCTCCTGCTCGTAATATCCCTCCGTCACCAGGTAATCGAGCTTTTCCCTGAGGTTATGGAAAAAGACGGTGTTCTGGTTGACGTGCTGGAGGAAATATTGCCGCGCCGCAAGACGGTCCTTGTCGAGCTGGATTTTCCCTTCGCTATCGTAAAGATTCAGCATCGCGTTCAGCGCGTGATAATCCAGGCCCACATCCAGCGGTTTCTGGGTTACGGACGCCGGCGGTTTGGCATCCTTGTTGCGCGCGGCATTCGAGGTCAGCGTGTCCAAAATCGTTCCAATCCATGATTGACGTTGGCGACATCTTCCTCCGTGCCGAGAAGCTCGAAGCGATAGAGAAACGGCACCGCGCATTTACGCGACACGATATCTCCGGCAGATGCGAAAGCTGCGCCAAAATTCGTATTTCCCGCCGCGATGACGCCGCGAATGAGATGTCGGTTGGAGGGCTCGTTCAAAAACCGGATGACCGGTTTCGGCACCGCTCCTTTAATGCCGCCGCCCCCATAGGTGGGGGTGACGAGAACATAGGGCTCCGACACCTGAGGCACGTCCTCCTCGGCGCCGAGCGGCAGGCGAAGCACTCGCCGCCCCAACTTTAGAAGGAAGCGATGAGTGTTCTCGGACCGGCTGGAATAATAGACGATCAGCCCCATCGCGCCGCCTCCTCAGCTGATCGAGCCGATCATGTCCGGCCGGAAACCCGCCCAATGGCGTTCGCCGGCGACGACGACAGGAACCTGCATGTAACCGAGGCCACGAACGTGATCGAGCGCATCCGCATCTTCGGAGATATCGATGATCTCGTAGCTGACGCCGATGCGATCGAGCGCGCGATAGGTGGCGGTGCATTGGACGCAGGCGGGTTTGCTGTAAACGGTGACGTTCATGATTTCCTCTTTCGAAGCCGCTTTTGCGCACGGCTCAACATTGCCGATTGCAATCGCAATCGGGTGGCGATGGATCTGTCATTCAGGCGAGTTGCGGCTTGGAGCGTTTTGTTGCATTTCCGGACGTAAAACCGGGGTCCACTTTTCCTGGAAATGCTCCGGGCCACGTAAGATCACTCTCTACGCCGACGAGCGCAGGAACTTAAAAAAATGCACTGGCATGACTTCACCCCGAAGCTTGTTCTGGAAGGGGGCAGAAAAGGGCGCACGCAATTCATTTGCGTCATACACCTTCCTTCCGGACACCCCGCCCGTGGACGTTTTCGCTCAAGGCAGGTCTCCTGACTTGCGGGTCAAAACATCTATCCCGGCCTTCCCGGAGCCCTCGGCTCCAGTGACCCAAATCGGAACGATGCTCACCGCTTACAGTTGCGGGGGCAGTTTCGGCATTGCTCGGCCATGATGGCGTTGCGCACCGAATTCCCGTCTTAGCTCCCGACACTTGCGAGATCGGAAGAACCTCGAACACCACATATAGTATATGAGGAAATTTTTTCGTCAATAATTAGACACACAAAAGCCCCACCCTGTGGATCAAAAAGATTCAACACATGGTCAATGAAGGCTTAACAGCGAATGCTCGCTGTCACCCACGGAACGGGAAGGGTTGGCCTATTCCCAGATATCGATGTGAATATCGGCAGGCCGAGAGTTCTCGATCACCCGTTTTCCGTTGGGAAGATCGTTTTCGAAAAGCTTGGCGTGGATCTCAGTCGCATCGAGACCGTAGCCCTGCCATCTTTGCCGCAGGCGGTCCTCGAGCACCGCAACAGATGGACCCACGAAGATGGCGAGATCGAAGCTGACGGAGAGCTTCGTCCACGGCGCCTCGTTCAGCAGCAGGTAGTTGCCTTCGGCAAGGATGAAACGGGTCTCCGGCGCGATGGCGCGGGCGGAGGCAATGGCTATTTCGCGAGAGCGATCAAAAACCGGGACAAGAACCTCCTGCCCGCTCTGACGGACAGCGGAGACGATATCGAGAAAGCCGCGCACATCGAAGGTTTCCGGCGCACCCTTTCGCGGCAAAAGTCCCCGCTCTTCGAGAATGCCGTTATCCATATGGAAGCCATCCATAGGCAGAACAGCCGCCGCCTCGCCCCGCGTCACGAGGGCGCCGCACAGAGCCTCTGCCAGCGTGGATTTGCCGGCCCCAGGGGGACCGGCAATCGCAATGATAAAGCGAGATTTATCCTCAGCCCGCCGAAGAACGTCTTCGACGATCGTTTCAAGCTTCAGCGTCATGCGGCAAGCGTTTCCTTTGGCGCTTCCTTGGCGCCGGTCATGAAGGCGACGGCATCGGACATCGAATAATCCTTCGGATTGATGACGCACAAACGCTTACCAAGCCGGTGAATGTGGATGCGGTCCGCAACCTCGAAAACATGTGGCATGTTATGCGAGATGAGAACGATCGGCAGTCCGCGCGAGCGCACATCCAGAATGAGCTCGAGAACACGGCGGCTTTCCTTGACACCGAGCGCTGCCGTCGGTTCGTCAAGGATGACGACCTTGGAACCGAATGCGGCCGCACGCGCCACCGCAACACCCTGTCGCTGGCCACCGGAAAGGGTTTCCACCGCCTGATTGATATTCTGGATCGTCATCAGGCCGAGTTCCGACAGCTTCTCGCGAGCGAACTTTTCCATCGCCGGGCGGTCCAGCGCCCTGAACAGGCTTCCCTGAATACCGGGTTTCCGGATTTCACGGCCGAGAAACATATTGTCGGCTATGGACAATGCTGGAGACAGCGCAAGGTTCTGATAGACGGTTTCGATGCCCGCCTTGCGCGCCTCGATCGGCGAGCGGAACTGCACCGGCTTGCCTTCCAGCCTGATCTCGCCTTCATCGGGTGTCACCGCACCGGAAATCGCCTTGATGAGAGAGGATTTGCCAGCACCGTTATCACCGATGACGGCAAGGATTTCGCCCGGATAAAGGTCGAAATCGGCATTGTCGAGCGCAGTCACGCGACCGTAGCGTTTGACGAGATTGCGTGCTGTGAGGATAGGTTCTCTTGTCATCAGCCTGCTACCTTTCTGATCCACTGGTCGATTGCGACAGCCATGATGATGAGGACGCCGATCAACAGATATGTCCACTGCGGGTCGGTTCCGATAAGCCGCAGGCCAAGTGAAAAGACGCCAACAATCAGGGCGCCGAAGATCATGCCCATGATCGAGCCGCGTCCGCCGAACAGCGAGATGCCGCCGATGACCACCGCGGTGATGGATTCGATGTTGGCGAACTGACCGGCAGTCGGCGATACCGAGCCGATGCGGCCGATGAGAGCCCAGCCCGCGAAGGCGCAGATAAGCCCGGAAAGTGTGTAGACGGTCGTCAGCATGCGCTTGACGTTAACGCCGGCAAGTTCGGCTGCATCAGGATCGTCACCCACCGCATAGAGATGTCGACCCCAGGCGGTGCGGTTAAGCACATACCAGAGCAGGGCAACGAGCAGAACCATGGCAATGACGCCATAGGTGAAAACGGCGCTGCCGATACGGATATTGTTGCCGAAGAACTGGAGAATGGGCGCCTGTTGGACGATGTCCTGTGCGCGGATCGTTTCGTTGGCCGAATAGAGGAAATTGGTAGCCAATACGATCTGCCACATGCCGAGCGTGACGATGAAGGGCGGCAACCGCATGCGCGACACCAGCACACCGTTAATAAAGCCACAAAATGCACCGACTGCGAGGCCGCAAATAATCGAAAGCTCCGCGGGCAGACCATAACGGAACGTAAACTGCCCCATGATGACGGAGGAGAGAACCATGATCGCACCGACCGAAAGATCGATACCTGCGGTCAGAATGACCAGCGACTGCGCCGCACCGACAATGCCGACGATTGCCACCTGCTGAAGAATAAGGGTCAGCGAGAAGGCCGAGAAAAACTTGCCGCCCAGGGTAATGCCAAAGACAGTCAGCGACAGCACCAGAACGATCAGCGGTACGGCCGCTGGGCTGGAGTGCAGAAAATGCTGAAATTTTTCAATCAAACTCTTGTTGTGCGTATCGAAAGCAGCGACCTGGGTCGAACTTCCCGACAGCACTTTTTCAAATTCATTATGCGGTTGAGCCCGCACTGGCTGATCGCTCATGGATTTTCCTCCCGATCGCTCCATCGCATCGACCCTAAAACCGGGATCGCTCTCCAGGGGACAATGCGTAGATTCAAACTGTTGAGAAGCGTGCCTCAGTTACATCCACGGAGGTCGGGCGCGCTCGTTTGTTCCTGTCCGATCACCCAGATCGTGCTTTAAACCATTCCGGTTCAAGTGCGGGGGCAAATTGCCCCCGCGGGTTTCAACGGCGAGGTATCAGCCCCAGCACTTCTTCAGGCCTTCCTTGGTGTCGATCAGATCGAGACCCTTGACCGGCTTGTCCGTCACCAGCGTCACGCCGGTGTCAAAGAAGTTCTTGCCAGCTGTCGGCTTCGGCTTTTCACCCGTATCGGCGAACTTCTTGACGGCTTCAACACCGAGTGCCGCCATCAGCAGCGGATATTGCTGAGACGTTGCACCGATCACGCCTTCCGCGACGTTCTTGACGCCCGGGCAACCGCCATCGACGGATACGATCAGCACGTCCTTTTCGCGGCCGACTGCCTTCAGTGCTTCATAAGCACCGGCGGCTGCAGGCTCGTTGATGGTGTGAACGACGTTGATGGTCGGATCCTTCTGCAGCAGATTTTCCATCGCAGAGCGGCCGCCTTCTTCGTTACCGTTGGTAACATCATGGCCAACGATACGCTTGTCGTCCTCATCGCCGATCTTGTTGATGTCCTTCACGTCGATGCCAAAGCCCTTCATGAAGCCCTGGTTGCGCAGAACGTCAACGGTCGGCTGCGAAGGAGTGAGGTTGAGGAAGGCGATTTTCGCATCCTTGGCCTTGTCGCCGAGGGTGCCGGCCGCCCATTTGCCGATCAGTTCACCGGCCAGAAGATTGTCGGTAGCGAAGGTGGAGTCAGCAGCATCGACGGGTTCGAGAGGCGTATCGAGGGCGATGACCAGAAGACCGGCATCACGCGCCTTCTGCACGGCCGGAACGATGCCCTTCGTGTCCGATGCGGTAATCAGGATACCCTTGGCGCCATCGGCGATGCACGTCTCGATTGCGGCAACCTGGCTTTCGGAATCGCCGTCGATCTTGCCGGCATAGGACTTCAGCGTCACGCCAAGTTCTTTAGCCTTGGCGGTCGCGCCTTCCTTCATCTTGACGAAAAAGGGATTGGTGTCGGTTTTGGTAACGAGGCAAACCGAAGTATCGGCGGCGGACGCGACGGATGCGAAAGAAACGCCAAGCGCGAGCGCGCCCAGAAGAGCGGAAACAGTTGTCTTCATTGTAATCCTCCCATTGAATATTTGAGTACCGTGACGGTTACCCGACGATCTCGTCTCCTCCGAGAGCAGGGACCGTTGGCACAGATGGAACCACCAAAGGAAACGGCTGTCAATAAATAAATCCGATTGAATTATTAATTCCGTATGGCATTCTAATAAGCGGCAGGGAGGAATATCGCCGCGTGGTTTAACGTTGCGATAGCAAGATTGCCATAAAGCCTGCGTGTATCGGTCGCGACGGATATGGCGGGCGGGAGGATGACACTATGAGACAATCTGTCGAGACGGCGCCGCCCGCGCCGTCCACCATTATGGATATGAGTGGCGGCGCCAACCAGATCGGCGTGCGCGCTTATAACGAGCGGCTTGTGCTGTCCCTCGTTCGCCGCCACGGCGGATTGTCGAAAGCCGAAATATCCAGACTTTGCGGCCTCTCGGCGCAGACCGTCTCGGTCATCATGCGCTCGCTCGAAAGTGACGGCCTTCTTATTCGTGGCGAACGACTGCGCGGTAAAGTCGGGCAACCTTCGACGCCGATGCGCCTCAATCCCGACGCCGTCTTTTCTTTTGGAGTGAAGATCGGCAGGCGCAGCGTTGATCTCGTGCTGATGGATTTTGTCGGCCGGATCAAGCTGAAGCTCCGCCGAACCTATCCCTATCCTATGCCCGAATGGATATTACCGTTCGTGATCGAGGGTATAGCCGAACTCGAATCCAAGCTCTCTCCGGCCGAACGGCAAAAAATTGCCGGCGTCGGCATCGCCGCCCCTTTCGAATTATGGAACTGGGCGCAGGAAGTAGGTGCCCCGCAGAATGAAATGGAGCGTTGGCGAGGCGTCGATATCCGTTCCGAAATTGCAGACGGCGTCAGCTACCCGGTTTTCCTGCAGAACGATGCAACCAGCGCCTGCGGTGCCGAACTGGTTTTTGGCGCGGGCCAGAACTATGCCGATTTTCTTTATATCTTCATCGGCTCCTTCATTGGCGGCGGCGTGGTTTTAAATTCCGCACTGTTTTCCGGAAAGACGGGCACCGCCGGGGCAATCGGCCCCCTTCCGGTTCAGGGACAGGACGGCAACACGGTCCAGCTCCTGAAAATCGCGTCGATCTTCGTTCTGGAAAACATGCTGCGTGAACGCGGCATCGATCCACGCCCCCTATGGTTTTCGCCGGACGAATGGATCGATTTCGGTGAACCGCTGGAAAGCTGGATCCAAAAAACCGCTGCAGCCCTTGCGCAAGCGGTTATCGCCGCAGCCTCCATCATCGATTTTTCCAGCGTTATCATCGATGGCGGTTTTCCGGCCTGGGTCAGAACGAGGATAGTCTCCGCCACCCGGCTCGCCCTCAAGCATCACGACCTTCAGGGCGTCACGCTGCCGGAGATCATCGAGGGTGCGGTCGGCAGCCAGGCCCGGGCGATTGGCGGAGCAAGCCTGCCGCTGTTTTCCCGTTATCTCATCGACCAGAACGTTCTGTTCAAGGATACGACAGGGTGAGGCTTCAGGCCTTACCGATACTTTCTTGCGCGGTTCTTTGCCGGATTCAAAAGCTCACTCGCTGGCGGCATGCTCCATGATCGCCGCCAGAAAGGCCGGACCGTATCGCTCCAGCTTGGTGTCTCCCACTCCAGGTATCCGTGCCATTTCACTCTCCGAGGCCGGCCTTGCGGTAGCGAGTTCGGCTAGCGTCTTGTCGTGGAAAATCACATAGGGCGGAACATTCTGCGCACGGGCAATTTCCATACGCTTCTGACGCAAGGCCTCAAAAAGACTGCGATCAGCCTCTGGCAAAGTTGTCGATGCGGAGCTGCGAGGCATCTGTTTCCGTCCCGCGCGAGGGGCTGAGGGTACCCTTAACATCAGAGAAGGTTTTTCACGCAGGAACAACCGTCCTTCCTCGGAAATGGACAATCCACCATGCCCGGACAGATCCACTTCGATCAGGCGCAGCGCAACCATCTGGCGCAGAATGGCGCGCCAGGTGCGATTATCGTGCTCTTTGCCGATCCCGTAGGTGGTGATGCGATCATGCCCGAAACTCGAAATCCGCTCATCTTCCATGCCCAGCAATACACGAATGACATAGGCCTGGCCGAAACGTTCTCCGGTGCGATAAATACAGGAAAGCAGCTTCTGCGCGGCAATGGCGCCGTCAAACAGGTCTGGCGGTTCCGCACAGGTGTCGCAATTACCGCAGGGCTCGCACCGATCACCAAAATAGGACAACAGCACCCGCCGGCGACAACTCGCGGTTTCCGCAAGGCCGAGCAACGCATCGAGCTTCTGGCGCTCCATATATTTGCGCTGATCCCCCGCGTCCGACTCTTCGATAAAGCGGTTACGCAACGCGATGTCTTCATAACCGTAGAGCATAAGCACTTCGGACGGCAGACCATCGCGACCGGCACGGCCGGTCTCCTGATAATAGGCCTCAATGCTGCCCGGCAGATCAATATGGACGACAAAGCGCACATCCGGCTTGTCTATGCCCATGCCGAAGGCGACGGTCGCGACGATGATGACCGCCTCACCATGCTGAAAGTGGGTCTGGTTCGCCTCGCGGGCTGCCTTGTCCATGCCAGCGTGATAGGCCAGCGCATCGCGCCCCTCCTCCCGAAGCCATGCGGCTGTTTCATCCACCTTGCGTTTGGAAAGGCAATAAACAATGCCGCTTTCGTCTTCTCGACCTTTCAGGAAGCGCTTCAGCTGCGCGCGGGGATTATCCTTCTCCATAATGGCATAGCGGATATTGGGGCGATCGAATCCGGCTATGAAGGCGTCACTTCCGTCGATCCCGAGATGACCCAGAATTTCGTCACGGGTTGGTTCATCCGCCGTCGCCGTCAACGCCATGCGCGGTGTATCCGGAAAGCGTTCGATCAGCGCATCGAGTTGGCGGTAAGGCGGACGGAAATCGTGCCCCCATTGCGACAGGCAGTGGGCCTCGTCGATCGCAATCAGCGACAGGGCAATAGGTTGAAGCGCGTCCAGAACATCGGGTTTGAGAAGGGTCTCAGGTGCGGCATAAAGAATATCGACCTTGCCGGCCCGCATATCCTGCCAGAGCGCCCGGCGTTCTTCCGGAGAAAGATCGGAATTGAGCGCCTCGGCCCTCACACCGGCCTGACGCAGGGCGGCGACTTGATCGACCATCAGCGCGATCAGCGGCGACACGACCAGCCCCATTCCCGGACGGGCAAGTGCCGGGATCTGGTAACAAAGCGACTTCCCGCCACCCGTCGGCATCAGAACGAAAGCATTGTTGCCCGCCATCACATGCCGGATGACGTCAGCCTGCTGCCCACGAAACGTGTCGTAGCCATAGACGGTCTTGAGAATCTGCAAAGGATCGGCGTTCACGGCGGCTTTCTTCTGAACTGGGCGGTTGGCGCATCATGGCCAAATCCGAGCCTATCGCAATGTCGAAAGGCTGAATCAGCGGCAGAAAACGCGCGAGAATTGAATGTTGCTGCTCACGCTGTTTCGACGGGCCAAGGTCCAGCTGTTTTGTTTCGGTTGTTGTGCTTGAAACGCCAAAAGCCCTCTGCGATGAGAGGGCTTTTGTTCTATCTGAATCTGAATCTGATTTTGGTTGCGGGGGCAGGATTTGAACCTGCGGCCTTCAGGTTATGAGCCTGACGAGCTACCGGGCTGCTCCACCCCGCGTTACCAGCGTAAATCCCTATGGGATTTATCGCGACTGCATCACAGGGAAGCTGTGATGCATACTGCCGGAGCAAATTGCCGAAGGCGATTTGTCTCCTGTAAGGGACGCACGGGGCGTTTTCCTTATGTTTTCATGTTCCGCAATGCAAAAAGGCCGCTTATGGCGGCCCTTTGTATCGGCTGGGCCGAGGTATGTGAATGAGAAGATTTATTGTTGCGTTTTGCAGACCTGGCAGCGACCTACTCTCCCGCGTCTTGAGACGAAGTACCATTGGCGCTGGGGCGTTTCACGGCCGTGTTCGGAAAGGGAACGGGTGCAGCCGCCCCGCGATAACCACCAGGTCGGCAAAACGCAACGATTTCCATTTATGAGATGGAAACAGTTTTCGAGAAGCTGGGAAGCTTGCGCTTCATTTAATTTAACACGTCTTTCTGCGACCGATCCGTATTCCACCTTTGCTCAAGGATGAGCGTGGCAGCCATACAGACCAGAGGTCGTCGCGCCCTGTGGCGCGGCCCGTCCGGAGCGCTATGCGCGTCAGGACAGAACAGATGATGTTCATCATCGATGAACATATTCAATGGGAACGAAGAAGTCGATCGAGCTATTAGTAACGGTAAGCTTCACATGTTGCCATGCTTCCACACCCGTCCTATCAACGTGGTCGTCTTCCACGGCTCTGATAGGGAACACTCGTTTTCAGGTTGGTTTCCCGCTTAGATGCCTTCAGCGGTTATCCATTCCGTATATAGCTACTCTGCTATGCCCTTGGCAGGACAACAGATCCACCAGAGATACGTCCATCCCGGTCCTCTCGTACTAGGGACAGATCCTGTCAATATTCCTACACCCACGGCAGATAGGGACCGAACTGTCTCACGACGTTCTGAACCCAACTCACGTACCGCTTTAAATGGCGAACAGCCATACCCTTGGGACCTGCTCCAGCCCCAGGATGCGATGAGTCGACATCGAGGTGCCAAACAACCCCGTCGATATGGACTCTTGGGGGTCATCAGCCTGTTATCCCCGGCGTACCTTTTATCCGTTGAGCGATGGCCCTTCCACACGGGACCACCGGATCACTATGACCGACTTTCGTCTCTGCTCGACTTGTCAGTCTCGCAGTCAGGCGGGCTTATGCCATTGCACTCGACGACCGATTTCCGACCGGTCTGAGCCCACCATCGCGCGCCTCCGTTACTCTTTCGGAGGCGACCGCCCCAGTCAAACTACCCACCATACACTGTCCCGGATCCGGATAACGGACCGCGGTTAGACATCCACGAAGATAAGGGTGGTATTTCAAGGATGGCTCCACACGAACTGGCGTCCATGCTTCAAAGCCTACCACCTATCCTACACATGCCTTGGCGAATGCCAGTGTAAAGCTATAGTAAAGGTGCACGGGGTCTTTCCGTCTGACCGCAGGAACCCCGCATCTTCACGGGGAATTCAATTTCACTGAGTCTATGTTGGAGACAGCGGGGAAGTCGTTACGCCATTCGTGCAGGTCGGAACTTACCCGACAAGGAATTTCGCTACCTTAGGACCGTTATAGTTACGGCCGCCGTTTACTGGGGCTTCAGTTCAGAGCTTGCACCCCTCCCTTTAACCTTCCAGCACCGGGCAGGCGTCAGACCCTATACGTCGTATTGCTACTTCGCAGAGCCCTGTGTTTTTGATAAACAGTCGCTACCCCCTGGTCTGTGCCACCCCATCATACTTGCGTAAAATGGGGTCACGCTTCTTCCGAAGTTACGCGTGCAATTTGCCGAGTTCCTTCAACATAGTTCTCTCAAGCGCCTTGGTATACTCTACCTGACCACCTGTGTCGGTTTCGGGTACGGTCTATACGGTGGAGCTATTTCCTGGAACCTCTTCGCCGCACATTCAATCCAGTAAGAATGTACAACACACGAGATCCGTCACTACCACCAGGCCCACGAATATTAACGTGGTTCCCATCGACTACGCGTGTCCGCCTCGTCTTAGGGGCCGGCTAACCCTGCTCAGATTAACTTTAAGCAGGAACCCTTGGTCTTTCGGCGAGGGAGTCTCTCACTCCCTTTATCGTTACTCATGTCAACATTCGCACTTCCGATATCTCCAGGGCCCCTCACAGGTACCCCTTCACAGACTTACGGAACGCTCCGCTACCACATGCCTTACGGCATATCCTCAGCTTCGGTGCATGGCTTTAGCCCCGTTACATTTTCGGCGCAAAGACCCTTATTTAGACCAGTGAGCTGTTACGCTTTCTTTAAATGATGGCTGCTTCTAAGCCAACATCCTGGTTGTTTTGGGATCCTCACATCCTTTCCCACTTAGCCATGACTTGGGGACCTTAGCTGGAGGTCAGGGTTGTTGCCCTCTTCACGACGGACGTTAGCACCCGCCGTGTGTCTGCCGACTAGTACTCCTCGGTATTCGGAGTTTGGTTAGGATCAGTAAGACGGTGAGTCCCCATAGCCCATCCAGTGCTCTACCCCCGAGGGTATTCGGTCGACGCTCTACCTAAATAGATTTCGCGGAGAACCAGCTATTTCCGAGTTTGATTGGCCTTTCACCCCTAGCCACAAGTCATCCCAATCTATTGCAACAGATACGGGTTCGGCCCTCCAGTTGGTGTTACCCAACCTTCAGCCTGCTCATGGCTAGATCACTCGGTTTCGGGTCTAATGCAACTAACTAAATCGCCCTATTCAGACTCGCTTTCGCTGCGCCTACACCTACCGGCTTAAGCTTGCTAGTTACACTAAGTCGTTGACCCATTATACAAAAGGTACGCCGTCACCCTTGCGGGCTCCGACTGTTTGTAGGCATCCGGTTTCAGGTTCTATTTCACTCCCCTCGTCGGGGTGCTTTTCACCTTTCCCTCACGGTACTTGTTCGCTATCGGTCATGCACGAGTACTTAGGCTTGGAGAGTGGTCTCCCCATGTTCAGACAGGATTTCACGTGCCCCGCCCTACTCAAGGACAATGACTGTTCTACGCGTAAGGGGCTATCACCCTCTAT